>NZ_QFWT01000010.1 GCF_003144035.1 Vibrio albus
GTAAGGCAAAAATGTGTCTTGAATAATTAACATCTTTGATATTCAGAACAAATGAATTAACAAAGAATATTAGGTGAGTTCAGTTCTGCATCATATAGCTAAAACTGAATTGACTCACCTTTGCCCCAAGACGTGTTTAGTTCATTGAAAAGTTAAAACTTTCGTTGTTTCTAATATCTACATATACCGCCAAAACTTATAGAACAAGATCTCCAACACATATATGTTTAATGTTTTTTGTTAGGTTTATACGTCGCTTTTAGCAATAACCAAGGATTAGGCATATGATTGAATCAATTTCTATGCAAGGAGTAGCGAGCTTTCAAAACCCTACCCCTGTATATTTAAACACAAATAAAAAAGTAGTGCTGTTTTATGGTCATAACGGCACTGGAAAATCTACAATAGCAAGATATTTGCAAGACACAACGCACAGTAATTATTTCAATTGCAGTTACGTGTTACCCAACGATCAAGACTATCAAATTCTGGTTTATAACACAGACTTTGTTGAAAAAAACTTCTCTCAAGATAGCTTTGAGGGAGTTTTTACTCTAGGTGAAACAAATATAACGGCTGAACAGGCTATAAGTGCTGCTGAAGAAGAAATAGTAAAATTAGAAGGGCAAAGAACCCAAAAGCAAACGCTTAAAAAACAGCACGAAGATAAAAAAATAGCCCAAATTAAAGCAATTAAAAATAAGTGCTTTGAGATTAAAAAAGAGCATGACAAAAAAGATCTAGACCACTGTTTAATTGGCTTTAAAGGTTCGGCTACTGCGTTTTATGATGAACTTCTAACAACAGACCTCATCGAAAAACCTGAGTACACGTTTGAAAGTTTAGCGACTGAATCTAAAGAGCTAAATAATAAAAGTGCTGTACCAAAAAGTATGATTCCTAATGTTGTTTTAAACTTGGAATCAAGTGAATCAAATACCATTTTAAATGAGGTAATTGTTGGCTCTAGTGAAAGCTATTTAGCGGAGCTAGTGAAGAAATTACAAAACTCTATTTGGGTTGATAAAGGGCGTATCTATCTCGATGATGCTGAAGGTAAATGCCCGTTTTGCCAACAAGCTCTAGATAAGGATTTAATTGAAAATATAAACAACCTTTTTGACATATCATATGAAAGAAAAAAGGATGAATTAAAGACTCTAAAAAACGGATATGAACAATCTATCGAAATTTTAAACGAAGCATTATCAGCTACTCACTATACAGCTCTTAATGATACAAAATTTGACCTGGCAAAAGAAAAACTTTTAGGTGCACTACAAGCAAACCTTACTAAACTAGGACAAAAATTAGCTGATCCTAGCATCAAAGTTAGCCTGGAATATACGTCTGATTTAGTTCAGAATCTCAATGATATTATTAATGATAAAAACGCTTCTAAAAGGGCTTTTAACGCTAAACTCAGCAGGAAAAAAGACTCTCTCGCAGCTATTAAAAAGAAGTTTTGGTCTTTGGTTCGTATAAAATACGATGAGGCTATAAAAGCTCATGATACTTTAATTGAATCTATTAAAACTGATATCGAAAAAGTTAAAGGGGAAGAAGAAGTCCTCACCGTAGCTATTCAAGCTCAAAATGACGTTATCGCTGAAAATCGCAAATTAATTACCAATATTGAAACGTCTGTAATCAGCATAAACAACCAAATAGAATCGATAGGTTTAGAAGGTTTCGAGATTAAACAGAAACCAGGAGAAAGTAACCATTATTACTTATGTCGAGGTGCTTCTTCGAGCGGTCATGACGTATATAAGTCGCTCAGTGAAGGAGAAAAAACACTTATTACTTATCTATACTTTTTAGAATTGTGCCAAGGAAGTGTAAACAGTGACTCCTCAACCCCAAAAAATAAGAAAATTATTGTTGTAGACGATCCTATATCGAGCCTTTCTCATAATTACATATATGAAATAGGCGCTCTAACACACAAAAGACTGATTAAAGGCTACCAATATGCACAAGTGATCTTACTCACTCATAGCCTCTATTACCTTCATGAAATAATCAAATATCTACCTAAAGGGAAAGATAATGCAGGTAATGACAAGTTTGATAACAAATGTAATTTGTTTAGGGTATTAAAAAATAAGAACAGTAACATTTTACCTATGGAGAAAGGTGATATAAAAAATGATTATCAATCATATTGGCAGATCATAAAAGATGCTCAAAACGGCACTACAAATAACATTGTTTTACCTAATATTATGAGAAATATTCTCGAGTATTACTTTTCTTTTGTACATAAGACAGAAGCTTTAAAAGCCGCCTTGGATGAGTTAGAAGAAACGGATGCAGAATTTTCACCTTTCTTCAGGTTCATAAATAGAGAATCTCACTCTGACTCCGTGAACATTACAGATCTTGGAGAAATCGATTCAGATAGATTTATTGCCAAATTTAAGGATGTATTTATCAAAACTGATTTTGAAGAGCATTATAACAAAATGATGCTTTGACAAAATTGTTGGCACTATAACTCTCTAAGTTCAAATAAATGAAGGCATTATTCAGATTTGTACTGTAAAGTTATTCTAACTCAGAATTGTCCAGCTCCGAGTTACGGAGCTGTCGGCTAAAGTTGTGATCTTCAGTATTGTGATCACCAAGCGATTCTGTTGGTGAAAGGGGAATTGAGGGTCATTTTTGCGTAAGAAAGTTTCTTACGCAAGTTTTTAGTCTCAACTCAACTTATCACAAAAATATCAACATATGGTTGTTTTCTCTGATATCAACATATGGTTGTTTTTTGTTTAACTCATTGAAATTTAATAAAACAGAAATATCAACTTATGGTTGTATCAACATCTTTCGTTGATATACTTTTAAAATACAGCCATACCCTGAAACTGGATAAAGCACATCGTGTTTCAACCAGACCTATGGTATGGCTATTGACTTGACTATTTCGGTAGTGCTTTTCTGCATGAAAGATGTAAACGTAACCATATTTTATAGGGGTATGGTTATTAACATAGCGATTCTCTCTAATAACACCTTTTAATTAATGTATTTTTATTTTGTAATCGTTATCACAACTCTTTGGTGTGAAAGTTTGCTCGTTCTGAAAATGCGCTATGTTGAGCTTTTGTACTGCTATCAGTTTGGATTGTAAGAGTTTACTTATGAAGATAAATGATCTGTGAAGATAAATGATCATGCTCCCATTGCGCGTTATATCGCAGATGAACAGCGTTACGAGTCAATGCCATATCGTCGGTGTGGTAACAGTGGTTTGAGTTTGCCGGTTTTGTCACTTGGGTTATGGCATAACTTTGGTCAATATGACTCGTTTGCCAATGCGCGTCATATACTTCGTGAGGGGTTTGACATAGGTATTACCCATTTTGACTTGGCGAATAACTATGGCCCGCCCTACGGAGCCGCAGAAGAAACGTTGGGCAGAATTATGGCTCATGATCTTGCTTCTTATCGCGATGAACTCATCATTTCAACCAAGGCTGGCTATGACATGTGGCCTGGGCCTTATGGGGTAGGTGGGTCACGTAAGTATTTGGTGTCAAGTTTGAATCAGTCATTAAAACGGATGAACCTCGACTATGTCGATATCTTTTATCATCATACGCCCGATCCGGATACGCCGCTGGAAGAGACAATATCCGCCTTAGATATGTTGGTTCGGCAGGGTAAGGCGCTCTATGTTGGTCTGTCGAATTATTCTCCGGAACAGACCCGACAGGCACTTGATATATTTAATCAGTTAGGGACGCCATGCCTGATCCATCAGGCGAGGTACTCGATGTTTGACCGGCACG
This sequence comes from Vibrio albus, assembly GCF_003144035.1. Taxonomy (GTDB): domain Bacteria; phylum Pseudomonadota; class Gammaproteobacteria; order Enterobacterales; family Vibrionaceae; genus Vibrio; species Vibrio albus. The sequence goes on from NZ_QFWT01000010.1 coordinate 3,798, forward strand.
TTGAAGAAGGGCTATTAGATACGTTAGGTCAGGCTGGGGTCGGAATGATCGCCTTTTCTCCATTATCACAAGGATTGCTAACCGAAAAGTATCTGAATGGTATTCCTCAGGGTTCCCGCGCGGATAATCAACGCTCCTACCTGGACGCTAGCCTGGTTGAACGTTATCAGCCCAAAATCCAGGCTCTTGCTGATATCGCTAATCAGCGCGGACAGTCTCTTGCACAAATGGCACTGGCCTGGTTACTTGTCGATGAACGCGTTTCTTCGGTATTAATTGGTGCCAGTTCATCGGGTCAACTGCGTGAAAATGTTGCAGCAGTAAATTGTCTGGCGTTTTCAGATGCGGAGAAAGAACAGATTCTGAAGATCCTTGATAAAGAATGATCTATATATCAAAAATTAAGTGCTAACTCTTAGGGATGCCCTGAAGTGAGAAGAGTGGTTTCTGAAATCAATTCGGGGGCTACATGTGCCCCCCGTTTAAAGGTTATTTTGAAAGAAATGACCTTATTATTTAACGTCTGGAACCCATACGCCCAGATAGCCGTCGACATCCACTGTCTCACTGCCCTTAACGTTAACAGTCAGTAGACCGTCTTTATCGGTTTTAAGACGTTCGCCATGGTAGCCCATAGCATCAACAAACCATTGGTTTCTGTGCTTCTGACCCATATCAACAACAACGGTAGTATCCAGTTCAGGGTTGTTACCGGCAACCACTGCTGTCCACGCGAAACAGAGACTAGCTTCGTCATATTTCAAAACAAGAACTGGTTTTTGGTTTGACGATAACCTGACGTTGGCCTGACAAAGGTTGAATTTTGAGATGTGAATCACATGCATATAACATCATTGCCTGTCGGGAACGAAACCGGTAACAATGGTAAGGGAGTTAAATTAACAGAAATGAAAGAGTGACAGGCACTCTGTTTCACTCAGAACTGACATTCTGCTGACAAGTGAGGTGTTGAAGAGCAACTGGGGGCGACAGGCTCGTTATCAGGGCTCGATACTTGTGGCACTTTGCCCTGATGCATATCCTTTTAGGACGAAATATGAATGTCAACACGCCCTGGCTACTGCTCATTTCATTGATCAAGGTAGATAACTAATAAATCAGCCTCAACGGCATTAGCCAGCTTAGGAACAGAAGAGAATAAACGACTCAGGAATTTATGGTGGTGACCGCATACCACCAGATCAATATCCATTTTCTTAACGATACTTGAGAGCTTGATATGGAGATCGCCGATGACGACTAAGGTCTCTGTAATTGGATATTCGCTCTGTTCAGCCAGTGCCTGTAACTTTTTCTGTAGTGCCTGTTCATCTTTAGGTGCCAGAAAAACGGTGTCAACATCTACGAAAACAAATGAAAGTTTGCTATCAGCGTCTTTGGCTAATGAAATCGCTTTATCGATTACCATCTGGCTGGATTCCGATAAGTCAACCGCGACTAAAATATGCTTATAACTCATTATTATTCTCCCAATCAGCTATTATAGGCTTATTTTAAGTCTAGCAGCGGAGAGCCTTACTTGGGTTCATAAAGCATGAAAATTGAGCCAGATTCACGTGTTTGTCTGAAGGCTTTATTGGTTACGTTATTGACGATAATCGCAGATAACCTGGTTTCGGCCATTTTCCTTTGCTTTATATAAAGCTTTATCCGCTCGGCTTAATGCGACGGTTCCATTCTCATCATGGCAGTCAAACATAGTAATACCTATGCTTATTGTTACCTGAATGGTGTTTTCACCCGTTTCTATTCGGGTGGCCTGTATCTTTTCTCTAATTCGTTCGGCAATGATATTGCCTTCTTCTCTATCAACGCCCGGGAGTAGGATTGAAAACTCCTCTCCGCCAACGCGTCCAACGGTATCAATATGGCGGACAGTCTGTTGCATGACAGAGGTGACTTCTGCTAATACAAGATCTCCGGCCGTATGGCCAAAGGTGTCATTCACGTTCTTAAAATGGTCAATATCCAGCATCATAATGGCGCAAGAAGTATGAAAACGTGTGTATCGTTGCCATTCCTGTTTTAGTATTTCCATATACTTACGGCGATTGAGCAAATTGGTGAGGCAATCTCTCTCAGCCAGTAACCGAAGCTGGCGTATTTTATCTATTGAGTCCAGAGCTCTGGTAATTACGTCAATAATCTGGGACAGAACATTAGACTCTTTTTGGCTCCAGTTGAACTCCTTATACCGGGGATTGAGAAGGCAGAGTTGGTAACAGTGCCGGTTACCATCAGATTGACTTTGGCCTATAATTTGGCTTAACCCCATATTGAGCAGCGTAGCGGAAGGGCTGAAGATATCGGAACTGTTTTCGTTGGGTTCTAATCGAGCAACTGCTTCGGCGATTTGATTGTATTGAGAGTTATCATGCTCATGGCTGTCCGGCAGGCCCCATTCACTAATAACCGCTGTGTGTTTTCCCGTTCTTTTTAAAACAAAAAAAGCATAGTCGGCTTCTGCCTTTTCTGCGATAAGATTTAATGTCCAACTGATATCTTCATCGATAGTTTCAGGAACGGGTATGAGTAGTTTTTTAGCGACCAGCGCGAGTGTATTTTCAATTTCCAGTCGTAGTATAAGCACATTCATCATCTTCCAGAGGATAAAGCCCAGTGCGGTAAGTAATATCAGAAATGCAAAAATAGTGATAAAAAAGAGCTCATGGCTTTCTTTTTGTTGTTTTTGTTGTTCTTCTTCAAGTTGGGTTATAAGCGCATTTAACCCTGTTTGATAGATTGCCTTATTTTTTTCATAGGCGGGACTAAGTAACAAAACCTGAGCTTCACTTAACCTTCCCTCATTTGCCAGGCTCATCGCTTTTTCTTCGTCTGATACCAGGCGAAGATTAGCTTCACTGATACTATTAATTATTTCTGATGCTTCAGGATAAAGGGATACGGCTTTTGCGAGTTGTTCATCGAGTCTGATGACGTGGTACTGATAACGCTCGTCCCAGTCTGTATTTCCAGTGAAAGCAGACATACGCGCGGACATGGTTAATATTTCATCGTACAGGCGAATGTTATGTGCAACAGTAATGGCCTGTAGCTGGAATTTTTCTGCATTTCCTGATTGGTTTGAAAGGTTAGTGATAAGAGCAACAATAGAGATGATGAGGATCAAAGCCAGCAAAAAGCTAAAAAATACCTGCCGGTAAATTTTCTTAGGAAGTAAATATTGCAGGTTGAAAGACATAGCTTTCCTTTTGTTGTATTTATCTTGAGATCATTGTCCCTATAACTTAATTATAATAAGCGTATACCAGATTTTTAGCTAAATATTACGTCCGTAATGAAAAGGGCAGGTGCCTGTCATACTGGTTCAGGCACCAGAAAACGATGTGTGGTATTACTCTATAAACTGCTGCGGATCATCACTGAAAATGGCATCAACTCTATGTAGCAGCGGAAAATCATCAGGCTGATTTACAGTATAACACCAGACCTGGTAACCGGCTTTGTGCAGCAGGTTGATATCATCTCCAGTCGTTTTTTTGTAGTTCAGGTGGCAACTATAAGCACCAATAGTCTGCAATTGTTCAACTGTATCACTGGTGAGTTTTTCACTGATCATGCCGAGTCTGTAGTTCTGGCAGAGATCCGCTAACTCCTTCATGACTTCTTCAGAAAAGCTGGATAATAGAATTTGGGTTTTATCGACGGCTGAGCGGGCTAAAATATTGCGCAATGTTGTTACGACCGTTTTTACCACGCCCTGGTTAATCAATATCCGATCCAGTTTCACTTCCAGATTCAGTCCCACATTGTGCGCGGTGGTAATATCGAGCAGTTCTTCCAGTGTCAGGATAGTTTCATCGGTGAATTCGGAAGCGAACCAACTGCCGAAATCGAACGTGCGCAATTCTTCAAGGGTATAACTGTCAACGCGGCCAGTTCCGTTACTGCACCTGTCTATCGTATGGTCATGAATCACAACCAGGTGATTATCTTTTGTGGGCTGAATATCTACTTCAATCCAGGTTAAACCGAGGTCAATAGCTGCCAGAATACTGCATCGGGTATTCTCGGGATAGTGTCCGGCCACCCCCCGGTGGCCGGCGATGATAGGTTTCATGTTTGTGTCCTTACTGCGAGTAATACGTTTCGCCGTTACTATCAAAATAATCCAGATTGTTTTACGATGCTATTTCATAACAATGACTCTGTTGTTTGTATACCAAGCTGACAATCGCCGGATCCAGTTTGCCTTGCTCTGTCATCTCTTTCAGTATGCTTAGTATTTTTTCTATTGGCATCCCTTCTCTGTAAGGGCGTTTCTGCGCTAGCGCCTGGAACACATCAGCCACGGCAACAATTCTGGCTTCCATCGTAATGGCGTTTTGATTTGGATGGAAAGGGTAGCCCCTACCGTTTAAACCTTCGTGGTGAAAAGAGGCCCAGTTAGCAATATCTTCCAGTCCGGTAATATGGCGCAGAATTTCATAGGTTTCATAGCTGTGTTGATTCATGATCGCGCGTTCCAGTTCATCCAAGCCGCCCGGCTTCTCCAGAATTTCATCGGGCGTTCTGAGTTTACCTAAGTCATGCAGCAATCCGGCTATTTCGATCATATCGCACTGGGTTTCTGTCATCCCATATTCAACGGCAATATACCTTGCCAGCTCCGCGACCTTAGCGGAGTGTTGTGCGGTGAACGGGCTTTTCTGGTCGACAATGTATGCCAGAATATGGGACAGCTGCTTAAGCTGTTCAAGGCTAATGATGGTGTTACTTTTTTCCTTGCTCATATCCCATACATAGCGGGTTATATGTTGATCTTCCAGCGCGATCCAGAATGACTCTGATTGTTGAATATCCAGGAAAGCCTCTATGAATTCGGGCGCAAAATAGTGGCTCCCTTTTTCGACTATTGTGTTCGTAATGTGATGTCTGGCTATCAGAATATCCTTTCCATAATGACCGGCTCCGTATGTGTCGATTCTGTCAGCCAGAAAAACCAGGTTCGCCATCATGGCATCCCGGGGTTTTATTTCTTTTTTATTCAGCTCACTCCATGGCGTATGATGGTACAGTATTGGCACTGCAAAATGAGAAAGCGGGGAAAAGTCCTTCAGTAGCTGGTAACCGATGTCGCAGTGTTCCTGCGCGTTATCCCAGGCAAAATTGGCGACGAGATTACTGTGTGTATGGTTGGAGGAAACTCCGATATCATGCAGCATGCCCAGCTCAAAGAGATATTGCAGATCCTGCTGGCTATAGCCAAGCTCATGCCCTAGTTGGCAGGCCATATAACCCACACGTTTGCCGTGATTGGTATCATCTATACCGACCAGAGAAACCGAGGTTTCGATGGCGGTAATCATTTCTCTTAAGTTCACATGAAACACGGATGCGACATTCATTTTATCTCTCCATATGATACCAATGTTCCCAGTGTAGTGTATGTGTTGAACGATAAAAGTGAGTAGTTAAGCGATTTGGAAATAATATCTTAGTTCTCGTCAGTATCAGTAGAAATGGATCATGAGTATTAGGGGAGCACCTTAGTGAACTATTTAAGACTGACCCGGTTTCGTCCGGTGTGCTTAGAAGTGTACAAAGCCTGATCGGCAATATTTATTGATACATCAGGCCTTTTGTCAAACTGAAATTCTGATACGCCAAAGCTTGCGGTGAAATAAATATTATTTTCCTTGTAAGACAGTACATTAGATTCACACTGAGATCGGATCCTTTCCGCGACCGTTAACGCGGTGTCCGTGTTCACTCCGGGTAAAAATATAATAAACTCTTCACCACCATAACGGGCGGAAATATCATAGTTCCTGATAACACCTTTGATAATAGACGAAAAGTGTCTAATAGCCTCATCACCAGCGTCGTGCCCATAACTGTCGTTGATTTTCTTGAAATAGTCGATATCTGCGATAATGATTGAAGCCGGTTGGTTTTTACGTTTTAAGTAGTCAATTTGGGCGGTGATTTTCTCGAATAATGCCCGACGGTTGAGCATATCTGTTAATTCATCTTTCGAGGCCAACCGTTCGAGCAGGATATTACTGTCCATCATATAACTAGCAAGTAAAAAGATACCAACACCGAAAATAAATGCTGGCGCAAATATAAGATTGGTAAGCATAAGTTTACTTAAAAAGTCTTGATGATCATGACTTATATGATTAGAGAGGTCAAATAACAGGACACTAAACCACATAAGGAGCGTTACAATAAGGCCAAAATCTGCTCGGTTTGGTTTCGGTTGTCGGGTAAGTATCAGCCAAATAATGAAGATGCTATTAATAATGCCAAAGATTACCGGCAATATCAGATAATACGGACCGGTCATGTGAAATATAAGGTAAAAAAATAAAAATATATAATAAACTCTTTCAATAAAATATTTCTGAAATCGGACTGCCATTCCGATGGATAAAACGGCAATATTCAGAATAAAGAAAATATCCATAATCTTGTGTTCCAGCGGAGAGTGAAACGTTGGAACGACACTGAGTAGCAGAATAATAATGGCAGAAGTAAGAAAGAAACTGACAAAAAAGGGTTTTGCTTTCCTGGGAGCATCCGGTTCACGGATCATCAAAGAGGCTACCAGGCCAAACAATGTCACCATCAGCGCTGATAGCAGCAAGAGGGGATTGAATTGGCATAGGCATCCTTATTCCCGATAAGATCTCTTTGATTAATATAAAAATAGACGTAGACTGGGGATGTGTCTACAAGGAGAGCCATCTCCGTTAAATCCTCAGAAAGCGTTAGCCTATTGATATGATTAGAACAAAACTTCGCCAATATTATGATCGGTTTAACACCCGTATCGGTCCTGTCGTTGTCTTAGGTGATGTCGACGGCCTTACACACCTGTTTATCGATAATGACACCCGCCCGGTTGTTCTCGATCCTGATGCTGAACATGCCCCTCATCGGTTTGAAGAAGTCAGGAGACAACTAAGCGAGTATTTGTGCGGTGCTCGTCAGCATTTTGAACTCAGGCTGGCGGGACAAGGAACAGACTTTCAGCAAAATGTCTGGAAAGCATTGACTCATATCCCTTATGGTCAGAGCGCGAGTTATAAAGAGATAGCAATAGCGGTAGGGAACCCGGATAGCAGCCGGGCTGTCGGAATGGCAAACAATAAAAATCCACTCCCTATTATTATTCCTTGTCACCGGGTCATAGGCTCCAACCGAAAATTGACTGGTTATGCATTTGGGTTACCGGCTAAACAACAATTACTGGAATTGGAGCTGATCAACGCCGTGTTTGACCGGCTGAAACGGTATTATGGTGAGTTTCCGTGGTGGGAAGCGGAAAGCCCGTATGAGGTAATGATTGGAGCAGTACTGACGCAAAATACGAACTGGAAAAATGTTGAGATGGCTCTGGATAACCTCAGGGGGCAGATGATACCAGAAGCCATTGAGCAAATGCCGGACAATGAACTGGCAGAGCGTATTCGTCCGAGTGGCTTTTATAATCAGAAATTGGTCCGACTAAAAGCGCTGACACATTGGTTTAAACGGTATGGATACGATATAGAGAAACTGCGCCACACAGAGAAGGGGGTTCTGAGGAAGGAATTGCTGGCTATTTCTGGTGTTGGCCCGGAAACGGCAGATTCCATTCTGGTGTACGCGATAGATAAACCTTCTTTTGTTATTGACGCTTATACCATGCGTATATTTTCCAGAATCGGGCTGGACATACCAGAGGACTATCATGTTTACCAGAAGGTTATAACAAGAGCCTTACCGGAAGACCCGAAGCTGTACGCTTATTATCATGCATTGTTAGTTGAACATGCTAAACGATTCTGTAATAAAACCCCGCAATGCAATGAGTGTCCGGTCCGTGAGATATGTCGCTACAGTTAGTGGGGTAGTGAAGGCTACGATGTAGATCTGGCTTTGATCAACAAGGTAGTCACATTATCGTGACCACCTTTAGTTAACGTCTGCTCTATAAGTCGCTGGTTCATTTCTTTTAATGAACCACCAGCAGAAAGAACTTGGGTGATTTCTGCGTCGCTCAGTTCTTTGTTTAACCCGTCGCTGCAAAGTAAGAAAAGATCGTCCGGCTCAATTTCACTATCGGCAAAATCTACATATATCTCTTCAGAAGTCCCGACTGAGTGAGTGACGAGGTTAGAAAATGGATGATGTTCCGCTTCGTCTTTGGTGAGCAGGTCTTTGTCAACCAATTGCTGCACATAACTATGATCTTTTGTCAGTTGCATTAAATGCTGCTCCCGAAAACGGTAGGCGCGACTGTCACCCGCCCAAAGTAAAATGCATTGATCATGATGAACAAACATCAGAACGGCTGTGGTTCCAATTACTCCATCCGGGCCGAATTTTCGTGCCTTAATAAGTAGCTGATAATTGACGGATTTTAGTGCAGCTTCCAAAATGTCGATTTTCCCGCTTAACGTGTCTGGCAGCTGAACGTTTGTCATTGCGTCTATCACGGCTTTACTGGCAACTTCACCTGAGTTGTGACCGCCCATTCCATCCGCGACAACCCACAGACCGCATTCCTTTCGTTCCAGAAAGGCATCCTGATTGATTTTTCGTATCCGGCCTGTATTGGTCATCGCCGACGATTCCCATGTGAAATGACTGTAATTGGATTCTGAGTTGCGCATGGTTGTATTACCGATAACAATAGAAATAACCTCTGTATTACTTAATAAGTCTAGTGTGAGTTCATGGTCTTTTCACATAGTAAAATGTGAAATTAATAACATAAATCATCGGTCTTAATCCAAAGGACTCACCTACATCGTGATGGTAATTGTTGATGCCCGTTGAAATTGAAATCTACCTGCCATGTCGCCCAGAAGCCGTTTGTGATGTGATTAACGGAGTCATTGCACTTTTGTTTGTTATTGGAGTACTTATGTTTATTCGTGTTATTTGTAAAGAATATGATCAAATTAAACATAAGAACAATATACGACAAAAGAAAAAGACTAATAGAAAAAGATAAACTTTATGGTGGAGTAAGAGTAATTAACTAAAAAAATAGTATGATAAAGTGTTGATTTGGTTTATTGGTTATTAATGATTTTGGACTATTAAAAATTAAAAGGATATCTTGTTAACTGGATTTGGTTATATGCAATATGCTATTGTTTTTTTGTTATTATATTTTAAGTTATTGATGCTAATATCTATAAAAATTAGAAAAGTAATTTATTTATATAATCATATGTTATTTTGTTTTTTTAAATAGAATAAATGATATATTAATGAATTAGACTATTTTATGGTTGTTTCTATAATATTATTGAGCCCAAAATATAATGGAGGCAATCATGGGGTGCATTATCAAGCAAATAGGTTCTTTTCTTGCAGTTATGCTGATGATTATGTCATCAGTTTATGCAGCAAAACCTATCAATGATGAAGGGATGTATTTAGGAAACGGTTTTCCTAGTGGTGAACATTTTAACTTGCTGTTTCATGGTAAAAAAGCTGATCATCAGTGCGAAACTTATATTGAAATCGCTACTATTGTGCCTTTAACTGGTGGGGATATTGAGGATGCTCCTTATTCAGTAGGTGAAAAATTTCCGGTTGGAGAGTGCCCGGCTTCAACGGAAGATTACAGCTTCACCTGTGAGTATGGCAATGTTGTCAACATGCCAAGAGGTAGTGAAAATATTCAGGTTTTGATGGAATCAGGACGAAGTGGACCAGCTAAAAAAACGGGAGATGATTCTGATCTAAATAATGATGCGCTTCAGGTAACAGATGCTTGTACGGGTTATTCTGGTAATGATCCAGCGGTTGTCCGGTTGCCAGGTAACAAAAACGGGTATGCGGTATATGGACGAGTATTAGGTAAACCGACTGACGACGGCTCTCCAGATTTTAGTATTGATGGAAGAAGTATCCCTATTATTGGTGATATGGATGAAAATGGAGACGTAGTTTGGTTAATGGGTGTTATCAGTGGTGACGGTGTATATCTTCCTGATGAATGTGGCGTTGATGGATGTATGCTTACCCGTTGGGATCCTGAGACAAAAGGAAAAGGTGCTAAAAAAGCTACTGATTTGACCGGGCTATTTACTTTTACAGGCTCTGTTTGTTATGAATCTAGCAGTGATGAAGCTTGTCTGGATGATGGCTGTACGGCGACTGAATTCTGCTGTACAGAAGTGTCAGATTACGAGTTAGGGGATATTGAGTACAACGGCACTGTGTATGACTGTGCTAGTTTAGCCTCAATCCCTGATGCAGTAGAATGTCCAGTGGATACATTACCGCTTACTTTATATTGTCATGAATTTACAGAAGACACATGGATCTTTAATATTGCCGATTTTGTTAATGTCTTGTATAGCTTATCCAGCGATGCCTATAACGTACAGTTCCGTTTCTATCCTATAAAATAAAAATGAGATTTATTTACACCCTGGTATGTGCCGGGGTGTTTTATTATGCCTAACAAAAACCGGTGAGCAGAAAAATATAAAGTATAGCGACCAGTACAAAAGAAAAATTGAATAATAAAAAAGAAAATCAAGAAATATGTGAGACCAAGCCCAATTCTCGGGAGGGTAGGAAAATAGTCAATTAATAGCACTCCTATTAATGATAAAGTTTATCAGATAAAAATACCTTAGGTCTGGCATCAACGAAAGGTTGACTCAGTGTTTTGATAAATATTGTTGGCTAATACAAGTGGTTAAACTAAGAAATATAAATGCCTTAATTGTCAGTGACTCGTTCTCAGTGACAAAAAATGCTCACCTGATTTTAAGGAGCATGGAAGTAAAGGAAGCCAGAATACATAGTGCAAACAATGGTAGAAATGCTTTGCAGCGGGCGACAGGAACCTCTTATGACATCATTATTGCCAGTGAGGTGATAGATAAGAACTGGAGTGCAAAACTTCTGTTTGAAGAACTTACCTACGGTAACTTACTACGAAAAGACGCTGTTTTTGTTGTCTGGGCTAAAGCTGATAAACCCGATACGATTCGCGATGTGCAGGATACCGGTATTGACGGAATGGTTGTTGCTGCTTGGGGCGTAACAGAAATAAGGCAAAGCATTTGTTCTCTGTTGAAGTGCAAACAAGCACTGAGCGAGCTGTACAGGTCTGATGATGAATCCCCATTGGAGGAGACCGACTCAACTTCTATGCTGTCATTATGCAATCAACTTGAGTTCACCTATCCGGATTATTTCTATTCTATACAGAAATTTCGTGGAGAACTGTTTGAAAAAGCCAGTGACTACGATGCAGCGGTGCGGCTTTACCGGTCCATGCTTAACCACCTGAGTGCTAACGATGATACTGACTGGTTGTATCTCAGACTAAGTAATGCGCTTATTGAAAATGGTCAGTTCAAACAAGCGAGAAAAACACTTCAGGAGTATCGTTTAAGGTGTGAACGCTACAGTGTTACAGCGCTGGATATCGAAGCGAAGCTGGAACTGAACCTGGGGAAAATTGAGAAAGCGGTCGATATTCTCTTTCATGCCTGCAGGTTAATCCCTGATAATTATGCCCGTCAGGAACTGCTTGCAGCCCTGTACCTTATCCAGCAAAAGTATGAGCAGTCTCAGAAAGTTTATCAGTATTGTTATCGAGCCGTAAAAAATACCTTTCGTGACTCACCACCAACGTATTTCCGATACCTGCGAAGTTTATTGTACGTGGCTCAGAGTGATGACGCATTAAGCTATATGTATCGTAAGAAGTTTGAGCTGGAGATCAAACGATGGAAAGGCGGGGCGGTTCTGTGTAAAAAAGAAATGCTGCAATTTAATCTCCTGAAAATGCACAGTAAATCTCTTTCCGGAGAGCGAACGGTGGTCATATCCAAACTTAAGCAGCTATGCCCTGAGCTTAGACAAATGAATATGGATTCACTACAGCATTATTTGTTTTTAGCTGGCAGCTATCGGTTGGATAAGGAAATGGAAGAGGCGTATGCTGTCGCGTCTGCGCAATGTCAGAAAGCGACAGCAAATTCATTAGTACAGGTAGAACCGTACCTTATCAGCCATACTTATCGTTGTTTTCAAGAGCAGGCTAAACCGGATGCCGGGACAGACTATCTGCCTGTGACGATTTAATCTCTCAGCTCCCTGCGCAGGATTTTACCGACGTTCGTTTTTGGTAATTCATCTCTGAACTCAATTACTTTGGGGACTTTATATCTGGTCAGGTGTTTGCGGCAGTGTTTCTTAATTTCGTCTGCAGTGACGGAACCATTGGTAACGACAACCAATTTAACTTTCTCTCCGGTAATATCATCAGGTACACCGATGGCGGCAGCTTCGGTTACTTTGGAATGAAGAGTAGCAACCTCTTCGACTTCGGTAGGAAAGACATTAAACCCGGAAACCAGAATCATATCTTTTTTGCGATCTTCGATGGAAATAAAGCCGTTGTCATCCATTTTTCCGATATCACCGGAACTGATCCAGCCGTCATCGTGCATCACGGCATTGCTTTCTAAATCTTGTCGCCAGTAGCCTTTCATGACCTGTGGGCCGCGGATCTGAATTTCTCCGATTTCACCGATATTGAGCTCGTTATTTTCATCATCAACAATACGAATATCCGTACTGGGCATTGGGACTCCAACGGAATGGATAAAGGACTGCTGAGTATGAACTCCGCCTGCGACGACAGGAGAGCATTCTGTCAATCCATAACCTTCAATGATCGGCATACCGGTTATTTTCTGCCACTCTTCTGCGACGTGTTTCTGAGTTGCCATACCTCCGGCGATGGTAAAGTTCGCACTGCTAAAGTCCAGCGAGCGAAACCCCTCATGGTTATTCAGAGCATTAAACAGGGTGTTAAGGCCGAAGATCATCGTAAACGGATATTTTTTCAGATCACTAACCATGCTATCGAGATCCCGTGGATTCGTGATCAGCAGGTTTGTACCGCCAAAGTACATGATCAGCATCATACTGACTGAATTTGCAAAAATGTGATACAGCGGTAGTGGCGTGACCGCATGTTCATTTTCCAGCAGTGTTCGAGGGGCAAAGTGGGCGTAGACCTGCAACACATTGGCGACAATATTACGATGCGTGAGCATCGCACCTTTAGCCGGGCCCGTTGTTCCACCGGTATACTGAAGGTAAGCAAGGTCGTCGGGACCAAGATCAGGCTCGTGGTAGGAGAGACTTTTTCCCTGGGTTAGGGCTCGTTTAAGAGAAATGGCACCCGGAAGACTATATTTAGGAACCATTTTCTTCACGTATTTAACCACAAAGTTAACCAGGGTGCGTTTGTGGGGGGCCAGTTCATCGCCAATACGAGTCAGAATAATGTGTTTAATGCTGGTTTTTGCGACGACCTGCTGCAGGTTGTTACCAAAGTTGGTGACCGCGACGATGGCGGTAGCTCCGGAATCCCTTAGCTGATGTTCCAGTTCTCTGGGTGTATAGAGAGGGTTAACGTTAACCACCACCAGTCCGGCTTTTAATGCACCTAAAATAGTGATCGGATACTGAAGCAGGTTAGGCATCATCAGCGCGATACGATCGCCTTTTTTCATATGCAGTGTATTTTGCAGATAAGCAGCAAACGCACGACTTTTTTCTTCTAAATCACGATAACTTAATGAATGCCCCATATTGATAAATGCAGCCTTGTCAGAATGAGCGGCAAAGACATTTTTGAACATTTCATTAATATTCTGATACCTGCCTGCGTCAATTGTTTCAGGCACATCGGAAGGAAAGCTGTTCAGCCATGGTTTTGCAACAGAAGGTTTCTGTGCCACCGTATTCTCGGTTGGGCTGTCTGGCTCTGAGGGTTGATAAGTCATTTTCATTATTACTTCTTAAAATGGCTGTATTCACTATTCAGCGTAGCTTATTGAGTAAAAAAACAGTAGTGGGATAAGTGATTTTTATTCACAAGGTGGGGCCAGATGAATGACTGCAAGCCCTCCGAGAGAGGTTTCACGGTATTTTTTATTCATATCTTTCCCGGTCTGATACATGGTATCTATAACTTTATCTAAAGATATTAAACATTTACTGGTTCTCTTTAAAGCCATGCGTGACGCATTGATAGCTTTAATCGCGCCCATTGCATTGCGCTCAATACAGGGAACCTGAACTAAACCTCCTATCGGATCGCAGGTCATTCCTAATGAATGTTCCATGGCGATTTCGGCTGCCATGCAAATTTGCTCATTACTGCCTCCTCTTAGAGCGGTCAGGCCGGCAGCCGCCATGGACGATGATACGCCGATTTCTCCCTGACAACCGACTTCAGCGCCCGATATCGAGGCATTCATTTTGTACAACATACCAATAGCCGCTGAGACAGCAAAAAAATCTCGCAATTGTGCCGTATCCAGCGTCCGGATAAATTCATTGTAATACATCAATACCGCTGGGATGACACCGGATGCTCCATTGGTCGGAGAGGTCACGACCTGGCCGCCAGAAGCGTTTTCTTCACTGGCAGCAAAAGCGTAGGCATTAATCCAGTCCATGATCTCCATAGGATCATTGGTAAGAGCGCGGTTAGCTTCCAGCTTTTTCAACAGAGCCGGTGCCCGGCGGGTAACATGCAGTCCGCCCTCCAATACCCCTTCGGTATGCAGACCTTTACTGACGCAGGCAGAAATAACCTGCCATATCTGGTTAACTTTATTATCAATTTCTTCATCAGTACGGAAGGCCTGCTCATTTCGCAAAACCAGTCCTCCCAGACAAAAACCGTTATTTTCTGCCTGTTGTAACAGTTCGTCAGCGGAGTGAAACGGGAATTCAACAGCTGTATTGGTAGTCAAATCTCCCTGTTTTAGCTCTTGCTCGGTCACAATAAAGCCGCCACCAACAGAGTAATAGGTTTCACTCTGAACTCGAGTACCCTTATCATCAAAAGCAGAAATAGTCATTCCATTTTCATGTAAAGGCAGGCTGGAGTTATGGAAGAGAATATCGGACTGTATATTAAACGTGACAGTGTGTGATCCGTTCAGTACCAAGTGGTTGGTATTCAGGTTTTCGATCATCAACGCGGTTGCGGGGCCGATATCGATCGAGTCGGGGCGGTGTCCAAGCAGTCCGAGAATGACAGCTTTATCGGTATGGTGCCCTTTGCCCGTCAGAGAAAGAGACCCATATAAGTCCACCTGTATCCTCGCGACTTTATCCATTTGTGTCGATAATGTTTGGCTAAAGTCATACCCGGCCAGCATCGGGCCGTTTGTGTGAGAGCTGGAAGGGCCAACTCCAATTTTGTAGATATCAAAAATAGATAACATGAAACTCACTTATTACTGCATTCTGGATAAAATGTCGTTACATTAATCACGGTAACGGGCTTATTGTAAGCGATATATCACTTGAATATTTGTTAGAATCGAAATGAGATTTTACCTTAAAGCAGTAAAGTAAATACAGATGAAACTGTTAACAAAAAAGCTCATTGCTGAATATAAAACCATTCAAGCGATGATAACCATATATTGTCGGGATCATCACCAGTCAGAAAAGAAAGGCTCTTTATGCTCTCATTGCGCAGAGCTTTTTAGTTACGCTGTCACAAAGCTGGACCGGTGTCCATATGGAGAGGAAAAGCCCGTATGTAACAAGTGCCCGATTCATTGTTATAAACCGGAACCCAAAGAAGAAATAAAGAAAGTGATGCGCTATGCCGGTCCCAGGATGCTATTGCCGCATCCTGTTCTATCTGTCCGGCATCTGATTCATGCCAGACAAGCTGTTCCGGAAAAACCGAAGCCGAATATGTCGAATCGTTATCAACGAATGCAAAGCATGAAAAATGAATCAGACGAGTAGGTAAGTGAATAAAGGCCCAAGTACAAAAGCTTGGGCCTTCTAAAATTATTCTGTCTGTGGTTAGCTGTGCTGAAGGGTGAGGTTATTCATCCATTTACGCTGTAGGTAGCGATGGAAACAGAGTGAAAATTTGACAATTTCCTCTGAAAGCATAAGCACGTAGACCCATTTAAACCCCCATTCTCCGATAAAAGCGCCATAAGTGGTCAGGGGAATACCAATTACCCACATAGCGATAAAGTCCATTCTGATACAAAACAGATTTTCACCACCGGCTCTCAGAATACCGTTAATGATGATCATATTCAGCATCCGTAACCAGATCCCACAGCATAGAATCGATATTGCCGGGAGGGCCAGTGAGTATAATTCAGGGCTGGACAAGTTCAGCCAGTCGATAAGCGTTTCTCTTCCTGCCAGTAACAGGCTGCCAAGAACAAGGCCGAATATAAGTACATAGCGAAGAAAGAGCTTAGTCATATCCTGAGCCTGTGCAAATTCGTCACGGCCTAAAGACTGGCCGAGAAGTACGGAACAGGCAACAGAAATCCCCATGAAAGCGGAGTAACAGAGCGCTTCAAAAGGCCCCAGCATACTGAATACGGCCAGTTCAGTGGTTCCGAGATGACCGAAAATCATCTGATAGGTCAGGGTTCCTATCGCCCACAGCAGAGCGTTTGCGGCATTCGTCAGAGCCAGAGAAGAATAGGACTTCCAGAGTTTGCTGCCATTGGCCAGTGTGGGGGTTACGATCAGCCAGTGTCTGCGTTGCCAAAGTGTCAGATACAGGATGGTGATCTGGATGACCCGCGAGATAGTGGTAGCTAACGCTGCACCCGAGACACCCATGGCTTCAATGCCCAGCCCACCTTTTATCAGCCAGAAGTTTAATCCGATATTAATGACGATCGTAATGGCTCCGACCAGCAGAGGCAGAACGGCATCGTTGCTGGAGCGTAGGCTGGACTCGATGACAATCACAAGGTGAGTCAGAATCAATACCGGAAAGCTATACCACAGGTATTGAGAGCCAAGGCTGATCACCTGAAGGTCTGATGTCTGAAGCAGCATAATGGAATCTGACAATAGAGTAATAAGCAGAGTCACCGGGAGGATAATAGCCGAACCTAGTTTCATTGCTTGTAATGACACTGTTTTTGCTGAACTTTTGTCTTCTCTTCCCCAGTATTGTGATACCAGCACTCCATTTGATGTGGCTAAACCTGCCATAATCATGATCGCGACAAAATGCCATTTGGAGGCAATACCGACGGCAGCCGTGGCTTCTTTACCAAAATCACTGACCATTAAGACATCCGCAAGAGCCAGAATGGCAACTAAAGCACTTTGCAAAGCGACAGGGAAGGCCAGTTTAGCCACCCTGGTTAACAGATGTGATGATGTAGTTGGTGCAGTATAGACAGTCATAATAACCCCTCATAAATATGAGCCAAATATAATAGTGAAATATGGATAAGGAAATGTTCGGAAATAACGAAAACCTGTTTGAATCTGTCATTGATGATTTTATCGCTCCAACTGAGTGGAAAGACTCTGTGTACCTTTCTGATGCGTGTAAAGAACGTTTTCTTACCATGTCTGATATACCAGAGCTTGAAGGAGGAGGCTTGTTTCATGTGGCAGGATTATCGGAACTCTACGACGGTTATCGCGTAGAGAGAAATGGCGTTGATGTCCATACTCTGTTATTCACTTTATCCGGGGAGGGGGTGTTGACGACCCCAACAAGCCAAACCCAAATAGGGCCTAATACACTCACTATTTTACCTGCCGGAACATGTTTCCGTTTTGAAATCAAAGATCCGAAGGTCGAGTGGAAAATGGTTTGGATGTTGCTGCCCGATGATGAAAACTGGGGTGATATCGGTGGAATGGGACAGGTCATTGTTCCGTTTTATCAATGTGAACTGATCTGGTCTTTAATGGCGTTGCTTCATAATGAAATTAACGGAAGAGTCAGTTATCGAAAATTGCTCATCAGTGAGCTGTTAACGTTATTAACCGGGGTTGAAACAAAGCCGATAAATTCAACCATGCGGGTTCAGACGGTTTTTAATGAAATAGAATCTCGCCTTCAGCAGCCCTGGACGGTGAAATGTATTGCTGAAAAATGCTTTTTAAGTGAAGAACAGTTAAACAGAGTATCTAAAACGTTATTTGGGTGTTCGCCCCGGTCTAAATTAATTTCACTTAGAATGGAAAAGGCGGTTGATTTATTGAAATATCAGGACTGGACGATCACGATGATTTCTCACAGGCTTGGCTATAAGGACCCTTACAATTTTACCCATAGATTCAGACGGTTCTATGGGTGCTCACCACGAGAATACCGAAAAAGATTACAGCGGGAATGAAGCCAGAAATGGTACTCAGTGGTCAAGAACGCTATTTAAATAATGTGAGTAGCGATCATTTTCGTCTCAAAGCTTAGAATCGACATATTTTGATTTAATAAATATTATAAATGATAGAATTATTTAGTATGATGTACGGCATTTTTTGAAGCATTTATATAAATATATCAATATTGCGAACATTTTAGCTAGGGGTGAACATTGCAAAGTAAGCAGTGCAGTATTTTATTTTTTTCTTTAATTTCACCTCTGGTATGGGGAAACTCAGAGCTTCCAAGCTTAGATCTCGATAAACTGATGGCAGCGGATATCCGGACAACATCAGTGATGAAGCGGGTGCAGAATGCCTCAGAAACAGCTGCTTCACTGTATGTGCTGACTAACCAAGAGCTGATTATGTCAGGGGTGACCTCTGTGCCACAGGCACTGTCTCTTGTACCAGGTGTTCAGGTCCGCAGGATAGATGCAAATCAGTATGCGATTACGACCAGAGCACCCGCCGGTCGATATTCCAGTAAAACGTTGGTGATGATTGACGGGCAAAGTATTTATAACCCAAGTTTTGCCGGGGTGTACTGGGAAGCGTTGGATATCCCCATTTATGATATCGAGCGCATCGAAGTGATTCGCGGGCAGGGCGGTTTGCTGTGGGGAAGCAATGCCACAAACGGTGTCGTTAACATCATAACCAAACATTCTGAAGATACCAGAGGCGTACTGTTTCAGGCTCGTACTGGTAGTGATATTGACAATAGTGTCGATTTCCGGCTTGGAGGTGAATTGGGTAACCGAAGTACTTTCAGGCTCTATGCGAGTTCAGAATTGGCTGATCCATCAGAGCAGGGAGTTCGCATTACGCCGACAGATAGTCACGAGAAAAAGAGTGCAGGCGGAAGAATCGATATCAGTACTGATGATTCGACATCATTACTGGTGCAGGGGCAATACAGTGATGTGAGTATTGGTCAGGGTGTCAGGTTGTCAGACCCGGATACCAATGAACGCATGGACGTTGTTGATACGAACCGGCGTAAACATGCCCAACTCATGATGCGCCTGGAGCAGCGACTGTCAGATGATGTAAACCATACCCTGCAGGCATCTTGGGCGATGCAGCAAGGAAAGCAGGTTTATTATCATGAAGACTTTAACTTTTATGATATTGACTATCATATGAACACCCTGCTGAATGGCTGGCAGTTCGACTGGGGAGTCAATTATCGCTATAACGATCTCTCATCAGAGCCCGTTCTATACACAGACAGTCTGAATGATGAAGATGAATTTTCGCTATACGGGGCCTACGTTCAGGCTCAGTTTGATCTGATTCCTGATGAACTGAAACTAGTGATTGGCAATAAATCTGAACATAACTCTTATACCGGATGGGAACATCAACCTATGGCACGCCTGACCTGGATATCGACACCGAAACATACGGCATGGGCAGCGGTCAGTCAAAGTGTTAGAATCCCTTGTTTACTGGAATATGATCTGGCTGTTGACAGTCTCGGGCCTAAAGTAGGCAACTATATAACTACCCCGGATACTATGCTTAATGAGCAACGGCTCAATGCAGAAATAAGAGGTACGACGGATGCGAAAGCTGAGCACTCTGTTTCCACTGAGCTTGGCTATCGCTACACGGGAAATGACTGGACTATGGATTTAAGTGTATTCCGCACAGAAGCAAATAATGTTCTGGCGGTTTCAAATCATCTTGATCCTGAAAATGCTCTTGAACAGGCCGGCATTGCGATGAGTGTTGGTGATTTCAATTCCGTTAACGAGATCATCAGCAACAGTACATTAGTTTATCAGTTAGGCTATACGGCTGAGCTCGAGAGTTATGGAGGCGAGGTTGTTCTGGGATGGAAAGCGGCTGACAACGTAAAGGCAGAGCTTGGATATAGTCAGACGACCTATGACTATTCACTGGCTCCCGATACTGCATCAGCCGTTGGGTTTAGCAGTGATTTACAGCAAATTTTCCTTAAAGGCAGTGTTCATTTATACGATGAGCACACCTTGTACGCTGTATTCAGGGTTGAAGATGGTGAGGCTTATAGTACCGATGACTTCTCTACTTTGGATCTGACCTGGAATTGGCAGATTGCGCAGAATTATTCCTTTACTCTGACTGGCAATAATCTGTTTTACGGCCGTCACCTTGAATATTCGAATACATCGGAGTCTTTTACTATCCCAACTTACATTGAACCAAGTGTTGTTGCCCGAATTAAAGCCGAGTTTTAGTTTTTAAATGAAAATTAAGCATTATTTCATCATCGTGCTGACTGCTCTGTGCCTGTTTGGTATAGAGCGTTGTCTTGCATCGGAGAGAGAATATGCGATTAAGTCTGGTTTTCTGTTCAATTTTGCCCGCTATAGTCATGGTCACTGGTATAGTGACCATCCGAAACAAAGTTATGTGATATGTGGCTTTTCTCCCGAGTTTGTTGATGCGGCAAAAAAGACTCTGTCAGAGCAAGAGCTGTTTGGGAAAAAGGTTATTGTCCGGTTGGTAAAAGCAAAAGAAGAAGAGTTGACCGGGTGCAATACTCTGTTTGTGTCCAGAAACGATGTCATTGAGTGGGCACATATTCTAGAAAGCAAACAGATATCGAACACGATGCTGGTGGGTGAGTTTGACCCGTTTATAGAGTCTGGAGGGCATATCAGGTTCTATGTGATTTCCGGGAAAGTACGATTTGAAATTGATCCGGAAGGGTTAAAAAAAGCAGGTATTGAGATGAGCTCAAAAGTACTTCGTATGGGGCGAATCTATAAGAGAGTGCGGAAATGAAGTTAAAGGAAATATTCCAGTCCATTAGTATTAAGTTACTAATGATGATGATGGGGATGTCAATTTTTACCGGATTTTTAACGTCATCGATCCTGACTGTTCATGAGATAAAAGAAGCGGAAAAAAGCGACCAGGAAAAAATCGTTTCGATGGCAAATATTCTTGCTCCGAACCTGACGGCTGCGGTTTTATTTAATGACGAGGATACGGCACAAGAGCTCATTAACCCTCTGAAAGGGCACAGTAATATCATACGTGTTCAGGTTTTGAATTCTGATGGTGGCGTTATAGCGGAGGTGAATAATACTGGCTTATCCATACAACGGCCAAATCACCTGTCTTTCATGAAAATGCCATTAATCATGGACAGTCAAAAATACGGAGCCCTTGTTATTCAATCCGATGACTCTGAAGTGCTCAAACGGATAGACTTTTACAGGGAGTTCTTGCTGGTTATCCTGGGTATTGTATTTATGCTTAGCCTTATACTGGCTATGCTTCTGCGTTCATACTTTATTAACCCCATTCTATATCTGGCATCTGTTGCCGACAGAGTGACAAAAACACGAAATTATAGCCTGCGTGCAAAAAAAGTTTCAGACGATGAAGTCGGGGCTTTGAGCGCAAACTTTAACTCGATGCTGGAAAAGATGGAAAGCCGAGAGCAGGATTTGGAAGCGAGGGTATTAGAACGTACGACCGAGCTAAAAATCGCTAATGAAAAACTTCATCAGCAGGCTTATTTTGACAGTTTGTCCGGGCTGCCTAACCGTCGTTACATGCGTGAGACACTACAATCTATGCTCAGGTCGCAGGCAGAAAACCATCGTCATTTTGCGCTGTTATTTATTGATCTGGACGGTTTCAAAGAAGTTAACGATACCATGGGCCATGATCATGGTGATATTTTGCTTATTCATGCCGGAGAACGAATTCAGCAGGCTGTTCGGAAAACGGACTTAGTGGCCAGAATGGGCGGGGATGAGTTTAATGTCTTATTGATGGATATTGAAAGTGCAGAAGAAGTTACCTTAATTGCCGAAAATATTCACCGGCACCTGTCCGAGAGTTTTTATCTCCACAACGAGCATGTATTTGTGACTTGCAGTATCGGGATAACTTTGTGTCCCGAACATGGTGATACCGTAGAAACATTGATCAAGTATGCGGATCTGGCCATGTATGAAGCCAAAAATGACGGCAGAAATTGTTATCAGTTCTTCTCTCAGCATATGTTAGATGCGGCGCTGGAGAAGCGGCGGATTACTGAAGATCTTCGGCACGGTATTAATAACGAAGAGTTTGAACTGTATTACCAGCCTATTGTTGATTTAACCTCCGGGCGGGTTGTTAAAGCGGAAGCCTTGATTCGCTGGAATCATCCCAGTCAGGGATTTTTGAAACCAGCTGAATTTATTGATGTGGCCGAAGAGGCTGGGTTAATAAAAGAGTTGGGCTCCTGGATAGCAACAACAGCATCAAAAAAAGTGGTGAAAATGCGCCGTCTGGTCGATCCTGATTTTAAAGTGAGTATCAACGTTTCACCTTCTCAGTTTAAAGGGAGCGGTAAATGGCTGGAAGAGTGGTTTGCTTATATGGATGAGCTCCATCTGGATAAGAGCGCCATTATTGTTGAAATAACAGAAAACCTGCTGATGGAAAGTGAAGAGTCGGTCAGAGAGAATCTGTTGAAGCTTCGTGACGAAGGGATCAGCATCGCGATTGATGATTTTGGCGTTGGCTATTCTTCTCTATCTTATTTGCAGGAAATGGACGTTGATATTCTAAAAATAGATCGTTCATTCGTTGATAACCTGGATAAAGATAGCGACAGTATTGTTCTCTGCCGTGCCATGGTAAGAATGGCGCATCACCTGAACATTTCTGTTGTGGCTGAAGGGATAAGTACTGACATTCATAAGAACAAACTAATGGCCCTTGGCTGCGATTATGGTCAGGGGTACCTGTTTGAAAAGCCAATGCCCGCTGATATTTTCTGTACAAAGTATGCCGAAGTGCAGACGGTGGAGCTGTTGAAGCAGGCTTAAGCAAAGATAAAAATAAAAGAAGCAGTCACACTGTTATTTCTGCCACTCAAGGATAGCGTATAACTGAATGTACTTTCTGACTTGTTGCTGATCAGCCGAACGGGTTAGCGGGTGGCCGAATCTCAGGTAACAAGGGCTGATCTGAAAACGGCTATCTAACTCTAGAGTCAGCTGAGAGTCGCTCTGATACAGAGTAATGCCCTGGCTGCTATATTCATCAATATTATCCGGCAGTTCTCCCATCCACCAGTACAGAAGTTCACGACTTTGTTTACTTCTTGATATCCAGTGATCGTTCAGAAGCACCAACATATCATTAGGTTGAATGCAGTACCCGTATTCGGCTTGCCATTCACTGATATCTGTAAGAAGTTTTTCTCTGCATCTGTGGCTCGCACTGACAAGGTGGTGGGTCATGACCCAAACGGTGCCAATACCGGAAGCGATTCGGTAATGGTGAGGGTGGTCCGGTTCTTTAACCATTTCTATTGGTTCAAACTGGCTTTGATAGCCAAAAGAGTCCAGTGTGCTTACCATCCGTCTGGCAAATGCCCGTCCCAGATGGTGTTCACTCATGCCACGGTTATGCACTGTTGGATAATGGTTTTCACACAGTTTCAGACAATCCTTCTGAAAATTGTGAATGCTTTGAATCACCAGATCCTTTAACAAAGGTACTCTCCCTACAAGTGATGGTATAACGAAATGTGTCATGGTTATATCGAATCATATTATTATCGGAAATAACATAGACTTAATCACTTATTAAGATCAAGGAATGGGAAATAGATGAAAAAATCCTCCACTTCTGCTTGTCCGGCAAGCCTTATAATGAAGTAGAGGATGTAGATTAAATTATAGGTGCCCGGTCGTTAAAGCATGCCCAACCGTTTTGATTGCGGCATCGTGATGATGAATGATGCCGGCTTCATACAGCGATGTCGTCATCGGATGCAGTAGAAAAGTGATACACACCAAGCTGACAACCGTAAGTACAACGGTATAAGGTAATGCCATATACACCATTCTGCCGTATGACAAACGAATAAGCGGAGCCAGTGCCGATGTCAGTAGAAACAGAAATGCAGCCTGGCCGTTCGGTGTTGCAACAGAAGGCAGGTTTGTTCCTGTATTGATGGCGACGGCAAGCATATCGAACTGATCCCGGGTGATAACGTTGTTCACAAGGGCGCTCTTAACTTCATTAATATAGACTGTGCCAACGAAGACATTATCCGAAACCATTGAAAGAATGCCGTTTGCTATATAGAACATACTTAGCTGGTGGTCACCGTCCATATGTAATACCCAGTTGATAATCGGGGCGAACAGCTGTTGATCAATAATAACAGCGACAATTGAGAAGAAAACAGCCAGAAGAGCGGTAAATGGCAGGGCTTCTTCAAAAGCTTTACCAACAGAATGTTCTTCAGTGACACCAGTAAAGGTCGTTGCCAGCACAATGACGGATAAACCAATCAGGCCCACAGATGCAAGGTGTAAGGCAAGGCCAGTGATTAACCAGACCGCAATAAGCCCCTGAGCCCAAAGTTTTGTCGTATCCAGACGAGTGCGTGTTTTGGCCTGTTCTTTGTCATAGTTAACAAGAATGTCACGAACACTTTCAGGAAGGGCAGAACCATAGCCAAACACTTTAAACTTTTCGACCAGAATACAAGTCAGTATGCCACAGATAAAAACTGGAAAAGTAACCGGGGCCATACGCATAATGAACTCACCAAATACCCAGCTGGCCTTATCGGCGATAATCAGGTTCTGAGGTTCGCCAACCAGAGTGACGACACCCCCTAAAGCAGTACCAACGCCGGCATGCATCAGAAGTGAGCGTAAAAATGAACGATAGTCTTCCAAATCCTGACGAGTGATGTCTGAAAGGTGGTCATCGTTGGTGTGATCGTGGGAAGGGTGGTTTCCTTTTCCGGATACGACTTTGTGATAGATGGCATAAAAACCTACAGCGACACTGATAATCACGGCGATGACCGTAAGAGCATCCAGAAAAGCGGACAAGAAAGCTGCAGTGAAGCAAAACGCCACAGAAAGAGTAATTTTTGAACGCACATTGAGGAGGATTTTGGTAAAAATCAGTAGCAGAAGTTGTTTCATGAAATAAATACCGGCCACCATAAACACAAGAAGCAGCAGGACTTCAAGGTTTGCTTCCAGTTCGTGCATGACCTGAGCCGGGCTCGCCATACCAATGGCAATAGCCTCGATGGCTAACAATCCCCCCGGCTGAAGCGGGTAGCATTTCAGCGCCATGGCCAGCGTAAAGATGAACTCGGCAACGAGTACCCATCCAGCTATAAAAGGATCAATTGAGAAAATAATCGGGTTGACAATCAGAAAGGCGATAATGGTTAATTTATACCAGTCTGGTGCTTTCCCGAGGAAGTTTTTTATCAATGCATTTCCATATGAAATCGACATTTGGTTATACCCCTTAAGATCTTTTTCAGTTCAACCAGCCCGTGTAATAGGTTGCTGTATGAGCTTATATGACTTGTGGTTGAACCAGACCGAATCTCAGTTTTCGTCGATGTGGCTGAGATCCGGTACTATCAAATTTAATTATGCAGTCACTTTATCTGCTTCGGCTTCAACGACATCCAGTCTTTCACCGTAAACAGAACGCAGAGCCTTAGCGACCTGAAAGCGCGAGATAATACCGACCAGCTCACCATTATCTAAAACAGGAAGGCTGTGAGGCTTGTTGATTTTCATGCTTTTAGCTCGTTCTTCAACTGACAGGTTGTTCAGGCGGATAGCGATAGCCATATCGGTTACAGGATAAAGCTGCTCTTTATCGATACACAGGAACTCGGCAACATTAACCAGGCTGTCGTTCGCATCGATCGCGATTACATCACGGTTCATAAGGTCGACAACTTTCTGCCCTTCGGCAGGAAGGTAATCCTGACACCAAAGATCGACCATAATGTCATGCATAGAGAAGAAACCGACCAGGCGACCCTGAACATCCGTTACCGGGGCTCCCTGAAGATTTCGGTCAATAAGGGCATCCAGTGCAAGTGCGGTTGGCATATCAGCACGCAGAGAGAATGCTGGCTGGATCATCATGTCTTTAACCTGAATATTGGTGCTCATAGTTGTCTCCTTGTCTGACGATGTTGTAACAGTTTGTGTAATAGGGGCTGTGGAAGAAGTTTTAAGATGTGGGCGGCTGAAAATAGCCCAGTTAGCCAGGCCGACAAGAACCCCACCACCAACAATGTTTCCAAGAGTCACAGGAATCAGGTTGGCTGTAATAAAGTGAGAGACATTGAGATCGGCGTATTGAGCCGGGGTTGCACCGACAGCCTGCCAGAATGATTCCGGAGCCGTATTCTGGATAACGATACCCAGTGGAACCATAAACATGTTGGCGACACTGTGTTCAAAACCCGTGCTGACAAACATGGCAACGGGTAATATCACCATAAAGGCTTTTGCCAGAGCATTGCCGGTACTGAATGTTAACCAGATAGCCAGACAGACAAGTAGGTTACACAATACGCCAAGCGCAAAGGCCTGAGCCGTTGTATGGTGTAATTTATGCTGGGCTATATTCAACGCATTCAACCCCCACTCACCATGACCAGACTGGTATAAAGCCGCAACACTAACGATAAACACCATAAATGATGCACCGATAAAGTTACCGACATATACCTTACCCCATATTGTCAGCATTTTTTTGAAGCTGATTTCCCGGTTAGCATAGGCGATGCTGGTTAATACGGAACTGGTAAACAGTTCTGCGCCGCACAGAACGACCAGGATCAAGCCAAGACTAAATGCAAGACCACCGGCAAAATGGCTCAGGCCCCAGCTTTCAGAACCATTACCTGTTGTGACAGTAATGTAGAACAGGAAAGCGATCCCAATAAACATCCCTGCCATTATCGCCAGGCCGATAGTCATGCTGGTTGGCTTTTCAGCTTTATACCGTGCGTACTGTTCTGCCTCAGTCATCATCTCTTTTGGTGAGAAAAACTCCCGTGCTGCTATTGAGTTAGGCGCTGACATGGGGGCTCCTTATACTCGGTTTCATGATTAACTCCTTATTTTTCGATTTACTATTTCTACATAAAGCCATATGGTTCGAACTTTTTATGCATCAAGGTTCCCATCCGTATGCTTCGGATCCAGAATAAGCTGAGTTGTATGTAGAGGTAAATTTGATATTTTTTAAATTTCTTATCAGATAAATTGATATGTTTATTTGTATCAGTACAATGCCCTGATAATCACTTAGTTGAGTAATCAGGTTTATAAGGAGAGTTATGCGTTACTCTTTAAAGCAGTTAGCGGTATTTGATGCGGTAGCTGACCTGGGAAGTGTCAGCCAGGCAGCAGATAAGCTCGCACTTACCCAATCAGCCACTAGTATGTCGCTAGCGCAGCTGGAGAAGATGCTCGGCAGGCCTTTGTTTGAGCGGCAGGGAAAAAGAATGGCCTTAACCCACTGGGGAATGTGGCTTCGCCCTAAGGCAAAGAAATTATTACAGGATGCACAGCAGATCGAGCTGGGGTTTCTGGAGCAGCACCTATTAAGCGGAGAAATTCGTCTGGGGGCAAGCCAGACGCCGGCAGAACACCTCATTCCTGACTTAATCAGCATTATTGATAACGACTTTCCGGAGATACGTATCGAACTTGGGGTTCAGAGTACCAGTGGAGTTATCGATGGCGTACTGAATTACAAATATGACCTTGGTATTATTGAAGGGCGTATTGATGATAGCCGGATTGTTCAGGAAGAGTGGTGCCGGGATCATCTAACCGTTGTGGTCTCGGCCCATCATCCGTTTGCAAAGCGGGAGCGGGTGAGTCTTGCACAACTTGAGCAGGCAAAATGGGTGCTGCGAGAAATAGGCTCAGGAACCCGAAAAATTTTTGATAGTTCCATTCACCGTCTTATTCCGGACTTGGATGTCTGGCGTGAATATGAGCATGTCCCTGTGTTGCGAACTCTAGTGTCGAACGGTCCGTACCTGACCTGTCTCCCATATCTGGATGTTGAGAAATACATCGAAGACGGAAGGTTAGTCGCTTTGAACGTTCCTGAACTGGAGATGGAGCGAACCCTTTCCTTTATCTGGCGGGCAGACATGACAGAAAACCCTCTGGCCGATTGCATTAAGCGTGAAGGTTTGAGGATGATGAAAGGCAGACCAACCGTATTATAATTTCCATGTATTGAGTCATATATATCATCAATCAGTAATTCTGATGTAAGTTATATGAGCTTGATTGATTATGTTTTTAGGTGTTTCCGTTCGCCATTGTAATCACTCTTTTTAACGTCCAGCGGAGCAGAAGGGGGACGGAATCAACCCCGTGTTCTTCACAATAAGAAACGATAGCCAGAGCCAGATCTGGCTTGGCGTTTTTTTTCAACGCTCTGGCAATGACTTTCTTAGCCGGAATACTATGGTCATAAGGAATTTTGACCAGATCTTTGAAAAACTTTTCAAACCCATTAGCGTACAAAAAGTGCTCTATGTCTCTTTCCGGTAATTCGGTTAATCGGTGTTTTTCCTGATCGTGGTCGAGTTGAGTTCGCGCTGAGTGAGCGTATTTTTTCCCTGCGGCGTCACCATCGGTCACGACATGCCAGTCTATATCAAAGGCTTTAGCCACTTTTATCAGAGATTTTAGACCAGACTGGGCAAACTCGATGATCTGTACGCCTTCTGCTGCCAGGTTGTAACCACATAACTTAGCCAATTCATTAAATAGCCAAACTTCCGTTTCTCCTTCGACCAACAGCCAGCAGCGGGCGAATAAAGCTCCGGAACGGTGAAAGCGAATATGAAAACCGATACGACGTAACTCATCTTTACTCAGTTTCTTGGGGCCTATGCTTTTAGCTACGGTTCTTTCCGACTGACGTATCAGACGCCGGATAGAGTGAAGGGGGACAGAACCAAGCAAATCCGCACTGTTTGTGGTCAGAAGTTTTTGCATCGGCACCATCTGCAGCAGGTTCCAGGCCCGGGCAAGGTGGGTCGGGTGCAGCCTGCCTTCCGGATCTTCGATTATCAGCAATGGTCGGGCACAGCGTCTTAGTTCGGTATCACCTTTGCCCTGAAGGTATGAATTAACCAGCCTTAACAGTAACAGGCGGGTTTGCCGGTTCTTAGTTTCCCGTATGTATTCCAGCAATGTAGTTGAGTTTGCAGAATGTGTGTCTACCAATAGACTGTCTCGGGGTGTTCGGGGGTTAGGCCTTTTTCGATCCTGAAAAGAGAAGTAGTGCTCAACCAGTGTTTGCATAGATTTCAGGCTGCTTTTCATTTCACCTTTATTAACGTGTCCGGGCATAGAAAGCAGACGGCGAGTGGTATTCTGAATTCGCCGTTCGATCCTGGCATTTTTAGGCTTATCGCCATTATAACTATGAGGCCGGTAAAAACGTCTTGAATCCCGAACCCTGATAACCGGATGTAAGCCCATCAACTCTTGCGCTAGCTTAAAGGAGTGATGTAAAGGGAGTTGTTTACCACTGGTATTCAGAAACAGGTATTCGGTAGATACTTTATACATGTCACGTGTTGCACTGAGGCAGTAGATTATCTGTTTTTTTCCTTTGTCATTTTCAACCCAGACAGGACGTAGTTTTCTGTATCGACCAGAGTGCTCTTCTCCTTGATAGCTTGGGGAAAATGTTAGAATAATCTGCAGGTGCTGAGTCTGGGGGTGAGATATAGCGTAATCAACGTGAAAATCTTGCATTTCGAACTGATAAGGAATACCCTCGGCAGGTAGTGCAACAGATAGCGCATCTAGCAGAGAAGATTTACCCCAGGTATTTTCCCCGATCAACGTGGTGACCGCATCGAAGGTAAGTGACAGTCTTTTGATACCGCGAAAGCCTAAAATTTCAATACGTTCTAACTGCATATATTGGCTCCTTGCAGGGTGTGATGAGAAGACAACACGCCCTAGTTACAAGCATATATCAAAAAGTTATTTGTGGTTAAACTCAGGTCACAAATTGATTTCAGGTTTCGTTCATTCAGTGAGCAACCAGGCTGACACGGTGATGTTCATCACAGCGTCATAAACCACGTATTACCATGGGGCAGAAAAGAGAACGATAAAGACAAGAGAAAAAGAGAGCTTATGAAAACAATAAATAAGCCGGTTAAAATTACACTGGCACACATTAATGACACCCATTCCTATTTTGAACCTCAGTCGTTGCAGCTTACGCTGAACATTGAGGGGCAGAAGTTAACTCCTTATGTCAGCAACGGTGGTTTTGCCCGTATTGCGACCCGGGCCCAACACCTGAAACAACAGGCTATTGAGAATGGTCGTGATTTTTTATTTCTGCATGCCGGAGACTGCTTTCAGGGGACGTTGTATTTTTCGCTGTTTAAAGGGAAGGCGAATGCCGATTTACTGAATGCGTTAAATATCGATGCCATGGCCTTAGGTAACCATGAACTCGATATGGGGAATGAACCTGTCGCCCATTTTCTGGATAGAATACAGTTTCCGTTACTGGCCGGAAACTGGGATTTGTCACAGGAAAGAGAGGATAAAGAAAACACGTTAGGTGATAAGAAAAATTTATATGGCTATCAAGCCAAAAGTGGAACCGCTCGTTGCCTGATCAGAGAAGTGTCGGGAGAGCGCATTGCTATCTTCGGGTTATCTCTTGAGAATATGGCGTCTATTGCAAACCCTGATCCTGACACTCCTTTTGTCAGTGTTGTTGAAACGGCCATCAAAACCGTTGAAAAATTACATAGTGAAGGCATAAACAAAATTATTCTGCTTAGCCACCTTGGTTACGATATGGACATAAGGCTGGCTGAGCAAGTCAGCGGTATCAGCCTGATCGTTGGCGGGCACACTCATACGCTAATGGGCGATTTCTCTTCTCTGGGGCTGGGGAGAGAAGACGAATATGGTATCAGAATAAATGATACCTATATTGTACAGTCGGGAAGTCAGGCTCAGGCTTTGGGGCACTGCCATATTAATTTTGCAGAAGACGGCTCAATTACCGAATTTTCTGGTAAAAATGAGCTGCTTATCGGGCGTCGGGTATTTATGGATGCATCGCTGGCTACTTCAGGTCGTGATGAGGTCTATGAAAAGGCGAAAAATTGCCTGCATAACCATTCTCAGGTAGTGGTATGTAGAAAATCGCCTGAAGTACAACATGTGCTGCAAAACAAATATCAGCCGCAAGTGAGAGAGCTTCAGCAAACTGTGATTGGGCAGGTAGGCGAAACGTTCCGTCATGTGAGAATTCCGGATGCGCACGGACCCAGTGATATCGCCCCAATGGTAGCAGAATCCTTCGTGCATATGATGAATAAGAATGACTTTAGTGTTGATTTTGCTATCCATAATGCAGGAGGGGTAAGAACATCCCTTTATCCGGGGAATATCTCGGTGGCAGATATTGCCGGAAACCTATTGCCCTTTGCCATCCCTGTAGGTGTTTACAAGATCAAAGGGAAACATATTGTCGAGGCTTTGGAAGGTGCCATTAATAATGCCACAAATAATGGCGTAATAGGGACGGGGGCCGGTAGTTACCCTTATACCTACAATCTGGATTTTTCTTATTATGCAGAGAAGCCATTGGGACAAAGGATTGCTGACCTTGCCATTTATCAGGAGGAAAAAGGATGGCAACCTATTGATCCTGAATCTTTTTATCTGGGAGCGTCATCAGCGTACACCATGAAAGGTAAAGAGGGGTACGATGGGCTT
The DNA here is from genome assembly GCF_003144035.1 of Vibrio albus. GTDB lineage: Bacteria > Pseudomonadota > Gammaproteobacteria > Enterobacterales > Vibrionaceae > Vibrio > Vibrio albus. The sequence goes on from NZ_QFWT01000010.1 coordinate 35,597, forward strand.
CTGAATATGGAAAAGCAGGGCAAAGTGACCCGATTTTCGATGGCGGATTGTTTTATTGACTTTATTACTGACTATCCGGAAAGGTTGGCTGAAAATGAGAATTCCGTACCACAACTAGGTTAAAATTGGCATATCCTTTGCTGGTTCTGTAGAGAAACTAAAACAAGGCTAAAGTTTCATCACCGTTTGCCGATATCAAGCTTAACGTCAGAGACGGTGTAAACTATATCAGCTCATGCTTAGCAGACTATGGAGGATGGTATGTGGAGTAAGGATTTACAGGATACAGCGGTGGTGCTGGCCTGGATTATTGCCTGGTCTGCTCTGGTTTATTTTGTCCCGTTGACCGGAGTATGAAGATGAAAGAGGAGCTTAGGCTCCTTTTTTGATCCCGAAAAGATGGCTATGGGCATCTATTCTTATCGGAATTCACATTAATAAAAATAACTTAAATTTGATCTTATTCTCAAACTTTCGCGTCTCTTCCATAGCGGCATGTCTGAATAATATTCAATTTATATTCAGGATAGGATATTTAATTAAATAATATTTAATAATAAATGCTATCTTTAAAAAATATTCTAATAGAATGTAGGATTCTCCAGATTAAATCATTGACCCTGTTTTGGATTAGAAAAACTAATCAATAAAAAGAATATTTGTCATTTTTCTACCTTATAAAATTATCTTAGACTTCAGCTAACCTTCTTTACAGGAAGAACGGTTGGCAATCTAATAACAATGGCAGAGGTTTTTATGGCCCAGGTAATACACGCAAACGGAATGTCAGTATCCGCCTCTACGGATAAACGAACCTATTCGGTAAATATCAAAGGATTGATTGCCCACTTTCTGGATGTGCTTTTTGTGCCGGACGCACCTGAAAAGCATTATTATTCAAACGATCTTTCTTCTCATCTTCAGCAGGACATCGGTTTAACCCGGTAGAGCTATTCTGACTGAGATGATGAAGAACAAAAGGCGCGTGAATACCGCGTCTTTGTTGTTTATTAGGGTGTCTTGCTACAGTTCGCGCTTGGTACTCTTTTTGTGCTGCGAATACAAATAGGCAAAATATACGAAAACACATAATGTGATATACAGCACCACTGACCCCAGACTGGTTGTGGTGAAATAACTAATAACTGAGTTAATAACAAAAGCGAATGCTACAGCAAGTAATGCACACAACGCCGCAATAATGATCCTCTTTATCAGAGTATTCATGCCGTCACCGTCTACTGATAATCTAATAAATAGTTTTAGCAGACACAGCGTGATAAAGCCAATCATGTTGTTGCTTATCTATTCTGATTTTTATAGTTTTGGTGTGGTGACGCTGTCACATTTGTGGGGGTATGTATTCAAATAACGAGTTTTTCCTTCATAAAGACAAATCAAATTTAGTTTGTGCCTACTGTTAAATGGAATCAGCTCACGTTTGACGAAAAAGGGTAACATGATTGCTATGATATGTGTGTACGTGAGTATTTTAAGTGATTAAAGTGTGGTCTGGTTGTGAGAGGGGCTAAGAATAAAATTTCGTGCGCACATAAAAAGGTTGTCATGAGGACAAGCAAAAAGGAGAACGGAAATGAACCAACATGAAAAGCTCAATTATGTAGAGTTTGGAGCCAAGGATCTGGAATCAACGAAATCATTCTTCTCTTCAGTTTTTGGCTGGGAGTTTGTGGATTATGGTCCTGAGTACACTGCATTTTCAAACCAAGGTTTGGATGGTGGTTTCTTTAAAGCAGAAACTTGTAACCAAACCAGTACTGGTGGCGCGCTTCTGGTGTTTTATAGCTCAGATATAGAAGCGACCTTAAACAAAGTTGTTCAAAATGGCGGTAAAATTGTTCGTCCCATCTTTGAGTTTCCCGGTGGTTGCCGTTTTCACTTTGTTGAACCAAGCGGAAATGAGTTTGCAGTTTGGTCTGAAAAATAGAGCAGAAAGGTCGGGTGTGTACTCAATAGTGATGTACATTGACTGGCCTGTTTTGATGGTGGTTACGTCGTCACCTTTCTTAAGCTCAACCCTGTTCACATCACGAGATTTTTCCTCGTCGTCATCCATGCCGATAGCAGCCCAGTTAGCCACGTCTTCTTCCAGATACATCATAAAACAAAACAGTGTGTCCTATACTTTAGCCATGTTAGGTTGGTATTGGTTACTATATCCAAAAAATGTTTAGAGTATGAAATTGAAAAAACTATCATTTATAATGAAGCCCGGCAAATAACCGGGCTTATTGGTATACAGTTAGCTGTAATTATTAAGCTACCATTTCTTTAGGAAGTTCCTTAACATTTTCAGGCATGTCCATGTTTTCTGCTTCCCAGGTATCCAGCTTAGCCTGCATGTTAATCCAGAAAGCAACGCCTGTTCCGGTTGATTCAGCTAAACGTCTTGCCATAGCGTGAGAACATTTAGCTTTTCCGTTAACAAACTCACTCATGGTTTTTCTGGTAACCCCCAAGTACTCAGCAGCTTGAGTGATAGATATGCCTCTCTCATCAAGTATGGTGTATTTGAAATATACGCCGGGATGAGATGGTCTCCTTAACATTTTCATATATATAAGCTCCAAGCTTTATAGCAATGCAGCATTTGATTACTTTTTGGCTTTAATCTGCTTGCCGTGGTAATCCAAGTAGTCCAATAAGATGGCTCCGTCATCACAAATCTCGAATGTGATACGCCAGTTGCCATTAACCTCAATACTGTAAACACCGTCTCCAGAGCCTTTCTTCTCTGCAAACTTGTTACCGTATAATGCTTTTAAGTCTACCGGGTGGTGGGATGCATCTATAGCATCCAAGATAAACCCTATTTTTACAACATGGTTAGGGTTCAGACCGGATTTGTCATCTTTATAGTAGAACTTCTTTAGTCCTTTATGAGTGAAACTTTTGATAGCCACATAGGCCTCCGGGAGTATACGTTATTGAATTTAATCTTATTCATGCTCTCTCCTGTGGTTTCCTTCATCTTTGCTTTTTCAAGCAATAGTAGTGATCAGCTACTGAAATAAATGTAACGCGCAACGTGTCAGGTGTCAATAGGTTATATGACATAAACTTTTACATGTGTATTTATACAATATGGGCGCTGGTAGCTTTCTAATTAACTTAATACATACAGGCAGCAGGCATTCTGGTCAATTTTTTGAACTGTAGATCAGTGATTCCCTTAGCCTTGAACCCGCTTTTTGTTACATCTATTAAATCAAAAGTAAGTACGTCATAGGCTTTGCTACCGTTGATAATTCCGAACACCATGCTAGTAAAAATAACTCTTCTAACATAGTGAGTTTGGTATCACACCAGGTTAATAACCTTTAGTGTCTTAAACATGAGAATAACAGGATCGAGACTCGATCTATTTGAGGTGGCTAGGTGAAGCCGAAGGAGGATGAAAACAGGGTAAGTCTAGGTCTGATTTTGGCGTGTTTTTGCGCCCAAAAAACTACTGATCAAACTACTGTATTCCTCCACAATTCCTCCACAATTAATCCACGCCCCCTGTTTTTTAGCCAAAAAACGGCATGAAAAAAGGCGCTAAACCAGCGCCTTTTTGACTTTCAATATTAGCTCAATCGGCTAATTATTTTTTACGAGTGTACTCAGCAATGATGTACATTGACTGGCCGTTCGCTTTACCTGAAACCAGTTTAGGATCGTCAGCAAGGCTAATGCCACGAACGACTGTGCCTTGTTTGATAACCTGAGAAGAACCTTTGATTGGCAGGTCTTTGATGATGGTTACGTCGTCACCTTTCTTAAGCTCAACGCCGTTCACGTCTCGAGGTTTTTCCTCGTCATCGTCCATGCCGATAGCAGCCCAGTTAGCTACGTCTTCTTCCAGATACATCATGTCCAGCAGATCCATTGCCCAGCCTTCTTTCTCAGACAGACGCTTAAGCTGACGCCATGCCAGAACTTGTACTGGTGGTACCTGGCTCCACATGCTGTCATTCAGGCAGCGCCAGTGGTTGGCATCCATTGTCTCAGGATCTTCAATTTGGCTTTTGCAGGTGTCACATAGCATTGCTGCGTGATCAACCGTTACCTGAGTGTGTGGCGCAACCACAAAAGGGGAAAGCTCAGTTTCCGCACCACAAAGTTCACATTTAGAGCCACAACGCTCAAGCATAGTTGCTTCAGTTGCCATTAGAAATTACCTTAGTTAAGTGTGTCTTGGCGTGTATTATCCACTTTCTTCTCAATTATAAAAGGGGTAATTGATTTATTGCTGAGTTCTTATGCAGAAAGAATGGGGTTATAAGTAGATTATAATAAGATTAGTGGTTGGTTTTCATGATGTATTGAATGTTTAAATCGCTTAGACTGGCAGAAAAGAATTAAGAACAAAAGAAGATAAAAAATGGCAATCTGGAAAAAAGACATCAGCTTGGAGAAGCTTAATGCAACCTCAAAGAATACACTGATAGAGCACCTCAGTATTGTTTATACCGAGTTCACGGATGATGCTTTGTCTGCCACTATGCCTGTCTGTAGTATCACGCACCAGCCTCTTGGGATGTTGCATGGTGGAGCCTCTGTAGTTTTGGCTGAAACTCTGGGTTCTGTAGCTGCAAACTTTTGTGTCGACAAAGAGCATTACTGCGTTGGGCTGGATATTAACGCTAATCATTTGCGTGCCATGCGAAAAGGGACGGTGACAGGAACGGCTTCACCGATACACCTGGGAGCAACCACGCAAGTATGGCAAATCAATATTACTGATGAGCGTGAACGTTTGGTATGTTCCAGCCGTTTGACGATTGCAGTAATGAAGAAGAAGCGGGAAAAATAGTGGTTGTTGAATGTTCCTGGGGGAAAATTATTGTGACGCCTTTTGAACTGGTGGTGCGTATGGAAGGAGCACACCGGGTTACTATGCAGGCGACAACCGATGCTGTGCAGTTGATTGGTCAGGGAGTGAATGTCATTTCTGTCAATGGTTCGGAATGCAAGTGGTCGGTCAAATTGGATAGTGAGGAGCAATTAAGGCAGATAGCTTCTGAAATGGGCTGCGACTTTTAACGTGTGAACATAGATTCTTATGCTAAAATGGGAAAATATTTGTTACGTATTATCAGGTGAGTTTTCCCCTTTATGAGCAGTCCGCGACTTCGAATTCAGTTTGAAACCCTTTTTGAGCATTTCCATGGTAAAGATACCGACACTCGCCTGGAAGATATTACTGAAGTACTGTGTTGTACGCGCCGAAACGCAAGGATAGTACTGAATAAACTGTCGGAAGAAGGATGGATTGAATGGCATCCGGCGGCTGGTCGGGGAAACCTATCCCAACTTATTTTTAAGCGAAATCAGCAGGATGTCAGTGAAAATCTGGCTCGGAGATATCTGGAAGAAGGGCGCATCGGTCAGGCATTAAATGTGTTTAACCGTGATGTGAATAAACTGACCCAGGTTATACAGAGCTACCTAGGTGTTCAGCATGTTGAAGGTCAGCAGGTGGTTCGTTTGCCCTATTACCGCCCACTGTCTATGTTGAACCCTAGAAAACCACACCGCCGTTCTGAACAGAATATCATTAGCCAGATTTTTAGTGGCCTTACCCGATTAGACGAAAATGAACTGCTGCAGCCGGATCTGGCTCACACCTGGGAGGCTATTAGCGCCACGCACTGGCGCTTTTATCTGCGTAATGGCATTCGCTTTCATAATGGTAATTTATTGCAGACCCAGCATGTTCTCGACAGTATCGCTGCTCTGAAAGATATCAGAACGTTTGAACATATTGATCAGGTTACATCGCCAAAGCCCTGTGTGGTGGATGTGACCCTAAGCCAGCCAGACTGGCATTTTCCTCTTCTGTTGAGTGAGGCGGCAGCAAAGATCCTTCCTCCGGAGCGGTGGCGAGGTGAAGACTTTGATTTACAACCAATAGGTACTGGCCCGTACCGCGTTATTCTTAATAATGATAAGCGACTTGTACTGGAGGCGAATGACAACTATTTTGGGTTCCGTCCTCTGCTTGATAAAGTTGAGGTATGGGTAATTGATGAAGCATATTCCGGAATGGTTTTTCCGAGCCTGTCGAACCCGATAATGTCTGAACGCAGAAGCCATGATGAAGTAAAACTCGATCCTGGTTGTACTTATCTTCTGCTGAACCGTAAAAGTGGGCTTGTCCGCAACCCGGAATGGGCTGAATATCTGAGCGCTGCACTCAGTAGCCTCAACCTGTATAAAACCTTGCCGGAAGATCAAATCGTAGAGTTGGGGCTTTTACCTGCACATGGTCTGAAGCCAGGGTGGCACCATTCATTGCCCGCCCGTCAACCAGAGGTTCCGAAAGGGAAAGCGGAACTGACTATTGCTTATCATGCCCATCATCCAACCTTTCCGGTGATGGCTAAATCCATTGAGACTGTGTTGAATAGGGACGGTATTAAAGTACATTTTGTAAAATATGAACACTCGATAGAGGAGCCTGATCAGGTTGATATCTGGATAAAACCAATGGGAATCGGCTCGTACCGTGAAGAAGCATTTGTTGGCTGGTTGCTTGGCTATAGCGATATCGCGTTAATGAGTGAGGAAGATAGTTTTCGACAATGGGCTGATTTTGTTAAACGCTGGCGTTCAGTAAAAGATGACCCATTTCCAGGCCGGGAATTGGGTAAAAGCCTGGTGGAAAGCCATCAGATTATTCCAATGTTTCATTGTTGGCTGGGTGTCAGTAAAGATCACTGTGGTGCATTGCAGAATGCAAAATGCAATGCATTAGGCTGGTTTGATTTTAGTCAGGTCTGGCTAAAACCTACGATTGACTAAGGCGTGTTGACATTGAAACGTCAACACATCCTAAAGCGGGTAAAAAAATGACGCCAGTAGAATAAGCGTCATTTTTGCTAATCATGAATTATTAATCCGAGGACTCTTCATTTTCTTTGATAAACTGCTTAATAAAGCGTCTCACTTCCCGGGCTGCGGAAGTGTCCATATCATCACATAAAGAGGTAAATCGATCTCTTTGCTCCCGGTTAATCCGAATGATTAACTGGCTGTCTTTTTTGTTAGCGTCACTTTTCTTTTTGGAGTTTGAGTCCGTCACAGTGCAAAATTTCATCTGGTATATACAATGGCTATATGTTTTAGTGGAATGTACTCAAGGAGTCAAGAAGAACTGTAAAAAAAACGGAAGTATTCAGCATATGAATTATGTGCGCAAACGCTTATACCTCATGTCAATTTATTGATTGCGGCCGGTAAGCTTGCTAGATTTTCGGCAACATAAGTAATTCATAGTGACTGCAATGGAAGACAGAAGCCAGACCCCAATTCTTGTTATTGATGATGAGATGGATATAAGAGAATTGATTGCGGATGTACTCGAGCAAGCCGGATATCCTTGTGTCGCGGTTGCGGACGGTAAAAGTGCCCGGTCAGAAATGGAAAACACAGCGTTCAGCCTCCTTATTATTGACCTGCGCCTGAAAGGGGAAGATGGCTTAGAACTCGCGCGTAGGATCCGGGCGAACAGTACCGTGCCTATTTTAATGTTAACGGGAAAGGGGACAGAGTCAGACCGTATTATCAGCCTGGAACTGGCTGCGGATGACTTCCTGATGAAGCCGTTTAATATCCGGGAATTGATTGCCCGGGTGAATGCCCTGTTACGACGCTCTTCTATGTTAAACCAACACCATCAGTCTCATGTTACGGAGCAGTATGAATGCCTGAAGTTTGGGGATTGGGTTCTGAATCTGACCACGCGGCAACTGGAGTCATCTTCCGGTGAATCGGTAGCGCTGACCTTTGGTGAGTTTACTTTGCTGGAGGTGCTGGCGAAACATCCGAAGAGAGTGATGTCTCGGGAGCAATTATTAACAGGGCTAAGAGGTGTTGAGTCGGAAGTTTTCGATCGTACTGTTGATGTGCTTATTTCCCGCCTTCGTAATAAACTGGAGATCAACCCGAGAAGTCCGCGTTATATACGTACAGAAAGAGGTGTCGGCTACAGCTTCTCCGAACCTGTGTCGCATCTGATGTGATCAATCACTCAATTTATTTATTAATCCAGAAAAATCCCGCCTTCGTTAATACTTCATTAACAATTGAGATAGTCCATTAATACTCGTTTTCTAGAGTAGTTTCATACAAACGGTGAATGAAGGTTCACCGGCCATCAACTCAGTTTGGTAAAACAATAATGGACATCTCAATGGAACAACAAGGCAATGTAACCCCGATTCAGCCCGCGGTGTTACAGATGAAAAATGTGTCTAAGACCTTTCCTGGGGTTAAGGCACTGCAAAATGTCGAGCTGACTGTATACCCGCATGAGGTTCACTCATTGATGGGCGAAAACGGAGCAGGCAAATCCACTCTGATGAAAATCCTTTCCGGTGCTTATTCTGCAGATAAGGGAAGCCAGATTTATGTTAATGGTAAGCTGGCGAATATTACGGACCCACTATCGGCTAAGAAGCAGGGTATTGCGGTTATCTATCAGGAACTTTCTTTATCTCCTAACCTGACGATTGCAGAGAACATCTTTCTGGGAAGTGAAATCTCTATGAATGGGATTGCTGACCGTCGGACAATGGTCGAGGAGTCACAGAAAACGCTGGATCGCTTGGGTGTCACTTTTTCTCCGTCTACTCTGGTCTCTGCACTTTCTATTGCGGAACAGCAGATGATCGAAATTGCGCGTGCTGTTCACTCTGATGCAAAAATTTTAGTGATGGATGAACCTACGACAGCGCTGTCTACCCGGGAAACGAATCATCTGTTTGAACTGATTCACAGACTCAGAGAAGAAGGGTTGGCGATCATCTATATTTCTCACCGTATGTCTGAAATATACGAACTCTCCGACCGGTGTTCTGTGTTGCGTGACGGGTGTTACGTCGGGACACTCAACCGGGATGAGCTTTCGTCAGAAGCTCTGGTGAAGATGATGGTCGGGCGCGATATTTCCGGTTTCTATAAAAAAGATACCGACACCGTGTGTCATCGAGGGGAAAAGTTGCTGGAAGTGAAAAATCTGACCGATGAGAATGGTGTGCTTAAGCCCGCGTCATTCAGTCTCTACAAAGGGGAAGTCTTAGCGCTTGCCGGCCTGGTGGGATCTGGTCGCTCAGAGCTGGCCCGATTGATCTTTGGGGCGGATAAAAAACAGAGTGGTGATGTTTATCTGAAAGGTCATAAGGTCAATATAGACAGCCCTAAAAAAGCGATTGATAAAGGCATCCTTTATTTAACAGAGGATCGTAAATCTCAGGGATTGTTCCTAGATATGGATGTGTGCAACAACGTCAATTTGCTTGCCTTCTCGAAAGATTGCTCTCCATCCAAATTACTGGATCTTCAGAAAAGAGATAAACGAGCAGAACAGTCGATTAAATCTCTAAACATACGGGTTCCGCACTCAAAAGTCTCGGTTGGCTCCCTGTCTGGCGGAAATCAGCAAAAAGTACTGTTATCGCGACTGCTCGAAGTCTCTCCTAAGGTACTGATTCTTGATGAACCCACCCGGGGCGTCGATATCGGTGCAAAATCCGAAATCTACAAGATCATTAATGATTTAGTTAAGCAGGGAGTGGGTGTGCTGGTGATTTCCAGTGAACTCCCGGAAGTGATTGGCATTGCTGATCGGGTTTTGGTTATGCATGAAGGCAAGATAGCCGGAGAGCTGGAACACAATAGCGAAGACGAATTAAATCAGAACAACATTATGAAGCTGGCGGCGGGTGCGTAAGCGGCCTTTACGGATGAAATATATTCAGAGAGAAACGTTATGAATACAACAACAAAAGCGGTTGATACGGCTCCTGTCGAACAGCCAAAGATTTCCCTTCAGTCTATGCTCAGATCGGTAGGTATGCTTCCGGTACTTGTGGTGTTATGTATCGGATTCGAAGTAATGAGCGGACGGTTCATGTCACTGGATAACTTGTCTATCGTCGCTCAGCAGGCGTCAATCAATACCGTACTGGCTGCAGGTATGACCTTTGTTATCCTAACCGGCGGTATTGACCTGTCTGTTGGTTCCATACTTGCGGCGGCGGCAATGATCGCGGTGATCGTCTCCAAATTCCCGGCGATAGGGATGATGGGGCTTCCGGCTGCGATGTTAGTCGGGACCATATTTGGTCTGATAAACGGCGGATTGATTGCGTTTCTGCGACTTCCTCCGTTTATCGTGACGCTAGGTGGGTTAACCGCCATTCGGGGTATTGCCCGTTTAATGGGGAATGACACCACGGTCTTTAACCCAGAGATGCCATTCGACTTTATCGGTAATGGATCGCTGTTCGGCGTACCCTGGCTGGTGATTATTGCGGCTATTGTGATCGTTGCTTCCTGGTTTATCCTGCGTCGCACGGTATTGGGTATACATATTTACTCAGTCGGTGGTAACGAAAGTGCCGCTCGTCTTTCCGGTATTAAAGTCGCAGGTATCCTTTTGTTTGTGTATGGCGTGTCTGGTTTCCTTTCCGGGCTTGGTGGCGCAATGTCTGCTGCACGGCTATACGCAGCAAATGGTACTCAGTTAGGTGTGGCGTATGAGCTTGATGCGATTGCGGCCGTTATTTTGGGTGGAACCAGTTTTGTCGGAGGCATTGGGACCATTTGGGGAACTCTGATTGGTGCTTTGATTATTGCGGTCTTGACCAATGGCCTGATTTTGACTGGTGTGCCAGATGTATGGCAGTACATTATCAAAGGCCTGATTATCATTGGTGCGGTTGCTCTGGACCGTTACCGCCTGCAAGGTAATGCGAGAACCTGATACTGACAGAACAGTATTATCCACAATCATTATTATCTATAACTGGCAGCTTAAATCTGGTATCAGATAAATCGGAATGGCTGCCGTATAAACCACGTGAAACAAAACAACAATACATGGAGTACATCATGAAACCATTTAAAACTCTGGCACTGGCAGCAGCTGTTATGGCGGGAATGAGTTCAACGGCGCAATCAGCAGAGCTCAATAAAATTGGTATTTCTCTGGGTTCTATGGGTAACCCGTTCTTTGTTGCTCTGGCAAACGGTGCAGAGGCTAAAGCAAAGCAAATTAATCCAGACGTTGAAGTACTATCTATGGGTTACGATTACGATTTGGGTAAACAGTTTAACCAGATTGATAACTTTATTGCCGCGGGCGTGGACATGATCCTGCTTAACCCAGGTGACCCGAATGCGATTGAGCCTGCGATTAAGCGTGCACAAAAAGCGGGTATTGTGGTGGTATCTGTTGATACAGCAGCGAAAGGCTCAGATGCCACAGTGACAACGGACAATGTCAGTGCAGGTGCGGTAGCTTGTGAATATATCGTCGAGAAACTGGGCGGTAAAGGTAATGTGATTATCCAGAACGGACCTCAGGTATCAGCTGTTATCGATAGGGTGACAGGTTGTAAACAAGAGCTGTCTAAAGCACCGGATATTAAGATTCTTTCGGATGATCAGGATGGTAAAGGCTCTCGTGATGGTGGTATGTCCGTGATGCTTGGTCACCTGACCCGTTACCCGCAAATCGATGCTGTGTTTGCCATCAACGACCCTCAGGCGATTGGTACTAACCTAGCGGCAAAACAGCTGAAACGAAACGATATTATTATTACTTCCGTTGATGGCGCACCGGATATTGTTGCTGCACTGAAAGATAAATCAAGCCCTATGATTCAGGCTTCTGGTAGTCAGAATCCATATCATATGGCAGAAGAAGCGGTTTCAGTTGGTTATAAGATTCTGTCAGGTACTAAGCCAGAGAAAACCGTAACGCTGCTTCCTTCTAAGTTGGTAGATCGTAGCAATGTTGATCAATATGTCGGTTGGGATGCTGTCCGATAAGCTAGTGATAAAAACAACATCAGTTGGTGAATCATTACTCTAAGTGATGCTAACTTTAATTTGAATTAGCCGGGACGTGACTTCGATTGCTTCCCGGCTCTTTTTATTCCGGTATAAAGATCTGGGTATAACAGATTTAGCCAGGCCTTCTAAATTAAACGGGATGTAAACAGGTGTTGAAGAAAACAATAAAAAACCGGGAGCTGACGGCCATGATCATGGCTGTCATTATGTCCCTGGCGTTAGTCATGGTTGCAGCTATCGGGTTAAGTCAGACCAACAAAGTCATCACTCGCCTGGAGTCCGAGTCACTTCCCGACATGCGTATTGCACTAGGGCTGGCTGAAGGTGTTGCTCAACTTGCGGCTTTTGCTCCCTATGTGGCATCTTCCGATCAGCCATCACTTCTTCAGCAGCAGAAAGCCCGGTTTGAAAAAAGATTCAGCCATTTATTTACTATTATCGATACTATCTCAGATAAGGATTTTCGCGATAATCTGGTTAAAAAGCTACGGCAGATAGAACAGAGTGCAGATCAGTTAAGCAGGGTGGTTGCCGACAGCCTTTTACGATCAGAGGAGCTTCTGGGGCGTCATTACCAACTGAAATTTTTCCTGGATACTCAAAAACGAATCAGACCGGATTTATTGATATCAGAGTTGAATAGTATGGAGTTTCTTAGTGATCCGGATAAAGAGCGGGCTCGCCTGATTGAAAAGCTTCTGCAGCAGTTAAAGAGTGGTCACTATACCGATCTGGAACCTTTACAGGACTTTTTGACTTTTGCTCAACACAATGACCAACAGATCGCTACTAATAATAAAAGAAAACAATTTCTTCTGATTTCCATGCGTATTCAATCTGAGCAGTTGAGTGAGTATGTGAATAACTTTGCTAATCAGATTGAGCACAAAGTCTATCAGCAACAGGTGATGGTAAAGTCTTTAAACAATCAGGTTTTTTGGGGCATGGTCTTTGTCATGATTTTACTGATTGTTACGGTGATTACTAACTATGGTCGTAATATGCGTGTCATTCAGGAGCTAACGTCCGTTACCGATGATATGGTGCGCTTGTCTACCGGAAAACAGACTGAAGAGAAAAGCTTACAGGTTCGAGATGATGAAGTGGGTGAACTATTAAGCGCCTACCTGACTTTCCGGACCCACACCGAGCAGATAGAGAGTGTACGAGATGATCTGGAACAACAAAAATTGCTGCTGGAAACTATCTTTAACGGTATGTACGACGGACTAAGTGTATTTTCGGCAAAGAACTGTTTACTCGCCTGGAATAAACAGTATCTGACAAGTCTGAATCTGAAAGAAGGTGACGTGTATCGGGGGATGCCTTTGGAAGCGGTCCTGAAACTGATCAGCAGCCATGGGGAGGTATATAAAGACATCAGCGGTCAGCCAGTTAATTTTTCTGACTGGATTAATATTCGTCATACACAGGATAAATGCGTAGAGCGACACGATGAATCCGGTGGCATCATTGAGTTCCGTAGTCAGCCGATGCCGAATGGAGGCTTTATCACCCTCACACAGGATCTGACCTATCGCCGAGAGACTGAACTTCAACTGCAACAGGCAAAGAAAATGGAAGTTCTGGGGCAGTTAACAGGTGGTGTCTCTCATGATTTTAACAACTTCCTTACGTCGATTTCCGGAAACCTGCAATTGCTGGAAATTCAGTCTGAACTGTCTGAACGTTCACAAAAGTATGTTACGAGAGCGCTAAGAGCGACGGAAAACGGCAGTCACCTGATAAGAAAATTGCTCGCATTCAGTCGAAAACAGGTACTGGAGCCAGAGTCTGTGCTAGTGGAAGAATTGATCAGTGAGACACAGGATTTGCTTGAATACAGCGTATCTGACGGTGTCGCTCTGATTTACGATCTTTCCGTGCATCATTACCGGATAAAAATTGATAAGGCCCAGCTACAAAATGCACTGCTTAATCTGATCTTAAATGCGAATGGTTCGATAACAGGATCGGGACAAATCATGCTCGCTACGGAGCTGGTGGAACATCAGGCGAAACCCTGGCTGGAAGTTTCCGTCTCTGATACAGGGAAAGGTATTCCGAAGGCGATTCAGGACAGGGTGTTTGAAGCTTTCTTTACCACTAAGCCTGTTGGTGAGGGGAGTGGGTTGGGCTTAAGTTCGGTTCACGGTTATGTGCAACAGTCTGGCGGGGAGATTGGTATCGAATCTGAACCGAACCAGGGTACAAGGGTCTGGATGCGCTGGCCTATTGAAAATGACGATCTCTTATTGGTCAGTGAATATGAAGATGAGTCCGTTTCGGAACTATTTACTAATAGCATTCTTCTGTTGATAGAAGATGATCGTCAGGTCGCTTCTACAATGACGGATTTGCTGAGTAGGTATTGCAAACGGGTAGTCCATTTCCTGAGTGCTGATAATGCGTGGGAATGGCTAAAGGATTATCACGGTAAAGTTGCCTGTGTTCTGAGTGATATTCACCTGTCCCGGTCTATTTCCGGTATTGAGTTTCGTAATCAGGCCAATCTTTACTATCCGGAACTCCCCGTATTTTTGTATTCGGGCATGGTTAAGGAACTGATAGAGCAACAGTTCAATTGTGTACTTGATGATAATTTTATTGCTAAACCAATGACGAAAGAAGACATCCGCAAAGTCGTAAGGGCAGGACAAGAAAATGAAAAATAAACTGTTTTATATGGTCACATTGCTTTTTGCATGCTTTAGCCTGCCGGTTCACAGCGTTATGACACCGGGTGATAACATCGTATCGGAAGAGAAAAAGTTACAAGTCGGGATCAGTCTGGTGGATCTTTCTAATCCTTTCTTTTCCATTCTGGCGAAAGAAATTTCTAATGAAATGAAAAAAGATGTCGCCGGCAATGTTGATGTCTTTATTCGGTCCAGTGCTTACGACTTGACCCGACAGGTTGCTCAGTTGAATAAGTTTATCAAAGATGGTGTCGATATTTTGTTTATTGCTGCATCAGAAACAGAAGCCATTGCACCCGTTATAAAAATGGCCAGGGAACAAGGGGTCATTGTGGCGGCGGTGGATATCGAAGCGGTCGGGACTGATATTAGCGTTTCTTCTGATAATTTTCAGGCGGGTAGTATGGCATGCGGGTATCTTGCAGAGCAGCTGTCTGGTCAGGGGAAAGTTGCCATTATCAATGGGTCACCGATTTCCTCTGTTATTCACCGGGTCGAAGGGTGCAGGGACAATTTAAAGCATTACCCTCAAATTCAGCTGGTTTCTTATCAACATAATAGCAGTGGTACGTTTAGTGGTGGCCTTGAAAGTATGACGTATTTGTTGCTGGAATATCCAGATCTCGATGGTGTATTCGCCATCAACGATCCTTCGGCTCTGGGAGCGGAAGAAGCGACCAGACAGATGAACAATCGGCGTGCACTTATCACTTCTGTCGACGCATCGCCACAGGTACTGG
This sequence comes from Vibrio albus, assembly GCF_003144035.1. Classification (GTDB taxonomy): domain Bacteria; phylum Pseudomonadota; class Gammaproteobacteria; order Enterobacterales; family Vibrionaceae; genus Vibrio; species Vibrio albus. The sequence goes on from NZ_QFWT01000010.1 coordinate 50,904, forward strand.
AGAGGTTAATATCAGATGACACCAATCTGATTGCATCGGTTGCGCAATTTCCCAGAGCGATGGCCAGAAATGCGGTCAAGCTGGCGCTTGAGCGCCTGAGTGGTCAATTTCAGGAGCAAAAGACAACACTGATACCGACTAAGCTGGTCACAAAAGGAAATGCTGATAAATTCAGTCAGTGGCAGGAGTTGAAGTAGGGCTTTCTTAAAAGCCCTATTCTGTTGGCTATTTGGCTATTTGGCTATGGCGTTATTTAACCAGCTTTCAAACTGAGACTTTGGCAGGGCACCGGATAAAAAATCAACTCTCTGACCCCCTTTAAATACCATCAATGTCGGAATGCTGCGGATCCGATACTGTCCGGCGAGTTCCGGGTTAGACTCTGTATCTACTTTGACAAAACGTATCTCGTTTTGCCGTTGTTGGGCGACTTCTTTAAAGATAGGTGCGAAGCTCTGGCATGGCCCACACCAGGGGGCCCAGAAATCAACGACAACAGGAATGTTGCTAGTCAGTAGTGCATCCAGATTTTTCGGGGTACCTTCAATGGGGGCACCATCCAGCAGGGGCGCTTTACATTTTCCACAAACGGCCTGTTCTGAAATCCGACTGACAGGCAGTTTATTCAGCCCGTTACAGGACGGGCATCGAGTCGTAATCGTAGACATAATCTCTTCTCACAGAATAACTACAGACTTTATTCACGTAAGCCGAGCTTCTTAAGGAAAAATACCGCCGGACATATACCTGTAAAAGCACTTTGTATCAGGTTAAGGCCAACGAAGACGGTAAGCCAGACAAAACCAGGGTGAACAGTAACCGTTAAAATGACAGATAACAGAACCATACTGCCAGCCAAAACACGGACGCCATTGTCGATAGTCATAGTTTCTCTCCAATCAGTATTCCTGATGAACACAAGATAAACATACTAGTCTAATTTAGATTTGTCTAATATTATTTTTGCCTATATAATTTATTTTACTAAACAAGTGTTGACTAATGTATGTGTATTAGTAATATCTAAATAAAAAGGTTGCCGAGGTGTTTATGGACATTCAAAAAATGCAAAGTAATGCTAATGATGTGTCTGAATTACTAAAGACCATGGCACATCCGGAACGGTTAATGGTTCTTTGCCAACTTACGCAAGGCGAGGTTGGAGCCGGGAAGCTGCAAGAAGGCTCATCATTAAGTCAGTCTGCATTTTCTCAGCATCTGACGGTACTGAAAAAGCACGGCCTGGTAAAAGTTCGCAAAGAGTCACAACAAGTTTTTTATTCTTTGGCAGATCCTAGGGTAGCTTTGCTGCTCCAGAATCTACAAGCAACTTTTTGCACATAAATTTTTAACTTTTATCTGAGGTACAAATGAGCTTTGAAATTCCCTGGGAATCACTGTTTGGAGGTGTGTTATTGGGGATATCAGCAACATTACTGCTGTTAATGAATGGCAAGATTGCTGGTATCAGTGGCGTATTAACCGGGTTATTGACTCCGAAGTCAAAAGACTACTCTTGGCGGTTATTATTCTTTGTCGGCATGATTTCCGGAGGTATGTTGGGCGCAACAGCGTTTGGTGCTCATATACCAACAGAGTTCGCAGCCAGTACAGGAATGGTCGCTTTAGCCGGATTATTGGTCGGTATAGGCACTAAATTGGGCAACGGATGTACCAGCGGGCATGGGATCTGCGGTATTGGCCGTCTGTCTGTCCGTTCTATCGTCGCGACCTGTGTATTTATGCTGGTGGCTGCGTTGACTGTTTTTGTTCGTCTTTATCTGCTGTAATCCGGAGTATTTATGTCACAATTTGTTTTGTTTCGTATGGTAGCACTGGCTGCAGGGCTGCTATTTGGTCTGGGGATGGCTGTGTCTGGCATGGTGGATCCCGCGAATGTTATTGCGTTTCTGGATGTCGCCGGTCATTGGGCTCCGGATCTAGCGTTTGTAATGGGGGGGGCCCTGGCGGTGTTTATGCCCGCTTATTTTCTGGTTATCAGGAAAAGAAAGGCACCGGTTGCTGCTGAAGAGTTTTGCCTGGCAAACAAAAAGACGCTTGATTTGCGTTTGATCAGCGGTGCTGCCATTTTTGGTATCGGCTGGGGGCTGGTCGGCATTTGTCCCGGACCTGCGGTATCTTCGCTTGCAGCCGGAAATGGGGGCATCGTAATCTTTTTCGCTACTATGATGGTTGGGCTTGGTGGAACGAATATCCTGCTGAATATTAAGGGTAATCGTGTTCAGCAGGAAGAAGAAGCAACATCCAGTAGCTAATAAACACACCCTAGTTATTAACTTGTATAGTCAGGGGACAGTGATCACTTAGATGGTAATTCACTACTTGCTCAACCGGAAATACATACTGCTTCGGTTGAGCAAACATTAGGTCCCCGCTGACCACGATATGATCAATCAGGTTATGATATTGATAGGTACGCTTTGGACTTTGTTTTGAGCGTACCAGGCATTCGGATTCGGTACCTTTTGTTGCCAGCAGGATGTTTTCTTTAATCGGGCTGTTGGTTTTTTTCGTTAGTACCTGCCATAACCAGTCCCCGGAATAAGCCAGATTATGATTGAAGTCTCCCAGTATTATAAAGCTTTGTCCCTGGGCCTGTCGGTCGATAATCCATTCGTTTAATTTCTCGCCTTGCTTTTTCAGCATGGTGCAGGAACGGCTGTTTTTATATTTCCCTCTGCAACCTGCTTTCAGATGGACCGAAAGCAGGTGAATAGCATGCTTTCCATCAAAATATATAATCACGTAACTGGCGAACCTCAGTTTATGTCTGGGGGATAAGGGAAGGTCTGCGGGATCGGTAACCTGCCATTTTGGTGCTATAGCGAATCCGGTAAATTGATTGATATCTTCAAATTGTAATTTACTGTTTATTATTTTGTTACGGTCTGAAAGGTATATTTTGTATTTATTGTTAATAATGCTTTTTATCGCTGAAATATTATTAACTTCTTGAAACGCTAATATATCCGGCTGAATGAAATCAATGTGCTCGGCTAATTTAGTCAAGTCTTCCCGGCTTCTTTTACTTTCGGAAATGTTTTCCACAGGATTATTTGTTAACCACTCCAAATTCCAGGTTGTGAGTGAAATGACTTCCGAGCGGGTAAAATTTGGCCATGCTAGTGCAAGCATAAAAAGTGATATAAAGCACGTAAATTTTTTCATTAATTTACCCCCACAAAAGTGAATCAGCCTCTAGCTACCATGGTATCAGGGAATCAGAAATTTCAAGCTAGTAATTCTCAAATTTTAATGATTTTTTTCTTTCTTTCAGTAGTGAGATCACATGCAGAAAGATCGGGTTGTTCTTGTCCGGCATGCTATGTTTATTGATCTGGATCATTACTTTTAATTGGTGCTTTTCGTTAAATACGCCACAATATCTTGTGTCAGTTAAATAATAAGAAGCCCTATATGGTGTGTTTGTGGGTAAACCTGTGGATATGCTAAGGGTAAGGAGAAAAGGTGAAACCTGTTGTCATTAAGCGAGATGGCTCTCGCGCCCCATTTACTCGGGATCGCATTACCGCTGCAGTAGAAAGCGCATCAGATCATATTGACAGTGAAGTGTCAGCTTACGCAGAAAAAGTGGCAGAAGCCGTGGAGCTTCAGCTTGCTGACAGCGAAAATGTTGACATTCAGGAAATCCAGACATTAGTTGAAAATGAACTGATGCAAGGGCCATATAAAGGACTGGCTCGTTCTTATATTGAATATCGCCATGACCGCGATATTGCCCGTGAGAAAAAAAGCGCATTAAGCAAAGAGATTCAGGGCTTAATAGAGCAAAGCAATGCTGATCTATTGAATGAAAATGCGAACAAAGATGGCAAGGTAATACCAACCCAGCGTGATTTACTTGCCGGTATTGTCGCAAAACATTATGCGAAAACTCATATTTTACCGAGAGATATTGTTAAAGCTCATGAGAGTGGTGATATTCACTACCATGACCTTGATTACGCGCCTTTCTTCCCGATGTTTAACTGCATGCTTATCGATTTGAAAGGCATGCTTACGCATGGATTCAAAATGGGTAATGCGGAAATTGATACGCCTAAATCAATTTCTACCGCGACAGCGGTTACCGCTCAAATCATCGCTCAGGTGGCATCTCATATATACGGTGGTACGACTATAAACGGTATTGATGAAATTCTGGAGCCTTATGTTCTTTCCAGCTATGACAAGCATCTTGAAATTGCTCAAGAGTGGGATATTCATGATCCTAAGGCCTTTGCTCTTTCCCGCACAGAAAAAGAGTGTTTTGATGCGTTTCAGTCTCTGGAATATGAAGTGAATACTCTGCACACGGCAAATGGACAGACTCCGTTTGTTACATTTGGTTTCGGGTTGGGTACAAGCTGGGCTGCTAAGCTTATTCAGAAATCTATTTTACGAAACCGTATTGCTGGTCTGGGTAAAAATCATAAAACAGCCGTTTTCCCTAAGCTGGTATTTGCGATTCGTGATGGCCTGAACCATAAGCCTTCCGATCCAAACTATGATGTGAAGCAACTGGCGTTGGAATGTGCTTCTAAGCGAATGTATCCGGATATTCTTAACTACGATAAAGTCGTTGAGGTAACAGGTTCCTTTAAAACGCCTATGGGGTGCCGTAGTTTCCTTAATCCTTATGAAGAGAACGGTGAACTGATACATGATGGCCGGAATAACCTGGGTGTGGTGAGTCTTAACCTGCCACGTATTGCTCTTCAGGCGCAGGGCAGTGAATCCCAATTCTTCAAATTGCTGGATGAAAAGCTGTTGTTAGCGCGTAAGGCGCTGGAAACCCGTATCAGTCGTCTTGAAACAGTCAAAGCTCGTGTTGCTCCTATTCTGTATATGGAAGGAGCTTGTGGTGTTCGCCTTAAAGCTGATGATTCTGTGGCAGAAATTTTCAAAAATGGCCGGGCGTCTATTTCTCTTGGATACATCGGTGTCCACGAAACCATCAATGCGTTGTATGACAACGCGTCGCACGTCTATGATTCTGGTAAATTAAGTGAGAAAGCGGTCGAGATTATTGGCCGCCTGAAAAAAGCGGTCGATCAGTGGGCAGAAGAAACCGGTTATGCTTTCAGCCTGTATGGTACGCCTAGTGAAAACCTGTGTAACCGTTTCTGTCGTATTGATGCGAAAGATTTTGGTGTCATTGATGGTGTCACGGACAAAGGCTATTACACCAACAGTTTCCACCTGGACGTTGAAAAGAAAGTGAACCCTTATGATAAAATTGATTTCGAGATGCCTTATCCGAAATTGTCCAGTGGTGGCTTTATCTGTTACGGTGAATTCCCCAATATGCAGCGTAATATTGAAGCTCTGGAAAATGTCTGGGATTACAGTTACAGCCGGGTACCGTACTACGGAACGAATACGCCAATAGATGAATGTTACGATTGTGGATATACCGGTGAGTTCGAATGTACCAGCAAGGGCTTTACTTGTCCGAAATGTGGTAATCATGATTCAACAAGAGTATCGGTTACCCGTCGTGTCTGTGGTTACTTAGGCAGTCCTGATGCAAGACCATTCAACCTTGGCAAGCAGGAAGAAGTGAAGCGCCGCATTAAGCACCTTTAACGTTTCCAGTAGTGATGAAATACTCCTCCGAACACGGGGGAGTATAGCCTCACTTTCATATTGTACCTCCTTGATTTCACATGTGAATGTTATGAATTATAGCCAGTACTATCCAATTGACGTTGTTAATGGCCCGGGAACTCGTTGTGCCCTGTTTGTGTCAGGATGTATTCACCAGTGCCGTGGCTGCTATAACAAATCGACCTGGTCTCCGACATCCGGCCTTACTTTTACGCAGGAAATGGAAGATCAAATCATCAGTGATTTGAACGACTCCAGAATCAAGCGAAGGGGACTGAGCCTGTCCGGTGGTGATCCTCTTCACCCGGCTAATATTTCTGCTATTCTTAAGCTATGTCAGCGAGTACGTTCAGAGTGCCCGGGCAAAGATATCTGGATGTGGACCGGATATCTATTCTCAGAACTTACGTCTGAACAGAACGAGGTTGTTCAGTATATTGATGTGCTTATTGATGGAAAATTCGAACAAGATCTGGCAGACCCAAGTCTTGATTGGAGAGGAAGCTCTAACCAGGTGATCCACTATCTGACAGCAGAATAATAAACTGCTTTGGATTTTTATATACTAGTGATAACGTGACAATATCTCCGTATTTTCAAAGGATTGTCACGTTAATGTTCTCCCACTTACCAACCCCTCACACTGATCCGATTCTGTCTCTTTCCGCTCTATACCGGGATGACCCACGTAAAGAAAAAGTGGATTTAGGTATCGGCGTATACCGCAATAGCCAAGGGGTGACCCCGATTATGCGGGCTGTTAAAGCCGCTCAGGTTCAACAGACCGAAACCCAGGATACCAAAGTGTATATCGGGCTTTCTGGCCGGGAAGAGTTTAACCAGAACATGGTTAAACTTGTGCTTGAAGGTACATCGGCGATGGATCGTGTTTCTGCCATACAGACCCCGGGTGCCAGTGGTGCTCTGAGAATGCTCGGCGATCTTATTAAAGTGGCTCAACCTGATACCACAGTATGGCTGAGTAATCCTAGTTATGTTAACCATAGGCCGGTAATGGAAGCAGCAGGACTTAAGGTCAGACTTTACCGGTACTTCAGTACGGAGACCAAGCAAGTTGATACGGCTGCAATGCTGGACGATCTTGCTAAAGCCGGGCCTAACGATGTTGTCTTGTTGCACGGCTGTTGTCATAACCCTACAGGGGCTGATATTGATTTTCCTGCATGGAAGGCGATCACCGAACTGGCTCAAAAAAATGGATTTATTCCTTTTATAGATATCGCTTATCAAGGCTTTGGTGACGGGCTTGAGGAAGATGCCAAAGGAGTAAGGCATATGGCTGATAACCTCGATGAGGTCATGATTACGACGTCATGCTCTAAAAATTTTGGCCTATATCGTGAAAGAACTGGTGCCGCGATTGTTGTGGGTAAAAACACGAAAGATGTGACGAATGCAAAAGGTAAGTTACTTCAGTTAGCTCGTGCGACCTACACCATGCCACCTGATCACGGGGCTGCGTTAGTTCAGACCGTTCTTGACGACGCTAATCTAACAGCCATGTGGAAAGAAGAATTAAACGAAATGCGGATGCGTCTGGTGGGTCTTCGTCATACATTGTGTGCGGAATTGCGTTCAGTTCACAAAAGCCAACAATTTGATTTTATTGAAAGTCACAAAGGTATGTTTACTGTGCTAGGATTTTCTGAGAGTCAGATGATTCAGCTGCGGGAACAATTTGGTGTTTATGGCGTAGGGGATGGCAGGATTAACATCGCCGGATTAAAAGAATCAGATATCCTATATGTTGCTAATGCAATCAGTACCATCGCAGGCTGATCATTATTGCATTTATCAGGGGGCCAAGTGGGGCATTTAAAATCGCTTTTGTCTGTTTTTTGTATAACAGGGTTGGTTGCCTGTGGGTCGCCAACCACTCTTTCCGACAATAATTCAGAAATAGATAATAAAGAGCCTTTAGAAGGCCCGCTGACCGCCAGTGAACTTGCGGAAGTGGCTGATCTCCAGATGGTTGAGCAAAAGCATCCGGACGTTCAGGAGCCTGTGGTTGAGGTTACTCCAAAAAGAGCAGAGACTGATCCCGGTATCAATAATCAGGAAGTCACACGGCTCGATGAGCCGGTAGCAGAGTTAATCTCAGACACTCAAGATGTTGAAAAAGCTGAGATGGCTGAGTCAGTTCAGCAGACTATTGTGTCTCAGCCACTTTCAGATGCTGAGGAATCTGCCCCCTCTGTTGTCGTCAGTGTCCAAGATAATCAATATCTGTTTGGCTCACAGGAGTGGGCCTATTTACCGGGTGTCAGTAAGAGCTTTGTCGCGGAAGTTAACCCGGATATTGACCTGTCCCTCATTCACGTGACGGACATGAATATTTTTGAGCGTAATGGCAAGGAATGGGTAACGTTTAGCCTGGGCAATGAGACGGGTGATAAACAAAGCGAGATGAATTTGCCTGTCACTGTCTGGTTAGAAAAAAGACCCGTTGTGGCGACCTGGGTTCAGGTTGGTGAGTTAACAGACCGCATTAATTTTGTTTTAATGAAAAAGCTGTCGGCAGAAGAAGTTCTGGTGCTTGGGAAAAACTTTTTTAATGACAAGGTCGTCGTCGATCCCGGCAGGCAGTATATTCAGACCAAAAAGTAATCTTTCCGGGGAAGGAAGGGCATGTATAAAGCGGACTGTTTGTCCGCTTTATTGTTTGGCTGTAAATAGTATTCTCTGAGGCTATAAATAGTATTACGGACGCCTGTTTTGGTAGTGAAATAAGAGCAGTGAAGTTATTGCTCCCAAAGTGTCACAAAGCATGTCTTTTTGCGCATCCCAGATGTCACCCTGCGAACCTAAAAAGGCAATCCCTTCTTCACCACCGGCAAGCTCGGCATACCACCATTCAATAATCTCATACCCGGCAGCAAGACTCATGATAGCGAATAACCCAAACAGCGTAGCAATAGTTTTACCGCTATCGCATTTCCGGAAAAGAAATTCAGCAATAGGGTAAGCATAAAATCCGATAGAATAGTGAGCAACACGGTCATATTGATTCCGTTCAGAGCCTATAAGATGGTTAAACCAGTCAAAAGGGACCTCAGCGAAGGTATATTTCGCGCCAATGGTATGCATCAATAACCAGACAAACATCAGTGCATAAGCGGTACGACTGAACGAAAAGTGACGGGAAATTAAAATAATACATAGGATCCCGATTAACACGGGTATGATTTCGGCCACCCACACTGCCCAGGAGTGCGGGTCAATAGTTGAAAAGATAAATACACCGATAAAAAGACAAAACAGGCTTTTGAAGGTTTTGTTATTGAATGCATGATACGCATTTAGATAAGTAATAAGGCTTGGTGACATGGATACAGATACCTCCGAAGAATGGCTATGTTTTCAGCTGGTTGTATAATCACATATAATTGAACGCCGTTCAATTGTTGGCAGATACATCACTTTGTACATTCATGATCTTAGTCCACTTACCGAAAGAAATAGAGTTGAATCAGTCAAATATTCGAGTAGAGTATTAATAACTAAACAGAAGATAATGAAGCTGACGCGACGCTCAATGAGTTCATCCACTAATCTTGCAGAACAACAATTCACCGATATAGAGAATCCTCTTCTCTGGCCTATTCTGGATATCCTGCGCAAGCAGAATATTGGCTGGAAAGTTCATACTCTTGCTTCCCGCCTGTCTGAACTGAATATATTGCCCACTCTGGATATCTCACCGGACAAGGATTTATTTAAACGCAACTTTTTGATTATGAATGCGTTATATCAATTGCAGGACACGTTATCTCCGAATAGCTGGATACAGGTTCAGGCAATGGATATACGGCTGTTGGGGCGTGTAAATAATGCCGGTTTCGCCATAGATCTTGAGGATCCTCTCAGAGAATATTATACCGACTGGACAAACTACGAAGCAGAAGAAGGGGAAGTGAAACGTTTGCTGAACGAGTTCTGGACCCGCTACCGCAATTTTGTCGGAGATATTCAGGGGGACATAAGCCGGAAACAGGCATTACGTTTGTTTGAACTGCCTGCTGACGCTACTCAAAAAGACATTCGTAAGCGCTGGCGTAAACTGGCTCTGAAATGGCATCCAGACAGAGATAATGGTAACGCCGATAAATTCAGGGTGTTATGTAAGGCGTGGAATGTTCTCAGAGAGAAAGACTTTACCACGCCTTAAATCGGTTTATTTAAACTGTGCCTTTCTCATTCGGTTCAGTGCGGCTATTACATCCAGGCTTCTTGGGCACGCCAAATCACCGTAATTTGGCATCGGTTTGTGCCATTCACCATCAAGCAAAGCTTCTATTTCTTTCGGTAGCATGGTTGTCCACCCCTGAACCTGCGCTAGTTGGAACCAGGTCCAGCCAATCGCATTAATTTCGTTAGCGGTACTTAACTGTTCCAGCGCTGAAATATCAATGTATTCTTTGCCAAAGCGTAGTGACTGATCTCCTTTAGCTGATACCCTGAACTTACCGTCGGCCAGGATAGTTTGCAGACTACTGCGGTTGAGGGAGCGCGGAGCAAACAAACTCAGTTCACTCTCAACTTCAGTTTCTCGCTGAGTTGGATGAAGTTTAATAACTTCCTGGGCTTTTTGGGTCACGTCCACAGGCTGATAATCGTGCATCTGAATAACCGTATCTGCAACGTCCAGGTAATCGCCGGAGCCGCCCATCACAACCACGGTTGAAATATCAAGATCCGTCTTTAGCTGACCGATACGATCCACCAATGGTGTAATAGGTTCATCTCCCTTATTGACCAGAGCTTGCATTCGTTCGTCACGAATCATGAAGTTAGTCGCTGAGGTATCTTCATCGATAAGGATCACTGAAGCGCCTGATTCAACGGATTCTTGCAGCCATGCCGCCTGAGAGGTCGAGCCGGATGCATCCTGAGTTGAAAAGTTTTCTGTATCTTTTCCCATCGGAAGGTGGTTAATATAATTGGAAAGGTTCAGGTTATGGACACAACGCCCGTCTTCAGCACGGATCTTCATCGCATTTGCGTCGGTAACGATACCTTCACGTCCGTCTCCGGGAATATGGTTGTACACCGACAGTTCAACCGCATTGAGTAGCGTCGATTTTCCATGGAAGCCACCCCCGACAATCAGAGTGATTCCTTTAGGGATACCCAGTCCCTTAATAGGTCCCTGATTCGGTGCTTCCAGCTCAACTTCCAGAGATTCGGGAGACCGGAATGCAACGGCGTCTTTCATCGGTAAATCACAGTTACCAGCGACGCGGGGAAGAATACTACCATTCGCAACGAAAGCGGCCAGTTGCCTTTCTTTTAGTTGTTCACGCATGGCGTGCTGGTCTTCGATCACAGAACAGTGATGAAGCAGAGCATCTTTATTCAGTTCTCTTTCCAGAGTTGCCCGCCGGATGTATTTCGGCATATGGAACGTCAGGATATTATTCGCTTTTTTAGCCAGAATTTGTCTTCCTTCGGCAGGAAGGTTGATCCTGAATCTAAGCTCGATACCTTCATCAGTAAACAGAACGGCAGTGTTATCCAATACCACCTGTCCGGTTGTTGCGACGGAAAAGCTATTTTCTGCTTTGCCAAATTCAGCAAAACTGCGGGCGATGAAATCACGAGCGGCAATTTGGTAAGTGGCCGATTTTTCTTTTAACCACTCGAGCCCTGTCAGAGACCAGGGACGTACAGCGCGCAGGCGTGACGCAGATGCATACGGATCAGCCTGTATATAATCGATATATAAAGTGAAATCAGTAAAATCGTAACTGCCTTTTATTTTCTGATAGGCGCGATAGTTTTGTTTTTCGAGTTTTTTGAGTGTTGCGTTTAGCTGATCCATTGTCTGCCTGGTTTGCCGGTAAATACCGTTGTCTGTTAACAGTGAGGCGCGATTATAGGTAACCATGCTCTGAGAAGCAAAATTAAACTAGGGCATGCCCTAAATATCCCTTAAAGGTATGGGGCAATATTATCGGCCATAAAATCTGCAATCCAAGGCTGGGCAACAGCCTTAGGATGAAGGCCATCACTCATCATCCATTCCTGTTTAAGGATCACATGTTCAAGAAAAAACGGAAGCAGTGGTATCTGATGTTGTTCTGCTAATTTTGGGTAGAGGCTTTCAATAGCCTGTGCGTATCGCTTTCCGTAGTTAGGCGGAATAAGGATTTGCATTAACGCGACTTTTGTACCATTTTCCTGGCTTAACCGGATTATTTTCTCGAGATTTTTTTCTACAATATTAGGATTAAAGCCTCTTAAACCATCGTTTGCCCCAAGCTCTACCAGTATCCAGTCTGGGGTGTGCTGTTTAAGCAAGTCAGGCAGTCTGTCCAAGCCATTTCCTGTGGTGTCACCGGAAATGCTCCCATTGATGACGTTGACTATAAGACCATGTTTTTTCAACGATTCGGGAAGGATATTCGGCCAGCTATTCTCAATAGGCATCCGATAGCCGGCACTTAAACTATCACCTAATACCAATAATGTGGTACTACTGGCTGAGAAGGAAATAATCAAAAGCAGAAAGGATATGAATCGCACCATGTCTGAGTCCATTATTAAAGCTAAATCTGTTAGTAAAATAGTCTCTACTAATCAGGAACATTTAACAATCCTTGAGAAAGTAAATTTGGAGATTAAAACCGGAGAAAGTGTCGCTATTGTAGGTTCGTCCGGAGCCGGAAAATCAACATTGATGACTCTGCTTGCCGGGCTGGATACACCTACGCAAGGTGATATTCACCTGATGCAGAGGACGATTTCGAAGATGAACGACGAAGAGCGGGCTGCTTTGAGGTGTGATTCTGTCGGTTTTGTATTTCAGAGCTTTCTTTTAGTCCCTAGTTTATCTGCGCTGGAGAACGTGACTCTGCCTGGATTATTAAAGGGAGAAAGAGAAAATACAGAAAGGGCTGAAATGTTGCTGAACTCTGTCGGACTGGCTAATCGTATTCATCATTTGCCTTCGCAGCTATCTGGAGGCGAGCAGCAGAGGGTTGCGCTGGCTCGGGCCTTTATGACTGAGCCGGATATTCTGTTTGCCGATGAGCCTACAGGTAATCTTGATCAGCATACTGCAGCCAATATTATTGAATTGTTATTTGAGCTGAACAAACAGCATGGTACGACGTTAGTTTTGGTGACACACGATAGTGAGCTGGCTTCGCGGTGTGATCGAGTACTCCATATGCAGGCAGGGTTACTGGAGGAAAAATGACAAAGTTCGGTAACTCGTCAGGTGACAATGTCACAAAAAAGGGTCTTTCTGCTAATCGTCGAATGCTGCGATGGAGTATTGAAGAAATTAAACATGGTCAGCTATGGCCAATCTCTATCGCTTTGACTCTGATTATTGCTTGTGTGTTTGCTTTGTCTGCCTTAGGTGAGCGAATGGAGCAGGTGATAACCAAGCAGGGACGGGATGCTCTGACGGCTGATCTGGTATTCTCATCTTCAAATCCGGTACCACAGACATTATTTAGAGCGGTAAATGAGACGGAGCTACTAAGCGCGTCACGTGTGCGTTTTAGCAGTATGGCTTTTAGTGATACAGAGATGCAACTGGTGGAAGTGAAAGCTGTCAATTCACAATACCCTCTGGTTGGAAGCCTTCAGCTTAAGAGCCCGGGTGGTGTTGTTTCCCATGTCAGTCCGGGTGAACTCTGGCTGGATGAACGTTTGTTTCCTCTTTTGGGAGTTAGTTCTGGTGACGTTGTCACTATCGGTGATGCCGAACTCACAATCAGTGGTTCAATTATTCAGGAACCAGGGTTGAGTTTTAACCCATTCAGACAAATGCCGGCGGTGTATATCCATGAAACGGATATTAATAAAACCGGCGCAATGCGCCCTGGGGGAAGAGTCCGGTTTAACCTATATCTGACCGGGGACAGCGAGGTACTTGAACACCTGAAAGAGTCCGTGACCCTGACGCCTAGTGATCGCTGGCGTGATCAGGAAAGTACCAGCCGGCGTAACGATATGTTTGAAAAGACGCAACAGTATCTGTCTTTAACCGTGGCGATTGTCATTATCATGGCCGCCATTACTCTGGTTCTGACCAGTCAGCATTATGTTTTCGGACGAAGACAGACCATCGCGATGCTTAAAAGTATGGGAGCCAGCAAAAAATGGCTGTCCCGCTGGTTGTTGATACAAGTTTCTCTGTTATTTATTGTAGGAACCGTATTTGGGACCATTGGAGGGATCGGCCTTGAGTATCTTTTGAGAATTCCTCTGACCGATTTACTTCCTGATCCGCTTCCCGGATATGGTGGAACCCCCGCATTAATTTCAGTCATTACCTGCTTGCTGATAGGCGTTCCTGCACTGGGTATTCCATTAATAACTTTGCTGAATACTTCGGCTCTTAACGTCATGCAGAAAGGAAGTGATAAACGAAATATAAGGGTTTATAGCCTGATATTGGTTCCGCTTATTCCATTGTTTCTCGTTTATTGGAACAATTCGTTTGTATGGATTGTTCTGACAGGCATGTTAGGCGTACTTATCTTCTTAGCGGGTCTGAGTATCATTATTATAAAAGCAATAAAATACTTTTCAGTTTCTGCACCCATGAAGTTAGCCATCAGCCGTATAAGTCGATCTCCATTGACCTCTGGTATTCAGTTTAGTGCGCTTTCACTTTCTCTTATGCTGTTATCGGTTATTTGGCTGGTGAGAACGGATTTGCTGGACGATTGGCAAAGGGTTATTCCCGATGATGCCCCAAATGTTTTTTCCATTAATATAGCGCCATATGAAATAGCAGACTATATGCAGGCATTGGATAGTTATCGGTTATTGCGGTCACAAGCTTATCCCATGATTCGTGGTCGTCTGACCTCAATAAATGGCGATGATGTTAATACCCTATACGATAATCCAAGGGACATTGATTCATTAAGCCGGGAGCTGAACCTGACTTATGGTACGTCCATACCAGAGCGGAATACTGTTTTAAGGGGGAACTGGACTGAATCTGACGGTGTTTCTGTTGAAGAAGGTGTTGCTGACGAACTGGGACTCAGTGTCGGAGACAGGCTTGGGTTTACTATCAACAGTCAGTTAGTCAGTGCGACAATTAATTCGGTTCGCCATGTAGAGTGGCGAGAAATGCGGCCTAATTTCTATTTTCAGTTTACACCGGACGTATTAGATACGTTGCCATCGACCTGGCTTGTTAGCTTTCGGGTTGAGAATGATAAAAGGGGACTGATGAAACAGCTGTCCCGTCGTTTTCCGACAGTCAGTCAACTCGATGTAAGAGTGATGGGAGATAAAATTCAGACCCTGTTGGGACAGATTATCTGGTCGGTCACTGTTCTGGCTGCATTAGGTGTTATAGCCGGACTGTTACTCATATTCACACTGCTGCGTCTTAGTCTCTCCCAGAGACAAGAGGAAATTCGCTTATATCGCACGTTAGGAGCCAGTAAAAAACGTATTACCTATACAATATGGAGTGAATATGGCTTGATGGCTTTGATTGCAGGTGTTATTGCCAGCGTAGGGGCCGATCTATGTGTCGCCGCGATAATGAGTCTGGGGTTTGATCTGGAGTGGAGTCTGCACCCCTTAATGTGGGTTCTCTTACCTTTATTAGCCTTTGTTATTTTATGGGGCGCATTGAATAGCTTGTTTAGTCAATTACTGTATCCGGTTCGATAATAGGAGCATGATGAATATAAAGGCTCATTTCGACCTTATCCCACAAAAAAGGAGACTTATCCACAAAATCGGTGGATAAGCTTTTGGATAACTTTAATGAAAAAGGCGTGGTTTTTTTCAGAGGCCGCGTCTCCTCTTTCATCAGCAAAAGTTCTTATTCACAAAGGAAAATTTCTTGGGAAATGCGTTGGCTACGTCAAGTTTTTCGAGAAAAATATTTAAATTTTTTGACAGCTTTTAACAGATGATTTCACTGTCTCTCATTTTTGGCTACTTCTGCACGTGTATGGCTAAAAATATGCTACTGTTACTTGCAAATTTTGTTACTTGCAAATTTGACTTGACGGGAATGGATATGGAATTGGTGCTGATTATCACTTTTATTATTGTTGCTGTTGTTATGTTGTCTAAAGAAAAGAAGCAAGATCGGTGACCCTGAAAGAAGTTTGTGCCTGATATCACATCCTTTTAGCGATTGAGGACAATAGGTGCTTGATTATCAGCGGCACCGAAGGCATCATCATCTATGATTCTGTTTTTATTCTAGTAAGTTATCATGAAAAAAATTTCAATATTAGCTCTTTCCGTATTACTGGCGGCTTGTTCGTCGGGAACTTACACAACTGATGTAAATTCTGATACATATAAAGAAGACTACAATACTGCGAAACTCAGCACTGCGTCCGTGCCAGCTGAACAGCTGGAAGTATCAGTCGTAGAAAGCGCTCCGGAAGTACAACAAGCGGCCATAGCGCCGGAACCTCAAATTGCTACGCCTGTACAGGCTGAAATAAAACCAGCACCGGTACAAAAGCGAGTGGTGAAGATCAGCCCGGCCAATAGCGCAAAAAAAGTCAGAATAGTTCCGCCAACCCAAAAACAGTTAGAAAGAACCCAACGGTTTGGGTATACATTACAGGTTATAGCACTTGATAGCCCTTACAAATCGAGAACCTATGCGGACCAGTTGCCATCTGGTAATCCGGTATGGGAACATTTTAAACGTGTAAACGGGACTGACTGGTACGCAATTTTATATGGCGACTATGCCACGAAGTCTGAAGCGAAAGCTGCGATTCAAACATTGCCAGAGTTTTTCCGTTCTAAAAATCCATTCGTAAAAAGTCTGGATAAAATTAAGAACTCCGCATATCCGAAACTGAACAAGCTAAGATAGAACAGGGTTCCATGTGTAATACAAATATTCTCCTTGTGTGCGGTGGCGGTTCTGCCGAACACGAGGTTTCGTTAGTGTCTGCGTCTTATTTACAACAGCAGCTGCAGAAAGAGTCTAACTTTAATGTTATTCGTGTTGAAATCCACGCGGATGATGCAAGTTGGCTGCTGGATGATGGCAGTCAGGTTACTTTTGATATTCATGATAAAGGGTTGCGAACAGAGAACGGTGTTATTTCCATTGATTATATCGTTCCTTGTGTCCACGGATTCCCAGGTGAAACCGGGGATTTACAGTCTATGTTTGAATTAGCCGGTATCCCATATCTGGGGTGTGGGCCGGAAGCAAGCCGCAATAGTTTTAATAAAATCACCTCGAAGCTTTGGTATGATGCGTTAGGTATACCTAATACACCTTATCTGTTTCTGTCGGATGATTCTGACGAATCAATCGTTAAGGGTGAAGAAGCGTTTGAACGCTGGGGTAAGGTATTTGTTAAAGCAGCCTCACAAGGGTCTTCGGTTGGTTGTTACAGTGTCACTGAAAAGAGTCAGCTTGCTGAATCTATTCGCTCTGCTTTCATGTTTTCAGATCAGGTTCTGGTTGAGAAATCTGTTGAGCCCAGAGAGCTGGAAGTCGCTGCATACGAATTTGGCGGTGAGTTATTTATTAGTAAGCCAGGTGAAGTAATTTCTCCTGAAGGTGGGTTTTACTCATATGACGAAAAATATAGCTCAGACAGCCACTCCGTTACTGAAATAGAAGCTAAAGGGCTATCTGAAAGGCAAATCAGCGATATCAGAGCATATTCTCATAAAGTATTTAAGCAAATGCAGCTTAAAGATCTTGCCCGAATCGATTTTTTCCTTACCAGAGATAACAATATTTATCTTAATGAGGTCAATACGTTCCCGGGGATGACGCCTATATCTATGTTTCCGAAGATGCTAGAAAATAATGGCCATCGTTTTAGCGAATTTTTAACTTCCGCTATTAAGGAATCATTTACTCCCAAGGTTTGATAATTTTAAATTTGGCTTTCTCCAACTCCGCTGTGCTTTCCTTGCCCAAGTATTGGGCTGGCATAGCGGGGCTAAGCCATCGACCAAATTTCTGGATTGAACGTAAATCGTATCCTTGTTTTTCTAATTCCTTTGCCGCTCCGACTCGTGCTGACTGTCCTGTAAACCGAAGATTTTGAGAAAGTCCCAGTAAATCACTTGCCTGCCTGGATATCCGGTAGATAGAAGAGTCATTCAATGGCTCAGAGCCAATATTGCTATGGCGATCTATTCTCCTGAAGACAAAACCTAAACGTTCCGGTAGATAAGCGAGCCATTTGTCTACAGCTAGGGTAGCCTGTGAACTTAATTGATAGTGGGTGTCTTTGATAGAGATAGTGACACTGTCACTATCTTTGCTGATACTTGAGAATTGCAAATCCCTAAGTTCCGAGCGCTTCATAGCACATTCAAACATAATATAATAAACAGCTAAATCCCGGCAGGACTTTACTGTTGGTTCTTTGCTCATTATTCGATCAAGCTGAACAAGGTGACGGTGAGTAAATGCATTGGCTTGTCTGGCATCACCATGTTTGTTTAACCTTAGATGTTGTAACGTCAGGCGTATTTGTCGGTGTGCCGTCGGATCGGTAAGAGAATGTAGTTGATGAACAACACCAATTGTGATGCTGTAACGTCTTAAGCTGGCAAACTTTCTCTTTTTTGCTTCTGTTTCCAGAAATAATCTGATAGCCGTAAGGGAGGCCGGAAGAGGTGTTACATGCCTTGTTTTACAAAACGAAACAAAAAGATTCCAGTCTGAAGTCATTGCTAACACAGAACTTTTAGCGTAGCTGTTATGTGTTAACTGAATAATATCGTCAGCTAAAATTGCCTTGGAAAACTTACGGATACTTGCTTTCTGTAATTTAGGATCTTTTAAACAGGGAATCTTTTTTTTCATTTTAATGCACTATAACTAAATGTATTAATCTAATTTTACTCTTGAATAACAACAAAATACAATTATTATTAGAACTAACAAGCTACCAGAAAGAGTACAGCTATGCCTACAACATCTCACAGAGGGTTCGTACTTCAGTCTAAACCAGAATCACCGGATGTCTGGAGTGTTCAAATTAAAAATAGGGTCTTGTCAGGACACCTCGCCGCCGTAAAAAAATCTATTGATTGGTGGTGTGATACCGCTTCTTTAATCGATCCTAAAGAATTTGCGTCACTTGCTCGGAAAAAAGAAGAGAAACCAGCAGAACAACAAGAATCGTTTAATGGATTTCTTCTCAAGAACGATACAGGAAGTAAGAACGGTTGGTACTGTTTCTTTAATGGACGGCTTATCAAAGGTAGTAAAGAAGCACTGAAAAAATACATTAATGCCAATATGACGGCGAGAAAGAAATGACATTAGTATATTCAACGGAAACTGGCCGTATAAAACCAGAAAAAGAAAAAGAGCAACGCCCAAAGGGTGATGGTATTGTTCGGATTCAGCGCCAGACAAAAGGACGCAAAGGTAAGGGTGTATGTATTGTTACTGGTCTGGATTTAGATGATGCGCCGTTAAAGCTTTTAGCTGCTGAGTTAAAAAAGGTTTGTGGTTGCGGTGGTTCCGTTAAAGACGGAACAATAGAAATACAGGGTGATAACCGTGAAAAGCTAAAAGTACACCTGGAGAAAAAAGGCTATACCGTTAAGCTTGCCGGCGGATAATCGCTATTACTGACACCTTATCGAAGATAAAACCGGGTAGCAGTTGTCCCGGTTTTTACTTATCTGTTATATTCTAACATTGTCTATTATCAAGTCATAAACGGATTTAAAAGGCTGTACTGTGCAATTAAACGATCTCTCTCAATCTGATTTATCTATCGTATGTAAACTATTTGGCTCCTTGTTCTATTATCAACCAAAAGAATATGAGCAACTTCCTATTGGGGCATACTTCAGCCATGACGATGTGACGACGCCTATTGATGAAATAAACCAAATATTGAATGCGTTCAAGTATGCAGACCAGGGGGCTCTACAGGTTGAGCACGAGCAACTCTTTACCATGCAAGAAATGATGCCTGCGCCACCTTGGTCGTCAATGTATCTGGACAGAGAGTCCATTGTGTTTGGGAAGGCAAATAACGACTATTCAGAGTTTGTGGAGCATTGTGGCTTAAGCTTGCGTGAAGGCGCTTCAGATCCGGAAGATCACATTGGTTTAATGTTAATCGTTTTAGGTATGCTTATTGACGACAAGCAAGACCAACATGCTAAAGAGATGATTGGTGAGTATCTTGCGACATGGTCTGGTTTCTATTTTTCACGCCTGAAAGAAGTGACAGAAGAAGAAAGCCCATACAGTAAACTGGCTGACTACACGGCCAGTTTGTTAGAAGTACTACGTAAACAGTATTCAGTTCAGGTCTTAATTAAAAACAATTTCTTTCAGCCACCTCATTAATCAACGCATCCGGATACGCCAGCATATGCTGCCGTATCCAATTATCTGCCGAATGTGCCAAATGATTACTTTGGTGTATATAGGGGGAATAGTTTTAAAGCTTAGTTTGTTGGTTGTGATTAATCTATTTAACATAAGATAGATAATGCGCACTTTAATTGATCGTTGATATAGGCTCAAAACGATAATCTCTTTATCCCCAGAAACACCCAAATTCATCGGTATCAAGGATTTTAATGAACTGTTCCAGTGTGTTAACAGTCTGGTCTGGTTCATAGCCGTGCCACTTTAAATCAGCCCTCATCCAATAAATTTTCCAGTTATTCGCAGTTTTGACATAAGTCGTTTTTGCTATTGGATGTTCATGAATAATAGATGGATCTTTCCAATCTGGCCTAATTTCAAAAATTTCTACACTTTGTCCTGAAATCCGATAATTAATATCGAGCTTGTTTCTTATCTTTTCTTCCGGACGGCGAGTTTCTATGTATGTGCTAATAATTCGATCAAAGCGTTTTTGTTCAAACTCTGAAAATGCCATAACCACCTCAATTTGTTACTTGCTGATAAGTTTACCAAATTATAGCGGTACTCTGTCAAGAACACCGCGTTACAGTGTCATCGTCTGTTGGTGACAAAAAATAGGCCCTTAAAATTACTCATCTTAAGGGCCTATTTTTTCCTGGATCGGGTGGTTTCTATACGTTAATCCAGTTTAAAAGCCGCTACTCTGGAATGTAACTCTGAAGCTTGATGCTTTAGTTCTTGTGATTGTCCCAGACTTTCTTCTGAACCGCTGGCCAGTTGCTCTGATACATCACGAATTGCCGTTACATTTTGTGTAATTTCATTAGTCACATGAGTCTGCTCTTCAGCAGCTGTCGCAATTTGTGCTGACATATCACTAATCTGCGTTACTGACTGATTTATTTCTTCCAGCGCTGCCGTTGCCTTATCGGCATACTCTACAGAGTCCGATGCAAGACCTACGCTGCTTTCAGTCAATGTTACAGCTTTCTTCGTCGTATCTTGCAAAATATCGATCGTTGCTTTGATTTCTTCGGTCGAGTCATGAGTACGTTGAGATAGTACTCTTACCTCGTCTGCAACAACAGCAAACCCTCGGCCGTGTTCGCCAGCTCGCGCAGCTTCAATCGCTGCATTGAGGGCCAACAGGTTAGTTTGATCTGCAATACCCTGGATGGTAGATAACACAGTTGTAATCTCTTGTGCATGCTGATCCAGATCAGAAATTACCGATTTTGCTTCATCAATCCTCTCGGCAAGGCCTGTAATAGAGCTTTTTGTATCAAGGACCAGTTGCTGCCCGTCATGAGTGCTGGTTGCCGAGTCCTGCGCTGAACGTGCAGTGTGGTCCGCATGCTGGGCAATTTCCTGAGTGGCAGAGGACATTTCTGTCACTGCGGTAGCGACCATATTAATTTCACTTTGCTGTGTACCCAATTCTGACGCTGTTGTATTCGCTAGTCTCTCACTCGCTTCTGACTGTACTGTCAGTTCCTCAGATTGATGACGAACATGTTTAATCAGGTTCTGCAGGCTCTCTACAAAGGTGTTGAAATTGTTTGCCAGACTCCCTACTTCATCATTGCTTTCGATACGGATTCGTTGTGTCAGATCACCATCACCACTTGCTATCTGATCCAGCGCATTCGATACATTCATCAGCGGACGGAACAGTACGCTACAAATCCAGTTAAATAAGCCGACACACACAGCAACCAAAAGAAGAATAACCAAAGACTGTTTCCAGATAGCGCTGTATAAAGGAGCAGTCAGCTTAGAATAATCAATAGTGGCAACAGAGATAAGTCTAGTGCCTGAAATTTCCTGCGCAAACACCTGATACCTATCACCGCCAATTTCCACGTCGATTTTCCTGCCCCCAGAAATCGCTTTCTGAATATTCGGGAAATTCAGTCCCAGTTTCGACACGCTTTCGTTTAGCAGATCGGTATTCGGGTGCGTAAAGATATTTCCTTCGTCGTTGACGATGAATAGGCTGCCATCGGCTGGTAGTTTTACGTGCTTTAGACTGTTGAGTATGTCTGTAATTTCGACATCAGCACCTAACACCAGAGACTGGCCTTGTACCGTAATGCTTTTGCCCAAAGATACAACATTAGCACCTGTAGCAGAGGCAACCGTTGGATTATCCATAAAGACTTTGGACGGTTGTGCCGAAGCATTTTTGTACCAACCCCAGATTCTTGGGTCATTATTGTCAGGTGGTAGTACTACACCATTTGCATTCTTCTGAGAACCATCAGGAAATGCCAGAAATACATTATCGAATGACGCGGCATTTTTGATCTGCTTTAAGTGCGTCACAATATCTTCAAGTTGTGTTTCTTCTGCCAGTGAGGTTAAAGCGTTTTCCTTAGCCCCAATCCAATCTGTTACATACTGATTGTATGACGCTAAAGCGCTATCCAGACGGACACTAACATCTTCATTCAATTTTGTTATGGAAGAATTAAACGATAACAGTTCAACCAAAACACAGCTTATGACGATCGAAACACTGGCTAATATGGCCAGTTTATTTTTTAACGATACATTCATTGGCGAAATATCTCCGAAATTTATGGGTGACTTATAAAGGACTCGACACTTACAAAATAAGCTCACCTTTTTAATAAAAATTACATAAGCAAACGATTTAACAAAAATAAATCCTTTATAATCAGTAAGTAAAAATGAACTACTCCGCTTAAATTTTGATTTTTCTAAAAAGTTTGTATCACAAGTAGCTCATGACAAATGGTAACTTATAGAGCTCATATTTTCTAACTGAACGGGAATACAATCGCCTTAAAAACCATTGTTTGCGTCAAAATGGGCATAAGATCACTTTGGAAGCAATCTCTCTTTTCTAAGAACATAAATAATGTTTCTAGGTTTATCCCTCTTTGTATATCAACTATTAGCATAAAAGTAAGTGCCAACTTTACTGTTGTCACTTTTGCCTCCCATCACAGGATAATCCACTACAATAATCTTTCGCCTGTAATGACTTACAACAAAGATGAAATAAAATTACAAAAATAAAATTCAAGAGGATCCTCAGCATATTTTAGGAGAAATAGCCTGTTTTTATCTAAAATCCAGGCCAACACACCACACAGCTAATATACTGATTTTATTATTATTTACCGATAGGGACAAAAGAAAACATCGAGATATCAGAAAGGAATTTTCGGATTAGCTCACAGATCAAGACCACGATCTTTATTTCTGGAAGGCTTGTTGAGATGATACCTATGACTATTTGATTGATGGTATTGAGTAGTATTTAATAAATATTTAGTTATAGTGCGTTATAGATTTGCTTTATCTACCCCTCTCTATGAGGTCAACGCTTATGATTAGGTGATTAAAGTTGGGCCAAGAAACGGTCGGTAGTTAGTCTTCTTTGATAGCGTCTTTACGAATTTCAGCCGCAACGCGTTGTATCGCTTCCGCTGTGCTCACCCCTTTCGCCATCAATGCCTGGATTTTTTCAACAGCCTGTTGCTGTTCCTGGTGGGTTAAAGTTGGTAGGTCGTCAAACATATTCAGCCTCTCTGATTTGAGAGGCTGAATATAGAGGTTTTATCCTGATCTGTCGAGAATTAATAGGTAGTCAGAAAGTTAATATAACCACCCATAGCATCCGGGTTTGTATAGCTCACCGTTACGTCCATTTCGAATAACCCTAACGGTGATAAACCAACACCTGCTGTTATCGTATCTTCGCTATCACTGTATGCCATATTGCGTTTGTATCCGCCACGAATCTGTAACTGACGCATGATATCAAGTTCAAACCCCGCTCTTAACCACTGGGTGTTATCTTCAAAATCATCAAAGCGAGTATCTTCTGTTAAATCATAATCGGCACTGATAGTGAAGTAGTCAAATACCAGTCCAGCGCCAACCGTGTACTGAGGTTGAATCTTATAGGTGAAAGTTTTGGTTGTACTGCCAGTTGTTGTCACGCTTTCACTTTCAATATCTCTCGAGATTAAATTCGTTCCAGAAACACCGATACGAACCGGACCATAAAACCACATGGTACCGGCGTCTATATTGAACGTTGTTTCTGCATTATCATTTTCCAAAATATTATATATATCAAAATTTTGAGCGTTAGCTGCATAAGCGTATGAATAGACTCGCTGTAATTTAGGCGATATGCCGAAAGACATATGTTGACCAAGAACAGTTTGATATTTGGCTATAGAGAGCCCGGCCTCTGTAACGGCTACAGAAGCGACTTCAAAATAACTAGCAGCTGCGTTGGCAAGCCCAGAGCCCTCTCCTGTCGCAACATTTGGGGCAACAAAAGCCTCCATATAAGACTTACCAAAAATGTTCATTGCTAAATAAGGGTTTGGAATACCAAAAGCAACTGCGCCACCAAACTCCAGCCTGGCATCATCGCCAGCCATACTATCTAACGCAGCTTGTGCCTCAGCATCGCTACTAATACTAGTCAGAGCATCAATAGAATCAATTAGCTTATCTTCATCGTTATAGACAAGACCAATACTTGGCAGCAACATACCAGCATCATCATTTCGACGATAGATAGCCGTTAAAGCGGGGTTATAAAAAGGAGCAGTAAGATAAGTGGCGGCAACAACACCAGTTCCGCCCATAGCGGAGCCGCGGGCTTCTACACCATAACTACCGGCAACGGAAAAGGTGGATGAAAGGGCTAACGCTGCCGCAATAGATAAACGAAGTTTGTTCATAATAAGGCCAAAGAAAAGAGTTCGTTAACTGTTTATCGGCCATTATTGCACATTCTTTACCGGTTATTCTTCAGATATATCGTAAGTTTTGCTGATAACCTGCTGGTTTTCGATAATAATAGAGCCTTGCCAGTGCTGGTGAGCAATGGATACTGCCAAAACGTAACGATTTGGAATTAAATCCTGAATAGGAATCGTCGTTGGATAATCCGCTTCGTATTTTTGTTGCCATACTTTGATGTATTGATCATCAATATAATCATATAAAGAAACATCAAGTACCGGTAACGGGCAATATGAATTCAGTAGTGCTTTTTTATCAACGACCCAGTGATCTTTTGATTCCCAACGAACAACCTGCTTCATCGCTGATGTGCTGATGATTACCCAGGAGTTCCATACTTTATTGTCTGCCGCCTCAACCCGAACCTGATACAGCCCTGGTTCAAGTTTTCGATTCAGAGCGTATTGTCTCTGATAAATAACATTTCCCGGTTGCTCTATGATCGATTCGAAATCAGAGCTTCTGGATACTTTAGTTTCGGGCCATCGCGTGAATTCAATATCCTCAAGCCCTTCCAACGCGGTGACTTCTACCGTCACTCGCTCAGTTCGCCTTCCCGGGCTTTGAACAGACTGATTCCTAATCACCACTCTTGTAATCCACGGAGCAAATTCTTCGCTATGCAGAGTCTTACCACAATCTTTATCTAAAGATTTAAGCAGCAGTTGATTGAGGTGCTCCTTTACATAAGGAGCGCGTTCCTTCTGCCACACTTCAACCATGGCAGAAAAAGCAGCTGGCAAATCATCTTCCAGTATCGCCTGATGAGCCTGAGTTAAAGAAGTTTGTTCTTCGAACCACGCAGCCAAAACGGACTGCGTGAACAAGAACAAACTCATAGCGATCAAAAACCTCTGTTTCAGCATTATGCTTTCATCTTATAACCAACGCCACGTAAGGTTTCTATATCAATGCCCGGTAACTTTTGACGCAACTGTAATACATGGGTATCAACCGTCCTTGTTGTCGGAAAGTGGTTATAACCCCATACATGATCCAATAATTCATCACGAGTAAATACTCTTCCAATATTACTGGCTAGAAAAAGCAACAAATCGAACTCGGTTCTGGTTAAAGTAACCAGCTCGTTATTGAGTATGACTTCACGTGTTGCTTTGTCTATTACCAGATTATTAACGGTAACCTTTGAATCATCTACCTGGACATCATCGCTGTGTATACGTAACTGGGCACGGATTCTGGCAAACAGCTCTGCCTCTGCAAATGGCTTCGTCAGATAGTCATTAGCCCCTGCATCCAGGCCGGAAACTTTATCTTTAATGGTCACCAGAGCGGTAAGCAATATAACCGGAATTGAACTGATTTCTTTCCACTTTTTAAGATGTTCAACCGAGTCACCATCTGGCAACTGTCGATCCAATATCACAAGATCGGCTTTTTCCCAAAGGGATGAGACCTCTGAAATTCGTTCAGCATGCAGGCAATGATATCCAGCCTGTTCCAGACTCACTAACAAACCATCAGCCAGATTCTTATCGTCTTCAACGAGTAGCAATGTCTGTTTCACAAGGTATCTCCATAATAAATGTTGTTGGCGGACCCGCGAGTGTCATTTTTCCACCCATTTTACCAACCATTGATTCTACAATGGTCAGCCCTAAACCAAGTCCAGCCTTACTTACAAAAGGTTTTTTAAGCTTTTTCCAGTCTTTATGTGTCAGTTGTCCCTGGTCTATAACACTAAAAATAACTCCATTTTTCTGGAGATTGAATCTTATTTTAATCGGACTAACGCCATACTTTGCGGCGTTATTGACCAGATTATCGAGGCATGTCCCTAACCAGTAAACACTGGCCTTTATCGCCGCGTCTTCACCAACAATGATTTCAACATCGGTCTCATTTTCTTCATAACGTAGTGTAAGCCAATCGAGTACTGAGGGTATCCAATCAGTCCCTATTGCCTCACTGTCAGACTGCAAATAGTCTTTACTGGCTTCTGCCAGTTGCCGTAGCCTTCGCGTATCCTGACACAACCGCGTGAACTCTCGATATACTGATTCCGGAAGTTTCTCAAACTCTCTTCGGAAGCCTTCTACAGTAAGGGAAAGACTCGCAATCGGTGTCCGTAACTCATGTGTCAGGATCTGCAATACCAACATTCTGTTTCTTAGTTCTTGTTTCTTAACGTTCCACCGATATAGCATCCAGCCAATAATAAGTACCAGGTTCAGAATAACTAAGCCAATCATACTTTTGACAAGCAGGTCGGAGTCATCTTCAACTTCCCAGCATACATTACCACGCCTTAATGGACAGTAACTGTTATCGCTGGCAATACTGTAGGTGAGTCCAACGTTTGAACTGTTGATGCGCCATATTTCAAAAGGAAACAGATAATACCGGTCACCCTTTCTAAGCCATAACTCTTGGTTTTCCATAAACATTTCCGCACCAGAAATCAATGACTCTAATGCGGAATAGGACATTCTCTGCAATTGGCCTAACAATACATTTGATGCTGCTAAAGGGCGTTCCTTTATGTGCATATAATTTTTAAGTGTTTCGAAAGTCTCAGGATAGACCGCAGCATATCGAGCCGCGTAACTTCCCCCACCGGGATGAATCATACCAGAGCGAGAAAACCACTTTTCCGGTAGGGGTGTTCCCCGACATAACGCCCTGACAAATATCAAGGGCTCTGTGACCAATGGACTAAGCGGTAGCTTTCCGCTACAGGTCTGAGCCAGGTGAAAAAGTCGCTGGATATCTTTAAGAGGATACTGCGCAGTTTGCGGCAGCATAGTTTCGGGAGTGATCAATTTCGTTGGAAAGTCAGCCTGTAGAATACGAATATCGTATACGTGGCTTGCCTGATTATAGTCAAATAAGTCAACAAACTGACTGACTCTCTGTGGAAGAGACTCTTCAGCTCTGCTTCCCAGAGATAATAAACAGAAAAAAATAAATACTATCCGCAAAAACAAGTCAACTACCCTAACCTATGCAACTTATTCAGTGTAAAGATCTAACTATATCCGATTCACACGATAAAAAATATTGTCTGCTCATTAAATATATCCGGAAAACAAAAAACCAGCCTAATATATAGGCTGGTTTTGTTTTTGTGTCAGTGTTCTGTTAAAGCCGAATATTATAAGGCTTTGAAAATAGATTCCACACTCTCTTTAGCATCACCAAAGAGCATCTGAGTATTTTCTTTAAAGAACAGTGGGTTCTGAACGCCAGCATAACCGGTGTTCATTGAACGTTTAAATACTACCACGTTCTGTGCGTTCCACACTTCAAGAACTGGCATACCAGCAATCGGGCTGCCTGGATCTTCTTGTGCAGCAGGGTTAACCGTATCGTTCGCACCAATAACCAGTACCGTATCTGTTTCAGAGAAATCATCATTGATTTCATCCATTTCCAGTACGATATCGTATGGTACTTTCGCTTCAGCAAGAAGAACGTTCATGTGACCCGGTAACCTTCCCGCAACCGGGTGGATACCAAAGCGAACATCAATGCCTTTTGAACGTAGCTTTTCAGTAATTTCATACACTGGGTACTGAGCCTGAGCAACCGCCATACCGTATCCCGGAGTGATGATAACCGACTTAGAGTTCTTCAGCATCTCAGCCACTTCTTCAGCCGAAGTTTCACGGTGCTCACCATATTCAGTATCACTGCTTACAGACACTTCCTGACCAAAGCCACCCGCGATAACCGAAATAAAGGAACGGTTCATCGCCTTACACATAATGTAAGAAAGGATCGCACCCGAAGAACCAACCAGAGCACCAGTTACGATAAGCAAGTCGTTGGCCAGCATAAAGCCAGCTGCCGCTGCCGCCCATCCTGAGTAGGAGTTCAGCATGGAAACCACAACCGGCATATCAGCACCACCGATAGAAGCAACCAAGTGATAACCAAATACGAAAGCAATCAGCGTCATTATCACCAATGCCATCATGCTGCCTTCGGCTTTTACGAAGTAGATCATTAGCAATGTTGAAGACACAATCGCCAGAAGGTTCAGCTTATGCTTATGCGGAATGTTCAGTGGTGATGATGAAATCACACCACGCAGCTTGCCAAACGCTACGATCGAACCGGTAAATGTAACAGCACCGATAAACACACCCAGGAATACTTCCACAAGGTGGATGTTCAGCATTGCTTCATCCAGGATCACACCGTGATCCAGATAGCTGTTGTAACCAACCAAAACAGCCGCCATACCTACAAAGCTGTGCAGAATCGCAACCAGTTCAGGCATTTCAGTCATTTCTACTTTCTTAGCATAATAGATACCGATGCTGCCACCGATAGCCATTGCCAGAATAACCCAGCCAAAACCAGAAGATTCCGGGCCAAAGATAGTCGCAATAAGCGCTATTGTCATACCGATAATACCGTAAGTATTACCGGAACGGGCTGATTCCTGTTTAGACAGGCCCGCCAGACTCATGATGAATAGAACCGCAGCAACAATGTATGCGGCTTGTACTAATCCTGCAGACATTTGTTACTCCTTAGTCTTTACGGAACATTTCAAGCATACGTTTGGTGACGGTAAAACCACCAAAGATATTGATGCTTGCAATTAACACAGCGATAAATGCAAGGACAGATACAGCTGTATTTCCCTGCCCGATTTGCAATAAAGCACCAACGACAATAATACCCGAAATAGCATTCGTTACGGACATCAGCGGAGTATGCAGTGCATGCGTAACATTCCAGACAACGTAGTAACCTACCACACACGCCAGAACAAATACGGTAAAGTGGGACAAGAATGCTGCTGGTGCAACACTTGCCACCCAACCAAACGCTGCAACCCCAAGAGCAAGACCAGCAAACTTCTTAGCAGGAGAGACAGGTTTTTCTTCTTTTTTCTCTTGCGGAGCAACAGGAGCTGGCTCAGCTTT
This sequence comes from Vibrio albus, assembly GCF_003144035.1. Lineage (GTDB taxonomy): Bacteria > Pseudomonadota > Gammaproteobacteria > Enterobacterales > Vibrionaceae > Vibrio > Vibrio albus. The sequence goes on from NZ_QFWT01000010.1 coordinate 80,589, forward strand.
TGGCTGCGCTGATACCTGAATTGGTGGCGCAGGCCAGGTCACTTCACCTTCTTTTACTACAGTCACACCTCGTAGTACGACATCTTCAAAGTTGATGTCGATGTTGCCGTCTTTCTCTTTGCATAGCAATTTCAGAAGGTTAACAAGGTTTGTACCATAAAGCTGAGAAGATTGAGTCGGCAGACGACCAACCATATCAGTGTAACCTACGACCTTAACACCGTTTGCTGTTGTAATGACTTTATCAGCTTCAGTATATTCACAGTTACCGCCGTTCGCTGCCGCAAGGTCGACAATAACGCTACCAGCTTTCATGCTGTCTACCATTTCTTTGGTAATCAGCTTAGGAGCCGGGCGTCCTGGGATCAGCGCTGTGGTAACGATGATATCAACGTCTTTCGCCTGAGCTGCGTAAAGTTCTTCCGCTTTCTTATTGAACTCGTCAGACATTTCTTTCGCATAGCCATCACCAGCGCCAGTATCTTCTTCAAAGTCAACTTCAAGAAACTCTGCGCCCATAGACTGGACTTGCTCTTTTACTTCAGGACGAACATCAAAAGCACGAACAACCGCACCCAGACTACCCGCAGCACCGATAGCCGCCAGACCAGCAACACCAGCACCGGCAACCAGCACCTTAGCGGGTGGAACCTTACCTGCAGCCGTAATCTGACCAGTAAAGAAGCGGCCGAATTCATGAGCGGCTTCAACGACTGCACGATAGCCTGCAATATTGGCCATAGAACTTAACGCATCAAGAGACTGAGCTCTTGAAATACGAGGAACACAGTCCATCGCCATCACATTAATATTCTTAGAGGAAAGCTTTTCCATCAGCTCTGCATGTTGAGCAGGCCAAATAAAACTGATCAGGCTTGCACCGTCTTTAATCAGCTCGATTTCGCTATCTGAAGGCGCATTCACCTTCAAAATTAAATCCGCATTCCATACTTCTTCAGTCGTAACAACTGAAGCACCTGCAGCTTCAAAAGCTGCATCATCAAAGCTGGCATGAATACCCGCTTTGCTTTCAACTGAGACATCAAATCCCAGCTTTAATAACTGCTCAACCGTTTTAGGTGTTGCAGCAACCCGTGTTTCACCTGCGAGTATCTCTCTAGGCACACCAATTTGCATCGTTATTCCCTACTTATTGGCACAATGAATGTTCTGTTTTTATCTGACGATGACGCTGACTTCAAGCATTTTATGGTAAAAAAAAATCAATCAGTGCCATTCTATACCGAAACCGTTCAATTCTCTCTTTTAGGTGACAAAAGTTCAACGAAAACAGCACTAAACAGAGGTCAAACCAGAATAGTGGTTATGATAATTAAAAAGAGTCATCCAACGTAAGCAGATGACTCTTTGAAAAAACAATACATAGCAAGAAGTTTAATAAATTTCAAACCATTAAAAACCCGACAAGTCAGTTGAATATACTATCACCCATCTGATCAATAAACATTTTTGCTTTATTTAGCATTAATTCATTCGCATCTTGCTCTGAAGTCACCAAATCAGAGCGGATAAATCTGTGAGATTTTATCTCACCATCTTTCTCTTTGGTTATTCTTCCAGCAATCCGGTACTGGCCCCCCTCTTTTACCGCCTCCTGATAGATAAGAAAGCCCTTATATTCGACAGGCTCAACTTCCGTTGTTTGTTCGCTGCTTTTGGAACCAAACAACTTCGAAAATAGACCCACTTGCATTACTCCTCTGTCATTTGCGACTGATTAGATGACTGAATCACTTCTGACTCTTTAATGGAACAATTGGCTCCTCGTACCATTGGAGCTCTTCATCATCACTATGTTCTGGAATAATAACAGGAATATCATCATGATTCCGATCTTTACGCTGGTCATCCTCAATCAACGTTTCTGCCGCTTTTAAAGCCGCAATAGCTTGCTCCTGCAACTTAAGCAACTTCTCTTCAGGAAGCCCAGACAGAAAATCAATATCATGTCGGATATAAACTGGCCGTAGTTGATTCAACGCAATACAGGCAAGGTCGGCTAACTGCTCATTAGTGTATTTATTGGTATACTCTAGTTTTGCCAACTTTGCTCCTATGAGCGTTTCCATATAGTTATGCACATCAACACTTATTTGCATTTTCTTCTCCGGTTTTTGCGAACCTCTGTCATTAATCTTAAAACAACGCTGTGGAAAAGGAAAAATCGGAACGATTTCATTCACTATTTTTGTCAATAATGTTGCCTCAGCCACAGTTTGGATCACAAAATTAATGAGAATTGTTGTAAACACCTGTATCCTATCAGAGTAATCAAATAATAAGCGAACTGTTGTATTTCAGTCTGCCGTATATGAATTCGTAATGTCCTTTATTCATTCAAATTTTTTCAGATTTGCTTTTCCTATTCTTCTAGTCGTCATTCTGCAGGCGGGTAACCATAATGTTCTTCTGTTGATTGAGTCGAACCCTGGTGTCGCTGATACACTGCCCTATGTGTTGTTTGCCATTGCACTGCTGCTGTGTCAGGGTTTTAATCAAGGAAGAATGGGAATGATCGCGGTAGCAATGGCCATAACCTACTACGTTATCCAGGAGCGGCTGCAAACCCCTCTATCTGTTGGTACCACAAAATTAGAATTCTCACTTTTGGCATTTATACTGCCGGTCGCCTGCATCATTGTTTACGCATTCCCTGAGAAACGCTTTTTTTCGAGAACGGGAGTACTTTATACCGCAGTACTTGGGTTCATGTGTGGCTGGAGTATTTTCACTGTGCATTATTATCAGGATACCGGTCTGCAATCGCTTTGGGACGGGTGGCTTTTTTCTGTACCGGAAATATCAAAACTCCCTCTTCTTGTCGTGCTATATAGCTTTTTTATTGTCTGTGCTACCGGCATTGCGGTATTAAAAGCCAACCGGGCATTAGATGTGGCGGTATACAGCTGTCTTTTGTTGTCTTCTTTAACATTTTCCATGTTTGATCAGCCTTATATTTCCAGCATACTTTTCTCTTTGGCCGGAATTTTACTGATCACCGGAGTAGTAACCACCAGCCATGAACTCGCATACGTGGATCAACTAACCGGCATTCCCGGCCGAAGAGCTTTGGAAACCGAATTAACTCACCTTGGCAAAAAATACTCCATCGCCATGCTGGATGTGGATCATTTTAAGAAGTTTAATGATACTCACGGACACGATACCGGGGATGACGTACTAAAACTGGTTGCAAGCAAAATGATGCAGGTTCGTGGAAAAGCAAAAGTCTATCGCTATGGTGGTGAAGAATTTACGGTACTCTTTAAAGGTAAAAATGCAGAGGAAGCCGCTGATTACCTGGAAGAGCTACGAGAAAGTATCGCCGACTATAAGATGATACTGCGCAACCAGAGCAGCCGGCCTAAAAACGATAAAGAAGGGACCAGAAACAGAGGAAACGCTCCCACAACGACATCTGTTAGCGTAACAATTAGCATCGGAGTATCCGACAGTACCGAAATAAAGACGCCTCAGAAAGTCATTAAAGCCGCAGATGAAGCGCTATACCGGGCCAAAAAAGGCGGACGCAACAAAGTATCCATGTAACAGGAAAACGGCTAAACCGGCTTTTTTTACATCCCCTGCTTGTATTCACACTATATTCTTCTTACGATTGCATTTTTATCATTGAGTACTATTTATGTCTGACCAAAATAATGAAACCGTTACTGATATTGATCTGGAAACAGTATCTCCTGAGCTACGAACTGTCATTGAGTATGACGAAGTTCCGGAGCAGATGCTTGGTATGGTTGTTTCTATTCATGAGGCTTCTGAAGAAACAGTAAGAGAAGCATGGGATCAGATGCCAGCCAGTGCACAGAACATCCTGGACAATTTTGAGCAGTTTCACGCATTAATCTCTGTTAGTCAGGCATTTGCCGGAGTTAACTTTATGCAGGAAGCACAAAACCTGAATATGTCACAGGAGATGACCGACGAGCAGCAGGAAGCCTACCGGGCCCAGCTTCTTGATCAGGTACTTTACAACTGCGTTAAAGATATGACCAAACAAGTGAAGAAAGCCCGCCGGGATCCTATCCTTAAGCGTGATTTTCAGAATGTCTTTAAAAAATAAGTAAGTACAGGCGTGACAATGTCACGCCCAACCCTTATATAGCCAATGTACCTCGTCTCTGACAGCCACTTTCGCTTATCTAAACCGGCATGAACCTGCCACGTTCAATAGCTTATATTGTCCCCGCCGTATAAATACTCTGCTGAAACCGAAACAAGAATAGCCAAAAGCATGAATATAAGTGCTTTATTCCGAATTATACTGATAATTAATTCTTCTATGGCCTGTTTTTTGCTACGATTCTACAAGTGTCAGAATTTTATGTATATGGAGCATTCATGTCAGTTCGGTCCCGTTCTCTTTTGATATTTGGCTTGGCCTCATTTTTTTCCACTAATTTGTATGCCAATAATTTTAGTTATAACAGCATCGACTTCCGTGTGGGTGGCAGCCCGACAACCGTAGGCGGTGAATTTACCACTCAATTTACCGAAAATGCTCATTTTGCTGGTAAAGTAGACAGTGAATTTGAAGGTGACTGGGATATTGCGGCGGGGGTCGGTTTTAACGGTCCAATGGGACAGTTTATGGATATCCACGGACAGATGTTCCTCCATAACGTAAAAACGTCTTCGGGCGATCTTGTCGGTGAAAATTTCATGATCGAGTTCAATATGGGCCCACGTATCTGGCTATATGATAATATTGAATTACACGGAAAAGTAGGTCAATTGGTAGAAGATGACGATACGCATGCTGTATTTGAAATTGGCGGTCGTTTCCATTCGACTCAACAATTAGTGCTTGGTGCCAGTATCAGAAGCAATGGCATTTATGGCACACAGTTCTTAATGACGACACGTTTCCAGTATTAAGCTTTATATACACAGCCCTGAACACCTTTATTATTGAGTGAAAATTTTCAGGGCTGTTTTCATTTTATTCTCAAAAAATCACTCTTTATCAAAACTGTCTACAACGATAGCCCCCATCGAGGCAGGCATAGTAATAATCACGATCCTCTTCAAAGCAATGACCGGCTCGGTAAGCAAAGGGAGCTTATCCAGACTGAACAAAATTAATGCCACAATAATTGCAGTAAAAAAATAGGCGATAAACATCCGGGCAATAAAAACAAATACCCGGTTACGTATATTTTCCTGAAATACGGAATAGTAGGTATAAAAACCAAGAAAAAAGATCGAAAGCAGCCACAACATACCCAAATTTAGCAGTGGTAATGTCTGTCCCATTTTCCAGGCTTCTTCTGAAAATGAAACAGGTACGGCTAAAGCAAACGCTCCAACAAATATCTGACTCGCATCCTCTAGATTAAAGCTAATTTTCATACCACTCCCCGTATTAAGCTTCCGGCACCGTTAGATTGTTATACAGGATCCGGTAAGTTAATTCCGGTAGCCTGTAATGTTCCCATACGATAATACATTGCATGTGCCGCATCCAGAAACGGCATGGCCAAAGCTGCGCCGCTGCCTTCCCCTAGTCGTAACCCCATATGGATAAACGGCTCTAATTTCAGGTGTTCCAGTGCCAGTACTGCGCCTTTTTCTGCAGACTGGTGAGACGGAATGAAATACCCGGCGACATTCGGCTCAATAAGACAGGCTACCAATGCTGACGCATAGGAAAGAAAACCATCCAGGACAACTGGTGTTTTCATCGCCGCCGCTCCCAACATAGCGCCAGTCATAGCCGCCAGATCAAATCCACCAACCTTCGCCATAATATCCACTCCGTCTTGCGAGTTTGGACAATGTAACGCGATAGCCTCTGTGACGACATTCACTTTATGCTTGAGTCTGCACTCGGGCAAATTAGCTCCCAACCCAACCACGCTCTCTGGCTCATGACCGGTGACCACACTAACAATCGCGGCGGCAGGAGTCGTATTGGCAATCCCAAGCTCACCTACACCAATGACTCCAAGTTGGTCATGGTCAATCGATTGTTTAACATGATTAGCCACATCCAGAATCAGCTGCTCTGTCTGCGCATAAGTCATCGCCGGCTCTTTAAGAATGTTTCCGCATCCACGCGCAACTTTCATGTTGGTGATGCCTTCAATAGGGTCACAATCAATGCCAACATCGATCATCTCAACTTCCACGCCGTTAGACTGACTCAACACAGACACACCGGTCAGCCCCCTGACATTGTTACCTGCCTGAATTGCGGTCACTTCCTGAGGTGAAACCGCGACCCCTTCATCATACACACCGTGGTCACCAGCCATGACAAAGATCTTTTTAGGGCCAACCTTCCAGTTGGTCGTGCGGTAAATTGCCGCAAGCTGACAGGCCAGTTGTTCCAGAAGTCCAAGGCTGCCTAAAGGTTTAATCAACTGATCAACATGGTTCCTGGCGTGCTGTCTGCTCTTTTCATCTACAGGCAGAATAGCAGCTGCCAGTTCAGCTAATAAAGGGTTCATCATTTTTCTCCTTTCAGAAATAATGGTCTGCGGGTGTCATTTTATTCATATATAACTTATGCAGATCTGCCGTTATACCTTGAATACACTCACCATAACTATTAAAAAACATAATTCAAACAACTCATTACCGGCACCTAAGGTATCGCCGGTCTGACCGCCAATCACCCGGTTGATATAGCTCCGGTACACAAAACAAAACAGGCTGGTAACAAGCAATCCCACTCCCCCTTTCCAGCCGAGGGTAAACAATGACAACAGCGTTCCTGTAGCCAGTGTCAGGCCCAGCCGTGCTGAAGAAATACGATTAATATAGATATGTCCGAGTCCTGACTCCCGAGCGTAATGCTGTCTGTACATCAGGAGTGACATCAGAGTCCGGCCAGCTAAGGGAGAAGCCACTAATATCCAAAGCGCTGATTCAGGGAACTGCCGTAAAATTTGTGACACCACCAGTACCTTGAGCAGTAATACAAAAAACAACGCCAATGCACCGTGTGTGCCCAGACGACTGTCTTTCATTATTTCCAGCATTCGCTCCGGAGTCCGGGCTGAAAAGATACCGTCGGCGGTATCCGCTAGTCCGTCAAGATGAAAGCCACCGGTTAACAGCGCCATCATAAATACATAAACCGCGGCACCTAGCAGGCTGTCCCAGCCCAGAAATCGCGTTGCGCCCATAGTGATAACCGCAGCAATACCTCCGAGAATAAGCCCCACCCAAGGAAAGGCAACAATACCTTTATAAGTATCATCAAAGTCAAAATCATGAGTCCAACTTTGAGGTACCGGCAGACGAGTCATAAACTGTAGGGTTACGAAAAATGCTTTCATTGCTGACGTCCTGCTGCTGGGTGAACAGGGAAATCATCCATAATGGCCCGACTCATAGGCACTCCTTTTCAACATTTTTTAAAGGGCTCGCTTCTGATAAATCATGTTCACTCCTGAACAGAGGCATTCCCAACTCCTGATGTATGCGCACCAGCCAGGGCTGTTCCAGGCCTACTTTTTCGATCAGAGCCTTATCTAAAAAGACCTGCTCAGGTACGCCCTGTGATTCTATACCGCCATCATTCATCACATAGACATAATCACATACGTCATAAATCAGATTAATATCATGACTGGACATGACCACATGCTTTCCGGATAGGGAGATAGAGCGGATCAGAGCTTTCATCTGTCGCGTACCAAGCGGATCAAGCCCGGCAGCGGGTTCATCCAGAAGCAGATATTTCGTTCCTAAAACCAGAGAACCAGCAAGAGCAACTCTCTTTTTCTGACCAAAACTCAGGTACTGTATTGGCTTATCAGCAAACTGTTGCCCGTCCACCATCGATATAGCCTTCTCGACCCGTTGAAAGACTTCAGCTTCATCTATACCCAGATTTCTTAAACTAAACGCAATATCACTAAACACATCGGTATAGAATATTTGCTGTTCGGGCTCCTGAAACATTAAGGTGACGTTCTTACGGTGTTCAATCAAACTACGCTTATCATAACGAACTGCCTTATCTCGCCACCGGACTTCCCCAGCCGTCGGGGTATGTAAGCCAAGCAATAGTTTAAACAGCGTTGATTTTCCGCAACCATTTGCTCCGACAACACCAATAACAGGATGAGCAGAAAAGTCCATGTTCAGATTCTGCAGAACGGGTTGCCCCTTCTCATACTCAAAACTCATCTCATGTACGGCTAATGTCATAGATGAAACTCTCCCTGATACAACTTAACCGAAAGCGCATTCTGCATCTGCTGATGCCGTGCCAGAACACGTTGCAATAACACACCGCTCAACATTGCAAGAGACTTCAAACTTCGTCTGCGATTCACATAGCCAAAGCGCAACGTCTGTGCACAATAAAGGCTGTGTGCTTCTTCGATAAAAATAAAAATAAACCGATAAGTCAGCGCCACCTGTTCTACAAGCACTGAAGGTAATCTGGCGCTTTTTAATAGCTGAACACACTGGTTAAATGGTGTGGTCACGACAAAACACAGGGTCGCAGCTATTGAACATGCGCATCGTGACAATGTCACATAACTTCTGTTCAGCGTTTCGGTTGTGACCCCTATATAACCACCCATAAACGGTAGGCCTGCTAGCAACTCACCTCTGTTTGTCACATAGACAATCATTGCTGTAAGCAGACTCAGAAAGAGAAAACCGGCCGGTATTGTTAGCCATTGAATATATTGCCTGACTGAAAGACGCCCTCCATAACAGGCCATAAACATCAACAGCAGAAATAGCCCCCACTGTAGAAGCGGAGGGAGGATCAATGCGGAAACCAAAGCCATGACATAAAACCACCACTTGTAACCAGGTGATACCTTTGCCCACCGGCTTTGGTAAGCAAACTTATCGATGATCAGCATGGCGACTTCTGCGGCCCTGGTAATAGCCAAAAATATAAAAGATCACAGCAGCACCTAACAAGCCCTGAAGAGTAAAGAGTAAGCTCTCTATTTCACCGCTAGCGGGCTCAAACCACGGCTCAAACCACGGCTTATAGTCCGGCGCAACCTGCGTGATCAATTCTTCCGCCTGCCCGTCGGCTCCTTCATAGCTTCCATTTTCATTAACGATAAAAGGCAGCACCGTAAGTACACAAATCATGCATATAATAAGAATACTTTTTCTCATTGCAGGGATCCTTGTATATTAATAATGGAACGTTTAGCCAGTTGCTCATAAATAAGCACGGTTAGCAGACCTTCTGCTATCGCAATCGGCACCTGAGTAAACATAAAGATCCCAACGAACTTAGTGATTGAAGCCATCATGCCAAGTTCAGGATCCGGAAAGGCGAAGCCAAGTTGGACAGAGGTGACAAAATAGGTAGAAATATCAGCGGCAAAGGCACACAGAAAAACCGCGACATCTTTTCTGAGGCGAATACGACCGGCTGCTACCCATACCAGATAGCCAACAAAAGGACCGATGACAGCCATCGACATACCATTAGCGCCCAGTGTGGTAATACCACCATGAGCAAGTAACAGAGCCTGAAACAACAAAGCAATCCCGCCAAGTACAGGGACCACCATAAAACCAAACAGAATCACCGCCAGTCCGACACCTGTAGGATGGGAGCAGCTCCCGGTAACCGATGGCAGCTTCAATGCCGACAATACGAAAATGAAAGCACCGCAAAGCGCAAGTAATACCTTCCTGCTGCTGTCTTCTTTTACTAACTGTTTGATATTATTAACACTCATTACAATAAATGGCACAAATAACACCCACCAGCCAACGGCCCACACCGGAGGAAGGAACCCTTCCATGATATGCATAGCATTCGCCTGTAATGGCATTAACATAACGGCCCCTCCCGATAATATCAGGGTTAACCGTCTTGAGTTTGTATTAACCGACATACACAACGTTCCTTACATCCCTGGCTAATTTAGTGCCCAGGTTCTGTTGACTAAAATAGTTGAAAAATAGGGTAAGTCTTCACCTGATTCGATAAGACGCAGATCGGGGTAACAGATTTCACTGCCCATAGACGCGTTGGCCATGAGAATCGCATGATCCAGTAAATCAAGCTCTTCCAGCAATTGACGTATTTGTGTAAAACGCCCGTACACTTTCATCAGCACTACACATTCATGACTATTCAGTGCAGCACGAAGTGCATCAGCGTCAGCGGTGCATGACATCACTGCCAGTGATTGTTTTTCCATACATAAAGGAAATTGTGCCTGTGAAGCAATGGCAGAAAATGACGTTATGCCCGGAATAACATCGATGTCGATCTTGTCTGACAGACGTTCCAGCAAAAATACCCAAGTGCTGAACAGCATGCTGTCACCTAAGGTAATAAATCCGACCTGCTTGCCTTGTTTCACATCTTGTTCGATATCAGCGGCAACCGCGTCCCAGGCCTGCTGCTTCTGGGTGGCGTCTGCTGTCATTGGAAAATGGCGTTCTTTAATCTGAACCGCTTCACCGAGGTATTCCTGCACAATCGACAGAGCCAGACTGCGCCCTCCTTTACGTCCGGCGGGGGCATACAACACATCCAGCTTGTCCAGCAGCCTTGCTGCGCGAACCGTAATTAAATCACTAGCCCCCGGCCCCGTTCCTATTGCATACAACTTTCCTTGCATCACGCTACCTTCTCCTCTGGCATATCGCCTTGATCAGAAACGGCCTTAAGATGCTCTGCAAACATCGCTCGGATCATGGGGTTCTCACCCAGTCCCCGAACAATAGGTTCAGCCTCAATCCCTGTGTTCTGGATCAGCACTTTCCATGAATCCGGTTCATCAGAGGCCATATCATTGATTGCGTGATCTCCGGCCACCAGCATCAGTGGCATCAGATACACTTTGCTCACCCCTTCATGATGAAGCCGGTTAATAACCGTATCGATCTCCGGGTAACTCTCCACAGCCCCAACGATAAAAGGCAGCCCTTTGTTTTTCATAAGATGGTCCAGACAGGCATAAGCAGAGAAAGCATGATGAGTCGCGCCGTGTCCCATTAGCACCAGACGTTCGTCCGCCTGCAGTACCGGTGATTGATACTGGATGGCTTCAATGAGTTGCTCGTAATCTTCCATACAGCTTAACAACGGAAGCCCGAGCTGAAGGTTATCGAATTCGCCGCGGTAACTGTCGACCTGACGGGAAATTTTTTCGTATTCATCCCCATTAATGATATGCAGAGACTGAATGAGTACGTCGCGATACCCTTCATTCTTTAAACGCTCTAACGCCTGCCCCGGATTATCTATTTCCAGCCCATCACGATGGGATAGTTTTCGGATGATCATGGACGATGTAAACGCTCGGAAACAATCGCGGTCAGGGTAAGACTGGGCCAGATCTCTTTCACACGCTTCGATATTTCGTATCCTTGCCTGCGGATAACTGGTACCGAAGCTGATAACGAGTAATGCTTTTTTCATAGAATATATTCCTGCTGTTTCCAGTGGCTGAACAGCGCCACGCATTCTTCAACATTGGTCAGATAATCCGCATACTGGTTTATCTGCGCTTTCATCGGACGTTCAATAACAATGCATTCAATTCCAAGCTCAATACACGGAAAGACTTTCTCAGTGAAACCACCCACCTGACCGGACTCTTTTGTAATCACCACATCAGGCTGGAGCATCTGATACAAAGCGTGATTCATTGCCTGACTGAACGGGCCTTTCATCGCGATAATATTCTCAATGCCAAGTCCGGCTTCCTCGCATTCAGCAATGACACCGGAGGTTGGTAATACTCTGGCGTATAAGGTGGTATCCGGTAGCTGGCAACAAAAGGCTCTCAGATCTTTACTTCCTGTCGTCAGCAGAACCTTTTTCTGATCCCCTCTTATTTTTTTGCACGCTTGCGCAACATCAGACACACGATGAATTAAAGGGTGATCTATCGATTCAATAGTGCTGGGACGTTCATAACGGATCACCGGACACTCAAGCGGACGGCATGCATCCAGAATGGTCTGCCGTAGTACCTGTGCATAAGGATGAGCCGCATCAATAACCATCTCGACGCCATGGCTGGTAATCCATTCCTTCATGGCCCGTTCTGACAGGCGTCCGTCAATCACCGGTGCATTCAGGCACTGAGCGGTATGCCTGCCTTCAGGCGTTGCAACAGAGAGGGTGTAACGAACATCACATGCCTCCAGTGCCTGGCAAATCTCCACCGCGTCAGAAGTACCGCCAAAGACGAGAACGTGTTCCGGCTTCACAGCTGATACCCTCTTGGAGTCACCATAAGTCCCTGTTCAACATAAGTAGACTGATTTCCGACGATAACCAGAGTACGCATGTCGACCAGCTCAAAGTCCATGTCACCGAATGTGGTAATCCACTTGGCTTCTTTACGGCGTCCGGCTTCTTTAACGATCCCGACCGGCGTCTGAGGATCCTTGTAGGGCGACATCAGCTCAAAGGCCTGTTTAAGATGCCCTTCACGCCCTCTGCTTCGAGGGTTATAGAAGCAAGTGACAAAATCAGCCTCAGCCGCGACAATGATGCGTTTTTCAATCACTTCCCATGGCGTCAGCAGATCGCTCAGACTGATATGACAAAAGTCATGCATCAGAGGCGCGCCCAGAACCGATCCTGCAGCAATACTCGCCGTCATACCGGGAATCACTTTCACTTCAACATGCCAGGAGTGCTTAGTGACCATTTCAAGGATCAGCCCGGCCATTCCGTATATCCCGGAATCACCACTACTGATCAATGCCACTGTTTTTCCGGACTGAGCCATTTCAAGAGCGGCCTGACAACGCTCGATTTCTTTACACATCCCGGTTTTCAGCACCGGTTTATCGCCCACTAATGCTTTAACCAGATGGGTATAGGTTTTATATCCGACAATAACGTCGGCCTCTTCAATGGCTGCCCTTGCCTGATACGTCATCATATCCAGACCACCCGGTCCAATTCCTACGACATATAACATTACTTCATAACTCCATAGGTGATGGTGATACCCTGCTGTTTAACCGTCTCCCCCAACAAAAGACCATTGCTTAACAACCAGGCCGCAGGCTGGGAAACACTCCCTATGCCTACAGTCCGAATCACAAACTCTGATTTGGGGAACAACTCAGAACACGCTCTTAACTCTTCCGCACTGAATACTTTAAAAGGAACGTTTTTACCTGAGGCGAGCTTTAGAATAGCTGGCTCATCTTTCTTCACATCGATGCTTCCGATAACCGCCAGAGACATAGAGTGAAGTCCCCGATTCATCAGTTGCTCACTAAACAGCGCAGCAAGATCGCCCGGAGACGTATCTTTACGGCAGCCAATACCGGCAACCACGCGCTTTGGAATTAGCTGATAGCTTTTCACCGGCCATTCGGGTCTCTTCAATTGCATAGAAACGTCTATCAGCGCAGACAAATCATGCTTGTCGACATCCTCCTCTGACACAAACGTCAATCCACGGGTATCAAAGCTGTCAATATCAAACCCAAGATGCTCAACCAGCCACGGATCCACAAATAATCCAATATTCTCTCCGCTAACCAGTCGTTGATTGATGGTTTTCGCGACGGTCCGGAAATCTTCAGCCACGGCACACATCTGTTTAGCCAGAAGATCAAATGAACATTTCTGATTTACATCCGTGGATGTTGTTATCACTGGTTTCGCACCGATAATACCGGAGACATAACGGGCCAGTGCATTCGCGCCCCCCATGTGCCCGGAAAGCAGGCTGATGACATGTTCACCTTTTTCATCCACGACAAGCACAGCAGGATCAGACAGTTTGTCCTCAAGCAGCGGTGCAATAACACGTACCGTTATCCCACATGCACCCACAACGATAATGGCGCTGTCTCGCGAAAAGGACTCTGCGACTGTGTTCTGAAAGCTACCATTGAACGGAATGAATCCGTCCTGAACATATTTTTCTGCGCAGTAACAGGTTATGGGTAAAGAATCGCGCAGCTTGTTGGCCACGGTTTGTCCACCAGGTGTTAATGTGAATAGAGATATTGATTCACACCTAACGGTATTCATGGCTGAACTCCGCATCATAAAGTTTTGAATAATGGTATTCGTCACCCAGGAAGCGTCCTACCAGGATAAGCGCCGTTTTATAGATACCTGCATCTTCAACCTGCTGAGCGATGTCTTCCAGCGTTCCTTTAAGGATCTGACAGTCCGGCCAGGTTGCTTTATACACAACAGAGACTGGCGTATCTAACGGGTAACCACCGGCTACCAGTCTCTCTGCTACCTCGGAAATGCCCTGAACGGACAAAAAGATGGCCATCGATGTCTGATGCTGAGCGAAACGCTCCAGAGATTCCAGTTCAGGCGTCGGGGTACGCCCGGCCATACGGGTGATAATCAGACTCTGGGACACTTCCGGTACGGTATACTCGGCCCCCAATTCAGCGGCAGCCCCCAAAAATGACGACACACCGGCGACACAGCGAAAACCAATACCCCGTTTTGCCAGCTCTTCTCCCTGCTCGCGGACAGATCCGTACAGAGCGAGATCGCCTGTCTGCAACCTGACCACCAGTTTATTGCTTCGTACCCCTTCTTCCATCAGTGAAAGAATCTGCTCTAAGTTCAGATAGGCGCTATCATGACACTCAGCCCCGGCCTTACAGTAATTCAGCAGATCATGGTTGATCAGAGAGCCGGCATAAATCACGACGTCTGCCTGCTTGAGCAGGTTATAGCCTTTCAGTGTGATCAGTTCAGGGTCACCCGGACCCGCTCCGACAAAATAGACTTTTGTTTTATCAATACCTTCCATCGGTTAATTCCCCTTAATGCACGAAACAATAAATGTCGGATTGTTTGGCTTAAAATAGTAACTGTTTCCCAGCGACGTCATGGACGAAGCCAGTATCTGGACACAGTCCAGTTGTTCAACCGGACAGCTTTTCAGGCAAGTCAGAGCCTGGTTCAGGTTGTCATGCAGAATAAAGGTCATTACCAACCGTCCTCCTACAACCATCTTCTCTAATGCCCATTGGATAATCTCTTCCAGATTGCCGCCGGTGCCACCGATGAAAACGGCATCCAGCTCCCCCTCTAACTCACAAGGGGCCTCGTCGCGGATCAGCTTTATCTGCTGACACTTTAACTGCTGCATATTTTCCAGCATGATGTCGACAGCCTCAGCTTTTCTTTCAACTGCCGTAACCTCTAACTGCGGAACGCGAAGTGCCACTTCAATAGCAACACTGCCGGTACCAGCGCCAATATCGACAAACCGTCGGGCTTCTTTCAGCTCAAGCCTGTCCAGCACCACGGCACGCACTTCTTGTTTCGTCATAGGGACTTTATCGGTACGCAGAAATTCACTGTCTTTCATTAAGTATCACCACTACGTTCATGTCGTAATCCTGCTGAACCTGCTCTGGTTTCAAGACGGAAATACGTTGCTCTTCATACCCCAGGTTTTCGCCGACAATAAAGGTACAAGCCGGGTTATGTTTCAGCGCTTCCTGAGCCAGCTGATAAGGGCCAATCACTTTATCGGTAACCAGTGCCACTTTGCGGTGAGCAAATAAAAAACCGAAGTCCGGCTGTTTGCCGTGGCTGCTGGTGATATAAAGATCGTTCATATCCAACCCGACCTCAGAAAACAGCATCTGTACCGCGCTGATCCCCGGCACACAGCGTCTTTCATCGGGTTTAAAATGTTCGCAAATACGCTTACCGATTCCGAAAAGCATCGGATCGCCTGACGCCAGAACGACAACATCCCGGGGTAAGTATCCAGACAGCAGTTCCATTGTGGCTTCCATACTTCCCGACAGCTCTACCCGTTCCCCTGAAAAATCAGGGTATAAGCTGAGTAATCGAGGCCAGCCAACCAGAACTTCCGCTTTATCGATCAGTCGTTGCGCTGCCAGTGTCTGTAAATTAGGGTCTCCCGGACCTGTTCCGACTACGTAAATCATCGGAAATCCCTCATAATGTCTTCAATCGGACGACTGGCACCAAGCACTGAATTGTCATAAGAAAACAGGACAGCGTCACACTCAAAATGGTGCCTGGCATACTTCAGCATTCCGCTGACACGGGAGATAATCTGACCGGCAATATTTTGATACACCTGCTGATATCCGCTCTGGTCAATTAATTCCATTGCTTCTTCTGTCGTCAGGCATTGGTACACCTGATGAAGTAATTTATGGGGGGCATTCAGCAGAGCCAGATGAGTGATCAGAGTTTCCAGACGTGCGTCAGCAATATGCGAATGGGTATGAAACACCCCGGAAGCCACTTTGATCAGCTTGCCGATGTGGCCTGCCAGCAATACCCGCTGAAAACCAAGACGGTTCGCCTCCTGCAACATGTAACCAACAAAGTTACTCATGGTGACCACAATATCCTGCTCAATATGCAGTTGCTGTCGGACAAAGCGTTCACCATGGTTTCCGGGCACCAGAACCACCTGTTCATGCCCCTGCGCTCTTTTCTGTTCCAGCTCTATCGCAAGCGAGCGTTTCCAGCTTTCCTCAGACATCGGCGTTACGATGCCGGTTGTTCCGATAATAGAGATCCCACCTTCAATCCCCAGACGGGCGTTATAAGTACGCTGAGCCCGCTCACACCCTTCAGGGGCAAAGATTTCTACAACAGCGCCTTTGTTTGGGCCGATCGCTTCACGCACTTCCTGTTCAATGGTGTGCCGGGGCGTTTTATTGATTGCCGCAACGCCGACGGGAAGCCCGACACCTTTACGGGTTACAGTACCGACCCCTTCACCACCGATTATCTCTATAGCAGGGCCATCTGTTACCGTAACTCTGGCAAAGATCAGCATACCGTGCGTGGCATCCACATCGTCTCCGCCATCTTTACGCACGGCAGCGACGGCCTCAGTAGCGTTTAACGAAGCGTTTTCAATGCTCAGGTTAAGTGCGACACCTGACGGGGTCACAATGGAGGTCTGGTGGATCAGTTGCTGACGCATCACCATTAATGCCGCTACTTTTGCTGCTGCCGTGGCACACGACCCGGTCGTATAGCCTTTACGATAAGCTTTACCCCGGTGCCAGACATAGTCCTGTTCAGCCGCCTGATTCATAGCGTTTCTCGCGTGTAGTAATCTCGCATATGGTAGAGCACAGCATTGACGATAGCCGCCGCCACATTACTGCCGCCCTTACGCCCTAACGCTGTAATATAGGGAAAATCACTCTCGTACAGTGCCTGTTTGGACTCAGCGGCACCAACAAACCCGACAGGAACCCCAATAGTCACGGGGCGCTCTTCGCCGCAACGTTCCATCAGGCGGAAAAGCGCGGTGGGAGCGTTACCAAAAACAAACACTTTCTTGCCGGTCTGATCTAACGCTTTATCTACCGCTGCCATCGAGCGCGTTATAGACTGAGATTTCGCTTCCTCAGCGACCTGAGGATCGGCGATATAGCACCGGATATCACAGCCAAACTGCTTCAGTAATGACTTATTAATACCGGAAAGTGCCATCGTCGTATCAGTGTAAAAAGTGCATCCTTCGCTGATCATTGTTTGCAGCTGCTCCAGTACCGCCGGAGAAAACTTCAAAATATTCAACCAGTCAAAATCAGCGGTGGTATGAACCGCCCGCGTGATCACTTTTTTCTCAAGCGGATTCTGAAAACGGTAATCCGGGTGCTCATCCGCGATAATTTGATCGATAATTTCGAAGCTTGTCGACTCGATACGTTGTGGTTGTTGTATAAAATTCATTTTTCTTCCCTACAGAGTGACAACGTAACCCAGCACAAAGATAACCAGGGCACAAGTTGACGAGACATACATTAAACGAGTGGAGAAACAGATATCCTGTGGTTCAATTTCCCTGATAGCATCACCGATCCAAGGCTTTTCAACCCTTTCCCCGAAATACTGATTCGGGCCCCCTAACCGGATACCCAAAGCCCCGGCTATGGAGGCTTCTGACCAGGCACTATTTGGACTTTTATGCTGGTAACGGTCACGCCAGCCAATAATTAACGCTGACCGACTATTTTTGCCTGATAACAAGGCTGCTAAAGCAAACAGCGGTAATGACAGCCTTGCCGGGATATAGTTGGCAAGATCATCCAATTTTGCCGATACATACCCAACCTCCCGGTAGCGTTCATTGTTGTAACCCACCATGGAGTCGAGAGTATTCACGGCCTTATAAGCCATAGCCAGTGGCACCCCTCCCAAAAAGAGATACAGAAGCGGCGCAATCACCCCATCCACGGTATTCTCGGCCACCGTTTCAACCGTCGCCCGGGTGATCTGTTGTTCATCCAGTTCACTGGTATCGCGCCCGACGATATAAGAAAGCTGCTTCCTCGCTTCACTGATATCGCCAGCCCGTAAAGGAGCTAACACAGCATCCGCACAATCCTTCAGACAACGAGTTGCCAGAACAGTCGTCGCCAGCCAAAGCTGTACAGCCATGCCCAGCGCCCAGTGAATATGAAAAGCTGAGGTGATCGCCGCCCAGGTAATCACCCAGGTCATCCCCACAATAACCAGCCACAATACGCCTCCGGAAACATAGAGCGAGAAGCGGCTATTGCACCACCGACGGATCTGTTTCTCGCCCCGGCTGATAACCGAACCAATCCAGCGAATGGGATGTGGCCAGTCCGGTGGATCGCCGATCAACAGGTCCAGGGAAAATGCCGCAATATAGGTCAGCAGTGACATCATTGGCGTGCCCTCCTGAACCACTGCTTCAGAATCTCCGGAGACTGGGCAAAGTGAACATGCAGGTACATTGCCAGCGTATTACCGACCTGATATCCCCCCTGCCATTCTTTGACAATTTCACCTTCCCGCTGCTTATTCAGGGTAAACACCGGTGGCAAATCAGTAATAAAATCAGAGTAGTGGAATTCATGACCGCGTAACACACCACCCATTTTGCACAGCAGAGTATCCTGCTCAGCCCTAGCAGTGCTGTAACCAAACCGCTGCAGTTTTGACGTCATTCTGCTTTCCCCCTCAAGTATCCCCACCATGGGGTATAACTCTCCGTTAAGGTCAGAAAGCATCGAGCCTAAATACATCAGTCCTCCGCACTCAGCATAGATTGCAACACCGTTCTGATGTGCCTGAAGGATGGATGATTTCATTGAGGTATTATTGGAAAGTTCTTTGGCGTACAGCTCTGGATAGCCACCGCCTAAGTACACCATGTCACACACAGGAAGCTCTCTATCCTTCAGCGGACTGAAGTAGCAGACTCGAGCGCCACTCATTGTCAGAAGGTCCAGATTAGCCTGGTAGTAAAAATTAAATGCGTTATCCATGGCAACGGCCACCGTTAGCCCCTCGCCGGGCAAAGAAGCAAAGGCATCGAATTTTCCGGTGTATTCAGGGGGCGGCATTTGTGCCAGTTTAATCAGCGCATCCAGATCAATGTTCTTTTCTATAGCATCAGCCAGTGTATCCCAGTGACTATCGAGCAGTTCCGAGTCCTGCACGGTCATCAGCCCCAGATGTCGTGACGGTAGTTCAACGGCAGGTAGCCGGGGTAAACGTCCTAATACCGGAATGTGACAGTACTGCTCGACGGCATGCTTAAGCAGCTGATAGTGATGGTCTGAATTAACATGATTAAAGATAACACCCGCGATATTGATGTCAGACGCAAACTGCTGAAATCCCATCACAATAGCGGCAGCAGAGGTGGATATCGCTTTGCCGTCAACAACAAGCACCACAGGACATTTAAGCGTTCTGGCAACGCCTGCACTGCTGCAGTAATAAGGATCCGTTCCATAACCATCATAGAACCCCATCACACCTTCAATCACTGCAATATCAGTCTGTTGAGTTTGCTGGTGAAACAGATCGCGCAGATGGTCTTCATCCAGCATGAATGGATCTAAATTATGTGACGAGACTTGAGAAACCCGGGTATGCCAGGCCGTATCAATATAATCCGGCCCGACTTTAAACGGTTGTACCTGAAGAGCACGGCGGGTTAAGGCCCGAAGTAAGCCTAACGTTATCGTTGTTTTACCGCTGCCGCTGTTTGTCCCCGCAATTAAAATCGCTTGCATAGTCCACTTATACACAGGTTAAGTCGGACGGGGAGCGAATAGAAAGCAGCCACCCCTGAATTGATACAGAGGCGGCTCCCCTCACTCACTTCCCACCGAAGGAGTATTGAGATCATTCTGACTCGTCTTCTGGCTTAGCCTCATCCTTCCTGATCCCTTCCCGTATACAACAGTGGATTGATCAAGTCGTCAGCATTACAGCAGCGGGGGCTGCGGAGGATTTTCACCTCACTTCCGATATCCTTAACAGGATATAACGTCAAAATGACAAATGTTGTCTTAGCTAGAAAGCTGTCCTAAAACCGTTTACTGGTTTGACTATAAACTTTCTATTAATCAATTCTGGCTTATTTACTGGTGATATTCTGCCTGTTTTATTCTTTGAATAGTAAAAATTGCCATTCATTATAGGGAAGCCTTATTAATCATCAAGTTAATGTATGATATGACTTTTTGGATATTGTAAATTCTTGTTCTTGATCAAATGCCGCTTTGTTCACTCAGACAAATAAAACAATATATCAGCAATACATTTACAACGACTTTTCAAGAGCTTATCGAGTCCGTAGAATTAGCCGTCTTACAGCGAGGCAGAGTACAGCATTAATGGCAAAGAGCGGACAGCACGGAGGCAACGTCCTTCAGATGGCGGAGAAACACGGTCTTCACCCGGATCAGGTAATCGATTTTAGCGCCAATATTAACCCGGCCGGTATGCCTGACAAGTTACGGCAACAAATTATCGATAATCTATCCTGTCTTGAGCAGTATCCGGATATTGAATACACACAGCTGCATGAGGCTATCGCAAGACATCACGACTGTTCAGCAAATACCGTGTTAGCCGGGAACGGCGCGACAGAGCTTATTTTCCTCTGGGCGCATTATGTTCAGCCAAAAAAAGCGCTGCTTGTTGAACCCGGATTTGCCGAGTACCGACGGGCCCTGCTTCGCACAGAGTGCACAATAGCCGACTTTATTCTTCGGGAAGAAGAGGGTTTTCAGATTACAGAACGCCTGTTATCCGCACTGACACCCGATCTCGACTGTCTGTTTCTGTGCACACCCAACAATCCAACCGGTCTGATACCGGATCAGCACCTGCTGTCAGAAATCATCGAGCGGTGTCATCACCTGAATATCCGGTTATTTATTGACGAATCGTTTCTGGATTTTACGCCAGAGTATCAAAGCGCCACACGCTATCTTAAGCAATACCCGAATCTGTATATTTTGCGTTCGCTGACCAAATTTTATGCCCTTCCCGGTTTGCGTTTAGGTTATTTGTTGTCTTCAGATGAGCAACTGCTAGAGACGATTCGGGAACAGCGGGAACCCTGGACCATCAACGCACTGGCGGCATTGGCAGGCGAAACTCTCTTTGATGATACCCAATACCATCAGACCACCTATGCATGGCTTAACAGTGAGCAGGATTATCTTTTCACAGCCCTAAGCCGGTTCTCCTCATTAAAGTGCTTTGCACCGACAGCAAACTATCTGTTTTTCAAACATCTCAGAAAAAATTCTGATTTACAATTCCAACTGATGCAGCAAGGCATCCTTATACGCAGCTGTGCCAACTATACCGGCCTGGATAAGCGTTTTTATCGGGTTGCGATTAAATCGCGAGAAGATAACCAAAAGCTTGTTCGTACTCTGGAACAGGTACTGCGTCATGACTGAAGCAACGTGCCCGGCCTCGTGCGGAGAACTGATTCAGGGTTGGATAGCAGGAAGCGAAAAACTGGTCTCGTGTCCGATTAACTGGTTCAGTACGGTCGCGGTCACATCCGGTAATGCCAACGCCAGCCGGGAACGCCCTCTGATGCGGAGGGCTTTAATTCTGGCACTGGAAACTCTGGGCATCCCCGCGACAGAATCCCTGCACCTGAAAATAGACTACGACTCAGATATTCCCGTCGCAAAAGGAATGGCAAGCAGTACCGCAGATATTGCCGCCACCATTGCAGCAACTTACCGGCACTTTAAATCAAGTATATCCGAGCATAAGATCGCCCGAATGTGCGTCCAGCTGGAACCCAGTGACAGTACGATGTTCGGAGACCTCACTCTGTTTGATCATCACACAGGTGCCGTTACCGAGCGGTATGGGGAGTTCGGAGACCTCGATATTCTGGTTCTGGAAAGCCCGGTGACGATCGATACTTCGGCTTATCATGAAATAGTGCGGGAACATAAACTCATTCAGTCTGCCGATGCTCTGTCGAAAGCGGCTCAGCAACTGGCCCTGGCAATTAAAAGACGCCAGAATACCACGTTAGGCATTGCAGCTACCGCAAGCGCAATTGAAAGTCAGGCTATTCTGCCCAAGCCTTATTTCACAGAGTTATTAGAATTAGTAGAAAAGTACGACTTGTACGGGCTTAATGTCGCCCATAGCGGAAGTGCGGTTGGTCTGTTCTACCATACTGCGGTACATGATATCGAGCGGGTTATCTACGATATTACACACTCGCCAGTACATGACGCTTATACTCAGGCCCACCAGCGACAATTAATTGCCGGAGGTATCCGTTAACGAAGTAGCAATCGAACAGACGCTAAAATATGGCTTCCCCTGATAGCGGTTGATTTGGATATGACTGATACTTTGATTACCGATAGCCAGTGCGGTATACCAGCGAGGGTTCTTCCAATCGAGTCCTAATACATGGGCGAGGATATAACGGATCGGGCCACCGTGTGCAATTATCACGGTATCCTGCTGACACTCTTCAACTAACTGCTCCCAGGCCTCAATAACCCTTCGATACCCCTCTTCCAGCGGCTCGGCCTCCGGCAGGGTGGTCTCTCCGGGTGCAGACCAGAACGCCTCCAGCGTTGCCCATTCATCATTAAGCTCATCAAACGGAATACCGTCAAGTTGTCCGAAACTCTGTTCCCGCAACCGGTTATCATACCGGATATCAAGAGAAGGGTTATATTCAGCCAATAATTCAGCCACTCGTTTACAGCGGATCAACGGAGAAGTATAAACCGCCTGGAAATCATAATTGTTCAGCAATGCCTGTGCGATACTCTTCTGTACGGATTCTTTCACACCAACATCGGTATGTCCGTTGAGAGCGGGCTTCCCAAGCGTTTTCCCATGCCTGAGCAAATACAGGTTTATCATCCTTCACCCTTCAGAACCATAGGCAAACCAGCCGCAACCATGACCACACGATCAGCCACGGCGGCAACCGCCTGATTCATCCACCCGGCATGGTCAACATAAAACCGAGACAGTGCGTTCATCGGAATAATACCCAGCCCCACTTCTGTTGACACGCACAACACCTTACATTCAACCTCGCGTAGTGTCTCTGCCAGCTCCTCTATCTGAGCCCGGAGAAAGGCACTGTCGACCGTATCGCCCTTATAGTGAATCACATTATTCAGCCACACGCTCAAACAATCTACAAACACAATGTCATGAGGAGAAAACTGCCTCAGAGCCTCGGTGAGTTTAAGCGGATGCTCATGATTAACCCACTGCCCGTCTCTTCGTTCCTGATGGAGCCGGATCCGTTCCTTCATGCCGTCATCAAAAGGCTCTCCTGTTGCGACATAATGTAAACGGGTATCTGGTTCAGTGAGACGTCGCTTATGATAGAGTTCAATAGCCTGCTGTTCTGCATACCCTGACTTACCACTGCGTGCCCCACCCAAATACAACTGAACCGTCATCGCCTATATCCTATTATTATCCAAGCACAGTAACGTACAATAACATTAAAGGGATAACAGCAGCGGATACCCCATAACTTGCTATCCAGCCGGTGTTCGCGACATCGTTATCCAGATCGTAAAGCACTGAAGGCAATGTCGACATAAACGCCGTAGGCATAACAGCCAGAATCAGACATACAGAAGAAACCAGTCGATCATCCACCTGCCATAATCCAAATACCGTCAGAAGCACAATAACAACCGTGACTGCAGCGATATTTCGCCCCAAAGCAGTCGCGATAGCCAAATTGCGCCAGATTTTTCCCCCTTTCAGGTTGAACGTCAGCCCCACGGAAAAAACCAGCAGAAAAGTGCCTAGTGGGATCATCCAGTAAGTAAAAGAGTACAGAAACTGAGGACGTTCGATCCCGGCCAGATTCAGAAGCAGACCAGAAGAAACTGCGGTTAAAGCAATTAAAAAAATCGGATCTTTCCAGACTCGTTTGTTTTGGGTTGCTCTCATTTCAGCGTCTTGAGATTTGGACTTAGCGTAAGGGAAAATCCCGCCAAAATAGATCAACTCCTCAAATAATTTAAACAGCGCCAGTACCGCCACGCCATCTTCCCCGAGGATGCTGAACACAATTAAGTTTCCCAGTGCCCCTAAATTGTACATAGAGGCAACCGGCACTATCGCCGCCGCTTGTTTGTCCGTGAGGGATAGTTTTGCTGATACGATTTTTCCGACTAAAGCACCGGACAAGATAACCGAAGCACCGATTACAGGCAGGTAAAACAGCTCCATTCGCATTTGTTCAAGCTGCCAGAGAGAGATAAACACGCTAAACGGAATAAGCGACATTAAAGCAATTTTTGTGGCGGCCAGGCTTAATTTAGAAGCGAATTGATTAAAGTAACGCTGAAAGAAAAGCCCAAGGATAAAACCGGTAATGATGATCCCGAAGGTAAAAAGAAACGCTTGATTCATACCGCTATGCTCTGATTCGCCTATTGAATCTGCTACGTTATCTCAATATCCATCTAAGATCACAGCTTTTTTGTTGTTTGTTAACGGTTTTTTCGCTAAAGAGTAATACCTTAATTCGTATCAATCTGTTGATGTTATTGCCGAAGACAAAAAAGGCCACAATACTTTGTCATTAACAAACCTGACGGTATAAATGACAAACATTGTGGCCTGATAGAAAACGATTACGCTTCCTGAACGGTCAGTTCCTCGTCTGCGTTTCCGCTGTCGGATACCGCTACTTGCTCAGCGCCATGCATCCAGAGCACTAATTTATTAGAAAACAGCAGAAGAATGATACCTGACACGGTTGCGGTTATCGCAATACCACTGAAAATAGCCATTGGTCCATACTCGCCGACATGTGCACCAATCAGACCGGCGACATAGTTAGCAACAGCATTAAAGCCAAACCATACTCCCATCATCAGAGACGCCAGTCTTAGCGGTGCCAGTTTGGTTACCATAGACAATCCAATTGGAGACAAGCACAGTTCACCAACTGTATGGAAGAAAAATGCACCAACCAGCCAGAGCATTGAGGTTTTGACTGTCATATCTCCACCCTGCTCCAGAACGGCACCGACCATAAATACAAAGCCAATGGCCAGGAAGAATAGTCCCATTGCGAATTTCACCGGGGAGTTCGGTTCTTTACTGGCTAGTTTTACCCAGATAGCGGCAATAATCGGCGCACAAGTAATAATAAAGAATGGATTCAGTGACTGGAACCACGCTGTAGGAACTTCAAAACCACCCAACATCCGGTCTGTATATTGCTGGGTATACAGGTTCATCAGTCCGCCAGCTTGCTCGAACCCGGCCCAGAAGATGATCACAAACAACCCCATAATCATAATCACTTTCAGACGGTCGACTTCTTCTTTGGTCAAAGGCTTCGATTTATCATTTGCCTGACTTCCCTTATCGGTTACCGCAGCAGGCACCCGTCCAATATCTCCCAGCCAGCGTTGCGCCAGAGTCATTTGCATCACCAGACTGATCAGCATTCCGATTCCTGCTACAGCAAACCCAGCTTTCCAGCCATATTCACTGGTTACCGATCCGGCAATAATACCGGCAAGCAAAGCACCAATATTGATCCCCATATAGAAAATCGTAAACGCTCCGTCACGGCGATGGTCACCCTCTTCATACAGATCGCCAACCATGGTTGAGATATTTGGCTTGAACAAGCCATTACCTGCTATCAGGAAGCCCAGACCCAAAACAAACGCATGCATAGCACTTATACTTAAATATTGATGAGGCATTGCTAAGGTAAACTGTCCAATAGCCATTAGGGCACCACCAATCAAAATTGATCTGCGCTGTCCTAAATAGTTATCAGCCAGCCAGCCACCAACTAAAGGAGTGATATAAACCAAACCGGTATAAATACCATAAAGATCCAATGCGTCTTTCTGAGTCCAGCCAAGTCCCCCATTTAAGGTGGTATCTGTCAGATAGAGAACTAATATTGCTCTCATAGCATAGTAGGAAAAACGTTCCCACAGTTCTGTTCCGAAAAGAAGAAAGAGGCCACGTGGATGACCAAATATCTGTTGTTTGTTTGCCATAATTCTTAATAAGTTACGAATAAAGGTATTATATTCTACACAATTAAATCATTACAGTAACTTGATCTACATTAACCACTTTATTGGATATAATTACCTATGAATAATTATATCCACAGAGGTTTGTAAGGAAAGATAAAGGGAAATAGCATAACACAATAAATATCAATCACTTATAACAACCCCTCACTTCTCATAGAAATTCATACACACACGCCAATCAGAATAATAACCACTTTTTATTCAAAATTTTTTAGTTAATTAATCTGATTAACTACAATTTTCTCAGCATATACAACTAGCCCACAACCAATTTTGTATGATTTTCACCCAACTTTTTTGAGTTTTACGATTCATCATAGAACACGCCGAACAATAAGAGCCTTACCTCGTCATGCTCAGACTTTTTCCAAATCGAGTACGGAATACTTAAGTGTGTCCTAAGATAAAAGTGATCAGGCGATAGCCTGACTCTTGGAAAGAAGGGAAATTGATATGGAAAAATACCTGGATAAATTCGTTAAAGCTCAGGAAGAAACTTATAGCAATGCCTTAATAGAGATAAAAAATGGGCACAAAATAGGACACTGGATGTGGTTTATTTTTCCTCAAATAAAAGGGCTGGGAAACAGTCCGACCAGTATTTACTATGCTATTCAAAATCTGGATGAAGCCAGAGCGTACTTGGATCATCCCCTCCTCGGCCAGAGATTGATTCAATGTACAAAAACCTTACTCTCTCTGAAAACCCTCACTGCAGAAGAGATTTTCGGATATCCTGATGTCCTTAAACTGTGCTCTTCACTCACCCTTTTTGAACAAGCCGCAGGGGAAAGCAGCCTATTTTCTGAGGCAATAGATAAATTTTATAACGGACAGAGAGACCCGCTAACACTTAAGATACTTGATAATAAAAAGTGTTAGAGAATTATTGCCCCTGTACACAATGAAAACTGACCGGCCTCTATTGCGTTTCGCCATTCCACTCCTTATATTAATCAAATTGCTTAAATCGGTAACACAGGATGTTATGAAACCGCTATTAATTGTGAACGTTGGCTCGGCTCCGGAAAAGCAGTTGAGTAAGTTTGGTGATTTCGAATTATGGGCTAAGCTGGCAATTGGTGAAACCTCTCTGGATGTCGCCTTTCACGACGGGATCCATACTCCTATTCCTGACAATGAAATGCTTGCTGGTGTCGTTATTATGGGGTCACTCTCTATGGTCACCGAAGAAGCCGACTGGATGAAAAGACTTGCCAGCGAAATCCGTCAGCTCTGCAAGAACAACATTCCTGTACTGGGTATTTGTTTTGGTCACCAGCTTCTTGCTTATGCTTTTGGTGGACAAGCCGGATTTAACCCAAATGGTCTGGAAGTTGGTACCGTAGAAATTACCCGCAACAAGGAAAGCGAAAATGACCCGATATTTTCTACTTTACCAAAGCAGTTCCTCGCTCAGACCATACATTTTCAATCTGTACTAACGCTACCAGAAAACGCAGTTTGCCTGGCGGAAAGTGTCCTGGATAATCACCACTCATTTCGCATTGGTAGTTGTGTATGGGGCGTACAGTTTCACCCGGAATTTTCTGCCGAGATTATGGAGGAGATGCTGAACAATGTAGCAGAGACCTTGGGCCAAGACCGCCTTACCGAGAAAAAGCAACAGATCAGGGCGACAGATAACGCCCGACAAATACTGGTGCAGTTTGCTCGTCTGTGTGCGGACAGACTAAACGGGTGAGGCCATAACTTCGCTATCGCCCTCCCGAAATATTATTATCTGCCACATTAAATCGGCAACTTAAATAAACTTATTTGTAGAATGCCTCTACTTCACCTTTTAGCGTAATGAGCATTGGATTACCGTAACGGTCTTTTGCTCTGGGTGAAGGGATTTTTACCCAGCCTTCACTAATACAATATTCTTCAACGTCTGTACGTTCTTTACCATTGAGACGAATACCGATGGGATGTTCAAAACACTCTTCTACAAAGTACGGGCTACGAGAGTTACCCGATAAGTGATCTGGCAGGGTTGGTTTGGAGTTAGTGTCGCTCATGTTTATGACCTGAAATAAAAATATGGTGCACTATTCTAGACAATACAGAGCTATGCCTCAATAGAGCGCTCACCACCGAGAAAATTTAGTACAATGCTACTCAAATCGACGCAGCTCCTATCCTGCCCGAGTCCGACGTTTATCTCATCAGGTCAAGTCGGAATTACACATCTAAATGACTAATCATCAAATTCGTCCTCAGAATATGGCTTATTATGTGCGATACCTTTATGGCACTCGATACAGGTTTTATTTTCTAGCATGGCTTCCTCCATTTGTTCACGCGACCTTTGTCGCTGGTTTGGGAAATCCATTGCATGATAATCATGGCAATTTCTACATTCACGAGAGTCGTTTTCTATCATTTCACCCCAAACTCGTTCAGCCATCTCTAAACGGTGCTCTTCAAATTTTTCTGGCGTATCTATCGTTCCTATTAATGTATGGTAGAGTTCCTTTGAAGCTTTAACCTTACGCCAAACCTTAGCAAAAAACTCTTTAGGTACATGACAGTCTGAGCAGGTTGCACGAACTCCTGATGGATTTTTATAGTGAATTGATTCTAGATATTCCTGATAGACCGTCTGTTCCATCTCGTGACATGAAACACAAAACTCTAGTGTGCTTGTTTTTTCCAACACACTATGAAAGCTTCCAAGTAGCAATATACCAAAAACAATACCGCTAATTAAAATTATGCCCCAAACAAACCTACTGGCTTGCCAAAACGATTTCGACATACGTTTAATCCCTGCTTTGCTTTCACTTCATGATAAAGACCCTGAAATATGATTCAGGGTCTATTTACCTTACATTAGGAGAATTACTTCTGGGGTAATGTCATCATATAAGAAAGAATATCAGTTGAAACGTCGATTGGCAGAGCCCTCATGGCCGGCATGGACTCTTTAGGTTGACCATTTAATATCTTGAACAGACCTTCCCAAGGATTGCTGCTGACTATTTTGCCCAATGGCGCAGCTAAGTCTCTAGGAAGCTTTCCATCTTTAC
This sequence comes from Vibrio albus, assembly GCF_003144035.1. GTDB lineage: Bacteria > Pseudomonadota > Gammaproteobacteria > Enterobacterales > Vibrionaceae > Vibrio > Vibrio albus. The sequence goes on from NZ_QFWT01000010.1 coordinate 109,961, forward strand.
CATGGCATCCAGCACAGATGGTGTTGTAGTATGCCTCTCCTTTAGCAACATCGCCATTTACCGATTTGTCTGGGTTAATAATGCTGCTCATATCCACCTGACCTTTGCTTACAAACAAGGCCAGATCATGGTAATCCTGCTCGTTCATCATACCCTCCATACCGTGGGTATCATCTTTCATTACAGTAATAATTTCTTCTAACGGAGCTCCTGCCACTCCTTGCAATCCTTTTATTCCTGTCTTATATGAACCTTTTGAGTAAGCTCCATCCTTGCCACGTAAATCCCATCCATGACAAGATTTACAGCGCCATGTAACATCACCTTTTTTTTTCGTATTAGATGCAGGCCAGGCTTTATGTGTATCAGCAGGCTTTGGAGCATCAATTACTTTGAACCATTTGTCATAAAGTTGTCCACCACGGGCAATTACAGATGCTTCTTCAGCTTGAACTATAGTTGACATTGATGCAGAAAATATAATGACAGTTGCAATCCTTGTTAGTAGCTTCTTCATAATCTTTTCTCTTAGGTGGCTTCAATTATCGATATTCCCTACTAACTATAGGTGAATAATTTGTTTCCATCCTTCCGACCTTAATTGGGGCGCATGAAAGTGCGATTGAGCGATTATTTTTTGATGTAGACAAAAAGCACTTCGCTTGTGAAGCTATTGAGCGAGGCTTCTGTTGCCTCAAGAGTCCAGAGTCTGTGACTTCAGCTATCTTTTAAAAAAGGCCGCAACGAAATCAAGCATAGTTAACGATCATGGCGCTGAGCCCGCTGGTTTATGCCGGCCTAGAGCACTAAATCCGTGTGCAGCAGTATTCGAACTCTCGCCTGGGTGTCAAAGCAGATAATCCTGACTCGTCGTTGGACAGAATCCACTTAGAGTATTTACTTAATTTAGCAAACCACGAATTACTTCATGTAGGGAAAACTCGATACTCGTGGCGAACTTGGATAAGCCATTACGTAATTGGTTATTTCATGGTTCATGTATACTTTTCCCCTTACAACGTTAAAAGATCTTCAGCGATGTGCAGTGCAGAAATATTACGATTATGTATATTTTCGTTACCACAGTCGCATTCATATTCATGATATTCCCGTTCCCATAAACCACTCGACTTTCTACGATAGAACCAGCCTTGACTAAATCCAGCATTGGTCATTTCAATACCAGGATGCATAACGACTAAGGCGCAAACTTCAAAAAGTTCCGATGAGTGAGAAATTATACCAACCCCTTTTTGATAAATAGTGTTATCTCCCACATTAGGATGTTTAACAATTTCATCTATTTCAAATGCTAGGTAGTTATTCCCTTCAAGCTTTTTTTCGATTTTAGGAAAATTCAATGGTGTGTTTGTATCAGCACTTCCGAAAAGAATTAATTCTGATGCAGAAATAATTTCACCACCAGTCAGTAAACCATAGCGAGACTCTAATGAATCGAACATTTCACTTATCGTTTGACCTCGGTAAAAAGCAGTTGTAGGTGAGGCGATTTTTTCGAAACTGTTTTGATATTCTGGCAATTCAAGTGCTCGCTGAAAGACTGGAACCGAAAACTCTGGATCACGGAGCGACTTTATTTCTCGCCACGGCAACTCTAATAGTGCTTTCAAAATTGGATCTTTTGAAGCTGGCGGAAACAAAGAATCAGTGTTTGTTAAATCGTGTAAGCTTGCATAGTCCCGAAAGATGCTCCTACTCGCTGTAATATGAGCAACAAAACACTCCTTGGGTATCGGTTTCCCTAAAGTCGGTCCTAACAGCCATGCTTTTTGCGCATCTGTTCGGAGAAAAGTTCCACTAAGTGTTAATGTAGACAAATCTACAAGTCCTACTTCTTTTGCAATTGATTTATCAATTATATAAAGATGCCCGTCACCCTCTTCAAAATTATACTGCGCAAACTTCTTGCGCTCCCAGAGAAAGTTTTCACCACAATCTTCACACATATCGATGCCTAGTGACTCAGTGTACTTATGACTAGCAAACCATGCGCTCACGGCTGGGCTGGATGAGCAATCAATATAAAATGATCTCCATCCATAATGCTGTAAAAGTGCTTGTACATAACTAATATCCTTAACATGGTCACCAATAAGGGCCTCAAGAACTTTACTGGCATAACTCATCCATTTTACGGCTTCAGAAGGAACGCAAACTCTGCGGTCAAATGAGGCTATAATAGAAGGATGACTAGGCTCACCGTAATGTTCAAGCTGCCCCCTGAAAAGTACCTCCTCGCCATACGTGGCAATTAACTCTTGCAGCTCATGAAGCGTGTTTACTTTTAACTGTTTCACTTTGTCTCCATATACAAAATAATTGGACTTACCGTTTCTTAATCGAGCTACAACTTCATATCAAACTAAGTACATAATCATCCACTAGAAAAAGTTAGTCAATTTATGACAAAAGAAATTTGTCCTAAATCTTTGGTTGGCAAGCTTTGGTGCAAAGATATGGAGTCAATAGTCTTCTGTATGTTGGTTTATAAATCAACTATCTTGAACAAAGATGTTAATTTTTCTTTATCTTTTCTCTTTAGAGTCGGAACTGATATAAACAATCCATCCTTTGCTCGACTTACAGCTACGTAATAAACCCTATGTTCTTCATTGTTTTCTAGATCTGGATTTATTAAAAAATCAAGGCTCTTTTCATCTGGTAAGTGGACTAACACATTATCAAAATCATCGCCTTTAGTTTTATGTATGGTTTTTATATCCCCCATCTCTCCGCTAGTACATAATTGATTTATAATATCTTTGTACAAGATACGTTCATATACAGGTTTTTGCTTTCCTCTATCAGTGAGTTTTGAAATAGAGCTGTGTATATTTTCCTTAATAAAAACAAAAAATTCGTAAATATTTTTTTCTTCAAATTCACTTCGATTCGCCGTAAGTGTAAAAAGACTATCTAACGCTTTTTTCCTTTTTATATCTTCATCTAAAATTTCACGGAAATTTTTTTCAATTTCGGCGACTGCATCTTTAAACCTAAAGTTATTAGCGAAAAATAACGCCGTAATACAGTTTATTATTTTATTTTTACGTTCTGTATTTGAGTCAATATTTCTAATCTCATCTATCGGATTTACATCTGATACTCCGCCATTAAAAATTCTATTTAAATTGTATACTGAAATATTATTTCTTGATATTATTTGAATTTCGCCGCCACCAAGATTTCCCTTTAAATACTCATAAGCGCCGTAAATAGGTCCAACTAGTAACTGTGGCAATGCCCCATTTTCTAGCCTATATGGGGTTTGCTCAATATCTTCTCTTATATGATTTAAAACATCAATAATTGAACTTGTACTACGTCTGTTTTGAGAAATAGTGTATTGGGTTGTTCTAGGTGAAATAAAGTTATCAAAATCGTTTGGTGTAGCACCTTGAAAACCATAAATTGACTGTGCTTTATCTCCAATAACGCCAACTATAACACCTATTTCTTTAATTCTACTTATTATTTTAGACTGAATAGGGTTTGTGTCTTGAAATTCGTCGATGAATATATAGGGAAATTTAGATTTTATTACAGTTATAATAAATGGATTTTCTTCTATTAGTTTATAGCTAAAGTAAAGTATATCATCATGGTGTAATACCCCTTTTCTCCAGAAAATCTTTTTGTATGTAATTAAGTCTTCTGATAAAGCATCTATGATTTTATTTGATATATACTTACGCTTCCCTGACTCACTATAATATGCTTCTTTGCTTTTGCACTTTAGTTCAAGGTTTGATTCCTGATCCATCGACCAATAAATTGTTCTTATCCAATTACTTAAGGCACCTTGATTGTTCTTTAGTTTTTGAAGCTGATTTATTGTATAAGGGTGTTTAAACTTAGCCTTACTTTTATGATTACTTAACCAATCATTGATTCTTTTAAGGCTAACGTAATGATCATCATGGCCATCTATTTTTTCGAAGCTAAGTTCATACTCAGATGGCAAGAAGGATGCGTAGGGCTTAATTATGTGTCTGTATAGGAAGCTATGAAGCGTACTTACTTCCGTATGTTGTGATGAGTTACCTAATCTACTATTGATTGTGTCAGCGGCAATGTTTGTATAAGTAATACATGCAACTTTACCAAATTTACCTAAACGAGTTGAATTGGATACTACATTACTAATATGACTTATTAACCAATGAGTTTTTCCAGCTCCTGGACCTGCTGAAATCCTAAATTCATCATCAATGGCTTTAATGACTGATTCAGATGTTATCGTATTTATGCACATAGAAAGTCAATCCCATCCTTAATATATTGAGGTACTACAAATTCTTGGTATTCATCCGTACCTATTTTCTCAAGGTTTCTTTCTAATACGTCAGATAGTAATAGTGCATTTTCACCTTTACCCACGGAGTTCAAGTATCTGGATGCTAATATAGCTTTCTTTTTACTATCTTCATCCCATGAACAGTGCTGAATGGACTCGATGATTCGATTGTTTTCTGCATGTGGTTTTTTCTCAGTTCCCTTATTCAATAGCTCAATGAACTCTTCAACTGGTAGTTCGTCAATTGAGTCCATTAATTTTTCCAATTCTTTTTTATTACTAATGGAATCAGTTAACAGAAGTTTAAGTTTTGGGTTTTCTAAAACAATCTCATATTCAAAGGTTTTACTCTTCTCTCCTTGGCTAAAGTATCTAATGTTTTTATGACTTTTATATTTATCAATCAATTGTGATGAGTTGTTAGAATAATCATAAGTTTCGTTATCGGTTCCTAACTCAAAGGGATAACACTTCTCATAATTACCGCTTTCTACTTTTCTTACAGGATCTCTATCAGTTAGACATACAACCTTTTTAGGAATAGCATTTTCATCATTTGTATCGAAAATTTTCAAGAAATGCTCGAAGTATCGACCACCAACATTAATTACGGAAATATGGTTGTCTTCTAAGCATTTGGAAAGATCTGGCTGTGTTTTTTTGACTTCATTGTCATAATATTTTGCAAAGGTCGATATTAGTAACTGTTCAGCAATCCCTTCAACAAAGATAACTTTTTGAGCAAACAGCATGTCGGATTTAGTTGCATCTAAGAATCGCTGAACATACCTTTTACTATCATTATTCCCTAATGCTTTTGAAGGGTAGGAAACTGTATATTCTTCATCATCTGAATACAGATTGATTATATTGTCCAATTTACATGATGACGTTATGTGTGTTGAGTGAGTCGTGATAAAAACTTGTCTAGCTTTATTATTATTGTCACTTAAGAACTTCAATAGTTTGTGTTGCATAGATGGATGAAGGTGTGACTCTGGTTCTTCGATTGCTAACATTGGGAATATCTTAGCGTTACTTCCCATATAGCTACCATCAGAATTAACTTGCATTTTTGCCAAGAGAAGAGACATGTATATTAAGTTATTGTAGCCTAAACCATTATGAGTCGCGGGTAACGTTATTCCCGTTTTCTTTTTTATTATAAGTTGCAAAGCAAACAGCATATCTTTTTCAGAAACACTACCATCAAAGTCGGGATACGAATCATTAAAATCCGCACCAGTTTTATTAGCATAGCCTAGTATTTCACCCTTTCCCTCTGACATTCTTTCATGCAGTTGCGCTAGTACGTTTTCAGAGGATGCCTTAAACAGACCTTCTCTAGTCCTGATTTCTTGTACTTTTTTTTCTATTTCATCTGGTTCAAGAGTATTGATATTTTTCTTAAGGTCATAGTCTATAAAAAACTGAAATACATCTTTTAGTAAGTTATTTTTTCCGCTGAGCATGTCTCTTTCAACGTCTCTAATTGCATCCAAGAACTGAAAATCAAACTTACTGATGGTTTCGCTACTAACAGGATCTTTATTTTCAACTTTACCAGCCCAAATTTTATACTTATATTTTCTTAAAAACTTAGATTCAATGATCTTCCATATATCTTCTTTTGAAGTAGTATCTTTTACCTTATCTAGCTCTTGTAAATAGTTGGTTTGTTCTTTTTCTGGCAAAAATAGCTCGTAGGTCAGTTTAGCTTCATAATCCTCCTCAAGCTTAGTCAGGCAGCTAGCAATCGTAGCTAAATCATCTGGAGTGTGGTCACTCCCTTTTTTAAAGGTAACAGCTATCGAGACCTTTGGTGCCGCAATCTTTAACTCGTCCAAAGGGATATTTTTGTTAAAATCATCAATAGATAGACTCTTTGAAGATGAGTTATCCAGTACAACAGCTAATGCACGTAAAAGGTTTGTTTTACCTGCATTGTTATGTCCAACGATAACGTTAATATCATTTTTAAACTGTACGTTTTGACTTCTGAAGCTTCTGTAATTTGAGATATCGATACTAGAAATGTACACGTTTTAACCACCCATGCGAAATTACACATATTTTAGAGCAATGAATGTTACCTACAAATCAATAATTCATTGCCTTTATGAGAAACTTATAGCATAACATCTTCAACGATACTAACTGGGTGAAATGGATTAGAAATTTGACCACATAGTTAAAGTTCTGGGCATAAAGAAAACTAATTCAAATTACGAGGGTTGAAATCAGGTTCAATCACGCTCTAGCTCACTTTGGGGCAGAATCGTGTTTGCGATAAGTAATCACAGATAAGCAATTGACGTCATAGTAGTTATTCACATTTGCCAATGATTTCGTGACCATACGAATTATCGATTGAACACAACCAAACTCCCTCTGAGCTTTTGGTAAAAACATAAGTCGCTTTTCGAATTACTTCTGGGTAATTAGGAGCTGACACAACTGTATTTGCCAAAACTAACGCTGTATCTCCGGTTTCAAGAACTTCTAAACCTTGTTGTTTTACTTGCAACCCATTCTTGAAATACACAGAGATCGCTTCAAAAGCCTCACGAATAGCAGCTTTACCCTCTGCATTTTTGCCAGGTTCAATAACTAAAATTGCGTCATCGGCATAGATATCAAGAAGTGTATCGAAATCTTCGGCAACGATTGCATTATCGGCTTTTTTTATTTGTTCAACTATCGGGTGAGTCATGATTCCTCCTAAGTGCATAATGTAACGGTTGCATACGATATTTATCGAAATATCATAATCAACCATTAAAAAATGTAGGTCAATGACTGCTTAAGGAAAGATGTCTCACTTCTTACTCTGACTGATTTGGGGCAAAGGTGTGTTTGCCATGATCGGCGCTAGCACACCTCTGATAACAACATACTATCAACTTAACCACGGCGCTTTTTGGCATTGATCTTTTAATAGAGATAAAAAGCCAGTGACTCGCGCTGACCTCTCATGCGCAGCAGAACTCACGAGGGCAACAATATCGGCATTTGGAAGCTCATAATTTGGCAATAATCGCACTAATTTACCACTATCAATCTGTGATTGAATATCCCATTCAGATCGCATGATAATCCCTAAGTCTCTTAAGGCCCAGTCTTTAATCACTCTGCCCTCATTACTTGCAAGTGAAGGACGAATTCGAACATTTTCTATGGATCCTGAGACTGTATGAGTAAAGCTCCACAACGTGACATCTTCATTATTTTCTCTCAACGCAATACATTGATGCTTCTTAAGATCTTGCGGAGTTTCAGGCTGTCCATAACGTGATAAATACTCGGGCGAAGCGCAAACAAAGCGCTTGTTTGGGGCTAAACTCACCATCTTAAGGCTGGAATCCGTCAGGTGACCAATGTAGATGATAATGTCCCATTTATGATGGTTGGCCCAGTTTGGCTTATCTGATAACTCTAGCTCCACCTCTAGGCGAGGATGAGCTTTTTTATACTCACCTAATAAAGGGGCTATCACATCGTTGCCAAAGCCAAGGGGCGCCAATACTCTTAGACAACCACTGACATCCCCTCTGCTTTCATTGAGTTTATCGGTGAGCTCGTCCAAATCTTCAAGGATCGAAATACCAGTATCAACTAAAACGCGCCCTTCTTCTGTTAAGCTAACCACGCGCGAAGGCCGTTGAAGTAACTTAAGCGATAGCTTCTTTTCGATATGTTGAATACGCTGAGTGACTGATGGTGGCGTTATATTGAGCGTACGAGCCGCATCTGCCAATGTTCTATGGTTAGAAACTACCACAAGAAATCGAATATCTTCTGTCGTTAACATTAACTTCCAACCTAATGTATAAGTAGATTTTTGTTAATATAATTCAACTTCTTCCTACTTCATAATCATTTCATCAATAGTTAACTTCACTTTGCAAGTTTAGGTAAATGAAATGATTAAGCATACGGAACACCCTGATTTAGAAAAAAAATACAATGCCATCGGCACACCATTTCTCTATTTGGATAAACAAAAATTTTTGAGCAACCTTGCTCAAATGCGCAGCCATATGTCGAAACTAGGCACACCACTAAGGCCCCACTTTAAGACCGTAAAATCGTTAGATGCGCTTCCGTACTTAATTGACTCTATAGAGGATCCAATCACTGTATCCACCCTTGAAGAAGCAGAACAGCTTGCCAGTTATGGTTGTAAAGACATTCTCTATGCTGTTGGCATATCAAAAGAAAAGCTATTGCGAGTCGAACTGCTACTGAAACGTGGTATGAGTATTGTGGTTTTACTTGATAGCATGGAACAAGTCGATTTCGTTAACGCCTACTGTCAAGAACGTGGGTGTGTTATTAGCTGCCTGATAGAGATTGATTGCGACGGACACCGAGGTGGAGTAAGTGCAGATTCCGAAGCCCTGATTGCAATGGCTAAGAGCTTAGGTAAGGGTTTGGGCAATTTTAAAGGGGTGATGCTCCACGCAGGTGAGTCTTACCACTGTAAGTCTCGAGAAGCGTTAAACCAATCCGCCAGTAATGAAGTAGCGACTGCACAACTTGCGGCGAAACGCCTCGAGTCGGTTGGGATTTACTGCGAAATAGTCAGCGTGGGTTCTACCCCGACGGCATGCTCATACACAAACACAAGTGGAATCACAGAAGTCAGAGCTGGCGTCTATTCATTGTTTGACTTAGTGATGCATCGGCTTGGAGTATGTACTTTAAACGATATCGCAATCTCAGTAGTAAGTAGTGTTATTGGACACAACAAATCGAGGGGGCAAATATTTGTTGATGCTGGATGGATGGCTCTTTCTTTAGATAAAGGTCATGACGAACAATGTTATGGCGTGGTTCTCCAACCGAATGGCCAAGAGAGTCAAATACTGAAAGTAGTGCAGGTAAATCAAGAGCACGGCATACTCGAAGCGGCTTCTGGAAGCGAGATCGACTTCGAATGTTTTCCCATTGGTTCTAGAGTACACATCGTCCCAAATCATGCATGCTCTACAAGCGCGATGCACAGTAAATACTATGTCTTTGACTTGGTCGAGGGTCAAATTGAGCAATGGCAACGTGTTTCAGGGTGGTAAACATGATTTATCTAGATGAAAAAACGACAGCAGCGTTAATTTCTCACGAGCTGGCATACAAAGCGGTCAAAGCGGCATTTTCTTCAGTACAAGATCAGCACTCATCAATATTTCCGGTCGTTAACGCATCAGGCCCGATCGAAGGCTCAATGTTTTCACTCAAATCAGCATGCACAAATCAATTACTTGGTTGGAAAATGGGAAGCTATTGGCCTTGCAATAATCAGTTTGGGCGACCGAACCATGGTACTCATATCTTTCTTCTTTCACCGGATACGGGGGAAATGAAAGCCATTTTGTCAGCAAGTTTGGTCAATGCCTACCGAACTGCAGCAGCTGATGCCATCGCTGTTGATCTACTGGCGAGACAAGATTCATCTGTACTCGCGTTATTTGGCACAGGTCATCAAGCTAAATACGAAGCGCTTGCCATTTCAAAAGTTAGGAATCTATCTAAAGTCCTGATTGTTGGTAGAAATCAGACTAACGCCAACCAACTAGCGAAAGAGCTAAGCAAAGAAGGGTTAACAACAGACATCAAATCCGCTCAAGAAGCCTGTGAAAGCGCAGATATTATTGTTACCGTTACAGCGTCCACCGCTCCTTTGTTTGAATCTTCATGGGTAAAACCTGGAACTCATATTTCTGCAATGGGAGCAGATAAAATAGGAAAACAGGAACTTCCACCATCGCTATTTGAGAACGCCACCCTCTATTGTGATTATTTATCTCAGTCCAAAACGATTGGTGAGTTCCAGCATGCGCCAGATAAAGAGATCTATCAGATCGGTGACAAGCTTCAATTAAAAGAAAGGAACAAAAACGACATTACTATTTTTGATAGCTCAGGAATTGCCTATCAAGATCTTTATATTGCGCAAATAGTTTTAGATAAATACCTATCCAAGGGAGATGACCATGAATAACGTTAGCTTTTTAAAAATAAACGGTAACACCATCGATGACATTATCGACCTCTCTGTGGAAGAGTCCCAAAAACATCTCATTGCTAATAACGCAGAATGGCTTGCAGAGGCGAGTTTCAACGACGATAGCGTCAGTTACGGCATTTATTTAGACGACAAGCCAGCAGGGCTCATCTCTCTTATCGATCCAAGACTACTCGACAAGTTCGATGATCACTTTCAAAAGGATCATTTGTACGTGTGGCGCGTCATGATTGACCATCGTTTTCAAGGAAAGGGATTGGGAAATCAAGCGATTAACTTTAGTAAGCGATACGCTTCCATTATCGGTTTACAAGGCGTGTCCCTGACAACAATGGATAAAGAGGAAGGGAATGCTCTCCATATTTACCAAAAGCTCGGATTTATACCAACGGGTAGAAGACTTGATGATGAAATTGAATTAATTTTTAGCTTCAAGATATGATTTAATAATCGGTTTAGATGGTTCAATAAATTACTAACAATTAAACCTTATAGTAAAACATGAAATAATTATTTTAATCTTACAATCACTCGTTAATTAACACGTAAAAACGAATTTTAATTTATCAATTTGGAGAGCTAGTGAAAAACATACCTGTATATGCCATTTTTATTATTTTATTTTCAGGGTGTAACTATGAGTATGAATCATACTCGGAATCATATACCTCAAAGATTATTAAAAATGTTGTGCTAGACATAGAATGTGTTAAATCTTCTCTTGATAAAAATTTAGAATTTAATACAGTGACTGAAAGTAAAAACTCTCTTCGAACCAGCATTTCGGATATTGAAGTGCAAATAAAGGTGACTGAGAATGAATTAGTCATCGTGTCTAAATACAAAACAGAGAGTAAACATGACAAGAATATTTATATTGTAAGTGCTGTTGGAAAGAGAGTTGAAAGAATCATTTTTAATGATTGTGATTATTAAAAATGAACATCACCGTCTAAATAATTGCATCCTTGCTTATAAAGTTCATGAGTTCCATCAGCTTGAAAATTTATAGTTAACCCTGTTTATTGATAACATTTTCTAGACAAGCTAATAGAATCGAATTTATATGCATACAGTCAAGTAAAGAGTGTTATTGCTGGTAACTTGGCATTAGCCAAATTCAAGTAAAATAAATGAATTACTCCCATTCAATTTCACAAGGCTAGCAAGCTTTGGGGCAAAGGTGTTTCAGAACCTGTCGTCCCGACGGATTTTACCCGAAGGATAAAAAAACAAGTCCACCTGTTTCGATGGACTTGCTTTGCTTATTTATTTACCTCTCGGTGAGACACTGCTTCTACGCGGAGCATTGACTCTTCCGCCATGATGTTTGCCAATATTACTTGGACAGTGTTTGTCATGGTCAAAGTGACTGGATAATGGGCCTCTTCCTTTACCGCCTCTTGGCATAATTCCCCCTTAGTGAATTTTACTCACGATGGGTGACAGGAACCTTCTATTCTAAGTCTAGTTGATCCTGATTTATCACGACGGAATACAGCTCAAATCTCGCAATTTCAATCAAGCAAAACCTGGGGCGTATTAACGTTTCAATTTAGAGCCGGTGATGACTGAAAAAGTCTTTAGCCAAGGCTACCCAACGACCAATTCCCGATTTGACAGGTAAAGTGTTACAATCATTCCATTCGAAAATTTTGGTGAACACAATACCATCGGTGCTGGAAGCTGTTATGGCAAACTATTTTTTAACAAAACGGTTTGCTACTCCACCAGCATAATCACAAAGTAAAAGGGCATATTTTTTTAATGGTTAATAACACAATTCAATGGTTTCCGGGGCATATGCATAAAGCACGTAAGGAAATCGAAGAAGTCGTTCCGCAGATTGATGTGATTATCGAAGTGCTGGATGCCCGCATACCTTTCAGTAGTGAAAACCCTCTTATTTCTTCTATTCGTGGCGATAAGCCTTGCGTGAAGGTGCTGAACAAGCGTGATCTGGCCGATCCGGAGCTGACACAGTTATGGATTGATCACTTTGAAAAAGAAAATGACGTAAAAGCCATGGCAATCACCACTGCCAACCCTCAGGAAGTACACAAGATAATGGAGTTGTGTCGTAAACTGGCTCCACATCGTGAAGCGATGGGGAAAAACATCCGCACCATGATCATGGGGATCCCGAATGTCGGCAAATCAACCATCATCAATACTCTGGCAGGTAGAACCATTGCCCAGACAGGCAACCAGCCTGCGGTCACCCGCCGCCAGCAACGCATTAACCTGCAAAATGGGATTGTATTGTCGGATACTCCGGGGATTCTGTGGCCGAAAGTAGAAAACCCGCACAGCGGTTTCCGCCTTGCGGCTACAGGTGCAGTCAAAGATACCGCCATGGAGTATGACGAGGTTGCATTTTATACCGTTGAGTATCTTGCGAAACAGTACCCTGATCTGCTTAAAGAAAGATATCAGATTGATGAACTGCCAGAGACAGAAATTGAGCTGATGGAAGCGATTGGTGCAAAACGGGGCTGTCTGCGGGCCGGTGGCCGTGTTGACCTCCACAAGGCATCAGAAATTCTGCTGCATGAACTGCGTAACGGCACTCTGGGTCAGGTAACACTGGAACTACCGGAGATGATCACCCAGGAACTGATCGAAGTAGAGATAGAAGCGACCAGAAAAGCAGAAGAAAAAGCGAAAAAGAAAGAAGAACGCAGAAAGCGTTACCTGAAGAATAAAAAATAATCAGACGAGATATGGAGAGTGTAAATAAATCTGTGAAAAAGGCGTACCGAACAAGCACGCCTTTTATTCCTCGTGACTCAATCGTGAGTGTGCGGAGCTGAGATCGCAAAGTTTGTATCCCAACATTTTTACGAGGTCTAAGAGTTGATTATGTATCCAACCAAATTGTCTGTAAGGTTTCCATTCCTCCATGTTGTTGGGTCATATTTACCTTACACTTTAAGTCTGGCCTATTTTAGTGAAAACGCAAATAAATATATCAAATTTATACACCTATAGGTCTCGTGATGCAGATCTATGGCCTTCACCAAGAACCTCATTTTTGTGATATTAGATTGCATTGATGGAGTGAATAAAGCCTTTATTGCCAGAATATTTGTGCTAACATGCGACGCTCATCACACTCGGTAGCCACCAACATTAAGGAGATTGTTTTTACCCGCCATGCCTAGAGTTATCAGGTTTTCCCACTCTTCCACTTTCTTTCTTACCAGGCGGACTCTTTCCACTTTACTGCACTGTTCAGAACCTTAGCTACTTTATCCGTTGGAATTGTTTATTAATGTAATTTTAGTTTCTTATCCTTCAATAAAGAGGTTTCTAACCTAATGACCAAAAAAGAGAAAATAAAGCATTCTTTGCTTGCTCGGATGCCTAAAGATGCGATAAACCAGTTTCTCTCAAAAGACAAAACCCCAGTTTCCGTTTTACTTATGTCTTTACTGGTCGGCATTCTTGCCGGTCTTGTCGGTACTTACTTTGAGTTAGCCGTTCACTTTATTTCCGAAACTCGTACTGAGTGGCTCAAAAGTGAAATCAGCCATACAGTTCCACTGTGGCTTGCCGCCTTTCTGATCAGTGGGTTTCTTGCTTTTATCGGTTATTTTCTTGTTCACCGCTTTGCTCCCGAAGCAGCCGGATCCGGTATTCCGGAAATTGAAGGTGCGATGGATGGTATTCGCCCAGTCCGTTGGTGGCGGGTATTGCCGGTAAAATTCTTTGGTGGTATGGGTGCTTTAGGTTCAGGTATGGTGTTAGGCCGTGAAGGCCCTACAGTGCAAATGGGCGGGGCAATTGGCCGAATGATTACCGACATTTTCCGCATTAAAAATGATGACACCAAGCATTCGTTATTAGCTTCCGGTGCTGCCGGTGGCTTGGCTGCGGCTTTTAACGCACCACTAGCTGGTATCATGTTTGTCGTTGAAGAAATGCGTCCCCAGTTCCGTTACTCTCTGATATCCATCAAGGCCGTTATCATCGCTTCTATTTCGGCGAATATCGTCTTTAGGATGATTAAAGGACAAGATGCGGTGATTACCATGCCGCAGTACGCTCCACCGGAGCTTCCGGCCTTATTTCTGTTCCTTCTTTTAGGTGTGTTATTCGGTATTTTTGGAGTGATTTTTAACCGTTTAGTCACCTTTTCACAAGATATGTTCACTAAGATCCATAAGCATATACGCAGCCGTTACCTGCTTACCGGAACATTAATTGGTGGTACTTTCGGTCTTCTTCTTTTATATGTACCTGAACTGACAGCAGGCGGGATCTGGCTTATTCCTCATATTACGAACGGTGATTACGGTGCTGGCTTCCTTCTTCTTCTTTTCCTGGGCCGGATTCTGACAACACTGGTGTGTTTTGGCTCCGGGGCTCCTGGCGGGATATTTGCGCCGATGCTGGCACTAGGAACCTTATTTGGGTATGCGTTTGGCTTAATAGCAAGAAGCATTTACCCTGAGCTGGATATCGATGCAGGCATGTTTGCCATTGCAGGTATGGGGGCGTTATTTGCGGCAACCGTTAGAGCCCCGATTACCGGTATTTTACTGGTTATTGAAATGACCAATAACTATTATCTGATTCTGCCATTGATCACGACTTGCCTGGGAGCCGTTATCTTCGCACAGATGCTTGGTGGTCAGCCTATATATAGTCAGTTGCTACGCCGGAGCCTGAAGAATACCAAATTACGGCAGGAAGATTTACCCGATCAACAGTAATCTGGCTGCAGTCAGGGTGTAGATGGCTCCCTCTCATCAGCAATAACAGACAGGATTTGACGAATGTCAGAAATTTCCTGGACGGCGGACAAATTAGCTTTAGGGCTATAGGCATTGGCCCTGAAGTGGTAAGTCCGCATGCTGGCACCAACTCCAGCCTCTACACCCAGAGGGGTATCATCTATGTATATGCATTCCTGAGGCAATACCGCCATATTCATCGCAGTATACAAAAGCAGATCGGGGTCGGGCTTCCAACTGTTTGCATCAAAAGCTGAAAACAGAGCCCCCCTGAATTCTTCAAGCAAACCAGTTAGATCAAGAAGAAACTCCATTTTCCGTTTAGGACTATTGGATACGACACAGACTGCGACGCCCCTCTCCTTCAACTGACGGATAACCTCCGGAACCCCATCGACGGGTTTTAAGTCCGATTGCAGCAGAGTCTGGATACGCTCGCGATAAAGAGGTTCCAAAATATCCAATGACACATGAATATCCAACCGCTCGCACGTTTGTGTCAGGATATCCGCGAGCTTTCCACCTTGAAAATTGGCAACCAAATCATCTTTAGTGACATTGTCACTAAAACGACTAAACACATAGTATAACGCATCAAGACAACAGCGCTCGCTATCGATTAAAGTACCGTCACAATCAAAGATGATACATTTTACTTTTCCCGTATCCATAGGCTAAGTCCGTTATTAGTCATAATATTTATCTTATGCCGGAAATAACCATGAGGAAGAGCTGAAGCAGTAATGTGATAAGCTCATCATGCAGATAAGGAGAAAACTTAAGACTTGATCACCAAAAAACGGTTTATTTCTCAACCCAAATCGTACCATTTGCTCTATCGATGTTAAGAAAATCGACTAATTGTTTTACAAACGGCAGGTTAAATGAAGTCGTTGACGATATATCAGCACTTTTTGCGTATTCGGCATCAACAACGACATCTGAAATGAGAATTTCTTCACCTTGCTGAGTCACAATCGCGCAAGCGACAGGGCTTGTATCTATAAATCCAATATAAAGCCGGCACTCCTCACTTAAAATGATCTGTGAGAAAAACTCGAGCACATAAGCCCTTTCCTGTTCTTCGGCCCATTGCGATGCCTGGAGTACTGAAAACATCACGGTTAACCGGTGAAAATCGATCAGATACAGTTCATCTACAAATGAAGACAGAGGATTGGCGTCAAACGCTAGCGTTTCAAGGTGGGAATACCGTTTGTTTTTCTCGAGCTCAACATACAGGTCTCGCCCTTTCAGACTTTCTTGCGTCGGATACTGCACTTCAACCTGACTGATAAGCCATTCATTCTTTTTCTTAACAATTTCTGGAAGTAATTCCATTTCACCAGCACACCTTCTCTGTTTTACATCACGGTGATACTCAGTTAGTACCCCCATATATCACATGAAACAGGTGTACAGATCATGGATGCAGGATCGGAGCTGCACGCGGTTATCAATGTGATAAGCAATACTAACAGTACTGATTTTAAAGGAAACCTTATTCTCATTAAGTCCTGACCTTTTTTCGCGAATTGAGCTGAAGTCCTTTATTATATCGGCAGAAATAGCCTTTTCTTTATACCTGGAGTATATGATAAATTGACTGTAACTGTTCTCAAGAGATATTCATTATGAAGAAGCAACTGTTTGTTTTACCTATGCTGGCACTCGTACTTTCCGCCTGTGATAACAATGAAGTCGGCGATGTCAGTTTAGGGGTATTTACAACCAAGGACATCAAACTGAATGTGCTGACCGATCCTCTCATTCCTGGCGTTACCTGCCATGTTGCCAGTATAGAAGCCAACCTGGACTTATCAGACCCGAGTGATTCTTCTATTGCCTGCCGTCAGACCGGTGACATTACTGCGGATATGATAGCCGTCATTGATAAGTCCAAGGATGGTGAAATTGTCTTTAAAAAGTCCAAAAGTATTTTCTTCAAGACAATGAAAATACGCCGGATTTACGATGCAGGCTCACAGACACTGATGTACCTTTCTTATTCGACCAAAGAAACGTCCGGAAGCTATAAACACAGCCTGTCAACGGTGCCTTTGTGGGGTACCAGCGCCTATAATAGCGACAAAAACAAACAATAACTCTTTATTTTAATGGTACTAGCAAGGATTAAACTGCCAGTACCATTATTTCCGGTAAACCCTGCTACTGAAAATCCTTTACAAAGCACAATTGCACGGTATTATCCTTACGCAAACGTTTGCCACATGAAAACCACGCGTATTTAGGTGAGGCCGGAGTAATAATGCTTACTGATATTCAAATCTGCCGTAAGGCAACACTACAGCATATCGAAACCATTGCTGACCAGGCAGGATTAGAGAAAAGTGAGGTCACTTCCCACGGACCTCATAAAGCAAAAGTCTCTCTGGATAGCTTAGAACGCTTGCAGGAAAACAAAGACGGCAAACTCATTCTGCTGACCGCCATCACCCCGACGCCTCTTGGCGAGGGTAAAACAGTGACCACTATCGGACTGGCTCAGGGGTTATCACGCTTAAATCAGTCTGTCATGGCTTGCATACGTCAACCGTCGATGGGCCCGGTATTTGGCGTTAAAGGCGGAGCTGCGGGAGGCGGCTACAGTCAGGTTGCCCCAATGGAAGAACTCAACCTGCATCTTACCGGTGATATCCATGCAGTAACCGCCGCCCATAACCTAGCAGCAGCGGCTATTGATGCCCGTATTTTTCATGAACAAAAGAGCGGCTATCAGGATTTCGAAGCAAGAACCGGCTTACGCGCATTACGTATTGATAGTAACAATATTCTCTGGCGACGGGTGATGGATCACAACGATCGTGCGCTGCGCATGGTCACCATTGGCAAAAACAGTGAAGGGAAAACGGTTAATGGCTTTAAAAGAGAGGAAGGCTTTGATATTTCAGCCGCCTCTGAACTTATGGCTATTCTTGCTCTTGCCCGGGATCTGCAGGATTTGCGTAAGCGGATTGGAAATATTGTCCTCGCTTATAATCTCGATGGTGAAGCGGTGACCGCTGAAGATCTCCAGGTTGCAGGAGCCATGACCGTTACTATGAAAGATGCTATTGAACCAACCATGATGCAGACGCTGGAAGGAGTGCCGACTCTTATTCATTCAGGTCCATTTGCCAATATTGCTCATGGTAATTCGTCCATCATTGCCGATAGACTGGCATTAAAACTTGCTGACTATACCGTGACAGAAGGTGGCTTTGGATCGGATATGGGCTTTGAAAAAGCCTGTAATATAAAGTCAAATGTTTCAGGTAAAAAGCCTGATTGTGCCGTGATTGTAGCAACACTTAGAGGGCTAAAAGCGAACTCAGGCCTATACGATCTTCGTCCCGGTCAGCCCCTTCCGGATTCACTCTTTAATGATGATGACAAAGCATTACAAGCCGGCTTTGAGAATCTTAAATGGCATATTCGCAATGTTACTCGCTATGGGGTTCCTGCGGTGGTCGCCATTAACCGCTTTCCACAAGACTCCGAACAAGAACTGCAGCAGCTGACAAACATGATTCAGCAACTCGATTACCCAGTCTCGGTTGCCGTCAGTGAAGCACATGCCAAAGGTGGTGAAGGCGCGGTAGCTCTGGCTGAAAAAGTCATACAAGCTTGTAACACGCCACTTTCGTTTTCTCCACTTTATCAACTGGCTCAGCCACTGGAAGAAAAGCTGATGGCGGTCGCTGAAGTAGGCTATGGTGCGAAACAAGTTATTCTGTCTGACATCGCCAGAAACCAGCTTGAAAACTTTAAGCAACATGGGTTTGATCACCTTGCCGTGTGCATGGCAAAGACACCGCTTTCTATCTCAACAGATGCCAGTATCAAAGGCGCACCCAACGATTTTGATGTCTATATAAGGGAGTTGAAACTTTGTGCGGGTGCCGGATTTATTTATGCACTGTGTGGAAATGTCATGACCATGCCAGGTCTGCCCGAGAAACCGGCGTTTATGAATTTGGATATTGATGAAAAAGGTCATGTTATCGGGCTGAGCTAAACCAGCCCGAATGGGCGGCCTCTGTGTTGATCAGTAATCCCCAGGGGCACGCCCTAGTACCGGTCAATAATCAAAGTCAGTTCAGCTCGTCGATTACAGGCTTTACCACTTTCTGAACGGTTAGAACACTCTGGCATGTATTCGCCATACCCACGGGTGTATACGGAACCGGACGGTACGTGCTGCTTTAAGAACTGTTCTTTTACCTGAGCAGCACGATTCTGAGAGAGCTTATCATTCAGCGTTTTCTTACCTGTGCTGTCTGTATGCCCATCAATAACAATATTCACCGACTCATGCCTTGCCAGAAATTGACCAATTTGGTTCAACCACTTTCTGGAGTTCGCAGACACATAAGCCGAACCTGTATCAAATTGTATTTTCTTTTTAATTTTTACCATCAGGTGATTTCCCGGCACAACCTGATGGGCAATGCCTAACTGATTTAAGAAATACACCAACTCATCCTCTGTATCGCTACGCTTTTCACCATAAGGACCTTCAACATACGACGTCGGGGCCACGATCTCCCTATTCACCACAGGAGCCTCCTGAGGCTCGCCCCATTCTGGATTCCTTACCTGAAACTCGTTCTTGGGAGCAGTATCCAACATACTATTTCTCATCAGGGACTGACATCCACTTAATGTAATCATTCCGACTAAGGCAACTATCAACACACCAGCGTATTTTTTCATGAGAATAACCATTAACTGTCCCGCACTAAACCTGATACTACACTATCGGCCTTTTTCCGTTTTTCTTTACCAGAATTCACCCAGTAAGCTGCCCGACACAGGAATCTGCGGAAAATATCACACCCAGGTATACTGACACACATCCGGACATATACTTTCTAATATCATGACTTTATACCTGACGGCTTAGGCGGTAAAATCAGACGCTACTTCTATCATTATTACCAAGGATGACATCGTGTCGAAACCTCTTTATATCCTTCTTCTGATTATTCTGGCTGGTTTTTTTATTTACCGGGCCTGGAATAATTATAAAGCAGCAGAAAAAAACTACGCGGAAGGTCAGGCTTTCTTGCTGGAAAATGGTCAGAAAGAAGGTGTTATTACTACCGACAGTGGCCTTCAATATTTGGTACTGGAGAAAGGAACAGGAACCGAACACCCTACCCCGACAAGCAAAGTTACCGTGCATTATCATGGAACGCTCATTAATGGGACGGTATTCGATAGCTCAGTACAACGTGGTGAACCCATCACTTTTGGCCTTAATCAGGTGATTAAAGGCTGGCAGGAAGGTGTGCAGAACATGGTGACAGGCGAAAAAGTCCGTTTATTTATACCAAGTGACCTCGGATACGGGAAGGGAGGTTCAGGCCCTATCCCACCGGCAGCGGTACTTATTTTTGACGTAGAACTACTGGAAATTCAGTAACTCTATAACCATATTGCAAGGCTCAGGTATTGGAAAAATCCTTATATATACGACAATACCTGGGCTCTATATAGCGATATCCGAGGTGAACCTGCTCTTTTATAGCTTTAAGTGAAACTCTATGGCTTAGGATGAAACTCAAAGCTTTCTCCGACAACAAGAAAACAGTCCATACCTGCCGCGTGGGCAGCCTGCTTACCCAATTCTGTATCTTCAAATACAGCACACAACTCTGGTGAAAGACTTAATTTTTCAGCAGCCAAAAGGAATGTATCCGGGTTAGGTTTATATTTTGTGACGTCTGTCGCTGTCACAATTGCCTGTAAGAGAGGCAGCAGATCTCTTTCTTCCAGAAGCCTCATCGCATTGTTTCTCTGGCTTCCTGTCCCTATAGCCGTCCGAAACAAACCCTGAGCACTTTTCAGGACCTGAAATGTGTGCGCGATAATATCGCCATGATATTCAATTTCATCAAAACACTGCATCTTATAAGTAGCGACTATTTTTGGGTCAAGCTCCAGTCCATACCTTTCATTAATTTCTAACGTAATCTCAGGGCTGGGCATCCCTCCCATTCCATGAATCCATTCACGGTCATAAGGAATATTGAACTTCTGAGCCGTCCGCTCCCACGCATCTAAATGCGCCGGCATGGTATCAATCAAGGTACCATCCATATCAAAAATCAAACCCTTATATTTTGAAAGATCAAGATTCATACTACATTAGCTCCTTTCGTTGCAATGAATTGCCTTGAGCGGAAAACGTTACCACTAAAACTTATAGCGTCAACTGTATCATATAAGGGAGTTGTTTATTAGAGATGCTCTGACCATTAATTTCTGTATAATCCAGATATAGTAATGGAAAATTAGTTATCAACTCCCTTAATTTACTGGCAATTTTACTCCTACCCTAGTGAGAGCGTTGCTGGAATTGATATATAAAAAATGGAAGAAAAATAATGCATCAAACAACCCGTACCATGCCCGCACATAAACACATTGCTCTTGTAGCACATGACTCTTGTAAGCCAGACCTGCTTCGCTGGGTACAAGAGAATAAAGAGAAGTTGCAAGGCCATTTCCTTTATGCCACAGGAACCACCGGAGCCATGCTTAGCAAGCAAACCGGCCTGGCTATAAAAAGTATGATTAGCGGACCTATGGGAGGCGACCAACAGCTCGGGGCGTTAATATCAGAAAAACAAATCGACGTATTAGTCTTTTTCTGGGATCCACTCAATGCGGTTCCCCATGATCCTGATGTTAAAGCTTTGCTTCGTATTGCCAGCGTATGGAATATCCCCGTTGCCGTAAACCGAGCGTCTGCAAACTTTTTGTTTGAATCATCACTGATGAGTAAAGACGTCGATATTGAAATTCCGGATTACGACAGGTATCTCGCAGAAAGGGTGTAAGTCAGGCTTAACCCGGCAGACAATAGAAATTATAAATGAAAGGTAAAACAGGTTAGCCTGTTTTACCTTTTTTTCGCTGTAGGGTAATCCCCGGCAATGAGTTCCTGAACAAAAGTCGATGGATGCCCTCCGTGTGTTACCCATACTTTTTCTTTAGCCCTGGTGAGGGCAACATAGAACAGGCGTCGCTCTTCGGCGTGAGGGAAGGTTTCTGAAGAAGCCGATAAAACAGAATCCAGATGACGCTGTCTTTCTTTGGCTGGAAAATGCCCATCGTCTACACTCAGAATAAACACATAATCCGCTTCTTTCCCTTTACTTGCATGGCACGTCATGAAGATGATATCGAGCTGAAGGTACGCTTCCTGCCAGTCACTTAACAATTCAGGTCTATGGTAGTGATTTCTTCCCAAAAGGAGCACCGACTTCTTCGACTTCACTTTCTTATTCAGATCATGTAATTCGCGTTCGATACTCCTGACAGGAAGAATAAACACGGCTTTTTGTTTCTGCTGCCTGAAACTGTTCAGATCTTTTGGTAACTGGTCTGGATTCCTCGCAATAAAACCATTAGCCACAGCACCTATCTGACTGTTAAACCGGTAAGTGGTATCCAGATAGTGAATAGAAGAGCAAGGGTAACGTTGAGAAAATCCCGTAATCAAATCAACATCGGAACCGGCGAACTGGTAAATGGCCTGCCAGTCATCACCTACAGCAAACAGGGAAGTCTGCTGCTCACCTTTCCGTTGCTCACAAATAGCTTCAATAAGCGCCAGCCGATCAGGCGAAATGTCCTGATATTCGTCGACCATGATAAACTTCCACGGAACCTTGAAACGCCCTCGGTTTACATATTGGGTCGCCCGGGTAATCATGGTATGAAAATCTATTTGATTGTCATCTTTAAGCATGGATTGCCATGCCTGATAACACGGCCAGACCAGTGCCAGTTCACTATTTAACCTTGAGTATTCAGGGTGATTAACCAGCTTTTCCTGCAACACTTTTTTCTTCTCGTGCAGCATACACAGCATATCTAACTGTTGCCCCAGCCAGGCAACCAGTTTGGGATTTTCACTCTGGCTTCCCAGCTCATCATCCCCTTTCAGATACGCTATCGGCCACTGAGAAAGGTGTTTCTGCCAACGTTTGAAATTGTTCTGCTGAGACCAGTGCTGTTTCAGCCATTGCGAACACCAAAACTGTTTTTTCTTGTTATCCGTTGCCAACGGAGAAATAACGACTGGTTGCTCCTCGACCTGATTCAGAATTCTTAAACCAAGCTGATGGAATGTATTTACACTGACCGCATCGGAAGCCATACCGACTTTATTTTGTAGTCTTTGTTGCATCTCCTGCGCGGCGTCTTTACCAAACGCGACCATTAACAATTCATCAGCCTGAGCCATATGGCTTTGTAAGAGATAAGCAACGCGGGCGGTTAACACACTGGTTTTCCCCGACCCCGCTCCGGCCAGGATCAGGTTATGATCATTATTAAGCAATACTGCTTTTTGTTGAGACGGATTAAGCGGTGAAGATTCAACCTGTGCAAACAATACTTCCCAGTTATGACATTCCTGGTCAACCCAGCACCGGTTTCTTTCTTTTGCCTGAATCTCCGGCTCTCGACGCCATAGTGAAATATCTTTCAGCTCATCAGGGTACCTTTGCTCCGCTTCTTCCAGGCTGATATTGATTGCTTTAAGCCCTTCCTCCACACTATCTGCCCATCGGTTTACTTCCGAATCAGCAAGGAAAGAAGGCTGGTGAATAAGCATAAACAGGGATTTTTTCCACTCAGGGAGCTGATGGCGGATCTGTCTGCACTGCTCGGCATCCCATTCCTGATAACGAAGTAAAGCCATGCGGACAAACTGTCGCAGAGCTTTCCAGGGAAGCCCCTGCACGACCCAGGCCTCAACCTGATTATCATGAGCAAACGAGTAAAACGTTAAGCTTCCCCAAACACAACCTCTTTCCAGAGTAACTTTGCCACTCCACACAGAGAAAGGGATACGAACTTCCCTGATTGCAGACGTTAGTATAAGGCGGTCTTCCTCAAGATGAATCTGACTGTATTCATCCTGAATAAAAAACCGGGCCATTTTTCCCGCCCTGATCTGCATCATCTCTTCCACTATAATTCTTTATAAAGTAACATCTTATAAACAGGTGACCTTTAGATACAACGTTCATTATAAACGCCTATAAATCACTTAAAATCATTAATGACAAAGTACCGTATCATACTCAGCCTGACTGAACTATAGAATACTGTATAACCTTGTCTTTTCTTTAAATAATTTGAGCAAATTGTTATGTTTACCTTCAGACATTGGGCCAAAAAAGCGGTAAGCCCAATACGCACATTCAATCACAGCGGGCTTATTCTTCTGTCATTCGCTGGTGTCATTATACCCTGTTGGTATCTGAATCAGTTTGCCCCGATCACACCACTGATACTTGGGGTCATTGCGGCAGCCCTTACAGAAACGGATGACAATCTCAGTGGTAAGCTCAAAGCTCAGGGGCTGACCCTTATCTGCTTTGCCATTGCAACTTTTTCTGTTGAAGCGTTGTTTGGGGAGCCGGCTTTGTTCGCTTTGGGTCTCTTCTCTTCTTCATTTGGCTTTATTATGCTGGGAGCCATTGGCCCGCGCTATGCGACCATTGCTTTCGGGTCATTACTTATTGCCATTTATACCATGCTGGGTGCTGATGAAAGTGTACACCTCTGGTATCAGCCCTTCCTGTTACTGGGTGGGGCCATCTGGTATTACTTCCTTTCATTGATCTGGTATGCACTGTGGCCACTGAAACCCGTCCAGGACAATCTTGCTCGTGTGTTTGAGCAGTTGGCAATCTATATGGATACCAAACGAAAACTCCTTCATCCGGTTTCCGACCTGGTTCCCCAGCCATACCGTATTCAGGAAGCCAATTTAAACGCAAAAACCGTAGCGGCTCTCAACCAGAGCAAAGCCAGGTTTCTTTCCCGTTCTAAACGAGGCCGGGTAGACGGGCCAACGGATCGCTTTTTAAAAATCTACTTTCTGGCTCAGGATATTCACGAACGGGTCAACTCTACCCATTATCGTTATCAGGAACTAGCGAAAGCTTTTAACCGCTATGATGTAATGTTTCGCTTTAAACATTTAATGGAGTTGCAATCTGAATCATGTAAAGCCATTGCCGATTCAATCCGGGAAGGCAGACAATATAGCCACAATACTGCCTCCACAATGGCAATGGATGAGTTACAGAAATCTATCCAGCATCTTGAACAGCAAGACCGTCCAGAATGGAAAGATCTTCTGGTACAACTCCACTACCTGTTCGAAAATTTATTGACTGTTGAAAAACTGCTATCGAATGTCAGTAATCCTGATGTTATCGATGTTATCGAAGATGATGAGCTTAGTGATACTACACCAAACAGCCTGAAAGCAATGTGGCAGAAAATCCGTTCAAATTTCAGACTGAGTTCCCCGCTGCTTAGGCACGCAATAAGAGTGTCACTTGCTCTGGTTGCCGGATTTGCCGTCATAGAGTTTATGCAGGTGAACCGTGGATACTGGATCCTCCTGACGGTTTTGTTTGTGTGTCAGCCTAACTACAGCGCCACCAGACAAAAACTGATTTCGCGTATTGGCGGCACTGTTGCCGGATTATTATTAGGTGGCTTGTTGCTGACTCTGTTTCCGTCACAAAGCAGCCAGTTGTTTTTCATCGTTATTTCCGGTGTCGCCTTTTTTGCTTTTAAAGAAAACAACTATAGCTATGCCACCGCGTTTATTACGATTCTGGTCCTGTTCAGCTTCCACCAGATT
Source organism: Vibrio albus (assembly GCF_003144035.1). Lineage (GTDB taxonomy): Bacteria > Pseudomonadota > Gammaproteobacteria > Enterobacterales > Vibrionaceae > Vibrio > Vibrio albus. Next base: position 135,727 of record NZ_QFWT01000010.1, read on the forward strand.
GGTGAAGGTTACGCAGTGATCCTGCCGCGCCTCTTCGATACCCTCGTCGGCTGCCTTTTGGCTGTAGGCGCTGTGACCCTGCTTCTCCCTGACTGGCATTCCAGCAAACTAAACAAAGCAATGGCAAAGTCCGTGGAAGATAACCAACAGTACCTTGCCCAAATTATTGGTCAGTACCGATTAGGGAAAAAAGACGACCTCAACTACCGTGTTGCTCGCCGTAATGCCCATGACAGTAGTGCCGATTTAAGCTCCATTATCACCAATATGCTGGCAGAACCCGGAAGACACAGGGCTTCTGAAGAAGATAGCTTTCGTTTTCTGACCCTGAATCATGCTCTGCTAAGTTATATTTCGGCCCTTGGAGCTCACCGAAAGCAATTGGATAGTCAATCCGTTCATAAGTTGATCCTTGATGCACACCGGATGATCCACCAGCATCTGACCATATTGAACCAGCAACTGACTAACCAATGTGAGCATTGTGCACCTGATATTGACGAACTCACCGTAGAAAAACGTTTATCTCAGTGGCGGGAAGCCGATGAAAACTCGGCCCGGATGATTCTCCAACAACTGCATCTTATCTACCGGATGATGCCTGAACTACATAAACTGGCCGATAAACTGGCCTCTACATCTGTTGAAAAAACAGCCAAAACAGATTAGGCTTGTACTAAGTAGTAGCGGAGTTTATAAATATGGCTATATCTTCAGTGCAGTCTGGCTATTCCCTGATGCAACAATCCCAGTCCCTGTCAAATCAGGCGGCTCAGGATATTGCACAGCGCACGGGAAATAATAACCCCTTTGAACAGAAGCAGCAGGAAGAACGAATAGCCAACCAGCGGGCTGAAGAAGAACAGCTCACCCGGCAAAATGATCCAAATTCTGCCACCAGAAGTAATTCAGGTGCAGAGCAGGGAATGGGGTTCAATCAGGCAGACAAGTCGGAAGATGCCCCCGTATCCGCTCCCAAAGAGATCTCCCAATCACAAGTGGATTCTCTACTTCAGCTCAATCAGGCACAAACCTATAATCAGATCGGCGCGAATGTCGTTCAGCGCTCTAACGATATTGTCGGAACAATGCTGGATACTCATGTCTGATCAGGTTCCAGCCTGGTTTTCAGATAAGAAAATGCTTCAAATAGATTTTTTTCCCTTAATGGCTTAACAATAACGTAATCTGCGCCTGCTTCGAGGAACTTGTCTCTGGTCTCTTCATAGCCGTCTGCTGTACAGGCAAAAATTGGAGTATTTACCTTTAATTGTTCGCGAATAATTTTTGTTGCTTCAATACCATCAAGATTTGGCATCTGGTTATCCATAAAAATAACGTCGTACTGAGATGTTTTAATTTTTTCCAGCGCACTCAACCCGTCTTCTGCCCAATCCACTTGCATATTGTATTTTTCACAAAATGCTTTAGCGATAAATGCATTCGTTTTATTATCTTCAACCAATAATAAAGAGACCTGCTGTTCAAATAGCTCTGACAAGTCCTCTTTCCGGATAATGCCCGACTGAATATTGTGTGGGCTCACCACCTGTACTGGTATTGACACCATAAACTGAGAGCCGGAGCCAACCAGGCTTTTCACCGAAACTTTCCCGCCAAGAAGAGCAACAAGGTGCTTAACAATGGTTAAACCAAGCCCGCTACCACCATATTCACGCGTTGTGGTTTTTTCCGACTGCTCAAAGGGTTCAAAAATTGTGTCTAGCTTCGCTGAAGAAATACCGATCCCCGAATCCTGAACGTTAATACTCAGATGTCTGATCGGCTGGTCACCGGAATAGGCTTCCAAATCCGGCAATTCAAAGCGTAGCGATATACTTCCCCGATGAGTAAATTTTACGGCATTGCTCAATAAGTTATATATGATCTGATTGAGCCTTACTTTATCACTGTGAAAATGAGTATTTTCAGGAACCTCATTGACAATTTCAAATTTCAGGTGCTTTTCCATACAAAGCGGGCGGTAAATATTCGCAACAGAGCTGACTAACGAGCTGAAGTTAAAATCACTCAGTACAATATTAAATTTACCCTGCTCCATCCGGGAAAAATCAAGAATATCATTAAGAACCGTGAGAAGGTGCTCACCGCTTTGACACAGTACTTCTATCTTCTCTATCTTATCCGAATCTGTTTCCAGATTTTTTAATAACTGTGATATACCCAGTATACCGTTAAGGGGAGTTCTTATTTCATGGCTCATTTTAGCCAGAAAATCAGCTCTCGCATTCGCTGATTTTTCTGCCTCTATGCGCGCCAGATTACTTTGTCTTTCTGCCTCAATCAGCGTGGTAATATCCTGCCCCTGAGCAATGATCGAATGCACACCATCTTCAAGCTCTATCGGAGAAAGGTTCCAACGGTAAACTGTGTCAAATACAGTAATATTCATACCGGTAATCACGGCCCCTTCATTGACCATGTCAAGTTGCGGTTTAATAACAGACTGAAAATTAAGGAAGGCCCGACTAGAAAACTCACCATTCTTTTCGAAAACACGATCTGAGGCTGAGTTCATTCTGACCACTTCACCATGAGAGTCCCACACAATGATAGGAGAAAGAGAGAAATCAAATAAGTCCTGAAAAGAACGCTCTTTATCACGTAAATCCTTAAAGGTTTTTTCAAGGGTTCGGCCTATATGGTTAAACTCTTTTATTTCTGATCCGGAATAAGTGCCCGCATTTTTATCAGTCTGACATCCCTGAGCGAACTTCATCAACGGCGCTAACTCTCCAACAACCCGCTTCTGAATAAGGTATCGGGCAAGAAATCCCGCCAGTAATATAGAAATGAAGTAAAACAGCAAGCTTATCCGGTAATTGTGTTCCAGAGAGAGAATGTTCGTATTATCTTCCGTTGTGTAAACCGAAACTGGCGTTTTTACTCCGGCAATACGCAGGTCAATCTGATTATAGAGGTACTCAGCGCCAAAGGGCTCATGAGACTCCTCCGGAAAATTGTTAGATAAAATTTGTTCGGGATTTTCTATCGTTGACGCAATAGGCTTCCCCCCAATGAGTAGCATTGCCGTGTTGACTCCACTGGCAATTTCAAATTGATGCAATAACTCAATATTATTGTTTAATACAATGGCACCATACAACTGACCGAGAACCTCTCCTGTTTCTTCGGCAACGACAGGAACACGCCGGGCTAACATATATACAGAGCCTTCACCAAGATCAAGGTTGATGAAATGCCATCGATTATTAAACACAATACTTCTGGCTATCCACTCAAGTTGCGTCTCTTGGATACCAAAAAAAGGAGCGTTACCATCATTCCACACGGTATGTCGCCCCTTGGTAATAAAACCAAAGTCAAACACCATTTTTTCGTCTGATTTTTCCAGGTTGAGGAAATAATTATCAAGCAGCGCCTCTTCCTGTTTTTCTAAGTGTTGCTGCAAAGTAACGCTATTCGCCAAATTGTTCTGTAAATTTTTACCATTCGATAAGTGGGTATCAAATAAGTGTTGTAAAAGACTAGAGGTTTGCTGCATATTTCTCAGCACTTCCTGATTCACGGCTTTGGCTGAGATTTGGTAGTTAAAAAGCAGAATCAACGCAGTCAGTATGCTGAAGACAAGAAAAACCAATCGAAGACTTAAGTTCGCCAACGAATTTTTACTTTTTATTGTTTTCTTATTCATTGTTATTTGTCCGAATACCTGAATGCCTGCTTTTTCAACTGCTCTATTCTTCTTTCACTGCTGTCTGAAGTGACCAGCTCAAAGCTACCTGAGTAGACGGTAGGAACCGGTTTTCCTTCCAAATCCCATTTAATCGCTTCCGCCATAGCCACACCTGTGTCGTCATTCATTCTCATGACGGTGACATCAAGCTTCCCCTGCCTTATCGCATCCAGTTCTGCTGAACCGCCCCCCCAGCCATTTACTACAATATCCTGACGTTTTAATACCTTCAAAGCCTCTACCGCCCCTAAAGCGACATCGGTAGAACAGGTATAAATAAAATCCAGATCAGGATGCTCTCTTACCAACTTCAGTGTTGCCTTATAGGCACTCTCTTTATCGGCATGAGTATAAAATGCGGACTGAAGGTAAAAGCCTTTTTCCTGATTCAGAGCATGAATGAATGTGTCACCTCTGACATCACTGATATAACCGGGAGAAAAGTACAAGACCCCATATGGTACCAATGGTTTAAAATGCACTTTGAAATAATCCGCCAGAATCTGACTACCGGTTGTATGATCAAATCCAACGTACATAAAAGGCTGGTGATCTTCCCATTTTACAAGAGGGGTCGTAATATTTTGCAGGATTAACTTAGTATCAGAGTTGTATAACGCATGCTCAATAAATTTTTTATGCCTCCCCGTATCCAGAGTGAACACCAAATAATCAGCATGCGTATTTAAAGCCTGGTTCAGAAACTGACTCTGTTGGCCAATATCGGAGTTGGGGCGGGTGAATATCTGTGAAATCTTGTATTTAATATTTAGCTCATTTAGCCGTTTCTCAAACGCAACTAAGTTTCTTCGCCAATAATCCGAAACTTGCTCGCCAGGGTAAATGACCGATATTTTGATTACTTTATCCTGAGCACTCAGGATAGGAACAGCAGGCTGAACAACGACTCTGGTGAGTTTATCCGTTAACTGTTTTTGTTCCGGGAATTTGTCCAGAAACGCCTGATACCCCCAGTATTCACTCAGCACATCAGCACTAACGGAAACAGGCGCAGAAGACACATTAAAAGAGAATAACAAAACAGCTAAGCACTTAACAAAAGGCTTAATCAGGCCATCAGAAACCATGCCCCACCTTATATCTATATGATGTATACCTGTAACTATAAGTAAGAAATGGGATTTATGGTAGTAGAGACATTGAAGGTGAAGGGTAAAACAGATGCCACGCAGCAATAAAACCGCGAGGCATCAACTTATGATCATGAATATTCAGACGAATGCCTGTGGACTATCAGAAAGTAAATGCAAGGCTCGCTGAAGCACCAAACTGATTTTCACCTGAATAACTGCCGGCAATATCAATATTCACCACGTCAAACGGGCTGAACCCAAGACCGGCAGTGACGGCATTATCCACGTTGCTCAGCATGTCCACTTCATAGCCGGCACGCAGCTGTAACCAGTCCCAAGCGTTACCTTCAACCCCGAAACGGACAAACTGAGTATCGTCAAAGTCATCACTCAACCCTTCAATATCAAGATCCTCGAAACGGGTCTGTTTAGTCAGGTCAAGATCAACAGAAGCCGTAAAGAAGCGAGACACATAAGCACCCGCAACGGTTGCCTGAGGTGACAACTCGTAGGTGCCGATAACCTGTGATGCGTCTGTATCAATAGACTGCTTAATCACATTCTTCACCGCAAAGCCAACACGCCATGCATCTTTGGCCCAGGCCGCCCCTAAATCCAGGTTGAATGCTGTCTTACTTCTCTCGCTCTGGTCATAGTCGTCAATGTCAAAGTCTTCCACTTTTATGTTTTGAGCATAAGTTTTGAGACGTTGGAATTTTGGTGAAACACCAAACATGATTTCCTGACCCGCAATAGTAAACGGTTTAGCCAGAGCCACACCGACTTCACTATAACCGAAGGCCATTAAGTTCACTGTAGAACCCTTATATCGATCTACAGTATCAAGCCTATCATCTTGCGCTGGGTCATCAACAAAATCGACTATTTGCGTAGCTGCAACAACTTCCACATAACCACTGCCAAACAAGTTGGCAGCTATATATTTGTTTGGAATAGCGACAGCAACACCTGCACCGGCATTGACCGAAAGAGGGTCGTTACCCTGTAGAGCATCCAAATAGCCATTCAACTCATCAGCCGCCGCTGAACTTGAAGTACTTGAATCAAAATTATCAATCGCATCCTGCAGGTCATCGATATCCGACAAGGTATCATCCTGATCATTTGCCGTTAATTGTACGCCCGGCAGCAACAAACCTACATCATCGTTATCACGATAAAGCCCGGTTAGTGCCGGGTTATAAAATGGTGCCATCAGGTAATCCGCAGACGCAACGCCTGTATTACCCATTGCATTTCCCCGTCCGTCAGCCACCTTCGCCGCTGAAAATGCGGTTCCGGAACACAAAGCCAGACAGACACCCACTGCTAATTTATTTTTAGTAATCATAAGAGTAAACAACCTTTATATAAACAAGATTCATAATAGATATTATTCTGGCCTGAATTATTAGGCAAGATCAATTAACAATAAAGTCATATAGTTTTACAAAAACCAAGAACTATTCATCAATATGAATATTTTTATTACAAAGCACTATTTGTTCTTTTTTCTGTTTAGTCAGTTTTTTTATCGCAGCTTCAAGCTTAAGTGCCATACTTTTATCTTCCACTCTTTGCGTCCATACAAGCTGGAGCGGACCCTTGCCACGAAGAGCCTTGGCACCTTTCCCTGCTCTATGTGCCTCTAGCCTCTTTTGCACATTATTGCTAATGCCGCAGTAGAGCGCACCAGTGCGGGTTCGGAGCAGGTAAACCCGCCATTCAGAACTCGAAATTGCACGCTCTACTTCTGCCTCCAATGCATGCTTTGTCATGTGCTATAGAAGCTGTTCGACTAATGCTCTTAGCTCGGCCATTTCTGATTTTAACTGTGTGACCTCAGATTCCAGAGCTTCAATTCTTGACTGACTTGCTCCGGAAGGTGGTACAGCAGGACTGGCTGTCGCTATCGCTGCAACATCCACCTCACCACAGAACTGGTGCATATAGCGGGATTCGCGTTTCCCAGCTTCCCTCGGCAGCCGAACAACCAGCGGGCTATCATCAGAGTCACTCGCCAGCTTTTCAAGAACGGCCTCAACTTCTTTTACATCAGCAAACTGACACAGGCGATTTGTCCGCGTTCTGATTTCTCCCGGCGTCTGTGCTCCCCTTAACAGCAGGCAGCATATAACCCCTCGTTCTTGTTCCGTAAACTGGAGATCACCAAATTCAGTATTACAGAATCTGTGCTGATATTTAGATACCCGGCTGTTAAACCCGCTTTCATCATTTACCAACCGGCGAGCAATTAAAGCATCAACGGTATCCAAAACTTCTGATTCAGACAAAGACATGACAGGGTCACGGTTACTTTTCTGGTTACAGGCATTGGTTAAGCTGTTCAGCGTCAGCGGATAATGATCAGGTGTCGTTACTTCTTTCTCGATTAAGCAGCCAATGACGCGTGCTTCAACTGGGGACAATTCTATGCTCATACTCGGCTTTACTCCGTCTTGTTATATTATTAGCGTCCAAAAGTTTTTTGGGTTATGCTTTAATTATTGTATATCAACGCATTAATGTTAGGAATAATACTCATGAACAGCGTATTCGAAATTGTAAATCTGGCGCGTAAAAAAAATAAGCTAAAGCGCGAACTTCAGGATAACGAAAAGAAAATTCGCGATAACACAAAACGTGTTGTCTTGCTGGAAAACCTTATTGATTACATCAAGCCTGAAATGTCTCAGGAAGAAATCATTATGATCATCAAAAACATGAAAGGTGATTACGAAGACCGTGTGGATGATCACATCATCAAAAGTGCTGAAATTTCAAAATCCCGCCGGGAAATCAGCCGTCGTATCCGTCAACTGACGGAAGAAGACAAAGCATCTCAGGGTAAAAACTAAGCCCCTACCCCCTCCAGAATAAGCCTGCCTCGTGCGGGCTTATTTTTATTTCAGAAAACTAAACGTTTGCGTAATCGCTAACCTTCACTTTCTTACCCCTTACCTGTTTTCCTCCCTTTCTGAGCTTGTTAAGATTGATCCTGTTCACACAATCTGAGAACACCATTCGGGGCATGGAGCTTCCTCGCTTATCTCATGATGAGAAGAATTGGTACCGACTTATTCGGCATACAAAGAGGACAAGTAATGGAATTTAATATAGTTGAAATTATCGGTTATGCTGCATCAATCATGGTGGCTATTTCGCTGAGCATGAAACATATCGTAGCACTCCGCGTACTGAACTTTGTAGGGTGCTCACTATTTATCGCCTATGGTCTTTATGTAGGAGCCCTACCGGTAGTGGTCGCCAACAGCTACATTGCAGTGATCAATATTTATTTCTTATATAAAAATCATCAGGAAAGAAAGAATAGTGATCTCAATGGAGTGAAAGCCTGAATTTAAACGAATTTGCTCTAGAAATAAGCATCAGGCAGGAAAAGGCTCTGGTATACATTCCAGAGCCTCTATCATTTAACTCATGTAAGCCAGTGACTTACCCATAAGCCATTCAAGTTCTTTATCGCCTTCCTCGCCAAACTTATCGCCAATCAACCGATATAGTCTTTCTACCCCTTTACGAGCAAATTCATTGGCATTATTTGTCGTAACGATATGAAGAAAAAGCAATTTTAAAATAGAAATGAATTCAGGCTTATTCAAGGCCAGTAGCCAGCTTTCCGAAAAAGTCTTTAAACTGTCACACAAATCCAGATGGCCGATGAACATTTCATGTATACGCTCATCCAACGCAAGGATAAAATCGGTTTTCTTCGGGAAATGATGGCTAATTCCTGTTCTGGAAATACCAGTCTGTTTACTTAATGTGGTATACGACATTTTGTCATATCCCAAGCTGAGTAACTGTTCAGCGACAGCATCCATAATATGTTGGATGGTAATTTCGGTATCTTCTTTACTACGTTTTGGCATATTACGCGCCCTTCTTTGATAACTTTGTACCTCCCCGTTAACACGCAAGCCCCGAATAATCCCTATATCGTTATAGTCCTTATTAATAACCTTCACCTCTGTGCAATGAAAGCTATACATGCCCTTTTCCGGGCTTATTATCAGTCATATGTTATTGATGCCAGACGGATAACTCCGGCCATGGAGATCTTACACAATTTAGCCGTTCACCATACAGATAATACAAATAATGTTACAAACAAAGCCCTGAACTCGGTTCCAAAAAGAGCAATCGTATAAAATTAATACAGCCACCCTGAATCACAGACCATTTAACAGAAAAAGCTAATATTTTTGTTGCCTGGCTGGTAATGGCTAAGATACCCTAAGGCGTGTTTATCTTTCATCACCGTCCCTGCTGGAGGAAATGTTATGTCGGAAGAAAATATGGTTTGTGACCCGGAAAATGAAGTGTGTGAAGCTTGCGGGTGCAGTGCGGAAATGGGCTTTATCATCAAAGAAGGTGATGATGTGGCTGAAGTGTCCCTATTTGGTGAAAACAAGTCTCAACTGGAAGCTGAACTTCAAAACTATGTTGTTCTGGCTAAAGAAGTGAACTCGAATGTGGAGTTCGAAGTAAATCCGCTGGCAGATGATGCAAAAGAGCTTCACGCCCGATTCAAATTTGAAGTGAGTGCTGAAAAACTGATTTTTGAATTGAAGACTCGTTCTCTTCGTTAACTGGCAACGCTACCTTTCCAACAGATAAAGCGAGTATCTTTTTATATGACTACTCGCTTTTCGGCTCTACTTAGGTCACTATAATAAAACCCAGCTAAATTTCTGATGAAACTGAGCCGTTATGATGCGACTGTTCCGCTGTTCCTGCGCGCTATACCTATTTTCACTCTCTATTGCCTTTTCTTTCGTTAGTGCAGAACCACTGGATGAATATCAAATACTTAACCATATTGATAACTATGGTAACGTGTATCTTCGCAATAAACCTTATACCGCACTCCCGGATGGCCTCGAAGTAAAAGGAAACCTGAATATAGCCAAAACTCCAATTCAAATATTACCCCCCGGCCTGGTTGTCAACGGTAGTCTGGACGCATCGAACAGTCAGTTAAAATCAGTCAGACGAGGGACGAAAATAAAAGGTTACGCTAACTTCCTGGGTAGCTATATAGAAAAGTGGCCTTCTGGTGTTTCTGTCGGCGGATATCTGAATTTTACCGATACACCGTTGAAGTCGCTGCCTCCCCGATTACATGTAAAAGGTGACTTAAGTGTCATCCGTACACCACTAACGGAACTTCCCAATGGTATTGTTGTGGAAGGCAATCTGTATATTGGCGGTTCAGGAGTGAGGCAGTTTCCGGACGATATGACAGTAAAAGGTAATATTTTTCTGGGGGGAAACCAGATTAGTAAGTGGCCAAAAAACCTAACGCTTGGTGGAGCAGTCGCCCGTTAGGGCATAACTGCTCAAACACCGAACTTAATTTGATTTACCGCCGTTACGAACCGGGTTTGCATACATGGCTCTCAGGTGGGTACGGGCACCTTCAGGAATAGAATCCAGCTTGGCTTTAAATTCGCTCCTCACTTTATCTGTAATACCGTCATCATCCTGATCTGCTGCTAACAGATTTACAGGGTAGAGTTTGTAGATATTATGGATCTGGCGATCAATTTCTTCAGCCAATGCGTCAGGGCCCTCAACATCCTGAGTAATCACCTCACCAAAACTGACATGTACACGCCCCTTATAGCCAATGATCCCCTGAACGATACTTTCAATATCTTCAAATTCACTTTTCTCATAGCTGCCGTGTGTTTCTTTCTCAAACAACTCACAAGCCTTCGCGGTATCACAAGGGTCATTTTCATAAGAAACTGCCACAGGTACAATTTTCAGAGACTTAACATAGTCAGCAAAACTGAGCTTCTGCTTACGGCCTTCCATGAAAAACATTTTCAGGATAGCTGCATCAGTCATGTCGTTCCCATCTTTTGCCCGACCTTCTCTCTGTGCAATCCAGATAGAATTACCGGTATCCAGTGAGTGTTTGATATAAGAAGAAAGAAGCCCAAGTGCTTTCATCATCTCGCGAGGCGCTTTTGCAGAACGCTTAACAATAAAGCTCTTATTTAACTTCATCAGATCGGTGGCACAAGGTTTTTTAAGCAGGTTGTCACCTATCGCGATCCGAACGGTTTTATGCTTATGCATGTGCAGGCCATAGTTAACCAAAGCCGGATCCATCGCAATGTCCCGGTGATTCGACACAAACAGATACGAAGTGTTTGTGTCCAGTTTATCCAAGCCGGAATAAGTCACGCCATCGGTAGTGGTATCCAGAGCTTTAGTCATGTATTTTTTGACTTCCATCTGAACATCGTGAACCGTTTTTAATTTACCCCATTTGTACTTTAAATATACCCGCACAAGTGGTGTCATCAGGGTTCGAAGCCAACTTGCGGTGTGTTCAAAACGGTGGTTTAGAATGGCATCAATAAATTCTTGATCATTAATCAGACGGTTGATCGCGTCACTGATTTCATTATCGTTATACGGACGGATTTCCTGATAGATATCGTTGTCTACTGTCATTTGAGTACGCTAAATAGATAAAGTAATAAGCCCCGGGAAGTCAGAGCGTTACAAAAACACGATATTCTACGCTTTGTTTCTGCAACAAGCAGCTAAGAGATACCAGGTCGGACCAGATAATCCGATCCACTTACTGTGATGTTGGCATTCTCTCTAATAAACGTTACTCTATGCGCCCAGAAACTCTACCTGCCCCAAAAAGGGTATCTCATGAACTACGCTATTGAATATTACCTGAAACAACATGCTTTTCTTCACAGCACTCCCAGAAAAAAGAGTCTGAAACATTCTCTTCTTACCATTCACACTGGCATGGTATTAGTAAGGCTTGGTAAATATGAATATGCTCTGGAGCAGGGTGATAGCTTCTGGATACCATTTGATTGTCTGGTTTCTGTCACCTTTTTTCCGGACACGACGGCCTCCGCTATTGAGTTTTCAGCACGGCTGGTTGACTCATTCCCCTCTCAAAGCGGTTTTATCGAATTACCAGAGGTTACAAGCGCAATAATTTCGAAGCTCGCCAGACAGCAAGTCAGCGGCTCTCAGAAAAAAGCCTTGCTGGGAGTCGTTCGCCATGAAGTCTGTGAACTAAAACCAGAATTGATATTAGGGCAACTTAGCCAGTGTTTTTCAGAATGGACACCAGAACAACCGGTCAGCCTTTGTAAGGAAATGCATATTGCACTTCTTGTCAGAGAAGCAAAAAAGCAGCGGTTATCCGGTAAAAAACAAGAGAAAATCGTTGAAGAGCTATTTCATAACTCAAAAGAGAATTTTGAGCATTTATGCCAACTAGTGCTTGGAACTGAACTTTAAAACGGAACTTTAAAACGGAACTTCTACCTGAAACATCACATCGGGAGTGTGTGCATCATGCCATCGGTAATCAAAACGCACTCTCGGTTCCTTACCCTTATCACCAACAGCAAAACTAACCTGAAAACCCTGACTTTCCAGCCACTCATCATAACTCAGAGCAGCTTCATCTATATCTTCTGGCATCCACAGGGCTAACCCAACCACATTCTTATCAACCTTACCGCTGATAATGGGCGTGTTTTCAGTGTTAAAAGCCCACTTTTCCCAATAATGATCTTTCTGACGTTTTTCATCATCTTCTGCCTGTCGAAACAGGCTAAGGAATTGCTCAGTAATACCATCCAGCGCGCCCGAAAGCTTACTGCATATTTCTGAACTTTTCTGAACAACAACCGAAGACGGTTGAGAACCCTCACATGCTAATACCGAACCGGACGACAAAAGAACAGTACAAAGCACAGCTAACCTTACTTTCTGTGCTAACTTTATTTTTTGCGCTAACTTTGTAATGTGTAATCCCATCGGATTGCCCTTTAGTTCGGTCTACAAGTCATTCTTATTCACAGGAATTATAAATGTTTAGCTACTATTTATAAAGTTTATTATTAATGAGAAATTTTGCGACAGATTTCGTCGTGAGTTCTGCAACAGATCCCATTTTGTACAGTTCATTACGTATATCTGTACTGCGAATTGAGACCTTCTCCGGGCAGGCCATCACAGACCAGCGACTTAGGATTTCTTCAGCTTTATAAAATTTAGCAAAATTGAAAAAATTGTCGGGTCCAACGACAAACGTAATATCAGCCGACGGGTACACGTCCTGGACTTTTTCCAGTACAGCAAAGGTGGTTACACTGCTGCCAGGCACATAAAGTTCCTCTTCAATACCAGAACGCTGGAATTTGTCAGATCCCAGATCCTGGATAAAAAGATCCAACATGTCACATCTCACGTTATAGTCCAGCATTTCTTTGCCCCAGGCATGTGCAATACTGGGAATAAGTAAAACGGTATCAAAATGAGTCAATGACTCAATCACACTTTTATGTCCCAGGCTGGGTGGATTAAACGCACTGCCAAAAACAGCGATTTTTGTCTTTTTTTCTGTTATATCATTCATTCAGGCGTAATTTACTGGTTGATAGTGATTCGAATCCGGTATGATAAAGCTATTGGCTCTATTTTTACATTGCTGTGGAAAAGGAATATTAATGGAACAGAAAATTCGCGAAGAAATGCGCGTTTTACCTTCAATCGATCCTCACTTTGAGATCGAAAGACGTGTGGCATTTATTAAGCGTAAGCTTCAGGAATCAGGTTGTAAATCACTGGTACTGGGGATTAGTGGCGGTGTTGACTCAACAACCTGTGGTCGTTTAGCTCAGCTTGCGGTAGACAGCCTGAATAAAGAAACCGGCTCTGTCGACTATCAGTTTATCGCCGTCCGACTACCTTACGGTGAGCAAAAGGACGAAGATGAAGCACAACTGGCCCTTCAGTTTATCCAGCCAACACATTCTGTTTCCGTTAATATCAAAGATGGTGTTGATGGTATGCACGCCGCATCTCACGTTGCCCTGGAAGGAACAGGACTTCTGCCTCAAGAAGATGCAAAACTAGACTTTGTCAAAGGAAACGTCAAAGCCAGAGCCCGTATGGTTGCTCAATACGAGATTGCCGGCTATGTGGGCGGACTGGTTATTGGTACCGATCACTCGGCAGAAAACATTACCGGTTTCTACACTAAATTTGGTGATGGTGCCTGTGATTTGGCCCCACTGTTTGGCTTAAATAAGCGCCAGGTACGTGAAATCAGCAAAACGCTGGGAGCCCCGGAAATTCTGGTGACTAAAATCCCGACAGCGGATCTGGAAGAGCTAAGCCCTCAGAAAGCCGACGAATCGGCACTGAACCTGACTTATGATCAAATTGATGATTTTCTGGAAGGAAAACCCGTATCAGATCATGTAACAGAGCGCTTGGTTGGCATTTACACGGCAACCCAGCATAAACGCGAAGCTATTCCTACCATTTACGATTAATACTCATCTGTCATGCGCCGGTTGATATTGCCGGCGCTTACCCCACCCTATATTCAGGTTTATCAGATTTTCCTGATGTAATGAGTAAAACTTTATAGTTATTAATTAGTTGTTTTCTATGGTTAATGTACTATACCTAATAGGTACATTACTCTATTACGAGTTCAAAACGCCTATAAGACAACTCAAAGATTCAACCTGACTTGTAGGCGCTTATTACAAAAGGTTGGCTATGGTTAATAAACTCAAACAGACCCGTTTCAGTATGAGACTAACGGTTATATCCCTGTTTATTGTCTTATCGTCGCTGATAATCATTGTTGCCTTATCTCTTCAGTACTATTTCAGCCAGTCTCTTGCCAAAGAGTCTGCCAATATGTTGTTTAAAAGCACGGCACAAAATATCAGTGAAAAAGTCTATTCTCTGGACAGTGCCAGCAGTGACCTGACATTGCTGCTTTCAGGATATTCTGAAGTATCACAACAAGCTGAGCCTGAATCACTACACCCGATAACCAAGGTAATGGCACGGGCCATGGAACAGAAGCCATATCTCTACTCTATCTATATCGGCTACCAGAACGGCAATTTATATGAGCTCATCAACCTGAACAGCGGTACTAACCTGCGCGAAAAAATAAACGCTACTCCGGCTGATCGCTGGCTAATTATTCATATCAGGGATACGCCATCAGGCCGGGTCCGTGAATCCAGATACTTTGACGCCGAATTTCGCCTTACCCACGAAGATAGTGAAGCCAGTCGTTACCGCGCCAATGTGCGGCCGTGGTACAGAGATGCGATGAATAGCCACTCTACCATTAAAACCGAACCTTATATTTTCCATGTTACCCGCTCGCCCGGTGTTACCTATGCCAAACACATTCCAGGCAGCCAGAACGTCATCGCCGTAGATATATCTCTCGACACCTTTTCTCAATATTTACGCGAAAATCAGGTAATAGAAGGGGCAAATACACTAATATTTAACCAAAACGGCACGGTCTATGCGCACTCATTTTCTATTGAAAAACAGAATACGAGTATTCCTGTGTCAAAGGTTCCTTTATCCAGAGAAGAACAAAAATACATTCGTGAATTAGGCGTATTGAAAGTTTCAAATGAAAAAAACTGGCCTCCTTTTGATTTTGCTTACGGCGGAGAACCTCAGGGGTATTCCATTGATTTACTCAACCTTATCGCCCAAAAATTAGGATTAGATATTGAATACAGCAATGGCTACGACTGGAATGAACTGGTAACGTTGTTTAAGCAACAGAGAGTTGATGTGTTGCATAGTGTTTTCTACAGCACACAACGGGAATCCTGGGGCCTGTTCTCTTCCCCTTACCTTAAACTCTCTCCCGTCTTGGTTACCAGTGAGAACAGTGATCAGGATATTTCGCTAGAGCAATTAAATAACGGGCAAGTTGTCGCTATTCCTAAGGGCTGGGCTTTTGTCAAATTTGTTCAGAAACATTATCCGGAAATTAAAATTCTTGAAGTTCCGGATTCGCTCGCGGGTCTTAAAGCGGTTCAGAATAATGAAGCGGTTGCCGCCTTTGATAACACAAAAGTTATAGAGTACTTAATTGATCGCTATTCTCTTAAGGGACTGGCGTTACACCACGTCACTGATACCTCAGTCAGCACTATCGATCAACAATTACGGTTTTTAGTCCACAACGATCAGCCAGAGCTGAAAACTCTGCTGAATAAGGCGATTGCCTCGTTAACAAAGGAAGAAAAGCAAACAATTGATGACCACTGGAGCAATGATAATTCATCAGCGAAATTACGCCGGGCAATCAATTCCGGCGTGGTACCCACTCCAGTGTTTACGGTTCTGGCGGTGCAAAGCCAACAAGGAGATGTTATCGCCCGTAATATAATGATCGGGGAGAAATCCTACACGCTGTTCGTTCATCACATCCCATCAGAAGAACTTGGGACAGATAATTATCTCGGCATTATGGTTCCGACAACGTTAATACAACAACCCTATATGGAGAAGGTTCGTTTTTCTCTGTTAATTACACTCGGCTTTCTGGTATTGCTGACTCCGGCTCTCTTCCTGTTCACCAAAATGATCGCAACGCCCGTAAGATTGCTGGCAAACGAAAATGAAAAGATTATCCAGCGTAAGTTTAACGAAGTCCGGCATATCCCCAGCCAGATAAAAGAAATTAACGACCTATCATACTCGATCTTTTCTATGGCAGGTTCGATAGAAGAGTATCAGCGTAATCAACAGGAATTAATGGATGCGTTTATCAAGCTGATAGCCCAGGCTATAGATGATAAATCGCCATACACGGGAGGCCACTGCGAACGAGTGCCGGAACTAGCCATCATGCTGGCAGAATCCGCAGAAAAGAGTGACCTCCCCGCTTTTAAAGACTTTAAGTTCCAAACCGCAGAACAGCAGCGGCAATTTAAAATTGCCGCATGGCTACATGACTGCGGCAAGGTTACCAGCCCGGAACATATTATTGACAAAGGCAGTAAGCTCGAAACCATTCATAACCGGCTTCATGAAATACGCACCCGCTTTGAAGTTCTGTGGCGTGATGCAGAAATAATTTACTGGAAAGGCATTGTCTCTGGTCGGCCTGAATCAGAACTCCGCAAAGCACTATCTGAACGCCATGAACAAATCAAAGACGATTTTGCTTTTATTGCTCAGTGCAATGTCGGTTCTGAATACATGGATGAACAAGACATAAAGCGTATTAGTCATATTGCGCAGCAAACCTGGCTCCGCCATCTGGACAACCGGATTGGTTTATCTCCGCAGGAATCTAAATATCTGGAGTCCGTTCCTGCAACACCTCTTCCGGCAGAAGAACATGTGCTCGCCGATCTTAAAGAGCACATGATCCCCTGGACACGCTCCCCTAAGGATAAAATAGGCGGAGTCAAAATGGACATTCCAGAGCATCAATCCAACCTGGGAGAAATCTATAACCTGAGTATTCAGAAAGGAACTCTCACTCAGGAAGATCGGTATCGTATTAACGAACACATCATCTCAACGATTCAGATGCTGGAGGCACTCCCACTTCCAGGAGAGCTTTCACGGGTGCCCGAAATAGCCGGTGGTCACCATGAAACGCTGGACGGAACAGGCTATCCAAGAAAGCTTGCAGCCGAGCAGTTATCGATGGAAGCCCGTATTCTGGCAATAGCGGATGTTTTTGAAGCATTAACAGCATCCGACCGACCCTATAAAAAACCAAAAACACTGAGTGAGGCCATTACTATTTTGTCGTTAATGGTGAAAGAAGAGCATCTTGATGAAGATCTCTTCAGGTTACTGCTGTCCAGCAACATACATAAACAATATGCTTCACGGTTTTTAAATACTTCACAGAATGATGAGGTCGATTTGAGTAAGTATCTATAATACGACGGATCTCTTTATTCTGAGTAACAACCTGCAGGCTCTGCTTCTGCCGCTATACTGAATAATAAGTCCATATAAAAGCGGAAAAAAATATGCTGGAGTTGATGGTCAATGACAGGCTTGTTATTGCAGAATCAGTACCGGTAGATACCACACTACTCGAGTACCTGCGTGAACATTTAGGCTTGACCGGTACGAAAGAGGGATGTGCCAGTGGTGACTGCGGAGCCTGTACGGTTGTTGTGGCGGAACTGGATCAAAGCCAACAGTTACGTTACCGGCATATTAACGCCTGTATTACCCTATTAAATACATTACATGGCAAATGGGTAATTACGGTGGAACACTTAAAACAGGGCGAGGCACTCCACCCGATCCAGCAAGCCGTTGTAGACCAACATGCCTCTCAGTGCGGATTTTGTACACCGGGAATGGTCATGTCCCTCTATGCTTTATCAAAACAATCTATCAAACCGGACAACCCATCCAACTACCTGACTGGTAACCTATGTCGCTGTACCGGCTATGGACCGTTAATCGAAGTCGCCAATCAGATCGTAAAATCGGAGCCAAAAGCGCTCTCCGCTGAAGAACATAAGGTCATCCATTGGATGCAAAACTGTACCGAACAGCAGACTCCGGGTTACCTCAAACCCACAAACCGGAAAGAGCTTCAAGCCGCTAAACGCCATAACCCCACAGCTCGCCTTCTTGCCGGCGGTACGGATTTGGTTCCGGAAATAACCCAGGAGTTTAAAGATATTCACCCCATTATCGATATTTCAGCAGTCGATGATTTACTTACAGTAGAAGAAACCCCAGATGGATGGCGAATAGGGGCGGCGGTTCCGCTTGCTGACGTCGAACCCCTAATGTGCCATTGTTTTCCCAGTACACGAGAATTAATGGATCGCATAGGTAGCCTTTCCATCCGCAATAAAGCGACGTTAGGAGGAAGCTTGGGCCACGCCTCTCCTATCGGGGATATTGCGCCGCTTTTAATCAGCCTGAATGGTCTGATTGAAATAGATGATGGGGAACTAAAACAGCTCCGTACTCCGGAAGATTACATTACCGGATACTGTCAAACTATATTACGTGCAAACCAGTGGGTAAGTGCGATTCACCTGCCCCGTCTCAGAGCAAATCAACACCATGTTATCTATAAAATAAGCAAACGCTATCATGATGATATTTCAACTATTGTTCTGGCAATCAACGTGACTCTCGGTAGTAACGATGTTGTAGAAAAATGCGTTATCGCTGCCGGTGGTGTGGCCACACAGTCCATCCGTCTATACCAGTTGGAGAACATCTTTAACGGTAACCCGTTTTCTCAGGCGCTGATTCATCAGGCTCAGGCTGAAGTTACCAATATCATTCAGCCAATTTCAGATGTCAGAGGCAGCGCCGCCTACCGTATCCAACTAGTCAAAAACCTGCTTCAACGTTTCTACATAGAATGTCACCCGGCAGAACCAAATCACGCTTTCGATAGTAAGGTTGGTGAATAATGCGGGAAATTACCTACCCTTCTCAAGTGACCCCCTCATCTCTTCATTCAGATGATGACAAAAGTCCGGGTTACGCTCG
This sequence comes from Vibrio albus, assembly GCF_003144035.1. Lineage (GTDB taxonomy): Bacteria > Pseudomonadota > Gammaproteobacteria > Enterobacterales > Vibrionaceae > Vibrio > Vibrio albus. Next base: position 154,897 of record NZ_QFWT01000010.1, read on the forward strand.
TCCCCATGAGAGTGCAGAAAAACATACGACCGGAGAAGCACACTATGTCGATGACCTGGCCACACCTCCGGGTTGTCTGCATGGTGCTATCATTCTTAGTGAGATAAGCAAAGGGGAAGTAAAAACCCTTGACCTTAGCGCTGTCGTTGCCGTTCCCGGGGTGGTCGCCGTTTACACCAATGAAGATATTCCCGGGCGTAAAGATATAGGAACCATTTATGAAGGCGACCCGCTATTGTGTGACGGAGAAGTTAAATTTCATCACCAGCCCATCGCTCTGGTAGTAGCCAATAGCCACCGGGTTGCATGGCAGGCAAGTCAGAAAGCACTTATTACCTATCAGGAAGAAAAGCCTGTTATCCACTTTGAGGATGCAAAAAAACAGTCCCCACTATTACCTTCGTCCCGGATAGGAACTCAGCTTACTGACGCCGACTTTACCCTCGGGGAAATACAACATTCCGGTACCTTTTCAACTGGCGGACAAGAACATTTTTATCTCGAGGGACAAGTGGCATTAGCAGAAAATACAGAGGATGGCGGTATCTTCTTATATTCTTCCAGTCAGAATCCAACAGAAGTCCAGTTGAAGACCGCCCAGGTGCTGAACATACCGTATAACCTTGTGGTAACGGATACCCGGCGTATCGGCGGCGGATTTGGCGGAAAAGAGACCCAGTCAACCCAGTGGGCATGCCTTGCTGCCCTTGGAGCGTTTCTTAGCCAGCACCCTGTAAAACTTCGACTTCCACGGATGGTGGATATCACCTCAACCGGGAAACGGCACCCTTTTATTAGTGACTACAGACTCTCAGCACACCCCAGCGGGGAAATCCAAAGTATCCGGATTAACCTGCATGCCTTGTGCGGTTGCTCACCCGATTTGTCTCCGGCCATCGTCTCCCGGGCTATGTTTCATTGTGATAATGCGTATTATCTCAACCGCTCTGAAGTCGTTGGTCATCACCTGAAAACTGATACGGTTTCCAACACCGCCTTTCGGGGGTTTGGTGGCCCTCAGGGGACACTGGTGATAGAAAAAATCATGCAGGATTTAGGTATTCATCTTGGCATGGATTCGCTGGATATTCGTCTGAACAACCTCTACAGAAAAGGAAAAAATCATACCCATTATGGTATGGAATTCAGCCAATACGACGATCTGCTTTCTCTGATTAAACGCCTTGAATCAGACTCGGACTATCGACAAAGACGCCGCGAGTGCCAACACTGGAACAAAAATAACGCAATCTTAAAAAAAGGACTGGCCTTAACCCCGGTTAAGTTTGGTATTTCCTTTACCACAAAGCATCTGAATCAGGCCGGAGCTCTGGTACACATTTATACTGACGGCAGTGTTATGGTCTCACAGGGTGGCGTGGAAATGGGTCAGGGGCTTTATACTAAAGTGCGTCAGGTCGTTGCCCGAACACTGGGGATTTCAACTGAGTTCGTCCGGGTAACATCAACCCGAACCGACAAAGTCCCAAACACGTCAGCGACTGCGGCATCATCCGGTTCAGATCTGAATGGCATGGCGGCCTATCAGGCAGCAAGTACCATTAAAAAGCGGTTGCTGGCCTTCGCTCGTGAGCAATATCCGATAACGAACTCCCGAAATAACAATGATCAGGCAACCCCATCCCCTGATTTGAGTGATGGAAAGCTGATATATGGCAATAACACCATCGACTGGCAAACCCTGATACAGGAAGCCTACCTCAACCGGGTCTCACTTTCAGCGACAGGGTTTTATAAGACGCCAAAGCTCAATTATGACGAGCGCCGCTCTCAGGGCCGGCCATTTCTCTACTTTGCTCTTGGCGCAGCCTGCTCCGAGGTCACCATTGATACTCTGACGGGGGAACTGTGTGTTGATCGGGTCGATATCCTGCATGATGCCGGAAACAGTTTAAATCCAGCGATAGACATTGGTCAGATAGAAGGTGCGTTTATTCAGGGATTAGGCTGGCTGACGTGTGAAGAAGTCATCTGGAACGAAAAAGACGGCGCACTGCTCAGTCAATCACCGATGAACTACAAAATCCCAACCATCGGTGATTACCCTAAGCAAATGAATATTTCCTTGTTTGACAAAATGAATCCGGAAAATACCATCTTTCACTCTAAAGGCGTTGGTGAACCCCCATTTCTACACGCTATCAGTGTTTGGTGTGCAATCTATGATGCCGTCGCATCCATCAGCGGGCATAAAGTTATCCCGACATTGAATGCTCCTGCAACGGGAGAACATATTCTGACCGCCTGTATTAACCAAAGACCGGAAATAGAAAGACATGATAACTAGCTCAGAAAATTTAACAGAAAATAATTGGAGTGCGGCCTGCTATTCTCTTGAACAACGGGGTGAAGCCTACTGCCTGGCGACCCTAATTTCCCGGTCAGGTTCAGCACCAGCCAATATTGGAGCAAAAATGGTGATCACTCAGACTCATCAGTCTGGCACATTAGGGGGCGGCAACCTGGAGCATCAGGTAACAACAATGGCCCGTAAAGCGCTGACAGAGGAAACGCCACACATTGATATTCATCCTTTCTCTTTATCCGGAAAGTCCGCACAACATTGCGGTGGCTCAGTGAAAATCATGTTTGAATACCGCAATGTTCACCTTCCCAAAGTCGTCATATTCGGTGCTGGTCACGTCTGTCAGGCACTTTGCTCTATTCTTAAAAATTTGCCATGTAATACAATGGTTGTTGATACCCGTCAACACTGGCTGGATCAGCTTCCGACTCAGCAAATTCAGACCTCTTTACAAAGCGATCCGGTAGCCCTACTCCCTTCCCTGCCAGACAAGGCATATATTCTTATCATGACCCAGAGCCATGACCTGGATTTTGAGGTTGTTCACCATGCGCTTGAACATCAAAGGTTTTCTTATGTAGGGATGATCGGTTCTCTTTCGAAGAAAAAAGTCGTAGAGCGGAAGCTAAAAGAACAGCTTTCAGATCCAAGGTTGTCAGAGAGGCTGACCTGTCCAATAGGGAAAGCTGATATTCCTGGGAAATTGCCCATGGAGATTGCCGTCTCTGTTGCTGCAGAATTGCTCCACCTTTTTTCTAAATCCAAAGAAAACTCATCCCATGTTTGAAGCGCATTTACCTCCTTCTTGTGCCTTTTACTAAAATTAAAATGCCGAAAATCAGTAAATACTAACAGATAATATAGATCTTTTAATTCTCTCTTTATATATCTCTTGTCTGGTTAATATCTACACTTAAATTTAGAGCTAACAACCTAAAATACACTAAAATTTCAATTTGACACCAGATATAAACATCTGATTACAAAATACTACTTTTACCTTACTTATTAGCACATTACACAATAAGTGATCTTGGTTCAGTTTTTGTTGTGTATGCTAAATGTAACGTCAAATCAACACTTGTTAGCATTAATTATATTATTAATACTATTTCATAATAACAATGATAATAAAATGACATAAAGATAAATAATATACAACGAGGCCAGGTCGACCATGTTTAAAGACTTAAAATTAGGTGTAAAAATCAGTGCGGGGTTTGCTTTAATTTTAGCATTACTTTCAATTGTTATAACAATCAGTATGTTAGCTCTTAATGACAGTGATAAAGGAGTTACTCTATATCGCTCTCTCAGCCAACATACCAATCTATTAGGAAAAGTTCAGGCGAATATGCTAATGGTTCGCATGAATATGAAAGATTATCTCATAACACAAGATAAAGAAGATCTAAAACTGTTTTCAAGCTATCTTTCCACCATGAAATCTGAACTACAGGATGTCAGAACAAAGGTCGAAAACAAAGAACAAAAATTACTATTATCAGATATCCACTCGTCTATTGAGGCCTATGATAACGCATTCCATTCTGTCATTAAATTAATAGACCAACAGAATAATATTCACGATAACCAACTGGTTCCTAGTGGTGGATTAATGTACAAAACCATTAATGATATTATTAGCTCAACCTATCAGTCTGACAGCAATGATATTATCTATCAGGCAACTTTTGTTCGGGAAAAAATGCTACACGGTCGTTTGTTTGTGGTTAAATTTTTACAGTCAAATAAAGAAAGTGACTTTAAAATAGCCCTTAACAATATCAATTCCGAGCTAGGAAAAGAAATAAAAGCCCTTAACGAAAAAATAAACGACAACGATCTGCAAGACTTACTCGACCAGTTTAAGCAAGCAAATAAACATTACATTCAGGGTATGCATGATTTTTACAATATAACAAAAGAAAGAAATCATATCGTTACCGACACCCTGGACGTCATCGGTCCAAAGATCGCCGAAGAGGTTGAGAGTGTTAAACTATCCATGATGAAAGAACAGAACGCTATTGGCTCCGAACTGAAATCAAAAACAAATAACAGCGTACATCTCACACTTGGGCTGTCCGTTATCGCCATTCTTATGGGTATCGGTGCTGCTTATCTTCTGACTATCTATATTACTAAACCCATTCATAAAGCGGTAGGGCTGGCCAATCAGCTAGCACAAGGTGACTTAACAATAAATGTGGGTACCACAAGTAAAGATGAAACTGGGTTATTACTAGGTGCAATTCAAAATACAGCTACCAATTTAAAGCAGATGGTTACGACTATCTCAAAAGCGAGTATTGAACTTGCTACCGCTTCTGAAGAGTTAGCAACAGTGACCGAGCAAACGTCTCAAGGTATTGCAAAGCAGGAACAAGAAACCGACATGGTCGCGACAGCCATGACGGAAATGACAACAACCGTTCACGATGTCGCTGGCAACGCTTCCAGTGCGGCCGATGCCGCTAATCAGGCCGATCAGAAAGCCCTGGCAGGGACAGAAACAGTTGACCTGGCTATTAGTCTAATTACCTCGTTGTCCGAAAATGTTAACCACTCATCTGAAAAACTCAATGAAGTGCAACGCGAAGTGATTAATATAGGCAGCATTCTGGACGTTATAAGAGACATCTCAGAACAAACGAATCTTTTAGCACTAAACGCAGCCATTGAAGCCGCCCGGGCGGGCGAACAAGGTCGCGGTTTTGCCGTTGTTGCCGATGAGGTCCGAAACCTGGCCGCAAGAACTCACAACTCAACATCCGAAATTCAAAATATAATTGAAGTACTGAACGTGAGTACCCAAAGCACTGTTGAAGTGATGGATCAGGGTAAAAATCAAGCTAACGAGTGCGTAGAGCAAGCCAGCAATGTCAGTGCGGCGCTTCAGGCTATCGCAGAATCAATTACTGTGATTAATGATATGAATATGCAGATTGCCAGTGCATCTGAACAGCAAAGTACCGTAGCAGAGGATATAAACCAGAACATTGTCAATGTAAAAAACATTGCGGAAGAAAATACTGTCGCATCGGATCAGACACGTAGTTCAAGCTATGAAATAGCACGCCTTGCCGATGACTTAAATCAACTCGTCGTTCAGTTCAGAGTATAGTCTCCACAAAGGTTAATATGATGACTGAATACCATACAGATATTTTCCCATGGCATGATAGTTTTAATATTGGCGTAACTGAAATAGATCAACAACACAGAAAATTAGTTGATCTTCTTAACCAGGCCGCCAACAGGCTCATTCTGCAACATTCAGATATTGAACCAAAAACATTAATTAATGAGTTACTCAATTATGCAGAATATCACTTTAAAACTGAAGATGATTACTGGAATGTCATGTTATCTGACTCCCCTCTGGTAAAAGAACATAAAAGTAGCCATGATGATTTTATTCAGTACATGAATGAAGTAAGAGCTAATATAGGTATTTGCCCTAATGACCAATTGTTCGAAGACCTGTTTTCTTTTCTTGTTCACTGGTTAGCCACACATCTTCTGGAAAAAGATAAACATATGGCTCTGCAAGTAGAAGCCGTTCGTAATAATTTGGTGCCTGAAGAAAGAGAGGCATGGGTTGATTCACAATTGCAGACGCGTTATCAATCCATTATCAGTGTTGTTCTTAGTGCTTATCGTCGACTTTCTTTAAGTACAGTTCATCTTATGCGTGAGATCAAAACCAGAAAAGAAAGTGAGAAAAAAATTGCCAATTTTACACAGTTAGAGTCGGAACTTCATTCAGCGATCAATGGACAGCATTTTGAGCTTTATTATCAACCTCAAGTCAATCAGTGTAATCAAGTTATTGGTGCCGAAGCCCTTATTCGCTGGGTACACCCAATAAATGGAATTATAGGTCCAAACCGTTTTATCCCTATTGCTGAAGAAACAGGGTTGATTGTACCAATTGGGAACTGGGTACTGGAAACGGCTTGCAAGCAATTAGTACAATGGCGAGAAAAAGAGCAGACCAAGCACTTATCACTCTCTGTTAATGTCAGTTATAAACAATTTTGTCAGTCAAGTTTTGTTGCTAATGTTCTGCATCTAATAGAAAAATATGATATCCAAAGTGGAAAGCTTAAAATTGAAATAACAGAAACGACACTTGTTGATGATATCGAGTTAGCGATTTCTCACATGGATAAGTTGAAATGTTTTGGTGTATCTTTTTCTCTTGACGATTTCGGAACGGGTTATTCATCTCTTAAGTACCTGAAACAGTTGCCTTTATGTCAGTTAAAAATCGACAAGTCATTTATTAGCGACCTAGAAACGGATAAAAATGACCAGTCAATAGTCAAAATGATAATAGGAATGGCCCATGCGTTAGGGTTAAATGTTATTGCTGAGGGCGTTGAAACACAGGAGCAGATAAGTTATCTGAAAAGTGAGGGCTGCTTATCCTACCAAGGTTATTTTTACAGCAAACCCACTCCCATTAAGGAATTTGAAAAGTATTTAGAAAACTAGCCAAACCAAGTACTATCGAATGAGAGTTAATACCGATACGACTAATTATGTGAGCCGATTAAGTATCATTGGTATCGTCATTAACCTTATTTGATAGTACTGGTTGTATTTTATACGTAATGAACGCTAACCATTATCAGCACCAGACCACTTAATGATAGCCCTAACATTCATTCCACAAAGAATAATGTTAGCAATGATCATTGCAATACTGCCCGTTAAATAACCAACGGCTACCCAGGCTGCATTAGCAAATGTCATTAAAACAAAGCCTATTTTATTCTTATTCCCTATCTCCCAAATCCCCCAGAAAGTCAGAGCAACCGCAAGCCAGTCAGTACCGTAATATTGAAAATAATCCATATTTCCTACTCCATATAAAGATCAGAAAATCAATCTGGCAACTGACTTACGAATCGCTCCCCACTCGGATGAGGTTTACAGATCAGAACCGGCTTTTCGCGTGCTGATACAACTCCTCATATTCCACCGCAGTATGGTGCCACGAAAAATCTATCTTCATGCCATTGGTCGCCATTTTCTCAATGGCCGCTTTGTCATGGTGATAAATAAGCCCCGCCCATCTCATGGTGCCGCGCAATGCGTCCGGATACAGGTCATAAAACTTAAACCCGGTCGCCTTATTGATGTTACTGGCCGAATAGTTGTTGACTGTATCTTCAAGGCCACCTGTTGAACGTACAATCGGTATCGTGCCATACCTCATACTGTACATCTGATTCAGACCACATGGTTCATATCTGGATGGCATTACAAAGAAATCAGCTCCGGCTTCCACCATATGTGCCAGCTTATTACTGTAACCGATATAGCAGCCAAACTTACCTGGATAAATTCGGGAATAATTTGATAACGCCTCTTCCTGCCACTGCTCACCCGAACCGACAACGACGAACTGAACATTATCTTCTTTCAGCATTTCATCAATGCATTCGATAAAAACATCGAGACCTTTCTGATCAGCCAGTCGCGATACCACGCCATAAACCGGAACATCAGCCTTGACGTCTAAACCAAACTCTTCCTGCAAGGCAGCTTTACATACAGCCTTGCCAGCAAGCTCAGTAAGAGAATAATTTTCGGGGATCAACTCGTCGGTTTCGGGGTTCCACTCATGGATATCAATACCATTAAGAATACCGCGCAACTTACCCTGTACCGCCCGGTGCTGCAGTGAATTTTGCAGACCAAAGCCATACTCGCGAGATAAAATTTCCTCCGCATACGTCGGACTCACCGTTGTCACTATATCCGCTGTCAGCACCCCTGCTTTCAGGAAGTTCATCTGATCATAAAACTCCAGACACTGGAAGTTGAAGTAATCCCAGCCCAGCCCTGTCCAGTACAGATTAGATTTATTAAACACACCCTGATAGCCGATATTGTGGATGGTCATAACAGACTTAGTATTGGCAAAGTTATCAAATGAATCATACAGATGACTTTTCAGATAGACATTACATAAAGCGGTATGCCAGTCGTTAGCATGTAACACATCGGCTTCAATGTCCAATGCCAGCACAGCCTGCATGATCGCGCGGCTCAGGAAGATAAAACGCTCTGCATTATCTGAATATTCACTTCCGCCCCAGTCATACAGCTTAGGACGATCAAAGTATCGATCACACTCAATAAAGTAAAATGAAAGGTTTTCGTTGATCTTGTGCTGCCTGATACGAGCCCATTGTTCATTCCCGTCCCCCAGTGGGACGCCAAGCAGATCGTACACTAGCTCTGTATCAGCACACTTTTCTCCCATCACCTGAGGATAATAGGGCATGAATACCGATACATTATGCCCATTTTCAGCCAGCGCGTAAGGTAAGGAGTAGGATACATCAGCAAGTCCACCTGTTTTAGCATATGGTGCTGCTTCACTCGTTGCCCAGACTATATTCATTATCTAATCCCTCAAATATTAATTATATGTATTATGTAAAGCGCTTCTACGGAAAATGCTCAACTGTTCTTAACGTTGGTTTTATATATTTATATAATATACAGGATATCACATGGTAATCAGTGACTTCAGATAGAAAAATTTTATATCGCCTGGCCTATTCGTCTTTATGGCTGATAGAAAACCGCTAGCCATATTGTTATTTCATTGCACGCCGTCTCTTTAACTTTATGTTTTTCATGTGGCGGAATGTTAAGATGATCCCCGGGATACAGGGTAATCACCCGCCCGCCCTCAAACTCGATACAGCCATGACCAGACAAGACTAACACCCATTCATTTTCATCTTGATCATACCAGCCGTTATCCGGAGAAGTATGCCCGTGGGATATAATGCGTTCTATTCTCATTTTTTCAGAAGAAAGAATATCTTCGAATATTTCTTCCGGTAAATTATCTGGAATATTTGAAAAAAGGTTCACCATCAGTTTCTCCAAGAGCCTATATTACTAAAGCGTATTTATCTCTCATTGCTCTGGTAATTTAACCAGCCAAACGATCGATGTAAAAACGTCATCGCACCGGTGTTAATCAAGTTTCCATGCGCCAAAATAATCCGCTCTGGTTTCCAGCCCAATATTTTAGCGTAATGCTTCCGGGCTTCTTTTTTGTGAAAAAGAAAACTCATACGCCAATCAATCGGCATTTTACCATTCGGAGCCAAAATACCGGTGCATCTGGCCAGTAAACGCTGAGTTGGGGTAAAGTCCGAGGGTGGAAAGTTCTCAATCAAATCCGTAACAATTAACGAACCTGACTGATTATGCATAAAAACACATTCCTCCATAAGTGGAGAACCGGTAAATAGAAGCTGCGTAACCTCAGGCTCCCATGGGTAATTGCCCTCTGTAAGTAACTCTCCGGCGAAATTCAGATCATTACGTTTTTTGATCACTTCTGCCGTACCGTAGCTTGCGGCATCCGGATAGTGCTCCTGCCATTCTTTTAAAAATAGGTGGTGCAGATGGTTTGGTGCAATCAAATATTTCACGGTGCCTAATGAGTGGATGTGGGACTTCAATTCTGAAGTCAGTTCAATCGGGCTATGTACCCATAATTCATTTTCTCTCAAACGAATCACTGTCATTCTGGTCGTAAAAGGGAGTGTCAAAAATGGCACTGCCTTTCCATCAAACACCCAGATATTTGCGCTAATTTCTACCATGATACTGCCACCTGAATTATTTAAGCTGATTTGATATACAACGTTTACAAGTTAGACAATATCACAATATGAAATCACGCACTTATTTCTATGTCGGTTTTTGGAATGCAGCAACAAGCCAGAACCCGGCCCGCCTTTCTGTCGACATCCCATAGTCCCGGAGCGTCAGGCTGATGAACCTCACCGGACTCAAGTTTAACCATACAGGCACCACAGATACCGGCACGACAACTGTTCATAATAGGCAGGCCGTTTTTCTCTGCCTGCTCTAACACTGTCTCCGTATTATTACCTTCGAATACATTGCTATTAATACTGACCGTCAGCGCACGGTTTTCCTGAGCCAGCTTTGATGGTTCTTTCTGTTCTGCTGTTACTTTCTTTGATGCCTTATCTTCGTACTTCACTTTCGGTTGTGTTTCCAAAACTTCTATCACATCGCCGGCACGGATCACCCCTTCGTTTTTGGCCACCATATTCTGGCCGAAGAAAGTGCCGCCCTGTTCGTTCGCCCGAAAAGTCAATAGGGTTTTAAGGGGCTCTTTAGACACCCGAAAAGTCCCCTTTTCCGTATCTACCGTTGTCAGAATGCAACGCTCACATGGCTTAACAATTTCAAATTCTACTTCGCCTATGCGTATGCGTTTCCAGCCGTCCTCAATAAATGGCTCATCACCAGAAACCACCAGGTTAGGACGAAACTGAGCCATCATATGGTTTTCGGAACTACGCCGGTTAAGCTCATCCAACGATGCCTCACTAATAACCAATAACGGATAGCCATCAGCAAAACTCACGTTATGCCCAATCTTTTCTCTTACGCGGTTAGACTGTTCTCCGCAAAACAGTAACTGTACGGGTTGTTCCAGAATCCCGCTAAACCATACGTTTGCTTCTTCCGTTGTGGTATAAGCCATAAAAGCGTCTTTCCACACGGTTGCATCGGCCTCTTTCATGTCGAAATCGGCGTAGTTAAGTTTCAGGGGCTGCTGATCTTCGTAACTTAGAACCATCCCCATGGCCGTCAGTGTCGCTGAAACTTTAACCATTTTGGGGTGCTTTCGCGCCGTCACCATACTTCCGTCATGAAGTGCCAGCATAAAGCGGCGATCAAAGACCAGTCCCTGCTTCTCCACCCAAGCAGAGGACAGGCTGATTCCTGCAATGGATTTAACCGGAAATAGATTAATTTGCGATAAGGTTACTGGCTGTTGTGCTGACATAGTTTCTCACTGTGCTTATCGAATATAAGTCGGAATGACCGCAATTGGCTACCGGATAGCCCTTACGACGGAAAGCTTACAAACTTCGTTCCTTATTGTCATGCTTTTCATCGTAAGTAACAGATAATGGATGAAATGAACCCTGATTTTTACTATCATCCTGTCGCCGCATGAAATCGTTTGCGGTACTCAGGAATTATTGAACATAAGGTGGGAACTTTAAATGACAACACTTACGATTACTCGCCCCGACGACTGGCACGTTCACTTACGCGATGGCGACGTACTTGCCGACACTGTCCGGGATATCAGCCGCTACAACGGCCGTGCGATCATCATGCCTAACACCATCCCACCTATTACTGATACCGCAATGGCTCTGGATTATTACCAGCGTATTATGGCCCAACAGCCAGCAGAAACGTTTCAGCCTTTGATGACGCTTTATCTTACTGATAACACAACACCAGAAGAAATCCACAAAGCGAAGGCTTCAGGAAAAGTCTTTGCGGCAAAACTGTATCCGGCTGGCGCAACGACAAACTCAGACTCCGGCGTGACTACTATCGAAAACATGTACCCTGTATTCGAAGCCATGGAAGAAGCCGGTATGCTGTTGCTTATTCATGGTGAAGTGACAACACACGACATTGATATTTTTGACCGGGAAAAGGTATTTCTGGAAACGGTACTGGCACCTATTGTTAAAGCATTCCCGAAACTGAAAATTGTATCTGAGCATATTACCACTGCTGATGCCGTTGAATTTGTGAAAAACGCCGGCGACAACGTTGCTGCGACTATCACGGCTCACCACCTGCTGTTTAACCGTAACCATATGCTGGTTGGCGGAATTAAACCTCACTTCTATTGCCTGCCAATCTTGAAGCGTAATATCCACCAGCAAGCACTGATCGAAGCCGCCACCAGCGGGAATAAAAAATTCTTCCTGGGTACAGACTCAGCCCCGCATGCCAAAGGACGTAAAGAGTCCAGCTGTGGCTGTGCGGGTTCTTACACCGCTCATGCTTCTCTTGAATTGTATGCAGAAGCTTTCGAAGCAGCAGGAAAGCTGGAAAACCTTGAAGCATTTGCTTCTTTCAACGGTGCAGACTTCTACGGCCTGCCTCGAAATAGTGACACGGTCACGCTAGTTAAAGAAGAATGGTCGGTGCCTGAGTCAATGCCATTTGGATCTGACACCGTTGTTCCTATCCGTGGTGGCGAAACCATTAGCTGGAAGGTTAAATAAGCCTCAAACCCTGAATAAAGATAAGCCTGGCTGTTTTAGAATAGCCAGGCTTTATTATTTCTGAAGCTTTTTGTTTCTACTGTACTCTTTATTTCTACTGCACTTTTTATTTCTACTGCACTCTGTTTTTATACTGCTCTGGTGTCTCACCTGCATATTTTTTGAACATAGCGATAAACGGGCTTGCCTGCTTGTATCTCAGGGTTAACGCCACTTCCTTTACCGACATCCCCTTTTTCAGCAGTGTCATTGAGTGCAGATATCTTGCACGGATCCGCCATTCTGTAAAACTCATCCCCAGCTCATTATGACAATGCCGGGCCAGCGTTCTTTCCGTTGTATGAACCCTGCTTGCCCATTCGCTTAACGGAGTATCATCCGTAGGATCCTCTTCCAGTGCTAACAAAATCGGAAGCAAGGTTTTATGACTGGTCGTCGGCAGAAAATGTTGCTGTTCCTGACTGATAGCCAGTTGATCCAGAAGCACATTGGCCAGCCGTTGATCGGGAATAGACTCTGCCACGGTAACTGAGCGTTGACGAAAATCATCAATGATTGCGGACACAATGGGCGTAACACTGACAAGACAAGTATAAGGAGGCAGAGACTGCGCTTTATCCGCGTTGATATTGATAGAGCAATAATTCAGGGGCTTGCGGTTATAACTATAATGCTGAATCCCGGCAGGAACCCAAATAGCCAGATGAGGTGGAGCAATAAAGCGCATTCCCTCAGCGTTCAGCTCTAAAGTCCCCCCGTTGATTACCTGTAATTGTCCCCAGGGGTGCGAATGCAAACGGGTTTCCGTATTCGACTGGAAAGCGTCAAAATTCATAAACACATCAGAAGGCGCGTTTTCAATTTCAAGCGATGGATGAATAGTTTTGGACTTTTTCAAGATATTGGCTTGTACTTTCAGGTTGTTGACTTCTACTAGGTCAGCGGTAGGTAAGATTCTAGCAAATTGACCGTAAAATTCCGATAACTCGATATCACCTTCTAATTGACTCAACTATAATTATTGATAACACAATCAATAAGGAAGTTCGATTATGCGCTCTTCAATAGTATTTCCAAGCTTAAGTATACTGGCACTTGCTCTTAGTGGCTGTGGCGGTGGCGATTCAGATAGCAGCAGCGCCATGGTATCCTTCTCCGTCGCCGATGCTCCGGTTGATGATGTAAAAGCCGTATGGGTAACACTTGAATCCGTTACACTGACTGATACCAGTGATGACACAAACTCGCACACTCTGGTCATTAACAACAGCGACGGCGATCCGGAGCCCTTGCTCATCAACCTGAAAGACTATCAGGACGGGGCTAAAAAGCTGATTATCAGTGATGCTGAAGTCGCATTGGGGGATTATAACCTGACCTTAAACACCTATGGCTGTCCGCAAAGTGCAAATGGTACAGGCTCAACCAACGACTGCTGGGTAGTGGAAAATGACGACACTATCTATCCCCTGAAAACCCCGAGTAATAAGTTAAAACTGGGTTCTTTTAGTGTCAGTCAGGAAGGTACACAGGCTTATACCATCGACTTTAACTTGCGCTCTGCGCTGGTCAACAATGGTGGTGGTGATAACTACAACCTGAAGCCTCACGGCATTACCATTGTCGATAATTTTACTCTGGGCAAAATTTCAGCAACGGTAACAGATACTCTGTTTAACCTTGCAGATGATACCTGTACCGCAGGGACTGGCAATGCGCTTTACCTGTATCAGGGCTGGCACAGTACTTCAGGTATTCTGGATGTGACTTTAGGTGATGAATTTGATCCGGACGTCGATACCGATATCGCTGAAGACGTTCTGATGCCTTACGCATCAAAACTGGTCACTACAGCATCTGAATCCACTCCGGAAGGTGACGTTCCGGTAGAATATGTATTCGCCAATCTTCCTGAAGGAAATTATACCTTAGCGTTCAGTTGTAGTGATGCGGGCTACGCTCAAAACGGCGATCCCAGCAACGGTGACAGTGCTGAATACTATGATCAGATTACCATCGCTAATCCGACCGAGCAGTGGGTAGAGCTCAGCGTCAGTTATGATCAGACCGCTGCCCATGCCTTTGATGTTTCGGCACTTTAAATAGTAAATAAAAAGGCAGGAAAGGGTAATACTGATATATTACTTTTTCCTGCCTTTCAGCATCCTATTCACTATACGTGAAAGGATATCGATTTTACTTAAAGAAAGCCTTAACTTTTGAGAAAAAAGACTTCTTCTTTGGCTGTGCTTTGCCGTACATCATTTCATGCAGCATCTCATTCGCAACAACCTGACTTACATAAACAGCACCAAGTTCAAAACTCATAGCACACCTCACCTTTTGTAATAAATTTTCTTTATGAGGTAATTGTACGACAAAAAATCACAAAAACAAGATATATATCACACTTTTTATGTAATAAACTTTCTTGTTAGTGTTGCATATCGATATAAGAAGCGGCTGCCTCAACGACGGTTAGTCACTGAATCGCGAGAAACCAAACGCCCCGAAATCAACGGCTGCTCGCGAACCGGTCTCCCTTCCAGACAAGCATCTAATTGTTCCATGGCCACATCGACTAATTGCTGAGACGGATAGCTGATACAGCTTAAAGACGGAGAAAGCTGGCTGGCCAGCGGAGAATCTTCCAGAGACATAATGGACACTTCCTGAGGCGTCGCCAGATTAAAGTCCCGGAATAAACGCATCGCAACGGCAGCCTGACTGTCGCGCATCACAATCAGTGCGGTAAAAGGATGGTAACTGTTCAACAGGGTCATAATCGCCTGCTCACTGTTATTATTTGCCCGGACAATAAGCTGACGGTTTACCGGTATCGATGAGTTTTGCAGTGCAGTCTTATACCCTTCAAGTACCTGATGAGAAGCGTAGCTGTCGTCATCCACGACGACAGCAATACTGGTATGCCCTTTACTGGTCAGAAAACGGCAAGCACTTTCACAGGCAAAATTAAAATCATAACCAATGCTTCTGTGATCATCATTTGCCCGACTGTCTATTGCAATCACTTTCTCATCTGCGGATTCAGGTAGGTCACCACCAATGGCAATGATCACGTCACAGTAGCGTTGTTTAAGCTCATCAATCAGTCGATCATATTCATCTTTATTGTCAGCAAAATGCACCAGCATATGCTTACCCTTTTCTTTTAGGGATTTAGCCAAAAGAGGAAGATACGTCGATACCTGACCGGCATCTGTAGAAGAAAGGATCACACCAATATAATCTGAACTTTGGTTTGCCAATGCCTGCGCGGCGACATTTGGCCGATAGTTCAGCTCTTCTGCTGCACGAAGCACCGCATCACGGCTTGCAGATTTCACCCCCCGGCTACCGCTGAATACGCGGGAAACTGTTGCCTTGGAAACATTGGCCAGTTTGGATACATCAGTAATGGTTGCCATGAAAAATCACCGGAAGTTATTTGCTATTAAGTCGGTACAGAAACCTTATCCATAAGGGAAAACGGTTCCCGTTTGTTTCATTATTTTACCTTTTCCTGATTGATGCACAAGAATGAATTAACCCGCATCTGTTATTCCATTAGCTCATATCATTAATTCGGCAAAACACATCAGTTCTGCAAAACAAAAGAAGCAGCAGCCAAAATAAGGCTGGGGCTGCTGCTAAGATAGTCAGGAGTGACTATTCCGGTTAGGCTGTAACGCGCTTATGCAGCTCAATCAGTTCCGACACCAATTCCTTCGCCAGCATGGATGTCATCAGGTGATCCTGAGCATGAACCATGACCAGCGTCATTTTGGTTTTTCCGGTTCCCTCATCAGCTTCGATCAGTTTCGTCTGGACCAAATGTGCCTGATTGGCAAATTCCTGAGCTTCCTGCATCAGGCCTTCCGCCTCAATAAACTCTCCGTTTTTAGCATGACGCAGCGCCTCGTAGCACAAGCTACGGGACTGTCCCGCATTGATGATAATACCCATCACCTGCTCTTCTAAATCCATCTCCATTACTCTCTCCCGATAAAAACTATAAAAAATCAATCAAAAACGCTATAACTCAATTAAAACCATTATTTCTGGACACTTCTGCATACCACTCGCCACTTTTCTTTACAGTACGAGCCTGGGTGGTCAGGTTTAAGCGGTAGAACCCGTAACGGTTCTTATAGGCGTTAGACCAGGACCAGTTGTCAATAAATGTCCACAAGTGGTAACCAAAACAGTTCGAGCCTTCCTGGATACCTTTATGCAGCCACTTCAGGTGCTCTTTAATAAAATCGATTCGATAGTCATCCTGAATCTGACCATCTTTGACAAACTTTTCCTCCCCCTCGACACCCATGCCATTTTCTGAAATGTAACAAGGCAGGTTTCCGTAATTTTCCCGCAGATTAGTCAGAATATCGTAAACCCCCTTCTCATAGATTTCCCAGCCACGGTGCGGATTCATCTTACGACCCGGCATTTCGTAGTAATCGAAGAACCATTCAGGCATAAATAGCGCGTCAGGATGAACCGCATTTTCACGGGCTTTCACTCTGCGAGGCTGATAGTAGTTAATACCCAACATATCGACCTTACCAGATGCAATCAGCTCACAATCTCCGTCTTCAAACTGAGGTAACTGCTCATACTGCTTAAGTAACTCCATCAGTTCCTGCGGATATTCCCCTTTCACAGCCGGGTCTAGGAAACTGCGGTTAAACATCAGATCACAGATATTGGCCGCCTTGAGATCCGCCTCATTCTCAGAACGCGGATACGATGGCGTCAGGTTCAGAATAATGCCGATCTGCCCATCCTGTTCCATTGCTTTGTATCGACTAACCGCCTTGGCATGAGCCAGAATGGTATGAAAAGCCACTGTCGCAGCGCGACGGAAATCCACCACATTCGGATAGTGGAAATCGTAAAGATAGCCACCTTCAACAGGCACAACTGGCTCGTTAAAGGTAAACCAGTATTTCACACGGTCACCGAACAACTTAAAACAGGTCTCAGCGTAATCAGCATAAGCTTCAAGCACTTCTCTGCTTTCAAATCCCCCCATATTTTGCATCGCCATCGGCATATCAAAATGGAAAAGACAGATAAAAGGCTCTACCCCCTGCACGATCAGCTCGTTGATCATCTTATTATAGAAATCAACAGCTTCAGGGTTCACTTCTCCTGTACCATCCGGAATAAGACGAGACCAGGATATAGAGGTTCGAAAACTGTTATGTCCAATATCCTTCATTAACTGAATGTCAGACTTGTAGTTCGCATAAAAGGTCGACGCCTCTGTCGCAGGAACACTATGATGAAAGCGATTTGGTTCAGTTTTAAACCAGTGGTCCCAGATGTTTTCGCCTTTACCACCTTCAAACGCGGCACCTTCGCTCTGTGTCGCAGAGGAAGCACTCCCCCAGTAAAAATTGTCAGGAAATTGATATTGCATACTATTTATCTCAACTTAAAAATCTATATCTCAAATTAAAAATCGGTATCTCAGATTAAACGTTTTGTCTCAGATTAGAGGGCAGGCAAAACCTGCCCTGTGTTGATATCAATAAATTACGCAGTGACCGGCTTCGCGTCACCAGCCTGCTGCTCCTGCTCAGCTTCCTGTTCAAGAATTTGCTTCTCATACGCTTTCAGGAAGGGCAGATACATAAGTGCCGCAGTCGCCATACAGATAAGGCTCATAATGACAGGACTGAATGCCCAGTTAGCCGCCCAGGATGCCCCGATAGGTCCCGGTGTTGTCCATGGTGTCAGTGATACCACTCGCTCAACCAGACCAAGATCCGTAGCAAACCATGCCAGAACGGCGTTGATCATTGGTACCAGAATAAACGGCAGGAAGAAGACCGGGTTCATGATGATCGGCGCACCGAACAGAATCGGTTCGTTAATGTTAAAGATAGCTGGTACACTCCCCATCTTACCAATGGTACGCAGGTGAACAGCTTTACTGCGCATCAGCAAGATAGCCAGTGGTAACGTTGAACCCACGCCACCAATCAGCAGATAGTGATCCCAGAAACCCTGCATAAAGATATGAGGAATAACTTCGCCAGATGCAAACGCAGCCTGGTTTTCAGACAGGTTTGCCATCCAGAATGGGTTCATGATCCCAGTAACAATCAACGCACCGTGAATACCGGCAAACCAAAGTACCTGACAAACCAGCACAGCTAAAAGCACCGCAGGTAATGAGTCAGAAGCCGCGACCAATGGCTGAATCAGCGCCATAATAGCCTGAGGAATAATCATACCAGTGGTACTTTCGATGAACAGGTTTAAAGGGTGCAGTGTCAGGATAATGGCCAGTACCGGAATTAAAATTTCAAATGAACGCGCTACGCCACTTGGCACTTCGGGTGGAAGCTTGATAGTGACATTATTACGCTTCAGGTAAGCATAAACTTCTGTCGAATAAATAGCGGTAATAATGGCAGTGAAAATTCCCTGACCAGAGAAATACTGCATGGAAAGCTGACCGTCTTTTAAAGGTGCCGCAACCAGCAAGAATGCCATCAAAGATAGCAAACCCGTTGTTACCGGATCCAAATCGTGGTGACGGGCTAGGCTCGACGCAATACCAACCGATATAAATATCGTCATGATACCCATACTCAGGTTAAATGGCAGCATTAGCTGTTCACGGTACATTTCTGAAAGGTCTAACCATCCTCTGGCAAATCCCCAGCTGGTATCCGGAGAAAAAGGAGGGAAAATAAACACCAGCATAAATGAACCGACAATCATAAACGGCAGTGCCGCAATAAAACCATCACGAATAGAAGTAATGTATTTTTGCTGTCCCAGCTTGCCCGCTATCGGGGTTACCTTATTTTCGATAACCCCAACCATACGGTCGTATAGAGTACTCATAATTCTGTTTCCCGTTGATTAAAAAATATTATAAAAGTTATAAGTCGGCGCTCACCGGCATTAACCCCGGCTATGCCTTTGAAAAAGTAAAAATCAGCCAATAAGCTCTAGAGCAAAATCCAGCACCTTGTCACCTTTTTGCATGCCGTAATCCATCATGTCGATAGGCTCAACCTTGATACCAAACTGATCAGCGACCTTCTGCAAATCGCCCTGCATGTATTTAACCTGAGGGCCAAGCAGCACCACTTCATAGTGAGATACCTGATTATTAAACTCAGCAGCACCGAAAGCTTTTATATCCGCTTCGATACCTCTTGCGTCTGCACATGCCTGCATCTTTTTCACTAAAAGAGAGGTAGACATACCAGCAGAACAACACAGCATTATTTTTTTCATTTGCGATCCTCCAACTTTGAATGCCCTTTCAATATGCACGAACATGAAACAAATGGAAACCGGTTTCCGTTATGTTTCCATGTAGATGTGAATATGATCACTCTAGAAGCCAACAGAGGCGAATAAATTGTGATGCACAGCAAATAATTTTATGGATGAGTGGAAACTATTCAGATGAATCCACTTTTATCGTGGGTCAAAGCAGGAGCAGCAGAATACATAACTATAAGTAACGCCTATAAAAACGTGTGCTATGCAGCATATTTGGAGCACCGGTTTCCGTATGGCGTCTGCTTTCGTTATCCTCTTCAGGTCTGTCCGATCAGAGATCTATTATGAACCACTCACTCATGACTATGTTTGCCGCTGGTGTCGAGAGATACATGAGCCCCTTTGCAAAGTTGCTTATGAAAAACTCTCACCTTGCCGCGCTCAGAGATGGGTTCCAGTTAGCCATGCCTTTTATTTTTGTTGGCTGCATTTTTGTTCCATTGATTTTTCCACCCTTTTCCGATCCCAGTTCTGAAATTTCGGTGATCTGGAATAATCTTGCTATTCAATTGCGTCCCGTACTTCTTCCCACGTACCAACTGACCATGGGGGTTATCGGCCTGATCGTGTCATTTGGAATCGCTTCTAGCCTGGCAAAACAATATCGGTTACCGGAAAGGCTATCCGGACTGACTGGTTGCATGACTTTTCTTATATTGGTCGGTTTCTATGGTGAGGGGCCAAAAGATACCTATTATCTGGGGGGCGCAGGCTTATTTACCGCGCTGATTGCGAGTATCTATTCTGTTGAGATGATAAACCTGTTTATTCGCAGAGGCTGGTATATCAAGATGCCTGAAGATGTGCCGATTCTGACTTTTCAGAGCTTCAAGCTTATGCTTCCTATCATGGCCATCATGCTGACCGTCTCAATATTTAATCTCTATCTCGACACCAGTTACGGCATACACTTTCCACAATTAGTGCAAGAGCTGTTTCAACCGCTGGTGCTGGCATCCGATAGTCTGATCGCTATCCTCGTCGCCATTTTAGTCTGCCAGTTACTCTGGTTTATGGGAATTCACGGGGCTTTGATTGTTACCGGGATCATGAACCCATTCTGGATGCCAAATGTCATTGCGAATCAGGCCGCAATGGAGGCCGGACAAGCTGTATTGCCACATATTTTCCTACGCGGGTTCTGGGATTTTTACCTGCTGATCGGTGGGGTTGGCTCTACCCTTCCATTGGTCTACCTGGCAATAAAAAGTCGCTCTAACCAGCTTAAATCCGTTGGCAAAGTAGGCGTTATCCCCTCAATATTTAATATTAATGAGCCCATCTTGTTCGGATTCCCAATCATTATGAATCCCCTGTTTCTGATACCGTTTGTTCTTGTGCCTATGATTAACGCCACTATTGCCTGGTATTTAACCTCTGCACAGTTATTAGATAGGGTCGTTACTTTGGTTCCATGGTCAGTTCCAGCTCCGATTGGCGCTGCCTGGGCCTCGAATGGCAGCATTATGAATGCACTTATGGTATTACTGGCTATGGTTAACTCTTATTTTATATATCTTCCTTTTTTTAAAGCCCATGAAAAAATTTTGCTAGAGCAGGAAAAAGAGCGAGGAAAAATGAAATTTAATCGCAACACTTAAATTCATTTAATTTATTAAATAGTATAAATAACACGGTGAGCTGAGCGCTAGCTCATAAAAGAGGTTCACTGACGATCATAATATAGTCACATGTTCACAGACAGGACACTAACATGATCGTTACCAATGCATCTGAAGAGATAAAACAAAAGCCACAAGCCAATCAGGAACAGGCTGCGGAATACAGCGAAGGATTTTGCTCAGAAGTAAACTGCATTAACAAACCAACTCACCGGGTTTTAGTAAGGCAAAATACCACACAAGGTGAAGCTATGTTTGTTGTCCCTTTGTGTAAAGAACACTACGAAAGTTTCCAGGGTCAAATTGAACTTGATGACCACGCAGAAATCATTCCAGCAGAAATAAATTGATTTAAGGGATTTTGTTGGAATTTTCAGGCAATGGAGTATTTCCATTGCCTTTTTTTATACATCTACTTTTGGAAATCAGATTATTTCCTGAACAAATGATAAAACATCGCTGTTATTTTTATGCTTACTATTGAAGAACATAGATTTCACATCTTCAATATCCATTTGATCGGCATAATAAGCAGCAATATGCACCTTATCACCACGCTGAAGAAAGTTTTCCTCGCCCCAGTCAGTATAAATTGGCGCACCGGTATACAGAACTAATTCTTCTGGAAAATTGTTTTCAACTAGTGTGGGAAGAATTTCTTCATACATACCATGACGCGTCTGGTTATTAATACTGTCTACAACCCAGTTAATCAGATCTGAGCAAAAAACTTTCGTGTCGGTACAATCAACGAGAGGCGTTGAGCGGTAAAATAAACCATCTCTTTCGATATAGGAAATCAGTTTTAGGTTCGATCCATAATTATCGGGTATAAATGGTTTCATATCCCACCAAAGGTGATTAATACCTTTCGACTTTTCGCCCCATGCCTTACGCTCCGATATTTTGTCTGAGCCTTCAAGTTGTCGAATCGTAAAATCATTGCCGATAGTCATCTGTACCGGTTCCAGATCCGATACTTTTTCATCCTCATATTTCACCTTAAAGCGGATCACATATTCAGGCTCAATGTCGACTTTCGAACCTTCCTGAGGATATTTTGCTTTATCACCGGTGGTCAACGTCTCTTCATGCTCCCGATGAATAACAAAAATACCATTGGGCACATCATGTTCTGCCACATTCTCTGCACCACTTAAGTGGCCGTTAAAGTTACCAATAATTCCTATACAAATGCTGTTTGCCATACCTTACTTTACCTTAAAAAAAAGTCCCCGCACAAATGCAGGGAAAATGAGAGTATTGATTAAGTTATTAATTAATAATAAAAATATCCATTACATCTTAGAGCAGATATTTAATTGAGCTAACAGCCAGGTAGCGGCCAGCAAATCAGCGCTGCCACCCGGGCTAAGGTTTTTCTCTATCAATTTCTGATCCAAATCCCAGATGGCCTGTTCAAAGCCAGTCCTAGTACTGTCACCTTCGGACAAAATGTCACTCGCCAGAGACTGAACATAGTTCAGTCCTTCCAACCCTCCGCGGCTCACCAGGTTGGAGTCACTATTTTTTGCCATAATAGTCAGCAGAGCCTGAGACATAGCCTGCTCTTCAGAATGACCTTTACGGATAGCCTCTTCATAGGCAGGCAGACCATGAATGTAAATCATCGGATAGCCATGAGCGGCTTCCCCACGGATCCCGGTCATGCCATGTTCACGGTATAACCTTTCACCTGCTGTCGCCGGAATCTTAGTTGAATTTCTAAGATCATCAGATACCAGCGAAGCACAACATTCCATGATAACACTACGAATGTGTATGGCATCGAAAGAAAGCCCCTTTCTATACAACCAGCCAACCGCACCACAGATTAGACCAAGCGTAAAAATCATTCCTTTGTGTGTATTGATGTTATTTGTCGCAACAAACATCATTCGTTCGGCTTCGATACCGACCTTACGCAGGCCCGGTAGTAAAGACTTAGCCGGAAGCTCATGCATATCGTAACCGGCTCTCACAAATTTCTTCATATACGGGCGAAGCGAATCTGAACTAGCAATAAAGGTATGGATATCCATATCGGTATGGGCACCACTAGACACGCAGTCCACAAGGCCCGCTTTCGGTGTTAAATGCGCTTCCAGCATCATGGCATGATACGCAAGGTTTCCCGCAAGCTCACAGATATTCAGCTCTAGCTTTCCGCTAGATGATTGTTGGTACAGGCAACAGTCATCCAGCAGCCACTTAATTGAGTTAGTTGCAATCATTTATCATCTCACTCATTTTATCAATCAAAGCCGGTAAAGGGTGGGCGCGGCTTCTGGCACAGATTTTTGCTTCATTACCGCAGACAAAACATTTCCGACGAGGCAGACCATATGTATCCCTCGACAGAGACACACATTGACTATCCAAAATATCGATATCAAATAAGCGCCCAAGCGAATGAGTGTCTTCAATCTCGACCATCACCCGCTTAAGCGCATCAGGTTCAATATTTCCCGCAGAAATCAATAATTCAGCCCCGCAGTCACTGCTGTATTTTTCCAGGCTGACCATCTCAATATTGTGGGTTGAGCATGCCTGAACAATCGCCTGATAACCCTGAGAAAAGGCCGTCCTGGAAATCTGATTCAGTTTGACCTCCCCGACCATATTGATGGTAAAGCTGATCAGAGGAAGAGAATGGGCTTCCGCCCACTCCCTTTGCCGGTTTGCTCGTCTTTCACGATTGTCTAACACTTGTTCAAGCGTGACTTTAGGTCCTGAATACAAGGTTGTTATTCCTTCACTTGCTTGATTACGTCGATTACTGAACCATCGCGGTAGCGAACATAACCTACAACGTTGTCCAGATACTCGATTGGCTTAGCCTTACCAGTCAGCATTTCTGCACGTTGTTGTAGTTCTTCAATAGTACCAACCTGTACACCAGCTTCAACCAGACGAGCTTTGATGTCTTCACGGGCTGGGTTAACAGCAACACCATGGTCAGTAACCAGAACGTCAATCTGCGAACCAGGAGTAATCACGTTTAGTACAGAGTTAACCACTGTTGGGATACGGCCACGGATAAGCGGAGCAACGATAATCGTCATGTTGGCAGAAGCGGCTGTGTCACTGTGACCACCAGATGCACCACGGATAACACCGTCAGAACCCGTAATTACGTTCACGTTGAAATCTGTATCAATTTCCAGCGCACTCAGGATAACGACATCCAGACGATCAACCACTGCCCCCTTAGAAGAAGGGTTCGCATACTGGTTAGCAGAGATTTCAAGGTGATTCGGGTTACGAGCCAGAGAATCTGCTGCTACTGAGTCAAATGATTGTACATCCAGCAGAGTTTTGATCAGGCCTTTCTCGTGAAGATCAACCATAGTCGCAGTAATACCACCCAGACCAAAGTTAGCCTTGATGTCTTTCTTCACCATCTTATCTTCAAGGAAGCGAGTTACTGCCAGTGATGCACCGCCAGAACCAGTCTGAAGGTTAAAGCCATCGAAGAAATAGCCAGAATGCTCGATTACGTCAGCCGCTTTACGAGCGATCAGAAGCTCACGCGGGTTCGTTGTCATACGAGTTGCGTCACCACCGATTTTCGATGGGTCACCCACTTCTTCCACTTTCACTACTGCATCAACCAGATCCTGAGCGATAGAAGCCGGGGCGTTAGGGAAAGGAACGATCTCTTCTGTCAGAACGATAGTATGTTTCGCGTACTGAGCATCGATTTTTGCGTAGCCCAGAGAACCACAACGAGAACGGCCTTTAATTGCGTTTGCGTTACCGAATTCGTCACTGCTTGATACACCAACGAATGCTACATCGATGTTCAGCTCACCAGATTGAACCAGGTGTACACGACCACCGTGTGAGTGGATATGTACAGGCTCTTCAAGCAGACCACGTGAAATTTCTTCTGCCAGATCACCACGGAGACCAGAGGTGTAAATTTTGCTTACCACACCATTTTTAATGTGGCCAACAATAGGAGCATGAATAGCTGACAGAGAGCTTGAAGCCAGTGTCAGATTTTTAAAGCCCATGGATGCGATGAGATCCATTGCCATGTTGATAATCTTGTCGCCACCACGGAATGAGTGGTGGAAAGAGACGGTCATGCCATCTTTAAGACCGGAGTTTGCAATCGCTTCTTCCAGTGATTCATATAGCTTGCGGCTACGTTTTGTTTCTTTATTCAGAAGGTGAGCAGTCAGGT
Organism: Vibrio albus; assembly: GCF_003144035.1. GTDB lineage: Bacteria > Pseudomonadota > Gammaproteobacteria > Enterobacterales > Vibrionaceae > Vibrio > Vibrio albus. The sequence goes on from NZ_QFWT01000010.1 coordinate 180,475, forward strand.
CATGAGCACCAGCGTATGGCTTCATGTTTGCGTGACTGTCTGCGGAAATCTCAATTTCACGATTAAGTGCGTTTGTAATAGTCGTCATGTGGATGCCTTACTGTTTAATTCCTGATTCAGCACGTTGTAATGTCCAACGAGCACGTTCAATAATTGGTGCATCCACCATCTTGCCGTTAAGGGAAACCACACCAGAGCCCTGCTCTTCTGCTTCAGCAGCGGCTTCGATAACTGCATTGGCGTAATCCACTTCTTTCTGAGATGGAGCAAATACGTTATGAACCATTTCGATTTGGCGAGGGTTGATCAGGGATTTACCGTCAAAGCCCAGAGTCTTAATGTGCTCAGCTTCTTTCAGGAAGCCTTCTTCATTATTCGCATCTGAATAAACAGTATCAAATGCCATGATGCCAGCCGCACGAGCTGCCTGCAGAATTGAACAACGAGCAAAAAATAGCTCTGTACCTTCAGGTGTACGTTGCGTTCTTATATCACGAACATAGTCTTCTGCACCCAGTGCAATACCGATCAGGCGCTCCGATGCTACTGCGATTTCTACTGCGTTGTTGATACCCATTGCTGATTCGATTGCTGCCAGCATTTTTGTGCTGCCCACTTCACGACCACACTCTGCTTCAGCAGCTGCAATCGTTTCTTCCATCAAATGCACGTCATCAGCAGAATCAGTTTTTGCCAGACGAATAACATTAACGCCAGCTCTGACCATAGCTTTAACGTCTAGTGGACCCATTTCTGTTTCCAGGCCGTTAACACGAACTACGGTTTCGACTTCCTGATAAAGTGGGTGTTGAAGGGCATTGAATACCAGCATGCGAGCGGTATCTTTTTCACGGATGGAAACAGAGTCTTCCAGATCGAACATGATAGCGTCTGGAGTATAGATAAATGAGTTGCTTAACATCGCGGCATTTGAGCCAGGAACAAACAACATACTTCTGCGTAATTTACTCATTATTGATCACCCCAGACAATTTCTTTTGCTCCTGACGCCCGCATCACTGCAGCCTGAACTCGCGCTTTAATTACACAATCAAGCGCCCCTTTATCGTTGACAGAAACAACCGCTGACGTTACACCTAACTCTGCCAGAGTGTCAGTAACGACTTTTCTGATCAGGTCATCAAATTGCTTTTCTACAGAACTTGTAACTTCAATGTCCAGGCTATTGTCTTCGGAAGGCATTATTTCTACCAGTAGATCACTGGATTCTAGAGTCCCAGCGTAAGATCGCTGACTAATTATCATGTTTGCTCCTCGTGCATCTCGTATTAGATGGCGCTAAAAAAGTATGATTCGAGGCGGATGGGCAAGGGTATCACCAATTCGTCTACCCCCTATTTTCCGGACTGAGACAAAGGATTTAGCGATAATTATCAAGTTTCGATGCAGGCTAAAAACCATTAATGATTTTTATGATTTTTAGTGGTGTGACTGGAAGAAAATACAGATGAAAAGACAGATGACAGAGGTTACCTTATTTTGGGAAAAGCTTCAGGCTCTCAGTGTGAGTGAGAGCCTGTATTTATATCAAAAAGGATAAAAACAACAATAATAACTTATTGATATTTAATTTGTTTTCACATAAACGCGCTCTGGTCGCCCAACTCGTCCATGCTCGTTTTCAGCGGATAAAAATCCACTGGCTGAACAATATTCAAGATAGCGTCTGGCTGTTGTCTTACTGATACCAACGCGGTCACCCAAACTCTCTGCTGTAAATTTCACACCCGTATTTTCATTGAATACCTGTTTTATCTTATCGAGAGTCAACTCACCAATACCTTTTGGTAGGGTCTCTGAGCATTTTTCACGGGCCTGGATATTAAACAGATCATCGACATGACGCTGACTGATATTGTCATAAGCATTAATAGCACTGTTGTATTTTAAGTATCGATTTAAAGTGTCTTTCAGTCGGTCATACGCAACTGGTTTCAAAAGGTAATCGAAACAGCCACAGTGCATGGCTTCTTTTACCGTATCCATTTCACTGGCTGCAGTCACCAAAATGACATCAGCTTTATGGCCGCTCTTCTCCGCTACGATTTCACGCAGCAAGTCGACACCTAATCCATCAGGAAGATAGTTATCCAGGATGATCAGTTTAGGTTTATTCACCTTAATCATGGTTCTGGCCATGCTCAGAGTCGACGCGATACCGACAGGCCTGAAGCGCATTGTCTGTCGTAAAAACTGGGCATGCAGTTCAGCGATACCGACTTCGTCTTCTACAATTAAAACGTCTATAGAATCCATCATTTGTTACCGTTATTTGGAATAAATATTGAGAATATAGTGCCTTTAGGCTCGGCATCATCCACCAAAATAACACCACCAGCATTGTTCACGTATCGATTGATCAGATACAGGCCTATACCGTGCCCTTCCTGATCACCCTTGCTGGTTACACCACGAGTAAAAATAGTGCCGGATATTTCAGGGTCAATGCCACAACCGTTATCTGCAATTTCAATAACAAGCTCATTGCCGGCATCAGTAATGAGTAGGGTAATAATTTTATTACTGTCCGGATTGTTGAGTGTTGCTTCAAAAGCATTATCAATAAGGTTGCCTATTACCGCAGATAATTCATCTGCCTGAATATTCGCCGTTAAGTTATACAACTGACATGTTGGGTCAAACTGTAAGTCTAGTCCCAGCTCTCTGGAACGGGCATATTTCCCGAGCAGTATACCTGCAACTTGCTTACATTTTATTCTTGAACTGATAAAATCTATTAATTTCTGCTTCTTATTGTTTTCACTATTTATGAGTGCAAGGGCTGCATCACAATCACCTATTTCGATCAAACCGGAAATTGTTGACAGCTTATTCGCATGCTCATGCCGCATTACACGGAGGTTCTCTGTATATTGCTTTATTTGAGTTAACTCTGCTGTTAATGAATTGATATCATCTTTATTACGGAAACTCACCACCCAGCCAATTAACACGTTGCCATCAAATATAGCTACCCGATTTGCGATTAACGTATGGCCATTAATTGATACAATTTCATCCTTGATATTTTCGTCATAAGGCGTTTGAAAAAAGAACTGAGTTTGAGTCAGAAACTCCATAATACTGCGGTTTTTCAGTTCACTACTGGCTTTTTCGGTACCAATAATCTCAGCGGCTGTTTTATTAACTGCTAAAATTTTTCCGGTCTTATTAATAGCAATAACGCCTTCGTAGACGGATTGTAAAATAGACTTCTGCAAATAAAGAGCAAGCGCAATTTCCGCTGGCTCCATACCATTCATCTTTTTCTTGATATGAGCAGAGAAAAACCAGGCACCAACCAACGTTAGTAACAAAATGATACCTAACTCATACGCCACTGGTTTAGCATAAAACACCAACCACTGGTCAAAGCGATTCATCAGATACCCGACAGAGACAACCCCGATTATTTCTCCGTCGTAATCAATGATGGCACTTTTACCTCTCACACTGTACCCCAGTGTTCCTTTGCTGACAGAGGTGTAGGACTCCCCGTTTTCCAGTGCACCCGCATTATCGCCCCCTTGCATTGGCTGACCAATACGGTCTTTTACCGGGTGAGAAAGACGAATGCCCTTTTCATCACCAATAACAATGAAGCTGGCATCTGATATTTTCGTCAGGCGATTAATGACCCTTTCAATGGCAGGCAGGTTTTTGATCCGTACTTCCTGGATCAGTTTAGGATCACTGGCAATTTCTTCTGCCTGCACCAAAGCCCGGGTACTCACCTGGTGTTCTAACGTATCCAGTAATGTATTATGGAAATTGAACCCCATAAAAGCCATTTGCAGGCTCATTAGGGCTAAAATAAGAATAAACACTTTCAGACGAAATGAAGCCCCGGTCTTCATCTTTTCCATCACATTCATACATCTCATTCCTTATAATTGTATTTTGTAGTTGTCCAGGATCCATTGAACAGATATAAAATAAAATTATATGTAGATTTATTTTTAGCATAAGTAATAAATCTAAAACTTGTGAAGTCAACGGGTGACCAATGTAACCCTATAGGATCAACAAAAGGGAGAACGGTGCCTCCCTTATTCATCAATGTGTTAGTGTTATATTAACCAAGCACATACTTGATCATTACACCGGCTGCAACAGCAGAGCCGATAACACCAGCAACGTTTGGCCCCATTGCATGCATCAGCAGGAAGTTCTGTGGGTTCGCTTCCAGACCAATCTTGTTAGCAACACGAGCCGCCATTGGTACCGCAGACACACCCGCAGAACCAAGCAGTGGGTTAACCTTATCCTTGCAGACCTTATTCATCAGTTTCGCCATCAGAAGGCCAGCCGCGGTACCCACACAAAATGCCGCAATACCCAACGCCAGGATACCCAGCGTCTGAGGCTGCAGGAATTTATCAGCCATCAGCTTAGAACCAACCGACAGGCCAAGGAAGATGGTCACAATGTTGATCAGTGCATTCTGAGCCGTGTCAGACAGACGCTCAACCACGCCACACTCACGCATCAGGTTACCGAAGCAGAACATACCCATCAGCGGAGTCGCAGAAGGCAGAAGCATCGCAATCAGAACCAGCAACATCAGAGGGAAGCACACTTTTTCAAGTTTGTTTATCGGACGAAGTTGCTTCATCTGAATAGAACGTTCTTCCTGTGTAGTCAGAGCTCGCATAATTGGCGGTTGGATCATTGGAACCAAAGCCATGTATGAGTATGCCGCAACTGCAATTGCACCCAGAAGTTCAGGAGCCAGTAAGCTTGATACGTAAATCGCTGTCGGACCATCCGCACCACCGATGATGCCAATCGCAGCTGCCTGAGCAACGCTGAAGTCCATGATACCTAATTGGCTCAGACCCAGTGCACCCAATACCGTTGCGAAGATACCAAACTGTGCTGCTGCTCCCAAAAGGAGTGTTTTTGGGTTAGCCAATAGTGGACCAAAGTCGGTCATGGCACCCACACCCATGAAGATCACCAGAGGACCAACACCCGATGCGATAGCAACACTGTAGAATGTGTACAACATACCATCGGTGTACTGATACTGTTCTGCCAGTAGTTGCAATTTCATCGCCTGCTCTGGCGTAGCCATATGCGCAGCATGTTTTACTGCTTCAATTGAAGTATCCGTAATATTCAGAATACCGGCAAACAACTGCATCACATCCGGTTTTGCTGCATGAATAGCCGCATCCACCGCATTAATTGCCAGGTTAGCTTCCGGAAGGTTCGAAAGAATGCCGCCCAGACCAATCGGAACCAAAAGCAGAGGTTCAAACCCCTTAACAATAGCCAGGTAAAGCAACACCATGCCCACAAGGATCATGACTGCCTGGCCCCACTGCATATGCAGGATACCAAAGTCGTTAATCAGACCTAAAACGCTGTCCATTTCTTACCCTTAAGCTAGTGCTAGTAGTGCATCGCCAACCTGAACGGCATCGCCTTCAGATACAGCCAGAGATTCAACTTTACCGTCACGTGCTGCTTTGATTTCTGTTTCCATTTTCATGGCTTCCAGAATCAGCAGTGTTTCACCTTCTTTCACCATCTGGCCGATCTTCGCGTGGATTTTCCAGATATTACCGGCAAGAGGAGCCGCGACAGTTTCAGCATCACCTGCTGGTGCAGCTGCAGGAGCGGCCGCCGGAGCTGTATTTGCTGCGGCATCTGCACCTTCGCTGATTTGAACCACGTAAGTCTGGCCATTTACTTTTAATGTATATTCAGTGCTCATTTTCTACCCTTAAGCTAGTGCTAGTAGTGCATCGCCAACCTGAACGGCATCGCCTTCAGATACAGCCAGAGATTCAACTTTACCGTCACGTGCTGCTTTAATTTCTGTTTCCATTTTCATGGCTTCCAGAATCAGCAGTGTTTCACCTTCTTTTACCATCTGGCCAATTTTTGCATGGATCTTCCAGATATTACCGGCCAGTGGAGCCGCAACAGTTTCAGCATCACCGGATGGTGCAGCTGCAGGAGCCGCTGCTGAAGCTTCACTTGCTGCAGCAATAACTTCAGGGTCTGCACCTTCATTAACCTGAATAACAAACGACTTGTTGTTAACGTTTACAGTGTAAACTGCGTTGTCAGCCACTGCTGCTTTTGGAGCTGCATCAGCTGCGGTCGGAACAGGTTCGAAAGCGTCTGGGTTATTACGGTTTTCAAGGAATTTCCATGCAACCTGATCGAACAGAGCAACAGTCAGAACGTCATCAACGGCATTTTCAGCCAGTTCAATGCCTTTCTCTTTCGCCTGAGCAGTCACTGACTCAGTCAGGCTTGCCATTTCTGGTTCGATCACGTCAGCCGGGCGGCAAGTGATCGCTTCCGCACCATCCAGTACACGCTCTTGCAATGCAGCATCAACAGGAGCCGGAGTCTGGCCGTATTCACCTTTCAGTACACCCGCAGTTTCTTTAGTGATGGTCTTATAACGCTCACCCATGATTACGTTAATGACAGCCTGAGTACCAACGATCTGAGAAGTTGGTGTTACCAGAGGAATGTGACCCAGATCTTTACGTACGCGAGGAATCTCTTCCAGAACTTCATCGATACGGTCGATAGCGTTCTGTTGCTTAAGCTGGCTTTCCATGTTCGTCAGCATGCCGCCAGGTACCTGTGCAACAAGAATGCGAGAGTCGATACCTTTTAGCTGACCTTCGAATGCGCCGTATTTCTTACGAACTTCTCGGAAGTAAGCTGCGATGCTTTCGACTTTCTCAAGATCCAGACCAGTATCACGCTCAGTGCCTTTCAGTGCAGCAACAATAGATTCAGTCGCAGGGTGGCCATAAGTACCACTCATAGAAGAGATAGCCGTATCAACGCGATCAACACCCGCTTCGATTGCTTTTAGCAGAGTCATGTCTGCCATACCTGCCGTTGAATGACAGTGCAGGTGCAGTTCAACATCAAGTTGTTTCTTAAGAGTAGAAACCAGTTCGTACGCCTCGTATGGAGACATAACACCAGACATATCTTTAATGGCGATTGAATTTACACCGCACTCTACAAGCTGCTCTGCAACATCAACCCAAGACTGCATAGTGTGAACAGGGCTGGTTGTGTAACAGATAGTACCTTGAGCGTGAGCACCCTGACGGTTAACCGCCTGAATAGACTGCTTCATGTTACGAACGTCGTTAAGCGCATCAAATACACGGAATACGTCCATACCATTTGCGACTGCACGCTCTACAAATTTATCTACTACATCATCAGCATAGTGACGGTAGCCAAGAATATTCTGACCACGGAACAGCATTTGCTGTTTGGTGTTTGGCATAACTTTTTTCAGTTCTCTCAGGCGAACCCATGGGTCCTCACCAAGAAAACGGATGCAGGAATCAAAAGTTGCACCACCCCAAGATTCAAGAGACCAGTAACCGATCTCATCCAGTTTTGAGGCAATTGGCAGCATGTCATCTAAACGCAGACGTGTTGCAAATAGTGACTGGTGAGCGTCACGCAGTACCACATCCGTGATACCAAGTGGCTTGTTTATTTTGGACATTTGGAATCCCCTGTAATCTTACGCTTGTTGACTAAATTTTGTCTTGTGGTGATGAAGGGCAGCAGTAATCGCTGCGACAACATCATCGTCGTCGGACTGTGCAGCTGAAGAAGCTGGTGCTTTTGCCGGCTGTGCCGGTGGTGTGAATTTGATTGAAACTGTTGAAAGCAGGCGTGTGGCACCTACCAACAAAGCTAGAAAGCAGAAAACGAACCCCATACCAAGCAGCATTAGGGTCACACCTTCAAGAATGATCGGACCTTCGTTCATTACTATTTCAACCTATTGGTAATTAATGTCCGGCCAGTCTACTGAGCATGTGGTTATTACTTCGTGAGATGTATCATCCAATTGAAACCATTAAACGTATTAAATGGCGTAAATAAATTTTATTTTTTGGCCGCTTTATTTCTTATGGAATAAATAAATTCATTAACGCCATTTAATACACAAATGCCACTTTTTTTTGTTTTAACAGCCTCATCCTTTATCCATGGTTATGAATAAAATATCACCATAGTGCAGAGGATCAGAAAAGGAAACAGAAATGCAGTATACAGCCACTCTTTATGATGAACACCAGCAAAGCCTTGAGCGAGTAAAGCGGCAGCAACGTTTGCTTGCGCAGCACGCCCTGCCTCTTGTGATTGTTAACACCAATTTGCCTAAAGCATTAGCCCATAACTCTTACGCAAAAGAAATATATGAAATTACGTTTGAATCTGTCATTGAAAAAATACAGGAATTGAATACACGTATTATTGATCGGGAAATTACGCTCTCTAAAAGTGGGAATGAAGCCACATTAGTCATCACTGGCATCGCCTCTTCCGAGTTGAAACGGGCGATGATTCAGATTGAAAAGTACCACCCTCTGGGAATGTTGATGAATATTGATGTGATTAACCCTGAAGGTAAAGCCATTTCACGCAGTGCCAGCCAACTGGAAGCGAGAAAGTGTTTGCTGTGTGAGTGCGCTGCCAGCTATTGTGCCACGAATAATAGCCATACTGCGGCTGAGCTAGAAGCCAGGATACTTGAGCTCTTTGACGCCTATTTCGAGAAAGATGCGGTAGCATAAAACGTATATTCATTATCTGAAAGTCTGTATTCATTCGTATTTGCATCTAACGATAACTGCATCTAACAACAATAAAAGTCTTAATCAGCTCAATTTTGATTAAGACTTTTAAAGATTTATGCTTAATGGCAGGGTAAACGTGGCGATAAGACCTTTAGGGTGATTCTTCTGTAAAATCAGCTCTCCCCCATGGGCTTTTGCCAGAGAAGCGGTAATTGATAAGCCCAATCCTACATTCGAACTTTCCGTATCTCTGGCTTGATTTAATCGGGTAAACGGCTTAACAACCTCCTCAAATTTATCTTCCGCAATTCCTTTACCTGTATCAATAACTGAAACCACAAGGTACTGTTTCTCTCGTTTTACCTCTAGTGAAATAGTATTACCTTCTCCTCCATACTGGACAGAATTATTCACTAAGTTTTCTACCATTCTTCTTATGCTCACAGGGGGCATGTTTTCCACCAGTGACTGCTGAGGCTGATACCGAACAATGACATTCTTATCGGCATACTCATCTACAATGGCCTGAATAAGACTGTTCACGTCACAACGTTGTCGCTCTTCCAGCTCACTATCCTCTCTGGTAAACCGCATCGTGGCCTGCAGCATTTTCTCCATAATTGCTAACGTATGCAGCATTTGCTGTTTGTCTTCACTGTCTTCTATAAACTCCAGTCGTAACCGTAAGCTGGTTAACGGGGTTCGGAGATCATGAGAAATGGCTGCCAGTAGCTTGGTTCTGTCCTGTATATAGTCGGTAAGCTGCGTCTGCATTTCGTTAAATGCCCTGATTGTCGGATAGAGGTCTTTGGGTCCATGCGGATCAACCATAGACACTTTTTTATTCATGGCAAATTGATCGGCTGCCTTTCTTAACTCCCCAATGGGTTTTAACGCTTTGCGTATAATTAACAGGGAAATAAACACAGTCGTTAGCATGACCAGTGACAGAGAAATCAGTACGCCAATCGACCAGTGAGTAATATTTTCCTCGACTCCCGAGGAAAAATTGAGCCAGAGACCTGAAGCAAGTTCCACAGAACCATCAACAGTAGCAATATATCCCAGACGCACATTACGCATGTCTTGGATATCATGCCTACTTCGACCAGACATCATCGCATTATGCATGTCGCTCATATTCAGGATAGAGCGGTCAAATTTCACCATAGATAGATGAACGCGACGAATCCCAGCCGAATGCAGCCTTTGAATAAGAACATCTGCCTCTTCACTGCCGGACTGCCCTGTTTCTATATGAGGCTGACGGCTCAGTGATAAAGAAAGATCAGAGCTGCCACTTGCTCTGATGATCGAGTCATGTAAATCGGCCGGTGTCTGAGAAAGGATATCGACCACCGATATCACTCTTTGAATCGCACCTGTCGATGACAGTAAGCTCAGATTCTTCGATTTTTCGGAAGAGAGCAGATACAGGGATAAAAAGAAACTGACCGTAAAGCCGATTAAAATGATCACGCCAATCTGATGAATCAGTTTCTGCTTCTGGTACCAACTAATCATGCGTCACCTCACAGCTGAGCTGATATCCACCACCCCAAATCGTTTTGATCAACTTTGGTGATTTCGGGTCGACTTCTATTTTTTTCCGTAGCCGGCTGATTAGCGTATCTATTGCTCTGTCATAAACATCACTCCCCCTCCCCTGAACCAGATTCAGCAAATCTTCCCTTTTCAGCACCACATTAGGATGAGACAAAAATGCCACCAGCAATTCGAATTCCGTAGAAGTCAGGCTCACCAACGTATCGTCAGGGCTGAACAGTTCACGGGTTGTGGATTCCAGTACCCATCCGGAAAAGTGATAACGCTGACCGGAAGAAGAAAGCTGTTCGCTGACATTTGGAATAGCAAAATGGCGGCGCAAAACTGAGCGAACACGAGCTAACAGCTCCCGTGGATTAAAAGGTTTCGAAATATAATCATCAGCGCCGACTTCAAGCCCAACGATACGGTCAATTTCTTCTCCCAGTGCCGTCAGCATGATGATAGGAATATTAGAAGTGGCCCTCACCTCCCGACACAAGGTGACACCATCTTTGCCCGGCAGCATTAGATCGAGAATGATCAGGTCGAAATGACTGTGACTCATATGAGTATTCATTTCTTCGCCGTCAGCCGCAACCGTGACCTTAAATCCATGCTGTACCAGAAAACGTTTCAGCAGTTCCCGAATCTCGCTGTGGTCATCAACGACAAGAATATGATAAGTGCGCTCCATCCGGCTACCTCTTATGGGGAAGGTTTATCTATAGTATGAAAGTATATAACGTTTAAAGTGTGACAAAGTTTGTCAACGCTGTCATTTGCCATCAACTATCAGAAAATAAAGCAGTTACGACACACATCGTAAGAACATTCCTGCTGTAATTACAATAAAGAAAAAACGAACACACAGAAGGAACATATTATGAAAACTGCAACTAAAATCTTAGCAACTCTTGGTGTACTGGCTATTTCTGTCGGTGTTTATGCTCACGGTGGTAATGGTGGTGGATTCGGTTTTCACCACGGTATGATGGATGAAGACAGCCCACAATATCAAACCATGCTTAAACTGCATAACGATCCTCAAGCCATGGAAGAATGGGCCGAAAAAATGCACGATGACCCTGATGCCATGATCGACTGGATGAAAGAAATGCATGCCGGGTTCATTAACAATAATGGTAACAACAGAGGCTTTGGTGGTTGTCATGGTGCCTGGTTTGATTCTGACGACGGCGATAAAGACTAAACCTAATTAACCAATTGTATATTAATAAAATCCGGTCTCTGCACTTTTGATAAATAGTAAAGGCGCAGAGGCCGGATTTTTAGTTAATGGATTAACCAGCCAGGTAGGCTAAAACAATAATCGCGACCGAAAATACGGCAACGACTTTAAGCAGTTTGCCCATCTGACTTTTATCTGGCCCTCCGGCCGGTGGTTTGTTGCAACATCCCATAATTATTACTCCCTATTTTCTATAAACATTTTACTGTTTTTATACCGATGGTTAAGTTCCCCAACCATCGGTATCGTCCTTGTGCCATTCGTTAATATTTCTTATACAAACTCATTTGGCCGTCTTTATTAAAGGCCACCACATTGAAATCCTTATAATTTTTACCTTGTGCCGCCATGCCTGGCGAGAAACGAGGCATACCAGGAACCGAAATTCCCGATATATCAGATGGGCGCTCTTTCAGAAGCCGGGCAACATCCGCTTCAGGCACATGCCCTTCCACCATATACCCATCAATAATCGCGGTATGACAAGACCCCAGTTGTTTTGGCATATCAAAAGGCGCTTTCACCGAATCCCAGTTGTTCTGCAGGTGAATATTTACCTCATAACCTTCTTTCTCCATGATGGCTGCCCATTTACCACAACAACCACATGTCGGTGATTTATAAAGTTCAACCACAGGTTTAGCAAAAGCACTTGCACTTAGCATCAGTACAGACACTGCGGTAAGGTTAAGAAATTTTTTCATAGTATTTCCCTTATATTCAGATCGTTATCTGACATCAATATCAAGAATATTTTGTCTGTATTGCAACCGGACCACGCCAGGCTCGGTCGTCCACTCGTATGATTTGGTTTCATACGGCTCCACAGTTATTTCCCCTCCGTTACCCAGAGGCTCCAGGGACAAAGTCAGTGGTTCGAAGGTTTTATTTGAAATGACTAGCTGGCTCGCCGACCCCTTGTCTAAGGAAGTTTTGCTGTAGGAAGAATCACCATCGATAGTCCACTCTACAAGCTTGAACTGTCCCAAGGTTTTCAAATAGCTGGCCAGTAGTTTTTTATCATCGGGACTGAGCGCGTTGTTCAATAACTTCATGGTTGGTTCATTCTGGAGGGCATAATTAATCTGGCCCAATGAGTGGTCTCTTATATTTCCACCAACATTACCACCTCCCTGAGCAAACTGACTATGGCATGCTACGCAGCCATAGCCACCCGCGCTACGGAACAGTTTCTCGGCCTTTTTATAATCAGCCCCATCCCATTCAAGAGCAGGCACATCCTCATTGACTGCTTCTGAATGTACTTCGTTATGCTCTTTTCCTTCATGAGCCGTAGCGGTAAAAGCATAAGAACTGAGCAGGATAAACACACAGCCTGTCAGGCTTTTCAGATTCTTCACATGTATTTCCTCTGGAATGTATAAACGCTATTACAATCCTCTCAGTTCAACGTGAAGAAAAAAGAAGCAATAGGTTATACAGACAAAAACCAAATCCACGGCTACACCGCGTTAATAGTCATTAATTGAGCCGAAGGCCCGAAGAGGAGTCAGATTATTGGGGGGCGATATAGCGTGTTCACCACAGAATTGGCGTGCTCCACCGTATCTTGGGGAATAGGAACTAATTTAAAAGCTTGATGATAAGTAGTGATAACCGGAGAAACCATCGGGTAACCAGCAACACAAGTTACAGGACAACATTGATGATCGGGTACCAAGCTGTCGGAATTACAGCATTCGTCTTCCGAAGCCATACTGTTTTGTTGAAAAGAGCCGCACCCTGTATCGCTATTGTCAGAAACAGCGGTTATGGCCACATCACCAGCTAACACTTGTATGGGCATAAGAGTGGCACTGGACGACACGCCAGACAGCAAAAGCACCATCAGCGTCAACCCTGTTACCCAAATTGTGCGCATTCTGTTGTGCATCACAAACTCTTATTCATAATAATAATCCTATTAAATAACTATCTATTACTGAAAACTGTCTGTCAAGTATCGTGTTTATTAGAATATACCCTAACCTTCAGACAAACTATTCAAAATTCACGATTCATTTTCTCAAGGCTTTCAAGCAACACCGTTTGCTGCTCGGCACTGATATTGCGGGTAAGATCTGCAACTAAATCCAGGTGCAACTGATTATGTTGCTGGTGAATGACCTGCCCTTCGTCCGTCAGGGCAACAACGATCGCACGTCGGTCAGACGGATGCGGACAACGCTCAATCAATCCGGCTTTAACCAGCTTTTCTATCTGAACCGTCAGAGTGCCGGTGGTAATACCCAGCTTTTCTGCCAATTCTTTCATCCTCAGCGAGCCGTGTGAGCCCAGCACCTCTATCGTGTGGATCTGAGCCAGAGAGTAATCCGTTTCCCGGACTACCGATTGTTCCCATGACGACATTTTGTCATAAAATTCTGTCAGTTCCTGATTCAGTTTATGGATGTTTTTCATGCTTCCCCCGGATGAATTTCAAGAGTAAGGTGATGAATTTTATCAAACTTCTCCAGCATCTGTTTATATTCATCAACCGATTTGCCACTGTTTGACTCAATGATCATCGCTGCCGAGTAATGGTGCCCGCTGATTTTCCAGATATGCATATCTTTCACCGTTGCTTCCGGAGCCAGTGCCTCTGCAACGGATTCCCGGTACGCCTGATCAATATTCTCATCCAGCAGAATCGGACCGGTCTGTTTCATCAGCCCGATTGTCCATTTGCTGATCACCAATGCGCCAACGATACCCATCAACGCATCCAGCCAGTACCATCCGTAGAATTTACCAAACAGCAGCGCAACGATAGCCAGTACCGACGTCAGTGCATCTGCTAGCACATGCATATAAGCAGCTCTGAGATTGTGGTCATGGTGATGAGTATGGTCGTGGTGATGGTCATTTTCATGTTCATGGGAATGATGATGGTCGTCCAAAAGGAACATGCTGGCTACATTCACCACCAAACCAATGACCGCCACCAATATTGCTTCATTAAAGCGGATTGTCTCAGGATTAAGCAGGCGGTGCACCGACTCAACCACCATCAGCAGAGCTACAATCCCCAAAGCAATTGCACTGGTATACCCGCCAAGCACACTCACTTTACCGGTACCAAAAGAGAACCGGTCACTGTGAGCGTGTTTTTTTGCATACCGGTAGGCAAACAGAGTGATACAAAACGCAGCGGCATGCGTTCCCATATGCCAGCCATCAGCAAGCAGCGCCATGGAACCAAACACGGTGCCGGACACAATCTCCACCACCATGGTAATAAAGGTCAGCACCAGAACATAAACCGTTCTTTTCTCGCCATCGACATTATGAGCCACAAAGTTATGGCTATGCTCTCGGGTAAAATGCATACAACACCATTTTATTTGATTCTCAAATTACTTGATTAAAGATTAGTTTGACAACCAAACATTGTCAATCAGTTTAAATGAGAATTATTGATGTTAAAGACTCTGACCTGTTAATAATTTTCCCTCTTCCTAAGTTTTCCTTAAGTTTCGTTGTTTATTTTTGTGATGCCCTAAACCAAACGGAATAACAAAGGAAATTATTTTGGATAGGATCAGAAAGTTACTTGGTGTTACCTACCCTATCATTGCGAGTAGCCTTGCTGTATTGGCTATATTCACTCTGTCCAGACTGGCACTCAGCCTGTGGATGTACCCCAGATTTCATGGTTTAAGTGACTGGGTTCATGTCTTTGTTAGCGGGTTGCGCGTCGACATAGCCTCAATCTGTTTTCTGTTTATTTTGCCAGCCCTACTCACCACCTTGCTATCGTCTGACACTGTTGTCGGCCGACTCTGGCACATTGTTCTGAGGCTTTGGATCACTGCCGGACTCTGGTTTGCTGTTTATATGGAAGTCGCTACTCCGCCATTCGTTATGGAATACGATTTAAGGCCAAACCGTCTATTTATTGAATATCTGATTTATCCAAAAGAAGTGTTCAGTATGCTGTGGACTGGCTACAAGCTGGAGCTGTTTATCGGCCTGGTTGCCAGTATCTTTGCCGTCCGGTTTGGCTGGAAGTGGTCAAAAAAACTAACGCAGAACCTTTCTTTTCCGAAATGGTACTGGCGGCCGGTTTTAGCCGTGCTGGTTGTTGCCATTGGTTTCTTAGGCGCACGTTCTACCTTAGGTCACCGCCCGTTAAATCCATCCATGGTTGCTTTTTCACCTGACCCGATGCTAAACGATCTGACGTTAAATTCCGCTTATTCTGTGTTGTATGCCGCGAATCAAATGGGGTCAGACGTTAGTGCTTTTAATTATTATCCGAAGATGAAAAAAGAGGAGATCATCAACATTGTCAGAAACTCGATGCAACCGACAACGACATCATTTGATGATCCAAAATCCCCTGCTTCGACTTACCATGAAGCGACTCAAAAAAGTCCATATAAGAATATTGTCATTCTTTTGCTGGAAAGCCACGGAGCAAGATATGTTAAAAGTCTGGGAGGTCTACCGCTTTCACCAAGTATTGATAAGTTGATGGATGAAGGCTGGGGGTTTACCAACATGTATGCGAGCGGAACCCGTTCTGTACGGGGTATAGAGGCAGTCGTGACCGGCTTTACACCCACTCCGGCTCGCTCAGTGGTTAAACTGGCAAAAAGCCAGAACCATTTCTTTACTATCGCAGAACTGCTTAAATCCTATGGCTATCATACTCAGTTCATTTATGGAGGTGAAAGTCACTTCGATAATATGAAAGGCTTTTTCCTGGGTAACGGGTTTGTAGATATGCAGGATTTCCCAACCTTTGATAAGCCTAATTTTGTAGGCTCATGGGGCGCATCCGATGAAGATCTGTATCGTAAAGCCGATCAACAGTTCACCAAACTGCACCAATCGGGACAGCCATTCTTCAGCCTGGTATTTTCTTCATCCAACCATACGCCTTTTGAGTTCCCGGATGGTCGAATCAAGCTTTATAACCAGCCCAAGCAGACCCGTGAAAATGCGGTGAAATACGCTGACTTTGCGTTAGGAGAATTTGTCAAAAAAGCCAAACAGTCCGAGTACTGGAAAGACACCATATTTGTAGCTATCGCCGATCACGATTCACGCTCTAAGGGCGTGCTGCCGGTACCGATTGACCACTTCCACATTCCTGCCGTCATATTTGGCGGCCCGGTTAGACACCGACAGGATAACAGGCTGATCAGTCAGATTGATATTCCGCCGACGCTTCTTTCTCTGGCGGGGATCAGTTCATCCGATCCTATGATTGGTTTTGACCTGACTAAACCCGTTCCGAAATCACTGCAACGAGCCATTATGCAACGAGGGGAAAACTTCGGCTGGATGAACGCAGATAATGATGTCGTGGTAATACGTCCGGAACAGGGTATTTCGACTTATCACTATAATGAGGATGAAAATACGCTAACCGATGCTAAAGTGCCGGAAGGTATTGTGCGTAAGGCGAATGCCAATGCGTTGTGGGGAAGTTTGGCGTTTAAAGAAAATTACTATCGAACTCAATAGAGTTTACCGATGTTAGGGTGAGCGTTATGTGCTCACCCTTTTTATATTCACGGCTATTTATTACTGAGTCCGGCTTAAATGATTACATCAACCTCGTAGCAGACCGCCTTTGAGCCAATCGAAAAGCCGATCTCATCACCGATTTGTTTACCCAGCATGGCCTTACCTAGTGGCGCTTTTGGCGTCACAATAGTGATATCTTTAGAGTCGAAAACAAACGTCACACCTCCCGCACAAGGCCCCAGAAAAAAGTACTTTTCCTTGTCATCTTCATCAATCAGCTTTACCAGCGCACCGAGTGAAATTTTCGAGTTTTCCTCAAAATCTTTTATAGGTAGAGCTTGATACTGACGAATATCTTCTTCACACTCCTGAACCCGTACCGCTTGTCCATGAGCCAGATAGGAAGCTTCAAGGGCTAATGTGTCATACTTGTGCTCCGGAACCGTTTCTTCATCGGTTGCGGCATCAACCGCACGTTGGGTAGCACTTATTGCAACCTTATGAACGATGTATAGCTGTTCTAATATCGCTTGTTTTAATTGGGATTTATCCATCACAGTATGAATATAAACTTTATCAGGGCGTGACAGGATAAATTTGATTGTAGTCAGCGGCAATAGTTAGGATGAAAAATGATTGAACAAACATTAAAACAATACTTTGGATTTGAAACATTACGCGATGGTCAGTCCGACGTTATCCGGCATATTTTGGATGGGCAATCGGCTGCTGCAATTTTCCCGACAGGTTCCGGAAAATCCCTATGCTACCAGCTTCCTGCACTGCAATTACCTCACCTTACTCTGGTTATCTCACCGCTGCTGGCACTGATAAAAGATCAGCTTGAGTTCCTGCACAGTAAAGGCATTCCCGCCGCCAGCATTGATTCTACGCAGGACAGGGAAAGTACACAGAGGATCATGCAGCAGGCAAGAAGCGGTGAACTGAAAATTCTGATGATTTCCGTGGAGCGCCTGAAAAATGAGCGTTTCCGTCAGTTTATCTCCCAGATACCGATTTCTATGCTGGTTGTTGATGAGGCCCACTGCATCTCTGAATGGGGCCACAACTTCCGGCCCGACTACCTAAAACTGCCGGACTACCGAAAACTTCTGAACATACCTCAGGTACTCTTGCTGACCGCGACAGCCACGCCTCAGGTTATCGACGATATGAGCCGTAAATTCGACATAAACAAAGAAAACATTACGGTAACCGGCTTTTATCGCTCCAACTTAACACTGAATGTCATCCCCTGCAGCGAAGACCAAAAATTCAGCAAATTGCAGTCCATCATTCAGGATGCGCCCGAATCGCCCTCTATCGTCTATGTCACTTTACAAAAAACGGCCGAAAACATAGCCGCCAGACTGCAGCAAAATGGCATTCGCGCCACGGCTTATCACGCAGGCTTAAAAAACGAGATCCGAGAATCCATTCAACAGCAATTTATGCAAGGCTCTGCTCCTTGCATTGTAGCGACCATTGCTTTCGGTATGGGGATAGATAAAGCCGACATTCGGAGAGTTATCCACTACGACCTGCCCAAATCCATCGAAAACTATTCGCAGGAAATTGGCCGCGCCGGGAGGGACGGACAACCATCCGACTGCACGATACTGGCCAATACCGATAGCTTAAATGTATTAGAAAATTTTATTTACGGTGATACCCCCGACAGCTCGTCCATTGAGTATGTCGTTGATCAGGTATATGCCAGTACAGGCAGTTGGGAAGTGATGCTGAATCAGCTATCCCGTGACAGTAACATCCGTCAGTTACCACTGAAAACGTTGTTGGTGTATTTAGAACTGCACAATATTATTCAGGCTCAATACAGTTATTTCGCCGATTACCGTTTTAAACTTACCGACAGTGCAGAAACAATTGTTCACCGTTTTCAGGGTGAAAGGCGCGCCTTTGTTGAAGCCATATTCCAGTGTTCACCAAAAGCCCGAACCTGGCACAGCGTCGATTTTGACGCTCTGTGGACGGCTTACAACGCTGACAGAAAACGGGTGATCGCTGCCATAGACTATTTCCATGAACAAGGCTGGATTGAACTGGAAAGCAAGCAAATCACTGACGTATATAAGGTAATCAATACACAGATGCCTAAATCAGAACTGGTGACGAATCTGTATGAGCTGTTTGCACAGAAAGAACACAGTGAAATTACCCGTATTCATACCATGATTGAGTTTTTCCAGAGCAAGCAATGCCTGAGCTATTCATTAGCCAGTTATTTTGCCGACAACCACGCCCCGAAAAACTGTCATCACTGCTCGGTCTGCGCAGGCACGGTGGCTCAACTACCAGGACGAGAGCTCCCGCCTTTGGATTCCCGGCAGATATCGACATGGTTACAGCCATATCTTCAGGCTGGTAAAGCTTCATTGTCGGATAAAGCCCTGAGCCGTTTTCTGTGTGGCATTACCACGCCGTTAAGTACCAAATTAAAAGCCAGCAAAATGGACGGCTTTGGCAAGCTGGAAATGTACCCTTTTGCTGAGGTCAACGAAACAATAAAAGAGATAATATAGATGATGCGGGCCGCATAACCATACTCAGTCATGAATATCGCTATGCGGCCCTTTTCGACTCCGAATCAGCTAGGACACATCCTACGTTTAACAGCCATATTTATCCGCAATATAGCTTTCAAATGACACACACATATCCTCATCAGAAACCGTATTAGTGCTCAGAACGCTGTCACCATCAACAACCTTTATCGTTGCATTCAAGGGCTCAATGTCGGCCCGGCTCCGGGAAGCTAATGCGGCTATTTTCTTCTGCTCTGTATCCCACGCTTCTTCAGCCGACAGGTTACATGCATCAGCAAGGTATTTGGCATTAAAGCCTTCACCCATCAGGCTTTCAATAGACTGGTTGTGAGACACGCTGTTTCCGTTATGCCAATAATGTTTCGCCAGTAACGGACCGATTGCTGGGTTATCGGTCAGAAAGCCGAATTTCTCAGTGAAATACGCACGCGTCTGGTAGACCGCCATATGAGCAAGCAAATAGCCCTGATATGAGCAAGCCGATTCATCAGAAAGAAGGTGTGGAATCGCCATTAACGGGCGAGGACTACAAGCCAGACCCAGAACATCTCTTTCCATATCACGGGCAAGTTGAGTTACCCGCTCCGGTGTCAGCTCATCGTCATTCAGTTGGTAAAGTGCGCGTTCGAAATAAGGCACCACCAGAATGCTTCGTTCACCATAGGCTTTAAATGGCTGACGGTTCTCAATCATGCTTTTAATAATGTCATCCGGAACGGGTTGTCCTTCGGCGTTGACCGCATACTGTTTTAACCAGTCAGCATCCGTTAACAGACTATCGCAGAACATCGATTGTGTTTCCGCATAAGCCATCGACGTTGGCGCAAACTCCTGTGAAAAACAGGGGGCATTCATTTTCACGTTGGCGAAATGAGCGGCATGCCCGCCTTCGTGGAACAGAGTGTTGATTCCGTCATAACCACTGCCTACCTGATCTGGCTTAGCATTACTGGTGAAGTTAACCGTCGCAGCCACCCATTTACCCTGATCATAAAACGCCGGGACGGGCCCATGACAGAACCCGTTTTGATATTTTCCTTTACGATCCAGCAAATCAAGGGTCAGCTCAGCACCGGAATAATCAATGTTCAGACGCCCGAAAGACTCGACCCAGCGGCGTAGCGATTGAGAAAACGGCACATACGGGTCTAACTCCCGCATCACATCCCCGGCAAAGGAAAAGACAAAATTATGCCCTACCAATGCCTGCTCACCTTTGTCTTTCGCCAGCTTTTTCAGGCTGTTTTGGTGACTGGCACGGGTCCGTTGCTCAAAGTCATCTAAAATTGAGAACAGTTCATCGGTCGTCATCTGCTCTGTTTTGACAATAGAGTAATCAAAGAACGACTCATAACCTAAGGAACGCGCGAACTTGTTTCTTAACTTAACCAAATCAAAAAAGCCATTGTGCAGCAACCACTGCTCCAGATCCAACAATGCCAGATGCGCTGACTGACGCACTGCCTCATTATCATTGGTACGAATAACCGAACTCAGTACAGGAAGAGAACCTTCGACTGCGTTGCCCTGTTCATCCATATAAGTCATGACATGGTTTTGTTTCTTTTCAAACAGATCCGCTTCAAACTTAATCAGCTTTTCTTTCAATACCCGAGCTTCGGCGCTTTGAATGGCATGAGCCTGAAACATGGCCAACCAGCCTTTTAGCCCGGTGATTGTCTCTTCTTTCTCTTTGGGATCGGTAATTGATTCTGCTTGTGTAAGAACTTGTTCTATCTCTGAAATTTTATCCGGATCACTTAAAAAGTTGGTCCATTCCGTTTGAGCTTGTGCAGAACCTTCGTGATTGTCACTGGTTCCCATATAGGTTTCCCAGAAAAGGTCCTCTTTTGTTCGATGGATGGAAAGGTAATTCTGGTTAAGTGTGTTCAGGTAGTTCGTCGCGTTCATAAGCACCTGCATATACTGAAATCAATAGATAATTAAGAGGTAACCTTATATTTTTCACTGCGATATCACCAGCATTTCCCGCTTTTGTCTTTTATATCAATAACTATTGATAGCTTGAAAAACAGCTGTAACTAAACTATTTGTTAATTCGTGGCTGTGAAAAACCACCACAGGTAAGACCAGGGCTCTCCCCTATAACAATAAATGATTTACTATAGAAATCAGGAACAAACCTGATACGACGGACAGTTTCCCCTAGGAGAATAAGATGAACAAGCTCAACACCATTCGTTCGAAGTACACCTTCAGTTTTTCACTACTCAGTGTGATTTTTTTAACCGTTGTAGTGGCTTCCTATTATTTGCTGAATTACATAGAAAACAATGCAGGCCGGTATGCCCAAGGTGCCTACCTGATTCAAAATGGCGACCGGGATCTTTATCAATCCTCTTTAGCCCTGTCGACATTAGTGTATGCTCAGGATGTCACTGCTGCGGATAAAGACAAACTTAAAAGTGATGTTCAGTCAAACGCAAAACAAGCTCTGGACAGAATGAACCGCTTCCGTCAAATGGCCCGGAATGAACCGGAAATTGTGACTTATCTGTCTACGTTCCAGCAAAAATACCAGCAATGGGAGCAACACTTTGTCGATGTCCTGACCGCTATTAACGCGAACCAGAACGAACAGGCTAAACGTCTGTTTCTGACACAGACACTAAAATCTTTTGCAGATTTGAGGGCCCTGTATGATGGTGCTGAGGGACTTATACAGAAATATTCTGCGTTAGAGAAAGCAGAAATCAGTGAACGAATAAGTCAGTTTACCCTTTTTGTCGCCACACTTTCTGTCATCGTTCTGGTGATGAGCATTATGCTGGCCTGGCTTGCACCCAAAAACATTTCTAATGCCATTAAAAATGTGACTGCCGATATACACGAAATTAATCAGGGCGATGGTGACCTGACCCGGAGAATCAACAGTACAAAGAAAGATGAAACCGGAGAGTTGAGTAACGAGGTTGACAGCTTTGTTGACAAATTAGGCACGATTATCCGTCAGGTTCGTCTGGGCTGTGACAGCGTTCAACAGGAAATGGAGCGAATTGGTGAAGCCGCATCACAATCTTCCACTCTCAGTGACAATGAGGATGAATCATTAGATCTTGTTGTTACCGCCGTTGAAGAAATGAGCAGTGCAACAAAAGAAGTGGCCCGAAATGCCTCCGAGACAGCCGTTCAGGTTGACTACCTTGCTAAACTTGTAGATGAAGGTGAAATTTCCATTCTGGGTTCAACAGAACGCCTGCATGACCTGACACATGAGGTAAATAATGCGGCTAACGTTATTGCCCGCTTATCTCAGAGTTCAGAGAAAATCACCTCTGTATTGGATGTTATTCTCAATATCTCTGAACAAACGAATCTGTTAGCATTAAATGCCGCCATAGAAGCAGCACGGGCTGGTGAGCAGGGAAGAGGCTTTGCCGTGGTTGCTGACGAAGTCAGAAACTTAGCCAGTAAAACGCTGCTCTCTACTGAAGACATCCGTCAAATGATCACAGACCTTCAGGGAGAAGTTTCCGAAGCGGTACGGTCAATTAACGACAGTGTGACTATAGCCACCAGCACCGAGGAGTTGAATGGCCAGACCAAAGCTCTGCTGGATTCTGTCAAATCTTCCTCTGACCAAATCCAGGGCCTGACGATTCAGACTGCCAGTGCCACGGATCAACAGAGTCAGGTCGCTGAAGAGATCAATTCGAATCTGTCGAAACTATCTGATATGTCAAAACAGATCAAAGATATCTCACACCTTGTGAATCATTCCGTACAGGAAACGCTGGGTAATACCGAAAGCCTGGTGTCACAAATCAATCGCTTCTCTGTTTAATGCATTATCAGGGCTGTTGATTAACAGCCCTGACTAGTCAGCGCATTTTAAATATTTCTCGGTGGAACCGGTTCTTAGGAACCCCCGCTAATGCCAGGTTAGTTTGCAAAACGTTTCCGAATGGTTGTGGCCCGCAGAAGCTAACATCAAACTCTTTACCCTGAACGGCCGCTACAATCTGGTCACTCGTTAATAACTGCCCTTTATCAGCTTCCAATAGGTGCAAGTCAATAAAATCCAGATGAGTAAGTAAATTCATTATTTCCCGATGGAAAAAAGCCTCTTTCTTCGACGTTACACAATAAAACAGGTGCACCTTTTCAAACGTTAAATCCTGTTTATCCGCTTTCCTTTTAAGCCAATATAAACGGGAAATAAACGGAACAATTCCAATACCCGCACCCACCCATACTTGTTCGCTAAATTCGCTGATCTGAAAATAGCCATAACCACCTTCCACGGTTACTCGCTGACCAACTTCAAGCCCGTTTACCAGCTTATGAGTGTAATCACCAAGATTTTTTACGCCGAACTGAATAACCTGGTTTTCATCATCGTAATCCAGGATGGAAAACGGATGTGGTGCTTCACCATCATGAAAATTGAGATAGGCAAACTGACCATCTCTGTAACTCATTTCAGATGTAAGCTTGATAGCAAAGCGTACCGCGCTACTTTGCCCTGCCTGAGTCGAAAACGAATCGACCGATATCACTTCGCCTTTTGTTTTGTTTGACCTGCCAATACTGCCCGACAGTGAAAGCCACGAACACCAGATACCGATAAATGATATAACGGCAATCGCAATATTCATTGGGATTGACCCGGTATTCCAGTCGAGAAGCAGCAACGAGTGAAAAATACCGGCGATAACCAGTAGCCCACCTATTTTATGGGTAAACTTGAATTTCTTGTAGCTGATCGCCTGTACTAAGCTGATAACGCTGAAAACGAGGAAAACATAAAATGCAATTTCCCCTACCTGCTCAGCAATGGAATGCCAGTTAATAGCTTCAACCCCTTCAGGGCGAGGGCCTCTGACCGGGCGCTCAACAATGCCGGCACCCACCAACCATTTACCACTCTGAATCACTAACCAGTGCGCAATCAGAGAAACAGTTGCACCAATACCCAGGTTCTTATGCAGCTTGTAGCCCTTATCCAACCCTCTCACTTTTTCTTCAACCCAGCGGAAACGGGCAGCAAGGAGAACCGCGAAGCACATAAAACCAAGGCCCAAAAGACCGGTATACATCGTTAACTGGTGACGCCAGGCAAAAAAGTTATCTAAGCTGCTCCAGTTCATCAACAGGCTTGGCAGCCAAAGTAGTGTCAGAATAGCGGTGAATTTAAGCATTTTGGTACGCTCAGCCGTAATAGAAAAATAGTGATGAATATGGTACTGCTGCGAGGGAATACATAAACCTGCTTTACTTAGATTTAATTATCTTTACGTTTACTTACATTTATAAGGAAAAGGTTAGCTCTTATCTTTGCCCGGATGAAGCCTGTATAACGTTTAATATTTTGAAACACTCTTTTCTTAATTGAGCACTTCATTATTAATACACATCAAAGTTTGCGACACACATCTCACCTAATTTACCGCTCCGTTTTCGAAAAAGAAAACGCATAAAAATGAACCTATTCATACATTGGACAAACCATGATTCGTTATTACAAAAACCAGAGTGTTGGTTTTCAATTAGGGTCAGTGATGGCAATATGCCTGCTGATCTCGTTTTGCAGTATAGCTGCTTTAGTCTACAGAAATGCCGATCAGGTACTGTTGGATGCAACCTTAAAAGAGCAACAGTCCAAAGTTGACGCATTAGCAAAAACCATTGCTGGCCAGTTCGATGCCTACCTGGAGCTTACTAAAATCCTTGAAGCGACTTTTCAGCATGGCTATCTCAAAGGGATACGCATTGAAGAAGATGTTGTTCACTACCGAGGCTATCAGGTTCGTAACATTAGCCTCAATGGTGAAAGCCTGGTGGGCAATAACACTACTGTTGACACGTTCACCCAAGACACCAATGCCATTGCAACCGTTTTCTCCCCTGCAGGTAACGAGTGGGTGCGGGTTAGCACTTCTTTGGAAAACTCACAAGGCCAGCGTGTTTTAGGAACTACGCTGGGTAATACACACCCGGGCTATCGTAAACTTATGAGTGGTGAACCCTATTACGCGCAAGTTGATCTATTTGGCGAACGCTATATTACTTATTACTCGCCAATAAAAAATGACCGCAACAAGGTTGTCGCCATTACGTTTATTGGTTTCCCGGTTGACGATATCACCCGTGATATTTTTAAATCCTTACAATCAGTCCCTTGGGGAGATACGGGTTATACCTTTATCGTGGAGAATGACAAGGATCATCTTGGCCACTATCTGCTGCACCCTAAATGGAATAAAGATGACCCATCGATCATCAACGTCTCAGATCATTCGGGCAACAAACCTTTCCATGTTTTGTTTGAAAACAGCAGTGGCGTATTCCTGTATCCCTGGGAATATAAAGGAACGGTCGGACAAAAATACGTTGTCTATGCCGATGTTCCCGGATGGAACTGGAAACTTCTGGGCGGAACTTTTATTGATGAAGTCACTAAAGAAAGCAATGAACTGTTAAAGCTAATCGCTATGATCTCTTTATTAGTCGGGACAGTCACCTTTATCATAATGACGTTTATTGTGTTACGCACAACAAAACCACTCACCCGGCTCACCGGATATATGGACCGATTAGGTCGCGGTGAAATCAGCTTATCCATTGAGACGGGCGCTCCACAGTCTGGAAACGAGATAACCAAACTCAATAACAGCGTCGCCGGCATGGCCAAAAAGTTAAGCCAGTTGGTGAATAACATCCGAAGTAACAGTGATCAGGTTAACCGGCAATCAGCCAATGTACTCAATGATGCGACACTCAACCTGTCGCATTCAGACGAACAATTAGAGAAAGTTGAGCACATTGTAACAGCAATTGAAGAGATGGCCTCCTCCGCACAGTCCGTTGCCCAGCAAGTTGAAACGATCGCAGAGAACGTACGCCACGCAGACAGCGATACCCAAAATGGGTTGTCCATGATTGAAAATATCGGCACTGATGTCACACGGCTTAATGACCAGTTAGATCAGTCAGCGAAAGCGATTGAACAGGTCAAGACAGACAGTATGGACATCCACACGGTGACTAAAATGATTGATGATATTGCCGAACAAACAAACTTGCTGGCTCTGAATGCCGCAATAGAAGCCGCACGCGCCGGAGAACACGGACGCGGTTTCTCTGTTGTTGCCGATGAAGTCAGAACTCTGGCACACCGTACTCAGCTCTCAGTAAAAGATGTTGTCTCTATTATTGATAACCTAAAAGCATCGACAGACAACGCTGTATCGCTGATGCACAACAGTCAGCAACAGGCTCTCAGCGTTTTAGATAAAGCCCGGGAAGGCGGCACTACCCTTGAATCTATTGCACATCAGGTACGGGATATCAGCAGCCAGACGGAAGCCATCGCAGCGACATCAGAAGAACAAGCTCAGGTATCGCATGAGGTGGCAGCCAGTACTTCCGACATCAGCACATTAAATAATCAAAGCCGCAGCACCAGCGCCCAAACATCGCAGAGCGCGGATACGCTTTCTCAGTTAGCTCAAGACCTAAAACAACAGGTGGATTTTTTCCACTGATTCAGGTTGATACTATTCAATCTCCATCCACCACCGTTCTTTGAGAACGGTGGTTATATTCCTAAATATTTTCCTCTATTTACTAAGGCTGACCGTTAACCGCCCGATTTCAGCATTACACTTTAAACTCTGACACCTGTTCATTTAATTTTTCGCTCACCTGAGTTAATGAATGGGAAATCTGATCACTTTCCACTAATCGTGACACCATCTCACTGCTGTTGTAAGCGATCTTCTGAATATTCTGATTAATTTCTTCGCTAACAGCTGATTGTTCTTCCGCCGCCGCCGCAATCTCCGAATTCATCATATTCGTCTTTTCGATTGACTGACGTATCATATCGATTGATTCGGAGACGGCGGTTGCACTATCGATAGTGTGTTGACTGCGAACCTGGCTCTGCTCCATTGACTGAACCGCTTTCCGAGCCCCTCCCTGCAGGCGCTCGATCATGGCGTGGATCTCCCCGGTGCTTTGCTGCGTGCGCCCGGCCAGAGAGCGCACCTCATCTGCAACCACCGCAAAGCCTCTTCCCTGTTCACCGGCCCGGGCCGCTTCAATGGCGGCATTCAGAGCCAACAAGTTGGTTTGCTCAGCGATCTCCCTAATCACATCTAAAACAGAAGCGATATTTGCCACATCAGAGTCCAGCAGGTGAATAACCTCGCCTGCCTGCTCTATTTCCTGCGACAACTCGTTTATCGATGTTAACGCCGTTGATATATTCACACTCACAACGTTCGTTCCTTCCGTTGCCTGGTGGCTAAACTGTGCCGCTTCATTCGCGTGCTCACTGACATTCCGGCTGCTCGTCTGCATCTGGGCAACTGCGGTTGCAATTAACTCTGACTCTTTCTGCTGAGCCTGACTGAACGTTGTCGCAAGTTCGGTTGCTGATTTCACACTGCTGGCCCCCTGCTTTACATTGTCTGACGATTCAATCACCCCACCCACTGTCTGCTGTATTTTTGAAACAAACAGGTTAAATGACTCCGCCAGTGAGCCAATCTCATCTTTGCTTGCAACGTTCAGCCGGCGTGATAAATCCCCTTCCCCTTTAGCAATATCACCCATTGCCCGATCGATATTAACAATCGGACGAATGACAAAGGTTCGGGTGATCCTAAGCGAAAACACGACTGTCACCAGAATGATCAGGTAAGAAAATATCAATACTTTCTCACTGGCTTTGACTGATGTTGCCACTTCTTCTTTTAGGATGGCTTGTTCTTGGGTAATCTGATTATGGACTAATTTTAGCTTTTTACGAACTTGTTTAAATTTATTTTCTAATTTTTCTGAGTTATTTTGATAATATTCAGAGGCACTTTCAGGGTCTTTGACAATAGGCTCATAAAGCTGAATAAGTTCTTCAGACTCTCTAATCAGAGCTTCTAATTCAAAACGTTTGTTCTCTGGCAATAGGTTATGTTCATAAAGGACTGCAGTTTTCTGTAACCGAGGAATAGCCTTGTATGCATCATCCTTAAATTGACCAATATGATATGTACGCTCTTTATCAGTCTCAGCCCGGACAATTCCATCAACAGCAACAATAGCCTGATAGAAATCCCGGTATGCATCTTCTAAACTATCATTTGCTGGCTGCACAAGTTGATAAAGGTTCATAGTGGCGTTAGCTTGTTTCTGACTCTGTATATAAGAAACAGCTGCACTAATAACAATACTGATCGGTATCAGTGCTAAAGAAAGCAGTATTTTTTTTGAAATGGAAAACTGAAACATCATTATACCTATGTAGTTACAAGTGATTAATGCATAGAGTAACTTTGATTAAACTTAGTAGACAGATTTGAAGTGCGACTAAAAGAGGTACTATTTAATGCTGATAAATTTAAAGTGAGTCACTTTTGACTCATTGTGTATTAAACACATAGAATTAAGTCGCCAGTTGCCAGTTGCCAAACAGCGATATCGGCAGGAGAACGCTATATGGTCTTTTTATTCTGAATCAATTAATTGAAGCAGCACGGGAGACAACAGATCAATCCCCATGAGCATAGATGTACTAAGTGCTTGAAAATAGGGTCACCCATTAGCCAGCCGGGGTCAATAGGGGCGCAAAAAACTCTACCGAAATTTTTCGGCAATGTTTGGTTTCCACCCAAACACATAATTCGCGCCCTGATTTTCTATGTACGATGCAGCAGTATCATCCGCACCAGTCACCCATCTGGCTCTAGGCCTAATGGCCCCAAATGCTTACGCATTCCACAAAATCTTCGGTTCCACAAAGCTGTCCAATAAAAGTCACAGTGTCTATGGCTCGGATTGCCACTATCCCGTTTCTCTTTTGCCGTTTTCGCTCATAGAAAGCTTTGATTCGAGCGTCATATCGAACGGCAAAATGTGCCGCTTCCGAAAACGCCCAGGACAAATATTTGTTGCCAGCTTTTTTGTTGCCTTCACCTTTCTTCTTGCCGTTACTTTCTCTGGTACTGGCAACACACCGACAGTACGAG
>NZ_QFWT01000011.1 GCF_003144035.1 Vibrio albus
AGACTAAGTAAACTTAATCTCGATTGGTCACTCAGTTCATTGAAACCTAATTTGATACCGAAGTATCTCATTTGATTTTCATCAACGAGTGCCCACACAGATTGATAGGTTTAAATTGTTAAAGAGCGTTGCTTTGAAGCTTTCCTCAAAGCGGACGTGCATTTTAGCGAGATAACTGTCAGTGTCAAACACTTTTTCAATTTTATTTCTCAGAAGCTTTCGTCCTGACTGACTCTTGGCTGAAGCCTTGTGGGCTCTGCCGTGTCAGTGAGGCGGCATTATAGAGATCCCAATCACATTGGCAACCCCTTTTTTCATAAAAATGTAAAAAAAGGGGTTATATGCTCAAGGAGTGAACGAATTGGCAAAAAACGAAGTTAGACAGCGATTTTTAGTCCTCAAGTTTACTTTGATACGCCATTATTTTGCCGTTACTGACCACTAATTGAACGGTCTTGTCCGTACTCACCTCTCCAGACAATATGGATTTCGCTAACGGGTTCTCAACACTATTCTGAATTGCCCGCTTCAATGGCCTTGCACCATAGACAGGATCAAACCCGACTTCAGCTATCACTTCCAACGCTTTGTCAGATATTTCAAGTTCGTAGCCATGTTCCAGCATTCTGGACGCAAGACGCTGCAGCTGAATTTGTGCTATCGACTTGATATGTTCTTTGCCCAGTGGATGGAACACAACGGTTTCATCTACCCGGTTAAGAAACTCAGGACGGAAATGCTTGTGGACCACATCCATCACCTCATTCTTAATACCCTGATAGTCAAGATGCATGAAGTTTTCCTGGATTCGGGATGAGCCCAGATTAGAAGTCATAATGACAACGGTGTTTCTGAAATCGACCGTTCTTCCCTGTCCGTCAGTCAACCGGCCGTCATCCAGCACCTGCAGCAGAATGTTAAATACATCCGGGTGTGCTTTTTCCACTTCATCCAGAAGGATGACAGAATAAGGTTTGCGACGAACAGCTTCTGTCAGATATCCACCTTCTTCATAGCCGACATAGCCAGGAGGAGCCCCAACCAGACGCGCCACTGAATGTTTTTCCATAAATTCGGACATATCAATCCGGACCATGGCATCTTCACTATCAAACATAAAGTTGGCCAATGTCTTACAGAGCTCTGTCTTACCAACCCCAGTCGGACCTAAAAACAGGAAGGAACCAATTGGCCGGTTCGGATCAGAAAGTCCAGCGCGACTACGGCGTATCGCATCGGCAACCACTTCCACCGCTTCTTCCTGTCCTACGACTCGTTTGTGTAAGGCCTTTTCCATATGTAATAACTTATCTTTCTCGGCCTCCAGCATTTTGGATACCGGTATGCCAGTCTGTTTTGAAAGCACTTCTGCAATTTCCGCCTCTGTCACTTTGTTTCTCAGCAGAGTCATCTCCTGCATTTCTGCCTGAGTGGCCAGATCCAACTGCTTTTCCAGTTCAGGAATCCGACCATACTGAAGTTCTGACATACGGTTCAGATCACCAGCCCGACGAGCCACATCCATATCCATACGGGCTTGTTCCAGTTCAGACTTTATATGCTGGGTACCAGAAAGCGCGGCTTTCTCTGTTTTCCAGATCTCTTCCAGCTCGGCATATTCGCGCTCTTTTTCATTTAATTCTTCATTCAGAGCCTCAAGCCTTTTCACACTAGGCTCATCGTGATAATTCACCAGCGCCTGCTGCTCTATTTTCAACTGGATGATTTTTCGATCCAGTCGATCCAGAGATTCAGGCTTGGAGTCCATCTGCAGACGAATGCTGGAAGCGGCTTCATCGATCAGATCAATGGCCTTATCCGGCAACTGACGATCAGAGATATAACGATGAGATAAGCTGGCTGCGGCCACAATAGCCGGATCAGTAATTTCAACATGGTGGTGAAGCTCATAACGTTCTTTGAGTCCACGCAGAATCGCGACCGTATCCTCAACGCTTGGCTCGTCCACCAGCACTTTCTGGAAACGGCGCTCCAGTGCAGCATCTTTCTCAAGGTACTGGCGATATTCGTCTAAGGTAGTCGCGCCAACGCAATGCAGTTCACCTCTGGCTAACGCAGGCTTGAGCATATTACCCGCATCCATAGAGCCTTCGCCTTTACCGGCACCAACCATGGTATGCAGCTCATCAATAAAGAGGATGATATTTCCCTCTTCTTTTGCCAGTTCATTCAGCACGGATTTCAGGCGTTCTTCAAACTCACCACGATATTTTGCACCGGCGACCAAAGCGCCCATGTCCAGAGAGAGAACCCGACGACCGCGCAGCCCCTCAGGCACTTCGCTGTTGATAATACGCTGCGCTAACCCTTCTACGATGGCCGTTTTACCTACCCCTGGCTCACCAATAATTACCGGATTATTTTTTGTTCTGCGCTGCAATACCTGAATGGTTCGGCGGATCTCATCATCTCGACCGATAACCGGGTCCAGCTTACCCTGCTCTGCCCTTTCGGTAAGATCGATGGTGAATTTTTCCAGAGCCTGACGTTTCTCTTCCGCATTGGGATCATCCACTTTCTGCCCACCACGAACTTTTTCGATGGCTTCGGTGACAGACTCTTTTGTCAGCCCTTGCTCTCTGAGCAGAGTCCCAAGCTCACCTTTATCTTCGATAGCCGCAAGTAAAAAGATTTCGGAAGAAATATAAGCATCTTTTCGGTGCTGAGCCACTTTATCGCACAGGTTAAACAGCACGCCCATATTATTGGATAACTGTACGTCACCCCCTATTCCGCTGACTTTCGGTAAGCGATCCAACATTTCTGCAAGTTTGGATCGCAGCTGTACGACGTCAACATCCAGCATGGTAAGCAACGGACGGATCGTACTGCCATCCTGATTCAGCAGTGCAACCATAAGGTGGACCGGCTCGATATACTGATGGTCACGTCCCAAAGCCAAAGACTGAGCATCAGAAATAGCTAACTGAAATTTACTGGTAAATCTGTCTAAACGCATGACAACCTCCGGCGAGATAATTCTGTTACAAGAAAGATGGTCACTGCCGGGAGGATTTTCAAGAGAAAAGAGTGTGGATATGATCTATTTTTCGATCCAGATGAAGGAGGCCTGACGTCCGGTAACGCCCTGACGACGATAAGAATAGAAGCGTGAAGGATCTGAGTAGGTACACAATCCACTGACGGTAATGTCTTCAACGCCAGCCGCTTTTAGCCGCTGTGTTGCCAGCAAAAACATATCTGCCAGATATTTCCCATTGCCCTTGCTGCGAAAGGCCCATTCAGCCGTGGGATCATGGCTGACAAATACCTCAAAGACATCCTGACCGACTTCAAATGCGTTAGCCCCAATAGCCGGGCCAAGCCAGGCCATCACCGGCTTATCGAACTGACTCACCGCATTTTCCACAATCCCGTTTGCCAGCCCACGCCAGCCGGCATGTACAGCGGCTACCTGAGTTCCCTCAGTATCAGTCAGCAAAACGGGTAAGCAGTCCGCAGTCATCACACCACACACAACTGAGCTTGCTGTGGTTATCGCCCCATCTGCGGCCATAACCTCATCAGTCGGCTCACAAACCCGCTGCACGACAGTCGAATGGGTCTGCTCCAGCCAGACCGGCTTAGCCGGGAAGTGATGCTCACGAACCAGTAAGTCCCGGTTGGTCTGTACTACATCAGGCTTATCCCCGACATGCATACCAAGATTCAGACCATCATAAGGCGGCAGGGAAATCCCACCGTCCCGGGTAGTACTGATTGCCTTTATCTTCGCGGGTGCATTCCAGTCGGGAATAATAACGTCCATTTAAATCTCATCCTCATGATGTAGCTTAGCGTCTTCACGCAGCGCCTCAGTCATCGCCACCATATCATCAGGAACCGGAGCGTGGAATTCCAGATCTTCACCGGTAATAGGGTGCGCAAACCTCAACATAACCGCATGCAAAGCCTGGCGATCAAAGGCCCGGATCATTTCAGCCAGCTCGTCAGACGCCCCTTTAGGGATTCTGGCTCTGCCACCGTAGGCGATATCGCCTAAAAGCGGATGCTGAATATAGGACATATGTACCCGGATCTGGTGAGTACGCCCCGTCTCCAGACGCAAACGAATACGGGTATGTTCACGAAAATGTTCCGCTACCCGATAATGAGTTATCGCTGGTTTACCCAACACATTCACGGCCATCAGAGTACGTTTGGTCGGATGTCGGCCAATCGGCTTCTCAACTTTGCCACCAGCGGTCATGGTACCAATAGCTATCGCTTCATACTCTCGGGTAATGTTTCTTTTTTGCAGCTCTCGGACCAGGCGTGTCTGTGCCGGTACCGTTTTCGCGACAACCATCAGACCGGTTGTGTCTTTATCCAGACGGTGTACGATCCCCGCACGAGGCACTTCAGCAATTGGCGGGTAATGGAACAACAACCCGTTAAGTACGGTTCCGTCCGGGGTTCCAGCGCCTGGGTGCACAACCAGATCCCGAGGTTTATTGATGACGATAATATCGTCATCTTCATAAACGATATCCAGAGGCACATCCTGCGCTTCCCAGCGTTCTTCATCTTCCAGTTCAGCCAGCACAGTGATCTCTTCACCGCCCATGACTTTGGTTCTGGGTTTGGTCACGACTTCGCCGTTAACCTGAACTTTGCCATCCAATAGCCACTCTTTAAGGCGAGAGCGGGAAAAATCTTCAAACAACTCCGCAATAGCCTGATCTAATCGCTGACCAAGCTGGCTCTCTTTTACTTTATTTGTTAACTCAATCTGTTGGGCCATATCGAACTTTTTTAAAAACCGTGAGACTAATACTCACTTCTATGAAAGAATAAGTGGTTGGGCTATTGTAGCCGTAACCGCTTTAAAAGTAACGGACGCTCAAGAATTATTTGAATCTGAGGAATAAAATCCTGACATGAAATACCGCACTTTATCGGGTTTACTGACCTTATCATTACTGTTTGGCTGCTCCAGCACAGAGGAAATTGTACCGGATATTCCTGCTGCTGAACTCTACTCAGAGGCACAGTCTTCTCTTCAAAGCGGGAATTGGATGACCGCGATCGAAAGACTGGAAGCACTTGATAGCCGCTATCCTTTCGGAGCATATTCAGAGCAAGTTCAACTTGATCTGATATATGCCTACTACAAGAACAATGATATTCCATTAGCTCAGGCGAGTATTGAGCGGTTTCTGCGCCTGAATCCAACCCATGAAAAGCTGGACTGGATTCTATATATGCGTGGTCTAAACTATATGGCCCAAGATCATAGCTTTATGCACAGTGCTTTTAATATCGATCGCTCAGACCGGGACCCAGAGCCGGCACGTTCTGCATTCAATAGCTTCAAACAGCTACTGCAACGATATCCAAACAGCGTTTATACGGCAGACGCTCATAAGCGTATGTACTCACTCAAAAACAGACTGGCCAATTATGATCTGGCAACCGCAGACTTTTATCTGCGCCGGGAGGCATGGATCGCCGCTATCAATCGTTGTCAGGAATTGCAGAAAACCTACCCGGATACGGAAGCTGCAAGAGAATCCCTAAAAATACAACTTGAGGCATATCAAAAACTGGGACTGGATGAAGCAGTACAGCGAACCCAAAAGTTAATAGAGCTGAATCCTCAGTTTTAATTTCTTTACGCCTGACATAAAAAAATGCCGCGAACAAAAAGTAAGCGGCATTTTTTTATTGATCAATTTGAACAGGACTCGGGTCACAAAAAGTAAGTGTTTACTATTTGTCCACAGCTTTATTTATGGCTGTACAAGCCCCCTAAAAAACACAAGATTTCTAGTCCTTACCTTTCCCCAAGGTAACAAACTCCAGTGAATCTACAAGCTTTTTTTAATATTTTCTGAAATAGTTTTTGTGAATGATCACATTAATCTTCTCATTCGAATTCCTTTTATTTAAAAGTGATCTTGATCACATTTTTTCCTAATCACTGAGGTAGTCTGGAGTTAACCCATAAGGGATGTTACAGAGGAGATCATCTATGAGAGTAAATATCACTGGTAAAAATATTGACACAACCTCTGCAATCCGTTCGCATATCGAAGCGAAGCTGAAAAAACTGGAGAAATGGCAAGTAGATATCATTAACTGTCAGGCGGCTATCAGCGAAGAACCTAACCGGCAGAAAAAATTTGAAGCAACTGTGACTATACCTAAAGGCAAGCTCGTCGCTTCTGCAACTCATGAAGATCTGTATGCAGCAATTACAGAAACAGAACAAAAATTGGAGCGTCAACTAAATAAATTGCGTCATAAACCTGATGCAAAACGCGCTGCTTACCCAGATAAGCCAGAGTTAGATGAAGCGGTTTAATGTAATAGCCTGTAAATAGATAAGAGGATTTAGAAAATAGCGCCGATAAGGCGCTATTTTTGTCTGAGACGTTTTTTGCATAGACAAACTTCTGCTTGACGCGTACACCCACCTTGCTTATTGTGTATTCCAACTTATGAAGGAACCCATAACCAATGCAAACCACCATCCTGTTCTTTTTTGATTTCTTTTTTATCTCCTGAATACACGGGGCTGAAATCGTTTTGGAAAAAGAAATCAAAAACGAACAGAAAGCCTCCCACCGGGAGGCTTTTTTAATAAGGATAATAAATGATGACAGACAGTAATTATTCTCTGGATGAGATACGACTTCGCCTAAACGAGTTAGACGACAACCTGCTGCAGATTCTTTCGGAACGCCGGGCACTCAGTATCGAAGTCGCCAAAAGCAAAATTGAAACGTCTAAACCCGTCCGGGATTCAGAGCGCGAACAACAACTGTTAGTCAAATTAATTGAGAACGGTAAAAGTAAGTACCAGCTTGATGCTCAGTATATCACCAAAATCTTTCATACTATTATCGAAGATTCAGTTCTGCTCCAGCAGGCCTATCTGCAAAACCTCGCTAACCCTGAATTAAGCAGGAAGCCGCTCGCCAGAGTCGCCTACCTTGGCTCAAAAGGTTCGTACTCTCACCTTGCCAGCCGTGAATACTTCGGCCGTAAAAATATGGAATTGGTCGAACTTAACTGCGATAACTTTAAGGAAGTAACAAAAACAGTTGAATCCGGACATGCTGACTACGCGGTACTGCCTATTGAAAATACCAGTTCAGGCTCCATCAACGAAGTTTACGATTTGTTGCAACACACCACCCTATATATCGTCGGTGAGCTGACTCAACCTATTGAACATTGTATTCTTGCCAACTCAGATATCCGCCTTGAAGAAATAAAAACACTTTACTCTCATCCGCAACCACACCAGCAATGCAGTGAATTTCTCAGCCGCCTGAAAGGAGTGACTTTAGAAAGCTGCGCCAGCACCGCTGATGCTATGCAGAAAGTAGAAGAATTAAACCGTCCGGATGTCGCCGCTATCGGCAATGCTTCCAGTGGCAAACTATATGGTCTTCAGACAATCCAGAGCAACATTGCCAATCAGACAGAAAACTATACCCGGTTTATTATTGTTGCCCGTAAACCCGTTGAGGTTTCTTCACAGATCCCAGCCAAAACGACACTGATTATGTCAACCTCTCAGGAAGCGGGTTCTCTGGTTGAAGCGCTTCAGGTTCTGCAACGCTATGGCATCAATATGACTAAGCTGGAAAACCGCCCGATAATGGGTAACCCATGGGAAGAAATGTTTTATGTTGACCTGGAAGCTCACCTCAACTCAGAACCTATGCAGAAAGCACTCTCAGAGCTGACGAGCATTACCCGACACCTTAAAGTGTTAGGTTGCTATCCGGTGGACAATGTACAGCCAA
Source organism: Vibrio albus (assembly GCF_003144035.1). GTDB lineage: Bacteria > Pseudomonadota > Gammaproteobacteria > Enterobacterales > Vibrionaceae > Vibrio > Vibrio albus. The sequence goes on from NZ_QFWT01000011.1 coordinate 7,782, forward strand.
CAGAAGTCAAAATGGATTAAATCAATACTATGCAGAAAGTCATTGTCGCTTCGTTAAATCCAGCCAAAATTAATGCGGTAAAAAGCGCCTTTCAGGAAGTCTTTCCTGAACAGGCGTTTGTCTTTGAAGGTATCAGTGTTCCAAGTGATGTATCTGATCAGCCAATGTCAGATAGAGAAACAAAACAGGGGGCGCTGAACCGGGTAAAAAATGCTCGTGCAGCCGTTCCTGATAGCACCTTCTATGTTGGACTGGAAGCCGGTAATGAGGAAGATGTGACCTTTGCATGGATGGTCATTGAATCGGGTAACCGGAGAGGCGAATCCCGTTCCGCCAGTCTTATGCTCCCGCCACATGTTGTTGAAGGCGTACATAACGGCAAAGAACTTGGGGATGTCATGGATGAAGAGTTTGGTACCCAAAATATCAAACAGAAAGGCGGAGCTATCGGGCTGTTAACCAAACATATTCTGACACGAAGCTCCGTTTATCATCAGGCCCTTATCCTGGCACTGATCCCTTTTATCAACCGGGAACATTTTCCGGATAATCTTCAGAGTTAGTTGTCGATATCATCCCTGCGAAAGCAGGGATTTATTTATTAGCAGAAAGCAGTTCAAGCAGTGTCTGCTTTTCTTCTTCACTGCGACTTTTGAGCTCGTTCGAGCCGCGGGTAATCGTCGCGACCCCAACCCCCAGCATCTGGCTTATCTGGCGCTGGGATATCTCCCCTTTCAGTAATTCATTAAAGATATTGACTCGGGCAACCAACGCGTCTCGCTCATCCGCCGTCATCATCATCGTCAACAACATCTCATGCTGATCCTTTTCTGCTGCATTCTTAACCAGTTTCATTAAGTGTTGCCAGTCTGAAAACTCAGGCACCAGGGTCTCTTTTATAGTAGACATTCAATGTACTCGTCAGGTAGTTTGTCCACGCATAGTATACTTAAGCCACCTGAATATGCGAGCATCACTGAGTATTATATTCTTCCCGGTTTGTTTAATATCTGGAACTTAACTCCTTCGCGTGCAGAAAACTGCCGTCGACCCCCATCAACTCTCGGTAATAGGTTTCAAACATCAGAATATTTTGCACATAACGTCGGGTTTCCTTAAACGGGATCGTTTCGATAAAAGCAAAGGCATCCAGCTTGTTACCACTGATTTCACGCCATTTTTTTACCCGATGAGGTCCTGCGTTATAAGCTGCCAGCGCCAGAATACGGTTATTATCATACTGACTCAGCAGGCTATTCAGATACCGACTGCCGATTTCAATATTTTTTCCGACATCATAAAGATCACTCGCCCCTCGATAGTTGAGCTTATATTTTTTTGCCGTGTATTTCGCGGTTCTTGGCATGATCTGCATTATCCCCCGGGCACCTACCGGTGAACGAGCCTGAGCATCTAACGCACTTTCCTGCCTGGCAACTGACATCAAAGTAATGGGGTCAACCTTATGTTTATCCCCATAAAAGTTAAACCACCATCGATGTGCTACCGGAAAGCGTAATGCCGTGTCATCCCACATTTTCGCTTCAATCGTGGCGGTTACCGTCAGGTGATGCCACCCCCGCTCCGCAGCATATACTGCCAGCGCTTTTTTCTCAGACTTGCCAACCATCCATAGCAGCCAACTCCATTCTCGTTTTGCCGCATAAATCTTATCCAGCTCAATCATTTCTTTGATTCGAATAAGGCTGTCTTTATACGGATCCAGAATACGGGTATCCGTTGAGGTTTTCTGTACCTGATAAATCACCGGCTTATCCAGTGATTTGGCGGCTGCCACACTATAAAAGTTGCGTTGCCCCAGAATAGCCTGTAGTCGCTGTATTCCCTGCTCTCTCTTGCCCAGAACCAGTTCTGCCCTGCCAAGCCAGTATTGCCAACGCAAGGTTTTCTTCTTATCTGCTGGTAAATGCTGAATCCAGCGCTGAGTTGCAGGCCAGTCACCAAGTCTAATAGCCAGCCGGATGCGCCGTTCCAGAACCGATGACGCATGACTTTTTTCCAGCACACTATCACGCCACTCGGCCAGTTCACTATCATCGGTACTGATAAGCCGGGAGGCTAGGTATTCCAAGACTTTCTGGGCATGGGTGTCAGAAAACTCCTGCGCAATAAAGACGGTATCCAGCAAAGAGCGTGCTTTATTGATGTCTTTACGCGCCAGCCTTTTCAGGGCAATCGCAGACTGCTTACGGTTAAATGCCGAAGGGGGATTGGTCTGAGCGAACACTTCAACATAATCAGGGTGAGCCGACATATATTTGAGAGAGTTTGCTTTCAGCTTACTCTTCTCGCTCTGCGTCATCTTAGCCAGATAGGAAAGCAAAGAGTAACTTCGGCTGTCAAAAGTCAGTAGCATACGCCGCAGGATAAGATCGTCAGTCCTCAGACCTGCCTGATCCCAGGCTTCAAACAGCGGGTCACAATGGTCTGAAACACTATGCCCATTTAACCAGAGCTTTTCCGCCCCCTCGAATGCTTTATCCGTCTGCCCGTTTTTATACTGGGCATAGTAATAACTGCAGCGGTATTTCTCTGTTTTGGGTTCATAGGTCTGGTACTGATAAAACCGCGTCCAGTTACCCTGCTTTATCAAAGCATCCAGATACGCTGCCCTCACATTATTGATGAAAGGAAAAGACTGGTGCAGCCGGGTAAACTGCTCCACTTCCTCCGGTGTTCGTTTACCGATATCAATCAGAAAAGTCCGGTAATCGACATAAGGAGTAAGAGGGTAATCCGCGATCTTGTCTCGAATTTCCAGGTATTCGTCTACTTGCTTTTTATCCAAATAGCTTTGTGCTTGTTGGTATATAACTCGCTGCTGTGCAAGAGACGCTGGTGCGGCATTGGCACCAGAAGAGATAGCCACGAATGGCAAAACAGCAGAGACAAGTTTTATCAACTTTTGCATCTGTTCGTACTTCCTGAGAGGTGTATATTGCGTGAAACTTCACCAAATCTCATACTAGCGTAATACTCAAGCAATGTCTGAACAGAAAATGAAAAAAAATGCAGAAATGAATTAACAAAATGAATCCACAGCAAATATTTTTTTGTCTTAATCATTAAGCCGCGGTTATAAGCTTTCATATTTGAAATAGACAACAGCCCCGGTCTAAAATAGACGCTTATTTTTTCTGATAATAGGTTCAATCGGCAATGGCTGAATACGTTTATACCATGTCGCGGGTGAGCAAAATTGTTCCCCCTAAGCGTCAAATACTTAAGGACATTTCTCTTAGTTTCTTCCCGGGAGCTAAAATCGGCGTACTTGGCCTGAATGGTGCGGGGAAATCAACCCTGCTACGCATTATGGCAGGTATTGATACCGACATCGACGGTGAAGCCCGTCCACAACCAGGTTTGAATGTTGGGTACCTGCCACAGGAGCCGATTCTTGATGAATCGAAAACAGTACGGGAAATTGTGGAAGAAGCGGTTTCCGACGTTGCAGATGCCCTGAAACGCTTAGATGCGGTTTATGCCGCCTATGCCGAACCAGATGCCGATTTTGATGCACTGGCAAAAGAACAAGGTGATCTGGAAGCCTTGATTCAGGCAAAAGACGGACACAACCTGGACAACGCTCTGGAGCGTGCAGCCGATGCCCTTCGCCTTCCTGAGTGGGATGCCAAAATTGCGAATCTTTCCGGTGGTGAACGCCGGCGTGTGGCTATCTGTCGCCTGCTGCTGGAAAAACCAGATATGCTACTTCTGGACGAACCAACCAACCACCTGGATGCCGAATCCGTTGCCTGGCTGGAACGATTCCTGGTGGACTACAGCGGTACCGTTGTGGCCATTACCCACGACCGTTACTTCCTGGACAACGCTGCCGGCTGGATCCTGGAACTGGACCGTGGTGAAGGTATTCCATGGGAAGGCAACTACACCTCATGGCTGGAACAAAAAGATGCCCGCCTGCAACAGGAAGCATCGCAGGAAAAAGCTCGTCAGAAAACCATCGAGAAAGAACTGGAATGGGTGCGTCAAAATCCAAAAGGTCGCCAGGCCAAATCTAAAGCGCGTATGGCCCGCTTCGAAGAGCTTAACAACACCGAACACCAGAAGCGTAACGAAACCAACGAACTGTTTATCCCACCGGGTGAGCGTCTGGGCGACAAAGTTGTCGAAGTCAACAACCTGACAAAATCATTCGACGGCCGCGTACTTATTGATGACCTGTCTTTCAGCATGCCTAAAGGTGCCATCGTCGGCATTATTGGTGCCAACGGTGCGGGTAAATCAACCCTGTTCAAAATGCTCAGCGGTACAGAACAAGCCGATTCAGGCACCATCGAACTGGGTGACACTGTAAAACTGTCTTCTGTTGACCAGTTCCGTGACAGCATGGATGACAGTAAAACTGTCTTCCAGGAAATCTCTGAAGGGGCGGATATTATTCGTATCAACAACTTTGAGATCCCGGCTCGCGCATACTGCTCCCGCTTTAACTTTAAAGGTACCGATCAGCAGAAAGTGATTGGTGAGCTGTCTGGTGGTGAGCGTAACCGTGTTCACCTGGCGAAACTGCTTAAGGCCGGCGGTAACGTGTTGTTACTCGATGAACCAACCAACGACCTGGATGTAGAAACCTTGCGTGCACTGGAAGAAGCTCTGCTTGAATTCCCAGGCTGCGCCATGGTGATCTCGCATGACCGTTGGTTCCTTGACCGTATTGCTACCCATATTCTGGATTATCGTGATGAAGGCCAGGTGAACTTCTATGAAGGCAACTATACTGAGTATACCGAGTGGCTAAAACAGACTCTCGGGGCTCAGGCTGCCGAGCCTCACAGAATCAAGTACAAGCGTATTGCAAAGTAAATATTTATTGTACGGGTTAACGAATCGTGTATCAGGCTGCTTTTTATAAGCAGCCTTTTTATTTATGATTATTCATAGACAATAGATAGCTTATAGAGAGATAAACCATGACAGAACGACGCCGTTTCTCACGTATTCTTTACCAGGCTCCAGCTGAACTGCGTCAGGGCGACACCAGATTTAGTTGTTCCATTCAGGATCTATCACTCCATGGCATGCTTCTGACTTCATCAGATGACAACCCGATCAATGCAGATAAACTGGTTGATGTTTTTTTCCATTTGCCGGAAAGCGACATTGTGATTTCTTTGACGGCGAATGTGATTGAGATTACGTCAACCCTGATGCGGACCAGCATTGACCATATCGATATTGAAAGCATCAGCCATCTGAAAAGACTGGTAGAGCTCAATATGGGAGACGATGCTCTTCTCCACAGAGAAATCGAACAGCTTTCCGAACTTGGAGACGAGTAAGTCATTTTCCGTCTCAAAATTTGGAATCAAGTTCAAAAACTGGAATTTATTTTTCATTTCTATCAGCCCCTAGGTTGGCTTAAGACAACAGTAATTGTTTATAAATAAAACATATTTTCACTCAATCTTAAAAATAAGACAAAACACCCATTGCTTTATTGCCTCTGGTTGCGTATGGAAATGCTTTTTCCTAACGATAAAATTAGAGTGGAGAGAGAGCCGTTGAGGAGAAGCATGATGAGTTACGACGTTAAATTAACCCCGGTAGACAAAAAAACAAAAGCCGCTTTTGCACAAGTGTGTGAAGATGCAGGCCTTAGCCCGAGAGAAGCTCTGAGTCTGTTTACTAAATCTGTCGCTGCAAAAGGCGATATACCTTTCGATATAAAGGCAATGCAACTCTCTAATACGATGTTTGGTGAAGTGGGAGAAGAACACTTCATTGTCGATGATGACATGAGCATAGAAACAGAAAAAGAAAGCCGTTTCTTCAATGAAATGATGGGAATCTAATCCTTTTTTGATATTATGCTGACCGCTCTCTTTCCGACTCAATTAAAAAGGGAGCCTTGATAGGCTCCCTTTTGCTATTCCTGATACCATTTATTCTGGTTTACTGCGAAAACCATCCAGAATAATCATGACAGCACCAATGCATATCGCTGAATCGGCAAGATTAAAGGCTGGCCAATGGTAACTGCCCCAGAAAAAATCCAGATAATCCACCACAAAACCATGAACTAAGCGGTCAAACAAATTACCTATTGCCCCGCCAATAATCAGCGCATAGGCACTATTATTCCATTTTTCCCGGGCTGGTAACTTGCTCATCCAGAAGACCAGCATCAGACTGACGGCAACAGCAATACCAGTAAAGAACCAGCGCTGCCACCCGGCCTGATCGCCGAGGAAGCTGAATGCCGCACCGTAGTTATGTACATGCAATAAATTAAAGAACGGAAGGATTTCTATCCGGTTCCCCCATCCATAGCCTATACGGTCCAGAACCAGAAACTTAATTCCGATATCTGCCAGAAAAACCAGAGCTGCCAGCCATAGCCAGCGGACTCCTGATTGTGATAACGCGGGCTTATTCTTGCCCGCGTATTTCTCTTCTGTCATGCCAGAGCATCCATTAAGCAAAGCGACGTTGCTCGCCTTCGCCCTCAACGTTAGATACACAGCGACCACAGATTTTTTCATGGCCTTCAATCGTGCCTACATCCGCTACATGGTGCCAGCAACGGTCGCATTTTTCGGCTTCTGATGCTTTCACTTCAACAAACAGACCTTCAATATCCGTTGCCTGTGCCGCGTCTGATTTCTCGCTCAGAGGCTTCACTGCCGCTTTAGAAGTCAGCAGTACAAAGCGCAGCTCATCTTCCAGCTTGTTCAGTTTTTCCGCCAGAGCATCATCAGCATACAGAGACACCTCAGCCTGAAGTGCACCACCGATCACTTTTTCGCTACGAGCCGCTTCCAGCAGTTTATTCACAGCGCCACGAACCGCCTGAATCTCGTTCCAGAACTCATTGTTCAGCTCTTCACCTTCAGCCAGGCCAAACAGACCGTCATACCACTCTTCAGTGAAGACAAACTTGCCTCGCTCGCCCGGCATCTGGTTCCAGATTTCATCCGCAGTAAACGACATGATAGGTGCCATCCAGCGAACCAGAGCCTCTACAATGTAGTACAGAGCGCTCTGACAGCTGCGTTGTGCGTTGCCGCCCAGTTTTGCTGTGTACTGGCGGTCCTTAATCACATCCAGGTAGAAAGAACCCATTTCGATAGAGCAGAACTGCATCAGACGTTGAGTCACGGCGTGCGTGTTGTACTCTTCATACGCCTTAATAATGTCTTCCTGAGCTGCCAGTGCACGACCAACCGCCCAGCGATCCAGAGCCACCATATCTTCTTTTGCAACCAGATCCGTTTCCGGATTAAAGCCGCTCAGGTTAGCCAGGAAGAAACGCGCTGTGTTACGGATACGACGGTAAGCATCAGCAGAACGCTTCAGGATTTCATCAGATACAGCCACTTCACCAGTGTAATCTGTGGATGATACCCAAAGACGCAGAATGTCAGCACCCAGTTTGTTGGTCACATCTTTTGGTGCTACCACGTTGCCGATAGACTTGGACATCTTACGGCCTTGTCCGTCAACCACGAAACCGTGAGTCAGTACCTGGTTGTACGGTGCCTTATCCTTCATTGCAATTGAAGTGATAAGTGAAGACTGGAACCAGCCGCGGTGCTGGTCTGAACCTTCCAGGTACAGGTCAGCACTGTTGCCGTTAAACTCTTCACGGCTATCCACTACAGAGTAGTGAGTCACACCGGAATCGAACCAAACATCCAGAGTATCCAGCACTTTTTCGTAGTTCTGTGCGTCTTCTTCACCCATCAGCTCAGCAGGCTCAACATCCCACCACGCCTGAATGCCTTTTTCTTCCACCAGCTTAGCCACTTTTTCGATCAGCTCAGCACTGTTCGGGTGAAGCTCAGAGGTTTCTTTATGCACAAACAGCGCAATTGGCGTACCCCAGGTACGCTGACGGGAAATACACCACTCAGGACGACCTTCGATCATCCCTTCGATACGGCTTTGACCCCACTCAGGCATCCACTGAACACCTTTGATCGCTTCCAGCGCTTTCTCACGCAGACCAGCCTGATCCATAGAAACAAACCACTGTGGTGTTGCACGGAAAATGATCGGTGTTTTGTGACGCCAGCAGTGCGGGTAACTGTGTTCATACGCGTGATGGTGCAGCAAAGCGCCACGCTCTTTCAGTACTTCAAGAACAGAATCGTTCGCTTTAAACACGTGCTGACCGGCAAACAGTTCAGTATCCGGCAGGAATACACCGTTTGAACCAACCGGATTAGCCACCTCAAGGTCATACTGCTGACCAACCGCGAAGTCTTCCTGACCGTGGCCAGGAGCGGTATGTACCACACCCGTACCAGAATCAGTCGTTACGTGGTCGCCAAGGATAGCCGGCACATCAAAATCGTAGAACGGATGCTGGAAACGAACCAGCTCAAGATCCGTACCTTTACAGAAGCCAAGATTGTGGAAATGCTCAATGCCAGCGCGATCCATCACGTCTTTGGCCAGCTCAGTCGCTACGATAAGACGCTCTTTCTTCTCACCTTCAACCTGAATAAGTACGTACTCAAGATCAGCCCGAACAGCCACAGCACGGTTTGCCGGCAGTGTCCATGGCGTTGTGGTCCAGATAACAATCGAGACATCACCTTCACCAATATGCTCGTTGGCCAGAGTAAATTTCTCTAGCAGAGCCGCTTCATCGACTGCAGCGAACTTAACATCAATAGATGGTGAAACCTTGTCTTTATATTCCACTTCGGCTTCTGCCAATGCAGAGCCACAGTCAGTACACCAGTGTACTGGCTTAAAGCCTTTGTGCAGGTGTCCCTGATCCGCAATCTTACCCAGAGCACGGATGATATTCGCTTCAGTCGCGAAATCCATCGTACGGTATGGCTTATCCCATTCACCCAGAATACCCAAGCGCTTGAAGCTTTCTTTCTGACCTTCAACCTGACCGGCAGCATACTGGCGACACTTCTCACGGAATTCCGCAGCTGTCACTTTCTGACCTGGCTTGCCCACCTTTTTCTCTACCATCAGTTCGATAGGCAGACCATGGCAGTCCCAACCCGGGATATAAGGTGCGTCATAACCTGAAAGGGTTTTGGATTTAATAATAATGTCTTTAAGAATCTTGTTTAGCGCGTGACCAATATGAATGTCACCATTAGCGTATGGAGGACCATCGTGTAGTACGAAAGATTTCTTGCCTTTCTTCGCTTTACGGATCTCACCGTAAAGGTCTTCTTTGTACCAACGCTTAAGCATGTCCGGCTCGCGATTAGCCAGATTACCGCGCATCGGAAACCCTGTTTCAGGTAAGTTCAGGGTATCTTTATAGTCTGTCATTGATTCTTAATTCCGTTATATTGGGCGAAAGTTAGACATTATACCAAGTGGAGGAACAGCCACTCAGTGCTCAAGCTGACGCAGCCACACCCTTGCTGCCTCAGCATCCAATTCAATTTGTTTTTTCAGCACATCGAATGATTCAAATTTCTGTTCATCACGCAGTTTTTTTAATAGCGACACTTCAAGCTGCTGGCCATAGAGGTTCCCACTGAAGTCAAATAAGTGGACTTCAAGCTGCTGACGGATCCCATTGACCGTTGGTCTGTGACCGATATTGGCCACCCCACCGACAGGACCGCCCTGCAGGCCATGAACCTCAACAGCATACACTCCGGATACCGGTGACACACACCGTTTCAGAGGAATATTTGCCGTTGGGAAGCCGATAGTCCGGCCCAGTTTACGTCCATGGGATACACGTCCGTTGATACTGTACGTCCGGCCCAGCATGCGCTCAGCTTCACTTAAATTGTTGCTTGCCAGAGCTTCCCGGATAGCCGTACTGCTCACCCTTTGTTCTCTAACACAAAAACTGCGGGTATTAACCACTTCAAAACCAAACTTTTTGCCGGCTTCCTGTAACATGGAGAAGTTGCCTGCCCGGCCCCTGCCGAAACAGAAATCGTCTCCAACCACCAGAAACTTAACACCCAAGCGATCGACCAGCAAGTCACGAATAAAAGCATGGGCAGATAAATCGGCAAAACGCTGATTAAAATTCACACACAACAAACGATCAAGCTGCAATTTGCGTAACTGAACATACTTATCCCGTAACCGGGTTAGCCTGGCGGGTGCCTTTTCTCCGATAAACAGCTCTAATGGCTGAGGCTCAAAGATCATGGCCGCGGAAGGAAGCCCTAACGCCTTTGCTTTTGAAGCCACCTGTGCCAGAACCTCCAGGTGACCAAGATGAACACCATCAAAGTTACCTATGGTCAGTACACACCCGTAGTGCTCCGGCTTTATATTGTGAATACCACGAATCAGTTCCATTTGAACCAGCTACAAATCCAACTCAGTTTATTATGCTTAGCGTGAAACCGACGGATTATATACCAGTGGCTGTTTTGCTTCCAATATTTGTTCTATGTTTCTAAGGCTCACAACAGCATGCAGGTATCGATAAACAGACCCTCTGCGCCAAGGATGGCGCAGCGGAACTCCATGGATGGATTTATGCGTGCCTGTGTTCGATACTTGCGTGCTGCTCTGCAATCCGAAACACATTCCAACCGAAGATATCAACTGATTAGTCAGACCTAATCAGCCTTTTAAATGACGCATTCTCATTCCTAGTGCGACAGCAGTGACCACATAGACCAGACCACCAAAGCCGATCAGTAACGCCAGCATCATGGCGCGCTCGGTCAGGCTCCACCCCAGCCAGACCGGCATCGCTTCTAACTGCCACAAAACTGCAGCTACCATAACCCCACCAGCGATGACAAGGCGGGCAACAAAACCCATCGTCTGTTTGCTGATTTGGTACACCTGAGCAATATGCAGCCCACGGTACAGCAACGCCATATTCACAAATGCAGACAACGCGGTCGCCATTGCCAGGCCGATATAGCCATAGAAATACGCCAGAATCGCGTTAAACACCATATTAGTGACCATCGCAATGATGCCGTAACGTACCGGTGTCTTGGTATCCTGGCGCGAGTAATAGCCGGGAGCCAGTACTTTTATCAGCATAAAATTCAGCAGGCCGGATGCGTATGCCAATAAAGATAACGAGGCCTGCTGCACGTCGGCCGGAGTAAATTCACCGCGCATAAACAGCACCATCATCATCGGCTTGGCCAACACCATTAACCCCAGCATCGCCGGAAGTCCGAGCAAAATGACCATACGCACGCCCCAGTCCATAGTAGAAGCGAACCCTTCGCTATGAGCATCCACATGCTTTCTGGACAAAGCAGGCAGTATCACGGTCGCAATAGCAATACCGAACAGACCAAGAGGAAACTCCAGAAGACGATCAGAATAGTACAGCCAGCTGATCGAGCCGGTTTGCAGAAAACTGGCGATAAAGGTATCAAACAACAGGTTAATCTGACTGACTGACACCCCAAACAGCGCCGGGATCATCAGGGTACGAATTTTAACCACGCCCGGATCATGCCAGCCCCATTTCGGCCTCACCAGCATCCCCTCTTTAATCAGGAATGGGAGCTGGAAAAGAAACTGCACCAACCCGCCCAGAAAGACCCCAATAGCCAGACCGATCTCCGGCTGATCCAAATTCGGGGCGATAAACAAAGCCGACGAAATGATCATGATGTTGAGGAACACCGGCGTAAAAGAGGACACCGCGAATTTCCCTAACGTATTCAGCACAGCTCCGGACAAGGCCACAAAGGTAATAAACCAAAGATACGGAAAGGTGATCTTCAGCATCAGGCTCGCCAGCTCAAATTTAGGTGCTGCGGGTCCGTCATTCAGCCAGTCGATAAACCAGCCCGCCCCAAATAGTGCTGCGACAGCCCCGGAGCCGACTACCCCCAACAAGGTGACAATGGTAACAATGCCCCCCAACGTACCGGACACCCGGGCAATAAGCTCTCTGGTTCGATTTTTATCACCAGAAGACTCATATTCCGTTAATACGGGGACAAACGCCTGTGAAAATGCCCCTTCAGCAAACAGACGACGTAAAAAATTCGGGATCTTATTAGCGAAGAAAAACACATCGGCACTCGCTCCGGCCCCCATCAGGTTGGCAACGACCACATCCCTGACCAACCCCAACACTCGGGAGATAAAAGTCATCATGCTTACGATTAAGCCTGACTTTAACAATCTTTTGCTCACATATACCTCATCAGAACCATGCCGATAACAGAAACCAATGCCAATAGGACGACTTATTTAATAGCATTGGCAAAAAAATGCTGATAGAATCCCCGCCATCTTAACCGCGTTAACCTGACTATTCCAAAATTTGTGTGGACTAGATGGGTTTTTGCACAAATCATTTGACATTCCGGCGAGAAAGAGGCATCCTCCTCCGCCTTAAATTGTCACCGAACTAAGTTTTTGGGAGTTAGACCCTTGGCAAACAGTAAATCTGCTAAGAAGCGCGCTATCCAAGCTGAGAAACGTCGCCAGCACAACGCTAGCCGTCGTTCAATGATGCGCACTTACATGAAGAAAACTATCGCTGCTATCAACGCTGGCGATAAAGAAGCTGCAACTGCTGCATTTGCTGCAGTTACACCTATCCTGGACCGTATGGCAACTAAAGGCCTTATTCACAAGAATAAAGCTGCTCGTCATAAGTCTCGCTTCGCTGCAGCTATCAAAGCTCTGTAATTCAGTCTTTGTTGCAAGCGAAAAAAACCGGCTTAATGCCGGTTTTTTTATATTCGTTATATTGTTAAGCAACCATTATACGGCGCAATACATGCTATGCAGCAGATGGATCATCTGCTTTACTTCGTCACTCTTCAGTGAATAATACACCGTCTGCGCTTCTTTTCGGGTACTCACCAGACCGTCTCTTCTCAACCAGGCCAGATGTTGTGAAAGGGCTGACTGACTCAGCTCCAGCTTGGTACATAACTCCCCAACTGAAAGCTCCTGACCATGAAGTAAACAAAGGATTTGCAGTCTCCTCTCATTTGCCATTGCTTTCAGCAAGGCTACAGCCTGAGCAGAGTTTTGCTCCATATCCTGTAGATTCATTCTTAGCCTCCGTTGAGCTACCACATTATCATCTGTAAACTAAACTCTGGATATTAATACATTCATTATCTGTATAAAAGTATTTACAGCTGTTTATATTACAAATTTAGACTTATAAAAAAGAAATCAGTCAAATAGGTGGCTGAAGTCTTCATCACATACTTTTTTCACCGCTGGATGCTGGATCATTCTCTCGGCAAAAATGACATAATACTCTTCTTTGAGATCTTTAACCTCCCCAACCAGCTGTAACTGAAATTCATCACCCACCTCTGACAGATAAAAGTGAGGGGCCAGAAATATGGCATCGGTGTTATAACGGGCAAACGCTTTCATCAGTGCAACATCATCGAACTCTCCCAGTATATTCGGCTGAATTCCCTGCTGATCAAACCACTGCGATACTTTTCGTCCCATCGAAGTACGGCTTCCGGGAACCAGGAGCTTTCTTTGCTCTAAAATAGCTGGAAAATCTGGGTTATCGACACTCCCTGCACAAAAGAAGCTAAGAGAGCACTCTCCCAGCTTCTTACTGTACAATCCCGGGCTCTGACTGGAATCCACCGGACAATCAGACAAAATCATATCCAGTTTATGTTGGGAAAGCTGATCGATAAGCATTTCATGCGTCGATTCAAAGCAGCGTAAATGAATACTACTGTCCTCCGGTACAATCGACATCAAAACCTTACTGACCAAGTGTTTTGACAAAGCATCAGACACTCCGACATCAAACAACAGATTAGACCGCTGGCTATAATTAACAATATCCAACATTTCATAGCTCAAACCAAACATACGGTCGGCATACTTAAAAATAAGCTGACCAAGTTCGGTTGGCTCTATATTTCTGCCATTACGTTTAGTTAGCTTTCCTTTAACTCTCTCTTCCAGGGCCTTAATCTGACCGGTTACCGTCTGCGGAGTCAGAAACAGTGCGTCTGCTGCTTTGGAAACCGAGCCTTGCTTACAGACCATCCAAAAATAGTAGAGGTGATTATAATTAAGGTGTGACATATCTTTTTCTCGTTCGCTTATCCTATTAAGCTTAAATCATATTGATTGTGAACACGAACACTTAAAAATAAATGAACAAAACACCATTAACCATCGGAAATACCGAACAATGAAAATCATAAGATGACAGTACTGTCATTTTTCCAGAGGCAAAAAGGATAAAAAAGAGAATTGATTTTATATTTCCCAAACCATTACAAAAACAAGTAAAACATAGTAAAACCAAACAGTTAACCAACAACAAAATCACATCCTAAACTCAAAAAAACAACTCCCCCCTCAGTTTTATAAAACTGTCATATTACTGAAACATTACCTCTCTAGTATCCGCCTCAAGTTAATCAATTTGACCACAACAAAAACGGTCACGGAGAAAACGACTATGAACCAAGCAACTACTGTCGCAGAGCAACCGGTAACAAACTCTTCCCGCTTGCTACGCTGGATAAACTTGGCTTTCATGCTTTACTTGCTGTTATTGGCAGTATCAATGGTCGGAAGTGGATTTAAACTCGCAACCGGAGAACACGCCAAAACATTATTTGAGTTTGCGTCACACCCTGTCGCAGGCCTGATGATCGGCTTAGTTGCAACGGCGCTAATTCAATCTTCCAGTACGGTAACCTCTATCATCGTTGGCCTGGTTGCCGGCGGACTGCCGGTGGAAACCGCAATTCCTATGATCATGGGTGCCAATATCGGTACCACAGTAACCAATACTCTGGTCAGCCTTGGCCATGTTCGTTGCAAAGACGAATTCAAGCGAGCCTTTGCCGGTGCCACTGTTCATGACTTTTTTAACCTTTTGGCTGTGCTTATTTTCCTACCGATGGAAATGATGTTTGGTCTGCTGGAAAAAGTGTCTCACTGGCTGGTTTCACCAATGCTGGCAACGGGTGATATGAGCATCAAAAGCTTTAACTTTGTTAAACCGATTACCAAGCCTGTCGTGCATGCTCTAAAAGAACCTCTTAGCCATTTCAGCGATGTAGTTGGCGGTGCCGTGCTGATCGTTCTGGGTATTGCTATTGTTTTCGTAGCCATCACCGTAATGGGTAAACTCATGAAGAGCCTGATGGTTGGTCGTGCAAAAGATATCCTGAAAAATGCCATTGGTCGTGGTCCCCTGCACGGTATTCTGTCTGGTTCGGTTGTAACGGTACTGGTTCAGTCTTCTTCAACCACGACCAGCCTGATGGTACCGCTTGTCGGAACTGGTGTACTAAAAGTTCGTGATATCTATCCGTTTACTCTGGGCGCGAATATCGGTACCTGTATTACCGCGCTGTTAGCGGCAACAGCAGTAACCGGAGAGTTTGCAGCATTTGCTCTGCAAATCGCACTAGTGCACCTGACGTTCAATATCTTGGCAACACTGCTTATCTTCGGTATTCCTTTCCTTCGGGAATTGCCACTAAAAGGGGCTGATATCATCTCCGACCTCGCAATAAAGAATAAAGGGGTTGTAGCGGCTTATCTGCTGGCAGTATTCATTGTGATGCCGGGTAGCATACTATTACTGACAGTCTGATACAGAACCAATAACAGACTGAAATTTAAGGGCCTGCCGGCTATTGTCGGCAGGCCTTTTTGATCGCATGGAAAGTGCTACAGAAATGAAACTGAACCGTAAAGGTGATACGATTGCCCGCAATTATATTAACTCTCAGTTCAGACTATGAAACAGTACTTAGATTTATGCCAGCGGATCGTTGATGACGGTGTTTGGGTCGAAAACAAAAGAACCGGAAAACGTTGTCTTACCGTAATTAATGCGGACCTGACCTATGACGTCGCTAACGGTGAATTCCCGCTGGTAACAACCAGAAAAAGCTTCTGGAAATCAGCCATTGCAGAGATTATCGGGTATATCCGCGGATACGATAATGCAGCCGAATTCAGAAAACTCGGCACCAAAACCTGGGATGCGAATGCGAATGACAATGCAGACTGGCTGGCGAACCCACACCGTAAGGGCGCAGATGACTGCGGATTTATCTATGGTAAAGTCGGACGCAACTTCCCTAAGCCAGACGGCGGTAGCGTCGACCTGCTGAGACAGATCGTGGATGACCTGTCCAAGGGGATTGATAACCGGGGAGAGATTTTTACTTTCTACCATCCCGGAGCCTTCCATATGGGCTGCCTGCGTCCTTGTATGTACAGCCATCACTTCTCCCTGTTAGGTGACACCCTGTACCTTAACAGCACACAGAGAAGCTGTGACGTACCACTGGGGCTGAACTTTAATATGGTCCAGGTTTACTTCTTCCTGGCAATTATGGCCCAAATCACCGGTAAAAAGCCCGGACAGGCCTATCATAAAATCGTGAATGCCCATATTTACGAAGATCAGCTTGATCTGATGCGGGATGTTCAGCTGAAACGTGAGCCATTCCCGGCACCAAAGCTGATCATCAATCCGGAAATCAAAACTCTGGAAGATCTGGAAACCTGGGTCACTCTGGACGACTTTGACGTCGAAGAGTATCAGCATCATGAAGCCATCCGATATCCGTTTTCTGTCTGAATACGCTTCAGCCCCACACCTGATAGGGCAGGTTTACTTTTCTGATAACCTGCCCAGCCCGCCAGAAACGGCAGTACAGGTGCATTTTCAGCGTCTGGATATTGTTGTGGACGGGAAGCTACTCATAGAGACGGGTAGCGACACCGGACAGCATACCCGGTTTCATTTAAATCAGGGAGATATTTTATATACTCCGGCTAATTGTTGGAGCATTGCCCTCCCGAAAAAGCCGGTCACCATACTGAGTGTTCAGGTTGGTAAGCAGAGCTTCGGCCTGACTATGAAACTATGGGATGGGGAGCAATTTTCTGACCTTCAGGATATCCACATTCTCCGCAGAGGCCCAAGAACCGGCACTTTTATTTTACAGTCAATAGAAGAACTGCACTGGCATCAGAAAGACCAAAGTACTTTACGGTTGCTGTTCTCCTCACTATTCAGCCATATCCTCGATTTATACCTCAACCCACCAGATACACTTTCCCGGGGCAAAGCTCTGTTTGAGGCGGTAAGAGACTATCTGGAGCAACATTATCATACGCCTTTAACCCGCGAGGCTGTCGCACAGCATTTCTATGTCTCTCCGGGCTATCTGTCGCAGCTATTTCAGAAAGAGGGAAAGCTCAAATTTAATGAATACCTGACCCATATCCGCCTGGAACGGGCCAAGTATCTGTTGAAAGAGTATGACATGACGGTAAAAGAGGTCGCACACCGATGCGGTTTCAATGACAGTAACTATTTCTGCCGTGTATTTCGTAACCAGACAGCTCGCTCACCATCAGAATATCGTACCCAGTATCGCAGTCATCTCTGAGCGTGATGATACTGAACCGTCACTCTATGCCTGAGAGCTACAGAGCATCCAGTACCGTTGTACCAGCCCCATACACCGCTTCCCAGTCCGCAGTAAACCCGGCAACACCAGAATCCGTTAACGGATGCTTCAGCAATTGATCAAACACATCCGGGGCGATAGTCACCGTCTGAGCACCGGCTTTGGCCACTTCATGTACCTGCTGAACATTTTTAAAGGAAGCAGCCAGCACCTTCGCATCGAGATCGTACACACTAATCAGATGAGCAATTTCAGCAGCGACCAGCGTTCCGTCACCACAGATATTATCCAGACGGTTTACATAGGGGGCCAGAAACTCAGCACCAGCTTTTGCCGCCATCAGGGCCTGTTGGGGGGTCAGAATCGCCGTTGCCGTAACACGAATGCCTTTCGCTTTTAAAGCCTTCATGGCCTTAATACCCTGCGGCGTCACCGGAACCTTTATGATGAGCTCAGGGTCCACTTCTCGCATCGCATCGGCTTCTCTGACCATAACGTCTGCAGTCTCTCCCATAACCTGAGCGTGCAGCATGCGTTCAGAGCCAATAACTTCCCGGATACCCATCAAAATATCTTTCAGGGGCTTATTTTCTTTTGCCACAATAGAAGGGTTGGTTGTCACCCCCTCTAATGGGTACAAATCCACCGCTTTTTTGATCGCCTCTAAATTGGCCGTATCTAGCATATAAATCATCATAAATCTCCTGAGCATAGGACCATTTTTCTCAGCCCAATTTTCACTGGAAAAGGCTGACATATCAGGCCACCATTAAGTTGATGCCTATACTATAGAGAGAAAATGCTATTGCCCGCCAGAGGACAAATATTCTATTTACTGGATTTTTGTATACTGGGTATAAAAGGTAAACCAAACCCTCAAAAAAAGCCGCACTGTAAAGTGCGGCCCATGTGCATACCAAACAACCGGCATCCATTCACTTGGCGATGTTCTTACGGGCATCCACTCTATAAGCCCATACCATCATCAATACGCCGACAAAAATCATCGGGGATGAAAGGATTTGCCCCATAGAGATAATCCCGCCAAACAGTCCCAGATGAGCATCCGGTTCGCGGAAGTACTCAACGATAAAGCGAAACACACCATACCCCGCCAGGAATAATCCCGAAACGGCTCCTGCCGGCCTTGGCTTACGGATAAAGATATTAAGGATAATAAACAACAATACGCCTTCCAGTGCGAATTCATATAGCTGAGAAGGGTGTCGGGGCAGGTAGCCGCCACTTGGAAACAGAATCGCCCATGGCACATCGGTCACCCGTCCCCAGAGCTCATCATTCATGAAATTACCTAACCGGCCCAGTCCCAGGCCAAACGGAACCAGAGGAGCAATAAAGTCCGCCACGTTAAAGAAAGTCCGGCTATTTTTCCTGCCATACCAGAACATTGCGGTGATCACCCCAAGCAGACCGCCGTGGAAAGACATGCCACCAGTCCAGACCTTTAACAGATATAAAGGGTTATCCATAAACAGGTCAAAATGGTAAAACAGGACATAACCGACCCGCCCGCCGATTACCACACCCAGAAAACCTGCAAACAGCAAATCGGATACTTGCTCCCGCGTCCAGCCGCTATCCTTTTTATCTGCCCGGCGGTTCGCCAGCCACATAGCGAAAATAAACCCAAACAGATACATCAATCCGTACCAGCGAATGGATACCGGTCCGAACGAAATCAGTACAGGATCAATTTGTGGAAACTCAATAAACCCCTGAGCCATAAACATTCTCTTCTTTAATGTGATGAATTATCAGATAAACAGCATCTTACCAGCGACGAAAAGTAAAAACACGGCAAACACTTTTTTCAATATCTTAGTTGGAAGCCGGGATGCCAGAGACACCCCAACACGAGTGGTAAAGACTGAAGCAGAAACAATCGCTAACATAGCTGGAAGGTAAACATAACCAATGCTGTAATCTGGCAGGTTTTCAGTTCCGGCACCATTCAGAATAAACCCTATCATGCCTGATACCGCAATCATAAAACCACAGGCAGAAGCAGAGCCTATCGCCTTACGCATTTCAACCCCAAACCGGCTCAGAAAAGGAACCGTCAGTGACCCGCCCCCGATACCTGCCAGTGTCGATATGGTACCAATAAGTAAGCCAAAGAGTGTGGTACAGGCTTTTCCCGGCATCTCCCTCATCTTCGTGGCTCTTACGGACAGAAACATCTGCAACGCCAGTATCAGTAAAATTACGCTAAATATCTTAGGCAATATCTCTGCCGGAACCAATTCCGCTACATAAGCCCCCAGAAACCCTCCACAGACCACTCCGGGGATCAGCCACTTCACAACAAACAGATCAACATTGCCGCTTTTCAGGTGACTACGTACTGAGGATGCAGAGGTAATAATGATGGTAGACAAAGAGGTCGCTAAGGCAATATGCATAATATTGTCATGCCCTATACCGGCCTTGGGCAGCAGCCACAACAGAGAAGGCACAACAATAATACCGCCACCGATCCCCAGAAGACCCGCCATAACACCGACTATGCTCCCAATCATAAAGAGCACAGCTAATAATTCATAATTCAAGAGAACCTCTATTTGTTGCCGGCCCGTACCAGTCCGGCAAGCCCTTTTTCTTCCAGATAACTAAAGACTATGCTGGAAATTTTATGTCCATATGACTGCATGAGTGCTTTTTCTGCCAGCTCCTTCAGTTCCGAACTGTCAGACTGACGCAGCAGATACTTGATACGCGCCACATTAGACGCATTCATACTCAATGAACGGTAGCCTAACCCGGTCAGCAACAGGGCCCCGACCGGATCCCCCGCCAGCTCACCACAGACGCACACCGGCAACTGATAACGCTCACAGGTTTCCTGAATTTGTTTAAGTGCCATGATGACGGCCGGGTGCATGGACTCATACACATCGGCAACCCGGGAGTTATTCCGGTCAACAGCCAGTAAGTACTGAGTCAGGTCATTACTACCCACAGAAATAAAGTCGACATCATTGGCCAACATAGGTAATAAGTAGAGCATAGAGGGGACTTCAACCATAACACCTATTTGAGGCTTGGTCAGTTGCGGGGAGACCTTTTTCACCTCATTGTAAGCCTGCCAAACAAGCGTCATGGCGTCATCAAACTCCTGACAACTGGATATCATCGGCAGAAGAATACTAAGGTTATTCAACCCGAGACTGGCTTTCAGCATGGCTCTGACCTGGATAAGGAAAATATCCGGATGGTCCAGAGTAAAGCGAATTCCCCGCCAGCCCAGAAATGGGTTATCTTCCTCAATGGGCAGATAAGGCAATGCCTTATCGCCACCAATATCCAGTGTTCGTAGTACCACTTTCTGCTGAGGGTAGGAGTTCAGAATCGCACGGTACTGCTGCACTTGCTCTTCTTCAGACGGGAAACGATTCTGCAATAAAAAGGAAAATTCCGTCCGATACAAACCGACGCCATCAACCCCCTGATTAATAATCAGATTAGAATCAGCGCTCAAACCAGCATTCAGTAAGATTTCAAGACAACACCCATCTTTAGTACAGGCCTGTTCGGAGATTTCACCTTCCACCATTTGGGAAAATTCAGATTCTTCCGTCTGCAGCAACCGATACTCCGCCAGAATTTGGGGATCCGGGTCAACCAGAATCCTTCCGCTGTAGCCATTCACCACCCCCATTTTCTGATGCAGGGCATTAGGGTTACAACTGGCACCCATAATAACCGGGATGCCTAACGCTCTGGATAAAATAGCCGCATGAGAATTGGCTGCCCCTTCCAGAGAAACCACCGCCAGCAACTTATCTTTAGGAACTCCGGCGAGAATAGATGCAGTCAGTTCCCGGACAACCAGAATGACTGGCTCTTTAAGCTCCAGCCGGCTGCTGGTTTCGGTATTGTAAAGGAAGTACAGCAGACGCTGACCCAGCTCACGAATATCCTGAGCCCGTTCACGCAGGTATACATCCGTCATTCTGGCAAAGCGATTAGAATAGCTTTCTACCACCTGCCTCAGTGCCCAGTCA
This sequence comes from Vibrio albus, assembly GCF_003144035.1. GTDB lineage: Bacteria > Pseudomonadota > Gammaproteobacteria > Enterobacterales > Vibrionaceae > Vibrio > Vibrio albus. The sequence goes on from NZ_QFWT01000011.1 coordinate 29,179, forward strand.
GCACGATCACCTTTATTAATCTGCGCCTTTAGGTCGGAACGCAGCATGGGATCATTAAGCAAGTGGGTAAACAGGTCAAAAATTGCCAGAGCGTCTTTGTTGATTTCACTGTCTAACTTTTTACGCATACGGCGAAAATCAACGGTAGCATTTTCTATCGCCAGTAACAGGCGTTCATGTTCCTGATCGATATCCAGAGAAGAGGCCGGATAGACCTCAGATAATTCCGGCTGCGTATTATCCCACCAGAATGATCCGATAGCGACGCCGGATGACGCAGCGATCCCCTGAATAATTTCGACACTTTTATCTGAAATCAGCCAATGCCCCTGGGTCTGAGCATGAGCAATAATCACCGCAATCTGAGCCGCAAGAGTCACTAAAAAAGACTCTTCCATTTCACTGAACTGCCTGGGCTTTTTCTGCTGAATAACCAGTACACCCAACACTTGTTTACGGTGAATGATGGGGGTTCCAAGAAAAGAGTGGTAAATATTTTCACCAAGTTCCGGAAAATATTTAAAATCGGGATGTTTGGAGGCTTTAGCCAAGTTGAGTGGTTCTGCACTCCTGCGAACCAGACCAACCAGACCTTCCTGATAGCCGATATGAATCGTCTTACCCTTGAACTTCAGCCCTTGCGTGGCTATCAGTTCTAACCGTTGTTTCTCATCATTTGCCAGATAGACAGTACAACACTCTGTATGCATTGCCTGGCATGTTTCTTTTACAAGAATATCAAAGGCCTGATGGACGTCATCCACCTTTGATACATGTTCAACGATGTCCCTTAACTGGGTAAGCATTTTTATCCTCTGCGTTTTTTGCGTTTACCTTTTACCCTGCGTTCTTTAAAAGGCATTGCAACCGATGCAAACTCCTTCATTGCACGACGATAAACGTCTCGTTTAAAAGACACAACCTGCCTGACCGGGTACCAATAACTCACCCATCGCCACCCATCAAATTCAGGGGTATTACCACGCTGCATATTGATTTGTGATTCATCACAATTCATGCGCAGTAAAAACCATTTCTGTTTCTGCCCGATACAAACCGGCTTCGAGTCCCAGCGAACCAATCGTTTTGGCAGGCGGTACCTTAGCCAATGCCGACTGGTTCCTATGATCTTCACATCCTGTTTTGTAAGACCAACCTCTTCGTACAATTCACGAAACATTGCCTGTTCAGGAGTTTCTCCGTCATCAATTCCCCCTTGTGGAAACTGCCAGGAATGTTGTCCGTATCGTTTAGCCCAGAATACCTGACCATGGTTGTTACAAATTACAATTCCCACATTTAAGCGGTAACCATCGCCATCGATCACTGGCTGACCTCTAAAAATAATTCTCTATTACCCTGATTTTTCCACATATCCCCAGAAGGGGCAAACTTAGCAGGTGATTTTACTTAAGTTTTATTACTTAGAGCCCATATTTTGTATAACCTTTCTGCTTCCGCTGACTTATTAACACCAGAGTGAGATATACTCCACATTTATTCACCTTTTCTGTGAATAAGTGTGTGCAGAATTATGATCTTCACGGCATCCGTGGTGAATTAATCATCGTTACGGAAAAGCCGCCCTCACAAAAAGAACAGTAAAAATCATTAAATAACAACAACATAAAACAACAAAAGTACTCAAACAAAGTTGAGTATTATTGAAAATCAGCGCCTCTACAGAGATCGGTTAAAGATCCACCACCACTATCTTTATCCACACAAACAGACCCGACATTGAGTAAAGCCAGTAATTTTCAAGTTATTTTTCTTAAAAAAACCCTGTTAATTGATCCAGTAATCCATCAGAAATGGTTATTGTCCCCCTTTCCCTGTGGATAACCTGAGTGTGCTTTTCTTCTAAGAATAGAAAGATCATCAGCTACAAATTGAAAATAAGAATCTAACCGTCCATTATAGAAGCCACTAACCTTATGACAAACAAGAGAACCTCTGGGTGAAAAACAAACTGCAAATACAGTCCAGTCACTGGGTATTGATCATTGCACTCCTGACCGCCGGATATGCTTGCTATCAGCTCATTCAGCCGTACATACACTCCATTGTAATGGCATTTATCTTCTCACTGCTTATGTTTCCTATCCATGAACAGATAGAGAAAAAGCTGCCCCAGCGTCCTAACACCGTGTCCTTTATCTCATGTGTTCTGTTAACGTTTATCATCATCATTCCGTTACTGGCGGTCTTTGCTGCCATTGTGCAGCAAGGTTCTTTAGCTTCCCAGAGTGTCTACCAATGGGTAACGAACGGAGGCATAAACCAGTTTTTTGAACAGCCCTGGATCCTGGATACGGTTTCCATCATCAATGAATACTCCCCTTTCGATAAGATAGAACCTCAGGAGATAGCCCAGAAAATCGCCCAGCTCTCAACCACATTCGGCAGTAAGCTTGTCTCTATCAGTGCAAAAGTACTGGGGGATGCCACCAGCTTCCTGGTGAATTTTTTCCTGATGCTGTTCGTCCTGTTCTTTCTGCTTAGGGATAACGATAAGATCATCCGGGTACTGCGCCATGTCCTGCCTCTGTCCCGAAGCCAGGAAGATAAACTACTGGACGAGATTGAAAAAGTGTCCAAATCTGCCGTCATGGGATCCTTCCTTACCGCCCTTGCTCAGGGTATCGCGGGCGGCATCGGGATGTTTATAGTCGGCTTTCCCGCTCTGTTCTGGGGAACCATGATGGGATTTGCCTCCTTTATCCCGGTAGTTGGTACAGCCCTTATCTGGCTGCCCGCAGCGGCTTATCTGTTCATTACCGGCGACACCGGATGGGCTATCTTTCTGAGTGTCTGGAGTATTGCTGTCGTCGGTTCTATCGACAACATCTTACGTCCTTTTCTGATGCAGGGCAGCGCTGGAATGAACACACTGCTGATCTTCTTCTCTCTGCTGGGCGGGCTGCACTCCTTTGGTCTGATGGGGTTAATTTATGGCCCGCTGATCTTTGCGATTACCATTGTTCTGTTCAATATTTATGAAGAAGAGTTCCAGAGCTTTCTTAACCAACAGGACAGAAATTAGACGTCGTGATGATATGATTTGGAGGAACGGGCAGATTATGCGAAAATCCGCCCGTTTTTATCCCCTGTTAATAGACTTCCTGTGAGAAAAATTCATGTCCGTTTATACCGCTCCAAGTCAGATCGCCGAACGTCAGCTTAATTACTTTGCAGGCAAGCACGTGCTTGTCGCGGGTGAAGCCGAAGATCGGTTCCCGGTGGAGCTGACGAATCACTGTGAGTCTGTCTCGATATTTACGACCAACTACGGGTATCACCGCCAGATGCAGAGTCACTCTGCCGTGACCAGCTATTTTGACGTGGAGCTGAATGCCGAAGTGAAAGCAGACATGATCCTACTGTACTGGCCAAAAGCAAAAGCAGAAGCCCAATATCTGCTGAAAATGCTGTTATCCCGTTTAGGAACAGATACTGAAATCTGTGTAGTAGGAGAAAACCGATCAGGGGTAAAAAGTATTGAAAAGATGTTCAAGCCTTACGGAACCATCCGCAAATACGACTCAGCCCGCCGCTGTTCTTTCTATTGGGGACTCTGCAGTGAACCGGCTTCTGAATTCAACCTGAACGACTGGTTTAAGAGCTACTCACTCACCATTTCCGGCACAACACTGAACATCAAAAGCTTACCTGGCGTATTCAGCCATGGTGAGTTCGATCTGGGCACACAACTATTAATTGATTCCTTGCCAGAATTACACGGTAAAGTCCTGGACTTCGGGTGTGGTGCCGGGGTCATAGGCTGTATTCAGGCAATCAAAAACCCGCAAATTGAGCTGGAAATGTGTGATATCAATGCATTCGCTATTGCCTCCAGCCGGGCGACTCTGGAAGAAAATGGCCTGAAAGGTCATGTTTTCGCTTCTGATGTGTACTCAGACACCGCTGACGATTATGACTTTCTGATCAGTAACCCCCCTTTTCACTCCGGACTCGATACCAGCTACAGTGCCACAGAGACCTTATTACAACAGGCTCCGGAACACCTTTCTGCCCACGGAGAATTATTTATCGTGGCCAACAGCTTCCTGAAGTATCCTCCTATCATTAATACAGCGTTCGGTAATTACGCAACTCTAAATAAGACCAGTAAATTTGCGATTTATCACGCAAAAAAATAGCTATGCCGCCCCTTTAACGGGGCGAAATCTATATTACCCTTCTTAAATTGTCTATTTATGCGCCATACTCCACGGTTCACATAAAACTTTCTTGCCAACAAAAAATAAGTTGTTACCTTTAGCTTACAAGACAGGCTCTCAGCCTCGTAAATCTCGTTACTGAATTCATTACTGTATCCAATGCTATTTAGAACATTTCACAAAATAGGTTTCAGAAAAAACCTGTTGCAAAGACAAAGTTTCAGACGCCTCCAGAGCACACTCATGGGGGCGTTTCTGTTGCTGAGCCTGATCCCGCTGACCAGCATTAGCCTGTTTTTCCTTCACTCTCACAGTCAGGATTTACAGGAACAAAGTCACTCTTATCTGCAGTCAGTACGCGACACCAAGCGCCAGCAGTTGCTCGATTATTTTAATGCTCAAGAATCCTACGTACTTGGTTTTGTCCGCTCTGAGCTGGCCTATGCCAGCGGGGGAAAATTCTATGGCCTGATCAATGCGTTCCGCAACCTTGGCGTTGATATTGAACAGGCCCGAAATAACGCACAACAACGCTATATTGCTGGCTCAGGAAATCAAATCAAAACCTCTGTCTTAAAAGAATCGGAAAACTATGCTGGTAGTGAACGTTATCGCCTGCTGCATAAACGTTATCACCGAGCCTATATCGAGTTACTGAAACGGTCAGATTTTGACGATATTCTTCTGGTTGACCGAGAAGGCAATGTTGCCTACTCCACTGCGAAACATGATAACTTTGGTCACAACCTGCTGACCGACAAATACCGGAACACGAATCTGGGCAAAACATTCCAGCAACTGAAACAGGTCCTGTCCTCTGAGCATAGTGATATAGAAGAGTTCATTCCTATTGTTATGTCTGATTTCGCCACCAGTGATTCATCAGAAAACAGTGGCAAAAGTTACGCCTGGTTTGGTTCACCCATTATACAGCATGGCTATCTGCACAGTTATGCGCTTCTACGGCTGCCAATTGCCGGAGTAAGCCGGATCGTTACTGACATCCGAGATAAGACGGAAATTAAGACACTGCTTGTCGGTAATGATATGCGCCCGAGATCGCTCGGAGTCTCTCCGGAACAGATCACTACCAGCCAAACGGTTGTACAAAAAGCATTATCAGGTGATAGCAATGTCGGAAGCTATATCAACAAACAAAACAACAATATCATCGCAGCCTATAGCAGGCTCCGCGTCCATAACCACAACTGGGCTCTGGTGACCGAAATAGAAAAAGACCAGGCCTATGCCAGAATCTATCAGCTCAAAAAAATCTTTGTGGTGGCCCTGGCTATTGCCGTTGTTCTGGTTATTGTTGCGTCCCATTTTTTGTCCAATTTTATTACCTACCCTTTGCTGAAGCTGACATGGGCAGCGGAGAAAGTCTCTGCCGGGGATCTGGATACCACGATCATCAACACTGACAGAAAAGACGAAATCGGCCGCCTTGCAGTGAGTTTTGAACGCATGCAACGCTCCATCCGGGAAAAAATCACAACGATTAGGGCACAAAATCAGGAGCTGGAAAAAAATATTACTCTTATCAGGAAACAAAATGATGAACTACATTTGGCAGATAAACTGAAGGATGATTTCCTTGCGACCACGTCACACGAGCTAAGAACACCTCTGCATGGAATGATAGGCATAGCCGAGGCCCTTGCCTCCGGAGACAATGGTGTTGTCCCACCAAATCAACGCTATCAGTTAGACATTATTATTAACAGTGGAGAACGGTTGGCAGCGCTGGTTGATGACCTTCTCGACTATCATAAAATGCGCTACGGTAATCTGGAAATACATCTTTCTGCAGTAGATCTCGCCTCTGCGACCAGTTTAGTTCTTGAGCTTTCATGTCATCTGATAAGTAAAAAGGGGATCCGGATCATCAATCAAATCCCAGACAACCTCCCTTTGGTATCCGCTGATCCACAACGCCTTGAACAAGTACTGTATAACCTGATAGGAAACGCCATCAAGTACACCGATGAAGGAAAAATTGTTATCTCCGCGACCGTTCTGGATGAAAAAGTCCGGATCCAGGTTGTTGATACCGGGCAAGGTATTCCTCCGGAGTATCTTGAGCAGATTTTCGAACCACTGACACAGAACACCACAGATAGCATCAGATACCGGCAGGGTGCCGGACTTGGGCTGTCAATCAGCCGACAACTGATTGAGTTAATGGGGGGAATCCTCTATGTCAGCAGCCAGCCACTGGTAGGTACAACATTCAGTTTCTACCTTCCTCTGGCAACAGAAAAAGAGAAGCAGGCATCACCACCGTCCTACGATACTCACTTCCAGCTTCCAGAAACCGACCTGCCTGTTGTGTATACCGAGACCGACCTGCCTGAGAACAGCGACGGTCCACTGATCATGATTACCGACGATGAAGCCGTAAATATACAAATTCTGAACAGCTTTCTACGGCTAGAAGGCTACCGTACGCGTATAGCCAGCAACGGCCATGATACGCTTAAGCTCATTGAAGAAGAAAAACCGGACTTGTTACTACTGGATCTAATGATGCCGGGAATCTGCGGATACGAAGTCTGTGAATCACTGCGCACCCAGTATGACCGGTATGAGCTGCCTGTCATTATGCTAAGTACACAGTCTCAGACCAAAGACAGAATCATCGGCTTTGAATCCGGAGCCAACGATTACCTGACCAAACCATTTAACAGGCAAGAGCTTGTTGCAAGAATAGACGTCCATCTGACTGCCAGCAGGACAGAAAAGCAACGACAGGAAAACCGCCTTTTACAGGCAGAACTGAACCAGAAAAAAGAAGTCGAAACCAACCTGCTCAAAACTCAGAAACACTTATTACAACAACTGGATTTCACGTCAGACGCCATTATATGTGTCCAGAAAGATCTGCGTATTCGTTACGCGAATGAAGCCGCTATACGGCTATTTAACCGAACAGAAGAGCAACTCAAACGCTCCGGAATAGACGAAATAGTGGTGTCCAAATATCTGCGTCCTGCAGAGGAACATTTTTGTGGTGGTATCGATATTTTTGTGGGTGATCAATATCAACGGGTCTCTGCTGACATCTTTCAGTTACCTGAACACTCAGGCTTAAGCGCCATGTATATTTTTAATACCAATGAAACTTCTGAAACCGAAAAAATATCCAAACTGGAAACTGCGGTGGAAGCATTGTCCTGTTATGCCTTTGACGGAGATATAAGTAAGCTGAATCATCTAAAATCCATAGGAGACGAATACCCTCACATTACCGGAAAACTGAACAATAATGTTGCGGATAAACAGGAGATAATCAGAAGCGTTCAGGTCGAAATAATGATCACCGCTCTCGAATACTGGAAAGAAGCGACTGGGCAGAGTAAGTTTGAATTTGCAGAAAAAAGTGGATTATGGCGTGTTTATCTCGATCGCTGTACGCTACAAACCAGAACTCTGGATAAGTATCTGCAACTTGAAACCTTACCGAAAACACCACGCTGGAGAACCGTTATTAAATCAGCGGATTATATCCTTCAACACTGTGAGAAAGAGTCAGGATCACGACACAAGCTGGAACAGCTAAGAAATAAGCTACACAGGTTACAACAGCAAGAAAAATAACCTGTGGTTTATGCCATATTCGCTACTAATAAAAAGAGCCCCACATTCGTGTGGGGCTCATCAGTTCACGGGTTTAGACATCAAGCCAGTTAGTTACTGGCTTACATTTGCGGTCAATGATGTCTCCGGTTTTGTACCGATGAAAAACATACCGACTAAGGTAAGTACCGTCGGCAATAACCAACCCATTCCGTATTCAAACAGAGGCAGGAAGCTGAACAGAGTGACATCCGCTCCAGCTACTTTTGCTGCATCAATCAGTGCAAACAAAAATGCGACGACAATAACAGCACGATAAGCTTGCTCTGCACTGGCAAGAAAACGCCGGGTAAGTGTCAGCATAACCAGAGCAATCGCGACAGGATACAATGCAAATAATACTGGGACAGAAAGAGTAATCAACTGAGACAGGCCAACGTTAGCAACGGTCGCACAAGCCACACCATTAATGATGACCCATGTTTTATATGACAGAGGAGTCAATGAGCAGAAATAATCTGAACATGCAGACACAAGACCAATGGCGGTTGTCAGACACGCCAGTAAAATAATGATGGACAATACAAGCTGACCCGAAGGACCAAACAAAGCCTGAACATATTCACTCAAGATAACCCCACCATTATCGGCTCCACCGATAAGCTCACCACTGGTTGCTCCCAGATAGAACAGTGAAATGTACACAAATGCCAGACCAGCCGCCGCAATCAACGCCGCGTAGATCAGGTACCGGGTTGTACTACGGGTATCACTCACCCCTTTCTTACGCAGAACATCCACCACCAGCATACCAAACATCAGGGAAGCAAAAGTATCCATGGTGTTATATCCCTCAAGGAAGCCCGTGGTCAGGGGCTGAGAGATATAATCACCCTGTGGTGCTAATGCACTCCCCTGAGGGTCAATAAATACTCCCACAGACAATACAATAAGGCCGACAAACAGCGCAGGCGTAAGGAACTTACCGATAATGTCGATCAGTTTTCCCTGTGACCAGGCGAAAAACATAGCGACTGCAAAAAACAGAACAGAGAAAAGCGTCAGATCCGTCTGGGCAGCATCGGTAATAAATGGCTTCACTGCCATTTCATACGATACCAACCCGGTACGCGGAGCCGCAAATGCAGGGCCGATAATAACAAAAATCAACACAGCCATAGCAGTTGCTGCCCGTTGAGGTAAACTCTGTGTCAGGTGATCCCAGGTTCCACCAGCGATAGCAACGGCAATAATGGTAATTAAAGGAAGGCCGACAGCGGTAAGAAGAAATCCGGACATTGCCGGCAATAAGTTTTCACCGGCTAACTGACCGGCCATAGGTGGAAAAATAATGTTTCCCGCCCCTAAGAAAAAGGCAAATAACATAAAGCCGACAGCAATAATGTCGGTTAGTTTTAGGTTTTGATTCACTAGGATACCCTTAAGACAATATAGTGCAATTTACACACAAACTAGAATATTCAACTAAATATTATAATCATGATGAATAAATTCATCATCATCTTCAACAGCTCAGCAAACAACGCAATATAACGCTATAAAACACACAAAAAGGCAAAACAAAACACTACAAAAACAACAAAAGAATAGAATATAGGTTTAAAAACGGACCAGGACCCCAGAATCAATACAATAAATAATGCTGATATATCACAGATTAGCAGCCATAAACTCTCAAAAGTAATGAATTTGTAAAACTTTATGAACACAAACAAAAAGAAGACCAAAGATTTCCATTTCAAACAGTTCTCAATCTATGGTGGATTATCCGGAATGCCTGTCAGTACAGATGGTGTACTCCTTGGGGGATGGAGTCGCTTCTTCGGATGCAACAAGATTCTGGATATAGGTACGGGTACAGGTTTACTGGCCCTGATGTGTGCCCAGCGCTTTCCGCAGGCACAAATTACGGCCATAGATATCGACCAGCAAGCCGCTAAAGCTGCTGACTACAATTTCAGACAAAGCCCCTGGAGCGAAAAACTCTCTGTTATCCATGCAGATATTAATGATGTCGCCATCACAGAAATGTTTGACGGGATTATCTGTAATCCACCATACTTCACATCTGGGATACCAGCCCAACAGCCACGCAGAGCGATAGCTCGCCACACTCATAGCCTTTCGCACACGTCTCTTCTTAACAAATGTAAAGAATTTATTACAGATGACGGCGGGGCCAATTTCGTATTACCCCTGACTGAGGGAAAAGCCTTTATACGGGCAGCACAAGATAGTGGATGGCATTTAACCCGACTCTGTCGCGTGCGTCCGACAGCAAACAAAGCAGCCCATCGATTACTGATTGAATTGTCAAAACAGAATACCGGCTACGCAGAAGAAGAACTTATCGTGCATAATAAACAGGGCTATAGTGAGGCTTTTATTCTGCTGACTAAAGATTTTTATCTGAAAATGTAATCCAGTCTGCGTATTGTGGTAGCCATTGGATAGCTCTATAATGCCGAGCCAAAATGGCCCTCTTAACTTTCCTGCTTGTGGAGATCCCTCTGTGATCAAAAATTTTTCTGAACTCGATCTGGATTTAAATTTACTGGATGCTATTGAAGAGTGTGGATTTACTCGTCCAACCCAAATTCAGGCTGAATCTATCCCGCAAGCACTGAATGGCAAAGACATCCTTGCATCGGCACCAACCGGTACCGGAAAAACAGCGGCCTTTGTTATTCCAGCTCTGCAATATCTGCAGGATTTTCCGCGGAAACAGGCTGGCCCGGCTCGGGTTTTGATCCTGACTCCGACCCGAGAGCTGGCAATGCAGGTCGCAGATCAAGCCCGCCTGCTGGCAAAAAATACCAAGTTGAATATAGCCACCATTACCGGTGGTGTTATGTATCAGGAACATGCCGAACTTCTGGCTGCCACTCAGGATATTGTAGTAGCAACCCCGGGACGCCTGATGGAATACATTGAAGCAGAACGTTTCGACTGCAGGGCAATTGAATGGCTGGTTCTGGATGAAGCTGATCGCATGCTGGATATGGGATTCGGCCCAATCGTAGACCGTCTTTCTGGCGAGTGTCGATGGCGGAAACAAACACTGCTTTTTTCTGCGACTCTGGAAGGTAAAGGTGTGGAAGGGTTTACCGCAGACCTTCTTAATGAACCAGAGAGAATCGATGCAGAACCATCCCGCAGAGAAAGAAAAAAAATATCTCAGTGGTATCACCGTGCTGATGATATGGAACATAAACAGGCACTTCTAAAACACCTGCTCACTGAACAGGCAGAGAAGACCATCGTTTTCATCAAAACACGTGAACGCCTGGCAGACCTGCGCAGTAAACTGGAAAGTGAACAAATCACCTGTAGCTGGATTCAGGGTGAAATGCCTCAGGATCGACGTAATAATGCTATCCGCCGTTTCCGTGACGGAGAAGTTAATATACTACTGGCAACCGATGTTGCTGCCCGGGGCATAGACTTACCCGATATCAGCCATGTCATAAACTATGATATGCCACGCAGCGCGGATGTTTACCTGCACCGAATTGGCCGTACAGCCCGAGCAGGAAAAAAAGGATGTGCCATCTCTCTGGTTGAGGCTCATGATCAGCCAATGATGGAGCGTATCTCCCGGTACATTAAAGAAGATATCAAAGAGCGCTTTATCGACGGACTTCGTCCTAAACACAAAAAGCCAGTGTTTAAGAAGAAGAAAAAGAACAAACCTGACAGCAAAACCAAGCCGGCAAAGAAAGCCAAAGCGAAGAAAAAATAAAGACTGTTACCAATAGGGGCCTGAACTCAGGCCCCTAATACTACATCTCTTCGGTAATCAAGCCATGTTTATTCAGCAAACGGTACATAGTCGCCCGGGATACTCCAAGCTCTTTAGCTGCCGGTGAAACCTGCCCGCCATGAGATTCAAGTACCAAAATAAGAGCATCACGCTCAGATTCTTCTCTAATGGATTTCAGAGTTCGCTTCCCATTCAGTCGCTGAGGCAGATCAAGCTGAGCCAGGCTGATCATGGCCCCATCTGACATCAGGACAGCACGTTTTATCTGATTAATCAGCTCATACACATTGCCCGGCCACAGATACTGAGTCAGGGCCTTCATTGCCTCGTCAGAATACTCTACAGCCTGGGCGTGGTACTCTTTTGAAAACTCCCTTAGATAGTGGGTAGCTAAAACAGGGATATCCCCCGCTCTCTCTTTCAGGCTAGGTACATTAATTCTCAGAACATTAATGTAATGATAAAGATCTTCGTTGAAGTCATGCTCCCCCAGAGCCTTTTCTATATCAAAGCAGTTCGCGGCCAGAATCCTGACATCCAGATCGACATTTCCCTCCGGAGTTTCAATCTTTCCTTCTTGCATAAACCGCAATAAATTTGCCTGCTGTGACTTCGGCATACTTAAAATGTCATTTAAAAACAGGGTTCCTTCATGAGCCTGTTCAAGCAGAGATACGGGATCATCGTCTTCCCGCCGCTTTCCAAACAGCTCTTTTTCCATTCTGGCTTCAGAAAGTGCCCCACAATGAATGGAAATAAACGGTTTTTTGGCCCGGGAGGACGTAGCATGGATAGCTCTGGCAACCGTCTCTTTCCCTGAACCATTTTCGCCGTAAATAAGAATACTGACATCGGTCGGACCAATTCGCCTTATTTGATCTTTAAGGCGCTTAATTGGCATTGAATCCCCCATTAACCCCATATCCGTTTTCTGTCCGTAATTCGGCCAGACTTTCTTTTCCAGTTTAAGCATGCCAAGCTGATGACCAATAGTACTCAGCAACTGAGTATCTGGTATTGGTGCGGTAAAGAAATCAATACAAAAATTAACGATAAACTGACAGATAGTGTCTGAACCTAACTGAGACTCCCGTATGAAGGCAAGCCACCGAACCTGTTTATGACTGCTCACCAGATTAGCAATGCCATTCAGACTAAATTCATCATGGCTAAGATCGACCACACCAATACATGGTCCTATCTCGGTAAAAAGCGTATCCGCTTTACGTAAATCGCCACAGCGCTGACATTGCCAGCCAGCCTGTTCGAGTACAGATAACCAAGGCTCGTGTTTGCCGCCAACCACAACCAGAGAGCCCGGCACAGAATCCATCCGGAATTGAGTACCCATTTTTTTTCCTTTTTTTTTATATATATAGGACGTTGTATCAATACAAAATTAAGCAAGCGCTACATTAACGATACTGAGACAGTTTTTCTGTCTCATAGTTAAGACTAAGCACACTGTAAAAAAACTTCAAGTCTAAGTTACCCTCGCCTCTTTCTCGAAGAAATAACTTTATGTTTAATAACCACAACACAATAAAATCAAGCCTGTTTTATCTCTAATTTGGGACGGAAATCGCAATTAATATCGCCCTGACATTTTTAAGAAGACGTTAATACCAATCAGACAACGTGAGTTTTATCACCTATTAGTCCCCCTCCTACTTCCTCCTTTAAAATCAGACCTTATGTCAAAAGTAAGCACTTACATTTAAATCATAAAAAAACATAAACATGATTTATATCACACATCAGATAACCAATATTCTTCATAGCTAATAAGGCACTTTGACAAAAATAACGAGAGGAATGACTCTTTTAACGTTTTTTACGATTTCGAAGTTTGACCCATTTCGTTATACCGTGCTTTCCTTATTTCAACCTTGAACCTACAGGCCACCCATAAGCCATTGATCACTGAAAATTATTTAAGTGCTAATTGATACTTTGGGGTAGGAGAAAGGATCACTGATGACTTTCATCATCCATTTTCGTGAAACAAAGCAATTAGTAAGGAACAGCTATGCTTGCCAATATCAAAAGAACAGCACTGGCAGCTGCCATTATTACCACAGCAGTCACAAGTGTCTCTGCTCAAGCAGCAAGAAGTGAGCTTACCATCGTGCCTGAATTCTATCCAACTATGGTACGTAACTTTAACCCATACCTGGCAACAAACCTGCATACCACAACAGACTTTATCTATGAACCTCTGGTCATTTTCAACGAGATGCAAGGGAATACCCCGGTAATGCGTCTGGCTGAAGATTACCGCATGGCAGACGACCTGATGAGCGTGACTTTTGATATCCGTAAAGGAGTCACCTGGTCAGACGGTGAAAAATTCACTGCGGATGACGTGGTATACACCTATAAGCTACTGGAAGATAATCCAGAACTGGATCAGCGTGGCATCAACAAGTGGGTGAAGTCAGTCGATCGTCTGAGTGAATATCAGGTACGTTTTAACCTGTCGGAAGCAAACTCGAACCTTCCTTATGAAATTGCTCAAATTTCTATTGTTCCTGAGCACGTATGGAAAGACGTGAAGAATCCGACAGAGTTCACTAATGAAAATCCTGTCGGCACGGGTCCATTTACCGAGATCGACACCTTCACACCACAACTTTATATCCAGTGCCGCAACCCGAACTACTGGGATGCAGATAACCTGGATGTCGACTGTCTGCGGGTACCACAACTTGCCAACAACGACCAGCTACTGGGTAAAGTTATTAATTCCGAACTTGACTGGACCTCTTCCTTTATCCCGGACATTGACCGCACCTATGCCGCGGCGAACCCGAATCATCACTACTGGTATCCGGCATCCGGCACACAGGCATTTATGCTGAACTATAAGAACCCGGATCCAGCCAAAAAAGAAGCCTTAACCGATATTAATTTCCGTCGGGCATTCTCAATGGCGCTTGACCGTCAGACCATTATTGATATTGCCTTCTACGGTGGTGGTACTACTAATGACTTTGCGTCCGGTCTTGGTTATGCCTTTGAAGCCTGGTCTGATGAAAGCGTACACAACAAATATAAGCAGTATAACACTTACAATGTTGACGGCTCGAAAGCACTGCTTAAGAAGTCTGGCTTTAAAGATATTGATGACGACGGCTATGTTGAAACCCCGTCAGGTAAGTCATTCGAGCTGCTGATCCAGTCGCCGAACGGATGGACCGACTTCAACAATACCGTACAGCTGGCAGTCGAACAGTTGCAGGAAGTGGGCATCAAAGCCCGTGCCCGTACTCCGGAGTTTGCCATTTACAACCAGTCTATGCTGGAGGGCAACTATGACGTGGCTTATACCAACTACTTCCATGGTGCGGATCCGCATAAATACTGGAATGACGCTTACAACTCCGCTCTGCAGGGTGGTGAAGGTATGCCTCGTTTTGCTATGCATTTCTACAAAAATACCAAACTGGATAAGCTACTGGACAGCTTCTACAAAACCGCTGACCGCGATGAGCAGCTCAATATCGCCCATGGCATCCAGAAGATTGTAGCCGAAAATCAAATTACGGTACCGGTTATGTCTGGCGCATGGATGTATCAGTATAACACTACTCGTTTCACCGGCTGGTGGAATGAAAACAACCCTAAAGGCCGCCCAAGCGTCTGGGCTGGTGTATCTGAACGTCTGCTACATGTACTGGACCTGAAACCAGTTAAGTAACCGACATTACCAAAAGTGGCGTATTAAGCAGTTACGCCCTTTCTCCTTCCCTTTCGTAAAGCAATGGTATGACGCTAGTCGTCAGGGAAGGTTGCGCCCTGAATAAAGCAAACCTAATCCAGTACCGACCACTGGGTGAGTAAAGGTGTAAGTTATGAGATATTTTTTACGACGACTGTCGTTTTATCTGATTGCGCTGTTAGTCGCAATCACCCTTAATTTTATTATTCCCCGGGCCATGCCTGGTGACCCAGTGACCATGATGTTTGCAAATGCCACAACCCAGGTAACCCCTGAACGTATAGAGGCAATGAAACAGCTGCTCGGTTTTGTCGATGGCCCTTTATATATACAGTACTTCACCTACCTTAAAAGCATCCTGAGCTGGGATCTGGGTACCTCTATCAAGTTTTATCCGCTCAGCGTTAATGACCTGCTGGGTAGCGCGTTCGGCTGGTCGCTGTTTCTTGCTGGCAGTGCTGTGCTGCTGTCTTTCTCGATCGGCTCAATTCTGGGCATCTATGCAGCATGGCATCGAGGCAGCAAATACGACGCCATTGTGACTCCTGGCATGCTGATCATCCAGGCGGCCCCTCAGGTTGTTATCGCCATGCTGGCCATGTTTATCTTTGCTGTTGGTCTGAAATGGCTCCCGACCGGCTATGCCTATACCGCAGGCAGTTCTCCGGACTGGACCAGTTGGGCCTTTATTAAAGATGTGGCCTACCACGCGGTCCTGCCTCTGTTCTGTGCTTCGGTGATTCAGATAGGCGGGTTTCTGGTCAACATGCGTAACAATATGATCAACCTGCTGGCTGAAGACTACATTACCATGGCCAAAGGCAAAGGACTGAGTGAGAAACGGGTAGTATTTAACTATGCAGCCCGTAACGCCATGCTACCTAGTGTGACGGCACTGTCTATGTCTCTCGGCATGGCTATCGGTGGTCAGCTAATCATTGAAATTATCTTTAACTATCCGGGACTGGGTTCAGTGCTGTTCAACGCGATAACAACCCGTGACTATCAGGTACTGCAGGGGCAGTTACTGATCATGACCCTGTTTATGCTGTTCTTTAATCTGCTTGCTGACATGCTTTATGTATTCCTTGACCCTCGTCTACGCAAGGGAGGTAAATAATTATGAAAGACATACTAAGACTCATCTGGCGTAACCCCAAGGCATTAGCCGGGGTATCCATTCTGCTCGTGTTCATGTTTGTCAGTATCGCCGCTCCGTTAATCACCAAACATGAACCGGACAGACGTAGCGGTAATCCGCATGAATACCCGTCGTTTGTGGTCAAGGCGGCGCAAAACAACCCTGACGGCTGGACGGCAGAAAATCTGGCCACCGACAGAAGAACACTCATCCTGTCCAAAAAAGCGGATCATACCCTGGGTACCACCCGCATGGGGAGAGATGTCTGGTCCCAGTTAGCCTACGGAGCCCGGGTATCCATGGCCGTTGGCTTTGGTGCCGGGATAACCGTCTGCATTCTCGCAACCATTATCGGCGTCTCGGCCGGATATTTTGGCGGACGTGTCGACGATGTGCTTACCGCAATGATGAATATCATGCTGGTGATACCTCAATACCCATTAATTTTCGTTATTGCTGCATTTATCGGTGAAGCCGGGCCGCTCACCATTGCTCTGGTTATCGGCTTTATGTCCTGGCCATGGGGAGCAAGGGTCGTACGGGCACAAACAATGGCATTGCGTGAAAAAGAATTTGTTAAAGCATCAGAGGTTCTGGGTGAGTCCTCCTGGCGCATTATCTTTGTCGAAATTCTCCCTAACTTAGTCTCCATCGTTGGTGCCAGCTTCATTGGTTCGGTTATGTATGCAGTAATGATGGAAGCAACAATCTCCTTCTTAGGGATGGGCGATCCGAATACCGTCAGTTGGGGAATCATGCTGTACAACGTACAGACCTCTTCCTCAATGCTGATCGGAGCCTGGTGGGAAGTTATCGCACCATGCCTGGCACTCATTCTAATGGTAACCGGTCTGGCTCTGCTTAACTTTGCTGTCGATGAAATTGCTAACCCGCAGTTGCGATCCAACAAAGGGATGAAACGCTGGAAAAAGCTGACCGAACAGGCGAAGAATGCTCCAGAAGCAGAGCTATCAGCAGAGAAAATTCTCTGATTATTCAACACAGCACAGGATGACAAACATGCAATTACTCACCAACCATATCGGCTATGAGCTGTCAGGAACCAAGCAGGCGGTCCTGATGTCAGCACAACCGTTGTCCGGAACAGATGTTGCGTTCCTGTACGATGCTGACAGCTATGAGATAATTGCTGAATATCCTGTCGGAAAAAGTAACCGTGTTGCCAACTGGCATCAGGGTTACTTCAGCTGTATTGATTTTTCTGAGCTCACCCAAAAGGGCCACTACTACCTTGAGGTGGCCGGATACCAGTCTCACCGGTTTGAAATAGGTAACGGCGTACTGATGTGCCATACCTTTTCCGATCTGCTCCACTATTTTAAGTCCCAGCGTTGCAGTGGCACCTTTGATCGTCAGGACAGGATGCTACCGCTGCTCGGCACTGAAAACAGGGTGGATGTCCATGGCGGCTGGTACGATGCGTCCGGGGATGTAAGTAAGTATCTGAGTCACCTTTCTTACACCAATTACCTCAATCCACAGCAGACCCCCATGATTGTTTGGAATATGCTGAAAGGATTATCACTTTTAGAAGAGCGCGATGACTTAGCCCCCTTTTTCCGGCTAAGGCTGACTGAAGAAGCCCTGTTTGGAGCAGACTTCTTACTGCGTATGCAGGATCCGTCCGGGTTCTTCTACATGACCGTCTTTGACCAATGGAGCAAAGACGTTAAACAACGGGAGATTTGTGCCTACGCCACTCAGGAAGGGCTGAAGTCTGATGACTATCAGGCGGCATTCCGACAAGGAGGCGGAATGGCTATTGCAGCTCTGTCTTCTGCTGCCAGGCTGGACGTCCACGGTGAGTTTACTCAACAGGATTACCTGCAAGCAGCAACAACCGGGTACTGGCACCTTAAAGAGCACAATACGACCTATCTGGATAATGGTGAGGAAAATATCATTGACCAGTACTGTGCTCTACTTGCATCGGTGGAACTTTACCGAACCACTAAGGAAAATGTTTATCTCGCTGAAAGCAGAGAATGGGCCTTGAAACTCCTTCTCTGTCAGCACACCGATGCCTTTTTTTCTGATTTTTGGGCCGTAACAGAAGAAGGAAAACGCCCTTATTATCACGCAGCGGAAGCCGGTCTACCTGTGATAGCCTTATGCGAATACCTCGATATCGAGCCGGATTTATCAATCAAAAATGATGTTAAATCAAAGGTAAGTGCTGCAATTAGCTTTGAGATCACTGTAACCCAAAAGGTCTTTAACCCTTTTGGATATCCACGTCAGTATACTCAGTCAACAGATGGTGTAAAACGCGACGCATTCTTTATGCCACACAAAAATGAATCAGAGTACTGGTGGCAAGGTGAAAATGCCCGGTTAGCCTCACTGGCGGTTATGGCCTTGTTAGCAAAAGAACATGTCCACCACGCCGAACTTGAAGCCTATACACAAAATGTCCTGAACTGGATTATCGGTCTTAATCCATACGACATGTGTATGCTAGACGGGCATGGATATAACAATCCGGACTATTTACCTGACTTGGGTTTTTCAAACGCCAAAGGCGGAATATGCAATGGAATTACCAGCGGCTTTTCCGATGAAGATGGCATCGCCTTCAACCCTCCGGCTCAGAAAAATGACATTCTGCAAAACTGGCGTTGGGGTGAACAGTGGATACCTCATGCTGGATGGTATCTGCTTGCCATTACCCTCCAGTTCGCACAAACAACACCAGAGACAGAATAAAACAAGGAATTCAAATGAACTACCGTTTAGAACTTGCAGCACTGACGGAGCAAGACACACAATGCCGTTTTGCTCTGACGTTGCATAACCTGAATGATCACAACCTTGAAAACTGGTCACTTTGTTTTTCATTTGGCCGCACTATTCTGCCTGACAGCTTATCGGCAGGGACTATTCAGCGAACCGGAAGCTTTTATACTTATCAACCCGGTCCGGAAACAACGCTCACTGCAAATGGTCATTTTTATCTGGAGTTCAGTGTCAATACCGCTCCCTTCCGTTATCTGTCAGACGGAATAATTGAAGCTTTTATTCAACACCCTGAGAGTGGGGACTCTACGCCTGTTGATGTCACATCCGTTGCCTTGCTCTCGCCGTATCACAAACGTTCAGCGATAACAGAATGTACCCACACAGGAGCCCCTGTTATCCCGGCCCCACAGAGCCTGATACATCATGAAGACGTTTGCCTTTTGTCTTCCCGAATCCAACTCAGCATCGGAAGTAATGACGCCAAACATGCGGCAAAATGGCTAAAGATTCAGGCCAAACAATACCAGATACATTTGGTTCAGCAGTCCACTAAAACGACTGCCGCAAGTATCCGTTTTATTACCAGTCCTGTTTTAAATGAACAGATGTACACCCTGAAAATCACTCCGGGTCAGATCACTATTGCGGCAAACAGCTCTTCCGGATTTATGTATGGTGCTGCGACTTTATTACAGCTTTTTCCTCATACGACAGAAGAGAGCCTGACCTTACCCTGTGTAACTGTTCAAGACCGGCCAAGGTTTCGTTACCGGGGAATGATGCTGGACTGTGCACGTCACTTCTGGTCCGTGGCGCAGATAAAAGAGCTGCTCGATCAGTTAGCCTGCTACAAATTCAACACCTTTCACTGGCACCTTACCGATGATGAAGGATGGCGGCTGGAAATCAAAGCCTTCCCTGAACTGACTGACATAGGGAGTCAAAGAGGCCCCCACCAACCACTTCAGCCACAATTTACTCACTTAGCTGAGTCATATGGCGGTTACTACACCCAGGAGCAAGTACGAGAAATCATCGAATACGCCAGTGAGCGAGCCATTACCGTCATACCTGAAATCGATATTCCAGGCCATAGCCGGGCGGCGATCTGTTCACTACCAGAGCTTCTTTCTGAACCAGAAGATACCTCTGCCTACCTGTCAATTCAGGGCTACAGGGATAACATACTGAATCCGGCGCTTCCCGGAACCTATACCTTTATAGACAAGGTACTGGAAGAGGTGTCCGCGCTGTTTCCGGGGCCATTTGTACATATAGGTGCAGACGAAGTTCCCGACGGTGTTTGGCGACATAGCCCAGCCTGTCAGAAATTAATGCAGAAACATGACTATCGTGATGCCAGAGAGCTACAAGGGCACCTGCTCCGTCATGCAGAGCAGACTCTGAATGCGAAAGGTAAACGCATGCTAGGCTGGGAAGAAGCTTCCTACGGGAACAAAGTCAGTCATCAAACACTCATCTTTCCATGGCAAAACGAAGATTCTGCATTCGAGAATATCAGAGCCGGTTATGATGTGGTATTGCAGCCGGCACAGTATACCTACCTGGATTTGGCTCAGGACTATGCTCCGGACGAACCGGGCGTCGACTGGGCAGGAACCCTGACACTAGAGTCGGTTTATCATTACTCACCTTTGGAACAGATTCCGGAGGACCACCCATTCAGACAGCAGATACGCGGCATTCAGTGTGCATTATGGTGTGAAATCATACCCACTCAGCAACGAATGCAGTACATGCTTTTCCCCCGATTACTGGCTGTAGCAGAAGTTGCCTGGAGTCAGAAACAAACAAAAAACTGGGAGGATTTTCTTTGCCGTCTCAAAGGACATTTACCTCACCTAGACAAGCGGGAAATCAGCTACCGGGACCCGTGGAAATAAACTTATCTCCGGCCTACCTCTTATTCGGTATGACGGAAATAGCTCAATTACAAGGAAACAAACATAATGAAATACGGTTATTTCGATAACGCAAATCGCGAATATGTTATCACTCGTCCGGATACTCCGGCACCATGGACCAATTATCTGGGCACTGAGAAATTCTGTACGGTCATCTCTCATAATGCAGGTGGGTACTCTTTCTATGATTCTCCAGAATACCACCGTGTTACCAAGTTCCGTCCTAACGCCTCTTTTGACCGACCGGGGCATTATGTTTACCTGAGAGATGATGAAAGTGGTGATTACTGGTCGATCTCCTGGCAGCCTGTAGCCAAAAGCCTTGAAGAAGCAAAGTATGAGATCCGACATGGCCTCTCTTATTCAAAATTCAGATGCGAGTACAGCGGAATCACCGCAACCAAAACTCTGTTTGTTCCTAAAGGTGAAGATGCTGAAATCTGGGATATTGTCTTAAGAAATACCGGTGAAACTCCACGTACTATCAGTGCCTTCTCTTTCGTTGAGTTCTCATTCAGTCATATTGCCTCAGACAACCAGAACCATCAAATGTCACTGTATTCTGCCGGCACGGAGTATCATCAGGGCGTGATAGAGTACGACCTGTATTATAATACCGACGAGTTTGAGGGCTTCTACTACCTTGCCTCAACATTTGACCCTGACAGTTATGACGGTCAACGAGACCGGTTTTTAGGACCTTACCGTGATGAATCAAACCCAATCGCGGTGGTAAACGGTCAATGCTCTGACAGCGTACAAACCTGTTATAACCATTGTGGTTCACTGCACAAACAATTTGTCATTCAACCGGGAGAAGAAGTCCGTTTCGCCTTTATTCTCGGCCTGGGTAAAGGCAACGGTACCAGACTGAGACATAAATATCAGAACCCGGCTGAAGTCGATGCAGCTTTTGCCGCCATCAGACACCACTGGGACAAACGCTGTTCACGATTTCAGGTAACAACACCAAACGAAGGGCTGGACACGATGATCAACACCTGGACCCTGTACCAGGCGGAAACCTGTGTGGTCTGGTCCCGGTTCGCTTCTTTTATTGAAGTGGGTGGACGTACTGGTCTCGGCTATCGCGACACCGCTCAGGATGCCATGGCCGTTCCACACTCCAATCCAGAAATGACCCGAAAACGTATCATTGACCTGCTGCGCGGACAGGTGAAGGCTGGGTATGGTCTGCACCTGTTTGACCCTGACTGGTTTGATCCTGATAAGGCCGATGTTAAGCCATCCAAATCGCCTACCGTCGTTCCGACACCAAGCGATGACGATAAAATTCACGGTATCGAAGATACCTGTTCAGACGACCATCTGTGGCTGGTTCCGACCATCTGTCGCTATGTTATGGAAACCGGAGAAACCTCGTTTTTTGATGAAGAGATCCCTTATGCGGATGGTGGTAATGCCACTGTCTATCAGCACATGAAAGCGGCTCTTGATTTCACAGAGCAATATGTTGGGGCGACAGGCATCGCCAAAGGGCTACGCGCTGACTGGAACGATTGTCTGAATCTTGGTGGCGGTGAATCGTCCATGGTTGCCTTCCTGCACTACTGGGCCATTACCGAGTTTATTGAGTTGGCTAAGTTCCTGAACAGGCCGGAAGATGTGGCTCACTACCAGACGATGGCAGACAAAGTCCGCTGTGCCTGTGAACAACACCTATGGGATGAAGAAGGTGGATGGTATATCCGAGGAATCACCCGAAATGGAGAAAAAGTGGGCACCAGCCAACAAGCCGAAGGGAAAGTACACCTTGAATCCAATACATGGGCAGTCGTTTCCGGCACCGTTTCAGAAGAACGAGGCCGGAAAGCCATGGACGCGGTGGATGAGTATCTGTATTCCGGATTCGGTCTACACCTGAATGCTCCGGCGTTCACTCAACCTAATGACGATATAGGCTTTGTTACCCGAGTCTACCCGGGAGTCAAAGAAAATGGCGCTATCTTCTCACACCCTAACCCATGGGCTTGGGTTGCTGAAGCCAAGTTGGGACGCGGTAACCAAGCGATGAAATTTTACGATGCCCTCAATCCTTACAATCAGAATGACGATATTGAAACCCGTATTTCCGAACCTTACTCCTATGTGCAGTTTGTAATGGGTCGCGATCATCAGGATCACGGGCGGGCCAACCACCCCTGGCTGACCGGAACCTCCGGGTGGGCTTATATTGCGGCAACCAATCATATTCTGGGTGTTCGTCTGAGCTTTGACGGACTGGTCATCGATCCCTGCATTCCAACGGAATGGCCTGGATTTGAAGTCAGCCGGGAATGGCGAGGCTGCCGGTACAACATTTCCGTGAAAAACCCGGACAATGTGAGCCGAGGCATAAAAACCATCACCTTAAATGGCCAGGAAATCAACGGGGCTATTCCGCCCCAGCCTGCTGGCTCTGACAATGAAGTCATTGTCATCATGGGCGAATAACCACGCATTAATAAAAACTTAAGTAAAAACAGGATGTCGTTATGATTCAATTTGGTACAGGCGGTTGGCGGGCCTTAATCGGTGAAGAGTTTACTAAGGACAATGTCCGTATGGTCGCTCAGGCATTAGCCAATATTATGAATAATGAGCACGTCGCTCATCTGGGGTTTGTTATAGGTTATGACCGGCGATTCCTTTCAGACAAAGCGGCGAAATGGATGGCTGAAGTGCTGGCAGCCAATAGAGTGAACGTTAGTTTTATCAACAAATATGTTCCGACGCCAATAGTGATGTTTAAAACAAAGTTGCTGGGGTGTGCCTACTCGGCTTGCGTCACCGCTTCACACAATCCGGCCGACTACAACGGCATAAAAGTGTTCATAGAAGGTGGTCGCGATGCCGATGAAGTCATTACCGGCAAAATTGAGCAGCAGATTCAAACACTAACCAACAACGATATCCGCAACCTGGATTTTGATGATGCCGTTGCAACAGGGAAAATCACCTTGATTAACCCAATGAATGAGTTTGTGGACTCCGTTATCAACCTCATCGACATTGAGGCAATCAAACGGGCTAATCTGCGCATTCTCATCGATCCTATGTTTGGTGTCGCCAAAAATGCACTGCAAACCGTACTGATTAACGGCCGCTGTGATGTAGACGTCATTCATGACGAGACAAACCCCGGTTTTGGTGGCCTGATGCCCTCCCCTAGTGCAGCCACACTTTACCGGTTAAAACACCTCGTCGCCCATGAAGGCTATGACATCGGTATTGGCACCGACGGCGATGCGGATCGGCTGGGAATCATTGACGAGCGGGGACATTTCATCCATCCGAATGAAGTCCTTCTGTTGCTCTACTACTATCTGCTGAAATATAAAGGCTGGAAAGGATCCGTGGTACGCAACATCGCAACCACTCACCTTCTGGACAAAATAGCCGCGGACTATGATCAGCACAGTTTTGAAGTGCCGGTGGGTTTTAAGCATATCAGCGCCCAAATGGAAGCCAGTGACGCACTGATCGGTGGAGAAAGCTCAGGAGGACTCACCATACGCGGACACATCAAGGGCAAAGATGGCGTTTTTGCATCCAGCTTACTGGTGGAAATGCTCAGTACAACGGGTAAAAAGCTTTCAGAGTTACTGGATGAAATCTACACCAAGTATGGATACACATACACGGCAGAGGGAGACTGTACATTCAGGCCTGATGAAAAAGAGGCGCTTTATGAGAAATTGTACATCAGAAAAGCACTACCTGATTTTGGGTATGAAGTCGATAGGGTCAGCTACCAGGACGGAACCAAAGTGTACTTTAAAAACGGGGGATGGTTAATTGCCCGTTTCTCTGGTACTGAACCGTTATTACGTATCTTTGCGGAAATGGAAAATCAGGCTGTAGCAGAAAAAGCGGTTCAGCAGATGAAGGACTTTCTGTCACTTTAGTACCAAGCGCCTCTAAGAGCGCCCCTATAGGTAGAAGCCTTTGCCCGGTCGTATTTCACCGGGCTTTTTTTGCTACTTTTTATGCACCGAAATAACAAAGACCCACCTTTTGGCGGGTCTTTGATTCAGTTCAAGAGACTAAAGAAAATCGAGTTTATTTTACTGTTACAAACTCTGGGTAAGCACCAACACCACAGTCGTGCATGTCCATACCTTCCATTTCTTCTTCTTCAGATACCCGGATACCCATTGTTGCTTTCAGAATGCCCCATACAACCAGGCTTGCTGCGAATACCCAACCGAAGATAACGGCTGCACCCAGTAGCTGAGCACCGAAGCTTGCATCGCCGTTGCTCACAGGAACAACCATCACACCGAAGAAGCCACATACACCGTGAACAGAGATAGCACCTACTGGATCATCAATTTTCAGTTTATCCAGAGTCAGGATGCTGAATACCACCAGCACACCAGCCAGAAGACCAACGATAACCGATGCAACCGGAGACGGAGACAGAGGATCCGCAGTGATAGCAACCAGACCAGCAAGCGCACCGTTCAGAACCATAGTCAGGTCAGCTTTACCCCACATAGTCTGACATACCAGCAATGCTGCGATTGCACCAGCAGCAGCTGCTGCGTTCGTGTTCAGGAAGATCTGACCTACTGCTGTCGCATTTTCAAAGTCAGAAACCATCAGCTGAGAACCACCGTTGAAACCAAACCAGCCTAACCACAGGATAAAGGTACCCAGTGTTGCCAGCGGCATGTTTGAACCTGGAATTGGGTGGATTTCACCGTTTTTACCGTATTTACCCTTACGAGCACCCAGTAGCAGAACACCAGCAAGAGCTGCACCAGCACCAGCCATGTGAACAATACCTGAACCAGCAAAGTCACTAAAGCCTGCTTCTGACAGGAAGCCACCGCCCCACGTCCAGTAACCTTCCATTGGGTAGATAACACCAGTCATCACAACAGAGAAGATTAAGAAAGCCCATAGTTTCATACGTTCAGCAACCGCGCCAGATACCACTGACATTGCCGTTGCAACAAACACAACCTGGAAGAAGAAGTCAGACTCAAGAGAGTGATCCGCACCTTCGCCTTGTGTACCAATCAGACCACCGATAGATGGGAACCAGCCACCAGAAGTATTATCGACATACATGATGTGATAACCGATCAGCAAATACATAGTACAAGCGATCGCATAAAGGATGAAGTTTTTCGCCAGAATCTCAGTCGTGTTCTTAGAGCGAACCAGACCCGCTTCGAGCATGGCAAATCCTGCTGCCATCCACATAACCAACGCACCTGAAATTAAAAAGAAAAAAGTGTCCAGTGCGTAACGTAACTCTGTTACTGTTGTTAATAATTCCATTATAAAGTCCTCAGTCCATTAAACCTTAAAGTGCTTCCGTGTCCATTTCACCAGTACGGATACGAACAACTTGTCCAAGGTCGAAAACAAAAATTTTGCCGTCGCCGATTTTTCCGGTATGCGCTGCTTTGGTAATCGCATCAATAACGCGATCGGCATTGTCAGCCTGAGTCGCGATTTCAATCTTCACTTTAGGAAGAAAGTCAACCTGATACTCTGCACCGCGGTAAAGCTCTGTGTGTCCTTTCTGACGACCAAAGCCTTTTACTTCAGAAACCGTCATCCCTTCGATACCAACATCAGATAGTGCCTCACGGACATCATCTAATTTAAATGGTTTAATTATTGCGTTGATAAGTTTCATTGCATCCTCTCTGAGCATTGAGTTCTTGAACACTTACTTAGTAATCAAGGAGCGTGCCAAAACTATAACTACATGTTTTAAAAGGGATTAAATAAAAAACGAAAGATAATAGAGAAATATACGCATTATTTTGGTGCATCCATTTCCCTGTTTTAAGGCGAGATTTTGGTCAGCCCCATTATTGTGCATTTAGTGAACAAAAGCTGATACAGGGGGAACATCAAAGGATAGGCCTGCAGAAGACATTGCCCTGCAGACCGCATGTTTAGGTTACTGGTCTGGAAGATATTATTCGTCTGTAATGATGAACTCGGTGCTCGGCAATCGCAGCATTAGAAGCACTTGTAGCCCTGCCTTCACGGTCCAGCCCGATATCGCGTAATAGGTGCTCGCTGTGCCAGGGAATATCATAAGCAGAGCGACGCACTTTACGCTGCCATTGCCGCTCTTCACGACGCAAATCTGCCTTTACGAAAAATATCGCCAACTGAATATAAAATGACTGTTTCATTGTTGTTCTCCTGTTGAAAGAAATGAATAAAATTCAGATTCAGACCAGGAAAATGACAGTTTAGGTAGGAATTAAAGAGAGACTCTTATTAAGCTGCCATTTTCCGCAGCCTAATAAGCTTACGGATCAATCAGTTATTGTGTTTACCTGCAAATCGGGCTGCATTCCAGTTTGAAGGCAGTTCGATACGGGACAGATCGGAAGAGGCACAGAAAAGAGTTACGTTCATAAATGTAATCATCTGATGCCTCCTCAATAACTAATTAATCCAATATGAGATAATTTGCTTACCTTTTCGATTAAAGTTTATCCACTTCATTTTTTATTTCAATAAAAATATAGGGTTAACTACAAATACAGAGGGTTATCGCTATTCATCAACAGCAAGCTTTTAAAAATCCGGATAAAACACCAAAATAAGAAACAAGGTTAATATATTAACCTTAACAGTAGTTCTAGCTAATAAATTCACGCCAGGAATGCAATAGCTCTTCAAAGTCTTCCAGCCCGCAACACGCGGTACTTTCGCTCTCGTAGAGGTTGAACTCGCTATACTCATCCTGATCTTGTTCATGCGACAACACGTTTTCCTGAACAATCACATCATCACGGCTAAGAGAAATGCTGATTTCTTTTCCTTCAAACTCAGCCTCTAGTAATGAGCCCAGTTTCAGCCTGGTAATATAGTCAAAGAGTTGATTCAGTTTCTCTTGGTCGGTACGAACTTCATCCAATAGCCATCGTCCGACTATTTCATGCCCCATACTGCAACGGACATGGTAGTCACCCGTTAAACTGTTTTTAATAAACTGATATTCCATCGTTGTTTTGTATACCAATAAAAAATTAAGCGCCTCACAATGGAGGCGCTCTGAAAAGATATCAGGGAGTCAGGCTGAATTAACGGCCGAAACGGCCAAAACCACCACCCATGCCGCCACCGCCCATGCCACCCATCATGCCTTGCATGTTGCGCATCATGCCTTTCATTCCACCTTTCTGCATTTTTTTCATCATCTTCTGCATCTGGGTAAACTGCTTCAGCAAACGGTTAACATCCTGAACCTGAGTTCCGGAACCGGCAGCAATGCGTTTTTTACGTGAACCTTTAATCAGTTCCGGACGAAGACGTTCTTTCATGGTCATTGAGCTGATGATCGCTTCCATCTGCTTGAACATCTTATCATCCACTTTATCCTTGACATCAGTCGGCAGGTTATTCATACCCGGCAACTTATCCAGCATGCCCATCATGCCGCCCATATTCTGCATCTGACCTAACTGCTCACGAAAATCTTCCAGATCAAAGCCCTTCTTCTCTTTGAACTTTTTCGCCAGCTTTTCAGCCTTCTTCTTATCAACGTTACGCTCCAGATCTTCGATCAAAGAAAGAACGTCACCCATACCTAAAATACGGGAAGCTACACGGTCAGGGTGGAAAGGTTCCAGTGCATCAGTTTTTTCACCCACACCTAAGAATTTGATTGGCTTTCCGGTGATATGACGTACAGACAACGCCGCACCGCCACGCGCATCACCATCGACTTTCGTCAGGATCACACCGGTTAATGGCAAAGCATCACCAAAGGCTTTAGCTGTATTCGCCGCATCCTGACCAGTCATGGCATCAACAACGAACAAAGTTTCAACCGGATTGATTGCCGAATGCAGATCCTGAATTTCAGCCATCATATCTTCGTCAATGGCCAGACGTCCGGCGGTATCCAGAATGACAACATCATAGAATTTCTTCTTCGCATGCTCGATAGCACCGTTCGCGATATCGATCGGCTTCTGATCCGGAGAAGAAGGGAAGAAGTCCACACCAACATCTTCTGCCAGAGTCTCCAGCTGTTTGATCGCTGCCGGACGATAAACGTCCGCCGACACCACCAGCACTTTCTTCTTATCACGCTCAGTCAGCAATTTAGACAGCTTACCGACACTGGTTGTTTTACCAGCACCCTGTAAACCTGCCATTAGGATCACAGCCGGTGGCTGGGCCGCCAGGTTAAGCGCTTCATTCGACTCGCCCATAACCGCTTCAAGCTCAGCCTGGACAATTTTAATAAACTCCTGTCCCGGAGTCAGAGATTTGGAAACCTCAACGCCGACTGCTCGTTCTTTGACGCGTTTAACAAAATCACGAACAACAGGAAGGGCAACGTCTGCTTCCAGCAGTGCCATACGCACTTCACGCAGAGTCTCTTTTATATTCTCTTCAGTCAGCCGGCCTTTACCGCTGATATTTTTTAGGGTCTTGGACAATCTGTCCGTCAAATTTTCAAACATTTTCGTCTCTTCGCTGTAGGATTCGCGATCTATTAAGCCGAGTATAACGTAGTGACTGACGGCGTTTCAATTTTTAACCACATTGGATGTCTCAAATGATAGCCGTTATCAGGTTCACAAGGTATAATTGCTGCTACTGTTCAGAAATAATATATGGAAAACATGGATAATCTCATCGCTATTGTTTCCGCTGCATTTTATATCGCTGCCACCAGTATGATCGTACCAGGGCTGATACAGCAAACCAGCATCAGAATAAAGCCTGTATTTGTTACTGCGCTGGTGGCCCTGTTTTTCCATATCTGGCTGCTTGCGGATCTTATTCTGCATGGTAGCGGGCAGAATTTGAGTATCCTGAATGTTGCCTCATTAATCAGCTTTATGATCGCTTTGAGCATGAGCCTGGCCATGCTGAAAACCCGCACCTGGCTCCTGCTTCCTGTAATCTACAGTTTTTCTGCACTCAACATACTGGCCAGCGCCTACCTTCCGGGCAACTTTATCACCCACCTGGATGGACGGGTTGGACTGGTCATTCATATTACCTTTGCCTTAATTGCCTACGCGACACTGATGATTGCAGCACTGTATGCATTGCAACTGGCATGGCTGGATTATAAGCTGAAACGCCGGAAAGCAGCCGCAATTAACACCAATCTGCCACCATTAATGATGGTAGAAAGGCAGTTATTTAAAGTTGTAATGGCAGGCACCGGCTTTCTGACCCTGACACTGCTTTCTGGCTTTATTTTCCTTGATGATATCTTTGCGCCAGGTAAAGCGCATAAAACCATACTCTCATTCATTGCCTGGGTCGTATTCTCTATACTGCTCTGGGGTCACCATAAACAAGGATGGAGAGGCCGAAAAGTGGTCTGGTTTACCATTTCCGGGGCCATTATTTTAACTATGGCCTATTTTGGTAACCGTCTTCTTCAGGAATTTATTTTGTCCTGAACCTTAACAGTAAAAATACCACTATACATAAATTAGCATGTCAGATAATGTCTGGAACTGGTATAACATTGACAGACCATCTGCTTTCCGTCATTAATAACTTCAACAAAGATAAAAGGGACCCTGTACATTGGATGACATATCAACGGGCATATTATTTGCCCTTCTCGCATGTCTAATTATTATTTCTGGTTATTTTTCTGGCTCAGAAACGGGAATGATGTCTTTAAACCGCTATCGGTTAAAGCATCTTTCCGGCAAAGGGCATAAAGGTGCCAAACGGGTAGAAAAGCTCCTTAACCGCCCGGATCGCCTGATTGGTCTGATCCTTATCGGTAACAACCTGGTCAACATTCTCGCCTCTGCGATTGCCACCATACTGGGTATGCGCCTGTATGGAAACTATGGCGTGGCTATTGCTACCGGTCTGCTGACTCTGGTCATTCTGGTCTTTGCTGAAGTGACACCAAAAACACTTGCAGCCTTGTATCCGGAAAAAGTGTCCTATACCAGCAGTATTTTCCTGAACATCCTGATGAAGCTACTCGCCCCTCTGGTGCTGATGGTCAACTTCATTACCAACGGTTTTCTTCGTCTGCTGGGAGTAAACGGTAAACACGGCGCAGAAGATCCGTTGAGCTCGGAAGAACTAAGAACCGTTGTCAATGAAGCCGGAGGGTTAATTCCCCGCCGGCACCAGGACATGCTGTTGTCGATTCTGGATCTGGAGCACGTCACCGTTAATGATATTATGATCCCCCGTAACGAGATTACCGGCATTGATATTAACGATGACTGGAAATCTATTGTACGCCAGTTAACCCACTCGCCACATGGCCGCATCGTTCTGTATCGCGACCAGATTGACGAAGTGGTTGGCATGTTACGCCTGCGTGAAGCTTATCGCATTATGCTGGAAAAAAATGAGTTCACGAAAGAGATGTTGCTACGCTCTGCCGATGAAATCTACTTCATTCCCGAGGCAACGCCACTCAATGTGCAGTTACTTAAGTTTCAGCGTAATAAACAGCGTATTGGCCTGATTGTTAACGAATACGGCGATATCATCGGGTTGGTAACACTGGAAGATATTCTGGAAGAAATTGTGGGCGAGTTTACCACCTCAATTGCTCCAAGCCTGTCAGAAGAGATCACCCCACAAAGTGACGGCAGTTTTCTGATTGAAGGCAGTGCAAATATTCGTGATATCAATAAAGGCCTGAACTGGCATTTACCCACTAATGGTCCCAGAACACTGAATGGCCTGATTCTGGAGCATCTGGAAGATATTCCGGAAAGCAAAATGAGTATTGAAATTTCCAGGCATCAAATGGAAATTATCGATTTCACTGAAAATAAAATCAGTCTGGTCAAAGTGTTTCCCAAAAAAGCTTAATACCACATTCTGATAACGTTTCTGATATAAATAAGCGGGCCGTTCATACCATGAACGGCCCGCTTTATTTTCGATGAACGAGTCTGATTTCCTGAAAGCTTATACTTTCAACTCTTCCAGCATATCAGCTGGCAGTGCCAGTTCATCGTTCTTATTGACTTGGATCCCAGCAGCTATCACTGCTTTAGCAATATCTTTTGCCTCCTGCAGTGAGTGCATGGAATAGGTACCGCACTGGTATTCATTCAGCTCAGGAATTTTCTCCTGGCTTTCCACTTTCAGCACATCTTCCATTGCCGCCAGCCATGCATCAGCGACACGCTGCTCTTCCGGCGTACCGATTAAACTCATATAGAAACCGGTACGGCACCCCATTGGAGAGATATCAATAATCTCAACGCCGTCACCATTCAGGTGTGCGCGCATAAAACCGGCATAGAGGTGCTCTAATGTGTGGATACCTTTTTCGGAAAGGATATCTTTATTCGGCATACAAAAGCGCAGGTCAAACACCGTAATGGTGTCACCTTTAGGGGTCTGCATCGTTTTTGCGACACGAACGGCCGGTGCGTGCATTTTTGTATGGTCAACCGTAAAACTGTCTAATAGTGGCATAGGAGCGTCTCCAAAACTTAATCATTCAGATACGAAAAATAGTCGGCCAGAAACTCATCAAAGCTCTGCGTATCTGCTTGTTCTATATTGTGCTGGGTTTTTACCGAATTTTCCACCTCATCAAGCATCTGCTCCTGAGTGTAATAACGGTAACTGTGGGCTAAATGCTGCTCACGATGCTCTTTTCCAAGTGCACATCCAACCAGTCCATTGCCACCATGCTCCAGAGTCTTACGCAGCAGTTGACCGGATAACGTTAGTTCCGGGTTATCAATCCATGTTTCCAGCTCTTTACAGGTAGCAAGGTAATCCTCTCCACCACAAGCCGCATCCATGACTTCAGCAATGTCTCTTAACTCGTAGAAAATCTCTTTACCGAACTCAACCAGAGAAATTTGTTCACCGCCGCACCCTGCTTTCAGAATCAGTCCCGGCTTACGCCCTTCCAGAATCACTTTGTTCCAGTTGTCCTTCCAGCAGCCCAGCTCTTTGTTATCCATACACTTCGCATCGCGTATCAGACACCAGGTCAAAAACAGATCCAGAAAACGCACCTGCTGTTCAGTAATACCAACCGGGCTGAACGGGTTGACATCCAACGCTCTGACTTCAATGTATTCAACGCCTCCTCGCTGTAACGCTTCGGATGGCTTCTCTCCGCTGTTTGCCACACGCTTTGGCCGGATCGGTGCGTAGAGTTCATTCTCAATCTGCAATACATTAGCATTCAGTTGTCGGCGCTCAGTACCAGAGCCCTGATCAATTTTGGCAAAATCTTCTGATGGCGTACGAATTGCTCGCTCCATCCCTTGCAAATACTGCTCCAGATCGTTATAGCTGATTTTCAGATCACTCTGAGCACTGTTGGTGTAGCCAAGATCACTCAGGCGCAGCGATGTCGCGTAGGGTAAATAAAGGGTTTTTCCGACTTTCTCAAACGGCAGATCAGATTCTTTTCCACACAGGAACGATTCACATAACGCTGGTGATGCACCAAACAGGTAAGGAATCATCCAGCCAAAGTGGTAGTAATTACGGATCAGCGTAAAATAACCGTCTGATTTACTCTCCGCACGTTCTTCCTCGCTCTGCTCCCCATAAAGCGCATCCCAGAAAGATTCCGGAAAGGAGAAGTTAAAATGTACACCGGAAATAATCTGCATCAGACTACCATAACGATGCTTTAACCCTTCCCGATAAAGCGTCTTCATTTTTCCGACGTTGGACGTGCCATATTGAGCCAGTTCAATGCTGTCTTCCCCCTCTACAAAACAGGGCATGGAAAGCGGCCAAAACTTCTCTCCGTTCATCTGGGTTTGAGTAAAATGATGAATATCCGCGAGCTGATCGAGCGTTTCAGATATGCTGGTTGAAACAGGGGTAATAAACTCCAGCAAAGACTCAGAAAAGTCTGTTGTAATCCACCGGTTCGTTAACGCCGCCCCCAGCCCTTTCGGGTGTGGGGTATTGGCCAGACGCCCTCCGAGAGAATAGCGCAGCGTTTCCCGCTCAACTCCACGGCCAAACTGTTTAAAGTTATCCGCATTTTTTGCAACCCGCTGCAAACGCTTAGAAAAATTAGTCAAAATGAAGGCCACTTATATCGTTATAAAGGTATTGTTATTCGCATTATCCCACTAAATTGCTGTCTCCTTAACAAGGAAACGGCTCTCATTTTCGAAAGATAATAGTTTCTATGTGCGGTCTTACTTCTCAATTTCAAGTTCAACAACAGGAATATCTAACTTTTCCAGTTGCGGAGCCAACGTTTTTGCATCCCCGACGACAATAACCTGATAATCATCCGGGTTAAACCAGTGGTTTGCCACCTTATTCAGCTCACTCTTTTCTACCGTCATCAACACCCGGTCACGCTGTTCAATATAGTCGTCATCCAGAGTGTAATGCAGGATATTACCTAGCAGGTGTGCCTTCTTAGCTGGTGTTTCGTATTTCAGAGCATCCTGCTGCCCCACAGCCAGCCGCATATACTTCAGTTCGGCATCTGTCATACCCTGCTCACTGAATGTCCGCATTTCTTTTTGAAACTCCCGGATCGACGCCACGGTGGAATCTGCACGCACCTGAGCACTAAACACCATCATGCCTGTTTCTTTATTACTGACATGATAACCATTAGCCCCATAGGTATACCCCTTGTCTTCCCGTAAGTTCTGATTAATTCGGCTGTTAAAGTTTCCGGACAGATTAAAGTTCGCCAACTGGGTCAGATACTGCTCCCCAACGGCATCAAAGGGTAACCCTAGACGAACCAGACGGATGATAGTCTGAGGCGCTTTCGGTTTATCCACCAGATAAATATGCTGCGCAGTTACCGGAGTAAACAATTGCGGACTCAAAAGAGGGGCATCAAGTCCTCGCCACTGCCGAAACGGGTCAAGTGCGTCTGTTATCTCTGCCTGGCTGATATCACCAACAACCAGCAACTGTGCACCTAATGGTGTATAGTTTTGCCGATAGAAACGCTTCACATCCTCCAGAGTCAGAGCCTGAACCGACGATACCGTTCCATCACCTGAACGCTCAAAAGCCGTATTAGCAAACAGAATTTCGCGTGCGGCTTCCGAAGCCATCCAGTCCGGTTTCTGGTGATCATAGATAAGACCTTCTATCGTCTGCTTCTTCAGACGCTCAAAGTCAGCCTTGTTGAAGGCAGGCTGAAATAACATTTCCTGAACAATGGCTAAGGTCGGTTGCAGGTTTTTCTCCAGAGCGGATACCGTAACCGTTGTCGTATAATTGCCGGCCCCAAAGCTAATACTGCTCCCCAGTTTATCCAGCTCTGTTTC
This sequence comes from Vibrio albus, assembly GCF_003144035.1. Classification (GTDB taxonomy): domain Bacteria; phylum Pseudomonadota; class Gammaproteobacteria; order Enterobacterales; family Vibrionaceae; genus Vibrio; species Vibrio albus. The sequence continues at coordinate 64,510 of NZ_QFWT01000011.1, forward strand.
AATCAGATCCATGCTACGCTGCTGCGAGCCTTCCATCATCATAGAAGCCGTTAAAGAAGATAACCCCTCTTTCCCGTTTTCAACATAGCGGTGACCTGCTGGCATGCGGATCTGCATTAGCACCGTCGGTGTTTCCGATGATACCGTGCCCAGCACCTCTATGCCGTTCTGCATATGCAGGCGATATAATTCCGGCATTTTACCTTTCACCGCTGTAGCCACTTCAGGCATGTGTGAACGGTCAAAGTCATCCTGCGGCTTCCTATAGGCCAGCTGCTCAGCAGTCACAGGAGCATACTCAGGTAAGGTTCTTGGCGGAGTAACGAAGGTGGCTTGGCGCACTGCAAGATTGGTCTTGCTCGTTGGCACCACGCTCAGCGTCACTTTCGGCTTATGCTCGATAAACCGGTTATACACCTCCATGACCGACTCTGGTGTCACCGCTCGCAACAATTCAAGATCGTGCTCAATTCTATCCGGTTGATCATAATAGGTCTGATTCAAAGCCAACTGAGACACTTTCCCGCTGACGCTTTGTAAAGCAAACACAGCATTTGATTCTGCACTGCCAATAACCTGATCCAATTTTTCCTGAGCAACCCCCTGCGATTTCAGGCTATCCAGTGCTTGCATCAGTTCCTGATAAATCGCCGTCAAATTACCTTTCTGCCCGGAATCCCCCATGGCATAAACATAAAAACCGCACGCCAGCTCATAACACGAATGAAATGCTCCAGCATCAATCGCTTTTTCCGTTTTGACCAATGTCTGATAGAGTAGACCGCTCTTACCATTGCTCAGTACCGAAGCCAGAGAGTCCAGAGAGGCTTCTGATGCTTCTCCCTGATAGGTCGTCGGCCAGCCCACCATGACCATCGGCTGACGGATACGATCTTCGAGCGTCACAAACTTGTCCTGCTTAAGAACCGCTGGCTGTTTTGGTGCATCTTTCACTTCTGGGCCCCGGGGTATGGAACCAAAATACTTTTTCACCCAGAGCAAAGTCTGCTTGATGTCGATGTCACCACCAATTGTCAGTGTGGCATTATTGGGCCCATACCAACGCAGGAAAAATGCTTTCAGATCATTCACATTAACCCGGTCCAGATCGTCAACATAGCCGATAGTCTGCCATGAGTACGGGTGGCCTTCCGGATACATCGCCTCCCCCATTTTTTCCCATAAAAGACCATAAGGGCGGTTATCATAGTTTTGTGCTCGCTCATTTTTGACCGTATCACGCTGAATCTCAAACTTACGCTGAGAGACGGCGTCAATGAGAAAGCCCATCCGGTCAGATTCCAGCCACAACACTTTCTCCAACTGGTTTGCCGGCACAGTCTCATAATAGTTGGTCCGATCTTTACTGGTCGTGCCGTTCAGCGAACCACCGGCCTCATTAATCAGTCGAAAATGCTCCTGATCACCGACATGCTCCGACCCCTGAAACATCATATGTTCGAAAAAGTGTGCAAACCCGGATTTACCAATTTCCTCTCTGGCCGATCCCACGTGATACGTCACATCCACATGCACCAGCGGATCTGAATGATCCGGTGATAGAATCAATGTCAGCCCGTTGTTTAGCTGATATTTCGAGTATGGTATTCCCACCTTGCCCGGCTGTTCAGTATGCTTTTCCAGCAACGTGATCCCTTCAGGTAACCCGGAAAAAAAGTGTGGCGTCTTTTGAGCGCAACCACTCAAAACGATGGTGAAAGCGACAACACCCAACCATACTCGTTTCATACATGCTCCTTAAACCATTTGATAAAATAATGCAGCCAGCAGACTGTATCGGACCGATTTACCTAAAGCGATCAATATCAGACAGGGCAAAAAATGCATTCTGAGCCAGCCAGAAGCCAGACATAACACATCCCCGATAACCGGTAGCCAACTAAAGAATAACGCAAAGTAGCCATATTTATGTATCCACTCCAATGCCTTATGACTATTTTTTGCGAAATGAGTTCGTTTTTGGGAATAAGTTCGATTAGGAAGCCATAATCCGAGCAGATAATTGGTCATGCCACCCAGCGTGTTACCGGCTGTCGCGACAGCGACCAGTAAGACCGCAGGGTGATGTGCCGTTTCCAGGGTTGTGACCAGGGCAACTTCCGATCCCCCGGGTAAAAGAGTCGCACTCAGGAAGCCGGCAGAAAACAGCAGCCAGAGTGATGACTCAGAAAAAAAGACAATAACGGAATCTAACACTGCATATCCAGAATAACCTTACCTCTGGTATGTCCGGTTTCGACCTGGCGGTGTGCATCAATAACCTGAGTGTAAGGAAAAATCTGCTGAATCTCTGTTTTTAGCAGCCCCACACTGACCATATACAGCATAGTGTTAAGCTGCTCAGGATCCGGGTCAACCAGCATTCCTTTTGCCTCAAACCCTAACATAGACGCCTTCTCACAGATCATATCTGCCGTTATGGTCGGAACAGTCACTACTCGGGCCCCGTCCTTCAGGCACTTCAGCGCATCCAGGGCTGCCTCACCACCGACCAGATCAATCAATACATCGATGTCAGTCAACCGCTCTGAAACCGGAGCAAATTCATAATTCACAGCATGAGCGCCTAATGTCGCCAGATAATCCAGATTGGCCCCGCTACAGGTGGTGTACACTTCCGCTTTGGCCGCAACAGCGAGCTGTACTGCGAGATGCCCCACGCCTCCCGCTCCACCAAGGATCAAGACCCGTTCCCCCACCTGAACACCGGCTTTATTTATCGCCTGAGCTGCGGTCTGACCCGCCAATGGTAATACGGCCGCCGCTTCGAAAGTGACCGCATCCGGAACCAGACTTAACGCCTCTTCCGGCACACACACATACTGGCTATAGCCTCCCCCCTGAAGCGGAAAACCGATAAAACCAGCAACGGTATCACCTTCAACCAATAACTTAACCCCGTCGCCAAGACCAACCACTTTACCGGAAATATCATAGCCCGGCGTCCAGGGTAGTTTGTCCCGGTTTTGCTGTGCCGCCCACCCCAAACCGGCTCGGGTTTTCACATCAATAGGGTTGACACCGGCAAAATAAACCTTGACCAGAACCTCTCCACGCTGAGGCGTCGGTATCTCTGAACTCTGAATGGCAAGCACTTCCGGTTCACCAAATTCTGTTATTACGATTTGTTTATTTTCCATGTTTGCCATCCATTTGTTCAGTTGATTTCTATGATCCTCAGAGACTAGAGAGAATACAGAGCACTTCGCTTTGAGAATACAGAATAACCTCTAATATTTCTGAGCACTCTCACCATCTTTATAAGATTCCTGCCTTCGCAGGAATGACGAAGATAATTATTTTTACCAATTCTGAAAACACAGCGTTCTGGTTTCTTAGCTTCTGTTATAAAAAAGGGATGCTTATAAAAGCATCCCTTTGACTATAAACCATTTTTATTCGGTTAACCAACCAGTGCGAACTCTACCCTACCAAGGCCAGCAGGATACCGGCTGCTACAGCGGAACCAAGTACCCCCGCAACGTTTGGACCCATCGCGTGCATCAGCAGGAAGTTATGTGGATTGGCTTCCAGACCAACCTTGTTAACCACCCGGGCCGCCATAGGTACCGCTGATACCCCAGCAGCACCAATCAGCGGGTTAATCTCTTCTTTTGAGAACTTGTTCAACAACTTAGCCATCAGTACACCCGCAGCCGTACCGATACTAAATGCGATGGCTCCCAACGCCAGAATACCCAGAGTTTCAAAGTGCAGGAACTTATCCGCCTGCAGCTTGGAACCCACCCCAAGACCCAGGAAGATAGTCACAATGTTGATCAGTTCGTTCTGTGCCGTTTTAGACAGACGTTCAACCACACCAGCTTCACGCATCAGGTTACCCAGGCAGAACATACCAACCAGCGGTGTCGCGGGTGGCAGGAACAGAATGGTCATCATCAATACTGCCAGCGGGAAGAAGATCTTCTCCAGCTTGCTTACATGACGTAACTGCGCCATCTGAACTTTACGTTCTTCCTGAGTAGTCAAAGCCTTCATGATTGGTGGCTGAATAATCGGTACCAATGCCATATAGCTATAGGCGGCAACCGCTATCGCCCCCAGCAAATCCGGAGACAACTGACTGGAAAGGAAAATAGCCGTCGGGCCATCTGCACCACCAATGATAGCAATCGAGGAAGCATCAGCCAGGTTAAACTCCATACCCGGAATAAAGTTAAGCAGGATAGCCCCGAACAGCGTCACAAAGATACCGAACTGAGCCGCCGCACCTAACCACAGTGTTTTCGGGTTAGCGATCAGCGCACCGAAGTCGGTCATTGCCCCGACTCCCATGAAGATCAACAGTGGAAACACCCCGGTTTCGATCCCTACGTGGTATACGTAATAAAGCACTCCACCAGGTTCAGTGAACCCTGCATTCGGGATATTAGACAGGATCGCCCCGAAGCCGATTGGTAACAGTAATAATGGCTCAAAACCTTTTGAAATGGCCAGAAACAGCAGCAGGCAGCCAACCAGGATCATACAGATCTGGCCAAACTCAAAACTCGCTATACCCGTTTCTGCCCAAAGAATCAGTAAACCTTCCATGATTCTCCCTTATGCCAGACTCAGTAGTGGCGCACCAACAGTTACAGAATCGCCCTCTTTAACAAAGAGTTCGCCAACAGAACCAGCACGTGTTGCTCGTACCTCTGTCTCCATTTTCATCGCTTCCAGAATCAGCAATACATCGCCTTCAGCAACCTGAGTGCCAGGCTGTGCGATCACTTTAAAGATAGTACCTGCAAGCGGTGCATTAACCGGTTCTGCGTCCCCCGCTGGTGCGGCCGGAGCCGGAGCGGCGGCAGATGCAGCAGCCGGTGTCACAGATGTCAGCTGACCCTGCGGGCCCACTTCAACATCATACACCTGACCATCAACCTTCACGCTGTACGATTCAATTCCACCTTGTGCCGCAACCGGTGTCACAGGCGCTGATACTGCAGTTTCAGCGGTAGGAACAGGTTCAAACGCATCTGGATTATTTCTGTTTTTCAGGAATTTAAGTCCAACCTGAGGGAAAAGCGCATAAGTCAGAACATCGTCAACCACATTATCCGCCAGAGAAATGTCGTCTTCTTTTGCCTGAACCTGAAGCTCTGCTGTCAGAGTCTCCATTTCATTGTTCAGAAGATCCGCCGGACGACACGTGATAGGCTCAGCACCTTCCAGTACTCTTTCCTGCAGTTCTTTGTTCAATTCAGCCGGAGCCGCACCATATTCACCCTTTAGCAGACCAGCGGTCTCTTTGGTAATGCTCTTATAACGCTCACCGGTCAGCACGTTGATAACCGCTTGGGTACCAACAATCTGAGAGGTTGGTGTTACCAGTGGAATGTACCCCAGATCCTTACGTACGCGAGGGATCTCTTCCAGCACTTCATCAATACGATCCGCCGCACCCTGCTCTTTCAACTGGCCTTCCATATTGGTCAGCATACCACCCGGTACCTGAGCAATCAGGATACGGGAATCAATCCCTTTCAGCTGACCTTCCCACTTCGCATACTTCTTACGTACATCACGGAAATACGCTGCAATAGGCTCAATCTGCGACAGTTTCAGACCAGTATCACGCTCAGTGCCTTCCAGCATAGCAACAACAGTTTCAGTCGGCGTATGGCCATAAGTCTGACTCATGGAAGAGATAGCAGTATCCAGCATATCAACGCCAGCCTCAATAGCTTTAATAGCCGTTGCTGTCGACAGGCCAGTTGTCGCATGGCAGTGTAGTGCCAGATCAACATCGCAAGACTCTTTGATACGAGTCACCAGTTCTTCTGCCTCATAAGGTTTCAGCAGACCTGACATATCTTTAATACACAGAGAATGACAGCCTAAATCTTCCAGGCGTTTGGCTAGATCAACCCAAGTATTTGAATCGTGTACCGGGCTGGTCGTATAGGAAAGCGTACCCTGAGCATGCGCGCCGACATCTACGGCCGCCTTCACAGCTTTCTGGAAGTTACGCACATCGTTCATTGCATCAAAAATACGGAACACGTCCATGCCATTGGCGTGGGCACGTTCAACAAACTTTTCAACCACATCATCCGCATAATGACGGTAGCCAAGCAGATTTTGTCCACGCAGCAGCATCTGCATACGGGTATTCGGCATTGCCTGTTTCAGCTTACGCAGGCGCTCCCATGGATCTTCGCCCAGAAAACGAATACATGAATCAAATGTTGCACCACCCCAGGTTTCCAGAGACCAGTAACCAACCTTGTCCAACTCGGCAGCTATAGGCAGCATATCTTCAATACGCATGCGGGTAGCAAACAGTGACTGGTGGGCATCGCGAAGCACTACATCAGTAATAGCAAGTGGTTTAGACATGCTCATTAACTCCTTTTAAATCTTTATCGAACTTATTTAGCCTTGGATGAACGGTGTTTGTGCACCGCAGCAGAAATTGCTGCTACAACTTGTGGGCTAACAGCGGATGTGGATTGATTAGTTGAATTCTTGACCGGTGTTTGAATCTGTAACGGCACCTCTTCGGGCAAGACCCGAGACATAAACCGAACAAGATATACCAGAATAGTGAGGAATATAAAAACAAAGGCCATCCCAGTGACCATCAGTGTTGCCGCTTCCCCGAGTAAGCTGCCAATATCTATCATTTTGCTTCCTTTCTTTTGTCATCCTGACAATTGCCGAGCATAAATTTAATGCTTTAAATTCAGTGCGGCATAGGATTATCTCGATAATATCTCAATTGTCAAATGCGATTCCTGCGCTATGCCAAAAACAGCACTCTTTGTACTATTCAGGAAACGAAATTCGCCCTAAGAGATACCTGAACAGTATAAAGTCGTCAGGTTATTTACAAGTTAATATTAAGTTAAGGGAAAGCACCAAAAAATACTGAGATATGGGTAAAAAAATTCAATCCTGATTGTAAAAACAACCGGATATGATGTTTGCGTCTAAAAGTTTGACAGGAAATATCAGGTAGAAAAAAGCAAAAGGAAATGGCGCGCTCGGAAGGATTCGAACCTTCGACCGCCTGGTTCGTAGCCAGGTACTCTATCCAGCTGAGCTACGAGCGCGCAATTGTATGTTGGTCACAATAAAGTGAACAACGAAAATAGGAGAAAATGGCGCGCTCGGAAGGATTCGAACCTTCGACCGCCTGGTTCGTAGCCAGGTACTCTATCCAGCTGAGCTACGAGCGCGCAATTGTGTGTTGGTCACAATAAAGTGAACAACGAAAACAGAAGAAGATGGCGCGCTCGGAAGGATTCGAACCTTCGACCGCCTGGTTCGTAGCCAGGTACTCTATCCAGCTGAGCTACGAGCGCGCAGATATTCTTTCTATTTAAATGAAGCAACAAAATAGACAAACGGAGGAAATGGCGCGCTCGGAAGGATTCGAACCTTCGACCGCCTGGTTCGTAGCCAGGTACTCTATCCAGCTGAGCTACGAGCGCGCAGATATTCCAATAATGTTTGCACTATTCAATGCTTCGTTACAGGCTTGCTGCCTATAACTAAATAATGGCGCGCTCGGAAGGATTCGAACCTTCGACCGCCTGGTTCGTAGCCAGGTACTCTATCCAGCTGAGCTACGAGCGCGCATAATGTGATTTCTATCACGTTTTATTTGTTGTAAAAACAACAAATGGCGGTGAGGGAGGGATTCGAACCCTCGATGCGGCTACAAACCGCATACTCCCTTAGCAGGGGAGCGCCTTCAGCCTCTCGGCCACCTCACCACGTCAGTATCCTTTAACAGGCATTAAGAAAATGGCGCGCTCGGAAGGATTCGAACCTTCGACCGCCTGGTTCGTAGCCAGGTACTCTATCCAGCTGAGCTACGAGCGCGTCGTTTCTTAATCAAGCAAGAATGGCGGTGAGGGAGGGATTCGAACCCTCGATACGGCTACAAACCGTATACTCCCTTAGCAGGGGAGCGCCTTCAGCCTCTCGGCCACCTCACCGTCTTGCGGACGCACATATTACGATTTACCAAAAATATGTCAAACATTTTCTTGGAAAATATGGAGAAAAATGCATTGATAGAACAGGATTCAATCAACCAGCGTTAAAATCCACCATTTATCCAGTAGACTGTGACGATTCACCACACTTTCAGCTGAAATAAGTCATCACCTAAGAAGCCGTCGCCTAAAAATACAAAAAGGCAGAACCAATCATCAATATTGATTCTGCCTCTCTGAGTATCCCTATTGCTAACAATTAATCAGTAGTTAGCCGGTGCAGAACCTGGACCTTTCTCAGCCTGAATTCGCATATAAATCTCTTCACGGTGTACGGATACTTCTTTTGGTGCATTCACCCCAATACGTACCTGATTACCTTTTACACCCAAAACGGTTACAGTAACCTCATCACCAATCATAAGCGTTTCGCCAACACGGCGAGTCAAAATTAGCATTCTTCAACTCCTTGAGTAATCTCTGAACTATCTTTCTTTAAGGCCTTCGTCAGTAAAAGCGGCTCTCAGTTCTTCCTGTGCAAACTTTACGCCGATTCCGGCATTTTATTTCACACTCAGGAGACGGCTAACTTTTGCTGCTGCTCAAGCACTTCTTCTGAAACGATAAATTTGTTATGTATAATATTAGCTGCTTTTTCAACCACATCCGGTTTCAATAGCAACATTGTGTAATTATTACCGGCAAAAGACGCAAACACATCTATCCCGGCACCTGCGAGTAGTTCACATGAGCGTTCGACAATCCCTTGGACTTCACTGCTGCTTTTGGGGGTTCCGATAGCAGACAATGAACTCACTCTGTCACTATTACGGATTTTTTCCGCAAAAACCAGAGCTAATCGACCATAAGCACTCTCTTTAACCACTACACCATACCGTTCTGTTTGCTCGATCACACTCCAGACCGGAATACTGAGCAGTTGGCACTGGCTAATCAGCGCGTCTACCTCACGGGCGTCGACTTCCACAAAGATCAGATCTTTCTGCACCGCAATACCATAAACGCCGAATTCAGCATCGGAGCCTTTAACCAGCGTCCCTTCACCAGAAGAAAATGACGAGCGAACCCTTAGTGGTACCTGATTCTGCCAGGCATAACAGACACACGGCAAATGCAGTACTTTGGCTCCTTTGCTGGCCATTATCTCCATATGAGGAAAATCGATAGTATCCAGTTTTCGGGCCGTCGGTACGATTCTTGGGTCACAAGAATAGATCCCATCGACATCAGTGAAAATCTGGCACTCATCAGCGTTCAGAGCCCCGGCCAGTACGACGGCAGACGTATCCGATCCGCCTCGTCCCAGAGTGGTGATATCACCATTCTCGTTCACGCCCTGAAAGCCGGCTACAACCACTATCTGGTTTTGTTGCAAAAGCGCCTCGATATATCCGGTATTGATATGCCGGATCGTGGCATCATTGTGCAGGTTATCCGTGATAACGCCTGCCTGTCCCCCGGTCAGAGAGACAGCCGGATACCCCATTTTATTCAGCATCATAGCCAGAAGAGCCATGGAAACTTGCTCTCCGGCAGAAAGCAGCACATCAAGCTCTCTTTCATTGGGGACGGTATCGACCTGATTCGCCAATGTCATCAGACGATTGGTTTCACCAGACATGGCTGACACCACCACCACCACACGATGACCTGAGTCTTTAAACAATGCGACACGCTTTGCCACTTCTGTAATGCGCTCAATGGAGCCTACAGATGTGCCACCAAATTTTAGTACAAGTAGCGGTTCTTTCACCGACGCTCACCTCCCGGGAGAGATTGTCTCTCATATACTCGCAGGCTAATTTATGCAGGGATAAGAAACTTTATCTCTGCACAAAAAAGAAGAACCAACTAAGTTCATTAGTTGGTTCACTATCTAACTGTAAACAGCCGTTATCTTTCTACTGGAAAAATAATGGCTAATTTTCCGGCGAATTATATCGCTTATTTTCAAAATTACTACATAATTCGCCTGATTTAAGCCAACAAAGCAGTTATAAACGCTCAGCAAGCCAGGAGTCGACAGATTTAAGCGCCTCTGGCAGAGCCGCTGGATCGGATCCGCCTGCCTGAGCCATATCAGGACGACCACCGCCTTTACCACCAACCTGTTGAGCAACCATGTTAACCAATTCGCCAGCTTTAACCTTACCGATCAAATCTTTGGTTACACCGGCAATCAGGCCAACTTTGTTACCTTCGGCAACATTACCCAGCATTATAATGCCGCTGCCAAGCTGATTCTTAAGTTCATCAACCATACCGCGCAGCGCTTTGTTCTCTGCTCCGTTCAACTGGCTTACCAGCACTTTCACACCGGCAATTTCTTTTACATTGTTCGCCAGGTTAGCACTTTCCTGCGAAGCCAGTTTATCCTTCAACTGCTGGATCTCTTTCTCCAGAGACTTAGATCTCGCAGCGGCTTCTGACAGCTTCTCTTCGAATTGATTAGCCTGAGCTTCAACAGCATCCAGGGCTGCTTCACCGGTTACCGCTTCGATACGGCGAATTCCCGCCGCGATACCACCTTCAGACAGAATCTTGAACAGACCGATATCACCAGTATGCTTGGCGTGAATACCACCACATAACTCAGTAGAAAAGTCACCCATTGACAACACACGAACCTGATCGTCATATTTTTCGCCAAACAGCGCCATCGCACCTTTCGCTTTTGCTGATTCGATGTCCATGATGTTTGTTTCAATCTCATGGTTAATACGGATCTGCTTGTTGACGATACGTTCAACTTCCCGTAACTCTTCCGGTTTCACTGCTTCAAGGTGAGAAAAGTCAAAACGCAAACCTTCCGCTTTAACCAAAGAGCCTTTCTGAACAACATGCTCGCCCAGAACCAGACGTAACGCTTCATGCATCAGGTGAGTGGCTGAGTGGTTAAGTGCTGAGGCAATGCGACGGTCGGCATCGACCTGAGCATGAACCTTATCGCCTTTAGCCAGTACACCTTCTTCCAGTACACCATAATGGGCAAAAGCATTACCCAGCTTCTGAGTATCACTAACCTTAAACAAGCCCGAAGCCGTTTTCAGAACACCGGTATCTCCGCACTGACCACCTGACTCTGCATAAAATGGTGTTTCATCCAGAATAACAATAGCCTTGTCACCAGCACTCAGAGAGTCTGTTTCTTCACCTTCAACAAACATAGCATCAACCGCACCCTCGCCTTCTGTGCCTGTATAGCCACAGAATTCAGTTTGCGTATCGACCTTGATGGCTTCGTTATAATCAGTACCAAACTGTCCGGCTTCACGAGCACGCTGACGCTGCGCTTCCATTGCTTTTTCGAAACCTTCCTCATCAATGGAGAACTCTCTTTCACGAGCCACATCGTTGGTCAGGTCAGCAGGGAAACCATAGGTATCGTATAACTTAAATACGGTTTCACCATCCAGAACCTTACCGTCCAGGTTGTCCAGCGCTTCGGTCAGGATAGTCATGCCACGCTCAAGTGTGCGGCCAAAGTTTTCTTCTTCGATGCGCAGAACTTTCTCAACCAGCTCCTGCTGTTTTTTCAGCTCTTCACCCGCAGTACCCATGACGTCAGCCAGTACTCCAACAAGCTTGTAGAAGAACGCACCCTGAGCACCCAGCTTGTTACCGTGACGAACGGCACGACGGATAATACGACGCAGCACATAACCACGGCCTTCATTAGAAGGCATCACGCCATCCACAATTAAGAAGGCACAAGAACGGATGTGGTCTGCGACGACACGCAATGACTGGTTAGAAAGATCGTCATAGCCGATCACTTCAGCGGTTGCTTTGATCAGCTTCTGAAACACATCGATTTCATAGTTCGAGTGAACGCCCTGCATAATGGCAGAGATACGCTCGATCCCCATACCGGTATCAACGGAAGGCTTAGGAAGTGGCTCCATCGTACCGTCTGCATGGCGGTTGAACTGCATAAATACGTTGTTCCAAATCTCGATAAAGCGGTCACCGTCTTCTTCTGGTGTACCAGGACGACCGCCCCAGATTTCTTCGCCGTGATCGTAGAAGATTTCAGAACAAGGACCACAAGGGCCGGTATCACCCATCTGCCAGAAGTTATCTGATTCGTATGCCTTACCGCCTTTCTTATCACCAATGCGGATAATACGATCTTCCGGAATACCAATTTTCTTGTTCCAGATATCGAAAGCTTCATCGTCAGTTTCATAAACCGTGACCAGCAGTTTTTCCTGCGGCAGTTTAAGCACATCAGTCAGAAACTCCCAGGCATAGGCGATAGCATCATCTTTGAAGTAGTCACCAAAACTGAAGTTACCCAGCATTTCAAAGAAAGTGTGGTGACGGGCAGTAAAGCCGACATTTTCCAGATCATTGTGCTTACCACCCGCACGAACACAGCGCTGTGCTGTCGTGGCCCGGGTATAAGAACGCTTTTCAATACCAAGGAAACAATCTTTAAACTGGTTCATACCGGCATTAGTAAACAGCAGTGTCGGATCGTCTGCTGGTACCAGGGAGGAACTTTCTACTATTTGATGTCCTTTACTTTCAAAGAACTTAAGAAACGCACGGCGTATCTCGTCGGTGCTCATGTACATGCGACTCTTCCTGAAACTTTCGAGATTAATGTAGGGCCAAAACGCCCACTATGAATTTAATGGCGGGTATTGTAAAGCAAGGTTAGCAAATAGCCTAATTTTCTTACTTATAAACTGTGCCTGACCAGTATAACGGATACAAAAAGGCATGGCCTGAGTTTTCACTCTGCGGCCATGCCTTCAAGGTTAAGCAATAACTTAGCGATATTAGGCTGAAGTACTCTGAGCGGCTTCCGCTGCATCACCTTTAATTTTATTTGGCTTAGTACGGAATATTTTCATGACCAGAACATAAAAGACCGGTACAAAGAAAATCGACAGGATGGTTGCAGCCAGCATACCGCCAACCACCCCCCAGCCAATGGCATTCCGGCTTGCCGCCCCCGCACCAGTACTCAGAGCCAGAGGCAGTACCCCCAGAATAAAGGCAAATGATGTCATCATAATCGGACGCAAACGCATCCGGCATGCTTCGATCGTCGCTTTAAGTAGATCCATACCTTCATCATACTGTGCTTTGGCGAACTCTACGATCAGGATGGCATTTTTAGCCGACAGACCTATCGTCGTCAGCAGTGCAACCTGGAAGTAAATATCGTTGGACAACTCTTTTACGGTGGCAGCCACAATTGCACCAAACACACCAAGAGGCACGACCAGCATTACAGAAAAAGGTACACTCCAGCTTTCATATAAAGCTGCCAGGCATAGGAATACGACCAGTAATGAAATGCCATACAGCAAACTAGCCTGGGCACCACTCTGGCGTTCCTGATAAGAGATCCCACTCCATTCCAGGCCGACTCCGGTCGGCAGTTTATTCACGATATTCTGGATAGCCTGCATGGCATCACCGGAACTTTTACCAGGTGCAGCTGCCCCCTGAATATTCAAAGCCGGTGAACCATTAAAGCGCACCAGACGCGGAGAGCCATAACTCCATCGAGTCGAAGCAAATGCACTGAACGGAACCATATTGCCATCAGAGTTACGAACATACCAAAGAGACAAGTCTTCAGGGTTCATCCTGAATGCTGCATCAGCCTGGACAAACACCTTCTTCACACGCCCGTTATCAATAAAGTCATTAACGTAAGAAGATCCCCATGCCGTGGATAAGGTCGAGTTAATATCACTGACGGAGACCCCCATCGCCATCGCTTTCTCATAGTCGATATCGATCTTAAACTGCGGGGCATCTTCCATGCCATTCGGGCGTACTGCATTCAGGTTCGGATCCTGAGCCGCCATCCCCAGTAACTGGTTCCGGGCCTGAAGCAATTTCTCATGTCCTATATTGCCCCGATCGGTCAGGTAGGCATCAAAGCCACTTGCCGTACCCAACGATGGGATCACTGGTATATTAAAGGCAAAAATCTGCGCTTCTTTAATCTGAGACAAGGCTCCCCATGCACGACCAATGATTGCGTTAACTGACTGCGCCGGATTAGTACGCTCATTCCAGTCTTTCAGTTTTACAAAGGCCATCCCCATGTTCTGGCCGCTACCGGCGAAACTGAAACCTGTAATAGTAAATACAGAATCGACATTCTCAGTCTCATTGGTCATAAAGTGGTTGTTCAACTTCTCCATGACCGCGTTGGTACGCTCCTGAGTCGCCCCTACCGGTAACTGAACCATTGCCATTAACACGCCCTGATCTTCTTCCGGAAGGAAAGAGGTCGGCAAGCGAGTCCACATTGCACCTAAGCCAGCAACAATAACGACATAAATGACCAGATAACGGATTTTCTGATTAACCCCTTTCGTCACCATACCTTTATAGCCGTTAGTACCGCTGTTAAAGGCCTTGTTAAACCAGGCCAGAGGACCACGTTTCGCAAGGTGAGCCCCCTCACTTAAAGGTCTGAGCATAGTCGCACACAGGGCCGGTGTCAGCACCATAGCCACAATCACCGACAACACCATTGCCGAAACAATCGTAATCGAGAACTGACGATAAATAGCGCCAGCCGCCCCACCAAAGAAGGCCATAGGTACAAACACGGCACTCAGTACCAATGCAATACCCACCAGCGCCCCGATAATCTGCCCCATGGATTTACGCGTCGCTTCCAGCGGAGGCAGGCCGTCTTCGGCCATAACCCGCTCTACGTTTTCCACGACCACGATGGCATCATCCACCAGCAAGCCGATAGCCAGTACCATACCGAACATGGTCAGGGTGTTAATAGAGAACCCTAACGCCGCCATAATGCCGAATGTCCCCAGCAGTACAACAGGCACAGCAATTGTCGGGATCAGCGTTGCCCGGAAGTTCTGCAGAAACAGATACATAACACAGAACACCAGAATAATCGCTTCGATTAACGTCTGTACCACTTCCTCAATCGAAATCTTAACAAATGGTGTCGTATCATACGGGTAAACGACTTTCAGAGACTGAGGGAAAAACTCTGATAGCTCGTCCATTTTGTCCCGCACGACTTCTGACGTATCCAGCGCATTGGCACCGGTAGACAGTTGGATAGCAATACCGGTGGCGTAGTGACCATTAAACAGAGAAACAGCACTGTAGCTTTCACCGCCGATCTCAACCCGGGCCACATCTTTCAGGCGAATTTGCGAACCGTCTTCCTGTACCCGCAGCAAAATATTCTGAAACTCTTCTGCGGTTGTCATACGGCTCTGCGCCGTAATGGTCGCATTCAACTGTTGACCCGGTACTGCCGGAGCCGCACCGAGTTCACCAACGGATACCTGAGAGTTCTGCGCCCGAATTTCAGCCAGTACTTCATTGGTCGTCATCCGGTATTTATTCAACTGATGCGGATCAAGCCAGATGCGCATCGCATGCTGAGCACCGAACACCTGCACGCCACCAACCCCTTCCAGACGACTAAGCGGATCTTTAACACTAGACACCACATAGTCGGCCAGCTCAGTGTTGTTCATGCTGCCATCTTCAGAAATGAAGCCAACGACCATCAAAAAGCTGCTGGTAGACTTCGCCACTGTGACACCGTTATCCAGCACATTGTCAGGCAGAGAGGACTCCACCAGTGCCAGTTTATTCTGTACCTGCACCTGAGCAATATCCGCATCGGTTCCTGATGCAAACGTCAAAGATATCTCGAACCGGCCGGAAGAATCACTGCTGGAAGACATATACAGCAGGTTATCAACCCCGTTCATGTTCTGCTCGATTACCTGAGTAACACTGTTTTCTACCGTCTTAGCTGATGCACCGCTATACATACCAGTGATTCGTACCGATGGTGGTGCGATTTCAGGGTACTGGGATACCGGCAGCGTTGTAATCGACAATATCCCCGCAAGCATGATGATGATTGAGATCACCCATGCAAATATTGGTCTATCAATAAAAAAACGAGCCATAATAAATTATTCTTCCGAACCAGTTAGATTAGCGACAACGGAACTACCTGCACCGACTTTCTGCAACCCGCTGACAATCACTTTTTCTCCGGCTTTAAGCCCGGACTCGACAAGCCATTGAGAATTAACCACCTGGCTGGTTTCAATCATTCTGTCTTCCACTTTATTGTCTGCATTGACAATCAATACATGGGCGTGACCGGTTACATCTCTGGTCACAGCTGCCTGAGGAACAAGTATGGCGCTATCCCGGAAATCAGTAGGAACAGCAGCACGGATATACATACCCGGCAGTAGCGTACGATTCGCATTAGGAACAATCGCCCTCAGATTGACCGTACCCGTTCCTTCGTCCACGGTCACATCAGCAAATTGCAGCGTCGCTTCTTGTTCAATCTGTGTACCGTCATCCAGAGACAAAGCAATATCCGCCAGTTTTTCATCCTGCTCTCTCGTGTTCTGACGCATTTTAACCAGAGCGTTACCGGACTGGGAAAGGTCGAGATACAGTGGATCCAATTGCTGGATTCTTGCCAGGTAATCCGTCTGACTCGCCGTGACCAGAGCCCCTTCGCTGACGAATGAGCGACCAATACGACCAGAAATCGGTGCTTTAATGCTGGTATAATCAAGATTGATTCGTGCTGATTTCACCTGAGCCTCAGCTGACATCACCGCAGCAAGAGCTTCTTTATACGTTGCTTCTACATCCACATAGTCTTGCTGGCTCACTGCTTTTCGCTTCAGCAGGTTCTCATAACGCTTGAGCTGTAGCTCGGCCCTTTCCAGTGTTGCTCTTGCTGAAGCCAGATTTGCCTGGGCGCTCTCAAGAGCGACTTCGTACGTAGCAGGGTCAATTTGATACAGCACATCATCTTTTTTCACCAGGCTCCCTTCAACAAAAAGTCGCTTAGTGATAATGCCCTGCACCTGAGGTCTGACTTCAGCGATACGGAAAGCACTCGTCCGGCCAGGTAAGGTAGTGGTTAACTTAAGAGGTTGTTGATTAATTTCTATTACATCGACTGCAACAGCACGAGGCTGTTGGGCTGCGGCTGCATTGTTTGTTTCCGTTTCGTCAGGTTGACACCCTGTTAAGGCGACAGCTAAGCTAACTGCAATCACAGAATAGCGAAAGAAAGGAAAGACCTTTATCATAAATAAATACTCCTAGCCCAGGTTTTGTTTGTTTTTTCGGGCACATACCAGATTGCATGATTGCACGCAAAAACTCTAAATTTTTTACAATTTTTTACATCTTATCAGATTTTTTCGATTTAGATATGCTCACCTGAGGCGTTCAAAGCGTAATCAATTTGCTCAAAGGTAAACCCACGGTACTGTAAAAAACGTACTTGTCTGGCGTATTCCTTTCGTTCCTCAGCCGACTTGCCTTTGAATTTCTTTTCTGCCACCTGACGTGCTAAGTCAAACCAGTCAGTTGCTTCCTCTTCGAGCGCAATATCGACAACACTCTCTTCCACTCTTTTCTGTAACAATTCCTGACGAATACGCCTCTCTCCATGTCCCTTGTTGATATGCTGCCGCACCTGGCTTTTAGCGTAACGCAGATCATTCAGGTAATTATTGTTCAGGCAATACATGACCGCCTGATGAACCTCTTCTTCCGGATAACCTTTGATCGATAATTTCTGGGTTAATTCAAACTGCCCGTGATCACGGCGGGAAAGGAGATAAATAGCGGTTTCTAAAGCGGTGTAAGACATAGAAGTAGTATGGTTTGAGGAAAGTGGAGGAGCTGGAGAGACTAGAGACTAGAGACTAGAGACTAGAGACTAGAGACTAGAGACTAGAGACTAGAGACTAGAGAAAGAATACAGTGCGTTTCGCTTAGAGAATACAGAAAAACGTCTCAATTTATGAATATTCTGGTCATCCCTGCGCAGGCAGGAATGACGATAATTCCTAGTCTCTTGGGGTTTTACTCTTTATCTGAACCGGCTTCAGCTTCCGGAGCGGCTTCTGAAGATTCTTCAGCCTTAACCGGAGACAACAGCATCTGGCGCAGTTTTGTATCAATTTCAGTGGCTGCTTGAGGGTGTTCTCTCAGGAACTTACAGGCATTCGCTTTACCCTGACCGATTTTGTCGCCCTGATAGCTGTACCAGGCACCCGCTTTTTCTACCAGTTTATTTTTCACACCCAGGTCGATCAGCTCACCTTCACGGTTAAAACCCTGACCATACATGATCTGAGTATCTGCCTGCTTAAATGGTGCTGCGATTTTGTTCTTCACGACTTTAATACGGGTTTCGTTACCCACAACCTCATCGCCGTCTTTGATAGAACCGGTACGGCGAATATCCAGACGAACAGAGGCATAGAACTTCAGTGCATTACCACCCGTTGTGGTTTCAGGGTTACCAAACATCACACCAATCTTCATTCGAATCTGGTTAATGAAGATACACATACAGTTCGACTGCTTCAGGTTACCGGTCAGCTTACGCATTGCCTGAGAAAGCATACGAGCCTGAAGCCCCATATGGCTGTCACCCATTTCACCTTCAATCTCTGCTTTTGGTGTCAGAGCGGCAACGGAGTCTACAACCAGAACATCAACTGCGCCTGAACGGGCAAGCGCATCACAGATTTCCAGAGCCTGCTCGCCTGTATCCGGCTGGGAAACCAACAGCTCATCAATGTTGACGCCTAATTTACCCGCGTAAATCGGATCAAGAGCATGTTCAGCATCGACAAATGCACAAGTTTTACCTTCGCGTTGCGCCGCAGCAATCAGTTCAAGTGTCAAAGTCGTTTTACCTGAACTTTCAGGGCCGTAGATTTCTACAATACGTCCCATTGGCAGCCCACCAGAACCCAGTGCAATATCCAGAGCAAGAGAACCGGTTGAAATTGTCTCGACATCCATAGTACGGTTGTCACCAAGACGCATGATTGAGCCTTTACCAAACTGCTTTTCAATCTGACCAAGTGCTGCCGCGAGAGCTTTTTGTTTGTTCTCGTCCATTACTTTCTCCAACATTTATTCATTACTGGCAGCTTTCTGCTCAAGCAACCAGGCATCTGTTCTTAATCTTCCACTCATTATACTGTTGATTCATACAGTGTCTACACCTGTATGGTAAATTTATTGATTCGCTCTGGTTCTTGTTCCAGATTTCGGGCTGGGTCATGGATTTATCCTGTAGTATGGTGAAAGAAACAGGGAGTCGTTATGAACATACAATTCGAGCAATTTAAGACAGTTACCACCGCTTTCACACTGGATATCAATAGCTGGTGCATTAAAG
Source organism: Vibrio albus (assembly GCF_003144035.1). Taxonomy (GTDB): domain Bacteria; phylum Pseudomonadota; class Gammaproteobacteria; order Enterobacterales; family Vibrionaceae; genus Vibrio; species Vibrio albus. The sequence continues at coordinate 83,719 of NZ_QFWT01000011.1, forward strand.
ACAGACAATCATGGGGCATATTCTGTACTGAAGGGGATATTGGCTCTCGACTTGGCGACTTACTGTGCAGCAAAGCGGGCGGGCCATCACCTCACCTTCAAATCTCGTCGGGGCATATTGCTCAGGTCTCTCTTGCTGAACAGCAACGCCTGCTTGAGTCTGAGTTGGCTGATGATGATACCGATTTTATGGATCGGCTGGATACGGGCAGCAGCGTTTATGAACTGATATACCAACAGTGTCACGATGAGTCCCTGGCTCTGACTCTGATTAACGATCTCGATCTGTCTCATCTTCGGGAAAGCGGGTTCAGGGTCTTATCCACCGGAGAAACCCGCCGTCTGATGCTAGCCAGAGCACTGGCCAGCAAACCCGCTCTTCTGGTTCTGGATGAACCTTATGCAGGGCTTGATACGCAACACAGACAAACGCTGGCTGGCTACCTGCAGCAACTGGCGAACTCTGTTCAGATGATCGTAATTATTTCCCGTGAAGAAGAGATGCCAGACTGGATAGATAACGTGGCAATATTTGATCAGGGTAAGCTTGAGGATACGATGCCAAAGCGCGACTGGGATAATCACCCGGTTATCGCTCAGCTAAAATCACTGTCCCAGCAACGGAGTCAGGAAATGATGGCTCTTATTCAGCGCCACAAACATAGCTCTGACTTCTCTGATCCGGTATTCCAGCTCACCAACGGCAAGGTCGCTTATACCGATAAAACGATTTTCACTGAGGTAAACTGGCGCATCAACAAAGGGGAACACTGGCAGGTTCGCGGACCAAACGGATGCGGCAAAAGTACCCTGCTGGGACTGATCTTCGGCGATCATCCGCAGTGCTACAGTAACAACATCCAGATCTTTGGCAAAAAACGCGGTTCGGGTGAAACCATCTGGGAAATAAAAAAACATATAGGTCTCGTGTCTTCCGCTCTTCATCTGCAATACCGCGTCAGTTGCAGTGCACTGGAAGTCATCCTTTCCGGTTTCTATGATTCTATCGGGCTATACCAGAACCCATCAAAGCGGGAAGTGAGTATAGCCAGAGAGTGGCTGGAGATTCTGCATATGACCGACCTGAGCGATACCTCTTTCCGGGAACTGGAGTACGGTCAGCAAAGGCTTCTCCTGATAGCCCGGGCAATCGTCAAACAACCGGCATTTCTGATTCTTGATGAACCCTATCAGGGGCTGGATTTCCTGGGGAGAAAACTGGTGATGAATACACTGGAATTGATTGCCGAAGAAAACCTGAGTCAACTTCTGTATGTGTCCCACTATCAGGATGACGCACTGAAAAGCATCAAAAATTATCTGGATTTTGTTCCGGCGAAAGAGCATGAGGGCTATAAAGCGGTTATTTCTCAACAGTCATAAAAAGGGAATAAATCCTTAAGAGGTTCTTAAGTTTCCTTGTGTAGATTGATAGCGAAACTTAACAAGGAGTAACCTAATGAAACTACAACGTCCCCTGACTATTCTGGCTTTAACTTGTACATCTTTCGTGGCTCTGGCCGATCCTACCTGCACAACAAAACCAGAAAGCGAGTGGCTGCCAATGGAACAAGCAAGAGAACAAGTAAAGGATATGGGATACAAAATCAAAGTATTTAAGAAAACCCACACCGGATGTTACGAGTTATACGGCTACTCTTCCGATAATAAAAGAGCAGAAATTTACTTTGACCCTACTGACTTAAGTAAAGTTAAGGAAGAAATAGATGACTAGTGAATTTAAATGGGATTGGGTCGTGAAAGCGACCCACTGGACAGTCGCAGGACTGTTCTTTACTAACTTTTTTATAACCAGCCCTGGCAGCGATACCCACGAACTCACTGGTTATATCGTTATCGCCGCTATAGTGATTCGTCTGCTCTGGGGCTTAGTAACAACCTCACCCGCCCGTCTCAGCCGGTTTGCCCCTTCCGTACCCAGTGCGATTGAGCACCTGAAAGAAGTACTTCATGAAAAACGCGACAGTCATGTTGGTCACAATCCGGCAGGTGCCATTATGATCTGGGCAATGTGGACCCTTATCTTAGGGACAGCCATTTCAGGCTGGTCGATGGAAACCGATATGTTTTGGGGCGTTGGCTGGGTTGAGGAAGTTCACGAAACGCTGGCAAACCTGACCATGCTTGCTGTGACCATTCATGTCTCAGCAATCATTGTAATGACGAAACTGGTTAAAAAGAATTACCTTAAATCTATGCTGCCTTAACCTCAGGAAGCAGATATAAAAAAGGAGGCCAACCGGCCTCCTTTCTTTTTAACAATCAACAACTCAAACTTAAGCTTCAGCCTTGATCTTTGCATGCAGTTCCTGAACGGAGGTTACCGAGTTACGGGCATCCGCAGTGTGAGCCATGCAGGTCGCGAACGCAGCATTCAGAGTTGTAGTGTAGTTCACCTTCTCAGCCAGTGCGCCACGACGCAGAACTTTTGAATCTTCAATCGCCTGACGACCTGCCGCCGTGTTCACGATATAGGTGTATTCATTGTTCTTGATGCGGTCAAGGATATGCGGACGGCCTTCGTGTACCTTGTTAACCAGACGAGGGTTAATACCCGCTTCGCCAAGAATAACCGCAGTACCATGAGTCGCATCCAGCTTATAACCAAGCTTCGTCAGTTTAGACGCCAGGTCAACAACACGCTGCTTGTCGCCTTCACGAACAGACAGCAATGCACGTCCGCCTTCAGGGTAAACATTACCGCAACCCAGTTCTGCTTTCGCAAATGCTTCAGCAAAAGTAGCACCAACACCCATTACCTCACCGGTAGAGCGCATTTCAGGACCAAGCAGCGGGTCAACACCCGGGAACTTGTTGAATGGCAGTACGACTTCTTTAACAGAGTAATAAGGAGGAATGATTTCCTTAGTGAAACCTTGCTCTGCCAGAGACTGGCCAGCCATCACACGCGCGGCGATTTTCGCCAGCGGTGCGCCGGTTGCTTTAGAGACAAACGGAACCGTACGTGCTGCACGAGGGTTAACCTCAATCAGATACACTTCGTTATCTTTTACGGCAAACTGTGTATTCATCAGACCACGAACGCCCAGCTCAAGTGCCAGTTTTTCTACCTGCTCACGCATCACATCCTGAATTTCTTTGCTCAGAGTGTAAGCCGGAAGTGAACATGCTGAGTCACCAGAGTGAACACCCGCCTGTTCGATGTGCTCCATGATACCGCCGATAACCACGCGATCACCGTCGCATATAGCATCGATATCCACTTCGGTTGCATCATCCAGGAAGCGATCCAGCAGTACTGGAGATTCGTTCGATACGCTTACCGCCTCATTGAAGTAACGACGCAAGTCTTGCTCGTCATAAACGATTTCCATCGCACGGCCACCCAGTACGTACGAAGGGCGAACAACCAGAGGGAAGCCGATATCTTTAGACTTCTCAATCGCCTGTTCCATCGTTGTTACTGTCGCGTTTTCTGGCTGTAGCAGGCCAAGACGGTCAACCGCATCCTGGAAACGCTCACGGTCTTCGGCGCGGTCAATGGCGTCAGGGCTGGTACCAATGATTGGTACACCAGCCGCTTCAAGAGCACGAGCCAGTTTCAGCGGAGTCTGACCACCGTACTGAACGATAACGCCTTTTGGTTTTTCAACACGAACGATAGACAGGACATCTTCCAGTGTTACCGGCTCAAAATACAGACGGTCGGATGTATCGTAGTCGGTAGAAACCGTTTCAGGGTTACAGTTAACCATAATGGTTTCGTAGCCATCTTCACGCAGAGCCAGTGACGCGTGCACACAGCAGTAGTCGAATTCAATACCCTGACCGATACGGTTTGGACCACCGCCCAGAACCATGATTTTATCTTTATCAGTCGGATTCGCTTCACACTCTTCATCATAAGAAGAGTACATATAAGCCGTATCGGATGAGAATTCAGCCGCACAGGTATCTACACGCTTGTATACAGGATGGATATCGAACTGGTCACGCAGACGGCGGATTTCGCTTTCTGCTACACCCAGAAGATCACACAGACGAGCATCAGAGAAGCCCTTACGCTTCATCTTACGCAGAATATCTTTGTTCAGGCCGGCAAAGCCACCCGCCTTGACTTCCTGCTCAAGCTTAACCAGTTCTTCAATCTGAACTAAGAACCAGCGGTCGATTTGTGTCACGTTAAAAATGCCGTCAACAGACATACCGGCACGGAATGCATCAGCGATATACCAGATACGCTCGGCACCCGCTTCTTTTAGCTCGTGACGGATTTTAGTCAGTGCATCCGGTGCGTCCAGATCCACCATTTCATCAAAGCCGTTCGCGCCAACTTCCAGACCACGCAGAGCTTTGTGCAGTGATTCCTGCTGGTTACGGCCGATAGCCATTACCTCACCTACGGACTTCATCTGAGTCGTCAGACGGTCATTCGCACCGGCGAATTTTTCGAAGTTAAAGCGAGGGATCTTAGTAACCACATAGTCGATGGTTGGTTCAAACGATGCTGGTGTTGCGCCACCAGTAATATCGTTCATCAACTCATCCAGAGTGAAACCAATCGCCAGTTTAGCCGCGACTTTCGCAATCGGGAAACCCGTTGCTTTTGATGCCAGAGCAGAAGAGCGGGATACACGCGGGTTCATCTCGATGATAACCATACGGCCATCTTTCGGGTTGATACCAAACTGTACGTTTGAACCACCGGTTTCAACGCCGATCTCTCGCAGTACTGCCAGAGAAGCGTTACGCATCAGCTGATATTCTTTGTCTGTCAGCGTTTGTGCTGGTGCAACTGTGATTGAGTCACCGGTGTGGATACCCATCGGGTCGAAGTTTTCGATAGAACATACGATGATGCAGTTGTCGTTCTTATCACGAACCACTTCCATCTCGTACTCTTTCCAGCCGATAAGAGACTCATCGATCAGCAGTTCGTTGGTTGGAGACAGGTCCAGACCACGACGACAGATTTCTTCAAACTCTTCTTTGTTATAAGCGATACCGCCACCGGTACCACCCATAGTAAAAGAAGGACGGATGATACATGGGAAGCCCACCATATCCAGCACTTTGTAGGCTTCGTCCATGCTTTTGGCAGTGTCGGCACGTGGACATTCCAGACCGATAGATTTCATTGCCGCATCAAAACGGGAACGGTCTTCTGCTTTATCAATTGCGTCAGCCGTTGCACCAATCATCTCAACGCCGAACTCTTTCAGCACACCTTCACGTTCCAGATCCAGCGCACAGTTCAGCGCAGTCTGACCACCCATAGTAGGCAGAATCGCGTCCGGACGCTCTTTCTCGATGATCTTACCTACCACTTCCCAGTTGATAGGCTCAATGTAAGTTGCATCAGCCATATCTGGGTCAGTCATGATCGTCGCTGGGTTAGAGTTCACCAGGATAACGCGATAACCTTCTTCACGCAGCGCTTTACAGGCCTGTGCACCTGAGTAGTCGAACTCACAAGCCTGGCCGATAACGATCGGACCAGCACCGAGAATCAGAATGCTTTTTATATCAGTACGTTTTGGCATTTTTACTACTCCAGTTACGCTTTGTGCTGCTGAATTAATTCAATAAAGTGGTCAAATAGTGGTGCCGCATCATGTGGACCAGGGCTTGCTTCAGGGTGCCCCTGGAAGCTGAATGCCGGCTTATCGGTGCGGTGGATACCCTGCAGAGAGCCATCAAACAGTGATTTGTGTGTGGCACGAAGATTTGCAGGCAGTGTCGCTTCGTCCGCTGCAAAACCGTGGTTCTGAGAAGTGATCATAACAACGTCACGATCCAGGTCTTTTACCGGGTGGTTAGCACCGTGGTGACCGAACTTCATCTTCACAGTCTGAGCGCCTGACGCCAGAGCAAGAATCTGGTGACCAAGACAAATACCAAAAATAGGTAAGCCTTTATCCAGGAAGGTTTTTGTCGCTTCAATCGCGTAGTCACAAGGTTCTGGATCACCAGGGCCGTTAGACAGGAACACACCATCCGGATTCATCGCCAGAACATCTTCAGCCGGTGTTTGTGCCGGAACAACCGTCAAACGGCAGCCACGGTCAACCAGCATGCGCAGGATATTGCGTTTCGCACCAAAGTCATACGCTACAACGTGATAAGGCAGTTCACTATCGTCTTTCGCTTCAGGAAGCCCTTGTTCCAGAGTCCATGAACCCTGTTTCCATGCATAAGCTTCTTGGGTTGTCACCTCTTTCGCCAAATCCATGCCTTTCAGACCCGGGAACTCTTTTGCTTTAGCCAGAGCCAAGGCTTCATCAAGATTATCTCCAGCCATGATACAGCCGTTCTGAGCACCTTTTTCACGCAGAATACGAGTCAGCTTACGGGTATCAATATCGGCAATACCAACAATATTCTGTGATGTCAGATAATCAGAAAGGGATTGTTCATTGCGGAAGTTAGAAGCGATAAGAGGAAGATCGCGGATCACAAGGCCTTGAGCATGAATAGAAGAGGATTCTTCATCTTCGGTATTAGTACCGGTATTGCCAATGTGAGGATAAGTAAGAGTAACGATTTGTTGTGAGTAGGAAGGATCGGTGAGTATTTCCTGATACCCCGTCATCGAGGTGTTAAAAACGACTTCTCCAACGGAGGAACCATCTGCTCCAATGGATGTTCCGTGGAATACTGTCCCATCTTCCAGGACTAGCAGTGCTGACTTACTCAAGACAACCTCCAGAATAAAAATGCATGGATTTTAATTTAATTTGCAAATTACCCTACTTTAAACCAAAAAGAAACCATTCCTTGGGGTTCAGGTAAATTGGCGGCATTTTAGTGATCGGTGTGATGCATGTCAACATTCAAAACAAAAGAAAACATACATTTTCTTCCATAAAGGAAGAAATCAGACCACAAAGCTTCAAAAGAACAACTTAATTATAGCTATCCAGGGAGTTTTTTCTGAGAATTCTTTCAAGCAAGCATAAATTTATGCTTTTTCTTTAAATTCCTCTATTCACCCAGACGCAAACGTTACCCTCCCTGCAACAACCTTAAGTTTTAGAACATTTTTACAAAAAAACTGACAAAGCCACGATAAACCTATACAAAACCGGTCATTAACGTATAGATTTTAGTCAGTCCTGTTCAATAAATACATAAAGCGGACAAAAGAAGCGCCAGAACTTACTGGCGCATAATTATGTATTTATTGCTTCTAATTCAGAAAGTAACCTATATGCTGTTTAATCCCAGTACATCGGTCATGGTATAAAAGCCGGCTGGTTTATCGTGCAGCCAGATAGCCGCCTTCACCGCACCATTTGCAAACGTCATTCTGTCCGTCGCTTTATGAGTGATCTCTACCCGCTCACCGATATCAGCAAACATCGCTGTATGTTCCCCAACAATATCCCCGGCGCGAATAGTAGCAAAGCCGATTTCATCCTTGGTGCGTTCACCGGTGATGCCTTCACGGGCATACACAGCCACATCATTCAGGTTATTCCCCATAGCACCGGCAATCGCCTCACCCATACCCAGAGCAGTACCGGATGGCGCATCAACTTTATAACGGTGGTGCGCTTCGACGATTTCAATATCACAGTAGTCACCCATGACCTTGGCGGCTTTTTCCAGCAACTTAAAGACCAGGTTCACACCAACACTATAATTAGGAGCCATAATCATCGGCACCTGCTTAGAAGCTTCGCTGATCTGTTGTTTCTCTTCCTCTGAAAAACCTGTGGTACCAATAACCAGTTGTTTACCATGTTGCTTACACAGTTCAATATTCGCCATGGTACTTTTAGGTGCTGTAAAGTCGATGATGACATCAAAATCGGCAATTGTTTTTTCCAGATCATCGACCAGAGCAATTTCAAAATGACCTTCTCCGCACAGTTCGCCAACATCAACACCAATAAGAGAAGACTCCGATCTTTCTGAGGCTGCACCAACAGATGCCTGTGGACTATGATAGGTAGCTTTGACTAAATTGCGGCCCATGCGGCCAGCTGCTCCTGCAATCGCAATTCGAACCATTGCGTAAATCTCCGTTTGTTAGGGGTTGCACCAATTTAACGCAAAATTGGGGGCTTATCAAAGGGAAAGGAGAATTAAGAAAATTCTGCTATCACCCGCTCCAGAACAGGCACATTCGCCTCCGGAAAATCATAATTCGTCAGATCGGAGATGGTCACCCATTCTCCCCTCTGACCTTCTTTTCCATAGGGCTGCTCCCTAAAAGCGGTGACAGCAAAAAAGTCAAACTCCAGCGACTTTTCCGGGTAATCATAGTCCAATGCCTGAAAATGGTGTAGCTCTGTCACATGAATACCTACTTCCTCAAACAGCTCCCGGACTGTCGCCTGCTCTGCGGTTTCTCCCGGTTCCACTTTACCTCCGGGAAACTCCCAGAAACCACCTTTATGCGCTTTATCCGGACGCTTGGTAATAAATATTTTATCTTTTTCTTCGTTTAGAATAATCGCGGCGGCGATATGAAGGCGTTTCATTAGCTGGTTCAGTCCTTTCTATTTTCTATATTTTAAGAAGACAGAATACAGAGCGGTCGCAAGCTCCCTTGAGAATACAGAAGCCAGAGACTAGACCGCTGCGCTGCTAGAGACTATACAACCCAAAGTTGTCATTACAACCACTACATCAAAATTATGCTTTTCTGTATTCTTAAAGCGAAGCGCCCTATATTCTTCCCATAAAAAAGCCCATTAACGGTTACGTTAACAGGCTTTCCTTATAGTCTCTAGTCTCTAGTCTCTAGTCTCTAGTCTCTAGTCTCTAGCTAAGCTTACCATGACACTGCTTGTACTTTTTACCTGAACCACAAGGGCACGGATCATTACGGCCAATTTTCTGACCTTCCCGGACCACAGGCTGGTGATGAGCTGAAGCACTATCATTATTTTCTTCGGCATCAAACTGACCGCCGGACTGATGCTGAAGCTGCTGACGACGTGCTGCTTCTTCAGCCTGAGCACGGCGTTGAGCTTCCATTCGCTCGACTTCTTCCTGCTGCTGGACGCGCACTTTACTTAAAATAGTGATCACATCCATTTTCAGTGCATCCAGAAGCCCTTCAAACAACTCAAACGATTCACGCTTGTATTCCTGTTTCGGGTTCTTCTGTGCATAGCCACGCAGGTGAATCCCCTGACGCAGGTGATCCATAGCCGCCAGATGCTCTTTCCAGAGATTATCCAGCGTCTGCAGCATGACTGATTTTTCGAAGTTACGCAGAACTTCTGCACCAACCACTTCTTCTTTACTGGTGTATACCTCAACCGCTGCAGTCAGGATCTTCTCGCGAAGCGCTTCTTCATACAGCTTATCATCTTCATCCAGCCAGGACTGAATTGGCAGTTCCAGATCAAAGTCGTTCTTCAGGCGCTCCGTCAGCCCTGCAATATCCCACATGTCTTCCAGAGATTGTGGCGGAATGTATTCATCAATCACCGCAGTAAACACATCTTCACGGTTTTGCAGAATCATGTCGCTGATATCATCGGCTTCCATCAGCTCATCACGCAGTTCATACACGACTTTACGCTGATCATTGGCCACATCATCGTAATCAAGCAGTTGCTTACGAATATCAAAGTTACGCCCTTCGACCTTACGCTGTGCTTTTTCAATCGAGCGGGACAGCATGCGGCTTTCAATCGCTTCACCTTCTTCCATACCGCTCTGGATAAGGCCAGCCATACGGTCAGAGGTGAAGATACGCAGCAGTGAGTCTTCCATAGACAGGTAGAAGCGGGATGAACCGGCATCACCCTGACGACCAGAACGACCACGTAACTGGTTATCAATACGACGAGATTCGTGACGCTCGGTACCGATAATATGCAGACCACCAGCTTCCAGCACTTTATTGTGCTCAACCTGCCACTCTTCTTTGATCTTCGCTATCTGCTCTTCGGTTGGGTTATCCAGCTTGGCAATATCATGCTGCCAGCTACCGCCCAGTACGATATCGGTACCACGGCCAGCCATGTTGGTCGCGATTGTGACCGCTCCTGCAGCACCGGCATAAGCGACAATATCCGCTTCCTGTTCGTGGAATTTGGCATTCAGTACGCTGTGCTTAATCTTGGCTTTCTTCAGTGCATTGGAAAGCAGCTCTGATTTCTCGATAGACACAGTACCAACCAGGCTAGGCTGCCCTTTGGCTACCCGTTCCTTGATATCTTCAATGATGGCATTGAATTTTTCCGCTTCGGTACGGAAAACCATATCGGCCATATCATCACGAATCATTGGTTTATTGGTTGGAATCACCACCGTTTCCAGGCCGTAGATTTGCTGGAATTCAAAGGCTTCGGTATCTGCAGTACCTGTCATACCAGACAGTTTTTCATACAGACGGAAGTAGTTCTGGAAGGTGATAGAAGCCAGAGTCTGGTTCTCATTCTGGATCTGTACCCCTTCTTTAGCTTCTACCGCCTGGTGCAGACCTTCAGACCAGCGACGCCCCGGCATAGTACGGCCGGTATGTTCATCGACAATGATAACCTCACCGTCTTTCACGATGTAATCGACATCTTTTTCAAACAGAACATGGGCACGCAGAGCCGCGTTAACATGATGCAGCAGGCTGATATTCGTAGGAGAGTATAGGGTATCGCCCTCTTCCATCAGACCGTTTTTCACCATCAGTTCTTCAACGAATTCCTGCCCCGTTTCGGTCAGATATACCTGCTTAGACTTTTCATCCACAGTATAGTGGCCGTCACCACGGTACTCTTCCGAGTCTTCCTTATCCTGCTTCTCAAGGGAAGGGATTAGGGTATTGATACGGGTATATAATTCAGAACTGTCTTCTGCCGGACCAGAAATAATCAGAGGGGTACGCGCTTCATCGATCAGAATGGAGTCCACTTCATCGACCACGGCAAAGAAACGTTCACGCTGTACACGGTCTTCCTTACGGAAAGCCATGTTGTCACGCAGGTAGTCAAAACCGAACTCATTATTAGTACCGTAAAGAATATCGGCATTATAAGCAGCCTGTTTCTCAGGCGGAGCCATATTCGGCACGTTAACGCCAACTGTCATACCCAGGAATTCAAACAGCGGACGGTTAGTTTCAGCATCGCGTTTCGCCAGGTAATCGTTGACAGTAACGATATGTACCCCTTTACCCGCAAGTGCGTTCAGATAAGCAGGCAGGGTTGCCGTCAGCGTTTTACCTTCACCGGTACGCATCTCTGCAATCTTAGCACCATTCAGTACCATACCGCCGATAAGCTGAACATCGAAATGACGCATACCAAATACACGCTTGGACGCTTCACGAACAGTAGCGAAAGCTTCAGGTAGAAGCTGATCTAACTCTTCGCCTTTCTCCAGACGCTCACGAAACTCAACGGTCTTTGCTTGTAGCTGTTCATCGGACAGAGCCTCAAAATCCGGCTCATAATTATTAATTTCTTTTACAATTTTTCTTAAACGTCGCAAAGTTCGGTCATTGCGACTGCCAATTACCTTGGTCAGTAGCTTAGTTATCATCGGTTATGAATCTCTTGTTACTTTCCGGGCGGCTTATCTTCTAATCGTCGAAACAAGAAGATACCTTCCCCGATACTACTTAAATACTGTCAGTCTCCAGACTAGGGCGTGACCTAAGAATACTGATACGAATACTATGAGTCAGATATGGCGACCTGAGTGGCTATTTTCAAGCCTGGTGCCTACTTATCTTGCAAATTGAGACAAAACGCCGATTATCATAAGGGATTCTTTGCTCAACAACCATGAAGAATGCAATTAGTTTGAGCGAGCTAGTGATTTTCATCAAAAATTCATCTGGCCTTGCTCAATTCTTATCCGCTAAAGGTATATACGGAACCGCTCTCCTCCATTAAACTGATAGCATTCCTGAGATACGAGTCATTTATGCGCGATCATCGACCGACTTCAACTGAATCTATTATTTCTGGCAGTAAACTGCACCAGCTGCAGGAACATGCGGAACTCATCCATCAGCTAAACCAATTGCTTGTCTCTCTGCTGCCTAAAGGGACAGCTAATCAATGCCGGGCGGCCAATATCCGTAACGGCTTTCTGATTATTGAAGTGGCCAGCGCAGCAATCAAAATGAAGCTGGATTATGAACGACTCAGTATTCTTAACCAGTTACGGGCTAATGGTTTTGCCCGTTTAAGCGGCATTGAAGTTAGAATAAACCCAGAACTCTACCGTCAGCAGCAGGAACAGGAAAAACCGGTAAAGAAACGCCCGCCACTTTCTGATTCGGCAGCCAGCTCTATTCTGACCACCGCGGGTATGGCAACATCGCCTAAGCTCAAAGCAAGGCTGGAGAACATTGCCCGGCTGGCCAAAAAAGGCGATGAATGAGTTACCGTTATACTCCGACAGACACTGAAAGCCGAGACATCAAACAAAAGCTCAACCACTGTCTGCACCGTGCAGAAGTTGCTTTTCAGCGCACTTTCCCCACTCCATCCATTAATTTTAAGTTACGGGGCAAAGCTGCCGGGAAAGCCTATCTGCAACTCAATGAGATCCGTCTGAATCCGATTCTGTTTCAGGAAAACAGCCAGGCCTTTATTGATGAAGTGCTTCCGCATGAATTCGCTCATCATATCGTTCATCAGGTATTTGGCCGGGTTCGTCCTCACGGTAAAGAGTGGCAGATGGTGATGGAGAAAATCTTTTCCGTTCAGGCCAAAACCACCCACTGTTTCTCGATTGATTCCGTACAGGGAAAAACCTTTGAATATCAGTGCGGCTGTGACACTCACTCTCTTACTATCCGACGTCATAATAAAGTCATCCGTCAGCAAAGTCGTTACCTGTGCCGCCAGTGTGGCGAGTCGCTGCTATTTACCGGCAGACAACTTTCCTGACGCCCTTGTTTTTTCAACTTCTTGCATCCATGTTAAGAAGACTGAGAACATTAATATCAATGAAATAAGCGGAATCAGCAGCAATGAGAGTCCCACGAATTTACCACCCGGAACGAATTAACACTCTGGGCCCAGTCTCACTCAGCGACGATGCGGCCGGACATATCGGCAGGGTACTGAGAATGCAGCCAGAACAGGAAGTCTTACTCTTTGACGGCAGTGGGGCGGAATTTCCCGCGACAATAACGGAAGTATCCAAAAAACATGTTCAGGTCAATGTTACCCAGCGAGTAGAAAAGAGTTCCGAGTCTCCGCTGGATATTCACCTGGGACAAGTCGTTTCCCGCGGAGAAAAGATGGAGTTTACCATCCAGAAATCCGTAGAGCTGGGCGTTAATACGATTACACCGCTGATTTCTGAACGCTGTGGCGTTAAGCTGGATCCGAAACGCTTTGAGAAAAAGCTACATCAGTGGCAAAAGATCGCGATTGCTGCCTGCGAGCAATGTGGGCGAAATGTTGTCCCGCAAGTCCGCCCTCTGATGAAACTGGAAGACTGGTGCGCAGAAAAAGACGATGCTCTGAAGCTCAACCTGCATCCCCGAGCCCACTACTCAATCAATACCCTTCCGGAACCACTCACTAAGGTTCGCCTGCTTATCGGCCCGGAAGGAGGCCTCTCAGTTGAAGAGATTGCCATGACCGAAAACTATAAATTTGCGGAAACACTGCTCGGCCCTAGAGTGCTCAGGACCGAAACTGCAGCGCTAACCGCAATTACCGCTCTCCAGGTTCGCTTCGGCGATCTGGGTTGACTAGGAGAAAAGAATGATCAAACTTGGCGTTGTGATGGATCCTATCTCATCCATCAAAATCAAAAAAGATTCCACTTTTGCCATGATGCTGGAAGCGCAAAAGCGTGGCTACGAACTGCATTATATTGAAATGGGCGATCTGCACCTGGATCAGGGTACGGCTATGGCGGATACCAAGGTTGTCGAAGTCAAAGAAGATCCACAGGACTGGTACCAGTTTAAGTCAGAACAGACCATTGAACTGTCCGAGCTGGATGCGGTGCTGATGCGTAAAGATCCGCCCTTTGATACCGAATACATCTATGCCACCTACATCCTCGAGCGAGCTGAAGAAAAAGGCACGCTGATTGTCAACAAACCGCAAAGCCTGCGCGACTGTAACGAAAAGCTGTTTACCGCCTGGTTCCCGGAACTGACCCCGACCACGATTGTGACCCGGAAAGCAGAACGGATCCGCGCCTTCTATGAAGAACACGGCGATATCATCCTGAAACCGCTGGATGGGATGGGCGGAGCCTCTATCTTCCGTGTAAAAGCCGGCGATCCTAACCTGTCGGTCATCATCGAAGCTCTGACCAATAATAGCCAGTATTATGCTATGGCTCAGGCATTTATCCCGGATATCAGTAACGGTGACAAACGAATTCTGGTCGTTGATGGTGAACCTATGCCTTACTGCCTGGCCCGTATTCCGGCCAAAGGGGAAACACGCGGCAACCTTGCCGCGGGCGGAACAGGAGAACCAAGGCCATTAAGTGACACAGATAGGAAGATAGCTGAAGCAGTTGCGCCTACACTTAAAGAGAAAGGACTTATTTTTGTCGGACTCGATGTTATTGGTGATAAGCTGACAGAAATCAATGTGACCAGCCCGACCTGTATCCGTGAGATCGAAGCTGAATTCGATATCTCAATTACCGGTAAACTGATGGATGCCATTGAGCGCCGTCTGAATAAATAATCTGGGATTTTTTGGGGATAAGCGATGGGAGGAGAAATAATGAATCTGACAAACCACTTTCTAGTAGCAATGCCAGGCATGGCAGATCCATTCTTCTATCGTGCTGTCATCTATATTTGTGAGCATAATGAAGACGGAGCGATGGGGCTGATCATCAACGCCCCTATTGATATCACCGTAGCCGGCATGCTTAAGCAGGTAGAAGTAGAATCTATCCACCCGAAAATTTATAAAGAGCACCTGAATATGCCCGTACTGAATGGCGGGCCTGTTTCAGAAGATCGGGGCTTTATACTGCATGAGCCCAAAGACGAATACCATTCCAGTATTCAGATGACGGATAAACTGATGGTAACAACGTCAAAAGATATTCTTGGCGTGCTTGGCACCGAAGCCGAGCCAAAGAATTATATTGTCGCCTTAGGTTATTCCGGCTGGACAGCCGGTCAGCTGGAAAAAGAGCTGGCGGAGAATGCCTGGCTCACTGTCAAAGCCGATCCGGAGGTCATGTTTAATACTCCGGTACATGAACGCTGGAACAAAGCAGTAGAAATGCTGGGTATTGACCCTGCTCAGCTGTCAACGGAATCCGGGCACGCATAAAGAGATAAATCAGACAAACATGACTTCAAGAACCATCATGGCTTTTGACTATGGCACCAAAAGTATCGGCAGTGCCATCGGTCAGGAGATCACTGGCACCGCAACGCCACTCAAAGCCTTTAAAGCTAAAGACGGGATCCCAAACTGGGATGATATAGAAAAACAAATAAAAGAGTGGCAGCCCGATCTTCTGGTTGTCGGCTTACCGACGGATCTACACGGACAAGCGCTGGAAACCATCACCCCTCGGGCCAAAAAATTTGCCAACCGCCTGCACGGCCGCTTTGGCCTGCCTGTCGAACTGCATGACGAAAGACTGTCTACTGCCGAAGCGAAAGCCGAGCTTTTTTCAATGGGCGGATATAAGGCCTTGAGTAAAGGCAACATCGACTGCCAGTCCGCGGTCGTCATCCTCGAAAGCTGGTTTGAGAACCTTTACCGCTAGTCATCAGTCATACGGATAAATTAGCCGGAATTCGATAAGCAGACCTTCTGCGCCATGGATGGCGCGGCAGAGCCCCATGGATGGGTTTATGCGTGTCTGCGTTTGACTTCCGGCTAATTAAGCGCCCACTCAATCCATATCAATCAGCACACCATCCAGCATGCTGTTATTCTGACTCTCTCCACGTTTCGTCTTGAGCATCAGACGCAGATCATTGGCGGAATCGGCACCATGCATAGCATCCTGTTCCGTGATCTTTTCTGCCAGAATCAGCTCATACAGTGACTGATCAAAAGTTTTCATGCCAATTTCATTGGAACGTGCCATGGTGGTCTTCAGCTCATGCAGATCCCCGCGCCGGATCAGATCCGAGACTCTCGGACTGTTCAGCAGAATCTCAAACACTCCATGCCGTCCCTTTCCGTGTTTGTCTCGAATCAGTTGCTGACCGATAACACCACGCAGGTTCATAGAAAGATCAAACAGAAACTGCTCCTTTTGCTCCTTTGGTACCAGATGCAGAATACGCTCAAGAGCCTGATTCGCGTTGTTGGCATGTAGCGTAGCCATACACAAATGGCCCGTTTCCGCGAAAGTCATGGCGTATTCCATCGTTTCCCGGGTGCGGATCTCTCCAATCAGGATCATATCCGGAGCCTGACGAAGCGAGTTCTTCAATGCGACTTCATAGCTTTCCGTATCCAGTCCGACTTCCCGCTGAGTCACAATACAGCGTTTATGCTCATGCACAAACTCGATAGGATCCTCGACCGTAAGAATATGTCCGCTACGATTACTGTTCCTGTAGCCTGTCATGGCAGCCATGGTGGTAGACTTACCAGAGCCTGTCGCCCCGACCACCAGCACCAGCCCACGCTTGGCAATGGAAAGATCTTTCAGTACCTGTGGCAATTTCAGTTCTTCAAAGCCTGGGATCTGAGTTTCGATACGGCGCAGTACCGCTCCCGGTAGTTCCCGCTGATAAAAGGCACTGACCCGGAATCGGCCACACTCCTTCACAATGGCAAAATTAGCCTCTCTGGTCTGATGAAATTCCTGCTGCCGCTCCTGATCCATCATCGCATTCAGCAGCTGTACCACCTGCTCCAACTCCAGCTTACTGCCTAGCTGTTTTAATTCACCATCAACCCGCAGCAGACAGGGAGCCCCTACCGTAATATAAACATCGGATGCTTTATAAGAAATCATGGCATCCAGTATCTGACCCAGCTCCATTTATACCTCTGTTGTAACCTTATCGATATCCCATATGACTTGAGTAATCATACATAATTGACGTCACCTAGAATTTTCGTCACCTATGATTTTCGTCATCCCTGCGAAGGCAGGGATCGCCTTAACCATCTCTGGATACACCATCCACTCAGTATTATTTAAAAAGGCGAACTCGCTATTTCGATCTTCTTCTTCACCTCATCCGTATCCACAATCCCCTGAGCGATAAGCTGCTTAGCACTCTGCTCCATCGTTTTCATGCCCACAGCTGATCCGGTCTGAATCATAGAATACATCTGCGCCACTTTATCTTCCCGGATCAGGTTCCGGATGGCCGGTGTTGCCATCATGATCTCGTGACAGGCAACCCGTCCCCCACCGATACGTTTCAGCAGTTTCTGCGCAATAACAGACCGTAATGATTCTGACAACATAGAACGCACCATGTCTTTATCACTACCCGGAAACACATCAATAATCCGGTCAACCGTTTTCGCAGCTGAGCTGGTATGCAAAGTGCCGAAAACCAGATGTCCGGTTTCAGCCGCCGTCAGAGCCAGGCTAATGGTCTCTTTATCACGCAGTTCTCCGACCAGAATGACATCCGGGTCCTCCCGCAGCGCAGAACGTAGTGCGGCATTAAAGCTGTGTGTATCCCGGTGGACCTCTCGCTGGTTTATCAGGCACTTATTATTCAGGTGAACGAACTCTATCGGGTCTTCAATAGTAAGAATATGCTTGTTATGCTGCTGGTTAATATAATCCACCATAGCCGCCAGAGTTGTCGACTTACCGGAGCCTGTCGGCCCGGTCACCAGCACCAGTCCTTTTTCGTAATTGGCGATATCTTTAAAGATTTCCGGTGTATCCAGTTGCTCCAGTGTCGGAATATCGGTAGGAATCGTACGGAACACCGCGGAACATCCACGGCGCTGATGGAATGCATTCACACGAAACCGGCCTATTCGCGGCAGTTCAAAAGAAAAGTCCACTTCCAGCTTTTCCTCAAACTCGCTTCTTTGTACATCATTCATAATCTCAAAGACCAAACGATGCACGTCAGCATGGTCAAATGCAGGCACGCCAAGCTTTCTTACATCCCCGTCAATCCTTACCATAGGAGGAACACCTGCAGAAAGATGTAGATCTGACGCATTATGTTTTACACTAAACTCCAGTAACTCGGCGATATCCATTTACAATCCTTAATAAAGTCAACTAACTATGTGTAGTATTCAACAAAACATTGAACAGGTCACCACACAGATCCGCAATACTGAACATAAGTGTGGTCGAGAACCGAACTCCGTACAACTTCTGGCGGTAAGTAAAACCAAACCAAACGAAGCTATTTCAGCCGCTCTGGAAGCGGGACAAAAGGCCTTTGGTGAAAACTATGTTCAGGAAGGCGTAGAAAAAGTTCGTTATTTTTCTGAGCACTATAGCGATGCAGACATCGAATGGCACTTTATCGGACCGATTCAGTCCAATAAAACTCGACCTGTCGCTGAAAACTTTGACTGGGTCCATTCCATCGACAGGAAAAAAGTTGCGCAGCGTCTCAACGATCAGCGTCCTGAATCTATGCCACCATTGCAGGTACTCATTCAGGTCAACACCAGTGGAGAAGTCAGTAAATCAGGCACCGATGAATCGGAAGTTTTTGCGCTGGCTGAGTTGATTTCTTCGCTACCCAACCTCACTTTAAGAGGACTGATGTCGATCCCGGCCAATGTCTCGGATTATGCATCCCAGCTTCGGGCCTTCCAGCAACTGGCAGAACTGAAAGAAAAGCTGACAGAAAAATATGACGGCTTAGATACCCTTTCAATGGGAATGAGCGGTGATATGGAAGCGGCCGTTGAAGCAGGCAGTACTATGGTTCGTATCGGCACAGCGATATTCGGTGCAAGGGATTACGGGACCAGAGACTAGAGACTAGAGACTAGAGACTAGAGACTAGAGACTAGAGACTAGAGACTAGAGACTAGAGACTAGAGACTAGAGACTAGAGACTAGAAGAAAGAATACCGAGCGCTGCACTTTGAGAATAGAGATTACAGCAAACATTTGTTGCTTTTATAGTCTCTAGCAGCGCAGCGATCTAGTCTCTTTTCTGTATACTCAGGGACGCTTGCTATCGCTCTGTATTCTGATATCTCAGTACAGGCACAAACATCTTAAGGAAGAAAAATAATGCAACACAAGAACATCACCTTTATCGGCGCAGGGAATATGGCTCGCTCAATTATTGCCGGACTGATTGCCAGCGGTTACCCTGCAGAGAAGATTACCGCTACTGACCCGAATGAAAGCCAACGGAATATACTGGCAGAGCAATACGGTATCAACACCAGTGAAGACAATTCAGCGGCGGCAAAGCAGTCTGATGTTGTCGTACTGGCGGTAAAACCTCAATTAATGCAGGTAGTCTGTGAAGCTTTTGAAGGTGTCGATTTCTCCGATAAGCTGGTTATTTCTATCGCTGCCGGGGTGTCAGTGGCGAGGCTGAATGATCTGCTACAAACAGAGCTGAAACTGGTGCGCGTAATGCCAAATACCCCAGCTTTGGTGAGCAAAGGGATGAGCGGACTGTTTGCAGCTGACACCGTTTCAGCGGAGGATAAACAGTTTGCCGGTGAACTGATGCAGGCTGTCGGCGAAATCTGCTGGGTGGAACAGGAATCCGGCATTAATAATGTCATTGCGGCTGCAGGCAGTGCACCGGCCTATTTCTTCTTGTTTATGGAAGCGATGCAAAAAGAAGCGATTGCACAAGGTTTTGATACAGACACCGCTCGTCTGCTGGTACAGCAGTCTGCACTGGGCGCAGCGGAAATGGTGGCAGCGAACCCGGAAACCGAGCTGTCAACATTAAGAGAACAAGTCACCTCTAAAGGTGGTACCACAGCCGAAGCGCTGCGCACCTTTAACGAACACCAACTTTCCGATATTGTGGCGAAAGCCATGCAGGCAGCGGTTATCCGCGCCGAAGAGATGGAAAAGTTGTTTTAAAAAATTGTTTTAAAAAATAGCTTTAAAGCGAGCTTAACAAAGGGCAAACAATGAACTCGATACACTTTTTACTATCCACTGTGCTTGATCTGTATATCATGGTGGTTCTGCTGAGAATCTGGCTTCAGGCTGTACGGGCTGATTTCTACAACCCGTTTTCTCAGTTCATCGTTAAAGCAACCCAGCCGGTTATCGGCCCGCTAAGGCGTATCATTCCGTCTGTCGGTTCTATTGATGTGGCCACCCTGCTGTTTGCCTACTTCCTGAGTGTCATGAAGTTCGTGATAATGGTGATGCTGGTCTCCAGTGGCTCTGCCGTATTAAGTGTACAGTTCCTGTTCCTTGGTCTGCTGTCTCTGGTGAAAGCTGCCGGTGGCCTGCTGTTCTGGATCCTGCTGATACAGGCAATCATGAGCTGGATAAGTCAGGGACGCAGCCCAATGGAGTATGTGTTCCACCAACTGACTGAGCCAATGCTTAGCCCAATCCGTCGTATCATCCCGCCAATGGGTGGCCTTGATCTCAGCGTGTTGGTGCTGTTTATTGCTTTGCAGTTCGCTAACTATCTGATGGGCGACATTATTGGTCCTGTCTGGTATCAGCTCTGATGACACAGCCTTCAAACGATGTCGTAAGAAACAATGCGGTAAAACGTGATGGTGATGATCTGATTCTGCGGCTGTATATTCAGCCCAAAGCCAGCCGGGATCAGATCGTCGGCCTGCACGGTGAAGAGCTGAAAATCGCCATTACCGCGCCGCCGGTTGACGGCAAAGCCAACAGCCACCTGACAAAATATCTGTCCAAGCAATTCAAGGTTGCTAAAGGGCAGATCGATATAGAGAAAGGTGAGCTGGGCAGGCATAAACAGGTGCGGATTCACTCTCCGGGACTGATCCCCAAAGAAGTGGAAGTATTACTCTAATCCTCGTCATTCCTGCGCAGGCAAGGAATCTAATAAATACGACAACAATGGTTAAGTAGATCCCAGCCTTCGCAGGGATGACGGCTATATTTAACGCCGGGATGACGGCTGTATTTCCCTCGTTCCCATGCTCTGCGTGGGAATGAATACAAAGCTATATCATGTATGGTAGCGTTTAGTTCGGTATGCGTTCCCACGCTGGAGCATGGGAACGAGAGGGGAAAACACATTTATCCCAACATTCACCTATTCAGAGAAAAACACCATGAATAAAATCGTTCTGGCTACCGGTAACCAGGGTAAGGTTCGCGAGATGGCGGATCTGCTGTCTGACTTCGGTTTCGAAGTACTGGCGCAAAGTGAATTTAACGTATCAGACGTCGCCGAAACCGGAACGACGTTTATCGAAAACGCTATTATCAAAGCGCGTCATGCGGCCCAGGAGACAGGCTTACCGGCCATCGCAGATGATTCTGGCTTAGAAGTCGATACCCTGAAAGGCGCTCCGGGGATCTATTCCGCCCGTTATGCCGGAGAAGGTGCCAGCGATCTGGATAACCTTAATAAATTGCTGGAAGAGCTAAAAGACGTGCCTGAAGCAGAAAGAACCGCACGTTTCCACTGTGTACTGGTGATGATGCGTCATGCTGATGACCCTACTCCTATCGTCTGTCACGGTACCTGGGAAGGCCGGATTTTAAACGAATCTCAAGGCAGTAATGGCTTTGGCTACGACCCGGTATTCTTTGTACCTGAAAAAGGCTGTGCCTCTGCGGAGCTTGAACCTGTAGTGAAGAAGCAGCTTTCCCACCGTGGTAAGGCACTTCAACAGCTATTCGCTACACTAAAACAGTCTTAATCACTTTGTCTGACGTATTGTTATGCTGATACCGCCCCCATTAAGCCTGTATATCCATATCCCGTGGTGTGTGCAGAAATGTCCGTACTGTGATTTCAACTCACATGCGATGAAGTCAGAGATCCCGGAAGATCAGTATATCGATGCACTTCTGGACGATCTGAGTATCGATCGTCAGCGTTATCAGCTGGAACAGGATAGCCGGGAACTGCACTCGATCTTTATCGGCGGCGGCACCCCCAGCCTGATCTCTCCGGAAGGGATCGGCAGACTACTGAGAGGCGTAGAAAGCCAGATCCCGTTTGCTGCCGATATTGAGATCACTATGGAAGCCAACCCCGGAACGATCGAAGCTCAGCGTTTTGCCCAGTACCGGAAACAAGGGGTGACCCGTATTTCTATCGGGGTGCAGAGCTTTGAACAGGACAAGCTAAAAAAGCTGGGACGGATCCATGGTCAGGACGAAGCGGTTAACGCCGCCAAACTGGCACACAGTATCGGCCTGAACAGCTTTAATCTGGATCTGATGCACGGGCTACCGGATCAGACGCCAGCACAAGCACTGGCGGATCTTGATAAAGCCATAGAACTGGCTCCACCGCATCTGTCCTGGTATCAGTTGACCATCGAACCTAACACCCTGTTCTACTCTAAACCACCGGTACTGCCGGACGACGATGACCTGTGGGATATCTTTGAGCAGGGGCATAAAAAACTGAGTGAGGCGGGCTACGTTCAGTACGAAATCTCCGGCTACAGCAAACCGGGCTTTCAGTGCCGGCATAACCTGAACTACTGGCGTTTTGGCGATTATCTGGGTATCGGCTGCGGCGCACACGGTAAAATCAGTTTTGCCGACGGACGTATCATCCGTACCACCAAGGTGAAGCACCCTCGCGGCTACCTTAATTTGCTAAAGCCTTATCTGGATACAGAGGCAGAGGTGGCGGCTGAAGATCGCCCGTTTGAATTCTTTATGAACCGTTTCCGCCTGCTGGAAGCCTGCCCGAAGCAGGATTTTCCAGACAGAACCGGACTGGATCTCAGCGTGATCCAGCCAACCATTCAGCAGGCTCTGGAACTGGGTTATCTTGCAGAAACCGACACCCACTGGCAGGTCACGGAAAAAGGGAAGTTGTTTTTGAATGATCTGCTGGAGATGTTTGTCGGGGACGACGACTAGAGGCTAGAAGCTAGAAGCTAGAAGCTAGAAGCTAGAAGCTAGAAGCTAGAAGCTAGAAGCTAGAAGCTAGAAGCTAGAAAGAATACAGAGCGCTTCGCTTTGAGAATACAGAAAAGCCCTTGTTATTTCTGAATATTTTTATCACCCCGGCCTAAATTTTCGTCATCCCTGCGAAGGCAGGGATCTGATTAAGTATTATCGCCATGTTGATAAGATTCCTGCCTTCGCAGGAATGACGACATTTTGTACAGGAATAACGATGTTTTGTGCACAAATTGTGATATTTCTTGCTTTTATAGTTTCCAGAAGCGCAGCGATCTAGCCTCTAAGGTTTTCTGTATTCTTCAGGACGCTCGTGTCCGCTCTGTAAGGGAGCCTGCGACCGTCCTGTAATCTCTTCTTAGCTCACGCGCTTAAACTTAATATCCCAAACACCGTGTCCCAGACGGTGGCCGCGGGCTTCGAATTTAGTCAGAGGTCTCTCTTCAGGACGTGGTACGTAATCACCCTCTTCAGCAATGTTTTCATAGCCAGGTGCTACGTTCATCACCTCAATCATATGCTCGGCATAGTTTTCCCAGTCCGTTGCCATATGGAAAATACCCGCATCAGGGATCAGCTTCTGACGCACCATCTCAGCAAAATCCAGCTGCACAATGCGGCGCTTATGGTGACGTTTTTTATGCCAAGGGTCAGGGAAGAACAGCTGTACCGTTGCCAGACTGTCATTCGGGATCATATGCGCGAACACTTCCACTGCGTCATGACACATCACTCGCAGGTTCGTCACTCCCTCTTCCTGAGCGGCAGAAAGGCAGGCACCAACACCCGGGCTGTGAACTTCAATACCGATAAAGTTTTTCTCAGGCGCATTCTTCGCCATTTCTACCAGAGAAGCCCCCATACCAAAACCAATTTCGAGTACCACAGGGTTATCATTACCGAACACTGCCTGCCAGTTAAGCAGTTGTGGCTGGTAATCAATACCCATGGTTGGCCAGCACTCTTTCAGAGCGTTTTCCTGCCCCTTGGTTAAGCGTCCTTCACGACGCACAAAGCTGCGCACTTTACGTATTAATTTGCCATCTTCAGTGTATTCGTTAGTGGTCACTTCACTCATTGGTTTTGCCTGTGTCTGCCTGTTCATTGTTCAATCAAAGCCGGAATTATCCAAAGAAACCGCCGCTATGCAAGCGGAATTTACTTATCCCGGCAAGTGTGATGCAATTTGCCGCCAGACAGAGTAATGAAAGAGAAAACTGTGACCCCATTTGCAAACGCCATTCTCGCTTGGTATGAAGAGTTTGGCCGGAAACACCTGCCGTGGCAGCAGGACAAAACTGCCTACAAAGTATGGCTGTCAGAAATCATGCTACAGCAGACTCAGGTAACCACGGTTATCCCTTATTTTGAGCGCTTTCTCCAGCATTTTCCGACCGTCACTGCTCTGGCAGAAGCCGATCAGGATGAAGTGCTGCATCTATGGACGGGGCTGGGTTACTACGCCCGTGCACGTAACCTCCATAAGGCCGCTAAAATCGTCGCAGAGCAATATCAGGGCGAGTTCCCGTTAACGATTGAAGAGATGAACGCCCTGCCCGGCGTAGGGCGCTCTACTGCTGCGGCTATTCTGTCTTCGGTATATAAACAGCCTCATGCCATTCTGGACGGAAATGTAAAACGCACCCTGGCACGCAGCTTCGCAGTAGAAGGCTGGCCGGGGAAAAAACAAGTGGAAAACCGGCTCTGGGAACTGGCAGAAGAACACACCCCAGCGACAGAGACCGATAAGTACAACCAGGCGATGATGGATATGGGGGCGATGGTTTGTACCCGTAGTAAGCCAAAATGCTCTCTTTGCCCCGTAGAGGCGCTCTGTGAGGCTAACAAACTAGGACGCCAGCTCGATTTTCCGGGAAAAAAACCAAAGAAAGAAAAACCAGTAAAAGAGACCTGGTTTATCCTACT
The DNA here is from genome assembly GCF_003144035.1 of Vibrio albus. Taxonomy (GTDB): domain Bacteria; phylum Pseudomonadota; class Gammaproteobacteria; order Enterobacterales; family Vibrionaceae; genus Vibrio; species Vibrio albus. The sequence continues at coordinate 108,573 of NZ_QFWT01000011.1, forward strand.
TTATCATGACAACCAAATCTGGCTGGAGCAAAGACCACAATCGGGGATCTGGGGCGGTCTGTTCTGCTTCCCGGAGCATAATGCTGCGGACATTACAGCTCAGCTGGATCAACGTTCGGTTCAGGAGTCGCACATTGAAGAGCTACGCCCTCTGATAGCCTTCCGCCATACTTTCAGCCACTACCATCTGGATATCACCCCTGTACTGGTGAAACTGAAACAAACTCCGGATTTGGTCATGGATGGAAGTAAAGGTCTCTGGTATAACTTATCTGTCCCGGAAAAGGTCGGGCTTGCTGCACCAGTAAAACAGCTTATCGACAGCCTGCCTTCGGAACTGAATGAACATAATTAAACAAGGAGAAGATATGAGTCGCACTGTATTTTGTGTCCGCCTGCAAAAAGAAGCTGATGGACTGGATTTTCAGCTATATCCGGGAGAGTTGGGCAAACGCATTTTCGATAATATCTCCAAAGAAGCATGGGCAGAATGGCAAAGTAAACAGACCATGCTGATCAACGAAAAGAAACTGAATATGATGGATCCGGAACATCGTAAACTCGTAGAACAGGAGATGGAGAAATTTCTGTTTGAAGGTAAAGATGTACAAATTGATGGTTATACACCGCCAAGCGAGTAACGCTATTTCGTCACCTGATACCTCGCTATCTGATATCTCGTTATTTGATATCTCGTCATCCCTGCGCAGGCAGGGATCTTATCTGTACTCCTCAAAAAAACCAGATTCCCGCCTTCGCGGGAATGACGATATCTGGCTTAACGCCTCAACAGAAATGACTCTGTCTGGTTTAGCATTTGGTATTCCGATATGAAAAAGTTCTGCTACCTACTGCTCCCTTTCCTGCTGACCGGTTGCAGCCGTGAGTTTGTTGAATCCATCTATGAAGTGGATTATGAACCAACCAACCGTTTTGCTAAAAACCTGGCTCAGCTACCGGGCCAGTTTCAGAAAGATACCGCGGCGCTGGATGCTTTGATGAACAGCTTTTCCGGAAATATCCAGAAACGCTGGGGGCAAAAGCAGATCCGTATGGCCGGTAAGCGCAATTACGTTAAATATATCGATAATTACCTGAGCCGGACCGAAGTCGACTTTGCCAAGGGTACAGTCACGGTCGAGACCGTCTCTTCAACCGAGCCGAAAAAGCACCTGAGAAATGCCATCGTCACCACGCTGCTCACTCCGGATGATCCAGCTCATGTCGACCTGTTCTCCTCATCCGCCATTGAATTGAAGGGTAATCCTTTTCTCTACCGTCAGGTAGTTGATCAGGATAATCAGCCCATTCAGTGGCACTGGCGGGCCAACCGCTTTGCTGATTACCTTATAGCCAACAAACTGAAAACCAAAGATGTGGATTTCAAAAAGGCGTATTACGTTGAAATTCCAATGGTCGAGGAACATTTCAAACTGCGCAGTTATAAATATGCCGATATTGTCCAGCGGGCTTCCCGTAAATACGGTATTCCTGAAGACCTGATCTATGCCATTATCAAAACAGAGAGCAGTTTTAACCCTTATGCCGTCAGTTGGGCTAATGCCTATGGCCTGATGCAGGTGGTGCCTAAAACAGCCGGTGCCGATGTGTTTAAGCTGGTAAAAAAACGTTCAGGGAAACCAAGCCCGCAGTATCTGTTTGATCCGGAAAATAATATCGATACCGGAACGGCCTATTTTTACCTGTTGAAGAACCGCTATCTGAAAGGTGTAAATAACCCCACCTCTCTGGAATACAGCATGATTTCAGCCTATAACGGTGGTACAGGCGGGGTACTGAATACCTTTGACCGCCGCAGCCGTTCCAGAGCGATGAGTGACTTAAATTCGTTACAACCAAATCAGGTATACTGGGCTCTGACGAAAAAACACCCAAACAGTGAATCACGTCGCTACCTGGAAAAAGTCACAAAGTACAAAAAACAGTTCAATCAGGGCTAAAACGATTAAAATCACAGCGCTTAATCACTTTTTTATGTTTTTTTCCAAAAAACTGGTTGACGCTGAGGCCGAAAATCCGTTTAATAGCGCTCCGTCGCCCGGATAGCTCAGTCGGTAGAGCAGAGGATTGAAAATCCTCGTGTCGGTGGTTCGATTCCGCCTCCGGGCACCACAATTTGATTGTTGGTGTCTAAGACATCAATGAATATGCAAAGAATAATAGTGTGCCGACTTAGCTCAGTAGGTAGAGCAACTGACTTGTAATCAGTAGGTCACCAGTTCGATTCCGGTAGTCGGCACCATTCTTTTGCCTCGATAGCTCAGTCGGTAGAGCAGAGGATTGAAAATCCTCGTGTCGGTGGTTCGATTCCGCCTCGAGGCACCATATAATTCCCCCTTAGTTCAGTTGGTAGAACGGCGGACTGTTAATCCGTATGTCGCAGGTTCGAGTCCCGCAGGGGGAGCCACATTAAAAAAGCCAGACCGCAAGGTCTGGCTTTTTTGTTTTCTCTTAACATAACAAACATAAGCACTCAGCCGCCAGGCTGGTTATAACGCAACAACCCGCCCGGCCCGTTTCTGTTATGATTGAAACTGATTAATCAAACGCCGTAACGCTTCAAGGTTATCAACCAGCTTACTGGTTCTCTCTACCGACATTCTTGACATCTGCAAAGTCTCATCCGCCAAACATTTGATATTTACTGTATTGCTATTCACTTCCTGTGTTACCCCGGCCTGCTGCTCCACCGCAACAGCAATCTGGTGGCTGTTATCCGTTATCTGCGCCAACATCTCAGAGATATTACTCAGGACACTTCCTGTCTCATTGGCTCGCTCTGTACACTGCTTGGAGAGCTCTCCTCCCCGCTCCATAATTCCTACGGCATTTTTCGCGGTATCCTGCAGCTCCGAAATCATACCGTGAATTTGATCGGTTGAAGCCTGGCTTTTCGTCGCCAGAGAACGAACCTCATCGGCCACAACAGCAAAGCCTCTTCCTGCTTCGCCTGCTCTTGCAGCTTCAATTGCAGCATTAAGTGCCAGCAGGTTTGTCTGCTCAGAAATATTACCAATAACATCCAGTATACTTTCAATTTTAGTGCTGTTCTGAGCAAGACGGTCGATAACTTCCCGTGAATGATCCAGTTCCGAGGCCAGAGCTTCGATCACATCAATGGTAACAGCAATGCTTTCCATGCCTTTCTGAGACTCTCTGTTCGCTTCTCGAGTCGCATCTGAGGTTGCGGAGGCATTATCAGCCACTTCCTTAATAGAGTGACTTAATTCCTCAACAGCTGTTGCTACCATCTCTGTTTCCGCTGACTGTTTCCCCAGGCTTTGCTCAATAGACTGAATCGTTCCAAATTCATCTTCGGCATCCACGAGTATCTGACCCGCGGTTTCAGAGGTTCTTCCTGACACAGCTCTTAGTTCAGCTTTCCTCATCATGAGTGCCAACTCGACCGGAGAATAATCGTCAAAATGACCGGTATAAGGTTTTTCCATCAGCGGATTGTCATACGCATCCTTCGCCAGTTTTCTTATATGCTTAAAACGCTTATTCTGATAGAAAGCCATCCCCAGCATTAAACAACCGAGCAAACCACCAGAAGCAGCTATATATAATGGTTTAATACCAGAAAGTAATAATGACGACTGAATTAAAATCAGGAAACAAAATAAAGTATGAATCTGAAAATAAGGGATTCTTTTTAAGCGGACTTTATCACCGTTATTTAGCTTTTTATATAATAATGAAGCACGCTTAATTTGCTCTGCATCAGGTTTGGAGCGTACTGACTGATACTCAGTAATTTCTCCCTTATGATCTTTTATTGGGGTAACAAATGCGGAAACCCAATAATATCCTTGACCTTTGCACTGGTTTTTCACCAGCCCCATCCAACTCTTACCAGACTGGACATAGTCCCAAAGCTGAGCAAACGCAGCCTTTGGCATGTCCTTATGACGCACTTTGTTATGCGGTTTACCTGCCAGCTCATCTTCTTCATACTCTGCAATATTGCAGAACACCTCATTGGCGTAAGTGATGGTACTGGAAGGATCTGTAGTAGATATTAAGTTCGCTTCTGCGGGATAATCCTTATTCAACGGATCATCGGGTGTATCAACTGACATTTTGTATAACCTCATGATTCCAATAATGCAATTTAAAGCCTAATCCCTGGCTTAGTCTAAAAAACGACCAATCAGCTTATATTGATAACATAATCAGGGAGGATACTCTATATTTATTAGAGCAAGACAATATTAACTTTGATCAATAATTATGGAAGGGAACACTAAAAACCGATAAAAACTTTCAAGGCCAATGCCATCAATAATAAACCGGAAAGTCTGTCTATCCATTTTGCCTTAGCTCTTAATTTTTCTAAAAAAAGAGAAGAAGAAAGGACAAAAGTAATCAAGGTATACCAAAGCCCATCTACCAACCATGGAGTGACAACAATAATGGCTTTACTGCTCATTTCACTACTCGCACTAATAAACTGGCTAAACAGAGCAATAAAAAACAACATAATTTTTGGACTAGTCAAAGAGATGAAAAAACCTTCCCGGGCTGACTGCCATACGCTCATTCTCTCTCCGGCCTCCAGCCTAGCCGCAATCCCCCCCTTAGAGCGCAGGGCATTAAAACCAAGATACGCAAGATACATTGCCCCAACGTAAGTAATCCCCCTGAAAAGAAGTGGGGACTGATGTAGAAGTGCCGCCAGCCCCACCAAAGTAATAAGGGCATACAGAGCAATACCGGATGCGTGAGCCCAGGCCGTTGCCAGGCCATTATTTCTGCCTCCCGCAAGGCTATGTTTGGCCACCATCGCCAGGCTGGGCCCGGGAGACATCGCTCCAAGTAAACAGACGGTAAACAATGAGAGCCAAATGGTCAGTGTCATGATCTTCTCCTTATTGTGCCATGTTTATCTTTCGTACTAGCAACGAAAGATAGATACCCCTTTAGGCACTCTATACCAACCCTAGCCGGATACCAAGAGTCTCAGAGACCAAAAAACCTCAGCCCAAGCTGAGGTTTTAATGACACGATCTATACAAATTAACCTTTAGATAAAAGGATAAAGGGAATTGAATAAGGTTTTGTTATTTATGTTTTTTGTTCCAGCCATCTTTTGCCAGATATATACGAGCTTCACAACATGGACAATACGGCAGTATTTCCTGATCGCTATTCAGCACCACAGCAATTCTGCACTTCTCACACACGTAAGATCCTTTCCCTGGTTTATCCCCTGTTGAAAACATCTCTTACCCCCTTTTTTTATTTACCCTAGCCTTCGAAGAACTATACGTTATAACGATACAAAATCAAAATAAATCTTAAACTTTTGTTAACATCGGTTAACATTCCAACTTCTTCATTGACTAGGATCAATCCCTGTTGCACATCGAAGTTTCAGAGAAAGAGGAGGGAGAGAAGACAAAAACAAGATAAACAAAAATCAAACACTCATTAACAAATAACACAAAAAGTGTTTTGTTTTTGTGAAGACGTATACATGGCCACATAAAAAAAGAGAACAGCCCCCTCTCTGTTCTCTTGTGTCACTATCCGTCAAAAAATGCCGACATAGCCTTTCCGGCTACTCCTGATATTCGAACTCGTCTATCGTCACTTCGACACGGCGATTCTGCATACGTCCTTCAGCAGTATCATTGGACACTTTAGGTAAAGATTCCCCCGCACCACTCACTGTCAGCCGGGAAGCCTCTATGCCGTTTTGAATCAGGTAATCGGCAACCGCTTGGGCCCGCTTTTCTGAAAGGGTCTGGTTATACGCTTCTGAACCACGAGAATCTGTATGCCCTACAATTTCAGCTTCTGCTTGTGGGTACTTCTTCATCACCCCTACCAGCCAGTCAAAATACTGCTCACTGCCATCGGCCAGATCCGCACTGTTAGTATCAAACAGCTCAACTCCAAACTCCTTAAAGATTTTCGTCTCTAATACGGGGGCAGGCTCTGGCTCTGGTTCCGGCTCAGGCTGAATAACGGGGGTCGGCTCTGGTTCTTCCTCTACCATGACAACGGGTTCTGGCTCAGGCATCGGCTGTGCGACAGCAGAACCAAATTTGTACGCTAACCCAAAGAAGACAGAATTAGCATCCATATCATCGATGATGCCCTCGTTCATATCATTAACGTGTTGATACTCCAGGCGGGCAACCCAGCTATCAGAAAGGGCATACTCACCACCAATAGCGGCGAGCGGTGAAAAATCATCGTCGTAACTGCCGTAATCAATCCAGGCTAACCCAAGCTTCAAATATGCGCCCAGATTTTCAGTTAATGGCATATGGAATTTAGGTGCCAGGGTAAAAATGTCCAGATGGTCATCTACCTCAACGCTGGTGAGACCATCAGTAAAGTTGGATTGGAAATCCCCCAGACGATCATAACCCGCTTCAATCGCTACGTTCTCTTGAAGGTCATACCCTGCAAAAATGCCCCCGCCCATACTGTCATCATCACACGGAGAACTCACGGCACAGCTGTCATCCAGCCAGGTTTGTCCCAATTTACCTCCGAGATAAAACTCAGCATTTGCCAAGGGTGCCACAGACACTCCCAATATAGCCGATATCGCCACTGCTAACTTTTTCATACTATCTCCTTTGCTTTTATATGTTTTTTTATCGCCCATGTAGCCACATTATACTGTCATAGGCCGTGACTACTGGTATCAGTTCTAAGATAACCTTGCTTAATTATCTTTTTGTCAGAGTAATATTAATTTTAGAACAAATTATAGAAAGCACTTATTATTCTGAAGTGGTTTACCCTGACTGCAGTTCCATTTTTACTAGATGTAATAACTAATGGGCTAAACATAAAAACACACTTTCCCAATATTATTCGGCAGTCTCACCAACTTAGTGCAAACTTTCCTTAATTTGCACCAAAAAAAACATACAAAATAGAAAATCAAGGAGATACGCACCAAATTACACCATATTTTCTGGCGTAAAGATTGCTTTATTTATAACCACGAACAATCACAAGAATAAAACTGTTAACTCTTCAGAAAAGCCTTAGCGACAGTATAAAAATCCACTAAAAAAAGAATATTAAGGATAATATTTCTTACCAAATTAGTGCTCTATCGCTTTTCTAACCAAAGGACGGAGACGAGAATGCAACTCACACAAGCAGAAAAACACTGGCTACCATGGTTTGGAAGCACCGGAAAGATAGCTATGCGTAAGGCTTGCTTCCATAACCGGCACAGAAAAGAAGAACTGGAAGAAACCTTCGAAGGCATCGCCCAGACAAGGGTAAGGCTTCTGACGACATGGGCAAATAATCAGTGGGCTTTTCTGGAAAATGCCGCATTATATCTGGCAAGCAAATCTGAAGAATCCAGAACTGAAACACTACGGCAACTGGTGGTTCGTGGTGTCGACTTCTCCGAACTTTTTATTGCCGATGCAGCAGGAAATACCTGCCATTCATCGGAAATCAGCCATAGAGGCATTAATCTGACCGACAGAAAAGCTCTGTCTGCTGGCCTTTCAGCCCAGTACTTACATGGCCCCTATATTGATGCGCGTACAGAAAAACTCGGAGCCTCCAGCTCTAAGTTTCATGATGCGGTGACTCTGATGTTCTATCAGCCATTTTCCGACGAAAATGGTACTCAATACAGCCTTTGCGGACGAGTACCTAATGATGTTCTCGGGGATATTATTCAGCGGGAAGCCGGACATATATACAGCGAGTCTGGTGATAATTACCTGTTCATGGTTGACGCCGTTCACGATACAAGCATTTCTCCTGGCACCGCTCTTTCGCGCTCCCGGTTTGAAGACAACACCTTTTCTCATGGTGAAAACCTTAAGCAAGGTATTAACACCAAATTTGGCGTAGTAAAGATCAAAGCACACACTGAGTTTGAAATTACCTTCACCGATCCGGCAACTAACCAGCTTCATCCCGGAGTCAGAGAAACCATTCGCAATGGGAAAAACCTGTATATCGACTATCCCGGCTACTCTGATTACCGGCATATTCCGGTTATCGGAAAAGGCGTCACCTTTCAGCTACCCGGCTCTCCGGATCGCTGGGGCATGATGTGTGAATCCGACCTGGAAGAGGTATATCGACACCGCAGCTTTTCCCATACACTGACCAGACATTTCACTCTTTATTTGCTTTTCTGTCTGGGCGTTCCTGCTTTAGCTACCAGCCAGCTGCAACTGCCAGCAAGTACTCAAACTCTGCTGACATTGGGCTGTATGCTGATAAGCTTCTTCGCCTTCAGGTATTTTACTGTCGCTCCATTCTGTAAAAAGCTCACGGAAATGACAGCGGTAATACAAACACTGGCAGAAGGTGATGGAAACTTAACCCAGCGCCTCGATGCTTCACGCTTTAGTGCGGATGAAATTGGCGGGCTGGGACGCTGGATAAACAGCTTCGTCGACAACCTGGAAGGTGTCATCACTGAGCTGATCTTTGCCAGTAACGAAGTAAAACAGGTTTCGGAATCAATGTTCCGCCGTTGTCAGATCCTTTCAACGACCAGCAGCGATACCTCTTCGTCGGTAGAAAATATGCTGGATCTGGCAAAACAACAACAAAACGAAATCGCAGGGGCACATCAGTCAGCCTTAGATGTCGATCAGGTGATGCGGGAAGTCGTACAGAACACTGAGGCCGAATATAAGCAGGCTGTCGAAAATGCGAATACCATCCGTGAAATTGTTGAAGCATCTGCACAAAGTGTTAATGAAGTGAATGATGAAATGCAGAAAATATCAGGCATCGTCTCCATTATCACTGAAATAACAGAACAAACCAACCTGCTGGCTCTCAACGCCGCTATCGAAGCAGCCCGGGCCGGGGAACACGGACGCGGGTTCTCTGTTGTGGCCGATGAAGTCAGGGTTTTGGCTCAGCGTACCTCTAAAGCAGCCAACAATATCGGCGATATGATGCACCAGTTACATGAACGTTCCGCGACGGCAGTCGGGTACATGCAACAAGGCATCGACAATGTGGAAAACAACTCTGTCGTTGTAGACTCAGCACAACGTAATGAGCAAATGCATAAATCGGTTACTGACCTGTTTAATATTATTCAGGAGGTCGCCAATAACAGTGAGAATCACAGCAAAACGGCAGACTATACCAAACAGCATACCGACCAATTGCAAACCTCATCACAACAGCTTTCCAGAAGGATTACTCTGATGGAAAATGCCTTATCACGTCTGGATCAGCTTATCGGACAATTCGAAGTCAAGCAGACCGCAGCATAACCAGAAAAACTCAAAAGGCTCAGTGATTCTGAGCCTTTTCTGTTATTAACCCGCAACTTACCGACCAGGCATATACATTCGTCGAGCTGCGTTAATAATGTCCTCGTGTTTTGTCCTGCCTTAACATAACCTTATATAACGTCTCCGTTGTCTGAGGTTCCTTTTTAATCGGTATTACCGGAGACTTATGAGTCATATTATAAAACAATGACTTAATCGTACCAGAAACAAAATAGACAGGTACTGTAATTATCTCCAGACATAAACCAAATACTTTTTCACTAATACTCCAGAACATTCTAAAAGAGCTAACCATTAGCTGATAGAAGAAGGGCAACGTAAAAAGAAATACACCAATGATAACAATACCGGCCACGACAACAGCGACCTGAGCATTAAGACTTAACCCTGAAAACATCCACATCCATTCATACATGTGACTCCTCCCGGCACCCGCAATGCCTCAATAGACATAAATAAATGCGATAATAAAAACATAAGACATGGGTAGATAAACCTCAATACAAGGAAATAAGGCTTTTCTTTTGCTATCGATAAAATCATCAGTAAAATAGATCTTATTACCTGAAAAATCATCAATATAATGAGCCTGTCTCAATTTTAATATTGAGTTAAAGTTAATGCTTTCCTTGTTAATAAGGAGATATTCAGTCCATCAATCCAGGTCTCGCCCCTTCACAGATATCTTTATCATTCCGGCGACTTCTCACCATCTCTCATAGCCGTTATAGTTAAGATATAACAGAAATAAAGGGTATAAATAACATGCCACTACCACATTTGTACTATCTGGAACGCTATCGTAATAAAGGAACCAGAACCTACAGCCGTCATTCTTCCTACACAGAAGCGGAACACGCTTACCAACCAGATTCTGACAGCGAAAAATTTGGCCTCAATATTCTCCACCTTTCCAGAGAATGGGTAAACATCTATCTGGCCAATCCAGAAGAAAAACTGAAACAAAAGTATATCGGTCACGACACTATTCACTTCTGTATTCACCCTCAGTTACAGGAAAGCCCAGCAGTCGATCCATACCTAAAAAAGCTTCAGGCTCAGGCAATAGCCACCAGCGAGACAACGGTTATCCCCAGCTCGTCTACCCGGACCTTATTTGTGCTGGAAGACGACACCCCACATGCCGTCAAAGTCCATTTTCCCTACAAAGTTTCCCGCTACACCCGAAAAATGCGAGACGAAGTCGTCGAGCAGGCCATTAACGTATCGTCAGAGCTGGAACATAACATCAGTAAAATGGACTATGACTTTGCCTTCTTGCGAGAGGTGATCGGTATCAGCGTTAAAGAAGAGACCGAAGCACAGCATGATGAGCGGGGAGAAAACTGGGGATTCGTTATCCGTGATATGACCCCTTTCCCCAGAACAGACGATCCTCGCTCGCTGATTCCTGGGTTTGCTCTTTATGGGGAAGACTATTACCAGCCGGATACCGCTCCTCTTCTGTATGAACTGATCGGAGATAAAGATCCTCTCGAATTTATACTCAGTAAGATCATGCTGCCTGTCATCCGACACTGGATCGACTGCTTTCGTTATTTTGGCTATATGATCGAACCTCACGGACAGAATGTTCTGCTTGAAGTGAATAATGAATCAGACATTACCAGAATAGTACACCGGGATCTCAGTGTCGGGATCGATATGCGCAGAAGGAAAGATCTGGGGTTATCCAACGCCCACCTGAACAATTACAACAGAATGGACCACTGTGCTTTTCACAGCATTACCTATGACCGTTTTATGGGCAACCACTTCTTTAACCGTCTGGTTGAATGCTGCATTAGCAAATACCCTCACCTGAAAAAAGAGGACTTCACCCTTCCCTGTCAACAAGAGTTCGCAGGCAGGTTCCCAGAATACCGAGATTATTTTCCTGACAACATCTGGTATTTCAGTGAGAAAAGAGACAAATATAATAAGCCTCTCTACGAAGATACGGGCTCAACCCCTGAATGGCGACCTATCAAATAAAACAGCTTACCGGGGCTGATTTTTCAGCCCTGATTTTTGGGTGGCTACCGCTTTGGTTATGACAGACAGGCGTGCTCTAGTGCGCTAACCTGCGATACACTTTTGGGGTTGCCCCATAAGATTCTTTGAATTTTTTACAGAAATAAGAAGTGCTATTAAAGCCACACTTATCCGAGATAACAGAAACAGGCAAACGGCTGCTTTTTAGTAAGTGAGCCGCTTTAGCCATCCTTGCCGTAGAAAGAATCTCCGATAAAGAGGTATTCTCTTCTTTCAGCCTTCTATAAAGCGTTGTTTTAGAAAGATAAAGGATCGAACAAATATCATCAAGTTCCCAGCGTCGACGCAAATCTTTTCGAATCACACTAAACACTTTTCCGGAAAAAGAGGTGTCTGAAGATCTACTTTCATTAGACAGAGTCCGGCAGATTTTCTCATGTAAAGCGTCAATAACCACCGGCTTGCTTTCTAAGTCAGTCTCTTCCATTTCAACAAGAGCAGAGATATTCTCAAAGTTGATTTTCAGAAAAATATCTCGCCTAACTCCATGCAACCTGAACACCTGTACAGAGAAATGACTTTCATTGACAGGTTTCAATGCGCAATGAACCAAACAGTTCTTAGGGATCAGAATACAGCCTCTGTTTGGGATCTTTATAAGGTTCCCTGTATAAGACAAATATCCGCTAGCGCCCTGTATTGAAATAATATGATGACGTTTTGAAAATAACCTGAATTTAAAACTACTATTATTTATTTGTAACTTCTTAGTAAGCAGCATCTTTTTCTTTTATAAGGTAAAACTTTTTTTCTCTGAATGACTCTAACGTATCTGGATAAGAGTAATAATACCCCTGACCTAATACCTTATTATTCTTAATCAAGTTATGTTGAAAGGCGCTTTCTATTCCTTCAAAGACCAGGCCATCTTTACAGAATGGTTTAAGCACGTAATACATCGAATCAGCCAAGGAACGATCATCTGAGTTATAATGAAGCACACTTTTATCTACTTTGATTCTGTCCCAGGGAATTAAGCCAAATGAAAGATTGGCATTATTATACTCATGGTAGTAATCATCCAGCCAAAACTTAACTCCGCTTTTTTGCAACTTCGCTATATTTTTATGTAGCACCTCACAGTTAACATCATGATTTACATCATTAATTTCTATTGTAAAGTTCTTGACTTTAAAATTTAACAGCCTACATACAAACACTTCGTCAAACAGGGACGACATGGTTAAGTTTATACAGAATGGCTTTTCAATATTTCGCCTCTGAAAGTAATAAATCTGATGCAATGCCACAAGCTTAATAAATTCATCATCAATATCACTAAAGAAATCTTCACTGTCTAATTGTTCCCCAGAATGTTTACTCACACGGGAAAGTACCTCAAAATACCTGATTTCTAATCCATAAGTATCAACAATAGGCTGAACCAGAAAATCTAATTCGGCGTAGGTTGATCCTTTTTTGACTATTATTCCACTCTTTACACCTTCAACCTGAAACATGATGAGCTCCGCTGACGTTTAAGATAGTTATTATGATGTCATGGTATCTATCAATTCGATGCATATCCATTCAACACAAAAAGATTACAATAAATTGAAAAGTTTTTTACACACCTTACAAGTGTGTCAATAAACCGTATCGGCACGGAAACTCTTACCACAACAACCGGCCTTACATTCAGCATGAGAAGAAAGCGATAAACTTAGTTGAAATACAACCGCTTACATATAAAAACAACCAAACACAACATGCAACAATCAACACCAACGCGTAACACTGCTTATTTTTGGGGAGAATATCACATTTTTCACCTAGACTAACAACACTCATCAACCTCAAATGTGACATAACTCTCTCTAATTTCCCCAAACCAATGTAACCGATTTCAGCTGTTTTTATTTGTAAGAAAATATAAATTTGACGCAAATGATGAATTAACCAGCAACTGACTCTTCAATAAGCCTTTTCTGCTTGCACAGCCCAAATTCATCCGTATAATGCATCGAACAAATTGCCGGTGTGGTGAAATTGGTATACACGACGGATTCAAAATCCGTTGCCTTCGGGCGTGGCGGTTCAAGTCCGCCCACCGGTACCATTATTAAGATGAAGACGTCCTAGGACGTCTTTTTCTGTTTCTATACTCCCTATAAAAACAATACTTTGATTCCAAGACGGTCGAAGAGGTATTGTTGCAGCCAAACATTTATGTAACCCTGTTAGTAACCCCAGCGGTATAGTTCCTAAATACGGTACTGAATCATGGCGAGACTAACCACCAGCTTAACTGCAACTCAAATCAAACAGGCCAAGCCTAAAGATAAAGAATATTCCCTCGCAGATGGCAACGGCTTACATTTACGGATCCGTCCCAATGGTGCAAAAACGTGGATGTTTAACTATTACGTCCCGATAACCAAAAAGCGCAATAAAATAAGCTTAGGGAATTACCCGGATATGCCATTAGCTTTAGCCAGGCAGCAAAGAGATGAAGCCCGTTCTTTACTTGCTCAGGGCATTGATCCTAAAACCCATAGATTGGCCTTAGAGCAGAACAAACGTGATGAGCTGGCAAATACCTTTGCAGCATTTGCCGAGGAATACCTATCAATAAAGAAAGAGGCTACCGTAGAAGCTACCTACAAAAAGCGGGCTCGTATGGTAGAAAAGTATTTGCTTCCCAGTGTAGGGCATATCCCTGTAGCAGATATTAAGCCTATGCTAATGAAAGGTATTCTCGACCCAATAGCCAAAGAGGGCAAAATAGAAACGGTTAAGCGAATTTGCATCATAACTAATGAGATTATGCGTATAGCGGTTGTAAATGGCGCCATAGAATTTAATCCCATTGTGGAACTAACCAAACTATACCCATCACAGAAAGTGAAGCATAACCCGGCTCTAAGCCCGGAAGAACTCCCAGAACTGGTGCGAACACTTGATACAGCCAACCTGACGATCACAACCAGAAACCTTATATACTGGCAATTGCACACTATGGTCAGGCCAAAAGAGGCCGCTACGGCTAAATGGTCTCAGATTGATTTTGAAGAAAAGGTCTGGATCGTGCCAATACCTAAGATGCATACCACTCATGCTGTCCCCCTAACCCCTCAGGCACTGACTATTCTGGATGATATGCGCTCTATTTCTGGCGGCAGAAAATATATTTTCCCGGCAGACCGCAACCCCAAGACTCATACCAACTCACAAACAGCCAATGCCGCTTTGAAAAGAATAGGTTTTAAGGATAGGACTACAGCACACGGCCTAAGAGGGCTAGCCAGTACAACCTTAAATGCTCAGGGCTTTGATGGTGATGTTATCGAGAGTGCTCTTTCTCACCAGGAGCCGAACAAGATCAGGCGAGCTTATAACCATACCGATTATCTGGAACGCAGAAAGCCCCTGATGTGCTGGTGGAGTGATCGCATTGAACAGGCCAACAAAGGTGAAGTATTAACCGTTGGTATCCGAGGCCTAAGAATAGCCTAGCCACCAGCCAAACCGAATATGTGTTGCCTAGGGTCGCTCCCGAACACCGTCACTCTAACGGCTGGCAACACTACTCTGAGAGACACATTGAGAGGATGTGAATATGACTAGCAACTTTGATTGCAGATTACCAAATTTAATCAAAAATTTAGAATATTGTTCGATAGAGCGAGCAATCACCCTCTTCAATATCGAACAAGATGATCTTTATCATTTCCTACTTACTGGTGCTATTTCTTGCCATGTACTAATAGAAGAATGGGAAGTGGATAGTGAACGATTTTTTCTAAGAAAGAAACCTAGTATATATATGGGGCCAGACTCTTTCAAAAAACTAGAAGAGTTGGGTGAGGAAACTAATAAGAAAAGAGGTTCATCTATTTCTCACATAACTGTGACTCAGGGAAGTGTTTTAGAGGGCAAATTTGAACTTAGAGTTGGAATTTCTGGTATTTGGCGCATAGTTGGCCTCACAAGCATAAGATCAATATTAGAAATAGATGAAGATAAGATCCCAGAATGTTACTTAGAAGCGGAGACATCAACTAAGGCTAAGGAGGAAACCGAGTTCAAAAAGGATAACGATTATCCGTTTATTGTACTCAACGACAAATTAATTCCTGCATTTGGAATACCTAAAGATAAAGTCATATTGCTGCAATCTGAAATGAATAAGTTATACAGGGCCCTAATAAAAGGCGATTTAGTTCTAGATAACATATACAACAGTAAAAGCGTAGCGGAGCGAGAAACCAACAATACCAAGAGTACAGTTGAACTTGATTCAGCGCTCAAGACTCGAAAAACAGAAATAAAAAATGCTGCGTTAATTGAATTTTCTCTGAGAATATTTGATGAATTTGAATTTGATGAAAATGGAAGCAAGCAAATTACCAGTGCTGCAACCTGGGCAGAAATGGTTTCAGAGTACTGTCATAGGGTAAATGATTGGAAAGAGAAACCACCATTAAGCAAAGACAGACTTACTAGGGAGCTATCTCCTTACTTCAAAGCTAAACAAGCACAAATCCTCCCCCCAAAAAACGTACAAAAGTAAAAACGTACGTACAAAACAACAACTGTACATACAAACAGTACTAACAATTAGTTATCGTCTCTCTTGCCGAATAAATCCACATATGGCGAGAGAGATAAAATGACCAGATTAATCCGCAAAGAAGAAGTAATAAAACTTACTGGCTTATCAAAAAGCTCCATCTATGACCGCATGAATGCAGGCAAATTTCCCAAGTCCGTCCCTCTTGGTGGTCGCTCAGTAGCATGGGTCGAATCCGAGGTTACATTATGGGTTGAAAGCCAGATCGCACAGCGTGACGAGGTGACAGCATGATGGACGTTAACGAGAACAACAGTAAGCGTACAGTCATAGTTGTTCACCCGGCAGAACAACCAGACAGTACCAGGAGACCAGCACAAGCATTCAGCAACACCCAAGATGCTCTGGATTACGCCCATGAAGGAGATGACCTACTGGCTGTATATGAGGATGGTACCGTTTATTCCTCTTTCCGAGGGGTGGATCATGGTGCCAGTTGGGGGGAGTCTATAGCCGAATCTTTCCTTTATTCAGGATTAGAACTAGATAAACCCAAGATTCTTGATATGTGTTTCCATGAAGATGTAGAAGCTAGCAAGGCTTTTGTCGGGGTGCTGGTAGATTACGTTATTGAATGCCATGCAGAGAGGGAAGCTGAGCTATGAAAATAGAAAACGCCCCGGGCAATGAGGCGATAACTACAGTTCCTGAGAACTTGATTAATCAGGCCCAGTATAGCACCACCAGCAAAATGGAGGTATTTAATCATCCTCAGTTTGGAGATTTAACAGTTCTGACTGATGCTGATGGCGATCCTTGGTTCTTTGCTCAAGATGTTGCTTCCATGTTGGGATATCAAAATACCCGTGATGCTATTTCAAAGCATGTAGATAATGAAGATAAAGACGTCGCGAATCGCGACACGAATAATAAAGGCCTTCGGAAACTGACCACAATCAATGAGTCTGGGCTTTATTCGCTTATCTTTTCCTCTAAGCTGGAAAGTGCCAAAGCATTCAAGAGATGGGTAACAAAGGAAGTATTACCATCAATTCGTAAACATGGCGGCTATACGATGGGGCAAGAAGATATGACCCCTGATGACCTTATGGCTAAAGCTGTGCTGGTGGCTCAGAGTAAGATACAGGAGCAGGAACAGGAGAACCGAAGACTGGAGCAAGTACAGAGGGATCTTATCAATCAGTTTGCTGCAGGAATGACAATACCGGCTTTCTGTATGCAACTAAATGGAGTCAATACCCAGGAGGTACAGGGCTTTTTAGTTCGCAAAGGGATTTTAATCAGGGAAAAGCACGGATACCGCCCCAGCTCCCCACACAGAAATAAAGAGTTTGAATGTACCACCCATGAGTACAGGCCCGGTAAACGAAGCTATAAGACCCTGGTTACTCAGTTAGGTGGAGCAATGCTTTATAAGTTCTACCATAAGGGCATGTTACCCATGCGTAAGGACTGGAATGGCAGCTACACCACCAGCCAATCAAGCCCGGAAGAACTCGCGAAACTCCACCAGTAATAAGGCTCCACACGATGAAAAATACAGCATATGCGGCAGGTTCGCAGGAGATCGGCTTGCCTAAATCCGGACTTGGATATACAGTTACAAACGTAAACGGCCTCGACACCCGATTACACAGCTGGTGGACTCGACACCCACAGGCAATGACTAACGTAGGAAAATCAGTTTTCCCATTCCACACCAAAATAGGCAGGTTTTCTGTCCTGTTTGCGTGCATCCGATTTTGGGTGGCATGGGTCGGGAGCCAAAGAAAACGCCCCCAACCTTGCGTTCCTACGTGCGCATTGTCGTGCGGCTACCCGATCCACCTACGTTTAAAATCACGTAGGGAATACCCCATGATCTATACATTCATTATTGCTGGTGGCTGCAAAAAGCTATCAGACCTAAAACGCATCCGTACTGTATCCGTAGTGGCTCAAACTGAGCGGCTAGCCCGTCAACAGCTAGCAGTCCTGCCGTTAATGTTTATGTCTCGCACCACTGCTAATCAATATCCTGCTCTGTCAGGGCATCTCACCACCAGCAAGATAAATGATCAGGAGGTTGCAGCATGATGGATAAAGTTGATGCTCTACAGCGTAATGTTTCCCAGGCTAAGGCAGTTATCAGCATGATCCAGCTAGCCTCAGAGAATAAAGATAGCCGACTTAACAACGATGTACTAAACGATGCCCTATGGAGCGTACTGGATAATCTGCAAGTGATTGATGAGGTAGTAGAAAAAGCAGTAGAACACCTGCACACAAGTGTTGAGGGGGATGTATGAAGCCTCATCCCGATTTCAAACACATCAAAGAAATGCACTACCGTTTCTGTGATGAAATGACTCACGTCAGAGGGAATGACCGGTATCTACTGATGACACTTTGCCGGTTCGCTAATCATAAGAACCAATGCTGGAGAACGATACCTACCTTATCTAAATTGATGGGGGTTAGTGAAAGCACAATTAAGCGGTCAGCTAAAAACCTTGAGCAGATGAAGATCATCCTCGTATGCAGAAAAAGGGAAACCGGTAGTAAATCACACCCTAATATTTATGTCTTAAATCTTCCCTATTCCTATTTTGATGAGGTCAATCTGACCTCTACTAAAGATGTTGATGGGGTCAGCCTGACCCCTACTACCGAATTAGATCAGGTCAGCGTGACCCCTGCTACGGTATTTGATGAGGTCACCATGACCTCTACTACCCCATTTGATGGGGTCAATCTGACCCCTATTGTGGATAACTCTGAGAATAACTCCGATACCGGGACGGTTGATCAGGTCACTGTGACCCCGAAGCAGGGGTCAATCTGCTCATTTGATGAGGTCAATCTGACCCCCAAATATAAAGTAAATATAAATAATAATATAAATACAGGGGGCGCGAGTTCAAAACTCGCCCCACTCCCATCCGATATTTTTTCTGAAAGCTTAAGTTCTGACATGATGAACCTATGGACATACATCAAAGGATTTGTAAAACGCAGGCATAAACGCACATTACCGGAAACACCCAGCAAGCAGGATCTGGATGCTATGCACTGGGTAGTGGAAGAGTTCTCTGTAGACCCTCAGTCAAAAGATGATTGCCTGGCTATGTGTGAGTTTGTTATCGATGAGTTGGGAGACTCAGACAAGCTACTCAATCCATTGGTTAGGCTGAAAATGGCAGCAAAGGAGCACCCAGAGGGAGATATGCGGTTCTATGAGCGTTATATGGGCTTTGAGTGCGGATAACAGGGATAGCTGGTGGTGATGCCTAGATATGGGCTAAATTGCGCCTGTATAGCCACCCAAGCAGTATCCTCCTCCATGTGAGGTTCACCTCCATCATGTAGGTATGTCACGTCATTGATCAATATTTTGATACTTAGATAAACATTAAAATTTTGTTTGTTTTTTATTGAATTAATTGTGTATTTTTGATTAATTAACTAATAGTAGCTATATTTCATATTGTTGTTACAATATGCGCCGCAAATTACAAGCACAAAATGTGCACTGTAAACTGCTTTCAGTAAGTTAAAACTGTGAGTAAGTACAGAGGAGTTAAGCGATGAAATTCAAACACATACATTCCAATGAGTTGCCAAACATAGACCAGTACGTTAAAGAGTGTATTAACTCAGGACAATGGTTCCTCTTCAAATCACCTAATAGAGATACTGAAGCATCTTACTTTTTAAAAGTAGGAAAGGAAATTTATGGCCTCGATGAAAGTGGTAATATATTGTTATCTCTTCAATCAGAAGAACTAGCTATGGAAGAGTTATTTTACTTTGATGATGTGCCAAGACCGGTTTCATTAAGTAACCAGTTCGTCGGCAACTTATAAAAGAATTAAGATAACTTTTTAAAACGATAAAAATTACAACATAAGCCAGCGTCATAGTGAGTTTAATCAGTAACAATACTAAGTGGGTACTTTTCCTTGCATCGTCTGAAGCTAACCCTGAAGATCGACATATACTCGATCTAGTGTATGGGTTGGCGTGTCTTGAGCGTGCTGGTATCCAGTCAAACGATATCCATATATATGTGGATGGAAAAGATAGAGCAAACATCAATAACCTTTTTCAAATAGCGTCTTCAAATACTTATAGTATTAAAACCTCTGAAGGGTTTTTTGTTGATATGCAAGGTAACACGCATGAAAACATGGTGATGTTTATTACAGGGCACGGTAGTGAGCGTGGTATTGATGCTGTAAAACCGATTACTCCTCATTGCCTATTGGAATCATTGAAGTCAGCTCCAAAATTAGACAAAGCAGTTGTTTATCTTGGCCAGTGTTTTGCCGGCATCTTCAATTATGTTAAGGCTGGTCGAATTGGCTCCCAAAAGAACAAAGTGCCTAACATAATCTTTATTGGGGCTACAGAACTGCAAGAGAGTTTAAGTACGTCGACTGCCGAAGTATTTCCTACAAACCCTAACCCAGTATCATGGCCCGCAAACTTGTTCTTACTCCATGTGTTTAAGTGGATTTCTTCTCCATTCGATGTCGATGGAGACTCACTAAATACTATAATGGACTCTTATAAATATGCAGGGGTAATGACTAACCGTTCCCACAAACATATCAAAGCAAATGAGTTTATTAAGCTGATGGATGCTTATGGGGAGCTGAAGGATGCTCAAGGGATTGCCGGAACTACTACTGGAGACCCTCAAGTAGATATGATGAACAAAGTTAGGCTTCAGGCAATGGAAAGACAATACCTTCAAAGCTCATATATAAACAACGTTCATCAAGAGTGTTGGATACTGAATTCTATTCCTGCTCAAGGGATTGAAATTTAACACCTTACGGAGCTAAGTCCTCTTTTTCCTCATTGAACTGACTCACTCGCTTTTGTCTGACCTCGAGTGATGATAGTGCTCTCTCTCGCTTTGTCCCAATAGAGCTATACTGAAAAACAGCCCCTAATCAGTTGGTGATAAAAATGTGTGGCAGGTTAAACATTACTGATAATCCATTTGCTCAATACATTTCCGATATTCTGGGTATTCGCTTTACTGCAGAAGCCAATCCGGACTTACGGCCAACAGAAACAATATCAGCTATTGGTACCGAATCTGGTGGCCTGATACAGCAGAACCAAAGCTGGAGAATAAAGCCAGATAGGCTAAAAATCTACGGGCTAAGCTATATCATTATCTGAACATCAGCATAATTGCTCATTAAGTTTGCCACAGCCATAAAAAATGAAAAACTCTGCTTATATGGGTCCTCCTAAGAGATCCCCCAGACACGGGGGTTGCGATGCCCGGCTTTTGGCTGGTTTTCGTGCCTACATAGAGATCCTTCCTCACTTTGGGTAAGTATGGTTTTTGCAACTATAAGAAGAAACTACAGTTTTTACCGCCAATAGTGATGAAGAAGTAAGGCAAGAAAACAAGGAAAGTTAAGCATTTGTCAGAACACACCAGCCTAACGGGTAAAGTGTTAAGCTGGTGGAGGTGTATCCCTATTTGGGTTATTGAAATCTGTATACATAGATCAATGGAAGACAGGGGTCGGGTCAAATCTCTAGAGCCTTTTACACACTGACCGCCGCCCTAAGTTCATTTTTATACGCGATAAATAAGGATCTTTTTTTCTAAAGTTTTTAACATCTCACGGGGCCAGCGAAAGCGATCACCAAGCAGGTGGAGATGTATCCATATTTGGATGTATCAAGCATAAGCTACCGGGAGTCCAGACAGGAATTAAGCACCGACTTAGCCCGTCTTAGCCGTTCTCTGTAGGCACCGCCCGTTAACTGGATGTAATGCGCTTTCTGCTCGCTATTTTTGAAATGAGGGATATTCTCAGAAGCCCGGTATTCAACCCGGATCACTTCCCTTTGCCGTTTGGTAAGATGGTGGTTAATTAGGGTATCGATGAGCTTTTGAGGTTTATCACTTTGAAGCAAGGCTATTGATTGGTACCTGGTGGTTTGAATTTTATCCTGAAAGAAAGAGCCACCAGCATTAACATGGATGATCTCCCCGGTTGCTTTCCATAGCCCCCAGCTATTAAGAAGTTCTTCTAACGACCTCATACGAATCACCAATCAGGGTGTGACTTTTCATTATAGTAACCCTATTGGTAACCCCACATCTACGGTTTGGTTTTTATTTTCATATATAACAAATAGATAAATTTTATTATCAAGTCCGCCCACCGTACCATATCCATACAACAAAGCCTCGACTCACGTCGGGGCTTTGTTGTATCTGAGCTAATACCAATCACACTAATTAACTGGTCAATATAGTCCAATCTCTAAAGCAGAGCGAAATGACTCTGCTTTTGTCTGCACAAAAACGATTCCAAGCACTACACAGCTTGTCGACAATATTGTCGTAA
>NZ_QFWT01000012.1 GCF_003144035.1 Vibrio albus
ACCCGTCCGCCGCTCGACGCCCATAAACGCACCCGAAGGATTGTTGATGTCGTTTCCGCCCGACTTGCATGTGTTAGGCCTGCCGCCAGCGTTCAATCTGAGCCATGATCAAACTCTTCAATTTAAGATTTTGTCGGCTCAATGAATACTGATTACATTCCCTATTCTTGCGAATAGTGACTGTGAATTGACTGTGCCAAGTCTTTCGACTTGAATTGGTCACTCAGTTCATTGAAACCTAATTTGATACCGAAGTATCTCATTTGATTATCATCAACGAGTGCCCACACAGATTGATAGGTTTAAATTGTTAAAGAGCAACTTCGTCAGTCAGTAAACTATTACTTTTAAGCCTTTCAGGCTTTCTTTCGAAGTGGGCGGCCATTTTAGCTAGATAACTTATCGTGTCAACCACTTTTTTTGCTTTTTTATTTTTCCACCTTATCGGTGAAAGCAAACATCATCTTGGCTTTAGGCCTGTTGGTAGTTGAAGTATCTTTTCTCTACTTCGCCGTGCCAACGAGGAGCGCATTATAGGGATATGTTTTAGCTTGGCAACCCTTTTTTTGACAAAAATGGGATATTTTTAAGGTTCATCTGATATACAGGAAAACACACTGAGAAAGCACAACTTACCCACAAATAGCTGTGGATAAGTTGATAGATATAAGGTTAATTGTCCGTATCGAAGAAGTAGGATATACGCGATCTTGGATTCAAGTACTCTCTTACCTGGTCAGGCAAGCGCGAGGGTAAAATAGCACTTTCTATCTTTATCTCTTTATCAGCAAGATCAAGGATAGGTGCCTGGGTACGGGGAACGGTTGGATCATAAAGCAGAACATTAGGGAATAATATACTGTTGGCATTTACCGAGATGACTAAGCCAACCATCTGATTGGATAACTGCACCACTGTACCGGGAGGGTACACTCCCATGAACTTAATCAGAATATTGAGATTCTCAACATTGTATAGATGTTTACAGTTCTTATAGAGATGCGAAAGTGCGGTATAAGGAATTTTTTGCTCAGATACGATGTTACTATGGCATAAGTTATCATAAGCATTTGCCACTGAAACAATCTGTGCAAACTCATCGATCGCTTCTTCTCTAAGCCCGTCAGGATAACCAGACCCATCCATATGCTCATGATGTTCAGTAATTATCTTTTTTCCACTCTCTGGAAAATCAGGAATATTAGACGCAATATCTAACCCATACTTAGTATGCAACTTTAAATAGTTGCTCTCGGGTTCGGTCAGAGTTGTCGTCTTTCTAAGAATAGCGGTTGGGACTTTAATCTTGCCTATATCGTGGAACAGTGCGCCAAAAGCGACTTCTTTTATCTGTCTGCTGTTATACCCTTTAGACTTCGCAATCATCATTGAAATGATAGACACGTTCAATGAATGAAAATAGATATCTTCAAACTCACTTTTTCCATTCATCAGGTGCAGGGTAACGCTATCTTCCGAAAGCAGCTTATCAACGATATCGTCAACCATCGCCTGGGCTTCATCGACGGCTGTTTCTGGTCGGTTACGGATTTTGCTCATCACTGAACGAAGCTGTGAAAGAGAACGTTCAAACTCTTTTTCACACCGGATTACCTTACGCCGGTATTTATTGAGCTTATCAATGCGGGCCTGCTTCTCTTCCCACATTTTTTTGGTTTCAAGATCAATTTCGCTTTTGTCCTGATCGCCTTGATCCGCTTTTTCATTAACAGGTAATGGCGTTGTATCACTCTGATTGGGATCAACATACACATACTGAATGCCCAGGTGTTTGATCATATCGATCTGCTCCTGAGACTTCAGTTTGAAGCTATTAAACAAAAATGGATGTTCATTCCACTTTACAGGGAGACGAATATGAAGCCCTGGTCGAATTCTATCCACAGT
Organism: Vibrio albus; assembly: GCF_003144035.1. Lineage (GTDB taxonomy): Bacteria > Pseudomonadota > Gammaproteobacteria > Enterobacterales > Vibrionaceae > Vibrio > Vibrio albus. The sequence continues at coordinate 1,909 of NZ_QFWT01000012.1, forward strand.
GATTTTAATACTGGCCACTTTTCCCTATGTACTTCCGTTTATTCAACACTAACAAATGATTGTAACTAACTGACTATCTAAAATCATCACCTTAAAGCACACATAAAGCTCAATATTTCTTACTTTTAGGCGCTATTTATAAAATGAGGAATAACAAGCCAATCTATTACTTATAGCACAAATTTCAGGCAATAAAAAAGCCCGGTAAAAACCGAGCTTTTGCACCACAAACTCCCGAATAAATCGGAGCCATTTTCCGAAGAAAATTAACGCTTAGAGAATTGTGGACGACGACGTGCTTTACGCAGACCAACTTTCTTACGTTCAACGCAACGAGCGTCACGAGTAACGTAACCAGCTGCACGTAGAGCAGGACGTAGAGACTCATCGTATTCCATCAGAGCGCGAGTGATACCGTGACGGATAGCACCAGCCTGACCAGAGATACCACCACCTTTAACAGTGATGTATAGGTCTAGTTTTTCAACCATTTCAACTAGCTCTAGAGGTTGTTTAACAACCATACGAGAAGTTGGACGACCGAAGTACTCATCAAGGCTACGCTTGTTGATTACGATGTTACCGCTGCCTGGTTTAATGAAAACGCGAGCAGCTGAGCTTTTGCGACGGCCAGTGCCGTAGTATTGATTCTCTGCCATTTCGATAATCCCCAATTAGATGTCTAGTACTTTTGGTTGTTGAGCAGCGTGGTTGTGCTCAGCGCCAGCGTAAACTTTCAGCTTACGGTACATAGCACGGCCAAGAGGACCACGTGGTAGCATACCTTTAACAGCCAGCTCAATTACCATCTCAGGCTTATGGTCGATCAGCTTATCAAAAGTGATTGACTTTAGGCCACCTGGGAATTCAGAGTGACGGTAGTAAGTTTTAGCTTTTGCTTTGTTACCTGTTACAGCAACTTTCTCAGCATTGATTACGATGATGTAGTCACCAGCGTCAACGTGAGGAGTGTATTCAGCTTTATGCTTGCCACGTAGGCGAGATGCAATTTCACTTGCAAGACGACCAAGAGTTTTACCTTCAGCGTCTACAACGTACCAGTCGCGTTTTACAGTTTCTGGTTTAGCAACGAAAGTTTTCATGCTAACAATAACCCGTTAATTTAAAATTTTACACTTAAGGAGCAGTTACGCTCCCACTGTCTAAGAGCCCAGTCATCACCCCTTCGAGTGGGTGGCACTCTCGCCTCAAAAAGAGACTGCAGTAACGGTGGGTCGCAGGATTATAGAGAAGAGTGAAGAAAAAATCACCTTTTTTTATGCATATCCATCAAAAAAATAACCCACTCACTGACCGTCAGAACCTATTTAACTTGAACCGGGCAGCACACTTCAGCCTCTGACACACTATTCTTTATAGTAAGTCAGATTTTCTTTATCTGCCTGAAAGCTCATAGTAGTATTGCCAGAGGATAGAATCACTATGAAACCTATGTGTAAGATAATTTATGGAAGCGGTTTACTCCGCATGACAAACACCCCCTAATTTTGAAGAACACATATCCTCTATTACCACTATAAGGAGCAGTTATGCCTTGGATTTACGGACTGATAGGCTTACTTGTCGGGGCAATTTTTGGAATCATCATTGCCCGGATTAAAACGCCCCAGTATAAAAAGCATAAACAAATGCAAAAAGAATTAGATGCAGCAAAGTTTGCCCTGGAGCAACAACGCCAGGAACTGGCTGATCATTTTGCTCATACGTCTGATATGCTGGATAGCCTGGGTAAAAGTTATCAACGCCTTTATCAGCATATGGAGACCACTGCATCAGATATGCTTCCGGATCTTCCTGAACAGGACAAACCTTTTACCCACGCATTATCTCTGCCAGAAGACCATTCGGATGCACAGAAAAACGATACTGATCAGCCGCCAAAGGATTACGCAAAGGGTGCTACCGGACTATTTAAAGGCGAATCAAAAGAAACATTGTCCGCAGATAAAGTCATTAATGCTTCATAAGTTTTATTAACGTTACATTTTAGCAATCTGACTTTTCATATAATGGGCTCTTTTTTTCGGAACTAGCGAAAGTTTTTTCAGTCATACTCCACATAAAAACAACGAGGAGTAAACGATGAAAAAACCTTTGCTGGCTCTTACAGCCCTAACACTAAGCTTAAGTTCAATCATCACACCAATGCCTGCAACAGCTGCACTGCCCCTGGCTGTAAATGGCGAACAACTTCCCAGCCTGGCTCCTATGCTTGAGCAGGTTACCCCGGCAGTCGTGAGTATCGCTGTAGAAGGGAAGCAAGTATCAAAGCAACGTATACCAGACGCATTCCGTTTCTTCTTTGGTGACGAGTTCCCAACTGAGCAGCTTCAGGAACGACCGTTCCGAGGGTTAGGGTCTGGCGTCATCATTGATGCGAAGAAGGGACATGTTGTCACCAATTACCATGTGATTAACGGGGCCGATTCAATCCGTGTAAAACTTCACGATGGCCGTGAATACGATGCGGAGCTGATTGGCGGTGATAAGATGTCGGATATCGCCCTGCTAAAACTGGAAGAGGCGAAAAATCTTACCCAAATTCGTATTGCTGACTCTGACAAAATCCGGGTGGGTGACTTCTCCGTGGCTATCGGTAACCCATTTGGCCTTGGTCAGACCGTCACTTCAGGCATAGTCTCGGCTCTCGGTCGCAGTGGTCTGAATATCGAGAACTTCGAGAACTTTATCCAGACTGATGCTGCCATCAATAGTGGGAACTCGGGTGGTGCTTTGGTCAACCTTAATGGGGATCTTATCGGTATCAATACCGCGATTCTTGGGCCTAACGGAGGCAATATCGGGATTGGATTTGCTATCCCTTCCAATATGATGAAAAACCTGACAGAGCAGATCCTGGAATTCGGTGAGGTTAAACGGGGTATGCTGGGCGTACAGGGTGGAGAAGTGACTTCTGAGCTTGCCGAAGCACTGGGCTATGAATCCAGTAAAGGGGCGTTTGTGAGCCAGGTCGTACCAGATAGTGCTGCTGATAAAGCTGGCTTGAAGGCTGGTGATATCATCATCTCTATCAATGGTAAGGAAGTCAGTACCTTTGGTGAGCTGAGAGCTAAAATAGCCACTCTGGGTGCCGGTAAAAAAGTGTCCCTCGGGATTATCCGTGATGGTGATTCTGAAACCTTTGATGTGGTACTGGGTGAAGCAACAGAAAGTAAGACGAAAGCCGCACACCTGCATGAAGGCTTAAGTGGTGCTGAGCTAACCAATACCACGGACAGCGACCCTATTGAAGGAGTCAAAGTCACCAATGTAGAAAAAGGATCTAAAGCCGAAGCCTACCAGCTTCAGGCTGGAGATATTATTGTTGGTATCAATAAAGTAAGAGTTCGCAACCTGGCTGAACTGCGTGCGATTCTTGAACAGAAACCTGGAATACTCGCCATTAATATTCAACGTGGCGATCGAAGTATCTACCTGGTCGTTCGGTAACCTCAGTAAAGACTCGGGATGCAGGCGGTTATCCGCCGCTCCTGAGTCTGTTAGCTATCCGGATATCTGTCTACTTTTTACCCATCATTACTGTTCTTGTCACATTTCATATCTTTCAATTAGTTACTCTAAGGTGATATTCTTAAAAACACTAGATGATCACCTACCCTTGAGAGATCAATGCTGAATTTTTTACTGCGCTCAATCATATTAGGTTTGGCAACGGCGGCTCTGGTGCTGCTTGCTGTCCCTTCTCTGCGTTCCAACATCGATATTATTGCTGATCTTTCAGAGAGAAATAACAGCAATATTGAAGGCCTGCAGATTTCATTCAGTAATGCGGTTTCACGCGCGGCACCTGCCGTCGTCAATATATATAGCCGCCAATACACTGCGGAAGATCGCTCCAAACTACAAACTCAGGGGTTGGGCTCAGGCGTTATCGTTAGCGAAAAGGGATATATCATTACCAACTACCATGTGATTGCTCAGGCTGATCAGATTCTGGTTGCGACTCAGGATGGCCGCTTTGCTGCCGCTCAATTGGTTGGTAAAGACCGCCGTACTGATCTCGCTATTCTGAGAGTTGAGATGACCAACCTTCCCGTGATTCCTCTCAACCCGGAATATGAGGCAAAAGTCGGTGACATCGTTCTTGCTATTGGTAACCCTTATAATCTGGGGCAGACCACAACATTTGGTATTATCTCTGCCACCGGCCGTTCTTCCATCAGCGCAGATGGCAGGCAAGCGTTCATTCAGACCGACGCAGCCATTAACCGCGGGAATTCAGGGGGGGCTCTGGTGAATACACAGGGCGAACTGGTCGGAATAAATACCGCTTCGTTCCAGCAAGCCACGGATCTGGAAACCTATGGTATCTCTTTCGCCATACCATACCATTTAGCCAATACTATCATGCAGAAAATTATTGCTGATGGACGGGTGGTTCGCGGTTATATCGGTATTGATGGTCAGGATGTTAATATTATGGCATCCCGCCTTCTGGGCGGGGATTATACCGGAGCCATCATCGTATTGGGTATTGATCCCGAAGGACCTGCCGCTAAAGCCGGATTCGAAAAACAGGACGTGATTCTGAGCATCAATGGAGAAAAAGTGAATGGCCGGATCAGCGTCATGGATATCGTTACCGGTCTGAGGCCGGGTTCAACCGCTGAGTTCACCGTGCTGCGTCAGGGGGAAACCATCACACTTCCCGTTGTCGTCGGTGAATTACCAGAAGAATAGCCAGAGACAAAAAGAGCCGGTTTCCCGGCTCTTTTTAATACACTCTCAAAGCGTTACTCCTCAACACTTTCCTGAGGAACCTCAATATCAATACGCGTTACCCGCTGTAATCCACGAGGAAGCAAACTGCCTCTCCGTCCCCGTTCACCGCGGAAGTTATCCAGATCAGCTGGCTTCAGCCCCAGCTTTCGTTTTCCGGCATACAGAGTCACCGTACTGTCTTTCGCCAGTGGGACCAGATGAGAGACAAACTCTTCTCTTGCTTTCGCTTTTGCCGAAGGAATATTGATGATCTTATTCCCTTTCCCTTTACCCAACTGTGGCAGATCCTTAATCGGGAACAGGAGCATTCGGCCTTCATTGGTGATCGCCAGTATTTCATCCTGCTCAACATCAGAAATAGCCATCGGAGGCATCAGTTCTGAATTTTCCGGCAGGTTGACCAGAGCTTTACCACTGCGGTTTTTGGACAACAAGTCTGCACCCTTACAGACAAATCCGTAGCCAGCATCGGAACCGACCAGCCATAACTGATCATCTTCTCCCATCAGGACCTGCCGGACAGAGCTGCCCTCGCTAATATTCAGACGACCTGTGATCGGCTCACCCTGGCTGCGGGCCGAAGGCAGGGTATGGGATTCGAGAGAGTAACTTCGGCCATCCGATCCAAGGAATACCGCCTGTTGATTACTCTTACCTCGCGCATGGGCCAAATACTGGTCTCCGGATTTATAATTCAAACTTTCCGCATCCACCTCATGCCCTTTTGCGTGACGAATCCACCCTTTCTCAGACAGAACCACCGTAATCGGTTCACTCGGAACCAGGTCTCGCTCAGTCAGAGCTTTAGCCTCGGAACGTTCCACCAGCGGTGAACGGCGGTCATCGCCATACTTCTCGGCATCCGCTTTCAGTTCTTTCTTCAGCAGGGTATTCATCCGTCGCTCTGAACCAAGCAGCGTTTCCAGCTTCTCGCGTTCTTTTTCCAGCTCTTCCTGCTCACCCCGGATCTTCATTTCTTCCAGCTTCGCCAGATGGCGCAGCTTGGTATCCAGAATGGCATCAGCCTGAATTTCGGAGATACCGAAGCGTTGCATCAATACCGCTTTCGGTTCATCCTCTGTACGGATGATCTCAATGACTTCATCCAGGTTCAGGTACGCAACCAGTAAGCCTTCCAGGATATGCAGGCGAGCCAGCACTTTGTCCAGGCGATATTGCAAACGGCGACGTACGGTTGCCCGGCGGAATTCAATCCATTCCGCCAGAATCTGCACCAGACCTTTAACCTGAGGCCGGTTGTCCAGACCAATCATATTCAGGTTAACCCGAAAGTTCTTCTCCAGATCCGTCGATGCAAACAGGTGATTCATCAATTGATCGCAATCGATACGGTTAGAACGGGGAACAATCACGATACGGGTCGGGTTCTCATGATCCGATTCATCACGCAGGTCATCCACCATAGGTAACTTTTTCGCCCGCATCTGACCGGCAATCTGCTCAAGCAATTTAGCTCCGGAAACCTGATGTGGCAGTGCGGTAATGACAATATCACCGCTTTCTTTGTGCCAGACCGCACGGGCCTTAATACTTCCCCTGCCGGTACGGTAGATTTTTTCCAGATCAGATTTTGGTGAAATGATTTCCGCTTCGGTCGGATAATCCGGCCCCTGAACAAAGTTCATCACATCACTCAGTTCAGCTTTAGGGTTATCGATCAGATGGATAGCGGCCTCAGCCACTTCACGCACATTATGCGGCGGAATATCGGTTGCCATACCCACAGCAATACCAGTAACTCCATTAAGCAGAATATGCGGCAGACGAGCAGGCAGCATTTGCGGCTCGCGCATGGTGCCGTCAAAGTTTGGCTGCCACTCAACGGTGCCCTGACCCAATTCGCCCAGCAACACTTCCGCAAACTTCGATAGTTTGGCTTCGGTATAACGCATGGCGGCAAAGGACTTAGGATCATCCGGTGCCCCCCAGTTACCCTGACCATCCACCAGCGGATAACGGTAAGAAAATGGCTGCGCCATCAGTACCATGGCTTCATAACAGGCTGAGTCGCCATGGGGGTGGTATTTACCCAACACATCCCCCACGGTACGCGCGGATTTCTTATATTTTGCGGATGCCGAAAGACCCAGCTCCGACATTGCGTAAATGATACGTCGCTGAACCGGTTTTAAACCGTCCCCAATATAAGGGAGCGCACGGTCCATAATGACGTACATGGAATAATTCAGATAAGCGTCTTCGGTAAACTTACGCAGAGGCAGTTGTTCAACACCATCAAAAGACATTTCAGTAGACATCAGTTATACCTCAACCTCTGCTAAGTCACCGTTACTCTGTAGCCAGGAGCGGCGATCATCCGCCCGTTTTTTGCCCAGCAACATATCCATCATTTCGTTGGTCTGTTCAGCGTCATCAATGGTCAGCTGTACCAGACGACGGGTATTCGGATCCATCGTGGTTTCACGTAACTGCATCGGATTCATCTCACCCAGACCTTTAAATCGCTGTACATTGATCTTGGCTTTTTTCTTACTCAGGCGTTCAAGAACTCCGTCTTTTTCATCTTCGTCCAGCGCATAGAACACCTCTTTCCCGCAGTCTATACGGTACAAAGGCGGCATCGCGACATAGACATGCCCGGCATGAACTAACGCCGGGAAATGACGGATAAACAGAGCACATAACAAAGTGGCAATGTGCAGACCATCGGAGTCCGCATCCGCAAGGATACAGACCTTACCGTAGCGCAGCTCGCTCAGATTATCGCTGTCCGGGTCAATTCCCAGAGCGATGGAAATATTATGCACTTCCTGCGACGCCAGCACCTGATCAGCTGATACTTCCCAGGTATTTAGAATCTTACCCCGCAGAGGCATGATAGCCTGAAACTCACGATCGCGAGCCTGTTTGGCACTACCGCCAGCGGAGTCACCCTCCACCAGAAACAGCTCGGTTTTGGTTAAATCCTGCTGGGAACAATCGGTCAGTTTACCCGGCAGTGCAGGCCCCGATGCGATTTTTTTACGCACCACTTTTTTGCTGGCCCGCATACGGCGATGGGCGTTAGCAATACACACTTCAGCCAGTTGCTCCGCTAGTTGCGGCTTTTCATTCAGCCACAGGCTAAAGGCATCTTTAACCACGCCAGACACAAAAGCGGAACACTGACGGGAAGAAAGGCGCTCTTTGGTTTGCCCGGCAAACTGCGGATCCTGCATTTTGATCGACAGAACGTAAGAACAGCGGTCAAAAACATCTTCACCAGTCAGTTTTACACCACGTGGCAGCAGGTTGCGGAATTCACAGAACTCACGCATGGCATCCAATAGCCCCTGTCGCAAACCGTTAACGTGAGTGCCACCGAGCGCGGTAGGGATCAGGTTGACATAACTTTCCGTAATTTGCTCACCACCTTCGGGCTGCCAGAGCAGAGCCCAGGTAACGGCTTCCGTCTCACCAGAAAAATCTCCGGTAAACGGTTCTTCCGGCAGCAGGGTGTAGCCTTTCACTGCTTCGGCAAGGTAATCTTTCAGGCCATCTTCATAGAACCACCGGTAATCATTGCCGTTCACTTTATCAGTGAAGGTAATTTCCAGTCCCGGGCACAAAACGGCTTTTGCCCGTAGATTATTAATCAGCCTTGAAACAGAAAAATTAGCTGAGTCAAAATACTGGGCATCTGGCCAGAAATGGACACTGGTCCCTTTATTCCGGCGACCACACGTACCCGTTACCGTTAAATCTGATACTTTATCACCGTGCTCAAAGGCGATTTCATACACTTCACCGTCTCGGCGAACGATAACTTCGACCCGTTTTGACAGAGCGTTTACTACGGAAATACCTACGCCATGCAAGCCACCGGAAAACTGGTAATTTTTATTGGAGAATTTACCACCGGCATGCAGCTTACACATGATCAGTTCGACACCGGAGACTTTCTCTTCCGGGTGAATATCCACAGGCATACCCCGACCATTATCAGTCACTTCTAATGATTGATCGGCATGAAGAATGACCTGTACTTTAGATGCATGGCCAGCCAAGGCTTCATCGACACTGTTATCAATAACTTCCTGGCCTAAGTGATTGGGCCGGACTGTATCGGTATACATTCCAGGCCGGCGGCGTACCGGTTCCAGACCATTAAGAACTTCAATGGCCCCGGCATTATATTGTTCAGTCATAATACGAAATCTGTGCTCAAAACTGTGTACTTAAACGATGTACGAAAAGAAATCTGTACTTAAAAAATTAGGTACTTAAAAGCGCGTTTTACAGAAAACAACCAACTCGTAAGAAGAAACATACTCTGGAACCTGTTCACTTATGTCAAGCAGGTTCATGGTGGAAAGGATAAAATTATGATGCTACACCGAGGATATCACCCGTTTTCTGGCCGTTAAGTCCATTATTCAGACGGAAGTCAGGTGGAGACTTAAAGATTCAGAAACTCTATTATCGCTGGCATATAACGCTCGAAGTCAACAAAGCTGTGATTACCGCCATCTTCCACCGTCAGTTTCGCCCCTGTCAGCTTTTCCACCGCCTGATGGTAATCAAGAACTTCATCCCCCTCCTGAAGTAATCCCCAGAGATCAGCGGGTTCAGAGATATTTTCGATATCCAGCGCTCTTAATTCTGAAATATGCTTTTCTTCCAGTACATACTGCTCTTGCGTATAGGGGTTAAGTTGTTCGCCCAGCGGCAATAATTCATAAGGCCTGATTGCAGGATTGACTAACACCGCCTTAAAGCCGTATAGACTATTCAGCCAGATGGAGAAATATCCGCCCAGAGAGCTGCCTACCAGGCCAACATTATGAGTATCTTTATATTTCTCCGCCAATTTGCGCAGAGATACGGCCGCATCCCCCGGGAGCGCGGGAACCTGAGGAATCACGACGTGAATGTCAGGGTGGTTATGCACACAATAATCCGAAATAACACTGGCTTTATGTGATTGAGCGGAACTGTTAAAACCGTGAATATAGATTAACAACGATGGTTTTTTCATCACTCAATACCCACTGGCACTGAAATCAGGATGAAAACGTCCGTCTCCAAGCCGGTACACCTGTGTCGCAACACTACCGTCTTTCAATAACTCTAATGTTCTCCATCCCGGAGACAGAGGATCAAGCGCAAAATCGGTTGAATCAGGTTTAAACTGAACACATGTGGAAGGCGAAGCCATTACCCGTACCCCCGCATGCATAGAGTCATACTCCTGATGTACATGCCCACATAAAACAGCACTTACGTTATTATGCTTTTCAATAATCTGCCAGAATTTTTCCGGTTCATACAGGGTATGCTGATCCAACCAGGAACTTCCAACCAAAACCGAATGGTGATGCAATAATACCAGTGTATGCCGGTTAGAATATTCGGCCAGTTTATCGTCCAGATAAGTCAGCTGTTCTTCGCTCAGCTTACCGTGAGGCACGCCTTCAACCTGACTGTCCAGTAAAATCATCTGCCAATGCTCTCCTAAAAGAACATGAGTATTTGTCTGGATCTGAGGCGATGGCAGTACACTTTGCATGCCCGGTTTATAATCGTGATTCCCCGGTAACCAGTAACAAGGCTTTTCTAGAGAGGCTATGCCCTGTTCAAAACGCTGATATGAACGCTCGCTGTGATCCTGAGAAATATCACCCGTCGCGATAATTCCATCAAAGGGTATCTGCTGATTGTTTATTTCTTCAATAATGGCGTGAAAACTGTCTAATGTATTCACACTGAGCAGACAACCATCAGAAGTGGAAAATAAGTGAGTATCCGTTATCTGTAACAGCTTTATACTCTGGCTCTCTGTATCTTCTGTTTTCCTTTCCAAGATTCCGGGCTCCCCCGCGTAAGTATAAGCTGTTGATGACGTCAACATAGTCAACCTGAATTCTTCTTTAATTTACAATGTCGTGTTTATCTGAATATAGGCTCACGACTGATCCCATGGCGCAAGCAGAAAGTCAGCCAGTCACTGAGAAACTGGTTAAGCTGAAATTTTTCGTCCTTCTGCATCATTTTAGTATTTGGATAATCATAGCGAGCCTTAATCCGTGAAATCTGCTCGCTGGCACACACTTCTGCTACTCTGGCATCGTGGTACAACCTGACGGTCATTTTCGGCAGAGGAAAAACCGGAGACTCATCACTCTGACTAACATCAATCACAGTGGTGTATTTGGTTATTTCGCTGACCTCAAGCTGGTAAGTCATTCTGGCCACCTGGTAGGAGCGTACATCACCTACCCCTGCCCGGCTTGGCAACAAGGCATTCAGCTTTGCATAATTGGTTTCATAAATCCGCATCAGCGCTGCAAGATCAACGTGATACGCTTTTCCGGTCAAGATTTCAGCCATCGCGATTTTAGGTCTATATGATTTAATTCCAGCCATTGAAGTGCAATTATTGAGGCACCGTTCTCAATTTTACCCGACTTAACCAGGTTATAAGCGTCTTCACGACTCACAACCTGAACCCGGATGTCTTCATTTTCACATTCCAGCCCGTGAATGCCGTCTACGCCAGTCGAGTCGACCTGACCAACAAACACATCAAGCCTTTCATTACAGCCTCCGGCTGAAGGGTAATAGCTTGTGACAGGAACGACTGCTTTAACTTCAACTCCAGCTTCTTCGACTGCTTCCCGGCGCACAAGTTCTTCCGGGTTCTCATTTTTATCCATGATCCCGGCCACAATTTCAATCTGCCATGGGTTTTCATCTTCCAATGCCCCAACCCGAATCTGCTCTGTCAGAACCACGGTGTCTTTTACCGGATCGTAAGGAAGCAAAGCGGCAGCCCGGCCACGCTCAAACATTTCCCTGTCATACGTTTCACTCCAACCACCATTAAACAACTTATGCCGGAAGGAATACTTCAACATCCTGAAAAACCCCTGAAAAAGTGGCTCTTTTGAAATGATTTCAACGTCTTCTGAAGTAAATTGTGGTTTCATGCGATTTGCCACCCGAGTTTTAATATTGCGCTTGCCGTTAAGGGATTATGAAGAATATTCTACTCATTGTCAGTATTGACTACCAATGATAACGCTCAACTTTTTTAACAAGCTTTATCTATTTTTTAAATAACGCAGAAATATATTGCACAATTGGGCAATTAAATGTAAAAAAAGGCAAAGATAGAGTAAATAGACAACAGTTTCAGGTACACTGTTAACCAATACTAAACCGAACAACAGGCAGGACTAGCCAAATGAAAAAACTGCTTCCTTTATTAATCAGCGTCACTCTGGGTAGTACATCCACTTATGTATTCGCTGATGATTTAGCCGAAATCTACGATCTAGCTAAAGAGAATGACCCTACACTGCTTAGAGCCGCCGCTCAAAAAGGTGCAGCATTTGAGGCGGTAACCTCGACTAAAAGTGCTCTGTTGCCTCAGATCAACCTGGCCGCCAGTTATGACATTAACAACAGCAGCGATATTCCGTCTAACGAATATAACCAATTGCAAGCCGGAGTCTCTTTTACTCAGGCTCTGTATCAACGCTCCAGTTGGATCAACCTTGAAAGTGCAGAAAAATCAGCTCGCCAGGCAGATGCCAGCTATGCTGCCACGCAACAACAGCTGATCCTGCGTGTCGCTACGGCTTACTTTGAAGTACTGCGTGCACAAGACAGCCTGGAATTTGTTCGTGCAGAAAAAGCTGCGGTTGAACGTCAGCTTGAACAAACCAAGCAGCGCTTTGAAGTCGGCCTTTCAGCCATCACCGACGTTCATGACGCTCAGGCGCAATACGACAGTGTATTGGCTAGTGAAGTAATCAGCGAAAATGCCCTGATCAACAGCTACGAATCTTTGCGGGAAATTACCGGGCAAGAACACAAAAGCCTGAACGTTCTTGACACAAAACGTTTTTCAGCCACTCCGCCGTCTGATTCGCTCAACCAGTTAATCAGCCAGGCTCAGGAGAAAAATCTAACCTTGCTCACCGCCCGCATTAGTAAAGACCTTGCCAAAGACAGTATCCAACTGGCGAAGGCTGGAAACCTGCCAACCCTCACGCTGGATGGTGGCTACACCCACCTGGACAGAACCGATAGCGGCACGGGCGCTAACTTTGATGGTGAAGTGGCGAATATTGGCCTGAACCTTACGATTCCTCTCTACACGGGTGGCAACCTGACTTCTCAGGAAAAGCAGGCGGAATACAATTTTGTGGCAGCCAGCGAGCAGCTTGAGGCAAGCTACCGAAGCGTATTGAAGACCGTACGCAGCTACCGGAACAACGTCAATGCCAGTATCGGCACAATTAAAGCCTACAAGCAATCTGTCGTCTCTGCCCGTTCGGCACTGGAAGCAACAGAAGCAGGCTTTGAAGTCGGTACCCGCACTATCGTCGATGTACTGGATTCAACCCGCAGTCTATATGATGCGAACCGTAACCTGTCAAATGCTCGTTATGATTACATCATCAATATTCTGAACCTGCGCCAGGCTGTTGGTACGCTGAGTGAACAGGATATTATGGATATCAACGCCGGCCTGAAGCCAGCGCGTTAGAGACTAGAGACTAGAGACTAGAGACTAGAGAACATAATAAAGCCCGCTGGTTTTGATAAGCCAGCGGGCTTTTTATTTTTAGGGTTTGTAGTTTCTAGAAGCGTAGCGATCTAATTTCTAGCCTTTACCGCCTTTTATCGCTTCGATAATCTCTGTGGTCGAGCAGCCATCTTCAAAGTTCAGTACCTTAACTTCGCCACCAGCCGCGATAACTTCCGCCCCACCTGCGATGTCTTCCGGCTTATAATCACCACCTTTCACCAACAGGCTTGGCAGCACTTCTGAGATCAGACGCTGCGGCGTATCTTCACTAAATGGTACCACCCAGTCTACGGCACCCAAACCAGCCAATACGGCCATGCGGCGATCCGTCGGGTTCACCGGACGCCCAGCCCCTTTCAGGCGACGAACGGACTCATCCGTATTCACTGCGACAATCAGGCGATCGCCTAACTCAGCCGCATGGTTCAGGTAAGACACATGACCGGCATGCAAAATGTCAAAACAGCCGTTGGTCATCACAACGTTTTCACCCTTGGCTCTTGCCTTTTTCACTGCCTCAATCAGGGCAGCTTCCGAAATAATGCCAAAATCGGTGTCTTTACTACCATGCACGGCTTCCGCCAGTTCCACCGTCGATACCGTTGAGGTGCCCAGCTTACCGACCACAATACCCGCTGCCGCATTCGCCAGAGCACATGCCTCATCCAACTCTTTTCCGGCCGCTACCGATGCCGCTAAGACAGAAATCACTGTATCCCCAGCACCGGTCACATCAAAGACTTCTTTGGCCTGGGTAGGGAGATGGAAAGGCTCTTTTCCACGCTGCAGTAACGTCATACCATGTTCACTTCGGGTAACCAGAAGCGCCTCGAAATCATAGGCTTCAATCAGTTCCAGTCCCTTTCTGATCAGCTCTTCTTCATTCTTCACCTTACCGGTAACCAGCTCAAACTCCGCCATATTCGGCGTCAGAAGAGTCGCTCCACGATAACGCTCAAAGTCAGCCCCCTTAGGGTCAATAAACACCGGCACACCAGCCGATTTCGCTTTCTGGATCATCGTCTGAACATGCTCCAGAGCCCCTTTAGCATAATCTGAGAACACCACCGCTTTCACGTGAGGAAGTGACTGAACCATGCGGGAAAGGAATAATTCGGCATCAATGTTCTCAAACCTATCTTCAAAATCGAGGCGGATAAGTTGCTGTCCGCGACTCATTACTCTTAGCTTCGTGATAGTTGGGTAGTCGGGAAGGGCAATAAAGTTGCAATTCACTTTTAAAGAATCCAGCGTTTCTGCCAATACGCTGGCGGGTTCATCTTCCCCGGTTAAACCGATAATACTCGCATGACCACCGAGAGCCGCGATATTCATGGCGACGTTTGCCGCTCCGCCTGGACGCTCCTCATTATCTTCCACTTTTACCACAGGAACCGGAGCCTCCGGTGAAATACGTCCCGTTGGACCATACCAGTATCTGTCCAACATGACATCGCCAACAATCAGTACTCCAGACGTACTGTAATCAGGCAGAATCGGTTTCATAGTTTTCTCCAAAATAGTTAGCTGCGCCAAGTCTAGCACAGCCTCAAGGGCGGCTAAACTACTGACGCACAGCCATGTTTATCTTTCAGGCGTATATTGGTTTAGCCTAACCACTTATCCCAGTTTTTCTGCACACAGGCTCTCTGATCGACAAACCGGGATTCATCGACATCAGCATCAAGATTAAGCAGGTTACGGTGATGGATTTCATTACGAATACTGGTATAAGCCTCCGTCAGCGATAGACTCTCTTCTTCCGTTAACACTGAGTGCTGATGCATGGATTCAAAAATACGCACATTGTCAGACCAACGAGTCAATCCTGGGTGTCCCGCGCTGAACCTCAGCACTAAATACTGGGCGAGAAATTCGACATCGGTGATCCCTCCAAGGTCTTGCTTAAGCATAAAACGTCCTGGTTTTTTACCACCAAGATAAGTACGCATTTTCTCCCGCATATCCACCACGTCCTGTCTCAACTTGCCCTCTTCTCGAGGAATGCACAGCACCCGATGACGAATATCCGCGAACGCATTACTCAGGGTCGGATCACCATACAGCACTCTGGCACGAACCAGAGCCTGGTGCTCCCAGGTCCACGCTTCCTGATGTTGGTATTCATCAAATGCCTGAGCCGAACTGGCCAGCAAGCCCGATGCGCCGGACGGCCTTAAACGGGTATCCACTTCATACAGAATGCCTGAGGCAGTACGAACCGAAAAAATATGAATGATTCTCTGTACCAGACGCAGGTAGAACTGACGGCCATCGATTTCTTTCTTACCATCGGTATATACATCCGCCGGGCAATCGTGCAGGAATACGAGATCAAGATCGGAATTATACCCCAGCTCCCAGCCGCCAACTTTGCCATAGCCAATGACAGCAAAGCCACGACCGTCCCGGTTCTTCAGGTGGGTCGGTTCGCCATACTTCTCCCGAACCTGCAGCCATGCCTGGTTAATGACTGCTTCGACAATGGCTTCAGCCAGATAGGTCAAATGATCACTGACCTTCATCACCGGCAGAACTCCTGCAATGTCAGCCGCAGCGATACGAAGGATACAGGTCTGCTTAAACTGACGTAGAGCCTCCAGCTGCTGTTCCATGTCTTCTTCTGGGATCCGGGCCAGATATTCCGTTAATTCCACTTTATAAGACTCAAGAGGAACCGGGTTATACAGCTGTTTAGGATCAAGCAGCTCATCAAGCAGAATTGGATATTTACCTAGCTGCTCTGAAACCATGGGACTCGCTGTGCAAAGCCGCACCAGTTGAGTCAGAGCAGAAGGGTTTTCTTCTAGTAACTCAAGGTATGCTGTCCGGGTAACAATTTTACCCAACAGATGCAGGACCCGAGATAATCCAAATCGGGCATCTTTATGAGCAAACACGGCTTGAAAGACTTTCGGCATCAGACGATTAAGGACCTCCCGTCCTCTGGGGCCCAGTGTTTTTTTCGCTAAACCATCCTTAAAGTCAGTGATCACTTTTTGATCTGCGGTTACCTCTGCACTGTGAAGATCCTCAAGCAGAATGTGCTCAATAACCTCCGGCTTATGCACCATATCCCAAAGCTCGGAAAAATGAGGCTCTACCGCCACAGATTCCTCATCGTCATCACCAATAAGCTTATCGAAGACACTATGAACATGGCGCATATGTTCCTGTGTTGCCTGAAGCAGAGCTTCCCAGCATGAGAACCCCATAGCAAAAGCCAGTTTTTCCTGTTCCAGAGGTGAGTCTGGCAGCGTCTGGGTCTGCTTATCTGCCATCGCCTGCAGCAGGTTTTCCTGTTTTCTCAGAAAACGGTAAGCCTCTTCCAGTCCGACAACCTCATCGGCATCTATCAACCCCAGTTCCCGTATTGATACAAGGGTTTCCAATAGCCCACGTTTGCGCAAACCCGGCTCCCGGCCTCCACGAATCAACTGGAAAACCTGCGCAATAAATTCCACTTCTCTTATGCCACCGGAACCGAGCTTAATATTGTTGTGCAGACCTCTGCGTCGCACTTCACTGGAAATCATTGACTTCATCCGCCTCAGAGACTGAATGGCACTAAAATCAATATAGCGTCGGAAAACAAATGGTCGCAGCATCTGCCGAAGCTGCTGATACTCAGGATACATCTCACGGCCCATCACCCGCGCTTTGACCATGGCATAACGTTCCCAGTCACGCCCCTGCTCCTGATAATAATCCTCAATCGCAGCATAACTCATGACCAAAGGGCCACTTTCACCAAACGGCCTTAACCGCATATCAACCCGATAACAGAACCCATCCAGAGTCTGTTGATCGAGCGCCTTAATAATGCGTTGGCCCAGACGGGTAAAAAACTGTGCATTGGCAATACTACGGCGTGCTCCCTGAGTTTCACCATTTTCCGGGTAGGTAAAGATCAAATCGATATCGGATGAGAAGTTCAGTTCCCCCCCACCCAACTTACCCATACCAATGATCAACATGGGTTGAGGCTCGCCTTGTTCATTACAGGGTGTCCCCCACTCCTGACAACATGCCTGATACAGCCACTGATACGTTTCAAAAATCATGGCTTCGGCCAGCTCTGACAGATGCCTGAGGCTCTCTTCCAGTTCCCATTCACCCAGAAAATCCCGCCACGCTATACATACCATCTCGCGACAACGGAATTCCCTGAGCAGCCGAAGACCGGTGGCTTCATCGGGACAACTATCCAACCGCTGTTTCAGCTCCCGCCGGTAACCTTCCGCCCGGTCTGTTTTCTCCAGCATAGCCGGAAGCTCTTCAGCCAAGGTGGCGTTCCGGTTAAACGCTTCCCGAATAAATACGCTAAGCCCCAGCACCTGATGTAACTGCTCCAGCCGGAATTCCGGCCAGGTCTGTATCGATTGCTGCGCTTGTGGATTAAGCTGGTTAAAAGCCGCTGTCGCTTCTGCTTGTAATATTTCTGGTAATGACATGCAACATTCCTGAGTAGGTACAAGTGAGTATACTTGTATAAATAATAGTACCTTAGCAATAAAAAACGCCCGCTAAAATAGAGCGGGCGTTCTGCTTGATGTTTCTTTAATGAGAATGATGGCGTCGTGAATCAGATCTTGAAGGATTGAATCTTCTTATCCAGCTCTTCCGCATTACTCTGCATCACTTCAGAAGTTTCCAGAAGTTCTGTCACAACGGTTACGGATGCTTCCACCAGTTCTCGAACATTGGTCAGGTTCTGGTTCATTTCTTCCGCCACACTGCTCTGTTCACCTGCCGCCGTTGCGATCTGGAAGTTCATATCATTAATTTGTTCAACTTGTGCAACAATACCATCCAGTTCGATACCGGCATTGTTTACCAGTTCCACGCCTTCTGCGGCTTCTACAACGCTCTTCTCCATCAGTTCAACCGCAGAGCTGGCACTCGCCTGAAGCTGAGAAATCATTTCCTGAATCTCTACCGTAGCTGACTGTGTCCGCTGAGCCAGATTACGCACTTCATCCGCAACCACCGCGAAACCACGTCCGGCTTCACCGGCACGCGCAGCCTCAATCGCCGCGTTCAGAGCCAGAAGGTTAGTTTGTTCAGAGATACCCTGAATGGTACCGACAACGCTACCGATAGCTTCTACACGCTCTTCCACCTGGTTCACTGCCCCGGCAGACTCCGCTATATCCGTAGAAAGCTCATTCATTTTGCTGACACTGTTCTGCACAAACTGCTGACCGGTTCTTGCCTGCTCAGAAGCACTTTCTGTGACTGATGACGCATTCTGTGCATGTTCGGCCACGGTCTGAACCGTTGACGTCATCTCACTCATGGCGGTAGCTAACTGGTCAATTTCGGCAAATTCTTCCTGAGCAGACTCTTTTGTTTCCGACATACTCAGGGTCATAACTTCCGTCAGGGCTGAGAGTTCTTCCGACGAA
Source organism: Vibrio albus (assembly GCF_003144035.1). GTDB lineage: Bacteria > Pseudomonadota > Gammaproteobacteria > Enterobacterales > Vibrionaceae > Vibrio > Vibrio albus. The sequence goes on from NZ_QFWT01000012.1 coordinate 20,641, forward strand.
CTAAGCTGAGCCTTGATCATATCCTGTAGCTGAGCACGGGTACTTTCCAGCTCACGAGCCAGATCACCGTATTCATCTTTACAGTCCATTTCTATCGGGTTGGATAAATCTCGGTTCGCCATGTTCTGAATACTGCTTCCGACATACTTTGTCTGGCGAAGCATAATAGAAGCCGCTAAGAACAAAATAGCCAGGAACATCACGATCATAAGTACCGTTTGCCAGATAACCTCAACGATATAACTGTCATAGTGAGACTGAGCAACGGCTTCATTTTGCGAGGCAACAACCACCCAGTCAGCGGCCTTAAGTTTCGCACCATGTTCAAAGCGCTTCCCACCTTCCAGAACAAAACCAACATCCGATGTAAGGTTATTGATGATCTGGGAAACTGACTGCCCGTCAGTGGTGGTTCTCTTAAGATCATTAATAGAGGAGACGCCCGGCAATCCAACCACTTTGCCACTGTCCAGCTGGATAAGATAGGAGTAGTGCTGTTTATCATTTTCTCCGGTGATATCAGAGAATGCTCTTTCAGCCAGTGTTTTCTCTTTGCTGTTCAGCAAAACGTTATCCAGAAACTTAGCTTGCGCCAGAGAAATATCTCGTGCCTGATCTTTCTGCACCATTACCACAGAGTGATAGAAGGTATGAGCATCCCATAATTGCTTGCCAACCAGAACCAAGCTACTGAATACCATCAAAATAATCAGCTTAGGAACCAGGCGAACATCAGTAATAATTCTTTCCCATGGCTTTATTTGCATACCTGCCATCATCTATTCTCCACTTTTCCAACCTCAAACAGCTTTACATCTATGAATGATACGGCTTAGCCATACCATGACCATGCAAGCGAAAATGTACAACTGCGTTGTTTGCGTTCTATTTATTTCGAGCCTCGTATGAAAAGACATCATATCAAAACAATGCCTCTCAACTGAGTCTAATCTCACTATTCTGTCGATTCTTATCCGTATTTGTGATCTCTGCATACCGTCTGCAAAGCGGTAAACCAGAGAGCTCTAACTATTATCGACTTGAATACAGTTTACTGAAGTACTTTTATCCACGATTAGAGCTATCTCCCACTTAAAGTCAATTCTTGCCATATCCTGAAGAACAATGAGCTATAAAGAAAAATACAACCTTTAAACACATAAAAATATACACATACAAAAAAAGGGAGAAAACCAGCGGTTTCTCCCTGAATATTGTTTCCTTATTCCTGCTTTGGTTACGCTGTCCAGTAAGGTTGCGCTTCCAGTCCAATCACTCTGGTCTGTTCCATGGCATGTAATATGGAACCTTCCTGCCGGGTCAGCCACTTTTCCAGTTGCTTGCGTTCATCTTCTTCCAGTTCATCAACCAATTGCTGCAATGGAGATAATATCAACAGGTCATCAATACCCTGGAGAAGATCCGACCAGGGCATCCGGAAAGCTTCCCTGCTTTCCTCTTCATAAAGAGAAGCAAAGCAAACCCCCGTGTACATATTGCGCATCAGGCGATACTCCTGATCGACGTATTCCTGCCGCGTCAGTGGCTTCTCCGGAGGGAAAGATTCCAGTAACTCAGCCCAGGATCGATCAAGCTGTTTCTCTGAAAAACGACGAATCGGCTTAGCCATTTTATTTCTGGCTTTTTCATCCAGAAACGGTTGCCACCCACGCGATAGAAGCCAACGGCTCAGATCCAGCAATAATCCGGCATACCGTGCGGATTGAAGCAAAGTAATACTCTGCTCTCTGGATGGTAAATTTTCTCTCTGCTCTGTAAGTTGTTTCACCAGCCATTTACGAGCATCCAGTTTGCGCAGCACATGCCCTTTATCTTCACAAAGACTGTCCAGGTAATTAGCGGTTTTGTGCCAGCTAAGCTCCTGCTCCAGCCATTTTAATTCCTGACGCAGAATAGCACTGGCCCGTCTGGGTACAATACCGCCAAATACCGTCAGTATCTGTCGGATAAAGGAAATGGCATTACTGATTTCCCTTAATGCCTCCAGAGAGTCGCGTTCAAAAAATATCTGCTCATGGTAATGCCAGTGAGAAAGCGCGTGTTCCAGAGATTTGATAAAACAGCTTTCTACCGTATCGTTACTGTCTGTCGCCACCAGAGGTAATTCTTCGATGCGATCGCCCTCATACCCCTGAGCCAGACGATAACCTCGGGCCGCTTTACTCAGGTTACCCAGACGCATTCCCCCACCTTCAATAATGGTTCTGGCCAGAGTAAACAGGGATTCTGTCTGTCCGGATTTAAGTTCCAGCTCTACCTCGGCAATCGGTTCTTCCTTTTCACCGGCCACGACATGTCCGTGATCAAAAGCAACTTCGATCTGACTACCATCCGGCATACCGATCAGCCATTGCTCACGGGTAAAATTAGTTGAAAACAGGGGAATAAGTTCAGATTGCAGTTCTTCGGGAGTTTTACCGTAGGGCCAGATATCGGCCGGGTGAAGGGATAGGTCAGGAGAGTTACTCGTATGCTCGGCATTAAACTCCGGCCTCTGATGTAAACCGGCAACAACACGACCAGACGTTTTTACCGTCTGAACAAACACATCGTCAAAACGGCGTATACGCAAACCGATATCATGCTGCCGCAACCAGTTGTCAGAAGTATCAAAATAAGTGTTACCAAGATCTCTGCAACTGTGCTGAAGAATTTTAGTGTCGGCGATTTTTGTCTTTAGTTGTTCTGAAAAATCAGGTGATACAAAAAACTTCAGTTCTATCTCGGTTTCCATCTGTTCTACCTTTTAGGGACAATGGCAACAGCATATTGCCTAATTTATATCTGGGCAAGAGTTGAAATCGGTTTATCCACACAAAATTGCCCCCCGGCAGAGCCAGTTATAAACAATAAAAACCCTTATACATGATCTAAAACAGTTTTAAAGATGGATTGATTCGGTTACCATGCGCACCTTTATAGCCATCGCACAACATTTCACCAAAGTGTGACTGTTATTTTTAAGGTTATAGTTTTAGGTTTTGACCATGCCAGTAAATACCATTATGGGGTTGTTCGCAAAGTCCCCTATCAAACCTTTGCAACGCCACGTTGTGTGCGTAAATGAATGCTGCTCTCACCTAATCGGCTTTTTTGAAGCCTGTCATGAAGGTGACTGGACCAAGGCGGAAGAAATCCGTGCAACGATCTCTCAACTGGAGAGAGACGCTGATGTGCTTAAACGTGAAATCCGTCTTAAGTTACCTAGTGGTCTGTTTATGCCGGTCAGTCGCACTGACTTGTTGAGTCTTCTCACTCAACAGGACAAGCTGGCCAACCTTGCCAAAGATATTGCCGGTCGAGTCATCGGCCGTCAGCTCGCTATTCCCGAACCTATTCACGAAAAATTTATCGCCTATGTTAAGCGCTGTCTCGATGCCTCCGCTCAAGCGCAAAAAGTGATCAGTGAACTGGATGAATTGCTAGAGACCGGATTCCGGGGACGGGAAGTAACACTTGTTGCTGAAATGATCCATCAACTGGACGAAATCGAAGATGATACAGATGCGATGCAGATCGAACTTCGTCAGATGCTGATGGCTATCGAATCCGAATATAATCCGATAGATGTCATTTTCTTATACAAAATTCTAGAGTGGGTTGGTGCTATTGCCGACCAGGCTCAGCGCGTAGGCTCACGACTAGAAATGATGCTTGCCCGCTCTTAATTAATCCGGAGAAAACATAAAACGTACTGTAGACTTTGAAGCTAACTTCAAAAAGGTTAGCTTCAAAGTGTTTTTGTGCGTTTTCGTTTTCTGATTTTGTTATCCAACAACTAGGTATTACCATGGATATCCTTGCAAACTACGGCACAGTGATTATTTTTGCTGCTGCGATATTTGGCTTTTTAATGGCAATCGGTATTGGTGCAAACGATGTTGCCAACGCGATGGGTACCTCTGTAGGTTCCAAAGCCCTGACGGTTAAACAAGCTATCGTTATTGCGATGATCTTCGAATTTGCCGGTGCTTATCTTGCCGGTGGTGAGGTGACAGACACGATCCGTAAAGGCGTGATTGAAACCTCTCTGTTTGTCGACCAACCAGACATACTGATTTACGGCATGCTGTCTGCGCTTCTTGCTGCCGGCACATGGCTGCTTCTGGCCTCCTTTATGGGCTGGCCCGTTTCCACCACTCACTCTATCATCGGTGCCATTATCGGTTTCGCCTGTGTCTCTGTCGGCACAGAAGCCGTTGACTGGGGCTCCGTACAGGGTATTGTTGGCAGTTGGATCATTACTCCTGTTATTTCAGGCCTGTTTGCGTATCTTATCTTTGTCAGTGCCCAGCGCCTGATTTTCGATACGGAAACCCCACTCCTGAACGCTAAACGCTTTGTGCCGGTCTATATGTTTATCACCACTCTGGTTATTGCCCTGGTGACAATCAAAAAGGGGCTGAAGCATGTTGGCCTGCACCTTACCACCCCTGAAGCCTGGGTATGGTCAGCAATCGTCTCTGCGATTGTAATGGTTGGTGGCTATATCTACATCCAGATGAAATTCTCCCAAAAAGCGGATGACCGTGGATTTGCCGGCGTCGAAAAGATCTTCAGCGTCCTGATGGTTATTACCGCCTGTGCTATGGCATTCGCGCACGGCTCTAACGATGTAGCGAACGCAATTGGCCCTCTTTCTGCTGTGGTATCAACCGTTCAGAACATGGGTGAAATCACGGCTAAAAGTAGTATTGCCTGGTGGATCCTGCCGCTTGGTGGCCTGGGCATCGTGGTTGGTCTGGCTACCATGGGCCATAAAGTAATGGCTACCGTTGGTACAGGTATCACCGAATTAACACCAAGCCGTGGCTTCGCCGCTCAGTTGGCAACAGCCTGTACCGTGGTTCTGGCTTCTGGTACCGGCCTGCCAATTTCAACGACTCAGACTCTGGTTGGTGCGGTACTCGGCGTTGGCTTTGCCCGTGGTATCGCCGCACTGAATATGGGTGTCGTTCGAAATATCGTGGCTTCATGGGTGGTAACCCTGCCAGCCGGTGCATTACTGGCCGTCATTTTCTTCTACATTATGCAAAGCCTGTTTGTATAATAAGTATGATTCTCCTGATTAATGTAAAATCTGTGTCAGTATTGGCAGAATATTAGAATGAGGGGGAGCTTAGCTCCCCCTCTCTAGTTGCACCAAGCTGAGAAACTTTTTACTATGCTTTTCAGTAAAAGTTCATTCCTCTCCATCAACAAGAAGGGAGCATTTGAACACCACCAGATTTCACGACAATAATTGTTAAAGGATGCACTGTGAAAAAACTGTTCTCTTTGGCGGTATTTATCTGCCTGCTTGTGCCCGGAGCCTTTGCCGCTCCCCAGTATTATGTTTCCGACAACTTATTCACCTATATGCATTCAGGTCCAAGTAATAAGTTTCGTATTATCGGCAGTGTCAATGCCGGCGATAAAATCACTCTGACCAACGTCGATAAGGAAACCGGCTACAGTGAAGTCGTCGACCCTAAAGGACGCAAAGGCTGGGTACAGAGTAAATTTGTTACCCGTCAGGCCAGTATGGCGGTTCGATTACCGATCCTGGAAAAAGAGCTGAAGGATGTCAGACAACAGTTAGCTCATGCTCAGGAACAAGCCGATCAGGAACAAGCAGGGCTGGTTTCTTCTCTGGATTCACGCAACAAACAAATTGCAGAGCTGGAAGAAAGCTATACCGACATCAGTGCTCAATTAACGGAGTCCCAAACCGAGATCCGAGAGTTGCGTGCCCGTCTTGACACGCAAAAAGAAGATCTGCTGCTGAAATACTTTATGTATGGTGGTGGTGTCGCTGGTGGTGGCCTGCTGTTCGGTCTGATCCTGCCACACATTATCCCACGTCGTAAGAAATCCCCTAACGGCTGGGCATAACTATTCATAATAAAAAGCCACCTGACTTAATGCCGGTGGCTTTTTTAATCCCCAAGATCAGGCAATCAACTATCCTTCCCACTCATACAGAGCCGGAATTTCAATCTGCTGCCCGCCAAACCTCACCACGATATTACGTGGAGAAATGCTTAATAGCTGAACCTGATCGTCCAGCCAGTCTCCTTCGTGTAACTCCTGACCATTAATTTTCACCCAGCGACCCTCTGCACTGCTTGAATACATATGCGTCTGCAAATCCATCGCTGGCAACCGTCCTGTCAGATCACTCTGTCTTTCTTCCAGCTTGACTATTTTCTGTTCTGGTCTGACAGGCTCGTCTTCACGCTGCCCTGTACTTTCTGGTTGCAATGCATTTTCTACCCGCTGTGCCAGTTCCGGAGACAATTCACTCAGGTCCAGCTCGTCCAGTTGCCATTCAGGCACTGGCTTCTTCCCGCTCACCAGCTGGCTAACGGTGGTCTGTACCGGCTGAACATCAATAACCTGTTTGTCCGGCACTTTCAACGCTGACAAAGCAATAAGAGGCCCTGATTCAGGGTAAGTCAGCATCATCATGCTCCCGGACGGATCTGAATGCTCTGAAATGACGTCCTGAAGCTGTGGAGCATCCGTATCGGTCAGTCGGTACAGCACCCGCAATGTCTCACGCCCGACAATCCCGTCAACACTCAGGCGCTGCCAACGCTGAAATGCCTCAACCCTCAGCTTTAGTCCAGAATTAAATATCCGGGTTTGCAACGGCTGGGAGCCCAGAGCATCAGCCAGTCTGTCATCCAGCATCTGTACCACATCACCTCGGCTTCCGGACTTAAGCACCGGCTGAATGTGACTGCGCCACAACAGCTGAAACTCTCCTGACCAGTGTTTTTCCAGCCAACTGAGCGGCACGCTGATCCGCTCACTGAAATTGATTAGCTCCGCCTGTTCACGACCGACCGCATACAGCACTGGGTACGCGGTTGTGCCATTATAGTCGACCGTCAATATTACCGGACGGTTTGCTTCCTTAACCTCGGTCAGCGATCCGGTTCGCCTCTCACAAATATACGGAAAGCTCCCGGCCACAGAGCACGCAGCATCCAGCACCGAAGCCTGAACGCCCCATTGCTGATACAAAGCCAGCATCGCATCCGTCTCACTGACACTATGACGAACAAACTGCGCCAGTTCCGGTTCGTCCGTCATTTTTTCCTGATGTTCTTCTGGCTCTGCCGGCAGCACCGGAGCAGGCGGTTCTGACTTAACCGGTTGAACGTCGACGACCAGATCCGGTTCTTCCTCCGGGACGCTGTCAGGCTCGGCTGGCGGTGATACCGGATCAACCGCAGATTCAGCCTCAGTTTGTACCATCAACGGCGGTTGTACAGGCTCTGTGCGGTATGACTGTTGCGTAAAGTAGTAACCTCCTCCAGCCAGTATGATTGCAGCTGTCAGCGCCGACATGACCGGCCAGCGAGAACGATTGTTTTCTGGCTGACGAGAGCCTGCAGCTGGAGCCTGAAAGGACAGAACATCCTGACATGCTTTTTCAGCCAGAGCAGGTGACACCCGAGATTCACTGGCATAGCAGGCGTATTGCAGTGCTTTGTCACACACCAGGTTAATCAGGCGGGGTACGCCCTGGCTCTGGCGGGCAATAATCTTTATCGCCCGGGAAGTAAATAAAGACTTATCACAGCCGGATGTCCGCAACCGGAATCCAATATAGTCTGTCACTTCTTCGGGACTCAGGGGCAGCAGATGGTAGCGACCGGTAATCCGCTGAGCCAGTTGGCGCAGTTCCACAGTCTGCAGTTTCTGCTGCAATTCCGGCTGCCCCACCAGCAACACTTTTAAGAGCTTTTGTGTGTCGGTCTCAAAGTTGGTCAGCAGACGTAATTGCTCCAGCACCTGTGCGGAAAGATGTTGTGCTTCGTCGATCAGTAATAGTGTCTGGATCCCACAGGAATGGTTATGCAAAAGGTACTGATGAATCGCCTGTGTCAGTTGCTTTAGCGTAGCCTGTGGAGGGTAATCGACAGCAAATTCATCACATATCGCTTCCAGTAAATCGGTATCAGAAAATGTCGGATTCAGAATCAGCCCGGCTCTGACGCTACCATCCAGAGACGCCAGCATCGCTTTGGACACCGTCGTTTTCCCGGTGCCAACCTCTCCGGTTAACATCGCAAACCCGCCGCCATCTCCTAAGCCCGCCTGAAGATGAGCCATGGCTTCCCGATGACGGGCACTAAGGAACAAGTATCTGGCACTGGGCACAATGGAAAACGGCTTCTCGACAAACCCAAAATAATCTTTATACATTCACTGGTCTCTTTAAGCTTTCCGCTACATACACCTTAAAGAAAAGTACCATTGGCTGGTAGAATGTAAAGAATTTGATGATTATTGTGCGCAGAGCAATCAATATAAGAGGTATAGGGTGAAAATCTATCTTGTCGGTGGAGCGGTACGGGACAAACTGCTTGGCATTCCCAATTACGATAATGACTGGCTGGTTGTGGGAGCCACACCAGAGGAAATGCTGGCCCGCCGGTATCAGCCGGTGGGAAAAGAGTTTCCTGTTTTTCTACACCCTGAAACTCATGAGGAATATGCCCTTGCCAGAACTGAACGTAAAACCGGTTCTGGATATAAAGGCTTTGACTGTTTTTTCTCCCCGGACGTCACACTGGAAGAAGATCTGCTGCGCCGGGATCTGACCATTAACGCACTGGCGGAAAACGAAAACGGCGATCTGATCGATCCTTATCACGGAAAACAGGACCTGGATCTACGGATCCTTCGTCATGTTTCGGAGGCATTTGTGGAAGATCCTCTGCGCGTGCTGCGGGTGGCCCGTTTTGCAGCTAAGCTTGCCGACCTTCATTTTATCATCGCCCCGGAGACACTGAACCTGATGCGCCGCATCGTCGATTCAGGCGAACTGCAGCACCTGACACAGGAAAGGGTATGGCAGGAGTGGCAGAAATCTCTGACCACACCAAGGCCGGATGTTTTCCTTTCGGTATTACGGGATTGCGGCGCGCTAGCCGTTGTACTGCCTGAAATTGACCGTCTGTTCGGCGTCCCGCAGCCAGAACAGTGGCACCCGGAAATCGACACTGGTGTCCATACCCTTATGGTGGCCCAGCAAGCCGCCAAACTGGCCGACTCTCTACAAGTTCGCTTTGCGGCCCAGTTGCATGACCTGGGTAAGGGACTTACCCCCGAGTCAGAATGGCCCAGCCATAAGATGCACGGGCAGCATGGACTGGCTGAAATTAAATCCTTGTGTGAACGGGTGAGGGTGCCCAATGAATACCGGGACCTGGCTCTCGCTGTCTGCGCCCAACATACCAATATTCACCGGGCCGCCGAGCTGAGACCGGCGACGATACTGAAGATTTTCAATCAACTGGATCTGTGGAGAAGACCGGAACGACTTCAGCAACTGCTGCTCTGCTGTGTTGCCGACCATCAGGGCAGAAAAGGCTGTGAGGACAAACCTTACCCACAAAGGGCATTAATCGAGGCTGCATTTGACGCGGCCATTAAGGTGGAGGTTCAGGAGGTGATTGCCGATGGGTTTAAAGGCAAAGCGATACGGGAAGAGCTGGACCGGCGCAGAGTTGCAGCGATTGCAGAGACTAGAGACTAGAGACTAGAGACTAGAGACTAGAGACTAGAGACTAGAGACTAGAGACTAGAGACTAGAGACTAGAGACTAGAAAGAATACAGAGCGCTTCGCTTTGAGAATACAGAAAATCCTCTGAATTTCGGTTTTCTCGCCTTTTATGGTCGCTAACAGCAAAAACGGTCTAGCCTCTCGTTTCTGATGTTCGTTCCCTTAAAGCGCAGCGTTCTGTACTCCATAAGGGAGCCTGCGACCGCTCTGTATTCTCGTTTTTTATAGTCTCTAGCAGCGAAGCGATCTCGTTTCTAGCCTCTAACGTTACTCCGTACCACCCACGGTCAGGTTATCCAGTTTCAGCGTTGGCTGACCGACACCAACCGGAACGCTCTGTCCGGCTTTACCGCAGACCCCCACCCCTCTGTCCAGAGACAGGTCGTTGCCGACCATAGAGACCTGCTGCATGGCTTCGATACCGGAACCGATCAGCGTTGCCCCCTTCACCGGACGGGTGATCTTGCCGTCTTCAATCAGATAAGCTTCAGAGGTAGAGAACACAAACTTACCAGACGTAATGTCCACCTGACCGCCACCAAAATTCGGTGCATACAAGCCTTTCTTCACCGTAGAGATAATCTCTTCCGGGGAATGCTCACCCGGCATCATATAAGTATTGGTCATTCTTGGCATCGGCAGGTGCGCGTATGATTCCCTGCGTCCGTTACCGGTTGGGTTCACGCCCATCAGACGGGCATTCAGCTTGTCCTGCATATAGCCTTTCAGTACACCATTTTCAATCAGTACATTATGCTGGCCTGCCACGCCCTCATCATCAATGTTCAAAGAACCACGTCGATCCGCTAGTGTGCCGTCATCCACGATGGTACACAAAGAGGAAGTGACTTTCTCACCCACTTTTCCGGAAAATACCGAAGAGCCTTTGCGGTTAAAGTCGCCTTCCAGACCATGGCCGACTGCTTCATGAAGCAGCACACCAGGCCATCCTGACCCCAGCACAACCGGCATAGTACCAGCCGGAGCCGCATCGGCCTCCAGATTCACCAGCGCCTGACGAATCGCTTCGTCGGCATGGCTGAACGCCTGTTTGCGTCCGTTGTCGTCAGCAAGGAAATAGTCATAAGTAAAACGGCCACCGCCACCGGCACTGCCACGCTCACGTCGTTCCCCTTTCTGTGCCAGAACCGTCACAGACAGGCGGACAAGAGGGCGAATATCCGCGGCATAAGTACCATCTGTTGCGGCCACCAATACTTGCTCATATACGCCACTCAGACTCACCGTGACTTCCTGAATCAAGGGTTCTTTGGTACGGATATAAGCATCCAGCTCTTTCAATAATGCGATTTTCTGCTGCTTTTCCAGACTTTCCAGAGGATTAACCGGTGCATAAATCTGGGTTGTATTATGACGGGCAAACGTCTGAAGTGTCCCTTCCTGCCCTTTGTGCGCGATGCCTCTGGCAGCGATCGCGCTCTGTTTCAGGCTAAGGGCATCAATCTGGTCAGAGTAAGCAAACCCCGTTTTTTCTCCTGACACGGCACGCACACCAACACCTCGGTCGATGTTAAAAGAGCCATCTTTGATGATGCTGTCTTCCAGTACCAGAGATTCATGCCAGCTAGACTGAAAATAGATATCCGCATAATCAATCTGACGCGAAGCTATTACAGACAGGGTATCTGCCACATTCTGGGCATTCAGCTCCGAAGGAGATAATAAATCGTTTTCTACACGGGATAATGTCATTTTAAGCCTTTAATTTTCTGCCTCTGCTCTTCCGGAAGTTTGTATTCCCCTCTGCTACGGGACAATTCAGTAACTTCCGGATTACTCAGAGGACCTTTAACCTGGTAGCGGATCTGAGTAAATACATCCACTACCGGTGAAATCACTTTTGATACGGCATAGACCAGTACCGCCGTCTGCGGGGTAATGGCAAAAGCCGTCAGAACAGGTAAGCCGGAAGTCAGGTCCGGAATAAACTCAACCTCTGCATCCACCAGACGCTGATTAAGGTCGGCCATACCGCGAATCGTCATATCACCGGCTACCGCGTCCATTTTGATATCATTGGTGACAAAGATACCTTCTTTAACCTTGCCAGACCCGGTAATGGAGTTAAACGCCATACCGTCATCAAACACATCACTGAAATCGAGCTGCATTTTGCGAATAATTGAGTCCAGACTAAATAATCCTAACAGACGTGCAGCACCGCTAACATCAGAAATCACACCTTTACCCAGCTCACTGTTTATATTTCCGGATAATGTATTCACCCTCATTGACCAGGGAGCCCCCTCCCAACTCATTTCTGAAGAGATATTGAATGGCGCTTTCTGAATACCGGAGCTGATACCAAAACGCTCCATCAGTTCTGAATTATCTTCTCCACTCACATTGAGAGAAAACTGTGAGATACTTTGATCACCATCCAGTTTCCACCAGCCATTACCTTTCACCCGGCTCTGACCACTGGAAAATTCGATATTCTGCCACTCCAGGCGATCGTCTTTACGTAACAGTTCCACATTCGCTTTACCCACCTTATATCCCTGTACCCAGAAATCCTGAATATTCAGAGTCAGATTCGGCATCAGCTTATGGAATCTGCGGTCAAATTCGCTGATCAAAGCCTCACTGGCATCAGCCTCATAGGGTACCGTTTCCGGATCGTCGTTATCTTCGTTCAATGCCGGTAGGTTCAGGTGAAGGTTTTCCAGCGATACAGAAAGATCATACGGCTCCAGATAACGGGCCTGCCCGTTCAGCTCTGCGCTACTGGCTTTTATCTGCCATTGAGGTGATTTTTTCCTCGCCTTAACCTGTACATCATGCCAGTCAAGCGTGGCCAGTTTTAACGTATCCGCTGAAATCGTAATACGGTCCGGGTTCGGTATTTCCGGTGTATTCATCTGGCTCAGGCGGGCCCCATCCTGAACTTTTTCGACGGACGAAGAGAAACTGATCCAGTCATCCATATTGAAAGACTCGGTTCGGATAGTCAGATCATTACCAACCACCGGACTGACTTTAAATCCACCTTGCCCAACCAACAGATTCGTGGCCGTCAGCACAGGGCGCTCACCCGTAATATCGATTTCTGCCTGATATTTCACTCCGGGTAGCTGTATTCGCCCGGAAATACTCTCCTGATTCCCGGACGCCTGTAGCCTGGCTTCACCTTTCTGGCCCAGAGCTTTGGTCAGTGGTTGCGGGTATTGGCTGGCAACAAATTCCAGATTCACCCGGGTATCAATTTGGTAGGTAAAGCCAACGTCATTCAGCTGTAAATCAACCCCCATTGACCAGGGAGCATGACCCTTGACCGGCCCCAGCCATTTTTTTCCGACATGAGGTATCAGAGGCTTGGCATCCCAGTCACCCACCACATCAATATCCACCATGTAGCCAAGTTTCTGCTGTTCCCCGGAAAAATCGAGGGAAACAGGCTGATCCAGCAGCACGGCCGACAGCCCGGAAGTCCCCACGACATCATTATCAAAAGTAATCCTGCCGCGTGCTTTTTCCAGCTCCATTGGCGGTGAATCTATCTCGATATGGTTACCGGCTAAGTCCGCATATCCCCAGGCGCGGGTATGTCTTCCCCGGGACAGGGGAATATTCAGCTGAAACTCAGAATACACGTCACCACTTACCTGAACGGCCGTTAACGCGGCTCCGACGGAGTCAACCAATGGTGAAGAAGTCATATACTCACGGACAGCTTCTCCCTGCCCGGTCGCTACAGCTTTAATTTCCAACTGACTGTCAGAGTGCAGACGCGGGATCTGTCCGACGATACGTTTTGCCGTGACATCCATCAACTTAGCGGAGTGTGAATCCAGATACATAGATTCATTTTCAAACAATAAATCAAGCTGTAAATCTGTGATGGGAGGCCAGGCGGTATCAAACGCAAACCTGGCGTCTTTCAGCCCGACCTTCGCCTGAAAAATCCCGCGGTTGTCTGTATAGGGGAAATGTTTCAGCCCGCCATACCAGAGTATCTGTGCCGTATCGACTCGTCCGCCCTGAATCGCGGTCGACAAGAAGTCAGTGAGGTTCTGTCCCAACGCCCGTTTAGGCAGATAGCGCCATGTTTCACCGGCATGATACAAGTCCGTTTCAGCATACAGGGACAAGAAAGGCTCAGCTTCCTCCGGCATATCCAGCCTGAATGCCCCCAGGACCTTCATATCCGGGGTTTCAGCTTCAACTCGATCCGACCAGAGTCGCCATCCACCGTCGTCGGCCTGCCAGATAATATCTGTAGAGGCCCGGCTGATATTCAACGGAGCCTGAAAGACATCGCCATAAGGAACCACATCATCCCTGGCCTGGACATGAGCAATTGCCTGTCCGGGAGACCCGGCAATATCAGCAGAAAGGGAATGAACACCCGGCAGTAAATCCCACTGCTGTATGGAACCATTATTCAGCGATGCAGAGTAATGAAGTGAATCCGCTTCTGTTCCCTTCGCAACACGGATGTCATCGATCAGGCCTGAGGGGTTCAGACGGGTGATCCACGGGGTAATTTTTTCTGAATCCGGCAGAATATGAACCAGAGGAAGCAGAGCCTGAATATCGAGCTGCGATAAGTTCAACTGCCACTGATCCGGCTCCCACAGAAACGCCATATCCAGTTCAGGCCATTCTTTAGCGTCGGTCCGGACAAGTAGTGAGTGTCCACCAACCTGAAAGCCTTTTTTATCCTGGGAAGGTAACAAACGAAATGTTCCCTTCTCCAGCATAAGCACATGTTCGCTCTTCTCATTCCATACCAGCTCGGACGGCAACAGCTCAGCATACACATCGGTTGGCTGGCTGTTTTCCAGCGAAACCCAACCGTTAAAACTTATCTGGCCACTTTCAATGCCCGTTTCTTTTTGCAGGTATTTAGTCAGCCAGGGTTTGACCTTAATATTCCGGGCCTTTACATAAAAATCACCGGTAATATCCAGCAAAGTACCATTATCGTCAAAGTCACCACGAACACCAAGGCTGTTGATTTCACTCCCAACCAACCCGACAACACCTTCCAGCTTATGATTCTGTTCATGATTAAGCCATTTCAGATCTTCAATCTCGATCATCCGGAGTTCTCCGGAAAAACTACGGTAAGCGATATAAGAATCAGACAGAGCGAAGCTCTGCAACTGGCGCAGGAAAAGCTGGTCAAGCTGACGAACGATGGGATCCAGTTGATAATGTTGCTGAGAAGAAGGTGTTTCTGAGGAGCGGCTATTACCCAACAGAGGAACACCACTGATATCAAGGTTCAGCCCTTTGACGTTGAGGCTCGCCACCTTAGGTTCAAGTGCAATCAGCGAAGCAACCAGATCAAGCTGAATATCAACTTCAAGGATGGAGAACGTTGACTGACTTTCATCCCCCAACTCTGCTTCAAGATTTTTCAGAGACAGGGAAGGATGAGTATTACGCCAAAACCCTTTAACCTTGCCCACTTTAAATGGCACCCCGGATGCCTCTGTCACCCAGGTTTCAATTTCCCCCTGAAACCGGTCCAGGCGAGGCAGAGATACACGTAGCGTCGTCACAGCAATAGCTAACAAAACCATTACCGTCACCAGCATCCATAAAATAATACGCCCTAAACGGACAGGAAATGAAGTCACACTGTACCCAAGCTTACATCATCACAACGTCAAATTGTTCCTGAACATACAGAGGCTCTGCCTGAATCTTAACCTGTTTACCGATGAACACTTCCAGTTCCGCCAGTGCATGTGACTCATCCCCTTCCAGGGTTTCCGCCACGGCCGGAGCGGCATACACCACAAAATTATCCGCGTCATACGCACGGTTAACACGGGTAATTTCACGCAGCACCTCGAAACATACGGTTTCAACGGTTTTCACCGAACCTCTGCCCTCACAGGTTGGACACTGAGTACACAGAACATGTTCAATACTTTCTCTGGTTCTTTTACGGGTCATTTCAACCAGACCAAGGTGAGTAAAGCCATTGATGTTCGTTTTTACCCGGTCAGCAGCCAGTGCAGCCTCAAGAGAGGTAAGTACCCGCTTACGGTGATCGTCCGACGCCATATCAATAAAGTCAATAATGATGATCCCGCCAAGGTTACGCAGACGTAGCTGACGAGCAATGGCTACGGTTGCCTCTATATTGGTATTAAAAATTGTTTCTTCCAGGTTTCGTCGGCCAACGAAAGCTCCGGTGTTGATATCGATGGTCGTCATCGCTTCCGTCTGATCGATAATCAGGTAACCACCGGACTTCAGCTCAACCTTTCGATCCAGAGAGCGCTGAATTTCATTTTCCGCATCATGCATATCGAAGATGGGTTTATTCCCTTCATATAGCTTCAGCTTTTCGGTCAGCTCAGGAACAAACTCGGAGGTAAACTCTTTCAACGTTTCAAAGGCTAAGCGCGAGTCAACCTGAATACGGCCCAATTCTGTACCAACAAAGTCTCTCAGAATACGCTGTGCCAGCCCAAGCTCACCATACAAGGTCGAGCGGGTTTTATACTTGGCCCGACGCTCCATCACCTTTTTCCACAGTCGCTTAAGGAAAATCGCATCCTGAGCCATTTCGGTATCGTCAGCACCTTCGGCAGCGGTGCGGATAATAAAGCCACCGTCTTCATCACAATGCTCAGCAACAATATTTTTCAGCCGTTCCCGCTCTTTTTCACTGTCAATGCGCTGAGACACTCCGACATGGCTGGCTCCCGGCATAAACACCAGATATCGGGACGGCAGAGTAATATCCGTGGTCAGTCGGGCCCCTTTTGTGCCCAGAGGGTCTTTCACCACCTGAACCACAATATCCTGTCCCTGACGCACCAGCTCCGAAATATCCCGCACCTGAAACTGCTGCTTTTCATTCTCTGCCACGCATTCGGTATGCGGCACAATATCAGAGGCGTGCAGAAAAGCGGCTTTCTCCAGACCGATATCGACAAACGCAGCCTGCATCCCAGGAAGCACTCGGGATACCCGGCCTTTATAGATATTGCCTACAATGCCACGACGAGATTCACGCTCGATATGAACTTCCTGAAGAATACCATTTTCAATCATGGCCACCCGTGTTTCGCTCGGTGTGACGTTAATCAGCAGTTCAGCACTCATGTGCGCCCCTTATAAAATTTCCAAAATTTCAGCAGAAGTTGGTCCGTTTCCAGAAGTGGTAAGCCGACGACGGCGTGATAACTACCCTCAATACGGGAAACAAACCTTCCTCCAGTTCCCTGAATACCATAAGCGCCCGCTTTATCACATGGCTCACCTGTATCCCAGTAACCGGTTATTTCTTGTTCGCTCAGTTTCCGGAACCAGACATCGGTGACCACAAGCTCCGATAACCAATGGTATTGGTCTGCGACCGTCACAGCGGTCATCACCTGGTGTCTGCTGGCAGATAACCTCTGAAGCATTTGCTGTGCATGTGAAAGATCCCTTGGCTTTTCAAGTATCTTGTCACCAGACACTACGATTGTATCGGCCCCAATCACCATGGCATCCGGGGAGGTGTCCTCAACAAGGCTGACTCCAGCCTGTGCTTTTTGTCGGGCCAAACGTAACACATAGCCCCGGGCAGACTCTTCCGGCTGGCGACGTTCTTCCACATCGGGAGTAATAATCGTGAACTCATAACCGAGCTGCGCCAAAAGCTCCTTTCGCCTTGGCGAAGATGAAGCCAGGTAGAGAGGTCCTGTTTGCATACTTACTCTTATTGTATCGTTACTTCTTAGTCTATACCGTTATCGGATATGCCAGTGTCTGCGTACTCTTCTGAGCAAAAGGAACAGCCAGGGCCAGAGGACACAGTTAACCATGCCAGACCAGAGCGATGTCGAATCAAACGTCACATCCTGAACCAGAAACTCACCGCCAAATTCGAGCACTTTTGCAACAACAGTCAGTAATCCAACGATAATCGCCTGCTGCCATAAAGCCAGATTCCGCAATACCAGGAAATTCATCGCGACGATATAAACAGTAACCGACATCACAATACCACGAATTCCCAGCGTAGAGCCGATCAGAAGGTCCCAGATCAAGCCGAGAATCAGAGCCGTACCGACATTGATTCGGTGTGGCAGTGCCAGTACCCAGTAAAACATAACCAAGATCAGCCATGATGGGCGGAAAAACTCCAGGCCTCCAGGCCAGGGAATGGTCTGTAATACCAGAGCAATCAGAAAACTAATCCAGATAACGCCTTTGCCACGAAGTATATCGTTACTCATTCGTTTCCTCTCCGTCGCTGGCTTCTTCGGGCATTTGCGGTAACGGACTTTCGCCTTTAAACCCAGCCACGGCTTCTTTGACCTGTTGCTGCCGGTCTTCATTAGGCCAAATCAGCAATAAATAACGCAGCCGATCAAACTCAACCACCGGTTGGGCAACGATACCGGCAAACTGCCTGCGGTTATCATTGTCTACATGAGAAACATAAGCGACCGGATACCCTTCAGGATAAACACCACCCAAGCCAGAGGTCACCAGAAGATCGCCCTCCTGAATATCGGTGCTCAACGGGATATGCTCGAGGAAAATGGAATCAATATTCCCATTCCCGGACGCGATCACCCGGATATCATTTCGGATAACCTGCACCGGAATTGAATTGTTAGAGTCTACCAGAAGCAGTACGCGGGAGTTATGAGCCCCCACAAAGGTGACCTGACCGACAATCCCTTTCTCATTGATGACCGGCTGCCCCAGATATACGCCGTCTGTATGGCCTTTATCAATCACCACCTGATGTCGGTATGGGGAGGAGTCCACCGCCATCACTTCCGTAACGACTTTTTTCTCATCCCGGACAAAAGGTGAGCCGAGCAGTTTACGCAGACGCTGGTTCTCCTCCCGGTACTGATCCAACAGGCCTACTTCGCTTTTCAGGCGCAGAATTTCACGCTTAAGAACGATGTTAGACTCCATCAGTTGATCCCGAGAGTTCAGCCTTTCGTACATACCGTCAAACATACTACGGGGAAGATCCGCCAGATACTGAATAGGCGCAACCGCAGTATTCAGGACATAACGAACACCAGAGAAAGCATCTAATCGACTATCAGCCAGCATTAAGCTGGCTGAAAACAGAATAGAAAGAGCAAGACGAAGCTGCAGAGACGGCCCTCTGCCAAAAATGGGTTTCATTGCGAACCCCCTGTCTTACCTCTTAACGGACGATTACTCTTCACTGAAAAGATCGCCACCGTGCATGTCGATCATTTCAAGGGCTTTACCACCACCACGGGCGACACAAGTCAGCGGATCTTCGGCGATCACAACAGGAATACCTGTTTCTTCCATCAGCAGGCGATCCAGGTCTCTCAGCAGTGCACCACCACCGGTCAGAACCATACCATTCTCAGAGATATCGGCGGCCAGCTCTGGCGGACATTGCTCCAGAGCAACCATAACGGCAGAGACAATACCTGTCAGTGGTTCCTGCAACGCTTCCAGAATTTCATTAGAATTCAGAGTAAAGCTACGTGGCACACCTTCAGCCAGGTTACGGCCACGAACTTCAATCTCATGAACTTCATCACCCGGATAAGCCGAACCGATCACATGTTTGATCTTCTCAGCAGTAGCTTCACCAATCAGGCTGCCGTAGTTGCGACGCACGTAGTTAATGATGGCTTCATCAAAACGGTCACCACCGATACGAACAGAAGAGGAGTACACCACATCATTCAGAGAGATAACGGCAACTTCTGTGGTACCACCGCCGATATCGATCACCATAGAACCGGTAGGCTCTGATACGCGAAGACCGGCACCAATGGCGGCGGCCATAGGCTCGTCAATCAGGTATACCTCACGAGCACCAGCACCCAGAGCTGATTCACGAATGGCTCGGCGTTCAACCTGAGTTGAGCCACAAGGCACACAGACCAGCACGCGTGGGCTTGGTTTCAGAATGCTGTTGTCATGCACCTGCTTGATAAAGTGCTGCAGCATTTTCTCTGTCACATAGAAATCGGCAATGACGCCGTCTTTCATCGGACGGATAGCAGAGATAGAACCCGGTGTACGGCCCAGCATCTGTTTGGCTTCATGCCCGACCGCAGCGACACTTTTCGCGCTCCCGGCACGTTTTTGGCTAATTGCCACTACAGAAGGCTCGTCTAGAACGATACCCTGGCCCTTTACATAAATCAGTGTGTTGGCTGTACCCAAGTCAATCGACAGGTCGTTTGAAAACATGCCACGAAGTTTCTTAAACATACTCTTCGGCTCATTGAAAATAATAGAAGACAAAATTGCATTAAATGTACCAATGCCTTGCCCTTACAGCAAGGTATTGGCACGTAAACATGGGGTTAATCTCGCTTTTTATTGCAGAAACTTAACTTTCACACCGAAATGCGGAGTTTCAGGAGGCATAACCGTGAATACTATACGGCTACTCCAGTTGCTCCGTCCACCAGATGATGCGATCACTGCCCGAACATATTCGGCTCCCCCCGGAAAATAACCCTATCATTTCCCCGGTAAGTACCAAACACAAGAATCGCGGAAGGATCTTCATCGCCAACACTCCTCCAGTTATACCTTAACCATGGACGGTTATTATTATTGGTATCGCTAATGGTCCCCAAACACTCATCAACACCTTCTGGTTGTGCATCTCCTAAACGTAACCACAAGCGTACCTGCTCCCGGCCTCCTCCTGAATGAGTGGAGATCAGATCATTAAATCTGCCGGAGTTGACTTCTGAACCTCCCGAGGTAACAGAAAATACCGCTGTCGAGGAGTTCTCATTATTACTCCATATTTCCTTCCAGCAAAAATCATCAGCATCAAACTGGCTACCACTGTCAGAGGTGTTGGTGACAAAACCACTGCCATTCCAGTACTGGGTTTCTAAGGGAACGGATATTTCTGTTCCTGTATTCCCCCCAACGTCTGATAGCTTCATTCTTCCGTACAGAAAGTTGGGCTGATGACTAAATAGCTGCTTGTCTGTATTGTCTTTAAACACAACCTCATCGGGGTTAAGGATAACTTGCAGGCCAAAATAAGCACTTACTGAAAGGTCATCGAATGTATTGCCAAGATAAGGGCCATCCTGCACTGTTGCTGTTAAATTAGTGGAATCAGTCTCCCGGATAAATTCAAAATCGCTGGTATCTAACGCCAACTGAGAGACCGAACTATCAGCGTCATATATCCATTCCCAATTGCCAGCATCTATTCCAGAGATTCTTCCTAGTAAGCTATTTGCGTCACTATCAATGGCATAGTATCTCAGGCTCACTTTGAGGCTGTCTGCAAATGTCCGGTAATTGACAACACTATTACCGTCGGTATTTTTAGCCTCTACCGCAAACGAGTGTTCTACTGGCTGCTCCATATAAGCAAAGCCATCATGCCCAGCAGAATACGTCCAGGCATCATCAGTTATCTCAATATAGCTAGGATAGAAACGACCAATATGCCGATAAGATGAGTCAATATTCATATTGAGATATCTGGCTATTGGCTCTACCTGTAACCGTAGTACACCAACCTCACTCCATTTTAGGCTTGCCAGGTAATAACTCTCTCCACTTTCATTACTGTCATAAGCAAAAGATACATCTCCAGAAACCTCTCCTGAAGAAACATTCGGCTCATCGGGTGCAGGGTCCGCGACTATATGGGTCAGGTCTACGCCCACACCATCCAAAAAGAAATTTTCGGTAATAACAGAATTACCATCATTAGCAGAATCACTGGCATCAGCGAGATCATCACAATAGGCATCAACCGCAATATAGCCATTATCGGCTTCACTACTGCCCTGCCAGTTTATGGGATAGATCTTAACACGGAACTCATTTCCCGCCGCTGTATATCCGGAAGAGGTTGCAGAACTGATATTGCCGTTCATAGGGTCATCATCAGAGCTATAATCTGTGTCCGCATCGCAAAGAGCAAAGGTCCATGGTCGGGATAACACGGTAAAGCTTCCCGTAACCTCTGTCGTGCCATCCTCAGGACAGCCAGTAAAACCAGAGCAGTCAAAACTATCGGACAAATTAACCGTAAACCGGCCAGATTCGGTAATGGTTAAGTCAGCCGATGCCGTACCACTTGAGGTAAATTCCGGCTCATAAGTAAGCCCCCCCTTCAAACCACCAGTTGGTGTATTGATATAATGAGATACCTCTGGCTTGCCTGAATAACTGGTCACTAACTGGGGCTCATCAGCACTGCAGGCAAGAAGATGGAGATCTATCGATTCAGACTTATTGGCGATAACCGATACTGTATCGGCATCCTCCAAATCAAACTTATAGGGTACAAACTTAAAGGTACTACTTACCGACTTGGAACTATCATCATCCATTGTGACCGTTAAGGTATAAGTGGTATCTATATCAACCTGATTAAGATCTTTAACTGATATCGATAGTTCTAAGTTGCCAGAGGTATCTGAAGTAAAATTAGGGTAATTTCCATCGCCACTAACTGCGGCTATATCAAATAAATCACTAACATCATCAGAGCTATCCGAGGATAGGCTGGCCGTTACAGCAAGACTTTCAGCATCACCATTATTGGTTGTAGTAATGGAAAATTCCGGCTGATCATCACCACACATTAACGCTAACGAGGATGATGGCGTCATACTGATAGCATAGTCAGGCTCTTCTGGTTCTGGTGTTACGTTAAAGCACTGGCTTTGTCCGATAATGGTAGAGTGACGACTAGCCATACCTAGACTGTTAGAGGTAACAGCACCATGTAGTTCTATCGAGTTGGTAAAAGACAGCTTATCAGCCAGAATTAGACCATAATACGGGTTTATAATTTCCTTAACGGTAACCGAGCTACCAGCAAACGGAGCAAAAATAATAAAATCATCTGGAGTTCCGGAATTTTCATGAGTCATTGTATTAGAAAACGAAACGCTCCCAGTAATGAGCCAAACGATATCTTTACCGGTATCAAGGACCGTACCATCAGAAGTATTAAAGTGCACCGTATTAAAAGTATAAATACCTGCGTTAGAGAACTTAGTAGTAACATTACTATCAACAGTATAATGCTCGATAAGTCTCCCATAAGAGCCCGATCCTGGCTCAAACTCCACTATCATTTCCTGCTGGCTACTTCCCTGAACCGTTAAAGATTTAAGGTTAGACTTAATGGTAACTACCACATCCCCATCTTGGTTTATCGATGATTTACAATAAATTCCACTATCATCTGCTGGGCATTGATCTAAACCGGTATCCCATAGCCCAAGAGACAATGCTCCTTCCTCTGGGAACTCATCATCAATCGCTTGTTTATCCAGATCCGGATTTAACTCTCCCAGAGGATCAGCCGCTTTCCTCCCCCCTGCCCGGCAATGTCCGTACTCACAACTCGTTGTATAGTCAGGGCTCTGAACTCCCCAACCAGTGAGTGAATCAAAACCAATTTTCAGGGTATTAATCTCTTTAGGATCCCAAGGGGTCACCATTTCTGTATCTTTAAAACTATCAATATAATCAGATGACCACCCACCGATGTGATAAGCATCACTTCCGTTTTTAGTATTACTTATGGTCAGACCGCTTCCATTCTTCCAGCTCTGAGCTGGTTGCGGGAAATACTCGCACAAATTATCAGATGCAGAAAATGATAACGTCGGTGGATCCACCGGAACCTGAACTTCCTCTCCACACTGAAGTTGGGTTACTTCTACGCCATTGGCCTCATGGTTCCCTGGAAATTTCTGAGTAACCACTTTTGTGGCTATCTCTTGCCACGAAGTTATCTCAGGCTGAACCTGTCGGCGGTAATAGGTATAGGTGTCATGGTTATCCCATTTGCCGCTAGTGATTCTAACTTCGTACCTTTCATTACTAAGTAAAGCCATTTCATTCTGATTAACCGGCGCTTCAAACTCATAGCTGTTAAAAAGTACTGAACCACTCTCTTTTTTAGCCGCCCAAAGATTGATAACACTGTTGTTTTTTTCGAAGTTAACAAACTGATCACTATTCGGACCGGTAACATCAAACTGGACGGTCACATCCTGAGAACCATTCAGCTTGCTACAATCCACGATATTCGCAAGCTGCGAGGCCATCGTAGAAGAAGATGCGCAGGCTAATGTGATTAGTAACCATAACCTAGCTATCATTTTCCATCCCCTTAACCCATATTTCCTGCGAACGTTTCACCTGATATTTACCAGAACCACAGGTAACTGTTGATACTACTTTATAAAACTTTAAATCATCCGGAACAGCCATTCCCGGAGCGTCACATTGAATGACAAAGTCGGAGCATATATCAGAAAGCTGACTACCAGATAAAATCGTTGTCACTGCATCACTGCCAGCTTCCCCTGATATATTACTGCACCGTGTGGAAAGTGCTGCATCAGTCTCTTCACCATCCAGCGGAAACAGTTTTGTTAACGCCCACTCATTGCCCGAATGGGCCAAAAACCAGGCTCGGGTTCCCAGAACGTCCCGGGTCAGAATATCCTGATTCGACCATTGCATACGGCTTAAGCTAAGAGCGAGCATACCCATAACCACGATGACAAATACCGCCATAATAATCATATTTCCCTGCTGGGATTTTCTGCCCCAAACCTGTCTGTTATGGCACATTTAACACCTGTACATTATGCTTATAGCTGCTCTGTTCATCATCATTGATAAACAATAAGTCGAGGTGAACGACGCCACCTCTCTGCAGACTCGCCTCTTCATAGCTAAAGCTACTATTACTTCTGTCAAGATTTTCACCAATATAAACAGCAGCATCGTCACCTTGTTTCCGGGTTATCACGTCCGTGTTGGTAATACAGTAAGTAACTTTATCCGTGTAAATATAATGCCTTCCTGATATTGAATGGCCGGAAAACGAATCAGTAAGAGTGTAAACACCATCAGATTCACTGACCAAACCAAGAGCTGAAGATGTGCCTGCCGTCGTAAGATCCGCTTGTCGACTGGGGTTAATTGTTATCTGCTCGTCATTAGCAAAACTCACTGACGTTGCCTGATTATCCAGAATAAACTGGATATTATCGTTCGCTTCATCCTGATAATAATAGCCAGAATATTTAATAGGATAAAAACTGATACAATGGTTATTGTCGCTCAGGGCAAAGCTATTAGGTACGGCATGACGAAACTCTCTGGTAAGTTTTTCGATAACAAAACGGGCCTGGTTCTGCAGCCTTTGCCTATCTACGCTATCGACGTAACCTTTAGTGCCCAACTCAATAAATCCGGACATTCCTAGTGCTACAATCCCAATAATCACAATGGTCATCACCATTTCGACCAGAGTAAACCCTTTGTACTTCATCAGTAGTTCCCTCTGTAGGCAGAAAAAGAGTAATCACCGTAATTACCTGCGGTAATCACAATATCAATCCGTTTATGCATGCCCGCTGAATCTAAACTATCGTAAACAACATTTACATTGGCGGTAAAATTCTTATAGCTCTCATCAATTTCATTGCCAAAAATATCACTGAGTTTCCCCGCTTCCGGCAAAGTCGAATCACAGCTAGCTTCACTCCCGGTGGTGGTTACCCAACAACCGATATAATCATCAACATCGTTGTATGCCCCAGGGTTACTCTCACCATCAGAACCTAATGCCGTAGAACAAAGCAAAGCCTCTGACTCTCCACAGCGTTCAACTCCGCCATCCGGATCACTGTTTTCATCAAACCCACGGGAGAGGATCTCTGTCATCAGACTTTGGGCTAACGCGGCGGCCCTGACTTCATTATGGGGACGGGCTGAATCTCTAGCTAGAGGAAACAGAAAAGAGGTAAGACTTACCATCGCAATACCGATAATCACAATGGCAATAATACTTTCGATCAGGGTAAAGCCTTTATCGCTGCGAATCGTCATTGACACCCCCCTCTGAAAACATACCCCTGGCTGTTAATGCAAACAGATAAAGTTTCGTCGCCCCCAGCAATATTAATCGTGGTATCACCACTACTTGGGTTACCGAATAAATCAAAAGTAACCGTCAGAGTGGGTGAAAATGTTAAAGGTGAGTTATTCCCTAATACCAGACTGTCACTCAGGCTTTCTTTCTCTGAGTCAGTCAGCTCACAGGTATACACTGACCCAAGACAATTATTCGACACTCTTAACTGATAATAAGTGGGAACGCTACTGCTGTCGTTATACTGCATACTGCCCAACTGAATTTGCCGAATAATGGTTATCGCCTGCTCCTGAGCAGCATAAACAGAGAACCCAGAGACACCAAACAAACGCGGAGCAGCGTAGACGGAAAGAATACCGAGCAAAATAATAACGACGATAAGTTCGACGAGGGTGAAGCCGGTTTGTCGGGATGAGGTCTGGGTCATGGGGGCCTCTTGGGAAGAGGGCGCTCTGGAACCCAAAGATTACAGAGCGCTGTGCTTTTAGAATACAGAAAGGCGGCTTTACTGACCGCCTCGTTCCCACGCTCCTGCGTGGTAATGCATACCTGGCTTACTGCTGCCTTGTACGCATCTTGTTTACTCTATATACACTATACATTCCCACGCAGAGCGTGGGAACGAGAATAATATTTCACTTAATAATTAACAACCATCAGCATTAACTACTATAGTCGGCTCTTTGTCTGCACTCGTACCAGAATCAACCATCTTATATGAAACGTGACAATTCGCAGCTGTTATAGCAGTTATATCTGTACTGGCACCAGAAAAAATCACATATAGAGTGTCATTATCTGAATCTTCAACCAGCTGCAGATTATCAGCGTCAAGATCTAGTGTATCACCAATACCATTTGTATTCTTTGGTACAGGATAACCGTAATGCGTATTAATCGTTGTACCATCTGCTGACACACTTGGAGTGGTCGTCGCGTCTGCAGCAACACCTTCTTCTCCATTAATCGCAGATTTCGCATAAATCATACCAGCAGATCCTTGCATAGCGCCTTTAACGCCATTTAGAACCCCTTTTCGGGCCTCTCCCTGCATATCCAAAAACTTCGGTGCTGCTGTTACTGCCAGAATACCCAAAATAACAATTACCACCACTAGTTCAATTAGGGTGAAACCGCCTTGTTTTTTCATAGTTAAACTCTCTCTATGTACATAATTAATAGCTATTGCAGTCCCGATAGCTGCCGTTTGTGGTCTCACAACCTTTTCGCATTCTGGTAGACTGACTGATGGAATGATAAATAGATAACGAGCTAATGGTAGTAGCACGTTATTACAGATTTATTGTCTTAAAAACAGTTCTATTATCACTGTTCTGATATACAACTCAAGTACTACTTAGTAAAAATTGAGCTTAACAGGCAAATTATTTCAGTTGTACCGCTACCCGGCCCGAAGGAATGCTGTACGTAAACGTATGCTCACTGCCAACCTGAGAATACAGACATGCGGAGTCTGACCCCGAAACCAAACCTGCCGTGTATTTGGCGTCATTGCTGTCTTCTGTGGCCAGCACTGTGGCGGGTGGGCTTTGTAACAGCTCCTGCATCAGGCTAAGGCACGCATCAGCAGTGACCGACGTCACCGTTGCTCCGGCCCTGCTATCATTCACAGCGATCGGATAGCCATCCCGAAAGCCTGTGCTGGTGCCGGACATAACCGCCTGAGTCAATAAAAAGTCCACGCCATCATAGCTGACGACATTTTCGCCACCCGCATTGGTTGGCCTGCCTTCAGCTTCCCACTGAGCCCGGGCCGAGAGTACCGCGGTAGCAAAACCACCAGCCACACCTTCAATACTGGCCTTCTTCGCCTCATCCGCCACCTGAAGAAACTTGGGTAGCGCTACGGCTGCCAGCAGCCCGACAATCACGATAACGACAACCAGCTCAATCAGAGAGAAACCCGACTGTTTTTTCATTTTTTATACCCTTAGCCTTTAATCGCATCCAGCATGCCCCACATCGGGAGAAAAATCCCTAAAGCCAGTACCAGAACGATACCTGCTACAAAAATCAGTAAAATCGGCTCAATCCGGGCTGTCAGCGTTTTCAGGTCATAATCCACTTCACGTTCATAAAAATCAGCCACTTCCAACAGCAGTTCGTCAATCCGGCCGGTTTCCTCACCAACCGAGATCATCTGAATAACCAGAGGGGTAAAAATACCACTGTTAATGGCCGTCGCAGACACCGTACTCCCTGCTTCAATGGCCGATTTCATTTCTAACAGGCGTAACTCAAGATACTTATTGTCCATCGATTCCGCCGACAACAAAATAGACTGATTCAGAGGCACACCGGCCTTCAGCATCAGCGCAAACGTGCGAGAGAAGCGAGCCAGTTGAGCCCGGTTCACCAGCCCTCCCACGACCGGCATCCTCAGCCGGAATTTATCCCACAACTCTCTTCCGCGGGAGCCGGATATCCAGGCACGAAAGGCAAACAGCCCGGCAAAGATAAACGCCAGCATCCACACCCAGTACTCAACAAAAAAGTCAGATGAGCCAATAAGAATCCGGGTGGGAAGCGGTAAATCGACCCCAAACCGGCTAAACATAGAAGCAAACTGGGGGATCACTTTGACATTCAGAATAAACAGAGCCAGCACCACAAAGGTAATCACAAACGTGGGATAACGCATGGCTGATTTTATTCGCTTTCTGGTCTCCACTTCCTGCTCGTAATACTCACTCAGCTGTAACAGCGCCTCATCCAGTCGACCGGTATTTTCCCCGACGGCAATCATGGAAACAAACAGGGGGCTAAACACATTCGCATGCATTTTCATCGATGCCGACAAGCTGCGGCCATTGGTCAGCTCCATGGTGACTTCATCCAGTGCCTTTTTCAGCTGCTTATTTTCGGCATTGGCTGACAGGCCTTTTATCGCCCTTAACAAGGGTACCCCGGCCTTAGTCAGGCTGTACATCTGCCGACAAAAAATCACCAGCACTTCCAGCGGCATTGCCGGAGTAATCCAGTCACTCAGCGAAAACCTTATTTCTCCGGCTTCACTACTCTGTGTCACTGACGTTGGAATGATTCCACGGCTGATCAGCGATTCAGCGGCCAGCTCTTCTGTTGCCGCCTCAACCGTGCCGGAAACCTTATCCCCTTCAAAATTACGCCCCTGATAACGATAATTCGGCATCGGTTAGTTATTCCTGTTCAGATACATCGTTTCCATGACATTCACTATTTTCTGTCCACTCAAGACAAGTTGCACACAGTATTTCACAAGTAAACCGGCTCGATATGACCCGATGAATCACCTTCGCCAAGGGTCATCACTTCCTCAAGACTGATGACCCCTTTCAGAGCAAGTTCCATGGCCGAGGCCAGCAAAGGTTTATACTCTGCTGACTGCCGGGCTTTACGGGCAAAGCTCACCGCATCATTGGATCTCAGCGCATCCATCATATCGTGGTCCAGCTCCAGCAACTCAAACACTCCAATCCGACCCTTATAGCCCGTCAGATTACAGTTCTGGCACCCCCGCCCTCTGACGAAAGACACCTGAGCCTGATTCGGAAAACGACTCTGCAACCAGCTCTGATCCGATTCATCAGGAGTATGCGCCTCACAGCAGTCAGGACAAACCCGACGAACCAGACGTTGCGCCAGAACGGCTCGCACCGCACTGGCAACCAGATAGCCCGGAGCTCCCATATCAATCATCCGCAGCGCACTGTCTACGGCATCGTTGGTATGCAAAGTACTCAGTACCAGGTGACCGGTGAGTGCGGCACGAAGGCCAATCTCTACCGTTTCCTGATCCCGCATTTCCCCAACCAGAATAATGTCGGGGTCCTGACGCAGAAACGTTCTTAATATGGTGGAAAAATCCAAATCAATTTTTGAATTCACCTGAACCTGATTTACCCGCGGCAGCCGGTATTCCACCGGGTCCTCGGCCGTGATAATCTTTTTACCAGAACTGTTCAGCTCTGTCAGTGCCCCATACAATGTAGTGGTTTTTCCTGACCCCGTCGGACCGGTCACCAAAATCATGCCGTGCGGACGACGTAACTGTTTTCGAAGACGCAGTAACAGCCCTTCCGGCAATCCTGATTCTTCCAGTTTTCTCACCCCGGCAGACTGATTAAGCAGTCGCATGACCACAGACTCACCATGCTGCACCGGCATGGTCGACATCCGGATATCCACCGATTGCCCCCTAGCACGGATATGAAACCGTCCGTCCTGAGGCAGGCGTTTTTCCGATATGTCCAGATTGGCCATCAGCTTTAGGCGCAAGACCAGCGCCGGTGCGATATTCACTTCGTTCAGCAAGGTCTCATGCAAAATACCATCTACCCGCTGACGCAGACGCAATACATCAGAATCCGGTTCGATATGGATATCAGAAGCACCGACCTGGACCGCATCTTCAAACAGGGAGTTGATCAGTTTTACAACGGTAACGTCCTCTCCCTCTTCCGCATCATCAAGGCTATAGTTAAAACTGTCCGTTGTCCGGTGTTCCGTACCCAGTTGCTCAGCAAAGTTAACAATGTCTTTTGTGCGGCGGTAGTAACGGTCAAAGCAGTCAACCAGTTGCCTTTCGGGGGCAATGGCAAACTCAATATTGAACTGGGGTAGCTGGCTGAACAGAAACTCCTGCAGATAGAGATCCGCCGGATCGCTCATCGCAACCCTGACCGTATCATCCTGATGACTGATCACCAGAGCCCGAAGGCGGCGGGCGTGTACTTCCGACAGCAGTTGTACGGCCTCAGCATCAATATTCGCCCGGTTCAGATCGATAAGCGGCAAGTTCAGCTGATGAGCGAGAAACTCCAGCATCCGGGTTTCCGTCAGGAATCCCAGTTGGATAAGACTGTCACCTAATTTTCTGCCCGTTTGTTTCTGGGCCTGAAGCGCCTGCTCTACCTGCTGTTCCGTTATGATGCCTTCTTCTACCAACAGGTCACCCAAGCGCTTTCTGAGCTTAATCTTCATTCTCTGTCTCCTCTAATGTTTCCAGCAGAGAAAGGCGATCCCGGATAAACGTCTGAGTTTTTCCGGATATACCAACCCGCTTCAATGCCTTCAGATAAGAGGCTTTTGCTTCAGAATACCTCTGATTCCGCTCCTGCTGTATCGCCAGCCCCAGCCACCAGCGGGCATTTGCTTCCTCCCGCTGTACCAGCAGCTGATAGGTTTCCAGAGCAATATCGGTGACTTTATTTTGCTGAGCAAGTGCCGCCCGCATAGCGAGATAGTTCGTATCGGGCTGGACTGGAAGATAAGCTAACGGGCTTAATGCGGCTTCTGGCTGATTTTCTCTGAGTAACAGCCTGGCGAGCGCAAGACGCAGCTTCTGGCTCTCTTTATTCCTTTTTATGCCTTGCTGAAGCAGTTCTACCGCTCTACGGACTTCTTTTTTGCCATAATATAGAGCCGCCAGCTTTTGTCTTACCACGTCATCTCCGGGCTGATAACGAAGTGCATTTTTATACTCGCTCACCGCCTCACCGATTTTATTCGCATCCAGTGCTTTTTCTGCCCTCTGAATCGAATGTTGAGCCAGTTGCTCAGGGGTCAGTTCAACCTCACGAATGTCCATCGTCCCCGGTTGTGACTCGGACTCCGCCGGGACAGGCTGTTCGGACTGATGTTGTGCCTCGTCTGCCAGTTGAGTGACAGGCACCTCTGAAACCGCTTTATCGGCTTGTGCGGAACTGACCTGACTGTGACTGATCGCCGACGATCGATCCGCCACTTTGGCAAGAACGGGAGCTGATTGACGACGTTGCTCATGAATCTCGCTATCAGGCGCAGCCTCCTGATAAACGCGAATATCTATCGGTTTCACCACCTTTTGTGTCGGAGATTCCTCCGGCTCGAACGGTTTTTCAGGTGACTGATTTATCAACACAGCAGAAGAATGGCTGGCTTCCACCATCGTCTCTGACTGCTGAGAAACGGCCCACCCACCGACACACAAGCTCAGAGCAAAACCACCCAACACCCACGCCAGCCCGCGTGAATAACGTACCGGCGGTACCTCCGCTCTGGTCAGCGACGATGACTGTGTATTTTTTTTATTTGCCAGTTCCGACAGCGCGTTATTGATCACGCTCATACGTTTCTCCACCCCCAGATGACAGGGCTTTTAAATTTAGGTTTGCAGGCATCACCGGTATCATGAATAGCCGTAAACAGGTGTGCATTCGTCACAATTTTACTTTGGGAATAAAATGCCAGCAGCAATGCTTTATGACATATCTGGTTGATCAGCCTTGGTATTCCCCGGCTCGCTTTCCAGACCACCTTACACTTATCCAGACTGAATATGTCTGCCTGAGCATCGCAGCTACTTATCCGGTAACGGATATAAGCCACCACTTCCGCCTGATTTAACGGCCGCAAACCGGCACTAAAGGTAATTCGCTGCCGGAACTGTCTCAGGCGATGCTGAGCTAAACGTTCATCCAGCTCAGGCTGTCCCAGTAATACCAGTTGTAACAGCTTTTTCTCTTCGGTTTCCAGGTTACCGAATAAACGCAGGGTTTCCAGGGCTTCATCACTCAGAGCCTGGGCTTCATCAATCAGCGCAACCACCCGCTTTCCGCCAGCATGTAAAGACAGTAATTCACTCTGGATGCTGTCAACCAGAGAAACTGTGTCCGAAGGCTCGATGCCCAGCTCTCTGGCAATGGCTTGCTTTAATTCATCCCCGCTTAACACCGGATTGGGCAAATAGATCAGCTCCACCTTATCCTGCAACTGATTAATCAACATACGGCATACCATGGTTTTTCCGCTTCCCACTTCACCGGAAACCTTCATTACGCCTTCTCCCATATCAATCGCGGAGATGACCATCTGAATGGCTTCATAATGTGGAGGAAGACCATGAAACAGCTCAGTATTCGGTGTCAGGGCAAACGGTGCCCGGGAAAAGCCATAATATCCCTGATACATGCTTACTCCATATCGTCAGGGAACCACTCCTGCAGAATATCCCGCGAGCGCTCAATCTCCTGCTGCCAGGTATGCACCCCGACCACGGTGGGCTTCAACAGGATCACCAGTTCCGTTTTTTCTGTTACGTTAGAGGTATTACGGAACAAATGCCCCAGACCGGGAATGTCACCCAGCAAGGGAACTTTTGATGTCTGATCCTGTGTATTCGACTTCATCAACCCTCCCAGAACGACAACATCACCGTCACGGGCCCGGATAATCGAATCGGTCTCGCGGATCGAGCTTTTCGCCAGTGGTGCATCGTCCAGAAAGCTGTAGGTCTGCTCTTCCACTTCAATCACCGCTGGGTGAACATGGAGCAAGACATTACCGTCATCATCGATCTGCGGCGTCACATCCAGTGAAATACCAGAGAAAAATGGCGTTAGCTGATAAGACGTTGTCGTGGTATCTGTACTGCTATTGGTCGTGGTTTCACTGTCCATATCGGTGACAAAATATTCATCCGTCCCCACTTTGATCACCGCTTTCTGGTTATTGGCGGCCGTCACTCTCGGGCTGGAAAGCACATTCAGATCGCCCTGGGTCGACATAAAGTCCAGAACCGAACTGAAATTACCATCAGAAATTGTCACGCTGGTTGCTCCCCCCAGCAGATCACCAATCGCATCCATCCCCGGAAGCGTGCCGGATGCCGCCTGCGATATGGTTATACCAGTACCGCCGACAGCTCCGGTCAGATTTGACCAATTAATGCCTTGCTGATAACTGTCACTCAATGTCACTTCCAGTATCTTAGCCTCTAAGATCACCTGACGCTGCAGCCTTCGCTGCGAGGTATTCAGAAATTCTTTAATCTCACGGATTTCATCCGGATAAGCTCTTACAGTGAGCACACCAGCCTGCGGAGAAGTCACCACACTACGGCCACCCTGAGTTCCAACAAGCGCACTGACGGCAGTCTGCAGCTCACTCCAGAAATCACTGTTGCTGCTGGTATCAATACGGGTACCCGCAGCAATTGTAGAACTGCTCTGACTCGAAGAATCAGAACCTTGATCAGAACTTGAACTGGAAGACGTCGTGGTTTCGTTGGAAGTATTGTTGTTACTATCCCGACTGCTGACTGTACTTGTGGTTATCGAGGTCAGTGATCGTCCGCCACGTTGCATCGACAGGTAATCCACAGGGATGGTTTCAGTACGCATACCAGCTGGGTAGATCTGAATGATCTTGCCCTTTTTCACGATATCGTAACCGTACATATCCCGCACGACATCCAATACCTCATCTAGCGAGACATCAGAAAGATTAACGGTCAGTGTACCGGCAACAGACGGATGAATAGCGGTACTGTAACCTGTTCCTTTCACTAATCCGGCAAAAAACGTTTTGGCTTCCACATCTTTGGCTTTTACCTGAAAACGTTTTAACAGAAAATCTGCCTGCTGATCAGGTGCACTATTCAGATCCGGCATCAGATCAGCCTGAACAGAATCAGGAAGCGTATCCAGATTGCGGCTATTGATCTGATTAGCAGCTTCATTCAGTGTGGCTTTTGCTTCAACAGGATCTCTGTGGCCCATTGAACATCCAAGTAATGAAGCAGCCATGACTCCAACTATGAATTGACGTACTACTGGTTTACGCATCGCTATTTCTGCAACCTTTCATGTTTAATATCTACCGGAAAAAGCTCAAGAGCCCACATTCTGCCACCTCTTTTCAGAGTGACCTTTTCGTTGGTAATCGCTATGACTCTATACCCGAGGATAGAGTCGCCTTGCGACAGCAAGGTATCATTCAGTACCGCAGAACAGGCATCGGGTTGTTTACAGATGATGCTCTGTAAAGCCGGTACTTGTGGCCTTCTCCTGACCTTTTTTTGTGTCACTGGTTTTCTGACTTCAGGCTGTGTCCACCCAAGTGGTGCTGTCGGATCCTGATCCGCGTAAGCCACCGGAACCGTCTGCAACAGAAACAGAATAAGCATCAATCTCTTAACCACCGATAAACTCCTGTCTGGTTCCCAATGTATAGACTTCCAGAACCAGTCTGGCTTCAGGGTATGTTTCTACCTGATACTGAAAACTACGCCAGTAATATTTCACCGGCATCGCCTCCAGCTTCTTCAGGTAATCCTGAATATCAAAATAACGCCCGGTCAGCTCAATTCTGACCGGGTGAATGTAGTAGCCAATCACAGCCTGTTGTGATTCGTCATTGTCTTGTTGCTGTGCGCTTTCCTGCTTTGTCGCAAACACCGCCTCTGCCGGCAGAGACTCCAGAGCTTCCAGCTTAAGTTTAGAGCTGCTTCCGAGCACAGTTTCCAGCAAGTCAGTCATTTGCTGTGGAGTAATCAGGCTATCAATCAGTTCCGCCAGTTGCTGGGACAGTTCCAGACTGTGCTCAGACAGTCGGGCCAGCTTTTCATCGATCTCTTTATCGGGATCGACCTTGAGTCTCAGTTTAAGAATGTCAATGTCACTCTTCTGACGCTGAATTTTTTGTTGCTCTGTGCTTAACTGACGCTCTTTTCTGTTGGCTTCCTCAACAACCGGAGCAATAAATAACGTCTGTATCAGCATAATCAGAGAAGCTGACACGCCAATGGCAATCAACCACTTTTCACGGACAGACAGTGCCTGATATTTTTCACTAAGCAGATTCAGGTACCGCATCATTGGCGTTCTCCTTCCACTTTAGCGCTCAGTTTAAAAGTAATGATGCCATTCTCGTTTCGCCCGATATCCAATTTTTCAAACGTGCGCCCGGCCAAGGCAACCTCCTGATTAAACTGCCGCACCCAGGCAGGTACCGCTGCTGGTGTTCTTGCCAGCCCCGACAAGTCCAGTTTCGTGCTGTCCATTTCAATAGACGACACCGATATGTCGTTTCTTCCCAGCTTGGCCAGTGCTTTCATTATTCCGGAATAACCATACTGCCAAGACTCATCATAATGACGAATGGAAGACAGTGAGGTTTCTTTGCTGCGGATATCCTCTTCAAACCTTTCTGCAGCCAATAGCTTAGACGGTGTGGGTTTATGCTGTCTGAGTTTCTCCTGAAGAGCCTTAAGCTCATCACTCAGCGCACTGTCTTGCTTCTGAGCCTGAGCCAGCTTGGCTTCCGTCTGCGAGAGAGAAAAATAGCAATACCCGTAACCGGACAGCATCAGTACACTGACCACCGCCCACGAGACGGCAACCATTTTAAGGGTAAAGGTGTCCTTTTTAGGTTTCAGGTGTTCAGGGTAAAGGTTAACCCCCACTTCCGGTAACCCTCTGACAACCTGACTCAGCATCACACCGCTGGGAACCGTGGCGTCCGTCACCAACGGGAGTACCTTTACATTCAGCCGCTCATCCAAGCCTTTAACCAGTTCATCCTGATCTTCTTCATCACAACAGACAAACAACTGATGAAGAGCCGCATTTCTCAGATGAGACGACAGGTAGTCGGTAGAACGCTGTAACTCCAGGGCCAGGCTATCCATCTGCAGTGCACTGGCAGCCTGATTGGTAACCGGCACAATAATATTCCGCAATGTTCTCTGAAAACGGTTCTGTTGTTCAACAAATGCGGCGATCTTAAAACTGCCCTTTGGCCCCCTTTGCAATAACATAAAGGCTGGCAGTTCTTCTTTTACGAACCCCCACACCACGTCTTCCGGTACGATTCTGGACAAGACAATATGCTGCGATTCTAATGCGTCGCGGATCTGCCTGAGTATCTGTATTTTTAATACATAGGCCTGAATTTTTTTACCATCTGGCAGAAGCGTGGCGTCAGCAACAATATCCGTTACTCTCTCGCCACTGATATCTTTCAATAAAAATGGCAGAGCAGCCGGCCATTCTTCCTGGGGAATTTCCGGCTTATCTAACTGATAGATATGATAATAATTTGAGCAGCATACTACTGTTGCTTCGTATCCGGCGTAATCTTCACTTGAAAGCGCGTTTGTCAGCGTGGATTCCCAACCATCCTCAATAGAAAATGACAAGGGAGTCTGATTATCGGCTGCCATTTTTTCGGTCAGCAGATAAATAATGTGTGACTGAATAACAACCGTCAAAGCCCCTGCTTTACCGCCAGTACGCCTGAGATGCCCTAACAGGGAAGATAAACTCATACTGCTATTTCTCTATCCTTTTAATATTTCTTGCGCCAGCGGTTTCTTTTACCGATTTGTACCATTGGCGTGACGGGTTTGGGTATCAGCTGGGTTTCGGCCTGAAACATTCGGCCCTGCCCGCCATCAACACCGAGTTCAAGTAACGTTGCCCACTCTTTCCCTGTTTCTACACCAACCGCGATAACTTGTGTATCGGTTCCGTCACATGCTCCGAGCAGGCTCCTGATAAAAAGCTGATTTTCCTGTCTCTGATCTATTTTTTTGACCAGACTACGATGCAGTTTCAGGTAATCGATATTCAGATCTTTTATGTAATGTGTGCTGGTTATCGTCCTGCCGGCCTGACCGACAATGACCTGACACCCCATACCCGCAATCATTTTGATCACCGGGCGCATATGGTCCAGATGTTTGACCAGCATCCCTTCTACAAAATCAAAACTAATCTTCTGTCGCATTTCAAGCGGCATTTGTAACAATTCATCTCGAAACCAACACCGATAGTTTTTATCTTTAAATGGCTGTGTATGTAAATTAATCGAGTAATGCTCCCCAAGCCTGGAAGCCTTAAGAAAATGAAATACCTTACTCAAAACAGCCATATCCATCATGGCCTCATAGCCTACCTGTTCCACAGCCACTGTAAAACGGGAGGCCTTTAATATGCCGACTCCGTCATCATCTATGCGGGCAAACAACTCATTATGCAGCAAATGGGGGGTTCCATTTTGCTTATCGCTCAGATAACAAGGCTGTTCAAATATCAGAATATTGCCCTTTTTGAATGACTGATCAAATAACGTGCGCCAGCGTACACTTCCCCGGGAATCCGTACGCTTTATTTGTTTCTGATATAAGTTCCAATTATTTACATTTTGTAACTGTGCACTCTTCAGTGCCGCTTCTGCTTCACTCTGAATGTGTCCACGCCTTTCTCCTTCCGAATACATAGTCAGCCCAATATGACACCAGTTTTCGGTATCCAGAGGAGATAGAGGCGTGATTTTTTCCATCTGGCGCAAACAGTGTGTCGCCAGAGTGATGATCTCTTTCCGGGTCTGATTCGGAATAAGCACTGCAAAATCAGAATCATAGTAACGGGCAAAAATAACATCAGGATAACGCTGGACAATATTCGATATAGCGCTGGATACATGCAATAAGAAAGCCTCACTGGCTTTCTGTTCATTCTCATCACACAGCGACTCCCAGTCGCGGATCTGAATCAGCAATACCCCTCCGTTTGCTCCGCTTTCCTGTAGTGCAGATTCCAGCTTACTGTCAAATAAGACCCGATTAGCAGCACCGGTTAACTGGTCCAGAAAAGTATGGGTACGGATAAACGTATCGAAACGGCTGCGCTCCTGACGGGCAAATTTCAGCTCTTTTATCAGGTTATCTAACGCCTGACTTGCCGTATAAGGCCATTCTTCCCGCTTGCCTGTCGCATATTCATCGACTCTTCCGGCCAGCAACATCCGGCCTCTTTCTTCCAGAAGCTCAGATCCTCTAAGCTGCATTTTCAGCCATTTAACGCCTCGCAACAGGAAGAATAACACCAGGACCACTGCCAGAGAGATGGATGACAGCGCACCAAACGAATAACTGTACCCAAGATAAGCCGGGATCACCTGAAAGCGAACCCGATACTCAGGGTGAGCCGGCAACCGATATTCCCGATGATAAAGACGGCTTTGATCCAATGGTCGGGGGTTGCCTTTAAACTGGTAAATAATCTGTTCGTTATGGCTCAGCGTCATGTCTACTACGCTATTCGCCTCTAGCTGAGCTGGCATCCAGCGGTCAATCGCACGGATAAAGTCAGGTGCATTTAACTCCTGATCCACCGTCTCCACCACACTTTCCAGATACCTATGAACCTGCTCTTTACCTATCCGGTTAAAGGAGAATGTACTCCCGACAAATAGAATAAACATAGCACTTATCACTATCATGGTGACAAATGCGGTTAAGCGAGTGCTTAGCTTCAATGTAGGGGTATATCTCATGAATAATGAAATCCTTTTCTATCCATTACTTATACCAAAAAATTAATGTCAGTTATATTATCGACACATCCTAGAAGATTGTGAATAGAATAAACGTATTTATTATCAATATTTATCTCATACCCTCTTCTTTCTTCCACTAGCCAGAAACAAAACACCCCGCATATTGCGAGGTGCTTAACTCAGTATCCAGCCAAGATCACTTTAGAACGGAATGTCGTCATCGAAATCCATTGGTGGCTCATTATACTGAGGTTGAGCCGGTTGCTGCTGTTGTGCAGGCTGCTGCTTTGACTGAGCCGGAGCCTGATATGGCTGTTGTTGAGCCGGCTGCTGTGGTTGTCCCCAGCCACCTTGCTGTGCAGGCTGCTGCTGACCAGCGCCCTGACCACGTCCACCCAGCAACTGCAGCTCACCATTAGGCCAGCGAACCACTACTTCTGTTGCAAAACGGTCCTGACCGGTATTTTGATCCTGCCATTTTCGAGTCTGCAACTGACCTTCTACATATACCTGGCTACCTTTACGGGCATATTCACCAACAAACTCCGCAGTTTTGCCAAAAACAGAAACTCGGTGCCATTCTGTTTTTTCACGCTGTTCACCCGTTGCTTTGTCCCGCCAGGTTTCAGAAGTTGCGATAGTGATATTGGTCATCGCATCACCACTAGGCATATAGCGAACTTCAGGATCCTGTCCTAAGTTGCCCACAAGGATAACTTTATTTACACCACGGCTTGCCATGCTTTGCTCCGTTTGATTCTGTTTCAGTAATAATAGCTGCTAAGGATACCACGCCTGTACATAGTTTCCATTCCTCACCGGTACTATTTTCCCATTTTTCCATACTTAGTCAGCAAAACATAAACCGGGTTCCATGATCTGAGAATATTG
Organism: Vibrio albus; assembly: GCF_003144035.1. Taxonomy (GTDB): domain Bacteria; phylum Pseudomonadota; class Gammaproteobacteria; order Enterobacterales; family Vibrionaceae; genus Vibrio; species Vibrio albus. The sequence goes on from NZ_QFWT01000012.1 coordinate 60,112, forward strand.
TCTAAAAACGTATGCAACACCCGCTCAACTCACAATTAATACACTGATATATAACGCATTTGTTAATGTTTAAAGTGATCATCTATAGCCCTCATCTCAGGTAACCCTTTAAATAGGCCACACCTTCTCAACGATGCAGGAGCGACTTGTGCCAGCGATTTACCTACCACTGTTTTGCCTCCATTCATTGGCTGGCTATATGTCTGAGCTGCCGATAGGTTACGGGAAAAACATCACTTACATAGAGCATGTAGAACAAATAAAAGATCAGTTGCCAATGGATACGGAAAGTCTTGTACTGCTCGATTTTACAAGCGCTTCTGAACAACCATATCAACTTGAAGAGCTTGGCCTCAATCATCCAAAATGTCAGTTGATAGTCCTGAATGCCCCGCAAAATTTGAGGACGTCACAACTCCTGAAACTGGGAAAGATCAAGGGGCTATTTTATCAGAACATGTCTGCCTCAGAGGTTGCTCTCGGAATAGAACACATTCTTAAAGGCCAGCTCTTCTTACCGGATCAGGTCATGAAACAACTTCTTGATTACTACCAGTCTGTCATGATCCGACACGGTAAACCTCACCAGCACAACCTGACTCCAAGGGAAATGGATGTGCTGCGACTGCTAAGAAGCGGGGCTTCAAATACCCGCCTGGCGGATGAGCTGTTTATCAGTGAACATACGATCAAATCTCACCTGTATAAGATTTTCCGTAAACTGAACATAAAAAACCGGAACCAGGCCATTGAATGGGCGTACAAGTTCTTACCATAACGGCATAAACTCGTTAAACTGTTACTTTTCAGCAACAGAGCGATTGACGTTATTTTGTCATACTGTCATGATAACGTCACTGTGTGCATATGCGCATTTGGAACAGAACAAAATACAACAAGGGTTATAACTATGATCAAAAAATGCCTCTTCCCTGCGGCTGGCTACGGTACACGTTTTCTTCCCGCCACCAAGTCGATGCCGAAAGAGATGATGCCAGTGGTAAACAAACCTCTCATTGAATACGGGGTAGAAGAAGCGATCGAAGCAGGTTTAGATGGTATGTGTCTGGTGACCGGACGGGGTAAAAATACACTGTTTGACCATTTTGACAAAAACTATGAACTGGAACACCAGATCAGCGGAACCAATAAAGAAGATCTGCTGGTCGATATCCGCCACCTGATGGATACGGCATCGTTCACCTACATTCGTCAACGTGAAATGAAAGGCCTGGGTCATGCCATTCTGACCGGCCGCGAGCTGATCGGTGATAACCCTTTTGCCGTAGTACTTGCCGACGACCTGTGTGTCAATGAAGAAGGACCGGGCGTACTGGCGCAGATGGTTGCCCTGTACAAACAGTTCCGCTGTTCCATTGTCGCTGTGCAGGAAGTACCAAAAGAAGATATCCACAAGTACGGTGTGATTTCCGGTGAAGTGATCAAAGATAATATCTTCCGCGTTGATGACATGGTAGAAAAGCCAGAGCCTGGAACGGAACCAAGTAATCTGGCAATCATTGGTCGTTATATTCTGACTCCGGATATCTTTGAGCTGATCGAAAATACCGAACCAGGCAAAGGTGGAGAAATTCAAATCACCGATGCACTGCTTAAGCAGGCTAAAACAGGCTGCGTACTGGCTTATAAATTCAAAGGTAAACGTTTTGACTGTGGTAGCGTCGATGGTTACATTGAAGCCACCAACTACTGCTACGAAAATATCTACCTGAAAGATAAGCAGAAAACTGAACTGGGCAAACACTCAACTCAAAAATCTGAAGAAGCTTAATTGTTTCCGGCTCTGACTTTGATGGCACTGCCTCGTTATTCTTACGCAAACAGGAATAACGAGGTTTTTTATGAAAACTCAAATTAAACTGTTTTTATATACAGTGTTTACTTTGCACATTTTTAACTCTATGTAATACTTGCTTCAGAAAAAGTAAAGTGAGTAGTCATCATGGATAAAATAGAAGTGCGGGGGGCCCGGACCCACAATCTCAAAAATATAAATCTGACCATTCCCAGAGATAAGCTGAGCGTGATTACCGGGTTATCCGGTTCAGGAAAATCGTCTCTGGCGTTTGATACCCTCTATGCGGAAGGCCAGCGGCGCTATGTTGAATCACTTTCAGCCTATGCCCGGCAGTTCCTGTCCCTGATGGAAAAGCCCGATGTCGACCATATCGAGGGGCTGTCTCCCGCTATCTCTATCGAGCAGAAATCCACATCCCATAACCCACGCTCAACCGTCGGTACCATTACCGAAGTGTACGACTATTTGCGGCTGCTTTATGCCCGGGTCGGAGAGCCCCGCTGCCCGATTCACAATGAACCACTGGCGGCACAAACGGTCAGCCAGATGGTCGACAAGGTACTGGAGCTTCCTCAGGGTTCCCGAATGATGATGCTGGCACCTATCGTTAAAGAGCGCAAAGGTGAGCATGTTAAGACCCTTGAAAACCTGGCAGCGCAAGGCTTTATTCGTGCCCGTATCGACGGAGAAACCTGCGATCTTTCGGATCCACCACCTCTGGAACTGCATAAAAAGCACACCATTGAAGTCGTCGTCGACCGTTTTAAGGTACGGGACGATCTGCAACAGCGTCTGGCTGAATCTTTTGAAACGGCACTGGAGCTGTCCGGCGGCATCGTCGCCATCGGCTGGATGGATGATAATACTCAAGACGATATTATCTTTTCTGCCAACTTTGCCTGTCCACATTGTGGCTACAGCATGCAGGAACTGGAACCACGCCTGTTTTCTTTTAATAATCCGGCCGGTGCCTGTCATACCTGTGATGGTCTCGGCGTGCAGCAGTATTTTGATCCGGCGAAAGTGATCCTCGATGACACCCTGAGCATTGCAGAAGGTGCCATCAAAGGATGGGATCAGAAGAATTACTACTATTTCCAGATGCTCTCCTCTCTGGCAGAACACTACGGCTTTGATCTGTTTGTCCCATATAAATCTCTGCCAAAGAAAACACGGGATATCATCTTGCTGGGCTCCGGCCGCACTGAAGTCGAATTTAAATATATCAACGACCGAGGTGATATCCGGGTAAAACGACACCCTTTTGAAGGCATTCTCAATACACTTGAACGCCGCTATCGCGATACAGAATCCAACTCGGTCAGAGAAGATCTGGCTAAATATATTTCCACCAAGACCTGTGCTTCCTGTGACGGTACCCGTTTGCGCACCGAAGCCCGTAATGTCTTTATTCAGGATACCCCGCTTCCGGCTATCGTAGAGATGAGCATCAGTGATGCCATGGACTTTTTCCAGAATCTGGAACTGACCGGACAAAAAGCTCAGATCGCAGAAAAGGTCATGAAAGAGATCAATGACCGGCTTAAATTTCTGGTCAATGTCGGGCTGAACTATCTTAACCTGTCACGCAGTGCAGAAACGCTGTCCGGTGGTGAAGCCCAGCGGATCCGTCTGGCCAGTCAGATCGGTGCTGGTCTGGTTGGTGTTATGTATGTGCTGGATGAGCCATCTATCGGCCTGCACCAGCGTGATAATGAACGTCTGCTGAATACCCTGACCCATTTGCGCGACCTGGGCAATACCGTTCTGGTCGTGGAGCACGATGAAGATGCCATCCGCACCGCCGATCATGTAATCGATATCGGCCCCGGAGCGGGAGTACATGGTGGTCACGTGGTTGCCGAAGGAACCGTTGAGGAGATTATTGCTACGCCTGATTCGCTCACTGGCCAATACCTGAGCGGAGAAAAATCCATTGAGATTCCGCAACAGCGTACACAGAAAGATCCCAAGAAAACCGTTGAACTGATCGGAGCCAGCGGAAACAACCTGAAAACGATCACGCTTTCACTTCCTGTGGGTCTGTTCACCTGTGTGACCGGCGTATCCGGTTCCGGAAAATCGACCCTGATTAATGATACTTTCTACAAAATCGCTCAGACCAGACTGAACGGAGCCTCCTCTTCTGAGCCCGCGCCGTATAAGCAGATCAAAGGGCTGGAGCATTTTGATAAGGTCATTGACATTAATCAGAGTCCGATAGGCCGGACGCCACGCTCCAACCCTGCCACCTATACCGGGATCTTCACCCCTATTCGGGAGCTGTTTGCCGGCACACAGGAATCGCGCTCCAGAGGCTATAAACCGGGGCGTTTCAGTTTCAACGTTCGTGGCGGACGTTGTGAAGCCTGTCAGGGCGATGGCGTTATCAAGGTGGAAATGCACTTCCTGCCGGATGTGTATGTCCCTTGTGATGTCTGTAAAGGTAAACGCTATAACCGGGAAACACTGGAAGTTCGCTATAAAGGAAAAACCATCGACGAAGTGCTGGAAATGACGGTTGAAGATGCGAGGGAGTTCTTTGACCCGGTTCCGGTCATTGCCCGTAAACTACAGACACTGATGGATGTAGGGCTGTCTTATATCCGTCTGGGGCAGGCCGCCACCACCCTTTCCGGAGGTGAGGCACAACGGGTGAAACTGGCCCGGGAGCTCTCCAAGCGGGATACGGGAAAAACCCTGTATATTCTGGACGAACCGACCACCGGCCTGCATTTCCACGATATTCAGCAATTGCTGAACGTGCTTCACCGCCTGAGAAACCATGGCAATACCGTCGTGGTTATCGAACATAATCTGGATGTGATAAAAACCGCAGACTGGATCATTGATCTTGGACCGGAAGGAGGAGATGGTGGTGGTGACATTATTGCCGAGGGCACGCCGGAAGAAGTCGCAAACGTTGACGGTTCACATACCGCCAGATTCCTTAAGCCTATGTTAGAATAATAAAAAAAGACAAAACAACGACAGAGGTTAAGTAAACAGCATGGCAATTATCCACGTCAGTGGCACACAACTCGAACCTAAAAAGGTATTAGCGCCGCTAAACCGGGACTTTCGATCCGCTTTTGGGTTCATTTTTATTATTGCCATGCACTTTTTTATGAACAACCCAGGTGGTTATGGCATTTCCATCTCCTTTAATGCCACAAGCTGGATAGGTATCGCTCTGGCGATGGGTATCGGTCTGATTCAGATGGCCAGAAACCAAAAAGTCCGCTTTTCCAAACTGACCATAGGCCTGTTAGTCAGTTGTCTGCTCATGACGCTTCCGGTCCTGTATACGAATGCGGTTCCGAATGCCGTTATGCCGAGGCTTAGCGGGTTGTGGTCCGGCTTTCTGCTATTCCTGTTTTTGCAACAGTTTCACCTGAGCAATAAATACAAGCAACAACTGCTGTGGCTGATTGTCATTGCCACCCTGATTGAGTCTGCATTCGGTTATGTACAGTTTTTTTTCCTCCCCCCGGATAATATTTTCGACTTTGACGTCACGGCAGACCGACCTTATGGTATCTTTCAGCAGCCTAATGTTATGGCCAGTTTTCTGGCAACAGGGTTAGTGCTGTCCGGCTACCTGCTCGCCCGTCAACAGAAGAAATACGGAAGAAAACTCAGCCATATATCCTTGCTGTATCTGGTACCTTTGATTACCGTCCCTCTGCTGGTGATACTGGCATCACGTACCGGCTGGCTAGGGGCGTTACTGGGCGTCCTGACTATCTTCCCGTACCTGTACCGCTTTTCTACCCGAAAACGTTTATTCGGCTGGAGCCTCTCCATCCTGTTTGGGCTCGCCTCAGCAATCGTCATCCTCAATACCTCTGATCAGGCCTCTGATATGGTTACGCAAAAAGCGAACCTTCAAGGGGCACGTCCGATGATTTACTCTCAGACACTGGATATGCTGATAGAAAAGCCCTTTACCGGCTACGGTTACGGCCGCTTTGAGGCCGCCTATACACTGTATACGGCGCGACAGCATCAGTTGAATTCCACCTACCCCGCGGGGATGCAGACGTTAACCCACCCGCATAATGAGTTGCTCTTCTGGGGAGTGGAAGGTGGCGCTCTGCCTCTTTTAGGTATCTTTTTGGCCGCCAGCTTTGTATTGCTGAAAATCATCTCCGCCCGCCAGGGAACCCGACTGGCAATGCTGGGGCTGTTTATCCCAATAACCCTCCATTCACAGCTGGAATACCCTTTCTACCATTCCGTCATCCACTGGATCATTTTCATCATCTTTATTTTCTGGGTTGATCAGCGTACGGCCAAATATTATTTTAGCCCATTCAGCAATATGACCCGTGTCGTCATGAAAACCACCGGTGGAATTCTGCCGTTACTCGTCACGGCGTATATGCTGACGGCACTGCAGTCTAACTATGTACTTACCCGATTCGAGAAAGCCACCACCAGAGATCCGAATGGACTGTCCACGGTATCTAATCCATTTGCATGGAAAACACGCCTGGACTGGGATATTTACAGTACCTCTCTGGCCGTAGGTCTGAAAAATAGCGATCCAAACCTGATCACCCCTTATGTTGAGTGGTCTCAGAAAGTGATAAAGCAAAAACCAAGGGTACTTTTATACTCGAATTTAATCCTGGCTTACTTAGCGATCGGAGAACAGAGCAAAGCGGAACAAATTCAGGCAGAAGCTGAGTTTCTGTTTCCAGATTATGATTTGACTGATTTGGAGGTCAATATCTGGCCAGAAGAGAAGTCGAAAGCGAAGCCAGTGACTGAAAAGACTGTAGAAGGACTAGAGACTAGAGACTAGAGACTAGAGACTAGAGACTAGAGACTAGAGACTAGAGACTAGAGACTAGAGACTAGAGACTAGAGACTAGAGACTAGAGACTAGAGACTAGAGACTAGAGACTAGAGAACATGATAAAACCCGCTGGAACTGTGTTCCAGCGGGTTTTTTAGATGTATAGCGTCTATATTTACTATCAGGCTTTCAGTGCTCTCTCGCCACGGGCGATACCGACAACCCCACTACGGGCAACCTCAATCACATCGGTGACATCAGATATGGCCAGCAGGAAAGCATCCAGTTTACTGCTTTCGCCTGTCAGTTGAATGGTGTACTGGGCAACGGTAGTATCGACAATCTGTCCACGGAAGATATCTGCCATACGCTTCACTTCTTCGCGATCGTCTCCACAGGCCTTGACTTTAACCAGCATCAGCTCCCGTTCAATATGAGCGGTTTCAGTGACTTCCTGAACTTTCAGTACATCCACCAGCTTATGCAGATGCTTCTCAATCTGCTCCAGTACCATGGCATCTGTTGCGGTGGTAATGTTCAGACGAGACAGGGTTTCGTCATCCGTCGGAGAGACCGTCAGAGATTCGATGTTATAGCCGCGCTGAGAAAACAGACCCACAACGCGAGACAGAGAACCCGGCTGGTTTTCTAGCAATAGTGAAATAATATGTCTCATCTTAGGTTCTCTCCGTTTTACTTAGCCACATTTTATCCATACCCTCACCTTTGATCTGCATAGGGTATACGTGTTCGGTTTCGTCCACATTAATGTCGACAAACACCAGCTTGTCTTTCATTGCCAGTGCTTTCTGCAGCCCGGATTCCAGCTCATCCGGAGACGAGATACGCATGCCAACATGGCCGTATGCCTCAGCGATAGCCGCAAAATCCGGAACGGAGTCCATATATGAGTGGGAATGACGTCCCTGATAAATAATATCCTGCCACTGCTTCACCATACCCAGGAAGCGGTTATTCAGGTTGATAATTTTAACCGGAATATCGTACTGCAGGGCAGTGGACAGCTCCTGAATATTCATCTGAATACTGCCGTCACCCGTGACAACTACGACCTCTTCTTGCGGCATCGCGAATTTTACCCCCATACCGGCTGGCAGACCAAAGCCCATGGTGCCCAGACCTCCGGAGTTGATCCAGCGACGTGGTTTATCAAACGGATAATAAAGTGCGGCAAACATCTGATGCTGACCCACATCTGAAGCGACATAGGCATTACCATTAGTCAGCTTGTACAGTGTCTCAATCACCTGTTGTGGTTTAATACGCTCACCACCGTTGGTGTCGTAGCTCAGGCAGTCACGCTCACGCCATTCATTAAGATCATTCCACCAGTCTGCCATGGCTTCCAAGTCATTGGTGCCGCTCTGCTCTTCCAGCAGTTTCAGCATCGAATCCAGTACGACTTCAGCCGAACCTACAATCGGCAAGTCAGCACGAACGGTTTTTGAGATAGATGATGGGTCGATATCGATATGCATGACTTTGGCATTCGGGCAGTACTTATCCAGGTTATTGGTGGTACGGTCATCAAAGCGGACACCCACACCAAAAATCAGATCCGCATTGTGCATCGCCATATTGGCTTCATAAACACCATGCATACCCAACATGCCTAAAAAGTTACGATGGGTGCCGGGAAATGCCCCCAGCCCCATTAACGAGCTGACCACTGGCAAGTTCAGCGTTTCAGCCAGTTTCAGTAACTGCTGATCACAACCGGAAATAATGGCACCACCACCCACATACAGAACCGGCTTTTTCGCCGCCAGAAGACTTTTCAGCGCTTTCTTGATCTGGCCCTTATGCCCGCTCGTCGTCGGGTTGTAAGAACGCATTTTGATCGATTCTGGGTAGTGGTAAGGGTATTCCAGAGCTGGGTTCAGCATATCCTTAGGCAAATCAACGACAACCGGGCCCGGACGGCCCGTCGACGCAAGATAGAAAGCTTTCTTTAGAATGGTTGGAATTTCTTCAGCTTTAGTAACCAGGAAGCTGTGCTTAACAACAGGACGGGAGATACCCACCATGTCACATTCCTGGAAAGCATCATTACCAATCAGTGATCCGGGAACCTGTCCTGACAGGACCACCATTGGAATAGAATCCATATAAGCCGTGGCAATACCGGTAATTGCATTCGTGGCACCAGGGCCGGATGTAACCAGAACTACCCCAGTTTTACCGGTTGCTCGTGCATAACCATCTGCCATATGCACGGCAGCCTGTTCATGACGGACTAAAACGTGTTCAATATCACTTTTTTCATGCAGGGCATCATAGATGTCCAGAACAGAACCACCAGGGTAACCAAAAATATGCTGGACACCCTGATCAATCAGCGAGCGGACTACCATATCCGCGCCGGATAACATTTCCATTTTGTCTCCTTAATACCTGCCGTATTTCCAAACTGAGTTAACGGAAGACAGCGGTATTTCACAGTTAGGGCTTATTCGTAGCCTAATAGCCAAAACCGCCTTCTGTTAGCCAAAAGCATGAACAGAAAACAGCAAAAGCAAGCCATGAGGGACGTACAGCGTACCTGTACGTCAGGAAAATAGAGTTAACTGGATCAGGATTAAAATCAAGAGGAAAAAACAAAAGCGTAGCATATGCTGGCGTACAATTAACGACCAGCAATTCAAACCAGAAAATAATCTATTTGCAGAATAATTCAAGCCTGATAAGAACAAGGGAAAAGCCAGTCACTTTTCCCTTGTTATTGAATAATATGATGGGTATCTCAATGCGGTTCGGCGTACATGCGTTCTATCTCTGCCTGATAACGCTCATGGATGACCTTCCGGCGCAGTTTCAGAGTCGGGGTCAGTTCTCCCTGATCCATCGAAAACGCGTTAGGCAACAACGTGAATTTCTTTACCTGTTCGAATTTAGCCAGCTCATGCTGCAGCTCTGCCACTCTCTTCTCAAACATCTCCACGACCTGACTATGCTTAATCAGCTCAATGCGATCATGATATTTGATATTCAGCTCTTTCGCGTATTCTTCCAGAGCCTCAAAACTGGGAACAATCAGTGCTGAAACAAATTTACGCGTATCCGCGATCACCGCGATTTGTTCGATAAAGTGATCCTTACCGATAGCGCCTTCGACCACCTGAGGGGCTATATATTTGCCTCCGGAGGTTTTCATCAGCTCTTTGATTCTGTCCGTGATATACAGGTTCCCCTGCTGATCAAACTTACCGGCGTCTCCCGTTTTAAGAAAACCTTCATCATCAAAAGCCTTCTCGGTCTCTTCCGGCATGTTGTAATACCCCTTCATGACCATGGGGCCACGCACAAGAATTTCATGATCAGGACCAATTTTGACTTCAGCGCCAGGCATCGTACTGCCTATGGAGTCAGGATCAAAACCCGTATCATCCCAGCAGGATACGGTTGCCGTGGTTTCAGTCATGCCATACCCCAGTTTGACATTTACACCGATAGCATGGAAAAAACGACCTATCGTCGGGTCCAGCTTTGCTCCGCCACACGGCATCATCTTAATACGTCCGCCAAGCAAATCTCTGAGCTTTGCCAGAACGATTTTATCAGCCAGTTGGTAACTTTTTTTCAGCAACAATGATGGTTCCCGTCTTTCCTGTTTACAGGCTGAGATTCGGGCTCCCATATTGACCGCCCAGGTAAAAATCAGTTTGCGGTGCAGCGGGGCTTTAGCTACCCGTTCATGGATAGCCGAGAAGATTTTTTCATAAAAGCGCGGTACGGCGCACATAACGGTCGGCCGCACTTCACTCAGCGCATCTCTGACCTGTATCGTGTCCTGTAAATAGCAGTTGACTGCGCCTTTGTAGAGCACATAAAAACTCCACGCACGTTCATACACATGAGACAGCGGCAGAAAACAGAGTGAGACATCCTGCTCTGTCAATGTCAGGCGGGTATCGTGCCCCTGCAGCTGTGCGCCAAGGTTGGTGTAATCCAGCATCACCCCCTTTGGCTGACCAGTGGTACCGGAGGTATAAATCAGCGTAAACAGATCATCGGTGCTCATCTGCTGCAGTCGGGTATCCAGCTCAGGCTGAAACGCACTATTCCCCTGAGCAATAAAAGCACCCCAATAGATTCCTGCTGGATGTTGTTGTAGGTCGATAGCATCAGACAGGGCAACAACCTTCTCCAGTTGCGGGCACAAATCAAAGATAGACAGAGCGGCATCGTACTGAGATTGCTCCCCGACAAACAGAATCCGAATATCCGCATCCTGAATGATGTACGCCGACTGTTCAGCGGTATTCGTCGCGTAAATGGGTACCGTTATGCACCGAATTTGCAAAGCGGCAATATCTGCGACACTCCAGCGCGGCATGTTGGCTGAGTAAATGCCGATTTTGTCCTGTACTTCCAGTCCATGAGCTAACAGGGCTAAGGATAAACTATCCAATTGCTGACCAAATTGCTTCCAGCTTATATCTTTCCATTTATCCGCTGATTTATAACGTAACGCAACACGTTCACCGCTATTTGCAACTCGTTCACTAATTTTTTTAACAAAGTGAAAATCTAAATTAGCCATTCTTTTAACCTTTGGCTTACACCTGTAAGCTGATGGGGCGTGCAAGTGTACTGGTGGTTTTAGAAAAGGCAATACAGATTGTGTGCAGTTAAAGTAATTATTCTAAAAATAGCTATCGGATCACTTAACGGTTCCATTATCTCAGAAACAAAACAAGCACCGTTCAGGGCTTCTGACCGATGCTTGTTAACAAATTTTTCTAACGGGTGATGTTCAGATCATGGAGATATAAACTGATCTGGCTAACCAAGCTATTCACTCAAACGAGACTTTTCCGACAGATCTCCGTCAGCCGCTGACGCATCCAGGTGTGACCTTTATCTCTTTCACTGGACTCATGCCAGCTAAGGTATGCCTTGATCGAATTATCTGACAACGGGAAATCCAGAACCTGTAACTGATCCCGGTTATACCAGCTATCTATCAGTGAACGGGGGGCCAGAGTGATCAGGTCTGACTGTTCAACTACGTACAATATATTGCCCAGGCTGCTCCCTTTATAAGCAATGTTGCAGTTAATATTCCGGTATGCCTGATCAACAAAGCTGTGATCTCCTTTCTGCTCAGACAAAGTCGCATGACGTTCTTCTTCCAGCTCCTCCACCGTAATCGAGCCATCAATACGAGAGTGTGAGCGAGATGCAATCACGACGATTTCGTCTTCAAACAGCTCTTCACTGGCAAACCCGGAATCGGTCAGACAGGTATAGTTGATAGAAAAATCCAGCTCCCGATAATGCAGCTTGTCTTCCACCCCGGTAGAGGACTCGGCATCCATGGTGATCAATACATTAGGGGCTTTTTCTGCCATGACTTTAAGGATATCCGGAGCAAAACGGGCATCACACGGATTACAGATAGCGATGGTAAACTGACGGTCAGAGAACTCTGGAGTAAAAGCCGTTCCCGGCAACTCGTTCCGGATCAACTGCAACGCCTGATGGACCGGAGCGTATAACTGACGAGCTCTTAACGTGGGCTGAATACCGCGCCCCTGTCGCATAAACAGCTCATCATTAAACATGGTTTTCAGGCGTGAAACCGCATTACTGACCGCGGGCTGTGACATATTCAGATGTTGAGCAGCCCGGGTGATATTTTGTTCCTGCATCACCGCATCAAATACGGTCAGAAGGTTTAAATCAACGCCCCGAAGCGTCGATTCTGTACCAGGCTGATTGGGCTGACTCGTTTTGTTGTGACTCAACACAGAAGGTTTATCCAGCATAGAGGTCCTCGTTTATCATCCGTTTTCTGTCTCATCAGAAAACGTTCGTAATAGAAAACCTACTATTCACCAATAACTCAGCCACCACCAATAAGTTTGATAAATAATTAGCTAATTTTACATTAATCTGAAAAAAATGGTTATTTTTCAATAAATAATAAAAAAACCTAAAAAAAGATAAATTGACGAGGGTTATGAATACAAGGCTGTGGCACCCGATTTTTCATCAATATATTGATAAGCTTTATCGGTTATACCAATTCCAGTCAGTAAATGATCAGTTCATCACACTGAAAAAACAGCCCTCAAACAGAGGGCGGCTTCAGGTAAGGCATCACCATTAATCGTGAATAGACGCGTAACTGGGAAAGTCCACCTTTTCCCATAATGACTCCCACAACGATGCGCTATTGTTGTTCCATTTGCCTTGTAATATCCAGTCAGAAAGGTGACTGGCAACGTCCGGATAATTCACACTTTCAGCCGCACTTTCATCCAGCCAGGATCTGACCGCTGACGGATCAAGATGCTCCATCGACTGGGCCAGCCCCAGGTGTTCCAGTGTTGCCACGTTACTTTCCTGCTCAAACTGTCCGGACAGCGGTTTCAGAAGCAGCTTTTTACCCAGAGACAAAGCCTCTGAAGGCAGTTCAAACCCACCATTCGCAATCACCCCCTGACAGGCACTGAGATCCTGCTGAAATTGAACATGAGATAATGGCTCTAAGCGGATATTCTCAACCACGTCAGACTCTATAACCTCTGGGTGATAACAGACAAACTGATGCCGGGTAAAGCGCAGCAACAGATCCATAATATCTTCAATACTCTCAAACGGCAGATACACCAGGCTGAAGGGCTGATGCTCTGAAACCCCATCCGCCCTTCGGGTATGAACAATAGGCGGCAGTATCGGCTGATTAAAGTGATACCAGTGCAGCCCCAGATGCACATCAGCGGGGGCAAAATGGTGAATTAACCGGTTATCAATCCAGCCATCCCCTTTTTTAGGCACTTCGTAACGGAATGCATTTTGATGACTGATACCTATACAGGGGACTTTCTGCCGTTTCGCCGCCCACGCAGATACGGGTTCAAAGTCATTGATGACCAAGTCATAGGCTGACAGATCAAGCTGACTGATCTCTTTATACAGACTGATGATGCTGTTGTCCGTCACTGTTTTCAGGTAATTCACCTTCCCCTGCTCGGAGACAATCGTCAGCCCACGGCGGACATCAAAATCACCGAACGCTTCCATGGAGAAAAACTTTGATTTTTCCCGTCCGGAAAAAAGGAAATCGACATCCGCATTACGTTCTTTCAGAGCTAAAGCCATTGCACGGGCGCGGGCAGTGTGACCATTTCCCGTTCCCTGAACTCCATACAGTATTTTCAAATGTTACGCTCCCAGAAGAGAAATTGCAGCCGTTGCAGTTCCGGTGCCCAATAGGGCTCCGATCACCACGTCCGTCAGAAAATGCACCCCCAGCAGGATGCGGGCAGCACCAATACAGCTAGCCCAGAGAAGAGAGCCGGTATAGGCATCCGGATAAAAATGACCAATCAGCGTCGCCATAATAAACGCAGCGGCGGTATGGCCCGATGGCAAACTATACCGGTCAGAAGGAGTAATGAAGGAGATCAGCTGACTGGAAAATTCTTCCGGGCGACGGCGACGGAAACTGTTTTTTGCCACCCAGTAAACTGGCAGCTCAATGGCAAAGGCAACCAGACCAACTGACAAGAACAGTCCGCCAACCATCTCATCCATCCACCACGCAATCAGACCGATCACGATATATAAGTGACCATCACCGGTATGGGATACCGCTTTAGCAATACTCGCTACCTGAGCATTAAATTTATGCTGCAGGCAGAACAGAGAGAATGCGAGATCAATTCGTGCAATAGGCTCAATACGCATCATCAGCTCCTTGTTGCCATCTCCATGGCTAAACTTTTCAGAATAACTGTTTACAAGTTAGCCGGTGCAAATGACAACGAGGTGACGCTTATTTGGATTATTGATGACAGCTGAAGGAGAATTGTTCCGTACTGTTGGTAGTAAAGCAGTAGGCGGATATTGATAAGCAGACCCTCCGCGTCAGGGATGACGCGGCGGAGCTCCATGGATGGATTTATGCGTGTCTGCGTTCAATATCCGCCTGCAGCGTATCACCTATCTTAGACTCAGCGAATAACGTTATAACTCCTCATGCTTATGAATCATGCCCCAGTCAGCGAGAATCGCGTAAGCTGACGGCACCATAAACAGTACCAGTAGCGTAGAAGCAAAAATACCGAACACAATAGAGATAACCAGCGGCTGAATAACCTGAGCCTGCAGACTGGTTTCCGCCAACAGAGGAAGGAGACCTGCAGCTGTGGTCATGGAAGTCAGGAACACCGCCCGGAAACGCTCACGACTGGCTTTCACCACGGAGTCATGAACAGTATCACCTTCATCGACATGGTGACGGATATACTGCACCAACAGAATGGAGTCATTTACCACCACCCCGGCCAGTGACACAAAGCCCATGATACTCGGCATACAGAGAGAATGCCCCAGAATAAAGTGCCCCCAGACGACCCCGATAAACGCCAGCGGGATCGCCAGCATGACAACAAATGGCTCAAGATAACTTCGGAACTGAAAGCTCAGGATAACAAACACCCCGAACAGCCCCAGAGCGAAGCCCGTCATCATTGATGACCCGGTATCAGCGGTATCCTTAGTCTGACCTTCAAAATCAAACCTCAAACCGGGATACTTACGTTTGAGCTCTGGAACCATCTCCGTTCTGAAATTACTGATGATCTCAGATGAGCTGGCTTTGCGATTATTTACATCCGCATAAATGCTCAGGGTACGTACCCCGTCTACTCTCTGAATGCGGACATAATTGCGCTGAAAACTTAGTGATGCAATTGTCTCCAGTGGTATCTGGCTGCCGTCTGGTAGCATAACCGGAAAGTTTGCCAGTTCCTGCAGATCGCCCGCCTGAGCTTTATCCAGCCTCACCTCGATATCAATATTTTCCACGCCCAGCTGGATTTGGTCGGCGGTTCGACCAAAGAAAGCGGCACGTAACTGACTGGCGACCATCTGTCCGTTCACACCAAACGTTTCGGCTCCCGGCAGCAACTTAACCAGCACTTCTTCCTTTCCCATCCGCATATCATCCAGCACACCGGATACGCCATCCAGAGTATTCAGATATTGCTGAATATCCACCGAGGCAGCCTTGAGCGCTTCCAAATCATCATGCTGCACCCGTATCTCAATGTCCCTGCCCCCCGGCCCCATCGTTGGCTGTTTATAGACCAGTGAAACAGGCTCAGCCAGTTCGCCAACATCTTCCCGCCAGGCATCAATAAAATCATCAATGACCGTATTCCGTTCTTCTGCCCCCAGCAAATCAAGACGAACGGTCGCTAAGTGTGGCCCGGACTCACTCGCATCCCGGTTGGTATTAAACTGACTGGTGATATGCTCCACCAGAAGCACACCGCCTTCAAATTCTTCTGTCCATTGCTTATTCAGGCGTTCCGCGGAAGCGACCACTTTCTCAACCACCTTTTCCGTCTGACTGAGCGACGATCCCGGTGGAAGAATAATTCTGGCGACCGCAAGGTCTCCATCCAGTTCAGGAAAAGGCACAAACTTCACCAACCCACCGGCAATCAGCGAGACAGAGATCAGCAACAGCGACAACACCGAGCCTAAAAAGGCGTAGCGGTACTGCACCACTTTCTCCACGGCATTCACTAGTGTGGTATTGCGAAAATGCTCAAACTTGGTCAGCACCAACCGCTTAAACCGAAGTGGTGGCTTCTCTCCGGTTCTCTTATGCAGCGAATGTGACAGGTGATTTGGCAGGATCAGAAACGCCTCGACCAGACTCAGTAACAGCACCAGAATCAACACCTGAGGGATGACTTTCAGTACCGCCCCCATCTGCCCGGACAAGAACATCAGACTGCCGAAGATACACACCGTAGTCAGGAAGGAAGAGATCACCCCCGGCAGCACTTTGTGCACGCCCTTCATCACGGCTTCATCAACCTTGAACCCCCGGTCGATATGCGAACCAATGGATTCAGCAATCACAATGGCATCATCCATCATAATACCAATGGCCATCAGCAGGGCGACCAGAGTCATAATGTTGATCGAGAGGCCGACATTCGCCATCAAAAACAGACCACCAAGAAAAGCCACCGGCAAGCCTGCAGCCACCCAAAATGAATAGCGCAGACTAAAGAACAGCCACATGGTGGCAAACACCAGAACCATCCCCTGCCAGCCGTTACGCAGCATCATGGTCAGACGATCCCATAACACAGAAGAAAGGTCATTGGTCAGCGCCAGAGTCACGCCATCAGGGGCAACCAGACGTTGATCATCAACAAATTTCTGCACCTGCGCTTTGATCCGCAGAGCATCATCTTCTTTGTTCTTGCTGACTTTCAGTAACGCTGAAGGCTTACCATCAAACAGTATTTTCTGTTCATCCAGCTCGAAACGATCCGTAATAGTCGCGATGTCCCGCAAGCGGATCAGTGAGCCATTGGAAGCCGCGCCTACGACAATAGATTCCAGCTCTTCCGGTGTTACCCGCCTTTCATCAAAACGGATCAGAAAGTTCTTCTCCGGTGTTTCAATGCTGCCACTGGGCAGTTTGATATTCTGATTGCCTATCTGGGTCGCTATATCCCCGACACTCAGCCCCAACTGGCGAATGGCATGGGTATTCAGCTCTATCCGGTACTGGTGATCGGAAAAACCACTTACATCCACCAGAGACACATCGTAATCCAGCTTCAGGATCCGTTTCAGTTGCTCCGCATAGGCCTTCAGTTCCGGCCAGCTCGTTTCCGCCGTGATCGCTACATCCACGACCGGCTCACTCCAGTCCAGCTCTTTAACAACCGGAGATTCAATCTCCTCGGGAAAATCGTTTATCGAATCAATCTGAGTCTGGATATCCACCAGCATGCGACCGACGTCAGCTTTATCCGTCAGTTTAACGGTCAGGCTGGCAGCCCCTTCCAGAGCCTGACAACGCAGTTCTTCAATATTAGAAAGACCGTCTACCGCGTCTTCCATGCGGACACAGATACTTTCTTCCACCTCCTGAGGAGAAGCGCCGGGGTAGGCGACACTTGCCATCACATACGGCGGGTCAAACTCGGGAAACGTTTCCCGCTTAATGGTAGGCAAAGCAGTCAATCCAACCAGCAGCAGCGTCAGCATCAACAGATTCGCTGCCGTTGGATGACGGGAGAAAAAATGGATCATTCGTGGTCTCCTTTTTCCTCTGTCTCCATAACGTCAGTGTTCGGTGATATACCCTTTGTTTTCAGAGCCATACCATCCAGTGCCGGCAGTAAATCATTCAGTATCAGCAGCTCGCCCTGCTCAAACTCACCATCAATGACGACCTGATTATCCCGACGGTAAATGACCTGTACCGTTCTTATCTGCAGACGACCATCCACACCTTTGATGTAGACTTTATCGCCATGCAGCGCCCGCTCAGGGATCACCCAACTTGGGTTGGCCTGCCCTTCAACCTGAGCTTCCACAAACATACCATTGACCAATAAAGGCGTATCACCGGGAGAAAAATGGGCATAATCCTGATCCACTTCCAGTATCACTCCGACCGTAGCCTGATTCGGATCGACCGTCTCACTCAGGCGAGAGATTCTGGCCGGCCAGCGCGCGGTCAGATTGCCACTTTTTAACTCAATATTCGCTTTAAGTTCTGCCATGTCCGGCTGCGGTATTCCGGCAGCATTCCGCGGTATCTGAGCTAAACTGGCAGCGATGGTCTGCATATCATGAATGGAAAACTGCGCTTCCACCTCCATCGTCTCAATACCATGAGCCACCACCATGGTCTGTTGCAGGTTCACAACCTGATTATCTTCGATGTCGACTTCAGCAATACGCATACTCCGGGGCAGCCGGATCAGCGTTTTTTCCAGAGAACGTTTGGCTTCTGCCACCTGAGCTTCGCTGACATGCAGTTGTGCCAGAAGAACTTCTCTCTCATCAGGATAAAGCGACAGCTGATTATTCAGTTCCAGCACCACTTTTTGCTGGGAAAGATAGCTCTGATTCTGCTGATCGAGATCAGACTGGGAGGTCAGCCCTCTTTTTTTCAGATTTTGTTTACGCTCCAGCTCTTTCTTACTGATCGCCAGACGGTGCTCCTCTATCTTTAAACTCGCCTGCAGATTTTTTTCTTCCTGATTCAGCTTCGCCAGTTGAGTTCGGTTAGAACTCAGCTGGGCCTCAGCCTGTGCCAGTTTCAGCTCATAGTCCAGAGGATCAATACGCAGAATTTCGGTCCCTTCAGACAATACCTTACCCTTTTCCAAATCAGGGTGGCGGAACACCAGCTTGCCCGAGACTTCCGCTATGGCTTTCCACTCAACTTTTGGTTCTACCTTACCGAAGCCTGTTACTTCAGGAGCTATTGCTTTCAGCTCAAGGGGCATGGTTTCAACCAGCCTAGCCCGGTTTTCTGCCGGCTTGAGAGGAAGGTCAGGCCGCATCTTCACGGCCAGTATCAGCACCACAATGCCTACGGCCAGTGCCGGAAAGAAAAAGAATTTACGATTCAGAGTCATGGTCTTCTCCATCAGACAGTTCCGGCCGTATAAAGCCGTGAGTTAATACTTTCAGGTTATGTTCCAGCAAGGCGTCAAGGAACTCGTTATTACGCTCAATGCCATGAAGATCACACATGCTCTGCGGAGCAATAAAAGGAAATATCATCAGACTGAGAAAGCTGACTTTACACAGTTTCGGGTCCATATCCGGACGGATCACCGGCTCCCATAAACCAGAATCAAACAGGGCATCCTGTACTGGACGAAGTATATCAAACAGCACTTTTTCCAGTAGCTGCCGCTGGGGTGCGGACGGTTCCATATGCATGGTCTGGAAAATCAGCCGGGGAAACATTGGCGCGGCCGACATATTGGCATAATAGGCCCGCATGATGTCTTTCAGCTCTTTCTGATTAGATGCCGCAACAAACTGGTTCACCTGTTTTTTAATCGGCTCTATGGTTTCTCTCACCATCGCCTCAAATAACCCGGCTTTATTGCCGAAGTAATAGCGGATCATCGCTACGTTAACCCCGGCTTTTTCCGCTAACATGCGGGTAGACACCTTTTCGTAGGAATGCACTGTAAACATAGTTCTTGCAGCAGAAATCAGGTTGTCTCTGGCAGCCAGCTTTTCAGAGGGACGACCAGCCCGTCGGGATTCATCATATTTATGATTGTCAGACATACTATATACACACAATTAATCGGATGATTAATTATAGGGTCAGAACGGCGGTAAATTATACTGATTAAATTCAACACAATTTAATCATTTGATTAATTAAAGCCCCATGAATGGGTCTATGCGCGTCTGAGTTCAATAGCTGTCTGATGTAGGAGCTTAACATCACAAAGAAAATGCATAAAAACGCAACATAATACTTGACGCTTAACGGTGAGTGCGGTACTAATTTGTGTAATCAAATTGTGGATGAATAAAATGACATTACGTTTTTCAGCTCTCCTTAACCTCCTCCTTATCGTGAACCATTCGCGCGGGTAGGTTGTGGACGAAAAACACCACAAAGAATTTACACAAACCCGCATTCAAATGCGGGTTTTTTTATAGCCGAAAAAACAGCAAACGACAGACATAATACTGACAGACAGGAAAAGGAAGCAGACATGAACGATCAGGTGATAATATTTGATACTACCTTGCGGGACGGCGAACAGGCGCTATCAGCAAGCCTGACAGTAAAAGAAAAATTGCAGATCGCTTATGCTCTCGAACGTCTGGGCGTGGATGTTATCGAAGCTGGCTTCCCGGTTTCCTCTCCGGGTGATTTTGAATCCGTGCAGACTATTGCGAAGAACATCAAAAACAGCCGGGTATGTGCCCTTTCCCGCGCGGTTGCCAAAGATATTGATGTTGCGGCTGAGTCACTGAAGGTTGCCGAAGCTTTCCGTATCCACACCTTTATCTCAACCTCAACCATTCACGTACAGGATAAATTACGTCGCGACTACAATGATGTGGTTGAAATGGGTGTTCAGGCCGTGAAACGTGCGCGTAATTACACTGATGATGTTGAGTTTTCCTGTGAAGACGCCGGCCGTACGCCAATCGACAACCTGTGCCGTATGGTCGAAGCGGCGATTGATGCCGGTGCCACAACGGTTAACATCCCGGATACTGTAGGCTACACCATCCCAAGTGAATTCGGTGGTATCATTGAGCAACTGTTTAACCGCGTTCCGAACATCGACAAGGCGATCATTTCCGTACACTGTCATGATGATCTGGGGCTGTCTGTTGCCAACTCTATTGCTGCCGTTCAGGCTGGTGCCCGCCAGGTAGAAGGCACTATTAATGGTATCGGTGAACGTGCCGGTAACTGTGCGCTGGAAGAAGTGGCGATGATCATCAAAACCCGTGAAGACTACATGGGTGTTCGTACCGGACTGAAACACGATGAAATCAGCCGCACCAGTAAGATGGTCAGCCAGTTGTGTAACATGCCAATCCAGAGCAACAAGGCGATTGTGGGTGCCAATGCCTTCAGCCACTCTTCAGGCATTCATCAGGACGGCATGCTGAAAAACAAAAATACTTATGAGATCATGACGCCGGAATCGATCGGTCTGCAGAATCAGGCTTTGAACCTGACCAGCCGCAGTGGCCGCGCAGCCGTGAAGAGTCATATGGACCGAATGGGCTATAACGACAGTGATTATGATCTGGATACCCTGTATGCTGACTTCCTGAAACTGGCGGATCGCAAGGGACAGGTATTCGATTACGATCTAGAATCTCTGATGTATTTCGCTAACCTGCGTGACGAAGACGACTTCTACAAACTGACCTACATGAGCTCTCAGTCTGGAAGCGTGATGTCGACCACCAGCATTAAACTGCAGTGTGGTGAAGAAGAAAAATGCGAAGCAGCTGTCGGTAATGGTCCGGTAGACGCGTTATATCAATGTATTTATCGCTTAACCGGTTACGATATTGTGCTGGATAAATTCGACCTGACTGCAAAAGGTGAAGGTGAAGACGGTCTGGGTCAGGCTGATATCATCGCTAACTATAAAGGCCGTAAGTACCATGGTACCGGTGTCTCGACCGATATCATCGAAGCGTCCGGTGAAGCGCTGCTGCACGTAATCAACAGTATCCACCGCGCGGATCAGATTGAAGAGATCAAACAGAAGAAATTCGAAACCGTATAGAGACTAGAGACTAGAGACTAGAGACTAGAGACTAGAGACTAGAGACTAGAGACTAGAGAAGAATACAGAGCGCTGCGCTTAAGAGTACAGAAAAAATAGTCGTGACTCTGCTTTTATAGTCTCTGGCAGCGAAGCGATCTCGTTTCTAGATTCTTAAAAAATTTACAACATCAAACACAACATGTTTTAAGGAATAAAACCAATGGCAGGCAAGACATATAAAATCGCCGTTTTACCGGGTGATGGTATTGGCCCAGAAGTAATGCAGCAGGCAAATAAAGTGCTGGATGCTATCGAAAAGAAACACTCCATCACTTTCTCCCGCGAAGAGCACGATGTTGGCGGTATTGCGATTGATAACCACGGCTGCCCGCTACCGGAAAGTACCGTAAAAGCGTGTGATGATGCTGATGCCGTACTGTTTGGTTCTGTTGGCGGACCTAAGTGGGAAAACCTGCCACCCGATGAGCAGCCTGAACGTGGCGCACTGCTGCCTCTGCGTAAACACTTCCAGCTATTCTGTAACCTGCGTCCGGGCCAAATTCACAAAGGTCTTGAAGCCTTCTCTCCACTGCGTGCTGATATTTCCGGCAAAGGGTTCGATATCGTTGTGGTTCGTGAACTGACTGGCGGTATCTACTTCGGTCAGCCAAAAGGCCGTGAAGGTGAAGGCGCGAATGAGAAAGCGTTCGACACCGAGGTTTATCACCGTTACGAAGTTGAACGTATCGCTAAGATCGCCTTTGAGTCCGCTCGTCTTCGTGGCAAAAAAGTGTGCTCCATCGACAAAGCCAACGTGCTGCAAAGCTCTATCCTGTGGCGTGAAGTGGTGGAAGAAGTGGCTAAAGATTACCCGGATGTTGAGCTGTCACATATGTATATCGACAACGCAACCATGCAATTGGTTAAAGATCCGGCACAATTTGATATCATGCTGTGCTCTAATATTTTCGGCGACATTATCTCTGACGAATGTGCCATGATCACCGGTTCTATGGGCATGCTGCCTTCTGCCAGCCTGAACGAAAGTAAGTTTGGCCTGTATGAGCCAGCTGGCGGCTCTGCTCCGGATATCGCAGGCAAAAACATCGCTAACCCGGTTGCTCAGATCCTGTCTGCTGCACTGATGCTGCGTTACAGCCTGGGTGAAGAAGAAGCCGCTCAGGACATCGAAGCAGCCGTAAGCAAAGCTCTGTCTGCTGGTGAGCTGACTGCGGATCTTTCCGGCGATAAACCAGCCCTTTCGACCTCAGAAATGGGTGATAAGATCGCTGAATACATTCTGGGATAAGAGACAAGAAAGGAAGCAATAAGCAATGTCTAAAACATTATACGAAAAAGTCTATGACGCCCACGTTGCCGTAGCAGCGGAAGGCGAAAACCCGATCCTGTACATCGACCGTCACCTGGTACACGAAGTGACTTCTCCGCAGGCCTTTGACGGCCTGCGTGAAAAAGGCCGTAAGGTACGTCAACTGGGTAAAACCTTTGCTACCATGGATCACAATGTGTCCACAACCACCAAAGATATCAACGCTTCCGGTGAGATGGCACGCATCCAGATGGAAACCCTGTCGAAGAACTGTGAAGAGTTCGGTGTCACACTGTTTGATATCAACCACAAGTATCAGGGTATCGTGCACGTGATGGGCCCTGAACTGGGTATCACTCTTCCGGGCATGACCATCGTATGTGGTGACTCCCATACGGCAACCCACGGTGCATTCGGTTCTCTGGCCTTCGGTATCGGTACCTCTGAAGTTGAGCACGTTCTGGCGACTCAGACTCTGAAACAAGCTCGCGCCAAAACCATGAAAATCGAAGTGAAAGGCAAGGTAGCAGAAGGCATTACCGCCAAAGATATCGTGCTGGCGATCATCGGTAAAACTACCGCTGCCGGCGGTACAGGCTACGTCGTTGAGTTCTGTGGTGAAGCAATCACAGACCTGACGATGGAAGGCCGTATGACCGTTTGTAATATGGCGATTGAAATGGGTGCGAAAGCGGGACTTATCGCTCCGGATCAGACTACGTTCGATTACATCAATGAACGCGAATACGCTCCAAAAGGTGCTGACTGGGATGCAGCGGTTGCATACTGGTCAACGCTGAAAACCGATGATGATGCTGAATTTGATGCTGTAGTGACTCTGGAAGCCGAAGATATCAAACCACAGGTCACCTGGGGTACCAACCCTGGTCAGGTAATCGCGGTTGATGAACCAATCCCGGGCCCTGATGACTTCTCTGATCCGGTAGAAAAAGCCTCTGCAGAAAAAGCGCTGGCTTACATGGGACTGGAAGCGGGTAAAGCTCTGGCTGACTACAACGTAGATAAAGTGTTTATCGGTTCTTGTACGAACTCCCGTATCGAAGATATGCGCGCAGCCGCCGCTGTAGCGAAAGGCAAGCAAGTTGCCGCTAACGTTCAGGCACTGGTGGTTCCGGGTTCTGAGCAGGTAAAAGCGCAGGCGGAAGCGGAAGGTCTGGATAAGATCTTTATCGAAGCCGGTTTTGAATGGCGTCTGCCTGGCTGCTCTATGTGTCTGGCAATGAACAATGACCGTCTGGGACCTCACGAGCGTTGTGCTTCAACCAGTAACCGTAACTTCGAAGGCCGTCAGGGCCGCGATGGTCGTACGCATCTGGTAAGCCCGGCAATGGCTGCCGCAGCGGCAGTGGCTGGTCACTTTGTTGATATCCGAACTGTTGAAACACAAGACGTATAAGGAGCGTAGCATGTCAGGTTTTAAACAACATACAGGTCTGGTCGTTCCTCTGGATGCCGCGAACGTCGATACAGATGCCATCATCCCGAAGCAGTTTCTGCAGAAAGTCACCCGTACCGGTTTTGGTAAGCACCTGTTCCATGACTGGCGTTTTCTTGATGATGCCGGTGAACAGCCAAATCCGGATTTCGTAATGAATGCACCTCGCTATCAGGGCGCAAGCATTCTGGTGGCGCGCGAGAACTTCGGCTGTGGCTCTTCCCGTGAGCACGCCCCTTGGGCACTAGCGGACTACGGCATCAAAGTGATGATTGCACCAAGCTTCGCCGACATCTTCTACGGCAACTCCATCAACAACCAGATGGTGCCGGTACGTCTGACGGAAGCGGAAGTGGATGAGATCTTCCAGTTTGTGGAAGCCAACGAAGGTGCGGAAGTCACTGTAGATCTGGAAGCAATGAGAGTAACTGCGAATGGTAAAGAATACTCATTTGAAATTGATGAGTTCCGCCGTCACTGTCTGCTGAATGGTCTGGACAATATCGGTCTGACCCTGCAGCACGCCGATAAAATCGCTGAATACGAAGCGAAAATCCCGGCATTTATGGCTTAATACATAGGTCTTAATGGAAGAGCCCGTTAGCGTCAGTACGTTAACGGGCTTTTTAATGCGAGAAACTAGATCGCTGCGCTGCCAGAGACTATAAAAACAGAGTTAACGTTCACCTATGCGCCATAACCATTTTTTACCCCACCAGTCTTGCTTAACCCCAACACCTTTCTTAAATGAGTGTATAAAAAATAAGAGGCTTTTCTGTAGTCTCAAAGCGAAGCGCTCTGTATTCTCTTATAGTCTCTAGTCTCTAGTCTCTAGTCTCTAGTCTCTAGTCTCTAGTCTCTAGTCTCTAGAAGTATATTCAGGCTCATTGCATAAAATCCCCAAAAACCCTAAATTCCCGGTTGACTTTTATGCCCTAAATCCGTTCAATATACGGGCTTTTTAGCAGAAGAGGAGCATTGCCCAGGCAGGTGTTTTGTGGAGCCTCAACTCCAATACAAAATACTCAGGGGGAGCAATGCCGAGATACATATTCAGTGACGGTGAATATGTATCGGTCGTACAGGCTGAATCCTGGCGACTGTCACCAACAACAGGTTTGGTGAAGAGCTTCTGAGGTACGCATCCTGTCTATATGCATCTCCTCTGCTCTGAGAAATATCTCTTCCAAACGAAACATGTAATACCAATTCCAATCATTATCTAATGACTAGAACTGGTATCAGTTTCTACTACACTTACTCATTTAGAAACTTTTGGGAGAAATGCCGTGAGCGCATTCAATGTAGCAAAATTTGGTGGTACCAGCGTCGCCGATTTCGAAGCCATGAGCCGTTGTGCTGCCGTTATTGATAATAATCCGAATACCAAACTGGTTGTCAGCAGTGCCTGTTCCGGAGTCACCAATATCCTGGTTGAACTGGCGAATGGCGTGCAAGAAGAAGCGCGTCGTATTGCGCTGGTCGAGCAACTAAAAGAGATTCACTTCTCCGTTATCGGGCAGCTGAAACAGCCAGAACCTGCCAAATCGGCTGTAGAGTCCCTGCTGAAAAGTGTTACCTCAGCAGCAGAAGCCGCTTCTTTCCAGAGCAGTGACAAGCTGACCGACCATATCGTGGCCTATGGTGAGCGCATGTCTACCCACCTGTTAACTCAGGTTATGCAAGATCGCGGCATGAATGCGGTCCGTTTTAATATCCGTGACATTATGCGCACTGACAGCTCTTATGGTAAAGCCGAAGCGCAACTGGAAGAGATTTCTGCATTAGCTGACGAAAAGCTGATTCCGCTATGTAAAGACCATGTCGTGGTCACTCAGGGCTTTATCGGTGCAGATGCAGAAGGTAACACAACCACATTTGGCCGGGGCGGAAGTGACTACAGTGCAGCATTGATTGCCGAAGCTGTCAAAGCGGCTGGCCTGGAGATCTGGACTGATGTTCCTGGTATTTATACGACCGACCCGCGTATCGCGTCTAAAGCCTCCCCTATTCCTGAAATCAGCTTTAGCGAAGCTTCGGAAATGGCAAACTTTGGTGCCAAAATCCTGCACCCATCAACGCTGGTACCGGCGCTACGCCATCAGATCCCGGTGTTTGTCGGCTCATCGAAAGAGCCGGAAAAAGGCGGCACCTGGATTCGTCAGCAGGTAGAAAGTCAGCCTCTGTTCCGCGCGATTGCCCTGCGCAGAAACCAGACCATGGTGACACTGCACAGCCCGAACATGTTCCACGCCTACGGCTTCCTGGCTGAGGTTTTCCAGATCCTGGCTAAATACCAGATTTCCGTGGATCTGATCACCACCTCGGAAGTCAGTGTTGCCCTGACACTGGACAAAACCAACACCGCAGGCGGTGCACCTGAGCTACCGGCAGAAGCAAGAGCCGAACTGGAAGAGCTATGTAAGGTAGATGTTGAATATAACCAAAGTGTTATCGCCTTGGTTGGTAACAAAATGAGCGGCAGCAAAGGCTACGCAAAGAAAGTATTCAGCACGCTGGAAGATTTCAACCTGCGCATGATCTGCTACGGTGCCAGCCAGCACAACCTGTGCTTCCTGCTGCACGAATCTGTTGCTGCAGAAGCCGTGCAGAAACTGCATGCAGAGCTGTTTGAAGGTTAAGACTAGAGACTAGAGACTAGAGACTAGAGACTAGAGACTAGAAGAAAATAATAAAGCCCGCGGCTTCAATAAGCTAGCGGGCTTTGTTTTATAGTCTCTAGTTTCTAGCAGCGAAGCGACCTAGTCTCTACGACAGGTTAGGCCCTAACCAGCGTTCAGCTTCCACGCGATCCCAGCCTTTACGCTGCGCATAATCATCCAGCTGATCTTCCTGAATCTTCGCTACCGCAAAGTAACGGGAGTCAGGATGAGAGAAGTACCAGCCCGATACCGAAGCACCCGGCATCATGGCATAGCTGCTGGTCAGTTGCATACCGATCTGCTCTTCCACACCCAGCAGATCCCAGATAGGCCCTTTCTCTGAGTGTTCAGGACAGGCAGCGTAACCCGGTGCAGGACGAATACCCTGATATTTCTCACGGATCAGATCATCATTGCTCAGGTTCTCATCCGGTGCATAGCCCCAGATTTCAGTACGAACCTTCTGATGCAGATATTCCGCAAAAGCTTCTGCCAGACGGTCAGCCACAGCCTGAATCATAATGGCGTTGTAGTCATCACCCTTGGCTTTAAAGTCATCTGCCAGTTCGCGCTCACCAATACCGCCGGTCACCGCAAACATACCAATCCAGTCCTGCTTACCGCTCTCTTTCGGTGCAATAAAGTCCGACAGACAGTAGTTCGCACCTCGAGGTTTCTGAGTTTGCTGACGCAGATGATGCAGTACTTTAGTCACTTCATTACGTGAGTTATCGGCATACACCTCAATGTCATCACCAGTACTTGCTGCCGGGAACAGACCACAAATACCGGCCGTTTTCAGCAGCCCTTCCGCTTCGATACGATCCAGCCAGTCATTAGCATCTTTAAACAGCTTTCTTGCTTCTTCGCCCACTTCTTCGTGATCAAGGATTTTCGGATATTTACCCGACAGAGACCAGGTCATAAAGAACGGTGTCCAGTCGATATACTCGCGCAGGGTACTCACATCCATATCTTCAAATACATGCACGCCCGGTTTTGCTGGTGCCGGTGGCGTATAGCTCTCCCAGTCCGTTGCCAGCTGGTTGGCTCTTGCCTGTTCCAGAGTAACCGGCTTGGTACGTGGTGTTTTGCGGCTATGCTGCTCACGCACCAGTTCGTATTCTGCTTCCAGTTTTTCAACAAAGGCCGGACGCAGCTCATCAGAGATCAGTGAAGAACACACCCCAACAGCACGTGATGCATTGCTGACATACACAACAGGGTGGCTGTAGTTCTGCTCGATTTTCACCGCCGTATGAGCTTTAGACGTGGTGGCACCACCGATCATTAACGGAGTATCAAAACCATTCCGTTCCATTTCCTTGGCAACGTGTACCATTTCATCCAGAGACGGTGTGATCAGACCGGAAAGACCAATCAGATCCACATTCTCTTCTTTGGCCACTTTCAGGATTTTCTCACACGGCACCATCACGCCAAGGTCGATGATCTCATAGTTATTACACTGCAGCACCACGCCGACGATATTCTTACCGATATCGTGCACATCCCCTTTTACGGTTGCCAGCAGGATCTTACCGTTCGACGTTCCCGCCTGCTTTTCCGCATTAATATACGGTTCCAGATAGGCCACGGCCTGCTTCATCACCCGGGCAGATTTCACCACCTGAGGCAGGAACATTTTACCTTCGCCGAACAGGTCACCGACCACGTTCATACCATCCATCAGCGGTCCTTCGATAACCTCCAGTGGTTTACTGGCATTGGCTCTAGCTTCTTCAGTATCTTCAACAATAAATTCAGTGATGCCTTTCACCAGCGCATGTTCAAGTCGCTTGGTTACCGACCAGGTGCGCCACTCCAGAGCCGACGCATCTTCTTGCTTGCCGACAGCGTTCTCACGGTACTCATCCGCAATTTCCAGCAGATTTTCTGTTGCATCAGCATGGCGGTTCAGAATCACATCTTCGACCGCGTTACGCAGTTTTTCCGGTACGTTATCGTAAATTTCCAGCTGACCGGCATTCACGATCCCCATATCCATACCATTCTTAAAGCAGTGATACAGGAAGACGGCATGAATCGCTTCACGCACGTAGTTATTACCACGGAAGGAGAAGGAAACGTTCGACACCCCACCAGAAATCATCGCATGCGGCAAATCACGCTTGATATCCGCGACCGCTTCGATAAAGTCCACAGCGTAATTGTTGTGTTCATCAATACCGGTCGCTACAGCAAAGATGTTCGGGTCAAAGATAATATCTTCCGCCGGGAAGCCCACTTCATCCACCAGAACGCGATAAGCATTGGTACAGATTTCCAGCTTACGCTCGCGGGTATCCGCCTGACCGACTTCATCAAAGGCCATCACGATCACAGCAGCGCCATAGCGACGAATCAGTTTTGCCTGCTGAATAAACTTCTCTTTCCCTTCTTTCATGGAAATGGAGTTTACGATCCCCTTGCCCTGAATGCATTTCAGGCCGGCCTCGATCACTTCCCATTTGGAAGAGTCGACCATAATCGGCACTTTAGAGATCTCAGGCTCGGACGCACACAGGTTCAGGAAACGCACCATGCAGGCTTCCGCATCCAGCATGCCTTCATCCATATTGATATCGATGATCTGCGCGCCGTTCTCCACCTGCTGACGAGCCACTTCCAGCGCTTCGTCATAGGCTTCTTCTTTAATCAGACGTTTAAAGCGGGCAGAACCGGTCACGTTGGTTCGCTCACCCACGTTGATAAACAAACTCTCTTTTTCAATCGTCAGCGGTTCCAGACCAGACAGACGACACGCCACCGAAAGCTCTGGCAGCTTACGCGGAGCCACATTGTCCACCGCTTCCGCCATGGCACGGATATGCTCCGGAGTGGTACCACAACAGCCGCCAACGATATTCAGGAAGCCGCTTTCTGCCCACTCTTTAATATGTACCGCCATATCAGCGTCTGACAGGTCGTACTCACCAAAAGCATTCGGCAGACCGGCATTCGGGTGCGCGGAAACATAGCATTCAGAGATACGCGACAACTCTTCCACATACTGACGCAGCTCGTCCGGGCCCAACGCACAGTTCAGACCAAACGAAATAGGCTCCACATGGCGCAGTGCGTTATAGAAGGCTTCGGTTGTCTGACCGGAAAGCGTCCGGCCAGAGGCATCCGTAATGGTACCGGAGATCATCACCGGCAGCTTAATACCCTGCTCTTCAAATACAGAATCCACCGCAAATGCACACGCCTTGGCATTCAGCGTATCGAAGATGGTTTCGATAAGGATAAGATCCACACCGCCCTTAATCAGCGCACGGGTCGACTCAGAGTAAGCTTCCACCAGCCCATCAAACGTGACATTTCGGAAACCCGGATCATTCACATCAGGTGAAATAGAACAAGTCCGGTTGGTCGGGCCCAACACACCCGCAACAAAACGCGGTTTTTCAGGCGTTTTCGCTGTCCACTCATCAGCAGCCTGACGAGCTAACCGGGCAGCTTCGTAGTTGATCTCGTCGCTCAGGCTTTCCATATCATAGTCAGCCATCGCGATGGTCGTCGCATTAAAGGTGTTGGTTTCCAGAATATCGGCACCGGCTTCCAGGTAAGCTGAGTGGATATTTTTAATAATCTCAGGCTGAGTCAGCACCAGCAGGTCATTGTTACCTTTCAGGTCGCAATGCCAGTCGGCAAAGCGTTCACCGCGATAATCGTCTTCTTCCAGCTTATAACCCTGGATCATGGTACCCATACCACCATCCAGAATCAGAATACGCTGTTTCAGTTGTTGTTCAATCAGTTGTCTTGTATTGCTTATGCCCACAGTACTGCCTCAATCCTTGTCCATGTACAGACTAGTCATCTTTCGTAAAGTTTTCTTCCGAGAAGTGTTCCAGATCATACGGTGTACGCTGGTAAACGCAATAGTTAAGCCAGTTAGCGAACAACAGATGACCATGACTACGCCAGCTCGCGGTTGGCGCATTATCGGGATTATCATTCGGATAATAGTTTACCGGAATAGCCGGGTCCATGCCTTCTCCTAAATCACGAACATACTCATTGTGCAGAGTGTGTGAATCGTACTCAGGATGACCGGTCACAAACACATTACGCTTATCCTTTGTCGCCGCCAGATAAACACCGGCCACATCAGAAGTCGCCAGGATATCCAGATCCGTATGCTCAGACAAATACTCAGGAGAAAAATCCGCATAACGGGAATGCGGAGCCAGGAATGTATCATCAAAACCACGCAGCAGAGCGTTGTATTGCTCATGAATGCTGTGCACGTACACGCCAGATAGCTTTTCTTTTCGGGTTCTTTTCGGCAGGTTATATAAGAGTTTCAGACCCGCCTGCGCAGCCCAGCACACGAACATGGTCGAGGTCACATGGTCTTTTGCCCAGTTCATAATCACCTGTAGGTGATCCCAGTACAGCACATCTTCAAACTGCACCAGCCCCAGAGGTGCACCGGTAATGATAAGGCCGTCAAAATTGCGGTCTTTCACCATTTCAAACTGACGATAAAAGGTATCCAGGTGCTCGGTCGGGGTATTCTTACTCGGGCGGTTGTCGATACGCAGCAGCTCAACATCCACCTGCAATGGGCTGTTCGATAGCAGACGCAGAAACTGAGTTTCCGTCTCAATTTTTTTCGGCATCAAGTTCAGAATCAGTACCTTTAGCGGACGGATCTCCTGAGTGGAGGCCCGTGATTCTGACATCACAAAAATGTTTTCCTGGCGTAATACATCAGAAGCAGGCAGTTGATCGGGAATCTTAATTGGCACGGCTTTCTCCATAAGCTATCTAGACGTCTATACAGCCAGATTAACCGAAGAAATTTGTGATGTCGAGCAGAAATCACCACTGAAAACGAAAGCCTTCTGCAATCAATTATCATCAGCTCTAATAAGAAAAAATAAGTCTATGATACTTTTGCTTATACGAAGTGTAGAGCCATAAGAAAGCAAACGAAAAAAGCCACATCAAACTGATGTGGCTGGTGCAAAAAACAGTGCAAAAAAATAATAAGACAGTGGATTGCTCAGTCGATTAGAATGAGTACTTGGCAACAAATTTCACAAAGTTGCCGTCTTCTTTATCTGCTTCAGTTTCAAAAGAACCCGTCTGGAATACCAGGTCAGTTTTCAGTGAAGAAGTCACTTCATAGGTTGCACCTACATAAGCAGTTTTGGCTTCAACATCTTTTCCGTCAACTTCACCATCAACGAACTGAACTGAACCATACAGCTCTACATCATCCAGCTTGTATTTAGCCATAACAGAATAAGTGTTACCTTCGTTAGGAAGCAGGCCAGCCTTTTGCAAATCAAGCTCTACGCTATCGCTCACTTTCAGTTTAGTCGCATCTTCAAAGCGAATAAAAGCCGCACCCAACGTAAGCTCGTTTACAGTGTAGTCACCACCCAAACCGATTGAACGCGCGCTGCCGCCATCAGAACCGTAAGCTACTGCAGCAGAAAAATCGTCAGTTTTATAGTTCAGAGAAGCTGCGTAGTTGCTTTCGTGTTTGTCTTTACCGTCTTCAACCACACCACTAT
Organism: Vibrio albus; assembly: GCF_003144035.1. Lineage (GTDB taxonomy): Bacteria > Pseudomonadota > Gammaproteobacteria > Enterobacterales > Vibrionaceae > Vibrio > Vibrio albus. Next base: position 92,798 of record NZ_QFWT01000012.1, read on the forward strand.
CTGTTTCGTAGTTAGCGGAAAATTCAAGATCGTTAATGGTCTTCTTATAACGAAGCCCCTGGCCGTCAACACCACCCTGATCTACCATATACAGGTTTTTACCCTTACCCGCTTTGGCTTTATTTACCACGCCAAATGAGTTGCCGGTGTCACCGACAGAAAAGTTACCCAGATCAGCGTGATCGTACTCTACTTTAATATCAGCAAATTTTGCTTCTTTAGCTGTACTGTCACCAGCGTTAATTGCATATGAACCTACAACTTTAGATTTTTCATCCAGAGTGTGAGTACCAATTACTTTCAGCTGTGCATCAGTATATACATGCAGGTTTTTATTTACCTTATCAGACTTCACAGACAGTGCTGTGGATTCTGCCCAGCCTTTAATCTCTACTTTATTATCATCTGACGCATAAATTTCGCCAGCAGAAACAGTGCCTGCCGCAACAAGTAGGGATACCGCTGCTGCTAATGGTTTGATGTTCATAATTAACTCCAATATTTTACTATTGATTACAATATTTATGTAACCCATTGTTTTAACTTAATTTAAGCTAAGAAAATCATCCGCTCAGCAAAAATCAGTGGAACTAACTATTAAATAAAAATATATAAAATTAAATAAAAAACTGTTTTATTATTTTGTTTTCATGAGACAGATCGAAAGGAAACAAAGTTTTACTGAAATTAAAAAATATAAACACAAGAATATAATTACAACTTTAAAATACAGAACAGCGTAATATAAAGCGCACAAAACTTATTATTTAAAGAACGCAATACGGATAATTAATCAATATATTCATTATGAAAAAACACAACCTACTGTATATTTTCCCTGATCAATTTCGTCTGATGTCCCTTGGGTTATGGCAGAACCCGGAATTTGCCACCCTGATTCCTGGTCGAGGCGATCCTGTATTCACCCCAAACCTTGATCAACTGGCAAACCAATCAACCATTCTGACCAATGCCGTCAGCAACTGCCCGGTCTGCAGCCCGCACCGTGGCAGTCTGATGACCGGCAATTTTCCTTCCCGGAGTGGTGTTCCCCTTAACTGTCATTCACAGCGAATGACATCCGAACTGCCCGACGATGCCCCCTGCTTTACGGATGCCTTAGCTCAGGCTGGCTATCATGTGGGCTATATTGGTAAATGGCATTTGGATGTTCCGACACCGAATGATCCGGAAAATCCGGGAGAGTTTGTCGATTCCAGAACCCCTGCCTGGGACTCGTATACCGAGCCACAGCGCCGTCATGGTATTCACTACTGGTATGGCTACGGCACCTTTGACGAACATAATAATCCGCACTACTACGATACCCACGGCAAACGCCACGACCCGAAAACCTGGTCTGCCGAGCATGAGGCAGACAAAGCCATTGAATATCTGACCAACCAGAATGGGGAACGGGATCAGGACAAGCCATTCGCTCTGTTTCTCTCCATGAACCCACCTCATAGTCCCTATTCAGGCTTAGAAGACTGCCGGGAGTCTGACTGGCAGTTGTATAAGGATAAAACCCATGCAGAACTGCTGGTAAGAGACAATGCCAGCCATGATATGGATAAATCGGATGCGGCCGCTTATTACTTTGCCAACGTGTCGGGAGTGGACAAAGAAATAGGCCGGATCATCGACACTCTTAAAACAATGGGCGAGTGGGAGAATACGCTGGTCGTCTTTACCAGTGATCACGGAGAAACGCTATGCAGTCACGCGATCAGTGATGCCAAAAACTGCATTTACAACGAGGCGTTCTCTGTCCCCTTCCTCATCAAACGACCTGGCCAGAAAGTACATTTTCATTCCCCGGCTTTCGTCAACAGCGCCGATATTATGCCCACCACGCTCGGGTTGCTGTCGCTACGTGAATACACTCCAGCTCCGATTCATGGCCGGGACCTCTCTCAGATAGTGAATCAGCCGCAACCAGAGTTTCAGTCCGCTCTGTACCTGAGAAATCTGGATGGTGAACGAAACTCTCAGGGTGAAGTCGTCGATTACTTCCCTCAGTCACGCGGTATCAAAACTGAGCATTACACGTTAGCGATCGATATCAATACTTCTCACCAAATAACATCCACCCTGCTGTTTGACAATCAGAGCGACCCCTATCAGTTCAACAACCTGCCTTTCGAACCGGATGCACCTTACGTCCGCCACCTGCTACGCGAAATGGCGAAAGAACTGGTTCGGGTTCAGGATCCATGGGCCGAAAAAGGTATTCTGGCTAATCTGCTGCCTTACCATCTGTTTGATAACTAAATCGATACCCTAGATACCCAGCAGAGTGATACCCATAATAAAAAAGGCCCGAAACCGGGCCTTTGAACTTAGAAGGGATATCTCCGAAAAATACGCTATGCTGCGTTTATCTCCGGTGGTAATTCTGCCACTGGTACCGCAGCGATCAGACGCTGGGTATACGCTTCCTGAGGATTATGAATCACCTGTTCAACACTGCCCTGTTCCATAATTTTGCCATGTTGCAACACGATCACCCGGTCACAGAAATACTTTACCGTCGCAATATCATGCGTGATCAACACAAACGCCGTACCAAACTCATTCTGGAACTCAATCAGCAAATCCAGCACCTGCGAGCGCAAAGATACATCCAGAGCGGCTGTCGCTTCATCGGCAATGATCAGTTTTGGAATGGTCACCAGAGCCCGGGCGATAACGATACGCTGGCGCTGACCACCAGAGAAGGCATGCGGGTAGCGGCTGGCAAATTCAGCAGGCAGCCCTACCCGGCTCATCATATCGCGAACACGTTTCTTACGCTCTTCTCCTGACAGTTCCGTACGCAACAGCTTAAGTGGCTCTTCGATAATATCGGAGACGGTCATACGCGGGTTCAGCGATGACCACGGATCCTGAAAAATCAGGCGCAGATCCGCAAACAGAGGATCCCGTTTACCTCGTTTGTAATCCGACAACTCCATATCAATCTGGTTAGCTTCATCAACATAACGAATACTGCCAGAGGTGGCCGGTGACATACCTAAAATCGCCCGGCCTAATGTACTTTTACCGGAACCTGATTCACCAACAATCCCGAGAGATTCACCAGCATGCAGTACCAGACTCGCATCATCGACAGCCGTCATGTATTCCGCTTTCTGCAGTAACTTAGTCGGCTTCTCAAACACTTTAGTGACGTTACACACATCCAGCAGAGGTTTCCGGTTACCATACTCTTCGGCATTAAATGCACGCTTAAACTGTGACGGACTCTCAAGAGCACGGGTCGCATTCATCAGTTTAATGGTATATGGATGTTCCGGTGCCTCGAAGATCTGCCGGACATCGCCCTGCTCAACCAATACTCCTTTCTCCATCACCACAACGCGGTCTGAGATCTGCGCCACCACACCAAGGTCATGGGTGATAAACAAAATCGCCATGCCGATCTCTTTCTGCAGCTTGGAAAACAGATCCAGGATCTCGGCCTGAGTGGTCACATCCAGAGCCGTGGTTGGCTCATCGGCGATCAACACATCCGGGCGACTGGCGATCGCCATCGCTATCACCACCCGCTGACGCTGACCTCCCGATAACTGGAACGAATACTTGTTGATCAGACTTTCCGGTTCAGGCATCTGCACCTGATGCAGCAGTTCCAGTGCTCGCTGATGAGCCGCTTCTTTACTAATACCCGGCTCAACCAGAACCAACACTTCCTTGATCTGATCACCCACGGTATGCACAGGGCTCAGCGCCGCCATCGGCTCCTGAGATACCAGAGAAAAACTAAAACGGCGCAGATTGCGCATTTCTTCGCTGCGCGGATCCAGAGTAGTGATATCCACTTTTGAACCATCCTGATGCAGCATGATTTCACCAGAATCAATCCGACCCGGCTTGTCCAGCAACTGCAGGATCGCACTGGAAGTCACTGACTTACCGGATCCTGATTCACCAATCACGGACAGGGTTTCACCACGATAAAGCTCAAAACTGACGTTTTTTACCGCATGGAACGTTTCCATGGTTGTCGGGAAGCTGACGTTAAGCCCTTTAACTTCAAGCACTTTTTTCATTTCAATAGAATTCTCAGCCATTGTTAATACCTTATTTCGCACCTTGATCGTGGTATGGGTCACAGGCGTCACGTAAACCGTCGCCAACAAAGTTCATCGCCAGAATAGCAATCACCACACATGCCGCCGGAATAAGCAGCCAGACGGCTTCTGCCAAAGCACGGATATTCTGCGCTTCCTGAAGCAGAACGCCCCAGCTCACCATCGGTGGCTGCAAGCCTAATCCAAGGAAGCTCAGAGAGGTTTCACCCAGAATCATGGCCGGTATCGCCAGTGTCACCACGGCAATAATGTGGCTCAGGAAGTTAGGCACCATATAACGGCGGATAATTTCAAACGGCGTGTTACCATCCAGCCAGGCTGCAGCCACATATTCTTCGTTTCTCAGTGACATAAAACGGCTGCGGACCACACGTGCCATGTCCGGCCATGCGACCAGTCCGAGGATAATAGTGATCAGAAAATAGCGCTGCAGCGAGCTCCAGTCATTAGGCAGAGAAGCCCCCAATGCCATCCAAAGAGGCAAGGTTGGTATGGATTTGATGATCTCCATCAGACGTTGAATAACGTTATCCACTTTACCACCGAAATAACCTGAGATACCGCCGACCAGAATACCGATAAAGAAGGTACAGAAGACCCCTATCAGACCTACCGACAGAGAAATACGGGCACCATGAATAATACGCGACAGCATATCGCGCCCCATACGGTCAGAGCCCAGCATAAAGAATGGCTGCTTGCTGTTTTCCGGCACCAACAACTTGTACTGCATCGGGATAAATCCAGCCAGTGTGTACGGTTCCGTTTTACCGAAGAATTCGAAATACACTTTCTTTTCTTCATCTGGCGTATAGTCCCGCTTCAGGGTCATGATATTGGTTTTTACATCATATCCCACCATATGCGGAGCCCATTGCCAGCCATCGTCCGTCTGCTCAAACAGATTCACTTCCTGCGGTGGTGCGTAGGTATAACGACGCCAGGTATCACTCGGATCAAATGGCGCGAAGAATTCCGCAAAAATCGCCACAAAATAGAGCACTGCCAGGAACCAGATGCTATACCATGCCAGCTTATGCCGGCGCAGCTTAATACCGATTAGCTGCCATGCAGTGGCTTCTGCTAGGTTAATCTCTTTCTTTTTTCGTTTAAACAACTTACCAAAAATCCCGCTGTCTGAAGCTGCGGTAACATTACTACTCATAACTCTTGCTCCTTACAGTCCAGCGCGTACGCGTGGATCTACCCAATACATGATCAAATCTGAAATGATGGTACCAATGATGGTCAGCATCGACATAAATAGAAGGATATCCCCTGCCAAATACATATCCTGATTACGCAGGGCATTCAGCATTGTCGGGCCCATGGTCGGAATATTCAGTACCTGACTGACAATAACGTCAGCACTGATCAACAGTGGTAGCTGCCAGCCGATAACAGCGGCAAGAGGAAGAAAAGCAACACGAATAGGGTATTTAAGTAAAAGAGTGGATTCTTTTTGCCCTTTCGCACGAGCCGTTTTTACATAAGGTTTGGTCAGCTCATCCAGCAGGTTAGCCCGCATAATCCGGATGATCCCGGCCATACCAGCGGTACCGGCAACCAGAATATACAACCAGCTGCGACTGACACCGTTCATAAACTTATCAAATGACATCGGCTGACTGATATATTCCGCCGAATACAGGCCAGACAGCATCACATCAAAGCTATGGTAGCCGATCAGCAATGCCACAATCGCGATGACAAAGTTTGGCGTAGCCATGCCGATAAAACCAAAGATAGTGGCGACATAATCACCAAAAGAGTACTGGCGAAGAGCCGAGTAAACACCGATAGGTACCGCAATAAGGAATTTAAACAGAAGTACGGCTGAAGCCAGCAATATAGTCGGCAACATCGATGGTGCGATATTGTCCCAAACCGGTTTGTTATTCACTAGTGACAGGCCAAGATCTCCGGTCAGAAGTCCCCCCATCCAGCTCAGATAACGCTCATACAAAGGCTTATCCAGGCCGAACATTTCACGCAAAACTAAAATTTGCTCCGGGTCGACATCCTGCCCCATCGCCGCCATTTCAGCGATTCTGGCAGAAGCAAAATCACCCGGAGGCAAATCTATAACGACAAAAACTAACGCTGATACAACCAACAGGGTGGTAAAAACCGCAGCCAGTCGACGACCAATGTACAGGAAAAAACTACTCATCATTATTCCTATAGTTATATAAATATTTCTATTGGGTTTGACAGAGCAGGCCAACAGCCTGCCCCGCCCGGGTGGAAAAAATTACTTCGCTTCTTTCCACAGTTGAGAAGTCCGCATCGGACCTGGTGAAGCAATGCCGTACGAGGAAGGAACTTCCGTATCAGCATTATGTACACCATGTTTGATCACAACCCCTTCATCCAGAGAAGAAACCGTACCAATTACATAGAAGTTCTCTTTTGCAATCTTAACGATTTCGCTCATCAACTTAGTTTGCTCTTCTGTTGAGGCCGTGTTACCCATCTTGCGGTACAGTTCGATTTGCTTCTTAACGTGAGCTGGCGGCTCAACCGCATCCGCATGGTTTTTATCACTCATCCAGTAGTAATAGCCCAGACCCCAGGTTGATTCCGGGTTCTGCGGTGCATAGCTGCGGAACGCATCCAGCACACCGATACCACCGTCACCAAGAGCAGGAATCAGGTCATAATCATTCGCCAGACGCTGAGTCTGCAGGTATGACCCTTCTACGATGCGGATATCCAGGAAAATACCCACTTTCTTCCAGTCATTTTTCACCAGTTCCAGAATATCGGTTGGTTCGCCAACTTTACGCTGATCAAACAAAGCCTGAATACGCAGACGCTGACCAGTTTTGTCCAGTCGGTATCCTTCATCATCACGTTTATTCAGACCAATAGCATCCAGCATCTGATTGGCTTTTTCCGGATTGTATGCGGTGTACTGAGTAGCAAACTTTTCATCATAGAATGCGCTACCCGGCGATGGCGCAGCCTGATAAGGGTCTGTTACCCCTGAATAGATCGTTTCGCTAATCCCTTCGCGGTCAATGGCATAAGACAGCGCAATACGGAAATCTTTATTCGCAAACAACTCACGCTTAACCGGATCTTTACTGGTCTGGTTCAGGCCAAGAATAGTGGCATTCATGCGGGTACTAGGACGAGTCTGATACTCGTAACCGCCTTTTTCTGCATTTTGGAACAACATTGGGCGATACTGCGCTTTACCAATATGACGGGTCTGGAAATCTGTCTCACCAGCCGCAGCACGTAGCACCATTTCTTCTTTGTTTTCTGAGTATGCGAAATACACTTCATCCAGATAAGGCAGCTGATTACCTTCTGTGTCTACCTGCCAGTAGTAAGGGTTACGTTCCCATACCGCATATTGAGTCGCAGGCCCCGGAGTCACTTTAACCTTCCAGGCATTCACGCTTGGACGATCAGGATTCTGGTAACTCTCCTGGAAGTAGATAGAACGACACTTGGTCTGGAAGAACTGCAGCCAGCTATCAAAACCGGCTTCTTTTGCCTGTTCACCCGCATTCTTGTTTACTTCAGGCAGGAACTGTTCACAGTAATGCTTAGGGAACTGAACAATATTGGAACCATCGGTATTAGCCAGCTTGCGGATAAACATGCCATCTGGCTTAGCCAGCGTAATTTTCACGGTATGCTCATCCACAACAGTGGCAGTAGCATCACCCGGAGCCCTGGCATACATAGGCCGGTTCCCCGTCCAGTCCGGACGCCCCACAAGATCGATATAGAATTTAATATCTTCAGCAGTGAAAGGATGACCATCTGACCACTTAACACCCTTACGCAGACTGATGGTGTATTCTGTCAGGTCGTCGTTTACGGCGTAATCTGTCGCAAGGTTTGGCTCAATACCAGTATAGTGACGGTTAAAATTGAACAGGTTGTCGTATTTCAGCATACGCATACGATGACCTGCATCGGTCTTCAGACCAACCAGACGTAATTGACCGCCGTACTGACCAATCGATTCAATCGGAGTTACAACTAATGGCTCTTCAGGAAGACGCTCTTCTACCGTCGGCAACTCACCAGCCTTAACCAGCTTAGCAAGCTGAGGGGCTTCATGATAATCCGTTGCCCATGTAGAAAAAGAAACTGCAGCGGCAACCGCTACTGCGGCTTTCCCAAGTGTAGGTAGTATGTTCTTATCTCGCATTAATCACTCTCTAACATAGTGTTGCTAATACCAAATCTAATCAAAACCAAGGGCTTGATTAGTTCGCTCTTACGGCATTCCCGCTATCAGCCCTGATAGACCAGCACTAACAGCAAAGAAAACCCTCTGCTGGCGTTAATTAAATAAGAAATACATGATTTTTTAAAACAGCTTTTTGATTTTGCCGACTCACTTCAAAACTACGTTTTATTTTTTTAAGTTAAAGGTTACAAACATCACACTTTGGATAAACTTATCGACGGATTTCACCTTTCTGAGTACCGAAAACTATCGACAACAGGGTGAATCACCTAATGCTTTTACAAGCAAAACAAATGGTTACAATTAATAATAAAATAAACACACTAGAGGAAGAGCAATACTCACCTCCTAGAAGCCACTTTTTGATCGAGCGAAGAATACAACAAGGGGGTTAGTTACATGATAAGGATGTTCTGGATGCAAGATAGCCGACTCTTCAGGCTAGGGATAAATTTTTTAGTGATACACATTTATGCAATCTATTATTGGTAACAGATTGCACAAATGCACGGAATTCAGGACAGTCTCTGTTTACAAGTCAATCGTCGATTGCATTTCATAGACGACCAAACCAGCATCAGTCCCTACATGATAGTACTCGTAGTCTACTTTCCCTTTCGTCTGTAGCAATGCATAATTATCCTTCTCATAAATAATTTTGTAGTGCTCTTTATCTGCTTTTCTTTCTTCGAACGTACCTAGAACAACGCTTTTTGAACTGTAACGAACCTGTTTTTTCGAAAGAATAATCTGATTCACTTCAGGCTTATAAATAAAGGTAAAAAATAAAGTTCCCTCTTTAGAAGTACTAAATGACAACTCAACAAAGCCTTTTTCTTGCTCATCTTTATATTTTGAGGCGCTAAGTTCATTGAGCCCAAGCCAATATGAATTCCAGTCGGAATTAAATGCAAATTCTATACTGTCAAATATTTTCTTTTTTACAGCATTATCCGTATCCTTGATACCAAGCTGATCGGTAACCTTTCCTATAACCTTTTTCTGAGTATCAGACAAAGATTCATACCCACCTAACGCTAAGGCATTACAGCTAAAGACAACCAACAAAAAAGTTATAATTTTCCTCATTTAAACACCATCCCATAAATAATAACGTTTACGACTCATACAACATAGAGCATATGCTCAATACTACTAAGACACAGAACGCCGTTCAATATAATTGGAGTGATGAATATCTAAAATCGTCGATATAGGAAATAACTTTGAAATTAATACTTTAATCTCAAACGATAAAAAGACACCCACCCAGTCGGGCGAGTTCCTTTTGATATAAATACGTACTTTCTATGGTAAACCCTTTCACCCGACCGGATATAGACCATAAAGCTCCTCAGAGCCTATGTATTGGTATTTGTTGGCGATATTCAACGAAGTACACCGCGACCAGAATACATTGCTCTATAGTCCACGGAGGCACAGCGATCCATTCGACAGGATATGCACCGGAAAACAGATTTGGAAAGCATAAAAAGATCATTGGATTGGAGAAGGACGAAGTGTCGTATGGAAAGCTTGAGATTTATCGGGAGATGAATATGAAAAAAGCCTCAGTCTTTCGACTGAGGCCTTGAAGATGGCAGGGGTGGAGAGATTCGAACTCCCAACACGCGGATTTGGAATGAGTGCTTTCGCTGCATTAATTTCAATAAAAAATCATACAGTTACCAGTATTGGTGGTGGTTAATGGGACTTATTCAGCGACCATAAATCTCTGGCCAGAATTACTTCATAGAGTCACCCGCTATGACTTTAATACATCGACCAACCGGGCGACATCGAACCTGAACTGAAACCTGTCAAGCTGGTAAATTCAATGGCATTACTTCGCGACGGGAAGCACTAGTGGAATTAGCCTCGCTTTACCACCTCAGGACATCCAGTTCCTAGCAGAGCACCCGAGTTCCAACGGTATTCACTATGAGAGTATGTTGTATAACCCAGAGATTTTACCCTTCCCAAACGCCTTGGCTTAGAGTTGCTCCTATCACCAAATAATGACATTGGCGGGATGAGTATGGTAGTTACACAACAAGGTTCGGTCAGGGAGTCAGCCACCAGAACTCTCTGCCTATTTAGCCTTAGAAACCGCAGCTAAGAATCCAACAATTAAAGCAACCGTTGCAAGAGCACCTAAGCTGCCCTCTTCAGTATTTTCAGTCTTAACTGGTAGCTTATCCTCACTAACCAATTCACCTTCGATCGCAAGCTTGTCTTCAGGAAGCGCTGGCGGCACCGGTAGCGATTCGACATCTAGAGTAGATATGTTGTCCAGTGCTGAGTCCACCTTCTCTTTTACTTCCTCTGTTATCTTCTTCACATTCTCTAAGTCACTCTTCGTGAACAACTTGTTGTGAGCAATTTTATTTCTCAGTTTATAAAGCTTGTCCCATCTTGTTTGTAAATACTTCGATTCACACTCAACCAACTCAGAAAAGTACCTTTCCCAATTTGATTCCGGGATGTATTTCCCCAGATCTTCCTTATCGATATCACCAGATTTGATGCTTTTAAGGACATCGGGTGTCACATCCTCCAATGGAGTTTCCTTAAACAGAACATCATTTAGAGTGATGAAATCTAAATCGTATAGTGGGTTATCTCCATTCGAGACTTCCTTTCGAGAGTTGCGAACTTCATCGGGTATGCTGTCTATCCAAGCAGGATCTAACTGAATCAGGGTAAACTTCGAATATAACTTCCTCATCAGATTTTCGCAATACTTCCCATTTACGTAAGCCATGCCCTTATAGTCATCAAAGCAATTATCGACTGTTGGCATATGCGACTGAAAGCCTTAAGCTGCTATCACCTAAGCAACCAGACCAATAAATCATGCTGATCTTCAACTGTACTAAAGCCGCTAGTGACTTTTTCACCGTAACCCGTAAGGGAGAAAAAATATCACCCATAGAACCAATACCATGCAAGTTAATGTCAGATGATGTTGATTACATCAAAGACAGCGATGGAAATACACCGCAAGAGCTCAGCGAGTGGTTAGTGCATGTGGTCAGAGTTAAGCGCAAACCTATCATTTTCGCTATTGAGAAGGACACCCGCTATGTGATGACCTTTGTTGATCTGAAAAAAGGTGAGTACCGACGATTTGTCACTGACTTCATAGCTCGTGCAGCAAAGATGGTGCGCTACTTCGGCGAAGACTTGATGATCATGAATAATGATAACTTTCAGTCTATGTTGAATAATTTTCTTGATGTAAATAGTGAGTTCCGATTTTTTAGTCGTTCGGACAGGAGTATGCAATCTCATATCAATGAGATTGCTTGGTTCTTTAAGGACACAGCTGAGAATTCTGGTTGCTTGCCTGATACCGAGCAAGTGATGTGCTTTGATGCGGATATGAACAGTATGCCAAAGCAATACAAAGGGCTTAAGGACATGATCTATCCGGCGAACCAGATGTTGTTCCATTGGCTTAGAAACTACTGTGATTACGATGAACAGCAGATTGAGGAGATCTCAGAACGTATACGAGAACTTAAGCGAGCAATGTCTGGTGCTCCCATGCCCATAAAGATGAGTACAGATCACGAAGAGTGGGATCTACAGAACCAACCAGAGTCTATTCCGGACAATGTGATCGTGTTTCCAACCAAGCGATAGATAGTACTCCCAGTCGGTTTCGCCCTACCCACCCGACCAGATATAGACCATAATACCAATCGCACTAATTTTATGATCTAATGTAAGCTTCGAAAGGAGCTTATATGACACCTGATTTCCCTAAACTAATTCGCGCCACATCAGATGCAAGAATGCGAACAAGACTACTTGCCGTTTCCCACTTTGTTGA
>NZ_QFWT01000013.1 GCF_003144035.1 Vibrio albus
AAATGCCCTAGAATCACATTCTTTGGCTGAGCCAACGGACTATCCGGAATACCAAACACAAGTACCGTGGTTGCTCCAAATGGTGCCATCAATAGAGCTATATCGTAAAAGGTATGATCGAAATACGACAATGCACCAATGGCAATACTCGCTCCAATCCCAGCAATAATTGACAAAATAATATTATTCATACGTAGTTGCTTCCTCTGTTAGTAGACCAACCTGTCTACTTCTATAAAATAGACAGATCGGTCTACTTGTGTCAACATAGTTTTAAAGGAGAATGCATATGAGTAAAAAACGTCAGATATTGATCGACACAGCGTTAGAGCTTTTTTATCGAAACGGAATCAACTCCATTGGTATCAATGAAATTCTGAAATCATCCGGAGTTGCGAAAAGAACCTTATATACGGATTTTGATAGTAAAGAAGCTTTGATATTGGCGGCTTTGCACCAACGCCATGAACGTTTTATAGACTGGCTAGAAAGCAAGCTTTCAGACTCTGATTCTGATACCGACATAATTCAAAACTTATTCAATGCATTAGCTAGTTGGTTTGACAACCAAGAACCTACACTTGGCAATTTTAGAGGGTGCTTTTTTATTAACACATCCGCCGAGTTTAGCGATATAGATAGTGAAATTTCTCGTTTTTGTAACCAACATAAACAACAGGTACGTAGAGTCATTCAAAGACATCTTCATAGTAAAGATCCTTTATTATTAGAATCAATATGCGTTCTAAAAGAAGGCGCTATCACAACGGCTTATATGAGTGGAGACAGTCATACAGTGATAAAACATTGCCTTGAGATATTAAAAGTGCTTCAAGAACGCTTGAGTTAACCAACTCAAGGCTAATGATATATGACCACTTAAACGATAGGATCACTTCTCTCTTCAGGTGCATTAGAAATAGTAGGTCAATGACTGCCATATGTCGCTAGTCCATAATTTAGGTTCAATAGTGCAAGCTGCATTAGGTCGTTTTCAAGCTCTAGCCTAGTTCTGATTCGCCAAATCTCTTCCAACTTGAATGGTCTTTTTATCCCGCTACATTTTCCTGAAGATAACTTTCTCATGTTGACCTCCTCTTAGGTGTTATTGGTCAACATAAAGTCTGATTATCGACTACAACTGTTGCAGCTCCCACCCGGACTACACCCTGCTCAGTAAGGTGATGAGTGTGTGCTGTGACGGAAAAGTACTGGATACCTTCGTCAGCAATATTGATGGTCAGCTTGTCAATATTCAGGCTGAATATTCCATCCCGGATCAGAAAGACGCCATCATCAGCGCCGTCAAAGCAGAGCTGAAACTGGCTGAAGAAAAGCAGTCCACGGATAAGGCCGAGGTCACGCCGCTGGCAGAGTTCGATACCAAAGGCGTCTTTGCCCGCAAGCGCGTCAAAGGACGCAACTTTTCCTATGAATTCGGCCGCCTTCCCGCCTCCGTCCAGGAAGAGCTGGATTCTGTTATTACTGAGGTACTAAAGGAATACCAAAAATAAGGGTGCTTCGGGCACCCTTTTCTTATTTCTGGGGTTAATTCAACTGCTTGCATCTTATATGGAAACGTTCAAGGAACTTGTAAATACAGTCTCCCTTGTGCAGATTCTCTGGATTAAATGACCAGTCACTAGCACTTCCATAATGTAAACATACCCAGTGATAACCGTTTATCGACGGGGCACCATGATAAGCATCACCTTGAAATACATTAAACATCTCTTTGATCTGTTTAACCAAAATACGGTTATCATGGGTATCCCGAATATATAGTCCAATAGGGCTTTCAGACGGATAATTATCCAGCAATAAGCAAAGCTCAAGTCTATCGGGTTTAATTCCGGATGGTAAAGGAAAGCCTTCTATTATCATGCTGTCTGGTGACGGGAGCATAATGTTAAAAGGATAAGATGGGTCAAACATTGACATCCAGCGATTAATCATTGCCACCTCTTGCTGAAGTAATTGGAATTTTGTTGCCATGATGCACTCCTTACTATCGTATTGTTGATATAGAGTAAACGATATGAAAAAGGCTTTTTTTCACTTCAGTAACTTAAAATGTGCAATACCTTTTTGGGGCTGTGCAGACCACTGACCAGATCCGCCGGCAAATGTTCCATCGGTGTTTATATAAAGAGTCCCTTTTCCGACCACTTTTCCACATTGAATAATTTCGAATAAGGCGCAAGTATCCTTGAATGGCTCCATCAGAGAAGTAAGCAAAAGGGGACGCTCCGGATGCCACGGACGAATTTCTACGGTGAAATAACTGGGGTCAGGAAGCATGTCAAACCTGAGGGTTAACCCCTGCTTATCACTGTAAGGAAAACCGGAAGAAACTGAGTAAGTTGACTCCAGTATTTGCCAGCCGGTTTTCTGATTATTTATAACAATCAGTATCTCCATTACTACCCCTTATTTTAGCTTTATAGTGCTAAAGTAACGAGCTATCAGGTCATTGTTTTCAAACTAGTAAAAATTTAGTCGAAATTGAAAAAGAGATAATCCCACATCGTTAATCTAGTATCTCTGATCTCAGCCTCCTTAAAGGTAGGTACACAACAGAAAAGGTAAGTTTATGAGCATGAATTTTTTCAGATTTTTACTGTTTGTGGTTTGTCTGTCCTGGCTTCTTAAGATTTCTAAGACGTTTATAGAATGGGAAGCTTCTCTGTTCACAAATTATCATGTATTTGATGTTATCAACCTATTCCCGGGTTCTCTGGCCGGTTTTGTAGCATGGGGAATGTTACTTATACCTTACTTCTTTATAGTCTTCGTTGTGTTTATTTTTATAAACCTTTTGTCAAAGCTATATAAAACCTTCTGACAAAGTCACGCATATACTGCTTTGTATTCCTTATTCCTTATTACATGTGAATATAATTGGACAATTAGCTTAATAAATGGTCATCTCATCTTATGAGAAAAAGCTGCAGCGTATTATTTTTCTGGTAGGCACTATGATACACATCCTCACGACTAAAAATGTTATTAAGGTTGAAGCAACAGCCTATACAAAAGGCTGCGAAGTGACTCTGAGTAGGGGAACTGAACGCGTTCTTAATTCAAATAAATCAGGCACTTCAAAATCTGTCCAAGAGCAATGTTGGTATCTTAAAGATGCAGCAACTTCCGGACTGGACAGTTTTTCCCGTCTGCTGACCAGATCGGTAAACTTCAGTATCGAAGTGAAACTCACTCCTTGCGGAGATTCTGGTTTATCGGAATTTAGTGAAGGCAGCAGCTCATCTGGGCTCGCTTATGCCCTGGAGTGTGCCCGAGTGTATTGGCAGGGAATTACCCTCCTTTCGGATAATTCCGTTGAAAAGATGACTTTTAAAACTGTCACTATCTACGCTACCGGCAGTGTTACCGTAGACGGCGAAGTGGGATTTATCGGTGAGCTGGATATAAAAATTGAACAGCTGGAAAAGCTTCTTACCAAACAAGGCCACAACTCCCATCCCCCTTTTATTGTCTTTCTCCCTGAAAGCAATAAGGATTATCTACCTAAAGAAAAATGGAATGATTATGAAGAACGCATAAGCAATCTGGGTGGTGAGCTGATCGCCGTCAAAAGCTTAGGACTGGCTCTGGAAAGAATAATAGATGGATACAAAGCAGACGAACATAGCGGCCGCTCTTATACGTTGCCCGGTCTGAACCCATTCGGTTACAGCCAGCGCCAGATATTCTTTGGCCGTGATGATGATATTCGTTTTTTTTCTGAACAGGCGATACAGGCTTTTTCACAGAAAAAGGCTTTTATTGTCCACGGAGGACCTTGCGTAGGAAAGAGCTCATTTATCCTGGCAGGACTCACTCCACAACTTACTGAAAAAACAGAAATATTCAGAGGGACCTTTCTTCCGAAAGCGCACTATTTTACGCCGGAAAAATTAAACGATACCAAACAGTTCCGTGCAGCCGTTCTCACACAGATTTTGCAGGACACCGGATTAGAACCGGAACATTATACGAAAATTCCGTCGGCTTATGCACAACTGAAGAAGCTGGACAAGAATCAAGATCAACTCCGGGATATCAAACCCGTACTGCTTGTGATAGATCAGGTGGAAGAGCTGCTGCTTTCGGAAAGATACCGGGAGTTTGTTCCCTATTTTTGTCACTGGGTCTCAGAACTCAGCCTAATTGCACCGGTTCGGTTTCTTCTGATTGTTCGCTCAGACTACCAAACAAGATTTGACGAACTGTCACTTATGCCAAATGAAGAGCTGAAGCCCATGGCGGAGGCGCAGAGGGCGTTTATGGTTAATGCTCTCTCAGACATGTTGCGTTTTACCTGGTCACTAGAAAAGAAAGGGGAAGCGGAGTCAATAAAAGAACGTTTTATTCGCGATGCCCGATCTGCTCCCCTGTCTTCTGTAAGCTTCGCTCTTAGCTTAATTCATGAAAAATCAAAAGAACAAAAACTGCCGACCTTTACCCATAAACTCTATGAGTCACTCGGCACTCTGGACGGAGTCATAACTACACAAGCCGATTATGCCGTTAAAAATATCTGTCAGACCCGTTTCAAAGACATGGGAGAAAAGGAACAAAAACAGGCAAAGATCCATTTGCTGCATGATTTGTTCAGTGCCTTCATCGGTATTGACCATCAGGGTATCCCTGTTTCTCTGAGTGTAAGGTACCGGGATCTAAGCCACTATCGCAACGCTAACGACCTGGATCAGCTTATACGTGGATTGATGAAAGGCGGACTGATTGTCGGTAACGGCAGTACGGATAACCCACAACTGAGGCTGGCCCACAATATCCTGCTCCCGAACAACAAATATTCAGACAACCGACTTTGGTCAGAAGTACATACCTGGTTTGAAAAAAACCGGGAGCAACTGGAATGGCTGCGTGATATCCGCGGCCGCTATGACCTGTGGCTGACACACAATAATAACAAGTACCTCCTGACACACAAGGAAGAACTGGCAACAGGTCAAGTACTTGAGAGCCAGGCAAGGTTCGGTAACGAGTTACTCAGGCAATATCTGAACACATCCTGCTTACATCAGACGAAAAGAACGATTAAACGAATAAGCTGGTTTACCGCTGTGTCCTTGTTCTTTCTAGCTCTTACCTTTTGGTTTTACCTTGATGCGGAGCAACAACGACGACAAGCCGAGCAGGTAACAGAATTACAGGCAGGTATTCTACATGACCTGAATCCGGATGACATGACACCTTTAATATTAAGGCTGTTTCGTGAAAACTTATTGCAGGAGAAAAACGGCGAACAGCTACTTATCGGGTTCAACAATACCTTAAGGAACGCTGATTTTGCTGATATTTTCCGCCAGACCTTACTTAAGAAAGTTGTCAGACCGGTAGAGATACGCGTACAAAACAAACTGGCAGAGTCTCCCTCATTACAAAATACATTGAAGCTTCAACTGGGAAAACTCTATATTGAATGGGGACTGTATAAAGACGCTGAGAAATATATCTCTGATGTTGTCAGATTCGATACAGAGAAGAAAGGGAAAAAGCACATAAAGACAATTATCGCGATGCAAAAGCTCGCTGTAATATACGAAAAACTGTCAAAATCAGATATGGCCCAGAAGTTAAATGAGGAAATACTGGCTTACTACAAAGACAACAATACAGAAAACAGCTTAGATGCACTGGCTGCCAAAGATAGCCTTGCCGAGATTCTTCTAAAAAAAGGAGAGTACCAACAGGCTATAAAGTGGCGTGAAGAGGTGGTTGATAGATTAACCTGGCAATACGGCAGCACACACCGTCAGACACTTGCTGGCAAAATCAATTTGGCACATAGCCTTAATCAAGCGGGAGAATATCAGCGGGCTAAGGATCTGCAGGTTGAAGTACTGAAAGCCTATCAATATCTGTACGGAAAATCAGACCGCAGCACATTATGGGCGAAGGGTGAGCTAGCCATTACCTTGTATCATATTCAGCAATACAGTGAAGCTCAGAGTTTACTGGAAGATATTTTACCTGTTTATACAAATTATTTTGGTAAAACCGATCCCGGAACACTGGCAACAAAAATCAATCTGGCCATGGTATTGGACGCAAAAGACAGATTTAATGACTCCGCGTTACTGTTAGAAGAAGTGCTTGACGTTCAAAAAAATCTCTTCGGCGAGAGTCATGAAAATACACTGACCACTATGAATAGGCTTGCTTCTATTTATCAGAAAATAGGGCGTGACAAAGAGAGTCTTATGTTGCAAAAAGAAGTTTTTTCCATTGAAAAAGACAAGTTCGGTGAAACCGATATAAGAACACTTTTTACAATGAATATGTTGGCATCTCAATACAAAAGCGCCAAACAATACAATGAAGCCCTTAGATTACTGGAACAGTTCAGAAATATCGCAAAAGAAACCTTCCCCCCAAAAGACCCTGTTATAGAACTCAGCAAAAAAGCACTGGCCAACTTACTAAATGAATTGGGATTCTGCCAGCAAGCACAGGATGTGCTGAATGATAAACCCACAAGAATCGGGGAGAGAACAGACGGCACAGACGCAACCATGCTGGAAGCACGATTACTGTTTGCTTCAGGGCTGGTAGAGCAGGAACAGGCTGAGCAAGCCAGACTATTGCTTACAGATCTTCTTGAAGATTATAAATATATCAAAGGCGCATGCGACCCAAATTTAGAGTTGATTCAAAATCTCGTGTCAAAGAATAATAATATTCTAAAAAGAAATTTAGATACATCGCACATAATTCTGTCAAAAATACAACACGCTATTGAACTGTTTAATACATCTGAAGTGGACAAAGCTCTGGATTTACAAACAGAAGCAATGACAGAGTCACTGGAAAAGCTTGGTCCGGAAGACTCGACAACGCTCATTACACTAAATAGCGGATCAGTTATGTGGCAGAAGCTCGGGATAACAGAGACAGCCCTAGAGAGCAGAAAATTGCACTTTTACACAAGCAAAAAGTTAGAAGGGATAGAATCAGACCGCACTGCAGATTCTGCGCTGTATCTTTATAAGCTGTTACTTGAACAGAAAAAAAACGATAAGGCAGCTGAATTCAGGGAACAATACCTCAGCTGGCTGGAAGGGAAAACAAATGAAGAACTGACACCGTTACAAACAGAGATCAAAAAACAGCTGCAGGCCCTTCCCGGAACCTGACAAACAAGTATAAATTAAAGTAAGGCCCCATGCGTTAGGGGCCAGATAAAAACTATAAAGAAAACTGAGCAATCTTACTTTCGTATGTATCCCAGATAGAACACTGATAGAAACGGTTCTGGAGAAGGAGACTATGGCTGTAGAGCCGCTCCCCTTCTGTTCCGGAGGCTATAGTGTGGGCAATGAGAACAGTCAGTTCTAAAACTATCATGCCCGCTATAAAAAAAGCTACCAGAACCCAGGTGAACTGATCCCGCATGAGTAGTGAGACAAAGCCCTTCATGCGACTAGTTAAACTTCTACCTATATCCGCTTTAGTAAAACCTTCAGCCTGGAGCTGATCTATCGTCATGGGGGTCTTGAGCTGAAGAATACGATTGTTCAGAGTCGTAATATTCTGCTGAAGGTTGCTAACTCTTCTGGTATCAGGAAGCATGTTTTGCAAATCAGCGATTTTCTTTTCTTCAATTTTTACATTTCTAATTGCATTATTACACTTGGTATAGCAACCTGTCTGTGCTTCCCTGGCTGCCCTTTTCCTTTCTTCTGCTGCTGCATTTGTCGATTTTTCTATTTCAAGATTCAGACGCTTCCCTTCTGCTTCCAGTCTGGCCAGCTCACTATGCGCCTTGTCACGCAATTTAATACTCTCTTCAAGCAAGGCCTGATGCTCTCCCTCTCTTTCACGAATTAACACCTTATTAGCATTATTATTAATCCGGTTTAACTCGTCATTGATAGCATCTTCCGAAAAATTGAGTGCAAATGTCAGTCCGGTCAGCGAAGAAAAAAATATACTCAGGCACAGCCGCTTATACACGGTGGATCGCCGCTGCCCCTTAGTACGATAGTCAATATGCGGATCATCCGGAATAGCGATAGGAGTGGCGACAATCAGCCGGTCAATAGAGGCGAGTAGTCCGGTAATGAATACTGCCGCCGGTGTGGCATAAATGCCAAACCACGTATACATAGCTTCCACCCATACAGTAAGAGATATACATATATGAATAAAAATAGCCCACCCCAGGGTCAGTCTTGTGTAATATGCCGATTTAGGCAGCCCGGATAAAGCTTCGGTATCGGTAGCCGATAGACGTAAAAGAAAATTCTGCATCGTTTACTCCTTAGTTAGCGTCGTTGCTTATTTATGTAACGAACCCAAAGAAGTATATTTTCATTTTCCGGTTAATTTTCTGCCAGTAGAACCGAATAAGCTGATACAAAGGAATCGCTCTCCATGCCAACCTGTCAAAAGCCGCCTTCAGGCGGCTCAGAAATGAATATTCAGGTACGAATTCATTTATCTTCCCCGATATCGCCTGAGTTCCCGCGCGGGTATAGATACAGGCAGTTTAAAAGGCTGCTCATTGTCATCCAGAGCAGTTAGTTCTCCCTTCAGAGGTATACTACGATATTTGACAGGCAATACTATTGATGAGTCTGTAATGTGGGTATACAGGCCCCGTTGCGGGAAGCTCAGCAAGATATTGCGCAGGCCTTCGGTACGAATGACAAGACGAGATGCTTCTTGCTCAAAATTGACCCACGCTCGAGGTACTCTTGAGTGAAAACGAATATCTGCTTTTCTCACCTTCCGCATCCCGCTCAAATCGGTATAGTAAATCGACCACATTACTTCTGAGCACAGCTCCGAATAAGCGGGAAGCCTTATGGTGAGTAACTCATAGAGCGGCTCGTTATTTCCTTCGTACAGCCATTCACCTGTTTGTTCATTTTGAATCCGAACATCAGATGCCCACTGAATGTTAACCTCTGCAACAGCACTGGCGTCAAAGACCATAAAGTCCGTATTCTGTATTTCAACCAGTGGCTCCGGAGTCATTACATTGATGATAACTTCAGATCGGCAGGCAGCCTCTTCTGTATAGAGAACATGTTGTGATACCGCTGAGGCTACCACTTCAATCCGGTGCTCTGAATACCGGGATACCGGGATACGGTAGCTGTTTCCGACCAGATGCTGCGCTTCTCTGAATTCTTCACCTTCGACCCGGTACAAAAGTGTTACCTCTGCTGCATTTTCTGCAGACAGAGTTACATCAAACTCTCTTGATGAAAAAGTAACCTCATCAGGAAGCCCCAGATGGATTGAAGGAATCAGCGGCCGCACATTAACCGTGGTATGGCTTTGCTGGATGGCCTCTTGCGTATATTCCGCATGTACCGAGCTGACCTTTGTCAGAATATCTACCTGGCTGGTCCACTCTTCCACAGGTATCCTATAAAGGTTTGGGGCAGTAGGTTGCAGTTCGGTATATTCACCGCCTGCAGTCTTGTACATAAGGGTTTGAGCACAGCTGTTTTTGCACTGCAGACGAACCAGAAGCTCATCTTGCTCAAAAACAATCTCAGCAGGTGCATCAATAAACACCTCGGGGATCAGAACAAGAGGAGATATTTTTTTTTCTGCTACCATCCTCCCCTGGTTATTATACAGATACACGATGTAGTCCCTGTTTTCAGAAAGTTCAAGGGGGTAGTCTTGTCTTCCGGGCTGAAAAAGAGG
Organism: Vibrio albus; assembly: GCF_003144035.1. Classification (GTDB taxonomy): domain Bacteria; phylum Pseudomonadota; class Gammaproteobacteria; order Enterobacterales; family Vibrionaceae; genus Vibrio; species Vibrio albus. The sequence goes on from NZ_QFWT01000013.1 coordinate 9,694, forward strand.
GCCTCCATCGATGGAGGCGGTCACGTTTGATCCGCTAAACCTGATATTAACAACGGAACCGATATCAGGAACTGAGGGAACCCAGTGAATATCTGAAAATAACCCGCCAATGCCCTGACTGGCAAATATGTGTAAGTCTTGTATTCCGGCCATAAACAACTCCTTTTATTGTCTTTAATTACTTAACGATAAAAGGAGCTGCTTTTTTCAGTTTTCCGCCGTTAAATATCGAATTCTACGATCAGCTTATCGAGTATACGATAGCCGTAGTGCTCGATATCCGGATTTAATCTGCCTTCACCTTCAATAAAATCACCTTCATCCATCAGCTCTCCCTGAGCCAGCAGCAAGGTCTGACCTCCGTCGCAGATACAGAAGGAAACCTCTCCGGCAGTCACCTCACCCGGGAATATCGGCATTCCATCCTCACTTTCGATGTTGATACTGAGCTTTTTCCCGCCAAGGTGCTCTTTAAGATCCAGACTGAGCCTGCCATTCACACGCTGAACATCATCAAACCATGCATGTTCAGGTGTATCGGCTGACGCCGCTGCCGCTTTCATTTCCAGCGAAATGATATTGTCCTGTTTAACTTCTTCGGAATCATCATTCCTAGCCCGGGAAATAGCCTCCTGAATAAAGTCAGGCAGCTCTTCAAACGCCTGCTGATGGTCTGATTGTCTTTCTTGCTCAACTAACATCAGGGCTTTTATAAATTTTCTGTCAAAGTCTCTCATTATATCCATCCTGTTTAGTCAGCCATTAAATTAGACAATTCGTCAGTAAAATACTTATTATGTTTTTTGTACACTCCGGTACCACACGCGGGCTCCATTATCAGGCCCAACACCTGACAGCGAAGGCGATGAGTCGACATAATCGGCGCATCAAGTTCTCTCAAATAGGCCAGGACTACCGAATTTTCAAGCGTACTGGTAAAATCAGGGTCCTCTTCAGCTAATACTGAGTATTTCATTAATGCATCTGAAAACCTATTAGTCAGAGCCATATCACCGAACAGTGAGCGATGGACTGGAATATCAATACCTTCATGAGCAGCTGTTATACCCTTAGGTACCTTTTCTACGCAGTGCAGGTTAAAGGCTTCACTCCTAGCCATAACAATAAGCTCAGCTAACTTCTGACACTCTGCTATTTCTTCCGGAGAATCAAATTGAATAAAACCAATGCATAATCCATCTTTATCTCTTTTATTTCTATTTTTATCTTCTTCCTCTTTTTTTTTCTTTTTATCTTTTTCCTCTTTTTTAAGCACATTTTGTTGATCTACACCCAAATATTCCTTCTCCGACTTTAAATATAAGTTAGAGTTAAATCCTTGGGTATCATCTTTCTCATTAGTCTCTATATCAACAATATTTTTATTTCTTTCATGTCGGCCATCATATGTTATCCGGTCAATATATCGAGAATTGATCATTGTTCTTATATGCTGTTCTACAGGATAATAAGCATTATCCTTTGAGACAAAATACTTGTTTCCTCTAACAAAAACCTTTTCTGTAAGCAATCGAGTGTTATGGAAAGAAAGGATCACATCCTGAGCCAAATCATCCGCACTACTTTCATACCCCGAACCAGCCAATTTATTTATAGCCGCTTTGAGAGCAATATCGCTGATAAAACGATACATATTACTGATCAATTTGCGATGAAACGGATTATTTATATCAAGTAAATGATACTCACCAGAAGAGTTTTCTTGTTTTACCTCATCATGAACTAGTTGAGTCATAATTTATCCTTATTCATTGTTTCCATTAGGGAGCCGGGAGACCCAGCCCCAACAGTTCTCTATCCTTTATTAATAGAAGTGATATTACTGCTGATATAAGGCGCAACCTTCATGTCTTTCCATTCACTCGCACGTTCTGATGTCACGAGCTCACCGGTCTTATTAACATAATTAACCGAGGTAACATTTGAAGGCACCACATCCCCCATTTTCGTGTTCTCCGGAACACTGAAGATCTCTCCGTCAAAGATGACATCAATAACTTTACTGCTTTTATTACCCATAACTCCACCCTCTAATTTATTTCTGATTTAACTGCCGTTTATCACTCACTCATCAAGAAGTTTTAATACAGGTAATCACCTCCTGGTCTGTATCAATACGAAATTCTGGCAGGGAACGGCGCAAAAGCTTTATTACATCATGCCTGGAGATACGACTTTCCCAGCCTTTAATCAGATAAGTCCTCAGCAGTGTTTTCACCCATCTGTAATTCAGTTGTGTTTTTTCCTCGCTGAGACCATTATTGGCAAGAAACAGATCCCGTCTGGCCATTTCTTCTGCCGGAATAGACAATCCCCGCACCAACTGCCAGCGAATATCATGATGTACCGGACAGCTGTCCCTCAGAACCCGGGAACCAAAACCGTTAATCAGTAACACAGTATCAAGCCCTGATTGGGAGAAATGCCCGAGATGTATACTGTAGTTACAGTCATTAGCCCACAGAGCAACAGGCCGCCCGGCTCTGTATGCCTGACTCATGTCCCATAAAATATTCTCGTCGGCTAACGTCTTACCTGCAGCCGTAACAGGAGGCGTATCAATCAATGAATACTGATGGTTTTCTGCTATCGGGTGTTTATTCAAATAACCATAAATACGAATTTCTACGGATTCACCCGGAAAGTAAGTGTCTTTAATTAATTCAATCAACTCCGGAAATTTATTTCTCATGCTGCGGGCAGCATCACTCTCCCCTCCGGCCACGTTATCCAGATCAATTAACAAAAGTCGAGAATCGGTAACAGGTTCGGACCGTTGTCCCTCGTTATCATCTACACAGGTAACAGACTGCGGTACTGATTTATTCCCCTTGTTAAATCGATGCTTCCAATAACTTAATATGTTCATATCCAAGCTCCTTCTGCTGTATTTACTGATAAAACGGCGTCAGATTTATTTTTTTTCATTTTTTCAGTCTTTTTTATAAAAACTTTTTTATCTAAATTGGAAATAAAAAAATAACCCTCTGATTTTTATCACCTTAATCAGATTGAACTTCCTGTTTATTATCAACAGGAAGTACTCCATCCCCTCTTACCGTCGCACAAAACGCACATTGATGATTAACCATACTCGCGGGTAAATCACTTACCCGAAGTCTGGATCGTTTTCCGCTTACGCCGTCAGTAAAGACTGAAAAAGCCGCATTATCTGAAGAGCCTGATACCAGTAAAGAAACTTCATCCAGAAGGTCACTTACTGCGCGCATGTTCAGCGAATAGATCTGCTCGGCAGGCGTTGAGTTATTATCCGAGCCGGTGCAATAGCCGGATTTTCGTTGTTCAGCCAGAATATTTTTATTTACAAAACGTTCCGGTACTTTTTTCTCATAGAATGGTTGAGGGGTGCAGTAACCACAGGGTGTGCGTCCCGGAACGATAATAGACACCCGAGTAGCATCACGACGCCCTCCTCTTTCGAAAAAGATGCGGCTGCCGATATCCAGATAAGGAAGATTAAGATGAACAGCCGTCTGATTGAGGTACCAACGTGATTCATTGTTGTCCACGCATCCCAGTATCAAATCACAATCTCTGAGGTGCTGCTGTGCATCAGGCTGATATACAAGCTCCATGCAGGTTTCTATATCAGTATCCGGAAAGATTCTTTTCAGGTGTTCTGCTACGACCTGGATTTTGGGCTTTCCGATATCCCCTTCTCCGGCACCCTGAAGGCGATTAAGGTTGTGATACTCAACCCTGTCAGCATCGATCAAAGTCAACCGCCGAAACCCCATTCTCACCAGGCCTTCAGCTGCAATACTGCCGCTTCCTCCACAGCCAACAACCGCTACATTGAGGTTTTTAATCAGTGGATCCGCATCCTGTAGCCAGGGCTGACGAGAATGAAGCATATCCGGATATCTATCTACAGTGCTGTCCAGACGTCGTATCGGAATATCATTCACCAACAGACGAACAGGATGAAATCCCCATTCACCAGTTGGCATTCGAACTGGTATACGGGCAGCCCACTGCGTTTTCCCTATCACTATAGAAACAGGTATAAGTTCTATACCTGCTTCTTTACTTACACGGTCATATGTTTTAGCCAGTTCCCGGTCAGATCTATCATCAACTGAACTAAAAACAGCCTCGTTGCTAAACCAGTGATCATGAATATTCAGAATATAAACCCGGGAGTGAGAATAAAATTTCGCCTCTTCTATCGCTCTGGCAACCACTTGCTGATGCTCATCTGCACAGATCTCAACTGAGTGAGATGAAATAAATTGTTCAGGAATAAACAGGTTGCCTGTCAGGGCCAAGGAAAGCACCGTCCCCCGGAGAGTTACTTTGTGTGTATGTATTTCTCTGGCTATAGCGAAAGAAAAATGCTCTTTCTTATCAGAAAGGTGCTTGTTAGTTAGAAACTGAAAAACCTCAGGAGAAAGTCGAAGTGTTGTCATATCGTTGTCCTTATATGCCTGACTTATACAAGAGATAACGAGGTGATTTCAGGTCAATTTCAAAATCAGCAAAAAATTTTTTTCCATAAAATTGAAAACCAGCTTCCGCGGCTTCGTTTATCTCATATCAAGATAAGAAATCGGAGCAATTACATGACCAGACAAAATCTACTCCAACAGGAAAAAACCATAATCACACAGTGGCTGAATAAAACAGCTCCCGGGACTAAGCATGTGGTAGAACTGGGGCCGTCGGGAAACAGTATGCAAATAGAAAACTTTCCACTGACAGAGGACAGTTGTATAGAGCTGTTACTTATTCTGGATCGTTACCCTGAATCAGCTCCAATGGGAATATACATCCGAAATTCACCAGAAAACAAAAGACTAATACAGTGTCAGACCGGAACGTCTAATAGCGGTACATGTTCAGCATCCGGATCCTCTTTTTGGATGCACATCAATTTTGAACCAGCCCCAAATTGGGCTGTTGCCCCTGAAGACTTAGGTAAAAAGAGTAGCTTATTAAGTTTTTTAAAATCGATACAAAAAAAACATAGCCAATTTAACAGATAAGAAACGGAAACAAATACAGGAGATGATTATGGACATTTTTGATATGTATCGCTCTGGATTCAAGAGAGGATACGAGCATGGTTCTTCCGGAAAAAGAAGAATGGCTGCATGGGAGCTAATTTTAACAAAACCTGTAATCTGGTTACCGGGAGTAAATATTTTCAGTTATTTGGAAGGTTACATAATGGGATACAGAGATGGTATTACAACTCTGCGAGTAAGAATAAATTAAACGAATAAGCTCATAACAATTAAACCAGAGTAACTATTTCAGTTTTTGTAAGTTACTCACTTCTTATCCGGCCATGAACTACTACAGGGAACAGCATGAAGCTCAGACACATATTCTGCCTATTGGCTGTCACCGCTCTCTGTCTGGTAGGGCTGGCTTACCGGCTCGCCAGCTCTGCCTATGACGGGTTCGTGGCTGACGTTGAATCTTACAATGAAGAAATGTACTACAAGGAAGCTGACAGCAACCCTGACTGGAAGCCGCCGGAGAAGCCGGTGCCCAACACCTGTTTTGTTCCGGGGCATGAGTCGTTCAGAAAAACTGAGCATACCCTGGAGCAGGGTATGTTTCAGCTTAACCTTTATGCCAGGCCGGGACTGATAGGGGACAAAAATCAGTTCTTCCGCAACTTAAAGAAAAGGCTTTCAGCCATCCAGGGCTTCTATACCGATGTGCTGGGAGCAGAGAACCTGCGGACAGTGAAGGCAAGCATTCACATGTATCCCGATAAAAAAACGCTCGAGAAAGCACTAAAGGAGGAAATATCCCCAAATACAAACGGTTTCTATCGGTTCGGAAACGGGAATATTTATCTTCTGTATAAGAGCCCGGAGCAGGGCCTGAGAACCACCGTCCATGAAATAACGCATGCCTCTAACCACAGACTTGCAGGTGATTTGGCGGCCTGGTTAGATGAGGGAACGGCGGAGGTGTTCAGCCAGCTCGAAGAAAAGAAGCCGGGCGAGTTTCATGCAGGGGCATCAAGGTGGACGACCGACCGGGGCGATCTGAAATTCCGCCCTTTAAGCCTGGCAACGACTCTCAGGATCAATACGTATCCGGACAAAAAAATATACACAAGCAAGAACTTTATTTACTCAAATGGCTGGCTGTTTTCCGAGTTTCTGGTAACGACGAAACTGGGCAGGACGTTGATGAAAGAAATCCTGCTCAGAGAGCGGAAAGAGCCGTGCTCGGCCATGGATGAGGATGACTTTCACCACATGTTTGCAGCTTCCGGCCGGGATGTGGAAGCCGAGTATGACCGGTGGATGTATGAACTGTACGGTTATGACTATCCGTACCTGAGTGAATCACGCAGCTTAAAGCTGCAGGCAGGGACAAGCATCCGATGAACCCGGAAATTTTTGCTTTTCAGCAGGGGAGTTTTATGGCTATTCTTAATCTCCGCGAAATAGTTAACCGACAAAGGTAAGCAGTATGGCTTTTCACCGAAGAAAAAAACTCTGGATACCCCTTCTGGCTCTTGGTTCTGTACTTTCCTTTACAGGCCTGGCTCATGCAAAAAATGCCGAAGACAGGCAGCCGAAACCCAATCGCTTTGACGTTATCAGTGGCAGTCTCGTACTGGATAAAACCACCGGCCTGATGTGGCAGCGGTGCGCACTGGGGCAAACATGGGATGGAAACACCTGTGCCGGGATTGCGGCTCACTACCGGTGGGAAGAGGCAGTCTCTGCAGCCGGAAAGAACGAAGAAGGCGGCTACCATGACTGGTACCTCCCCGAAAAAGAGGAGCTGGAGTCTTTAATTGATCCGGAGTTAACAGAGCCGACCATTGACCTGAATGCTTTCCCGAATAACCCCAAGGATATGTTCTGGTCCTCGAGTGCTTATGTAGCCAATGCGGAGCATACGAAAACCACTGTAAATTATCTCCACAGGCAAAAAAGAGCGGTCGGTCCGCATTCGGTATTCAGTTATGCCCGGGCTCGTCTGGTGAGACAGGCTGACACGAAGGAATAATACTTGCCATTGCCCCATACACTGTCAATGTTCAGCCTGAACATTGACAAGAAAGGGCAGCCTGAAACAGGCAAAACCCCTGTTACAAATCATCGTCAATCCCTTTAAGGATAAGGGGCTCTGGCTGTAATGAGTTCAAAAAGAGTCTGATGAAACAGACTGAAATGGTGACAAAATACTGGCCATCAGGAAACAGGCTTAACCCGGTTTGCTTCCGGAGTTTCCAAGTAAGCTAATCGCCTCCCAACCTTGTTAATCCAGGCTCTTCCAGCAAGGTTTTGGACAAAATCTTCTTAGGTTGTATGACCTGATGCCATCAGTCCAGATAAGAAAAAGTATCTTGAAGTCTTATGCCTACTTGAATATCTAAAATGTGATCAACACTAAAAGTTAGCAAACTTTCAATGATCTAGCTCACCAACCTCTAATCAAGTTGCTAATATTTAACTGCACATTGATATGAAATGATGCACTTAGCTTTGTATCTATTTGTTCTTGTTGAAGTGCAACTGTCTTTATTTGCGGAGCAAATTCAAAATGAAAACATGCATCAAACTCAAGATCAGATTCAGTAGTTTGAACTGAATCTGTCTTCAAGCTAACAAAGCGGGAAATGTTCTTAACTTTAGAGTTTTTGAGGATTCGTTTTTTCATATAAAACAACCACACCCGTAGTAAACTTTCAAAAGTATGGTACACTTTTTATACAGCAGCAAGGTATGGTTGTTAAAATTTCAACGTATGGTTGTTTTATTGCAATGTATGGTTGTATTTACAAAAGAGATAACAACCTTTCAGTTACTCTTTCCCGAACACGTTATTTTCCTGCTCCTGCACACGGATAAAGGTGGTTCGTTTTGTGAGTTCTTTCAGTTGAGCAGCCCCTACGTAAGTACAGGTAGAGCGCACACCGCCGAGAATGTCCTGAATAGTGTAATTGACACTGCCGCGGAATGGCAGCAGAACGGTTTTACCTTCGGCGGCACGGTATCCGGCGACACCGCCAGCGTGTTTATCCATCGCTGACTGACTGGACATTCCGTAGAAACGCATAAACTTATTGCCATCCACTTCGACGATCTCACCACCAGATTCATCATGCCCGGCCAGCATACCGCCCAGCATGACAAAATCTGCACCGCCACCGAATGCCTTGGAAACATCACCAGCGCAAGAACAGCCACCATCACCGATAATACGCCCACCAAGACCGTGTGCGGCATCAGCGCACTCAATAATGGCGGAAAGCTGAGGATAGCCTACTCCCGTCTTAACACGGGTCGTACATACTGAGCCAGGACCTATCCCTACTTTAACAATATCAGCTCCTGCGAGGATAAGCTCTTCAACCATATCTCCGGTAACCACATTACCTGCAGTAATCACCTTATCCGGAAAGGCTTCACGAACTTGAGTAACAAACTCAACAAGATGTTCAGAATAACCGTTGGCAATGTCGATACAGATAAACATCAGCTCGTCACTAAAAGAAAGGATTGCGCTCATTTTCTCGAAATCAGCTTCAGACGTACCACTGGACACCATCACATGCTTCAGCACTTCTGCGTCAGAACCCTCTACAAATTCTTGCCACTCTTCCACCGTGTAGTGTTTGTGTACAGCCGTCATCACATCGTGGGCAGCCAGTGCTTTCGCCATTTCAAATGTGGCTACTGAATCCATATTGGCGGCTATAATAGGTACGCCCTTCCATTGACGGCCACTATGCTTGAAGGTAAACTCGCGGGTTAAATCTACTTGGGAGCGGCTTTTTAGCGTTGAACGTTTCGGGCGAAACAGGACGTCTTTAAAACCTAACTTAAGTTCATGTTCGATACGCATGATGTAATTCCTTGATTTATTGACCTGTGTGCCCGGCACTGAGTATTGAATACAAAAGGTACTGAGTGACAAAAGCACCCGTTCAAATTGTCGTGCGTGGTTTTGGGTTGGCAGACCCGTTACCGTTTTTCGGACACAAAAAAACCGGAGCGTTGGCAGACGCTCCGGTTTTCAGCATTATAGGCTGTGATTTATTTCCGACAAGTCTGATAATTGCATTTTTTTTATGATACCATCCCGATTATCTTCATATCCAAAAACTCCCCCCAGCATAATTTTTTTCCTCTGTTTTTAAACGCTTTTTTGCAACATTTCCATCGATAAAATGTGGTTTATTTTCTTTAATATTCAGGGTATCTATATAGGCAGAATCAAAATCATCACGTAGTGATATATGCTATTGAGGAGCCCATATGCTAGAAGTCGCATTTTTCAGTTCAAAATCTTATGATGAAAAATCGTTCAGAAAGGCCAATTCTGAAGAACAATATAAATTCCAGTATCACGACTTTCGTCTGACGACCAAAACAGCCAAACTGGCACAAGGCAGTGATGTTGTTTGTGCTTTCGTTAATGACGACCTGTCTGCTGACGTGCTGGAGATATTGGCAAAAGGCGGGACAAAGCTGATTACCATGCGTTGTGCTGGATTTGATCGGGTCGATCTGGAAGCAGCCAAAAAGCTGGGGCTTCAGGTGACGCGTGTTCCGGCCTACTCTCCAGAGGCCGTAGCAGAGCACGCCGTTGGTCTGATGATGAGCCTGAACCGCCGTTTCCACAAAGCCTATCAGAGAACCCGTGACGCTAACTTTTCACTGGAAGGTCTGGTTGGCTTTAACTTTTATGGCAAAACCGCGGGCATTATCGGTACCGGAAAAATCGGTGTTGCAACGATGCGCATTTTAAAAGGGCTGGGTATGGAGATTCTGTGCTACGACCCTTATGAAAACCCTCTTGCGGTAGAACTAGGCGCAAAATATTGCGATTTGGATAAGATCTACGCCAAATCAGACATTATTTCTCTGCACTGCCCGATGACAAAAGAGAACTATCACCTGCTGAATGAAGATGCATTTAATAAAATGCGGGACGGTGTGATGATCATCAACACCAGCCGGGGTGAGTTGCTGGATTCAGCTGCCGCTATTGAAGCACTTAAACGTGGCCGGATCGGTGCATTAGGACTGGATGTGTACGATAATGAAAAGGAACTGTTCTTTGAGGACAAGTCCAACGACGTGATTGTTGACGATATTTTCCGCCGTCTTTCGGCATGTCACAATGTGATCTTTACCGGACATCAGGCATTTCTGACCGAAGACGCGCTGCAAAATATCGCTGAAACCACGCTAAACAACATTGAGAGCTTTTTCAGCGGAACCAAGAGCGGGAATGAACTGATTAGCTGATCTTCCAGCGCTCTTCTAAATAAAGGAATAAACCATGGCAGACCCACATATAAAACCGGAAATGGACCGGCTCGATTATCTGAGCGTGATTCTTTACCGCAGTGGGTTTGTCCTGGCGTTTGCCTCCGTGTTATTACTGCCGTGGAGGCTAGACTTCCCCATTACAGAAGTCACCTTTTTAGCCGCAATGCTGTGTGCCTCCAGCCTGCACATTTATATGAAGACATTTCGCATACTGTTACAAATGGCTACCTGGGTCGGAATGATATGTTTCATTATGGGCTTTCCCATGTTCGGGCTGGGTGGTGCATTTATGACACTAGGCGGGCTTTGCTATAAAGAATATTTCTGTTTCAAAGTACCGGGGTTGCAACTCCAACCTTTAATTCTGGCGGGGCTCTGGTTAGCGCTATTTTTTGAATACAGCCTGCTAGCCAAAGGGCTTGCGCTGGTAGCAGGTATACTGCTGCTGATCGTCAGTGTTGCCAAATGGCGCATGCCCCTGCATTTTGATATCGGGGACAAGAGTAAATATCAGATCTGACCAAGAAGATCATCAACTCAGAATAACGTCCACTCCCTGCTGACGCAGAAGTTCAATATCTTCCGGATTGGCTTCTTTATCCGTTACTAACACCGAAATATCACTGTTTTTACAAAAGGCGGAAGGATAAATCTGACCAAATTTGCTGGCATCCGTTAATACAATATTGCGGCGCTTCTTGGCGATGATCGTTTCGGCAATATCAGCACGCATCATATCCTTACTGGTAAAACCTGTATCCCGATGAAACCCGTCAACTCCAAGAAATGCTGTACTGAAATGGATATTTTCAATACAAAGCTTGGTCAATGGACCAACCAGGCTTTCCCCCTGATGCTGGTATACCCCCCCCAGCAAAATGATGTTCGCGGATGATTTACGGATCAGGTGAGCAATATAGGCACTGGGTGTAATGATGGTAATGTCTCCACGTTCCGCCAGCACTTTTGCCAGCAGCGCATTGGCACTCCCCCCTTCAATAAGGACTGTTTCACCAATCGCCACCAGGTCGGCCGCTTTTTCCGCCAGCTGCTGTTTAATTTCCAGACGGACCGCCAGCCTTTCATCTACATCATCACTCTGCACAGAAACCGCTGCGCCATGTACCCTTTTCAGACTCCCCTCCTTCTCCAGAGCGTTCAAATCCTGACGTATGGTCACTTCCGAAACACCGGTCAGCTCAGCCAAGTCTGCAACCTGTACACGTTTCGCATCATTGACTAAACGAAGGATCTCAATGTGTCTTGGGTTCATGGCTATTCCTTTGGCGCGTAATGTAAGCAGGAGAAATTCAAAAGTGGATCGGTGAATATTATTCCTAATACTAACCGAAACCACTTTCGAATAAAACCTGAAACGAAACTCAAAAAGTGTCGTCGTTGTTAGAGGCTATGCTCTGTTCTGGCGATAATATCGTCCTGAGCATCCGGGGACAGCGCCGTAAAGAAAGCGGAATATCCGGCTACCCGAACGACCAGATCACGGTACTGTTCCGGGTTCTCTTTGGCCGCCAGAAGGGTATCTCTGGACACCACATTGTACTGAACGTGCCAGCCTTTATGGTGGTTAAAGAAGGTTCTGATCAACATTGAAAGCTTTTGTTTATCCACATCAGAGGCAATGGTCGCCGGTGACAGTTTCTGGTTAAGTAACACACCACCAAGGATTTGACCGGTCTGCAACTTACCGAGTGAGTTATAAACTGCCGTTGGCCCTAAACGGTCGGAGCCGGAGGCCGGGCTGGCCCCTTCCGCCAGAGGGGTGGTCGCTTTTCTGCCGTCCGGCGTTGCCATGGTTGAGGCACCAAACGGCACGTTAGCAGAAATACTGGAGGTACCCGCATAATACCCGCCCCCAATCGGTCCCCGTCCATAACGGGTATTCCTGAAGTTTTGCAGCTCATCAATATAGGACTGATAGGCCAGTGTAAGCAGCTCATCCACCGAATTATCATCGTTACCATATTTAGGTACCTGATTAAGCAGTTTCAGCCGTAATAACTCACCTTCACTTCCGGCGAAGTCTTCTTTCAGAGCGGCAGCCAGCTCTGGCTGCGAAATTCGGGCCTCGCCAAAGACAAAGTGTTTGATGGTACTGAGCGAGTTTGCCAGATTCGCAATCCCCACCTGCAGCCCGGACACCCAGTCATATTTCGCGCCGCCTTCTTTCACTGTTTTCCCCCGACTCAGACAGTCATCCACCAGCGATGAACACAGAATATCCTGCGCCTGTTGTTCCAGTACTGAGTCCACCACACAGTCGATTTCGATGGATTTTTGAGTGTAAAAACGCACCTGACGATCCCACGCCTGCATCACCTGGTCGAAATTTTCAAAGCTGTTGTTCGCCAATGACTCTTCCTGCGGCAGGAACACTGTTCCGCTGGTCGCATCGCGCCCACCGTCCAGAGCCGCCAGCAGTATACGGGCAAAGTTCATAAAGCTCATACCGGTGCAGCGATAACCCCATTTACCCGGAACCGCCGTTTCAATACAGCCGATAGCGGAATAGTTATAAGCGTCTTCTTTTTCCACACCGAGCTTAATAAATTCTGGAATAACAATCTCATCGTTATTGAATGCCGGCATCCCAAAGCCACACTCGATCACATCAATACAACCCAGCAGGAAATTCTGATCCAACCCCTCATGATAACGAACAGAAAGGTTTGGCTGAGTCGAACGCAGACGCCCGCAGGATTCTAATATTGCCCACGACAATGGGTTAACGGCATCGACTGCGTCACCGCCATCTAATAGTTTCTGGCCACCAATAGTGACATTCTGATAGAGAGGGCTACCCGCAGAGGCTTTGGAGTGTGCACCGGAACGGATTTTGTTCACTTCCAGCAGTTTCAGCCAGCAACTTTGCAGCAGTTCAATGGCAAATTCTCTGGAAATACTCTTACTCTGCTCCACATCCTGAACGAAAAACGTATTAAGATACTGATCCATTCGGCCAAACGACACCGAGTGACCGTTTGATTCAATTTGCAGGATCAGTTGAACAAAATAACAGAGCTGTAATGCCTGCCAGAAAGTTTCCGGCGGCTCATGTGCGATATGTTTACAGTTGTCTGCAATCACGCTTAATTCTTGTTTTCTTTCTGAACGGGGCTCTTTTTCAGCCATTTCTTCAGCCAGAGTCGCATAGCGGAGAATGTGTTCCTGAACTGCATGCAGCACGATATCCACTGATTTCAGAAACTGCTCTTTTTTCAGATCGTCATAGCGGGAAACATCCCGTTCAGACCGATGCTTCAGCGTTTTTTCGATCAATCCGGGCAACCCCAGTTTCAGAAGCGTCTGGTTATCAATCGCAAGGTGAGCATCACCGGAGGTCATATTCCCTTCAGCCTTAATAATGGTGGTTGCCAGAATAGCCTGTTGCTCTTCGGTAAACAGACCATAACAGCGATCCTGCACCGTCTTTCCTCGCCAGTACGGAGTAATCTTATGGATATTTTCCTTGTCCTGTTCGGCAACAGCAAAACCCGCTCCCGGCCGATCTGCCAGGTCATCAATTTCGGCTTCAATCCAGCGCACTGTATATTCAGGAAAAATAGGCGCAGCACGCACTTTACTGGCCTGATTTCCGATGATCAGTTCATCGTTTTTGATCCATATCGTCCTGGTACGCAGGTGTTCAGCCAGTGCAATCGCACGTTGGACAACGACTGGCTTATCCTCGTTATCCTGATAAGCTTTGGTATAAGCAACCGCTCGTTCAGTACAGACCGGGGGGGTTACAATACTGACCAGATTCTGTTTATGCGCTTTAATACGGTCCGTAAGTGTAGACAAATTCATAATTAGCCTCTAATTGTCACAGAGAGTTGATAGTTAGATTCAGCGTAATGTTTCGCATGCTCCAGCAGCTCAGGCTTATCAAGCGGCTCACGGGCACACTGGTAGGGTAAATCGAGTAAGTGATATTTATTGATGCCCAAAATATGGTAAGGCAGCAGGTGCAGCTCATGACATTGAGGCAGCGCAGCGGCAAAATCGATAATAGCCTGCAATTCTTCCTCTGTATCATTGAAATCAGGCACAACCGGAACCCGGATAACAATTCTGGAGGCTTCATTCGAAAGTCTGCCGAAGTTCGCAAGCACTCGGGTCATGGAGCCTTTTGTCCAGCTCTGAAACTTTTCCGCATCAACATGCTTGAGATCGGTCAGCCAACAGTCTACGTGTGGTACAACACGCTCAATATTTTTCCATGGAACATGCATACAGGTTTCAACGGCGGTATTGATATTTTGCTGTTGTAACCGCTGCGCAAGTTCTGCCACCAGCCCGGATTGCAGTAAAGGCTCACCACCAGAGAAAGTAACGCCTCCACCACTTTGATCATAGAAAGGTTTGTCCCTCATCAGCAGTTCATACAGTTCTTCAGATCCTGCTTCCTCACCGACAACACATAGCGCTTCAGCCGGGCATACCTGCCTTAGGTTCTCAATATCACCAACAGACATGGATGTCCGGTCTATCTGAATGTCTCCCTGCTCCCGGTTGATTGCCGGACAACCGGTACAGAGGCTGCAGCTGTCCAGACATATACGCTGATCAAATACAAGTGAAGGTTTGGCGGACAGGCTTTCCGGATTCTGACACCAGGGACAGTTAAGACTGCACCCTTTCAGAAACAGAATGGTACGAATGCCATCTCCGTCATGGGTAGAAAATCGTTGAATGTTAAAGTAGTGACCGGTTTCAATCAAAATAGATACCTTCGAATAAACCTTCGCTTTGTGAAAGTATTACACCTTTGAATGAAACCATCCGTGACTAAGATCTAATTTTACTTCAGCAATCTCAGACACTTTTTAGTTCTTTATTCAGGGAATAATGGCTCCAAAGAGATAAAGGAGCTTTGACTGTGCCTGTCACGACTGAATTTACTATCCGATCTATCCTGATACATCACAAAAGTAAGGTAATCATTACCTGGTTAATGGTCGCACTGGAAAACGCGCTGACAGTCGTGCTGCCGCTATTTATCGGCTTCACTATAGACGGCCTGCTTAGAAACAATGCAAGCGACCTGTATTTTCTTGCCGCTTTGCTGGTGCTGATCATCGTCGTATCCGTCGCCCGGAACTTCTATGACACCCGGATTTATGGGGCTATTCGGGTCGAAGTCGGTGAAGCTGTCGATAAGAAAATGAGTCATCACTTACTGTCAGTCCGCAATGCCCGGCTCAATATGTCCCGGGAACTGGTCGATTTTCTGGAAAATGATATACCTCCACTGATGACGGCCGTTATCCAACTGATTGCTTCCGTTATTATTCTCACTTTCTTTCACCTAAATTTCGGGGTCAGTGCTCTGATTGCCAGTACCATCATGCTGATGGTGTATGCCCTGTTCCATGACTGTTTTATCAGGCTTAACCATTCATTAAACAATCAGACGGAGCGTCAGGTCACCGTACTGTCTTGCAAACCATTCCGGGGCGTGCGCGTCCATTTGGAGCGCATCAAACGCCGGGAAATTATGATTTCTGATGCAGAAGCGGTTTTATACGGTTTGATCTTTCTGGTGTTGTTTGGATTTGTCATCACTAATCTCTGGCTATCCGCTCGACTTAACTCCCCTACAGCGGGACAAATTTTCTCGGTCGTCACCTATTCACTGGAATTCTTAGAAGCCGCCGTCATGTTGCCAATCACACTGCAAACGCTGTCTCGTTTGTCGGAAATCAGTCAGCGCCTGAATAGCCAATCACCAACAGAAGCATCTCAGGAGAGCCACCAATGAAAATAAGCAAGGTAGTGCCTATTATCTTAGGTCTTTCTCTCATTGCCTGTTCAATCGTTCTGATTGATGCGCTTGAGACGGAGCAGGTGCAACCACCGAAAAAAGCCGCCCTCAAACAGCCGGTAACGGTGATACAGACAGCGTCAAAGGCACACCGCCCGACAATCACCTTGCTGGGTACAACTCAGGCTCGCTGGCCGGTTGAAATGAAAGCGCCGGCAACTGCGAAGTTACTCTGGTTAGCAGAAAAGTCCGAACCCGGAACATTAGTCAAGCAAGGAGATATTCTGGCAACACTCGACACTACGCATCTGAAATCACAACTGACCCAGGCCTACAGTGCCGTAAAACAAGCCGAACTTAACCTGCAACGGGAACAACACGAACAGACCGTCGCACTTAAAATGCTCTCTCCGGAGAGAAGCTCGGCTTATGCCCGTCACGAACCACAGATTGCCTCTGCCAAGGCAGAACTTATGCAGGCCAGAGAAAACTATACCAGTGCCAGACAACACCTTAACGACGCGACTGTCAGCGCACCGTTTGATGCGGTGATCCTGAGCCGCGATATCAGCCCGGGTCAGCAAGTAGAAGCCGGTGATGTTATGTTTGAATTAGCCGCCAGCGACAGCCTGGATATCAGGCTGCCTGTGCCTGAATTTCAATGGCCAGTGATCAGTCCGGGACTGGAAAATACGCTTATTCAGATCACCGACAGGCAGGGGCAACAGTGGTCTGCATCAATACGCCATATTTCGCCTCTGGCAGACAGTGATAGTCGTCAGAGACAGCTGGTACTGGCGGTTAGCCAGCCGTATCAGAAAAATCCGGGGTTGCTGCCTAACCAGCAGGTAACCGTAGATATCATTCTGGCGATACATAACGCGGTATCAGAAGTACCTCTTTCGTCACTGACACGGGACGGTCAGGTCTGGACGGTGGATGAAAACGATCAGTTACGCAAGGAAGCCGTTACTTTGTTGGAAGAAAACCAGCATCACGCCTATATCGTGTTTGAAGAGAATCCTGACAGACCAAGAACCGTTGTCACCTACCCTCTTCTCTCGATGCTACCGGGAACAGAAGTGGCTCCGGAACATGCTGAATTGGAATTGGCAAACAAGGAGATCATCCGATGAAGTGGCTGACAAAATGGTTTATCGATAATCCGGTTGGTGCCAACCTGCTGATGTTAGCCATTATTGCCTGCGGCGTTCTGGCGTTGGGTCGGCTTCGTATTGAGTCATTTCCTCAAATCGCGCCTTCCAACTTAGTAGTGACAGTGGCTTACCCCGGAGGAAGCGCAAAACAAATTGATGAAAACATTACCCAACGCATTGAAGAGTCGATCAGTGGTCTTGCCGGCATCAAGCAGATCACCAGCCAGTCCAGCGCTGGATTAGCAACGATACGGGTAAGGAAGACGGCTGATGCGGATTTGAATAAACTACTTGATGATGTAAGAAGCCGGGTCAATGCCATCAGCGGATTTCCTTCGCAGGCAGAACGACCACAGATAATGCGGGAAGATTTCACCAGCCTGGCGGCATTTATCATTATTTCTGCACCGCGCACGGATAGCCAGTTACAACCCATTGCCCGACAAGTCGAACTGGCGCTGAAGAAACACCCTCAGATCTCTAACGTGTCTAGCTGGGGCAGCCGTGCTCCTCTGCTGGTTATAGAACCGGATACCAACAAGCTGCGAAGTGTCGGACTGAGTCTGGAAGAAATGGCACAGAAAATAGAGCAGTCATCATTAGAAACCCGCACCGGAGAACTCAAAAACGAAAGCGGCCGTATGGTCGTACGGGGAGATGGATATGCCGCCGATCTGCAAAAATTACGTGCATTAGAAATCATCTCAACTTCTTCCGGCATCATCCGGCTTGGTGAGTTAGCCAGTCTGAGCAGGGGTTATGAAGAAAGTGGCACGATTGTACGTAACAATGGTGAAAACGCGATTGCATTGCTGGTCAGTACCCATCAGAAAGACAACCTGCTGCATGTCAGCAAAGCAATCGAGGAGACACTGAAAACAGAACGAGTCCGACTGCCTGATGACGTGACACTATCGACCATGGCCGATATGGCTCCCTACATCAAAAATCAGTTGTCCCGCCTTTATAATAATGCCTGGCAAGGGCTGCTGATCGTGATGGTCCTTCTGGGACTGTTTCTGGAACTGAAGCTGGCTTCCTGGGTGGCACTGGGGATCCCGATAGCCCTTTCGGGCACGCTGAGCGTAATGAATATTCTGGACTACAGCATTAACGATATCACTCTGTTCGGCTTTATTCTTGTACTCGGTATCCTGGTCGATGATGCTGTTGTTGTTGGGGAGGCGATTCATTCTGAAAGACAGCAAAGTATTCCACCTCGCCAGGCAGCCCTGAAAGGCGTGCAGTCTGTTTCCGTGGCGACTGTATTTGGAACCCTGACGACAATGGCCGCCTTTTCTCCCATGCTGTGGATTAATAATGACCTGGCAAAAATGCTGGCGGGTTTCTCCACGGTGGTAATTCTCGCACTCCTGTTTTCTCTGATAGAGAGTAAGTTCATCTTACCTTCTCACTTAGCGGAGATGAAAAGCAGCAATAAGAAGTCAGGGATGATTTCCAGAATTCAGAGTATCGCTAAAAACGGCTTAGACACCTTAAATCAGCGTGTCTACCGCCCCGTCCTGCAACATGCACTGAAGAATAAGCTGGCCTCTTTACTCTGCGCCTCAGCATTTATCATCCTGAGTTACGGAATGTGGGCAAGCGGCACCATTCCCAGTGCGATTTTTCCTGAGATACCAGGGCGATACTTAACGGCTAAACTGTCTCTTGAAAACGGTGCGCCATTGCCACTGCAAACGAAAGCACTGGATACGCTGGAACAGGCCGCACTGAAACTGAATACCTCGGTGTATCAGGACTATCAGTTAACAGCCAAACCTATGCTTAATCTGCTGGCTTTTTCCGATGGTTATGGAGAAATCGAAATGACGGCAGAACTCACCCATGAAGCCCTGTCCCACTTGCCCGGAAATACACTAGCGAATGAGTGGCGACAGTTATCGGGACAGATTGAGGGAGCCTACTCCATCGAATTCTCAGCAGCAGATACACCGGCTGGTGACACTTTTATCAGTGTTTCCGCGGCTGACAGCACACTGGCAAAACAAGTCTCTGGTGAACTTGCTTCGCTATTAGCGGCACAACCAGGGGCTGCCGATGTCTTTGACGACAGCCAGGGAGGACAGGAGCAAATACAGGTAACACTCAACGCTTACGGCCACCAGCTTGGTGTAACCCAGAGCCAGATTGCCCAACTCATTGGCGAAGCCTACGGGCGACGGGAGATCCACCGACTGCTGGACCAGAATCAGGAAACGAAAGTCATTGTCCGCTACCCTGAAAATGAACGTATGACACAGAAACAGCTGCTGATGACTCCGGTTAACCTGCCAAACGGTAATACCGTACTGTTAGGCGATATTTCTACCCTGAGTTATTCGCGTGAGCCGGATACCCTGTTCCGCCGTAACCGTGAGCCGGTTGTAAATATCTACTGGAATCAGGACCGGAGTATTCAGTCTCCGGAACAGACTTTCCAGCAGTTGGCACCCGCCATCCGTTCTCTGACATTGCGTTACTCCGGTATCAATATCAAAGCAAGTGGCGAATTTGAAGAAATAGAGGAAGTGCAGCAAGGCTTTAAATCCATGATGATACTTACTGTCTTACTGATTTATATCTTACTGGCAGTACCACTACAGTCCTACTGGCAACCACTGTTAATTATGACCGTGATCCCGTTTGGATTTTCCGGCGCTATTTTCGGCCACTATCTGATGGATTTACCGATAAGTATCCTGTCCATGTTCGGTATGATGGCGATGACAGGGATCGTCATTAATGATTCTCTGGTGCTGATCACACGCTTCAACTCAGAATATCGCTCGGGAGCCCCTCTTCATCGGGCACTTGTTACCGCCGGGACCAGTCGTATGAGGGCTATTTTCCTGACGACCATTACCACAGTATGCGGTCTTATTCCTTTGCTGACGGAGTCCGCCACGCAAGCGCAATACCTGAAACCGGCGGCCGTTTCTCTGGTGTTTGGAGAGCTGTTTGCCACTGCCGTAACCCTGATTCTGATCCCGGTGCTTTTAGGCTGTGTTCACAAAGAGAAATTACCTGACCAGGTCGTTTCAAGTCATGCTGGTATATAAAACGCTAAACCTAAAACCCATATAGTTATATGTGTCGTAAATAAGCTGATCTCAATTTGCGACTAATAACGTAAATAGTAATAGTCAAAGCTCAGAAATAATGTTGATCAATACTATGATGAATTCTAATGAGACACCTTTTGCTCTGGTACCCGAGAAAGCGCTGTTGGCTTCCCTGCCTGAGCACTATAAAAAACGGTTCGAAACCGCTCTGCTGTTAATGCATGACACATTGACGGAAGGACTATGCTGGGAACAGATCGCCAAGCAGAGCGCCATTTCTCCCTATCATTTTCATCGCCAGTTTACTCTTCTATTTAACGAAACGCCGGGGCAATATTTAAACCGACTCCGGCTGCAATACGCCGTCTACCTATTGTTTACCGCGAAGCACAAGAAGATCACTGACATCGCGCTCCTGTGCGGCTATTCTTCATCACAAGCGATGGCGAAAGCGCTTAAACGAGAACTGGGAACCACCGCTAAGAACATACGGCAGCTTATCCACTCGGGTACTCCCGAGAAAACCTCCGAGCTAATGGCCAAACTTGCCCACCCGGGTAACGAGCATTCTCTGGAAACGCAGCTCGCGAAATCAATGCCATGCGAACTTGTCTGGTACCCTACCCGGGGAATGAAAAAGCAACATTTTCCAGAATTTGACTGGGATATTATCTTCGAAACGATTGGTGAAAAAAGCACACAGCTCATCAGTGCAACACCGGTTTCAGAACTGGAGCGCCCGTGGAAGGATATCTCATATACCATTGGGAACTGGTATGTGCCTGAGGAAGACTATGACCATTACCTGCCGGAAGGCTACTTCCTTTGTTGTGAAGTGTATATTGTCTCCGATGTTGCTTACATCGCAGCCATTGAAGGATTGTTCGAGCAGGCAGAAAAACTGGGCTATGAGGTAGATACCAGCGGCTACCTCATAGAAATGGTTCGTCACGTTGAACTGACACTGACCGGAGGTGCCACCTTTGCTTTTCAAATCCCGATTATTACGTGAATACCAGCTTTGGTTAGGTATAAAGCCTAGTTCAATAGTTTTCTAATATACGGAAACAAATCGCTGGCTAACATGCCACGTTCACCTTTCTCCTCAGCACACAGATCCGCAGCCGTTGAGTGAATCCACCCCCCCGCTCTGGCAGCAAGTGGGAGCGGTAACCCTTGTGCCAATAATCCGGCAATAACTCCGGTCAGTACATCTCCCATGCCGCCGGTCGCCATTCCCGGATTCCCGGCCTGGCACACCCAGCAGTGCCGACCGTTATGCACCAGCGTTCCTGCTCCTTTCAGTACCACAACCCCGCCGTATTTGTGCTGCAGCCGCTGTGCCGCTTTGAAACGATCGGATTCAACTTCTTCAACGGTCGTTGCTAACAGACGAGCGGCTTCTCCCGGATGGGGGGTAATAATCCGTTTATTATTAAAGTCTGGAGTTTTGACCAATAGGTTCAGACAATCCGCATCCGCAACCATCGGCTTTTCTGCTGTTCTGGAATAACCGAGAAGCGAACGGCCCCAGCTTGATGAGCCCAGCCCCGGCCCGATAGCGATAATATCCGCCCACTCCAGATGATCATTGATTTCGTTACTGTTACCCCGCCAGTCATAGACCATCAGTTCCGGACAAGCTCCGACAATTGCCGGTACATTTTCCGGCTGGGTGACAACCCGGGTCAGGCCAGCACCGGTTCTGGCACAGGCTTCAGAGGCAAGACGAATTGCACCGAACATACCCCGGTCACCACCCAGACACAGAGCCCGGCCATTGGAGCCTTTATGAGCCGTCCGGGAGCGAGGAGACAGAGCTGCACTTATCTCTTCTGTATCTATCAGGGAACAGATGGCTGGCACTTGCTCCGCAAAATATTTATCCACCCCAAGTCCGGCAAACTGAATCTCACCAGTATGTTCAGCAGCCTGTCCGGTAAACAGCCCTCGTTTTAAACCAATAAAAGATACGGTACCCACTGCATTTACCACACAGCCAAGCACTGTACCGGTATCAGCACACAGGCCAGATGGAATATCTACAGCGAGCACAGGAGCCCCGGAGGCATTCATCGCATCAATCAGGGAGGCATAATCTTCGCGAACCATGCCACTTAGGCCGGTTCCAAGCAGTGCATCGACGATCATGTCGTATTGCAAAGGGCGTTGAAGATCCGGCCCTAGGATCTCACCTCCTAGTTCAAGCCAGGCATCCCGTGCTCTGCCTGCATCCCCCGTCAGTTTTTCAGGATCGCCTACCTGCCACAGGGTCACCGTCATTCCTGCCTGCTTTGCCAGACTGGCAACAATATAACCATCACCACCGTTGTTACCGCCACCACAGCAGACCAGCAACGAATGAGTCTCGGGAAAGCCATCCAATATTCTCGAAAACACTGCCTGTCCTGCCCTTTCCATGAGTGTATACATCTCAAGGTTCAGACTCTTGGCGACTTCCTTCTCTCCGAGACGGACATCTTCCGCTTTATACAGATTATATTCGTGTGCTTTCACTTTATTTCCCTGTGTTCTGATTACTTATTGATTTTTAAGCTCTATCATAGCTTCTGCTGTCGCATCTTGTATCGAAAGGAAAAGTGACTTAACTTCCCCGGTAGGAGTCCGCATCGGATTCAACGTCACATTCTGATACATAAACTCAGCCTGCTGGGTAATGGGCCTGACATTCCGGCACTTAAATAAATAAGGCCTTTGACGCCAGGTAATAAAACTCCGGCAGCCGAGATTGTAAACAGGCTTAGCTTTGATCATAAACCACGCTTTTGGGATCTCAGGGAAGAGGTCAAAAATAGACTGACCGATCGCTTCGTGTGCTTGTTTTCCACTATGATGAGTCATAAAACCATTCCACACCTGTACCTTATAGTCGGCGTCAAGCACCACAAGCCCCAGCTCCACGTTCTGAACCATATCCACCATCCAGTGAAATTGTTCAAACTCTGCAGGAAGTCCCAGCATTAGAATTCCTCCATCAGATAAGCAAGTTTGTTATCCAGTAACGGTAATGATTCGTCCACAAACATAAACAGTAAGTCACAACGGATACTGGTGTTCTCAATGGTATAGCTCACTTCAAAAGTCATCGTTTTATTGAATGTGCCTCTGGTAGACTCAATCACAGATTGAATAGGAATATGCTGCCCCAGCAATACCGGCTGGCTTTGGAAAAAGCGGACTTCGGCTTGTTGCCCAAGACCATTAAGGAATGCCCCGACCAGAATATTAGAGACATCCATAAGTAATTCCAATTCCACAGAAACCGGTATGTCCAGCTCTTCACCATCGACAGGAACCTGCATCAACCGTTTCAAGTCCGCAATACTGGAGTCACTGAGTAAAACTAATGCCTCCCCGGCAATCCCTTCCCCACAGAACCCCTGACACACCCCGGATACCTGTGAATTCTGGGCAATATCCTCCAGTGCCATATGCAGTTCACTGACTTCAAATACGTTAACATTCGGCAATGGTAGGTGCACAAACACATCAAAATGACGGGCCAGTGCATCTGCCGCCCGGCCGATGGAAACGTTCGCCACTTCCATATAAATGTCACGTCGTTTTAGTACCGGTAACTCAATGCTGACCGGTGTAACGACTTTAGAGGTACCCGCTGGTTTAACCAGAGTACGCAGTACCTCTTTCAGTACTTCCTGATCAATGGGCTTCTGAATGAACGCTTTCGCGCCTAGTGCCTCAACTTTCTGTTTTGCTTTCGGCTGAATATCACCGGATACCACCACCACCGATACTGGAATATTCCTTTGCCTGATTTTTTCCAGAGTGCCAAAACCATCCAGCTCAGGCATCGTAAGGTCCAGAAACATTAATTCAAATGTCTGTTGTTCAAGCTTTTCCAGGGCATCTAAACCATGAATAGCAAAGGTAACATCGGCATTCAGTGAGGTGGGTAAAGAACGGGCCATCTGCTTGCGGGCAAGAGCGGAGTCATCACATATAAGGACTGGATAAGTCATTCTTACACCTATTTATTTTCCTTTATAAGGTGTAAGTGTAACAGACAACTATGCGGTATCAGCGTTTATGAAGAAATTATTTCATAAATTCTGCTCAGAAATATGAAACTGAGACATTAAACACGACTCGCTTCCGAAGGTTTCAGCGCGTCAGGCAAGGGCTTAAAGACGACTTTGTTCCGACCTTCGATTTTCGCTTGATAAAGTGCCTGATCTACCCTCTGAATGATGGTTGCTGTTGAATCTCCGGTGTAATATTCCGTTACGCCAAGACTAACAGACCGGTATCCAGCGACACCTAGCTTAACCTGCTCCACGCCTTCTCTTAAACCTTCAGCAACATGGAATGCACCTTCTAACCCCGTGTTGGGGCAGACAATAAGAAACTCCTCTCCTCCCCAACGCCCGACAGAATCAACACGGCGTACCCTGCTCTCAAACAGTCTGGCAATATTAACTAGAACCAGATCGCCAACCTGATGACCATAGGTATCGTTGATTGATTTAAAATGATCCACATCGGCCATAATGATGGCGAGGTTTCCGCCATAACGCCTTACCCTTTCAAACTCTGTAACCAAAATTTTTTCTATTTTTCCTCTGTTATACAGGTTGGTTAAGCTGTCAGTCGTAGATATTTTCTCCAGTTCTCCGTTTTTTTTCTCTAAAGAAGCTTTCACGTGCAACAGCTCTGATAAGGCTTTGTCTGCTCTTTGCTTTTGAAAAGCTAATTTCATGTTCCACCAAAAAAACAGAACAATAATAAATATTGCGGTAACAAAAATGTATAATGCCGGCCCGTAATTCGTCTGCTCAACGGTTTGTACCGTAAACCACTTTAGTTGTAGCGCTGAATGCTGCTTAGCCGTGATTGACCTAAAGCCTTTATTCATAATACTGGTCAGAACCGACCATTCTTTTGGCGCAATAAAGCTGAAATCAATATTCTTGTACTTGGTGGGGATCGCAACTTTAAGTTTATCCATCCGCCCGTTGACAATCATATAATTGGCTATCGCAAGGTTGCCTATATACGCATCAGCCACACCATTATTGACCAGCAATAGTGCTTGCTCTGTAGTAGGTACATTCGCAATCTGCAGTTGAGGATAATCGTCTCCAATCCACTGGTTAGTCAGATATCCTGTCTCTAAGGATACAACCTTCCCATTTAAGTCAGTGACTTTGAAAATTGGCGGGCTATCTTTATTCACTATCACCACAATAGGATAAGAGAGGAAGGCCTCACCGAATGAGAACCGGGCTGCTCGCTCAGGACTTTTTACTGTGTAGGTCAGAGTGTCAAAATCCTTCCTTCTTTGTTCAATCTCATTGAAGGCCTCCTTCAGCGGACGATCATCGGCAACAAACACCGCTTGAAATCCAACCTGCTTAGAAATCAGACGGATATAATCGACCGCCAGACCGGTTGCTTCTCCGTCTCTGACAAATTCAAAAGGGGGAATTCTGGAGCGAACTCTGAAACGAATGACAGGGTGCTCCTGCAGAAAGCTGACTTCCTCTTCACTAAGAAAATCAGGCCAGCGTTTATCTTCCGGCAAAGCAGAGACATAACCAGAAAACATGATTCCCAAGCAAATAATTATGATATTTCTGCCTATCTTTTTAATCTGACTATTCATCATCGGCTTATTCTCAGTACTTAGAAATAAGTATATACCACCATGGCCAGAACGTTATTGTTTCATTTATTAATAAAGCACCCCAAAATCGGAGGAAAAACACACAAGTTGTTCACCAAACAAGCAAACGGTTCTTTTCACGCAAAAAACATGTATTTCAGGGTTGCCAAACATCCGACAATAAGAGTAAGATTAGCTCCGAAGTCAACGAGATACATTTAGTTTATATTGACTTACCACAGTGCGGTGGTGGCGGAATTGGTAGACGCGCTAGCTTCAGGTGCTAGTGTCCGCAAGGACGTGAGGGTTCAAGTCCCTCCCTCCGCACCAAACTCTTTCCTTATGTTATTTCTTTTTATTATAACTTTTATTTCAAAAGTGTAGCCCATTAAAAAATTTCATATCAAGTTTATGTAAGTATTATTGCATAATTACGTTGTTATACCCCCTCTGTAAAATAACCAAAGAGTTTTGTGACAATTTTATCAATATTTCTAATTCACCTTACAACACCATAGGCAGCTAATAAATCATCAACTATACTTGTTTAAAATCATACTAAACATAATGTTATAGTCGGGGTGAATACAATACATGGACACTTATGTTGCCCGCCAACCCATCCTTAACCGGCAAAAGGAAACCTACGGTTACGAATTACTGTTCCGGGATGGAGAAAGAAACGCCTTTCCTTCTGAAATCAGTGAAACCAGAGCGACTTATCGTGTAGTTGCTGAAAACTTACTTTCTTTCGGTCGTAATGCAAACCAGCCGGGATCCCGCTGTTTTATTAATTTTTCCTATGATTCCATTATCCAGGGACTTCCCTCCAGCCTTCCACAAGAGCAAGTGGTTATAGAAATTCCCGGACAATTGGTACCAGACGATTCGTTATATGCAGCCGTATCCAAACTTAACCGGGAAGGATATCTGCTAGCCATTGATGACTTTACCCATACAGATGAGTGGGAACGTTTCATTCCACTTGTACATATCATCAAGCTCGATGTACTGGATATAGGCATAGGCGCTGCCTGTAACTATATTATTGATCAATTAGATATGGGAATAACCACCGCTTTTCTGGCTGAAAAGATCGAAACACAGGAAGAGTTTGAAGAGGCATTAGATGCCGGATTCCGTTATTTTCAAGGGTACTTTTTCAGTAAACCGAAAATAATTAAACAAAAGTACGTCAGCCCCGAACAAATGCTCGCGCTTGAGTTATTGGGAGAAGTAGCTAAATCGGAAGTCGATTTCAGTCGTGTGGAACAAATTATAGAAAAAGATATTTCTCTTTCTTATAAATTGCTTCGTTTTGTTAATTCACTGTCTGAAAGGATCAGCCGTCCAATTGAATCATTTCACCAGGCTTTAGTGTACCTTGGCCATGACAAACTCAAAATTTTCGTATCACTCACTGTTGCCTCATTTGTAACAGCCAACAAACCAGAAGAAATCTACAGCCTTTGTATGCAGCGGGCTCAATTCTGTCAGCTCATGGCAAAATTCAAACCTTTCAGCAGCCACCAGAATAACCTATTCTTAATTGGGCTATTTTCAATGTTGGATGCTTTACTGGATGGCCCTCTGGAGTCTCTGATTTCTGAGCTTCCTCTATCGGAAGAAGCAAAACTTGCTTTGATCTCAAGAGAAGGACCGCTTGGGTATCTGCTCCAGGTAGAAGAGTGTTATGAACACGCTGACTGGGAAGCCAGCAAAATGCTGTGTCAGCAGTTAGAGCTTGATTTTAATGGTGTGAGTGACGCTTACCACCAGGCACAACAATGGAGCCAGGAAGTGAGTAAACTTTAGGGTATATCGATACCCATTCCAGCAATTATCTAGCGTATTTGTGGAGCAAAAGTATGGCAAACCAGTCCCGTTTTGATGAACTTTTGAAGCGCTTACGCGATACCGAAAAAGAGCTGGAAGGTGAAATGGAGCGTTTGCTGGGTGAACAGCGGCAAAGGTTCCATTACACAATGGAACACGGAAAAGTCAGGTTTGAAAAAAGCGTTCACGCAATCCAGCGCCAATATAAAGTGGGTGTCTGGCGATATCTGCGAGAGGCGAAGTTACGCTATGTTCTGTCTGCCCCCCTGATATATGTGATGATCATTCCATTACTATTCTTGGACATATCACTCACCGTGTACCAGCAAATATGTTTTCGTATTTATGGTATCCCTCTTGTAAAACGAACCGAGTTTTTTACGATTGATCGGCACCTTTTGGATTATTTAAATGCGATTGAAAAACTCAACTGCGTTTATTGTAGTTATGGTAACGGGGTTATCGCCTATGGTCGAGAGATCACGTCCAAAACAGAACAATTCTGGTGCCCAATAAAACATGCTAAGAGAGCATCATACAAACATGCACGCCTGGATAAATTTTTTGAATATGGTGATGCAAATGCCTGGAGGCAAGATCTTAAAACATTAAGAAAGGATTGGGAGGATAAAAACTAAACGTGCTGATTGGAAGACAGACATAGGGGTTGAGGCCCGGGAATATCCCTGCATACCTCAAACCACTAAGCCGTTTTTGTTAGCTGCAATAGATCTGAGTCAGATCCTTAATTTTCTCTTCAGGTGGAGGCGCATACCCCCCTTGTCGGGTTGTACTCATTTTTAGTCTTACCAGACTTTCGCACAATGAAACGGCACAGGTCACGCCATCTAAAACCGGGATTGAAAACTGCTCTGACAACTTGTCAGCCAGATCAACCATGCCTGCACAGCCCAGTACAATCGCTTCAGCTCTGTCTTCTGCTAATGCTTTTTCAATCTCTAGCCCTATTTTCTTGGCTGCGGTATCCCCGTCATGCTCGAGTTCGAGTACAGGTATCTCTGACGAACGAACACGAACGCATTGTCTTTCCATACCATACTTCATCAGATTATGTTCCAATGCGGGAACCGATCGAGCAAGCGTTGTTACTACGCTGAATTTATTGGATAGCATTGAGGCAACCTTGTACCCTGCTTCACCAATGCCGATAACTGGTTTATTGGTAATACAACGTGCCGCATCCAGTCCCGTATCATCAAAACAGGCAATCACAACGGCATCAAAATCTTTTTCCGACTGAATGGCCTGTAACATTCCCGGTACCGCCATGGCTTCGTCGTAATACCCTTCTATAGAGACAGGCCCATGTTGTGAAGTAACAGCCACAATTTCAGTATCCGCAGACGCTACTCGCTGAGCGGCGATGCAGGCCTTATCCGTCATACTGGCTGTTGTGTTTGGGTTTACAACTAGTATTCGCATCTCTTAAACTTCCCCACCTAAATACGCTTCTTTAATACGTTTATCATCCATCAGTTCTTTAGACTGACCTTCTAACACAATAGAACCGGTAGACAACGCATAGGTACGATTAGATATCGACATCGCCATGCGACTGTTTTGTTCTACAAGTAACACACTGACATTCTGATCCCGTGATATAGCCACAATTGAACGGGCAATTTCCTGCACTAATTTGGGTGCGATACCAAGGCTGGGTTCATCAAGCAACAGAACTTTAGGGTTCGCCATCAATGCACGGCCAATAACCATCATTTGCTGTTCACCACCCGACAACGTTCCGGCTTGTTGTGAATACCGCTCTCTCAGGCGAGGAAAACGCTCTAACACACTGTCCAGTGTATCTGCTATTCCAGCCTTATCCGTGCGCGTAAACGCGCCCATCAATAAGTTGTCCTTGATAGACATATAAGGAAATACCCGGCGGCCTTCAGGGACCATGGCGATTCCTCGCCCTACGATCTGGCTGGCTGGCGTACCGTCCAGGCGCTCACCCTCGTAGTAGATTTTCCCGGACTTGATCCCGGATAGCCCGGTGATCGCTCTTAAAATGGAAGATTTCCCAGCTCCGTTTGCCCCGATAAGCGCGACTGTCTCACCTTCATGCAAATTAACAGAGACCCCTTTCAGCGCATAGACGTGATCATAATAGAGCTCGACATTCTCAAGTTTCAGTATTTCTTTCATTACTTAAATCCCCACCGCGACATCTTCAGAACCCAGATAAGCTTCAATTACTTTGGGGTTATTTTGAATTTCCTGCGGTGTTCCCTCCGCAATCTTTTCACCAAAATTGAGCACCACGATACGATTCGAAATCTTCATCACTGCCGGTATATCATGTTCGACCAACAATACCGTCACATTGCGTTCATCTCTTAATCGTTTGACCAGTTCAACCAAACGCATTGTCTCATCATGATTCAGACCCGCGAAAGGCTCATCCAATAAGATGATCTGAGGATCTGTCGCCAGGCCAATGGCCATGCCCAGAACCCTTAAATGTCCCTGTGGCAGGTTTGAGGCCAGTTCATCAGCGATAGGCTCCAGCCCCAAAAGCTGAATGATTTTATCAGCTGATTCACCAAATTTCGCTTCATCTGCTTTGGCTGCTGAACTTCCGATAAAAAAGCCAAATAACGACGCTTTTGACTGAAGGTGGTGGGAAACAATAATGTTTTCCCTCACCGTCATTGATTTAAAAATGGTCGTTTCCTGAAACGTTCTTACGACTCCCCGCCGGGCCACAGTATGTGGAGCAAGGTTACTGATTCTGTCCCCCCGGAAAAGTACCATCCCGCTGGACGTCTTCAGGAAAGAGGAAATCAGTTTAAAAAGCGTCGACTTCCCGGCTCCGTTGGGCCCGATGACCGATAGTATCTCCCCTTTATGAACCAGAAAACTCACGTCGTTAACGGCCGTTAATCCACCAAATCGTTTCGTTACATTACGTATTTCAAGTAGTGGTTTCATTATCGGTTCCCCTTTCTTTCAATCAGACTCAATACGCCATTTGGCAGGAACAGCATCAGCAAAATTAACAGACTTGAGTAAATAAGCATTTGATATTTACCTACTGTAAATAACAGATCCCAGCCGAAATAAAGCATCAGAGTGCCTAGCATTGGACCGAAAACGTACCCCAGGCCCCCAAGGAAACAGTTCAGCATAAAGTTAATACTGTCTGCGATTTGGAACGATGACGGATAGACTGACTGGGTAATGGCAACAAAACTAGCCCCCGCTATACCACCAAAGAATGATGAAATCGAATAAGTCAAAATACGCAGATAGGTCGTGTTCACACCAATGGATGATGCCAACTCCTCGTTCTGTTGTAGTGATCGACACAAGTGACCCAGACGAGAATTCACAATACGCCACAATACAGCGTAAACCATAATCATCAGTGTTATTGCCATTAAATAAAAGGCAATTTTAGGATTCTCAAGAGTGCCGAAATCCGGAATCAGGGTGATACCAAAAACTTCAATCGCACCTGGTAAAGGAATAGAAGTAATCCCTTTAGCTCCATGAGTAATTGGCAATGCCAGTGCGGTTAAACGCATTACTTCAGTCAGTATTAGCGTAACCATGGCAAAATAAACACCACGCAGACGCAATATCGGCAGTCCAATTAAGACAGATAATACAACACAGAATAAGCCCGCTAATGGTAATGTTGACCAGAAACTGAATCCATATTGAGTAATTAATATAGCAGACACATAACCGCCTACTAAAGAGTACGCACCCTGCCCAATATTAATTCGTCCAATATAAAACGTCAGCCATACACCAGCAGAAGATATTGAAAGAAGAGCAACGGATGTTAAAGTATAATAAAAATCTGTGCGACCAGTAACTGCAATAAACATAGGAACAAGCAGATACACAGCAATAGCAAAAATAGCAACACGAACTAATAATTTATTATTCATGATATTATCCCCAAGGCTTGCCCATTAAACCATGTGGTCTAATAGCCAAAAATATCATCAAGGATGCAAAGATCACCAGATAAGTAATATCGCCATATTCAGACAATACCGACAAACCGACACTCTCCATCATTCCCAAAATAAAGCCACCCACGATAGCACCCGGAATAACACCAGCACCACCTATCATAATCATGATAAAAGCTTTCGTTGAGGTTGGTCCGCCCATTCCCAGGTTAATTCCGGTAATGGTAACCAGAAGCCCACCCACAACGCCAGCCAGCATGGCACCTAAAGCAAACCCAATCATTTGATAACGGTCGACATCCACGCCCATTAGTGTTGCAGCGACTTTATCCTGAGCCAGCGCCCGCATTGCGCGACCCGCTTTTGAATACTGCATGATCAGCATAAATGCAATGATCATTGCTATCGCAATAACACCAATGAAAATCCGGTCATAAGGCATGATGACCTTAAAATCCCAGTTAAAGACACCATCAATTATTTTTGGTACACCACGTTGTTTTTCACCAAATGCCAGCAAAATTACAGCATCAAGAAAAAAACCAATACCGGCGGCGAGCAGCATTGTACTTTCGTCTCGTTTAGACTTTTTAATAACCGGACGAAATAGAAATTTTTCAATAAGTGCTCCAACTACAGCCAGAACAACAGCAGATATAAGCAGTGCAACAATAAAAGGAAGACCAAACTGTGATACCACTGTATATGTTACAAAGCCACCTAGTACATACATCTGACCATGCGCGAAATTAAGCACGTTCATCAGTGAGAAAATAAGTGTCAGACCCAGGGCTATTAGTGCATATTGAGCACCCAGATATAGTCCATTAACAACAATCTGTTCCATAAGTAATCCTGTATGAAATATAGTGGTGAGGTATTAGTGGCACTTTATTAGTGCCACTTTACTACCACTTTATTTAATTACATTAGTCAACCTGAGCAATAAACAGAGTTTCAAACTTACCATCGCGATAAGTGTTAACCACCAGTGGTACCGAAACTTGTCGCTTCTGACCGAAAGAGGTGCTACCTACATATTTAAGTTTCGCATCACCAACCATATATGGGTTTGGCGCTTCAAATGTATCCATGGTTTGCTGGAACTGGTCCACATTGGTAATTGCAGACGGATTCGCTTTCAATGTCTCAATGATGTATTCAAGCGCATAAACCTTGGTGTTAGATTCGTCGTTATATTCGCCGAATTTCTCTGTATAGCGTTTAACGAATTCACGCATGGTGTCAGAAGCGACTTCAGGCGTAGATGCGCCACCCACAGAAATAAAACCATTGGCCAGATCACCAGCACCTTCTTTCAGAACGCTGGCATCCTGAGCGGTTTCGGTAGAGATCAGCCCGGTGTATCCCAGTTCACAAGCAGAACGGATAAGCTGAGGAGCGTTAGCCGGTGAAACACCAGACAGCACCAACAGGTCTGGTCGAGACTTAAGAACCGGCAATAATACAGGTGTAAAGTCAGTTGTATCAACCTGATAAGTCACGTTGCTGGACACAACATTCAGCCCAAGTTTTTTAGCCGCTTCTACACCGCCGTCACGTTGGCTAAGAGGATCAGATTCATTCGCCGCTACAAATGCAACGTCTTCAATTCCTTTGTTGTCCATCAGGTACTTATAGATAGCCGGACCAGACTGGTAGTTTGCTACCATACCAAGAACTGCGTTTGACGCTGGGGCAGTATATAAAGATTTTGGAAACGCATATGGGAAATACATAATGCCTTTCTGCTCAGCAACAGGACGAACTGCCGCCGCGCCATCATCAACGTTTGGACCAACAACATAATGAATACCTTCCTGAGCCATTTTTTCCATACCGGCTACAGCGCGTTTAGGGTCTTTCTGATCATCAAATGCGACCACATCAATGTCGTAAGTAGTATCACCGATAGTGACGCCACCCATTTCATTAATCCAGTCAGCACGGGTTTCCATTGAGCGTTGGTTTGAAATACCCCATGCAGCAGCAGGACCAGAAGTCACACCCACAAAACCAATTTTTAGTACTGGATTAGCGGCAAATGCAGAACCAGAAATGGCAGCACTTACTACCGTTGCTAGTAGACCTGCTTTAAGAAAGCTAGATTTTTTCATCTGTAAACTCCATTTTTTCATTTGGTCGCTGGTCTCCGACCAGCATTAAAAACACTAAAATTATTACATCAGGTTATTGTCGACAATCCACAGTAAGATTGTCTACAATCTTCGGTAAAACTGTATGCAGCCTGTATGCCAAAAGTGATGAAACTCTCGAATTAATATTAATAATCCAAAAAATCATATAGTTAATGACATTTTGTGTAATGAATGGTTTTTTAGAATACAGGTTGAATGGAGAAATCGATGTGACTGAAATGTACCGGTCGCACCTTTATCGAACTAATGAACTAAAATGGAGCACGCTTTAATACCAATAATATATAAAAGAAGTCGTATATTCAGAGAGAATATGTATTGATTAGGAGATCAGCTGTGATTAGCTCAGAAATGTAGCGGTACAGAGAATAAAGAGCACAAACATTCACCAAACTTACGACAGAACACTAAATTCATGAATAGTGTTTGTATATTTATCCACACCATTTTGTATACAATACTACCGCAGTACAGATTATACCAATGACTGGAACTGGTATTGCCCCCCATTAAAAAAGGCGAATCATAAGATCCGCCTTTACTTTGTCTGACTCAGGTAAGAATAGCTGACTGTGATAAAAATTAAATCAGTGAAATTGCATCCTGAGCAATGATTAGCTCTTCATTAGTAGGAACAACCATCGCAACCGGAGACCCTTCTTTGGTGATAATACCTGCTTCACCAAAACGGGCTGCCTCATCGCCTGAAACATCTTCCTCATAACCAAATACTTTCAGGTTTTTCAGAACTTCACGACGGATCAGAAGTGCGTTTTCACCAATACCACCAGTGAATACGATAGCATCCAATGGTGCGCCAACAGCGACCATGTAAGACGCGATGTATTTCGCAACACGGTAAGTAAAGACTTCAAACGCTAGTGTTGCGCCTTCGTGCCCTTGTTCCATTGCTTCCAGAATACCGCGAGCATCACTTGTAAGACCCGACACGCCAAGGAAGCCAGAGTTCTTGTTCAGTTCATCAAAGATTTTTTCCTGAGACCAGCCTTTCTTCAGCAGAAACTCGATGATACTTGGGTCAAGGTCACCACAGCGGGTCCCCATCATAAGACCAGCAAGAGGTGTGAAGCCCATAGAGGTATCTACACTCTTACCTTCTTTCACCGCACATACAGAAGCACCATTGCCCAAGTGAACGGTGATGAAGTTACTTTCTTCTACTGGTTTATTTAAGATTCGGGCAGCTTCACGGCTCACATAATAGTGGCTGGTACCATGGAAGCCGTAACGGCGGATACCATAATCTTTATACAGTTTACTCGAAATAGCACCAGTATATGCTTTAGCCGGCATAGTTTGATGGAAAGCGGTATCAAACACTGCAACATGAGGAAGAGATGGAAATGCTTCCATCGCAGCACGGATACCGATGATATGTGCTGGGTTATGAAGTGGAGCAAGATCCTGAATGGATTCAATACCCTTAACGACATCATCGTCAATCAGTACTGACTTAGTAAATTTCTCACCACCGTGAACAACACGATGACCAACTGCAACGATATCATCAGTAAAGCCTAGTTCATTGACCAACTCTACCAGCCTTTCAACCGATGCTTTGTGGTGGTTGTCACCCGTAATTTCAACTTCTGTTTTTTCGCCCTGATATTTCCAACTCATACGAGCTTCAGGAAGACCAAAACATTCCCCTAGGCCGCTAAGAAGCGCATCGCCTGTTTTTGAATCAATAACCGCGAACTTCAGAGATGAGCTACCCGAATTGATCACGAGTACAAGTGCATTTGCCATGAGTATCCTTTCCTATTGTGTCTGACTATCAGAGCCCAGCTCTGTGGTATTCACTCCATTATTCAATAATTTTTTAATCATTCAACTTTAATTGAAAAGAAATATCCACCGTATCTTTGTTTTGTTGATCTGTGTCAAATTACGCGTTATTTAGAAATGGAAATTTAATCTTTTTTGATAAAACCAGATGCATAAAAAAACCGGACCTATTTAGATCCGGTTTTCCATTCAACTATTTTTTAGTGACACATTTATTATGCCTGGTTGTGGCGTCCCTGACCTTTTGAGCCACGCTCTCCACGGTAACTACCTCTGTGGTCACCGCCACGGTTACGGTCATAACGGCGTTCACCACTGTTCTCACGATTGCCACGATGACCACGGTTCTCACGGTTACCATCACGGCCGCGATATCCACCTTCACGGCGGCCACCTTCACGGCTGCGACGAGGCTCCCGGAAGTCATTAAAATCACAAACAACAGCACCTACATCCTGCTGACGAATACGCAGCTTACTCAGTTTACCCGCAGCTTGCGAACCTAGTGCTTTAGGCAGTTGGACAAATGTATGTCCCTGCGCCAGTTTAATAGCACCGATAGAGCCTTTACCCAGACCAACTTCATTCGCCAGTGCACCGACAATGTCTTTAACCTGAACGCCCTGCTCACGGCCAACCTGAAGCTGGTAAGTATCCCATTCCTGGTTTTGGTTATAGCTACCACCACGCTCTCCGCGACGACCACCATTGTCACGGTTATCACGGCGCTCTTTACGACGCTGCTTGTCGCGTTCAATCGCCGCCACCATCGGATCAGGACCTTTATAGAACAGAGGTCGTTTGCCCTGAACTCGTTTCAGAAGCATCGCAGCCAGAGTCGTCGCATCAATGTCCAGAGAATCCTGTAGCTTTTCAATCAGCTCAGCAAAATTACTCAGTGACTCATTTTCTTTTTCGACTTCGAGCTCAGCACCTAGCTTAGCAAGACGAGCATCTGCCACTTTATCTCTTAGCGGAAGCTGGATTTCTTCCATGCTGGATTTAGTTACACGCTCAATAGTACGCAGCATACGCAACTGATTAGTGCGGACTAAAAGAATCGCTTTACCTTTACGTCCCGCACGACCCGTACGGCCAATACGGTGAATATAAGACTCAACGTCAAACGGAATATCGTAGTTAAACACATGAGTGATACGAGGCACGTCAAGGCCACGAGCAACAACGTCCGTTGCAACCAGAATATCGATGACGCCACGTTTGATATGATCAACGGTACGTTCACGCAGAGACTGAGGAATATCGCCGTGCAATGCCGCAGCTTTAAAGCCCCGAGCAGACAACCAGTCAGCCAGACGCTCCGTATCCTGACGAGTACGTACAAACACAATCGATGCATCTGTTTCTTCAGTTTCAAGCAGACGGCTCATCGCTTCGTCTTTTTCTACCCCTTTCACTACCCAGAACTGCTGTTCAACTTTCTCAACAGTCTGGTTTTTGCCTGCAACGTCAATATGTGCAGGATCTCTCAGAAAACGTTCAACAATCGTTTTCAGCATAGGAGGCATAGTTGCAGAGAACAGAACGCGCTGAGCCGACTCAGGGGCGTGCTCCATAATCCAGGTAACATCGTCGACAAAACCCATATTCAGCATTTCATCGGCTTCATCCAGAACGAATGTTTTTACTTCATCCAGATGCAGACGATCGCGGTTGATCAAATCCTGAACTCGTCCAGGAGTACCGACTACGACATGCGCGCCAGATTTTAGTGCGCGCATTTGATCTACGATGGAAGTACCACCATAGATCTCAAGAACTTTAAGTCCCTTGATATTTTTACCAAGGTTTTTCATCTCAGCGGCGACCTGAATAGCCAGCTCACGAGTAGGTGCAAGTACAATGGCTTGCGGTTTGTACTGTTTAAGATCCAGCTTATTTAAAAGAGGAAGTGAAAACGCAGCAGTTTTACCGGTACCTGTCTGTGCTTTACCAAGTGCATCACGACCT
Organism: Vibrio albus; assembly: GCF_003144035.1. Taxonomy (GTDB): domain Bacteria; phylum Pseudomonadota; class Gammaproteobacteria; order Enterobacterales; family Vibrionaceae; genus Vibrio; species Vibrio albus. The sequence continues at coordinate 47,371 of NZ_QFWT01000013.1, forward strand.
TCCAGAAGGAAAGGAATAGCAGCAGCTTGGATTGGAGTAGGAGAAACAAAACCCATTTCGTCAAGAGAAGACAAAATGGCCTCATTCAGTGCTAATTCACTGAATTGAATATCAGAATCTTGCATTGGGATCCTATTGTATATATGTAAACACCGGTCCCATTCGCTTTCCAATTCCAATACTGAACACCCAGATTATTCGGAGAGAATAACAGTACAAAAACCCATTAAGCGGCTAGGGACACCTATAAGGGGTGCGCATTCTGCCCCATTTACATAATAAAAGCCAGAAAAAATTGAATTTCATCACATTTTTGTCTCAAAAATGGACAATTTGTGCATAAACATGCTTATTTTCAATACTTATTGGGCAATTCCGCCGGTATGCCTCAAATGAACGGTTATAAAAAGCATAACCAATATACATTCTACTCATTAATTAGTACCATGTGACGCAGCTATAATTTCACAGTAATGATTCCTGAGTGACTCACCTTTAAAGAGCGCAGTCTCATTGTGGGGAAGAAATTTGGGCATATATGGGGAAAACAACCCCAACTTTTAAAATCAATAGGTTATAAACGATAGATGTTTCAAGATAATCCTTTGCTCGCGCAATTAAAGCAGCAAATCAAAGAAAACATTCCGAAGAAAGAAGGGACTATCAAAGCGACAGACAAAGGCTTTGGTTTTCTAGAAGTAGACAGCAAGACAAGCTTCTTTATTCCACCTCCATACATGAAAAAATGTCTGCATGGAGATAAAGTTGTCGCTTTAATTCGTACGGAAAACGGCAAAGAAGTCGCCGAACCTGATGAGTTGGTTGAGCAAAGCCTTACCCGCTTTATTGGCCGGGTAAAAATGTTTAAAGGTCGCCTTAATGTCTGCCCGGATCATCCTCAACTGAAGAAAAATTCGCTGAAAGCAAAAGCCAAAAAAGGATTGAACCCTGAAACCTTATCGGAAGGCGACTGGGTTGTAGCAAAACTGATACGTCATCCACTAAGTGGTGACAATTCTTTTTTTGCAGAGATCAGTGAAAAGATTACCGATGCCGACGATAAAATTGCACCTTGGTGGGTAACACTGGCACAAAACGATTTACCAAACTCAGAACCAGAAGGCATTGATAGCTGGGAAATCAAAGATGACGCAGAGCTTGAACGTCTTGATATGACCCATGTTCCGTTTGTCACTATTGATGGTGAATCCACCAAAGATATGGACGATGCTCTATACGCAAAACGTACAGACAGTGGCGATTTCGAGCTGACTATCGCCATTGCCGATCCGACAGCTTATATCTGTCCTGACGATAACATGGATAAGGTCGCTCGTGAACGCGGCTTCACCATCTATCTTCCCGGCCGCAATATTCCTATGCTGCCAAGAGAGCTTGCCGATGAGCTATGCTCGCTGATTGAGGGAGAAATCCGACCGGCAATATGCTGCTCTGTGACCATCAGTAAAGAAGGCGTGATCGGTGATGATATTCGTTTCTTTGCGGCTAATATCCGGTCCCATGCCCGCTTGGCTTACGATCATGTATCAGACTGGCTGGAAAATGGGTCATCTGAACAATGGCAACCAGAAGATGACATTCAGCAGGTAGTACGCGACCTGTATGACTTCTCTCTTGCTCGATCAGGCTGGCGTGAGAAACATGCTGTCGTTTTCCCTGATCGCCCGGATTATCGTTTTGAATTAAGCGAAGACAATGACGTTATCGCCATTCATGCCGATATGCGCAGAAGTGCGAATAAGCTGGTTGAAGAAGCGATGATCACCGCAAACATTTGTGCAGGTCAGGTACTTCAGGCCAGCTTTGATACTGGTGTCTTCAATGTTCATTCAGGTTTTAAACCTGACAGGGTGAAAGACGTCGTAGAGCTGGTCAATCCGGAAAATAACCATCCGTTTACCGAAGAATCAATCGCGACATTAGATGGGTTCAGCAGCCTGCGTCGTTGGTTGAGTACTCTGGATACGTCCTACCTGGATAACCTTATTCGTAAGTGTCAGGCATACAGTGAAATCAGTAATAAACCGGATGCTCACTATGCTATGGGCCTGCCGGTATACGCAACGTGGACATCTCCGATTCGTAAATACGGCGACATGATTAACCACCGCATGCTTAAAGCGCATATTATGGGGAAAGACCCTGTACAGGTTCCGGATGACAGCATTGGTGAAGAACTGGCTATTCATCGTAAGCATCACAAAATAGCCGAGCGTAACGTCGGAGACTGGCTCTATGCCCGAACTCTGGCCAACGAGCCAGAAAAAGAGACACGCTATCAGGGTGAAATTTTCGATATCAATCGTGCCGGTATGCGTATTCGATTGCTTGAAAATGGTGCTTCGGCATTCATTCCTTCTCCATTAATTGTTGATAATAAACAAAGAATTGAATGTAATAGCGATACAGGTACGGTATCTATTGATAAAGAGCAAGTCTACAAGCTAGGCGATACTCTGGAAGTGGTACTTGCCGACGTCAATATGGAAAACCGCAGTCTGGTTGCAAAGCCAACTCAGGTATTTGCTGAACCAAACGCGGTTGAAACAGCAGACGTTTCAGAATAGGGTCAAACTCCAGTGTGGCGCATCATTTATACGCCACACTGGTGTTCAAGAGTTCTGTTTTTAGAGGCTGTCACCAAAATCAATAGCCTGGCTAGCGTACTATTGGATTAACTAGCGTACTATTGGATTAATTAGAATACTTACAGAAAATAACATGTCAAAAGTCACCGTTTTTAAACATGAGTCTCTGACTACCCGAAAAAAAGATCGCTTCCCGGCCACACAGAGCGGTATTCTTCGTGTAAAGAAAGGGGCTCTGAATATCAGAACAGAAGACAATACTTCCCTGGTATTATCTGCCGGAGAATTCATCGTTTATCACTCTGACGATCTGAAAGAAGTACAGTCACAAGCCTTATATGAAAGCTTTCTGGCAGAAATCATCATCCTTGAACCCTCTGTTTTTCAAGCATTTTGTAATCAAATACCGAAACCAAATCAGGTAATCAATACAGAGAATGTTGCAGAAAAAGTGTTTGTATTTGGTACAAGCCATACTATTGCGACAACTATTCTTGACCTTTTGATTTCCGCGAAAGAAGCGGAAAGCAGTGACCATACTGTTGAGGCTCTGGCTCATGCATTGCTGGCAGAGATCATTCATATCTCACCGACAACCCAGACTATATTCCGTAAAGCCTTTGACCAAACCACCGCTCAAAAGGTCATTCGATTCATAGAACTTAATATTGATAATGAAGTGTCACTGGAAGCAACGTCCCAATTCCTGGGCATGTCAACAGCGACATTAAAGCGGCGGTTAGCAGCCGAGGATCTTAGTTTTTCTCAGTTACTAAAAGTGAAACGGGTTAACTACGCAGCAACCAAACTTCGCCTGACGAACAAGTCAATTGCTGAAATTGCCTTTGAGTCTGGTTTTAAAAGCGCAGCCCACTTCAGCACAGCGTTTAAAGGCGTACAAGGAATGACCCCAAAAGAATTCCGACAGCAAGTCGCCTCAAGCAGAGCAAAATAACGTTACCAGAACATATGCTGTGGATCCTCTTCTAAAATCTCTAAAAGAGGATCAAACGTCTCTTGCTTAGATAAGTTGGGGTATGGCAGCCACGTCTGTACTCCCGGTTCTTCCGGATCATGTTGAGCAACATATAACATCCAGTGTTCATCCCTTTTATCATATTCCAGCTTTGCTATAGGGTTATCACTATTGCAGTGAGATGAATCTAACAAGAAATCCAACTCAGAAAAGATCACACCGCCAGTATAAATTTCATACTGAAGCTTTCCCTGCTCCACCGGAGTATTCTGATTTCGACTGCAGCACAGAGCTCGCACCGCCTTTTCTAATCGGTATTGTTCTATTTCTGAAATACTCATTATCACCCCCCGATATCTATACCCAAGATAATCTTATCCAGCCTGTTCACCAAACTCAGCCTTTTGAAACCACTTGAGTATACATACATTAACTATACTCTCCCGTGAGAAAAATGAGTAAAAGATCTTTGTTGTATCTAATAAAAGCATAACCACCTGCTCATTTTCACAAAAGTGTCATGATATGGACATATGATCAGCGTTTACCTTACCTTTTTATTATCAGGAGTTTTTTATGTTACGAGTTGCATTAGCTACTCTTCTTTCTGCAGTGATATTAGTGCCGGGAGTCAATGCTAAAGAAATCAGTATTTCCGGTTCTACTTCTGTTGCTCGCGTAATGGACGTTCTTGCAGAAGAGTTCAACAACTCTCATAAAGATACTTATGTCGCTGTTCAGGGAATCGGATCCAGTGCGGGGATCACTATGGTTAAAAAAGGGATTTCAGAAATAGGCATGAGCTCACGCTACCTGACGGAAGGAGAGAAAACAGAAGATCTGACCACCTTCCCTATCGCTTTTGACGGATTGGCCCTTATTGTGAATCATACAAATGGCCTAAGTAACCTTACCCGTCAGCAAGTCTATGATATTTACAAGGGCAAAATAACAAACTGGAAGGAACTGGGTGGTTCGGATCAGCGAATTGCCGTCGTTACCCGGGAAGCCTCCTCTGGCTCCCGTTATAGTTTTGAGTCGTTACTTGGACTGGTAACCGTGATTAACGGACGTCAGGTGTCAGACATAAACCCTACCAATCTCGTGGTGAACAGTAACAGTATGGTAAAAACCATCGTGAATCATAACCCACATGCTATTGGTTTTATCTCAGATGGCTCTGTTGACGCTTCTGTAAAAGAACTGAGCTTTGAGGGGGTTAAAGCCACCCCAGATAACATTGCATCCAGAAAATATGAGCTCGCACGCCCGTTTCTTATTTTGTACAAGGAAGAAAAACTGCCTGAAGGTGGACAGAAATTCATCCATTTTTTACATACAGAACAGGCGAAAAAGCTGATTACCCAATACGGATATACACCAGTGGATAAACAATACTAACATGGCCAGACAGCTGACCATGATATGAAAAGAGCTGGCAGCCAGGCCAGCTCTTCTATCTGAACATTACCAATCTGCCCCATAGGCGTTAATCCATTCAAAAATACAGGCGGATAACAGAAACCGCCACACATCCTGGTCGACGAATACCTTCAATTTCTACCGTCATTTCACGCTCAAGCTCAAGCCCTTTCCTGATAGGTGTCACCTTAATCAACTTGCTGTGTGTGCGAATCCGATTTCCTGACTTTACCGGATAAGGGAAGCGAACCTGATTAAGCCCAACATTGACTACCATTTTGGCCGTAGGAAACAGGGGATTTTCAGGATCAACACTATCCGTCATACGAGACAGCATAGACAAGGTTAAAAAGCCGTGCGCCACTGTCGTTTTAAACGGAGACTCCTGTACCGCTCTTTCAGGGTCGGTATGAATCCATTGAGTATCTTCCGTTACCTCTCCAAAAGCATTAATACGCTCTTGATCTATGGTGACCCAGTCACCCACATGAACCACCTGATCCAACTTTGTCTGTAGCTCTTGATACACAGCCAGCGCTTCACTACTCAGCTCAATCTCTTCTTCACGGGGACTAACATCTTCATTTACCGCAGGAGCAAGTTCGCGCACCCAGTCAAAAACCTGAATTCCATTGGTTTTGCTCACAAAATCATGTAAGTATTCCCTTAACGCAGGAGACATCAGTTCTTTTATTTCAAAATGATGCTTTGCCAGCGATTCACTTTTGTGTTTGAGAATATCCACAACCTTCATAAAAACCTCAGTTATTAAAAGCCTATGACTAAGCCATAGTTGTTAATTTTGAATGAGTTCACAAAAACCAGCAAGTTTTTTCGAGCGAACAAGTGTATTCCGAACACTGTTTTTATCATTTTAAACAGGGAGTTATGTCAATAAAATAATGTTTTATTGGTAATTTTTAAATGGCGCTAATCGCGATTACGAGTAGGTTCAGGAATAGAACGGTTCAACCGGTTTATGGATCGATTTTTAGAAAAGAACAGCTCTACGTTCATCTGAATACCTGGATTCGCTTTATAATCATATTCACGAGGTAGCTCAATTTTAGGAATAATAGAAAAGTATAGCCAATTTTTGTGAACATTCTGACTCCAGGTTGCTGATATCCAATAGTTTGTGACTTTATCAGATTCAGACGGGTCAATACTCATACCTGCAGACCAATCCAGAAGATGATCGCGATTAATGCGATCTGACAATCCTAATTGAAACAGTAACTCCCACGCGTCCTCATCAAACCTATACTGGGCACTTGAACCAGCTGAAAAAATCTGTGACTCATCCTCAGCAACAGGATAAAAAAACTTCAGCTCGCTGAACGCCCCCCCACCAGTAGTATGATAATAAAAAAGCTGTTGCCTGAACTGCGCAACCCAGTCATTTCCCGCGGCCTCGACTCGCTTTAGCTCACCACGGACAAAAGGATCTAACGGCAACCGCAACTTCATTCCGATACCAAAGTTCGTATCCCAGTAATGCAGCAGCCCATTTTGATATTCAACCCCTCCGACAGGGTCACCCGCATCATCTCTGGCCCCCTGTAAGTCACGCTGCTTACTCTCCAGAGAACTATAATCATCCGAATCGGTCTCAAACACCAAATGCCAGTTGTGCTCGATATGAGGCAAATCAATACGCACTGACAAGCTTCCATCAGACTCAAAATCCCCAAGATGGCTGTATTCTGCCAACGACCTAAATTGAACATAGCTTCGGTTTGTTATTGCCTGCTCTTCTTCCTGCTTAGCTAATCCCTGGTCAACATACACGCTAAAATCGTGCACGGTATTCGCCACATAGCTTTCTGTTTTGTCTAACCAGCTCACTTCATCTTCCACTGGTTTATCTGGCAACACTCGCCCCTCATCAGCGGATGACAAGGGTGCTGCCCCCGAATCTGAAGGGGCATACTTCGTCTGAGCCACTGCAGGAAACATTAGTGCATTGATAAGGTATACAGCACTAATCATTACAACGGCCTGGTAAAGAGAACGCACTGTTTTTTCTATCCTGTACTGCTGCCTTTAACTATAATTATAGACAACTCAATAAGCATCCGGATTGCCAGAGCGTGTCCTAGCCACACGGACTATTGGATTAAATCCGATTCATCATGTACGTTATATACAACAACAGGCCTTTACCCAAATGGGGATATCCTATGCCAGAAAGTCACCTGAAAAAAATTGGAGCCATTGCATTGTGGAGCCTTTCTGCCACAGCCTACGCGATTACCACTCAGGGAATACACGGTGAATTTAATGTTGGTCTGGGCCCGCTGTCGCTGGGAAAGGTCACTATGGTGTACAACTGTGAAGAAGATGTCTGTCATTATGAGACCCGGGTGAAAGGTTCTTTTATGTGGGTAGATGCCTATATTCACGAACAAGGATCTTACATACAGGACTACAATCACCTCTCTCCTGTGTCTACCCACTATGAAGAAAAAATCGGCTCAAAACACAAAGAATATCAGTATGATTTTTTATCCATGGAAATTCAGGATGCAAAAGATAAGAAACGAATAAAACTGGCCGATATTGCCTATCCTTACACACTCCTGCTCAATCAGGTTGCTCTGGATCTCAGAAATGGGACCCCCAAAAAATACTATGATTATTTGTCGAATCAGAAGGTAAAACGAGCCACCGTGACCGCATACCATAAAACACCTACAGCAAGAGGTATTCTGCATCAACTTATCACAGAGAGAAAAGACGACAATCTGGAGTTTTACTTCCTGCAAGTTGGTAACAGCATTCGCTTTGAAAAGCTGGAATATAAGTCGTTTAATATGAAACGAGCTAACTAGATAGAAGATAGAAGATAGAAGATAGAAGATAGAAGATAGAAGATAGAAGGGAAATGGAGGCGCGTCCCGGAGTCGAACCGAGGTCCACGGATTTGCAATCCGCTGCATAGCCACTCTGCCAACGCGCCATATTAATTTAGATTTCAACGGGTTAAACAGGCTTCCCGTCTGAACTGGTGACTACTTTACTTATCTGAGCGAAGGAGTCAATTAAAAATAAACATTCTTGGTTTGTTTGCTGATTTTAAACACAATTTGCTGAAAGATTGATCTCTTTCCCCGATGTTTGATGTCTGATGAGAGTTGAGTCGTTACCACTTTTTCATTAGCCGACCCCACATACCCGGATGATAGTCCCAGCAGTGATCAAACATGTCCATTAGCTGTGGGTTGCCATGTTTAGAAAAACAAACAGCGTGAAAACGATTCTGCTGCTTCTGTAATGAAGCCACCATCTGCTGGATCGCTTCCGGTTGCTTTGGTGCAATAAAATCAGACAAAACCACTAAATCGGCATTTTTATATTTTTCTTCAGACATCAGCTCAACAGACTTTATCAACGCGGGCTCAAGTTCTGTGCCCCCCCTAAACTGATAAGAAAGGAAAACGCCCGCTTCCCTCAGTCCGTCCTGACCAGTCAGTTCATAGGTAATCTGCTCTGTAGAGAACAGAATCACATAACAGTCACGATCTTCTTCTAATGCAACCTGCATCAACGCATAAGCCATTCCCTTAGCACACTCTTCAGGAAAGCCCCTCATGGAACCGGAGGCATCCACACAAAGGATAAATGGCCCTTTCTCTATATCGGCAGTCTGATTTTCAGCTTTCTCAGCTCTCACTTTTTTCAGCTTACGAGCCTTACCGCGCATCTTATAGTTCATGAGCCGTTTAGTCAGAAAGCGTTTATAGAAAATCGTTTCAAGTTCTGGATAAGCAAGAAATATGGCTTCGTTAGGTAGCATGCGGTTCAGGTCATTATGCTGATGAACACCGACAATATCATCGGTCGCTTCATCACTGACTTCTTCCACTATTTTTAGCTCTTCCTGCTGATTTTTTCTCAGTTCCGGATCATCAACCTGGCTAGCCATACGACCCAATTGATTCGCAATTTCCTTCAGTTCACTGTTTTTCCTAAGAAAATTGGCATGCTTACGAATGGCCGTGATGTCTCCCTTCGTCAGCTTCGACGCAGCCATATCCCAGGCACGAATAAAATTCCCTACCTGGCCAGTGCCCGCTATTTCATTCACATACTCCAGCGATTCAAGTCGCTGGCGCAAGTCTGCAAGACATTTCTCTTTTTCCGAATCCAGCGTGCCAGATTCTGTTTCTTTTACTGAGTTAAGCAGGCTTTCATACCAGCAATCACAAAAATGCTGAGCGAATAACGGATTCTTAACCGCCCGGTTCTGTTCAATCAGTTTTTTTGCTTCCGGGTAAAATGAGGAGGTTGAAGCCAGTTTGCCAAGAAGGGAAGGAAGGCGGGAATAGAAGTGACGTTCATTCAGTTTAAGTGTTTCACGGTACAGAGTCAGCTCATTCTGCAGGTGACTGTTTTCAAACGTGTCTGCAACGCGTTTTTGAGCATAATGGCTCCACTGGTGAATGTGCTCTTTTGCCAGCTCATTTGAGCGTGCACTTTCAGCCACCGCTAAAAACTGCACTTTCTCCATCAAGTCATCGATAGCCGTTTCAACTATTCCAGACTCTGCAACCATCATCGCTATATTAAGCTCATCCATACCTAACACGTTACTTACTCTCCCTTAAATCAGGCAAAAAACTGATTCAGACTTTTAATCCGTGACGCGGTTTTATCGCTCTCTTCCTGAGTGGCTTCAAGCTCTTTTGCTAGCTCCTGCAACCCTTTCTCTATCTGACCCGGCAGCTCATCACCAATAAAACTGTGCGGTAATGCACCGCTGAAATTAAAACGAGCCTGACGCAGATGCCTTTCTGCACTGCTTATCTGTGCGACAGCGTTATCTGCCCTCGCGCACCACCTTTCATACAGCTCGTTATCCAGCCCGGCATCTGTCACCAGGCTAACCAGCAGAGGCCGGTTAGAAATGTCCCGGATAGCCAAGCAACCTGAAGCATCCAAATCAAAGCTGATCTTGCACATGTTAGGGTTCTGGTTAACGTAACCGTACGCATCGCCACCACCCTCACGAATGATTTTCTCCAGCTCAGATTTTTCTACATATAACCAGCGCCCTTCCCCCTTAACCGAATCATTCACCGGCATACCACTCTGAAGCAGAACCAGCTTGTACAGATTCCTCGTTTTGCCTACGGTATAAGTACCGGCTCCGGAAAGATCGCACTGATAGCTCTCTTTTCGTCTTAACTTACTTTTTGCAGCAGCTTCTAACGTCAGATGCATGCGGAAACGGGTCTCAAGCTCATCCTGAATAGATGCCAATTCCCGGCGGCACAGATCAATCTGTTTAGTGGCAACGTCCTGATCAAACGCCTTTTGAAGCGCAAATTCGTTAACGACGCCCTCAACAATCTCCCGATTATCCGGGCTGTACCAGAGGCAGTTTTTCAACAACAAGATATCCAGAGGATTAATGCTTTCCCGGCCATTAAAGTAGGCACTGGCCTTAAGCAGTTTTACCGCTTTCTTCCAGCGACGGTCAGATACATACATATCGGTCTCTTCCGTGCTGAGTCCGAAGTGTTCTGCTTTTTCTTCCAGCATCAGTTTTAATTCATACAATTTCTCAAAGCTTTCATCATCCAGCTGTAACTGATTCAGCTCTTTCTGCCACTGGTAATATTCTTCATTAGTGATAGCCAGTCCGGGCGGGATCTGAGTTTCCTGCTGAGTGCCAACCGTCAGCATAGATTTGAAGTTCTGCTTATTCTGAATACGGTTCATAAAGATGCGGACCAACATACGGTCATATAGCGCATCAAGCCCGCTGTCTTCATCCGGCAGTTCATTCGAAGCGGATACCAGCAAGCGCATAGGTACCTTGCTTATTTCACTACCGTTCTTGAAGGTTTTTTCGTTCACGACAGTGAGCAGCGTATTCAAAATGGCCGGACCCGCTTTCCAGATTTCATCCAGAAATACCACCTGAGAGGTAGGAAGGTAGCCTTCAGTCAGGCGAACATAACGGCCATTATCTTTGAGTTCCTGAATACTTAACGGCCCAAAAACTTCTTCCGGCGTGGAAAAACGGGTCATCAGATATTCAAAATAGCTGGCATGATCAAATGCCTGAATAAGACGCTTGGCAATCAGACTTTTACCAATACCCGGAGGCCCGAGTAAGAAGACACTTTCCCCTGACAAAGCCGCAAGAAGACAAAGTTTAATGATGTCTTCTCGCTCATAGACCCCGTCTAATAAAGCATTCGCCAGTTTATTAATACGTTCCCGTCGCAACGATTTTTCAGCACTAGATACGCCGGAACGCTCAGAAAATGAACTCATAGTAAGACCCAAATTACGGCAAGGTTATCGCACAGTATACCGGGCCACTTCACATAAACCACGGTTTTTGCGACCCATATCAATCTTTGTACTGGATACTTTGCGATGAATCAATAATTTTATGGATATGGAAATATATTTAAGATAAAAATAAAAACAGCGTACCGGATAGAGTACCCAGCACGCTGTTCTGGTTTCAAAGCTTTAAATCAGACTTTACGAGGCGCTTTGACCGAGTAGAACAGGGAAAACAATACAGGAACCACAACAAGCGTGAGTACCGTAGCAAACCCGAGACCAGCCATAATTGTCACAGCCATTGAGTTAAACATCGCATCAAACAGTAAAGGGATCATACCCAATATCGTCGTTAATGCCGCCATACTAACCGGACGAACACGACTAACGGCACTATCCACCACAGCCTGATAAGGCTCTTTACCAAAGTCAAGTTCGCTATTTATCTGATCCATTAACACAATACCGTTTTTCAATACCATTCCACTCAGGCTCAGCAAGCCCAGTAAAGCAGTAAAACCAAATGACATATTCGATACGAGCAACCCAATCGACACACCTATAATGGCCAGCGGTACCGTCAACCAGATCACCAAAGGCTTCTTCACTGAGTTAAACAGTAAGATAGTGATAATAAACATAAACAGGTAACCCACTGGCAGGGAACTAAACGTAGCTTGTTGCGCATCCGTCGAAGATTCATATTCTCCGCCCCACTCTATCTGATACCCCTGTGGCAAACTCAAAGCTTCTACTGCAGGCCTGATACGTGAAAAAAGCACCGCTGGGGTTTCTTCACCCAAAATATCGTGGTCAGCTAACACCGTTAATGTCCGTTTACGGTCACGACGCATGATAAGTGGCTCTGTCCATTCCAGTTCCATTCCATCAAGAACCTGCTCAATAGGGACATAACTCTGTAGCGTCGGACTCCATACGCTTAAATTCTGTAAAGTATCAAAATCGACCCTTTCTTCCTGAGGCAAGCGGGCGATAATAGGCAGCATCTGTGTACCATCCCTAAACACTCCGATAGGGCTACCACCAAAAGCGGTCTGCAGAGTTTCAGATAAATCCTGCTTTGTGATCCCCAGCCTGCGCGCTTTAGACTCATTAAACTGTGGTACCAACTCTTTAACCCTTTCACGCCAGTCATGACGGACGTTACGGGTACCCGGATCCGCATTCAGAATATCTTCAACCTGTCGCGCTATTTCACGCAGTACGCGAGGCTCGGAACCTGAAATTCTTGCTTCGATTTTCGATGCTGGTGAAGGCCCGAATTCCAGCATTCTGAACCGGAAAGTCGGTTCGGCAAAATGGGATGGCAGTTCCTGCTCGAGCTGTGTCAGTATCGGTACTATTTGTTCCCGGGTTTCAGTACGCACCTGAATTTGAGCATATGCCTCATAAGAACGTTCAGGTTCATAGGTCAGCATAAAGCGAGGTAAACCTTGTCCGACAGAACTGGAAACAAACGCTACCCCGTCCAGCGCACCTATTTTCTCTTCAACCCTATGTGTCTGTGCCAATGTCTCACGAATATCTGTGCCTTCCGGCATCCATAGATCAACATAAAACATCGGTGTATTCGACGCCGGAAAGAAAGACTGCTTGATCATACCAAAAGCGACAATAGACAGGGTCAGCATTCCGATCATCACGCCAATAGTCAGCCAGCGGAAACGCAGAGCCAGCTTCAGCAAGCCACCAAATATTACAAACAACGCGCCTTTATATGGGTCGTCAGATGCCTCTTCCTGCTCCCCGTCCTTTAGTAGTAAATCCGCCAGAAACGGCGTCAGTGTCAGCGCTGTAATCCAGCTCAAGAACAAAGAATAACAAAGCACCCAGAACAATGAGCCCATGAATTCACCGGTTGCATCTTCTGACAGTCCAATCGGTGCAAAGGCTATGATGGCTATCACCGTTGCCCCCAGCAATGGCCATTGAGCCTGCTTAACAATATCTATTGACGCCTGAAGTTTAGTCCGGCCTTTTTTCATCCCGACAAGAATGCCTTCTACGATTACAATGGCATTATCCACCAGCATTCCCAGTGCAATAATCAGTGCCCCCAATGAGATACGGTGTAATTCAATATTTGTCTGCTCCATGAGAATAAACGTACCGAATACCGTCAGAAGCAGGACCAGCCCAATAATGATGCCGCTGCGTAACCCCATAGCAAAAAGCAATACCAGAATAACGATACCGACCGCTTCGGCCAGGCTGATTACAAACCCCTGAACCGATTGATCCACTTCATGAGCCTGGTTATAAAAATAATTGATATCAATACCCGCAGGCTTAATGTTTTCCAATTCTGCAAGACGAGCTTCAATATGCTGACCGACTTCAACGACATTGACGCCATCAGCAAATGAAATACCCAAACTGATTGCCGGTTCACCATTGTAGGTAATCACATTATCCGGTTTCTCCGCCACACCCCGGGATATCGTTGCAACATCTTTAAGACGGATCAGATTTCCGGTATCTCGCCCGTGGATAATCAGGTTTTCCAGTTGTTCAACGGAGTTCAGAGCCCCATCAGGCCTCACCACCAGACTCTGTCCATCCATCATCAGGCTACCGGCAGACGTAACACTATTTTGAGTGGTGAGTAAGTTATAGACATTGTTCATATCCAGGTTAAGTGCAGCAAGACGATCCAGGGAGACTTCTACAAAGAGTTGTTCTTCCTGGTCCCCAGCTTTGATTACCTTACCCACACCTTCAATCAGATCCAGTTCACGGGTCAGGTAGTCAGCATAGCGCTCCAGTTCAACATAGGAGTATCCTTTTCCGCTAAGCATCAGCAGCACACCGTACACATCACCAAAGTCATCAATAACCTGAACAGAGGCAACTCCTGCAGGTAAAGTGGCTTTTAGATCATTCACCTTACGGCGCATTTCATCCCATATCTGTGCCAGCTCTCCGGCAGCATACTGCTCTTTCATGCTGACCGTTATCTGACTCAGCCCCCGGGAGGAAATAGAGGTCACCTTATCAAGATAAGGCAATTGCCGAACCTGCCGTTCCAGAGGATAGGTTAACTCCTCTTCAACCTCCTGAACCGTTGCACCAGGGTATGAGGCAATAATCAGAGCGTCTTTAATGGTAAATTTAGGGTCTTCCAAACGACCAAGCCCGAAAAAGGACTGTAATCCACCGACCCCCAGAATCAACAGAAACAGCCAACTGATGACTTTATGTTTTATTGAATATTCAGCAATGTTCACTGCGGGCTGCCCTCATTAATATAATTAACACTCATGCCGTCTCTTAGTTTTCTTAACCCTGAGTTCACCAACTGCTCACCCTTTGTTACGCCGTCACTAATAATCACGCCTTCTTCAGTAATACGCTCTACCTCGACCACCTTTTTGCTAACGCTCCCATGACTTAGTTTCCAGACATAAAATGCTTCTGGTGAATCTCCTGCATCCAGAACTGTCATCGGAACCTCGTATCCATGAGCTTTTTGCAACCCGGCCTTAACCATATCGACCCGAATACTGGCACTGGTTCCAGGGAGAATAGGCGGTTCAACCTGATCCATCTGCAACCAAAACTCATATGACTGATTTTCTGGTAACTGCTCACTACTATGTTTTAGATAACGTGGATAAAAATGACGGTCATCATTTAAAAAAGTCACCTGAGGCTGATAAACTCTATCCTTCTCATCGGGATCAATCATGGCCTGAATGGCATCAGAAATCGCTACCCGAATCTGTACAATGTCACTCTGATACATACTCAGTATGGGTTCACCGGTCTGTACACTTTCAAAGGCTTTTTTGGGTACAGAAGAAATTACACCATCAAATGGAGCCACTAACCGGGCATATTCCAGCTGGTTTTGTGCTTGTCGGTAAGTAACCTCTGCAATACGCCGGTTCGCCGTCAGTGAATCCAGCTCTGACCGGGAAATCATTTTTTTAGTGAATAATTCTTTTCCCCGGTTCAATTGCTTTTGCGCCAGTTGATAACGAACTTCCGCATCCGCTAACTGCTGTCGTGACCGGTCACTGTTCAATAGCGCTAACAGTTCTCCTCGTTTAACCTTCTGCCCGGATCGCACCAGAATAGCATCCAGTTCACCACCAATCCTGAAGGAGACATTAGTCAGTTCGGCTGGCTCGACCTTGCCTTTAAACTCCCGAAACCGTTTTTCAACCGGGTGAGGAACGGTATAAGAGGTGACTGACAACGGAGCCTTATCTCTGATGGTTTCTTCCGATTCGCAACCCTGTAACACAGCCAGCGTAACGATTAAGGCACCATAAAATTTTCTCTGTTGCAAAAACATCAGATACCTCCTTCCTTTTTCCAGGCTTTGACTTTCTGCCCTTCTATCAGGTTATCCGCGCCCGCGATAACAATCAGATCACCCTCTTCTATTCCACGGATAACCGCTCCGGACGGGCTTAATTCGATTTCAGTGCTCTGCACCACTTGCTGTTCAGGAATGTAACGCCACACTAATACTTGTCCGTTTATCTGGTAAAAGAGTGCATCTTCAGGAAGGAAAAGAGAACTGGAGATACCTTTATTCAGGAGACGTACCTGACCGGTCATCCCTGCCAGAATATTCGTATTTTGGGGACGGATAATTGACACTGTCGCGTTATAGCTGTTCGTATCAATATCCGGAGATGTTGATATTTCTTTAAAATGTGCGGGAAAAACTTTGTCGGCATAATGATCAAGTACGACTGAAAATGACCGCTGCTTCAGCTTCTCGACCCCAATTTCCTTCACATAATTAACCGGCAAAGAGAAATCCACATCCAGTTTATCAATGGTCAGAATATTCAGTACTGCCGCTCCTCCCTGAATGAACTGATCCTGCTTCGCAAAAGAAAGAGACACAACACCATCAAACGGCGCTTTAAGTGTGGTATAACCCAAATCTGTTTTTGCCTGCTCCAGTGCAGCCCGTGCGGCTTTGTAAGTTGTTTCACTCTTATCAAAACTATCCGTGCTGATTAATTGCTTCTCAACCAGCTTTCTATCACGCTCATAATTAATTTTTGCCAGATCATACTGTGCCTGATTAGCTTCAAGTGCCAATTGAAAATCAGTGGCATCCAGTGTAGCCAATACGTCATTTTTCCTGACTTTCTGTCCCTCCTTCACCAACAGAGTCTCAATAACTCCGGAAACCTGAAACGAGAGTTGCGAACGGGTACCAGCATCCACTTTTGCCAGAAAGGCATCATACCCATCCGGGTGGTTCGCCGGCACTTCATACAGTTTTACTGGTTTTATAATTTCCAGCTGTGGCTCAGAGTTGGCCTGATAGCATCCGCTGAGAAAGGACACTATTCCTCCTAGCAGAAGTGTCCTGAACACACCCCTGAAACTATTTTTCAAATAGGTTTGTATCGTCACTTGGTTGTCTCTCCCAATCGCAGTTTAATTTACTATACAGTTGTGCAGTATATAAAACTACAGACGAAGATCAAACTTTATTTTCCAGGTGGACAATATTTTTTCGTGACGTTTTCACTGAATTTTGCTAAAACATAAGTGCAATAACGGAAAGTGAGAGCAATGACAGAAAGAAAACAAGGTAGACGCAGCGCAAAGACTGCTGACGAGACAAAATTTCAGATCCTGATGACGGCCACTAAGATGTTCTGTGAATCAGGTTATGAACGGGTATCACTAAGAAATATCAGTGAACAGGCAGGTGTATCACACAGCCTGATCCGACATCATTTTGGTAGCAAAGAAAAGATCTGGTTCGCTATTAGCGATAAGCTGCATGACTATATGGAAAAATATATGCTGGATCTGCTCAGTCAAATTCCGGAGAATACCCCGATAAATGAACTCATGTATCAATTTGACATTCGGATGATGGCTCATCTGATATTGGTACCAGAGCCCATACAGTTTATTGCCGACGGAATCCGACAGGAAGGTGAATTTTTCGATTATTTCATTGATAAAAATGGAAAATTATCACTTATTTTCAATAAATTAACTGACGAATTTAACGCTGCTCACCCGAACAATAAAGTTGAGCTGGCTGAACAGAAATGGATAATGATCAGCTCTGCACATGCAGCTATCAGCCTGACGCCAATGCTGAAAGCCATTTGGATGGAATACGGTAAGGACCCACAGCAATGTCTGCTTGACCACTGGGAACTATTCAACCGGTACTCGGCCAGCTCACTTTGTATTGCAGAGGAAAAGATGCTCCACCCTACGACTCTGGAAGAGCTTTTACTGCCGATGGCGGCCTGCTGGAAGCATTGTTGTTGTGTTGAGGAGTTCTCTTCAACACTGGAGCATTCAGAATCTGACTCTTCTCAGTAATCCATCTGACACTTATTACTTAATTTTCATCTGATGGAAAAACTCTTCAGATGCTTCTAACACATCAGGGTATAACTGGCCGAATAGATCCATCAGCTCATCGTAATTCTGCTGTATATAGGTAAAACATTCTGCCAGTTTCGCCATTCTCCGGCTTCTTTGCGACATACGCTCTAGTGCCAGTTCAATCACTTCCAGCCGGGCATATGATTCCAGCCAGTTATACTGCCACATACGTTCTGTTACCCGAACATAACTTTCAGGATAATTTACATTTTTTTCTGTTTGAGCATACCTTTCACGCACATTGCACTCGGCCGAGGTCACAAAGTCCGATAATGTGCCTTGTGAAGAGAACTGGCTCCAGCGAGATGCCAGGCAGTGATCCCAGAACATATCCAGAGCGATAGGAGCAAAACGCCGGAGATGTTGAGGAAATAAACACTTAGCGTTTTTCATGCAGGGGTGAGCGTCTGTATAGCCGTCAACAAAGCGGTGCAGTTTTATACCCTGAACAATATCATCCGGATATCTGCCAGAAGGATCACCTTTAGCAAAGTCACCAAGAAGGTTACCGCTGATATCACTACCACAGTTAACGGCTATATGGATATGGGCAAGAAAATTCAAAACAACCTGTCAAATAATAAATGAAACGCACAACATAAAGGTAACGCCACAAGGAAGCAAGAAACTGCTCAAAAAAGCCAGCCGTTGTCTAGAGTGCCATATAGTTTAAATAGTGAGCACCAGAGCGGCTTTTTTGAACTATATGGTGCTCTAGGGCGTCATCCTCACAGAGATAACCCCCTTATATGACAATTTTTTGAAGAACACCAGCCTTGAAAATAGAAAAGCGAATAGTAAACGTTTGCATCAAACCTTTACCGGAAGAATTTTGTTAGCCAATAAAATCCTGAGCTATACTCGCTAATGAAGCCACTGGTTACTGATAATGTTCTTATTAAGTCATTATCAGGCTCGTAATGTTTTCTCAGCTCTGACAAGGGGGAAGATATGAACATTCGGGAAAAAATTGAAGATCTGGAACAGCAAATCTATATTGCCTACTCAGACGGTGATTATGAGCGAATGAATATGCTGGAAAACCAGCTTGAACAACTGCGAGGACGTATGGCTCATGTTCTGGATGACGATCCATACGCACTCGAAGATTATATGTGGGATGACGAATGAAACATACCGACCCTGCTATATGCCGTAACGATAGAAAAAGAGCTACGCAGGGTCTCTGTTTATTCTGACCGGTTTACTTACCGCAGACCGTACAGAAATTCTTGCCTGGTTGATGGGTTGGATTTAAAAGTTCCGCCCAGTGCTGTTGTTGTCGTTTCACTGGTAGCATCCATCACACCACGTGATTTTACACAGTAATGCGTCGCATCGATGGTGATAGCAACATCATCCGTTTCCA
Source organism: Vibrio albus (assembly GCF_003144035.1). Classification (GTDB taxonomy): domain Bacteria; phylum Pseudomonadota; class Gammaproteobacteria; order Enterobacterales; family Vibrionaceae; genus Vibrio; species Vibrio albus. Next base: position 66,461 of record NZ_QFWT01000013.1, read on the forward strand.
GTAATGTCTGTAATGCCACCAGTATTTGCTGGGTCATTCTCTCCTGCACCTGAGGGCGCTGGGCAAAAAAGCGCACGATACGGTTAATTTTAGACAGTCCGATAATTTTCCCACGCGGAATATAAGCCACAGCTGCTTTACCATCGATAGTCACAAAATGATGTTCGCAAGTACTCGTGACCGTGATGTCTTTAACACTCACCATCTCGCTGACCTTCATCTTATTTTCGATAACCGTAATCTTAGGGAAGTTTCTGTAATCCAGACCAGAGAATATTTCATCAACAAACATCTTAGCGATGCGCCCTGGAGTTTCTTCCAGACTGTCATCAGTAAGATCCAATTCAAGAAGTTGTAAAACTTCACGCATATGGTATTCAATACGTGACTTTTTCTCTTCCCGAGTGAAATCATTCACCTGCATAGGAGTTTCGAGCCCTCGCTCCGCCAGTGCATTTTTTACCTGCTGTGCTGACTCACTGATACCCGACATACGTTTCTCCTTAACTCTGATTACCTCTTTCGGATGGCTGACAAGGATACTCGCATTCCAGCATAATTACACCCATATTTCTGTATGGCTTTAGGGATTTTTTATCTGATAAGCTGCTACTTTCTGTAAGTTAAGACAATTTATCTTCCGGAAAAGAAAAGTCAGATTACATTCGCATCTTTATCAAAATCGCTTATGCTAAATTACCAGAACATAAATGAAGACAACCAAGGGAATATTATGAGCTGTTGCGACCAGCCAGGACTTATGCCTATCAATACTGCACTGAACAGAATGCTGTCATCTGTTACGAATCAGCAAACCCCGGTATCTTTACCCCTGGATCAGGCCTCCGGCTATGTATTAGCCGATGATATTCTTTCCCCTCTCTTTGTCCCGCCTTTCGATAATTCTGCCATGGACGGTTACGCCGTACGCCGACACGACTTAAAAGAAAGCCCGCTCTTACCGCTGGCAGGAAAAGCTTTTGCCGGCCAGCCTTTCAAGGGTGACTGGCCTCAGGGTACCTGTATCCGTATTATGACCGGGGCAAAAATTCCCGAAGGGTGTGATGCCGTTATTATGCAGGAAGAGACCGAGTTAACAGATCAAGGTATTCATTTCCATATTCAGAACGTAAAAGAAAGACAGAATATCCGCCCGGTCGGAGACGATATCCGGCAAGGCGATCTGGTTCTGGAACAAGGGGCCCGGCTGACGCCACGAGATATTCCTATACTTGCCTCACTGGGCATTTCAGACGTTTCCGTCTATACCAAACCTAAAGTGGCCATTTTTTCTACCGGCGATGAACTGCGACCTCTCGATTCCACTCTCGAAGAAGGGCAGATTTATGACAGTAACCGTTACGGTCTGAAAATCATGCTGGAGAAATATGGGTGTGAAATCATTGACCTTGGCATTATCCCTGACGACCCGGAAAGACTGCGCCAGACCTTCACGAAAGCACAGATGGCCGCAGACCTGGTTGTGACTTCCGGAGGAGTAAGTGTAGGAGAAGCAGACTACACCAAGGAAATTTTGGAAGAATCCGGTCAAATCAATTTCTGGAAATTAGCAATTAAGCCGGGCAAGCCTTTTGCGTTCGGAAAGCTGGATAACGCCTGGTTTTGCGGTCTGCCAGGAAACCCTGTGTCTGCGGCTGTAACAGCCTATGTATTAGTTCAGCCGCTGATAGAAAAACTCGGTGGGCATTCTTTGTGGCAACCCCCGGTCTCTGTTCCGGCCATCACCAAAACCGCATTTAAGAAAAAACCGGGCCGGACCGATTACCAGCGCGGAGTTTACACTGTAAAGAATGGACGTTTTGAAGTGGATACCACAGGCAATCAGAGCTCCGGTGCGTTTCGTTCTATGAGTCTTGCAAACTGCTTTGTGGTTCTGGAAAGTGATCGTGGTGCGGTCGAAAAAGGTGACACTGTGCAAATCGAGCTTTTTAACCATACTATGTTTTAATCATTATGTTGTATCAATCCGGGATATTAATCACTCTCTATGGAAATTCTCTCAGATCAGGAACTGCTTCGCTATAACCGTCAAATCACTCTGCGAGGTTTTGACTTTGAAGGACAAGAGGCACTGAAGCAGGCATCAGTACTCATTGTTGGTGCCGGTGGACTCGGTTGTACTGCCAGCCAATATTTGGCTTGTGCTGGTATTGGTAAAATGACGCTTGTCGACTTTGATAGTGTTGAACTGTCCAACCTCCAGCGCCAGGTCCTTCATACCGACGAAGACATTGCAAAGAAAAAAGTAGATTCTGCCTCTGCTTCTCTGCGCAAAATGAATCCATATCTGGTGGTAGAAACCATTGATCAACGTCTTGACGATGATCCTATGCTCTCCTTGATCCAACGCCATTCTCTGGTTCTGGATGCTACCGATAATATCGAAAGCAGAAATCAACTTAACAGGCTTTGCCATACAGCGAAAACCCCTCTCGTATCCGGAGCAGCGATTCGTATGGAAGGACAAGTTTCTGTTTTTACTTATGAAAAAGATGAACCTTGCTATCATTGCCTGAGTACTTTATTTGGCGAAACATTACTTACCTGTGTAGAAAGCGGGGTTATGTCGCCTGTGGTGGGAATAGTTGGCGCAGTTCAGGCGACGGAAGCCATTAAGATCTTAGCCAATTATGGATCCCCCCTGAAAGGGAAATTGCTGCTTTTAGATGCCTTAACCATGACCTGGCAGAACCTCAAATTGCCTAAAAATCCATCCTGCCCGGTTTGTTCCTGAGCTAAACGGTTAAAATGGATACAGTTTTTGGTCAGAAATAAGTAAATCACACAAAAAGTGTGATCTCGATCACCGGATCCTACATTTTATTTGCAGGATCCTGTACTGCTGGCAATCTATTGATATCTAATATGATTCTTCTACCTGAGTGCAGTACAGATGGATTCCAATGTTTCCTCGTTGAAAAAAATTTCTCAACTGAAAAAAGACTTTCATGCAAATATACAGGCAGCAACGCAAAGAACTGAGTCAAGTTCCAGCATTTCTCTGCTGACCAGAGAAGAATTAAGCGAACTTGAAAGTGTTTGGATACAGTTGTGTGTCTGGAAACAAAACCAGGCAACCGCGTCCTGAGTTAAGACCTACTTCATCTGTTCATCTAAGTTTAATACGGTCAGAGCATTACTTACACTGGTCGCCAATACATCAATCACCCCTGTTCTTAATGCGCCAAGCAGTGCCAGAGGCTTACTGTTTTCAGCTGCAATCGCGATCACTTCTGAAATTGGCCGAAACTCTTCAATACTCAGACCAATGACTCTATTACTCATCACGGTATGAGCTGTTTGCCCTTTTACATCAAAAAAGTCATGTCCGGCAAAGTCTCCAACCACCCCCTGTTGTAAACGCGATTGCACCACTTCTTCCGGCGTAAACCAACCGAGATCGACCATATAGCTGTTCTCACTCATATCTCCGACTCCGACTAGTGCCACATCGGCTTTACGTGCCAGATCCAGTGTCTGCTTAACCGTCGCATTTTGCATAAAAACTTGTTTTTGCTCTTTATTTTCAGCATAAGCAGGGGCATATAAGGTTTCTGAAGTACCGCCATATTTCTTGGCTAACTGTCGACAAATATGATCCGCATTAAACATGCCCCCTCTGGGGTGAATGCCACCTATTCCACACACAAACTTACAATCGCGCGGCGTAATAACGCCGATATGGTGAGCAACAGCCGATACATTTCGACCCTGACCCACCGTAATCACATTACCATCACGTAAATTGCTGGAAAGGTAGTTTGAGACCAGCCCGGCCACTTGGGTTCTCTGTTCATCTTCATTTGGCTGATCCAAAGCAATTAAGGCTCGTTTGACACCGAACTGTTCAACCAGGCGTTGTTCGATTTTTGCACTGAAAACGGGATGATATTTAACCGTAATTTCAACAATACCCTCGTCTCTTGCCTGTTTAAGCATACGGCCGACTTTCGCACGAGAAATAGAAAACTTTCGGGAAATCTCCTCCTGCGTTGCGCCATCCTGATAGTAAGCGACAGAAATTTCAGTAAGCAAATCCGTACTTTGCTCTGATATCTCCTGAATCTGATTAGTCATTCTCATATCCAAACCATTTGTCTGCAGAAATACTAACACAGAGAAAACCCATGCTGAACATGCGCTCATTATTATGACAGATATACATTTGCACCCACCATTACAAATGACACCAACCATTACAAGTGCTCAGTGTGATTTCACGTGTAATAGAACATTAACTTTCACAACATTTAACCTAAAACTGTTTATACACTTCAAATTACGTAATAAAAAAGGCCAAAAGTTGATTATTATCACTTTTATCTCGTTAGTGTGATTGACTTCTAATATAGATCAGCTAATTTGGATACATCAATTACTCAGACATTAATCATATGTTCATGTAACAATTGTCTAAGTCAAAAAATTAAGGGTTAGTGAATAGTGATTATTGATTAACCAACAAACAAATGCCCAGGAACGTTGAATAGATAGGATCACCAATATGAGCAACAAATTAGAGCAACTTCGTAAAGTAACCACTGTTGTCGCCGATACGGGCGATATTGAAGCTATCGCGAAATATCAGCCAGAAGACGCAACCACTAACCCTTCTCTTGTTCTGAAAGCGGCTCAGATAACGGATTATGCACCGCTTATTGATCAGGCTGTTGAATATGCTAAGACCCAGAGCAGCGATAAAGCCCAACAAATTGAAGATGCCTGCGATATGCTGGCAGTGAATATTGGTAAAGAAATCCTGAAGATCGTACCGGGACGCATATCTACTGAAGTCGATGCCCGTCTTTCTTTCAATACAGAGGCAAGCGTAGAAAAAGCTCGGAAGTTAGTAAAACTGTACAATGATGCAGGCATCTCTAATGACCGTATCCTTATCAAGCTGGCTTCCACCTGGGAAGGTATCCGTGCAGGTGAAGTTCTGGAAAAAGAAGGCATTAACTGTAACCTGACTCTTCTGTTCTCGTTTGCTCAGGCCCGGGCATGTGCTGAAGCGGGTGTCTTCCTTATTTCTCCTTTTGTTGGCCGTATTATGGACTGGTACAAAGCTAAAGAAGGACGCGACTTTGAAGCACAGGAAGACCCGGGCGTACAGTCGGTAACAACCATCTATAACTACTACAAAGAACACGGCTATGACACTGTGGTAATGGGGGCTAGCTTCCGCAATATCGGTGAAATTCTGGAGCTGGCTGGCTGTGACCGCCTGACTATCGCCCCTCAACTTCTTCAGGAGCTGGAAGAGGCTAAAGGCGAACTAGTGACAAAACTGACGCCTGCAAGTGACATTAAAGAGCGCCCTGCGGCAATGACTCACTCTGAATTCATGTGGGAACACAATCAGGATGCAATGGCGGTAGAAAAGCTTGCTGAAGGTATCCGTAACTTTACTATCGACCAGGGAAAGCTGGAAGCAATGATCGAAGCGAAACTTTAATTCCTAAAATAACTCATTACAGAACGGGCGCGTTTTGCGCCCGCTTAAATTTAACTTTTAAAACCGGTAACTACTATGGAACGTAAACAATTAGCGAATGCTGTCCGTGCTCTGGCCATGGATGGTGTACAAAAAGCGAACTCTGGTCACCCTGGTGCCCCAATGGGCATGGCGGATATTGCTGAAGTGCTTTGGCGCAGCCACATGAACCACAACCCGCAGAATCCTGACTGGGCTGACCGCGACCGCTTTGTACTGTCTAATGGTCACGGCTCTATGCTGCTTTATTCTCTGTTACACCTGACAGGTTATGACCTGTCTATTGATGATCTGAAAAACTTCCGTCAACTGCATTCAAAAACACCGGGTCACCCAGAATACGGTTATGCACCTGGCATTGAAACTACTACCGGCCCGCTGGGTCAGGGCATCACTAATGCCGTAGGTATGGCTATGGCCGAACGGGCTTTAGCGGCTCAGTTTAATAAAGATGGCCACGACATCGTTGACCACTTCACTTATGCCTTTATGGGTGACGGCTGTCTGATGGAAGGTATTTCTCACGAAGCCTGTTCTCTGGCGGGGACTCTGGGCCTGGGTAAACTGGTTGCATTCTGGGATGATAACGGTATCTCTATCGATGGTGAAGTCGAAGGCTGGTTTGCCGACGACACACCTAAACGTTTTGAAGCGTATGGCTGGCATGTTATTCCGGCTGTTGATGGTCACGACCCTGAAGCGATCAATGAAGCCATCAAAGCAGCAAAAGCCGAAACGGATAAGCCTACCCTGATTTGCTGTAAAACTGTGATAGGTTTTGGCTCTCCGAATAAATCAGGCTCTCACGACTGTCACGGTGCTCCTCTGGGTCACGATGAAATCGCAGCAGCTCGTGAATTCCTGGGCTGGAAGTATGAACCGTTTGAAATCCCGTCTGAAATTTACGCTGAGTGGGATGCCAAGGAAATTGGCACGGCAAAAGAAAAAGCGTGGAACGAGAAATTTGCTGCTTATGCTGCTGAATACCCTGAACTGGCGGCTGAATTTAAGCGTCGCGTAAACGGTGATCTGCCTGCTGAGTGGGAAGCACAAGCCAATGCATTTATTGCCGAGCTACAGGCGAACCCTGCAAGCATCGCTTCACGTAAAGCGTCACAAAATACACTGGAAGCGTTTGGTAAGCTGTTGCCTGAGTTTATGGGTGGCTCTGCTGACTTGGCTCCCTCTAACCTGACTATGTGGTCTGGCTCTAAGTCTCTGACTCGTGAAGACTTCTCCGGTAACTACATCCACTACGGTGTTCGTGAATTCGGTATGACTGCCATCATGAATGGTATCGCCCTGCATGGTGGTTTTGTCCCTTACGGCGCGACCTTCCTGATGTTTATGGAATACGCCCGTAATGCGATGCGTATGGCTGCGCTGATGAAGGTGCAGAACATTCAGGTTTACACACACGATTCAATCGGTCTGGGTGAAGACGGCCCGACTCACCAGCCGGTTGAGCAAATGGCGTCTCTTCGTGTGACCCCAAACATGAGCACATGGCGTCCGTGTGACCAGGTCGAATCTGCGGTAGCATGGAAATACGCTATCGAGCGTAAAGATGGACCGACGTCTCTTATCTTCTCTCGCCAGAACCTGGCGCAGCAGGAGCGTGATGCTGAGCAGGTAGCGAACATCGCTAAAGGTGCTTACGTGCTGAAAGATTGCGCAGGCAAGCCAGAACTTATCTTTATTGCCACCGGTTCCGAAGTGGAACTGGCAGTAGAAGCAGCAGCTAAGCTGACCGAAGAAGGCAAACAAGTACGCGTGGTATCTATGCCATCTACGGATCTGTTTGATGCTCAGGATGCGGCTTACCGTGAATCGGTACTGCCGTCTTATGTGACAGCTCGCGTTGCTATTGAAGCGGGTATTGCTGATTACTGGTACAAATACGTCGGCCTGAATGGACGAATTATTGGTATGACGACATTTGGTGAATCTGCTCCTGCTGGTGAACTGTTCAAACAGTTCGGCTTTACAGTAGAAAATGTTGTTAAGAAAGCAAAAGAAATTCTGGCTTAATCATATATTGGAAGCTTTTGTTTCTGACTAAAATAAAAGCCCCCTTTCCAAGGATAGGAAGGGGGCTTTTTATATTTATCCGGCTTATAGAAAAGGTGTTATAAAAAGGGAGAAATTATTTCGTTCTCAGATAGATAAGCCAGTAACCCAGTCCGACAAACAAACCACCACCGATGATATTACCAATGGTAACCGGAATCAGGTTATGAACGACAAAAGTAGCAATATTCAGATCAGCAAATTCTGCCGCGGTTGTACCGGTTGCCTGCCAGAACTCCGGAGATGCAAAGGTTTTAATACCAATTGCCATTGGGATCTGGAACATATTAGCAATACAGTGTTCAAAACCGGAAGATACAAACATGGCGACAGGCAGGATCATGATAATAACCTTATCAGTCAGGCTTCGGCCGCTGAATGTCATCCATACCGCAATACATACCAGTACATTACACATAATGCCTAGTGCAACCGCAGCCCAAAAGTCATGGTGTAATTTATGCTGGGCAATGTGCATGGTATTGATACCAACCTGCCCGTGGTCAAACATATATTGTTTAGATACCAGCATAATACCTACCAGCAACATCGCCCCAATGAAGTTGCCCAGATAAACCACCAGCCAGTTAATCCCCAGACTCTTCCAGCTGATTTTACCACTCGCGCGGGCAACAACGGTCAGTACTGAACTGGTAAAAAGCTCACCGCCAGTTACCACAACAAGGATTAAACCAAGGCTAAAAGCCAGACCGCCGACAAACCGGCTCATCCCCCACGCCATGTCTTCGCTGCCTGTTGTTATCGTGGTGTAAAAAAGAAACGCGATACCAATGTGAACACCGGCTGTTATAGCAAGCAACAAAGACTTTATCGGGTCTTTGGTCGCTTTACCCACCCCGGCTTCCGCAGCCCGCTCGGCCATTTCCGGCGGTAATAAAGAATCAAACTTATTCATTTTTGTAGCTCTCGTTAATTTTAAAAATATGGTTATAATTTTTCTGGTGCGGATGATCCTCCTAACACATACTTTTTTCAAGTGAATTTTTATGCAGCATTATGCCTTGTCTCCCCAGCAACCCTAAACCCACCTTAAAACGTATAAAAGACGGTATGATTCCGGTTGCAAAGGAACTAAAATTACTTTGTCACGATGTGAAACCATGAATAGTTACGAGACAGAATATGAAAACAATGAAGGTCAGTGCAGCCAGTCTGAACCAGACAGCCGGAGAGTTCGAAAGTAATATCAACAATATTATTGATGCAGCAGTAGCAGCCAAAGACTGCGGTGCCAGCTTTTTACTGACTCCCGAACTGTCCCTGACCGGTTACGGGCTGGAAGATAACTTTAGCTATATGAGCATTATTGATACTGCGCTTTCAAAGTTATTTAAACTAGCGACTGATCTTCCGCCGGGCATTGCCGTTTCAGTTGGTCTGCCCTATTTATATAGTGGCAAGCTGTTTAACGGTGTCGCCATCCTGTTAAATGGAAAAGTGTGTGGGGTTACATTCAAAAAGAATCTGGCCTCTAACGGCGTTCATTATGAGCAACGCTGGTTTACCCCTTGGAACCAGACGGATGTATTTAAACATACGTTCTCTGTTAACGGTGAAGAAGTCACCATCCCTGTCGGAACCCCTGTATTTGATATTGATGGTTTTCTGCTGGGAATTGAGGTATGCGAAGACAGTTGGGTCGCCAAGCGCATCGCCTCTCACTATTTTGATTTGGGTGTGGACATCATCGCTAATCCAAGTGCCAGCCATTTTGCTATTTCAAAGTTTAATATTCGCCAGCAGTTGGTAAAGGAATCGAGCCGTACCTACGGTGTAAACTACCTGTTTGCCAACCTGAACGGCGTGGACTCCGGGCGTGCCGTCTACGACGGTGGCTGTCTTATCGCTAACTCCGGACAGATCCTGAATCAGGGGCCCCGTTTTCATCATACCCCATGCGAAGTCATCACCTCCGTGATCAGAAATAACAGCAGTCGGGTGACGAAAGCCATCAGCAGCCAGCGTTACTCCGAAGTGCAACATAACCTGGATAACTACATCATCAGATTGGATACAAAGAACCCAACTCCGTTATTTACCCCAGACTCGCTGTCATTTCTTAGCGACCTCACTGCTACCCACACAGAAGCGAGTACCGTCGCGGCATGGGAAACCAGCCCATACCTTGAGCATGAAGAAGCCGTGCGGGCAATATCGCTTGGCCTGCGTGACTGGTCTAAAAAAACCAATACCAATGGTTATACTCTGTCTCTTAGTGGTGGTGCCGATTCAGGTTTGGTCGCAACACTGGTTGCAATGGCGGTGAAATTTGAACTGCATGAGTTTAAGACGAAGGGCCTTTCCCTAAAAGAGAGTTATTTTTTCCGTTTTGCTGACGATGATATTCAGGATGATATTGATACCATTGATATTGAGCAGGTAGAAAAGTCCGTCATGTCCAACTTTTTGCAAACGGCTTACCAGCCAAGTGCCAACAGTGGCAAAGTAACCTTTACTGCAGCGACAAAGCTGGCGGAATACATTGGCTCAACTCATTACAACTTCCCTATTACTGATGTCGTTGAGCAATATGAAAAAGTATTGAGTGAAGAAACCGGCATCACCTTTACCTGGGAAGATCACGATATCTTTCGCCAGAACATTCAGGCCCGAACCCGCTCGCCAATGATCTGGGGGGCGACCAACCTGAAAAACAGCCTGCTGCTGACCACCAGCAACCTGTCTGAAGCCAGCCTGGGTTATGCCACACAAGATGGTGATACCTCCGGCGTTCTGGCTCCTATTTCTGGTGTGACAAAATCAAGAATCCTGAAAATCCTTTCCTGGATGGAAAAGTACGGTATTGACTTAACGTATGTGGAAAACAATAACTTCGCCAGATTGGAAGCACTAAGCTATATCAACAACCAGAAGCCAACCGCAGAGCTTCGTCCTGAGGAACAACAGGATGAAGACGATCTGATGCCTTATGCCCTGCTGGACAGAATTCTGATGTTGCAGCTACAGAACAACCTCACACCACTGGAGATCTTCGAAACCATTATTATTGAAGATACAGAGTACGAAGCCGAATTTGTCGCCCGTTGCATAGTGAAATATTTCACTATGTTTGTCCGCAATCAGTGGAAACGAGACCGTCAGGCTCCGTCCTTCCACATTGAAATCAACTCTCTGGATCCAAAAGCAGACCGCCGAATGCCACTGTTGGGCAACCCGTATCAGGAAGAGATTGCTTATCTGAAAGAGCTTTTTGACTAGGGCACGCCCTAATAGAAGTGGAGTCTTTTATCAGAAATTTATCAGGATGGTATAAAAACACCGCACCAATTAAATAGGTGCGGTGTGTTCTTTTCAAAGAGGCAGGTTTCTCAAAAATAGAAAACTTACGCTAGTTTTTAGCTTTCAGAGTTAAGAAAGCCGCGCCAGCCACCGTACTCGCTGATATCCTGAGCCCCTTGTATACCAATAGGTTCACAGATAAAGCCTTTTACCCACTCACCGGATACCAGTTCCACTGAACCCAGCCCCAAGGGATGAGGGATTTGCGCAAGCAAGGCCCCAATACTGCCTGTCGAAATGGCCCATACTTCTACTTCAATATCAGTGCCCTGTTCTTCATCCCGGACCACACCCGGTCTGAACGGAGGACCTCCGGCCAGCTTATACATTTTGTACTTTGCTGAAGTAGACGTTTTTTCTTTCAGAACACCGCCTAAAGAGGTCAGTTGTTCATTCAGTGGCAACCCCTCCATATGAGCCCCACACACTAGCAAATCCATTGTCTTGGATGCTGAATTACGCCCGTCAACACCAAGAACCAGCCCGTTGTCCTGCTGCCACTGTTTCGCCAGTGAAAGCAGCGCCGGATCGGCAAAAGCTCGTGTAAACAGAGTCACACCAAATGGCAAACCAGCATCAGTAAACCCGGCAGGAATAGCGACTGAGCAGTAATCCAGCAGGTTCATAAAGTTGGTGTAGTAACCCAGATTACTGTTCAGTGTAATCGGATCCGCATTCACTTCGTTGATGGTGTAGATAGTTCCGGCAGTCGGCGTCATCACAATATCAACTTCAGACAGCAATTTGTCGCACTGAACTTTATACGCTTGTAGCTTATACATAGCTTTGAACGTATCTGCCGCTGAAAACGATGTGGCACCACCAATAATAGTTTCTATAACCGGTAAACAGCTTTTTGGTTGTTCCTCAAAAAATGTCTGAACTGCTGCATAGCGCTCAGCCACCCAAGGCCCCTGATAAAGCAGTTTTGCTGCATCAATAAATGGCTGCAGATCAAAAGGAACCAGCTCAGCGCCCATTTCCTTCATGCGGGTCTGCGTTTCTGCAAACAGAGTCTGATACTCTTCATTACCGAAAAAGGCCAGTTGCTCTGCAGCAGGGATCCCGACCTTCAGACCATTAAATGATCCTGAAACAGGCTGTATCGGTGCTTGTGTTGGTCTGGCATAACAATCCTGCTCGTCATACACCGCTGCAACGGAGTACAACAGAGACAGATCGTCAGCATTGCGGGCGAAGAATGTTACGCAATCCAAACTCTTACAGGCGGGAACGACACCGGTACAGCTAAGCAGACCTTTACTCGCTTTTAGTCCCATAAGGTTATTAAATGCAGCCGGTACACGTCCTGAACCGGCCGTGTCTGTTCCCAGAGAGAAAAAGACCTGATTGGTCGCCACACTCACTGCACTGCCAGAGCTGGAGCCGCCGGAAATATAGTCAGGGTTAAAACTGTTTTTCCCTTCTCCCCATGGACTACGTGTACCTACCAGCCCGGTTGCAAACTGATCCAGATTGGTTTTTCCCAGAGGTACTGCACCAGCGGCAATCAGTTGAGCCACCACAAAAGCGGATGACTCAGGCTCGTAGGTATACTCCTTACAGCCAGCCGTTGTCGGCAGACCTTCAAGGTCAATATTGTCTTTAATGGCGAAAGGCACACCGTAAAGAGGCAGCGTATCACTATCCTTTTCCCGTAACGCATCTACATAGGTCTGCAGCTGTGCATCGGAAATGCAACTTATCCATGCATTACGGTCATCACTTCTGGCCTGCTCCAGTTTCTCCTGTAAAAAGCTAAAAGGAGAGATCTCGCCGGAACGATAGGCTTCAATTAACTGCTTAATGGTTGATGGCATCATTATCGTCTCCCTGTGATTACGCGCATGTATTCAAAATAACCAGCGGTTGTCCCGCATGAACCTGAGAGCCGGCCTCATGGCAAATATGGTCAACGACACCAGATACACCAGCACAGACTTCAAGTTCCATCTTCATCGCCTCAAGGATCATAACCACATCGCCTTCTTTCACCTTCTGACCCGGTTCTACCATGATTTGCCAGATATTACCGGCCACATGGCCTTCAATCGCCTCTTGCCCTTCAGCAAGCTCCAGCTCATCGCCAGACACTTCCACTGCTTCTTCAGCCACAAAGTTTGCCTGACCGGTTTCTTCCCAACGCAGGCGTTCCGCTTCAAAGGCTTTCTGTTGTCTTTCCTTGCACTGATTAATTTCTTCACCATGCTCTTCAACCAGAGCGTCGTACTCTGCCAGAGAGAACGTCGTTTCTTCGATTTTTACCGGGTATTGCCCTAACGGATGTTTCTCGCGGATTTCCAGCAATTCTTCTGCACTGACTTCGTAAAAACGGATCTGGTCAAAGAAACGCAGCAGCCATGGCTTATCGAATACTTCTGTTTGTCTGTAACGGTTCCACATCTGCAGAGTGCGCCCCACAAACTGATAACCACCCGGACCTTCCATACCGTATACACACATATAGGCACCACCGATACCCACGGCGTTTTCCGGTGTCCATGTTCGTGCAGGGTTATATTTGGTTGTCACCAGACGGTGACGCGGATCCATCGGAGTGGCTACCGGAGCACCCAGATACACATCTCCCAGCCCCATAACCAGATAGCTTGCGTCAAATACGATACGTTTTACGTCTTCAACAGAATCCAGCCCGTTAATACGACGGATAAATTCAATGTTATCCGGACACCAAGGTGCATTTTTACGTACTACTTCATCGTACTTACGGATTGCCAGACGAGTTGCTTCATCATCCCATGACAGAGGCAGGTGAACCACACGAGCCGGAACTTCAAGCTCATCAATATTGTCCAGTTCCGCTTCCATTACTTCTAGTTTTTCCAGCAATTCAGAACGAGGCAAAACAAGGTTGTTGTAATGGATCTGCAAAGAGCGGATACCCGGAGTCAGCTCTTCAACACCTTCCAGGCCCATCTCTTCAAGTTTCAGCATCAGAGCGTGTGCGCGGAAACGCAGACGAATATCCAGGACCTGAGGACCATATTCAACCAGAAGAAAATCTTCACCACTCGGACGGTAAACCACTTTCACACCGTGAACATCAGCCGGAATTTCTTTGATGATTGGCGTGGTTATTTCTGCAGCAACTAATTCACTCTCTTTAATTTCAAGCTTTTCTACCTGAGCAAGCTGCTCTCTCTCCGCTTTTTCCGCCTCTTCCAGCGCAACAGGAGTAAAGCTCACTTTATCACCGGCTTTCAGCTGACCCATTTTCCATAGATCAGCTTTGATAATGGTAACCGGACACACAAAGCCGCCAAGACTCGGTCCGTCAGGCCCCAGGATCACCGGCATATCTCCGGTAAAGTCGATGGTACCGACTGCATAAGCATTATCATGAATGTTTGATGGATGAAGCCCCGCTTCCCCTCCGTCAGTACGTGCCCAGTCAGGTTTAGGACCAATCAGGCGTACACCGGTACGGCTTGAGTTAAAGTGCACTTTCCACTCAGCATCAAAGAAAGTCTTAATATCCTCATCGGTAAAGAAATCAGGCGCACCGTGAGGGCCATACATCACCCGGATCTGCCAGGTATCAGCGAACTCTGGAAGTTCAACTTCTGCACCGGAAAGCGTATCGTTAGCCGCAGAAGCATCCAAATGCAGAACATCACCCGCCAGAAGCGCTCGCCCGGCATGACCACCGAACTGACCCAGAGTAAAGGTAGACTTACTGCCCAGATAATCAGGGCATTGCAGACCACCTTCAACGGCTAAATAAGTCCTCGCACCAGCACCTGTGACTTTACCCAGTTTTAGTGTCTGACCGGCTTCAACTTTAACCGCTTTACCCATAGCAACCGGCTGGTTATCCAGTGTGGCCTGAATCTCTGCACCCGTCAGCGCAATATATTTTCCGGTATTAAATTTCAGAGTGGGGCCACTGATAATAATCTCCAGCCCTGCCGAGCTTTTATCATTGCCCAGAAGCTGATTACCCAGACGGAAACTCAGTGAGTCCATCGGCCCTGAAGGTGGCACACCGATATGCCAGTACCCTTTACGTCCCGGGTAGTCCTGAATGGTCGTCTGAGTACCACCGCTTACCACATCAATACTCTTTGGCTGATAAACAAAGCTATTAAGGGAACGAGTCAGAACGGTACCGTTTTGTACTTCAGAGCTTAATAGTAACTGTTTTAAATAAAACTGGTTATGTTCAATACCATAGACGGACAACTCATTCAGCGTCTGCTGAAGCTTTTCCAGCGCAGATTCCCGCGATTCCGCGTGTACGATCAGTTTCGCCAGCATAGGGTCAAAAAACGGAGAAACCTGAACCCCGGCTTCAATCCAATGTTCTACTCTTAGGCCGTCGATGGAAGGCCATTCGACATGGCTTAGCAGGCCTGCGCATGGCTGAAAGTTCTTGTTTGCATCTTCAGCGTACAGTCTGACCTGAATTGAGTGACCCTGTGACGTCAAATCGGTTTCTGCCGCAGTAAGATCCAGTTCATCCGCCCCCTGCTTAACCATCCATTCAACCAAATCGACACTGAAGACTTCTTCGGTAACACCATGCTCTACCTGAAGACGGGTATTCACTTCTAAGAAATAAAATCGTTGTTCTTTCTGGTCAAAAACAAACTCTACGGTACCGGCATTTCGATAGTTAACCGCTGCTGCTAGACGGATGGCCGTTTGTTGCAAAGCCGCACGGGTTTCCTCTGAAAGGTTCGGTGCGGGTGTTTCTTCAATCACTTTCTGGTTACGGCGCTGAGCCGAGCAGTCACGTTCACCAAGTGCAACCACCTTGCCTTTACCATCACCAAAAATCTGAACTTCGATGTGACGGGCATGCTCGATAAATTTTTCCAGAAAAACACCGCTGTTGCTGAAGTTGTTTTCACTCAGACGCTTAACTGATTCAAACGCATCTGACAATTCATCAGCACTGTAACAACACTGCATACCGATACCACCGCCACCGGCAGTACTTTTCAGCATGACCGGATAACCAATACTTTCAGCCTCTTTCAGCGCTTCATCTTTATCGGTTAAAAGGCCGGTACCCGGCAATAACGGAACATTTGCGTTAGTCGCTATCTCACGTGCCGAATGTTTCAGGCCAAACGCATTGATTTGCTGAGCCGTAGGGCCGAGAAAAGCAATGCCCTCATTTTCGCAGAGTTGCACAAACTCAGGGTTTTCACTTAAAAAACCATATCCAGGGTGGATAGCTTGTGCTCCACATGATTTAGCAATCTGGATAATTTTATACTGGTCAAGGTAAGTTGTGGCTGCACCGGCTTCTCCTAAACTATAAGCGTCATCTGCCTGAACCACATGCAAGCTGTGTGCATCTGCTTCACTGAAAACTGCCACACTTTTGATATTTAATCGCTTTAATGTTCTGATCACACGGCACGCTATTGCACCACGGTTTGCTATCAATACCTTATCAAACATAACTCTATCTACCGTTAATCGGGTCGTCCCGTTTAGCTCTGAGCGTGGATTGGGGTCGTCCCCTGCTCATTCGTCGATATGGATTTTTGTTTGCTTAGTCCCAGATCAGCATTTCAACAGGAGTCGGGTTGTATGCATTACACGGGTTATTTAACTGTGGGCAGTTTGACATCAAAACAATCACATCCATATGGGCTTTCAGCTCGACGTATTTGCCCGGAGCACTAATACCATCTTCAAATGTAAGGCCACCTTCTTCTGTAATAGGTACGTTCATAAAGAAGTTAATGTTGTGGGTAATATCACGCTTATCCATGCCAAATTGATCATTCTCTGCAACGGCTAATAACCAGCTGTCACGGCAGGCGTGCATGCATTTTTTCTCGATAGCATAACGTACGGTGTTACTTTCTGTCGCACAGGCACCACCCAGTGTGTCATGACGGCCACAGGTATCAGCAACAATTTCCAGCATCACATTGCATTGATCAGACAGAATTTTAGTACCGGTAGTCAGATAAACATTTCCTTGCTCACGGATAGTATCAACAGCACTGTAACGTTCAGCAGGATCATTTGCGTTATAAAACAGGGTGTCAGCAGCCTGGTTACCTTCCATATCCAGAATACGTAGAGTCTGGCCTTTTTTAACTACTTTCATGTAGTAATCACCAGCTGGTACCACGTCACGTTGCGATGCGTTTTCTACTTTAAGTTGACTTTCGACAATCATTTTTTACTCCTTGTTAGCAGCCGGGTGATTAAGCGACCAGATAGCGGCGGTTGTTTTCAAAACCACGACCATTCTCTTCACAGGAATTCAGACAAACATCATCCGCTGTCATCTCTTCCGCTTTGCTGACAGCAATGTCTACCGGCTTGAACGGATACTCTTCTGCCGGGTTCAATGGGTGAGGACAGCTTGTCAACACAATCAATGTTTCCATTTCAACACGCAGTTCAATAGAGTCACCAGCTTTGCTGTGGCCTTCACTAAAGATAAAGTTGCCTTCTGCATCAGTAGCGACTTTGCTGAACAGGTTTAGGTTCGCCGCGAGATCACGCTTGCCCAGTCCATACTTAGCCACCTCCACCAGCAGAGCATCGTAGCCATTTTGCATCCATAGGTTGCGGGCGTTCTGATAATCACGGGCACCCCATTTACCTGCGACTTTCTGCTTGTTCGACACGCCACATACGGTGTCGATCCAACCGGTATCATCACGAACAACAGAAGCAAAAATACGACCCATATCAGAATACAGACAGTTACCCGTTGATAACTTAAATGTGTGCTGGCATTTCAGAGTGTCTGGTGCGTTATAACGCTCTAACAGGTTTTTAGGGTTATAGAACAGTACGCTAAGGTTCGCTCCACCTTCAACATCGGTAAATTTGACCGTATGCCCTTTTGGAACGACCATTGACCAGTGCGAAGCACCAGGAATAGTATCTGTAAAAATAGGTTCCTTAGTTGACGACATTGCGTCCTCCTTAAGCAATTTTCTTTATAATCTGTTGAGAGATAGAATCTGCAGCAGATGGTTTGTCCAGATCAATATCAAACGTCACTTGTGCGCCGTAACGCTCAGGTGCCTGTTCATCATGTCTTACGTGATCAAATACCCACAGGCGGTTACCAAGATAGAAGCCTTCACTCAGATCATGGGTAATCATAAATACCGTTAGCTTCTGCTCTTGCCACAGGCTTTTTATCAATTCATGCATATCCTTGCGGATACCCGGGTCAAGAGCACCAAATGGTTCATCAAGTAATAAAATCCGAGGTTTCTTAATCAGAGACTGTGCAATCGAAAGGCGTTGACGCATACCACCTGATAGTTCGTGTGGGTACTTTTGCAACGCGTGCCCCAAACCAACCTGCTCTAGCATCGCTTTAGCGGCTTGCTCAGTTTGCTTCTTTTTGTCACCGAAGCTACGGCCCAGAAATGTGCTGCCTATACCACCGGCCTCAAATTCCTGACCGATCATGACATTTTCAAGAGCAGTAAGATGCGGAAACACAGAATACTTCTGAAAAACAATGCCCCTTTCTACGCTTGGCTCACAACTCAATGGCTCTCCATCCAGTAAAATTTCTCCACGGGATGGCTTTTCAGTACCCAGCATCATGTTCAGAAACGTGGTTTTTCCGCAGCCAGACGCTCCGACAATACTGACAAAGTCACCTTCTTTTACATCAAGCTTCAGACGTTCCAGAACAATGTTTTCACCGTACTCTTTCCATAAGTTGTTAATCTGGATAATAGGCACATCTTTATTCATTTTATTCCCCCTGAGCCTGGTGATACCAAGGGCTTAACTTCAGCGACAATTGTCTTAGCAACCAGTCCATCGTATAAGCAAGAATGGTGATCCAAAAAACATAAGGAAGGATCACATCCATCGCCAGATACCGTCTGACCAGAAAGATCCGGTAACCCAAACCTTCGGTCGCAACGATAGCTTCCGCTGCAATCAAAAATAGCCATGCACTACCAAGAGTCAGGCGAACCGATTCGATAAGTCTTGGAAAAATTTGTGGCAGAACGACCCGCTGAATGATCTGCCAGCTGTTTCCTCCCAGAGTTTGCGCCTTAATAAGTTGCTCCTCTGGTAAACTCTGGGTTTTTAACTGCATATCCCGGATGATCACCGGGCATACCCCCACAATAATCAATACCACTTTGGACAGTTCGCCCAGGCCAAAGCTGATAAAGAGTATGGGTAGTATTGCCATTGGCGGAATCAGAGAAATAGCCGTCACAACAGGAGATAACGATGAGCGGACAAGGGGCAACATACCGTTTGCCACCCCAATAGTTAGTCCAATCAGAGCACTAAATCCAATGCCTATACCAAGACGGATTAAACTGGCAAGCGTATCAGACCACATCAGGTACTCGCCGGTTCTTCTGCTTGGTGTAAATGCCATACGATCAATCGCTTCAAAAAAGCTGCTAAATGCTGGCAGTAACTTATCGGCTGAGTTAGCAGCCAGCCTGGCATCTGATGCCACCACATAAGCGGCTAAAGCAATAGCAAATGGCAGTATTCCCAGCATCAAACGACCATGACGCGAAGGCTTTTTGTTTATAAGCTTGGTCATAACAACTCCAGTTGAACAGGTTCGTGAAACTTAAAGTTTGCCTTCCGCGGCCATCTGCATGTATTCAGGAGTAAAACGCAGCTTAATGTTAGCTGAATTTCCGTACACACCCGTTGGTGTTTCAATACCAATAAATGTTGCATCCGGAGCACCCTCACCCAGCAGACCGTGATCAAATGAGAACTCGCTGACTTTTTGCATGGTGTCGGTTAACTGAGGACTTTGAGTAAACTCAACGGCTTCAGCCGCGTTGTAGAACATTTTTGTCGCAGCCAATTGCTGGTTATAGCCAGCCAGATCCGTTCCCGACGCCTGAGCCATATAGGTCTTGGCTTCATCGCCTTTATCTTTAGATGTCATGGTGGACATAATTTCGTACCATGCACCTGTCAGCGCTTTAGCCAGCTTAGGGTTGTCTTCCAGTGTTTCAGTATTCACGACCAGAAGGTCAATGATTTCACCTGGAATATCTGAAGAGTCGAAAACAAGAGAAGTGTCAGGTTGAGAAGTAATTTCGCTCAGAAGAGGGTTCCAGGTAACAACAGAAGACACATCGTCAGTACTGAAAGCCGCGACGATATCGGCATCAGAAGTGTTAACGACTTTCACATCTCTTTCCGACATGCCAACACTTTCAAGGCCTCGGGCCATCAGATAATGAGACACGCTAAGTTCAACCAAATTAACGTTCTGACCTTTAATATCAGCCAGAGACTTATCACCTTTCAGTACTATTCCATCGTTGCCGTTTGAGAAGTCACCGACGATAACAGCAGTGGAATCCACACCACTGGCTGCAGGGATGGTCAGAGCATCCATATTGGTCATTACCGTTGCATCGAACTGACCAGCAGTGAACTGGTTGATAGACTCAACGTAGTCATTTACCTGAACAACATCAATATCGATGCCATATTTATCTGCCCACTTATCAACAACACCGGCATAATCAGCGTAGTCCCAAGGCATCCAGCCAACATAAATCGACCAGGCAATGGTAAAGTCAGTTTTTTCTTCAGCCTGAACGGCCGGCGCGAATAAAGGAGCAGAAAGAAGAGTGGCAGACATTGCCAGTGTTGTTAGATTTTTCTTAAAGAATGATTTCATGGGGTCACCTCCACTGTGAGTCACGGTTTGATATAAGCACAAGAGACATAACCAATACTATTGGTTGGCCTCCCGGGCTTTTATCCCTCCGTGTGACCTCAGAAGAGGTTGACAACTCTTGGACCAGACACTGAAATCATCAGCCGGAACCCTAGATGTCTATTTTTGGCAAATTGTAGCCAGTGTATAGAAATACTATTAAGTATGCTCTTACGCTTAACTTATTTTGTATCTAGCAAATGGTGTGCCTGTTTTTAATTTTATTATTTTTCATGCAGTTAAAGTCAAATCATTTAGAAAAACTCATAGTGCATCCCATAACAGCGCACAAATGCACCATAAAAGTGCAATGTCTAAAGACTATTTCTCTACTTAACGACGACTATGAATCCTTGCAGGAAACTCTTTTTGTGGTTCTGACAACTCCGTTGCATTCAGCAGACTCTGCATACAGAAAAAGAGGTGCTGGCTCATCTCCTTATAGTCCTGTTCAACCGAGTCAATCGCGACAGGAAGACAGTCCAGAATATTATAGTTATCAAACGTCGCCAGCCTCATACGGGTATCTAATAGTCCCTGTTCAGTCAAATACCGGAGGACTCCCTCCAGGATAGAGTAAGAGGCCGTAAACAATGCCTCAGGACACCGGCCTAAACCTTCAACACACTCCTTCATCATCAGGTAACCGGATTCCGGATGATAGTCACGATGGAAAATCCAGGTGGAACAAGGAGGAAGTCCGGCTTTTTTTAATGCCAGTCGATAACCGGCGAGACGCTCACGTCCGGGAGAAAGCAATGAAGTACCGCCAAAATAGAAGCATTCTCTGACAGTATCATCCAATAACCTGCTAACAACACTTTCCGTTGCAGCCTCTGCACCTGTCACAACATAGGGAAGGTTTGTCTCCGGAATTCTCCTGTCAAACAGTATCACAGGCAGTGTTTTATTTACTTTTAGATAAAACTTATCATCAGGCATACAGGAAGCTACCATCAGCAGATCCACCTGACGACTAATCAGACTGTTCACCGCCTGTATTTCTTCTTTCTTATCGTCTTCAGAAGACGCTATCAGTGTCTGATATCCCTTTTCCCGGCACAACCTTTCCAGCTCTTTCGCTATCGTTGCAAAGCCCATATTGGATAAATCGGGGATAACCAGGCCAATAGTGTAAGTTCGTTTGGATTTGAGAGCACGGGCATACAGGCTGGGGGCATAGTTATGCTCTTTGACTACAGACATCACCTTTTCCACTGTCTCGGGAGCTATCCGGTGCTTTTCGGCATGACCATTTAACACAAAACTGACCGTTGACTTAGAAACACCCGCGAGTTCAGCAACTTCTGCGAGCGTCATTTTCTTCTTCACTACTGATGGTCCTTTCCACTTCCGAAGCCAAATATTACCTTTCCGGAATAAAAAAAACCACTGTGAACATGACCACACTCATGCTCTACAGTGGTTAGTAACTCACCATTAATGGTTTTTATCGGGTCTATCTATTTATGCCACTTCTACTTATTTAGTGTGCTTTTTTTGAGTTGCCATTGACGTTGTTAGCTAAAATCTGGTTTATGCTTAACAGTGCTAAGTGTTATACAACTCAGTAACAATAACAACCTGCGAAATCCGACAGGTTTTTAGATTCATATTATTTTTCAGTATCGTTCGAAGTGATTTCCGGCTGAATATAGCCTAATAAAATCGCTTTACTAATGGCCTGATAGCGATTCGCAGCCTGAAGTTTTTTTGTCGCATTATCAATATGAAAGAAGACCGTTCTCTCTGAGCATTCTAAAATCTGGGCTATTTCCCAAGTGGTTTTCCCTTCTGCCGCCCAAAGCAAAGCACTGTTTTCCCTTGGAGTTAAAGCGTTAAAGTTAGGGCTGTATCCCACCAAAGCGACAATTCGTGAAAATGCTATTGGAGCAACAATTTGCGCCCACAGCATCGCTTTATTTATCGCTTTGTCAGAGATATCCGCAATGGGTTTACGAGACGCAAAGCTCAGCATGCCAAATTCACCACGGCTGCCGTGTACCGGTACACTCATACCACTGCACAAACCCGCTGCCGCCGCTTCTTTAAAAAATTTCAATTCTTTATTGTTCGAAGACTCATTGATAATCTGATAGAAGTGGCCCCCGATTTTCGGACATGACTTTAAGTGATTGATCTGTTTTGATAGTACCCAGAAATACTGGAGCAGATTATGACTAGAAAACGTAGAAACCACTCTCCTGAGTTTAAAGCTAAGGTG
>NZ_QFWT01000014.1 GCF_003144035.1 Vibrio albus
CCGCCGCTCGACGCCCATAAACGCACCCGAAGGATTGTTGATGTCGTTTCCGCCCGACTTGCATGTGTTAGGCCTGCCGCCAGCGTTCAATCTGAGCCATGATCAAACTCTTCAATTTAAGATTTTGGTCGGCTCAACGAATACTGACTTCAAAACTACAAAAGTAATTTTAAAGCTATTATCGTTCCAACAGAACGATAATGAATTGACTGTGCCAAGTCCGAAGACTTGATTGGTCACTCAGTTCATTGAAACCTAATTTGAAACCGAAGTTTCTAATTTGATTATCATCAACGAGTGCCCACACAGATTGATAGGTTTAAATTGTTAAAGAGCTTCCTAGCTTTCTGCTTTTCGCATCGGCTAGGGGTGCGTATAATACGCTTTGTTTTTTGCGAGTCAAGAAGTTTTTTTAACTTTCTTTTCCGCTTCCCTTTACGTTGTGTGACCAAGGCCTCACTCTGTGTCGGTGATGCGGCATTATAGGGAGGATCTTTTAGATCGCAAGATCTTTTTTAATTTATTTTTTTGTTTGCTGAAAAAAGCAACAACAGGCTGTTTTTTGAATAAAATTTCAACATTTGAGCGCCGTCACACCTATCTGTTGGAAATCCGCCACGCTTATACGTACTATTCGTAAAGCTGTTAAATTTAATAGCGTTTATTCTAATTTCACTTATTGCAGACGTTGTATTCTGATATGGACTCTAAAAACTCTTATATTATTTTAGTTATTCTTGCTGTGCTTGGTGTTGTTGCTATCTACCAACTACCAGATTTTAACCCAGCCTTTGCCTATGCTCTCGGCATTGCTGTTGCAGCTTTTGTTCTTAAACCCTCTAAAGTATCTTCTGACAAGGAAACGGACGCCCGCCCTGCTACAACAACCTTATATGTTGGCAACCTCCCGTATAAAGCAAACGAAAACAATGTTCGCCAGCTTTTCTCTGAACAAGGTGAAGTGTTTGCCGTTCGCCTTATGAAAGACAAAAGAACGGGGAAACGCCGTGGTTTTGGATTTGTAGTAATGGCAAGTAGTGATGTGGATACTGCAATCGCTGCTCTGAACGAGCACGATTACATGCAGCGGACTTTAAAAGTCCGGATTGCAAATGATCCTAAGCATCCAGAAATGGAAGAGGCTCGATAGGACTAAACCCCAATTTATCAATATAGTAATTGAGTGCAGCTTTATCTCCTAAAGCTGCACTACAATAAATATCGTATTGTTCCCTGCCTACACTGCTTTTCTCACTCACATCTGCCAATAGCGATTTCACTCTTCTTGCGATGGCCTCTCCAGAGTCTACCAGCATCACTTTATTATCAAACGCCTCTGCTATTTCTTTCTTAAGTAGTGGGAAGTGTGTACAGCCTAATACCGCCACATCAACTTTATCGATTAGTGGCGACAATATCTGTTTAAGCTCATTAATATCGACAGGGTTTCCACATAACTTATCTTCAGCCATATTCACCAGCCGGGTTGAACCTAACAGCTCTACAGGTTTATCCGGGGAAAAATTATGAATCAAGTGGTGGGTATACTCTCTTTTTATCGTCGCTGGCGTAGCAATCAAACCCACAGCTTTATGAGACAGATTCGATGCTGGCTTAATAGCGGGTACAACACCAACAACAGGAACCGTTAATATCTGCCGCAGTCGCGGAAGAACGATAGTACTGGCAGTATTACAGGCAATGACCACCAAATCGATACTCTGGAGCTGTACCATTCGTTGGATAAGGTTCTCCACACGGCTTATCAGAATAGACTGAGGGAGCTCCCCATAAGGATAGGCTTTATTGTCAAACAGGTAGGTATAGTCAAGATGTGGTAGTAACGCTTTTATCTCTTTAAATACAGAAAGGCCGCCGACACCAGAATCGAAGATAAGAATTTTTGGAATGTTAGGCATTTCTGGTGTCACTGTTGGTTGAGTTTAGATTAGTGGCAGTAATCATACTCCGAGGGGGGGAGTTGGCAAGGGGAATAAAGGGGGGAAGGGGGGAAGGATAGAGGATGAAAGTGTTAGCTTCATCCTCTTCGTGGGTATAGATAATTAGAATTGGTAAGTGGCGGTGAGTTTAAACTCGCGCCCATTGCCTGGGTAGTAACTGGATCCCCATGCTGAATACGTTACATTTTGTGCATATTTTTCATCAAACATATTATCTACGCGCAATGTTGCTAAAAACTCTTGTTGGCTATAGCTGATAGCTAAATTACCTAGCCAATAAGCTTCTAATTTATCATTTACATTTGCGCTATCACTATTCTCATACCGCTCACCAACGTATACAGCCTCTGCAAAGACTTCCCAGCTATTCATAAACTGATAGGTCGTAAAACCACGCCCTGAATGCTTAGCTACCCATGGAAGCTCTTTGTCTTTATTGCTACCTTTCGTATATTCTGCATCAATATAGCTATATTCAGTACCAACCAATAGATCACTAGTTAAGTATTTATCTACATAGACACTTAGGCCATATCTTTCTGACTCATCAGCATTAACATTTGCGCCATTAAACAGGCCACCGACAGGCTTTTCTGCCGTTGAATCAAATACAATTTCATCTTTGAGTTTCAAGTTGTAGGCATCCAGTCTTACAGAGTAATCATTACCAATATGATCAAGACCAGTTTCAATAGAAGTCCCCCGTTGTGGCTTCAGACCTACAACATCAGGGGAGGTATATGCTTGCTCATCTACTTTAGCAAAACGAAAATTGGTTTCACCACGAAGATATAGTCGTGTATTAGTGCTTAACTTGTAATTCGCCCCTAATTCCACGGCTGTTGCATCTTCACTTAATGATGCCCCAGTCGAATAAGTACTAGCATCTTTTATTTCATCCTCAGCTTTACTATATCGACCACCAGTTATCATCGTTATGGTATTTGATAGTGGGTAATTCACTTGAGTATAAAGGCTAGATACTTGTTGAATATTCTCTCTGTTATATGAACTAGATAAGTAGTCAAAGTCACTTCTATTATAATCTACGCCAAATAACACATTGCCTTTACCTACCGGAGTGGACAATTCTCTCTCTAAATTCAGTAAAACTTCGACCTCATTATTGTCTTTCGTAAAGGAGCCCCATTTATACCCCCTAGACGATGTATCGGCCAAACTAATATCACCTTTCGCCAACCAATCAGGGGATAGATTTTGTTTATATCCAAAACGTAGAGCCGAGGTAATTTCATGAGTATAATCTGTTGTGCTAGTGGATTGCTTAGGATCCGCCTCATACTGAGTTTTAGTTAAGCTACTTGGGTATTGAAGGTCGTTATCGTAGTAACTAGCTTCTGTATAAAACTCTTTGTCGTCTTGCACAAAATCAACACGGCCGAGCAGACTGCCAGTTTCACGATCATTATGATCACGATAGTTACCACTGTTATTCTGACTAGCAGTCAGTGAAAAACTCCAGTTATCGATGATACGGTTAGACACATTGACGCTACCTGCGTATGAATCATAGCTACCAACAGACGCTGTCACTTCACCATGAGGTTTTGTCGATCTTTTGGTGATAATATTGATAACACCGCCTACAGCCTGATCACCGTAAAGCACGCCAGCACTACCCGACAGAATTTCAACCGTTTCAATCTGACTGATCAAAATAGAGGATAGCTGAGGCGCAGAAAGATCGGGCTTATTCAGTTTACGTCCATCAACCAATATCAAAGTATTATGTGCTGCTTGCTCACCGGTAAAACCTCTTAGAGAAAAAACCGGGCCGCTATTTGTGTCTGAAACCTGAATCCCGGCACGGCTTCTTAACAGAGAAGAAAGCGATGTTGCGCCACTGGCTTTAATCTCATCCTGATCGATCACCACGATATTTGCCGGAATATCAGAAATTGAATTTACGTTTTCACTTTTTCCCAGCACCACGACGGTGTCCATATCATCGGACGACACACTTTGAGCTTGTGAAAAAGAGGTATAAGAAAGGAGCGATGCCACTGCTATCGCTAGATATGATTTGTTCATTTTATAGTCCTAAATCGCGTAGTTTCCTTCGTTCACTGGCAGGTATTCGGACTTAAGAGCTCGATAAATTGCTTTACCATCTTACATCTCACTTCCCACTTAAAAGTAGTGTGTAGGTTTCCCCGCAGATGCTCGTTCTCTTTTACCGCTGCGCGTCAGTTCCGGATTTTCACCAGATTCCCTTTAACAGCCCTTCTTTTCGAAAAAACTGTGACCAGCGTCGCGTGGATAGTAGATGGCTAGCCATCCAATGTCTAGTTCTATTATTGACACAAAGGTAAGAAATCCAGACAGGACTGGACAAGCGTTATGAATTGACTAAAATCTGCGCTCCCTGTTTGAACATAAGCAAAAGGCATATTCATGGCGAATCCAGATATCATCACCTCTCAGTATCAGCAGCAGTTGGAAGAAAAAAAACAGCGGCTGACCGGGATGTTCTCACCCTATGGTGTACCAGAGCTGGAAGTGTTTGAATCACCAGAGCAACATTATCGTATGCGGGCCGAATTCCGGATATGGCATGAAGGTGAAGACCTTTACTACATCATGTTCAATCAGGAGACCCGCAAGAAGTATCGTGTTGATCAATTCCCGGCAGCCAGCAAACTGATTAACGACCTGATGCCTGTTCTGATGGAAAAGATGAAACATAATGACGTACTGCGTCGTAAGCTGTTTCAGGTAGATTTCCTTTCCACTCTAAGTGGCGAAATACTGGTATCTCTGCTGTATCACCGTCAGTTAGATGATGCCTGGACCGAAGAAGCCAAGAGCCTGAAAGCGGAGTTAATCCAGCAAGGCTTTAACCTGAATATTATCGGCCGAGCACGTAAGATGAAGATTGTGCTGGATCGGGAATATGTGGTGGAAAAACTGAAGGTCAATGGTGACACCTATATCTACCAGCAGGTAGAAAACAGTTTCACTCAACCAAATGGTATTGTTGCCCAAAAAATGCTGGAATGGGCAATTGACTGCACCAAAGACAGTTCCGGTGATCTGCTGGAATTATATTGTGGTAACGGCAACTTCTCTCTGGCTCTGGCACAGAACTTTGAGCGTGTACTGGCGACCGAACTGGCGAAACCCTCAGTAGAATCGGCACAATACAATATTGCTGCCAATAACATTGATAATGTCCAGATCATTCGTATGTCTGCGGAAGAGTTTACTGAAGCGATGGAAGGAAAAAGAGAATTCCGCCGCCTGAAGCAGCAGAATGTGGATCTGAAAACGTATAACTGCAACACCATCTTTGTTGATCCACCGAGAGCCGGTATGGATGAAGGCACCTGCCGTATGGTTCAGGGCTACGAGCGCATTATGTATATCTCCTGTAATCCGGAAACGCTGCAACAAAACCTGGAAATTCTGAGCGAAACACACAAAGTCACCCGCTTCGCTCTGTTTGATCAATTCCCGTATACCCACCATATGGAAGCTGGCGTGCTGTTAGAGCGCATTAAATAAGGCATTAAACAAACTTGGAAGTCATGGAATATCACTCCGGGTACGGCGTGGGGTACGGGAACACCTAAAACCAACCTCACGCTCTGGGGACAAGTTCTTTTTCACCCAGTATAAACTCAGCGGCATATTGACTCGTTATCAGATGTTCGTTTGACCGTGTTGGCTTCAGCGAACTACTTATTGTCGCATTGAATGAAATCACCAATCATTAAAACCCTAAGGTTCACCGACAGGTTTTAGCTTAATTTACAGCAAAAAACTGTCACGTCACTTATTACCAGAGAAGAAATACAGCTATTACTAAAACAAAATTGGCTCTGTTCAACTTTGGCCAGATTGTATAACACCTTGACTCAAAGAAACCAAAGGGCACAATGATATCGTCCGCACTTCTCTGGACAGAATGAGATACTCCATAGCTATCTCAATTGTTGTCAATCGAAACTGTTTTCAATTAGCGGCATCTGGAAACCCGTGTTTTAAGGTAATAAAAAAGACCGGATAAACCGAACTCTTGTCTACTCAGAAATTTGTTAACTCATTGGCAAGCCAAGCTTGTCGAAGAATGCCTTATTACGCTCTTTTGCCATGTTAACTAGGCGATCAAATGAAATGACCTCGATGTAAGATTTAAAGCCTTTGTTGTAGCCAAAGTAACCCAAATGATCATGAGTAACCTGCAAATCAAGTATCTTACACCGCTGAATCAGACTCGGAGTCAGGTCTGCAACTATATAGCAGTAACCCGGAATATCATTCGCATTTGGAATAGGGCGTCCTTGTGGAGTTTTCGTCTTACCCTCCCTAACTCGCTCTAAGTAACCGAGAGCTTGCTCAATTGGGTCCTTGTCTTCACCAGCTTTTGCATCGTTACGCATAGGGCGCTTAATTTCTACCACAGTAATTGAAGCAAGTGGCATCGATTTCTTATCTGATACTAGCATTGGATTATCGTAGATGTTCATTGCCAGTAAATCAGGTTCTTTGCCACTATCAGTATCAACAATCGGCATAGTAGAGAGCGGTTTATCTGATGCTAGATAGTTGTGAAATGCTAAACGCTCATCAACTAGCCACAGGTTACAAGAATCTAAGAAGACTTCGCTCGAGTCTTTTCTCATCGGCATGATTAACTCATGGATGATTTCTTCTTTGGCGTACTTACCATCAGAAGTGCGCTCGATTGACTTCTCTAGCAAGTCGATAATCACCTTGCGGTGAGATACGTAATTAGCTAGGTCAGACTTTTTCAAGTCTTCTACTTTTTGTAAATAGCTCTGAATACGTTCTTCATACTCTTCAGCTTGCTCATTTCGCTTCGGAGTCATGATTTGCTGGCCTTCGCATAGTAACTGACGCTCTACTGTATACCACTGCTCATGAAGGTGTAACTCAACATCTTTGTCAGACTTATCTGGATCAATAATCAGGTCTTTGTCTTCTATGTAGCTGGTAATTGGGCGGTAGCGAGGCGCTTGAGTAACAATGTACTCATCAACCCTACGTTTACCCGCTGAGATGTTCTTTTCTAGGACATCTTTGAGGTATACCTGCGCTCTCTTAAGAACATCCTCACGAATGACCTTTAGTGAAAGCTCTTGGTCAGCAAAGAGACCATCAAAGCTTTCCGCTATTTCAAACGAAGTTCGTTCTGCACGAACGTTATCATCCAAGAATTTAGACGATACGTAACACGTGTAAACAAATTCGCCTGAGTCATCTGAAATCTTCTGATAAAGACCGGGAAGTTTGCCTTGAATTCCTTCTTCTTTTACCAAGCGGTTAGCAGCACATAAAGACAGTTGGTGCTTCTTGTTAACCGAAGCCCTGAACTTGATGTGTGTAAGCTCAAACATCTCACCAAGAATTTCAATCTGTTCATGCGCTGCTTGTGAGTGCATGTGAGCATCAAACAACTGATAGAGACTGACGGTTTCTGAACCATCTTCAACAAAGATTTGAGGCACACCACCTTCACGTACAAAGTACCACAGACAGTGTTCTAGCAAGGCATTGGCAATTGTTTCAATACCTGATGGGACTGCTTTTCTATACGCCTTATCAAAATCATTAAGTGTTATTACAGAGCCAGTTTGATTCCGCTCTGATGATGTAACCCTATCGCCATGTACACCGTTGCTACTGTTAAAAGCGAACTCACGGTGGCTAAAATTTTCTTGATCAGAAAAGACGCTTGATACACTTACTTGGTCAAATGCCTTAAGCCATAATAAGCGGCCAACACCACGACACCCTTTATCTATCTTGTGGTCAGAGTCTAAGGTCTGGAAGGAGTTAAAGTTTACATTGTTGAAGCCACAGCCATTGTCTGCAACCTTGAATCCAAGAATAGGCGCACAAGACGCACCACCAATATCCATCTCCCCTTGTGGCTCTCGGATAATGGTTAGAGTGATTTTGCCTTGGTCTGTGTTGCCTTTTTCTTCAATAGAGTGAATAGAGTTAACAACCGCCTCAAACACTGGCATCAAGCCGTGATTCCTTGGCAAAGAGGTATTTCTAAGTCGACCTCTAAGGTTCGTGTGCAAGCTCATCGCCAACCCCTTGAATTCAATATAGTGATTTTAATTTTAGATTAGAAAAGCATGTTATTGCATAACTGGTTATATATTAAGTGAAATTCTCAAATTTGCCGGATTTCATTTTCATTTTGACAGCTTGGTTCTCAATACTGAACTTTATCTACCAACCTCTGTTTAGCAAAAAGGTATGTGGCGAAAATTATCTTTCATACCATTATGCCTTAACCGTGTAATCCTTCATCACTGGCGCTAAGGTGCATTAGTCAAAGGCGAGCAGAGCAAAATTCGTAATTCAATGGTTGTAACTCGGTATAGATCCTAAAGAATTTTGAGATCATCCAAAGAATTCCTTCGCGGCTCTATCACGCACCTGCACTCGCCACTCCAACCACTCGTTGAGATCGCTTTCAAGCCAAGCTACCGTCCTTGAACCAATGGGAACACTAGCCGGAAATTCCCCTTCCTTAATCTTGTTATAGATTGCAGACCGACTTAAACCAGTTTTTTCCATCACATCTTTTAGACGTGAAAATTTCATCGTTTTTTCCTCATTTGAAATTCTCATATAACGCTATAGACCCGTCTAGGGGTTTGAAGACGTCCCAGAGCGTCCAGTTACTTGGATCCAGAGCATCTGCTTACACTGGACAGAACATAGCTTAACCGGAAAATGTTTACTTGGTATTCGTTTGCTGTAAGTAATTATTGTCTACTAGACTAGTCAAGTTTATAGTTATGCCACTAATTGAACCAATCTGATAGATTAGCTTTACCAGATGACAAACAAATACAGTGCGACGGTAAAAATGGAAGTATCAGCTGATAACACTTCAAGCTTTGAAAGAGTAGACAAATTATCTGCTTATGTAGTTATAGCATCACTAGCTATTTATTTTACACAGCACTTATATCCACAACATGCACCTAAATATATAGATTCATTTTTGTTTTTATATTTCTCAATGGAGTTCATTTATAAGGTACATTTGCTGTCATGGAAAAGATATATCAATAATAACTCTCACAAATTTGATTTTTTACTACTAATTATTAGTGCCTCACTAATACCATTCTCTGACTTAGATAGCGTAATATATCTTAGAGTATTCAGGCTAATTTCAATCGTAAGAATATTCAGGATAATTCCAAATGGCTCTCAAGTCCTTCAAGGACTCACTAGAGCAATAAGAAGCTCCAAGGCCATACTGATATTATTATTTTCTTTGCTTTCATTTTTTTCTTTAATTGGTTTTAGTCTGTTTTCTAATACTGTGCCTGAATACTTTGGCACACCACTAACTTCGCTAAACACCGTTTTTGAAATATTTACTATAGAAAACTGGGGGGAACTACCTAATTCTATAGATAAAGAAGCACAACCGTATCTACACGCAGCACTAAATTCATTTACTATTATTGTATTAGTTATTGGTGGGTTTATTGCCGTCTCTCTTGCTAACGCAGTGTTTGTTGATGAATTAGTCAGTGACAATAATGAAGAATTAAAAGAAGAAATTATAAAATTGAAAAATCAAAATAGTGAGCTAAAAGAAATAATAATTGACATACAAAAAGAGATAAAAAACAGATAATACATACTCATTCATAGCCCACCATATGGTGGGCTATGAATAATAAAAACAACTATACTAAAAGGTACTCATCCATTTTTACTGATATTTCTTCTGAACGCTCTAGACTTTCAGAGATGTCATTATCTAAATGTTTGATTATGTAGTTGTGCTGCTCAATCTCTATAACTCGCAATAAATCCAGTCGATCAATAATGTAAGCAGACATAGCCATAGCTATACCTGTAATAGAACCAACAGTAATAGCTGTGACGGTAGTTGAAATCGGAGCTAAAAGAGGAATGGTTGAAACTATATTATCAACAGCCTCTTCCAGTAAAACACCTCCCGCAACGATAACACCGGACATAATAAGCTTGCTCGCTTCATGTGATGCTTCTCTGAAAGAAGTCCCTTCTGGTCTAAATAGAACTGTTTTAGCAGCTTTAAAGAGAGAGAAGACCCCTTCTCTAATCAACCGGATCATTCTAGTACAAGTAGTAACAAACCTGTTGACCATAACAGTGATAAAATTGGATATAAATCCAGACAGTCCACCAGAAACAAATCCATCCAGTGCATCTTTCCATTTATCAGCTACCTTGCTTCCAATTCTTTGTAACCTCACTTTTATCTCTTGTATCCAAGACTCTAACTCCCTTCCGTTCTTAAATATATCCTTGATTTCTTCCATTGTTTGAGTAAGAAGCTCAACTAGAAGTATACCAAACCCTTGCTGAGCTCCCATTTTAGCGCCCTCGCTCATCCCTGTTTTAGCAGTATTCTTAGCAAAATATCCTACCTCTTGAGCTGTTGTAGGCTTGTGCTCTTCTGCTGTCTTCTGCCCTCGTTCATACGCTTCTTTTAATTTCTCATTGTCGATATTAAAAGCTTCTTCGTTGGTCTCTTTCCTACCAGACTGCTTCCAGTCTTTCCACTCCATCTTGTCATGATCTTTAAGCGACTGATTTATATTTCTCTGAGTTGACGCTAAATTTCTTTCATCTGTACCAAAGTCAGCTTTGGCTTCACTAGACAACATAAAGCCACCATTCTTATGAAACTCACTGTTGGAGACTATATGATCTGGACTAGTCTGATCTGCTCTTACTTTCTCACCAGTATATGCATCAGTAACATTTCCGTTATTATCCATTTGACGCTTGGTAAACTGAGAGCCTACAGATTGCTTCCCACCTCTTTCGAAACTTTCACCTTGACTATTTTTTGCCACGGTATAATCACTTCTGTTGTACTCATCACTCTCTTTGGCATAAATACCTTGCTGGGCGTTATGAACTGTTGTGACATTCCCACCAACTTTGTCATACGCCGACACAACTTTACCCAATCCAAAAGGGACGGCAATAGATTGAGTAATATCGTTTTTTACCGTAGAAAGAAGAGCTTCCAATCTGGCTGAATTGAACTGATTTTTGAGATCGACCAGTAGTTGTTTTGCTTCTTCCTCATCTATATCAATTGAGTAGATTAGATCGCTTGAATAGTCCAGCGAGCTCAGCCTTTTCTCATCTATTTCTGAGTTAAGCATACTTTCAATAAGCCTAGGTTCAGAAGCCTTCCTAACAGCTGCCTTCCCTACTTGTGCTCTATTTTTTTGTAACTTACGAAACTCATCTAATCTACTCATAACTTCTCCTAGGCTACTTTCGCTGCATTCCAAGCATCTAAAAATGCTCTTTCGTTTTTGTGCTCGACACCATCAGCACTCATCACTACTTCAATAATTTCATTAAAGATAGAAGCATCCACGCCCGACTTATTTGCTAACTCAAAAGCTTCGGCAGGAGTAGGTGGGTTTCTATAAATATCTTCAATCTTAGCTTGTATATCTTTAGGGAGTTCCATACCTGATACTCCCTTAATAAACAGCTCAATTTGTGCACGTTCGGAATCGTCAATCTCACCATCACAGTTTGCACAGGCCATTGCAACGGACTCCATTGCAATTAACGCGTTAAAATAATTAGCATTTCCCTCTAATTTATCGAACGCTTTCGCCAGTTTATCTTCCAACTCTCTAGTACGCTGCTCATACTTAGCCTTAGCCGATTGCTCACCGCGACGCTCACCTCTTGCCTCTGCTTCTGACTCAGAATCATCTAAGTATTCAGCCACACCACCAGCAGTAGCACCAACACCAGCAGCTACCGCAGCTCCTACTGCTGTTACTGCACCAACGGGGCCAGCAACAGGCAAAGCTACCACTGCTGCTACACCTGCACACGCACCACCTAAAACCTTCCAAAAGCTCATTATTAATTTACCTCTTACGTATCAGAAACTTAACACCAAACAAATGCCACTAATGGCGTATAGTAGTATGAGATTATGTTTCAAAATGTTACTACCATCAAGCATTTACATATCGTTGTATTTTTGGGAGGGTCACTCCTCGCTAAAATTGTTTCGACACCATTTCTAAACGCGTTAAATTTTTTACAAATCTAAGTATCACTTAACACTAACCATCTGTTATAAATATACACAACCAATTAGTAATGTATATTCTGTATACATTAACATGTACTATAATCAGGCATTAAGTAATGAAAAATGAGTTAAGCTGGGATACACAACTACGGTTCAAACTGATTGAAGTTGTCGCATTATGGGAGGGAAGACTAACAACAAATCACCTATGTAATTCTTTCAATATCAAAAGACAACAAGCTTCAAGGGATATCAATCATTACCAATCGCTCTTCGAAGAACCTCCTTTAATTCATGATAGAAGTATTAAAGGTTATCGACCAACAGCTGCGTTCAAACCCACTTACACCAAAGGAACTCCCGACGAGTACTTATCTCTGCTGCATCGATATAGTGATAATGATCTTGATGGATTGAATATAAATTCTCTCGGTAACGCGGAATCTTTTGTTGTATCGGTTCCTGAAAGAAAAGTTGATCCCATTATAATCCAACGTCTTCTGCAAGCTGCTCGAGAGCAGCGGCGCGTTGATGTAGATTATGTCTCTCTATCTCAACCAGTAATAAGAGGGAGAAACATAATCCCACACACTATTGTTTTTGATGGATTTCGATGGCATGTCCGTGCCTACTGCGAGGAAAGAAATGCATTCAGAGACTTTGTCCTAAGCCGTTTCCGTAACGAGCCTGAACTTCTCGATAAATCTGACATCTCTAAGCATTTGGATCATGATTGGATGGATGAAGTCACTTTCGAAGTCATAGCTAATCCATACTTAAGCTCAGAGCAACAGCAAATCGTTCAAGATGACTACGGCATGCGTAGCAATCCATTTATAGTGACTTGTCGAAAAGCACTCGCTAAATACTTTGTAAAGAGGTTAGATATTTGCGTAGATAACCGTAAACTACAAAAGTCACCTAAACGATACCAGCTCACAGTGACAGACCCCAAAAATATTCGACCTTTAATGATCGATTAGCCTGATAAGGTATATCGTATTCTGGCTAATAAATAAAAAGGCCGATAATCAGTAAACTTGCCAATTATCGGTCTTGTATACATATTTTACTCGGTTCTTACGACTACAAATTACATTTCTTTAATTTGCTCTGGTGAAAAGCCTCGAGATTTTAATTCTTGGAACGCTGCAGAAGCTTTTAATGGTGAAGAGCTTCTTTCTCTTTTAACTATCCTTGCCAGTTCTGAATCTGACTTGCTCGGCATCTCGGCCTTATACTGCTGACTTCTATCATTGGCAGCTTTCGCCTCGTTAACGGCAGCGCTACCCGCTTTTAATGCTAGATCTCCAGCCTTTTTCCAAAAGCTCATTTAGTTTCCTCTACTATACTGACGATGTCATAAATGCGGAATTACCCCACAGAAGTGGAACAACGATATCAGAGAACAGGATATACAATGCGTTAAATATCTCACAGATTCATACATGAGGTACAATGAATTAATGAGCCCTATGACCAAATTTTAATCCATGGCAGCTCTCGAAAACACGATCCCTCAGCATGGTTCACTAAATAGCCTGTATAATGAGTCATCTTCCGGCGAATGCTAGTTGAAATAGCCTTTCGCAGCCCTATCCCTAACCTGAACTCTCCATTCCAACCACTGCTCTACATCCGCCTCTAGCCAAGCGACAGTCCTTGAGCCGATGGGCACGCTAGCAGGAAACTCCCTCTCCTTAATCTTGCTGTAGATAGCAGACCGACTTAAACCAGTTTTTTCCATCACATCTTTTAGGCGTAAAAATTTCATCGTGTTTTCCTTATTTCAAAATCCAATAGAGCACTAAAGACCCGCCTAGGGGTTTGTAGACGTCCCAGAACGTCCAGATACAACGACACAAAGCCCCATGAGTTTCTAGTCCATGCGCTCAACCATCAACTATCTGGACGTGGCGTGTAAGTTTGTCTGGCTTTCATATCACCACCAGCCTTTGGGTTTCTGGAGCACTCACTTCCTTCTTAAGTTAGTGGAACGTTTCCTCGTCATCGAAACAGGACTTGGCGAGAGCATTCGCCTTTTGCATTTTGTGTCCCATATCCCAAAGCTTCTCCAGATGCACTTCCACATACTTTTCTGACCGCAGGCTATCTACCTGTTGCCATAGTTGCCGGTAGACCACTGGTTTTCAGCCAGCCTTACGCCACCCTTTGGCTTTCCACCTGTCTAACCACTCGTTATAGCCACGTTCACAAAACGCACTGCTGATAAAGACTTCATCGCCGTCCTGTGCGTAGCTCAAAGCCTCTACCAATGCAGAAAGCTCAAGTTCAGTGTTACTTTCCACCTCTAACACTCTGATACGACTCTCATCGACTAAAACACCTCTGGCGTTGTACACGGACAATCCGATGCTGCCTTGAGCATCGCCGTTGCGGTTTGGATTCATGGCAATGCTGACGTAGATTGATTGTGATTCGTTCATGGGAAGTATTCCTTTTTGGTTTTAATTTGGGTAGCCAGAGCTAGGACAGCCATCCGCTCCAACATTGAATAGGTTTTGTGTAAATGAAGAAGAGTGCGGATACTCAGATATTGCGGTGTACTTCTTACTGGGGAAAAAGCCTTGTAGGTGATGGAAGCGGTGTGAGGCAGGGTGCGAGATACCCGAGCTAATACCAGCAAACGTTCTCTCTAAGGCTTCGATGGCATCGCGGTATTGTGGACTACCGGGCCTTAAGCAAAGATAGGGCTGACCCGGAGAAAACTGCACTAGATGCGTCACCATGTGGCTACCAGTCATTAAGGCACTCGCCCAAGACATACTGACCCAACGTTTAACTTGCTTCTTAATATCGTCTGGCAACTTTCGGCCAAATGCCTTCAAATTGAATGTCACGGCAACCAGAAACTGTGTCGAACTGTCTTCAACCATCAGTTTCTTAAAGCTCACTAAGATTGGGCAAGCAAAGCCGCCATGACCTTGCTTTTTCAACTGGTGCGCCTGCTTTTGTAATCGGTAGAGAAAGTCGTGCATTAGGCGGTCACCTTCTCTTTGCTTCTGTACCGACGCTCTGAGTTTCAGTTTGACCACCAGCGCTTCAGGGTAACGGTTCAGGAATGCAGATAACGCGGATTTAGGAAGATTGCCTCCACTTCTCATGCCGCTTCCCCATCTATCCCTTCATCACGCTCCCGTAATCGTTCCAGTATCCAGTCTTCGACCTGACTCTCTTCCCATGCGACCGCCCTGCCACCTAGCGGAACGCTTTTTGGAAAGGTGCCTTCATCCATGTACTTGTAGATAGTGGCGCGCGCCAGTCCGGTTACGTGCATGACTTCTTTCAAACGGATTAATCGAATATTCATTGTGATGTCCCTCATCTATATCGTTCAAAGATGAAGGGCAGTCAGTAAAAAAGTCCGAGAAGATATCAGTGAGTCCACGCTCCGCATCACCTCAGTTAAAAGTCGATTCAAAGAAATTTCAGGTACATATCATCGAAGTGCGTATACCCACTAACAGGAGTTTCTATATGCACGATTTAAGTAAACGACACTATTCATTTCGGGGACCTGTCTCTGCCCACCAAGTATTGGAGAAAGCCGCTGAAATCATCGCGGAGAAATATTTGAGAGGGGATGCCTTCTGCAATCCCACAGCGACTAAGGATTACGTCAAGTACCGACTGGGAAGCTATGAACGGGAGGTGTTCGCTCTCATGCTTCTCGATAATCAGCACCGCCTGATTGAGTTCACAGAGCTCTTCTACGGCACGATAGACAGCGCCAGTATTTACCCAAGGGAAGTGGTTAAAGTCTGTCTAGAGAAGAATGCGGCCGCTATCATACTGGCTCACAACCACCCTTCCGGAGACCCTACACCATCGCAGTCCGATAGGCGCATCACGCAAAGACTCAAGGACGCATTGGCGCTGATAGATGTTCGCGTACTGGACCATATCGTTGTAGGCGAAGACTGCTACTCGATGGCGGAAGGAGGCATGCTATGAGCAATACTTTAAAAGAGATGGCGTCAGCCTTTCAGCTTGCAAGTCTCCACCAGCTCACTGAGCTCATCCTGAGCTGTTACCAGATTCCAGAAGACAGCAAACGCGTGGTCCTTAACTTTAAGGTCTCGAGCTTCTATACCGAACGCTGCGGCATCCAGCCAGTAGAGATACAGCTTGAACGAGCCACACCAGATTCACCGTGGGAGCTTCGCTTCATTGCTACCTTTGATTACCCAGATGAGAAAGCAGAAAGCGTAGATGTCGCGCTGTACTTCAACTTTAAGTACCGCTGGTTCTACCAACCGGATATCGAGCGATGTGAGTTATTCCGTCCGGAAGTCATTGCACTGTTCATCGCTTGGCTTAAGGCCTTTATCGGTCACCTACAAGACAACCAGTTCGACACGCAGACTGTGAAGGTCGTCAGTCGCTTCTGAGTAACCCGAATCAAACGATTTTCATACCTACATTATCAACCTGACTAAACACCTATTAACAAGGAGACGGTTATGTCTACCGCTACACACGCGAAAGCGTTATTCAACAAATGCCCTTTGTCTATCTCACCTCGACTACAAACCGTATTGATAGACCACATCAACACCAAGGCTAACGACTCCGTCACAGCAATCACGTTGAACTTTCGTGATACCAGTTACAGTGCAGAGGCTGGTGGCTTTCATCCGGTCGAAATTGCCATGCAGAAAGACAGCGAACAGCGTTGGTCGATTCTCTACATCACTGACTTCGCCTATATGGGTAGCTATTACCCAGAACTTGAACGTAATGTCGATTTCGACATCGGTAACAACATGGCCTTTTTCAATGGCGTAGGCTGGCAAGCTATCGATGCCTATGGAGTGAATGATTTCTATCAGATATGGGAAAGTAACTTTCTGTCTTATCTAGAGATGGATGCATTTGATGAGATAAAGCTATCCAGTCATTGAATAGGTCTATTGAGTAGTAGCAGGTGTGATAAGGCATCTGTTACTCATCTCTGTGAGTTGGGATTAGAGAGAATCACTCTCTCACTCTGAGTAGAGTTAACACAGTCCTACTAATGGGTTCTAAACAAAAAGAAGAACCAAGAAAAAAGGATGTCGCACTCCGTGCTCCACTGCTTTATAGAGGCCCCAGCGTTTTGATTCCCCACCTGACCCCAGTAAACGTCTGTCTACTAGGGCCAAGAGCGATGAATACTCATTGCTCTCATAGATATAGGTAAGTTTGAGTAAAAAAAACTAATAAAAGACCCATTGCTCAACAAAGCTCACAGTGTGTAGAGGGGTATGTTAATTATCATCCCTCGCTATTTGGCTAAGTGAATAATTAAAAAGGAAATATCAGAATGATTAATATGAATAAACTACTGATCACAACATCTATCTCGATCGCACTCACTGCATGTGGCGGAGGCGGCTCATCTGACAGCTCTCCTGCCTCGGCAACCCTCAAAGGTACGGCTATTGACGGCTATCTAACTGGAGCCACCGTTTTTCTGGATGTCAATTTCAACGGCAAACTAAATAATGGTGAGCCAAGTGTCATCACTGGTGAAGATGGCTCATGGGAATTACTAACAACGGGAACATACGCTGAATGCTCGGAATATGTTCCACTGGTCGTTGACGTGCCTGTAGGTGCTATTGATTCCGATTATGGTGAAGTAACAGATGCATATCAGATGACCTACCCACCAGCCTTTGCTATCGCTTCAGATCAAGAAATCAAGAACACCACTCCCTTGACTACCGTTGTTTGGGGCACGATTCAAAAAGAACTTCATACTGAAGGCGAAAAGCTAACCTGTGACAACATAAAAGCCAGTTATGACGTTCGTGAGCGGATCAAAGATCGTTTAAGTGAGCAGGAGTTTCGCGTAGCTCAACGCTACAACGTGACTGTTGATGAGCTATACGGTGACTATGTTAAATCAGGAGACACAAACCTTCATGCCATCGCAGCGGCGTTAGTTCCGTCGATGAAAGCGTCTTATGCCGATACAGTAGCAATTGAAGCAGGCAACCCAACTGCTATAGCTGCATGGGTCGAGTACTTTAATGGCGATTGGGACGAGCGTGGTCAATTCGCTGAAGGTTGGTACAAAGAAACCTACATCAACAACGGCGAAACTCAAGGCTGGTCTTCTGTAACTGAATCGGTAAGCGACAACCTAAAAACAGTTAACGAAGTCGTTGGGTTTTACAAAGGTACTAAACAAACTGTGAACGGTCTTACTTACGAGTGGATCAACACGTACACCAACAACCTTGAACTTACTACCTGTCGAGCAAGTGAGTGGATTGAACAAGATGCGGATACTAGCTTCGGTGTGAAGAACGTATTCGAACTATCTCTGTCTACTGCAAGCGCATGTGAAGCAGTCAATTGGGCTGACCACGTTGACATAGTTAAACAGCAGCTTACCACACGTGTTCAAAATGGTAATGACCAAACGACTTCACAGCACTTCTTCGACAATGTAAACGATACTGGTCTTGGTAACTTGGTTCTGATTAACCCTACCAACGTTGCAGCTTCTGAACTGAATGCAGTTAACTTCATCAGCACAGACTTCTACAATGAAGATTCTTACGGCGCTCAATACTGGGGTCGCATCCAATCTGTACTAGACCCAGAAGCTGGTATTGCACAGCGCACTACTATGCACTCTGAAACTGGTACTTGGTCTCGCACTATCACGTACACGAACGGTACTTACTCTGAACAGTGTTCTTACGATGCAGGGGCGAGTTGGACAGCGAAAACTGGCGACTCTTGCGAGCCTTAAGCTCGGCATAAACGATAGGGGGCATGTAAGCCCCCTGATTTTTTTGCCACAATCAGACGTCTTTTTCTCATACTTCCAACCTCTTCTAGTTCTAGTCGAAACAAACATCCCGGAAATCACATATTATGTTTCAAAAGGCGCTATTTGAGCCCGTTTCTCTACTTGGTCAGTGCATGCTAGAGCCAAAGCTGCGAAAGCCATTACCAGACTGTTTGGTATCAACCTTAGCTAAGTAGCTCATCCAATAGAATACCGATTCATAACCGTTAGCTTCCCTACCGACATACTTGCAGTAACGTCTAGTCGACGTAATGTCTTGGATATTCAACATGACAGGTCTACCCGGAAATTCAACCAGCCCCTTGTTATCTTCAATACTCATTCCTAGTGCCTTAGCCCATGCATCAGCCACCATGTATCGCAGATGGTGCTTGTTCTCGTAGGAGTAGTCCCCCAATCGATGGTAAGTCTGTCCATTCAGTAAGAAGAACACATGGTAGTGCTGGTGGTTTGAACTATCCTGCTCTCTGCACCATGCATATCTCACTGATGTAGCATGAACTCGATATCCTTTATTTTTCCTGCGTACTATGCTGCGCTGTAGTCTGCGTTTGAACCCTTCGATAAACCGGGTAATCATCCTCTCCAAGTTCAAATCATTGTCTGTATCATTTGGTAATCTGAGTAACACTGTGAAGATAAAACTTCTAGGGTGCTCAGATAATGCATTGTTCAATACCTTATGCGTTTGCTCAAGGTATCGTGTTATCAAGGAGTAATTAGTATTGACGGGTAATCCATTAAACAATGAACCCTGATGGATGAGGTGATTAGACATGAGTAGCTCCTGTAGAAGGTTAGGTCTACAGGAAGAAACTGTATCGGTATTTTTTTCTGATCAGGTGATGTGGTAAATAGATGATTGAAGAGAATATATATTACCTTTTCCTACACTGCCCCCTCCGGCGTTTCGCAGGGTTTGAAGCCACTGCATCCGACGATTTGTCGGTCGTTCAAACGGCAAAAAACGACGAACTTATTTTAAGCCGTCTGTAGAAAGAGGTTTGAATGCTTCTATGGTAAAACCTTCCTCATACGACAAGATCCTAAACGAAGTGTTTCTATGTTCTTCCAACTGAAAATAATCTGTGTACTCAGAGGCGACACTTTGAACAATGCTTAAAATGATCTCCACCAGCAACTTGAATGAACTTTCATCAGCAAAAGCGTTTTTCTCATTTTCGTCCATGCGCCATTTAGCCGGGATACACTCTTCAGCGATCTTGTTCTTAAGCTTATCCAGCTCAGTCTCTTGATTTTTTTGATCTGAGAGCGATGCAATAGTGAGATAATTTGCAATGTATCGCTCCAACTTGATTTGTAGATAGTCAGGAACCCGAGTCACATCTTGATCTGAAAAAAAACGGCATACTTTGATAAAAGATTCCGGACTATAGGAGGGCCACCAATCTTTCAGGTACTTCTCCTCTCTTTCGATCAACTCTTTATCTCTTTGTGATTTAGGTACATCTAACGCGCGCGCCAAGCGATAAAGTCGTTTGGCAAAATACCTATCACCGTTGTGAGCTAACACCCCCTGATCCACCTTTCTAAATGATAAAGCCTCTAACGATAGTCCCAACGCTTTCGCTATGGTTTCGGTGTTGAGAAAGTAGATTCCCGGAACCTTTCCAAAGAGGTATTTACCTGTCACACCGCCGATATAACTTTGCAGGACTTGTCCTTCAACAAGAGTAGTCAGTTGGGATCGCATCCTTAAGGGAGAGAAGCCTAGAATCTTAGCTATCCGTGAAGCAGGTATAGAATCAATCACACCGAGATCATTCGCAAACAAAGCCAAGAGACAAATCAGATAACGGTTAGAAACTGTGTATTTGGTTTTTGAGTCACCACAATTAGAGCCTCCTACAACCTTGATAATAGCTTTTCCCCAAAACTTAGTTGGTCTGATCGCATCTATCCATTTTGGAGCTTCAGCAAACTTCTTCTTCAAATCGGCTGTAAAGACATACTTACCGATTGGCCTTCCCTTCTTGAGCGAATAATTTGATCGCTCGGCATAGCCGGATTGCACCA
This sequence comes from Vibrio albus, assembly GCF_003144035.1. Classification (GTDB taxonomy): domain Bacteria; phylum Pseudomonadota; class Gammaproteobacteria; order Enterobacterales; family Vibrionaceae; genus Vibrio; species Vibrio albus. The sequence continues at coordinate 20,921 of NZ_QFWT01000014.1, forward strand.
GATACTTAAGTGTTTTGTTAACAGTATTGAGCGTCACACCGTACCGTTCACTCAGCTCTTTGGCAGGAACAGTGAACTCTCCCACACTATAAAAGTCGAGCAACAACCCTGCGATAAAAAAGCGCATTTCTGGAGATACATAATCAAACTTTACAAGTATAAACCTTGTGACGTCATGTGTATAACTCAAAATAAATTCTCATTAGACTACCTGTTATTAGTTAAGTATACGCATGTAACATATGCATTTAAATAGCACTGCTATATATCAACCTATAGATTCATATTTCTTCACCAATTAATACTAGGAGTGTATACTTTTGAAGTGTGATATCAGGAGGTATGTATGCTAACAGTAGAGGGACTACCCAATAGCTTTAGGTGGGAGGATGACGGAATAAATTGGGTGACAAACTACCTAAAAACGAAGGCATCTACATTCTCGACCAATGAAAAGATCTCAGATCTTCTTCAGCAGTATTACAACTCGCAGATCGGTCTGGAAGACACCAGAGAGCAATTTGAATGTCTAATTGCAGACATTCTAAATACTGGTGACGCTGGCAAACTTTTTGTTGGGAAGCTAAGCGCCACTTGGCGAGCTAGGCATGCTCGTCAGGGAAAAAAACACTACAACCTTTCTCTTGATTCTGATACCTACAAAAACCTAAAGTCACTTGCTAAAAACAACTCCACTCCCAACGCATCTATAAAGCAGACACTCACTAAGTTAATCAATGACGAATATCAAACCAAGATTGCTACGAATAGAAAAAAGAAACTTGAAGTTCGAGCGGCAGCAGATCACGAGGCCAAGCTTGCAGCCAAGGGAACGCAACGAAAGATTGATTATTTGACTCAACGTATTGAGTCTTTAGAAGAGCAACTAAACCAACAACCTCAAAAAAGCCTTATTGGAGATGAGTCCTCTACTTCACTTGAAGAGCTAGAAAAACGTTTAGAGCAAATGGAATTGCAGAACCGAGAGCTTTTAAAAGAGATAAGCGAATACGCCAAAGAAAACTCTAAACTAAAAATTCAACTTTGCCTGCCTAGCGCAGTAAGTGAAACGCCAGAACAAAATCATGAAGCTGCACAACTCCAAGCAGATCTTGAAAACAACACCAGTGGTGCTAACTATCATCAAAGCCCGAAAGAAGAGTTATCGCAGAGTTATTCAGACCTAACTCAAAATACTAGTCATGAGCATGATAAAAACAGCACTGATGAAGCCCTCCTTGACTCTGAACAGCAAGGCCCAATGCTTCGAAGTGCTTGGGGAGCATTAAAAGATAACAGTGACTGATATACTCTCTCACACTTAATTAATTGTAGTGAGTGGTACTCGATCTGACATTTTTGGTGATAAACCTCGACCGAAGCTAACAACCGCCTCCGCACTTCAGCATTAAAGTTACTATTCGGTTTGTCGGACGAAATCTACCTATAGGCAAGTTCCCACGTTCCGAATGGCAGTGCGGAGCCACTTCTCAAAGTGCCACTGATGAACGTTATTGGACAGAAACGTGCATTGCGCAACGGAGTAGAGATACCTCGACCTGCATAAGAATACTTCTATTTCTAGCTAAATATGCTGTTGTAGCTATTAGATATCGAATCTACTACAACCAGTAGGCTAATAATAACCTTAACGCTACGCCACTACCTGTATTGGTAATTCACAGCAACATTTTATAGCTTCCACTCAACTCGGTTTTTATTAAGTGCTTTTGCCTGATACAAAGCATCGTCGGCTCTTTGCATTACATCATCGACACCATCATCAAGTGCTGTCAACTCAGATATTCCGATACTTACCGTGTATTGAAGAGTCACACCATCATAGGCTACCGTAGCAGACTCGACAGTAGACCTGATACGCTCTGCAACATGTTTTCCTTTTTCTATAGCGGTATTACGTAATACCACAGCAAATTCTTCTCCTCCTAAACGGCAAAAAATATCACTTTCTCGTAGAAGGTTTCGACAAGCTTCTGAAAAATTCTTCAGTACCTCATCACCATGTTGATGACCGAATTGATCATTAATCTGCTTAAAGTTATCCAGATCTAAAATCATGACTGTAAGCGGATTATCATATCTCCTGCAAGCATTGAACTCTTTGGATATTCGTTCTCCAAAACCACGTCGGTTCAATGCACCTGTGAGGGGGTCTGTTATAGCAAGTTTGCGGTTTAATTCTTCCAGCTCTTTATACTCTGTAATATCCTGAATAAAACCAGTAATTTTTTCGGACTCACCATTACTGTTATAAAGAACTTTTCCGCGGCAATCTATCCATCGACGTTTACCATCTGAAGGTCGTGTTATTGGATAACAAACATGATGTTCACTCCCTGAATTCAAGCTTGCTTGCAGAGAGTTATAAAATGAAATGTGATGGTCTTCTTCCATGATCCCGCACAGCGTTTCTGGACCAGCACTAAGCTCTTTTGACAAACCAAATATCTGGAAAATTTGCTCAGACCAGTAGACGTCACCGCCATAACATGGGAATTCCCAGTAGCCTATTTTTGCATAAGTTAATGCATCTTGCAGACGAGCTTCACTCTCCTCTAATTGAGAGCGTACACACACTAAATGTTGCGCGGTTTCCGACAAAGAATTGTATGCAGACAGGGTTGCTTCCAGTAATATCTGACCTTCGCCATTAATTATATTTATGGCAGCACACTCTGCGTCATTAAAACTAGCCCCTGATTTTATTTCCTGCACCATCGTTGCTAAATATAGGTCACCTTTCAACATGTGTGTAACCAGCCAGCGGCACAAAATGCCCAAAGATTGCTCTATCCGATTTTCTTTGGAAATATCAGGAAATTCGTTTTTTAACTGTATAATTCCGCTGAGAAGGTCTTCATGCTCTTTTTCATGCTGGAGAATAAAATCCTCCTGAGGTAAACAAGCATTCCAGATTTTTTCTTCACTTTTGAAATGATAGGAAGTAAAAGCGATAAGCTCATCAAATGCGCTATTGACCTTAGACATGTCAAGCTGCAAAACGATGTGGTTTGCAAGCACGTTCAGCAGATAAACAAGTTGTTTATGCTCCTTGTCTACTTCCGCTATCCCCATGGAATAGCGTTCACTCCATGTGAAAAATCTTATCGTGCTTTCTGTCATTTATTGCCACCAAATCTTAATTGCACACCATATTACCCATTATCGAATAGATGCTTTAGTTTTATCCAGTAACTCAACAATCTCATCAGAAATAGGGGAAAGCTCCTGAGAAAGTAGCTGTGCCTTATCAATCTCCCCTTGTTCATTAAGCTCCATCACTTCTTTTACTATCTGGTGCAACCGAGTATGCGGACCCTCAATTTGTTGGAAATAAGTAGAACTCTTATATTTTGAAGCACCACTAGAGTAGTACCATTTACCCAATTGGCACTCTCGGTGAGAGCATGCCTGCTCTTTTGATATTGCTGATTCGTCGCCTTGCAGAAGCGCACGAACTCTGGACTTCCAGGCAAGGTGTGCTTTTTTAGCGGTATCAAAGTCAAACTTGGTTGCAGACTCTCCTAAATCATACTGCTCTAACTGTAATTGGAGTGATGCTGACATTTCTATAAGTGTAGCCACTTTTTCTTCAACTAACTGAGCATTACTTGCCGTTTTGTAAGAGTGTTCACTAATAGAACTCACATTAGCATTCATTTCTTCTGCTACAGCAGATTGCTCCTCGGCGGCTGTCGCTATCTGCATGTTCATATCATTGACATCGGATACGGCTGTACCGATTTCACTAAATGCTTGCTTGGTATCTTCAATTTTTTCCACGGAATCCTGAGCTTTTTCTATACCCTCACTCATAGCGGTTACAGCTTCCCGACTACCATTTTGCAAACGTTCTATCATCGCATTAATTTCAATGGTAGCTTCCTGAGTTCGTGTAGAGAGAACCCTTACTTCGTCAGCAACTACAGCAAAGCCACGGCCATGTTCACCTGCTCTGGCTGCCTCTATCGCAGCGTTTAAAGCCAACAGGTTCGTCTGGTCAGCAATACCACTGATAGAGTCTGTGATATCAATAATCTGCTCACACTCCTGCGCTAATGAGTTAATCTTATCTGAGATATGGGAAATATCGTTAGAAAGCTCAAGGATAGCCTCACGAGTAGTTGCAACTGTCTGGTTACCCTGGTTGGCAGAGTTATCAGCAGATGCGGCAAGCTCTGAAGTTCTTGTGGTGTTCTGGGCAATTTCAGTTACGGTTGAACTCATTTCGTTCATAGCAGTAGCAACCAGCTCTGTTTCGGAATGCTGTCTGTCCATGCTAAGTTTCGTCTGGTAGCTCGCATCAGACAGAACTCCCGTAGTCATGGTTAAGTCTGCTGCTGATTCGCTAAACCGACCAATCACTGCTTTCAAACGCCCCTGAAGCATTTTTGCAGTCATGGTTAAATCACCAAGCTCATCCAAAGTGGTGACTTGAATACGTTCTGTTAAGTCGCCTGCCGAGATGCGCTTTAGAATGGTGTCTAACTGCTGAACCTTTTTAATAACTTTCTTGTTTATAAGAAAGAGCATTGCACTGTACAGCGTCAATACCCACAGGTTTGTGAAAACATGCCAGAGTTCACCATTAAAAAGGTGGTCTGCCTCCCACTGGATAACCAGAAAGGACAGAAAGCATAAGCTAGCCAGAGTATTCATTCTGGTTGCTAAGGATAGCCTGCGTATAAAGTTGGGTTTAGGGATAGCCTTAGAAGGATTGGTATTCAGCTCCTGGTATAAGCTCTCTGCGGCCTTGATTTGCTCCCGCGTAGGGCAACTTCGAACAGACTGGTAACCAACTTTTTTGCCATTTTCAAATACAGGCGTAACGTAAGCATCCACCCAATAGTAGTCACCATTTTTACAACGGTTTTTTACCATTCCCTGCCATGGTTTATCATTTTTTACGGTTGCCCATAAGTCAGCGAATGCTGCTTTCGGCATATCTTTATGACGGACGATGTTGTGGTTGGAGTTCAAAAGCTCTTTTTCGGAGTAACCACTGATTTCGATAAAATCACGATTACAATACTGGATAACACCTTGCAAGTCGGTGATGGAAACCAGCGTTGACCCTTCTGAGAATTTTCTTTCATTTCCTGACATAACGCATACGAACCTCATACTGACAGCTATTTATCATACTCATTATCAGTAATATTAAGCCCTATCAGGATAGATTTATATAAATCATGTATAAAAATTAGCATTTGGTTATACAGTAAATTCGTGATTCTCTATTGAATAGAAATGCAGTTTAGAAATTAGGTCAGTTTGTTGCGCAAAGCTCATTATTGGGAGAAAGCGAGCACCATCTTTTGGCTGTTCGCTACAGTGGTACTTGTTGGTAGCAGGTGACAAAATTTATCTGATTAGAATTTTACTGGCATGATTAGGGACGTAACGAAGAGGTGCTACCTGTACGATCGGGTAGCATCGTGATTTTGGAACCGAAAGATTGAGTCCAGACTAATCCAAATTAATCTAGTTACTTGCTGTCTAAAATGGCAGAGACCTTGATAATGGAATTACATTCTCAACAGTCAACGACTGAAGTTTATTTCCCCATGCCTGCAATACAGATAACTGCTCTTCCAAGTAATCATGATGGTTATACACCCTAAGCATTCCCGGTAGCTGGTGGCCTACCGTCTTTTCGATTGCAACAATATCCAATCCTATCTCACTACAACGGCTAATGAAGGTACGGCGCAGATCGTGCGGAGAAAAGCGTTCAAAGTCGGCTGGAAGATTACGTTTAATCAGCGCACGTACTGCCGCAGGCTCTTGTACTTTATCATCCATAAGCTGAGGCCAAACCAAACTCCATTTACTCGGCACGCTCTTACGTTGTTCTGTCAAAAGCTCAAGTAGGTAATCGCTTAAGGGGACCTTCCGAGACTCTTGGCTCTTAGTGTGACGATCTTCTGAACTGGCAGGTAATAGCCAAATCCCTTCATCAAAATCTAGCTCACTCCAGCGCATTTCAAGCACTGCGCTAATTCTTTGTCCGCATCCAAGCAAAAAGCGTATTAAGCGGATATTGGCGGGATCAGTGCGCCATTCATTCAAGCTGGTTAACAAAATCTTCAGCTCAGCAAAACTTAGATTTCGCTTAGTGACCTTGGAGCCTCCGCCAACATCTTTTGCTTTCAGTTGCGGAGCCGGATGAGTATCAAGCATGTTTAGCGCCAAAGCATGGTTAATCACTTGATTGATGATTTTATGGCAGACCCCGATAGCTCCAGCCATACGCTTTCCATCTTTATCGACCTTAGCATCGAAGACCTTATTGAGATCATATATGCTCAAATCAGCCAATTTGATACCACCGATATGTGGCTTGATATCTCGATTGTAGATAATTCTCGACTGCTCACCTCGTAATTGCTTCGATAGACGCTTCTCATCAAAACTCACAAAAGCATCGTTAAACGTCTTGGCCTCTTCCTGCTCACGACGTTCTCTTGCAAGCTCCACTTTGGGATTCTTGTTATTTTCTAGCCAACTCCGATAACGACCAGCTTCCTTTCTTGCTTGATCTAATGTCATTCCTGCTTTTGAATTTGACTGAAGATAGCGCCCCATGGATATCTTTTCGTGCTTTCTCCCCATTTGAAAACGAAATGTCCACGTCATTGTCCCCGTTGGACGAACACGGATATTCAATCCCTCAATTTTCTTATCAGGGATGAGGTATTCTTTATCTCTCGGTTTCAATGCCTTTAACGTGGCGTCAGAGCTAATTCGCTTTGTCATTATCAGCAAGTCCTTATGATTCTGGGTACGGCGCGGGGTACGGCAACGAGTAAGCTTTTATTGTATTCCTATAAACACCAGTAGACAACGAATAACAAAGAACCAAAATAAAAACAGCATGTTAAAGACAATCATAGATACCAGAAGACTAATGATTCTATTTACCCACCATATGGAAGCGGGTGTATTACTGGAAAGAAAACCTTCTTAAGACTCATGATAAAAAAGGCTTAGCGAAATGCTAAGCCTTTTCCATTTAAACCATACAGAATCTGTCGGTATTATTCACCTTTCTTCTTGATATACCCTAACTTTCTGCCAACCCAAAGCAAAAGTAGCAGAGTAATCATAATGGCGAAGAAATTGGAACCTATCTCGGGATGCTGTGCCTTCAGAAAAGCCGAGTGACCAAATACACCAACAAAAAAGCATGCGAGCCCGATCATCGGAATATCTTCCGCTACCGGATTACGCAGGTAGTCCTGATACAGCATCTGCAAAGACAGAGCTAAAGCTATCACTGAGAAGATAGAGAATGTCACCGCACTGTGCAACATAGAAGAGATAATGGCATTGCTGCACATGCCAGCAACAATAGCGAGAATAAGCGTTTTTCTCTCCGAGCAACCGACTGACTTACAGTTGGAAGAGGATAACTTTTCTGGGGAAGATTCATGTGACATAATGATTAAATCCTGTCCTGTTGTTTTTCACTTTCTTTTCTGTACCAGTATGCACCTTTCGATATCATTCGTAACTGCGTTACCAGTCGTTCTGTGAGCTCATCCCTTTCATTTTTTCCCAGGTCCAGAGCTTCAGCACCTGAACTAAATACTAAAGTAACGGAAGCATCTGCCTGAGTAAAAGCCTCATCCCGGTTCATACCTGTACTGATCAGGTATTCGGTTAACTCTGCAGAAAAATGCTGCATTTCCCGGGCAACCGCAGCCCGAAACTCAGCAGAAGTACCTGAACGCTCACGAAGCAAAAGCCGGAAGACATTAGGACTGCATTCAATGAATTCCATAAAAGTGTCTACGGAGGTACGAATGACACTCCCTTCTTTAGCGATACGCTGACGTGCCTGACGCATTAGCTGACGTAACAGCAATCCGCCTTCATCCACCATCGTCAGGCCCAGCTCTTCCATATCTTTAAAGTGCCGGTAGAAAGAGGTTGGCGCAATACCCGCCTCTCGGGCAACTTCACGCAGACTCAGGCTGGAAAAACTACGCTCCGCACTCAGTTGGCTGAATGCGGCATCAATCAGTGAGCGGCGGGTTTTCTCTTTCTGCTGTGCACGAATTCCCATAATGTCTGTTTTCCAACCCTATAGCTATCTGCTGTATATTAAACACTATAAAGATAACGTGATTTATAAACAGAAAAAACACGATTTTCCGAAGCAAACTTAATTCTGCTCCGGAAAATAATATTATGCATCAGCCAGTCGGTATTACATCCAGTCCGTATTACGGATAATCCCAACAGCCACGCCTTCAATGGAAAGTTGCTGTGACTCCAGATCCACCCGAATGGGTTCGAACGCTTCATTTTCTGCATGCAGTAATACTGTAGAGCCCTGCTTTTCCAGTCTTTTTACCGTTACATCTTCATCGACTCTGGCCACAACGACCTGACCATTATGAACATCCTGGGTCTTATGCACAGCAAGCAGATCACCATCCATAATACCAATGTCTTTCATACTTTCGCCATAAACCCGCAAAAGGAAGTCGGCCTGAGGACGGAACATCGCCGGATCAACCTGATAATGCGCTTCAACATGCTCCTGAGCTAAGATAGGTTCACCCGCTGCAACACGGCCAATCAGTGGCAACCCTTCTGCATCATTTGCCGCCTCATCCTGAAGCAGAAGCCGAATACCCCGGGAGGCTCCGGGAATAATCTCTATCGCTTTCTTTTTCGCCAATGCTTTCAAGTGCTCTTCCGCGGCATTGGCTGAACGAAACCCCAGCTCACGTGCAATTTCAGCCCTGGTTGGCGGCATCCCTGTTACTTCTATTTTGTCTTTGATCAGATCAAAAACCTGTTGTTGTCTCGGAGTTAACGGCCTCATAAATCACCTGTCTTTTTATACAGCTAACTGTGAGTATATCCAGTATTCTTTCATTTGGAAAGTTTCTGTCGGTTTTAAAGGCCGGAATAATAAAAACTCCCAGAGTTTTTACTCAAAACAACTTTTTCATTAAAAGGTTGGACCAGTTCTGGTATCCTTGCTGCGCGTGCAAAAGATGACTTCTATAGCCCGTCTTCTTGTGTGCTGGTACACCTATTTTTATAACTTCTGAGGCGATTAATCTGATGTATTCAGAACGCAATGTTTCCCATTCACTCCTGAAGCTACCGGTTTCAGTGTTAGTAAAAAGCACCGCTATTCCGTCTGATCCGATAAAAGATCTGAACATCGACCTGAACAAACCCATAGTCTATGCACTACCATTTCGTTCAGATATTGATCTTCTCACCTTACAGGCTAGTGCGTTAAACGCCGGCCTGCCGGATCCGCTATCGACTATTGAACTGAATAATCAGCTATTAAATCGCTTTGTGTATATCAGCTCCAGACCAACAATACTAAAGGATGATAAACATATCCCGAGCGCCTCCATTGCGCTGTTTTCGGAATTGCTGCGTCTGCACAGAGAAGATCCAACGCTGGATGTTCAGGTCATACCCGCCACCGTACTGTGGGGACGAAAACCCGGCAAAGAAGAACAAAACAAACCATATTTGCAGGCACTGAACGGTCTGCAAAAAACCAAAGCGGTGCTGTTTTCCGGACGTGATTGTATGGTGCGGTTCAGCCCCTGTGTCTCTCTGCGCTATATGGCGGACTCTCATGGCTCGGATACTACGATTGCCCATAAACTGGCTCGCGTCGCCCGGATCCACTTTTCCAGACAGAAAATGGCGGCTTCAGGCCCTAACCTGCCTGACCGGGAACGATTATTCAGCCGCCTTCTTGCCTCTCAGGCAATACAAAAAGCGATTCAGGATGAGGCACGTGGCAGTAATATCAGTATCGAAAAAGCCTACAACGAAGCCCACTCCATGCTGGATGAAATTGCCTCTGACTTTTCCTACTCTCTGGTTAAAAAAGGCGACCGTTTCCTTGGCTGGCTATGGAACAAGCTATATCAGGGACTGAATATTAACAATGCCTCTGCTGTCCGGCGTCTGGCTCAGGACGGACACGAAATCGTCTATGTCCCGTGCCATCGCAGTCATATGGACTACCTGCTGCTGTCTTACGTCCTGTTTCAGGAAGGTATGGTACCACCGCATATTGCCGCCGGTATCAACCTGAACTTTTTCCCGGCCGGGCCTATCTTCCGCCGGGGTGGTGCCTTCTTTATCCGCCGCAGCTTTAAAGGCAATAAACTCTATTCAACGGTATTCCGTGAATATCTGGCCGAGTTGTTTACCAAAGGCTACTCTGTCGAATATTTCAGTGAAGGCGGACGTTCAAGAACCGGCCGGCTGCTGCAGGCCAAAACCGGTATGCTGGCCATGACTATTCAGGCTATGTTGCGTGGATTAAATCGTCCGGTCACGTTGGTGCCGGTTTATATTGGCTATGAACATGTGATGGAAGTGTCTACCTATGCCAAAGAGCTGCGGGGAAAACGGAAAGAAAAAGAGAATGCCGGACAGGTTATCAAGACCCTGCGTAAGTTGCGGGACTTTGGCCAGGGGTATGTCAACTTCGGAGAACCGATCCCTCTGAATCAGTATCTCAATGAGCATACCCCGGGCTGGACCCAGGATATTAACCCGGTGGAGGCACCAAGGCCACAATGGATAACGCCGGTTGTCAACCAGCTGGCAACCAAGATGATGACCCATATTAACGATGCCGCAGCGGCCAATGCCCTGACGCTCTGTGCCACCGCTCTGCTCGCCTCAAGTCAGCGAGCCCTGACCAGAGATACGCTGATTGCTCAGGTCGACGTCTATCTCTCTCTTCTGCGTAACGTCCCCTACTCTGCAACCTGCACGGTTCCTTCTCAGTCTGCAGCAGAGCTGGTCCGGCATGCAGAAGCGCTGAATAAATTCGTCGTGGAGTCAGACGCACTGGGCGACATTATTTCTTTGGATCGTCATCAATCGGTTCTGATGACCTACTACCGGAATAATATTATTCACCTGTTCGCACTGCCTGCACTGATTGCTCAGCTAGTGGTGCGTCACCAGCGCATAGAAATACAGGCCGTCACCGAAACACTACACTTACTCTACCCATTTCTGAAAAAAGAGCTGTTCCTGCATTATCAGTCTGAAGAACTGGATGGTGTCATTTCTTCCATCATTGGTGAATTTTCACAGCAGAATATGATCACCGTTGACGGTGATAGGGTGTTACTGAACCAGCAGAATATTCAGCCACTGATGTTGCTGGCTCAGACCATTACTGAAACCCTACAGCGTTATGCTATCGTGCTGAATCAGCTCATCTCAGAGCCTGAAATGGACAAGTCCGATCTGGAGCAGAAAAGTCAGGCAATGGCTCAGCGGCTGGGACGACTGCATGGAATCAATGCGCCGGAATTTTTTGATAAGGGTGTCTTTGCCTTTATGCTCAGCACACTTAAAGAAGAAGGTTATCTCATTCAGGAAGGAGGCTGTGACACAGAAAAAGCTCATCAGCTTGCGGAGCAACTTTCTGCCCTGCTCCCTACTGATGTCAAGCTGACGATTCAGGAAAGCATTTCTGCCGGTTCATGATCAGAGTACTCCCCCGGTAAAAAGGCTTATCAACCTGATAAGCCTTTTTGTTGCAACACGATTTGTAGCAACCTCTTATACCGGTCGCCGGCAAGGCTGTAAAACTAGAACGTACCGAGAAAGACCCCTGTCGCCAGAACCATACCCACATAATTATTATTCAGAAAGGCTCGAAAACAGTCATCTCTTTCCCGATTCCGGATTAGGTATTGCTGAAATCCAAACAGAGCAGCCGCGACCAGAATACCGACATAGAAGAACAGGCCCAACTGCATCCAGTGTCCCAGAGCCGTCATCAGCACCAGTGTCAGCACTTGCAATAAACCGATGATTTTTTTATCCCGCCTGCCAAACAGAATAGCGGTGGATTTGATGCCGATTTTCAAATCGTCATCTCTATCTACCATGGCGTACTGAGTATCGTAAGCAATGGTCCAGAGAGAATTAATAATAAACAGCAGCCAGGCCTGGGGTGGCAACTCGTTAGCCTGGGCAGCCCAGGCCATCGGTATCGCCCAACTGAATGCCAGGCCTAAAAACAGCTGCGGCACATGGGTAAAACGCTTCATAAACGGATAGATCGCCGCCAGCACAATGCCGACGTACGATAACTGTACCGTCAGAGTATTCATGGTCAGAACCAGAAAGAAAGAGCTGAGAGCCAGAAACAGAAACAGTAACACGGCTTCAAAAGGAGAAACTTTTCCTGATGGTAACGGTCTCGATTTAGTACGCTTCACAAAGCCGTCAAAATCCCGGTCAGCGTAATCGTTGATCACACAGCCAGCAGAACGCATCAAAAGCACCCCAAGAACAAAAACCAACAATATATTCAGATCCGGCATACCCTCTGCGGCCAGAAATAGTGCCCATACCGTCGGCCATAGTAGCAGTAAAGAGCCGATAGGACGGTCCATCCGCATAAGCTGCCAATAGGCTCTGGCTTTAGCCGCACTCATGATTGTTCTCCTTTTGTATACACTGGCGAATCAGGCAGAAACAGTTCCGCCACCAGTACTGGCTTTCTGTTCACCCAGATACGGGAGCGACGGGCGATGAGGGTTTCACCCTGAATATAAACCCAACCGACCTGCATGGCATCCCGCTCCACTTCATCCGCAGAAAATAGAGTCAGCCCCAGAGGCACTTCCCCCTGCTCAACCAGATCAAAAGGCTGTGCTTCTATTGAACTCTGAGGGATTAATGTTCTTCCAACCAGCCATTCCTGTTCAAGCCCCTCACTCACCAGACCTTTCAGAACCACCTCTCTCTGCAGGCAGTCTTCCTCAGCCAGTAAGTTTTTCTCTTCATTCGTTAATCCCTGACGGGACATGTGCTGATTATTGATCACTTCTACACGAATACCGCAACTGACAGCAGATAAGCGTTTAGACAGGGAGCCTTGCTCGGTTACCCAGGAAGAAGCGATGTCATTCGGAAACCCGAACTGATCCAAGTCATGCCAGTCCACTTTTTGTAGAGCAGTAATGTACCGCTGGATGTGATCGGTCATAGCGTGAGTATAAATTCAGACACCTGTGAGATAATCGGTTAAGATAATGTTAGTAATTATACTTGATGTTGCTTCTAAAAAAGCAGCAAAATATAAACAATATCCGGATAATTTTAAATACAGAAATATGCTTATACGTTACCTAACCCTGTTTGTATGTGTCGCCAGCCTGTGTTTTTCTTCTTTAACACTTGCAGAAGATAGCTCCGGTGAACAGACTGGCCCGCGTTTCGCCTACTTTACTCTGGCACCGGACCTCACCACTAACTTCTACACCAAAGGTAAAAAACTCGGCTATCTGCAGGTCCGAATCGACCTGATGGTGGCCGATGCCAGCTATATTGCTGATTTAGAAAAACACCAACCCCTGATTCGGGATGCCATTATCGAAATGATTGGTGAGCAACCCGAAGATAAAATCAAGACGCTGGCAGGCAGAGAAGAGCTCAGACAAGAACTGAAAGAGCACCTGAACGACATACTACTCGCAGAAACAGGACGTACCCTGCTGACGGATCTTCTGTTTACTAAGTACTTGTATCAATAGTACCGTTTAGCCAGTGACGAACCATCACAGTTCGTCACTGATGTTTGATCTGCAGACTGTCTTTCCATCCCAACACAACCCCAGATAACAACCCCATCAGGTGGGCTGTATTGGCGATCGCCATATAAGGCTGAACATAACCCAGCACCAGCCAGACCAACATAAAGACGACGATTGGCTTAGGTATAAATAGTCCAGATTCAGGAGCACGGCTCCCCATCAGCCAAAGGTAGCCCATCAAGGCGTAAACCACCCCGGATAATCCGCCAAAATACGCGTCTTCCACCCAATACTGGCCTGCACCAGACAGAGCCGCAGACAACAGGAAAATAGTCAGTAACTTCACCGACCCCAGATGCCGCTCAATATCACCGCCCAGTTGCCACCACCAGAGCAGATTAAAAGCAATATGTAAGACGGAAAAATGCAGCAAAGCATGAGAAACCCAGCGCCAGAGCTGCCACTGCTCTCCCGCTAAGGCAGGAAAATGCAACAGACTGAATACTGGCTGTTCAAAACCAATCTGACTCAGAATAAAAATGCCCACACACACTCCCATGATACTGAGAGTAAAGGGACCAGCTCTAGACTGAAGTAAAGCCATCATCCCCGGACTATGGTAACTAAACTTCCGGGTTCTGGACTCTGCTACCGCCCAGGATGCGGCCTGGTATTTTCGATCATGAGGGTTGTCCAGAAAGTGGCTGAGCTCGGCTTCCGCCTCAACCTGATGCTGGGAATCCTTTAGCCACAGCGCGAAGCTGCCTCCCCCCTCTGGCATCATCTCAATTGCGATGTGACGTGATGCCATATAGTCAATAAATGCCTGTGCCATTCTGGGGTTGTTCAGAACCACTAATCGAATCATCTGCCCGTTGCCTGCTATTCAGTATTACCCCCATGTAATAACACACTCACCCCAATAGCAGCAATACGCTAATCACACTGATAATCACAATAAAGTCAGACATGGCAACAACCTATCCAGAGACTGAACAGGGATCATGATGATATTGGTTATCCACCAACGATCAATATTTCATCAATTGTGGATAAAACTGTGAATTGCGTTGATAAAGTGTTTTTGATGATCAGGATCCACAATATATAGTAATGATCCTTTTTAATATGTGTGTAATAGTAAAAGTATCCCCAGAGGCAAAAACCTCTGTAAGGCCTAATATTCCCTTGTTTCTGACAGCTAAGAAATATTTTAACCACAAAGTTATACACAGGCAGAGTCATATCAGTGATAACGATTTGGATCCATGTCATGACATTCTGATACCTAATGGGGTAGATCGTTGATCTGAAACGTTATACCAAAGGGGAAAAGTCTTTAATTTGAAGGGAATTATCAGGACAAGACATCCGAAGAAAACAAGCACAAAAAAACCGGGTTCTGTAAGAACCCGGCCTTTGTATGATCTTCTGATTTTGATTGAGATAAAAAAGCTTAGATGTCACCAACAGCGAGTTTCAGTTTCTTCATCGCATTTTTTTCTAGCTGGCGGATACGCTCTGCGGAAACACTATAGGTTTCGGCCAGTTCCTGCAGGGTAGATTTTTTATCATCCAGCCAGCGAGAGCGGACAATATGCTGACTCCGGTCATCCAACGTCGCCAATGCGTGTGCCAGACGGTTGTTGGTGTGCTGTTCCCAGTTATCGGCTTCGACGCTCTCTGCAACATCTGACTGCTTATCTTCCAGATACAGAACCGGTGCGGTGTAGCTTGCAGCAGAGTCATCATCATCAACAGGCATTTCGAATGTGGCATCCTGAGCGGCAAGACGAGATTCCATCTCACGAACTTCTGATGGTTCGACACCCAGCTCACGGGCTACAGTTTCAACCTCACCGTTATTAAACCAGCCAAGACGCTTTTTCGACTTACGCAGGTTAAAGAAGAGTTTACGCTGCGCCTTAGTCGTTGCAATTTTTACAATCCGCCAATTACGCAGTACATATTCGTGGATCTCAGCCTTAATCCAGTGAACGGCAAAAGATACCAGCCGAACACCCACTTCAGGGTTAAAGCGTTTTACCGCTTTCATCAGGCCAATGTTACCTTCCTGGATAAGATCAGCCATAGGAAGACCATAACCTGAATAACCACGCGCTACGTGAACAACGAATCGAAGGTGAGAAAGGATAAGCCCTTTCGCTGCTTCAATTTCACCTTTGTAGTGTAATCGCTCTGCCAGTCCGCGTTCTTCGTCAGCGGTCAGCATAGGGTAGCTGTTTACTGAGCGGATATAGCCATCAAGGCTATCCTGAGTAACCAGAGCCATTGAATACGTTTGGTTTGTCATTCCGTTCCTCGTTCGTCTCTTCATCAGACAAATTAGTTAGCCCACCAATACTGAACCTTATCAGAACAAGATTCAAGCGGATCGATTATTATCCACAGATCTTTTTGCTATACAAGTGCAAAGTATAAAGAGTCGCTATTCTCTTGCCGTTTTTATGACAAGTATGAAAAAGATTAGTTCCGCCTTTCCATCACTCATTCAGCCAGGCAATCAGACTGGCTCAATCTCTTTCAAATGACGGCGAGTAGAAAGCCGGGCCGCCACAAAACCAAGAAAAGCACCTAACATGAGTAACGCAAACGACTCATCAACATTCAATCCTATCAGACGGAAATGACTGTCATACAATTGTGCCAGGTCCTCGACTGCCCCATTGAGCAATATGGTAATTATCGCAGTCAGAATCCACGCCAGTATCGCTCCCAGAACCCCAAACCAAACGCCCGAATACAGGTAGGGACGCAAAATAAAGCTGTCTGTCGCGCCAATCATCTTCATCACCTGGATCTCATCCTTGTGAGCCAGCACAGTAAAGCGAAGGGTATTACCGACGATCAGAAAGACGGCACTCAGCATCAGCACCACCAGTATCACGGCAACGGTGATGGCTAGTGTACGAATCGAATCCAGCCGGGCCATCCAGTCTTCATCCATGCGGACATCGGAAATCTCGTCCATCTGTCCGATGCGTGATGCGATCTGGCGAATAGCACTGTCTTGTTCAACCCCAGGAGAAATAATCAGCACTGCCGGAAGAGAGTAGTCACTCAACAAGGCGATAGCGTCGTCAAAACCAGCATACTGACTCAAATCACTCAACCCCTGCTGCGGTGAGACATAGTTGATAGCCTTGATCTCCGGCCAGCTTTCCAGCTCATCCTTCAGTACCATAATTCTGGCTTCAGGTGTATCGTCATGCAGGTAGACGCTTAGCTGGGATGGACTTGCGATCCCTTCAGCCACCTGAACAATATTTTTTCCCACCAGATACAGACTGGCCGGCATCGTTAAGGCCATCGCAATGACCGCCAGAGTCAGACTATTTCCCAAAGGCCGGAACCAGAGAGCAAAGAATGATTTCTTTGCCTGCAGCATATGCGCACGCAGAAAACTGATTCGACGGATATCGGGCTTGTTCCGTGGTTTATGACTGGCCATAACCGTCTACCTCACTCAAAAAGCCATGGTTCAGTTCAAAGCGACGATATTGAGGACGGGTGTCCACCAGCCCGATATCGTGTGTCGCAAACAATATGGACACACCAGCGCGGTTAAACTCCTCAAACAATTTCAGCATGTCGGAAGAGAGATCCGGGTCCAGATTGCCAGTCGGCTCATCCGCTAATACCAGTGTAGGACGGTTGACCACCGCACGGGCAATCCCCACCCTTTGCTGCTCACCACCAGAAAGCTGGCTTGGCAGGCATTTAGCCTTATCCAGTAATCCGGTTTTATCCAGTGCCGCCGATACCCGACGTTTGATGTCATTTTCGGAAGCGGATTCTATCCGCATCGGCAGAGCCACATTATCAAACACTGAACGGTCCATCAGCAGCTTGTGGTCCTGAAAAACAATACCAATACGTCGGCGTAAAAAAGGAATATCCTGTGCAGAGATTCGGGTGATGTCGTGCTGATTGAAGCTGATTTTCCCGTCTGAAGGCCGTTCAATGGCACAGATCAGTTTCAGCAGTGTACTTTTCCCTGCCCCGGAATGTCCGCCCAGAAAGGCCATTTCACCTCTACGCAGATGAAAATCTACTTTCTGTAATGCCTGTCGACCACCCCGGTAGACCTTACTGACTTGCTGAAACTTAATCACCCTTTATCCCTCGACTATCAGATGGCTTATCATGCTTCCTTGCTATTATTCTTCCCGGCTAAACAGAGCATCAATAAAACTCTGCGCTTCAAACGGACGCAGATCATCGATACTTTCACCCACACCGATATAACGGATAGGAATACCGAACTGATCCGCTATCGCAAAAATCACCCCGCCTTTTGCGGTTCCATCCAGTTTAGTCAGAGTAATACCGGTTATCGGTGCAACATCACTAAACAGTTTTGCCTGACTGATGGCATTCTGTCCTGTTCCGGCATCCAGCGTCAGCATAATTTCATGTGGGGCGGCATCATCGACTTTCTTCATCACACGCACAATCTTGCGCAGCTCTTCCATCAGATTGCTCTTGTTCTGCAGACGACCTGCGGTATCTGCAATCACGACATCAACGCCACGGGCTTTAGCTGATTCGATGGCATCATAAATCACTGACGCACTATCGGCACCGGTATGCTGAGCCACAACAGGTACATTGTTCCGCTCCCCCCATACCTGCAGTTGCTCTACCGCTGCCGCTCGGAAGGTATCGCCGGCAGCCAGCATCACGCTTTTACCTTCACGCTGGAACTGCTTCGCCAGCTTACCAATGGTGGTAGTTTTACCGACACCGTTCACCCCGACCATCAGGATCACATATGGAGTCTTGCTGGTATCCACCTGAAGAGGCTGCTCAACATGAGCAAGGATACCGGTCATTTCTTCTTTCAGCAGGTTATACAGCGCTTCACCATCCTTCAGTTCCCGGCGATCGGCTTTCTCTGTCAGGTTCTCGATGATTTTCATTGTGGTGTCCATACCCACGTCCGCAATCAACAGCTGCTCTTCCAGCTCTTCAAACAGCTCGTCATCAATTTTCTTACCTTTAAACAGTCCAAAGAAACCGGCACCGATATTCTGTTTGGTTCTTGCCAGGCTGCGTTTCAAACGGGCAAAGAAGCTTTCGGTTGGTTTTTCCTGCTCCTGAACACGTTCAGGCTCATTTTCCGTCTCATAAGTTGTCTCGGAAGCGACGGAGACCTCATCTTCTGAAATGGTCTCTTCACTTTCTTCAACCGGCACGTCTTCGTCGGCTGCTATTTCTGTATCCAAAACGGGCTGTAATTCTTCGGTCGCTTCAGCCTTACTCACCTCTTCGAACTGTTCTGCGTCAGTGAGATTTTCTGAGGATTGAGATTCCTGCTCTTTTTGCTCATTAGCTGTTGCCTGCTCTTCGTCACCAAAGCCCAGCCATGATAATAATCCGCGTTTTTTCTTTTCCGCCATCCGGGTTAATCCTGAATCTGCCTGTTTATTTTTAAGTAAACCTGTATATATTCTCTGTCCTGATTGTTTAAGCAAAGAAGCCTGTTTAAACAAAGAAATATGGCCGTGCTCTTGCTACACTCTGCCAGCACCGAATAATAAGGTGTATTTATGTTGTAAAGTTTACTCAGGAACAAAACCCGAGCATTGAACATTAACGTCCTAATAGTATCACTTTTTTACGGTCAGAAAATCTATGGTAAAGCGTCGTCAACACAACTTATCTCAAAAAAACTCATCACTAAAGCCATCACCGAAAAAGAAAGCGACTTCCGGTTTTGTTCGCATCATCAGCGGGCTGTGGCGGGGAAGAAAGCTGCCGGTGCATGATGCTGAAGGGCTGCGTCCGACCACAGACAGGGTAAAAGAAACCGTTTTTAACTGGCTGGCACAGGATATACCGGGGGCAAGATGCCTCGATTTGTTTGCCGGCTCCGGAGGGCTGGGCTTTGAAGCGGCTTCCCGGCAGGCTGAACAGGTCACGATGCTTGAGTTAAATCCCAAGGCCTATAAGCAGCTGACCTCTAATGTCGAGACACTGAAGACGAACAGCATTACGGTCACCAATACAGACAGCCTGGAATACCTGCGCGCACAGGGCTCGCCTTTTGATGTGGTATTTATCGACCCACCCTTCAGAAAGGGGTTGCTGGAAGAAGCTGTCAACCTGCTGGAAACCAACGGCTGGCTGGCTGATAACGCCATGATTTATGTCGAGACAGAAAAAGAACTACTTCTGCCCGAACTGCCACCAAGCTGGTCTCTTTACCGGGAAAAAAATGCTGGCCAGGTCAGCTTCCGCTTATTTACACGCAGTATATGACCGGGTACTCGCCCTAATAAAGCACAGACGCGGTAATTAACGCCTGCGATATTAAGTAAGTACTATTCAGCACCAGATTGCCGTTTTTTGCAGGTAACCCTTTGTGCTTAAAAGCATGGCCGATACAGCAAGTCAGTAGCAGAAATGCGCCGGTAAACCCAAGCAGCGATGCCGGCGAACTTTGATGCATCCAGACCTCTGCCGCTGCCCAGGTCATCTGCACCATTCCGGCTCCAAGTGTCACCACCGACCACAAAATGCCAGATAAAGATGGAAGACCAATAAAAAGCAGAATAACTAACGCCGCATACAGCATAGAAGGGATCCAGTAGCTAAGAGGACCGGAAAGCTGTAACCAGGAGGCCTTACCATAACATATAGAAACCACAACAAACGACAATACCGCTAACTCATAAAAGCGGTTTGAGAGCAAAAAAAACAGGTTGCCAGCCAGGGAAAACGCTAACCCGGCCAATACCCACTGTTCCGTCAGTAACAACTCCCCACCACTATGATGAAAAAGCGTCATGACTAACAAGACCATGGTTAACAGTTTAAAAAAAACTGCCAGCCTTTTCTTTTCCATTTGAGTGGCACACAGGCACACCCCTCCCGAAGCACCAACAGCCAGCCAAACAAACATAATAAATCCTCTGTGACACAAGCAGTATCCAATTACTTCCCTAATCAGCAGGAAAGTCGATACACAAATAGCGGATAGATCAGTTGTCTATCTCATTTTATTTTTCTTTTGTTGAGCTCAGCCAACGCACTCCAATCCACATGAAGTACTCAGGCTCTACTGTTTATGATGAAACGGTTAATTATTATATTCTTTACTAAACGTTGATATTACTAGACCTGCCTCCGGAATCAACAAAATAATCCCGATAGCAAAAAAATAGCAAATAATGGAATGATGTTATATGGCGGGATTATTTACTAAATATGGAAGATATGCTGGGTGATAATATTACTTATTTGCGTTTTATGATTGTTCACATAGAACCGCCATAGCGTGCATTGAGGTTATCTATTGGTATCACGTCCTATTGCAAATGAGGAGAAAGTTTGTCCCAATGGAGATAATAAAAGCCCAGTGCTAATCCGGTAATCAACACCATCAGAAATACGGCCACTCCCCAGACAAACCGGTTAGCTCTTGGTGTCAGCTCTTTTTCACAATCATCACACACCGCAAAAAAATGCTGACGGTCTTCCAGGGAATATCCCTCTTCATGCACAATTTTATTGCGGATGGTGGCCACATAACGCAGTTTGCTAATAACATCGTGCGGAAGCCGCTCCTCACAACTGCTAACCAACTGATGCAGCCCCCGTCCGTCCGCATGATACCGAATCCGGAGCAGCTTCTCTAAACGGCGCACCCGCTTAACCACTTTCTCTATATCCGACATATCCCAGTTCCTTTTGCTTATCTGAGCCAACCTGACAGCCATGCAGGTATAAGTGAATCACTCTTCCTGCATGGTTATAACTGTAGTATAGAGCATAGATACAGAATAAAAGTCAGTAAAATCAGCAGATAATTGCTTTATCTTCTGTTTTGGGAAGATACAGGGAAATAACCGTCGTGATAGCCAGAAATGCAAACGATACCCACAAGCAGGCTGCGAGCCCCGCCATCTGGAAAACCCAGCCGGATAAAATAGTGCCGATAAGGCGTCCCATTGCATTTGCCATATAATAAAAACCGACGTCCAGAGACACACCATCTCCTTTGGCATAACTCACAATCAAATAAGAATGTAGTGAGGAATTCACAGCAAAAACCGCCCCGAAGATCAGCAGCCCGGCAATAATCACCAGTTCTGGCTGCCAACCTATCTGTACGCCATAGGCAATCAACCCGGTCACCACCGACAATAGTAGTGCCCAGAATAGAGCGGCAGAGCCATCCGGAACCTTGCCTTCCGCTTTTCCTGTGATCCTTGGAGCCATGCCCTGTACCACACCATAGGCAATCACCCACAAGGCAAGAAACCCGCCAACCCAGATATGGTTCCAGCCAAAGACTGTCCCAAGATAAACCGGCAGAGCGACCACAAACCAGACGTCCCTTGCGCCAAACAAAAACATTCGTGCTGCAGAAAGAATGTTGATACTCCGGGATTTAGAAAAGATATGTTTAAACTTAGGCTTATTTTTCGCTTTCCCCATATCGCTCTCAAGCCACATCAGGCTTCCGAGCAATACCAGAACCAACACGCCGGCCATGACCAGCACAGATGCCTTGAATCCAACAGCAGAAAGCAGCAATCCGCCCACAAAGAACCCTGCCCCTTTCAGTGCGTTTTTAGAACCGGTCAGAATAGCGACCCATTTATAAAGAGCGCCCTGCTGATCACCGGAAACCAGGGTTTTGATGGCACTTTTCGCACTCATCTTATTCAGGTCTTTAGCAATGCCGGATACCGCCTGCGCTGCCATCACCCAGGGAATCGTCAGCCAGATTTCCGGCACAGCCAGCATCGCTAAAGCTCCAACCTGCAATGCCAGACCAATATTCATGGTGCGGTTCAGTCCGAGACGGGCACCCAGCCATCCCCCCACTAAATTGGTTACCACGCCAAAGAACTCATAAAAAAGGAACAGAGAGGCAATAGCCAGCGTGCTGTAGCCAAGATCATAAAAATACAGCACCACCAGCATACGCAGGGCACCGTCGGTAATAGTGAAGTTCCAGTAGTTGAATGTCACCAGCATATACTGACGAACACTTTTATCCAGACTTGAAAACATAAGCTAACCCGTTGAATGACTTAATCAATAATAATTGCGCGATAGATAATAAAAAAGGCTCTGAAAGCTTTTGGATCATAGTAACCCAAAAGCTTGAAGAGCCTGTTACAACGCCTTCTTTGTCAGCGTATCAGAGCAAGAGCCCTGGCTACTTTGTTGCCTGCTTGGCAACAGCATCGATATACTCGACCTGCACTGACTTAGTAAATGCGCCCGGACGCAGAGCCTTCACTTCCGTTTTAATCGTATCCAGCTCCCAGCCACGCTCTAATAGAACGTGTGCAGCCAGCAGCCCGGTACGGCCTGAACCGCCCATACAATGCAGCGCAACTTTACCGCCATTATCCAGCACAGACTGCAGCTTAGGGCTGTTCTGTTGCCAGCCTGAATCAAAGTCACTGTTCGGCGCACAGTCATCTTCTATCGGCTGATAACACCAGTTCATGCCCAGTTCTTGGGTTAATTCCGGTAACTGTGCAACGCCCGCTTTTTCCATTTCTTCATAACTAAGAGCGGTAACAATAGCCTCAACACCCTGAGCTTTCAGTTGCTCTAGTGACGCTTTCAGCTCCGTTCCCTTAGTGCCCGGACAAGGGGTTAATACTAACGCCGCATTGTTATCACTGACGGATAGTTCCCAGGTTGGATGTGTCATAATTAATCCTTTTGACTGCTTAATATCTTGTTTCTCGGTGTCTGGTTTTAATTTCTAGGCCAGGCCGACTTTACGCACCAGTTCAGCAGTACGGGTCGCATAGCCCATTTCATTATCGTACCAGGCATAGACTTTCACCATACGAGTACCGACCACCATAGTCGACAAAGCATCTACGATGGTTGAACGCTGGTCACCTTTGTAATCAATAGACACCAACGGACGCTCCTCAAAGCCGAGGATGCCTTTCAGTTCACCTTCAGAGGCTTCTTTAAGCAAAGCATTCACCTCTTCCGCTGTCGTATCGCGTTTGACATCAAAGATAATATCGGTCAGCGAGGCATTCGCCAGCGGAACACGCACGGCATGGCCGTTAATCTTATCTTTCAGTTCAGGGAAAATTTCCACAATGGCCTTAGCAGAACCCGTCGTTGTCGGGATCAGGCTGGTACCACAAGCTCGGGCACGGCGCAGATCCGAGTGCGGAGCATCCAGAATGGTCTGGGTATTTGTCAGATCGTGAATGGTGGTGAAAGAAGACTGCTCGATACCCAGCTTCTCGTGAATCACTTTAACGACAGGAGCAATACAGTTCGTCGTACAAGACGCCGCGGTAACAATCTGATGTACCTGTGGATCAAAGATATGGTCATTCACACCCACAACGATGTTCGCAATGCCGTCCTCTTTTACCGGAGCAGAAACGACAACGCGCTTAACGCCCTGCGCCAGATATTTCTTCAGGAAAGACCCTTTACGGTGTACGCCGGTTGATTCAATCACGACATCACAGCCAGACCAGTCTACTGCGTCAATATCACGCTCCTGAGTCACCGTAATTGTCTGACCGTTAATCTGCATGGTCGAATCTACTGCGGTAACCGGATGGTGCCAGCGTCCCTGCACTGAATCAAACTCCAGCAAGTGGGCCAATGTCGCCGCATCCCCGGCAGCATCATTGATCTGCACAAACTCCAGTTCTTCCCAGTCAAATGCCGCTCTCAGCGCCAGACGACCAATACGCCCGAACCCATTAATTCCGACTTTAATAGCCATTTCACCATCCTCTTTAGTCGCTATGTTCTGCTACGGTCAGGCCCTTTTATGCCTTAGCCGCATGTAAACGTTTAATATCTTCCCGATACAGATCTTTCAGGCATTCCGATTGCTTCAGGCTCTCGACCACTTTGCGAAACCAGCCCGGTAAATCCTCAGAGACCTTATAACGGACCCGCGCACCATCTCGTTCATCGACCAGAAATCCACACTGCCTCAGTTGAGCCAGATGGCGGGAAATCTTAGGCTGACTTTCTGCTAATGCGTGAGTCAGCTCAGAAACACATAGGCCTTCTTCCCTGGCAACCAGCAACAGGCAACGGATCCTCGTTTCGTCTGACAGCATTTTAAAATAGTGAGCAGGGCACATATGATAAACCGTATATCTGAATATGCGTATATATTTAGCAAAAACCGTCCCTACGTCAAGCAGGATCGAATCACTGTCATCGAATATTCATATTTGCTCTGACTGATGTTGAGTTTTAACGGTAACAAACAAACTCATACAAGATTACGACTTACCAAGTCTGGTAGTCGAGTGCTATTCTACACACTCTCATACGCGATACCGTTCAGATGATGCATCCAAACTCACCACCTTATATTCAGGAAGACGAACTATTTCAGGCCATGCAGGGGCCTGTCGCAGAACTGTGGGAGCAACGAAATGAAGGCCTTGTTTCGGCCACCGACGGAAAAAAATTGTTCTGGGTCAGCCTCACCTCACCCTCCCATACAAGGGCCATCGTCGTGGTCAACGGCCGGATAGAGTCAGCCTGGAAATACCAGGAGCTATTTTACGATCTCTTCCATCAGGGGTTTGATATCTATTCCTTTGATCACCGGGGACAAGGGCTGTCCGAACGGCTTCTTGATAGCCACCCGGACAGAGGATACGTCGGACACTTTAATGATTACATACTGGATTTAGCCAGCCTGATATCGTTTTTCCCGCTGGGCAAATACCAGCAGAGATTCCTGCTGGCTCACTCAATGGGCTGTACGATCACCGCGCGCTACCTGCAAACCACACCCAACCACCCGTTTGACCGTGTCGCCTTCTGTTCGCCCATGTTCGGCATTAATATACCCGCGCATCTGAAACCGATCAGCGGACCGTACAGCTGGCTATTACGAACCTTTAATCCTATAGAGACTTATGCGCCCGGACAGACCGACTACTGCGTCAAGCCCTTTGAAGATAATCCCCTCACGCGTAGCCAGAACCGTTATCAGTGGTTTCGTGAACTCTATGACAAAATGAATCAGCTCCAGCTCGGAGGGTCTACCATCCACTGGGTCTGGCAAAGCCTGTCAGCTATCCGGACCTGTCTCCGCCAGGCTCGGAAAATACACATACCTGCCCTGCTACTTCAGGCAGAAAAGGATGAAATCGTCGACAATCAGGCACAGATTACTTTTTTCCGCCGGCAGAAAAAACATTGCCCGGATTCAGAATTCAACGTATTCGAAGGCAGCCGGCACGAAATCCTGTTTGAGCAGGACGCGACCCGTAACCAGGCATTGGATATGATTATTCACTTTTTTACCCAGAAGGCATGAACAAGGCACATATCCGGATAAAAAGGGGAAATGCGAATGAGAATTTTACCCTCTTTTTCCAGGGTATTTTCGCATACACTATGGCGGCGTCTTAACCAGACCCCAAAGTAAGTTTAAAGAGAGGACCGTATGACCACTGATGTAACGAATGTATTTCAAATTGTCGCTTCTGATCTTGACGGCACCCTGCTGGCACCGAATCATCGACTGAGTGAATTCACGAAAGAAACTCTCCGCGAACTGAACCGGAAAGGGTATGTGTTTACCTTTGCAACTGGTCGCCATCATATTGATGTCGCGGCAATCCGTGGTCAGGCAGACATTCCGGCTTACATGATCACTTCTAATGGTGCCCGGGTGCATGATCAGAACGATCAGGTTATGTTCAGTAAAGATGTTCCGGAAGATCTGGTACAACCGGTGATTGATATCGTTAAAACCGATCCTGCTATTGTCATCCATGTCTATCAGGAAGATCGCTGGTTGCTGAGCCGTGAAGAGGAACAGCTGAAAGAATACCATAAAGACTCCGATTTCCCTTATATGCTGTTTGATGTGGATAACGCGCCGTCAAAGCATGTGGTGAAGCTGTTTTTCTCTTATGCCGATCATGATTATCTGGCCCGCTATGAAGCAAAACTCAAAGCGGCGTTTGGCGACCAGCTCTATATTGCTTTCTCTAGTCCCTGGTGTCTTGAAGTCATGGCCCCGGGTGTATCAAAAGGTGCCGCCTTACAAGCAGTGGCTGAATCCCGCGGGCTCAACCTGAAGCACTGCATTGCTTTTGGGGATGGTATGAACGATCTGGAAATGCTGACAATGGCACAGAAAGGCCTGCTGATGGAAACCGCACACGAAAAAGTGAAAGCCGCACTACCAGACATCGAACAAATTGGTTCCAACGCTGACGATTCCGTCGCCCGCTATCTGGAAAAGCACCTGTTCTAAGCCTGGTGAGCACCATTCATTAAGCGGGTCAGCCTACTGATCCGCTTTTTTGCTGTCGCTCCCATTTACCCTACTCCGTCCGCGTCCAGCCCAACCGTCATAAACGGAATATGCAATAATGCCGCCCATGTGTATTATCAGGAAGGACCATTATGACATCCGGTATAAAATCACTCATCTTCTCCTGTCTGCCCCTCGTTTTTCTGCAGGCATGTACGGTTTCTCAGCCCACCACCGATACTCAGTCGGCAAAGCCCACCGACGCCAGAATGGAGAAACCATCCAACAATACCCCCTCTGTCCGTCCGCAAACGTTTATGCTGCGCGGGCAACTGGTACTGAGCAGCGATATCCAGACCATCACCCCCTGCAACAGTAACCAGCAGTTTATTGTCCGCTTTGTTGACCCACATGAGCTCAGCCAGGCCAAAGATCAGATTCCACACCCTAACCAGCCCGTTTATGCCGAGCTTATTGGCAACCTCGAGGCACCGGACGAGAACGGGCCGGAGGGAGATTTTCGGGCCCGGTTTAAGGTTGCCGATATCAATATACTCACCCCGGACGCCCGCACCGGCTGTCAGCAGGTAACTCACTCCACCCGTGCATCTGGCCATGATCCCGACTGGTCTGTGCGTTTTCAGAAAAACCGCCTGCTCTATCGTATTGGAAAAAAAACAGAACACAGTACACCTCTGCAAGCCACTCGTTTAGGAACAGAGGAACGGCGCTATGAGCTGAATAACGGGAAACTGATACTGGAAGGACGCCTCTGCTCCCCTGATAACAGTGGTTCCTTATTCGGCTGGAACAGCCTTTTTACCCTGAATAAACAGACCTATCATGGCTGCGCTTCTCTGGCGAACCTTGATACGACCCTTCACTGGACGGGGCTTTACCAGGCCTCCAGCACCCAAAACCGGGACTTTAGTGTTCAGATGCAGTTGCATGCAGATCATACCGCCACCACCAGCTATCACTACCAGAGTAGTGGTGAAGCCGGACGGGAAAGCGGTTTCTGGCAACAGATCGACCATCAACGGATTCAGGTCGTCATGACCCGGTATCAGGGACAAAAACTGATTGCTGAACGCATTTTCAGTGGCGACCCATACCAGCTCACCGCCACAACAGAGACGGTCAATGGCATCGCTTATCCGATTAAAGATGGTGGCCTGACCCTATTCCGGACTCAAGCCAGCCAGAAAATCGGCCGATTACTCCCCCAAACCAGAACACTGGAAGAGCAGACTCTCTCTTCATCCTCGGAATATCGTCCGGATGTGGCGAAAGCGCTGCAGCACTATTTTCAACTGCATCGCACGCCGATAGGGGATACCCGCTACCGTTGGCTTAAGTTTGATCTGAACCGTGATGGTAAAGAAGAGCTGCTTGCTCTGATGAACTGGTGCGGAAAGCAGGGCTGTACCATGCTGGTGTTTGAGGATGAACAAGGGAAGTGGCGGTTTAACAGCCGTATCAACGGAGTGAGTACGCCTTTCAACCTCGGAACCCGGCAGCAGGCCGGATGGCAAGAACTGGTGTTTCCGGAACACACGGGTCAACCCAGGGCTCTGCCGTACACAGGGGTCAGTTATCCAACCAGTGTGGAAAATGGTGAAGCCGTATCTTCCGGGCGTGTCGGTAAAATAACCCTGTTCCGTGACGGACTCTCACCACAGGAGAAAGGCATCAAGTTATAACCCATCATTTCATGGTATTTAAATACAACAAGGGCCCGTCATGACGGGCCCCTGGCTTTTCCTTTATCATTTAATGCTTTGCTTCCAGTAATGTCAGAGCCTGACGAGAGACATCTCCGGCAGCCTGCGACATATTCTGATGCTCAAGCGCTTCCGCCAATGCCGTATAATCCGAGACATCGGCACGAACCGACAGCGCTTTCTCCAGATACTGCTGGGCTTTATCCCACTGTTCACTGCGCAGATAACATTTACCCAGAGCGCTGTTGGCTGCTGCATTATCGGTCTCTTTTTTCACCACTGATTCCAGCAGTGATACCGCTACAGTGGCGTCCGGGAGGTTCATCTCCGGCAACAGTTTCAACAATGCATCATCCGGATTTTTCTTCACCATATTACGGATAAGGCGATAAGCGTCTTCATCCGCATTACGCTGGATAAGCTGACTGACCAGACATTCGAGTAACTTCGCGTCTTTTTTCCACTTACGCGGCAGACTATTCCAGTGTGTAAGCAGTCCGTCACTGCCGCTCTCGGCCGCGATATCTGCAAGCACACCACACTGAGCCCGTTCTTCCAGATCCAGCTGCTCCTGCAGTGAAACCTGTTTAACCTTGGTCAGCTTAGGCAGCAAATCCAGTAACGCCCGCCAGTTTTGTAGCTGAACATAGGTGGTTTTTAACAGGTTCAGGATAATTGGATTATTCGGATGCTGATCTTTCAGTGCAGATAACGTTTCCAGAGCCGCTTGATACTGCCCTTCCTGAATCTGCTGTTTCGACCTTGTCAGGGCAACCGCCAGCCCTGCATTTTCCTGATCACCAGCCAGAGCCAGATAACGATCCCGCTTCGCCGTATCACCCATTCCCTGAGCCGCTTCTGATGCGATCAGATAACAAAGCAACGGCATATCATGGTGCTCTGCCAGGCGGGTAACCTTTTTCTCGGCAAGCTGCCAGTCACCTTCCAGTAACTTGATAATGCCTTCGTTGGTCTGACGGCGTGCCTTTTTCAGTTTACGCACACTAAACCAGTTCCAGGTAAACGTCGTGGCCCGCAGGGACTTTTTAATCAGAAATTCCAGCCCGAACAACACGGCCAACAAGGCGATCACCAATATCACTAAGGTCGTCACACTCATTTCTGTGGTTGTACCCGCAACAGAAATCAGCACATACCCCTGCTGTCCGGCATACTGGGTACCGACAAACAGCCCCAGCCCTAATATAACAAAGAGGAAAGCCGCTCGAATCATTGCTTCTCCTCCCCGATCATACTGGTGATATCCCGGCGCAGACGTTCACGGATAACATCCGCCAGTGCTTTTTGCGATTGCAGTTTAACCGGATAAGACACCGTAATATTCTGCCCACTTAACGCGCCCAGCGTCTTGTTAAACTCTTTAACGGCCGGATCATCCAGTTTGAAAAACTGTTGTGACCACTGATTGGCCAGTGTCAGTGCCGTCGTGTAGATCTCCCCATGTTCGTCATAGACGGCATGAATGGCGCTTTCCAGTTTGCCTTTAATATTTTCGCGCAGGTAGAAATCCTGTTTC
Source organism: Vibrio albus (assembly GCF_003144035.1). Taxonomy (GTDB): domain Bacteria; phylum Pseudomonadota; class Gammaproteobacteria; order Enterobacterales; family Vibrionaceae; genus Vibrio; species Vibrio albus. The sequence goes on from NZ_QFWT01000014.1 coordinate 51,044, forward strand.
GGCGATAGCAGAGGGATCACGTTACCGTCACGGGTACGGAAGGTAATAAACTGCTCTGAGAAATCTTTCAGAGAAGTCATCAGGTTCTGTTGCCAGTCCTGAATATCTTCAGACACTTCCTGATGAACCTCTTCCGGGGCATCCGGCAAAATAGCATTCGCCAGCGGTAGCGTATCAACCTGCTCCTGAAGGCTCATCAGACGCAGAGCCAGTCCGTCTTTGTCAATCAGAGGAACCGCCCGAAGCGTAGTGATGTCTTTCGCCATCTCTTTACGCAGAGGGACCAGACTTGGATCATTCAGTACAGAGATACGCTGATCAGCACTTTCCATCAGCTTGGTGGCACTGACGACATCTTTCTCCAGAAACAATTTCCGGCCCGCCAGTTTCACCAGATAATCCGCTTCCGCCAGCAGCCAGTCGTTCGGCCGACGGCCTTTCACTTCAGCCAGTGCCAGCTGCAGGCTCTCGATACTTTTGCCCTGCTGTTCGATGGCAACCTGAGTCCCGTTAGTCACCGACTGTAACGCCGCCTGAGTATCCGACAGCTGTCCGCTTAAATTATGGCTTAGCCCTTTCAGTTGGCTTTGTAGCTCAGCCACTTGTGTCTGATATTGTGTCGACTGCTGTTTCAGCATGTAAACACTGCCTCCGCCAATAAACAGCGACAACAGAATAGCCAGAGTCCCCAGCTTCACTCCCCGCTTACCCTGCTTCTCTTCAAGTACCGGAGTATCCTTAGTATTTTCTGGTAGCTCTGGCTGCGCGTCTGCTGCTTGTTCAGTTGCCTTCTGAGCCTGTAAGGCCTCTTGGCTGCTCTGCTCCTGAGTCTCTTGCTCAGGTTTTTTTCCAGGTTCAGTTTGCTCGTTATTGTTGCTTGTCATGCGCATTTCCTGTCTGATGTAACGACTGAATCGCCGCCAGTAAGTCGCGGTTCGCCGCACTACCTACCGTAATTACGTGTTGAAATCCAATTTCTGAGGCCAGAGCAGCAATTCGCGTACTCGGCACAATCAAAGTTTGCTGATAAAGCCAGCCATAATATTCCCCAGGAATATTACTGTGAAAAAAGCGCAGCTGTTCTGCACTGGTTACCACTATATGTGTGACAGCCTGTTGTTGCCAGATCTTAACCTTAGAGTGTCCATTAAATGAAATGAATTGGCGTTGGTATACTTCACAATATTGCACTCTCGCACCACGTTCACGTAACGTCTGCGCCAGCAATTCCCGCCCGCCATTACCTCGTAAAATAATAACCCGCTTATGGTTTACCTGTTGCAGAGGCTCAAGGTGAAGTAAATGTTCACTATCACTGACTGGTGGATAGATGGCTGCCTGACCACACACCTGGCTAAGCTGTTGCGCTGTTTTCTCACCCACAGCAAAGTAACCGGCTTGTGGCGGCCAGGTTACCTGAGCCTGCCGGAGTAACCGGTCAGCCCATTCGACGGCTTGCTTGCTGACAGCGATAATCATATCGGCATTAGCCAGAGCGTGTCTTTGCTGTTCTACCAGGCTACCGGCAGAAAACTCAATCAATGGCTGACCAAGACTAGCGATGCCACACTTAGTCAATGCCGCGCGCAGCTGGCTTCCTTCAGGTTCAGGTCGGGTTATCAATACCGTCATAGACCGTTACTCGTATGAAGTTAGTGCTCACTATATAATTTATCCAGTATTTCACGGGCACCTTTAGCCAGCAACTCTTCTGCGGCCTGAGAGCCCATCGCTTCCGCATCCCGGCGGTGACCTCTTTTCTCCACCCGTACAACCTTACTGCCGTCCGGTTCCCCGACCAAAGCCCGGAGCCAGAGTTCCTCTCCTTCCAGCAGAGCATAACTGCCGATAGGGACCTGACACCCTCCGTTCAGGGTCAGGTTCATTGCCCGCTCACAGCGCACCCGGTCAGCCGTATCCTTGTCATTTAATGGAGCCAGCAGGTTAAGAATGCGCTCGTCATCCAGACGACATTCAATACCGACTGCACCCTGACCTACCGCTGGTAATGACTGCTCAGGTTCAATCACGCTCTGAATCCGCTCTTCCAGATTCAGGCGTTTCAGACCAGCCGCGGCTAAGATAATCGCGTCGTATTCACCGGCATCCAGCTTACTCAGGCGGGTGCCCACGTTACCACGCAAGTTCTTAATCTTCAGATCCGGCCGGGCTTCTTTCAACTGACACTGTCGGCGCAGACTGCAAGTACCCACCACGGCACCTTCCGGCAGCTCTTCGATACTCTGATAGGTGTTGGACACAAAGGCATCACGGGGATCCCCTCGTTCACAGATGGTCACCAGGCCCAGCCCATCCGGAAACTCCACCGGCACATCTTTCATCGAATGTACCGCAATATCCGCACGCCCTTCCAGCATGGCGACTTCCAGTTCCTTAACAAACAGCCCTTTTCCACCCACTTTTGCCAGTGGGGTATCCAGGATCACATCGCCTTTGGTCACCATGGTGACCAGCTCAACGGTCAGGCCCGGATGCGCCGTTTCCAGGGCCTGCTTAATATACTCAGCCTGCCACATGGCCAGCGGACTTTTACGGGTCGCAATTCTTACCGGGGTGTCATGGTGTGTTGCAGAAGAAGTGGATTGAATATCGGTCATCTGGATAGTTACATCATTGTCTGGATAAAACACCATCCTATCATCGTCTGTTACCGAGACGCAGTAATAGATTCAGGCTAGTGCAGAAATTGGTAATATTTTCACCATCACGGATTATTAATGTGACCAAATTCTCAATTATGAACTAGACTAGTATTAACCCCGAAGTGAAAAGTTAGAGACTGTGCCCAAGCTTTTAAGATAGTTTTTACAGATTATGCTCTTCATCGGCGCAGTCACATTTTCTTTACCTTGAGGGGCAAAAATGTTAGATTGATCACGTTTTGTTTTACTATTTGCTCATAAAGCAAACAAAATCAGTATTAATACTTTTCATCAGGGATATCCTCTTGCAGGCTTACACTCAAACGGTCATTCGTAGACTTGATAAACTCAATCAGCAGCGTATCGAGCGTGCACTGGCACTTATGAATGTCCAGAGCCAGCAGGTGTTCCACCTTATTCCTGTTCTGCTGCACTATAATCACCCGGCTATCCCTGCCTATTATGAACAATCGGTTCCCAGCGGTATTTTCGATTTTCATGCCAATGATGTTCAGCAGCAGTTTATTGATCAACTGGAACTGACCCAGAAGTCACCACTTACAGAATCAGAGCAGCCGGCTATCCTTGCCCTGTATACCATGGGCAGTACTTCCTCTATTGGTCAGAGTACGTCCAGTGATCTGGATATCTGGGTATGTGTTTCCCCTCAGATGAGCAGCCTTGAACGAGCTCACCTGAGCAATAAGTGTATGCAGGTAACGGACTGGGCAAAAGGGTATGGGGTAGAAGCCAACTTTTTCCTGATGGATGAGCAGCGGTTCCGCAATAATCACTCCGAAGAAATGACCGGGGACAACTGTGGTTCTTCGCAACATCTGCTGCTGTTGGATGAATTTTACCGGACTGCCGTCCGGCTTGCCGGACAGCGTTTACTATGGCATATCGTTCCGCCGGAAATGGAAGAGTGCTACGATGAGTATGTTGTGCAGCTATGTCAGTCCGGTGGCGTAGACTGCAGCCAGTGGATCGATTTTGGTCAATTGCACCGTATTCCCGCTGAAGAGTATTTTGGCTCTAACCTCTGGCAACTGTATAAAAGTATCGACTCACCATATAAGTCGGTCATCAAAGCTATTCTTCTGGAAGCCTATTCCTGGGAATATCCTCATACTCAGTTACTGAGTCTGGATACTAAAAGACGCTTCTTTGCTCATGACCCCGATCTGTACTGTATGGATGCGTACTACCTGATGCTGGAAAAAGTCACCCGCTACCTTGAACGCATTAATGATCATACCCGTTTGGATCTGGTCCGTCGCTGTTTTTACCTGAAAACCCATGAAAAGCTGTCCCGGCCTCCGGGTGTCGGTTCTATGGCATGGCGTCGCGAAGCATTAACCGAGATGACTCAACGCTGGAACTGGGATTCCAACACCATTCAGGAACTGGATGATCGCCGTAACTGGAAAGTAGAACAGGTGAAAGTTGTTCACCACGGTCTGCTGGATGCTTTGATGCAGAGCTATCGGAACCTGATAGAGTTCGCACGACGGAATGACATCACCTCAGCCATCAGTCCTCAGGATATCAGTATACTCGCCCGAAAACTGTACGCTGCTTTTGAAGTCCTGCCGGGAAAGGTGACTCTTCTGAACCCTCAGATTTCCCCTGATCTGCATGAACCGCATCTCAGTTTCGTTCAGGTCAGAAAAGGACGAACCAATAAAGCTGGCTGGTATCTGTATAAACAGCCACCGCTCCCGTCCCTGATGATTGGGCAGAAGTACCTGGAACATAACGAATATCTGAGTAAGCTGGTCGCCTGGTCTTTCTTTAACGGGCTAATCACTGAATCCACCCATCTGCACTCTCTGGTTAAAGATGCCGATTTGGACATTGATAAGTTTTATCAGATGGTCAGTGACTTAAGAAACACCTTTTCACTGCGTAAACGCCGCCCAAGCATGCAGGCTCTGGGAAGCCCGTGTGAAATCAGCCAGTTGGCGATGTTTATCAATTTCGAAAATGACCCGACCGTCAACCTGAACAGTAAAACACTCAGGATAAACCCGAAAGATGTCGATATCTTCAGTTTTTCTGATGCTCAGTCCTGTCTTGTCGGCAGCGTTGACCTGGTATACCGCAACTCCTGGCATGAAGTCCGGACTCTGCATTTTACCGGTGAAACCGCCATATTAAATGCACTGAAAACCATTCTGGGTAAGATGCATCAGGATGCGCTTCCGCCAGAATCTGTTGACGTATTCTGCTACAGTAAAAACCTGCGCGGGGTGATCCGCAATGTGGTGTATCAGCTGCTGGCTGAATGTATCCGCTTGCGCCTGAAACCCGTAGAGCCTAAAAAACGGCGTCGTTTCAAAGCCATTAAGATCACCAACCAGACCTTTGGACTGTTCTTTGAACGCCGTGGCGTATCCGTTCAGAAACTGGAAAACCCGGTGGATTTCTATAAAAGTATCTCCATCAATAAACTGACCGGCTCCCCGCTTTCTGTTCTGGATAAAGATCAGGATCATGATATGCCCGAAGTGATCGACGGCTTCGCCAGTGAAGGACTGGTGCAGTTCTTCTTCGAAGACAGCGATTCCGGGTTTAATATTTATGTACTGAATGAAGTGAATGATGTCGAGATGTACCACCAGTTCAACGGCAGTAAAGATGACATCATCAATAATGTGAACCGATTCTACACGTCAAACTTCTCTGACAGTCAAAACGGAGAGACTGAACAGCAGCCGGTGAATTTCAATCTGCCGCAGTTTTATCAGATTGTCCATCCTGTAGATGGTGACAGTTATGTCCTCCCTTACCGTAATGACAGCCTGGTCAATTCCCGGCCATCAAAAGCGGTCAATGCCTGATAAGTAAAGTGGACCTGTCAGGTCCACTCGATATCTTCATCACTCTGTTTATCACACTCTTCCCTGACCAGCGCCAGTAACTCCCTCCCGGAACGGGAACAAATCCACTGCTCATTCTGATAAGAAAAATGATACCCACCAGATTTGGAAGCCAGCCATATTTCATGCATCGGCTCCTGCTTGTTAATGATGATCTGGCTACGGTTATCCATTTCCAGTGTCATCACATTGCCGTGAGTCTCATAATCCATATCTGCACCCGAATCATCGACCATCTCTTCAATGGTGTTGAGCGCCTGATCCGCGAGTTGGTTAAATTCAGTGTCATTCATCCTTTATGTCCTATTGCTTTTCTTATTGGTAGTGCGATTATAGGGGGCATTGGTTTATTAATCACGACTTGCACGAATAAGACTATGAAAAAGACTCTGGCAGCGCTTTGTTTACTCTCCGTTCTCGGCTTAACCGGCTGTGGTCAGACCGGCCCACTGTATATGCCTGATGACAACGCTCAAAGTGAGCAAACCGAGTCACAATAACTAAGCAGTCGTATCATAAGGAAAAGGAACAGAGAATTGGATTACTTTAATTATCAGGATGATGGTCAGCTATGGGCCGAAAATGTTGCCGTTGCCGATTTAGCTGAACAGTATGGCACTCCGCTGTACATTTATTCCCGTGCCACGTTTGAGCGCCACTGGAAAGCCTTTGATCAGGCGGTAGGTAATCACCCTCACCTGGTCTGTTTTGCCGTCAAAGCCAACGGAAACCTGGGTGTATTGAATACCCTGGCGCGTCTTGGCTCCGGTTTTGATATTGTTTCCGGCGGTGAACTGGAACGCGTTATCGCAGCCGGTGGCGATCCATCTAAAGTTGTCTTCTCCGGCGTAGCTAAAACAGAAGCCGAAATGAAGCGGGCACTGGAACTGAATATCCGCTGCTTTAATGTGGAATCGGAACCGGAACTGGAACGCCTGAACAAAGTAGCAGGCGAGCTGGGAGTAAAGGCACCCATTTCTCTGCGTATTAACCCGGATGTGGATGCCAAAACACACCCTTATATCTCGACCGGACTGCGCGATAACAAATTCGGTATCGCGTTCGAACGCGCTCCGGAAGTCTACAAATTTGCCGCCAGCCTGGAAAACCTGAATGTCGAAGGTATCGACTGCCATATCGGGTCACAACTGACCGATATCGACCCTTTCATTGATGCGGCTGACCGTCTGCTGGCACTGATTGACCAGTTAATCGCCGATGGTATTCAGATCAAACATCTGGATGTCGGTGGCGGCCTTGGCGTGATCTACCGTGATGAACTGCCTCCACAACCTTCTGACTACGCGAAGGCCCTGATGGCACGTTTGAAAAACCATCCGGAAATCGAGCTTATCTTTGAACCGGGACGGGCAATTGCCGCCAATGCAGGCATTCTGGTCACCAAAGTTGAGTTCCTGAAACCAACGGAATTTAAGAACTTCGCTATCGTCGATGCGGCCATGAACGATCTGATGCGTCCCGCTCTGTATCAGGCATGGCAGGACATCGTGCCGGTGAAGCCGCGTGAAGGTGAAGCCGTGACCTACGATATCGTCGGCCCGGTATGTGAAACAGGCGACTTCCTGGGTAAAGACCGCGCCCTGGTGATCGAGCAGGATGATTTGCTGGCGGTACGCTCTGCCGGGGCTTATGGCTTTACCATGTCTTCAAACTACAATGCCCGCACCCGTGCTGCGGAAGTAATGGTAGACGGAAGTGCAGCACACCTGGTACGTAAGCGTGAAGAAATCAGCAGCCTGTGGCAGCTGGAACAGATTCTGCCGGAGTAAACTGAGACAATGCATTTCCATTTTTCTAAAATGCACGGGCTGGGCAACGACTTTATGGTCGTTGACTGTATCACGCAGAATATCTTTTTCTCTCCGGAATTGATCCGCCGCCTGGCGGATCGTCATACGGGGGTCGGGTTCGACCAGTTGCTGGTCGTTGAGGCACCCTATGATCCGGAAACCGACTTCCACTACCGTATCTTTAATGCCGACGGCAGCGAAGTCGAACAGTGTGGCAACGGTGCCCGCTGTTTTGCCCGTTTTGTCCGCATGAAAGGACTGACCAATAAATACAGTATTCGCGTCAGCACCAAAAAAGGCAAAATGGTACTTAAGGTCGAGGATGATGATCTGGTCACCGTCAATATGGGCGAGCCAGTCTTCGAGCCATCTAAAATACCCTTTAAAGCCAAGCAGACAGAAAAAACCTATATCCTGCGAGCCGCTGATCAAACTCTGTTCTGTGGAGCCGTCAGTATGGGTAACCCACATGTCGTCACGACCGTGGAAAACATTGATACCGCAGATGTGGATACGCTTGGCCCTCTGCTGGAATCTCATGAACGCTTCCCGGAAAGAGTCAATGCCGGCTTTATGCAGATCGTCAACCGTAATGATGTTCGCCTTCGGGTATATGAACGTGGTGCCGGTGAAACTCAGGCCTGTGGCAGTGGTGCCTGTGGTGCCGCCGCCGTTGGTATTGTTCAGGGCGCTCTGGATGAAAAAGTAACGGTTCATCTTCCGGGTGGCGATCTGGTTATCCAGTGGAAAGGTCCGGGACACCCGCTGTATATGACGGGCCCGGTTGCCCATGTCTTTGATGGCCAGATCACCTGCTAGCGATAGCAATACCACCCATACATAAGAACAAGAGGTTTTGTTTTGTCTAACTCAGAAGACGCACTGGCAATAAACCCGACTTCTCTGGAAGCAGAAATAGCCATACCGGAGCCAGACAGCCTGACGGCAGAGGTCGTCGCGAAATATCTGAATGACTTTCCGGATTTCTTCCTGCACCGTCAGAATCTGGTTGAAAAGCTCACTCTGCCGACTCAGGAACAGGGAGCCATTTCACTGGTCGAAGTTCAGCTACAGCGCCAGCGACAGAGAATCGCAGATCTGGAAGAAGAAATTACCCAACTGATGTCACTCGCATCAAGTAATGACCGAACCTTTTACGAATTCATGGACCTGCAGGAGCAAGTTCTGAAATCAAACTCCATTTCTGAACTTATCCGCAAGGTCAGCGATAAAGCGAGAGAGTTGAAGCTCGGCAGCCATATTCTGCTCAAGAATTCACCCAATCAGAGCCATCAGATATCCCAGGAAAATTTACAGCTGTTTGCCACCAATCACTTTAATGGCAAAGAAGCTTATCTTGGCCGTCTGCGCAAATCGGATCGGGAGTTGCTGTTTGGCGACACCCCGGTTCCCGAGCTGGGATCCTATGTGGTTCTTCCGCTGAGAAAAACCACTCTGTTGGGAGTTCTGGCGTTTTCCAGTGAGGACGGAGGCCATTTCCAGCCCCATATGGATACCCTTTTCCTTCGCCACCTGTCGCTGGTTATGTCGCACCTGATTGAAACCATGGAATGGTAGCGTTCGGATGAGTAACCAGAAGGTGGTGACCGATCCCGACCCACTTACGCTTCTGCCAGAAACGCTGGCAGAGCCTGTGTATGGTTTCCTTAGCTATCTGAAAAATGAAAAGGGGCTCAGCCCGCATACCCGTAAAAACTATCACCATCAGTTAGGAATAATAGCCACCCATCTCCATCAGTCGGGTGTCACACAGTGGCGTCAGGTTGACCCGGCCAAAATCAGGCTGCTTATTGCCACCGGGCAACAAGCCGGATTAAAGGCAAGCAGCCAGGCCACACGACTGTCATCACTGCGCAGTTTTTTTGATTTTCTGATCCAGAAAAAGGAACTGTCGGCCAACCCGGCCAAAGGCATTTCCGGCCCTAAAAAACAGAAGCCATTACCCAAAAACCTGGATGTGGACGAAATGGATCAGCTGCTTAGCGTCGACCTGAGCGATCCACTGTCGGTCAGAGACCGGGCCATGATGGAGCTGCTATACGGAGCAGGTATTCGTCTGGCAGAACTGGCCAGTCTGAATGTACAGGATATTCATCCTGATGGTGAGGAAATCAGGGTTATCGGTAAAGGGAATAAAGAGCGTAAAGTCCCCTTTTCCGGTCAGGCCTGCGAATGGGTTCAACTGTGGCTGACCATGCGTCGTACCTTGCTAAAAGATACTCAGGAGCCCGCGCTGTTTCTCTCCCGGCTGGGCAAACGCATTTCACACCGCAACGTACAGAAACGGATGGCTGAATGGGGCCTGAAACAACACGTCTCCAGTCATATCAGCCCGCATAAACTGCGTCACTCCTTTGCGACGCATATCCTGGAATCCAGCAATAATCTCCGGGCAGTACAGGAGCTGTTGGGACACGAAAACATTTCCACGACTCAGGTATATACCCACCTGGATTTCCAGCATCTGGCCCAGGTATACGATAAAGCTCACCCGAGAGCGAAAAAAGACAAACCCACGGAAACGGAATAAAGCAGGTTCATATGCAGTTTTACCGCCGCCCCTCACCCATACAGGCAATGAGTTTCGATCTGGACGATACCCTATATGATAACCGTCCGGTTATCGAGCGACTGGAGCAGGAGATGATCGTCTGGCTGCACAATCACCATCCTCTGACGGCGACACTCCCGTTAAACGCCTGGAGTAAGCTTAAACAGGATATCGCCACGGCCAGTCCGCAGCTCAGGCACGACGTCACCTTATGGCGGAAAATGCAGATCAAGCATGGGCTCATACAGTTAGGGTATTCAGAGTCAAGTGCAGAGACAGCGTCTGAGGCCGCCATACAACAGGTACTCTGGCTGCGGAATCAGGTGGATGTGCCTGACAATACCCATAACGTTATGGCTGAACTGGCAGCCAAAATCCCCCTGGTTGCCATCACAAACGGCAATGTCGACCCACACCGGATCGGTCTGGGCGACTATTTCCAGCTTATTCTGAAAGCGGGCCCGGACGGACGTTCCAAGCCTTTTGCTGATATGTTTTCACAGGCCGCCGAGTTTTTAGAGCTCCCTCCGGAGAATATCCTGCACATTGGCGATCACCTGAAAACAGATGTTACCGGTGCGCTACATGCCGGTTTTCAGGCATGCTGGATTAATGACCAGAAAAAAAACATTATCACAGAGAAATACAGCCGCTTATTACCTCATATTGAAATTAATCGTCTGGAAGAGCTTCTCTTGTTGCCTGAGCATCAATAAAAAATGCCCTTACCACCATGGAAATGACGTCTTAACCTAAAATTTACAGAAAATAATACTATTCTTAATAAAAAGTGATCTATAACTGGTTATCCAATCGCTTTTTTACGGCATAGTATGACACTTGCTGTCTGTAACTCATTGAACATTTTAGATGCAATCCATTTCATTTTTGGTTTCGAACCCAGACCAACTGCATGAAAAACTGTATGGCCTAACTCAGCCTTCCGGGACCTCACTCCTTATCCAGATTTATTCGACGCAATCTCCGGATCTGGTTGCTGAATATAGCCGGCAGTTATCGGCTGTACTCCCTGAAGCCGTCACTATTGGCCAAAGCACCCGTTGTCTGATTAACGACGGTGAGCTTTGCCCATATGGCACCTTGGTGTTACTGACCACCTTTACGACAGCGAGCCTCACTTCCGCAGCACAGCTCTACTCTATGGACTACGCCAGTGACAGCCTGTCTCTGGAGCAACAGTTACGCATCAGCCCGAGTACCAAAGCGATTATCAGCTTTGCGGAACCAGTAAAAGAAAATGAGCAGCTACTCTATTCCGCATTTAATGCGAATGCCTTAAGTATCCCTGTCGCCGGAGGGATTGCTGATCATACTGAATATGGGCACTGGGTCCTGTCAGGCAACAGCATCATTCGCAACGGGTATGTCGCGGTTGCGATACATAGCGAACAGCTGCATGTATGGCAGAATCACTTCCATGAATGGAATGCTATTGGCAGACAGTTTACGGTGACGGCTGCGCAAGATAACCGGGTACTGTCACTGGATAATCAGCCCGTCCATGATATCTACAACCGCTACCTGGCAGACAATCACACGATTCATTTTCAGCATATTAAACATTTCCCTTTATTGCGGGGCGAACACGAGCAGCAGAATATTTTTTTTCCGGCCCGGGTGCATAAAGACGGCTCTATCGAGTTTAAGGAACCAACGGATACTCTGCATACTCCCCTGTCGGTCGGAGACGAAGTCCGGTTCTGCTACAACCACCCCTCTCTGACGATTGAGCAGGTACGTCTCAGCGCGTATCAACTCAGTGAAGAATTTCCGGAGAGCATTTTTGTGTATAACTGCTCTTCCCGGCTGGCCTTTATGCCGGGAAATAATGAGATAACCCCGTTTGATACCATCAGTAAAGCTCAGGGAACTTATTGCTCCGGAGAGCTATGCCGGGATAATAAACAACAAAAGATCGTCCATCACAGCCTGACTTACCTGGCCATGCGCGAAGGTGACCTTCCTCCGGGGCACACACCGGCACCGATTCCGGAAAATAAGAACCCAATTTCCCCTCTGTTCTCTCTGATCCGCAATGCGATTAACGATATTGATGCGATGCAGAAGAATATGGAGCAACAGCTGGCAGAAAAAACGCAGAAACTGACCGACAGTTATCGCATAGAACACCGTACAGGACTGCCTAACCGCGTGGCTTTGAAAGAGCGGCTCGCGACCATGTCGCTTTACGAGCACCTTATCTGCATTAAATTAAATAATTTTACTCATATTAATGAAAAATACGGCTATCAGGTTGGCGATCAGCTCCTGAGGGATCTCAGTGATTACAACAAAGTTCAGCTAGAGGAAAAGATCGGCGACGCCATTCAGCTGTTCAGTATTGGGGTGGGTGAATGGGCGGCTTTATTTAAATCCGGCTCAAGCAGCGCAGCGTTACGCCGGCGATTTTATGAGTTTGCCGAACAGATAGAACACATCAACTTTAAACCTCATGGTCTGTCAGAGATAGATTACCTCTCCGTTTCAGTGACAGGTGGTCTGTTCAGCCGGCGTGACTATCCCGGAGCTTCCATTGACGAGATACTGCTGAAGTCCATCGAAGCGCGCCGCCATGCGATGAAGAACAACCGGCACATGTGCAACGCTAAAATTCTGCAGCACGAAATAAACTCCAAACGTTCTCAGTTAAGCTGGCTCTCCCGTGTCAGCCGTGCGGTGGTTAATAATCAGGTTATCGCTTATGCCCAGCCAATCGTTGAAGCCTATGATCACCGAACCTCTTCTCTGGAGTGCCTGGTCCGTATCAGAGAAGATGACCAGATCATCCCTCCCGGGAAGTTTCTGCCCGTCATCGAAGGTACCCATATGTACACCCGCCTCAGCCGACAGATGATCAACACAACTTTTGAGCTGATGAGAACCCGTACCGAATCCTTTTCTATCAACTTGTCACCTCAGGATATGATGAGTGACAACACTATTCAGTTACTGGAAAAACACCTTATCACAATGGCAACTCCTCATAGAGTCGGTCTTGAGGTTCTTGAAACGGAACAAATAAAGGATTATGGCCGGATGATCGAAGTCTGTGACCATTTACGTACTTTAGGAGCCAGAATTATTGTTGATGATTTTGGGTCGGGGTACTCCAACATTGATGAGATCATCAAGCTGGAGCCACAGGTTATCAAGATTGACGGCAGTCTGATCCGAACCATTGATACCGATAAGCGGCAGAGAAAAATTGCTCAGACCATGATACAGCTATGCCAGGTATTCGGTGCAAAAACCGTCGCGGAGTTTGTCCACAATGAAGCCGTTTGTACCATAGCCGAAGATATGGGGGTCGACTATCTGCAAGGCTACTATCTGGGGTGCCCGGAACGTCTGATGTAACAGACATCTCAGCGGAACAAAAAGATAAGGTGAGAACTTTAAAGGAGCAGAAATAGCTTTTGGTCACCAACAGACCAAAAGCTAATTACGTATGATCACAGCACCTGTCGTGCCTTCAGAATCTCAATACAGTCATCCACCAGCTGAGCCACCGTTTTGCTTCCGGCGTGCAGGTGAATTTCCGGAGCCTCTGGTGCCTCGTATTCGGAGTCAATACCGGTAAACTGTTTGATTTCTCCGGCTCTGGCTTTTTTATACAGTCCTTTTGGATCGCGCTTTTCACACTCATCCAGAGGTGTATCGACAAAAACCTCCAGAAACTCACCTTCTCCGAGCAATCCGCGAACCAAATCCCTTTCCTCACGGTGTGGTGAGATGAAGGCACTCAGTACAATCAGACCCGCATCCGCCATCAGTTTAGCGACCTCACCGATGCGACGAATATTTTCCTTTCGATCCGAATCAGAGAACCCAAGATCCCGGCACAGACCATGACGAATATTATCACCGTCCAGAAGATAAGTATGATGACCACGCTCGGCCAGTTCACTCTCTAGCGCACCCGCAACCGTTGACTTACCCGCACCGGAAAGCCCGGTAAACCAGAGCACACAGGGTTTCTGCTTTTTCAGGCCGGCACGTTGCTCTTTATCCACCTGATGCTGGTGCCATACGATATTGTCAGCCTTCTCCGCTGTCATACAAAACTCCATAATTAAATTAGAAAGGGAACAACCGGGGAATCAAGGCCAGAACAAGGCCGGAATACACCAGTGATACAGGCAATCCTGTGCGCAGGTAATCTTTCATCTGATAATTACCCACACTATAGACCAACAAATTTGTCTGATACCCGTAAGGGGAAATAAAACTGGCACTGGCACCAAACAGAACCGCCATGATAAACGGCATAGGATCGGCTCCGTAACCAACAGCCAGACTGTACCCCAGCGGAAATGCCAGTGCCGCCGCCGCATTATTGGTAACCAGCTCCGTCAATACTAACGTCAGCAGATACACCGCTATCAACGCACCATACATTCCCCACCCGTTAAACAGGGAGATAAACAGATCCCCCATTTTGGCGGACAGACCGCTGCTGATCATCAGCTGTGCCAGCGACAATGCTGAACCGACAATCACCACAATATCCACCGGGAAACGCCGTCTCAGCTCGCTCATGGTCGCCATACCACTCATGACCAGCAGTAACAGATACCCAGCCAGTCCTTTCACCAAGGGTACCCACTCAAGCAGAGCAGCCAGAATCACGACCGCAAAACCAGCCAGAGCGAGCATACTGCGGTTAGCGTCCAACCGGGCGCTGGAATCCAGACTGTTCATCAGCACAAACTCCCGCTTCAGGTTCTGCTGTTGCTGATTAAACTCTTTACCCGGTACCACCACCAGCGTATCCCCGGCGCACAGTTCGATGTTACCTAAGCCACCAGCCAGTCGTTCATGCCCACGGCGGATAGCGACCACCACAGCATCAAACTGCTCACGGAAACGCGCGTCTTTCAGGGTCTTGCCCCGAATGGAAGCCGAATGGCTGACAATCACTTCCGCCAGATTCTGTCCGTTCATATGATGCTGACCAAACAGTTTCAGGCCTTTGATCTCCTGTAGCGTGGTCACACTTTCAATATCACCACAGAACAGCAGGATATCGCCCTCTTCAAGGCGGGTTTCCGGGCAGACTGGCGCAATGGTGCGTCCGTCACGGATCAACTCCGCCAAAAACAAGCGACGCAACGCCCGTAACCCATTTTCATGCACCGTTTTACCCGCCAGTGGCGAGCCTTTCTCTAATCGGGCTTCCAGAAAATAAGGCAACTCATCCTGTTCATTGTCATCCCGGTCCGGTAATAAGTAGCTGAACGGAATCAAAACCGCCAGCCCACCGAACAACACGGCAACCCCAATCACACTGGGAGCAAAAAAGCCCAGCGCCGGCAGACCGATGTCTTCCACAAAACTACTGATAATCAGGTTGGTAGAGGTCCCTATCAGGGTTAACGTGCCTCCCAGAATCGCCGCATAGGAAAGCGGTAACAGCAGACGCGAAGGGGCATGATGGTGATTACGTTTAATCGCTCCGATCAGCGATACCACCACCGCCGTATTATTGGTAAAAGAAGAAAGAAACGCCGTCGACAAGCCCAGCTTAGCGATAACATAAGCCTGACGGCCGGCAGAAATTTGCTGACCGACCCAGCTGATCAGGCGTGTCTTTTCCAGTGCAGTAGAGGCAAGGATTAACAGAACCAGTGTCAGCAACGAAGAATTAGTGAAATTCGCTGCCAGATCAGCCAGGTCCATCAGACCAGTCTGAAAAGCAACAAACGCCGCGCCGGCAAATAAAAATGCCGGCTTAATGCGTGTCACCAACAGGCAAGTGACTATCACACCTAACATCGCCAGAACTGTTCCCTGCTCTACCGTCATGGTCATTACCCCAGAAGTTTACCCAGATTACGGGTGGCTTTGGACGGGAAATATTTCTGTAGCAGTGCTTTCAGCTCTGCTTCAAAAGCTTCCATATCCGCTTCTTCTGTTTCTGTCTCGGTTTCTTCCAGTGCTTCGCGGATCATACCGGCACCAACGGTCACATTGGTCAGACGGTCTATCAGAATAAAGCCACCGGTATCGGCACAATCCAGATAACGGTCAAACGGTACCTGTGAAGTCAGGCTCAGCTCGCACTGACCAATCGCATTCAGCGGCAGGCTGTCAGCCTCAAAGTGCTCCAAATTATTGATGTTTACCTGATGGCGAATCGCGTCCACAGAGCCGACGGTTTTCTTACCGGCCACTTTAATATCGTACTGACGGCCCACTTCCAGAGGCTTGTCGGCCATCCAGACGATATCCGCCAGCAAACGGTTACTGGTGGCAACTTCGGCTTTCGCCGGCACAATCAGATCACCACGGCTGATATCAATTTCATCTTCCAGTGTCAGCGTGATAGCTAAACCGGCCTGAGCGCTCTCAAGCTCACCATCAAAAGTGACAATCTGTTTCACTCGTGATTCTTTACCGGATGGCAGCGCTTTAACCCGGTCACCGACTTTGATTTCGCCCGCGGCTAATGTACCGGCAAAACCACGGAAATCCAGGTTTGGGCGGTTCACATACTGTACAGGGAAACGGAACTCCTCTGCGTTCTGCTTTTCGCTAACTTCTGTCGTTTCCAGCAGTGTCAGCAGGGACTCACCGTCATACCAAGGCGTCTGATCACTCAGGTCGACCACATTGTCACCTTCCAGAGCCGATAGCGGCACCAGTTGAATATCAATCTCTGTATTCAGCTTAGTAGCAAACTCCAGGTAGTCCTGCTTGATGCTTTCAAAACGCTCTTCGGAAAACTCAACCAGATCCATCTTGTTTACCGCCACGATAAAGTGACGAATACCCAGCAGGCTCGCGATGTACGAGTGACGGCGGGTCTGATCCTGAACGCCTTTACGCGCATCAATCAGGATAACCGCGACATCACAGGTCGATGCGCCCGTTGCCATGTTACGGGTGTACTGTTCGTGCCCCGGAGTATCAGCAATGATAAATTTACGTTGCTTGGTCGAGAAGTAGCGGTAGGCCACATCAATGGTGATGCCCTGCTCACGCTCCGCCTGCAGACCATCCACCAGCAGAGCCAGATCCGGACGTTCGCCCGTCGTACCCACTTTCTGGCTGTCAGCATGGATCGCCGCCAGTTGATCTTCATAAATCTGCTGAGAATCATGCAACAGGCGGCCAATCAGCGTACTTTTACCGTCATCCACAGAGCCACAGGTAAGAAATCTCAGCAACGATTTGTGCTGATGCTGTTGCAGATAAGCTTCGATGCCCAGCTCTGCGACTTGCTGTTCAATAATGCTGTTCATAGTCGTTCCTTAATCCTGTTTACCTTAGAAATATCCCTGACGCTTTTTCAGCTCCATCGACCCGGATTGATCATGATCGATAGCCCGTCCCTGACGTTCACTGGAGGTCGCCACCAGCATCTCTTCGATGATCTCCGGCAACGTGGCCGCTTCGGATTCAATGGCTCCGGTCAGCGGGTAGCAACCCAGCGTACGGAAACGCACGCTTTTCTGTTCAACCTTCTCACCTTCCTGCAGCTCCATGCGGTCGTCATCCACCATGATCAGCATGCCGTCACGCTCAACCACCGGACGTACCGCCGACAGGTACAGAGGAACAATCTCAATATTTTCCAGATAGATGTACTGCCAGATATCCAGCTCGGTCCAGTTGGACAGCGGGAATACCCGGATGCTTTCGCCTTTGTTCACCTGACCGTTGTAGGTTTTCCACAACTCAGGGCGCTGATTTTTCGGGTCCCAGGTATGGTTTTTGTCACGGAATGAATACACCCGCTCTTTCGCGCGTGATTTTTCCTCATCACGACGAGCACCACCAAAGGCAGCATCAAAACCGTATTTATTCAGTGCCTGCTTCAGGCCCTCGGTTTTCATGATATCGGTGTGCTTGGAAGAACCATGGACAAACGGGTTGATGCCCATGCCTATACCTTCCGGATTTTTGTGTACCAACAGGTCGAAACCATATTTCTCTGCCGTACGATCACGGAATTCAATCATTTCTTTGAATTTCCAGTCCGTATCGACGTGCAGCAGAGGAAACGGGATCTTACCCGGGTAAAAGGCTTTTCTTGCCAAATGCAGCATTACGGAAGAATCTTTACCGATGGAGTACATCATCACCGGATTATCAAACTCCGCCGCAACCTCGCGAATAATGTGGATACTTTCAGCTTCCAGTTGCTGAAGGTGAGTTAACTGTTTCTGTTCCATAACTTTTCCTGCTTAAACTAAACCAACAACAGCCTGAGACGATGGCTCTGAGGCCTGATCCTGCGTACCAAACCAATGTAATGTTTCTGATAACTTAACCACTTCCCCGACCACAATCAGAGAAGGTGAAGCCGCACCTTCAGCCAGTTCTGCCAACTGGTGCAGCTCTCCGGTCAATACTTTCTGCTGTTTCTGCGTCCCGCGCTCAATAATGGCAACCGGGGTATCAGCACCACGCTGATGTTCCAGTAACTGCTGCTGAATATGGCTGGCTTTCATCAGCCCCATATAGATCACCAGCGTTTGTCTGCCCCGGGCCAGTGTCGACCAGTCCAGCTCGTCGCCATCCGGTCTGCAATGTCCGGTAATAAACATCGCGCTTTGTGCATAGTCACGGTGAGTCAACGGAATACCGGCATAAGCGGTCGCTCCTGCTGCTGCGGTAATACCCGGTACCACCTGAAACGGAATACCCGCCTCCGCAGCCACTTCCAGCTCTTCGCCACCACGGCCAAAAATGAATGGGTCACCGCCTTTCAGACGTACCACTCGTTTGCCCTGCTGCGCGTAATGCACCAACAGACGATTGGTTTCGGCCTGTGGCACACTGTGGTGTCCGGCCCGCTTACCCACACAAACCAGCTCGGCATCGCGGCGCACCAGCTCCATCACTTCGTCGGAAACCAGATAGTCGTACAGCACCACATCCGCCTGCTGCA
Source organism: Vibrio albus (assembly GCF_003144035.1). Lineage (GTDB taxonomy): Bacteria > Pseudomonadota > Gammaproteobacteria > Enterobacterales > Vibrionaceae > Vibrio > Vibrio albus. The sequence goes on from NZ_QFWT01000014.1 coordinate 69,889, forward strand.
TCAGCTGCAACGCGCGCAAGGTCAGTAGTCCGGCATCACCAGGGCCACAGCCAATCAGGGCGATCTCTCCCTGAGGAGTAGACTGATGAATACTCTGCTCTAATTCTTCGGCCGCCTGCTGCTCTTTACCTGCCGCAATCAGTTCAGCAAAACGGCCACTGAATGCCCGCTCCCAAAACTTACGGCGCTCTGTTACCGAACCCAAAGACTGCTTCAGGCGGTCACGAAAGCCACCAGCAATCCGGGCCATACTGCCAAGATGCTGAGGAAGCAGCGCCTCCAGTTTTTCCCGTACCAGCCGTGCCAGTACCGGAGCTTTACCTGAAGAAGAGATGGCGACTATAAGAGGTGAACGGTCCACAATGGACGGCACAATAAAGCTGCAACGAGGGGTGTCGTCTACCACGTTAACCAGCACCTGACGCTGATTGGCCGACTGATACACCAGCGCATTCACTTCTCGACAGTCTGTCGCCGCAATGGCCAGAAACACACCATCCAGATGCTCAGGTTCAAACGCATTGGCCAGATGAACCACTTTCCCGTCAGCAACCAGTGCCTGAAATTCTTTATTCAGCTCCGGGGCAACGACACGAACAGCAGCACCTGCTTTCAGCAGCATACGGGTTTTGCGCCACGCGACTTCACCGCCACCGACAATCAGGCAAGGCCTTTGCTTCAAATCAGCAAATATTGGCAGGTACTCCATCCATCTCTCCTCGATACTCTTCACTAGAGGCATTATGGCAAGGGTTTATATTTCCAGAAATTCTAATATCGAATTCTTTATTCCAAATAGTTACTAGAATTAATACAGAAGACGGTAAAAAGGTGAGATTTCGGCCACTATCAGTGGGTTAGAAGTGATAAAAAGGCTTACGCTGAACAGGTAAGCCTTTTAGGTTGGAGAAAAATCAGATACCGGAGCCGTTAACCTCACCATCGTCCTCATGCAGGCCACACTCACGTTTCAGGCCAAAGAAGCGGGTTTCCTCTTCACTCATGCCCGGTTCCCATTTTTGAGTGGTATGCGTATCTCCGACCGACAAGTAGCCCTGATCCCAAAGCGGGTGATAAGGCAAATCATGCTCTTTCAGATAATAATGCACATCTTTGTTGGTCCAGTCGATCACCGGCAGAAACTTAAACACACCATTCTGAATCGCCAGTACCGGGAGGTTGGCCCTCGAACCGGCCTGCTCGCGTCTCAGCCCTGAAAACCAGGTTCCGGCCTGAAGCTCATTAAACGCACGGCGCATTGGCTCCACTTTGTTGATGCGGTTATATTTTTCGATCCCTTCAACACCCTGTTCCCACAGTTGCCCATAGCGGGCCTCCTGCCAGGCAGGGCTTTCTGTAGCCCGGAACACCTTCAGGTTGAGCTGTAGGCGTTCCGTGAGTTCATCAATGAACTGATAGGTTTCCGGAAACAGATACCCGGTATCGGTCAGAATCACCGGAATGTCCGGTTTCTCCTGAGTCACCAGATGCAGCATCAGTGCTCCCTGAATACCAAAGCTGGAACTCAGAACAAAGTTCCCCTCAAGATGCTCCAGTGCCCACTGAACACGCTGCTGAGCCGTCATGGATTCCAGCTCAGCATTGATTTCTGCCAGGTGGAGCGTTTGCTCCACCTTCGGCAAATCTAACAGATCCGCTAATTTAAAATCAGGCATGAAAATCCCTCTTTGATACCACAACCTCTGGCACGATTCCTTTACGGATAACAAAGTCACCAAACACCTCGTTTTCCTGACGCTCTGCGGCCCACTGGCCAATCAGGCTGTCCAGCTCTTCCAGGATCTGCTTATCGGTAATGTTCTCTTTGTACATTTTCGGCACTCGTGTACCGGCCTTGTTACCCCCCAGATGCAGGTTATAACGGCCCGGACCTTTACCGACCAACCCGACTTCTGCCAGCATGGCACGACCACAGCCGTTCGGACAGCCGGTTACCCGAAGGATAATGTGTTCTCCGGCCAGTTGGTGCTTATCCAGCAATCCCTCAACGTCGGTTACGAAGCCCGGCAGGAAACGTTCTGCTTCGGCCATCGCCAGAGGACAAGTCGGGAAAGCCACACATGCCATGGAGTTCTTACGCTGCTCGCTAACGCCATCGTCAATCAGGCCATGTTCACGGGCAATCTGCTCAATCTGAGCTTTGTCCGCACTGTCCACACCGGCAATAATCAGGTTCTGGTTCGCGGTCATGCGCATATCGCCCTTATGGACTTTAGCGATTTCTGCTACACCGGTTTTTAAAGGCTTACCCGGATAATCCAGCAGACGACCATTTTCAATAAACAGAGTCAGGTGATGTTTACCGTCTACACCTTCCAGCCAGCCGATACGGTCACCACGCTCGGTAAACTCAAACGGACGGCTTGGAGCAAAGCTCACACCAGCGCGTTTCTCAACTTCCTGCTTAAAGGTGTCGATGCCGACACGATCCAGTGTGTATTTGGTTTTCGCATTCTTACGGTTAGAACGGTTACCCCAGTCACGCTGAGTGGTTACTACAGCTTCAGCAATAGCCAGGGTATGCTCCAGGCTAATAAAGCCGAAATCATCCGCGCGGCGTGGATAGGTTGAGGTATCCCCATGGGTCATCGCCAGACCACCGCCTACCAGCACATTAAAGCCAACCAGCTCACCGTCTTCAGCAATAGCAATGAAGTTCAGATCGTTAGCATGCACGTCCACATCATTCTGCGGCGGAATCACCACGGTCGTCTTGAACTTACGTGGCAGGTAGTTGCTGCCCAGAACCGGCTCTTTATCGCTCTCTTCGACCTTTTCACCATCCAGCCAAATTTCAGCATACGCACGTGTTTTCGGCAGCAGGTGTTCACTGATCTTCGTTGCCCAGTCATACGCCTGTTGATGCAGATCAGATTCAACCGGGTTAGAGGTACACAGTACGTTACGGTTGACATCCCCAGCGGTAGCAATGGAATCAATGCCAATTTTGTTCAGAGTCTGGTGCATCTTTTTGATGTTTGGCTTCAGCACACCGTGGAACTGGAACGTCTGTCGTGTCGTCAGACGGATACTGCCATATAGGGTGCTCTCTTCAGCAAACTTGTCGATCGCCAGCCACTGCTGAGGGGTGATCACCCCACCCGGCATACGCGCACGCAGCATCACGTTATGCAACGGCTCCAACTTCTGCTTGGCGCGCTCAGCACGGATATCGCGGTCATCCTGCTGATACATACCGTGGAAACGGATCAGCTGGAAGTTGTCGGCTGTAAAGCCGCCGGTCATATGATCCTGTAAATCCTGTTCAATCGTGCCGCGCAGAAAATTACTTTCACGCTTCAGACGCTCATTATCAGCAAGTGGCCCTAACACTTCACCCAGTACTTCTTGTTGATCGCTCATTAGTAGACATCCTTTTGATAACGTTTATCTTTGCGCAGCTGGTTAATAAAATGCTCAGCTTCTTCACGGCTCTTACCGCCCTGCTCTTCTACGATGGTAATCAGAACATCGTTAATATCTTTCGCCATACGGGACGCGTCACCACAGACGTAGATATAGGCGCCGTCCTGCAGCCACTGCCATACCTCTTCCGCGTTCTGTTTCAGTTTGTCCTGAACATAGACTTTTTCCTGCTGATCACGGCTGAATGCGACATCCATACGGGTCAACACGCCTGACTTGAGGTACTTCTGCCACTCCACCTGATACAGGAAGTCCTGCGTAAAGGTGCGGTCACCAAACAGCAGCCAGTTTTTACCGTCAGCATCACGGTTATCACGCTCCTGAATGAACGCACGGAATGGCGCAATACCGGTACCCGGACCAACCATGATGACCGGCTTGGTATCGTCTTCAGGCAACTTGAAGTGGGAGTTAGATTCAATGAAAACCTTAACCGGGTCGCCTTCTTCCAAACGCTGAGCCAGGAAGCCAGAGGCACCACCAAGGCGGGTTTCTTCACCATGGGCATATTCCACCAGGCCAACCGTCAGATGCACTTCTTCATCCACTTCTTCCTGACTGGAAGCAATGGAGTACAAACGTGGCGTCAGACGTCGCAGCAGACCAATCAGTTGCTCAGCACTCAACGCCGTCTTTTTCTCTGCCAACACATCAACAATTTGAGTGGCAGAAGCGTATTCTCTGAGTTTGTCTTTGTCGCCAACCAGTTTTTCCAGACGCTTGCTGCCAGACAGTTCCGCATATTGGGTCACCAGTTGAGGATTGGCCGCTGTAATTTCAAACTTACTGATCAGCGCCTGTTTAAGAGGCAGGGTTTCGTAATCAACGGTCACGTCCTCATCACCATTCAGGCCAGCTTTAGCAAGAACGGCATCCACCAAAGCCGGATCATTTTCATACCATACACCCAGAGCATCACCCGGCTGATAAGTCAGACCGGAGTCTTCCAGGTCGATTTCAACATGGCGCACATCTTTGGTTGAATCGCGACCAGTAATTTTCTGGCTGGTCACTAACGTCGCCTGATAAGGGTTCTGTTTAGTATATTGGGAGGCAGCTGCGGAAGTAGACTGCGCCACAGCAACCTGCGCAGCCGGAGCGGCTGGTGCCAGCGTCTCTTTTACCTTATGCAGTGCGGCATCACCCCAAGCTGAAGCATCCGCTTCGTAATCGACGTCACAATCCACACGATCCAGTAACGCCTCAGCGCCTAACTTCGACAGATACTCATCAAAGTCTTTACCGGTCTGACAGAAAAACTCATAGCTGGAATCCCCCAGAGCCAGAACACCGTATTTCAGGTTATTCAGTTTTGGGGCTTTCTTTGACTGCAGGAACTCATGCAGCTCCATCGCATCGTCGGGTGCTTCACCTTCACCATTGGTAGAAGAAACAACGATGACGTGCGTTTCTTTAGCCAGATTCTTACCTTTGTAGTCACCGGCAGAGAACAGAGATACCGGAATATCCTGTGCTATGGCTTTCTGTTCCAGCGCTTCCGCAACACCTTTGGCGTTACCGGTTTGAGAAGCATAGATAATGGTAAGTCTTCCAGCAGGCTGAGTAGCAACCGGAGCAGAAGACACAGGTAGTTGTCCGCCTTCGACAGACTGATTCTGGCTTAGTCCCCAAAGATAACCACTGACCCAGGCGAATTGCTGTGGTGACATTTGTTCGGCTATTTGCTGTAACAGCTGAAGCTGCTGATCACCCAGCGGGCTGCTTAATGCTGAGAGTTCCTTTAATAACATGACACGAGATTCCTATAACATTGCGTCAGGCTAGCTTACCGATTTATGAAAATAACAAAAAAGAATAAATGTGAATTTCTTATAACAAAGAGAATCTAATAGTGGTGGACAAAACGGGTTACTCTCTTAACGATTAACTATAATTACATCAGTAGTCACAAAGAAATAAGGGCTGCAAATGGACTTTATAGACAAAATTCGCTTAAGAGGTCAGGCTGAAGAAGATCTGTTCTTTGCTGAACTGGATCGTAAGCTTATCGAGGCTATGCACGAACGCCAGAAGCAGCAAAAAGAAGCTTTCAAATCAGACGAATCAGACGAATCAGACGAATCAGACGACCCAATTGAACAAAACAGCGCCAAGTAATATCCATTCCCTGATTAACTAAGTTTTGGTATTAAGTTTGCTTGATAAGGTTAATTGCCAGCAAACAGACACCGAATGTAAGGGAAAGCATATGGAGAATAAGACAGTCGAAAGGGATCGCTACCTCTCTTTTGAGGGGATACAGTGCAATAATAATGCAGATCAACTTATCATTATGCTAGAAAGCGCCTTAAATCAAGGCAAAGGCCTTTCTCAATGGCACACTTACTTTAAGACCAAACGCCATCAGCAGAAAAAGTTCGGTCACGATAATCTACATTTTATCGGTAACCAAATGAACCCTCTTTATTCCTATTTCAAACAATGTAATGAGCTGGACGCGATTGAATTGTTGTACAAAATAGAACAAGAATGTTGTTAAGTTTAAGCCATGATTAAGGCTGTAGGGCTATGTAGGCTAAGCTTCAGAGGCTAATACCAATCACACTAATTAACTGGTCAATATAGTCCAATCTCTAAAGCAGAGCGAAATGACTCTGCTTTTGTCTGCACAAAAACGATTCCAAGCACTACACAGCTTGTCGACAATATTGTCGT
>NZ_QFWT01000015.1 GCF_003144035.1 Vibrio albus
ATGCGGTATTAGCCATCGTTTCCAATGGTTATCCCCCTCATTAGGGCAACTTCCTAAGCATTACTCACCCGTCCGCCGCTCGACGCCTATCAACGCACCCGAAGGATTGTTGATATCGTTTCCGCCCGACTTGCATGTGTTAGGCCTGCCGCCAGCGTTCAATCTGAGCCATGATCAAACTCTTCAATTTAAGATTTTGGTCGGCTCAATGAATACTGACTTCAAAACTACAACAGTAATTTTAAAGCTATTATCGTTCCAACAGAACGATAATGAATTGACTGTGCCAAGACTAAGTAAACTTAATCTCGATTGGTCACTCAGTTCATTGAAACCTAATTTGATACCGAAGTATCTCATTTGATTTTCATCAACGAGCGCCCACACAGATTGATAGGTTTAAATTGTTAAAGAGCTTTGCTTTGAAGCTTTCCTCAAAGCGGACGTGCATTTTAGCGAGATAATTGTCAGTGTCAAACACTTTTTCAATTTTATTTCTCAGAAGCTTTCGTCCTGACTGACTCTTGGCTGAAGCCTTGTGGGCTCTGCCGTGTCAGTGAGGCGGCATTATAGAGATCCCAATCACATTGGCAAGCCTTTTTCGCTGTTTTTTTATAATTTCTTTCTGTTCGGATAAAAATTCAGCAAAAAAGGTTAAAAACCCAGGTTTTGTTTACATATCCACCACGGATATGGCGAACAATGAGACTTTTTTCCAGTTGGTATATTCGACTTCTTTACTGGTATCTGTTTCTCCCCCGGTGATTTTCATAATCAGCTGGATACACAGGCGGTCAAGAAGCTTGTACCTTGGATAACGCAATGCTCCGGCAAATACACCAATCAATTCTGGTGTCCAGGGAGACTTCTTCAAAAAGGTTTTGATATAGACACTGCCTTCCGGCGTATCTTTCTTCTGAGCTTCTTTTCTGGCCGTCAGGTTTACACAGAAAAATGCCACTTTATTATTTTGTAACTCAGCAAGGTTTTGCTCAATAAACTGATACAACTTGTGGTTTAAACGGCCATACCGGATAGAAGCACCAATAATTACCCTATCATACTGCTGAAAATCAACCTGACTGACCTTATGCAGATCCATCAGCTCACTTTGATAACCGACTAGCTGCTTCTGTATATGTTTAAAAATTTTGATTGTCTGACCATCAGTCGTTGAATAGAGACACAATACTTTTTTCACTTTTTCTCCTAGCTACGCCAGAACGTCGGCGTAAACAAAATAAGCAGAGTAAATATTTCCAATCGCCCAAACAGCATTGAGACCACTAATACCCACTTGGCTTTATCATTAATATCGCCGTAGTGAAGCGCAACATCCCCTAAGCCCGGACCAAGATTATTCAATGTAGATGCTATCGCGGAGAATGCGCTAAGCTCATCCATTCCTGTCGCGATCAGCGCAAGCATACAGAGAACAAAGACCAATGCATAGGCTGAGAAAAAGCCCCAAACAGCATCAACCACTCTTTGTGATAATGCTTTATCTCCCAATTTTATGGTAAATACAGCCCGTGGGTGAATCAGCCTTTTGATTTCTCTCCCCCCCTGAAGGGTCAACAACAGAACCCGTATGACTTTCATTCCACCTCCGGTCGAGCCGGCACAGCCACCGATAAAGGAAGAAAACAGAAGTAACACTGGAAGAAACAGAGGCCACTCTGAGAAGCCTGTCGTGGTAAAGCCTGCCGTGGTAGATATCGATACGGTCTGGAACAACGCCTGGTCAAAGGCGTCGTAAATTGAATCGTATGATTGATGCTGAAGCAGCAACAGAAAACAGACAACAAAGAGGATCGCCTGAATCACAAAGAAAGCTCTTAACTCGTGGTCCTTCAGATAGTACTTAGGATGCAGTCCTCCTGAACCAAAAGCCGCAAAGTGCAGAGAAAAGTTGCACCCGGAAATAAGCAGAAAGACCACAGTAATCAGGTTAATCACCGGACTGTTAAAATAGCCCATACTGGCATCATGGGTAGAAAAACCGCCTATCGCAATAGTAGAAAAGCTGTGACAGATAGCATCAAACAGGCTCATTCCGGCTACCCAGAATGCGCCAGCGCATGCCATTGTCAGCCCTAGATAGATATACCAGAGCACCTTTGCCGTTTCGGCAATACGCGGCGTCATTTTGCTGTCTTTAACCGGCCCCGGAATTTCAGCCCGATACAACTGCATTCCCCCGATACCTAAAACCGGAAGAATCGCTACCGCCAGTACAATAATCCCCATACCTCCGAACCACTGCAAAAACTGACGATAAAACAGAATCGCTTTGGGCAGTGCATCCAGACCAACAATGACCGTCGCTCCGGTTGTGGTTAATGCTGAAAAAGATTCAAAGAAGGCGTCCGTGACAGAAACCGCGGGGTTATCCGATATCAGAAAAGGCAGAGCCCCGGCACTACCGATCACAGTCCAGAAAAGTACGACGATAAGAAAGCCGTCTCTCGCTTTCAAATCGCGTTTATGATGCCGGTTCGGAAACCAGAACGCACCACCAAGCATCAGCAACACGAAAAACGTACTGACAAAAGAAACACCAGCGCCATCCCTGTATATCAGAGCCACAAAAGCAGGAGCTAACATAGAGAGACTAAACAGGGCCAGTAACAGTCCGACAATGCGGATTATGGAACGAAATTGCATGCTCGTGTATGAAGCTGGGCTTCTTTCTTCCTCGTGGTTATTTCTCTTCGCTTATGATGATCTTAGCGCTACTTTTATTAATGATAGCCTGAGTAAAATCAGCCACATGACATTTTTCCACCTCAACCTGCATAACCACTTGCTGCCCAAAATCCGTGTCTCCCTGTATACCATCAAACTGGGAAACAATAGACTGTGCAAGCGGCATAAAAGCGTAGTCTAACTGCAGGTTCAGTATCACTGTGATTTTTTTCTCCAGCGTTTGCAAAGTTTTCAGTGCCTGCTGCACCCCGCCGCCATACGCTTTGACCAGCCCGCCGGTTCCAAGTTTTATACCGCCGGAATAACGGGTTACCACCGCTGTAATTTCTCCTACCCCGGAACCACTTAACTGAGCCAGTATGGGTTTGCCAGCAGTTCCGGACGGTTCACCGTCATCACTGAATCCCCATTGCATAGAGTCTTCTGGTCTCCCGGCCACAAATGCCCAGCAATTATGCCGTGCATCAGCGTGTTTTTCCTTTATCTGCTCAACAAAAGCTTTGGCCGATGCTACATCCGGAGTATGGGCCAGATAAGTAATAAAGGTGCTCTTCTTTATTTCTTCAATAAACTGTGCCGGAGCTGCCGGAATCAAATAGGGTTGATCGCTCATGGGTTTCTATTATCAGAAAAAAACTGAGTCTAACACGGGAATAAATGTAACTTCTATTTATGCATTGTAAGCATAGATAAAATGATAATATTTCACTTTAGTCATAGATTAATTACCGCTACTCTTAGCCATATAATCCGTACAACATATTAATCTTACCGCTTGCTGTGGAGACACTCATGTTTAAAGCCTTGGTACTGAATCAGGAAGAAAAGAAAACCCTTTCCTCCATTGAACACATCGATGAAAACCAACTACCGGACGGCGATGTTCTGGTCGCTGTCGACTATTCATCTCTGAACTATAAAGATGGCCTTGCTATTACCGGGAAAGGCAAAATTGTACGTAACTTCCCTATGGTTCCGGGCATTGATTTCGCAGGTAAAGTGATCAGCTCTTCTGACGAGCGTTATCAGGAAGGTGATGAAGTCGTACTGACAGGTTGGGGCGTGGGTGAAAACCACTGGGGCGGTATGGCAGAAAAAGCCCGCCTGAAAGCCGACTGGCTGGTTCCGCAACCAAAAGGGCTGAATGCTAAACAAGCCATGATGATTGGTACTGCAGGGTTTACCGCTATGTTGTGTGTTCAGGCTCTGCTGGATGGCGGCGTAAAACCTGAAGATGGTGAAGTTCTGGTTACTGGTGCCAGTGGTGGCGTGGGTTCCGTTGCAGTGACCTTGCTTGCAACACTGGGTTATAAAGTCGCAGCAGTGACCGGCCGTGTAGAACAAAATGGCGCTCTGCTGGAAAAACTGGGTGCCAACCGCATTATTGACCGTAAAGAATTTGAAGAGCCTGCTCGCCCACTTGAAAAGCAGATTTGGGCGGGTGCGGTTGATACCGCCGGCAGTAAAGTTCTGGCGAAACTACTGACTCAAATGGATTACGGAAGCACGGTTGCAGCCTGTGGTCTGGCAGGCGGTTTTGACCTGCCAACCACGGTGATGCCGTTTATTTTGCGTAATGTCCGTCTTCAGGGTGTTGATTCCGTGGCCTGCCCAACAGAAAAGCGCATTGCTGCCTGGGAAAAACTGGCTGAGCTATTACCAGAAAGTTACTTCGAGCAGGCATGCACCGAAATCTCACTGGAAGATACACCGAAATATGCAGAAGATATTACTAATGGTCAGGTAACCGGCCGGGTTATGATTAAACTGTAAGGTTTGATGAAGACATAAAAAAAGAGCTATCGCTATATTCTGGATGAATTTGTAGTGCAGGACGTCGTGAATACATCCCTGTAGGCTTGGACACAGCATCCATGCTGTGAACACCTGCCCTACAAACACCATCCAGAATCCTACAGCTAAGACCCTTCCAATCCGAGGTCTTCCACCCGTTTCGCAATCAATTTGCCACACTCCTCTTTCAGCAGATTCCGCAGCCATTCCTGAGCCGGAGAATGCTCGCATCGCGGATGCCATATCATCGAATAATCAAACGGGGTAAAATTAAACGGTAAAGGTTTAATGATAAGCCCATATTTATCCGCCACCAGATAGGCCAAATCTGCCGGAACCGTCAGAATCAAAGGCAAGGTATCAATCACCGCCAGCGCAGCTTCCAGATGATAGGCCCGGATAACCATTTTTCGTTCCGGCTGCCCGGTTAATGCCTGATCCAATAGCGCCTTAACGCCATCACTAATAGCGATCATGGCATGTGGATAGGCCAGATAATCGTCCAGCGTCATTTCCTTATCCGCCAGAGGATGAGTGGCCGATAGCATACAAAACACTCCCACCCGGCCAAGTACTTCCTGCTGGAGCGGTGCTACCGATGCAGTCGGACGACAGATAGCCAGATCCGCCCCCTGAACCGCCAACTGGTTTAACAACTGATCATGCTGAAGCGGGAGAAAATTAAGACAAACATTAGGGGCTTCCTGATAAATACGTGGCAACGCAAAAGGCAAAATAGTCTGCATAGCGTAATCCGTCGTCGCAATCGTAAACGTCTGTTCGCAGTTCTCCGGTGTAAATTCTTTTTCTGATAACAACTGCCGCAAGGACTCCAGCGGCTCGCCCAGAGCTCGATTTATATCCAAAGCTTTCTCTGTTGGTAGCAGTCTTTGTCCCTGACGATTAAACAAGGGGTCATCCAATAAATGTCTCAACCGGCCTAATACCCGGCTCATCGCTGACTGACTTAGATTCAACCGGGCAGCTGCACGGCTCACACTGCCTTCTTCAATTAATACCCGTAAAGCCACCAGCAGATTTAAATCCCGGCGATATATGTCTTCCAGCTCCACTTCAGTCCTCATACTGCAAGCGTTATCGTGCTCTGGATTATTGCATATTTTCTCATCATCAGTATGATTTCCTCTTGAGTAGTATTGAGGGTCACACCATGACAGTTGAAGTATCATCCGCTAACCACATTCTGGAGGCCGAAGGGCTACGCTGCCCGGAGCCAGTAATGATGGTCAGAAAAACCATTCGAAAAATGCAAGATGGTGAAGTATTGCTGATCAAAGCTGATGACCCGTCCACCACCCGCGATATTCCAAGCTTTTGCCGCTTTATGGATCATCAACTATTGCAGGCTCAGACGGACCAGCTGCCTTACCAGTACCTGATCCGCAAAGGACTCGAGTAATTCGCTACACCTCCGAACTATCTATCTGACGGGAATAAAGCTGCTTCTGGATTTGTTCTAGCTGATGCCGCATCTCCCGCATCTCTTTATGCATCGGAATAATATGCTGTACCCGAATCCAGGATTCTACGGCCAGTCCCGTCATGATAATGGCCCCAACCACCATGGGTAACCACATATCCGTGAGCACCATTCCCAGCAGAGTTAAGACTAAGCCAAACGTAAACATATAGCTTTGATTCTGCGGGCTTACACCCATGTACCGTGTCAACATAAGCACCTCCTCCAATCAACCCTTACTCTAAGAATAGAACAATTCCGTTCACCCTTAGAGAACCTTTCGTTATTGCCCCATAAAAGGAGTAAAAATGATGAAAAACCAGTTACGGTGAGTAAATAAGCACTATTTCCCTCTACTCGCAGCGCCAATATCCCGGTATACTTGATCGTTATTTTTTCGACTAAAACAGAAGAATCGCGCGAACCTGACTATGCAAAAATACGATATCAAAACCTTTCAAGGTATGATCCTCGCGCTGCAGGATTATTGGGCACAACAAGGATGCACCATCGTGCAGCCATTAGATATGGAAGTGGGTGCAGGTACTTCTCACCCGATGACGTGCTTACGCGCGCTTGGCCCTGAGCCAATTGCGACCGCGTACGTTCAGCCGTCACGCCGCCCAACTGATGGCCGTTATGGTGAAAACCCTAACCGTCTACAACATTACTATCAGTTCCAGGTCATCATTAAGCCATCTCCGGATAATATTCAGGAGCTATACCTGGGCTCACTAAAAGCATTGGGCATCGACCCAACTGTACACGATATCCGTTTTGTAGAAGACAACTGGGAAAACCCGACTCTGGGAGCCTGGGGTCTTGGCTGGGAAGTCTGGCTAAACGGTATGGAAGTCACTCAGTTTACTTACTTCCAACAGGTCGGTGGCCTAGAATGTAAGCCGGTTACCGGTGAAATCACTTACGGTATCGAACGTCTTGCGATGTACATTCAGGGTGTTGACTCAGTATATGACCTGGTATGGTCTGACGGCCCGCTGGGTAAAACCACGTATGGCGATATCTTCCATCAGAACGAGGTAGAACAGTCTACCTACAACTTCGAACACGCTGATGTCGATTTCCTGTTTACCTTCTTCGACCAGTGTGAGAAAGAATGTAAGGACCTGCTGGCACTGGAAAAACCTCTTCCGCTGCCAGCTTACGAGCGTATTCTTAAAGCCGCACACGCCTTTAACCTGCTGGATGCTCGTAAAGCCATCTCTGTGACCGAACGTCAGCGTTACATCCTGCGTATCCGCGATCTGACTAAAGCTGTAGCAGAAGCGTATTACGCATCACGAGAAGCCTTAGGCTTCCCAATGTGCAAAAAGGATGAGGAGAAGTAACCATGGCACAGAATTTTCTAATTGAACTGGGTACGGAAGAGCTGCCACCAACGCAACTTCGCACCCTTGCAGAAGCGTTCGCAGCCAACTTTGAAGCAGAGCTGAAAGGTGCAGACCTCACTCATGCAGGAGTAAAATGGTATGCAGCTCCCCGTCGTCTGGCTCTGAAGGTTGCTGAACTGACTGAAGGCCAGGCAGACAAAGTTGTCGAGAAACGCGGCCCTGCGGTTTCTGTTGCTTTTGATGCTGACGGTAACCCAACCAAAGCAGCTGAAGGCTGGGCACGCGGTAACGGCATCACCGTTGACCAGGCTGAGCGCCTGAAAACAGACAAAGGCGAATGGCTGCTGTTTAAACAGGAAGTCAAAGGCAAGCAGACCAAGGAGCTGGTAACCGAACTGGCTGCTAAGGCGCTGGCTAACCTGCCTATCGCCAAGCCAATGCGCTGGGGCGATAAAGACACGCAGTTTATCCGTCCGGTAAAAACCCTGACCATGTTGATGGGTGATGAACTGATAAACGGTGAAATTCTGGGTGTCGCTTCCGACCGCACTATCCGTGGTCACCGCTTTATGGGTGAAGCAGAATTCACCATCGATAACGCCGACCAATACCCGCAAATCCTGCTGGAACGCGGCAAGGTAATGGCCGATTACGAAGCGCGTAAAGCGATTATCATCGAAGATGCACAGAAAGCCGCTGCTGCAGTAGGCGGTGTTGCTGATCTGGAAGATGATCTGGTTGAAGAAGTCGCCTCTCTGGTGGAATGGCCGGTAGTTCTGACGGCATCTTTCGAAGAAAAATTCCTGGCAGTACCTTCCGAGGCACTGGTTTACACCATGAAAGGTGACCAAAAATACTTCCCGGTTTATGACGAGAACAAAAACCTGCTGCCGAAATTTATCTTTGTCTCTAACATCGAATCAAAAGAACCTCGCCATGTTATCGAAGGTAACGAGAAAGTGGTCCGCCCGCGTCTGGCTGATGCGGAGTTCTTCTTCGATACTGACCGCAAACGTCCTTTGATTGACCGCCTGCAGGAACTGGAAACCGCTGTATTCCAGAAACAACTGGGGACAATCAAAGATAAAACTGACCGTATCGCTGTTCTGGCTGGCTATATTGCCAAGCAGATCGGTGCGGACGTAGAAAAAGCCACCCGTGCAGCACTGCTGGCTAAATGTGACCTGATGACCTCAATGGTCTTTGAGTTCACTGAAACTCAGGGCGTGATGGGTATGCACTACGCGCGTCACGATGGTGAAGACGAAGCCGTTGCTGTGGCACTGAACGAGCAGTATATGCCGCGTTTTGCCGGTGATGACCTGCCAAGCAGTGCGATCTCTTCTGCTGTAGCCATGGCTGACAAACTGGATACCATTGTCGGTATCTTCGGTATCGGCCAGGCTCCGAAAGGCAGTGACCCGTTTGCTCTGCGTCGTGCGTCTCTGGGTGTTCTGCGTATTATCGTTGAAAACGGCTATAACCTGGATCTGGTTGATCTGGTTGCCGAAGCGAAAGCGCAGTACAGCGATAAGCTAACCAATGCTAACGTTGAATCTGACGTTATCGAATTTATGCTGGGTCGCTTCCGTGCCTGGTATCAGGACGAAGGCTTCAGCGTCGATATCATTCAGGCGGTACTGGCTCGCCATCCGACCAAACCATCCGACTTCGACCAGCGAGTGAAAGCAGTATCTCACTTCCGTGGTCTGGATGCCGCCGAATCTCTGGCTGCAGCGAACAAGCGTGTAGGTAACATTCTGGCTAAGTTCGACGGCGAACTGGCCGATGACATCGATCTGGCGCTGCTTCAGGAAGACGCGGAAAAAGCTCTGGCCCAGGATGTTGCAGTAATGACCGAAGCACTGGAACCAGTATTCGCAACCGGTAACTATCAGGATGCACTCAGCAACCTGGCCGGACTACGTGAACCGGTTGATACCTTCTTTGACTCGGTAATGGTCATGGCCGACGATGAAGCGCTGAAGAAAAATCGTCTGACGCTGCTGAACAACCTGCGTAACCTGTTCCTGCAAATCGCGGATATCTCGCTCCTGCAGAAATAACGGGGTAATTCCTTTTGAACCAAAGCCCCGTTCATCTGAACGGGGCTTTTTCGTTCTGGCAAAAATAAACATATAATGAAATAAAACAATGACTAGGTGATGAACTATGCAATTTTCTAAATTTGGTGAAAAGTTTACCCAGCACTCTGGGATCACACAGCTAATGGATGACCTGAATGATGGTCTACGCACTCCGGGAGCCATCATGCTCGGTGGTGGTAATCCGGCAGCGATCCCGGCCATGCTCGACTACTTTCATCAGGCCGGCAGCGATATGCTGGCCAACGGAAAATTGGTAGAAGCCATGACCAACTATGATGGTCCGCAGGGTAAAGATGCCTTCGTCAAAGCGCTGGCGCAATTACTGCGTGATACTTATGACTGGGATATCAGCGAGAAGAACATCAGCCTGACCAACGGCAGCCAGAGTGCGTTTTTCAATCTGTTTAACCTGTTGGCTGGGGAACAGCCGGACGGCTCCCATAAGAAAATCCTGCTGCCGCTGGCTCCGGAATATATCGGCTACAGCGACGCCGGCGTCAATGACGATATTTTTATCTCGTATCAACCGGAAATCGAGCTGCTGGGCAATCGCCTGTTCAAATACCATGTCGATTTTGAACAGATTAACATTGATGATTCGGTCGCCGCGATCTGCGTGTCCCGTCCAACCAACCCGACCGGCAACGTTCTGACCGATGAAGAAATCGAAAAACTGGATCGACTGGCGCGACACAATAACCTGCCACTGATCATTGATAATGCCTACGGCACACCATTCCCGAATATCATTTTTGAAGACGTGAAACCATTCTGGAATGACAATACCATTTTGTGTATGAGTCTCTCTAAGCTTGGCCTGCCGGGAGTGCGCTGCGGTATCGTCATTGCCAGTGAAGAAATCACCGAAGCAATGAGCAACCTGAACGGTATTATCAACCTGGCTCCGAGTGGTATCGGCCCGGCGATCGGCACCCATATGATCGAATCGGGTGACCTGCTGCGTCTGAGCGATAGCGTAATCAAACCTTACTATCAGCAGAAAGCATATTTTGCTGTGCAACAACTTCAGGAAGCGATCGACGACCCAAGATTCCGCATCCACAAACCGGAAGGCGCGATATTCCTCTGGCTGTGGCTGGATGAGCTGCCCATCACGACCATGGATCTGTATCAGCGCCTGAAAGCACGAGGGGTACTGATTGTACCGGGAGAGTACTTTTTCTTCGGCCAGGAAGTCACCTGGCAACACAGCCACCAGTGTATCCGTATGAACTATGTACAGGATGAAGAGAGTATTCGTAACGGTATCCGCATCATCGCGGAAGAAATCCAGAAAGCATATCAGGAATAACATTCTCACCAACAAAGCCCGATACATTGCATCGGGCTTTAATCTAATTACTCTCCTCTTTTTCATTCTTTGCCTCTTTTTTGAACACCCGATCACAAAACCAGCAATTTGTTAGCAAAATGTGATTCGTTTACTAGAATTAATCACATGTTACCGATAACATAAATAATGTTCCCGGTAACATTTCGATCAATATTACGATAACGAAAGGACAACCCCCTATGAAACTCACTATAAAAACCCTCGCCTCTACGGTTGCTGCTGTTCTTATGTCCACTTCAGCATTAGCTGCCGACTTTAATTTTAAATTCCAGTCCAGTGATCCGTCCGGAGACAAGAACTTCCAGGTACAGCAAGAGTGGACGGAACGGGTAGAAAAAATGTCCGGAGGTCGTATCCATATTGATCTGCTGCCTGTAGGCGCAGTGGTAAAACATACAGAAACACTGGGTGCCATCAAAATGGGTGTACTGGATGGCCACATTACCGCTACCGGTTATTTTTCCGGTAAAGATCCAGCGTTCGGCCTGATTGGTAATATGGTCGGAGCCTGGTCCGATACCCGACAATTGCTTGAATACATTAACTACGGTGGTGGTTATGAGCTGATGACAGAGCTATACGCTCCATACGGCGTGAAATACGTGGGCGGTTCAACAACCGGCGTTGAGTCCTTCGTCTCGAAAGTACCGCTGGATGGCGTAGATGACCTGAAAGGTCTGAAACTGCGAGCTCCGGAAGGTCTGGTTCAAAAGGTTTTTGCGGCCGCGGGGGCTGCTCCGGTTAACCTGCCAGGCTCCGAGGTATTTACCGGCCTGAGCAAAGGCGTTATCGATGCCGCGGACTACACCGTATTCTCTACTAACCAAAAAGCCGGTATGAACGATATTGCCCCTCACCCGGTACAGCCAGGTTTCCACTCCCTGCCAATGATAGATATTTCTATGAGCCAGAAGAAATGGGACAAGATGCCGGACGATCTACAGGAAATCATGACGGTATCTGTACGTGATTTTGCTCAGGATATTACTACTCAGCTACGCATCGCTGATGCGAAAGCAGTAAAAGAAGCTCAGGCGAACCCAGACATTACTATCCATAACTGGCCAGCAGAAGAGCGTAAAAAGTTCCGTCAAATCGCGATGGGTGAATGGGAAAAATACGCCGAACAATCCCCTAATGCGAAGAAGGTCTACAACTCGATTACCACTTACCTGAAAGGTGCAGGTCTTCTATAAGCTAACTCATCTATAAGCCAATACTGGGGAGGGTGCTTTCCCTCCCCCTCATATTTATCCGGGTAACACGTTATGAAAACTCAAGACACAACAGAACCCAAAGTAGCAGAAATGCCCCACAACTTTCTCGACAGGCTGATTGCCCGGATAAGTGAAGTATTAAGCTACCTGTTTGTTTTTACCGTTCTTATTTCATTTTACGAAGTCATCAGTCGTTACCTGTTTGACTCCCCTACCATTTGGGTTCATGAAACGGCTTCCTTTATTGGCGGCTCACTGTTTGTCATTGGTGGTGCCTACGCACTGGCAACCGACAAGCATGTCAGGGTGGTACTGGTCTACGATGTGGTTTCACGCCGAGCGCGGCATTACCTGAACCTTTTCCATCATATCGCTGGTCTGCTTTTCTCCGGCATGCTGATCTACGGTGCCTACCAAATGGTGGCAAATTCCTGGTTCACTCCTTGGGGTGACGTACACCTGGAAACGTCAGGTACCGCCTGGAATCCACCGTTTCCGGCGCTGCTGAAAGGACTGATCCTGCTGATTGTCTGCATTATGTTCATTCAGTTTGTCCTGCATCTGATCAATGAAATACAAGCACTAAGGAAGGAAAAAGATGTTTGATTTATCTTCTATAGGTATCGCCTATGGCAGCCTTCTGATGCTGGTGCTGATGATCGGACTGCTACTCACCGGGATGCAACTGGCCTTTGTTACCGGTCTGGTCGCTCTGATATTCACCTATGGCTGGTTTGGAATTGACGCATTACCTTTGGTAACCAGCCGTATTTTCAGCTTCGTAAACGGCTACGTTTTCCTCGCCGTACCTATGTTTGTATTGATGGCCGCCCTGCTCGACCGTTCGGGTATCGCCCGGGATCTGTTTGATGCCATGAAAAGTGTCGGCCGTAAGGTGCGTGGCGGCGTGGCGGTACAAACCTTGTTAGTAGCCGTGGTTCTGGCCTCCATGTCCGGTGTTATCGGCGGCGAAACCGTACTGCTGGGTATTCTGGCTCTGCCACAGATGCTGCGCCTTGGGTATAACCGTAAACTGGCTATCGGGACAACCTGTGCCGGTGGTGCACTGGGTACCATGCTGCCTCCGAGTATCGTACTTATTATTTATGGTCTGTCTGCTTCGGTTTCCATCGGTGAACTGTTTAAAGCCGCATTCCTTCCAGCCTTTATTCTGGCTATGTTCTATGTGGGTTATGTTCTGATTCGATGCAAACTGAACCCGTCTCTGGCTCCATTACCATCAGAAGAAGAACTGGCAGAAGATGCAAAAACACACCCAAGCTATTTTAAGGCTCTGTTCTTCCCGCTGCTGTCGGTTGCTATTGTTCTGGGCAGTATCTATACCGGCGTCGCATCGGTCACCGAAGCCTCCGCTCTCGGTGTTGTCGGTATTGCGCTGAGCGCCTGGATACGCGGTGAGCTAAACACCAAAATGGTAAAAGAGTCTGCCATCGCGACCATGCGTACCTGCGGCATGATCATGTGGATTGGTATCGGTGCTTCTGCTCTGGTTGGGGTGTATAACCTGATGGGCGGTATCGACTTTGTTGAGCAGACGATTCTTGCCCTGAGTGGCGGCAATGCCATGAGCACGCTACTGATCATGATGGCTATCTTGTTCGTACTGGGCATGTTCCTGGACTGGGTAGGCGTGGCTCTGCTGACCATGCCTATCTTCGTACCAATCATTACCGGCCTAGGCATGGATCCGGTCTGGTTTGGCGTGGTGTTCTGTCTGAACATGCAGGTGGCGTTCCTGTCTCCCCCATTTGGTCCGGCCGCGTTTTACCTGAAATCGGTCGCACCGAAAGATATCTCGCTGGGAGAAATCTTTTCCTCCATGCTGCCTTTTATTGCACTTCAGGTTTCCGTACTGGCACTGGTGATTATTTTCCCAGAGCTGGCGTTGTGGTGGCAGTAGCCCTTCCATAAGCAGGTAAGAGAAATACATTATGAATAGAAAATATGTCGTTATGGGAGTATCAGGGTGCGGTAAATCTTCTATTGGTGCAGCACTGAGCCAGAAACTGAATATCCCATTCTTTGATGGTGATGATTTCCACCCGGCAGAAAATGTACAAAAAATGCAAAACGGCCAGCCACTGACCGATGCCGATCGACAGTCCTGGCTCGAAACACTGAATACACTGATCAATGAAAATGACGCCTTGGTCATCGCCTGCTCAGCACTGAAACCGGAGTACCGAAACCTGCTGAGACAAGGTAATCCGGATATTCGGTTTATTTATCTGAAGGGGGACTTCGACACCATCTGGTCAAGGCATCAAAAACGTGAAGGTCACTATTTCAACGGTTCCGCCATGCTGGAAAGTCAGTTTGACACCCTGGTTGAGCCAAATGAACAGGAGGCGCTGCATGTTGATATAAAGCAGTCTCCACAACAAATTATTCAATATATTTTGGCTAACCTAGCCTGAGGTAAGTAAAGATGTCGAAAAGCATAAACTCTGTCGTGGCGAGCGTCACACAGAGTATTCAAGAGCGCAGTAAAGCCAGCCGTAAAGCCTACCTGGACAACATCGAAACACTGGCAGCACAGGGAAAACAACGGGCCCACTTGTCCTGCGGTAACCTGGCACATGGCGTCGCAGCCTGCTCTTCATCAGAGAAAAAGAGCATTCTGGATTTCACTAAGGTCAATCTGGGCATTATCACCGCTTATAACGATATGGTCAGTGCCCACCAGCCTTATGTGGATTATCCGGATCAGATCAAAGCGGCTCTGGCAGAGACTGGTCACACCGCACAGGTCGCCGGTGGCGTACCAGCCATGTGTGATGGGGTGACCCAGGGGAATCCGGGCATGGAACTGTCCCTGTATTCTCGGGATTTAATCGCTCAATCTACAGCGCTGTCTCTCAGTCATAACACCTTTGACGGCACTCTGCTGCTGAGTGTGTGTGACAAAATCGCTCCCGGCCAGCTGATGGGTGCGCTCGCGTTTGGCCATATGCCGGCTGCTTTTGTCCCGACCGGACCGATGGCAACCGGCATCAGTAACGATGAAAAGGTTTCAATCCGGCAGAAATTTGTTGCCGGTGAGGTGGATAAAGCCGCTCTTCTGGATATGGAATGCCGGGCGTATCACTCCCCGGGTACCTGTACGTTCTACGGTACCGCCAACTCCAACCAGTTGGTGCTGGAGGCCATGGGGCTGATGCTGCCGGGCTCGGCGTTTATTCCGCCGACCGACCCGCTGCGTCAGGCACTGACTGATAAAATCACCACCCATATTGCTTCCGTCAGCACCAGCAACCACAGCGATAAAGCTTTGGCGCACGTGATGGATGAAAAATCAGTGGTCAACGGGCTGGTGGCTCTGCTGGCTTCCGGCGGCAGTACTAACCACACCATTCACCTGCTGGCTGTTGCCCGTGCCGCCGGATGGATGGTCACCTGGGATGATCTGGATGCCCTGTCTGATGTGATCCCTCTGCTGGTGAAAATGTACCCGAACGGCTCTGCCGATATCAACGCCTTCCAGCAGGCGGGTGGCGTGTCCACCTTAATGCGTACCCTGAGCCAGCGCGGACTTATCTGGATGGATGCCAACCCGGTGTACGGCACGATGGAAGATTACCTGACGGCACCTTATCTGGATGAAGACGGTCAGTTAGCGTTTACACCGGCGCAGCCTACTGCGGATCCAAACGTCATTGCCGCTGATGACGCTTGTTTCAGCACACAGGGCGGGCTGAAGCTCCTGTCCGGCAACCTTGGGCGCGGTGTGATGAAAGTCAGTGCCGTTGCAGAGGAACACCGCTATGTCAAAGCACCGGCCAGGGTATTCAACTCCCAGCACGATGTTGAATCGGCTTATAAACAGGGTGAGCTGACAGAGGATACGGTTATCGTGGTCCGTCATAACGGCCCGGCCGCCAACGGCATGCCTGAACTGCACAAACTGATGCCGATCATGGGGAACCTGATGAAACAAGGTCTGCAGGTCGCACTCGTCACCGACGGCCGGCTTTCAGGCGCGTCCGGTAAAGTACCCGCGGTGATTCATATGACGCCGGAAGCAAGCCGGGGAGGCCTGCTGGCGAAACTCAAAGATGGGGATGAAATCGAAGTTGATGGTCTGACCGGCACCATTCAAGTAGTCACCGACATTGAAAACCGTGAAGCGGAACCGGTCGATATCAGCAGCGATCATATCGGCTACGGACGAGAACTGTTTGGCATCTTCCATCAGAGCATATCCAGTGCCGAAGAAGGCGCAACGATTTTTTAATGACATACAACAGAACTTATTATTAGGATTAACGATGAACTGGACTCTATCTCCACAACAAGTTTTTGCGACTTCCCCCATCGTACCAGTGATGGTCATCAAACGGGTTGAAGATGCCGTACCGCTGGCTAAGGCTCTGTCAGCCGGTGGTATTAATGTGTTTGAAATCACTCTGCGTACTGACGCTGCACTGGAGGCGATCCAGGCGATTGCCACTGCGCTTCCCGATGCCATGACCGGAGCTGGAACCGTGCTGACCCCGAATCAGTATGACGCTGCCGTCGAAGCCGGTGCAAAATTTATCATCTCGCCGGGAGCGAGTACCCGCTTATTGGAACACGCAGCTAAGCAGTCCGTTCCTCTTATTCCGGGGGTATCGACCGCCACGGAAATCATGAATGCGATGGATCTCGGTTATGACCATCTGAAATTCTTCCCGGCGGAAGCCAGCGGAGGAGCCAGTGCCCTCAAAGCGATTTCAGCCCCGCTGCCACAGGTCAGCTTCTGTCCGACTGGTGGTGTGAATGTGAATAACCTGGCTGACTATCAGGCACTCGACTGCGTGAAAACCGTTGGCGGAACCTGGATGATCCCGGCTGAAGCCATAGATAGTCAGGACTGGGACCGTATTACCGAACTGACGAAAGCCGCTCTGGCTGCCGCCAGTAACTAAGGGATGAGGTCAATGATACCATTGCCGGCAGGAAGTCGTTGCCGGGAGTGGTATCCTTAACATTGTCATTCAATTGACATACTATTAGCGCCTTGGAATAGAAATAATGCGTTAGATAATATATGGAAAGAAACCGAGTATGATCGTCAAAAAGCAACGTCCTACACTACAAAACATTGCGGATCAGGTTGGAGTCACCAAAATGACCGTCAGCCGTTATCTCCGTGATCCGGAAAAAGTGTCTAAAGCGGTAGGGGAAAAAATTGCTCAGGCGGTGGAAGAACTCGGCTATATTCCCAACCGGGCTCCGGATATTCTGTCTAAAGCCAAAAGCTATTCCATTGGCGTACTGCTCCCCTCTCTGACCAACCAGGTCTTTGCGGAAGTGCTGCGCGGTATTGAAACCGTTATTGAACCTCAAGGCTATCAGGCGATGCTGGCTCACTACGGCTATAGTAAACGCACCGAAGAAAAACGCATCGAAACCATGCTCTCGTACAATGTGGAAGGTATCATCCTGTCGGAAAGCTACCACACGGAACGGGCGAAACGTATGCTGAAATCGACCGGTATTCCGGTAGTAGAAATGATGGATTCGGCCTCTCCTCCCCTGCAGCAGGCAGTCGGCTTTGATAATATTAAAGCCAGCCGGGAAATGACTGAACAACTGATAGCCAAAGGTCGCAAGCATATTGTTTATCTGGCCGCGCGGATGGATGAACGCACCAAGCAGAAAATTACCGGTTTTGAGCAGGCCATGAATGCAGCGGGACTCACGCCTAATGTAGTCAGTACCAAAACTGCCTCTTCCTATACGGTCGGCTCAGAACTGACCCACCTTGCCAGAGAAAAGTATCCGCACATGGATGGTATCTACTGTACCAACGATGACCTGGCTATCGGTGCGTTGTTCGAATGTCAGCGTTTGGGACTGAAAGTACCGGAAGATATCTCCATTGCTGGTTTCCATGGCCATGATATTACATCTGTCGTCAATCCAACGCTGGCAACCGTGATCACGCCACGTGAAGAGATGGGAACCATCGCTGCAGAGCAGCTGCTGCACCGAATCACCCATCCCGGAGAAAAAATTCAAAATAAGATTATCGAATTGCCAACCCAGATCTATTTTGGGGAAAGCCTTTAAGGAAGCTAACCCACCAAGCCGGTATCGAACACAGACACGCATAAATCCTTACCTGGATCTCCGCCGCGCCATCTATGGCGCAGAGGGTCTGCTTATCGATACCGACTTGATGCCTTGCAGTAATATCATTCAGATAACGTTAAGGTTATCTCAATAAAAGCAAAAAGAGCGCCTAACACAGGCGCTCTTGTTCACTCATCTGACTCTCTGGTCAGGCTGCTTCGGGTCAGTTAACTACTTTCCCTCAAGCAGGTTTCCACTGTTAATCGCGATTTTCCGAGGCTGCATGGCTTCAGGGATTTCGCGCTCTAAATCAACATGCAGCAGACCATTTTCCATGGTTGCTCCAATCACTTTGACGTAATCCGCTAACTGGAACTTACGCTCAAAGTTGCGCTCAGCAATACCCTGATAGACGTACTTTCTGTCTTCGTCTGATTTATGCTCACCACGAACAATCAGTACATTCTCTTTCTGAGTAATATCCAGCTGTTCTTCGGCAAAACCCGCAACCGCCATAGTAATGCGGTACTTATTCTCGTCCTTCTGCTCGATGTTGTATGGTGGGTAGCCATTGGATGCGTTTTTCGCCGATCCTGCTTCCATCATGTCAAACAGACGATCAAAGCCGATTGCGTTACGATATAGTGGTGTGAAATCTACAGTTCTCATGGTGCTATCCTCATAAATAAGCAATAGCCTTAAACTGACCCTTTCTCGCGGGCGTTTAAGGTAATTAGCTCAAACATTCCTTACCGGACATGCCTGTCTAATTTGCGTTTACATTGTGTGCTTTCCTTTATGTTTGTCGCGACGGCGACCAAACAGGACAAGCGGTTCCGGGGCCCATTTGGCATCCCCTTCACTATTAATATAGGTCTGCAATCTCGGCTTTCAAGGGGGAAAATCAAAAAATTTTTCCCTACATTTCTCTTAATAAAAAAAGCACCACCCGAAGGTAGTGCTTAAAATAATCGATGAAAAATAGACGATTACACGTCCAGGTTAGCCACTTTCAGGGCGTTATCTTCGATAAAGTGACGACGAGGCTCAACCTGGTCACCCATCAGGGTAGTGAACAGCTGATCGGCACCAACAGCATCATCAATCGTCACCTGCATCATACGGCGAGTTTCAGGGTCCATGGTGGTTTCCCACAGCTGATCCGGGTTCATCTCACCCAGACCTTTGTAGCGCTGACGGCTCAGGCCACGACGAGATTCCTTAACCAGCCAGCTCAGGGCATCAGCAAAACTGCTAACCAGTTGAGTACGCTCACCACGTTTGATGTAAGCGCCCTCTTCCAGCAGACCATCAAGAGCTTCTGACAAGTCAGCCAGACGGCCATATTCTTTAGAGCCCAGCATGTCGACGCCCAGAACATAGTCATGTTCAACACCATGGGTACGCACAATAAATTTCGCCAGGCTGACATTCAACTCTGCGTGTTTTTCAACTTCAAAGCTGTACTGGCTCGCCCCGGTTTCCTTCGTATTCAGCTGCTCAACCAGACGGCTAGCCCAAGCTTCAACCGCAGCCTCATCATGGCACATTTCCGCCGTTAGGCGAGGCACATAAATCAATTCATGCACCAATGCTTTCGGGTAACCACGGCTCATGCGATCCACCAGCTTCATACCGGCATTATACTGCTGAACCAGTTTTTCCAGGGCTTCGCCGGTAAAGGCTGGCGCTTCAGGGTTAACATGCAGAGAGGCATTATCCAGAGCCAGAGAAATTTCATACTGCTCCATCGCATCTTCATCTTTGATGTACTGTTCCTGCTTACCTTTCTTCACTTTATATAGCGGTGGCTGAGCAATATAAATATAACCACGCTCGATAAGTTCCGGCATTTGACGATAGAAGAAGGTCAGCAACAGGGTACGGATGTGAGAACCATCCACATCGGCATCGGTCATGATAATGATGTTGTGGTAACGCAGTTTGTCCGGGTTGTATTCGTCCCGGCCGATACCACAGCCCAGAGCCGTGATCAGCGTTGCCACTTCCTGAGAAGACAGCATCTTGTCAAAGCGGGCTTTCTCAACGTTCAGGATCTTACCTTTCAGCGGCAGAATAGCCTGATTCTTACGGTTACGTCCCTGCTTGGCTGAACCGCCAGCAGAGTCCCCTTCCACAATATACAGTTCGGACAGCGCCGGATCTTTTTCCTGACAGTCCGCCAGTTTACCCGGCAGACCTGCAAGGTCCAGAGCACCTTTACGGCGGGTCATTTCACGGGCTTTACGCGCCGCTTCACGGGCACGGGCAGCATCGATAATTTTAGAACAAACAATCTTAGCTTCGTTCGGGTTTTCCACCAAGAACTCAGACAGCTTCTCACCCATCGCGGATTCAACAGCAGATTTCACTTCTGAAGAAACCAGCTTGTCTTTAGTCTGGCTGGAAAATTTAGGATCAGGAACCTTAACCGATACCACTGCCGTCAGACCTTCACGGGCATCATCACCAGACGTCGACGCTTTCGCCTTCTTGGAGAAACCTTCTTTGTCCATAAAATTATTCAGCGTACGGGTCAGCGCCGCACGGAAACCCGCCAAGTGAGTACCACCATCACGCTGAGGAATGTTATTGGTGTAGCAGTAGATATTTTCCTGGAAACCGTCGTTCCATTGCATCGCCACTTCCACCGCAATACCGTCTTCTTCACGTTCGAAATCGAAATGGAAGATCTTCTGATGAATCGGGGTCTTGTTCACATTCAGGTGTTCAACGAAAGCCTGAATGCCCCCTTCAAACATAAAGTGATCCTGCTTATCCGCTTCACGTTCATCCACCAGATTAATGGATACCCCAGAGTTCAGGAAAGAAAGTTCACGCAGACGTTTCGCCAGAATTTCGTAGTGGAATTCGATATTGGTAAAGGTCTCTTCACTCGGCCAGAAACGAATGGTCGTACCGGTTTTATCGGTCTCGCCAATCACCTTTAGCGGTTCTTCCGGCTCACCATGGCGGTAGGTTTGAGTATGAATAGAACCACCACGGTGAATAGTCAGAGTGACCTTTTCAGACAGGGCGTTTACTACCGACACACCCACGCCGTGCAGGCCGCCAGAAACCTTGTATGAGTTATCATCGAACTTACCACCTGCGTGTAGTACGGTCATGATAACTTCCGCTGCCGAGACCTGCTCTTCTTCGTGCATTTCTGTCGGAATGCCACGTCCGTCATCCTGAACGGATACCGAGTTATCTTCATGGATAGTCACAATGATGTCGTTACAGTGGCCAGCCAACGCTTCATCGATGGAGTTATCCACAACCTCGAATACCATATGGTGAAGACCGGTACCATCATCCGTGTCGCCGATGTACATCCCCGGACGCTTACGTACTGCGTCCAGACCTTTCAGTACCTTAATACTCGATGAATCGTAATTTTCCGCCATGAGTTACTCTCTCATTAGTTATCCTTGCTCTATTTTGCCATGTTCCACATGAAACATCCTGCTATTTTTGTCTTGCATATCTGCAACTTGACTAGCAGTAATAGAGCTTACAAAAACCTGTGCCCCCGTCTGTTTTAAGCAGCTTGCTAACCGCTCACGACGTTGACTGTCTAATTCTGATGCAAAGTCATCTATCAGATAGATACATTGCTTTCCGGTCACCTGAGTTAAATGTTGTCCCTGCGCTACCCGCAGTGCACACACCATTAACTTAAGCTGACCACGAGACAACACATCTTCCACCGGAGTGCCGTTCACTTTGATTCTGAGATCGGCTTTATTAGGTCCACTGAATGTGTAACCAAGATGCTGGTCTCTCTCGAAATTATTTTCAAGGATGTCCCGGTATGGGGTGGTTTTATCCCAGCCACGATAATACGTAAGCTGAATATCGAACTCCGGGAGAAAATGTCGGCAGATGTCTTCTGCTACCCCTTTAACCTGCTCAACATAATGAGCACGCCAGTGACTGATATTTTCTGCCAGCTCGGCCAGTTCCCGGTCCCAGTAACTCAGTTCCCGGTAACTGTGGGCATTTTTCAGCAGAGCATTCCGTTGTTTATTCAGCCGTTTCAGCCGGTTCCAGGCATCATAAAACTGCGGTTCGGTATGAAATACCCCCCAGTCAATAAATGCCCGTCGGTGTTTCGGCCCATCAGTCAACAGGTCAAAGCCTTCCGGATGGATCAACTGCAGAGGCAGCACCTGTGCCAACTGAGATATCTTTTGCCCGGACTGACCGCCTATTTTAACCTCTGTAGAGCCATCGCGCTGTTTATTTATGCCAACAGGCAGCTCAAATTGATCCGGGTTCAAAAAACGGCCGTGAACGAACAGCTCATTACATTCATTCTGGATAATACGTCCAGTCAGAGAGCTCTTAAAAGAACGACCATGTCCCAGCAGATAAATGGCTTCAAGCACACTGGTTTTTCCGCTGCCATTCGGGCCGATAAGAAAATTAAAGCCTGATGACAGTTCAATATCACAGGCTTTAATATTGCGAAATTGCTGAACGATTAAGCGTGTCAGAGGCATGAGTCTCGCCTGATCTTACAGTCGGATCGGCATAACCACATACATGGCACTGTCATCAGCGGCGTTTTCAATCAGGGCACTGGCATTTGCATCCGACATAGATACCCGCACTGTGTCACATTTCAGGGTATTCAGCACATCCAGCACATAACTGACGTTAAAGCCGATTTCCAGCTCTTCCCCCTCAAAGCTGACATCCAGCATCTCTTCCGCTTCTTCCTGTTCCGGGTTATTGGCGGTAATACGCATTTCACTGCCATCAAGATTCACCCTCACGCCACGGAATTTTTCATTGGACAAGATGGCTGCCCGGGAAAAAGCCTGACGCAGACCTTCACACCCGGCTTCCAGCGTTTTGTTGGTATTCTGTGGCAGTACCCGGCGGTAATCCGGAAAACGACCGTCTACCAGCTTAGACGTAAAGATAAAATTGTTTACATCCGCACGCAGATTCGACTGACCAATCTGCAATGTCACGGGATTTTCCGGAGCGTCCAGCAAACGCACCAGCTCCTGAATACCTTTACGCGGTACGATGACCTGCTGAGAATCCGGCACCGCTTCAAGAGTCATCTGTGCCACCGCCATACGGTGGCCGTCGGTAGCGACAGAACGCAAAGTATTGCCGTCAATCTCAAACAGCATACCATTCAGGTAATAACGTACATCCTGATTGGCCATAGAGAACTGAGTTTTTTCAATCAGACCCCGTAACTGAGCCTGAGTGACGGTAATTTCCAGTTCACTCTGCCAGTCTTCGATATTAGGGAAGTCATTTGCCGGCAGGGTCGCCAGTGAAAAGCGACTGCGTCCGGAACGAACCTGAACCCGATCCCCTTCCAGAATCACCGTTATAACGGCCTCATCGGGCAGTCCACGACAGATATCGAGAAACTTACGCGAAGGAACGGTAATACTACCGGCTTCTGAATCCCCTTCCAGACTAAGTCGGGCAACCAGCTCAACTTCCAGATCGGTGGCCGTCATGGTCAGGGTATTATTGTCGACTTTCAGCAGCAGGTTACCCAGTATAGGTAAGGTCGGACGCCCGCCCAGAGCACCGGACACCTGTTGCAGAGGCTTAAGTAATTGACTGCGCGCAATAGTAAATTTCATAGTTGTCTCTTAGTGATTTGTCACAATCAGTCATTAAGAAGAAAGGGTGCGGATCAAATTAGAATAATCTTCTTTGATATCGTGACTCTCTTCACGCAGTTGATCGATCTTACGACAGGCGTGCAGCACTGTAGTATGGTCACGACCACCAAAAGCATCACCAATTTCTGGCAGACTATGGTTGGTCAGCTCTTTCGCCAGAGCCATCGCCAACTGGCGAGGACGCGCGACAGAACGGGAACGACGCTTGGACAGCAAGTCCGCGACCTTAATTTTATAATATTCAGCCACCGTTTTCTGAATATTATCGATAGTGACCAGCTTTTCCTGCAGTGCGAGCAGATCCCGAAGTGCCTCACGTACGAAATCAATGGTAATAGGACGGCCGGTAAAGTTAGCATTGGCGATCACACGGTTCAGTGCACCTTCCAGCTCACGTACGTTTGAACGCAGACGCTTAGCGATAAAAAATGCGACTTCATCCGCCAGATGGATCTGGTGGTCTTCCGCTTTTTTCATCAGAATCGCTACCCGGGTTTCCAGTTCCGGTGGCTCAATCGCGACCGTCAGCCCCCAGCCAAAGCGAGACTTAAGACGGTCTTCCACCCCATTGATTTCTTTCGGGTAACGGTCAGAAGTCAGGATGATCTGTTGGTTGCCTTCCAGCAATGCATTAAAGGTATGGAAAAACTCTTCCTGAGAGCGCTCTTTATTAGCAAAAAACTGAATATCATCGATCAGCAGAGCGTCAACGCTACGGTAATAACGCTTAAATTCTTCGATGGCATTGTTCTGCAACGCTTTCACCATATCCTGAACAAAACGCTCCGAATGCATATACACCACTTTGGCATTCGGCTTATTATCCACTATCGCGTTGCCAACCGCATGCAACAGGTGGGTTTTACCCAGACCGGTACCGCCATAAAGAAAGAGAGGGTTATAAGCTGCACCCGGATTATCCGCGACCTGACGAGCCGCAGCCAGCCCCAACTGGTTCGACTTACCTTCAACAAAATTGTTGAACTTATGCTTAGGGTTCACGTTGGAACGGTGATTAATATTCACGACCTCGGATTCATCATCCCAGGTTTTGTGGACCGGTCTCTGTGCCTGCAGGCGCGCGGGCGCGGAAGATTCCGCCGCCACATCCGCTGGGGTCTTCTTTGGAACCTGAGCAGCAGGCTGTGTCGGACGACTGCCGACTTCAAAACGCAGATTAGGGATATCTGAACCGCAAAATTCCTGCAACAGACGAGTGATGCTATTCAGATATTTGTCACGCACCCAGTCCAGTACAAAACGGTTGGGGGCAAATAACGTCAGGGTGTTGTCATTGAGCTCCGCCTGTAACGGTCTGACCCACATGCTGAATTCTGTAGCTGGTAGCTCTTCCTGAAGCTGTTGCAGACATTGCAACCAAAGCGAAGATGACACGGTGCCCCCACTATTAACGCTGTTTGTTTTGAAAAGGTGGACAATTTTAACGCCAGTAGAGCAAGATCGCCAGTAAATGATCACCGATCCAGTGAATAAGATCCAAGTTATTCACAAAATTTCACCAGACTATCAGGGGATCTTCGTTTTTTTCCCCAATGATATACACAAAATAACAGGATATGTGATCACGACAACCCCATATAGCCCATGAATTAAGCAGGAAGTGATCATTTACAGGCACCAACTTATCCACAATATATGCGCTATATATACAGACATTATTCATCAAATGGACTATACATACCTGAAACGGGTTAGATGCGGAGAACCGGCTCTATAAATCGCCGGTTCTTAAATCTCCTGAATAAAGAAGCATCCGATCAGGTTCGGATATGAGATATCACCCCGTTTAATTCTTCAACATTCCTCTGTAATTCAGTAATAATAGGATCAAGCTGATTAACCGCCTGATTCATATCCGTCGACAGGTTCATAATATTGGTGATATTACCGGATATCTCCCCGCTCACCTGCAGCTGTTCTTCTGTCGCTGCCGCCACGGAGGTATTCAGCTTGTGGATCTCTGCCGCCGAGCCCTGGATGGTATTCAGCGCTTCATCAGCGGCCCCCATATTGCTCCGGGTGGACTGCATTTTCTCCGCACTTTTCTGAATGGTCTGGGTAGATAGCTGCGCTTTCTCCTGCAGGGTCAGAATGATGCCCTCTATTTCTCCGGTCGAATCCTGCGTTCTCTGCGCCAGTGAGCGCACTTCATCGGCCACCACGGCAAAACCCCGTCCCTGCTCTCCGGCCCGGGCCGCTTCTATAGCCGCATTCAGTGCCAGCAGGTTGGTCTGCTCAGCAATCGCCTTAATCACATCCAGCACATTGCCGACATTCGCCGACTCATCCGCCAGTTGCTGAATGATTTCCGAGGTATTTGTAAATTCGCCTTCCAGCTGCATAAACTCATCACGGGTCCGGTCAAACATCTGTTTACTTTTGACCGCTTCCTGCTCAGCGCTGCCGGCATACTGTTCAGCCACATTGGTGCTTTCCGAGACGTTCGACATCGCCGTGGTCATCTCTTCCATCGCCGTGGCCGCCATTTCCATTTCCTGGCTCTGCTGACCGGACATGGAAATATTCTTGTGGCTGATCCCCTGAATGGTTTCAGAAATTGCATGGATGGTGGTATTTACCTGATTGATTTTGCCGATGGTATTGCCGTAACTGTCCAGTACCCTATTGATGCTGGCCCCGATGATCCCCAGTTCATTATGACCGTTATCATCTACCCGCAGGGTCAGGTTGGAATCGGAGTCCACCTGCTGCAGTACCCCTACCATCTTATTGATAGGTTTCACCACCTTACGGTTGACAATCACATACCCGGCGATGGCAAGCACAAAAACAGTGATCAAAGAGGCGTTGCCTACCAGCACCGTGGTCAGTACGTCTTCAGCTGCGGCATCAAACTGCCTGGCTGTGCGCTGCTCCAGATGGTTAAAGAACTTGTCGATGGGAGCCATGATCTTGGCTTTTTCTTGGTGATAAGCCTTACTGTGCAACAGCTGAGCCGCCATCTCCCGGTCAGGCTCGCCACGCACGGTGTAGTTACCGTTGCTGTCAGGATACAGGCCTTTCACTGCGTTCATGGCTTTGACTTCCATATTCACCAGGGCATCGGAGTTCTGCTGTGCCTGCTTCAGCAAGCGGAATTCATCCTGAGTAAAGCCCAGCTCTTTCATCATGTCATGCAGCGCCACTCTTTTGCCGTCCGGTTTGGGCTTCTGCCCATAGTTCAGCACCAGATCCCAGTAGATGCTGTGGTAATTTTCCGGACGGGCCAGCTCACCGTTACGGATCGCCAGGATATCCATGTACATTTTTTCGTAGTCACTATTGCCGGTCAGCACATAGGTACGGCCAAGGCGGGTAAGATCGTCAGAACTCTGCCTGAGTTCGTCTGCGGTCTGATAAGACTGATAACGGATCTGAGCTGTCTCATCGACATGCTGCAGTAATCCGTTCAGTTGAAGAACAGTTGCGATACTAATAATGATACCGCCGCCGATCACAATGAAAACCAGTTTCATCATATTGTCGATTTTCATACTCTAAGCTCCTGGTGGACTCCGGTATTCAGAATGAGCCTTTCCTCCTTCATCCTCCGGAATAAGTTAAATAACATATTGATTTATTTAAGATAGCCACACTGAGAAGCGTTATATGATCAGGCGCACCGCTTGCTGTTTATCCAGTTCTAGTCCG
The DNA here is from genome assembly GCF_003144035.1 of Vibrio albus. Lineage (GTDB taxonomy): Bacteria > Pseudomonadota > Gammaproteobacteria > Enterobacterales > Vibrionaceae > Vibrio > Vibrio albus. The sequence goes on from NZ_QFWT01000015.1 coordinate 27,431, forward strand.
GTACCCGTCAACTCGTTTACTGATAATTTTACTAGTATTTCCAGAAAACACTTAGTTTATATCGCAAAAAAAGTGTTACGTAATTCAAAAAACAGACAGAAAAAAGTCACAAGATATACACAGAAACACACATAAAAGCCAAGATCATGGCTAAATAATTTTCAAGGTAAATTTAGATCCTAGCCTGATGACAAAAGATCCTTGAGATTTACATCACACCCCGTATAATCCGTCGGCCGGAATTATCGTTAGACCCATTATTGACTATTCGTTAGTCTGTGATTACAATTCCGCCTCTTTGTTGAGAGGCGTCGGTTTTTCTCTCCCTCTGTTTATATAGAGAGACTAAAGAGAAGGATGCCCACGCCGGGTTTAACAAAAACCTAAAAACTACTGATCAGTAAAGGTATTAACCATGAAACGCACTTTTCAACCTTCAGTTCTAAAGCGTAAACGTACTCACGGTTTCCGTGCACGTATGGCGACAAAGAACGGTCGTAAAGTAATTAATGCACGTCGTGCGAAAGGCCGTAAGCGCCTGTCAAAATAATTCGCGATTATTTTGACTAAGTACGCGTTCAATCGGGAGTTACGTCTGCTAACTCCCGAGCATTACCAAACTGTCTTCCAGCAAGCTCACAGTGCTGGCTCCCCTCATTTTACTATCATTGCCAGAAACAATTCTCTTTCGCATCCCCGTTTAGGTTTAGCCGTTCCGAAAAAACAGATAAAAACCGCTGTTGGCCGTAACCGGTTTAAACGACTTGCCAGAGAAAGCTTCCGCAATAAACAGCATCAGCTCCCTCACAAAGATTTTGTTGTTATTGCCAAGAAAAGCGCGCAGAATTTGAGCAATGAAGAAATATTCAAGCTATTTGATAAATTATGGCGTCGCCTCTCTCGCCCTTCACGTGGCTAGCTATCGGGCTCATCAATATTTACCGATGGGTGATAAGTCCTCTTATCGGCCCGCGCTGCCGCTTTACTCCAACCTGTTCTCAATATGCAATAGAAGCGTTAAAAGCTCACGGTTTTGTAAAAGGGTGTTGGTTATCTGCCAAACGTCTATTAAAATGCCATCCTTTGAATGAAGGGGGATTTGACCCCGTTCCACCAATAGAAAAAACGGACAGAGATAAATAACGATGGATTCTCAACGTAATATCCTGCTTCTGGCTCTTGCTCTGGTTTCTTTCCTGCTGTATCAACAGTGGCAGGTTGAGACCAATCCTGAGTATCAGAATACAGAGCAACAACAAGCACAAACCAGCAGTACTTTGCCGGCAGCGTCTGCGACGGATGAACTAGACCCAGCGCCACAACACAACACTTCGGCTAAAATTGTCACAGTAAAAACCGATGTGCTCACTCTGTCGATTGACACTTTCGGTGGTGATGTGGTGATGGCGCAACTTAACCAGTACGCTAAAGAAGAAAACTCAGACACGCCATTTACTCTTCTGAAAAACAGTTCAGAACATATGTATATTGCTCAGAGTGGTCTGGTTGGTCCTCAGGGGATTGATTTAAGCAGCAACAGCCGCCCGGTTTATCAAGCAGCGGCTGACAGCTATACCCTTGCTGATGATCAGAGCGAACTACGCATCCCTTTCACTTACACAGCTAATGGCATTCAGTACACCAAAACATTCGTACTGAAGCGCGGTGAATACGATATTGACGTTGTCTACTCCGTTAATAACCAGTCCGGTAGCAGTGCCACTCTGGGTATGTATGCTCACCTGCGTCAGAATGTCGTTGATGCTGGTGGTAGCCTGGCCATGCCGACTTACCGCGGCGGTGCCTACTCAACCCATGAAACCCGCTATAAAAAGTACAGCTTTGACGATATGCAGGAACGTAACCTGGCTTTGAACCTGCCAGATGGCGAAGGTTGGGTTGGTATGCTGGAGCACTATTTCGCGACAGCATGGGTTCCGCGTAATGCATCAGGCTCAAGCCTGTATACCCGTATTATCGGCAATGTCGGTGATATCGGTGTCCGTATACCAAATAAAACCATTGCTAACGGTGAAACCGGTACATTTACCGCCACACTGTGGGCAGGCCCAAAACTTCAGACACAAATGGCAAAAGTCGCGCCAAACCTGGATCTGGTAGTGGACTACGGCTGGCTATGGTTCATTGCTAAGCCTCTTCACTGGTTACTGTCAATTATCCAAGGCATTGTCGTAAACTGGGGTGTGGCCATCATGATCCTGACCTTTATTGTCCGTGGTGCTATGTACCCGCTGACTAAAGCTCAGTACACCTCAATGGCAAAAATGCGTATGCTGCAGCCTAAGCTGCAAGCGATGCGTGAGCGTATCGGTGATGACCGTCAGCGCATGAGCCAGGAAATGATGGAACTGTATAAGAAAGAGAAGGTAAACCCACTGGGTGGCTGCCTGCCTATCTTCCTGCAGATGCCTATCTTTATCGCACTGTACTGGTCCCTGATGGAATCGGTTGAGCTACGCCACTCACCATTCTTCGGCTGGATTACTGACCTGTCCGCTCAGGACCCATACTACATCCTGCCAATCCTGATGGGTGTCAGCATGTTTATGATCCAACGTATGAGCCCGACCACAGTAACGGATCCTATGCAGCAGAAGATAATGACCTTTATGCCGGTTATGTTCACTTTCTTCTTCCTGTTCTTCCCGTCAGGCCTGGTTCTGTACTGGCTGGTATCGAACGTGGTAACCCTTATCCAACAGACGCTTATTTATAAGAATCTGGAAAAGAAAGGCTTACACTCTAAGAAGTAACTGCCATATAAAAGCAGAAGAAAGGCGGCCGTAAGGTCGCCTTTTTGTTTTAGGCTGATTACAATTTAGCTAAGTAATGATTCAGACAGGAGGCAAGCCCCTCCTCTCTATATTGGTAACAGACATGACAACAGACACTATCGTAGCTCAAGCCACTGCACCTGGTAGGGGTGGTGTGGGTATTATCCGCGTTTCCGGCCCCAAAGCCGCTTTCGTGGCTCAGGAGGTCACAGGTAAGACCCTCCGTCCCCGTTACGCTGAATATCTGCCATTCAAAACAGAAGATGGTACTGAGCTGGATCAGGGGATTGCCCTGTATTTCCCTAACCCAAATTCGTTTACCGGGGAAGACGTACTGGAACTTCAGGGACACGGTGGACCTGTCGTAATGGATATGCTGATCAACCGTATCCTGCGAATTGACGGCCTCCGCCCTGCCCGTCCCGGTGAATTTTCGGAACGCGCATTCCTGAATGATAAGCTGGATCTGACACAGGCTGAGGCGATTGCCGATTTGATAGATGCCAGCTCAGAAGAAGCCGCGAAATCTGCGCTGAAATCTCTGCAAGGGCAATTCTCTAACCGGGTAAATACGCTGGTAGAATCACTGATCCATTTGCGGATATATGTTGAGGCAGCGATCGACTTTCCGGAAGAAGAAATCGATTTTCTTGCCGACGGTAAAGTGGCAGCCGATTTGCAGGCCATCATCGATAACCTGGATGCCGTGCGTAAAGAGGCTAATCAGGGAGCTATCATGCGAGAAGGCATGAAAGTGGTCATAGCTGGACGCCCGAATGCCGGAAAATCCAGCCTGCTCAATGCCCTGTCAGGTAAAGACTCTGCCATCGTGACCGATATTGCCGGAACCACCCGTGATGTCCTCAGAGAGCATATCCATATCGATGGTATGCCGCTGCATATTATCGACACGGCAGGTCTGCGTGATGCATCAGACGAAGTCGAACGTATTGGTATCGACCGGGCATGGGAAGAGATAGAACAGGCTGACCGGGTGCTGTTTATGGTCGACAGCACCACTACCAAGGCAACGGACCCGAAAGAGATATGGCCCGATTTTGTCGATCGTCTGCCAGACAACATGGGAATAACCGTGATCCGCAATAAAGCCGATCAAACCGGTGAAGAAAGCGGGATCTGCCACGTCAGCTCACCGACACTGATCCGATTGTCCGCAAAAACAGGCTCAGGAGTAGAATCACTGCGTCAGCACCTGAAAGAGTGTATGGGCTTTTCCGGCGGTAGCGAAGGTGGCTTTATGGCCCGCAGACGCCACCTGGATGCACTGGAACGTGCCGCAGAACATGTGAACACCGGTCAGCAACAGCTGGAAGGCTTTATGGCCGGAGAAATCCTGGCTGAAGAGCTGCGCCTTGCCCAGCAGCACCTGAACGAAATTACCGGGGAGTTCAGTTCCGATGACCTTCTGGGCAGAATATTTTCTTCATTCTGTATCGGCAAGTAAACCAAACAAGGCGGATATTCCGCCTTATTTTTTAGGAGAGAAGTATGATTCATATCATCACTGGCAGCACCCTGGGTGGTGCCGAGTATGTCGGCGATCACTTAAATGATCTGCTGCAGGAAAAAGGAATAGAAACACAGGTACATAACCAACCAGATTTCAATGACATTCCGGCAGAAGATACCTGGCTGATCATCACTTCAACCCATGGAGCTGGAGACTACCCGGAAAATATACAACCATTTATTAACGCTCTTCAGGACACTCCGCCAAGAACCGATAAGCTGAAATACGCCGTCATCGCTATCGGTGATTCAAGCTATGACACCTTCTGTGCTGCCGGTAAACACGCCTTTGAATTGCTCAGAGATATCGGCGCAACAGCAATTTCTGACTGTATGATGATTGATGTTCAGGAAAACCAGATCCCGGAAGAGCCTGCTGAAGCCTGGCTACTGGAAAACATCTCCAAGCTATAACTCCTCACAGGCGAAAACACCTACTCGCCTGTTCACCAACTACATATCTACTTGTTTTAATTAATAAAAACAAAGAAAAACAGACTTACTAACAACTTATTAAAGAAAAGTTTCTAATATAAAATGTGATTGTGGATAAATATAGATCTTTCTCGTTATTAACCTATAGTTATCCCAATAATAAGATCACCTAAAAAAGATCTTTGTGAATAACCATCAATTTTGATCCCAGATCATACACGGTAAGATCAGTGTCAGATCACAAGAATTGATCATCTCAAACAACATGATCTTTAAGATCATTTTTCACTTATCCACAGATAATGGATTCCTTAATAATAGATCTAATAAAAGATCTATATATAGATCTTATATATATAATAACGCTCAGGATAAGATCGAAAAAAGGCAGAAAGCATTTTCTCCCCCCATACAAACAAGGTAAAATGTCGCTCTTTTGTCTTATTCCTGTTTGGTAACCCTAAGGTCGATCCATGTTTTATCACGAAAAATTTGACGTCATTGTCGTCGGTGGCGGTCATGCAGGTACAGAAGCGGCACTTGCTTCTGCCCGTACAGGTCAGAAAACCTTACTACTTACTCATAATATTGACACTTTGGGTCAAATGTCGTGTAACCCGGCTATTGGTGGTATTGGTAAAGGTCATCTGGTTAAAGAAGTTGATGCCTTAGGCGGGTTAATGGCTCAGGCTATCGATAAAGCAGGTATTCAGTTCAGAACACTTAATGCATCTAAGGGGCCAGCAGTAAGAGCGACCCGTGCTCAGGCTGATCGTGCTTTGTATAAAACTGTGGTCAGAGGAGTACTGGAAAACACCCCTAACCTGTCATTGTTTCAGCAAGCAGCGGAGGACTTGATTGTTGAAAACGATCAAGTGACTGGTGTTATTACTCAGATGGGACTGAAATTCCACGCCAAAGCCGTTGTATTGACCGTTGGAACCTTTCTTGGAGGAAAGATCCACATAGGGATGGAAAACTTCTCTGGAGGCCGTACAGGCGATCCTGCATCGATCCCTCTTGCGGATCGACTTAGAGAACTTCCGCTTCGGGTTGATCGTTTAAAAACAGGTACCCCGCCACGTATCGATGCCAACAGCGTCGATTTTTCCCAGCTACAGGTACAGCATGGCGACAATCCAACGCCTGTTTTCTCGTTTCTTGGTGAACGTGGGCAGCATCCTCGTCAGGTACCTTGCTACATCACTCACACCAATGAGCGTACTCACGAGGTAATCCGTGCCAATCTGGATCGAAGCCCTATGTACGCTGGGGTTATCGAAGGTATTGGACCACGCTATTGCCCTTCTATCGAAGATAAGGTTATGCGTTTTGCGGACAAAAACAGTCACCAGATCTTTATTGAACCGGAAGGGCTGAATACGACGGAACTCTACCCGAACGGGATTTCTACCAGTCTGCCGTTTGATGTCCAGGTTCAGATAGTCCGTTCCATGCAGGGATTTGAAAACGCCCATATTGTACGTCCCGGTTATGCCATCGAATATGATTTCTTTGATCCAAGAGATCTGAAGAAAACCTACGAAACGAAATCGATCTCAGGTCTGTTCTTTGCCGGTCAGATCAACGGTACGACCGGTTATGAAGAAGCGGCGGCCCAGGGGCTGATGGCAGGGTTAAATGCCAGTCTTTATACCCAAGGGAAAGAAGGATGGAGTCCACGTCGTGATGAGGCTTATATGGGGGTACTGATCGACGATCTATCAACCATGGGCACTCGAGAACCTTATCGCATGTTTACCTCCCGGGCTGAATACCGTCTGTTACTGCGTGAGGACAACGCGGACTTGCGTCTGACAGAAAAAGGTCGTGAACTGGGGCTGGTCGATGACATCCGCTGGGCAAGATTCAACGAAAAAGTTGAACATATTGAACTGGAGCGTCAGCGTCTTCGGGATATCTGGATGAATCCTAAATCGAACAATATTGATCAACTGAATACGCTGTTGAAAACACCGATGATGCGCGAAGCCAGTGGGGAAGATCTTCTGCGTCGTCCAGAAGTCAGTTACGAGTCGCTGACGTCGCTACCCGACTTTGCTCCCGCAATGGAAGATCGTCAGGCGGCCGAGCAGGTTGAAATTCAGGTGAAATACGAAGGCTATATCCAGCGTCAGAAGGATGAGATAGAAAAATCACTGCGGCATGAAAATACCCAGATCCCAAGTGACTTTGATTACGATATGGTGAAAGGCCTGTCCAATGAAGTCGTGGCGAAACTGAAAGACGCCAAACCGGGGTCTATCGGGATAGCCTCACGGATTTCAGGGATTACCCCGGCGGCAATTTCGATTATTCTGGTTTACCTGAAAAAACAGGGATTACTGAAGAAGGGTGACGAGTGATGAGCGTATTACGCACAAAACTGGATGCGCTTGTCGCACAGACCGACCTGATTGTTGACGAAAATCAACGTAAGCAGTTGGTTGGATATGTTGAACTGCTCAATAAGTGGAATAAAGCGTATAATCTCACCTCCGTACGTGATCCGGAGGATATGTTAGTGAAACATATCCTTGATAGCATAGTGGTGAGTCCGCACTTGGAAGGTCAGCGATTTATTGATGTTGGTACCGGCCCGGGCTTACCAGGCATTCCTCTGGCGATTATGAATCCGGATAAACAGTTTTTCCTGCTGGATAGCCTGGGTAAGCGGATCCGGTTTATCAAACAGGTATTGCATGAACTGAAGATAACCAATGTCACTACCGTACAAAGCCGTGTCGAGGCTTTTGTGCCGGAAGAGGGATTTGATGGGGTGCTCAGTCGGGCATTTGCGTCTATTCAGGATATGCTGGAATGGTGTCATCACTTACCAAAAGAGAACAGTGGTCGTTTCTTAGCATTAAAGGGACAGTTACCAGAAGATGAAATCGAGCGACTGCCTGACTGGTGTAATGTGATCAGCATCAAACCTTTACAGGTTCCTGAGCTTGATGGCGAGAGACATCTTGTAATCTTGTCGGGGAAAAAATAATCAGGGAGAACGACGTGGGAAGAATTATTGCAATAGCTAACCAAAAAGGTGGCGTAGGCAAGACAACAACTTGTATTAATCTTGCCGCATCTATGGCTGCAACGAAACGAAAAGTGTTGGTTATTGACCTTGATCCGCAGGGAAATGCCACGATGGCAAGCGGGGTCGATAAATACCAGATTGATGCGACTTCCTACGAGTTACTCGTTGAAGATACGCCGTTCGAGGAAGTGGTGTGTCGGACAACCACTGGCGGCTATGACTTGATTGCGGCGAACGGTGATGTGACCGCAGCAGAAATTAAGTTAATGGAAGTGTTTGCCCGTGAAATCCGGCTGAAAAATGCGCTGTCCACTGTTCGTGATAACTATGATTTCATCTTTATTGATTGTCCACCGGCTCTGAATCTTCTTACAATCAATGCCATGGCTGCGGCAGATTCCGTGTTGGTTCCTATGCAGTGTGAGTATTTTGCCCTGGAAGGGTTAACGGCGCTGATGGATACCATCAGCAAATTGGCTGCAGTCGTCAATGAAAATCTGAAGATTGAAGGTTTGCTGCGAACCATGTTTGATCCCCGAAATCGTTTGTCCAACGAGGTGTCGGATCAACTGAAAAAGCATTTTGGTGGCAAAGTTTACCGAACAGTAATTCCTCGTAATGTACGTTTGGCTGAAGCGCCAAGTCATGGCCGCCCAGCGATGTACTATGATAAGCATTCTGCTGGTGCTAAGGCATATCTGGCTCTGGCTGGAGAAATGCTCCGCCGTGAAGAAGTCCAGATACCGGCATAGTTTATAAAAATAAGGAATTACGTTAGATGTCTAAACGTGGTTTAGGAAAAGGCTTAGACGCCTTACTGGCTACAAGCTCTCTGGCTAGGGAAAAACAACATACCGCTCATCAGAGTCAGGCCATTTCCAATGATGGTCAGCTGACTGATATCGGGATCATGGATCTCAAACCTGGTATGTACCAGCCTCGTAAAGCGATGTCTCCGGAAGCGCTGGAAGAATTATCTGCTTCCATTCAGTCTCAGGGGATCATCCAACCCATTGTTGTTCGTCAGTCTGAAGACGGTATATACGAAATTATTGCCGGTGAACGCCGCTGGAGAGCCGCTAAACAGGCGGGGCTGAAGCGAGTTCCCTGTCTGGTGAAGAATGTTCCGGATCGTGCAGCCATCGCGATGGCGCTCATTGAGAATATTCAGCGCGAAGATCTTAATGTGATTGAAGAAGCGCAGGCGCTGGAGCGTTTACAAGATGAGTTTGAGCTGACCCATCAGCAGGTGGCTGATGCGGTAGGCAAGTCACGTACCACAGTGACTAACCTGTTACGTCTTAATTTGCTTGATTTGCCGGTGAAAAAGCTGGTTGAGCAGAAGAAACTGGAAATGGGCCATGCTCGTGCTCTGTTGGTTCTGGAACAGGAAGCTCAGTCTGCGGCAGCTCAGGTCGTTGCTGATAAAAAAATGACCGTGCGCCAGACCGAGCAGTATGTGAAGAAACTGCTTGAACCTGCAGAAGATAAAGTTGTGCATAAAAAATCACCAACTCAGCAAGCGATGGACTTGTCTATGGCGTTGGAAAACCGGATACAAGCTAAGGTTAATCTGGATATTGCCAATAGTGGGAAAGCTCGTATCACCATCAATGTTGATGATGAAAATACACTGGAAAATATTCTGGAAATGTTGGCAAACAGCACAAATTGAGAAGTTTTTAGAGTATTTGATTAAACTAATGTTTAATAAATTCAACTAAATTTTATAATGTTTATGTATTCTTTTGAAAGAAGCGGTTATTCTGTTTCTCGATAAATTCAGGGTTTAGCTCTGTAGATAGACCGCAGAGCTGAAAATATCATTATGCTCAGTTAATGAATGGTTATCTATGTTTAAAAAATGGTATTTGTTGTCTTTTTTCTGGCAATGCGTTTTTTTTGCTGCTATAGCGGCCGTAGTTAGCTTTGCATATGATGGGAAGAGCGCTTTGGCGGCTCTTCTTGGGGGACTTGCGTATTGTTTTCCTGTCCTGCTTGCCAATCTGTATATCAACTTATCCACACACATGAACAGTGCGGTGGCAAGGGCGTATGCAGGGTCAATCTACCGGCTGATGATGGCGGCGGGGATTCTGGTGTACCTGTTTAAGGAAACCAGTTACCCACCAGCGATGATCGTCGGAATGTTTTGTCTGGGAGCAGTGGTGCAATACGTAACGTCATTTGTGTTTATTAACCGTGAAAAATAGGATGTTCAATGTCTGGTTCAGACGTAATAACTCCTCAAGAATATATCGGGCATCACCTTACCTTTTTGAGTTCAGGGGAAGGCTTCTGGTCAATTAACATTGACTCGATGGTTATCTCTGTGCTTCTTGGGGCTGGATTTCTCTGGTTATTCTCTAGGTTGGCTAAAAATGCGACCAGCGGTGTTCCGGGAAAACTGCAATGCTTCGTCGAGATCCTCGTCGAGTTTGTAGAGGATACGGTTAAGGATGTTTTCCACGGAAGAAGTGTATTAATTGCACCATTAGCACTGACCATTTTTGTATGGGTGTTTCTGATGAACTTAATGGACTTGATCCCGGTTGACTTCCTTCCGCATGCTGCTGGTTTGATGGGGATTCACTATCTACGCGTTGTACCAACTGCGGATGTAAACATCACACTCTCAATGGCGTTAGGTGTTTTTGGCTTGATTCTGTTTTACAGCTTCAAGATTAAAGGCCCTGTAGGCTTTGCAAAAGAGCTTACTCTACAGCCATTCAATCATTGGGCGTTCATTCCGATCAACCTGATTCTTGAGGGCGTGACACTTATATCCAAACCGGTTTCGCTGGGACTTCGTCTGTTCGGTAACATGTATGCAGGGGAATTGATTTTTATTCTTATTGCAGGCTTGTTGCCGTGGTGGTCTCAATGGGTACTTTCGGTACCTTGGGCGATATTCCATATACTTATAATCACTTTGCAAGCATTTATCTTTATGGTGCTGACGATAGTTTATCTGTCACAAGCGTCTGAAGATCATTAACTAAACGAAAACTAATACTTACTTTAATAGTAACTTGGAGTCTTTAATGGAACACTTGAATATGGATCTGCTGTACATTGCAGCTGCTATTATGATGGGTCTGGCTGCGATTGGTGCTGCTATCGGTATCGGCATGCTGGGTGGTAAATATCTTGAAGGTGCGGCTCGTCAACCTGACCTGATTCCTCTGATCCGTACCCAGTTCTTCATCGTTATGGGTCTGGTGGATGCGATCCCCATGATCGCGGTAGGTCTGGGTCTGTATGTCATGTTTGCTGTTGCCGGGTAGTAAGTTCTATTTGAACTGAATTCTTTATTATTTTTGTTGAGCAAACATAGAGGAGTCTGCGGTGAATATAAACGCAACTCTGCTAGGTCAGGCTATCGCCTTTGCTATTTTTGTCTGGTTCTGCATGAAATATGTATGGCCACCAATTATGCAGGCAATTGAAACCCGCCAGAAAGAAATTGCTGACGGCTTACAAGCTGCAGAAAGAGCGGAAAAAGACCTGGCTTTGGCAAAAGCTAATGCTTCGGATCAAATGAAAGAAGCAAAACGCACAGCAGCAGAAGTTATTGAGCAAGCGAATAAGCGTAAAGCTTTAATTCTGGATGAAGCCCGTGAGGAAGCGCAAGAAGAGCGCAAAAAAATCCTTGTTCAGGCTGAAGCAGAACTGGAAGCGGAACGTAACCGTGCTCGTGATGAGCTACGTAAACAGGTTGCTATTCTGGCTGTTGCTGGTGCAGAGAAAATTCTTGAGCGTTCTATCGATAAAGAGGCGCACAAAGATATTCTCGATAACATTACTGCAAAACTTTAAACGTGGGGGCGCTGAATGTCTGATTTGACTACAATTGCACGCCCCTATGCTAAAGCAGCATTCGACTTTGCGGTGGAAAATAAGCAACTGGACCAATGGGGACAGATGCTGACTTTCGCAGCTGAAGTGGCTAAAAACGAACAAATTAGTGAGTTGTTAACCAGCTCTGTTTCTGCTGAAAAACTGGTGGAAATTTTTGTTGCAGTTTGCGGTGAACAAGTTGATGTTCATGGTCAGAACCTGTTGAAGCTTATGGCTGAAAATGGTCGTCTGACGACACTTCCTGATGTCTGTGAACAGTTCTTCGTGTTACGAAAAGAACATGAGAAAGAAGTGGATGTGGAAATTACTTCCGCCACCGAACTCACTGAAGAACAGTTAGCAGAGATAGGAAGTAAGCTTGAGCAGCGTCTGGAACGCAAAGTGAAGCTGAACTGCAGTGTAGATGAGGCCCTACTAGGTGGGGTTGTTATTCGAGCCGGAGACCTAATCATCGATAACTCAGCCCGCGGTCAACTGAACCGCCTGAGCGATGCATTAAGGTCTTAATGGGGATTGGAGCATGCAACTTAATTCCACGGAAATTAGCGATCTGATCAAACAGCGTATCGAATCTTTCGAAGTTGTTAGTGAAGCGCGTAATGAAGGTACTATCGTATCAGTAAGCGATGGTATTATTCGCATCCACGGCCTGGCCGATGTGATGCAAGGTGAAATGATTGAAGTACCGGGTGGCCGTTATGCACTGGCACTGAACCTTGAGCGTGACTCAGTGGGTGCGGTGGTAATGGGCCCATATGCCGACCTTAAGGAAGGCATGAAAGTGACCGGAACCGGTCGTATTCTTGAAGTACCAGTTGGTCCTGAACTGCTTGGCCGTGTGGTAAACACACTGGGTGAGCCTATTGATGGTAAAGGTCCAATCGGCGCGAAAAAAACCTCTCCTGTAGAAGTTATCGCACCGGGCGTTATCGACCGTCAATCGGTTGATCAGCCTGTACAAACTGGTTATAAGTCTGTCGACTCGATGATTCCAATTGGTCGTGGTCAGCGTGAGCTTATCATCGGTGACCGTCAGACTGGTAAAACCGCGATGGCGATTGATGCTATCATCAACCAGAAAAACTCTGGCATTTACTCTATCTACGTCGCTATCGGTCAGAAAGCATCGACTATTGCTAACGTAGTACGCAAACTGGAAGAGCACGGCGCGCTGGAAAACACCATCGTTGTTGTTGCATCAGCTTCTGAATCTGCGGCGCTGCAATATCTTGCACCGTACTCAGGTTGTGCGATGGGTGAATACTTCCGTGATCGCGGCGAAGACGCACTGATCATCTATGATGACCTGTCTAAGCAAGCGGTAGCGTATCGTCAAATATCTCTACTATTGAAACGTCCACCGGGCCGTGAGGCATTCCCTGGTGACGTATTCTACCTTCACTCCCGTCTGCTGGAGCGTGCTGCTCGTGTAAACGCTGAGTATGTAGAACGCGTCACTAATGGTGAAGTGAAAGGCCAGACTGGTTCTCTGACTGCTCTGCCTATCATTGAAACTCAGGCGGGTGACGTATCAGCATTCGTACCGACTAACGTAATCTCGATTACCGATGGTCAGATCTTCCTGCAAACTGAGCTGTTCAACTCGGGCGTACGTCCAGCGGTTGACCCAGGTATCTCAGTATCTCGTGTAGGTGGTTCAGCACAGACTAAAATCATCAAGAAGCTATCAGGTGGTATCCGTACTGCTCTGGCTGCTTACCGTGAGCTGGCTGCATTTGCGCAGTTCTCTTCCGACCTTGATGAAGCAACGAAGAAACAGCTAGACCATGGTCAGAAAGTAACTGAACTGATGAAGCAGAAACAATATGCTCCTATGTCAGTGTTCGATCAGGCTCTATCTATCTTTGCGGCAGAGCGCGGCTATCTGGAAGATATAGAACTGAATAAGGTTCTGGACTTCGAAGCGGCTCTACTATCGTATGCTCACAGTCATTTTGCTGACCTTGCAACTGAGGTAAATGCAACGGGTGCTTACAACGACGATATCGAAGCTCAGCTGACTAAGCTGATGGACGATTTCAAAGCAACCCAGACTTGGTAATTGATTGGTGGCGTTAAGTCACCGGTTAATGGCAATTACCACTAATGGAGAGTAACGATGGCCAGCGCAAAAGAGATACGTAATAAGATCGGGAGTGTGAAAAGCACTCAGAAGATTACGAAAGCGATGGAAATGGTAGCAGCATCTAAAATGCGTCGTTCACAGGACGCAATGTGTGCTTCCCGTCCATACGCGGAAACAATGCGTAAAGTGATCGGTCATGTGGCTCATGCGAATCTGGAATATCGTCATCCGTATCTGGAAGAGCGTGATGCTTCACGTGTTGGTTATATCATTATTTCTACCGACCGCGGTTTGTGTGGTGGCTTGAACATTAACCTGTTCAAAAAAGCGATAACGGACATGCAGGAATGGCAGGAAAAAGGTGTTGATGTGGAACTGGCTGTGATCGGTTCTAAAGCAACAGGCTTTTTCAATAACAGCGGCGCAAAAGTAGCGGCTCAGGTCTCTGGTCTGGGGGATAGCCCTAGCCTGGAAGCTCTGATCGGTTCTGTCGGTGTGATGCTGAAGAAATATGATGAAGGTGAACTGGACCGTTTATATGTGGTATTCAATAAGTTTGTGAATACCATGGTGCAGGAACCAACGATTGATCAATTACTGCCTTTGCCTAAATCGGATAGCAAAGAGATGCAGCGCGAACATACATGGGACTACATCTATGAGCCTGAACCAAAACCTCTGCTGGATGCACTTCTGTTGCGTTATGTAGAGTCTCAGGTGTATCAGGGTGTGGTTGAGAATCTTGCATGTGAGCAAGCGGCTCGTATGGTTGCGATGAAAGCTGCAACTGATAATGCGACGAACCTGATTGAAGATCTGGAACTTGTGTATAACAAAGCCCGTCAGGCGGCGATTACACAGGAACTGTCGGAAATCGTCGGTGGCGCAGCAGCGGTTTAAGCATAGGTAAAACAAATAGTTTAGAGGATTAACGATGGCTACAGGTAAGATCGTACAGATCATCGGTGCGGTAGTCGACGTAGAGTTCCCACAGAGCGAAGTACCAGGTGTATACGATGCTCTGAATGTTACTGATTCTAAAGAACGTCTGGTTCTTGAAGTTCAGCAACAACTGGGCGGCGGCGTAGTTCGCTGTATCGTAATGGGTAGCTCTGATGGTTTACGTCGTGGTTTAGCGGTAGAAAATACTGGCGCTCCAATCACTGTACCGGTAGGTACACAAACCTTAGGTCGTATCATGAACGTGCTTGGTGATGCGATTGATGAGCGCGGTGAAGTCGGTGCAGAAGAGCACTATGCGATTCACCGTGAAGCTCCTAGTTATGAAGAACAGTCCAACGTGACTGAACTTCTGGAAACCGGTGTAAAAGTAATCGACTTGGTTTGCCCATTCGCTAAGGGTGGTAAAATCGGTCTGTTTGGTGGTGCAGGTGTAGGTAAGACCGTTAACATGATGGAACTTATCAACAACATCGCACTGCAACACTCTGGTCTGTCAGTATTCGCGGGTGTCGGTGAACGTACTCGTGAAGGTAACGATTTCTACTTTGAAATGCAGGAAGCGGGTGTTGTAAACATCGAGAAGCCTGAAGAATCCAAAGTAGCAATGGTATATGGTCAGATGAACGAGCCACCGGGCAACCGTCTGCGTGTAGCACTGACTGGTCTTACTATGGCGGAACGTTTCCGTGATGAAGGCCGTGACGTACTGCTGTTCATCGATAACATTTACCGTTATACCCTTGCGGGTACAGAGGTATCGGCACTGCTTGGTCGTATGCCTTCTGCGGTAGGTTATCAGCCAACTCTTGCTGAAGAGATGGGTGTACTTCAGGAACGTATCACGTCAACGAAGACGGGTTCTATCACATCTGTACAGGCGGTATACGTACCAGCGGATGACTTGACTGACCCGTCTCCGGCAACAACGTTCGCGCACTTGGATGCAACCGTTGTACTTAGCCGTAACATCGCTGCTATGGGTCTGTACCCTGCGATCGACCCACTGGATTCAACATCGCGTATGCTTGATCCACTGGTTGTTGGTCAAGAGCACTACGATGTTGCGCGTGGCGTTCAGCAAACACTTCAGCGCTATAAAGAGCTGAAAGACATCATTGCGATCCTGGGTATGGATGAGCTGTCAGAAGACGATAAGCTGATTGTATCCCGTGCTCGTAAGATTGAACGTTTCCTGACTCAGCCTTATCACGTAGCGGAAGTCTTCACCGGTGCACCAGGCATTTATGTACCTCTGAAAGATACACTGCGTAGCTTCAAAGGTCTGCTGTCTGGTGAGTATGATGACATTCCAGAGCAAGCTTTCATGTACTGCGGTACTATCGAAGATGCTATTGAGAAGGCTAAGAAGCTGTAAGGCTAAATAGGAGGCGATATGGCAGAGATTACCTTTCACCTTGATGTAGTAAGCGCCGAGAAGCAGATCTTCTCTGGTCGTGTTGAAACGTTTCAGGTGACCGGTAGCGATGGTGAGCTTGGTATTTACCATGGTCACGCGCCACTTCTGACCGCTATTAAGCCAGGTATGGTGCGTATAGTGAAACAGCACGGCCACGAAGAAATTATCTATGTTTCTGGTGGTATTGTTGAAATTCAGCCGGGTACCTCTACGGTACTGGCTGATACGGCAATCCGTGGTGAAGATCTGGACGCAGCTAAGGCAGAAGAAGCCAAACGCAAAGCTGAGGAGCATATCCAGAATCAGCATGGCGATATGGACTTTGCACAAGCGGCCAGTGAACTGGCTAAAGCTATTGCTCAGCTTCGGGTTATCGAGCTGACTAAGCAAAGACGACGCTAATCTTATTTAGTGTGATGATAAAAAGGCGGCCTGTTGGTCGCCTTTTGTTTTTTCAGAGAGTCTGTTTTTCGGTCACTCATTATTGCGGTGTAAAAATTAAGATAAAAATAACCCATGCTATTTCTCTTCTGAATATGAAAGGGTTAGAATTTCCTCTCTACCAACTATTACAACAAGGATTGATTCCATGAATTTCAGTGCGGTTATCCTCGCTGCGGGTAAAGGAACCCGTATGTATTCCAATATGCCGAAAGTACTGCACACTTTGGCCGGAAAGCCGATGGCAAAACACGTTATTGATACTTGCACCGGGCTGGGGGCTCAGAATATTCATCTGGTGTATGGTCATGGTGGCGAGCAAATGCAGCAGGTTCTGAGTGATGAGCCGGTGAGCTGGGTACTGCAGGCCGACCAATTGGGTACCGGACATGCGGTGGATCAAGCTTCAGCACAGTTTGCTGATAATGAAAAAGTGCTGGTGTTGTACGGCGATGTGCCGCTTATTTCCGCTGAAACGATTGAAAGCCTGCTGGATGCGCAGCCTACCGGCGGTATTGCCTTGCTGACCGTTGTGCTGGATAACCCGACCGGGTATGGCCGTATCGTACGTAAGAACGGTCCTGTGGTGGCAATTGTTGAGCAGAAAGATGCCACGGAAGAGCAGAAACTGATTAAAGAAATCAACACGGGTGTGATGGTAGCAACCGGTGGTGATCTGAAGCGCTGGCTGTCCGGACTGAACAATGAAAACGCTCAGGGAGAGTACTACCTGACGGATGTTATTGAAGCCGCTCATAATGAAGGCCGGGCCATTGAGGCGGTACACCCGGTAAATCCTATCGAAGTGGAAGGGGTGAATAACCGCGTTCAGCTGGCACGTCTGGAACGTGCTTATCAGTCTATGCAGGCAGAAAAACTGCTGGAGCAGGGCGTGATGCTGCGTGACCCAAGCCGTTTCGATCTGCGTGGCGAGCTGCAGTGTGGTACGGATGTTGAGATCGATGTGAATGTTGTTATTGAAGGCAGCGTCAGTATCGGTGATAACGTTGTGATCGGCGCTGGCTGCGTGCTGAAAGACTGTGAAATCGACGATAATACCCTTATCCGTCCATACAGTGTGATTGAAGATGCCACTGTGGGTGAAGAGTGTACCGTAGGACCATTTACCCGTCTTCGTCCGGGCACTGAGCTGAAGAATGACGCTCACGTGGGTAACTTTGTGGAAGTGAAGAACGGGATCATTGGTGAGGGCTCGAAAGCCAACCACCTGACTTATATCGGTGATACTGTGATTGGTAAGCGCTCTAATATCGGTGCGGGTACCATTACCTGTAACTATGATGGTGCGAATAAACATAAAACCATCATTGGTGATGATGTGTTTGTCGGTTCCGATACTCAGCTGGTGGCACCAGTGTCTGTCGGTGACAGAGCGACTATTGGCGCAGGAGCAACGGTAACGAAGAATATTAACGAAGGTGAGTTAGTCATCACTCGCGCCAGAGAGCGTAGAATTCCTAACTGGAGTCGTCCAGAGAAGAAAAAATAAGACTAGTCAGCATGAAATAATAAAGCCGCTCATTGAGCGGCTTTATTTTGCAACCGAAAACGGGAAGGGAAGCATTTATTCTGAGGGACGCTGTCAATACATCCCTGTAAGCTTGACTGCAGCATCCATGCTGCAAACACCCTCACAATCAATACTCCCTACCAGTATGAGTCGGCACATCAGGACAAAAAGAACTTATACGCCGGGTTATCGGTTTCGTCCTTATACGGATAGTCCAGCTCAAACAGATGTTCGGAGAAGCGGGTCAGATCCGATTCATCCAGTTCAAAGCCACACAGTACCCGGCCATAATCCATACCGTGGTTGCGGTAGTTGAACAGGCTGATATTCCAGTGGGTACCCAGCGTACTGAGGAATTTCAGCAGGGCACCCGGGTATTCCGGAAATTCAAAACTGTACAGGCGCTCTTTGAGCGGCTTGGATGGCTTACCACCAATCATATAGCGGATGTGTTGCTTAGCCATTTCATCGTCAGACAGATCAATTACCGGATAACCGGCGCTGCGCAGATCACTGATAATACTGTCCAGTTCTTCCTGTCCACCCTGAAGACGGACACCGACAAAGATATTGGCCAGGCTGTCATCGTTATACCGGTAGTTAAACTCAGTGACTGCCCGTCCGCCGATGACCTGACAGAACTTAAAAAATGCACCTGGCTCTTCCGGGATAGTGACCGCTAACAAACCTTCGCGTTTTTCACCCAGCTCACAACGTTCAGACACGTAACGCAGGCCGTGGAAGTTCGTGTTAGCACCGGAAAGAATGGTCCCCAGTTTCTGGTTTTTCAGATCATGTTGTTCGGCGTACTTCTTAAGACCGGCCAGTGCCAGCGCACCTGATGGCTCCGCGATCGCACGGGTGTCTTCAAAGATATCTTTAACCGCGGCACAGATCTCATCACTGGACACTGTGATATGTCCGTCCAGATACTCGTTACACAGGCGGAAAGTCTCATCACCGATACGTTTTACGGCGACACCGTCAGCAAACATACTAACCTGATCCAGCACCACTGGTTCGCCCGCATCCAGTGCGGCTTTCAGGCAGCAGGAATCTTCAGGTTCAACAGCGATAACCTTGATATCCGGCATCAGTTGTTTCACCAGTACGGCGACTCCGGCGGCCAGACCGCCACCACCAACCTGAACGAAAATGTAATCCAGATGGCCGTTCTGCTGCAGCATTTCCATGCCGATGGTGCCTTGTCCGGCAATCACCAGAGGGTGATCAAACGGAGGCACAAAGGTATAACCGTGCTCTTTAGACAGTCGTTCCGCTTCCGCTTTCGCTTCGTCAAAGTTACTGCCGTGCAAAACTACTTCGCCGCCAAAGCTGCGTACCGCATCGACTTTGATATCCGGGGTGGTTTTTGGCATCACAATAATGGCCTTGATACCAAGATGCTTGCCTGACAGTGCAATACCCTGGGCATGGTTACCTGCAGAAGCCGCAATGACACCAGCTCTTTTTTGTTCTTCGGTCAGGCTGGCCACCATGTTGTAAGCGCCGCGTAGCTTGAAGGAGTGTACCGGCTGGCGGTCTTCACGTTTCAGCTGTACCTGGTTGCCGATACGCTCGGATAGCCTTGGCATATCCTGTAACTCGGTGATGCTGGCGACTTCATAGACCGGAGCCCGCAGGATATGGCGCAGATACTCTGCGCCAGTTTTAGGTAGTTTATGCTTTGAGAGATCATCACCCATGGGATTAACCCTCTAGCTTGGATTTGTCGCGTACCGCGCCTTTATCTGCACTGGTTGCCATGCTTGCATAGGCTTTCAGGGCAAAAGAGACTTCACGTTGACGCGCGGCTGGTTTCCAGCCCAGCTTGTCTTGTTCTGCACGACGAGAGGTCAGCTCCTCTTCGCTTACTTCCAGAGAGATAGTACGGCCCGGGATGTCGATAGCGATAGTATCGCCTTGTTTTACCAGACCAATGATACCGCCGTTAGCGGCTTCAGGAGAGGCGTGACCGATAGACAGACCTGAAGTACCACCGGAGAAGCGGCCGTCAGTCAGCAGAGCACATTCTTTACCCAGACCCATGGATTTCAGATAAGTCGTTGGATACAGCATTTCCTGCATGCCCGGACCACCTTTAGGGCCTTCGTAACGGATAATCACAACATCACCCGCTTTCACTTTACCGCCCAGAATGCCTTCTACCGCATCTTCCTGGCTTTCAAATACGACGGCAGGGCCGGTAAATTTCAAGATACTTTCGTCAACACCCGCTGTTTTTACGATACAGCCGTCCAGCGCGATATTGCCTTTTAGTACTGCAAGACCACCGTCCTGACTGAAGGCGTGCTCTTTATTACGGATACAGCCATTTTCACGGTCATTGTCCAGGCTGTCCCAGCGGCAGTCCTGAGAGAAAGCTTCGGTGGTACGGATACCGGCAGGGCCCGCTTTGAAGAAACTGGCCAGCTCTTCGGACGGGTTAGTCATGATATCGAACTTAGCCAGCTGCTCCTGCATAGTCAGACCCAGCACAGTTTTGGTATCCGTGTTGATAAGGCCGGCACGGTTTAGCTCAGAAAGGATTCCCATAACACCACCCGCGCGGTGTACGTCTTCCATATGGTATTGCTGAGTTGAAGGGGCAACTTTACACAGGTGCGGAACTTTGCGGGACATACGGTCGATATCGTTCATATCGAAGTCCACGTCCCCTTCCTGAGCGGATGCCAGCAGGTGAAGAACGGTATTAGTAGAACCGCCCATCGCAATATCCAGCGCCATCGCATTTTCAAATGCGGACTTGGTGGCAATGCTGCGCGGCAGAGCCGATTCGTCACCTTGTTCGTAGTAGCGTTTGGTCAGCTCTACGATGCGGCGACCTGCGCTCAGGAACAGTTCTTTACGGTCTGCGTGGGTGGCCAGCATTGAGCCGTTACCTGGCTGGCTCAGGCCAAGCGCTTCAGTCAGACAGTTCATTGAGTTGGCAGTAAACATACCAGAGCAGGAACCACAGGTTGGGCAGGCGCTGCGTTCAATCTGTTCACTTTGATCATCAGATACGGTTGGATCGGCACCCTGCATCATGGCATCCACCAGATCCAGTTTGATCAGTTGATCAGAAAGCTTGGTTTTACCGGCTTCCATCGGGCCACCGGATACAAAGATCACCGGTATGTTGATGCGCAGTGCAGCCATCATCATCCCCGGAGTGATTTTGTCACAGTTGGAAATACACACCATGGCATCAGCACAGTGTGCATTCACCATATATTCAACCGAGTCAGCGATAAGCTCACGGGAAGGCAGAGAATACAGCATGCCTCCGTGGCCCATGGCGATACCATCATCAACCGCGATAGTGTTGAATTCTTTTGCAATACCACCAGCCGCTTCAATTTCTTTCGCGACCAGTTGCCCCATGTCTTTCAGGTGTACGTGACCTGGTACAAACTGGGTGAAAGAGTTGACGACAGCAATGATAGGTTTGCCGAAATCTTCTTCTTTTACACCAGTTGCACGCCACAGAGCACGAGCTCCCGCCATATTACGTCCGTGTGTCGTTGTGGCACTACGGTATTTAAATTTTGCCATGTTGTTGTTCGTCCTTAAATTTTGTAAGCACTTAAAAGCTCATCTTTCGCGAGGCGAGAGGTGTTTACCGCTTTTACGTCCCATAGTTTTTCAACCTGATTCGTCAGTAGTGAGATAGGGCGATCACTGTCGACGACTATCTCAACTTTAGCAACTTTACTTTCCTGGTTCTGGGTTGCCAGAACCTGTTTGATAATGAAACCACGGTGGCGCACCACACGAAGAACACGTTCAAGCAGTACCGGTTTATCATCGGCTTTAATGGTTAATAGGTATCTGTCCATCAGGAGTTCTCCAGCATGTCGTGGTTAGCGGCACCCGGTGGTACCAGTGGCCATACATTTTCTTCTTCAGAAATCGCAACGTGTAGCAGATAAGCGGTTTCGCTTTCCAGCATCTCCTGCAGAGCTGGCTCAACTTCTTCTTTGGTGGTAATGGTTTTACCCGGAATACCGAAAGCAGCAGCCAGAGCAACAAAATCCGGGTTATCGTCCAGAATGGTTTCACTGTAGCGGCCGTCAAAGAACAGTGACTGCCACTGACGCACCATGCCCAGGCGCTGGTTGTTAAGCAGTACTATTTTTACCGGCACTTGTTTGCGTTTAATGGTACCCAGTTCCTGCACATTCATCATGAAAGAACCATCACCGGTGATCAGAATCGACTGATCATTCGGGCGGGCCAGTTTGGCACCGATAGCGGCCGGAAGACCGAAGCCCATGGTACCCAGACCAGCAGAGGTGATAAAGTTTTCCGGACGGCGCGGCTGAATATGTTGGGCAGACCACATCTGATGCTGGCCGACATCGGTGGAGATGATGCTGCTGTCTGGCATCATGTCGGACAGTTGTTTCAGCAGTTTAGGTGCAAAGATCAGCTCTCCCGGGTGGTCATAGCGCCATCTGAATTTATGACTCAGTTCATGCGTATGCTGCAGCCATGCTGACAGGTCATGTGTTACTTCCAGATGTGGAAGAATGACATTGATATCACCACGCAGTGCAGCATCCGCGGTACGCAGTTTATTAAATTCAGCGGCATCAATATCAATATGAATAACCTTAGCTTCCGGAGCGAAGGTATCCAGCTTACCGGTCACCCGGTCATCAAAGCGTGCGCCGACCACGATCAACAGATCAGAGCCCTGAACAGACAGGTTAGCGGCCTTGGTACCGTGCATACCGACCATACCCAGATAGTTCGGATCATCTTTATCAATGGTACCCAGCCCTTTCAGGGTGCTGACAGAAGGCATCGGGTTGGCTTCCAGGAAGTGACGTACGGCTTCGGTTGCCTTGGCCAGCTGAACACCCCCTCCCACATACAGAACAGGCTTCTCACTGTCACTCAGCAGCTTCTGTGCGGTTGTAATAGCTTCTGGATCGGCAACAGGAATGGCTGGTGGTTCAAAATAAGGCAGTGTATGTACCGGAGCTTCTGCTATCTGCACATCTTTAGCTATATCAACGATGACTGGGCCTGGACGACCGGACTTAGCAACTTCAAAGGCTTCTGCAAGTGTTGGGGCTAAATCTTCAATATGACTGACCAGATAACTGTGCTTGGTACAGGAGAGAGACATACCGATGACGTCCATTTCCTGGAAAGCATCAGTACCAATAAGGTTACTGGCAACCTGACCGGTAATCGCGACCAGAGGAACCGAGTCCTGCATTGCATCAGCCAGACCAGTCACCAGGTTGGTGGCACCCGGGCCGGATGTTGCGAGACAGACTCCAACTTGTTGGGTTGAACGGGCCAGACCAATCGCTGCCATTGCCGCTCCCTGTTCATTCCGGCAGAGGACATGGTTTATGCCACCATCATAAATGGCGTCGTAAATTGGCATAATGGCACCTCCGGGATAACCGAACACGGTGTCTATACCTTGTTGCTTCAGGGCGGCAACCACTAAATCAGAACCATTCATTTAGTGCCTCCGGCCATTGTCGTTCGCGCTGCTTTTGTGCGCTGGATGTTGTGTTTGCACATTGGTGCTCCTGTACTTCCCGTGTCTGTCATTTCCCACAATACCTGATTAAATTTATCACTGAGTCTTAGACGGCTCGACTCTGTTTGTTAGGCTACAGGTATTACCAATTTATTGTATTTTCATTGTAAAAAAACCCCCGGACTTTTCAGTGCGGGGGTTTTTTTGAATTTGCCGATTATTTTTGTCCGCTCACTCGCCCCCGCGCGGTTCCAATAATGACCACGACAAGAAGAATAATGAGTGCGTTAATACGAGCGGTTAGGTTCATTTTTCGTCATTAATATGTTGTTACTTTGTTCACACCCGTAGTGGTATCACAGAACTCTGTTGTCTGACAAGTAAAAACTCAGTCTTTTTTCATATTTATTCTTTTTATTATTGGGTTATACACAATGGTTATAAAAACAACGCTGATATACAGAGTTGTAACAAGATAATTCATTCAGGGGAGAAATATGGGACTGGCAGTGATTCACAGCAGAGCGAGCGTCGGAGTAGAGGCTCCGGAAGTCAATGTTGAAGTACATATCAGCCGCGGGATGCCGGGGTTCACTCTGGTTGGGCTTCCGGAGACGACCGTTAAGGAGTCTCGCGACAGGGTGCGCAGTGCCATCATTAATTCTGGTTTTGAGTTTCCTCCGCAGAAGATCACGGTTAACCTCGCCCCGGCGGATCTGCCCAAAGAAGGCGGGAGGTTTGATCTGCCGATTGCGCTGGGAATACTGGCGGCATCGAAACAGATTCCGGCCGATAAACTGAATAAATATGAGTTTGTCGGAGAGCTGGCATTGTCGGGGCTGGTTCGATCGGTGAAGGGAGTATTACCGGCAGCTCTGGCAGCCAACAGTCAGCAGCGTTGCCTGATCGTACCGGACGATAATGGCGATCAGGCCGCGTTAGTCGGCAAAGAGATCCATAAGTCGACTTCCAGTCTGGAGGAAGTTTGCCTTTATCTGTGTGGTCAGCAGTCTCTAAAGCTGTTTCAGACTCAGGAGCAGCCGTCTGTGACTTCAGAACAACGGGATTTACAGGATATTATTGGTCAGCAGCAGGGTAAAAGAGCGCTGGAGATAGCCGCTGCAGGTAATCATAATCTCTTGTTTATTGGCCCCCCAGGAACCGGTAAAACCATGCTGGCTTCGCGCCTGTGCGATTTGCTGCCGGAAATGAGTGATACTGAGGCGTTAGAGACGGCCTCCGTTGCGTCACTGACTCAGCAGGAGGTGAATCAGTTTAACTGGAAGCGACGTCCTTTTCGCGCCCCTCACCATTCCAGCTCGATGGCCGCGCTGGTGGGAGGGGGATCGATTCCCCGTCCCGGCGAGATATCTCTGGCCCATAATGGTCTTCTCTTTTTGGATGAAATGCCTGAATTTGAAAGAAAAGTGTTGGATTCCCTGAGAGAACCTCTCGAATCGGGTGAAATTATCATCTCCCGTGCGGCAGGCAAAACCCGTTTTCCGGCTCGTTTTCAACTGGTGGGTGCTCTGAACCCAAGCCCAACCGGTCATTATGATGACCAGCGTTCGCGTGCTAACCCTCAGGCAGCACTGCGTTATCTGGGGCGCTTATCCGGGCCACTGTTGGATCGGTTCGATATGAGCCTGGAAATCCCGGCTCTGCCTAAAGGCACCTTATCCGAGGGTGGTGATCGGGGTGAAACGACCGCAGTTGTCCGGGACAGGGTATTGGTTGCCAGGGAAAGAATGCTGTGCAGGAGCAAAAAAGTGAATGCGTTGCTCGGCAGTCGGGAGATTGAACGGTTTTGTCGGCTGGAAAAGCAGGATGCTCAGTTTCTGGAAGGGGCACTGCATCAGCTCGGGTTATCCATTCGCGCCTATCACCGGATTATCAAAGTGGCCCGCACTATTGCCGATCTGGAGGGGGTACCGGAGATCAGGCGTTCGCATATCGCAGAGGCTTTGGGTTATCGGTCTATGGACCGGCTACTTAAGCAACTGACTGCCCAGATAGTGTAATCATTCTGCAGACAGCCCCACAACTCAGACCATTCAGATATTCCAATCGATCGTCTGATTTGTATAATTACACGCTGTTTTTTTCGACATAAGATTTGATTGTAATGTTTGGCTATCTGCTTCTGGTGATCAACGTATTTCTGGTCATCCTTAATACTGCTGTCTGCTCAGTACTGATTTGTCTGATGGCACTGATGAAAATATTGATGCCGTTTTCGGCGGGTAAGCGGGCGGCTACTTTTG
Source organism: Vibrio albus (assembly GCF_003144035.1). Lineage (GTDB taxonomy): Bacteria > Pseudomonadota > Gammaproteobacteria > Enterobacterales > Vibrionaceae > Vibrio > Vibrio albus. Next base: position 53,303 of record NZ_QFWT01000015.1, read on the forward strand.
CAGCCAACAAGTTTATGTGGTGTTGGGCAACAATCAATGCCGGAATTTTAGCGTTGTCTAACCGGGTTGAGTGGGATATTGAAGGTGGAGAACAGCTGAAAAAAGACGGTTGGTACCTGTTGATTTCAAACCACCTGAGCTGGACGGATATCGTGGTTTTATGCTGCGTGTTTAAAGACCGGATTCCGATGCCGAAATTTTTCCTGAAACAGCAGCTATTGTATGTCCCCTTTGTCGGTATGGCATGTTGGGCTCTGGATATGCCGTTTATGCGCCGTTACTCACGTGCATACCTGATTCGCCATCCTGAAAAACGGGGGCAGGATCTGGCGACGACCCGACGTTCCTGTGAAAAATTCAGACATACTCCAACGACTGTAGTGAACTATGTGGAAGGTACCCGTTTTACGGCGGAAAAGGGCACAAAGAGTAAAGCCGGCTTTAAGCATCTGCTACAGCCGAAATCGGGTGGTATTGCTTATACACTAGCAGCGATGGGGGAGCAGTTTGAAAATATTATCGATGTGACCCTGGCTTATCCGGATAATATGGACAACCCATTTAAGCAGATGCTGATGGGGAGAATGACGCGTATTGTGGTGCGTATCCGTGTGTTGCCGGTGGATGAACAGGTAAGCGGAGATTACTTTAACGATAAGCCGTATAAGCGCCGTTTCCAGCAATGGCTGGGGAATGTATGGGAAGAAAAAGATAAGCTGCTGGACGAAATATACAAGTCGTAACCGGTACTGAAAAGAAATAAGCCCCTGAATGAGGGGCTTAAGGTTAGGAGATGAAAGCGAAACACGCCCTATCTATTATTTTTTTAGCAGGTAATCGATAAGTTCCAGATACTCATCATAAGTTTTCAGCCCTTCTGCCTTCACAACATACTTATCGTTTACCACAACACCCGGTACACCACGCAGTTCTGCATCTTCAAAGCCTTTTACAAAGCGTTTTTGCATGGAGTCGGTGGCAAAACTGTTGTAGGTAGCATCAAACTTTTTCCCATCCACACCCTGGTCAATAAACCACTGACGCAGCTCTGCCTCATCTTTTGGTGGAGTACGCAGTTCGTGAATTTGCTTAAACATCGCCGGAGCCAGTGTGTCTTCCTGTTTCAGAACCAGCATGGTGGCATAAGCTTTTGCCATTGGTACACCCATGTCTCCGCCCATGAACGTCACATGGCTTTTCTGGAAAGTAGCGCCTTCCGGCAGATCTTTTTTCAGAGCGTTCATCAGAGGCTCAAACTTAAAACAGTGCGGGCAGTAGAACGAGAAAAATTCCGTGACTTTAGGGGAAGAAGACGCCTGAGTATCCAGAACCTGATAGTGCTGATCCTGTTTAAATTCAGTTGCCTGAACAGACACGCTGACAATCATTGCTGCGATCAGGGCAAATAGTTTTTTCATAGTATGTGTACTCCATTATCTGCTTTGGTGTTGAGCCGCCATTGCAGTTTTGCTTTTCTTGTATTTCGATATTACCACTGTGTGCCAGGATTACCACTGAGGGGCAAGGCTCAATGCCGGTTCCTGCAGAGCAGCCATTTGCTCTTTAAAACCCAATACCTGGTTTTCCCAGTATTTTGGATCTCCGAACCATGGAAATGCCAGTGGAAACGCCGGATCCTGCCAGCGCTTTGCCAGCCATGCCATATAATGCACCATACGTAGACCACGTAAAGGCTCAATAAGTTTCAGTTCTGCAGGGTTAAAATCGCAAAATTCTTCATATCCCTCAAGAATCGTATCCAACTGAGCCAGCTTATCGGCTCTTTCTCCATTCAGTAGCATCCAGAGGTCCTGTACTGCCGGTCCCGAACGGGCATCATCCAGATCGACAAACATCGGGCCGTCACGCCAGAGGATGTTTCCAGGATGGCAATCACCATGGAGCCGGATAGATGTGAAAGTCTCTGACCACTGTTGTTCTATCGATTGAATCAGAAAATCCAGATCATTGAAAAAAGCATTTTCCATATGAGGCGGGATAAAATCAGAATGGGTGAGTATTTCACGCGGCTGGTACAAATATTCCTGCAGAGATATCGCCGGGCGGTGACTAAACGGGTGCTTACTGCCAACCTTATGGATACGGCCGAGAAAGCGTCCTGTCCACTCTAACTGTTCAAAGTTATCTACCTCAAACTGGCGACCGCCCATGCTGGCAAACAGGGCAAACAGATAGCCTTTATATTCATGCAGAGTCTGTCCGTTTATCCTGAGCGGCGGAGCGACAGGAATATCCTGCTCTACCAGCTCCAGAGTGAAATCGTGCTCTTCCTGGATCTGTTCTCTGGACCAGCGTTGCGGACGGTAAAATTTGACCACATATCGCTGTTTTTCTTCGTCAGTAAACTGGTAAACCCGGTTTTCATAGCTGTTTAAGGCCAGCAGGCCTGACTCAGCACGGACACCAATGCTCTCCATTGCATACCACATAAAATCTGGAGTTAATGCATCGAAGTTAAAGGCGTTTTCTGAAGGAATATTTTTCATAGTTGCCTGAGCTGCAGCAGGACTGAATGCTTCCAGTCCTGAGTATTAGAATAAGGTTATTTGATGATACCGCGAGCTTTAAGAATGGCGGTTTTAAAATCGTCTTCCTGATCTTTGGCCAGACCTGGAATCATGTCATCTTTACCGCTGTTACGCATTTTCAGATGATAGATCAGCACATCGTCGGTCAGATTTTCCAGAGGGCCTTCATAACCGGCTTCGTCAGCCAGTTTACGGATGAATTCGATGAGATTCAGATCGGGGTCTTTCTGCCATTCAGGGTGCAGAAGCTCGATTAATTCATTAACGCGGTGACATTTCATGACTTTCTCCAATATATCATTGTATTGTTATGGCTCAATCAAAGAACAACTTCTGTCTTAAGCCTTATTTTTCTATAGTACTTTTTTCCGGGAGGAAGCTGAAGTTATTAGGGTGGGTTTATACCAATTCCAGCAGGAATGATTAGATAATTTAATTACTGGTATTATCTTGAATTGGTCGTGTTATCAATAGCTCTAAATAAAAAAAGCGCAGTGATAAAACTGCGCTTTGCGTTATGCCGCTTGTATTGTTTCGTGATGAGTCTGTTTCTCGATAGCTTTTCTCTGTACCAGAGCCATTGCTGGCGTCTGTTTTCTAGCAACCGGAGCAGATACAACGCTGCAACGGCGGCGGGACGCGCTGGTTACGGTGCGCGAGAACCTGACATGGGAAGTGTGCATCTTCAACCCTTTCGTCAGACCATCCATTGCCAAGTTAATGGCCTAATTATTTATGAAAGCTCACCATATGCATGGAAGACTTTCTCTTTTGGCCACTGCCAGTCCTATAGAAATAATTAGGAATAAGATATGTGTGACATATCTGACTAAATAGTAACACCCTCGTTACCTTTTATCGAGTTGTTTGAGTAAAAAAACAGCATTTTTTATCCGGTATATCTGAGTGTCAATCGTTCTGGTTTTACAGGCTGAGCTTGAGTTTTATTTTTTTTGGTTGGTAATATGGTGATGTCGGTTTAAAGGGTGTTCAGGGGGATAGATAACCATGTCTTTTATCAAAAAAACGTTGGCAAGTTTCGGAGTGGGATCCGCACGGGTTGATTCCATTTTGCAGCAGGAATTTTTGGTGCCGGGAGAAACGGTTCCGGTGGCGATTGAAGTCTATGGTGGAGCAACGGCGCAGGATATTGATACCATAGAGTTGAAGCTTTGCTGTCAGTACATCGATGAAGAATTCGAGAACAAAGAGGGTGACCGCCATGGCAGGAAGAGGAAGGTAAAGCGGACCTTTACCCTGGCTCGCTGGACATTGCCGAATGCATTTACCATTCAGCCCGGAGAGCAGCGGAATTTTCAGGCTGAAATTGAGGTTCCCTGGAATACACCGGTGACCATCAGTGATGCCAAAGTGTGGCTGGAAACCGGTCTGGATATTTCTATGGCGGTGGACCCGACCGATAAAGATATTCTGACGGTGCGTCCGGACCCGCTGGCAGATGGTGTTTTGAGTGCTCTGGAAGAAGAAGGATTACGTATCCGCCGGGTGGAGTGTGAGGCGTGTGATGGCTTTCCGATGCCGTTTGTACAGGCGTTCGAATTTGTTCCGACTACCGGGCCATTTCATGGTCGTTGGCGTGAGCTGGAGATCATTACATTCCGGCATGGAGAGCGGCTGGATATCTGGTTTGAAATAGACCGGCAGAAGCAGGGTATGACAGGTTTGCTGTCTGGTCTGTTAGGAACAGGAAAACTGCATCGGCAGTTGCCTATTCCGGCAGACACTGCACCGGATAAGGCCGGGAAGATGGTTCTCGAGTATCTGGATGCCTGCGAGTAATATTTATTATCTTGTTTTCTCTAACGTTTCCAGAACGCAGGGAAGAAGAGAACCAGAATTGTCAGGATCTCCAGACGTCCCATTAACATCCCAAAACTTAAAATCCATTTCGCGGCATCGGGCAGGGTGGAAAAGTTTCCGGTCGGTCCGATCACATTTCCCATGCCCGGGCCGACATTGGCAACGGCGGTAATCGCACCGGAGATGGCGGTAACGGGATCCAGATCCAAGGACCCTAAAGCACCCGCTATAATAATAATGGTGGCAAAAAAGGTGATACCAAAGGCAACAACAGAGCGGACGATATCATCATTGACCGGGCGCTGGTTATAGCGCTGGACAAAGACACCAGATGGGTGGATCAGTCTCATCATCTGCTTGTTAAGCAGCGTAATGGCTATCTGGAAACGGAATATTTTAATGCCGCCGGCAGTGGATCCTGAGCAAGCACCAGCCAGCATCAGAAAGGTAAACAGTACAGAAGGCAGCGCTCCCCAGGCGGTAAAATCTTCCAGACCATAACCGGTTGTCGTGACCACTGAGACAATATTGAACATCGCGACCCGGATAGCATCCGGAAAATGGTAGCCATTATGAAGCTGCAGCCATCCGGCGACAACCAGGCTGGTTGTCAGAAACAGGAAAGCAAAGCCTCGTACCTGAGCATCGTGGAGCAACGCTGCGGGTTCGCGTTTTCTTAAGGCTGTGACGAAGAGCAGAAATGGCAAACCACCCAAAAACATGAATATGGTGCCGATCCAGTGTGCTCCGTTAGAGAAATGATTCATTGAGCCATCAGAGGTTGAATAGCCACCGGTAGAAAGCGTGGTAAAGGCATGATTGACGGCCTCAAAAAAGCTCATCCCGGTGAACAGATAGCCGATCATACAAAGCAGGGTCAATGAAACATACACCCCGACAATATTGATTGCTACGGTTTTGGCCCTTGGTGCACTTTTATCCGACCAGTCTGAGGATTCTGTCTGGAACAGGCGCATACCACCGACGTTCAGCATTGGCAGCACCGCTACCGCCATCACAATAAAGCCGACACCACCCAGCCACTGCAGGGTTGAACGCCAGAGCAGGATGCTGGGGGCCATATCATCCAGACCGCTCAGAACGGTGGAGCCTGTCGTGGTAATTCCGGACATGGTCTCAAAGTAGGCGTCGGTAAAGCTGATATGGTTTAGAAACACAAAGGGTAAGGCTGCAAACACACTGGATATGGTCCAGACCAGAGAGGTGATCAGGAACATATCGCGGACCCCCAGACGAAACTGTTGGGTTCTGCCCACTGACAGGCAGGCAAAGGCGGCCGCATGAGTAATCAGTACGGATTTACCGAACTCCAGAAATCCATCGGTTCCCGACAGAAAAGCGACCAGAGTCGGGATATACATAAACAGTGCTATCTTCGACAGCACTAAACCGAAAACAAACAGTATGGGGCGCAGGTTTACCATAACAACACAGACACCCTACAGGAAAAACGGACTCGGCTGGAACAGCGCTTCTACTTCAGGGATGTACTTTTTGTTCACCAGGAACATCACGACATGGTCATCCTGTTCAATAATGGTCCGGTCGTGAGCAATCAGAACTTCATCGCCACGAACAACCGCACCAATGGTGGTCCCCGGTGGCAGTTTGATATCGCCAATCGCCCGGCCAACCACGCGGGAAGTGCTTTCATCACCATGGGCTATCGCTTCGATCGCTTCGGCTGCCCCGCGGCGCAGGGAAGACACATTGACGATATCAGCGCGACGGACATGGGTCAGCAAAGCGGAAATGGTTGCCTGCTGCGGAGAAATCGCAACATCGATAACGCCACCCTGCACCAGATCCACATAAGCGCTGCGCTGGATCAGTACCATGACCTTTTTGGCCCCCATGCGTTTTGCCAGCATGGCGGACATGATATTGGTTTCATCTTCATTGGTCAGAGCAATGAAGACGTCCACCTGATCGATATTTTCTTCAGCCAGAAGCTCCTGATCCGCCGCATCACCACAGAATACAATGGTGTTTTCCAGATCTTCAGACAGCGATTCTGCCCGCGAGAAACTACGTTCAATCAGTTTGACGCTGTACTCCTGTTCAAGGCATTTTGCCAGCGAGGAACCGATATTTCCCCCGCCGACAATCATCACCCGGCGATAAGGTTTTTCCAGCCGCTGTAGCTCACTCATGATGGAACGGATATGGTTGCTGGCGGCCACGAAGAACACTTCGTCATCGGCTTCAATAATGGTGGTACCCTGAGGCCGGATAGGACGCCCCTGACGGAATATGGCGGCGACGCGGGTTTCGATGTGTGGCATATGGTCACGCAGGGTTGAAAGCGCATTCCCCACCAGAGGGCCACCATAGTAGGCTTTTACGGCGACCAGGCTGACTTTACGTTCAGCAAAACTCACTACCTGCAGTGCACCCGGATAATGGATGAGTTTTTCAATGTATCGGGTAACCAGTTCTTCCGGCGCGATCAGGTGGTCAACAGGGACCGCCCCTGACTGAAATAAGCTATCTTTTTCTGCCAGATATTCCGGAGATCGGATCCGGGCTACCCGGTTTGGGGTATTAAAAATAGTAAAAGCCACCTGACAGGCAACCATATTGGTTTCGTCAGAGTTGGTGACGGCTACCAGCATATCCGCATCCTGAGCTCCGGCTTCCCGAAGCGTTTCCGGATGGCTGGCGTAGCCATTTACGACGCGAAGGTCATATTTATCCTGAAGCTCTCGTAAGCGCTCACCATCGGTATCAACTATTGTGATATCGTTGTTTTCACCAACCAGATTTTCTGCCAGTGTGCCGCCGACCTGACCGGCACCAAGGATAATAATTTTCATAACGTCTTGAACTCTTAGGGGCGCTATCTGTCAGGGTAAAAACCGCCATACTACCACCATTTGTGCGCTTTTTACCCTATAGTTTTTATATATCAGCTTTTTACTGCTTTATTCTTGTACGGAATCGCTTGTTTTGTGTAATACAGCATAGTAGAAACCATCCATATCATCTTCACCCGGCAGGATCTGTCTGCCTGGATTGTCCATTTCTGACAGCATCAGACGGGCATCTGGCGTGCGGTTCAGAAAAGCAGAGACCTGCTCCCTGTTTTCTTGCGGCATGATAGAACATGTTGCATAGACCATCGTGCCTCCAGGTTTAAGCTGTTGCCACATCGCATCAATAATTTCGCTCTGTAACGAAGCCAGAGCTGCTATATCTTCAGCGCGTCTCAGCCATTTTATATCTGGATGACGACGAATGACCCCGGTGGCAGAGCACGGCGCATCCAACAGAATACGATCAAACTGTTCGCCTTCCCACCACTGTTCTGGTTTGCGGGCATCGCCACAAATGACCTGAGCCGTGATATTGAGACGCTTCAGGTTTTCATGCACTCGTTTCAGGCGTGACTCATCGCTATCAATTGCGACGACCCGGCAGTTCTGAGTTCGCTCCAGAATATGTGCGGTTTTTCCGCCTGGGGCGGCGCAACAGTCGAGTATCAGCTCGCCATCTTCAGGCTGAAGATAATCTACGGACAGCTGTGCAGCCGCATCCTGTACGGAGACCCAGCCTTTCTCAAAACCAGGGAGTTTGCTGACATCACAGGCCGCTGTCAGTTTCAGAGCATCCGTTGCCTGTGCGTGTGTGGTGGCTTCGATACCTTCTTGCTCTAGCAGTGTCCGATAATCGTCCCTGTTATGGTGCTGGTGGTTGACCCGCAGCCACATAGGGGCTTTGCTGTTATTGGCTTCTACGATGGATTCCCATTGCTCAGGATAAGCGCTCTGAAGCGTTTTCAGCAGCCAGCCAGGATGGCCGTATTTTCCGGCATCATGGCTGACAGATAGCGCATCCAGTTCTTCCTGATTACGCTGGTAGTTACGCAGAACCGCATTAATCAGCCCTCGCAGTCTCGGACCTTTCAGAGCCTTGGTACCTTCTACCGTTTCACCTACAGCCGCGTGGGCAGGAATACGCATAAAGGCGAGTTGATAAATGCCCACCAGAATCAGATGGTGGAAGACGCGTTGTTTGCCGGTAAGTGGCTTATCCATTAACTGGCCGGCAACGGACTCCAGACGTGGCAGAAAACGCAGTGCACCATAGCAGATTTCCTGCAGCAGAGCGTGATCCCGGGGTTTTATTGTTTGCTGAGCGGCAGGAAGTGCACTGGATAGTGACTGACCTTTATCGACAACCTGAAACAGCACTCTGGCTGCAGCGGCACGGACATTCATGATGGAAACCTTTATCTGTGTCATCTATGTAAAAATGGGCATAAATATGCCCATTTATTTTTATTACTAATGGCTTAGTTAACTAAGCTGGCTGCCGACCTCAAACCAGTCACGGCGGGCATTCAGCACGTCTTGTACCGACATGGCCTTCTTACCGGGAACCTGGATCTGCTCCAGAACCAGAGTATCTTTAGCGGCAGCGATATAAATACCGGTTTTATCCGCCTGTAAAATGGTTCCTGGCTGCTGGTCTCCCTGTGCCGGTTCAACTCTGGCTTTCCATACCTTAATGTTGTTGTCGGCGGCAGAGAAATAGCTCACCGGCCAAGGGGTAAAGGCACGGATACAACGTTCAATGAATGCGGCTTCACTGTTCCAGTCGATTTTAGCTTCTTCTTTGGACAGTTTTTTCGCGTAGTTAGCCAGCTCGTCGTCCTGTTTAACCGGCTCAATGTTACCTTCTGCGATATTGCCCAGACAGTGAATCAGGGCTTTTGGCCCCAGTTCGGCAAGCTTTTCATACATAGATGCGCTGGTATCATCGCTTTCTATTGGCGTGGTGGCTGTTTCCAGCATATCGCCGGTGTCCAGACCTACGTCCATCTGCATGATAGTGACACCGGTCTCTGCATCACCGGCCCAGATAGATCGTTGGATTGGTGCCGCGCCGCGCCAGCGGGGCAGAATAGAACCGTGGACATTGATACAGCCCAGACGAGGGGTGTTAAGTACCCCTTCCGGAAGCAGCAGACCGTAGGCAACGACGATCATAATATCGGCATTCAGATCGGCCAGTTGCTGTTTCGCTTCGTCAGACTTAAAGTTTTCCGGCTGGTAAACAGGGATGTCATGTTCCAGCGCGATATTTTTGACCGGGCTGGCGGTCAGTTTTTTGCCTCGGCCAGCCGGGCGATCCGGTTGGGTATAAACGGCAATAACGTCGTGCTCCGAAGACAACAACGCCGCCAGATGTCGGGCGGCGAAGTCCGGAGTACCTGCAAAGACAATACGTAATGACTGGCTCAAGGTAACCTCTTAACTGTTAGCTAGCGTGTCTTTCATTATATTTCTTGATCTTTTCCAGCTTATCGCGGATACGCTTACGTTTCAGCGGTGAAAGGTAATCGACGAACAATTTACCTTCCAGGTGATCCAGCTCGTGCTGGATACAGATCGCCAGAATATCATCAGCATCAAGAGTAAACTCTTCACCGTCACGGTTCAGGGCTTTTACGGTAACTTCTGCTGCACGAGGGACGAAGGCTCTTGAGCCTGGTACCGACAGGCAACCTTCTTCAATGCCGTCTTCACCTCGTTTTTCGGTGATTTCCGGGTTAATCAGCACCAGAGGCTGGTCTCTGCTCTCTGACACATCTATGACCACAATACGTTGATGGAAGTTAACCTGCGTTGCCGCGAGGCCGATACCTTCTTCTTCGTACATGGTTTGAATCATCTTATCGATGATATCTTGAATCTCTGGAGTCACGGCTTCTACAGGCTTAGCGACGGTACGAAGGCGATCATCCGGGAAAACTAGTACTTCTAATTCAGACATATACACTCGAAAAATTGAACTGGACCGAAACAGCTACATCATAGCTGGCTCAATTCTAGACATTTTATAGGACAAATGACAGCATTCCTTCGTCTGTTTTTTGAACAAACTTTCATTGCCAAACAGGTGCTAACCATTTTATCGGCCAAGGAACCCGGGTCATGTTCAAGTCATTTTACTCTTTTTTTGCAGTCTTTTTATCACTTTTTTTCTCTTTTACCCTGTCTGCAGCCAATTCTGTTGATATCCCTCTGGTATTAAAAAAGGGGGCACCGACCACTTATCTGGTTAAAAAAGGGGATACCTTATGGGACATATCTGCTCTGTATTTAGATAGTCCATGGCTTTGGCCTCGTTTGTGGCAGGTGAACCCTGATATCGATAACCCACATCTCATTTATCCGGGAGATAAACTGTCTCTGATGTGGCATAACGGGCAGCCTGTGCTTAGCCTTAAGCCTATGCGAAAACTGTCTCCTCAGTTACGTATCCAGCGTAAAAATGAAGCGCTGCCTACATTACCTGATGGGTTAGTGTTGCCGTATATCAAATCGGATCGGTTAGTGACGGATTCTGTTCTGGATACGGCTCAGCATGTACTGGGTACCAGTGAGGGACGCAAATACCTGTCAGCCAATGAACGAGTCTATATCAGTGGCGAACATACTCATCGTGAGTGGGGGATTTATCGCTGGGTTGGTGAGCTTGAGCGGGATGAGCCTGATGTTAGTATGACGTCGTTACGCTTAGTCGCCACTGCTACACTGGTACAGACAAATAAAGAGTTTAGCGGATTAAGTGTGGTGTCTCAGCAGCAGGAAATTTTGCCGAACGATATTGTATTGCCGGAAGTAGGTCTGGATAAGCTCTCTTTATCGCGGATGTTCTACCCAGGCCCGGCAAAGCCTGAAATGACAGCACATATTCTTGGGTCGATAGACGGGGCTCGTTATACGGCAGTCAATCAGGTCGTGGTTATCGATCGCGGTACTCACGATAACTTACGTCAGGGAACCATGTTTCACCTGATTGAGGCCGGTTCTGAAGTCTATGGTGATGCCGGAGAGTTTACCTATGACTCGTTGGGAGAGTGGGGAAGTATTCAGCTTCCAGATACTTTGGTTGGCAGTATCATGGTCATCCGGCCGTATGAGTATTTTAGCTTAGCAATTATCACCAACAGTCAGTCACCTGTGAGTAAGCGATCTCTTGCTGTCTCGCCATTGATTGTTAACTCAGTTGGCCGTGAAGCAAAATAGTTGCTTGTATTATGACGGAGCAGGATTTGTCAGCCTGGCTGGCGCTGAGTTTTATGCCGAAGATGGGCGGGAAGCGACTTGCCCGTCTTCTCTCTCTGGATTCACCCGTTAATATTGTTACTGCTTCCTATGAACGTTTAACCGCTCTCGGGTTGAAACCTGCCCAGATCGATTATCTGAAAAAAGATGCAGAACGTCAGGTTGAGTTGTGCCTGAGCTGGCAGCAACAGTCGTCTCTGCACCATATTATTACTCCTCTGTCTTCGGCTTATCCGCCATTACTCAAAGAGATCAGTGCCTATCCTGCCGCTCTGTTTGTTAAAGGCGCTTTGCCTCTTCTTTCTGAACCGCAGATAGCCATTGTGGGTAGTCGCAATGCAAGCCGGGAAGGGCTGGAGACCGCTCGCGCTTTTTCTGCGGATCTGGCTAGGAAAGGGCTCACTATTACCAGCGGACTGGCTTTGGGGGTGGATGGTCATGCTCATGATGGTGCGCTGAAAGCGGAAGGAGATACGATAGCAGTGTTGGGCTCGGGGCTGGAAAACCTTTATCCCCGACGGCATAAAAAACTGGCTGAGCGAATAGTCGAGCAAGGGGCGCTTGTGTCAGAGTTTCGTCCGGATGCCCCTCCGATGGCGGAACACTTTCCCCGGCGTAACAGGATCATCAGCGGGCTTTCATCCGGCGTTCTGGTGATAGAAGCGGCTGAACGCAGCGGCTCTCTTATTACAGCAAGGTATGCGTGTGAGCAGGGAAGAGAGGTGTTTGCATTACCGGGTTCCATTAATAACCCAAAAAGTCGGGGCGGTAACCAATTGATCAGAGAAGGGGCGACTTTAATTCAGTCGTCCGATGATATTTTGCAGGAAGTGAGTCATCTGGTTAACTGGTCCGTAAGCACTCAGAGTGAGCTGTTTGAGCAAGAAGTTGAAAAAGAGCAATTGCCATTTCCTGAACTGTTAGCTAACGTAGGGGAAAAAGAGGCAGTACCAGTTGATATTCTTGCTCAGAGAACCAATATCCCTGTGCATGAAATTATGATGCAGCTTCTGGAGCTCGAGCTTCAAGGGCACGTTACCGCCGTTCAGGGTGGTTATATTCGGATGAGGAGGGGTTAGCTATGATGGACATTTTGATGTATTTGTTCGAAACCTACATTCATAGCGATGTAGAACTAATGGTCGACCAGGACGAACTTGAAGAGGAGCTTCTGCGCGCAGGTTTTCACCAGAATGAAATCTATAAGGCACTAGATTGGCTGGAAGGGCTGGCCGCTTTACAGAATAGCGATACTCGTCCTGTATTTTCTGTCGGTGATGCCACGTCTACCCGTATTTATACACAGAGTGAAATGCGTCGTCTGGATGTGAAATGCCGGGGGTTTTTGTTGCTGCTGGAACAGATTAAAGTACTGACACCCGAAACCAGAGAAATGGTGATAGACCGGGTGATGGGGCTGGAAACGCATGACCTTCAGTTGGATGATCTGAAGTGGGTCATTCTGATGGTGCTATTTAATGTACCGGGGAACGAAAATGCTTATACCCAGATGGAAGAACTGTTGTTCTCAACCGAGATGGGCATGCTGCACTAAACTCTTTATCTGTTATGAGTGGAAAAATTAATCATCAGCTGTTTACAGCTCACGAACACGCGCTGGGGCATGATACCTGTCCCCGGTGTGGTGCTGAACTTACCCTGCGCCATGGAAAACATGGTCCCTTTCTCGGCTGTTCGAACTATCCTGATTGTGACTACATTAAACCCCTGCATCAGAATGACGGGCATATTGTAAAGGCACTCGGCGTGGCTTGTCCTGAATGTGGACAGGAACTGGTATTGCGGCAGGGTCGTTACGGGATGTTTATTGGTTGTAGTGGTTATCCTGAGTGTCAGCATATTGAATCACTGGATGCTACTCACGATGAGAAACCGCAGGAAACGATGCCTTGCCCGGAGTGTAAAACCGGGTCTTTAGTGGAGAGGCAGTCTCGTTTCGGTAAGGCTTTTTATGCCTGTGATAACTACCCAAAATGCAAGTTTGCGGTCAACAACCCGCCGGTATCCGGTATCTGTGAGGTATGCGGCTTTCCGCTGCTGGTAGAAAAAACGCTGGCCAGTGGTAAGCAACTGCAATGTGCTGATAAGAAATGTCAGCATATTCAGGGTACAAAAAAGCCCGCCTGATGTTGGGGCGGGCTTTTGATGCTTGTTTTGCTGTTATCAGCTTAGCTTAAGCGCATTTTCCCGGACAGCAGGAAAAGCGGTTTCATCCAGCTGGTCAGCCAGCTTAACCAGTTCCTGACTAAGAGCTTCCAGATTGTCAGCACACACATTGATGTGTCCCATCTTTCTTCCCGGACGTTTATCCTTACCGTACCAGTGAATATGACAGGCATGCTGACTCAGTACTGATTGTGGCAGAGCGTCTTCACCCAGAATGTTGACCATAGAAGTAGGGCGGATCAGAGCCGTTCCGCCAAGTGGCATACCGCATACTGCCCGCAGGTGGTTCTCAAACTGGCAGGTTTCTGCGCCTTGTTGGGTCCAGTGTCCGGAATTGTGCACCCGGGGGGCAATCTCATTCACCAGCAGTTTGCCCTGAACATCAAAGAATTCCAGTGCTAGTACACCGACATAATTCAGCTCTTCGGCGACAGCAGTAAACATTGCTTTGGCTTGCTGTTGTAATTCTGTATCTACAATAGCTGTGGACAGCGACAGTACGCCGTTGGTGTGAACATTTTCAGCCAGAGGATACACTTCAATTTCGCCGCTTTTACCGCGGGCACCGACGAGTGATACTTCACGGTCAAACGGAACGAATTCTTCTGCGACGATCGCCTGGTTTGGTGTTTCGGCAATACAAGCCGCCATTTCGAGCCAGATAGCCTCTACATCTGAATCGGCTTTCAGACGCCATTGACCTTTACCGTCATAGCCGCCCAGTGTGCTTTTCAGTACCATTGGCAGACCGACATGGTCGATAGCTGCAGCAAAGTCTTCCCGACTGTTGATAACGTAATATCTGGCATTGGCTACCTGTGCTCTGTCCAGCAAGGCTTTTTCCAGGCGGCGATCACCGCCCGCTTTAATGGCTTCAGTGCTGGGCAGGAACTTTCCGCTCTTTTCACAGATATCCAGGACGTCGTGAGGAATATGCTCAAATTCAGCAGTGATGACATCGGCCTGTTCAATGGCATTGTCTAACCCGTGCCCAAGGAGAGCCTGAGTGAGGGGGTGAACAATGTTGCCTGTTCCTACATCAAATGCAGACAGCTTAATGTTGAGAGGAGCGCCGGCTAGTGCCATCATCCGGGCTAGTTGTCCTGCTCCTAAGACAAGAACATGCATCTGAATTAATCCTCCGACGGGTCTGGGTTGGCGAGTACGGTGTCGGTTTGTGTCTGACGGAACGATTCAACTTTTTCCATCACTTCTTCATCATGGGTACCGATGATTTGTGCCGCCAGAATACCCGCATTCGCAGCACCAGCTTCACCAATGGCCAGTGTACCAACGGCAATACCTTTAGGCATTTGTACAATAGAAAGCAGAGAGTCCATACCTTTTAATGCACGAGACTGAACGGGTACCCCAAGAACAGGAATGCTGGTGAAAGCGGCTGTCATACCAGGCAGATGGGCTGCACCACCGGCTCCGGCAATAATCACTTTGATACCACGTTCTTTGGCGCTGGAGGCATAATCTGCCAGTAGCTGAGGAGTTCGGTGAGCAGAAACCACTTTTGTCTCGTAAGGAACACCAAATTGGTCCAGCATATCTGCTGCCAGTTTCATGGTCGGCCAATCTGATTTAGAACCCATAATAATCCCAACGGTCATCGAAAACTCCTTTAAGCACATTTACTGAGTGTTTGGGTGATTTGCGCGCATTATACGGGGAAAACAGTCTAAGGAAAACGTTTGCGTTGAAAGATAAATATCCCTTGAGAATACCTTTCGTTCAAACATAGACACATTTGTTCTAAAAATAGGTTTAGCCAGTTTTACCGAACGTTTGTACACTAGCGCAGGTGAATGTTGATAAAAGAATTTAGACAGTATGGATAATTTTCAGCAAGCTCTTCTGGCGTTACAGAATGGTCAGGTTATTGCCTATCCGACAGAAGGCGTATTTGGTGTTGGGTGTGATCCGGATAATGCCGAGGCGATAACCAGGTTATTGACCATAAAGCAGCGCCCAGCCGACAAAGGGCTGATTTTAATTGCAGCCAGTTATGAACAGCTGCTGCCTTATATTGATGAGTCCCTGCTGACTGACGCTCAGATGCTCACGGTCAAAAATTCCTGGCCGGGACCGGTAACCTGGATTATGCCGGTGAGTGAGCGGGTAGGTTCTCTTGTGAGCGGACAGTTTGATTCCGTTGCGGTTCGGGTAACGGATCATCCATTGGTGCAGAAGCTTTGTCGCGCTTATGGTAAGCCGATCACCTCTACCAGTGCGAATTTATCCGGCTATCCGCCGTGTAAAACTACTGCAGAAGTAGAGCAGCAGTTGGGTAATTCTGATGTGGTGATTCTGGCTGGCTCAACAGGAGGAAGGGATAATCCGTCCGAAATTCGCGATGCAAGAACCGGTAAAATTTTAAGACAGGGATAAGTTGTAAGTAAGGTATTGAAAGATCGTCTTGTTATAAAGCGTTGGCGAATAGAGAGTGAAGTGATAGGGTCATAGGTCTGACCTTTTTATTTTTTAGTACAGGCAAGGACATGGCTGGTATTCCTGATAAGTATCTCGTTTTTGGTAACCCTATTTCACAAAGTAAATCCCCTTTCATTCATACCCTGTTTGCCAGACAAACGATGCAGAACATGCAATATGAAACGGCTCAGCCGGATGTCGGGCATTTTCAGGAAGCGGCAGAGGCCTTCTTTGCTGAGGGTGGCAAAGGGTGCAATGTCACCGTCCCTTTTAAAGAGGACGCTTTTCAGTTTGCCGGGCGTTTAACGGAACGGGCTCAGTTGGCAGGAGCTGTTAATACACTGAAAAAGCTGGATGATGGAGAAATCATCGGCGATAACACTGATGGTGAAGGCCTTGTTCAGGATTTGCTGAATCAACAGGTACCACTTAAAGGAAGCCGAATACTGGTGATTGGTGCTGGTGGTGCCGCAAGAGGAGTCGTGAAACCCTTACTGGATCAGGGACCCACTGAGCTGGTCATTACGAATCGTACTTTTGAAAAAGCCCAGATTCTAGAGGAGATGTTTCAACCATTTGGTCAGGTCAGAGCGGTACCTATGGAGGACATTGATACTTCATTTGATGTCATCATCAATTCGACCTCTGCCAGTCTGCATAAACAGCTGCCCGAGATCTCTGCGGCTATTTTTTCGGGTACCAGTGTGGCCTATGACATGATGTATGGCTCCGGTTTAACAACGTTTAACCAGTGGGCCAGAGAGCATGGAGTTGCCCATACTTATGACGGTTTAGGAATGTTGGTAGGCCAAGCAGCAGAAAGTTTTATGCTTTGGCGTGGGCTTAGACCCGGTACTAAACAGATTTTAAGAGAGTTAAGAAAAAACCTGGAAGGTCAGTAATGAATCAGTCAATCTTATTTCCTGATATACAGGACTGGAATGAAGAAAAGCAGGTTATTATTTTTCCAGCCCAACAGGCGGGGGCACTGATCGAGTGTGTGATTAGCTTGGGTAAGCTGACTCAACTGGCAGGCAAAGAGATCTCATCGGGAGAGGAGGCTCTTCAACAGTTCAACGTATTACGCTTTGATATTGAAGAGCTGGCAGAAGAACGAATCGAAGAGGAAGAGTTCAATTCTGCCGGTCAGGTAGAGCTCTAACGTTCAACCGGATGAACATGCTGCAGATAGTCATTCTTTGTGGCTACGTAGTTATCTGCTGATTTTTGTAAAAAGGCGCGTTCTTCTTCAGTTAAAGCACGCGCCTGTTTTACCGGGCTGCCCAGATAGAGATAACCACTTTCCAGTACTTTATTTTGCGGAACCAGGCTCCCGGCCCCAATCATTACCTCTTCTTCTATAACCGCACCATCCAGTACTATAGCGGCCATACCAACCAGAACTCTGTCTTTAATCGTGCAGCCATGCAGCATGACTTTATGACCAATTGTCACATCATTACCAATAATCAACGGATGACCGTCAGGGTTAGCTGGGTTTTTATGGGTAACATGCAGAACACTTCCGTCCTGAACATTCGTCCGTTGCCCAATCTGAATATGGTTAACGTCGCCTCTGGCTGCGACTAAAGGCCAGATACTGGAATCGTCGCCAAGAGTAATATCTCCGACCAATACTGCGCTTTCATCTATATAGACGTTATGCCCTATTTTTGGAGCAATACTTTTATAGCTTCTTAATTTGCTCATAAATCCCCCTTAATTTGTGCTACTACAGCATAAAACGAGCGATGAAATTAGTAAAATAGGCCTTTAATGAGCAAAAAACAGCCAACCAGTAAAAAAAAGCAGTTTTTTATAAAAAAGGCCTTGCCAATGTGAGTGGGATCTCTATAATGCCGCCTCACTGACACGGCAGAGCCCACAAGGCTTCAGCCAAGAGTCAGTCAGGACGAAAGCTTCTGAGAAATAAAATTGAAAAAGTGTTTGACACTGACAATTATCTCGTTAAAATGCACGTCCGCTTTGAGGAAAGCTTCAAAGCAACGCTCTTTAACAATTTAAACCTATCAATCTGTGTGGGCACTCGTTGATGATAATCAAAAGATTTATCAATGAACTGAGTGACCAAACGATACTTTCTTTATAGAGAGTTCGGCACAGTCAATTCACAGTCACTATTCGCAAGAATAGGGAATGTAATCAGTATTCATTGAGCCGTTCTTCGGAACACAAAAACTTAAATTGAAGAGTTTGATCATGGCTCAGATTGAACGCTGGCGGCAGGCCTAACACATGCAAGTCGGGCGGAAACGAC
>NZ_QFWT01000016.1 GCF_003144035.1 Vibrio albus
AATTTGCTTGGCGACCATAGCGTTGTGGACCCACCTGATTCCATGCCGAACTCAGAAGTGAAACGCAATAGCGCCGATGGTAGTGTGGGGTTTCCCCATGTGAGAGTAGGACATCGCCAGGCTTTAATTTGAAGAAAAACCCCAGCAGAGATGCTGGGGTTTTTTGCGTTTAAGGCTCAATAAACTTGCCTTCTGCCAGTTGCCATAGTGCGTTGACTAAAGGGTCGTTTAATTTTGAACGTTTACAGCAGATACCTAAATCAAATGCTTTGATCGGTGCAAGTTTGAGTTTCTGCACTTTATCTTTTACCGGGCTGTTGTTGATCACCACATCTGGCGCTATACCGATACCACATCCTAGAGCAACCATGCTGACAATTGCTTCGTGACCTGCTACCTGAGCATAAATGTTGGGTTTAATCTTCATCTTTTTCAGCCAGATGTTAGCTCTGTCTCGTGCGGTTCCTGACTCAGGCAGGATAAAAGGAATGTGCTCCCATTGGGGATCCTCTTTTTTTAATTCCTGAGAAAAGTTACTTACACCAACGGGGGCAATCACGGATAGCGGAATTTGCCCTATTAATTCAAAAGCCAGCCTGGCAGGGGTGTGTTCAGGTATTGCTGATATCGCAATATCTATATCGCTGTCCATAACCCGGTCAATCGCCTGAGCGGGATCTCCAGTCGAAAGCTTTAGTTCAATTTGCGGATACCTTACACGGAAGTCATTGAGAAGTTCTGGCAGGTGGCTATAGCTGGCAGTGACGGAGCAAAAGAGCCTGATCTCACCTTCCAGTTCCTTTGTTTGCTCGCAAAGTTCAGAACGCAGACTGAACCATTCACTGGTCATATTCAGTGCGACAGGTAAAAGCTTTCTACCTGCGTTAGTTAGGTCTACACTTCTGTTGTCGCGAATAAAGAGGCTTTGACCGACCTCTTCTTCCAGCTTTTGTATCTGTCGGCTGAGTGCTGACGGACTGATATGCATCGCTGTGGCTGTTTTATTAAAGCTCTTACTGTCACATAGATGGATAAACAGCTGCAGACTTTTTATATTCATAATTTACGTTGCACTATTTGCAATAATTAGTTGTGAATATATCACTTTAAGCAATTCTCGTCTTGCTTTAGTATAACTTCATTCGGTGATAAAGCACCGACCAACGGACAGTTTCTCAAAGGAGTCTCTAAAAATGGCTAACTATTTCAATACACTTAATCTACGTCAGCAGCTAGACCAGCTTGGTCGTTGTCGTTTTATGGATCGCGAAGAATTTGCAAATGAAGCAGAATTCCTGAAAGGCAAAAAGGTTGTTATCGTAGGTTGTGGTGCTCAGGGTCTTAACCAGGGCCTGAACATGCGTGATTCTGGTCTTGATGTGGCTTATGCACTTCGTCAGGCTGCGATTGATGAAAAGCGTCAATCTTTCAAAAACGCATCTGAGAATGGTTTTGAAGTTGGTAGCTATGAAACTCTGATCCCTCAAGCGGATCTGGTTGTAAACCTGACTCCTGACAAGCAACACACTAATGTTGTTGAAACAGTAATGCCTCTGATGAAAGAAGGCGCTGCTCTGGGTTACTCTCATGGCTTTAACGTTGTTGAAGAAGGCATGCAGATCCGTGATGACCTGACAGTAGTAATGGTTGCACCTAAGTGTCCTGGTACTGAGGTTCGTGAAGAATACAAGCGTGGCTTTGGTGTTCCTACACTGATTGCTGTTCACCCTGAGAATGACCCTAAAGGTGAAGGCTGGGATATTGCTAAAGCATGGGCTGCTGCAACTGGTGGCCACCGTGCAGGTTGTCTTGAGTCATCTTTCGTTGCTGAAGTTAAATCTGACCTTATGGGTGAGCAGACTATTCTTTGCGGTATGCTACAGGCCGGCTCTATCGTATGTTACGAGAAGATGATTGCTGAAGGCATTGATGCTGGTTATGCAGGTAAACTGCTTCAGTATGGCTGGGAAACCATCACAGAAGCACTTAAGTTCGGTGGTATCACTCATATGATGGACCGCCTGTCTAACCCGGCTAAGATCAAAGCATTTGAGCTGTCTGAAGAGCTTAAAGAGCTAATGCGTCCGCTATATAACAAACATATGGATGATATCATCGTAGGTGAGTTCTCAAGCACTATGATGGCTGACTGGGCTAACGATGATGTGAACCTTCTTAAATGGCGTGAAGAGACTGGTGAGACAGCATTTGAAAACTACCCTGAAAGCGATGTAGAAATCTCTGAACAAGAGTACTTCGATAACGGTATCCTGATGATTGCTATGGTTCGCGCGGGTGTTGAACTGGCATTTGAAGCGATGACTGCTTCAGGTATTATCGATGAGTCTGCATACTATGAATCTCTGCATGAGCTTCCACTGATTGCAAACACAATCGCTCGTAAGCGTCTGTACGAAATGAACGTAGTAATCTCTGACACTGCTGAATACGGTAACTACCTGTTTGCTAACGTAGCAACTCCGCTTCTGCGTGAGAAGTTCATGCCTAACGTGGGTACTGACGTAATCGGTAAAGGTCTGGGTGATATCTCTAACCAAGTTGATAACGCGAAGCTAATTGAAGTGAATGACGTTATCCGTAACCACCCTGTAGAGTACATTGGTGAAGAACTACGTGGCTACATGACCGATATGAAACGTATTGCTGTTGGTGGTTAATCCTTTATAGCGAATACGGCTAATAGGAAGCCTGGCAATTGCCAGGCTTCTTTGTTTGTGACTCCTGTAACTTTTTAATTCTGAGTCAGTTTGTGAGGCAAAATCTTAGTTTCTCAATTGGTTATATGGTGTCGTAAGCGGTAGAATTGGCTGGTTATTATTCAGGAAGGTTGTTATGGGACAGTTTAGTATTTTAGGTTACATAGCCGTAGGTGGTGCATTTGGTGCCTGTTCGCGGTATTTGATCTCCGAGTTATGTGTTCTGCTGTTAGGGCGGGGGTTTCCTTATGGTACGTTGACCGTCAATATTCTGGGTTCATTCATTATGGGGGTATTAGTCTCTGCATTTCAAAATGAAATGTTGGGTGCGGATCCCTGGAGGCAGATCATTGGTCTTGGGTTTCTTGGGGCGCTGACCACATTTTCTACTTTCTCTATGGATAACGTTCTGCTCATGCAGCAAGGGGCATTTTTTAAAATGGGCCTGAATGTGCTGCTTAACGTTACCCTCAGTATTTCCGCTGCCTGGTTTGGCTTTCATCTGCTTATGAAGATCATTCAGCACGGTTAAGATAATAAAATGGTACAGAGTACTTTTACCTGAGCTCTGCTTACCCTATAATCAAATTCACTTGTCGGAGTGCCATTTGGCTGAGACCGCATTGCGGGATCCGTTGAACCTGATCAGGTTAAAACCTGCGAAGGGAACAAGAGAAATTGTTAGACTTGTCGTCTGCTTTCTGTAGATCTAACTCGTCATAAGTGTTCACTTATTGATTTCTTTTCTCTAACTGCACCTATCCGATAAGCATTTATTCCCTAAATAACACAAGGAAAATGCTATGTCGTCTACTAGAAAACAAGCCAGACTGGAAGCAAAACAGTTTATAGACTCCCTTTCGGTACAACCTTACCCCACTTCCAGCAAGGTATATCTGCAGGGCAGCAGAAGCGATGTACGCGTCCCTATGCGCCAGATCTGCCTTTCGGATACTCTGATTGGCGGCTCAAAAGAAGAGCCTGTTTATGAGGCTAATGAGCCAGTAAATGTTTACGATACATCCGGTGTATACACCGATCCAACCTATACTATCGATCTATATCAGGGGCTTCCTAAGCTACGGGAGAGCTGGATTGCGGAACGAGAAGATACAGACACTCTGAACGGAGTCAGCTCTGAGTACGCCATCGAAAGGCTGGCAGATAAGACACTGGATGAGCTTCGTTATGGAAATCTGCCACGTGTTCGACGTGGTAAGGTGGGCAAGTGTGTGACTCAACTGCATTATGCCCGTCAGGGAGTGATTACCCCGGAAATGGAATTCATCGCTATCCGTGAGAACATGAGCCGTGAAAAGTATCGCGATGAACAACTTAACCGCCAGCACCCGGGCCAGAATTTTGGGGCCAATCTTCCTGAGAAGATTACGCCTGAGTTTGTGCGCCAGGAAGTCGCAGAAGGCCGGGCGATTATTCCGTCGAACATTAACCATCCTGAATCTGAGCCAATGATTATCGGGCGTAATTTTCTGGTGAAAGTGAATGCTAACATAGGCAACTCCTCAGTCAGCTCATCGATAGAAGAAGAAGTCGAAAAACTGGTTTGGAGTACCCGCTGGGGCGCGGATACGGTAATGGATCTGTCGACCGGACGTAATATTCACGAAACGCGTGAATGGATACTGCGGAACAGTCCGGTACCGATTGGCACCGTGCCTATGTATCAGGCATTGGAAAAGGTCAATGGTGTTGCTGAAAACCTATCCTGGGAAGTGATGCGCGATACTCTGATCGAGCAGGCGGAACAGGGCGTCGATTACTTTACTATCCATGCCGGGTTGCGTCTGCATCATGTGCCGATGACCGCTAAGCGAGTGACCGGTATCGTCTCTCGGGGTGGTTCAATTATCGCTAAGTGGTGCCTGGCTCACCATACTGAAAGTTTCTTGTATGATCACTTCCGCGAGATCTGTGAAATCTGTGCTCAGTATGATGTTGCACTGTCTTTAGGTGATGGCTTACGCCCGGGCTCGGTGGCGGATGCTAATGACGAAGCTCAGTTTGCGGAGCTGCATACATTAGGTGAGCTGACCAAGATTGCCTGGGAATATGATGTTCAGGTTATTATCGAGGGACCAGGACATATTCCGATGCACATGATTAAAGAGAATATGGACGAGCAGCTGAAGCACTGTCATGAGGCACCGTTCTATACGCTTGGCCCACTGACAACCGATATTGCACCGGGCTATGATCATATTACTTCAGGAATTGGTGCTGCTATGATTGGCTGGTATGGCTGTGCCATGCTTTGTTATGTGACGCCGAAAGAACACTTAGGCTTGCCAAATAAAGAAGATGTTAAAACCGGTCTGATTACCTACAAACTTGCCGCTCATGCTGCTGATTTGGCGAAAGGACACCCTGGTGCTCAGATCCGCGATAACGCTATGTCTAAAGCACGTTTCGAATTCCGCTGGGAAGATCAGTTCAATCTGGCTTTGGACCCGGAAACAGCGCGTAGTTATCACGATGAAACCATTCCTCAGCAATCGGGTAAAGTCGCACATTTCTGTTCCATGTGTGGCCCTAAGTTCTGTTCAATGAAGATCTCTCAGGAAGTTCGGGATTATGCTGCTAATAATCCAGTTGATTTTGAACAGACTATTGAGACCGTTAACGTAACAGATGTCGATGAGGCAATGAAGTTGAAGTCTCAAGAGTTTAAATCATCGGGTGCTCAGCTTTATAAGCTTGCGACTGATGCTATGGCCGAGGAGGACAGCTAATGTCCGAATTAGCTCAATCAGGCGCGGATGTTTCACGTGAAACACTCCAGTCGGAACATCAGTATTATCTCGGAAAGATAAGCAATGATCTTGTTGCTACAGCGAAAGATACTGCTGTAGACATAGCCCCATTCACGAGTGTAAGTAGTGAGGCACTGAGCATCTACCCGGTTGTCGATTCCGTAGCCTGGATACAACGTCTACTGGAATTGGGCGTTAAGACCGTTCAGTTGCGTATTAAGGATTCTGCCTATTCTGGTCTGGAAGAGGATATTCAAACGGCTATTCAGTTAGGGCGAGAATTCAATGCTCAGGTCTTTATTAATGATTACTGGCAGATGGCAGTAAAACATGGTGCCTATGGTATTCACCTTGGCCAGGAGGATTTGGAGACTGCCGAGCTGGATCAGATCCGAACGGCGGGCATTCGGTTAGGCGTATCGACTCATGGATATGAGGAAATGCTGCGTGCCGCCCGAATTAAACCAAGTTACATCGCATTGGGACACGTCTTTCCTACCACGACAAAACAGATGCCTTCGCAGCCACAAGGGCTGACCCGATTAGCAATGTACCAGAGTTGGGTAGACGCAATGAATGACGAGCTGGGTACTGACATTCCGACAGTAGCGATTGGTGGGATAGACCTGTCTAATGCGGCCGATGTGTTGAAGTGTGGCGTAACCAGCCTGGCTGTCGTCCGTGCGGTGACGCTGGCTGACAATACTCAGCAAGCGCTGGAAAGCTTCCGATACGTATTTCAGGAAATAAACAGCCCTGAAAAGGGGGCTTGAATGGCCGAAGAAGAACGATTATCTGACCAGGAATTTCTTCGCTACCAGCGGCAAATATCGCTTCAGGATATTGGTGAGGAAGGACAGCTAAAGCTAAAGAATGCCAGTGTTCTCATTGTCGGATGTGGCGGGCTGGGTAACGTTGCTGCGCTATATCTGGCTGCTGCCGGTGTGGGAAAACTGCTACTGGCGGATGGTGACGTGGTGGAAGATTCCAACCTGCAACGTCAGGTGGCGTACCGCGAATTTGATTGCGGTACGCAGAAGGCGGTAGCGTTGTTGAATCAGATTAATGAACTGAATGCCGAAGTGGATGTAGAGATTAACTGTCATTATCTCAAGGGGAGTCAGTTTCAGAATGTAGCGGAAGACGTCGATCTGGTATTGGATTGCTGTGATAACTTTGCTACCCGTCAGGAGGTAAATAGGGCCTGTCGGGAGCTTCGCTTGCCGCTGATTTCCGGTTCTGCCATTGGCTGGAAGGGGCAGTTAGTTAGCTTTGCATTCCACAAATATCTATCACCCTGTTACCACTGCCTGTATCCATTTAAGCACAATGATACGCAGGCAAACTGTCTGCAGGGGGGAATTGTGGGTCCCGTCGCGGGGATGATTGGCACGGCACAGGCACTGCAGGCGATTACATATTTTACCCAGAGCAAGTCACTGAGTTGGTCGGTGCTGCATGTGTTTGATGCCCTGACTTTTGAATGGCAGGCATTACATTTAATGCAGGATGATGAATGCCTGGTGTGTGGAAGTAATAAAGAAAATAGTCATCTGGATCAGGGAGAGGAAGTCTATGCGCATTTGGCTCAATAAGAAACCATTAACATTGAATCAGAGTCTGACTCTGATTCAATTACTAGAAGAACAGGCTGTTTCGATTGCTGGCTGTGCTGTGGCAATCAATAACAACATCGTGCCAAGAAACCGCTGGGAAAGTACCACCTTGAGTGAAGGTGACGAAATCTCTCTGTTTCAGGCTATCGCAGGAGGCTGATATGTTAACCATCGCAAATAAAACATTTACGTCCCGGTTGTTAACCGGAACCGGAAAATTTGCCAGCAGCGATATAATGGCAAAGGCCATTCAGACATCGGGTTCTCAGATGGCTACCATGGCGTTAAAACGGGTAGATATCGATAATCAGGAAGATGATATTCTGCAGCCTCTGATTCAGGCTGGCGTTAATCTGCTGCCTAACACATCCGGTGCAAAGACGGCGGATGATGCCATCTTTGCCGCTCAGCTTGCGCGTGAAGCTCTGGGAACCCAGTGGGTTAAGCTTGAGATTCATCCAGACCCAAAATATCTGATGCCGGATCCAATCGAAACGCTAAAGGCTGCAGAAAAGCTCGTTGAAGAGGGCTTTATCGTTCTGCCATATTGCCATGCAGATCCGGTTTTATGTAAGCGACTGGAAGAAATTGGCTGTGCCGCGGTCATGCCTCTGGGGGCTCCGATTGGGACAAATAAGGGGCTTGTCTCTCAGGACTTTCTGCAGATTATAATCGAACAGGCAAGGGTGCCCGTGATTGTCGATGCAGGAATAGGGGCACCTTCCCATGCCGCGTTGGCGATGGAAATGGGGGCTGACGCAGTGCTGGTGAATACTGCCATTGCTTCAGCTTCTGATCCGGTACAAATGGCGAACGCTTTTCGCCTGGCGGTTCAAGCTGGCAGACTGGCTTTCGAGTCGGGTTTGGCGGCGACAGAAAACCATGCGATTGCATCCAGTCCGCTGACGGCATTCTTGGATGGGGGGGCATAAGATGACGTTTTCGGATGAACTAATACAGTCTGACTGGGAAAGGACGCGCTTATCCATTCTCGAAAAGACAGATAACGACGTGCGCAATGCTCTGGCGAGAACCAAGCGTACTCTTGAAGATTTTAAGGCGTTGATATCTCCGGCAGCCGAACCGTATCTGGAAGAGATGGCCCAGCAGTCCTATGCGTTAACCAGAAAGCGTTTCGGGAATACAGTGTCATTCTATGTCCCTCTGTACCTCTCTAACCTGTGTTCAAACGACTGTACCTACTGTGGCTTTTCGATGAGTAATAAGCTTAAACGCAAAGTACTCACGCTCGAAGAAATAGAGCAGGAGCTGAAAGTCATTAAGGCGATGAAGTTCGATAGCGTGTTGCTAGTGACCGGTGAGCACGAGACGAAAGTAGGTATGGATTACTTTCGCAAGGTTATTCCGCGCATTAAGCAGGAGTTTAGCTATCTGGCGCTTGAGGTACAGCCGTTGGATGAAGATGAATATGCCGAGCTTAAACAGTTAGGTGTGGATGCGGTCATGGTGTACCAGGAGACTTATCATAAAGAGGAGTATGCCAAGCATCATCTTCGTGGTAAAAAAATGAACTTCTTCTACCGTCTGGAAACGCCGGACCGGATCGCTTCAGCGGGTATTGATAAAATAGGTTTAGGAGCTCTGATCGGGTTGGATGACTGGCGTACTGACTGTTTTTTTGCTGCCAGTCATCTGACGTATTTAGAGAAGCGTTATTGGCGTACTCGGTACTCTATTTCGTTTCCTCGATTGCGTCCTTGTGCCGGTGGCCTGATGCCGAATTCATTGATGTCAGACAAGCAACTGGTCCAGCTGATTTGTGCATACAGATTGTTCAATAGCGAAGTGGAGCTCTCTCTTTCGACTCGGGAGTCAGCAGACTTTCGAAATAATTTGTTGTCTCTTGGAATAACTCATATTTCAGCAGCATCAAAAACTCAGCCGGGAGGGTATGCTAATCAGGAGCCGGAGCTGGAACAGTTCTCTGTCAGCGATGAACGTTCAGCCGTAGAGGTGGAACAGGCTGTACAAAAGCATGGATTGGATCCTGTTTGGAAAGACTGGCATCGCGCCTATTCGGGTTAGCTCCAAACTTGAGAAAAGAATGTTTCACGTGAAACATAAAAAAGCAGAGCTACCCGGAAGGTACTCTGCTTTTATTTTACCTGTTGGCTCTCAGATTAAATCAAAGGGCTGGTTGCTTCTGTCAGCCATTGTAAGGTAGCCCCTTCAACTAATGGACTGATGACATCATATACGGTCTGATGGTAATCATTCAGCCATTGCTTCTCTGTAGGTGTCAGCAGATCACTATTAATACAGCGTTTATCTATTGGACAGCGTGTCAGAGACTCAAAACCATAAACACTGAAATCGCCTTGTGTAGGGAACTCGGTAACGAGCTCCAGGTTTTCAATACGAATGCCGAATGCGTCCGCACGGTAATAACCCGGTTCGTTGGAGACAACCATCCCGGGAACTAACGCAGTTGGTGCAGTCACTTTGGAAATTCGCTGTGGGCCTTCATGTACGCTGAGGCAATGACCGACACCATGTCCCGTTCCGTGGTCATAATCATAACCATGAGACCATAGATGTTGGCGGGCGATAGCATCCAGGTGATGACCACAGGTCCCTTTAGGGAACCGAGCCTGAGACAGGGCAATGTGGCCTTTTAAGACCAGAGTAAACTGCTGTTTCATCTCTTCGGAGAGCTCGCCGATGGCCACTGTTCGGGTGATATCTGTTGTACCATCTGGGTAGTGAGCTCCGGAATCCACTAAATAGAAGTTACCCAGCTTAAGTTTACCGGGCTCTGGCTGGTTGTTGTGGTTGTAGTGACACATCGCGGCGTTATCTGCGGCCGCTGAGATAGTGTCAAAACTTAAATCAACCAGGGATTTGTCTTCGCGTCGGAATGCTTCTAGTTTATCGGCCAGTTGTGCTTCATCATGAAGATGGCCACTCGTTACCTCACTGTCCAGCCAGGAGAGGAACTTGACCATGGCCGCGCCATCACGAATATGACACGCTTTCATTCCAGTGACTTCTACTGGGTTTTTTTCCGCCTTAGGAAGCTGACATGGGTCTGCTGAGTGGATAATATTCGCGCCGGCTTTTTCCAGGCACAGGCTAAACCATGCATTACTGGTTGCAGGGTCCACGAGAATATTTGTGTCCACCAGTGTCTGAAGAAAGGCGTCCAGATCACCGGGGTTATGCACCCGTACACCACTGCCGACATGTTGGATAAAATCCGTTGGTAAACGCGAAGGGTCAATAAAGAAATCAATACTCTCGTCTGCATGAATAACGGCGGATGACAGTACGACCGGAAAGCATGCTACATCCATGCCGCGGATATTCAGTAACCAGCAGATAGAATCCAGCTGGGTCAGCAATGCTGAGTCAGCTTTATGTTGTAGAAGAATCTCCGCTACCTGTTTTCTTTTATCGCTACTTGAACGGCCAGACAGTGCTTCATCCAGCCGATTCACGTCAGATACCTGAGGGGCAGGTCTGTCATGCCATAACAGATCGACCGGGTTGGAGGGTATTACCTGGATCTCCACCGAATCAGCCAGCATGCTTTGCGCTTTATCTAACCATGCTGAGGAATGCAGCTTGGCATCTATGGCCAGTTTGGCTCCCTGATGAAGGTTATCTAAAACCCACTGCAGTGGTGGCTCTTCGATTAAGTGACAGTATTGAAATATGGATTCTGGGGCTTGTTTTGTTACTTGTACCGTATAACGCCCATCGACAAAAATAGCCGCAGTCTCCAGAGTGATAACTGCTGCTCCGGCTGACCCGGTAAATCCGGTCGTCCATGACAGCCTTTCATTGTGAGCCGGAAGGTATTCGCCCAGAAATTCATCTTCATGGGGGATCAAAATCGCATCCAGTTGCTGTTCCCGAAGCCATTGTCTTAGCTGGCTGATTCTTGAAATTATCGTATCGCTCATAAATGGACCTCTTGATAAGAATTAAGCTAAGCTCCTAACAAACTTGCTGGTCAGCTAAGAGCTATTAGTGAAATAAGCTAACTGGTTTAATGAATTCAGGCAAATCTGTTTTATCGTACTGTATTCGCTAAGAGGTTAAGGGGCTGAGTATTGTTGATGATCAGGTCTTTTATCCAGCGAATCGCTGCCTCGTTTTCACGGTGCTTATTCCAGAATAGCGTATAGGCAAAAGGTGGTAACGGCGTCGGTAGGGGAAGTAGCCTGAGCTTATGGTTTTCTGCCACCATATGAGCAAAGTGTTTTGGCACGGTAAAGATAAAATCTGTATAAGAGCATAAGCTTACCGCACTGTTAAAATCAGGTACCAGCATCGCAATGTCCCGCTCCAGTCCCTCATCGGCAAGCTGGTGATCGAGCAGCCAGCGGTCATTACCATCGCAGGTGGCTTGGATGTGACGCATCGCTAAGTAGGTAGATAAATCCCATTTCTTTTTTAGTACCGGATGGCCTTTTCTCACCAGGCATACCTGTTCATCACGATAGATCTCGGTAAAACTGATATCAGATGGTATTTCCTGAGGCTGGCTATAGCCGGGCTGAGTGATGTCCCGCCCTTTGATTCCCATATCCAGTTGGCCGTGTTGCAGACGAATAAACGTGTCTGAATCCCAGTTGTGAGTCTTCAGGCGGATGGATGGTGCCTGACTGAACAGGGCCGGGACAAAATGAGGAAGAATCAGCGAATAACAACTTTCGACCAGAGCGATATCAAAACGATGAGTTGAACTGGCCGGAGAAAAAGTGTCGGGTTCCGATATGCTCTCAAGTTGGGCGATCAGATTATCCAGCTTAGGCTTAAGAAAAAGGGTCTTAGGGGTTGGGCGTAAGCCATGAGAAGAACGAATAAAAAGAGGGTCGTCAAATAGGTTACGCAGCTTGGCTAAAGATTTGCTGACGCTAGACTGACTGAGGCACAACCTATGTGCGGCACGGGTGACACTCAGTTCTTCGGTTAGCACTTTCAGGCACACAAGTAACGATAAATCCATTCTGGCTATGGCTTCAATGCTCATGTTAATTTCCTATATGGAATATCTAATATGACTATACATCATTATAGCGAATATCAGAGGGGGTGTAGAATAGCAATCGTCCCATTAGTTTAGTTTTTGTTCAAAGGAACTTACACCATGATTCACTTACATCCCGATCTGAAGTCAGCGCAATTAGCGTTATTGGTTCTGCTGGTGTTATTCAGCCCGCTGGGTATCGATATCTACCTTCCGGCATTGCCACAGATTGCGGAGTCGTTCCACGTGAAACACACCCAGGCTCAGGACACAGTGACCTGGTTTCTGTTTACTATGGGGCTTGGACAGCTGTTTGCCGGCCCGTTAGCTGATAAGTTCGGACGTCGGCTTATCGCTCTTGGGGGCGTGCTGATATATGGCATCAGCGCAGCGCTGGCTTATGGTGCACAGAGTATCGACTGGATGCTGGTGGCGCGGCTTTTTCAGGGCTTTGGTGCATGCGCAACAGCGGTGGCGGCATTTGCAACTGTTCGTGATGTGTTTGGGGCCGAGAAAAGTGGGCGGATGATCAGTTATCTGAATGGTGCGATATGTTTTATCCCTGCACTGGCTCCAATACTCGGCAGTTATCTGACGCAGGAGTTCGGCTGGCGCAGTAACTTTAGTTTTATGGCGGGGTTTGCTCTTATCGCCTTGGGGCTGATGGTAGTTGGATTAAAGGAAACCAACCCCGCAGGTGAGGAAATAAAGAAGCTTCCGGTATTTAAGTTTACCCGTTATATGGATGTGTTACTTCACCCTGTCTTTCTGTTTAATGCAACTTTGTGCCTTTTGACCATGGCAGTGGTATTGGCTTATGTTACTGCGGCACCGGTAGCGTTAATGAATCACCTGGGACTGAGTATGAATGAATTCACTCAGTGGTTTGGAATTAACGCCGTTCTCAATATTATCGCCGCATTTACCGCGCCGAAAATCATGGATCGAATAGGAACCCGATTTGCCATCATTATCGGTAGTATCGCTTTATTGTGCGCGGGCGGGCTTATGTTGAGTCTGTCACCGCTACAGACAGCATGGGCTTTTATGCTGCCCATTTTTATCTCCACGGTTGGTTTTGCTTTAATACTTGGTGCGGCAGCGGGAAAGGCTCTGGCTCCCTTTGGTGATAAAGCCGGTACGGCGGCAGCACTGTTGGGTGTGTTTCAGATGAGTGGTGCAGGACTATTAGTGAGTGTCATTCAGAGAATGGGTATGGATATCCAGACGTCACTGACTTTCCATATGTGGCTGGTTGCACCTGCTTTGCTAATATTATTCAGCCCACAAGGTAAAAGGTGGCATCCGTTATTCAATGAATAATGACGTAAAATAGATCAACGCAGAATCCGCTTTCATTGGGGATAAATAGACAATTTTAGTTTTACTCCACGATGAAGAGGTGTATATTTAGCATTCAAATTAGCTCTTGCCATTCTCTTTAATGTATGTCGGTTTCAGCCAATAGCCACTATTGGGTATCCGGCTTAAGTCCAGATAACATTTGTACTGCATTTATTATTTAATATTTTTGTTTATAGAGTGGTGAGTTTTATTCTATTTATCTCGGAAGCAATATTCAGATGTCTTTGACTACGTATGAAATGGCTCGTGTTTTAGAGCAGTTAGAAGAATCACCAGAAAAAATTATGTTTGGTAAGCTGCTCAATGAGCTCGGTAACCAGAGTGAAGAGCGTATTCGCAGTGCCGCGAAGCAGGTTCCGATCCATATGCTGAGAGATATAGTGTATCAGTTTCAGCAAGTTATCGAATCCCGTAAAGGTGAGCAGGTTCAGCTTATGGCAAAAGAGCTTGCCGATCAGGGAATTTCTGTGGAAGAACTGCAGGCATTTCTTAATAAATAAGCAGTAAAAAAGAGCTGAAGATTATCCGGCTCTTTTTTATTAATACACACGCGTTATGAATTTATCACTCTGGAGCGAATCCAATGATCCAGAGAAACCTTTCCTGCACCCCAAATAATGTTGATTAATATCATCAATCCCCATAACTGGTGGTCATAAAACCCTCTTTCCCAAAGGAGCGGATATGAAATCACCGCAATAATATTAAACACAAACAGGATTGCTGCCATTGGCCTGATAAGTAGCCCCGTCAATATGAAGATAGGAATAATGAGCTCTGTTGCTGTACCCAAATAAGCGGCAAGTTGCCATGGCAGAAGTGGCACCTGATATTCATATTCAAACAGATAGAGAGTACTGCTCCAGGCAGCTATTTTGGTCAGCCCGGAATTGAAGAACACATAACTGACCCAAAGCCGGGTTAACAATAACAGTGCGGGTATAACCAGCACCTGCATGCGAAGCACAGAATTATCATAAGTGCTGATGAGTTGTTTCATTGTCGTCTTCATATTATTTTTCTCCCACAGTAAACCCGGTAATTAACCCCAACTGGACAAGGCTATTCAGCTCGGTCAATAACTCGGGATTTATATCACCTAAGCAAGTGTTGTGATGTATGTCTGTGAGCAAACGGTATTGTTGGTCACTGAGAATATGTGTCGTTATTTTTTCAGGGGCTAGCGGCAAATAAACGATAACGCCTCGTTCTGTCTGGTTAGGATCGACACCAGAAAATGAATCGGTTAAGATCGCATTACGGACAGAAAAAACAGAGAAATCAGACTCGAACGGCGTCATGTTTTTAATACTACGCAGCTGTATATAAGGCTGAAGCTCTACTTTTACCTGATTGATATCGTTTAATGGATAGTGGGGGGCCGAACAGTTATCGGTCTGACTATCACGTATGAGCGTATCTATTGCCCATTCCAGCAGAGCAATGTCCGGGAGATAAGGAACCGCACTGACAACGGCTTCAGTCTCGCGGATAGTATGGGAGAAACCAGCACCATAGCCCCATACATTACCTTCCTTGGGAGGGGATATAAGCACATGTTGGCGGGCAAGCTGCATAAAGCATTCGTTACCCACTAAGAGTTGTACAATAGGGTAAGTCGTCGCCAGCGCTTCTGTCAGACTAATGACAAAGTTATTGCGATAGATCTGCAGTTTTTCATCATTACTAAACGTGGAATGCTCTATCTGGCAGTGACTCGCTGTCTCCTGGTAACGTAATGCTGCGCTGAAATGAGACTGGAGCTGGTGTAATGTTAGACTGTCAGCTGCTGTGTTCATGAGGCCTTCCTTACACTTTCATTCCTGTCTGAAGTCTGGTTGGCAAACAGGTAATTACTGGCTATCTCTGCCTCATGCAGCAATACTGCTGGCTCAGGGATATCCTGATCCCATTCTATCAGGGTCTGACGGGAGCCGTGCTGTGCTGTCCAGTGTTCGAACAGTTGCCAGACTTCCTTATGTACCGGTTGATTATGGGTATCAATCCAGATTTCGCCTTGTTCTAACTGCTTAACTGAAAATCCAGCCAGATGAATTTCATCCACACTATCCGGGTTTATGCCATTTAAGTATTCCTCGCAGGAGAAACCATGGTTGAACGCAGACACATAGATATTATTCAGATCCAGCAGTAGCCGGCAGTTGGTGCGCTGTTGCACCTGGGCGAGAAACTCCCATTCAGGAATGGTAGAGTGGGAAAAGCTCAGATAACTGGATGGGTTTTCTATCAGTAATTCCCGACCCAGATAATCCTGAACCTGCATAACATTACGGCAAAAGATAGCGAGTGCTTCTTCTGTGTATGGCAGAGGCAGGAGGTCGTTAAAATAGTCGCCATCATGCTCACTCCAACTTAAGTGATCGGAGACAAACATGGGTTCGACTTTATCCACTAACATTTTTAAATATTGCATATGCTGCCTGCTGACATCGGTGGCAGACCCCAGGGATAATCCAATACCATGACAGCTGATCTGATAATCCTGGCGCAGGGTAACCAGTTGTTCTTGCCCCTGATGAAAGTAGTTTTCACTATGAACTTCCAGCCAGGAAGGCCTTTGGCCTTGGTCAAGATAAGCATTGGTATTGAGGAAGTAGTCCTGGTGAGGATGACGTAACCCGACACCAATTTGTGGGTGGTAGGTTTTGAGCATGGGTAACTCCCGGAGCACATCGTATAGTTTGTTGTGGTATTTCATTGACGGAGCCTGAGCTAAGCTCCGTCAATTAAGGTAAGGGAAGAGACTAGCTCGAGGTTTTGCTCCCGCCAGCCAGGCGATCACACAAGCCTTTCGGAACCACAATAAAGGCGTCTTTCTTTGCATCCTCTTTAACGGTTCCGGCACAGGAATTAGCTTTGGTCGCACAGTCGTTCTGGCCTGCCTTGACGACGCCGTAGCACTTTTCCATTTCGGTTTCTGCGGCGGCTGCCGGAGTTGCTGTGAGGGCAGATGCGCCCAGTGCCATCAAACCAGTAATAGCAGCGGTAACAGCGAGATTAGACTTTTGCATAATAATTTCCTTCTGAAGTTTCCTTAGTAATGGATTCACAAAGCGCTTATTCGTTGTTATTTGCCTTGCTTACTGAAAAAGAGCGGGAAAGGGCGATAAAAATTTCAGCGTAATACAAATTATTTTTATTTTTATCTGTTTTTCCCCTTCATCATTCATTACAGAGAAGAAAAAATAGCCAGAAGGTTGGCAGACCCCCCTTAGGTTTAGGTATACTGTCTCGATATGTATAAATAACCAGTAAACTGACCATTTGGATACCCCATGGACGCATCTCTATTACTTGACGGCCTTAATGACAAACAGCGCGAAGCGGTAGCCGCACCGCTGGGCAATACCTTGGTACTGGCGGGTGCCGGGAGTGGTAAAACCCGGGTGTTGGTGCACCGTATAGCCTGGCTGATGGCAATAGAGGGAGCCTCGCCGTTTTCTATTATGTCGGTGACGTTTACCAACAAAGCTGCCGCAGAAATGCGGGGCCGGATTGAAGAGCTGATGATGGGCAGTGCATCCGGTATGTGGAATGGTACGTTTCACGGTATCTGTCACCGTATTCTGCGGGCACATTATCTGGATGCGAACCTGCCGGAAGATTTCCAGATCATCGACTCAGAAGATCAGCAGCGTTTGCTGCGCAGGTTGATAAAAGCTCAGAACCTGGACGACAAGCAATGGCCGGCCCGTCAGGCTGCCTGGTGGATTAACGGCAAGAAAGATGAAGGCCTGCGCCCGCATCATATTGATGACTACCGTGATCCGGTTACCCGAACCTGGCTACAAGTATATAAGGCGTATCAGGAAGCGTGTGATCGTGCCGGGCTGGTGGACTTTGCAGAGATCCTGCTGCGCACGCAAGAGTTGCTGCGGGATAAGCAGCATATCCGGGAGCACTATCAGGCGCGCTTCAAGCATATTCTGGTGGATGAGTTTCAGGATACCAACAATATTCAGTATGCCTGGCTGCGGATGATGGCCGGTCCGGAATGCAATGTGATGATTGTTGGCGATGATGACCAGTCAATCTACGGCTGGCGCGGTGCCAAGATCGAGAATATCCATAAATTCCAGGAAGAGTTTCCGGGCGTTGAGACGATTCGTCTGGAACAGAACTACCGCTCGACCAAGACCATTCTGAATGCAGCGAATGAACTGATTGCCAACAATACTGAGCGTATGGGTAAGGAGCTGTGGACCGACGGCAGCGAAGGCGAGAAGATTTCCGTGTATTCCGCTTATAACGAACTGGATGAAGCGCGCTTTACCGTCAACAAAATCAAAGAGTGGCAGGAGAACGGCGGTGCTTTGGTGGATACCGCGATGCTGTACCGAAGCAATGCCCAGTCACGTGTGCTGGAAGAGGCATTGATTCAGGCAAAACTGCCGTATCGTATTTATGGTGGTATGCGCTTCTTCGAACGTCAGGAGATTAAGGATGCCTTAAGCTACCTGCGCCTGATGGCAAACCGGAATGATGACACCGCCTTTGAACGTATTGTGAATACGCCAACTCGTGGGCTGGGCGATAAGACTCTGGAAACGATCCGTTTTGCGGCGCGGGACAGAGGGGCCACCATGTGGGAAGCCAGTGTGGCTCTGATTGAAGAAAAGGTTCTGCCCGGGCGGGCTGCCGGGGCTTTGAGCCGGTTTATTGAACTGATCACTGCCCTAGAAGACGACACGGCAGAGTTTCCTCTGTACCAGCAGGCGGACCATGTGATCAAATCTTCCGGTCTGTTTGCTATGTATGAGCAGGAAAAAGGGGAAAAGGCCAAATCCAGAATTGAAAACCTGGAAGAACTGGTGAATGCCACTCGTCAGTTTGAGAAGCCGGAAGAAGCCGAAGAGATGACCATGCTGTCAGCATTCCTTGCTCATGCGGCCCTGGAAGCCGGTGAAGGTCAGGCCGATGAGTTTGATGATGCGGTGCAACTAATGACTCTGCACAGTGCCAAGGGGCTGGAGTTTCCGCTGGTCTTTATGGTCGGTGTCGAAGAGGGTATGTTCCCGAGCATGATGTCGGCGGAAGAAGCCGGACGAATGGAAGAAGAGCGCCGCCTCTGTTATGTCGGTATGACCCGTGCGATGGAAAAACTGTATATCACCTATGCCGAGATGCGTCGTCTGTATGGGCAGGATAAATACCATAAGCCATCCCGGTTTATTCGCGAACTGCCGGAAGAGTGTCTGGAAGAAGTGCGGATGAAAGCACAGATCAGCCGCCCGGCCAGTAGTGGACGCTTCTCGAAAGCTGTGGTTAAGGAAAACTTCAATGAAACCGGCTTTACGCTCGGCCAGCGGGTGAAACATCCAAAATTCGGCGAGGGAACCATTATCAATTTTGAAGGCAGCGGCCCACAAAGCCGGGTGCAGGTCGCCTTTAACGGTGAAGGCATTAAATGGCTGGTAACGCAGTACGCTAAGCTGGAGTCGATGTAAAAGAAAAGCCCCGATACCGAAGTACCGGGGCTATAGTCTTACTCGCAGCAATCCAGCTACTAAAAGTGCTCCATGCATCTAATCCCTGATAGTAGGCTGATTCCGTCAGCTTAATCCTTTCGTCGCCTTCCTAGCGGTGTCCTTGATCCTATCCTGATCTGCTAACAATCCTCGTTAGCGCACTTCACTTGTTCCTTGAGCGGTGTCCCTTACATCATCCTGATGTTCAGTCCTTGCCTCTTCCTGAGGTGTTCCGTGTTTTGCTTTCCTTGCCGATCATTCATCCTGAACAACCGAATCTTCTTTCCTGAAGATCACCATTCCTTGGCGCTTTCCTGTTCCTTGTCAGTATCCTTCTGACACCGTAAATATTAGCCCAAACCGGAAATTCAGCAATGGCATGAAATGGATTACAAATTAAACTATTAGATTAATATTGATACAAGTTTTTTAAAAACAACGAGTTATATTTATGGGTTTGTGACGGCTTACTAAGAAAAACCATTTTTGCTTACGCCCTTGTAAGAGATCTCTCACAAGAGTAAGGGGGGATTGACCCGAATCGATGGTCTATCAATGTTAAATTGTTTGACGGAGTTAAAAAAATAGCCCTTAAGTTAAGTTTACTGGGTCAGTGCAAGCAATGATTGCCAGAAAATAGATCCACCTAATAGGACAAATAGCACACCACAAATACCGTCAATATAAGGGGTTATAGCATAAAGTCTCTTTTGCATGGTCTTTGCGGATAATACCCAGGCCAGAAGAGAAAACCACAGCAGAGACAGGCCGAAAAGGATCAGCAGGGCGATACCTTTTCCTGTTAGCGACATCGTGGCGGGTACCAGACTGGACATCAGACTGACAAAAAAGATCAGCGCTTTGGGATTAAGGATATTGGTCGCAAAGCCTCGGGAAAAAGCATGGCGCTTACTTTGGATTGGATTTTGTGTTTCTCTTTTTCCGTCGTAGGTTTCCGATGAAGGACGGCTTCGCAACAATCCTTTTAGTGCGCTAAGCCCTAAATAAAGCAGGTAGCTTCCCCCTGCGAGTTGAAGCAAGGCAAACAGCATAGGCTGCTGTTGAACAAGATAACTGACTCCGGTCAGGCTTAATATCGAATGAGTGAGAATACCAAAGGACAAACCCAGTGCGATATAGCTTCCGGTTTGTCTGCCGTAGCGGGTGGCATTCTGGACGACCAGAGCAAAGTCTGGCCCCGGACTCATCAGAGCAAGAAAATGGACGGTCGCTAAGGTAAGGAGAATGGTTACTTCGTTCATTTGATTATTGTTTGTCTTGTAAAAAACGATCACTCTGTATGGGCTGCAAGTTGCCGGATCTTTTTGTGATGGCTTAGTCCGTCCAGGCTAAACACGATGAGAGCCGCCCAGATAAAGGCAAAAGTCATCGCTTTTTCTGATTCAAAGGCTTCACCGTATACCAGGACTGCCAACAGGAACATCAGACTTGGTCCTATATACTGAAAAAAGCCCAGAGTGGAGAGTTTCAGCCGGGTTGCAGCGCCATTAAAACAGAGTAGCGGTAAGGTCGTTACCAGGCCAGCAGCCACCAGAAGCAGATTCAGGGAGGTACTGTTCGCCACCATATTGGCTGTTGGGCTGTTAGCAATAAACAGCAGATAACAAGTGGCGACCGGAAGCAGAAGCAGGGTTTCGACAAACAAACCCGTCTGAGCATCCAGGTTTACCTTTTTCCGCAGCAATCCGTAAAGAGCAAAGCTGGTGGCTAACCCCAGAGAGACAACCGGTACAGAACCAAACCCGATCACCTGAACCGCGACCCCGGTAAGCGCAAGCCCGACAGCGAGCCATTGCAGGGAGCGTAAGCGTTCTTGCAAAAACAGCATGCCGAATAACACATTGATCAGAGGGTTGATAAAATAGCCCAGACTGGCTTCCAGCATATGACCAGAGTTAACGGCCCAGATAAACAGCAGCCAGTTACAGCCGATTAGCAGTGCGGTCGCCAGCAGGTAACTCAGATTTTTCTTACTGTGAAGTACATCTCTCACCACTTTCCAGCGACGTCCCAGGTGAATAAGCAGTGCTAAAAAGAAAAATGACCAGATAATCCGGTGGCTGAGCACTTCCGGTGCGGTAACGGCTCCGAGGGCTTTAAAATAAATAGGGGCGATTCCCCACATAATATAAGCACCAAGGGCGAAAAGAATCCCCTGACGGGAGCGCTGAGACTCGTTCATATCCATAGCAAAAGACTTTGTTGTTGTATTGAGAGGAAACGACAGTATAAATCCGATAAAGATCACAATCTAGCATAATAATTCACCAGATTTTGCCTTCTGCTCCAGAGAGATTGCATAGTCAATACACAATAAAGTCGTGCTGAAACTCGCATCTTCAGGTCACTTGAGTATACAATATCCCGCCTCTGACCGACTGCACTGGTATATTGATACGGCAGTCCTGATGTCTGACGACTTAATCTTTCGGAAACCTTATGACCTCCACCTTGTTAGCTGAACAATCCGGGCCTTTTTCCGCGACTCCAGAGACCATTCTGCGTGACACTTTCGGCTATCAGAGTTTCCGGGCCGGACAGCAGGAAGTGATAGAGGCCGCGATTGATGATCGCGATAGCCTGGTGATTATGCCGACCGGTGGCGGTAAGTCTCTTTGCTACCAGATCCCGGCATTAG
This sequence comes from Vibrio albus, assembly GCF_003144035.1. Taxonomy (GTDB): domain Bacteria; phylum Pseudomonadota; class Gammaproteobacteria; order Enterobacterales; family Vibrionaceae; genus Vibrio; species Vibrio albus. The sequence goes on from NZ_QFWT01000016.1 coordinate 21,614, forward strand.
CTAAGCCGGGGCTGACACTGGTTATCTCTCCTCTGATTTCTCTGATGAAAGATCAGGTTGACCAGCTTAAGGCGGATGGCGTTGCTGCAGAGTGTGTGAATTCCAGTATGCCGAGAGAGGAGCTGATTTCGGTATTTAACCGGATGAACAGCGGACAGCTGAAGCTGGTATACGTTTCTCCGGAGCGGGTACTTACTCATGACTTTCTTGACCGTCTCACCTCTCTGCAGTTATCGATGATTGCCGTGGATGAAGCGCACTGTATTTCTCAGTGGGGACATGACTTCCGTCCGGAATATGCTGCCCTCGGTCAGCTAAGACAGCATTTTCCTCATGTGCCTATGATGGCTCTGACGGCGACGGCGGATGATGCAACTCGTAACGATATTGTTTCCCGTCTGTGTCTGAATGACCCACATATCTATCTGGGTAGCTTCGACCGGCCGAATATTCGCTACAATCTGGTGGAAAAACATAAGCCGGTGTCTCAGGTGATCCGTTTTCTTGCTACCCAGAATGGTCAGTGCGGCATCATCTATTGCGGTAGCCGCAAGAAGGTGGAGATGCTGACGGAAAAGCTGTGCAACAACCATATTCGGGCCGCCGGTTATCATGCCGGAATGGATGCGGATGAAAGGGCGTATGTGCAGGAAGCATTTCAGAAAGATGATATCCAGATCGTGGTTGCTACGGTTGCCTTTGGGATGGGGATCAACAAGCCGAACGTACGGTTTGTGCTGCATTTCGATATCCCGCGGAATATCGAGTCTTACTATCAGGAAACCGGACGTGCCGGACGGGATGGCCTGCCTGCGGAAGCGATGATGCTGTATGACCCGGCTGATATGGGCTGGCTGCGTAAGATCCTGGACGAAAAAGAAGACGGCCCGCAGAAGCGGGTGGAAACCCATAAGCTGAATGCCATGAACGCATTTGCTGAAGCTCAGACTTGTCGTCGTCAGGTGTTGCTGAACTATTTTGGTGAGTACCGGGAAAAACCTTGCGGTAACTGCGATATCTGTCTGGATCCACCTAAACATTTTGATGCGACAGAGGCGGCACAAAAGGCGCTGTCGTGCGTATATCGTGTTAATCAGAATTTCGGCATGAATTATGTGGTGGAAGTACTGCGCGGAATGCAGAATATCCGGGTAAGAGAGCAGGGGCATGACAAGCTGAGTACTTATGGTATCGGCCGTGAGCATAGCCACGACTACTGGGTCAGTATTATGCGTCAGCTTATTCACAAAGGGCTGCTGTTCCAGAATATTACCCGCAACTCGACTCTCCAGCTAACGGAAGAAGCCCGGCCTCTGCTGCGTGGAGAAATGACGCTGGAGCTGGCGGTGCCGCGACTGGATACCTCTGCGCGGGCGGCGAAATCGGATAAACTGGCGAACCGTCACTATGACAAGGTACTGTTTGCCAAGTTACGCAAGCTGCGTAAATCCATCGCCGACGAAAATAATCTGCCACCATACGTGGTCTTCAGTGATGCAACGCTAATGGATATGGCTGAGATTTTACCGACTTCTTACGGTGAAATGCTGGCGGTGAACGGGGTCGGGCAGGTTAAGCTCGACCGGTATGCCGATCCATTCCTGGACCTGATCCAGGAACACCTGACTCATGGTTCTTAAGCTTTGGGTTACTAGTAACCCAAAGCTCATTTTGCAACACATGATGGGTAGCATCCTAACAACGTTTCTTCTCATCTGAATGGATGTGGTGGAACAAACGTACTTGGGCATGGATGCCCAAGTTTTAGCGAACAGGGATGTCTTGAGCGATTTGTGGAACCATATCCATTTAGAATCTAGTCAGCGGTGAAAAACGTTTGCTATTTACCGCACGCTTGCGGCATAAATTGATTGCTGTATAATCGCCGCCCGCTTAAAGGGTATATCCCTGAATAGCCTAAAATATTTATAAATTAACCAGAAGGTTCGTCCTTCACTCTTGGGTTCCCTCGCCCCCAAGCAAAACGAAAAAGGTACAATATGAGTAACTTTACCCCTGCGCAGCAGCGCAAAGCATTACTTTTTCTGGTCCTGTTCCACCTGATTATCATCGCTTCCAGTAACTATCTGGTGCAAATCCCGTTTACCGTATTTGGTTTCCATACCACATGGGGTGCATTTACTTTTCCGTTTATCTTCTTAGCCACGGATCTGACGGTACGTATTTTTGGTGCGAAACTGGCTCGTAAAATTATCTTCCTGGTGATGCTGCCTGCATTGGTGTTCTCTTATGCTCTGTCAGTGATTTTTTATGAGGGAGCGTTTCAGGGCATCGCACAACTGAGCGAACTGAACCTGTTTGTTGCCCGTATTGCGATAGCGAGCTTTATGGCTTATCTGCTGGGGCAGATTCTGGATGTGCAGGTATTTAACCGCCTGCGTCAGCTAAAACAGTGGTGGGTGGCACCGACCTGCTCCACTCTGTTTGGTAATGCATTAGATACTATCGCATTCTTTGGTATTGCCTTCTACCAGAGCCCGGATGCGTTTATGGCAGAGCACTGGACTGAAATCGCGCTGGTGGACTACAGCTTTAAGCTGATTATCAGCCTGGGTCTGTTTGTACCTATGTACGGTGTACTGCTGAATTATCTGGTGAAGAAACTGACAGCTGTGAATCCGCAGTTTCAGATGAGCGGAGTTAAAGCGTAGAGAGACTAGACCGCTGCGCTTCGAGGATTAGGGATTACACTGGTGGACAAAGAAAAGGAAGAAGGGGTGCTGTATTTCAATATGGTTGAAAGCTGCACGGGCTAACACCTTAATCCTTCCTCCTTCATCCTAAAAAAAGCCCACTAGCTTAACGGTAAGCAGCGGGCTTATTATCTCTCTAGTCTCTAGTCTCTAGTCTCTAGCCTCAATAACCAACGGCCATCCCATATCCGATTGCCGGTTCGCTTCTATTTCCAGCTCCGCATTGGTCAGCGGGTTGTTATCCAGCCAGTTGCGGGCGATCGTCAGGGTGAGCGTATCGCCAGATGCTGCTAGCTCGAATGCCGGAAGTAAGTCACTATTGCGGCGATGGCTTAGTAATACAGCCAACCGCAACAAACGCAGCAGGCGCTGTGCCGACTGGGCGGAAACAGCATGCTGCTCAGGAAGCGAAGTCAGCTGCTCACGGTATCTGCGTGCCAGTTCAGCCAAAAGGTGTTTCTGGGCACGGGTATAACCGGGAAGATCCAGATTCTGAAGTAAGTACGCACTATGCTCGCCACCTTTCTTAAAATCGATGGTCAGTCCGATTTCATGTAGCTTGGTCACCGAGTCCAGCAGCATCAGTGCCTGAGCTTCCGGAAGCCAGCTTTCTTCTCCACACTGTTGGTAGAAGGTCTTTGCCAGATCAGCAACCTGATCCGCATAAGCTTTATCTATCTGATAGCGGGTCTGGACGCTGTTAATGGTACGTGCACGGATATCATCCTGACGCATCTCTGCCATCATCTCATACACCATACCTTCACGCAGAGCGCCTCCGGCCAGTGTCATCGAATCAATGTCCAGCAGTTCAAAAACAGCAATCAGAATCGACAGACCACTTGGGAAAACCAGCGCCCGTTCCAGAGTCAGACCTTCGATTTCCAGCTCTTCAAGATGAACGGTCATCATGGCCTGTTTTTGCAGTCGCTTCAGTTTGGCAAGGGTAATGACTTCATCCATACCTTGTGCCAGCATGATTTCCTGCAGCGCCTGGACAGTACCACTGGCACCTACGCAGGTATTCCAGCCAATAGTTTTATACTGTTCAAGGATAGGAGCCAGAGTGTCTTTCGCCGCGGCAATAGCATTGTCGAAGTTTTGCCGGTTCAGTTGGCGATCTTTAAAGTATTGTTCCAGCCAGGTCACACAACCCATTTTCAGGCTGGTGAGCGCCTCAGCGTCAAAGCCCTGACCGATAACCAGCTCAGTACTGGCTCCGCCGATATCCACAACCAAACGACGACCCATTCCGCCAGAGGTATGGGCAACACCTTTATATATGGTGCCCGCTTCTTCATCTCCGGAAATCACTTCAATACGATGCCCGAGTATCTGGTTGGCTTTTTCCAGAAACACGTCAACATTAGTCGCCGTACGTAGTGTTGCGGTACCCACAATACGGATATTAGCCGCTGGAATGTCCTGTAGCCGTTCAGCAAACAGGCTCAGACAGTCCCAACCCCGCTGCATCGCCTCTGGGCTTAGCGCGTTATGCTCATCCAGGCCTGCGGCAAGACGTACTTTACGCTTGATTTTAGCCATGGTCTGAATGCTGCCATCAATGTGGCGCACGACCAGCATGTGAAAACTGTTCGACCCAAGGTCGATGGCTGCATATAGCGGAGATGACTCAGTCTGACTCATTCTGTTCCTACTTATTGTGCTGACGCGGTGGTCGAGAGCGACGTTGTGGTTTACGTTTGCCTGAACCACCAGTATTGGTCCTGCGTTGTGAGTTTCTGGAACGCATGCGAATTGGCGGTGGCAGATCACTCAGAAGAGCCGATGCATCGTATTCAGAGACCGGAATGCTGTGTTCGATGTACTCTTCAATCGCTGTCAGGTTGATAGCGTACTCTTCACAGGCAAAGCTGATAGAGTGACCGCTGGCACCGGCACGGCCAGTACGACCGATACGGTGAACGTAGTCTTCGCAGTCATCAGGCAGGTCATAGTTAAATACGTGTGTTACCTGAGGGATATGCAGGCCTCGTGCCGCGACATCAGTAGCAACCAGTATATCCAACTCACCTTTAGTAAACTGCTCCAGGATGCGTTCACGTTTTTTCTGTGGTACATCTCCGGTCAGCAGGCCAACACGATGTCCGTCAGCGGCAAGGTGTCCCCAGATGTCGTCACATTTATACTTGGTATTCGCAAAAATAATGGCGCGATCCGGCCACTCTTCCTCGATTAGGGTCTGCAAAAGAGACATTTTATGTTCGTTGGACGGGTAGAACAGCTCTTCTTTAATTCTGTGTCCGGTTTTTTGTTCCGGCTCAACAACAACATGTTCTGGGTTATGCATGTGCTCAAATGCCAGTTCCTGTACGCGGTAGGACAACGTTGCAGAGAACAGCATGTTCAGACGATCTTTTGGCTCCGGCATACGGCGGAACAGGAAGCGGATGTCTTTAATAAAGCCAAGGTCAAACATGCGGTCAGCTTCATCCAGCACCACAGCCTGAATATGATTCAGGTTAAAGACCTTTTGCTTATAGAAGTCGATGATGCGGCCTGTAGTACCAATCAGAATATCAACGCCACTTTCCAGCTTAGCCAGCTGCTTATCGTAGCTTTCTCCACCATAGGCCAGTGCAGCCTTGATGCCGGTACTGGCAATCAAGCATTCAGCATCGTTATAGATTTGAATAGCCAGTTCCCGGGTCGGTGCCATAATAATGGCCCGTGGTTGGGTCTTTTTACGGCCTTCAGGAGCCGGGGTATTCAGTAAATGGTTAAAGGTAGCAGTAAGAAACGCGAGAGTTTTACCAGTGCCCGTTTGGGCCTGGCCTGCAATGTCTTGGCCGGTGAGCAGTACCGGCAACGCCAAGGCTTGGATAGGAGTACAGTATTCGAAACCTTTTTTTTCCAATCCTTCAATGACTTGCGGGTGTAAATCGAAGTCGGCGAATTTTTGCTCTGTGATATGGGTCTTCTTCATTGGTATAGAATATCAGCTAAGGGTTGCAATACGGAAGCAAATCCAGTCCAATAGGGAATCTATTTTCTGGTTTTTACTCAACGAAAATACAAAATCGCATATATATTAGCCACATTGATGAAGTTCTGTGAGTTATTATGGCCATTGTTTGGCCGGTGTCGTAGATATTTTCGTCCAACCAGTATTTGATAACACACATTGGAGTGGAAGATGAGTGATAAAATTGTGCAGCTTTCTGATGAAGGTTTCGAAAACGACGTAATCAATGCTGCGGGTCCTGTTCTGGTTGATTTCTGGGCGGAATGGTGTGGTCCATGTAAAATGATTGCGCCGATTCTGGACGAAATTGCAGAAGAGTACGAAGGCAAACTCACTATCGGTAAACTGAATATTGACCAGAATGCGGGCACACCACCTAAATTTGGTATTCGTGGCATTCCAACACTGCTTCTTTTTAAAGATGGTAGTGTGGCAGCAACGAAAGTTGGTGCACTGTCCAAGACTCAGTTGAAAGAGTTTTTGGATGCTAACCTGTAATAAGATGGTTAACGAATAGGAAGATAAACCGTGCACACTGAAAAATGCGCGGTTTTGTTTTTTACAAAACTAGACTAGGCTTGTTTTTAGTGCTAGTTTATCGCACGTTAAATATACAACTGTTCATTTCTTGGTCGAGCCTAGACCAACAATATTCTTAACTAACACATACAGATCCTATTTTGACTACAAAAGCTAAAGTATCCACCACTATGAATCTGACTGAACTGAAGAACAAGCCTGTTTCCGAGCTTGTGAAACTTGGCGAGAGCCTAGGTCTGGAAAACCTTGCCCGTCTACGTAAGCAAGACATTATCTTCTCCATTCTGAAAGCTCACGCCAAAAGTGGTGAAGACATTTTCGGTGACGGTGTTCTGGAAATTCTGCAAGACGGTTTTGGCTTCCTGCGCAGTGCGGATAGTTCTTATCTTGCCGGTCCTGACGACATTTATGTCTCTCCAAGCCAAATTCGTCGTTTTAACCTCCGTACCGGTGATTCCATTGCCGGGAAAATCCGACCACCTAAAGATGGTGAACGTTATTTTGCGTTGTTGAAAGTTAACACTGTTAATGACGACAAGCCTGATAACGCCCGGAATAAGATCTTATTTGAAAACCTGACTCCGTTGCATGCCAATGAGCGTATGACAATGGAACGTGGTAACGGCTCGACAGAAGATATCACTGCCCGGGTTCTGGATCTGGCTTCGCCGATTGGTAAAGGTCAGCGTGGCCTGATTGTGGCACCGCCTAAAGCGGGTAAAACGATGCTGCTGCAAAACATTGCACAGAGCATTGCCTATAATCATCCTGAGTGTGAACTGATGGTTCTGCTTATCGATGAACGTCCGGAAGAAGTAACCGAGATGCAGCGTTTGGTAAAAGGTGAAGTGATTGCTTCTACCTTTGATGAGCCAGCATCGCGTCACGTTCAGGTGGCAGAGATGGTTATCGAAAAAGCCAAGCGTCTGGTTGAGCATAAGAAAGACGTTGTTATTCTGCTTGACTCCATCACCCGTCTGGCTCGTGCATATAACACCGTTGTTCCTTCCTCTGGTAAGGTCCTGACCGGTGGTGTGGATGCGAATGCTCTGCATCGTCCGAAGCGTTTCTTTGGTGCGGCACGTAATGTAGAAGAGGGCGGCAGCCTGACTATCATCGCAACGGCACTGGTTGATACCGGTTCTAAGATGGATGAAGTTATCTACGAAGAGTTCAAGGGTACAGGTAACATGGAACTGCATCTGAACCGTAAGATTGCTGAAAAACGCGTTTTCCCTGCCATTGATTTCAACCGTTCCGGTACTCGTCGTGAAGAACTACTGACCAAAGCAGACGAGCTACAGAAGATGTGGATCCTGCGTAAGATTGTTCACCCTATGGGCGAAATCGATGCGATGGAATTCCTAATCGACAAGCTGGCGATGACCAAAACGAACGATGAATTCTTTGACGCGATGCGCCGTCAGTAACGGTTCATCCCTCTGATAAATATTTAAAACGCCACCCTCGTTTAGGGTGGCGTTTTTGTTATACTCAAAAAAATCTAAATAAGAATCGATCCGGATAACCCATTACTTCGGGGAGCAGTTAGAGAAACAATGGCGGCAGAATTTAAAGACTTGCGAGATTTTATTGCGTACCTAGAAGAGAAAGGTCAGCTAAAACGCATTACTCATCCGATAGACCCGCAGTATGAAATGGTCGAGATCAGCGACCGTGTTCTTCGGGCCGGTGGCCCGGCTTTATTGTTTGAAAACCCGGTTGGTTACGATATGCCGGTATTAACCAACCTGTTTGGTACCGAAGAACGGGTTGCGCTTGGTATGGGACGCAGTGAAGTATCCGAGCTGAGAGAAGTCGGCAAGCTGCTCGCTTATCTGAAAGAGCCTGAGCCGCCGAAAGGTTTTCGGGACGCAATGGGTAAGATCCCTGTGTTTAAACAAGTGCTGAATATGCCTACCAAACGGTTAAGAAAAGCACCTTGCCAGCAGGTTGTCTGGGAGGGAGAGCAGGTTGATTTGGATAAGCTGCCTGTCATGAGTTGCTGGGCAGAAGATGTTGCTCCTCTGCTGACCTGGGGACTGACCATTACTAAAGGGCCGAATAAAAACCGACAGAATCTTGGGATCTACCGTCAGCAGAAACTGGGCAAGAACACAATTATCATGCGCTGGCTTGCTCACCGGGGTGGGGCTTTGGATCTGCAGGACTGGATGGAAACCAATCCGGGAGAGCCATTCCCGGTTTCGGTCGCCTTTGGTGCCGATCCCGCTACGATTCTCGGCGCGGTTACACCTGTACCCGATACTATGTCGGAATATGCGTTTGCCGGATTACTGCGTGGTAGCAAAACCGAGGTAGTAAAATCGGTCAGCAATGATTTAGAAGTGCCGGCGGGCGCAGAAATTGTTCTGGAAGGGTATATCGATCCAGATGAATTTGCCGAAGAAGGCCCCTATGGTGACCATACCGGGTACTACAATGAAGCGGAAATGCATCGGGTATTTACTGTCACCCACATTACTATGCGTAAAAATCCTATCTATCACAGTACCTATACTGGAAGGCCGCCGGATGAACCTGCGGTACTCGGGGTTGCCCTGAATGAAGTTTTTGTGCCTATACTTCAGAAACAGTTTCCGGAAATTGTAGATTTTTATCTCCCGCCGGAAGGGTGTTCTTACCGCATGGCCGTTGTCACCATGAAAAAACAGTATCCAGGACATGCTAAACGAGTCATGATGGGAGTGTGGTCATTCCTGCGTCAGTTTATGTATACCAAGTTTGTGATTGTCTGCGATGAGGATGTAAATGCCCGAGACTGGAATGATGTTATCTGGGCGATTACTACCCGTATGGATCCAGCTCGGGATACGGTGATGATTGAAAATACACCGATAGATTCTCTAGATTTTGCATCACCAGTGGTCGGGCTGGGATCCAAAATGGGACTGGATGCTACGAATAAGTGGCAGGGTGAAACAGCCAGAGAGTGGGGACGCCCTATCCACAAAGACCCGGAACTCGTCGCTAAAGTTGACGCCATATGGGATGAACTGAATATATTATAATCTTGAGAGAGGGTAGTGTAAGAATATGATGCTCAACACTTATAACGTTTCCATTACTGCCCTTATATTAACCCTTTCCCGATAGAGAAGAGGAAAATGACTATAAAGTGCCAAGTAAAGTCTATTGAGCCTTTGGCTTGTAATACACATAAAATACTCCTGCATCCAGAAACGCCAGTTTCCTTTAAGCCTGGCCAGTACCTATTGGTGGTCATGGGGGAAAAAGATAAGCGTCCGTTTTCCATTGCCAGCAGTCCGTGCCGTCATCAGGGAGAGCTGGAGCTGCATATCGGTGCCGCAGAAGAGAACGCGTATGCTTTGGAAGTGGTTGCTGCCATGCGCGATGCCTTAAATAACCACTCCTATATTCAGATAGAAGCTCCAAATGGAGAAGCCTGGCTGCAGGAAAGTGACCGCCCGCTGCTGCTGATTGCCGGAGGCACTGGCTTCAGTTATGTGCGTTCTATGTTGGATCACTGTATTGCGCAGAATGTACAAAAACCGATATATCTGTACTGGGGCGCAAAAACGGAATGTCAGCTTTATGCTTTTCAGGAAATGCAACAAATTGCTGATAAGCATCAGCATATCCATTTTGTACCGGTAGTTGAGTCAGCGCCTGCAGACTGGTCAGGCAAAGTTGGTAATGTACTTAACGCAGTAAAAGATGATTTTGCGTCATTAGAAGAGTTTGATATCTATATTGCCGGTCGATTTGAGATGGCTGGTGCTGCTCGTGAGCAGTTTGTGGAGCAAAAAGCAGCGAAACGTGATCGCATGTTTGCTGATGCTTACGCATTTATTTAGTTAATTAGGTCATGCCTATAGTAGAAAAGAGGGCAGAATAGCCCTCTTTTTAAACATATCGATGGAATAATCAGCACTTAAACAGAAAAATCATTTTTTTCCCAAAAATGAGTTGCCAAGCTGAAACATCTCTCTATAATGCCGCCTCACTGACACGGCAGAGCTCACAAGGCTTCAGCCAAGAGTCAGTCAGGACGAAAGCTTCTGAGAAATAAAATTGAAAAAGTGTTTGACACTGACAGTTATCTCGCTAGAATGCACGTCCGCTTTGAGGAAAACTTCAAAGCAACGCTCTTTAACAATTTAAACCTATCAATCTGTGTGGGCACTCGTTGATGATAATCAAAAGATTTATCAATGAACTGAGTGACCAAACGATACTTTCTTTATAGAGAGTTCGGCACAGTCAATTCACAGTCACTATTCGCAAGAATAGGGAATGTAATCAGTATTCATTGAGCCGATGCCTAGGCATCACAAAAACTTTAATTGAAGAGTTTGATCATGGCTCAGATTGAACGCTGGCGGCAGGCCTAACACATGCAAGTCGGGCGGAAACGATATCAACAATCCTTCGGGTACGTTGATAGGCGTCGAGCGGCGGACGGGTGAGTAATGCTTAGGAAGTTGCCCTAATGAGGGGGATAACCATTGGAAACGATGGCTAATACCGCAT
>NZ_QFWT01000017.1 GCF_003144035.1 Vibrio albus
TGAAGTGGTTTTTAGCTAAATCGATACCGCCAAAATAAGAATAATCAGACATGGTGCCTCCAGTGCTAATAAGTACCACTTAAGTGTGGCAGATCCTCGGGAGGGGGAATCCATGTCATTCGTTATGAGGTCGGTTTGCATAGAATGGCTAAGCTTTGCTGAACACCGGTCTTGCCGTTTCAACCAGCTGTTTTGCTTGGCTTTTGATGAGCCCTCAGAATCAACGCTTTTTGTTTAGCGATCAACGTTGTTTTTCCTTTATTGGTTAGTTCATAGTCTTTGGGTTTGTGGTGCTCTCCGGCTTATTGAACGGAATTTACCAACGGCACAACAGGTATGCGTTGTTGCTCACCATAGTTTGCCGAGCGCGTGAGCAGCTTTCGGTGTTTATTTAATGGGTGTTAGCGTCAGCAACCGCCGTCATAACAAGCTGCTCAACGGGACAAAAACGCGCACGATTTTTGGCTTGGTTTACTTTTGAGGTTCCGGCTGATTAAATTGAGTGCATATGGGTATTTTTGCCCATTAGCCGGGCGTTATGTGCAAGGAGAGTGAATGCAGAGAAAAGTTGATATTACGGTTACCAAGTACATAGGTTCAGAGCTCATTTATTTGTTAGCAACCTTAAGTATCTATTATGGAACTTATTACCTTTTTAATAAGGAGATAGGGGATCACTTTTTCGCAATGATAGTGACGATCTCATCTACAATTCGGGTAATTTGGCAGTTTTTCTCTTTTCAAAGTAAAAAGTTAGAGTTAAGAGAAGATGCGGTGTATCTAAAAAATGAACCATGTGAAATAAAATATACAAAGCTCTGGTTTTCACAGGGAACGCTCAAGGTGACATCTTGGTCTAATATGGTTTCAAATCGTTTGACTATAACTAAGTCCATGATATCGGAGCGAAATTGGAAAGAGTTGTTGAACAAAAGCACATAACAAACTGCTCAACGGGACAAAAAACACGGGCCATTTTTGGTTCGGTTTGCTTTTGGGGTTACGGCTGGTCCGGTTGGGTGCAGTGGTATGTTTTTTGCCCATTAGCAGGGCTACATGGATTCCCCCGGTTGTCAAACATCCGCTATATTTCAAGTGATGGGTTTTGGACTGCCGCTCTACATTCGGTCTTTATAATCGATGGTTCGCAACATCGTGACCCTGATGACTTTGCGCGACTGCGGTGCCTTATTCGTTAGATGACATCATATGTGTCCGCCGCATTAACAGGCTGTCCGCTAGTGGTCTTAACCTATCTCCATCCATTGCGTCTGCTATGACCCGGTGGGTGTACTCTTGTTACGCTGCTTGAGTTAGTGGTTTCTTAAGCAGCGTAATTCTCATATTCTGTTTGGTTGTGTAATAGCGACCAGATAATTCGAGCATTCTTTGCTGCAAGAGCGACAATAGCTCGGTTCATTCCTCGCCGTTCCAAAACGCCTCGACACCACTGGCTGAGCCTGTCTTGTTTATCACCTAGATTAGCAATGACCGTTCTGGCGCCATGGACGAGTAAGGTGCGTAGGTACTTGTCTCCATGTTTGGTTATCCTACCTAACCTAGGTTTACCGCCAGTAGAATACTGCTTCGGAACTAGCCCCAGCCAGGCGGAAAAATCCCGGCTTTTATCAAACTGAGAGCCGTTGCCAATAGAGGCCAGAATAGCCGTGGCTGTTTGTGGACCAATTCCTCTGACCTTCATAATACGCTGAACATTCTCGCTAACCTTTGAAAAGGCATCAAACACTTGCTCAGTATCCGCAATACGTTGGTTTAGTTGTTCAAGATGGTAGTATGCGTCAGCAATAACGGTTCGCGCTAAGTGTGGAAGCTCGTTTTCGGCATCTTCCAGCATAAGAGGCACTTGCTTCATTAAAGAAGAGCGCCCAACAGGAATAACTAGACCAAATTCAGAAAGTAAGGCGCGGATACGGTTCATTAAAGCCGTGCGTTCACGAACCCAATGCTCACGCATTCGATGAACAGAGAGTATGGCTTGTTGCTCTGGAGACTTTACAGGAACAAAACGGGTCGATGCGTGTTGGACTGCTTGGCAAATAGCCATGGCATCATTGAGATCGTTTTTACCTTTAGTTCTGTGTGGGACGACATATTTAACCGCCATAATACGAGCATCGTGTCCTAAATTATTGAGGGTTCTTGCCCAATAATGTGCACCACCACACGCTTCGAGCCCTATACGCATAGGTGGCATATTTGCTATTGTGGTCAGTAATTTAGAGCGAGTAACAGATTTATGAAGAATCACTTTTCCTTTCGAGTCAACGACATGAATACTGAAGTGGTTCTTAGCTAAGTCGATACCGCCAAAATAAGAATAATCAGACATGGTGCCTCCAGTGCTAACAAGTACCACGTAAGTGTGGCAGATCCTCGGGAGGGGGAATCCATGTCATTCGTTATGAGGCGGGCTTTCTTTTTGGCTTTAGGGGCTTGCCGCGCTTCGTTTTGTAGGCGATTTTCCAGGTTTGTCTTTATTGCGGCTGTAAGCTTGCGTTGGTGCAAAATGGGCATTTTCATTCGTTGGCTCACCGCTTTATTTTCTGTAACTGAAAAGGGTTAAGCCGGTCAAAAACGCGGTGTCTTGAATCTTTTTGTTGATACTCGTTCATCTTATTCTTTGGGTTAGCCAGTTTTGTTCGGTTCGGAGCCGCCGTCATAACAAACAACTTAAATGGGACAAAAACACGCACGATTTTTGGTTCGGTTTATTTTTAGGGTTCCGGCTGATTCGGTTGAGTGAATGGGTTTGGTTTTTGCCCTTTAGTTGGGCGTTATGTGCTAAGGAGAAACTATGGATTATGAGATTACACCGATAATTTCTGCATTTATTGCCTTATTGGGCGTTTTTGTCGGTAGTTGTGCATCGTATTTTGCTAGCACATCAATCAAAAAAAGGAAATGGCTCACCAACTGGAATCAGAATCTGCTAGAGAAAGGCGTACCCTCTATTCTCAGTTCCTATCCGAATCAAATTCTGCTGCGTTGCAAGCATTGACCGATAAGTCCGATGCCAATATTCGACTTCAAAAAGTCGCAGGTTTATTGTCACAAGTTCAGCTTGTATCCAGTGATGCTGTTTATCAAAAAGCGGTAGACATGTTCGAAATCTTAATCAACATGTATTCGGTTGATCAAGCTAAAGGTAAAGACAAAGTTTATGCCGATTTTCGGGAGTTATTTGTGGTTGTAGCCAGAGCAGAACTGAGGCTGCGCACATAACAAACAACTCAAAGGGACAAAAACACGTGGCACTTTTGGTCCGGTTTGTTTTTGAGGTTATAGCTGGTTCGGTTGAGTGAATGGGCTTAGTTTTTGCCCTTTAGTTGGGCGTTTATGCAACGGTATATGACAACAATGCGTTTTTTTACGGATTGTCTGTTTACGTTATTTCTCTAGGTGTCGTAGCGCAGTTAGTTACTTGGAGAAATTTGAGAGGTTAAAGTCTAGGACACAGCTAACAAATTGCTCAAGAGTGACAGCTAACCTTTGGCATTTTTGGTTCGGTTTGTTTTTGAGGTTCTGGCTGATTCGGTTGAGTGAATTGGTGTGGTTTCTGCCCTTTAGTTGGGCGTTATGTGCTACGCTATAAATACGTGAAGCGCCTCCTTGAGCAATAAGGGATGGTTTTGGTACTATACTTGACCAGATTTAGCATCAGAAGGTTAATTATGAGCAAAGCAAAAGATGTAAGAAATGAGGTAACTCGTTGTGACCACTATCGTTTTGTGAAAGTTAATGGTGCAATGAGAAAAGTCCACGTTCGTTCTGCTGATAGTGCATTTAAAGCAGCAATGAAAGTGAGAAAGTCACGTAAGCAAGAAGTAGAAAAGGAACTTCTAGTTCATGGTGTCACCAGCTAATACCTCAACACATCCAAATTATAATCAAATCTTCGAAAAGCTAGTTATAAATTCCGTTCCTGATGACAAGGAGCGGCTAATTGGTATGCTAGCTTACGCTGATTACAAGGAAGAAAAATATCAATGGAAGGAACAATACAGGCAAGCTAATGGAGTGTCAGTTGTTCCTGTTCAAGATGTTCAAAATTTCCTTTTATCCTATCATGAAGATAAGCTAAACAAACTACGCAATGATGCAGAGGAAATACTATACGTATTTGCCGAACATTATGCAGAAGATCGGGCTGAAGAAGCTTACAATGAAGCTCTAGAAAACAATTTACTCTCAGAAGTTAAGAATCAGAAAGACGGTTGGATAAAAGCCGCTTTTAAAGGTGCATTAGGCTCTATAGTGTTCTCTATTTTTGTTTTCTTCGTGTCGTTAGTCATCTCATTTGCTAACCCAGATTCAAATTACAGTAGGTTATTTCAGTTTATTGTTGGAGGTAAGGAGTTTGTTATTCTTCCAAGCAACGATTGTAGATTAACTCCTGACTTAGAAGCCTGCCAATAAAACACGCACATAACAAACAACTCAAAGTTTGCTAGAGGCTAGCGGTGAACTAGCCTAAGCTCGCCCTTACATCAGAAATGGTGATAAAGAGTTTGTTTTCTGCGTCTTGAAACGCTTGGAATCCATAACGCTCATAGAAGTATTTTGCACCGTCTTTGGCGTCAACAATAATCACAGGGAATGCTACACAATCGCTGGCTGCTAGTAGCTTGCGTAGTGCATCAACAAGCAACCACTCGCCAAAGCCTTTCCCTTTGTAATGTTCATCGACGGCTAAGCGGGCAATCAAACCTCCGGAAGTAGATGATTGATGTTTTTTCTGGAGCTTGTTGGGTAAAGCCTTCAAATCAATAGGCATCATAGTCAGCGTGTAAAAGCCGATAATTTGTGAGTTATCGTTATCATCCTCTAACACGAAAGTTCTGGTATTATCTTTTTTTGCTTGCTGACTTGCCATTACTTTCAGATAGTTATTGAGAGCTTCAATACCGCAGTTGAATCGGTTTCTATCGTGTTTAGCTTTTTCTAGAAGTACCGTGTTCATCATTGAGTTTTGCTCTCGTAACGTCCGGAAGCTGCTTGCAATTTTGAGTTGATGGTTGCGGGACGGTCTAAAGCCTCCATAAGAGACATGGCATCAGCTTGGCTCAGTTTGAGTGCTTGCTCACGTTCAATGACTTGTTTAGCTTTTTCGACAGCAGCACTCAGAACAAATGAGTTAATACTAGACATTCCGGTAATTGCAGCAGCCTTTGTCAGTAAGCATTGTGTATCGACATCAACTCTAGCAGTGATGCGAGGCAAAGTCGTAGCCATAATGTAATTTCCTCTTGTGTCAAAATGTCACATACGTATTATGGTCTTAAAATGAACAATAAGCAACTGTTGTGTCATACCAATCACACTAATTAACTGGTCAATATAGTCCAATCTCTAAAGCAGAGCGAAATGACTCTGCTTTTGTCTGCACAAAAACGATTCCAAGCACTACACAGCTTGTCGACAATATTGTCGTAACA
>NZ_QFWT01000018.1 GCF_003144035.1 Vibrio albus
CGACAACCACATGATTATTTGAGTGCAGATCTATTCCACAGTACAGTGTCATAACAGCCTCCTCTTTTAGCCTGGTTAGCTAGGTTGGTGTAGCACCAACCGGGGAGGCTGGCTAGAGGATTATCAGGTCTTGCTTTTTGACAATCATTACTTTTTGTATGTCAAAATTAACCGAAAATCTATGTTCGTACTTTGGCTCACAACTCGTTTCGGGGCACAGGCTTTTCAGGAGTAAAGAAAAGCCTGTATCAGCAAGTCTCATCTCAGCAGTCTGTTTGCTCTGAGAGCCTCAGAGCGTCTTCCAATTCCACTCCAAGGTAACGAATAGTGTTATCTAGCTTCGAATGTCCCAGTAAAATCTGTACCGCTCTAATGTTTTTTGTTCTGGCATAGATCAAGGTTGCTTTAGTGCGGCGCATGGAATGAGTACCATAGTAGTCCGCATTCAATCCAAGTTTTACTGCCCAATTCCTGATAATCGATCGGTAGAATGAGTAGCTGATGGGTTGTCCTTTGCGGCGAGCACTTGGAAACAAAAAACTGTTCGCCTCTAGGGATGCTGAGAAGATCCATCGGCTAATGCTTTGTTGCGTTCTCGGAGTAATCTCATAATGAACATTGGTGCCTGTTTTTTGCTGAATGCATTGAACCCTTTCATAGATGACTCCTTGTGAAGAAACATCGTATTCGTGCAGATTTAGCAAATCACTAGCTCTTAACTTGCTATCAATGGCTAGATTCAGTAGTGCAAGCTGCATCAGGTTGTTTTCAATCTCAAGTCTAGCTCTGATTCGCCAGATTTCTTCAAGCTTGAATGGCCTTTTAATGCCACTGCATTTTCCCGAAGATAACTTCTCATGCTGACCTCCTCTTAGGTTTTATTGGTCAACCTAAAGTCTGGCTATCAACTCAAACTGTTGCAGTCGAGATCGGCTGTTAGTCAGGATGCACTGAAAAGCCCGTGGACATTTCTGAGTTACAGTATAGCTAAATTAGCGCCTTACGGATTAACTTCCTTTGAGCTTAATAAGTATTTATGGAAGTGATAATAAAGGCTCAAGTCATGAGGCAGTAGATACAAAAAAGAACGACTATTGTATAACAGATTTATTTAATAAGTGTTATTGTTTGGTCGTTATTAATCGTTCAATCGGGGGCTAATTTGGCTAAGTATCAGAATTTAGTAGATCAACTCAAACGACAGATTCAGTCAGGGATCTGGAACCCCGGCGATAAACTGCCTTCACTAAGAAAACAGTCTGAACACTCGGGCATGAGTTTAATGACCGTTTTACACGCATACCAACTTTTGGAGTCACAAGGCTGGATTACGTCTCAAGCTCGCTCTGGTTATAAAGTCGCGCCTCGTTTTAAAAAGCAACAACAGGTTCAGATGGCAGTATCCAGAACTGAGAATGTCGATGTGAACGAGTTTATATTCGAGATTCTTCAGGCCGGGAAAAACCCTTTGATGGTCAATTTTGGTTTTGCTTACCCCAGCCCAGATTTATATCCTCGCTACCACATCAATCGGGCTCTATCTGCGGCGGCTCGCAACATGCCTATTTCGAGTGCATTTAACAACCTCCCGCCCGGTAATGAGCAATTGCGCTCAATCATTGCCAAGCGTTACACCACGAGGGGAATTGAAATATCACCAGATGAAATCGTCATTACGGCTGGTGCATTGGAAGCCTTAAACTTGAGTTTACAGGCCTGTACCAAACCGGGCGATTGCGTAGTGGTAGAGTCGCCGACATTTTATGGCGCCTTGCAATCATTGCAACGTCTTGGCCTAAAAGCACTTTCCGTGCGCACAGACCCCACAACTGGTATTGATATCGATTCGTTGGAACGAGCCTTACAAACTCATGATGTTAAAGCGTGCTGGCTGATGTCCAATCATCAGAATCCACTCGGTTTTACATTGTCAGATGAAAAGAAAAAGCAAATTGTAGAGCTGTTGCAACGCTACAACGTCGCGTTAATTGAAGATGATGTGTATAGCGAATTATATGAAGGAAATGAGCCTGTTAGCTCAATGAAAATGTATGACCAATCTGGAAACATTATGTTGTGTTCTTCGTTCTCAAAATCTCTGGTAGCTGGTCTGCGTATTGGCTGGGTTGTTGCAGGAAAGAGATCTTTCGACATTCAGAAATTGCAACTCATGAGTACCTTAGCAACCAGTGCCCCAATACAAATGGCTCTGGTTCACTATTTAACCAGTCGTAATTATGAATCGCATCTCAAGCAATTACGTAAAAAACTCCATGAACGTAAAAGCAAAATGGCGGATTTTCTTAGCACACTGCTACCTGAGAGTGTGAAAGTGGTAAACCAAAAAGGCGGATATTTTCTCTGGTTAGAGCTGCCTAAAAATATTGATGCCATGCAGATATACCAAGACATGTTAAAAGCAAATGTCAGCATAGCTCCTGGTAAAATGTTTGATGTAACAGAGCAGTACAATCATTGTATTCGACTAAATGCATCGTTTGAGCTTGACCAGCAAAGAGCAGAGGCATTGACAACGTTATCTAACAGTATCATTCATCATATGAACGAATAATTTAACGAAAGAAGAAAAATATTTTCAATTATGCATATACTCCATTTGGTGTATATGCATTTTGCTTTTTATTATTAATAAATTTAAAAAATCCTTTATTTTCATAACTAAAAACACGAATAAAATAATATGTAAAATCTGTTATATATTAAAATTCAAATCTGTATATTGATTTTTAATATACTCATTAGAATTGAACACCCTTCACAATTTTAATAATACAAATTAATTATTTCTATTCTCTAATTAATTTCATGTATACATTTATTAGCGAATTAATAACCCCGAGATATGCAGCATGGATATTATTAAGCATAAGATTCTACTTAGAACTTCTATAGCGTTAGCTATGTTTCCAATGATTTCATTCGCTAATATGGATGTAGATTTGGCAAGCGACACTGTAAAAATTCTAAACGTCGATGGTAAGTCTTTTAAAGATTTAAATAAAAATGGAAAACTGGATTTATATGAAGACTGGCGTCTCACTCCAGAAGAGCGAGCTAGAAATCTAGTATCTTTAATGACTGTAGAGGAAAAAGCTGGGCTGATGATGCACGGTTCTGCTCCAAGCTCAGGAATTTTAGGACGCGGTTCGAGCTACGACCAAGAGAAGGCCAAGGCACTGATTGAAAACAATCATGTCTCCTATTTCATCACTCGACTTAAAGGGGATGTCCCTAGTCATTTGGCGGAACAAAACAACATACTACAGAAGATCGCAGAAGCGACTCGCTTAGGGATTCCAATTACGATTAGTTCAGACCCGCGAAACTCATTCCAGTATCTTGAGGGAGCCTCTATCGCTTCTGGGAAATTCAGTAAGTGGCCTGAAACGCTTGGTATCGCAGCAATTAACGATGAAGCGCTAACAGAAAAATACGCGAATGTAGTACGTCAAGAATACCGTGCAGTAGGTATAACAGAAGCTTTATCTCCTCAAGCAGATCTCGCTAGTGAACCTCGCTGGCCTCGTATTAGCGGTACTTTTGGCGAAGACCCTAAAGTGGTTGGCAACATGACGCGAAGCTATATCGCTGGCATGCAGTCTGGCTCGGAAGGTATCAATAAAGACAGTGTTATCACGATACTGAAGCATTGGGTTGGATATGGCGCAGCAAAGGACGGATGGGATAGCCACAACTCATACGGAAAATTTGCAGATTTTACTTCAACGTCATTAGATACCCATATAGCGCCATTTGTAGAAGCATTTAAAGCTAGCCCGGCGGGCATCATGCCAACATATTCAATATTGCAGGGAGCCACACACAATGGCAAAGAAATCCCGCAAGTTGGCGGAGGCTATAGTCGCTACCTACTGCAAGACCTATTGCGAGATACCTATGGTTTCAAAGGCGTTATCTTGAGCGATTGGCTAATCACAAGAGACTGTGAAGAAGACTGTATCAACGGTTTTAAAGAAAGAGAGAAAGTACTTCCTAGGGGTATGCCTTGGGGTGTTGAAGATCTCTCAGTTGAAGATCGTTTTGTGAAAGCAATAGAAGCCGGCGTAGACCAGTTTGGCGGTGTTGTTGACTCAGAGATAATCGTAAATGCTTTCAACAATAAAAAAATAACCGAAAGTCGTTTGGATGATTCAGTGCAGCGTTTGTTGGAACAAAAGTTCAAAGTCGGCTTGTTCGAAAACCCTTACGTCGATGCGAAAAAGGCAGATGATATCGTTGGTAACGAAGAGTTTTCTGCTTTAGCCAATGTTGCTCAATTTAAGTCACTGGTACTACTGAAAAACGACAAGATTCTACCAATCAAAACTGGCCTGAAAGTTTGGTTGCATGGTGTGAACAAAGAAGTTGCAGAGAAATCTGGTTTTCACGTTGTTGAGCAATTAGCAGAAGCAGATATTGCCCTTATAAGAGCAACGACACCTTTTGAAAGACCTCACAATAACTATTACTTTGGTAAAAAACATAATGAAGGTGCATTAGATTTCAAACCTGGCAACAAGGATTACTTAGCGATTAAAGAAGCGACGAAACATGTACCGACTATCGTCACTATTTACCTTGATCGTCCTGCAATCATGACCAATGTGTTAGAAGATTCTGATGCATTGATTGCCAACTTTGGTGTTAGTGACGAAGTATTATTTGAACGATTAACCTCGAATAAAAATTATACAGCCAAGACACCATTCGAGCTTCCAAGAACTATGCAGTCTGTTTTATCACAAGACCCTGCTAAACCTCATGATTCTAATAACCCATTATTTAAAATAAATTATGGGTTGAAAAAATAACATAACCCTCAAGTTATTGTAAAAGTTTCACTAATTAATTTGAATCAATAAACAACACTTAAAGCCATCATAACTATAGAAGTAATGATGGCTTCATTATTATATCTAACACTTGGAACTTCTCTCATTAAGGTAGCGCCCGTGGGATTATGAGGCGCTTACGTTGTATATGAGCTTCCACTCTAAAGCATAAAGGGGCAAAGGTGAGTCAATTCAGTTTTAGCTATATGATGCAGAACTGAACTCACCTAATATTCTTTGTTAATTCATTTGTTCTGAATATCAAAGATGTTAATTATTCAAGACACATTTTTGCCTTAC
>NZ_QFWT01000019.1 GCF_003144035.1 Vibrio albus
GCGGCATTTTTGGTTCGGTTTGGTTTTGAGGTTGCGGCAGGTTCGGTTGGGCAAATGGGTTTGGTTTTTGCCCTTTAGTTGGGCGTTATGAGGTCGGTTTGCATAGAATGGCTAAGCTTTGCTGAACACCGGTCTTGCCGTTCCAACTAGCTGTTTTTCTTGGCTTTTGATGAGCCCTCAGAATCAACGCTTTTTGTTTATCGATCAACGTTGTTTTTCCTTTATTGGTTAGTTCATAGCATTTGGTGTTGTGAAGCTTATCGGCTTACTGGAAGGAATTTACCAATGGCACAACAGGTATGCGTTGTTGCTCCCCATGGTTTGCCGAGTGCGTGGGCAATTTTCAGTTGTTGGTTAATGGGTGTCAGCGTCAGCAACCGCCGTCATAACAAACTGCTCAACGGGACAAAAACACGTGCCACTTTTGGTTCGGTTTGCTTTTGAGGTTCCGGCTGGTTAAATTGAGTGCATATGGTATTGGTTTTTGCCCATTAGCCGGGCGTTATGAGGTCGGTTTGCATAGAATAGCTAAGCTTTGCTGAATACCAGTCTTGCCGTTCCAATTAGCTGTTTTTCTTCGCTTTTTATGAGCCCTCAGAATCAACGCTTTTTGTTTAGCGATCAACGTTGTTTTTCCTTTATTGGTTAGTTCATAGTCTTTGGTTTTGTGGTGCTCTCCGGCTTATTGAACGAAATTTACCAACGGCACAACAGGTATGCGTTGTTGCTTACCATAGTTTGCCGAGCGCGTGGGCAGCTTTCGGTGTTTATTTAATGGGTGTTAGCGTCAGCAACCGCCGTCATAACAAACTGCTCAACGGGACAAAAACCCGCACGATTTTTGGTTCGGTTTACTTTTGAGGTTCCGGCTGGTTAAATTGACTGCATATGTGTATTTTTGCCCATTAGCCGGGCGTTATGGCTTTGTGACGAAAGGCGAGAGTTAAAGTGTATAAACGTATAGTGGAAATCTTCAGTGAGGAGCCAAAAGGCATAATGGCAAGAAATGGCTGGAAATATAGTTTTCTGGTGCTCTACTTGCTGTTGCTTGGAATATCAATAAATATTTTCCTTGTTAGTGAGAGTAATAGTTTGACGTCGGTAGCAGTCAATGCAACGCTCGTTGTGAATCATGTAGCATACAGCTTTAATATGAATATGCCATTGCGAATTATCATAAGGATATTGGGTTGGCTTTTGATAATGTTGAGTTGGTACTTTTTGATGCACATGTAGCCATAACAAACAACTCAAAGGGACAAAAACACGCGGCATTTTTGGTTCGGTTTGGTTTTGAGGTTCCGGCTGGCTCGGTTGGGTGAATTAGGTCTGGTTTTTGCCCTTTAGTTGGGCGTTATGTACATGAGGAAAATTGTGGACAGAAAAATAAACTTGATTTGTAACTATGGTATAACAACTGAACTCAAAAGTTTCTTAAGATTTGCAATTTTATATCCACTATTTATGCAATTTTTTAGATATGCTTTTGGTTCTGAAAGTTTTTCCTTAGCCCTTGATAGTTATGTCTTAATATTAGTCATAATGGCTATATATCAATCTGCTCAGTACATGTATATAAGCAGGAAATTGAATAACAAAGGAGAAACTCTGAATACTCTGGAAATAAAAGACGGAGAGGTGTGCTATCGTGATAAACCCGCAAAACTCAAGTACACTCTATTTCCAATTGTTAAAAAAGAACGAATTACCGTAACTTCATATGGTAAAGACTGTTACTTCCGTATTCGTATAACACCATCAATGGTTTCATTGAAAGATTGGAAAGAACTTTTAAGTAAATGTACATAACAAACAACTTAAAGGGACAAAAACACGCGGCACATTTGGTTCGGTTTGTTTTTTTGGTTCCGGCTGGTTCGGTTGGGTGAATTGGTTTTGGTTTTTGCCCTTTAGTTGGGCGTTATGCATACTGAGGAATGGATGAATTATCTCGAAACTGAAAGATTGATTCTGCGCCAGTGGAAAAGGGAAGATTATGCTCAGTTTGCGAAGCTCAATGCAGATCCGAGGGTGATGCGCTTTTTTCCGTCAGTGCTGAATCTTGAAGAAAGTAATAAGGTTGCTGATCATATTCGAGGTCTGATTGAAGAAAATGGTTGGGGATTTTGGGCGGTAGAGTTGAAGTCTGGAGGCCAATTTATAGGTTTTGTTGGCCTGAATTATCAGCCAAGCAGTCATAGTTTACCTGAAACCCCTTTCGTCGAGGTGGGCTGGCGACTGTCTTCTAAATACTGGGGCAAGGGGCTGGCACCAGAAGCCGCAGGTAAAGCTTTAGACTTTGCATTTTCTGAATTAGGTCTAGATTCAGTTTATGCCTTTACACCGCTAATTAATAAGCCTTCTCAACGAGTCATGCAAAAATTAGGTATGCAAAATACGGGTAATGATTTCAATCACCCCAAAGTAGAGAGGGGTCATAGAGTTGAACGACATTGCCTTTATAAAATATCAAAAGAGCGCTGGTTAAGAGAGTCTGCATAACAAACGGCTCAACGGGACAAAAACGCGCACGATTTTTGGTTCGGTTTGCTTTCGGGGTTCCGGCTGGTTAAATTGGGTGCATATGTGTGTTTTTGCCCATTAGCCGGGCGTTATGAGGCGGGCTTTCTTTTTGGTTGAGGGCGTGCCGCAATCCGTTTTTCAGGTAATTTTCCAGGCTCGTCTTTATTGCGGTATTAGGCTTTCGTTGGTGCAAAATGAGCTTTTGAACTCCGGTGGCTCACCGCTTTAATTTTGTATCACCGAAAAAGGTTAAACTGATCGAAATGCGGTGTCTTTAAGTTATTCGCCGTGGTCGGTTCATTTTAATTCTTTGAATTGGCGGGTTTTTGTTCGGTGTGGGCCGCCGTCATAACAAACAACTCAAAGGGACAAAAACACGCGGCATTTTTGGTTCGGTTTGTTTCTGGGGTTCCGGCAGGTTCGGTTGAGTGAATGGGTTTTGGTTTTTGCCCTTTAGTTGGGCGTTAGTTGCCTTATGTTCACGGTCACTCAGCAGGGAATTTTTGTTTTTGGTGTAGTACGCGCATAACACGGACGATATCACCTTCAGCCCAGTACGAGACTATCATTGATATCTCAGGAATGATCAAAAGTCGTCCTCGAATGCCATCACGCTGTACACCCATAAGAGGTTGTTCCAAAAGGTTTTCAACTTTGGCCTCGATAAGTTCATCGGTTTTCTCGGCAGCGTCTGGGTTAAAATCGTAAAGAAACTCGAAGATCTTTTCGCGATCATTGAGAGATTCTTCTTCCCATAAAATCATAGCTTGCCTCGGTTGCGAATCTTAGCCTTACGTTCAGCCATTCGAGATTTAGCAGCGTTCTGGTCAATGAAAACGGCCTTTCCTGAGTCAAACTTCTCAAAAGCTAGGTTAACTTGGTCAGTAAGCCAAGCGTCATGAGATAATGTTTTTCGTTGTTGCTCTGCGAGCTGTTCGGTAAGTTCACGGCAAGCATCGCTTAAGGTTCTGCCTTGGCTTTCAGCCATTTGTTGGGCTAGGCGTTTTGTTTCCTCATCAACACGAAATTGAATTCTAGTGTCCATGATTCGCTCCTGATTTGTTGTATGTACAAATGTTAGCACTGAGTGTGAGGAGCGGCAACTAACAATCGGCTCAACGGGACAAAAACACGCACGATTTTGGGTTTGGTTTACTTTCGGGGTTCCGGCTGGTTAAATTGAGTGTATATGGTATTGGTTTTTGCCCATTAGCCGGGCGTTATGAGGTCGGTTTGCATAGAATGGCTAAGCTTTGCTGAACACTGGTCTTGCCGTTTCAACCATCGGTTTGCTTGGCTTTCGATAAGCCCTCAGAATCAACGCTTTTTGTTTAGTGATCCCTCTATTGGTTAGTTCATAGCATTTGGTGTTGTGAAGCTTACCGGCTTATTGCAGGGAATTTACCAACGGTACAACAGGTATGCGTTGTTGCTCCCCATGGTTTGCCGAGCGCGTGGGCCATTT
>NZ_QFWT01000001.1 GCF_003144035.1 Vibrio albus
TCCGCATCAGTAACCGTCAGAATACCACTGTCAGTCAACGTAGGATCGCTGGCGTCTTCGGTCACCGCACCGCTGTCATCACCGGAGACCACCGCGCCGTCATTCACGCCGGTAATGGTGATGGTGATGTCGTGTTCGGTGCCGTCTTCCGTTGCCACGGTAAACACTTCCTGTTTGGTGTCGCCGTCACCCAGGTACTGCACATCGCTGTTGGCCACGTTGTAAACCCAGTTACCGGCCGCATCAATGGTCAATGAACCCAGAGCCCCAACACTGGCAACAACACTACCCGGTACAAAGACCGCCTCTCCTTCGTCCGCATCGGTAACCGTCAGAATGCCACTGTCAGTCAGCGTAGGATCACTAGCATCTTCGGTGACCGCACCGCTGTCATCGCCGGAAACTACAGCGCCGTCATTACTACCCAGCACATCCACTTCGATATCATACGAAGCGGTACCGTCGACAGAGCTGACGGTTAAGGTTTCTGTAACTTCCTGACCGTCCGTCAGTACATCCGCTTTATCCGGATCTAAGGTGTAAGTCCAGTTGCCGTTTTCATCAAAGGTAAACGAGCCGTAAGTCCCGTCCAGATCGGCCGGAACCGTAAACAGACTTTCGCCTTCATCCGGATCGGTGACGTCCAGTTTGCCACCGGCACTCAGATCACCCAGAACCTCATCACCCGGTTCAACGGTATTCACATCCTGTGGGTCAACCGGGGTAATCGTTGCCCCATCATTACTACCCAGAATGTTCACCACGATATCTTCGGTGGCGGTACCGTCATAAGACGTGACCGTCAGTGTATCCGTTACTTCATCACCCGCATTAAGCAGATCAGATTTAGCTTCATCCAGCACATACGTCCATTCACCGGTTGAGGCATCAAAGGTAAAGCTACCGTAAGTACCGACCAGATCATCGGCGGCAGGAGTCTGGAACAGGGCTTCGCCGGTATCCACGTCAGAGACCAGCAAACGGCCACTGGCATTCGGATCCCCGATAGGGTTACCTTGTGCATCAATACCAACTTCAATGGTATTCATGTCCTGTTCGTAGTAATTTGGGTCGTCCGGATCATCATCCGGAGCCGGAATGATAGTTGCCCCATCATTACTACCCAGCACATCCACTTCGATATCATACGAAGCGGTACCATCGACAGAGCTGACGGTTAAGGTTTCTGTAACTTCCTGACCGTCCGTCAGTACATCCGCTTTATCCGGATCTAAGGTGTAAGTCCAGTTGCCGTTTTCATCAAAGGTAAACGAGCCGTAAGTCCCGTCCAGATCGGCCGGAACCGTAAACAGACTTTCGCCTTCATCCGGATCGGTGACGTCCAGTTTGCCACCGGCACTCAGATCACCCAGAACCTCATCACCCGGTTCAACGGTATTCACATCCTGTGGGTCAACCGGGGTAATCGTTGCCCCATCATTACTACCCAGAATGTTCACCACGATATCTTCGGTGGCGGTACCGTCATAAGACGTGACCGTCAGTGTATCCGTTACTTCATCACCCGCATTAAGCAGATCAGATTTAGCTTCATCCAGCACATACGTCCATTCACCGGTTGAGGCATCAAAGGTAAAGCTACCGTAAGTACCGACCAGATCATCGGCGGCAGGAGTCTGGAACAGGGCTTCGCCGGTATCCACGTCAGAGACCAGCAAACGGCCACTGGCATTCGGATCCCCTATTGGGTTACCTTGTGCATCAATACCAACTTCAATGGTATTCGTGTCCTGTTCGTAGTAATTTGGGTCGTCCGGGTCATCCGGAGCCGGAATAATGGTAGCCCCGTCATTACTGCCGGTAATAGTGATAGTGATGTCATGCTGAGTTCCGTCAATACTTTCAACAGTAAAGGTTTCTTGCCTGGTATCACCTTCTCCCAGAGACTGAATTTCGTCTAGACCATTATCAACTTCATATACCCAGTTACCCGCAGCATCAATCGTTAATGAACCTAGTGCACCAGCACTGGCTCTGACACTTTCTGGTACAAAGAAGGCTTCGCCTTCATCCACATCAGTTACGGTCAGAATACCGCTGTCAGTCAGTATCGGATCACTGGCATCTTCTGTCACCACACCCTGGTCATCGCCAAAAATCACCGCCACATCATTAGTACCGACAATAGTGATAGTGATGTCATGCTGAGATCCATCAATACTTTCCACAGTAAAAGTTTCTTGTCTGGTATCACCTTCTCCGAGCGCCTGAATTGCCTCTAAATCATTATCAACTTCATAGACCCAGTCACCATTTTCCGTAATAGTCAAAGCACCTAACGCACCTTCACTCGCAGTAACAGCGTCAGGTACAAAAGCGGCTTGGCCTTCGTCGGGATCAGTGACAATCAACGAACCGGTTTCTGTCAGGGTAAGGTTACTTTCATCCTCAACAACTTCTCCCTGATCATCGCCACTAAAAGTAGCGGCAACCTGAGCAACAACATTTAACAGGCTAAGAGCTTGGGTTTCAGGCAATCCAAGAGTATCGATACCGGTGGTATCATAGAAAGTACTCGCAATGGTTGAGGTGCCGTCTCTGTCAATGGTTCCTGAAGTTGTTGGGGCAGAGCCCTGTGGTCCACCGGCAGCCGGAGCTAAATCTTCAAGGGCAGTCGGGTCCTGCCCACCTTCTAAAGCAGCAAAGAGTTGGTCAAGTTCATTATTGCCAATAGCGTCAATACCACCACTGCGGTTAGCAACACCAACCATGCTACCAAGGTCGGTCGTCACTTCGTGACCGCCAGCGTTTACGATAACTTCACCGGGCGCTAATTCACTAGGATTATCAATAAACTTGAGGTTCCCATTTATATCTATCGCGATAAATTTGCTGCTTCCTGCAACATTAGCTAATACAACGTTCATAATACTTCATCCTTTGCGTCCAAATAGATGAAAAATATTTCCATGGGCACAAAGCCGAGGAAAACACCTATGCTACTAATATAATTTTGGATACTTAACTATCAGAGTCAAAGGAAAGAACCAAAATAATCCCCTAATGAACAAAAGCATTAGTTAATATTTTTATTTTTAGTGCTTTAATACCAAATAGGGATAGTACTTTAGTTTTAGTATCAGAAATTAGGCGTTTTCCTGGGAAGCTGTAATAAAAACATTAGATTAGAAAATATCAAAATACAATGCTAGATGTATCATTGTTAACACTACCTAATAAATAATACATATCTACTTTGATTAATATACAACTGCTTTCTACACTTCTTACATGCTAATTGTGTATTTATACACTATAAGGTTGATTTAGCAGCGGTACTCTAAATCATAAAAATTACACTAATTGCGGTTTACAAACGCTGGGAGAACTGGTTTGAAACGGACTCACCTCACTACACTTGCCTGTTTGGTCGCGTTAAGTAGTACCCCAACGCTAGGGCAAACATTAGAGCAAGCTATAGCCATTACACTCGCATCTAACCCTGAAATTAAAGCTTCATTCAACGAGTATCAGAGTTACGTCGAACGAAGTAATATTTCTCGTGGTGATTATCTTCCTAACCTGGATTTAGATGCGGGTATCGGACATGAAGCAATTAATCCAGTAAATGGAAATGATACGGATTTGACCCGAAAAGAATTAACACTAAGATTAACTCAACTCATCTGGGATGGTAACCAGACGATACATGATATCGACAGGACATCTGCTGAAGCAGAATCCATGCGGAAACAGTTAATTGCAGATGCGCAAGATAAAGCGCTAGAGGTCACCGAAATTTACCTCGATGCAACCAAAGCCTACGAAATACTCGCTTTATCAGAAAAAAACCTTGCCATACATAAAGAAATATACCGAAATATCAAGCGACGTGCCGATCAAGGTATTGATTCAACGGCCGATTTAACCCAAATAGAAACACGATTAGCTAAAGCACATGGTAACCTTCTTGCTGCTCAAAATAATATGGTAGACACCCACACTCAATTTACCCGTATCGTTGGCCAGAGCCCTATGGGGTTAATCTTTCCAAGAGCCGATCAAAAAGCCATTCCTTTGACACTGCAAGACGCGATAAAACTCGCTACGGAGAAACACCCTGTTCTTGGAGTTGCGAAAGCCGACGTGGATGCTGCCCGCCTCCAATACAAGCAGGCTAAAGGCAAAAACTATCCAACATTTTCTATTGATGTCGCTCAAAGCTGGTATGACGATGCCGATGGAATCGAAGGTAATAGCGACGAGTTTACGGCCATGCTGAGAGTCAGTTACAACTTGTTGAATGGTGGTTCAGATATGGCTCAGATTGATCAAATGGCTTATATACTGAATCAAACAAAAGATCTTCGAGCCAAAGCTTACCGTAGCGTAGAAGAAAGCCTCCGCCTCGCATGGAGTGCTCTGGATTTAACACTTCAGCAAAAAGAGTTCCTTGCCGATCAGGTCGATTCTGCCGCCAAAACCGTAACCGGGTATGAAAAACAGTTCCTTATTGGTCAGCGTACACTTCTTGATTTACTGAATATGGAGAATGAACTCTTCGAAGCACGTAAAGATTATACGGATGCTAAATATGATGAGCAGTTGGCAAAATACAGAGTGCTCAACTCAACTGGAACTTTACTTGAATCACTTCTGGTTGATATGCCGGAAGACTGGAACGACAAAGTGGATTATTAAGGAACCGATATGAAATATTCAGCCTGTTTTATTGCGCTTCTGACCATTTTTTCGTTTAGTACAAATGCAGCAGAAGATGAGTACACCTACATGGAACCGCCAGTGGCCAATCAGATAGCCGACCTGATGGATGACGATAAAGATGGGGTTATCAACGCGAGAGATCTTTGTGCAGAAACTCCTGTAGGATCTGATATTAATAATGATGGATGTGAAAGATACAAGGATGATACGGAGGATTGGGATTTAAAAGTCTTATTCGCTAATGACTCATCCAGGATCAATCCGGTATTTATTAACGAGCTGGAATCAATGGTGTCGTTCCTTGAAAAATACCCTGAAACCTCTATTGAGCTTCAGGGTCACGCCAGTATTGTCGGTAAAACCAATTACAATCAGGCGCTTTCAGAGCGAAGAGCGAAAAAGATCAAAGATGCTATAGTCTCAATGGGGGTATCACCGGATAGGATAAAAATAGTCGGATATGGTGAAACCGTCGTTGATGCCACCGGTGAATCTCCAGTCGCCCATGCCGTCAATCGACGCGTGGTTGCGACGGTAGTCGGTTATGATCATGATCTGGTTAAAGAGTGGACAGTGTTTACTACTCGTCCAAAATAGTATTACTTCAAAAAAACAAGAGGGCCCACCATAGCCCTCTTTGCTTTCTGATCGTACTTTTCAAACACAGTTAAAGCTTGTATTTGTGCAACATTGCCTGTTGATGACCTGCAATTTCAGCCACTTGTTCTGAGTTTTCTATCATCGATTCAAGCTGTCGCTTGGTCTGCCCGCCTTGCTCAGAAATATGAGAAAGACTCTCGCTTACATTAGCGGTCGCCCGTTCCTGCTCCTCTGTCGCAACTGAAACCTGCTCAACCCGTTGTTTAATATGATTAATCGCTTGCTCGATATTATTGAAGGATTCTTTGACCTGCTCATTGAAACTCATTGCGGCAATCATCTCTTCACGGCTCTCAGTAACCGATTGCTTTGATCTCTCGGCAGCCTGTACCAGCTCTGCCATCATGCCACGGATATTAGCGGTCTGTTCACTTGTATCTTTTGCCAGTTTACGCACTTCATCAGCAACGACAGCAAAGCCCCGCCCCTGCTCTCCTGCCCGGGCTGCTTCAATTGCTGCATTGAGCGCCAGAAGGTTGGTGTTCTCGGCGATACCACTAATCAAATCAACCATAGCACTAATTTGACTGACATTCTGATCCAGCTCACTCATGGACTCTTCGTTACTGCCTAATGTCTTCTCCAGTGACTCAAGACGCGCGGTATTTTGTTCAATAACCGTTGTACCCTGACCGGCGAAATCAACCGCTACCTGAGATTCTGAATAAGATTCACTGGTCACCTGAGCAATTTCTCTTATGGAGCTTTCCAGCTGTTCAACCGTCGACGCAATATTTGATAAGGCATCATTTTGTTCTGAAAGGCTTTTATCCGTTTCTTCTGCTGCGTTATAACTGATCTCTGCTGTCTTATATAAAGTTTCACAGTTACGAGTGACCATAGCTATCGACTCGTGAGTCGATTCTATGACCAGATTAAGCTTGGCTGCAATTTCCTTCATTTCGTAAGGACCAATGATTTTTGCTTGTTCAGCCAGATTATGTTCCGTAAGCAAAGCAAGCTGACGAGTAATATTCTTAAGACCTTTATTAATCCAGAGGCTCAGAAATACTCCCGAACCGAGAACCAAAATGACCATAAATGCCGTTGTGGCGACAGACAACATAGAAATGTTAGAGATCGTCTGATTCACAGTCGCCTCTTTCTCTTCTATAAGCTTTTTAGCCGAACCAGAAATCCCATTAAGTATTGCAATGGTTTCATCCGCGAGTAATGCTGCCGCTGCCAACTCCTGCTTCTGAGCATTCATCAGCTCCAGGCGGCTCATCACCAACTGTAAAATACCATTACTTCCCACCCCCTCCCGAACCATCTTATACGGGGCGACTAAGCTGGCAAAATCTTTCACATCCGGATGCCACTCAGCAAAGTCATCATAAGCAAGTTCAATACCGGAAATGCTGGTTCTGATACTGCGATAATTATCTCTCGCCTTTTTCAGATCAGTTTGCATCAGTAATGAAAGAAATGCCCTTTCCATCGCACTCGCATTAGCGACAAAACGGTTAGCGGCATCCGTCGATTCCGGATTTCCCAGAGCCAGGAAAGAAGCCACCCGGCTCATCTCTGGACCAATAGAGTTCAGTCCATATTTAAATCCCGGAAGCTCTTCATCCAGCTTTTTTTCCATCGTGATATTTTGAGACTGGTTTTCAAGTAGCTTTGTTGATATGGCACTGAGCTGACTTATCTTTTGCTTAAGCAACTCTCTTTGTTCATGGCTCACTGTTTCTGAAAACTGTTCAAACAGCTTTATATCTGATTTCGCCACTTCAGAAAGCCTGTCGACCGATGTCATGACTGCAGCTAACTCTTCAGAAGAATGAGATTGCATCCCCTGATTGAGCAGCTTCACTTCTTCCAGTACATTCTGGGTTAATTGCGCATTATTCATCGCAAGAGGCAGTGCTTTCCGGGAAAGCTGTTCAAAGCCATCGCCAACCTTATTGATTCCTCTGGCCGTAAGAACTGATTGTGCTAGCACAAGAATGATAATTGCGATAAAAATAGCACTGAGTGTTTGGGTCAAAGATAATGAAAACGATTTGTTCTGGCTCTTACTCATTATTTATCCAAATTAGCTCACAAAATAGGTGTGCCGATATGATATAAAAGTTTTGTGACAATTCTATTTCATCGAGACCAAGTACTTTACAACTTAAGCCACTGATTAATATGAACTTAAACGCACTAAAGGTTTGTACATTTATCATTTTGTCCTATCTCGGGGGTTGTAGCAGCCTACCTGAGCAGCAACTCTCTATCGACAATAATGTTTCCGATTTAGCTCAACTGAAGAGTAAAAGAGCTGTTAAGTCATTTATTGAGCAATACAATAAGTGGAAAGGAACCCCCTATTCTTTTGGCGGTACTGAAAAATCAGGTATAGATTGTTCCGCTTTTGTGCAAGTGGTCTTTTCGGAGGCCCAGCGAATGACTCTTCCTCGCACAACTAAGGCACAAAGTAAGCTTGGGTATAGTATTTCGCTGGACAATATAAAAAGCGGGGATCTTGTTTTTTTTAAGACATCATATAAACAACGTCATGTGGGCATCTATATTGACAATCAATTATTTATGCACGCATCAACGTCGAAAGGAGTGACAATATCAAGGCTGGACAACCCATACTGGGCATCGGTGTTCTGGCAGGCTCGCCGGTTACATTAATCATATATCGCCACTGCACTATCAAATAAATTTTTCACCAGAGCGATATACTCATCTAGAAATGCAATTTGCTCATTTGTCGCTTTCTTTGTCCAGACACCAGCCAGCACCTCACCCAAATCATCGACAACCGCATCGGTCTCTTTTAACAGTTTAAAACGGACACTCGAATGCAGATCAGGGTTCTGCTCGAATACAGCCATAATATTCGTTGCAATCATATCGGTCACAACATCTTCAACTGTTTCGTCTCCCGTATCCCCTTCTCGAATAAACACATCCAGGTTAATAGTCAGGTGCTCTATAAGAGCCAAATATCCGTCAGTGTCTACAACCACTATTTTCACCCCTGTTAAATCTGTACTGAGCGAGTTCGTAAAAGATAGCTTTTATCATCCACCAGGATGGATTGGTTATCCGATAACGAGTTTTTATAAATAAGTTAAATTTATACTAAATCATTGATTAAGATGTTGCCACCTATTCGCCCGAGTTTGTGCTTCAAACATGATTACGTTCAACCGGTGCTATCTCTTAAAAATTAGCCATGCACCGATGTCTGATTTCTTCCTGACTGCTTCGAACGATACAATGCTTTATCTGCTGTCTGAAGCCATTCCGTATGAGAAGAAAATGAAGAATTAAACTCACAAACCCCAAGGCTGATTGTATAAGAAACAGAATGTTCCTCTGTTTCTACTACCGATTTTTCAATACGCTTACGTAACCTTTCTGCAAAATACAACGCTTGATCGGCCGAGGTTTCGGGCAATAAAACGGTAAACTCTTCGCCGCCATAGCGACCACATAAATCAGACTGCCGCGCCGTTTTCTTAAGCATAGCAGCAGTACGACGAATAACATCATCCCCGGTACTGTGACCATAACAGTCATTAACTTTTTTGAAGTGGTCAATGTCAAAGATAACCAGAGAGCTTGGCTGAGTGGTTACAGATAAGGCATCAAATTCTTGTTGTAAGCACTGTTCCCAATGGGATCGGTTGAATAATCCAGTTAGTCCATCCATTCGGCTCATGAGAGAAAGCTGCTGATTAGACTCCCTCAGGTGTATCTTGCTCTTCGCGACATCAGAAACGTCCTGGACCATAATACACAGATGTGAAATATCACCGGTTAATGCTTTAAGAGGCGTAATAACAATATTCTGATACATCGTTGTCAGTCCATGAGAAACCGGAGAGTAATTTTTAAATTCAAACACGTAAGGTCTGTCTTCCCAATTTGAAAAGCCTCGTGTTTGCAACTCTATACATGCCTGTAGCTTTGCTTTAAGCCAGTCTTTCGGCAGTGAAGGAAATACCGTGAACAGATTCTTATCCATCACCGCGTCAGATCCTATGCCGCTGTAATGTTGCATAAAGCTATTCCATAAACAGACATTAAAGTTACGATCTATCACCACTAGTCCAACATCAATAGTGTCCATAACCTGTAGGCCCCAGTGAAAATCCGCAATATTGACAGAGACATCCGACATCAAAAATTCTCCATTAACTGGTATATGGCCTTAACCGAGGAGGAATCCAGCAGAAAAAGCACCTCACATTCAAAATCCAGCTCTTCTGCAAAATAGGTATATTCTATAGCAAACGCTGATTCTTCAATATGTTGCGCACAAGCGTACTCCCGGCCTTTCTTATCCAGAATAATCGGCTGCCTGAGAAAAAATTGCAGAACCAGTTGATGGGCAAGAGAGTTCAGGTAAGATGACACCAGCAAGTTAGAGACATTCAGCAAGGTTTCATAATCATTAGATTCAGCCTGAGCAAACCCTAGTCGCTTACCTAGAGTAGCAATACCTTTGCCTCTCATACACACTAAAGCTTCACCATAAATACCTCCGCCAACAAAACGCTGAGCAACCGAATGCAGCCCCTGTCGGCTCATAACATCTTCAATGGTCATTTTCAGCTCTCCGGTATCCAGCACACCAACGGCAGGGATAGGAAGCTGAATAAACTCACCAACATGATCAGATATAATGGCAGCGCTTTGCCCGAGAGCAATATTAGTGACTTCTTTAAATTTACTGATAGCGTCAACATCAGCAAGTGGAGCACTTCTCGGTTTGTGACTATCCGTTACCGGCGCAACACAACCAGAGCCCAGACGGTCAACCAGCCCCAGGACATCTTCACACAGAAAAGGCTTCTCAATAAAATAGCTGACGCCTAACATCAGGCAACGTTTTTGAGCCTCTTTCTGAACATCACCTGAAATCACAACAACCTGAGTAGGATAGCTATTGACAGGCATACGCTCAAGAACCTCAAAACCATCCATTACTGGCATAGTCAGATCCAGAAACAGTAGATCGATATTCGTTTTTTCCAGTCGTTTAATTGCTTCTTTGCCATGTTTAGCAAAATACAGATCCAAACCACTGTATGCGTCCAGGCATCTGGATAAAGATTTTCGTGCTAATGCAGAATCGTCACAAACAAGTATATTCATTGCCAACTTCTTATTGTTCTCGCGAACGTTATAATCATGTTCGTATCACTACTGAATCAGGCTGGTGTACAAAAAGAAACAGCCACCGTGTTTCGATTATATTTATAGTCGCTTTATCATACAGAACTGCCACAAAAATGGAATGAAGGTCACTCTGACAACTATCACGTTTTTACACATACCCCAAAAATATTACGTTATTTTTCATTAAGTTTTGTTTCATTTTCTGAATCTGTCCTAAACTAAACATAAGGTTGGCGACATGATCAGAGGAAGTTTATATGTGGCAGGCGATTGCTCAGCACCTATCAGACGTATGTATGTTTGATTACCAGATAAAAGAACGTACTCGACTTAATGGCGGAGATATCAACGAATGCTATATGATCAGTGATGGTGAACAACGCTATTTCGTTAAAACAAACTCAAGAGAATTTTTTCCGAAATTCGAAGCTGAGGGCGAAGGTCTTAAAGAACTCAGAAAAACCAATACAGTATTTTTGCCTGAGCTTATCAGCATGGGCCATACCAAGCACCACGCGTATATTATTCTTAATTATCTTGCGACTAAACCTCTTGACGATCCCAAAGCCGCCTACCTGTTCGGTGAGCAGCTTGCTTACCTGCACCTTTGGGGTGAACAAAAAGAATATGGGTTT
Organism: Vibrio albus; assembly: GCF_003144035.1. GTDB lineage: Bacteria > Pseudomonadota > Gammaproteobacteria > Enterobacterales > Vibrionaceae > Vibrio > Vibrio albus. The sequence goes on from NZ_QFWT01000001.1 coordinate 11,112, forward strand.
GACCAGGATAATTATATTGGTGAAACCCTGCAGCCAAACCCATGGCACAAAAAATGGGGTCGCTTTTTTGCCGAACAGCGAATTGGCTGGCAGTTACAGCTCCTGAATGAGAAAGGCATTAATTTCGGTAACATAGATGACATTGTGGGTACGGTAAAAACACACCTTTTGAATCATAACCCACGCCCTTCTTTGCTACACGGTGATTTATGGCATGGCAATGTGGCGCACTCCGCTTTTGGGCCTATCTGCTACGATCCTGCCTGCTATTGGGGAGATCGAGAATGCGATATTGCTATGACTGAATTATTCTCAGGCTTTCAGAAAGAATTTTATCAGGGATACGAAAGCGTGGCCCCTCTCGATCCTGGATATCAGCAGAGAAAAGACATCTATAACCTGTACCATATTCTTAACCACTGCAACCTCTTTGGAGGACACTATCTGGCTGATGCACAAAACTTCATTAATCAAATGTTGAAAAGGGAATAAAATAAAGTTATTCCCTCTTATTTTGATAGCTCTCACATACGCAATTCTCTATAATTGCTCTTCACATAAAAATCTGTTCGTAACAGATCAACTCGCCTGACAAAGCCATTGGGCCGATGCAATTCCCTGACTCTAACGGTTTGGGAGCAGAATGTTTTTTTGGAGTAAGCTTGTGCATCGTTATCAAACTGAAGCATCTCAGCTAATTAAATTAGCAACCCCTGTGTTGATTGCCTCTATTGCCCAAACGGGTATGGGGTTCGTTGATACTATTATGGCCGGTGGCGTTAGTGCCACAGATATGGCTTCTGTCGCCGTCGCTGGCAGCATCTGGTTCCCTGTCATTCTATTTGGTATGGGATTACTAATGGCTCTTATACCAATTGTTGCCCAACTCAATGGCTCTGGTCGCTCAGATAAAGTCGCCTTCGAAATCCAGCAAGGCTTTTTTCTTGCTTTGTTTTTAACCATTCCGACATTAGCGGTATTATTCCAGACTGAAATTATTCTGGGTATCATGAACGTCGATCCCTTAATGACTGAAAAAACCATTGGCTACATGCATGCCATCATGTGGTCTGTCCCTGCCTTTCTTCTTTTTCAGGCACTAAGAAGCTTCACTGATGGTATGGCGCTAACCAAGCCAGCTATGGTTGTCAGTTTTATCGGCCTTGCTGCTAACGTTCCTCTTAACTGGATGTTTGTATACGGAAAGCTTGGAGCCCCCGCTTTGGGAGGGGTTGGTTGTGGGGTGGCCACAGCCATCGTGTACTGGCTGATGTGCTTATCTCTTTTTTTGTATGTGCTGACATCAAAACGACTGAAGCACGTGAAATTATTCAGCGCATTTCACAAGCCACTTACCAACGCCCAAATCCGCTTAATCAAGCTCGGTCTCCCGGTCGCAATGGCGCTGTTTTTTGAGGTTACGCTGTTTGCTGTGGTCGCCCTTCTCATTGCACCTTTAGGGCCCGTGACCGTCGCGGCTCATCAGGTTGCTATTAATTTCTCAACTCTGGTCTTTATGCTGCCAATGAGTATTGGATCTGCCGCCAGCATCCGTGTTGGCCAGAAACTGGGCGAAGAGCAAGTTGAAGGAGCTCAGGTCGCTTCGCGAGTCGCCATTCTCATTGCAGCCACAAGCGCCATTGGGACGGGTATTCTTACCATTTTGTTGAGAGAACCGATCACACTTCTTTACACCAGTAATCCTGAAGTCGTTTCTCTCGCCACACAACTGCTAATGATAGCAGCGGTGTACCAGGTGACAGATGCAATACAAGTCACAGCCGCTGGAGTTTTACGGGGCTATAAGGATATGAAATCCATCTTTATCTGCACATTTTTGGCTTACTGGATGCTTGGTCTTCCGACCGGGTACGTGCTAGCGTTTACCAACGTCATTGTTGATGCAATAGGCGTACACGGATTTTGGATTGGATTTATTGTCGGGTTGAGTTCCGCTGCTCTCTTCCTGTCCATCCGTTTAAAATGGATGCATAAACAGGATAATTCCATACAACTCGAGTTTGCCTCTCGTTAAAAATCGGCATAAAAATCACCCAAATCATGGTGCATTCAAAAATGAAACACTGTTTTTATCACATTTTGCGCCTTAAACTGTAAAATCATGAAATAGATCCATGTCAGAAACCGCCTTATCATTCTAGAATCTGAGCTCTTTACTATTTCATACCAATGTCGGTAACTGTTTAAATCGTCAATACAGATACAGACATAGCAACCTGAGGCTCAGGTAAGAGCCTCTTTTTATTTATCAGTGAGTTTTATTTTTATGAGCCAAAGCCTCGCAGTAACTATCTCTGGCGTAAAAGGAACCAGTCATTTCAAATTAACTAACAAGGCTGTCGTTCGCCTTAAGGTTGTGTTTTCCATCATGCTCCTCGCTCTTGGAATCGTAACGACAGGTATTATCTACCTCCTTGACGAACTTGATCTGACCAAAGAACAACAAGCTTTATTAAAACTGGAATCAATTAACCTCTCCGAACAACTGCAAAAATACCAACAATTAAAAGAAGAACTGGAAGGCGATATCTCTGTAAAAGAAAGCGAACTTCAGTCTGTAACCAACCGATTAAATGGTATTGAAACCTTCCTTGGAGAAACAAACGAAAGCCTTGATATGGACTCTCGTTTAGATATTGCAGCAATTAATACTGCCGTTCGCAGGGCAATCCTGACCCAGGTTCCCAATGGCGCTCCTGTTAAAGGGCGTATTTCCTCGTCTTTTGGAGGCAGAGTCCATCCCGTAACTAAAAAAAGAACCATGCATCGGGGGTTAGATTTTGCCGTCAATACAGGAACGCCTATTTATGCTCCGGCTGATGGCGTCGTCCAGGTTGTACGCAAGAGTCAGACGAAAGGATCCGGAAATTTTCTAAGACTTTCTCATGGTTTTGGAATCACTTCCTCATATTCACACTTAAAGTCTTTTAAAGTTCGTACCGGACAGTTTATTAAAAAGGGAGAATTGGTCGCATATTCAGGGAATAGTGGTTTAACTTCAGGTCCACATCTTCATTATGAGATTCGTTTTGTTGGTCGGGCGATCGATCCCCGACCATTTGTGGATTGGAATATCGACAACTTTGAATCAATTTTTAAAAATCAAAAGGGAATACAATGGGACTCTTTGGTGCAAAACGTGGAACGCCAGGTAAGCACAGCTCTACAACTATCGTCTCTGAGGGAGCCTGCATCTCTGGACAATTAGTGCTTACAGGAAATATTCAAATTGATGGTAAAGTGGATGGAACCATTCGTACAACTAAGCTGGTAACCATCAGTCCATCAGGCAGTGTGGAAGGTAAAATTTATGCGGACCATGCCATCATAAACGGTCAGTTTGAAGGTGACATTTACGCAAAAAATGTAGATGTCCTTGCAAATGGTTGCTTAAAAGGTGAAGTGACGTCAGCAGAGCTCACCATTGAAAAAGGTGGTTCATTTCTTGGCATATCAAAAACTGTGTCCAGCGATGAAATCGCGGAACAAATCAATGCGGAACGTCAGCAAAAGAAAGAACTGTCTATTGTAACTGATGCACATCCGAAAAAAACAGCCTCAGCGTAATACCATAGCGAATAAAAAAGTAGATACCGAAGGATACTTTGGTATCTGCCTTTTTCACCGGCCCTTAATCCTTCCTTATTCTCTGAAAACGAGCGAACCTGGGTAATCCAGAAACAGTATAGCCATTAAATTTGAATGTAATTACCGAGCCTAATGGGGGTGGAGTACGGCGATCTTCATCGGTAAAACCAGAACCTATATAAAATGTACGGCCGTTTTCAAGCTTCACATGAATAGCCCCCATTAATCCGGTATATTTCCCACTCCCGGGTTTATAACCAATCACTTCGGCTTCAGCATCCTGATGCTTCTTAAGCTTCACCAGGTCATCACTCCTTCCGGCTCTATATTCACTGTCAGTGCGTCTCAACATAACACCTTCCCCCCCAAGCACCTGTAGTGAATCAAGAAAATCCAGTAAAGCCAACTCAGAGGCTACCAGGCTATGTTCAATGTATCCCAAATGAGGTGACTCCACAGAGGTCACTAACTGCACCAAACGACGGTACCGCTCAGAATACGGTCCTTTCTCTTCAGGCAGGTCAAATAGCATAAGGCGAATATGTTCCCATGCTGTATCTTTCGGAACCTTATCCAGCACAGTACTCTGCACCATATGGAAATTCCCTCTGCCGGCCCACAACTCCCCTTCAACCGGAAAATCTGGCAGAGACTGAATAAACCAATGAGGCGCATAGATCTTATTCCCCTTACGGGTTAACAGATCTTTACCCGTCCAGAATGCTCGTATGCCATCCAGCTTTTCACTCATCAAATAATGCTTTAACTCAAGTGACTCAGTAAAACGATTTGCCAGAACAATATTAGGCTCAGAAAAAGCAACGGCATAATCAGACAGGCTAACTGATGTAACCCCCGTAAGTAACAATATGGCTTTATTCCTGCTACTTGTAGATATCTGCATAAGACCCCTTTGATCATCGTCGAATAACACGATAACAACACGAAGTACGATAGCCCTCCACACCGGAAAGTCGTTTTCTCGGCACACTCTATAAACTTACCGTATCGAACTGGCTCATTGCATCAGAATTTGACACAGAGTGAATTTTCAAGGATTCTCTGGGTTCATTTTGGTGTAATGGAAATAAAGATGATTAAAGCAGTAATTTTTGACATGGATGGTCTTATCGTTGACTCAGAGCCTCTTTGGCATCAGGCTCAGAGTGAAATATTAGGAGAATGCGGCGTTACCATCACGGATGAAGATGCAAAGCATACTATTGGCATCCGTATTGACTATGTTATCGATTATTTTTATCAGCGTTCACCATGGGAAGGAAAGACCAAACAAGACATTATCGACGCGATCCTTGATCGAGTGAAAGAGCTGGTTGGACTGCATCAGCCCATGATGCCAGGTGTTCTGGAAGCCATTGCTCTTTTCCGCTCGCAAGGTTTCCTGCTTGGTGTCGCATCCTCTTCTCCTCTTGATATGATTAAATATGTACTGGAAGAATTGGAACTTCACGAATATTTTCAGGTTGTCTGCTCCGCCGGGGAACTTAAGTATCCCAAACCTCATCCTGAAGTCTATATCAATGCAGCAAATGCACTTCAGGTAGACGCTCGTGAATGTCTGGCTCTTGAAGATTCTTTCTCCGGACTACTGGCAGCCAAAGCGGCACAAATGAAAGCCATTGCTATTCCTGAAGCTTCTACGGCTCACCTCGATAAATGGGCCATTGCTGATAAGCAGTTCTCGAGCCTGCTGGACATCACCCGCAGCACGCTCCATGAACTTCAGAAGTAATACACAACACGCCGAAAGATGAAAAAACCATCAAACTGAACAAAACAAACGCAAACGGTTCACAATACACAAAAATCTTCTTGCACATGATTGGGTGAGCCGTTAATATCTTTCCCGTTCCCAAGGAATGCGCATTTAACTCAGTTGGTTAGAGCGTCTCCTTAAACTAAGGAACAAAAATTTGGGTCCGTAGCTCAGTTGGTTAGAGTACTACCTTGACATGGTAGGGGTCGGCGATTCGAGTTCGCCCGGACCCACCAAATTTATTCAAAAAAGCCCATACGAAAGTATGGGCTTTTTTGTTTCTTAAATTCGGCGCATAGACTACTTTTAAGAAAATATCCTTTATATTTTCAATACCTTACCAACCCTCTCGTTTTTTACTAATTGGTCAAACCCATACAACCTCCCCTCTCCATTTTATTCACAACTTTGCATTTTTATGCTGTGACCAAATGACTATCTATCTTTTTAATGATTTTGTGACCATCCGGTGACCACAGGGAGGCCACGATCCAGATATTGAAGTGTCAGATCTGACCCATAAATTTTAATAAATAGTGGTCATGGTTGTGACCAGGAAATATTTGAAGTCATCCAATTTGCTCTTAAATCCGGTCACAGGGAAACCATATCGTTTGATTACAATGACCACGGTTTTCCTGAGTCAATGACCCCACAATAAACAGATAAGAAAAAGCCGCACGTATCATAGGTGCGGCATAATTATTCACAATGAAAGTAGATTTAGTGGAGTTGTTTTATCGAAAAATCAATACGTGATTCCAGTGCAGAAAGCAGCCATTCAGCATCTCTCGCTTGAGGTTTGTCTCGGCAGATATGCAGAGCCTTCAACACTCCACAAGTGACCGAATCTATAAACTCATGCTCACGTTGATGATGCTCTGGCCACAGTGCAGTACGCTGCTGAATTAAACCGTAGATATCCTCATAAAACTGCTCTATTTCGCAGTGAGAAAGCTCTTTAAATGAGTTGCTCTGGATGACATCAAAACATAAGCTGGCGCAGTGTACGGCAAGTGGAGAAAACTTCATACGTCATCCTCCGTATCCAGCCTTGAATTCAATAGCTTTTCAAATGCACTACCATCCTGCCTCGTTAAGTTCGGCACAAAACGACTATAGATTTCAAACAGCATTTTGGTATTTGTATGCCCCATTTGTCGAGCAATCCACTCCGGAGCCTCGCCTGCTGCCAGCCATAAAGACGCGGCTGTATGTCGAGTTTCATATGGACGGCGATACTCCATCCCTAATCGCTTTAATGTGGGCTTCCAAACACGATCTCGAATATTTCCCTTGTCTAAAGGATTACCCGCAGCGTTACAAAAAACATACTCTCCATTTCCTGTTTTCCGGAACTGATCCTGTAATGCACTAAACACCACAGAAGACATCTGGATATCCCGGGAAGAGCCAATGGTTTTTGTTGTTTCAGTACGTCCTTGAACAATGGTTTCTCGAACTGAAATTGTCCTCATTTTAAAATTGACGTATTTCCACTTTAATCCATCGATTTCTGAAGTACGCATCCCGGTAAAGAAACGTACAGTGAAATAATCCTTATAGTCAGGTTTTACTTCCTTAAGAAACCGGGTTACCTCATTCAGATCGAAAGGATTTACATCTCGTTTTTCTACACGTAACTGCTTAATATTCTCAAACGATGAACGAAAGCCATACCTATCAGCCGCTTCATTAATAATCATCCGTAATGGAGTCATGATGTGATTGATGAAATCAGCTGATAGCTTTTTCCCATTTTCTCTTGGCTTAACAAGCTCAGCACGAAATTTTAATATGTCTGGTCTCGAAATCTTATCCACTGGTACATGGCCAAAACGAGGAACCAGATAGGAACCCAGATATATACGCATATTCTCTTTGTAACTCTCTTTCCAGCGCACTTCGTTTTCTTCGTACCATTCCTCGGAAAAGTCTTCAAAAAGTATCGTATCAATGCCCTGAAGCTCCTGAACAGCTGTTTTATAATTGCCCAGTAGTTCCTCTTTTTTCCTCTGAGCCTCCAAATCCTGCCTGACAAACTTTTTCGCACGATTTGATTGTGGAAAGTATTCACTGTAAACAAAACAACTAAGCCGAATATCAGCTTCGATTTGGTTAAGTAGCTTCTGAAGCTTCCTCTGATTTGCCTGAGTATCGGGTAATGCCGTTTGCTCACGACAGCGTACACCTTCATATCGAAAGTCCAGATATAACTTACCATTCCTTGAACTAACACTACCCATGGCACACTCTCCCACCCGCCATCGGGATGAAATGAACATTTCTGCCAGCAGATTGATATAATTCCGCTTCTACCTCTTCCCATATGTAGAGAATTTTTCTACCATTGAAGGGTCGGATGTAGTGTTTACCTTCGATAAATACTGAGTCTCGCAGAGTCGAATTGATATAGTTGGCGCTAAATTTAATGCGCTCTGCGAGTTCTCTTCCAGTTAGTAATGTTTGGTCCATAGAGCCTCCTTTTCGTCTTCACAAGACAAATATAGAGGTCATTAATTGTCTTGTAAAGACAATTCAAATAAATTTGAGCTATATTAAATTGATTCGATATAAGATAAAGGAATTAATAGAGGCGAAACCTCTCCATAATGGTCGTAAGGTCACCCTTAGCTACTTAGCCGAACAGGTAGGTATTCAAAGCTCTGCGATGTCTAAAATCGCCAATAACAAAGGCTACAATACTAGCATGACTACTATTGATGCCTTGTGTAGGTTTTTTGATTGTAGAATCGAGGATGTTGTTGAGTATTTTCCTGAAGGCGGCAAAGAGTAGAAATGTAGTGACGAAAGAAGCAGTTTCCACAACGACTTCGGTAAGAGATTTTATTAAATTAAAATCCCTCTGTACCTTGGTTGGTGCGTGTTCCGTGATTCCAAACACTATCACATACCGATAACGACTTAACCTAGAAGAACGTACCACTTTCAGTAGTTAACATTTCCCTTCACACCTTCTCAAGAAGGTCGCACTTATTATCTAATAATTGGGAATACAAAAAATAACTATCAGAAGCTATACTAACCAAAGTAAGCATTAAGATGATAGTGTCTGTGCAATAATAACTGTCGGTAGAACAATAAATGGCTATTACTTTTGAAAATAACAATGCTGCATTAGATAGGTTAATTGATTTAAATTCTAAACAAAAAAACCACCAATATAGAACAGCAATTGCTATTTTGATTTTAGTGACCGCCTTTTTCGGTTTATATTATTTCAGAGCCAAGACAGAACTATTATACAGTTTATCAATTTTAAACCTAGTTATTATTTTTTGGATCATATACGAACAGACTAAAAAAATCACCATACAAAACCTTATCCATGGGTATTGTTCTCTTGGTTACATATCAAAAGAAGCTCTTCAATCTTCAAATGAAAAAAATATAGAAAAAACCATTGACGATTTAAGAAGTTGGTCCCCAAAAACCAAGGATTCAATACTAATAAATGATATAAATTGCAAAGTAAAAACTCTTCAACAACATCTTTCAGATGTTAAATTCAAATTGTATAGTGGTCAGTTGAATTCGGATCATCTTTTAGCTATTTCAATGGTTCAATCTGAGACTATCAAAAAACTTTCAAATCACCCTCTTAACAAAGTTAAATCCCAATTACTGAAAACAAAAAATAAGCTAGAATACCGAAAGCACAAAATGTCATCGGATTGGGAAAAAGCATACGCAAATTTTTCTTGGTGGGACAAAATCAAATATGCTGAGGGTCTTGATTTTTCTGAGCTTGATGAACATATCCAAGAACTAGAACGTTTATATAACAAACTTCTCAAAAAACATGCCTCTGAGTTCCAAAAGCTGGAATCCCTCAAAGATATAATGATAACTCGCAGCCAATATCGAGTTGCTCAAGCTTATAAGCTGGCTCAAGATCATATAAAAAACCTATACAATGAATCAATGAGCATACCAAAACAATCCCCTATGGAACTACTTCGTATTACTGGCTTTTCAAGTGCCATCGGAATAAGTTACTCACTTGGGAATGATTTATCGACTACTCACTATATTTATAATGCACTAAGAGACGTCAACAGTAATTTTGAAGGTTTAAGTGATCTTGAAATATGGTTCGAAACACTTTGGATGTCGGATGAAAGCTTATTGGGATTGGAAAACTTAGTTAAAGGTGCATATTTTGAAAATTTAGTTGCAAATGATACTGGCGGTACATTATTTGATCACTTCAATCACCCCGATACTGATATCACCATCAATGGTATTGAATATCAAATCAAAGCAACTGATAGTATCTCCTATATTGACAGTGTGGATGCTTCAATTCCTGTTATTTCAACTTCGGAAATTACAGAATATACAGATTCCATTGATAGTGGTTATAGTAATGAAGAACTAACTGATAGTGTCGACAATGCTCTCGATGGCTTCGGATTTGATGCCTCTGATGTTTTGTCAGATGGCATCTTAGCTGGTCTTGGAGGTCTTGGCACCTTTGCTACTATACAGGGAATCAACCACGCAGCAGAGAAATACGAACAAGGTGGAGACGGTTTCGAAGCAATCCTGGAAGGTCTAGGAGTAGCAGTTGAAGGTACACTTAAAACTATGGTTAACACAGGTGAACTAGCATACAAAGTTGCGACATCCCGCCCAAGTCGCGCTATTGGTCGCGGAATATTGAAAGTAATAGATAAAATTGACAAAAATACCACTTATCCGGATCAACGTTAAGTTGGATACCCTCGGTCCTCCTCAGAGCTAGCCTGAATTAGTACAAATAATGCCATTCACATTTAAGTGAATGGCATTAAAGTCCCCCCGGACCTATCTCCTACATATCAAATTTCTTGATACGTTATATCCGTCGACCAATCTTCACTGTTCCTGACAGAAAGAGATTTTTCAAGTTTCTGTAGTAATCCCAACTGTATACCTATATCTGAATTGAAATTATGCAAAACTGTGCTGTAACGAGAATTAGGTTCATAAATCAGCCAATAACCAACTCCCTGATCAAATTTCAGTGAAACCTTACGCCCAGATGAAAAAGCCAATATTAACTGTCTTCTGTGCGGAATATCTTTTCTATTCATATGGCAAACCACAGTTGTATCAACAGAAGACTGATATTCTAACCACTTTTTATACCCCTCAACAAACTCGTCTTTATCCTGCCAATCATGATGAAGGCATTTACCCATTCGTTCCTTCTCTTGATACAACGTATTGATAACAATAGAAGCCACCTCTGATTTATATTTACACAATGCATTAATAATCTCGGAAATCAACAACATGGAAGCTGGTGTTTGAATATAACGATCGCTGTAGCTAATTGAAATCAATTGTTCTTCACTCAATAATTTTCTTAACCCTTCATCATGCTCAAGTAATAAAGTCCAAAATGCGCCACCAAAATGGTTTAAGGAACCATTTAGGTGAGCATCAACTTCCAATGCACCAAATAGTTTATTTGGGTCAGAATAACTACGTTCTAAATTAAACTCAGAATATGCTTGTACCTGCTCATTTCTAGTTAATATGACAACGCTGGATTTACGATGCCACCCATCTCCGGGAACAATATTTTCTGAGTCAGAAGTTGCAATAGTAATAACTTGTCCATCAAGAATTAATTGAGCTGCTATCTCGGATCTATTTGGCTCACCAACAGCCAGTCTCACCCCAATTTTCTTAAAGAACCAGAGATCTTCAGTTAGATCCTGCTCAAATTCTTCCTGAGGAAGGACTAGGGTAACTTTAATATTATCTGATGTTAGGTAATTAATTAATGCACGTTTAAAATTAGGATGAGTCAAGTCCCATTCACTAATATCATTTCCTAACCAGAAAATAGCTTCCTTTGCACCATGGTTTACTAAGTTACGTATCGTTAATGCAACGGATGCAGGCTGATATTCTCCACCACTGAAATCTATAAGTTCCTCTGGAAGTGTATTAAACTGCACAAAATCATCACCAAGCCACTCTAAAGCTAAAGCACTGTCAATATAGTCAGTATCATTACGAGTATCAGATTCTAATAAACATTCCCCACAACCATGAATACATTTAGGACAATGAAGATTATTGACCATTTCAGTCAGTAAAGTCTGAATATGATAATGTGCAGTACTTGCAAATCCCGCGCCACCAGAAATAACATCATACAACTGTATAATTTTAGCCGGTTCACCACTTTCTACTATAGCCGGACGTATTGAGTAGCCTAACTCAGAGGTAGAAATACCTAAAATACCAGATAATGCTTTTCTTAATGCCAACGACAATGTCATCGCAATAGTTTTTCCCTTAGGTGAATCAGGAATATATTCATTACGAACAGGATGTTTTAATACCAGTTCAAAAACATCTGTTTTCGAATGGCATCCCAAATGAATATTTTTCATCAAATAAGGAGAACCGTCACATCCAACATTGCCATCACCATTTTTGTCCTTTTTAACAGCTTTTAAAGGTCGGTGCGAAATTGTTGGATTAAAATAACTAGGACAGTCTCCATTTTTATCCATTGATTCAGATCTTCCACAGGATGGGCAGATGGCATAGCCGGTTCCGTTCTCTCCCGATGTATGATAGAACACTGTCCCTTCTTCAGTCGAAAGCATGTATCCCATGTTTTCATTTGGCAGTGACACTGGAATTGCATTACCAACGGAAACCCAAGCATCTTCAACTGGTATAAATTTTTGAGTAGAAATATCATTTGTAGGTGAACGGTAAAAATCTGAAACAAAACCTGCTGGTTGCAATACCTGTAATATATTATGCGGTTTAATCGATGCCCCACATTTAGGATTGGTACATTTCATATTTAATGCAGACGCAGATACATCAGTCACATAACCAGTTTGACCACAACAATCACAACGCCAGGCAATATCAAATTTTTGAGCTTCTTTAGCCCCAGAAAAAGAAACGTTATGCCAATGAAGTGCTACTCCTCCTGAACGGAATACCCGCCCATCTAATACAATTTCAGCTCCTGGTGCATATTCACGTAATGCAACCGCAAGATTTCGCGATGGTAATCCTCGGAAGCGAGACGAGTTATCTTCTCGTTCTTCTTTAGGAGTACGTTTACGTTTTTTATCACGTAAGAAATCCTCAATATTATTATTATCAAATGTTACAACATCCGTCGGAAACCCATATCCTGGTAAAAACGCCTTTGCAGCAAATTCTTTTAATAAAAATTCGTTTGTTAACCGTGTTTTCTCCATGTTTAATCGATAAGCATACGGAGAATCTACATCCACGTTTATTGATTCATTTTCTAAATAATGAAATTCTGTAAACCATCTATCTTTTAATTTAAAAATACACTCTGCGGCATTTTTTCTAAGTAAATTAGGTGATTTCTGTGATAACACGGTTCCTCTAACCAAAAACATGATATCAGCATCCCAATATGAAGCATCACTTTCAATCCACGCTAGAAAATGCTCACAAATAGAGTTGTCTTCAGGTAAATAGAACCATTCCAAATTAAGTGATGTTTTTTCCTTTGACGTATCTCCGACAACCTGATTTAAGAACAGAGATAACAACATCGAATTAACGTGACGCTGAACTAATCGAGACGAATTTCGCTCAACATATGGTGCAGGAATTGATGTCACAAAAGGCCATTTAGGATTATCAAAAACTTGTTGATCATGCGGATTCCCTTTACATAAAGTATAAGAAATCGCTCTGGATTCTTTGCTACGCCCTGCTCGACCTGCTCGTTGTAAATAATTCGCCGGATGAGGTGGCACATTATTCATTACAACTGCAGTAATACCACCAATATCAACCCCCATTTCCATAGTGGTCGAACAATTTAAGACATTAATTTTACCTTCTTTAAATAGATCTTCGTAACTTTGCAGCCGTTCAGAACTCTGTTGAGCTGAGTGTTCTGCTGTACGATAGTAAAATCCACCTTCGACAGCCCTATCATTAATATCAGTCCAAAGATTCTTTTCCCGCAGACTAGACACTTTTGGATCGGATTTAATCTGCTCCCGTATATGTGACAGACCATTTTGGTAATCATATTGTCTCGCTTGGATATTCCAAATATTTGGGTATTCTACGGAAGTACATTGATATTTATTGATATCATGAATCTGGCGGGGTAAATATGGCGTTAACTCTCTGAATGTTGTGTCCAAAAGTTTATTGGTTACAGGACAGATAAATACTTTCTCTACAAACGAAAACGTCAATTTTCGACGATCTAATGCGAACTGATTATCATCAACAACTAAGATTCTCGCTGTTTCTGTTACATCTCGCCAAGCAGCTCTTAACCAGTCATTAATAACGTCTTGCCCCTGTTTATTATCACAATCAATCTTAGAAGCAATTGTAAGTAATTTAATCAAACGGTGGCGTTGACTCCCTCTAACTAAAGGCCAACGTTTAAAGCGCCCTTCATCAAACTCATCAGAATCAGGATTTCTCAAACTCTTTGAAGAAAAATGGCTACCAATCCACTTTAACCAACCATTATCTTCTAGACGTAGGAAGTTGTTTTCCCTAACAAAGAAATCAAGTGCTACCTTAATAAAGTCCAACCAATCCTGCAGAGTAAACCCATATTGATCCCAATGTTCTGGATAATGCTTTATTTTATCTAACCCAACATAATTGATTTTTACCAACCCCTGCGTTTCTGAACTGTTCTGTCGTTTAGGTCGGCGGGCAAATTCTCTGAACAACAACATTTCTGCTAGCTTATGACTGCCATCATGCTCATTAAAAACTTCAGGGGAAAGATATCGGTTATAAAGGAACATTGCGCCTTTAAATTCCCGTTTTTTGGCCAGCTCAGAGACCATTTCTTCCCAAGTAACAGAGGCCAAGGTCAACGATTTATACCCAGAATCTAAAGCATCAGCCTGTTTTTCTAATTCCTCAGCAGGACCAATCATTCCCAAACCGCGCAATATTTCTGCTTGTTGCAATAATTTTTCAGCAGTAACACCGTCTTTAGGTTGATTTATATTAACTGGCTGATCAAGCTGTTTCTCTCTAAGAATTTCAACTACCGCACCACGAAGTTTTGAACGTTCAGCTTCTTGCTGCATACGAACAGAAAGGCGAGCGGTCCCTTGCCGACTGTCTGTAAATGTAATTAATCGACGACCCCGCGCGGGTAATGATTGAGGACCTTCAGATTTTTTATCCTTATCAGAAAAATCAGGACAATATTCAAGAAGCGTCGGTACTACGTTAGCAATATAAAAAGGCGCGCCTAACATAGCTCTTCTAAATGGAGAACCATGATTATAACCAGTAAATCCACAACCAGAACATAAGGGATCTTTTGTCGTAGCAAACGTTAAATCATATCCCTGAGGAGCATGTGTTGCTAACTGTCCTTCAAGTCCAATTCTTATCGGAATATAGCAGTGATCATCATCAATTTTTGATGCGAATATCTCAGGAAATTTAACTGCTTCGTCTAGTTCTTGGATATCGTTACTTTCCTCATCCTCATCAGAAAACTCATCATTCTGTAGTGAAAATTCATCTCCAGATTTCGAGTTCCATTGGGTTAGTACCCCATTTTTATCGTGACCCAACAAATGAGGCTCATTACATTCCGTACAAAATGCTAATTCCAGTACAGCTGCACCACACTCACATTTCTGTCGTTGTGAGGTATACACATAACCAAAAGGCCAGTTTTTCTCTAACTCCGTTCCATTTTTACAGCTACAATTTTTATCGATACAACTCCATAGACCATTAGTCATTCGCTGAAAAAAGTGTGCACGGAGTTTTAAAAATGACTCGGCAGATTTGGATGGCTTGGTTCCTGTTAATAAATCAAGCCAACGTAAAAGCTCGGACTGAGATAGCTCTTTTTGGCTAAGTTCCATTGCCACTAATGTATTAATTTCATTTAAGGTCAATGGTCTTTGGCTATCAACAATTATCTTTCTCAGAGTATGAGCATAACGAGATGTTTTTAGAGCATTAAAGCGCTCTGATGATATCTCCGGGTTATTTTTCTTCTCTTCTTTATCCCACTCACCATCAGGATTAATCAATTCAAGATGTTCGAGTGATTCGTCAGCACCTTCAACAAAGTCAATTTCAGGAATAACACGACGCCCACCAATAATTTTGATTTGTTTTGGATCTATACCTGCCAAATCCGATAAATATTTCGTTAATTGTTCGGTTGCTTCATCTCCAGCAATCGTCGCAGACGTTGCCACAAAACGAACATTTTTAGCTTCTACGCCAAAAGCATATAATACCCGCCGCAATTGTAAAGACAATTCAGCAGCTTGAGATCCCACATATGTGTGTGCTTCATCAAGAACAATCCAGCGCAGTGATTTCTCTTGTCGGGAGCGCTCAATAATAGGTGCATCAATCTGTCTCACCAACATATACTCAAGCATTGTGCCATTAGTCACTAATATAGGTGCAGGCTCCCGACGCATTAATTCTCTCGATAAAACATGATTAGGCGACGCTTCTTGAGCCTTCCTCATTTTCTTTTCACTGTTTTCAGTATTACCGTTATACAGGCAATAACGAATACCGCTGCCGAAATGCTTAGTCCAGGCATCAAGTCGCTCTTTTTGGGAATTTATCAGTGCATTTAACGGATATAAAAATAAAGCACGAACCCCCATTAGAGGAGCTTGTTTCTGCCTATATTCCTGATAAATATCCTCAAGTACAGGCACCATGAAACATTCAGTTTTACCCGACCCGGTACCAGAAGTAACAACAACCGACTTTGGTTCATCAGTAAGTAACGTTTGCCAAGCATTCAACTGATGCTCAAACGGATGATACTCGGTACCAAAACGATAACGACCGTTGGACTTATCATCTAAGGCATTTATTACCGCTTCAGATAGCAGATTTCCACTTAAATCGGACATTTCGGGTTTTGCAAATTCCCAACCAAATGTATGTTCAAACAGAGGAGGAGCAAGAAAAGATTCTCTATTACCGCTCTCGCCAGACATTAAATGACTTAAATGATTTCGCAATGCCGGATTTGTTATTCCCAAAACACTTAATGTCGATTCTTTTGCTCTAGAAACAGACTGTTCAACTAACTCAGAAAAATATCCTGTCATAACAAATCCTTTATTGTAATTGGTTTAAGAAATACGTAACGAAACAACGATATGCGGGTTCAAACCACTCATGATCAAAATCTCGTAATTTACGCAAATAAAAAACGGATTCTGTAGGTAATGCGTTGATAACATTTTCGGGGATTTTTCCACAAGCCATTGCAGCAGAAAATAAGGGTAAATACACAACACTAGTTTGAAAATTAGCACTGACTTTGAACTGAAAAGGTACTAATGATAATTCAGTACACCACTGACATAATTGTTCACCATACTCTACAGGCCAATGGTTATCTTCACTATGCTGACGTAATAAGTCCTGATACCAGCCAAACACCATTGGTTGTAGAATCTCACTAGGAAATGTTTTCGGTATTGCTTTGGTTTTTAAATAACTTACGACTGATTCTTTTAATGAAGGGATAACCTCGCCTAATTTATCTATCTGCTTTTCAATAACTTGTTTAATAACAGAATCAGGTAATCCCTTATCAATAAGTGCATTTTCCATTAAATCTACCGCATGTAACCAATCATCAACAGAAATAAACTCCCAAAACACAGGTAACTCGTTCTCAATATGAGCAATCAACCTTTCATCATTTTCGAATATGAAAAGAGCAACAGCTAGTGCATGATGATCTCTGACTAAATGACGCCATACCTCAAACGTCGATAATGGTAAATAAGCAAAATTCTTATAGGTATCTCTTAAATACTGCCAGCCACTGTGCCCCCAGTCGTTACTCATCTGATGTAACACATTCGCAATTGCAACCGGGTTATTCTGTGGATGATAAACCATAGCCGCTTTTTGAAGTGTATCAACATCATTCAAATTTAGATCGTCATTTTGCCCCGGAAAAAACCTCGCTCTAAAAAATATTTCCGAAGATCTATCAGGAACAATAAGCCACGGCCCACCCTGTTCCATAAATATTGGTAATTCATATTCACCAACTGGGACACCTTCGCTCTCACGACTTTGAAGCACAAAAGGTTTTTGTTCTGGCGCGGCTAGAGAAATCAGGACCGGCTTAACTTTTTCACTTGAGGATAATTTCCCTGAACGAAGAAATACCGTGTTATTATCACGATCATAATCTAATGAAGCAGAATAACGACTTACCGTAAAATAAAGTGTCCGACCTGGTCCAGTAATCCGCAATTCAACTTCACTATCTAACTCATCAGTAAGCGATAACAATTCTAATATTGCCTCTTTCAGACCATATAAACTAACTTCTACTGGCTTATCAGTCACTTTATAGTGCCATCGTATATACGGAGGCTTATGGTTTGCTTTTATATTACGAGATGAAGCCATGGCTTCTAGTTGATAACTAGCCGGCACCCCTGGTGTCGAAAAGAAATACAACCGACTTCCCAGTAATTCTTCCACAGTCAGTTTTGTTGCAAGCTGATTTCCCTGACCATCATAGGCAATTGCCCCTCGAGCGGGAAATGGCACTTCAATAATAATCGGCTCTGACAAAATACTAGCCTGAATCTGAACTGGTATCGTAGCAGGAGGAATATCACCGACAGCAGAGATCTGAATCACTGTTGCACCAGATTCCTTACTCAAACGATCAACATGAATAAGATCTGAAGTAACCTGGCATACACAAGGCGATAATGTTTTAATTTTAATCACCCCTTCATGAGGTGTCTCACCACTTAATAATTCAATATAAAAATCATTAGGCAAAATACCAATGTGCTTTCTTAGACGAATAATGCCATCGGAATCACGAGCAGTAAAAAGTTGTCGACCATTAACTTCAGAGCGACTTAAATCTTTTACGGAAGAAGCTCCAAGATAACTAATTAACTTCTGGCTGTTTTCATCGTCATCCAATTCTCCCAAAACTTTTGGTATACCTTTAAACACTAAGGCTGGTATCGATTTCCAGCGAAGTTGTTCACCGCGTAATGTTAAACTATCACTCAAATACCCATCCGAACTCGTGGTAATAATATACCGTTCATGTTTAGAACATATAATCTGACAACGACCTTCTAGCTCAATGACTCTCATATTCTGAAAGTTCTGATTTAAATCTTCCGTCTGCCCATACTCAACCTTCACTTCCGCGGAAATAGGCAAAAGTATCATGACCTTAGTATGCTTTGTCTGTAACGAAGCCTGACTTAGTAGACGCCACAAATCGTTTTCTTTTATGACTGTTAAAGGGGAATCCCCTACATCAACCGAACTTGCTTTCAAACGAATATTTGCAAGCCGACATCCTGCCTGCATAGCTACAAGATACAATTCACTTTCGGAATTTTCCCGTTTAACCCGAACTTTAGGTAAACGCATACGAATAATTGTTTTTTCCTGTTCAAACAGCGCAAACCCAGTTCCCAGAGAGGCAATTTGTTTATTTCCTTCAAAAATTGCTAACTCAATGCGACTACTGGATAATTGTTGCCTACTGATGTCAAAAAAACAGCTGGTTGGTAGGGTTATATCCGTATAAATTGCTTGATTAGCAAAAGAGAGATAATGTCGGCACCCTAATTTTTGTCTTTTTTTAACCGACTTCCTTACTTCATCCGTTGCTCGTGTTAATAACTGCCTCAAAAAAGCAGAACCAGTTGTATCTTCCAAAGGAAGTGGAAATATTTCACGCCAACGTGGAAAGTGAGTATCTAAATACTGCGCTGGTTTATCTTCCTTATCTAAACCAAAGCGATATACCAATGAATCGAGTTGTTCAACCATTCTGGAAATAAGCTCTACAGAATCGTCACTTTGCAGCGTTTCCGGAAGACGAGCGATACGATTTTTTATTAATTTTTCAATTGCATCAGTTCCAAACTCTTTAATATCCTGATAACGCTCAAAGATAGAATAAAATGCACTTTGGTAATTGTTAGTATCACTTGATAGCAAATTAGAAGGTAATCCTCCTTCCCGAAATACTGATCCCAGAAAGTCATTTCTCTCAGAGACAATATGTTTTGATAGCGGCCGATTCCAAAATCGACACAAACCACGACTAACAACATCGCTGATTTCAGACGCAGAAAGTTCAAAATTAAGCGTGATAAAAATGGGATTCCAGCTCCATTCACGACTATATTCTCGTCTAAACCATTCCGCGCAATATAATGTAAAAGCACCACACCATTCATCTGAGAACTTATTTTTGATACTGAATTTCTGGCTAGCAGTCAAACAGGATCGAAGAGACTGATACTCATCGCGCGTCACCTGATATTCATACAGGGGTATATTATGTTGACTAATATAAGTTCTATTCGTTAAGAACTTTTCTAACCATTGACGTATAGATTGATTTAATATTTGCCCTGACATACTTAGGTTCTCTTTCCGATAAAACACTTTTCGTTTGCGTACTTAGCACACGTTTATTTCTTATTTTCCTTTTTAGTCGTAATCAGAATACCGTAAGCTTATGATAAATGGATTTCATAAGCTTACGAACTGATCCACTAAATTTTCTTTCTCCGGCCATAACAAACAGCTTTCTCCCGAAGAATCAATACAAAACGGCACCACCCACAATCTCAGTTCATCATCAAAATTAAAGCTTGATTCAACTGGCTCTAAAAAAAATGGAGTCTGCGGATACACCAACACCAATTCCCCCTCTCCACCCAAATACTTCTGCCCATAAGCAAACATCTGGTAGAAATCCGCTTGAGATAAGCCGTAATTGTTTGCTCGATCACTGCCATCAATATGTTTCCATTTGCTGTCTAACACACAAACCGGCTCGCCGTTGTACTCAATCATTAAATCTGGCTTGAGGGTGAACATCTTTCTGCCAGCATGAGTGACTAAGGATTTTTTGGTTGATTGGCTTCTCAATGAATAACCCTCTTTCAGTTGCTGACATAAAACAAAAGCAACATAAGATTCAAACACCGCCTCCATCGGGAACAACAATGATGGTGCTTGAGCTTTGCCTTGCATACTGATTGGTGACAGGTCGTTAAGAATTAAACGCGTCCAGGCTAAAGCTGGTTGGTAATAGTTCATACCACGGTCGAGTTTGAGTTTGGAAAAATCCACATTGGTATCGACACAAACGGGCACATCATCAAAATAAAACAGCAGTTCGCGCAGCAGTTTTTGGTTATGTGCATCACGGCTGTAACGTTGAATTTGTAGCATCGCCGTTTTAATTAAACGGTTGATGGGGCGGTTATGCAGATACTCATCAAACTCACAGTAAAAACGCTGCTTGTGCACGAAGTTGTGTTTGATCTGCATGCCGACATTCAGCTTACCGCGCTTGGTGGTGAGGTTCTCTTGCTGTGCGACATAATCACTACGCAAGCCCCGTTTTACTACCTGATTCACCGTCGTCAAGAAGCGACGGATAAACACTTCAAGCAATGGCAGTTTGAGCGTATCAATACCCGCGCTTTCCAACTGAATATGCCGAAACTCACGCAACGACTGCAGCATCACCAGTAACGTTTTACGCGCTTTATTATAATCGCGGTCAGTGATTCCGGTTTTCGGCAGCACTTCTATATGTTGACCCGAAGGGACAAAAATTACACCAACATAGTTTTTTACCTGCAGTACCTTGCAGCCATTTTTGATTCTTGGCTGCATAATACGGTAAAAGCCGGTGTTATCTACGGTTAAACAGCGCTGTTCCAAATAGGCAAAATCAGCATGATGAATATAGGTTGCATCATCAATTTTTCCTTTGTCTTTTTCACTCGCCAGATAGCAAAATTCAAACACTGATGAATGATAGTCACTCATTACATGGAGCCTTGTTCTAACTGTTCAGTTTCTGTTATCAACGTTTGATACATTCCAAGATAAACCTGCGGATCCTGCCACACACGCTTATCATCTTCGTTTTCCAATGAACGTAAGCGGTACTGCACAATTCCTTCCCCATATAGGTCAACGTTATTCTGTTTGCCAAATAACTCTGTGAGATCCTTATACTCGGTTTTGGTAATCAGCTGTAGCGCATCAGGCTTTTGATTATCCGCCAGCACCAATCTGATCTTTTCCCAATCATCGAAGAAATATTCTTGCAGCAGAGGAATTATTTTGTTTTGGAAAACGTGAACAAGCTCTTCAAATGCAGCCTCTTGCTCATCCGCATCAACAAGCTCTTTAACCGGCATGAAAAACGCGTGGCCTAGCGTGTGTTCACGATCAAATAGTACTTCGATACGTTCATTAAGCTTTGTTAACAATGCGAATAAATCAATTTTAGTATAGGTATCGTTGTCTTTATCATTATGTTCAACTATTGAGCCAGCAAGCAATTTTGGCTCAGGCATCATTTCTTTAAATTCAAAACGACGGCGTAATGCAGTATCCATCATGGTAAGAGAACGGTCGGCGGTGTTCATTGTGCCGATGATGTAGAGATTATCAGGAACAGAAAAAGGCTTTCCAGAATAAGGTAAGGTCAACTGTAGACTTTCCGTTTGACCTTCACGCTTTGAAGGTTCAATTAAGGTGATCAGTTCACCGAAAATTTTTGAAATATTACCCCGATTAATTTCGTCGATGATTAACACATAATTTTGTTTTGTACCACGACTATTTTCTTTATCGAGCAGAACAATATCTTTGGTCTGAAGATAATTAAGAACATCAGCAACATTCATTCTGAATAATGGATAACAAGTCTGTAAACTGAACTGCTTATTATCGTTCAGTGCCATAAAATCAATTGATACACCAGTAACTAGCCAATTGATCGGCAAATGGTGACAATAGTCATCTCTGGTTGGTAAACCTGCTTCATCGTAAATATACTCGCCAGATACGACCCCGATAGCCTCAACCGTCCTCTTGCTATCAATACACAATACAAGATCACCAATCGTCATTTCATTAGTGAAATTATTCAATGAGTTCTGATCGTTCGAACCAAGTTCTGAGAAATATTCATTACGCTCTTCAAGGTTAAGATCACCAGTATCACCCCAACCTATTGCTCCCATGTTATGTTCTAAACAGTATTTTTTCGTAGCATTCTGGTGAGCCCCCTCAATGGAAAGTTTCCATACTCTTCCATTACTGTTTATTTTTTGATTGGTATCTAACTCTGAAACAGACGCATCTTCACAAATAGATTTAAAAACGCCTTTCTTAATTTTGTAAATAACACTCTTATCTTCCGCTACTTCAGCGCTTAATCCCTCAACAAACTCTTCGTACCCATAGCTTTGATGAAAAGTAACAAAACGGATGCGCTTTTCGGTCACCAAGTGATCGTATTCTGCTTTAAGTTCTTCTCGTGTCTGCCAAACGAATTCAGGCTCAGTCGCTCGAACTGCTGCTTCGATGGTATGGTAAGTTTTACCTGTCCCTGGGGGACCATATAAAATAGCATTACGAGACATATTAACCTCTATTTTTTTTGATTCTTTTCTTTCCAAATCGCTCTGGATAATTTCTTCACATATATCGTTTGAATTTATTAAATCCAGCCATCCCTTAATAATTGCACTTGCATCCTTGCTATCAAAAGGGAAGCGTATAAAACTTACATTATTATTTTTATCTTTCTCAAAGTTAATGTCTTGAAATATTTTTAAATTATTTAAACCTTCAATGAATTTTTCTTTGGAAATATTATCCAAATTTAATTTTTTAAAGTTTAATCGACTACCAGATAATTCAAACCTTACTTCCCCAAAACCACCAATAGTCGTCCCTTTTACTGTTTCTCCATTGTTTCTAATAGAAAATAGTAAACACGGTTTCATCTTAGAGTATGGCGTAAGCCCCTGTTTTCTTGCAAATTCGAGGAATGCTTTTAGTACATCATTATCTTTAAATAGAGCTATAATTCCCCTTGGATCGTTGACGTTAAATGTCTCCGAGTCCAACTTATCTTTATCGAATCCACAATCAATAAAAAAATTTTTTAGTTCATCCATTTACTATACCTAGCATTAAAAAAGCACGCTATTCAGCGTGCTTATATTTTTATCAATTATACTTTTGAAGCGGTTTTTCTTGGGGCTTTAGCCGCTTTCTTCGCTGCCTTAGCTAACGCCTCAGCCTCTTTGCGGGCTTGGGCGATACGGGCTAACAGCACTTCAGCGGGTTCATCGTCATCATTTTGCGGGACGAGTTCACCTCGGAAAGCTTTGGCTAAAATGCTTTGGGTGAGGTTATCCACCCGCGCCTGCGCTTTTTTAACTTGCGCTTCAATGGTGTCAGCGAAAGTGAAGTATTGGTCGACAAGGCGGACGATTGCTAAAGCTTCATCTACACTTGGCATTGGTAATGCGAAACTACGAATGTCATCTAATCCTAAACCTGCTTTAGTTGCACCTCGCTTGAGCACTCCTACTTGCTTTATTCCTACATTTTCCGACGCGATACAAAGAGAAATATATTTGGCATATCGATCAATATTCGGTCTAGCTAAAGCAACATGCTGATTTATATAAGCTTCACCAATATCTTTGGCTACATGCGCAACTCGGCCTACATCAGCTGTTATAGAAATTAATAAGTCATTAAGCTCGACCTTTGAACGTTTACCCTCGACACTTTGAGGAAGCTCGACATAGATCGTATCCTCTAAATCAAGTTCTATACTTATATATTTTAAGTTCGTCATTCTCAGAAAGAGTGCGCCACAATCCGAATAATACTTTGCCCAACCTCTTGAGCCACTTGTTACATAACTAAATAATTCACCCGCGGGGATCACACGCCAGCCATCTGGAGTTTCAGGTAGCGTTAAGACAGCTTGATTAAACAAATCATCTTTGTATTTCGATGAACCATACTTTTGACGTGCCGAGTGAAGAAGTTCACCATCAAACTGCTTTTTGTTTTCCTTACGCCACTCTTCCGTCAACTTCCCTGAAACTGCGGAAGCGAGTACCGATTGTCGGAAACATTTTAACAATTCAGGAATACCATCCAAACGGGCTTTGATAGTGTCAACCTGTGCCAACACTTCATCGAGTTTTTCAACGATGCGTTTTTGTTCGGGTAGAGGCGGAAGAACCATGTTAAGCTCGCGAAGTTTTTTGAGATAAATTCCTTTTTGAGCAGTTCCCTTAGCATTGTCGAAAATTTGCTTTTGAAAGGAAGGGCTTTCAATAGCGTACTTTAGATAATCCGACGATATTATTGGAGCGCTAAGAACAGCAACACTTCGTTGTAAAGTAAATTTTTCATGCGTTGATACGACAGCTGAACGCCCAAGAGCCCCCACTATAGTTAATAACACATCGCCTTTTGAGATTCGCGTTCGCTTATCTTCAGCTACAAACTCTTCTTCAGTAATCAGCCGAGAACCTAATCCAAAATCGAGTTTGCCATTTTGAATATTCTTAGCGCTTAGCATAGGCAACCCGATAACTTTTGCTTTTGGAGGATTATGTGAACCGTCGGTCAGTTTTGTACACAATTCACCTAGTGAAGTCTGTATCCACCCTTTCGGCAACTGGCTCATTACTCAACCTCCGGCTTTTCAGATAAGCCAAACGCTTCTTCCAACAATTGCTTCTGTGCTTCCGCTTCATCATTGGCACCTAAAGCTTGCATCAACTGGTAAATTTCAGACATTGCTTCAGTAAGTTCAGCCATTGCCTCACCCGCCAATACTTCTGGTTCAGGTAAGTTTTCAGCACTGGTGGCTTCTAAGTCTTTTAGCCATGATATATCTAAACTGTCGCCTTTCTGCTCACGAATGTATTCACGGCTGAATTTACGCCAGCGAGCGCTATCTACCTTGTGCGCTTTCTCGCTCAAACTTTCTGCTGTTTCACCTTCTGCGAAAATATTGCCTAACGTTTCATATACGCCTTCTTCACGAGGTGATTGACCGTTTTTATCTGCGCCGTAGGCCGCAATAAAGGCATCAAAATGCTTTTCAGTCAGTGGGCGACGCTTACCAAAAGTGTTCATATTGGTTCGCATATCAAATACCCAAGTTTCTTTTGTGCAGCCTTTATCCTGATGTTTGTTCTCAGGCGTGCCTTTTTGGAAGAACAGCACATTTGTTTTCACACCTTGGGCGTAGAAAATACCCGTAGGCAAACGCAAAATGGTGTGTAGGTTACATTTATCCATTAGGTCACGGCGGATCTCCGTACCTTTACCACCTTCAAATAACACGTTATCTGGAATGACCACAGCCGCACGACCACCCGGTTCTAATGCATCATAGATATGCTGCATAAAACAGAGCTGTTTGTTACCTGTTGGGTGAACAAAGGTGCGGGTAATATTAGTACTTGCCGCACTACCGAATGGCGGGTTGGTAAGAATCACATTGGCTTTTGGCAGACTTTCACCAGCGCTACCTAATGTGTTACCAAGACGAATAGCACCTTCGTTTGCGTCACCTTCAATATCGTGTAACAAACAGTTCATCAGTGCTAAACGGCGCGTTTCAGGTACAAGCTCCAAACCAACAAAGGCATGCTTCATCTGAAAGTCCTGATCGTCGCCGTCAAGATCATCCAAATCGTGGGTGTTCGCTTTAATGTATTTATCCGCTTCAATTAAAAAGCCGCCTGTACCCGCAGCAGGGTCCTGAATCACTTCACGAGGCTGAGGCTGCATTACTTTGACAATAGTGCTGATAAGCGATCGCGGGGTGAAGTACTGGCCAGCGCCGGATTTGGTTTCATTGGCGTTTTTTTGCAATAAACCTTCGTACATATCACCGAAGTCGTCTCGGGATTTACCTTTACCACCAAAATCATACCAATCCAGATTATCCATGTTGGACACTAACTCTGTAAGCTGGGCTGGCTGTGTGATTGTCGTGTTCACATTCTGAAAAATCGCACGCACAATAGCGTGAGTATCTTCACCTAACTGAACTAACATTTTGCGATAAAACTGATGTTGTTCCTGTCCAATTTTTCCTTTGAGATCTTTCCAATACAATCCCTGAGGCAGTAGCTTTTTTTCTAATCCTGTCTGCTCACACATTTTAAGAAACAGCAGTGAAGCAAGCTCATTCACGTAGTTCTGATAAGAAACACCGCCATCACGCAGGTTGTCACACAGTTTCCACAGTTTGGTGACTAAATCGTTGTTATTCATTTTATACTCTTAATTGCGCATTTCTGGCGGTACCAACACCACCAAATTGTATTGTTGGTTATTGTACGGGGCTAAGCTCGCTCATCCCATAAATATTCGTTGAACTGAGTCAGTATGCTGTCTAATTCACCATCGAAGACGTTCATAAGTTTATTTTTACCGCCACGACGCTTAAAGTTACCAGCTTTAAAGGTATCGTCATCCAATACCACTTTTTCTTTGATCGCCACTGAAATGTAAGCCAACCAGCTTAACTGCTCTTCAGACCAAGTGTGGCCGGCTTTGATCTTCTCCAGTGCATGATCAACCCGTTCTTCAAACGGCAGCAAGGCACAGCCAATGGCTGCACGCCGGATATGCCCCACTAAACGGGCAGCAATATCCTGATTGGTCACTGCCTGCCACGCTTTGCGCAAGGTTGCATCATCGTATTTCTGCGCATCGAACCACTCTTGTAATTCAACCAATCCTTTACGGGTTAAATCTCGAGGGCGATTAATCACAATATCCAAAGCTTCGTGTTGGTTACCAGTGGCTTGTACTAAGCGATCAAAAGCTTCGAGAAAATCCTCCGGCTTATTGAAAGCCCCGTAAAGGGTTTCGATTGTCACCACTTCATCCGGAATATCGGTAAAGATCGGCATATCCCTCAGATCGTTGATATCCTTTTTCAACTGCTCAATACGCCCGACCAGATTAGTGATATTGTTAATCACTTCCGCCGTCCATCGCGCTCCTTTATCTTTTAATATTCGAGGTAACGATAAAAAATCACACCCCGCATGGGTCTGGCACAACTCATCCAAATGGGCGATTTGGCGATCCACCTCTTTATTCCTTCCCTGATAAAAACGAGCCTGAGTACTAACCCTCTGAAGCTTCGCAACCAACTGTTCATGACTGTGTTCAGCAAAACTGCGGCCATCCGCTTCTTTCACCTTGTAGGTTTCAGAATCAGTGATTTCATTGACCAGCGTTTGCAAATCCACCTGGGGACGCACTACAACTGGACGCATGGTATCCACACTCTGTAGAGAAGAATAAAGATCGACGGCATCAAAAATACGGAATGAGGTTTTGCCTACTTCTGGACATAAACGAGTAGCACGACCTTTCATCTGCTCATACAAAATCCGGCTGCGTACTTTTCGCATAAATACCAGATTGCAAATACTAGGAACATCAATCCCCGTGGTAAGCAAATCGACCGTAACAACAATATTCGGCAGACGCTCTTTTTTAAAGCGGGTGATCATACTCTGCACTTTGTTGGCATCTTTATCGGAATCACCGGTAATTTTCTGGATGGCATCATGTTCCAGATCAGGATACTTCGCCTGAAAAGCTTCCTGCAACGCTAAGACTACATTATCCGCATGGGTATTATTAACGCAGAATACTAGCGTTTTTTGCGGAGAGGTGGGATCAATGTGATTGACCAGTTCTTCACACACCACTCGGTTAAAATCACTGGCAATCAGACTGCGGTTGAAGTCGGCGACTTCAAACCCCTGTTCATCTTCCAGTGTATCGTTAATCAGTTCACCTTGTGGACTCAAACGGGTAACGACGCTGCCACCATTCATATACACGCCATCACGCGACAATTTGGTAATAATTTGGATTGGAGGTTCTTGATCGGTCAGGTAACCATCAACGACTGCTTGTCGATAGCTATAGCGGTAAACAGGTTTGCGTTTTTTCTCATCACAAAAGATATCAATAGTATGCAATGCTGGTGTAGCCGTTAAGGCGACTTTAACGGCATCGAAATGATCAATGATACGCCGGTAGGCGGAAATGTAGTCCAACTGATTACGGAACTGCAGCTCCCCTTCAGTTTGTTCTTTGTCGAGAATATAACCACGGTGTGCTTCATCCACAATAATGCAATCGTAGCGAGAAACAGGCATCACCTCGTCACTTTGCAATGTTCTCTTAACTAGAGACTGCACGGTTGCTACATGAATTTTGGTACTGTCTTCCGGGAAACGATCCGTCAGCCCTTTAATATTAAAAATGGAATTAAACGAGTCGCCTTTAATTTGGGTATCTTCAAATGCGTCTAGCGCCTGTTTACCCAATGAAGTCCGATCCACCAAAAACAAAATACGTTTAAACCGCTGTGACTGAATTAAGCGAAACATCAGTGCGATAGCAGTGCGGGTTTTCCCTGTACCGGTTGCCATCGCTAATAGAATATCCTGCTGACCTTTTACAATCGCTTGTTCAACAGCTTTGACTGCATCCTCCTGATAATAACGCAGCCCCAGTTCACTCATATCCGAATGCTCAGCAAACCACTGATTACGTTTCTGATAATCCGTTTCCAGCATCGCCATCAGCTCTTCAGGACGATGCCATTCGGGTAACGCTTTTGCTAAGTTAGTTGAATGACGGGCATCGCGATACCAAATACCGCTTTTGGATTTGATGGCGGCGCGATAATCACGCCCGTTCACTGAAAAACAAAATGGGATCTGAAAATCAGGCTGTTTCTTATCAGAATCTGACCAGGTTGAATGATAGTTGGGTAGCTGTTCCGCTACCTGATGTAACCATTCCTCATCATTCGTGGCCTGAGCCTGCAACTCACCACGTAAAAAGTCATAATCAAAATAACGACTATAGCGGTAGGCTTCATTAAGTTTTGCCGCCACATCCGTATTTTTCTTTTTCGCTTCGATCACCCCGACGGGTTTTAATCCCACAAACAACACATAATCTGCCCAGCCTGTCTTGCCGGTTTCATCTTTACCGGTTGGCCATTCAGCAATCGCCATATTACGACCGACTTGAGGACAAGTGCCATGCGATTTAAAGTTCAGGTTTTTACTGTCAACATCCCACCCGGCTTTACGCAATTGAGCATCAATTAGGAAGCGAGTTTCTTCTTCATCAATATTTAAGGCACGGGAAGCGGCTTCCTGAGTAATTTGTTTCTTATACACCTTACGCTCAACTTCGGTTTTCTCAGCCAGCTCTTGGTCTTTCTCTTTTAATTTAGCTTCAAGGGCAGAAATACGCGCCTGAGTCTGTTCTTCTGTCTCTTCTTGCTTACTCTCGAGTACCGAAATATACCCATTTAATGCGACCAATTTTGCCTGCTGCGCTTCAAATTCGGCTTGGTTTTGCGTCTGATTTTGACGAGCTTGTACAAGCTCTTGTTTCAACGACAAAATCTCTTGTTCGTAATACTCACTATTTTCTGATGTAGGTAGAACAAATACAGGTACAGCGAAATCGTATTTTTTGGTCACTAAACGGTAATACCAAACGGAAAGACGAAAAGCTAAACGCAGACACATTTCCGCATCCGGCAGATCATTGTGATACTCATGAACCGCCTGATTTCCGATTTTCCTTAGTTTATGAAAGACCTGCAAAATACTGTCATCAACAAACGGAATCTTCGCTAACTCTCGTAATAAATCGTGCTGATTTTCTGGTACATCCATATCCAGTAATTTCGCCAGATGCTTGGCTGTCGCTTCGCCAAACATGCGCAATTTTACCAACGTGGTATTGGGATCATCGGGATAATTGTTTTCTGCCGCACGGGCGATGGCAAACAGAAAATCATTGGTGCCTTTAAGAAAATTAAAGTTTGAAGCTGCCATGTTTATCCTTTCTACTTAGCTCAACCTACTATCTTGACCGGTTTATTTAACTGGCATAGTGAAACGTTGTAATAATAATCTGTACCTTGAGCATGAGATTGAATATCTAATTTAACACTCACATCCGCAGGCAGTGACTTTTTAAGCTTATTATTTATTGTCGAACAAATCGGTTGTAAAAAATCCTTTCCCATACCTGTTAAAGATGAGTAATCCCCTTCTTTAAAATCTTCTGGTGTGGTTTTGAATGAATTAAAAATCCGCGGATCAGAAGCCAGTTCGCTATAACATTGTAGAAATGCTTTGCTATGTTCGGTGTTATCAGCAAAATCACGATCAACTTTCAACCCCTCTTCACCTTTAGCCAAAAGCCATAGGTAAAACGCCATCTCCTTTGCGGTTAATTTAATATCAACCCCCACAGCCGAAATCAACAACGAGGATTTATCAATGGTAACAGAAAAATCATCGTGATTACTGGCGTTTAACATTCCGACTGTCTGGCTAAAAGAGTAACTGCCCATAGAAGCAATTAATGAGGGATCAATCGAATTTCTCATCCGCACAAAAGGGATTTCCGCTAATGTGACGTTCGCCTTACTCACATCCACTTCCCCCTGACCATGTTTCCCGGTTACCCATTTTTCATTTTTTGTCGGATACCAGAAGTCACGAACGAACTCAAAAGCGTCATCGACAAAGACATGACTAAGCACATCCTGCTCGCGACCAAACATCGACATCGCGTAACCAAAATAAAACGCCATAGTTTTACGACCACCAGCCAGGGAGGCATAAATGGCAAGGTTATCATCCTGAGTCAGCTCAAACACTTTGCGGGTAATAAAATCCGCCATCGAAGTTTGATCTTCAATGGATTTGGCATCTTCGACCAATTGACCTGCTTCATCTTCAATAACCCAAATATGGCTTTCATCAAACTTAAAATCGGGAAGTTGATATTCATCTTTAAGCGCTTGCAGATAGCCATCTCGAAATAGACCATTCACCAATATAGGTTTGGCATCTAGAGTGGTAATTACATACACTTCTTCGGGAAATGGACGTCCACTCTGGTGGAGGGCATATAAGGTTTCGGTTAAAACCTGCGGACTTGCGCCTGTTGTGGATAAGAGGATGTTTTTCATATTGCTATAACGTTTTTAATCCACTATAAACACTGATATTTTTATATGCAACCTCTATCTGGACATCGGATTATTTATATGTATTAATGAGTTATAATGTGTACAATTCAACCAATAAACTTACTCGGCTTACCTGAAGAGCTTACATACAACCGCTTTACTGCCCGAGTAGCAGCAACATGAAGCAATGCTCTTTCATTAAACTCCAGCTCTCTCTGTTCGACAGGATCCTCGGATACGGACCTGTAATAAGGCACTACACCATCATTTACGGCAACAATAAACACAAACTGAAATTCTAGCCCTTTCACGCGATGCATGCTGGCGATACGGATACCATCAACATTTCTGTCCTCAATGCCATTACGCTGCACTAGATAAGTAGATAAGCCATTGTTTTCCAACATATCTATATATGGCTGTCTGACGTAATCTGTTCTTGCCACCAGACAGATATCTTTTTGTGGTACGCCTTCATCCAGAAGGGTTTTGATCTCTTTATGAATCCCAGTTCTCTCTTCATCCTGAGAGTCAAAGCACTTGATAAATGGGTCATCACCATGAAATAAGGAGAGATAATCATCGTTGCGATCATCCTCACCATCGAGGTTATCTACTGTAACACCATTCAGGATACTGACTGCAAAGCGACGGGTTTCTTCAGTTGTACGATAGTTGATTTTCAATTTGCGACCACGACCACGGATATTGACACCACACTGTCCAAGAACAACTTTTCGGCTATAAATTCGCTGATGGCCATCACCCACAATAAACATGTCATTGGCTTGCTCTGGCACCACTTTCCGTAATAACTTGAATGCCTGCATCCCCATATCCTGAGCCTCATCCACGACAACAGATGCATAGGGCATATTGATCGACTTCTGCTCGATAATCTGAACGACATCAACCATCGCATCAGGCATTTCTTTAATATTATGGAAATTCAACTGATTGCGGTATTCCTCAAAAACAGGCCAAATCTTAGCTCGTTGAGGCCTGGTTAACGAGGTACCACGCCCTACCCGCTTAGCTTTAAAGTAGCTTTTCATATCAAAGATATTCTGGGGTTGAACCACTAAGCGCCATTCTTCCTGGTAAAAATTATCCGTCAGAGATAGTTCCGTTGGCTTGAGATTCATTGCTGTTTTCCAGCATGCTTCTCGCTTATTATTGTAATCATACACAACGTTATAACTATATTTATGGCGCTTCAAAAAGCCATATATCCAGCGGTCAATATTGACGACCTCTATTCGCTTCATTACCTCTGGTGTACAAATCTTATTAAGATTGTGTTCAATATCTGCAGCAAGATTTTTAGTAAAGGTCGTAAACAAGATTTTCTTGTTTGAATCAGTAGAAAGCTGTTCTGCCAGCCAACGAGCCCTATGCATAGCAACTACAGTTTTACCGGTACCAGCACCTCCAGAAACGCGAACAGGACCATTCCAATTACGGTTAACCAATTTCCTTTGACTTGGATGCAAGAAAACACGCCATTTTTCCAGCGGAGCATTCAACATTTGCTCCAGTTCAATATCATCCTCGACCAGCATAAAGCGGCTCTTGCTGCCTGCTCGGTGTAACGCGGCATCAAAATCTTCCGTATCAACTTCAATATCAGAACCATGTACCTCATTAAGATCAGCCAGCAGCTCATCATAAGGCGTTCCGGCGGCGAGCAAATAGAGCGGTTCGTAGGCATCAGCGGGCAGCACTTTTTCCATCATTTCTAACTGAACATCATCTGTTAACTGAAGTACTCTATCGATGAATACTTCAGGGACACCCAGCTCTAGGAGTTGCTGATTGCTGTAATCCCTGAATAAAGTAAGCACTGGTACAGTTGGAGAAGCCTCAAAAGCATCCACTTTCAGAGCTTTTTTGCTTATAACCTCATTTTTTTCAACATAAGTTGTATCAATAATTTGAATAACACCCGTTGAAGGGTGAATCTGACAGCTATATCGCTTAGCCCATTCGTAAGCTTTA
Organism: Vibrio albus; assembly: GCF_003144035.1. Lineage (GTDB taxonomy): Bacteria > Pseudomonadota > Gammaproteobacteria > Enterobacterales > Vibrionaceae > Vibrio > Vibrio albus. The sequence goes on from NZ_QFWT01000001.1 coordinate 44,438, forward strand.
TCGTGGTGATCCACCCATAATAAGATAAAAGAACTTCCCTTATCCGGCTGGAAAATTATAGCCCGATAAGTCTGATCCACTCTGGCAGAACGAAGATTCTTACTCCTACTCTCAATTATTTTTTCCAGGTGGAGTCCTGAACTCTTTGAATTTGCTCGAAACTTATGAATGAACTCATTAACCTTTTTCTGCTGCTGCTTCGGCAATGCGGCAAAAGCAGTAAAAAAAGTATCTGAAATCGCGAGTTGTTGACTATCTGCCATTATTATTCTACTCCTATAACCACTAACTGTTGCTCGACCAGTACTTCATTAGCAGGGTCAATGAAACACTGCTACCCCCAAACTTTTTACTGTTTTCTTATGCTCTTGCTTTTTTTCAGTTAACAAAGCAATCTTATTATTGTAACGACTAACTTAAATTGGAGGCTGTTTTAATTAAGCTTACTCTTAGATTGTATCATTCAAAAAGTCCAGCCAATCCAGGTTGGATAACACTTCACTAACTGACGCTAAACGCCAACCTGAAATCTCAGGTAAATCATCATCTAGATAAATACCAGCTTTCAGCGAAGGCCAACATAATTCAAGGGATGCAATTATCATTCCGGCTTCATTTTGCACATCAAATCCAATCTCAGGTTCGGGTAACTGCCGCTTAGCGGTTGCCAAGAATATCTTAAAACATTCCTCATCGAGCAAGTCAGCAACCTGATAGTCTTCTGTAGCAGACTTTTGAATCTCAGCAGTCGCTTGCCAATTACGATCAAAGTAATAAGCGTTAATCTTTGAGACAGGATTTACAATCTTATGGATAATAGGTTCAAAGAAAAGATACTCGACAACATAAAGCCAATAATTATCTTGTTCCTCAAGGCACATCCGATACTGAGCACTGCTAAGTCCTACACCTGTATTATTCCAGTTACCTCTATTGGCTTTCACTTCAACAAAGTACAGCTCACCAGTTTCGGTATCTAATGCAGCAATATCATAGCCAGGATTATTACCGCCCAAATGCTCAACTTCAAAGCCTTCAGATCGAAGTTGGTCTGCCACCAATTGCTCCGCTTTATCACCTATAGTCTTATTTTCCCTGCGAACACTTTCATCAGAAGCCGTAGAATCTCCAACCTCCATTGGTTCTGATGATACATAACTAAGTAATCGGTATCCGTCGGAATACTCACGAGGGGAAGATGATTGACCGTGAATTTCTTTCTGTTTTGTTCCGGAATGGTGTCTCTGACCTCTCGAATGACTTTCACTTGATGAGCTGTTTCCACCTCGACTTGAACTATAGCTTCGATTTGATGTTCCAGCATGTGAGTAAGAACTTGCAGAACCTGTTCGAGAAGCTCTATCGCCGCCTAAATCAGTGTTTCCATTGTGAGATGAGGTATAATCAACATCATGTAAATTATCCGAATAAGTGGATTCTGATGACTCTTGACCAATGTTATCGTCATACCCTGGATTGGTAGCGGAGACTATGTCATCAAGCCCATCTTCTGAGCTGTTGGCTCGCTCAGCCAGTATCTTTTCAACCTGCTCTATCTCTTTTTTCGTGAGTAGCCGCTCCCAGCCTTTTCGCTCTTTAATGCGATTTGCCTTGCTTTCAGTCGCACCCAACAAAGCTAAAACTGTGTCTTCCTGGCTTCGATAGTCCCTTTTGTACAGAGCCAGTGATAACTCAGACGCAACTGCTTCCGCAGATAACTCAGGTTCGTCATTACGTTCAAGGTAAAAGAGTGTCGATAGTTCCTCATCAAAATAGGCTTCCGGCGTAAAGGTTACGACTTGAAAATCGAGCCAATAATCAACCTCAACAGGCTCAGTTACTGTTCTTTCGTGACTCATTAAAATCATTTCTAATGAGCCATCTAACCACTCGTTATCATTTGTTTTCTTGCTTTGTTTCTTAGCACAGCAGAGTAATCGTAACGTATCATCGGTAAGTAACTTCTTATCAGGCTTAACTGTTTCTTCTATGTCCAGACTAATTTCAGACTCCATACACTCAGAAGCTCGCCTAATCCCGAGAACATTGTATAAAGGTTCAAAATCATCATGATCTCGCCCCCTTGTTATCCAAATGAACCTTATTCCTTCCTCTGAAAAAGAAGTTCTCATACGTTCGTGAATATCACTTACAAATATCTCATCACAATTAAACCAACGTCGCTCCTGTTGACCTTCCTCATTTGAATAAGGCTGACTAAGGCACTTTGCCTCAGATACAAAATCATTAAACCAAGAATCACGCTCATCCGGTTCAGTACTACGAATATATTGCAGTAAACTTTCGTAAATCGGTGCCATTTGCTCCCTAGGATCAGGGATATCCGACTCCTGAATTCTTAACCAAGCATTTGCAAAATGCTCTGCTGACGGTCTTGACTGAACTCCAATAATATCAAGCCAAAAAGACTGCATACCGTCTAGATAAAAGTCACTTAACCAATGGAAAACATCACCAAGAACATTTTTTTGTGAAATCCACACCGCATCACTGGCCTTACACCAGTTACGCTCTCCTGATGGACAATAGATAAGTTCCTCGTTAGAAAATACTTTTCTGAGATCTTTACTTATCGCAGCAAGATGTCGATAAATATTGCTCATGTGCTTTATATCTTTCTTCTCGTTTTGAGAAGACCAGGCACGTAATACATCAAGCACACTACCTGAAGATATATCAGCAGTTAATTGGAATTCATTGATAAGAACATCTGGTAAATCAATTTCCAGATAGTTAAGAGCATCACCGTAATTCTCTCGCGCTTGAATCGAAGGGAGAAAAACCTCATAGATAGATTTCAATCCATTATTGGTAGGAAGCCATTTTAGCTGCTGAAGTAATTGCCAAATTTCACTATCAATCCTTTTGCAATGAGGCGACCGATAAAAATACCTGATAGTCTGGAACTTCCATGATCTCTCACTCTCAATCACTGCTGCAAGCCACTGAACAAAAATGTTTACGACAGAATTATTACGAAACCTTTTTGGCTCCCTAAATAGAACTGGTGCAACACAAACTTGTTGTTCAATTATTTCGGTTGAATCTAGTTTTGTAAGCGTATCCTTCAAGTAGCTCTCGTAGGAGTTAGAGAATGTATGTCTGGGTATAATTGGGGGGATGTTTCGCCACTTTGAAACTGTAGCTAACAGAGACAAGGGAGCGTATGTGGCTCCTAGTTGGTGTAATACCTCCTCGGCATCGAGTTTTTTATATTTATCAAATAATTTCATGTAATCATCTGACAGAACAGAAAAGAAACGTTGTTCCTCACTTGAGAAAACCGTTTGCCAGACAATAGACTTGTCATACGCAGCAGGAGTTAATGGTGCTTCATCTTGATTAAATATGAATAAGCCATTATCAAGCTTTAATGGCAACCGAGTTTCCAGTTCATCTTTAATGTCCTCAGTCAGTCTGCCCCAATTTTGAAAAACAAAACGATTTAACTGCCATAACTGAACGCCATCAATATCAGCTAGATGTTCTTCACAGAATGGCAAGGCTACCTGTTCAAGGTACTCACTCTGTTTCAAGACAGAAATATCAAACAGATCCTTAATGTATTCATTAACACTACCAGCACGCATCAATAACTTTTGGAGCTCAGGTTCAAGCAACTCAAACGAAGCAGAATTATCTTCTGTATGCAAAGTTGGGTACCGGATACTTATATTGGCAGATTCAAAAACTTTGCATTTAGAGCGTGATTTGACACCATTAGTGGTTAACAATAATGGTGCAGCCCTCAGCAAATCAACATCACTACGATCTATATCCCATTTGGTAAACCAAGTGTATATTTCAAAAAACCACGAAGAATCAACCTTTAACAACAGATCGGAAGCAGCATGAATATAGGAGGAAATGATCGCTCCCAAATTTTTAGCAAATTCGATATTAAATAATGGCTCAATTTGAGACCTGAATTTAATAGCTAAAGTGGATGGAATATATACATCTACCTTGCAACTTTTATCAACCAAACGTTCCATTATGCCAGAAATATCTTGAGTTCCATCATCAGGAATTGCGCACTCTAGTGGACGTCTTAGTTCCCCGGCGACACTAGGAACAAATGCAAGTTCTTTAAGCTTTTCTGTAACCTCTTCAAACACTGGTAGCAGGAATTCATTACTGCACTTCTCAACGATAGGAATCCACTTAAATGACTGAAGTGATACGTCCTTTACCAACAAATTTGCCAGCGTATCGTATACAAATAGCGAGATTTCCTTCTGCATCCATAGATTCCATTGTTTATCAACCAGTAGACTTTCGCGACTAGCTGGCAACAAGAAGTCAGCATTCACCAAAAATGGTAACCCTGTATAAAGTTCAGTGGGTAAATAAGCATAAAGTCGATTTTTAGCTCTTTGCCGCCCAAAAGGAAATGCAAGGGTAATATCTCTGTGCTTAACACCAACTCTTTTCTCCTCATTTAGTTTTTCAGGGACTTTTACTGTACGTTTCTCAACATGGTATCGTCTGGTAGTAGTACCTTTCGGACTTTTTACAGTTACGAAAGTTCTCTCTCCCTCAACTGATTTTTCGTAGTGGGTTATATTTCCACCTATCGACACAGAAATAGCTGTCAACTTATTTAAAAACAGTAGAATAGAGACATCCAATTTTTTAAGTTCATCACCTATTTTCTGGTAAATGTTTTCTCCTTCTCCTGAGCGCAAAGGTAACAAGATACAGGTTGTAAATTTTGTTAACTTTATTTTTACCTCAAGTGGAATATTATTTATTAGGTAAGGAATTATGTAACCAAGTCCGGTTAACTCATCTCTATCCTTAAAGAAAAAATGATAACCATTAGAAAAGATATGTGGTACAGGACTTACTGCAAACACCGACTTAAAACCGATTCCTTTTTCGCCAATGTAACCGGCATCTTTACTTGATGACTTCGTTGAGCTACCAACAGAGGAGAGCGCCTTGATATTATCAATAGAAAACCCAACTTCATTGTTGTAGATAGCTAAGCAGCCCGAGCACCCTTCTGTATTGGTCGGGTCGGTTTCCAATAACTCAAAAAGCAATTCAGGCTTTTCACAATCAGCATAATGGTTGTCTTCTGCGTTCTGAATTAGCTCAAAAACAAAGTGCAGCTCTTTTGAATAAAGCTGTTCGGAAAGAATACTAACACTGTTATCCAGATCCTTTCGGATCTCAGGTTGTAGTCTACATACTCCGGTTGACTCATCGATCTGATACTTATTTTTTCGATAATCAAGAATCTCTTGTTTTTTAAAGCTATTCATAATTGCCTTGCCTACTAATTCATTGTTTTTCGGTAGATCATGAAAATTTCCTTTCCTCGAGTATTGAAGGGATGACTCTTGTGTTTATTGTTCTTTTCCATCTACCCGCAAATTATCTATTTTTTGACGTTGTAGAAATAATCTCCTCAAATTCTATATCACTGAGTGGAACTTGATAGCAATGCCAACCCAAAACACCAAATTTCTGAACAGACTGAGGGTCAGCATCATCGTTAAAAATACAAACTTTAAAAGCTGGCCAAGCTAACTCCACATCAGCAACAATCATGTCATTAATAATAAGTTCATAGCCACATACCGGAGTTAATACTTTATTTTTAATAAAATATTCGCACTCTTCTTGGAGATAGGTGTTTTTGTTCTTCAAGATGTTTTGTTCTTTCTCTACTGAGCTCTGTGATCTGATTGAACTCCTTCAATGAATCGTTTACGTCATCCATAAATGAATAAAAACTATCTAACGCTGAATTTGCAGCTTTTCCAACCGCCTTATCCCTCACCTTTGCACTATTCATTGCCTGTTCATACTCTGGTTTTGGCTTTGTGCATTTCATTATTAAGCCAGAAACCACAATAAGTGGGATAGCGATATATGTTAAATAGACCCCTACGTAGGAAACAGTGCAAAGAGTTAAAATATACAGAGCCAACGTAACCCAAAACAAATACTGCTTTTGAATGCATAACGACACCTTTACTCCTTCAACTGTGTTAATTATCATAAAATCTGGTTATAGATACCGGTAGCAAACCCTTCTATAAACTCATCTGTACGTACTACTTGCCAACCGCTCGAAGCAATTAAACTCTTTTCCTCATCATCCAGGACGATAGCCAACCTAGAATCAGGCCACGCTAACTCTGCACACCCGACGACTTCTGAACAGGTATTGACGATATCCATACCTACCTCTGGCTTATTTGTTCGTCTCTGTTGACACATATGAAGTACGCCATGTACCGCAGCATCAGAATACTCAAAAAGCTCCTGCCAATTATTATGGTCGTTTAAAATGGATTGCCTCTTACGAAGCTCAATGATGAGGTGCTTATCTTTTCTCGGAACAAACATGTGCTCATGAAAGGCTTCTTTACTATGACAATCAGCGCATAGCACTCTAAGATTTGATTCTTTATTGTCGGATTTTACACCGTTGATATGGTGAGTATGTAGCAGGTGCCTATGGATTGCTTTATCTAAAACTACACCGCACTTTTCACACGTGAAATTCTGTTTCTGCTTATAATTAGCTGACACCCTAGCCCAGTCGGGGCTATAGCCATCATTTACCTCATCAGATAAGCGGGTAGGCATATAGAGGAAGTGAGAGCTGTACGTTGAGAAGAATTCATCCATAGCAAATGAATTGAATATTAAACCCTTATTACCTCCTACCTGATACCCTTTATAATTCAGGTGCCTCAAGCAAACTTTACAAACCTTAAGATCCGTCTCTCCTTCTATTGCTTCTTGTGTAAAACGATCATAGCCAGTAACAGAAAACATATCCGATGTATCATTGGTTACAACATATCGTTCAAAACGTCCTTTTTCACGCATCTCCTGAAGCACTTTACAGTCAGCTAAATGATATTTTCTTCCTTGGCTACCATCTTCCAGAGCTTTTCTTACACCAGCACCATGATCTCGTATATATAGAAGAACCTGTCTACCCTGATAACTAAGCAGACCGGAGATAGTCTCAACCTCACTTAAATCGACTTCTACCCCCTTAGCTAGCTGAATTCCAATAGGATCTCTTTCCCCGATATCAGAACCAGAAGTAAATACTCCTTTTTCTGATGGGTTCATTAACTGAACAGCTTTTGCAAGCCCACTAAACGTTACACTTAACTTCATCTAACGCTCCAAGATCTTGCGAATTTGTATCTCTGCATTGGTTATGATTCTAAAAGATACCCGGCGAGATTTTTTTTCATCTTCTTGCCCAGTTTCATCCAAAATCACTTTAGATGATGAATAACCTACAGCTGCCACATTAGCTTTTACCCAACCAGCATGCTTAATATGAATAGAATCAAGCTCTACGAGATAATGTAAAACCGTCCTGGTTCTTGCTTGGGATAAAGCCATATTGTTAAAATAAGCTTCATTGGCACTTGAGTCATGATTCCATCTACTTGATGTATGACCTTCAATACGAACTTCCTGAATATCTGGTTTGTACTGATTCAATACTCCCAGGTAACGAGGAAAAAAATCAGATAGTATTAACTCAAACTGAGAGGTCAAACTAGCTTCGCCATTTCGAAAAAGTACTTCCGGAGCAGTAAAGTTCAAGCTAAGACTATCTCGGTCTAATTCAGCCCCCCACTCCTTCAAATCATCTTTAAATTCCTCATAAAGAGCTTTATAAATTGCTTGTTGTGTCTGCTGATAGGTTTCTGCCACGTCTTTAATCTGATCTCTCTCTTGCATCGCATCTTGCATCAAAGCAACCGAAATGAACAAGAAAACCATCATAAGGCCAGCCATCAAATCTGATACCGACATCCAATGCTCGCCACCTTCTGATTGTGCTTTAGGTACACCAAACAAGCTGCTCATTAGTGAGCTCCCTGAGCAGAACGACTAACAACTTTAGACATTTCATTAGTAAGCTTGGAGTAGTCGCGAGTAAATTGTTGTGTAACTGTAGCCAGTTCGGTTCCCATCAGTTCAAGCGTACGGTTGATCTCCTGCTGCATTTCCTTATCAAAATATTCAACCTGGCTTTCAACCGACGAACCTGTTCTTTCAACGGCTTTTACAATCTGATCTTCAAGGGAACTGAATGTTCGCTGAACTTCTCGTGCTTGAAGTTGGAATACTTCGTTTAGTGAAGTTTCCAGGCGCTCTTTCATTTGCTGTATGGCATTGACTGATTCATCACGCATAGCCTTGGTATCAGATACCAATTGAATATTTGCGCTTTCTAATGTCTTGCTGGTAACTTCGGCATCTTCTTTAATTCCGGTAACCATTGCACGCATCACATTATTCATATCCGACAATGAATCGCTAAGCTCACTGCGTATTTGCTCTGCAGCAGTAGTTAACTCGTTATTCATTGTCTTCATATTGGATGAAGCTTCACCTGCATTCGACTCAAATACCTGCGATGCTTCAATTAACTTACCACCCATATCTTGAGCGCTAGTGGTTAATTTCTCACTTAACACATCCGCACCTTCGGTAGCTGCAATAGAGAAATCTTTGATTACTTTGCTTGATTGCTCCAGCATCTGCTCGTAATGCTCAGATGCAGCTTTCACTGAGTCACTTATCTCAGTCATGGTATTTTCAAGCTGAGTGCGAATTTGAGGCATTGCATCAACAGCTTTATCCCGAAGATCTTTGAAAGCTTCTAGTCGCTGTTCCAACTCAGTAACTTGACCATGTCCTAGTTCCATTACGGAATAAAGCTTTTCCATAGTTACCGGAATACTTTCAGCTCGCTCACTAATGTGGACAACAGACTGTTCTGTTGATGATATTGCATCAACACCTAGCTGATACTTCTTCTGCATATCCTCTAACTGAACGCGATAGTTTTCCTGCCAATCAACTAGCTTTTTCACTGACTCATCAAGGCGCTTAAAATTATCTCCAAACTGTTCGGTCAAATTATTGTTAAAATCGGTAATAACGTCCTTCAATGCATTAATTACCTGCTCCGTTGCCGATTTAGATAGCAGTTCACCAAAAAGCTTTAACTCACTCCAGAGCTTCTCTTGGAACTGCTCATGACGAGTCTCTTGTGTCTCAAAATGCTTGGATACATTACGACTTGCATCATTGATATCAGTACGCATATTCCGGATTTGAGACGTAAGTGAAGCATCTTCCTCCCCCTTTACAGCCCTTAATAACTCTTCATTCAGTGCAAGTTGCTTATTACTTGCTTCGGCCATATCGTCTAGCCCTTGAACAGATACAACCAATTTGTCAGTTGATCCCTTTAGATCCTGAATAGTAGATAGTTGCTGAGTCATTACCGAATAGATTTCTTCGGGCCCAACATTCACAATTTCAGCTTCCCCTTTCTTCTCAGCAATACCTTCAACACCTTTAAACAGGATCGAAAAAAACATACCAAATAAGCTGGTTAAAAAAGCTGTTTTTAAACCTTCAAGCAGTGCTGGTATACTCTCCGTGATATTGTTTGGGTCAAACTCCATTAGGCCGACGACAATACCGGTAAAGGTACCTAATATACCCAGCGAAGTTAGTAGATTAGGAGTTACTCTCACTAACCTTGTACTTTGTTTCTTGATAACAAAAAAAGTTGAAGTGACAAAGAGTGCAAAGATTATTATGAGAAAAAGATCTGAAATCGTCGAAGCCGTGAGTTTTGCGATTAACGTTGCTAGTATATTTGACATAATATTTATTGTAATTCATAAATTATGATAACCATTGTATATAAGATAGTACACATAACAACAGTTCAAAAGGTTCCCCCTCTGGCAGGATCGTTGTCACTGTTAAAATTTAACCAGTCAGGGGCGGTAGTAGAGTAAGTGATGGCTCATTTAACTGTTCTTGAGATTTATTTTTGTCCCCGTCAGAAAAATCGTTCCAATTTAACTGTTCCGCTACAAACGCATCATCACTAACCGCATAAAACTCACAAATCCCTTCCCTCGTCTGAGCTTGGCAGCTTTATGCGTTGCTGATTGTTCAGCAACGACGTTTTCTTTTCGAACATGCACACTCACAAAGCCTGACTCTTGGTATGGTAAGAAACAGCCATCGTCACTTTTAATGATTTGTTCATCCTTAAACATGTTGACGATAGAAGCATTGGCTGATTTGGGTATCAAGACTCTAATCTCACCATGCCAGATGCCCGCTTGCTCGCACATGAGTTTCACCCACGATTGGTAATGAGCATAATACTCATCAAGTTGTTTTTTTTGCATACATGTAAGGCTTGGGAAGTACCACTTTATGCTGATGAGCTCTTCTTTGATGCCCATTGTTTTAAGCAACTTAAGCAGCGTTACCACTGGCTGTTGCTTGGTGGTGCGCAGCAAAAAGTCTTTGCCAGCTACAAAATCACTTCTCAGTTCGAGTAGTTGTTTAAGCTCAATGCCCTTTAGGTGTCCTAATTTTTGAGCATAATCAAAACGGCGAATCAGGTTTTCCAAGTACTTAACATCACTGCGACTCAGCTTGGTGTAATTCACATGCGGTGCCAATTTGTGTTTCGATTTTGGAAGACTGGTTTGCGTAAGCATGCTATCAAGTTCAAGTAATTGAAGAACCGTTGTTACTGGAATATTTAAATCTTCACTGATCCATTCAGCAGTTTGTCCCACTGCGGCTCGGCGTATCACACGCCAAATAGTGGAAAGTGGAAGCGAACCACAGTCTTGTTTCATGTTTTGCTGTGTTGGTACCGTTAGTTGAAAACTGTCAGTGCGAAGAGTTGGGCAAAACGATTGTGGTACCACTCTGTTATAGCACTCTTTTATGCTTGGTTTAATTTGGATCTGTCCAAACTCGTTTGCCTGCGCCTTTTGCCCCCAGAATGTACGTAACAGACGCATGCTTGGCGTGTGATTAGACACTTTAGTTCTTCTTAAAAAATCTCCCAAATGAAAGTAGGAAGAGATCGTCGTATCGGGTGATGCATGCCCAAGCATCATCGACAGCGCCCACATCTTTTTGCGACTAAAGGGAGATATGCCTAATCGCTGGTACAACTGCTCGGTGCTTGGATTATCAAAGTATTGGTGGTTAAGAAATGAAAAGTATGTGAAATGTACAACTTTGCTTTGATTCATTTTCAGCCACATCCAGTTGCAAAACGAGTGGCGACAATGATGAAAACGAAGTCTATCGTCACCTGTCACGCCTTGTATGGTTTGCGTCACCAAATCAAAGGCCGCTTGCGTTTCGCTTTCATTGCGAAAAAGCTTCATCGTGCGTGTTTGCTCTGTGTGGCTACTATCGAGAAACTCTCTTAGTTGAGATAGAGCTTCTATCGGCAGCAGTGCATCTAACGGCAAGTTTCGAGCGCTATCCGGAGATTTTAAACTACGGTAACGATTAGCGCGTACGTGCAGGGTAAAGTACGTTAGCGTTTCATTGTAATGAAAATCTTTGTATTGCAGTCCGGCAATTTCCCCTCGCCGCAATCCAGCGTAAAAACCAAGTGAGAATATGAGTAAGGCTTGCCGCCTTTGGGAACCTGTGAGCCTGTTGAGTTCCTCTATTACCCTGTCCGCTTCATGGTGTGTGAGAAGATGCGCACTTACCTGCCCCTTCACCACAGGAATGTCTAAGTCCGAAAGGCAAAGCTTAGGCACTAAACCGCTTTCAAGCAGAAACTCGGCGAAGTACACCACATAGCCTTTTTTGCTTGGAGCATTAACTCCTTCGGCTGTGATGTTGAATTTTTCAGCCCATGCCTCACTACTTAACAGTGCAGCGTTGCAACCAGAAAACTCGGTAATGAATGGTTTGGCCACGTAATTTACGTAGCTACGTATTGTATTAAGACGCAGTGTTTTTTTATGTCTCCCCCCTTCGGAAAGCAGTTTGTAAAGCCATGCTAGTACCAGCCAAACCCATGGTTTTCTAGCAGAATGTTTCGCATTTTCGAGCCAAGATCGAAGCTCCGGTTTTATTTCTGCTGCCCTGTGTTGCGAGGCTTTTGCTGGCAACTTTTCAAGGCGCACAGTGAAATGCTCAATATCAGCCAACTGCTGCGAAACCGTCAATGACATAGTTCGCGATTTTTTTGTAGGGATCTTAGTTTTGTTAAGCCCTGTAGACGCAAACCACGCCGTTTGCTGGCGTTTGGTCACGTTTTCACTCTGATTTTCCTCTTGAGCAATATCGACTCGGTTTCCCGTTATCATTCGGTACAAAGTATTTTGATCTAATAGGGTATTAGCATGCAAAGAGGTGATCGCGCCCATTTCAATGGGACTGGCCAGAAACAGTGCTTCCAGTTGATAGCCCTGCTTGAGCATCGCAATGCGCAATTTTTGATAAGGAGAAATGATGTAGTTAGCTTTGGCCCACCGCTCAATAAGGCTTTGAGGTGTTCCTTGCAAGTGCACGCTACTTTTGCGCCAAGCGCTTAACATCAGTTCTCCCATCGGTGAGATCCAATACCGTCTATCGCCATCTTGATAAAACCAGTGCCTATCGATGCAAAACAGTGCCGTTTCGCTGTTGAGCAATTCATCTATTTGGCGTGCGTAACGAAGCCCCTCTTTTAAATACAGCCACAGTACTATGATGGCACTGTATTCTTGGGGAGAGCGTAAGTACTTAATAATTACTCGCTCATCTTCCAGCGCAGCATATAGTCGCTCGTGCAAACCAGAGTCCAGCATAGGCGCAAGGGTGATGATAGGTTGTTCAGGTTTAATTTCCACAAACTGTGGCAACGGTGGACTCTTAATACCAAGTTCTTGCTCGATAAGAAACAGAAGCAGTTGAAACAATTTGGTGTGAAGCGCATTGATATGAAATGGCTTGGGAAATTTGGATATCACCTTGCGAACGCTCTCTTGAGTGACACTGTCACCTTTATCAACAAGTAGCGAAAAGCTAAAACGGTACACCTTCTCAATCCAGTCTTTAATATCTGAGTGCGACGCATCTATCAGCTCACACTGCTTTAGATAGTCTGGCATCGCTTGATACGCTTTTTTTAAATAACGAGTGCGAACCACACTAGCAAGAGCCTCTTTCACTTGCGCCCCCTTGTGAGCATTGATGGTATGGGCTCCCACCCTAACTCTTCGAGCATCGTGCCAAGAATCGGCACTAAGGAGGCCGCTACTTCAAAGTGGTCAAGTGATGAGTAATGCCCTAACGCTAGTTCGCCATAATTGAAATGCCCAAGCTGAAATTGCACCCACTCTTGCGGAACATGTTGGAGCTGCAAATAGCGACGCACATAGTGCCGCCCAAAGTTATATGGCAGTAATACGCTTGATGCGTGACGTTTTTCCATTTCACCAGGCCCCGCATTGACACTTTTGAACTTCCCTTCCTCTTTCGTATCAAATAGCAGGAAGTTCCCATCATTGCCTGTTGAGTGCTTCACAGTGTGCAACCAATCGAGACGCTCTGCACTACCTTCAATGTGGCTTAATGAATAGTTATTACTTTGCCCAAGCATCGACTTGGACTCTGTTGGGTATAAACCAGTAAGCAGTGAACCGAGTACCTCACAGTGTCGTTGATAAAACTCTAACTGTTTGGTTAGCATCTCTGGCACGACAACCACTCTCGAGTGAGCTAGATTTTTACTTGCATCCTTATCTGAAATGCCTAAAAGTCCAAAGCGTTTTAAGTGCAAAGAGAAGCTGGGAAGTGGATTGTGCACTGCACGGTAGCCCGTCGCATTGAGGAGCATATACAAAGTATATAGCGTGTAATGGTTGTGATAATCAATCGCGGATTTAATTGAAATGCTGGCATCATGTGGCGATTTATTGGTAAGCGGCACTATTAGCTCAGCGACAAACTGACGTACACTCTCACTGGTTGGAGTAAATTGAGAGCCAACGCCTCTCTCCTTATCGACATCAAACGGCAGGTAAGTAAGCTGCAACTTTCTCTCTAACGCATATTGGCCCATATAATCAAACATCACCTGCCACAATTTGCCGATAGCCAAATTTAAATCTTCATCACTGTTCCATGCATAATGGCGCGTAGCGCGAGTGTAATATCCCGCACCACGCAGCACTTCCAAACAAACGGGATCAATACAACCAGTGGCTTGATTAAAGTTCACTAAAAATCGCTCAACTCGGGTTTGATTTATCTGCACTTGATGCTTGTTGTTAAGTGAGTGATAAAATTGTTTGGCCGCTTTTTTAAGTGCAGTTACACGTTGAACAATACAATCCCCAACATGTCTTTCACTTAACCCTAAAACGCTAGCCAACTCAAACGGCAGTTGTATCACCGCGTACGCATTTGTTTTTTTTAGGTGGGGACTGGCCGAATGTTTTCCACGATTGGCGGTCGGTTTCACTTCGTTTTTCCAATACCACATCCCCTCATTTTCAAACACACCTACGCCATCAGATGCCTCACTTTCAATAACATAAAACGCTTTTAACTCATCTAGAGTGCGAGTTGTTAACAAACTCAGTAGTAGGGTTTGCTGAACGTATTTCGGTTCAAGCCCACTGATGGGTTTGCGTTTTGTTAAGGTCAGCTCTTGCCACAAAATAACTAACTCATGCGGCTGAAGCACCGTCCGGTGCATTGCGTTTATATTGTGGGCGCGCCCCGTATTTTGACTGATGGATCGTTGTGTTGCCTTCAGCTTATCTTGGTCTTTAATTTGCGCAATATCAGGCTCTTCATGCCTAGGTTTACTCTTGGCTTCAGGCTCAACCATGACGACCGCACATGGCGGAACATCTTCGAGCGACTCAACCCCATTTTCTATCTGAGCCTCATCGAGTTTGTCAGGCTGGATTTGTAAGGCGTATAAGCTGTCACTGCCCGTAATACGTTCAAATTTTCTGCCCCGATATGGAGCTCGATAGCTCTTTTTGCGCCTTATTCGCCGAGTCTGATTGGCTCGCCAGTCTAGAGAGTAAAAATGCTTAAGCTCACGTACATAGCCTTCTAATGTCAAATTGCGCTGTGATTCTTCAACAGACTGTAACTCATCGAGTAGCACCGCAAGTTGCAACGTATTTTGCTGTGCTTCGTCTGAAGAGACGCTGGCCAAGTCAAACTCTCGCGTTTTCAGTGTTATCCGAAAGGCACGAAAGGCCTTTTCCTCTCGACCATGAGTCGCAATCACGATTTCATGTTCAAAGTAGTGTCTTAAGAATAGGAGTATTGGTCTTGATGCCTCCGCAAAATCGAGCTTGGCAAACGTCAGTAATAATGAATATACGGGGCGCTGAGACATCCACCCCCTCGCCACAGGTTTAGTGTCGATTTGAGGCCACTGCCGCGTATCAGCCGTCCCAAGGTTCTCAAAATGTCCCACATCAAACTGCATTACCTGCATAAAAAAAGCCGGATAGACAGCGACTAAACGTTCCAAAAAGCTTGCAACTACTCTCAGTCCGCGAAAATCGGGAGGACATTCGATATGTTCGAGAAAGTTGTGTACCTCTCCAATTACAGCTTCATCACTCGATTGAATGAGATTTGCAATGTCTATTTCGCTCGGGAAACTTTTCGCATCCATCACAACTCCTTTTTCGAGATGCTTAAAAATTCAGCTAGTTTTTGACTGGTGTTGAGCTCTGGGTAGAGCGCTTGCCACTCTTCCGATTGATAGATGCTTTTCTTCCCCGCTTGCTGTGAAAACCAAGCACGCAAGTATTGGCCGATTTTACGAGAATCACTCACAAAGCATTTGTTAATCAAGTTATTGCTTAGGTCAAATTGCGCCATTTGGCGGCGAATCATTTGTGGCGGTTTCTTATTTAAAACGAACATCGGGGCCTGAAAATCCTGCGGTAATTGCTGCATCGCTTGCGCCGTAAACAACGTTTTTGCGGTAAAGCAGCCGCTAACGAGCATTATGCGTTTTCGATAGCGGTAGCCGATCATTGTCGACTGGTAACAAAGATAAGTGAATGGGTATGCATTGAGTAGATTTTTTTCTGATACGGCCTTCACGGAAGAAAACGGATTTGCGTTGTTGATAAGCGCTTCCAACTCGTCATCAAAGAAGATACTATCGAGAGATACCTCAGTGAGGCTCATTTGACTTTTTAGTTTTGTGTCTAACGCTGCTAACGAATCAACCATACTCTCTCCCAAGCGGATTTGAAGTCAAAACCCACCATTGTCATATCACTATTTAGTTACTTTGATATAGTCACCATAATGTGACCAAATTTCAACCAAAACCACCTACTATGGCTCAAAAATGAGTCACTAATCATAAGTAATTAATTGTAATTAAGCGAGTTTTCCGATTATGACAGGGCGCAGAGGATTTAGTAAATTCTATTCTATATGTCTTGACATGGTAGGGGTCGGCGATTCGATTCGATTCGCACTAGAAATCTTTGATACCGCAATATCAACGGGTGATAAGCGTTGTCATGGAGAGCTCTTTAAAGCGAATGAAACATATGAATTGGCGGACAAACTATTGTCGCAAACGTGTTTTAGTTTACTCCCTGAGAGATGCAATGACTGAACAACTATATTTGTGGTAGGCATACCGAAACTGAAAGAATAGAAATTGAAGTATTGGCTTATGAAATAGTTTTGCCTCAGTTATTGAATGCTTCCGGTGAGTTTGTACCTAATGCTAATAAATTCTTAATCGCTCCAGGACGTGCATCCAAAGGTTGGAAGCATGTTCCAGGATATGGAAATGCGTCTGATATGTTTCCGGAAATAAGTGGTTTTAAGCCTTCTCTGATACCATCGGCACTACTCTGTAATTCTATTATCCAATTAACCCCGAGGGAATTGTAGAAATTAAGTATTTAGGTGTAGATCTTGGGGGGTTTAAAATCTATTGGAGGCACGGTTCTTCAGGTTTGACTAAGATTTTACAAATAGTTTACTTAGAGTGGCTTTATCGTAGTATTCCAAAATAAACTTAAGCATTTAAAAGGAATTCGGCACGTGTGGCATTTTTACTATGCATTTCTCTTATATAGTTACGCAAATTTGCCAGGGTAATATACAGTAGTTTTAAAAACGTAACTTATTGTTTTTATTATGCGTAGGTTTTAAGTGTTTTGCGTTCTTTGATACAATTCTTGACCATCAATAATTTAACTATCTTATTGTTTTACATCGTTAAATTAGTAAAATTTAGCTTCATCTTGACATGGTAGGGGTCGGCGATTCGAGTTCGCCCGGACCCACCAAATTTTAAAGAGAGAGACTGAATATTCAGTCTCTTTTTTTTATGCCTGTAATCCACTGCATTCCTTATATATCAATACACTACAACCACCAGCACAAACCAGACTATCAATAATGATTCATTTTTCTGCATACAAGTTACAGTATCACTTATCACCACTTTAGAGGGGTGGTAAAATACAGTAGTTCCCTAACTTGAATTTTTATGCCATAACAAAAGAGGCAGTGTTCCCCATGCGCATTTTATTTACGACTCTGTTTCCACCACTGTGATTGCATTTCTTGTATAAACTGGGCTGGATAGATATCTCTCAAAATTTTATAGTTTAAATCATATACCATGCCATTTTTGACCAACACAGCGTGGTGGTTACGGTTTTTTAGCTTTACATGCCATACTTTTCCACCAATCTGTTGCTGCAAAGTAAAGGCAAAATCTTCGCAGTCTCCATAAAATGGTTGTGAAATGTCAGGATAAACTCTCAATTCATTGTTAATATCACTCTGATATCGGAAGTTTGATCGGGCTTGGAAGTAGATTTTTTCGTCTGGTGAATAGTTGACACAACCCGATAGTAATATCGCAGTAAACAAAGGGGCAATAAGTAGTGATTTTGTTGTTATTTCTATCATTTGAGACTCCCATAAACAGGAAGCCAACGACCAAGACACTAAAAATGTAATGAAAAAACAATATGTAATGTCATATTGTCAGGTTATTTATAATGATAGATTTAATTATAGACCAGTGTTGATGAATCTGTTTTTGAATATAGCGAGCATTAACGACTTTTTCGGCGATTAAAACAGAACCAAAGGTACAGATTAATTATGAGTAAAACGATTCATACATGGAAAACCATTTCTCTGATTGAAGATGATGTCGTGTTGCCAACCGGTAAAAAAATCACGCATACCACGATCGTTCATCCGGGAGCGGCCGTAATTCTGCCGGTAACCGAAGATAAGCGAGTGATTCTTGTTAACCAGTACCGCCCTTCGCTAAAAAGTTGGTTGTTGGAGCTGCCAGCAGGAACAATAGAAAATCAGGAGTCTCCTTTAGCTTGTGCAAAAAGAGAACTGGAAGAAGAAACAGGGTTCAGCGCGGAAATCTTTACGGAATTAGGTCAGATGACCCCTATGGTCGGCTTTTGCAATGAAATACAGTACCTGTTTATTGCTGAGCAGCTAAGTAACACTCAGCGCTTATCATGCGACGATGATGAGGTTATTAATGTTACAACGTTCTCACTCGACGAATTAGAAACAAAAATCATGTCAGGAGAGATTACCGATGCCAAAACCATCGCCTGCCTGAGTAAAGCTAAATTATGTGGGTATTTATAACATACTGTCACTGAAACAAAAAAGGTTGCCACCGTGCAACCTTTCTTCTTATTCCTGTCTTAAATTTGCTATTACTCAGTAGCCTCGTGAATCGCCTCTTTTGTACTCTGAACAGCCTCGCTTGTCGTCTCTTTGGTTTCATCCCAGATTGTGGATGAATCTTTTTTAACACCCTTCCATGTTTCTGCGCACCCGCTAAGAAGAAGAGCTATAGCTACAGCTGTAAGCATTAATTTCATGAAGTTTACCTCATCTATAAATGTACTTTTAAAATCGAAAAATATCAGGACAAGCCTGCCTTTCATCACGTCCTGTTGTTACTCAGAAGCGAGCAGCTCTCGCAGCCCTCCTCCGTTATGCACCTGAGAAAAACCCTGCTCCTCCATGAACTCTAGTGCCTGGCCGGATCGGTTTCCTGATCGGCAATAAACAACTATCCAAGAGTCTTTCGGTAAGGAGCCAAGACTGTCAGGCAACGTTTTCAGGGGAATATTCACAGCATTAGGTAAATGCTTCTGATTAAATTCTTCGGGGGTACGCACGTCAACCACCATCGCCCCCTCGTTGATTAGCTTCCAGGCTTCCTGCGCTCTTTCTGATCCAACAGACGGAAACGCAAACAATGTCAGAGCAATCAATAGTAATTTTTTCATCATCCTTTACCTCCCAAGAAGTGTTTACTTTTTAAACCCTAGCCTAGTATGGTGCTCTCCCGTCAAGCTGACACCGAATATATACCTGTATAGGCAGCTATTGTGTATAAAATCTGCATCCTTCTCGATATAAGTAGACATTGTCCCCAATCCGAAAAAATGTTTTGAAACCAAGCCTTAACTTTCGTTTTAGTATTCAGCCTGTCAAGGGGAATAATTTATATTTGTATCAACAAAGCTACATATTTTCACTAACAAATTTGTTGTGATGTACGATAGTTTAAACAAATAGTTAGATGAAGCAACTAGCAGAAGTTGCTCCGAATATGTCTAATAATGCGGAGTATTTGCGTAACCACTATGACTAAAATGGTCAGAGCACACAGTAAAGAGAGCAGACCGGTTTTGCTACTTAATTTGACCGGGGACGCTCTCGACTATGAAAAACGCCTTGCCAATATCGGCTGGGAATGTATTTGTGTGACTTCCTGTGATCAGGCTTTTCGGGCCCTTACGAGGCAGAAAATAAGCATCGCCGTTGCCTTAATGACAGCAGAAAAACAACAACCAACTTACTCGGCGCTAACCCGCATTAATGCGCTGAATGAAAACCTGGTCTGGATTGCTGTCTCACTCGATAATAAATTCCAGGAGTGTCCGTTTGTTAAACAGAATCCCTCTTTTTTCTTTGATTATTACCATTTGCCTATTAACTGGTCAATGCTCGGACATACATTGGGGCATGCTCTTGGGATGGCCAAGCTGAGGCATTGTGCGAAAAAAACTCCCTGCCAGACAATACAAAAAAGAGACTATTTCTTCGGTCACTCTCCTGCTATTAAGGAAATGACATCTTCACTGACAAAAATGGCCCAAGTTGATGCCACAGTCTTAATATGCGGGGAAACCGGTTCAGGAAAAGGGTTATGCGCTCACTGGTTGCATGAACATTCCAAAAGAAGTCAGGGGCCATTTATTTCCGTCAATTGTGCGGCACTACCAACAAACCTACTCCATGCGGAACTATTTGGTTATGAAAAAGGTGCCTTTACCAGTGCAGGAAAAAGACACATAGGTTATATCGAAAGAGCAGATCGCGGCACTCTGTTTCTTGATGAGATTGGCGATTTAAGCATGGAAGCCCAAATTAATTTATTGAAATTTCTCGATGATCATATGATTCAACGTCTGGGTGGGGAGTCATTAGTCCCTGTTGACTGTCGGGTGATATTTGCCTCCCACGTGAATTTAGAACAAGCGGTTGATAAAGGTACATTCAGAGAAGACCTCTACCACCGGCTTAATATCTTAAGAATCCAGGTTCCGGCATTGAAAGAGCGCAGAGAGGATATTGAACTGTTGGCCAATCATTTTTTGCAGCAATACACCTCTCAAGAATCACCAAAGTCTTTTTCTCCTTCAGCTATTGAAGCCATGCTGAAATATGAGTGGCCGGGTAATGTTCGATCACTTAAAAACCGGGTTCAACGAGGCGTTGTCATGTCTGACGGGGAAATAATTACTGAAAAAGACTTAGGAATCACACTTTCTCAGAATGCAGAAAATAGCGATGTTCCCCAAGAACACAAATCTATAGGTTCTGATACATTGTTGAATGCTATGTTTAGGAATAATAATAATATTTCAGCAGTCGCCAGGGACCTGTGTATTTCTAGGACAACGCTATATAAACTTATTAAAAAATACAATATAAAGGCCCGGTTGAACCTGTAAACCCTGTAAACTTCATATTTGTCGTCCTGTACACCTCCGCTAAAACACCTCTTTTCAGTATCCACTTGAAAATACTAACTATACTTCTTCTCTTTTTTACATATTGTTTTACACCTGTGTTCAATAAGTGTTAACCCCTAACGTATTCACACACTAAAAATTAAGATAATTATTTAAAATCAATAAATTAAGAATAAGGCATAGACTTTGCGTTACTCTAACGTCCCTGCTCCGGCATTGTAACGATTTCTAATGCTGTATTCATTTCAATATCTGGCTCCGGGGAAAAGCGGCAGACACAGGCAAATAAATTGAACCTGTGTCGGTTATTTTAGAGGAGGTTAGTATATGGACTTTACAAGGCTAAAAATCACAATTCAGACCTTATTAGTGGGTCTGATATTTGGGTTAGGTTCCCTTAACGCAAATGCTTTTGCGGTAGATGAGAACTTCGAACTGGATGGCAATGCGTTGGAAGAAGTTGCTGTAACTGGGGATGACTGGGAAACTCTACACAGTGGTGGCGGAAGTGCCCATGTCTTTACAGGTATAGTTGCTGACCCATCACCACAATCAATCCATGGTGGTGGTGATAAAGATATCTTAGATATTCCTGCATGGTCCTATAAAGATGGCTCTGTACCGGATAAAGATGACATTACTAATGCCTATGCAGCAGCATATGGTATCCCTAGCGATGCTGACCCATTAGTAGATGATCTGGTTATTTACTTTGGTGCTGACCGTTTTGCAAATAGCGGTGATGCTTTTATGGGATTCTGGTTCTTCCAAGATCAAATTGGTCTAGACAATGGTAAGTTTGTTGGTGAACACAAAGTCGGTGATGTATTAGTACTGGTGAACTATCCTCAAGCTTCCGGGGCTGTTCCTTATCTCGCTGTTATTTCATGGGATCCTACCTGTAGTAAAGGTACTAAAGACGCAATGCCCGGTGATTGTGCCGCCAAAAATCTGCGTTTAGAAGCCCAGTTAGACGATACAACGCTTGATGCTAAGTGTAATGAAGAATATACGAATGATGATGCATGTGCGATATCCAACCTCGTGGACACAGCATCCCCATGGGCATATACCCCTAAAGCAGGTGTTCCCAATATATTCCCTTACGAAAGCTTCTTTGAGGGTGGTATTAATCTGAGCCAGATTGTTGGCAATACCTGCTTCAGTAGCTTTATGGCGGAAACTCGCTCATCCAGCTCATTTACAGCCCAATTGAAAGACTTTGTTTTGCGTGATTTTGAACTATGCGGTATTGAAATCACAAAAACTTGTCCAACAGGAGATCTAAACGCTACCGGTGACGCTATTGTATACAACTACAGTATCTTAGTTGAAAATACTGGTTTTGGTAATGTTTTTGATATAGAAGTAGTTGATACCACTGCAGGTGAACAAACTCCGATTGGCGATTATATGTTTAGCTTAGATGTATTGGGAGCTGGTGAAACTGCAACCTTTACCGGTTCATTTGAAACTCTGACCAGTGAAATCACCAACTGGGCAAGTGTCACCGCTGCAATTGTAGATGGTGGCCCGGTTGCACTTGAAGAGTCAGATGATGCAGCATGTCCCGGTTTGTCAGTTCCAGGATCAATGTACGTTGAAAAAGATTGTGATGTACTGGTAGAAGCAAACGACTCAGGAGCTTATGGACTGAGAGTTGATTACTCTGGACAAGTATGTAATGACTCTGAAATTAAACTCATTGATGTTGTGCTTACCGAAGAACATGATGGTCTATACGACACTATTGATATCGGTGATCTTGCACCATCATCCTGTACGCCATATTCAGGTAGCTATATTCCAGAACCTACTACAGATGTCGCTCCCGATGGTGTATCTGCTGACCAAGTAAGGCACTTTAGCGATAGAATGGACGCTATGGGTTACACAGCAATCTATGGTGATCTCGTTGAAGCTATACAGGTAGAAGCAACATGTAAACTTTGCCCTGACTGCCCGGATTGCCCAACAGAATAGAACATAACTTGTTAAGTTATATAGATAAAGCCTGGTGATTAGTCACCAGGCTTTTTACTTATTTATCAACGTATTTTAGGACGGGACATCGGAATGTCTTATTTATTCTTACCCGGTGGGACTTTCTTCGTACTGTCTGTGCTATCCGTATTATCTACGACAGCCTCTTCTAAACTAATACTGACGGTAGCTGTAGAAGATAAGGTACCATTGGTTATAGTATAGCTAAAGCTATCACTGGTTCTAAATTTCTTACCTGGTATATAACGCAGTGTTCCGTCGGATAATTGCTCAACCGTTCCCCATTTTGGCTGAGAGAAAGCTACCAGCCATGAGGCTGACAAATTGCTATCGTTAGCTAATACATCGATATCCACAGAAGTTTTACTATTGATGACGACAACATCATTTACAGCGATTGGTGCAGGTTCTGTTACCGGTGTTTCTTCTGCCGGTGTTGTGGTATCAGGTGCTGACGTGTTTGCAGAGCCTAGTGTAACACTCACTTCCGCAATACCGTTTGCTGCACTCACCAGGTTTAATGTTGTACCTGATAAAGGATCCGTATAGCTACCCCCAACAGGCATTGCCGGGTCGTACCAGTCGTTCCTTCCGTAAATGTCTTTATACTGAGAATCTGTCTTTAAATGCAAAAGGTAACTGCTGGTTGCATCACCTTCATCAGCAATACGGATGACAACACCATCGGTTACATCATCACGAAAATAAGTATAAGAACGGTCTGCCAGGAAGCTGTCAAAACCGACTGCTTGTCTGTATTCGATATAAAAATAACTCATTAAACCTGAATCAGGGTTAATACCACGTGGTACCTTAATTGTGAGCGGTTGATCAAAACCTTGAGTTTCATAGTTAGCAATTGAATAAGTACCGTCCTGAGTGACCTCTGTTATGACAGAAGAATATCCACCCTCTAACCAGCCCAACTGCTCTTTCTGGAAAGTATTCAGATAACCAATATCTGATCCCCCCATCACATCATAAGTATCACCGTACTCCATTACGGTACAAGTATCAGAAATTGTTTGATCCCCGCAGTCCAGAGCATGAGAGTGGTACAAACTAAAATTGTGTCCCAATTCATGCGCAATGACTCTCGCAGTAAATACACCATTGATATATGTGCGCGTTGGTACCCCATCCTTAGTTGCCATACCTTCAGATATGCAGGATGTTTTCGTCATTAAATAGATTACGCGATCATAACTGGTGACAGAGATTCCCTGCGCTTGTGCCTGATCATCTGCTGCTGCCTGAACTGCACCGAAGTCACATATCTGATTTGATATCGGAAGGTTAAGCCAACCGGCAACCTGACCTGTTAGCCATGTCTGCCCATAGGAGTTTTCCTGATAAAACTGATTTACCTCGCCAAATACCAGTTCACTAGCTTGTACTTGTGTCAACGGCTGTTCATCAGGATTCTCCTGAAAGTTCACCATTAGAACTAAGGTATTTTGCGCTCCTGTTGTAGACAGCGTTACTTCAGCAGAAGCAGAAAACGTGAGGAACAGTAAGCCACAGATAAAATACTTAACTACTCCGGGCAGCGAGAAACGGGGTTGGGTGTGAACATTAAACATACGCAAAATACTTACCTAAAATAATACATCCATGCTTAAAAAGTCAGGACCAAATCCTATTCAGCCTGTGACTAAGTTGAAAGTATGTTAACAGAGGGGATGAGCAAGATCTATACAAAAACAGGTTAATGTTTGAGCTTCGTTCCAGGTTTTATTAATATTTGTATCAACAGTGATACTCAACACTATTCCCTTATATGACAAGGCTTAGCACAAATATAGGGCTGTGGATAATATCTTATTGTTGACTATTTTATCAACAGAATGAAGTGATAGAAATGTCAAAAGATCGTCAAGTCTACTCAGGGTCTCAAACAGATAAAAATCTGCCTGGTGCTATTAGTGATGATACAATGAGCTTAAAACGGAATATTGCCCCATTAAGAGAAGAATGTGACTTGAGCTGATTAATGAATATTGAAAAAGCAGACTGAGCACTGACCGCTCAAGAAGACTAATCAGAGAAAGTAAAAAGCTCATGCCTGTGGCATGAGCTTCAAGATTACGTTGATAGGGGGTGGGACTTCTAACGCCTACTGACGTATCCCTTCTACATACAGCTCCATATCCACATAACTGGCGGGCCCCATAACTGTGATATCAAAATCAGCCAGTTCAAGTCTGGTCTTGCCCACAAAGCCTACCCGGTAACCGCCCCACGGGTCTTTACCCTCACCAATAAAACTGGCTTCGATAGTAATTGGTCTGGTTTTTCCATGCAGGGCGAGATCACCGTTAATGGCCAGTTTGCCATCACTTAGCTCAGTCACACGGGTACTGGTAAACTTAGCTTCCGGAAACTTGCTGGCGTAGATAAAGTCATCACTGCGGATGTGCTTGTCACGCTCCGCGTGGTTGGTGTCCAGGCTGGTTGTGTCAACGGTAACATTCACTTTAGACGCGGTCAGATTGTCTGCATCATAAGAAAACTCTCCGCTGAATGTGTTAAAACGGCCTTTTATAAAGCTGTAGCCCAAGTGGCTCACTTTAAAGTTTACCGAAGCGTGAGCATTTGAGGTATCGATAACATAATCAGCCGCCATTGCGTTTAAAGGCAAAGCAAGTACAGAAATCAGGCTTGTTGTCCGTAACAGTTTTTTCATTTCGCAGCTCCTGTCATTTTGCGTAATGTATTGTCTTTATCAATAAAGTGATGTTTGAGTGCTGCCAATACATGTATTGCAACGAGGCCGATAAGGCCCAAAGCAACATAGTAATGAACCCGACCCGCAATATCAGATTGATGAGGGAACAGCTCTCCGGCTCCCGGAACGGTAAACCAGTTAAACACTTCAATCCCCCGCCCGTCAGACGTTGAAATCAGATAACCGGAAAAAAAAAGGACGAACAGAAGCAGGTACATCACATGGTGTGCGCTGGTCGCCAGAATAACTTCATAGCGCTTCCCTTCTATTTGTGGGGATGGTTTTAAAAGCTTCCAGATCAATCGGAATAAGGTCAACATGGCCAGCAGAATACCGACCGATTTATGCCAGAAAGGTGCTACTTTATACCATTCACTGTAGTAGGTGAGATCGACCATCCACAAGCCGAGAACAAACATACCAAGTACCACAACGGCACTCACCCAGTGAATGATCCTGGCAACAAGATTATAATTCCGGACATCCCCGCTCATACCTAACTCCTTGGTCACATCACGTTCTATGATGCAGATCACTCTTATTTTTTCTATTATGGATGCATTTCTCCATATTAACATCGGAAATATTTGATTACTTAATTCAAATATTTTGAATATAACAACTGCACAATATTAAGGGTTTCTAAAATAAACAGGCTTGTTGTTATCAGCCTATTTGTCTTCATTCATATTAACTCTAGTAATACATACAGATACGCTTTCCGTTCACCTCATTAATAATAAATGGTGTTTCATAGATACTGGTAAGCACATCACTTCTTATGACCTCATAAACGGATCCCTGCGCTTTGAGCTTACCTTTTTTTAATGCGATTAGAGTATCGGAATAACAAGAGGCAAAATTAATATCATGGATAACTAAAATTACCGCCTTATTCAGTTCTCTGGACATTTCACGTAGTACTCGCATTATCTGCAGGGAGTGCTTAATATCCAGATTATTAAGAGGCTCATCCAGATAGATATAATCCGTATCCTGAGCAATAACCATGGCAATATAGGCTAACTGGCGCTGACCTCCGCTCAGCTCATCCATATAGCAAGACTGAATATCCCGAAGATCCAGATAATCTATCGCCTGGTCAATCACCTTCTGATCAAATTTCGTTAGCCTCCCATGACTATATGGAAATCGTCCGAAGGCAACCATCTCCCTCACCGTAAAGCGCATAGTAACGTTATTAGACTGCCGGAGTACCGACAGAGTTTTGGCCAGCTCCGTGGTATTCCAGTCATTGATGGCTTTACCTTCTATGACAACATGGCCATTATCTGCAGACAGCAATCGGCTCGCTATCGACAGAAGCGTACTTTTCCCTGCACCATTAGGCCCAATAATAGAGGTAACCTTTCCTTTAGAGAAACTAGCAGACACCTGATCCACAACCACCTGATCACCGTATTTTTTGTGTAATTTATGTATTTCTATCATCTCACTTAACGCCTTATTTCTCAGTAACCCTTATTTCTCAGTAAAACGGACAGAAAATATATCCCACCAACAAAATTAATTATGGTGCCTATCGTTGTTTCGAACATGAACAGATGCTCTACGCTCCACTGCCCGAGCAGAAGAACCGCAACAGAAATCAAAGAACAACCAATCAATAGCAGCCTATGTTGATAACTTTGGAGCACCTCTCGGGTCAGATTGCTGACTAACAAGCCAAAAAACAGTACAGGTCCGATAAGAGCGGTTGATATTGCGATCATAAAAGCAGTAATTAACAGAACATGCCGGGTTATTTTATGAACATCTACCCCAAGGCTGGTTGCGTTATCTTTATCCAGCCAGAAAATATCCAGCGAATAACTCATTCTATAAAGAAGCCAGCAGAGTACCAGCAGTGGAATGAATGTCATGTAGACTAAATTGGCATCAACATTGTTGAAACTGGCAAACATATTACTTTGAAAAAATGCAAAACTATTCGGGTCCATTATCATGGTGAAAAACGACATACTACTGTCAAATACCTGGCCAAACACCACACCGATTAATAACAACATCAGAATATTTTTTGGTTTTCTGCCAAAATAAAAATGAAAAAGCATCATCGAAAACCCCATCATCAGTAATACTGACATGGAGAAGTTAATATAGGGACTAAGGATATAGTGGCTTCCTGCTCCAATAATAACAACCAGCACCTGAATTAACAGATACAATGAGTCAAACCCCATAATACCTGGTGTCAGAATACGGTTATTTGTTATTGTCTGAAAAACAAAAGAAGACTGTGCCACCGCAATAGCTGCCAGTATCATCGCCAGAACCTTTGGGGTTCGTATGGATAAAAAATACTGGTAATTATCTGCCGTTAATCCACTACCAAGGAACAGCCCCATCACCAGAATACAAATTACGGCCAGGATTATTAATTTATATTTATCTGCCATTATGTTTTCCTTTTATAATCAGATAAATAAATACCAACCCACCCAGAATACTAATGATGATAGAAATCGGAATTTCATAGGGGAATACAATCAGACGTCCGCCGATATCGCAGCCCAGTACCAATAAAGCACCTACTATTGCCGTTAACGGGATATTTTTCCTCAGATTATCTCCGGTTATTGCACTCACCAGATTAGGCACGATAAGACCTAAAAACGGAAGTTGCCCGACGATCATTACCACGGAAGCCGACATAACAGAAACCAGCATAACACCGAGCATCACTACCTGCTGATAGTTTAACCCCAGGTTAGTCGCGAACTCTTTGCCCATGCCAACAGCCGAAATCCGGGCGGCATACCAATACCCCATAAAAGCAACCGGTATCGCAATATATAAAAGCTCAAAGTTACCAGTGAGAATATGAGAGAAATTCGCAACCGACCAGTTACCCAGGCTTTGCAGAACATCAAACTTATAAGCAATAAATGATGTCGCGGAATCAATGACTTCACCAATAATAATGCCGATAAGCGGCACCAGCACCACATCTTTAAGCTTTATCTTATGGATAAGGGAAACAAACAGCAGAGTACCTGCCATAGCAGAACCAAACACCACGAACAGTTGATTCACAAAAGGCAGATACACCAGGCTGACGATATAGCCAAGCTTAGCAAACTGTATAGTCCCAGCCGTAGACGGAGCCGCAAAGCGATTTTGCGTCACCTGCTGCATTATCAGCCCGGCGATACTCAGACCGGCCCCCGACAGAAGCAATGCTGACAAACGTGGCAGCCTGCTGGTAAACAGCAGCTCCAGCGCCGCCGGGTCAGCATGAATAATACCGGTCAATGTCAAGTCACCAACACCAATAAACAACGAAGCCAGGCAACTCAGAATCAGTAACAGTAGTAACTTTTTCACTTTGTTTATCCAGACCGGATCACTGAAGCTGACTGATATTATCCAGCATGATCTGAGTTGCGGTGACACCCCCAGCCGCGACATACCAGGCACCAATATCAAGATACGCAATTTTGTTGTTTTTATAGGCATGTGTTTGTCTTACTAAGTCATTGTCTATGCCAGGTGTCCTACCCGTATGAGTTCCGGAAGTCAGCTTATCCCGGTCAAGGATCAGCAACGTATCGGGGTTCGCCTCACGAATAAATTCGTAGGAAATGACATCACCATGCTTATTTTCTCGGATATGTTTTACGGCCTCCTGATAGCCAAAGTCCTTATAAATTGAAGAGAAACGAGAATTTTCACCGAATGTCGTCAGGTTATTACCGGATTTCATCACCGTAAGCGCTGTCATACCTTCACTGTATTCAGCCAGCTCCCTGAATACAGCCTCGAGTTCCTGCTCTTTCGCTTTCACCCGGTTTTCAATAGAGAAAATTCTGCCAATCACCTCCCACTGCTTTTTGGTGCTCTCCCAGTAGCCCTGATGACTGTCGACAGAAAACACAATCGTCGGGGCGATTTCAGACAGCGCCTTAAAATTAGCGGCACTTCTGATCCCCACAATAATAAGATCCGGTTTCGCCGTGTATATGGATTCGTAATCCGGTTCAAACAGACTTCCTGACGAAGCGTACTCATCAGAAACATATTTCTTCAGATAATCCGGTAGATACGCTCCTTTATTAACTGCCACAGGTTCAATACCCAGGCTATCCAGTACATCGAGCGGAGCAACACCGATAACCGCCACCCGCTCCGGGTTTACCGGTACTTCAGTAAGCCCGGCCTGATGCAGCACAACCACGCTTTTCGCCATTACACCCGTTGAGGCAAATACAAATAACAGAATAATTCGCGCAAAAATTTTCACTTTTTAATCCTTAAAAACAATACGTTAATACTAACCAAGAGACAAATACGCTGGTGTTCAGAATCAAAGCGATACCAGCGGTCGGGATGCTATCTACATTCGGGGAATGAGTGAGGGCTACACTCTTATCCTTGTAAATGGTACGTGGCCCGATGTCGGCTTTATACGGTTCTGATGCTATTGGGGGTGTGATCAATATTATTACCAAAACGCCAGACAATAGCTGGGGTGGTCATCTCAGGCAGGAAAACAAAGTTGTTACCTCTGGTGAGCAAGGTGAGCAGTCCAGAACCAATATTTATACTTCCGGCCCGGTCAGCGATTCTTTATCTCTGGCGGTTTCCGGTGAGATCTATGACCGGAATGCGTGGTATCTGGATAACGGTGATGGCTCTGAATCCCCGGCTCTGGAAGAGAAAATCAGCAGAAACCTTTACACCACCCTTACCTGGCAAATTAATGATGCTCAGACAGCCGAATTTGACTTCAACTATAACCATGATGAAAGGCCCTATTCTCTTTATGGTACGCGCTCTGCGTACCGGGATCAGAGTATCGACCGCCTGACCTTCAGCGGAACTCACCGGGGAAACTGGTCATGGGGTAACAGTACAGTTACAGTCAATTATGAAGATGGCAAAATTGATGACTATAACAGTTCATACGATGCCCCTCAGCAACGTGAACTGAAGGAAAAAAACCTGCTGCTTAACGGATATATAAACACTCAGTGGAGTATCCATAACATTACGCTTGGATCAGAACTTCAGGATCAGACGGTAGAAGATCCCGTTACCTACACTGAAACCGGTGAAAGTAATACCAGTTTATATGCTCTGTATCTGCAAGACGAAATGAGCCTGACCGATGACCTGCTACTCACTCTTGGCGCTCGTCTGGATGATCATGAAGTTTTCGGCCAACACATGACTCCTCGCAGCTACCTCGTTTATAGCTTGAATGATAGCGTGACATTGAAAGGTGGTGTAAGTGCGGCATTTAAAGCACCTCAGGCTTATCAGATGAGTGAGGAATACCAGATTGTCAGCTGTGGTGGTAGCTGTACTCTTAGCGGCAACCCTGATTTAGAACCGGAAACCAGCGTTAACTATGAAATTGGCATGGAAATTCTGCAGAATAGCTGGGACGCAAGTATTGCACTGTTTAAAACCGAAGCTGAAGACATGATTATCGCTAAGACCGCTGTTGTTAACGGATCAAGAACAAGATGGTGGGCGAACGAAGATGAAGTCACCATTAACGGTATTGAACTTGTCGGATCGGTTGATTTGACCGATAGCGTGACTCTTAATGGTAACTACACTTATCTGGACACCGAAAACACCGATGGGGAAGATCTGGAAAATCGCCCGGAACATGCAGCGAGTGTCACTGTTGACTGGCAAATGACCGAAAAATTAAGCAGCAGCTTAACTGCTGACTATACCGGAGAGCAGTTCGACGGCTCAGATAATTTACCCTCTTACACCATCGTCGATCTTGGCTTTGCGTTCCAGGCGACAGACAGTATCAACCTGAGCACAGGAGTAAAGAATATATTCGATATTCGGTTAGACAAAGAAGACAGCGACTTCACCCAACATGAACTGGGCCAGAACATCTATGTCAGCGCCGGTATTGATTTCTAATTCTGACCATTAACTATAAGCCCCGGATACGGGGCTGAATTTTTGTGTATCTGCTATGTTCAAAATACATCGTACTCCTATCATTCCTTTGTTCTTTTTTCTCTCTCTGAGCTCAAGTGCAGCCATGCTAAATAACCAGGAAATTCGCTTCATACTGGATGACCAACAAACATTCCGTCAGGAACTCACGTTAACAGCAAACCGTTATCTGACAGGAGATATCTGGTCAGACGCTCCAATAAATAATGTCTTCATTACAGATAAAACAAACCACCCTATAAAGCAGTTTATGCCCTTACCCGGACACGGGGCTGACATCCACTTCCGGGTCCCTGCCAGTGGAACATTCATACTAACCGTCGAGGGAAAACCAAATACTGAAGGAACCATACACCTGTCAGAAAAGTCACCGGCAGATACCTCCCTGCCACCCAAGCTGCTGAGCCCCCGGCTACAATCTCTGACTACGGCGTTACAACATAGTCAGAAACCTCTGACGCAATTCTGGCAAGAGGTTCAGGAAACAGGAACGCCTTTAGTCGAACCACTTCAACCTTATAGCCCGGATGATCCCAGAGGAAAATCTATCCTGACATTTTTGTGGCGAGGAAAACCGAATCATGTAAGGCTGTTAGGCGGACCATCCGCCGATCATCCGGAACTTATACGGCTAGCGGATACGGATGTGTGGTATCTCAGTTTTATTATTCCGAACGATACACAGCTATCGTACCAGCTCGCACCGGATGTCCCTGATTTTGCCGGAACAGACAGAGAAAAAAGAAGAGCCATCTTAGCGACGGCACAAAAAGATCCGTTAAATCATCATCCATGGCATTATCTCGACTCGCTGGATAAATACAGTACCTGGTCAACTGTCCGGCTTCCTGCCGCACACGGTGAAAAGTGGCTCGATAAGACACCGGAAAAGAAAGGAACCGTAGTCAGGCATAATGTTGTCAGTAAACAGTTAGGTAACCAGAGGGCCGTCTATATTTACCGGTCACCGGAGCTAGAAAAAGAGATTCCGCAAGTCAAAGCGCTGTTCATAAGCAACCCAAGCGCGAAAAGCAGAGCTTCGGAGCTCGCCTGTAATCCGACATTTAGTGATGCCTTGGTTAGCGAAATATTACCTGATCTTGCGAAAGAGGAAAATTTAGGAACGGATAATAAAATCCTTATCGGATCCAGTTACGGTGGGCTTATCTCCGCATGTACGGCGATAAAGTATCCGGATATGTTCTCAGGAGTATTAAGTCTTTCAGGCTCGTTCTGGTGGAAAGAACCCGGTGAGCCGAACCAGTTTGGCCAGGAAAAATGGGTAATATCACAGCTCGCCCAAAATAAAACGTTACCTGTACGCTGGTTTATCACAGCGGGCATCTTTGAAAATACCTGGATATACCCAAGCAATGAAGAATTAAGAAGTGTGTTACAAGCCAAGGGATATTCATATCGTTTTGAACCTGTTTCAAGCTCACACGATATGCTTAGCTGGCGTTCTGCTTTACCTTCCGGACTCATATATTTGCTCAATTAAGCAAAAGAGCAGCCAGTTGGCTGCTCTTTATTATCGGTTCCGGAATCCCCAGTTAAGCTGGAGATTTCATATCTGAATATGTCCGGCCTTATAAGAAGTGGAACGTCGCGTTCAGAGTAAAGGTTTCTACTCTGTCGTCATCCATTTCATACACTTCATAACCGGCACCAACAGAGAAAGGCCCCATCATAAAGTATTCAGCCCCGAAACCGTACATAATATCTACGCCATCATCGTCAGGCTGACCGGTTGTCGTGGTTTCCCACGCCTGCAAACCGGCACGACCATAGATATGCAAAGGTCCCAGATCCACACTTGGACGGGCGGCGATAAACTTGGTTGTCGCTTTAGTTTCGACACCGGCTGACTGGTCAAACGAACCCAGGTTTGTGTATCCGGCTTCAATACCTAAAAATGGCAAAATACCAGTACCCACATAAACAGTCGAAGAAGTCGATGTTTCGCCGTTCAGGTCTGATTGTCCCACATTCGCACCACCATAAATCAGTGCGTCAGCAGAAGCAGTTGTTGCAAAACCAGCCAGAGCCAGTGCTAATAACGTTTTTTTCATACATTACCTTCTTTCATTAACTGACAGCCAAAGAGGAAAACCCTTGCCTCCCTGCCCGACGATTTGTGTTCTTTCAAAATCATGCAAAAAACTTGCCTATGATAAAACGCCACCACTTAGCAAGCATCAATAGCGTTTTTGATCCTTTTATCCGAAACCGGGTATGGTGTACCTAACTGCTGAGCAAAGTAACTAACCCTTAGCTCTTCAATCATCCAGCGAATTTCTTTTACATTCTCCGGTACTTCCACTCCTTTCGGAATCTTATTCAGTAACTCTTTATAATCACTATAAACTGATTCAATTTTCAGCATATGCAATCGATCTTTGTTCGGGTCAATCGGCAGCTTTTCCATGCGCCGTTCAATTGCTTTCATATAGCGAAGAATATCTGGCAGTCGCTTCCAACCGCATTCTGTCGCAAAGCCTTTAAAAATCAAACCTTCAATTTGTGACTTTATGTCAGAAAGTGCAAATGCCATGGTAAAATCTATCTTACCTTTCAGCTTTTTATTGATACTAAAGGCAGTCGTCAGAATAGTTTCAACCTGCTGAGCGATATCCACCACGGTATCACCAAGTTCACCACGAACATGCTCTTTTAACGTTTCGAACGCTTCCGCTTCCCAGACCAGTCCACCCTGTTCTTCAATAAGTTTATCTATCCCGCAGGCGATACAGTCATCAATCAAATCAAGGACTTTCCCGTATGGGTTAAAGTATAGACCTAACTTCGACTTGTTTGGCAAATTAGCGTGTAAGTACTTAATAGGCGATGGCACATTCAGCAAGATCAAACGCCGTTGCCCTGCTTTCATCGCCTGCTCTTGTTCCTGTTCGGTCTCAAACAGTTTAATCTCAACACTATTTTTTGCATCGACCAGTGCCGGATACGCTTTCACATCAAAGCCGCCACGTTTCTGCTCATAAACCTTCGGCAGTTCACCAAAGCTCCAGGTATGCAGATCCTGCTGCTCGATATCGTCATCCGCCACCTGAGAAAGTGTTTCCTGAACTTTTTCTTTCAGGCTTTCTTTCAGTTCATACAGGTCTTTGTTTTCTTTCAGCTTACGTTTACGGTGATCCACCGCCCGGAACGTCACTTTCAGGTGTTCAGGTACCTGATCCAGGTTCCAGTCTTCCCGTCGGATCTCTACGCCAGTCATGCGCCGCAACTCTTTTTCCAGCGCATCCAGTAACGGCATCTCCATCGGCGTCACCCGGGCAAGAAATGCATCAGCATAATTTGGAGCCGGCACAAAGTTACGTCGTAACGTCTTCGGCAATGACTTAATCAGGCTAACCACCAGTTCCTGTCGTAGCCCCGGGATCTGCCAGTCAAACCCAGCCATGTCGATCTGATTCAGTATCGGCAGAGGTATATGTACCGTCACGCCATCGTTGTCGTCACCCGGCTCAAACTGATAACTCAGCTTGAGTTTCAGCCCATCCTGATGCCAGAAATTAGGGTAATCCAGCTCGGTAACATGGCTGGCGTCACCACGGAACAACATCTCCTTCTCGAAGTTCAGGAGTTCAGGAGTCTGTTTCCCCGCCTTCTTCCACCAGCTGTCAAAATGTTTCCCTGACACCACTTCGGTACCGATACGTTGATCATAGAAATCAAACAGCTCGTCATCATCGACCAGAATATCTCTCCGGCGCGATTTATGTTCCAGCTCTTCGACTTCCATCAACAATTTACGGTTCTGTCTGAAAAACGCATGCCGCGTTTCCCAGTCCCCTTCTACCAGCGCGGAACGGATAAAGATTTCACGGCTGACCGTTGGGTCAATCGTGCCGTAGTTCACCAGACGTTTAGGGACGATAGGAATACCGTACAGAGTCACCTTCTCGTAGGCCATGGTGGCGGCGCGCTTTTTCGACCAGTGAGGCTCACTGTAACTGCGTTTGATCAGATGCTTAGCTAATGGCTCAACCCATTCCGGCTGAATTTTTGCCACGATGCGCCCCCACAATTTTGAGGTTTCCACCAGCTCAGCAGAGATAATCCATTTAGGCTGTTTTTTAAACAGACCAGATGCCGGGAAGATATGAAAACGGGCATTTCTCGCGCCCTGATATTCATTTTTTTCCTGATCTTTGAGGCCAATATGTGAAAGCAAACCAGTTATCAGCGCACTATGAATGCCCTGATAACTCCCCGGTTCATCATTCAGCTTGGTATCCATTTCCCGCATTACCTGATGCAGCTGAAAGTAAACATCCTGCCACTCACGGATACGCAGGTAGTTCAGATATTCCTGCTTACACTGCTTACGGAATTGATTGCCGGTCAGTGCCTTCTGTTGCTTCTGGATATAATCCCAAAGATTCACGAAGGTAATAAAATCGGACTCTTTGTCAAAGAAACGTCTGTGTTTGTCATCGGATGACTGCTGCTTATCCGACGGACGTTCTCTCGGATCCTGAATGGATAAGGCCGAAGCAATAATCATGACCTCTTTCAGGCAACCATGGCTCGGCGCTTCTATGACCATCCGGGCAAGACGAGGGTCTATCGGCAAGCGGGACAGCTTACGTCCTATCGTCGTCAGACGTTTTTTCGGATCTTGGACTTTGTCGTTAATGGCTCCGAGCTCTTCAAGCAGACGCACACCGTCCTGAATATTGCGCTTATCCGGTGCCTCAACAAACGGAAAGGCCTGAATATCGCCCAGTCCCAACGATGTCATCTGTAAAATAACGGACGCCAGATTGGTTCGCAGAATTTCCGGATCGGTAAATTCCGGACGGGAAAGAAAATCATCTTCCGAGTAGAGGCGAATACAGATCCCTTCCTCCACACGGCCACAACGCCCCTTACGCTGGTTCGCACTCGCCTGAGAAATCGGCTCAATCGGCAGACGTTGTACCTTAGTACGGTAGCTATATCGACTGATACGAGCGGTACCCGGATCAATCACATATTTAATACCCGGTACAGTCAGAGAGGTTTCTGCCACGTTGGTCGCCAGTACAATTCTCCGGCCGGTATGCGGCTGGAAAATTTTATTCTGCTCTCCGGCTGACAAGCGGGCATAAAGCGGCACGACTTCAGTGTCCCGCAGCTTATGCTTGTTCAGCGCATCAGCCGTATCACGGATTTCCCGTTCACCGTTCATAAAGATCAGGATATCGCCCAGCCCTTCAGCAGCCAGCTCATCCACTGCATCCAGGATCGCTTCCTGCTGATCTCGGTCATCCGCATCGTCACTGGAAAGCGGACGATAACGTGTCTCAACCGGATAAGTACGACCGGAAACCTCAATAATGGGCGCATTATTAAAGTGCTTTGAAAAGCGTTCCGGATCGATGGTCGCAGAGGTAATGATGACTTTCAGGTCGGGGCGACGCGGCAGCAGTTCCTTTAAGTAACCCAGAATAAAATCAATATTCAGGCTACGCTCGTGGGCCTCATCAATAATGATGGTGTCGTACTGATTCAGATAACGGTCATGCTGAATTTCTGCCAGCAAGATACCATCGGTCATCAGTTTAATCTGAGTGTTATCCGAGATCTGATCGTTAAATCGCACCTTATAACCAACCAGCTCGCCCAGTTTAGTCCCGGTTTCTTCCGCAATACGGCTCGCCACTGAGCGTGCCGCCAGACGGCGTGGCTGGGTATGCCCTATCAGGCCGGATTTACCGCGTCCCAGCTCTGAACAAATCTTAGGTAACTGAGTGGTTTTACCCGAACCCGTCTCACCCGCAACAATAACAACCTGATTCTCATCAATCGCCTTAGCGATATCCTCTCGCTTCTGGCTGACCGGTAAGATCTCTGGGTAATCAATGTTTATCTGATATTGCTGACGCTCTTGAACGACCAGCATCGATTTCGCGATGTCCATGGCAATCTCATCAAACACTGCCAGTCTGGATTCCGCTTTTTTTATCTTATTTGCGCCGGAAATACGCTTTTGCAGGCGAAAGCGATCTCGGATCATGCAATCTTTCAGCGCCGCTCTTAACTTCGCCGCGCTGTTTTGGTTCTCTTGTCTTTTATCGGTATTTTCTTTATGCACGTTTTCTTTGTCCGCATATTTTTTCGACCACATGGCTTTTTGCGGTCGTGGGCTGTGACGATGTCAAAGCACTAGCTGGGTTTATCTCTGAAAAATTGTCGGGATTGTATCACAGGATGGTTTTTTCTTTATACCTGCTTAATTTTACCGGGCTTTTGCCGTTACAATAAAAGAATCGCATTTGGAGTACGCCATTTTAATGAAAGCATCTGAACTTAAACATTTCCTTTCCCAACTCCCCGAAAACGCCGACCCTGATATTGTGACAGGAGAGATCTGGTTGCCCGAGCGTCTGCTTGAAGCGACATTTGATGGAGAAATGGTGAATCTCTCTTTTGATAACGCGCCGGAAGAAACCGAAGGCGATGAAGAGCCCCGGGGATTTTTAGATC
The DNA here is from genome assembly GCF_003144035.1 of Vibrio albus. Taxonomy (GTDB): domain Bacteria; phylum Pseudomonadota; class Gammaproteobacteria; order Enterobacterales; family Vibrionaceae; genus Vibrio; species Vibrio albus. The sequence goes on from NZ_QFWT01000001.1 coordinate 82,529, forward strand.
ACGAAGTGTCGATGCTTAAAGAACGTATTGAAGAGTTAATGAGCGAAAGTTCTGATCACAAAACTAAAGCCGAGGTATTTTTGCGGCTGTTTATCATGGGGCATGAAAAATCCAGTTCGGAAGTGATAGAGATTCTGGACGATCCAGAAAGCTGGTATAGTTAAGGCGTGTTAAAGAAGGATGTAACCTTATGTTGAATTCATTTAAAGCTATGTTTAGACAGCTACTGGAAGGCGATGATCTTGCACAAAACACTCACCTTTCTCCGGATTTAGCGATGGCAGCACTGTTGTGCGAGGTATCTTCGGCAGACCATGCAATAGAAGAACAGGAGAAACAGGCAAAACTCACGCTCTTACAACACCTGCTTTCTATTGAAAAACAAGAGGCAAGTCACCTGATAGCGCTGGCGACAGAGAAGGTCAAAGAGTCTGCTTCACTGTATGACTTCACCTCTACGCTTAGGGAACTGGAACGGGAAACCCGGTTTGAACTCGTCAAGGCCATGTGGAGCGTGGCCTTTGCCGATGGGCACATTGATCCACTGGAAGATGCAGTCATCCGTAAAGTCGCTGAGCTTCTCTATGTTGACCACAGTGAGTTTATCCGGGCCAAACTTCAGGTTACTGAAGCCCGGAAATAATACCCGTCAGCTCTCTATAGCAATACCTGCCTATAGCAATACCAGCGCCAGCTTCGCCAGGTTATAAGCATCCACATAGCCTGAGTGCTGGCGACCTTCCCATTCGATACCCTTTGCCTCCTGAGCGGCCCGGTGACCGATACGTTTGTTTTTTACCCGGTTCTGAATCCGGTATAGAGTGGCTAGGTTCACAAACTCTTTAAAGGGGATCTCCAGCCCTTTATTCTTACACTCCTCTCGCAGAATAAGGTCATCTCTGCCCCATGCGGCGTAAATTTTATTCGGCCCACCAAAGTTCTTTATCATAGACTGAATAATATCGGCCAGAGGCCTTCCCTGCTTACGAATGGTTCTGGGTGTAATACCGGTTAACTCCGTACAGAATTCAGAAATGTCGTCTTTCTCTGGCCTGACATAGTATTGTGCCCGCTTTACTATCGCGCCTTTTTCCAGATCAATTTCGGCCAATCCGACCTCAATGATCTCACCCGTGGTACCAACACCATCGACATTCCAGCAGCACATTTCTAAATCGAAGCAGACAACCCGGTTGTAATTCATTATTTCCCAAACTCAACTTAAAGCACAAAACAAATCGCAAATATAAAGCCGTGGATTCTAGCCTAACTAATAAAAAACAGCTACAGGAACAAATATTAACCGACACTCACTCTGCTTTCATTGCCTCCGTTTTCTTTGCTTTTATATAATGCGTTGTCGGCTCTGTGCTCTATTCGATCAATATCACCACCTTTCCATATAGCTCCACCAAGGCTGATTGTCAGATAAAGTGGAGAAGCCTGGCCCCATGGATTTAACTCAACTTCTGTACGTATCTTTTCCATATACTGTTTCAGTTCAACCGGGTGCTTTTTATCACACAAAATAGCAAACTCGTCTCCACCAACCCGGTAAATCTGGTCACCCTTCTCCAGAATATCAAAAACGATATCCACAATATGGATTAGCGCATTATCTCCGTTATGTCTTCCGATACGGTCATTCACACTCTGAAACCGGTCGACATCAAAGATGATCAGGCTGAATATATCAGCATTGGATATTCTTTTGTCGCATTCATAATAAAACGCTTTTCGGCTTAATGCGTGGGTTTGGTGATCATGGTTAAGCTGATATTCCAGCTCGTATGAGCGTTTCGTCAGATCTCTTTCTAAATGCACCCTTGATACGGTAACAGTGCCGACGATAGCGGTGATAAGCAGAGAGCCCAGCCCTCCCAGCATGCCAATCATTACCAACCGGCTATCAGTATCATCCGAAAGTAACTGTTGATAACGAAAACGTACCTGCCAATTACGGTTGGTAAAATACAGATAGTGGGTGAATTCTAATTCAGCCGGAGTGTCCCAGTTTTTACTTTGATAAAACACTTGTTCATCACTAGACTGGATTTTTCCGTCAACAATCTTTATCGCGATCTTATCCAGCTCCAAATAATGGTTGATCACCTCTTCGAGGTAAGCCTGTGAACGAATCGCACTGATAACAATCCCTTTTAATTCCTGATTCGTTGGCTCAAATACAGGATAATAGATCAAAAAGCCATCAGCCTGCCCCCTGTTGTAAAGATCACTTTGTAATAGCACCTGCTTATCAGACAAATAAGGCTTCCGATTCAGCTTTAAAGACTGAAGGATTTGCAAAAACTGGTCTTTCGCAGGGAAAAAACCAATCACTTCCCGGTTTTCATTGGTTAGCGGGTAGATATCAGAAGCGATATAAACATAATCCCCCGTATGATACTTCTTATACAGAAGAGAATGATTCTCTGTGGTGTAAGGTATAGCTTCCGGGTAGCGCCTTTGTATTTCTTCCATATGAGCGATCAACTCTTCCGGAGCCACTCTCTGCATCCACTGAAGCGCGATAATATGGGACTGGTGCTCTAAGGTTCCTTGTGCAAAATGGGGAAACTTATTCCATTCATTTTCATCGACAGAATAGAAGAAATTGGCCACTGAACCTGTCAGGTTTATATCCTGATCAATCATCGTCTGAAGCAGCTCTACCAGTTGAACAGCTTCTGCTCTATGGCGGCTTATCGCATTTTCCCGTTCACTATTATCTAGAGTGAGCACCGTAAAAACAGTCATTCCAACAGAAATGACAAACACAAGAATGGGCGACCAAACCACTTTATTTTTCACGATATTCTCCATAAATACATACGACATCTCTTTATCGAGCCTATGTGCCTTATATAAATCTAGCTGATCCTAAAGTAATCTCCATACCGCCGCAGGCCGGAACAGGAAGTAAATGCATAAAAAATGGTCTTTTAACCCGGCTTATTAACCTTAAAACATTGATCAGGCCTTTAATATGCTACTATTTATCCCAATTTTACAAACTAATACCCATCCCTGTTTGTCATTGCTCTTGACAGACAGGTAATGACATTTAGAGAGAAAACGATGACTTTTGACTTAAGCCTTGTGCCGACTACCTTTGATATGCTCCATGCAGGACTTGCTGTATCCAGCCTTGCGCTTCTTGCCATTGCCGTATCTCGCAAGACAAAGATCATAGAAAAAGAAGTAGAAAAACCGGTAGAAAGAATTGTTGAAGTAGAAAAGCCAGTTGAAAAGATTGTAGAAGTGGAAAAAGTTGTCGAAGTCGAGAAGGTCGTTGAAAAAGTGGTGGAAGTAGAATCTAAATTGAAAACTGCTTCAACAGACTCCGCGATGCAACTCCTTTCTATTATGCAACAGGAAGCCCGCCTGATTGACTTCCTGAATGAAGATTTGACTGATTTTTCTGATGAAGATGTCGGTGCCGCCGCACGTGTGATCCATTCCGGAGGCCAGAAAGTATTGTCTGAGTACTTTACGCTTTCCCCCGTTCGTCAGGAAGAGGAAGAAACCCGGATTACCGTCGAAGAAGGCTTTAACCCGCAATCGGTTCGCCTGACCGGTAACGTCACCGGCAACGCACCATTTAACGGCACTCTGGTACATAAAGGCTGGAAAGTAGAGTCAATAACACTACCAAAGCTAGCTGAAAACTATGATGCCAGCATCATTGCACCCGCAGAGGTTGAACTGTAATGACTGAACAACATTCAAATGCACAATACAGTGTTGGTATCGACTTAGGTACCACACACTGTGTTATCTCTTTTATTGAACTTAATAATGAAGAAGCCAGTGTCCAGACCATGGACATTCCCCAGCTTATCGCTCCCGGACAGGTTGAAGCGAAAAGCCAGTTAGGGTCGTTTTTATACCAGCCGCACGAGCATGAAATGGGGGATGGCTCACGGGTTCTGCCGTGGACAGATACCCCAAATGCTCTGGTTGGTGCCATTGCCCGTAACCTTGGCGGAAAAACACCGATTCGCCTGGTTGCCAGTGCTAAATCCTGGCTCTGTCACGGCGGCGTTAACCGCCGTCAGGACTTTTTGCCTCACGGCAGTCCGGAGGAAATCGCGAAAGTTTCCCCGCTGAGAGCCACAGAGCTTTATCTGGAGCACTTGCGGAACGCATGGAATCACCAGCATCCGCACGCGCCGTTAGCCGATCAGGACGTGACCATTACTGTCCCTGCCTCCTTTGACCCTGCTGCACGCGATCTGACTGCAGAAGCAGCCCGTAATGTGGGGCTGGCGCATCTGACATTGCTGGAGGAACCGCAGGCAGCACTGTATAGCTGGATTGATAACAGCCATGATGATTGGCGTAATCAGGTCAGCGTGGGCGACGTGGTACTGGTGGTCGATATTGGTGGTGGTACGACCGACCTTTCTCTGGTTGCAGTCACTGAAGAGGACGGGAACCTGAACCTGAATCGTGTCGCGGTTGGTGAGCACATTCTTCTGGGTGGCGATAACATGGATCTTGCGCTGGCCTATCGTCTGAAAATGAAACTGGCTCAGGAAGGGAAACAGCTACAACCCTGGCAAATTCAGGCGATGACCCATTCCTGTCGTGATGCCAAAGAAGCCCTGCTTAACGACCCGGAACTGGAATCCGTTGCGATCGTAGTCCCGAGCCGCGGCTCCAAACTACTAGGCTCGACACTAAAAACTGAACTGACCCGACAGGAAGTGCAGCAGACACTGGTAGATGGTTTCTTCCCTCAGGTGGGTATTCATGAACACCCGGTTCAGAACACCCGCAGTGCTCTGACGCAGATGGGGCTTCCTTATGCTCAGGATGCGGGTATTACGCGCCATATTGCCGCCTTCTTAAGTAAGCAGTCCGATGCAACGCAGGATGTCTTTGCCGGTATGTTTGGAGAACAAGCTGCGCCGGAATTCATTAAACCAACGGCTATCCTGTTTAATGGCGGGGTACTGAAATCCGATCTGCTTGCCGAACGCCTCACCTCTACCATCAATGCCTGGCTGGAAACCGCCGGTGCAGAAAAAGCCAAACAGTTACAAGGCCTGGATCTGGATCTGGCTGTATCCGGCGGAGCTTCATATTACGGCTCCGTCCGCCGAGGTCAGGGTGTACGTATCCGCGGCGGTATTGCCAGCAGTTACTATGTCGGTATTGAAAGCGCTATGCCGGCTATTCCGGGTATGGCTCCGCCAATGGAAGCCATCTGCGTGGCACCATTTGGTATGGAAGAAGGCTCTTCGGCTGCCGTTCAGGACAAAGAATTTGGTCTGGTGATCGGCCAGCCGGTGCAGTTTCAATTCTACGGCTCGACGGTTCGCCGGGACGATCAGGCAGGTACCCACTTAGATTTCTGGCAACCGGAAGAACTGGAAGAACTACCAGAAATTCAGGTAACACTGGACGTGTCCGAAGGCCGGGAAGTGGGACAGGTTGTCCCTGTTACTCTTGCCTCCCGGGTCACTGAGCTGGGTACACTGTGCCTGGAAGCTATTGCCACCGACAATGGTCAGAAATGGCATGTAGAATTTGATGTGCGGGAAGAGACCAGCTCTGTCGCGGACAGCCAACCTGCCACTATGTAAAAATAAAAAGTAACACAAACGAAACAGGGCTGGCATGCCGGCCCTGTTTTTCCTCTCCCTTTCGCTGCTAAGATTTTAGGTTGTTTTATGCCCTCTCCCCGTTATCTGGTTGGTATTGACCTTGGCACAACCAATATCGTTGTTGCCTACGCAGAAATCACTGACGAACTGCAACACGCTCCTGTTTCGTTGTTTGAAATAGATCAGCTTATCGGTGCCGGTGAAGTCACCAGGCGACCGCTTCTTCCTTCTTTTCGTTACCACCCGGCACAGGGACAGGTCTCTGCTGATGATATGGTTCTGCCATGGGATACCGAGCCGGTAGACGGTGACATTTCTCAGGTGATCGTGGGCGAATGGGCTCGGGAGCTGGGTTCAAAAGTGGAAGGCCGACAGGTTTCCAGTGCCAAAAGCTGGCTTTCTCATCAGGGGGTTGATCGGGAATCGGATATCCTTCCGTGGGTAAGCAGTTATGATCAGGATAAAGTCTCGCCAGTTGTCGCCAGTGCCAGTTATCTGAATCACGTTCGTCAGGCCTGGAATTACCACCACCCGGGTAACCGTCTTGAAGATCAGGAAGTGGTGGTCACCATCCCGGCATCGTTCGATGAAACCGCCCGAAATCTGACCCTTAAAGCCGCAAAACTTGCTGGCTTAACTGATATTGTACTTCTGGAGGAACCACAAGCAGTCTGTTATGACTGGTACAGCCGCCATGCGGAACAAGCGAAGCAGGCTCTCTCCTTCGTTCCTCTGATCCTGGTCTGTGATGTTGGCGGTGGGACAACGGATTTGAGCCTGATAGAAGCGCGGCTGGAAGAAGACGAGCTTAGCCTGAACCGTATCGGAGTCGGAGAACATCTGATGCTCGGTGGTGATAACCTGGATCTGGCGTTAGCCCATCTGGCCGAGCAGCGTCTGAATAAAGGTAAAAAACTGAATGCTGCCGGACTCACAAGATTGATCCAGCAAACGCGTAAAGCAAAGGAACAATTGCTTTCCGCTGAGGCACCGGATGACATTAAAATCACCATGCTCGGCAGCGGGTCAAAGCTACTGGGCGGCACCAAAAGTGTCAGTGTGACCAGAGAAGAGGTGCATCAGATTGCGCTGGATGGTTTTTTCCCGCAGACAGAACTGTCGCAGCTCCCCGACAAACGTAAAAGTGCCGTGGTTGAGTTTGGCCTGCCTTATGTGGCAGACCCCGCAGTCAGCAAACACGTTGCGGAGTTTCTGAGCCAGCATCAACAGGTGGCAAAATCCGCACTGGGGATGGATGAACATTCACAGCAGCCAGCAATACCTGTCGGTTTGCTCCTGAACGGCGGGGTATTTAATAGTGATTTGGTGACACAGAGAATGGAATCTGTGTTGGAACAGTGGCGAGGCTCACCTCTGACTCTGCTAGATAACCCCCACCCGGACTGGTCGGTCGCACTTGGAGCCGTTGCATTTGCCAAAGCCAGAAGAGGCGCGCAAATCAAAATAGGTGGTGGTTCAGCCCGCTCTTACTTTCTGCACCTGCAGGAGAAAAAACGTAAAGGGAAAGCCCTCTGCCTGCTTGCCAAAGGCACAGAGGAAGGCCATGAAATACGCCTTTCCGGACGCAAGTTTGCCCTGACGCTGGGCGAGCCGGTGCGTTTCAACCTGCTCACCTCCACCCATGATTTGCTGACCGATAATACCAAAGCCCAGAATGGGGTGATGGTTGATATCGACCCGGATCTGTTCGCCCCGCTACCGCCTTATATTGCGACGCTGGATGCCAATGACGACAGTGAAATACGACACGCCAACCAGAAACAGCGGGAAGAAGTTCAACTGGCCTGTCAGTTGACGGAAGTCGGCACCCTGAAGATGGAGTGTGTCAGTACCACTGATGAAAACCAACGCTGGGCACTGGAGTTTACCGTCAGACATCAGCAAGGTGATGACAGTCAGGATGAAGATAACCACCCTCGCCTTCTACAAGCGACGGAGTTGATTACTCAACTCTACAGCGGGAATAAAAAGAGTGCGGACAGCAAAGCCATCAAAACATTAACCAGAGATCTGGAAAAACTCCTGGGCAAACGGGAAACCTGGGACTTTACGACCAGCAGAAAGCTGTTTGATGCCTTTTCCGCCGGGAAGAAACGACGACGACGCTCAGAACAACATGAAAAAAACTGGCTCCGTCTGGCCGGATTTGCCTTACGCCCGGGATTTGGCTCACCGACCGACAGCTGGAGAATGGATCAGGTGTGGTCTCTGTATCAACAAGGCATTCAGTTTAAAAACCATCAGGGATGGAGTGACTGGTGGATATTCTGGCGCAGAGTCTCTGGCGGATTGGATCAGGAACAACAGGAAACTATTCTGGCGGATATAGCCAAATACCTGCACCCCGGCTCTCTGCGTAACGCAAAGATCGCTAAAGAAGCCCAGGAAATGTCTTACGAAGCCATGGTCCGTTTGGCCGCGTCTCTGGAGAATCTGGATGTTGAAGATAAGGTTCTTCTGGCTGGCTGGTTCAAGAATAAAGCCTTTAATCAGGCACAGCATGCTCAGGCACACTGGTGGGCATTAGGGCGGCTTGCCTCCCGTTCGCTGATGTACGGCAGCCAGCATAATGTTATCCCGAGAGAACAGGTTGAACAGTGGCTGCCCGAACTGCTGGATCAGAACTGGAACAAAGAGCCAATGATTGCGTTTGCCACTGTCATGATGTGCCGTAAAACCGGTGACCGCCAGTTCGACATTTCAGACAACTTCCGGGAACAGATATGCGAAAAACTGACTAACAGTAAAACGCCGGATTCCTGGCTTGCTCTGATTCAGGAAGTAAAAGACCTGTCGGATACAGACTCACGCAAGGTGTTCGGTGACAGCCTCCCGCAAGGACTGCATTTGGTTAGTGGCTAACCAATTAACACTAAAAAAGTGGGTGGGAAACTTAAATCTGGTTAAATTGATATGTTATTACATTTAAATTTATGCTTTAATTTATATTAATTAGATATTACTAAATTAAAGAAGAGGAAACTCAATGGCTGACAAATCATACAATGAGATGAATAAAAAACAGCGTGAACTGGGCATCGCTTTCCGTGAATCCAGCACAGACACCATGAACGCGTTTATTAATCTAAGTAAGACGGCGATGGCCGACGGGGCTCTTTCCACTAAGGCGAAAGAGCTGACAGCCGTCAGTATCGGTATTATTATGCGATGCGACAACTGTATCGCGGCTCATGTGCGGGCTGCACTTAAAGCCGGTGCAAGCAGAGAAGAGTTAATTGAGACGATCAATGTGGCAATCATGATGGGCGGCGGTCCTGCTGTCACTTATGCCATTCAGGCGCTTGAAGCGGTAGACGAGTTAGCAGGCCTATAGTCCGGCTCCAAAACAGCAGGCCTCTTGTCTGCTGTTTAACCAGAAATGATCACGATACTTAAGTGTACTGATACGATCTGAGCTGAAGCTACTTATTTTTACTTTGCTTAAGCAGTTTTTCATGCCACGCGGTATTACCGTCCCTCTTGCTTACGCCATACTCTGAACAGAATTGCGATATGGTCATGTTGTTATCGCCAGTCGCCAATTTCAACGCTAACTGAACTTGCTGAAGTTTACTTTGAAGACGCAGGATTTGACCTGCATTTGGACTCTTTTCTTTAGCGTACTTTAAGGCGGCATGTTTGCGCTCTGCCGCACCAGCCCTGCGATCCGCCTCCCCCAGCAGATATCTCAGTTGAGCGACACTTTTTCCCTTTTTAAAAACCGGGTCAATCAATTCAACACATTCATCAAATGACGGTTCTTCAATGTATGGATCAATTTTACGAGCTCGTTGGCGCATCCACTCCAGAGCTAGTTTTTCATCTGACATAATGAAATCTTTATGAGTAAAAAAAGGGGCTATATACTATCGCTTAAAGGCCAAGGGATGCAAAAAACATTAAGAATCCTTTGGTATAGTTTAATTAATTTGAGTAAACCCTATGCAGCAGCGGTATCTGGCCTTACCTGACTCTTTATATCAAGTCATTAAACCACGCAAGGTCGACGATCCTAGCCTTTTGCTGTTTAATCAGGAATTAGCATCAGAACTGGATTTACCACAACAACTACTGGGGAAAGATGCGGCAGAATATTTCTCTGGAAATCGGCTGGTAGCACCGGAATTAAGTCTCGCGCTGGGTTATTCTGGCCATCAGTTTGGCTATTACAACCCGCAGTTGGGTGATGGTCGCGCCCACATGCTCGGACAGATTAATGGCTTTGACTGGCAGCTGAAAGGCTCTGGGTTAACAAAATATTCCCGTAGTGGTGATGGCCGTTGTGCACTTGGCCCAGCCGTGCGCGAATATATTATGAGTGAAGCAATGCACATTCTCGGGGTTCCGACCATGCGCACCCTGGCAGTGACCACAACAGGTGAAACCGTGTACCGGCAGCAACCCGAGGCGGGTGCAGTCGTCAGTCGCATCGGTCGTAGTCACCTACGGATTGGTAGTTTTCAATACGCTTCTGCCCTGGGCGTCATCAAAGAAATGGCTGATTTTGCCATAGATCAACTCTGCCCTGAGATGGTTAATGCGGCCAACCCCTATCTGCTCCTTTACCTCACTGTTCAACAGAATCAGATTAATACCTTAGTACACTGGTATCGGGTCGGCTTTATTCATGGCGTCATGAATACCGACAACATCGCCTTAAGCGGAGAAACATTCGACTTCGGGCCTTGCGCCATGCTTGGTGAATATAAGCTAGAGCAGGTTTATAGTTCAATCGACCATCAGGGACGCTATGCCTTTGGTAACCAAAAATTGATCATGCAATGGAACCTGGCTCGTTTTGCCGAAACCCTTATTCCTCTCATGCCAGGAAGTGAACAGGAAGCCATTGCTTTGCTGACTCAAGAAGTGGACAGTTTCTCCGATGCGTTCCTGCAAGCGTACGGTCATATGTGTGCCAATAAATTGGGTTTTAATCAGAACAGACACCCTTTGATTTCCGAATTTTATGAGTTATTGCGCACTCACGCCTGGGATTACACTCAGATTTTTAATCAGCTCTATCATAGGCTTAACGGCGGCAATCCTCAGTTACCGGATGAATTAATTGCCTGGTCAGAACAATGGCTACGCGCTGTTAATCACAAGCAGGCTTTGATGCTGATGAGTACCACGAACCCCAAAGCCATCCCTCGAAACCACGAAGTCGAAAGGTTAATTGAAGCCGTCGGAAATGAGCAACAAGATATTCAGCAACAAATCGACAACTATCTCAACTACTTAAAAGGTAACGTTTATACAGGCACTTCGTGGGGCAATCCAGATGCGAAATTTGATCAGCAATATCAAACCTTTTGTGGCACTTAAACAACGGGCAAACTGTTAGGAGTACTCCCACTAAGTAATGGGCAAATGGGTTAGGATAAGCTTGAACTAGATAACAACACACCAGCTGTCTGAAGCTTCTACAACTGAAAATTTCCCCGTAGCAACCACTCAAGGCCGTTACTTCATACAATAGCTTAAGGCCTTTGCTTTATATTGCTGCATAAGATATGAATTAATTTTTGTGGTCGAGGCCTGCAACCGGGAAAACTCCTCTGCTTCACATTGACAAATAGTCTTTTCGTCCGTTTTTCCCTGTCGGATCAACGCTTGAGCAGGAGCATTCAGCTTGATATTTACCATACAGGATTTGTACTCCCGTTGGACTACCTCATCCTGTTTATAACAACGGGGAGCCCAGTTGGTCTGGTAAAATCCGGTATCATAATGCCCATTCGGATCGTAGTGCTTATCTGCCATGCGATTTCCACGGCGGTAACTGCGGTACTCATTCGCTTTGCACTGGCAATCGTAAAGGTTGCTTAATGATTGCGCCTGACACTGCGAAAGCACTGTTTGCACTTCTTGCTCAATTTGAGCATCCGACAATGCTATTTTTAATTGGTTGTTGCACAACTCCATTTGTTTTTCACAGTAATTATTCTGCGATACCGTACGACACTGCGAATAAGCCGTAGTGCATTCGCCAAAAGATTTTGCCCTTGCGAAGTCACCTTCCGGAGTTGTTATTTGATGTATCTGGCTTGGGGTATATTGCACACCGTCACCTTGAGCAGATTTACGGATCTGCTGCAGTGCGAGTTCCATATTCACAAGTACCCGGGGGCTTGGCAGGCCTGTTATCGGAAGATCCGAGTCTCGTTCAAACTGTTTGATCGCATTGGATGTTTTCTGTCCCATCAATCCATCTGCCGGCCCCGGATCATAGCCTAGTTTTTGCAAATGCCACTGCACACGTTTGATCTGATGAGATCTCAAGTTATTACCGGAAATAAGGGTATCTACCTGTTTTAATTGCTCCTTCTTTGCCGGAACATTCACTGTCTGATTGTTACTACCATTCAGTCTCTTACGCTGGTTTTCTTTGAGCATCTCTGTAGCCGTATTCTTGAGTGTATCACTCCAGCTATCAGCCTGAGCCACTACAGGAACTAAGAGCAGGACCGCTATAATAACAATGCAGCTAGTTGTAATGGATGCGCGAAGCTCATTAGACATTGCTGTGTGGTCTGAAAGCATAATGTCCGGAATCACAACTATATTTGATCCGGTTACGCTTTTCTTGAATTCGGGTTTCATAATGGTGCCCCTTCCTGAATTAATTCCGTAACATAAACAAGCCGGGCCAGCGCTTAGCTCAACCCAGATAAAAGCTACTCTGAATAAAGCTCTTACGTAAATTTTAGTACTGACTATAGCGTTGCGTTACTACCGGGACTGGTAGGGGGATCTGACCAACTCTGGCACAATTATTCCCAGGCGAATTGATTTGGTGATCGCATAGCTACGCCCTCTGGCATTCAGCTTTGTGAAAATGCTCTTCCAATGAAAACGAACAGTATTGACGGAAATGCCAAGTATTAGAGCTATTTCAGGGTCTGTCTTCCCTTCTGCTCCCCAATAGAGAATGTCTTTCTCTCTTTCGGTCACTGAAGGAACGTTATTCTTTTCCTTCATTAACATATCGCGGTATGTTTCATGAAAGTAGGTGCCCAGTAGGTACACCTTCGCCAGAAAGTCATAATCCCTGGTGTCCTTATATAAATCGCTACGGGCAACTCCCATACCAACAACCTCTCCCGGTTCACCTTGAAGAGAAAAAGCGATCCCTGAGTTTAGCCCGGACTCTGCTGCCTGATTCATCAAAAGCCGGGATTTAGGGGTCAGGCCCTTATCATTAACAAGATCGCTCCAAAAGAAAGGAGCTTTGGATGTGAGGACTTTTTGTACGACAGGATCAACGTTCATATAATCATGCTCGTTGTAGTATTTCATCCAGTCATCAGGGTAACTGGTCACAAGGCCGTGTTGCTTCGGTAAATCCAAGGAAGGGTGATCGGTTACCAGACTATACGTAATGCGGTCATAGCCGCTTTGGGCCAATATAGCACAGAAGTGCGAAAACGCCTCTTCCGGTGTCTTTGCTGAATTGATCAGTTCGATACAGAGCTCAAGCTCATTGATATGTGGCATATCGGCTTGTCCCGAATTGCTATTGGCCGGGATTTGATAGCTGATTTAATTGCCTCGGTCATAGGCATATCTCCCTGTTAATGTCCTAAAGTGTATAGTCATGTCGAGAAATTGCCACTCATTATTGATAGTAGTATTAATAATAAGAATAATTGCATTTGACCAAAATTAATTGTCTAACAACAAGTGAGGGGTTAAGTAAACTGGGGCAAACATGGATAGCGAGGAATGTTACGAGCGACTACTCTAACAAAGTTTGGGCCACAAACGTTTTAGATTGGCAGCACTATCGCAATCGGCCAGATCTAATGACATCGAGGTCTGAGAACTGGCAGATTGCCTTCTGGCTAATCTAGCTTAAGCGCTCCGCTTGCCGAGTTTCACCGTACCATTGGTCTGAAACCACAACACTTCTTCTCTGCGGCGGCCAAGTAAGATTGGGCCATCATCAAAAAACAGGAAGTTTTTCCAGTTGCGTTTAAACACATCCCACTTGGTTTCAATCACATTATATTTTTCATAGCAGAAATAGACGGTAACATCATCCTGCCACTGAATATGTTCAAGCACGGCTTCAGGCAGTTCAGGATCATCGGAGTCCCACTCATCCATCCAACTGACTTCATTAATCCAGCTTTGCGTTTTAGATGGCCAGTCGGAGCTGGCAAATCGGTCAGCATCCGGGCTTTGGGCACTGATGTTATCTCTCCACAGCTGAGCGGATCGTGCCTGTGTCATCGGTTTAATTTTGTCCAGGTCATCGGCCTCTACCGGCATTGACTGGTGAGTAAAAATCCACTTTCTGGGATAATCATTTAAAGGAATATATGTCATGTTGTCCCGTTGCTACTTATGCTCTTTCCTGCCAGCTCTGATTGATAAGAGCCGTCATATTATGATCTTCCCATTGGCCGTTTATCAGCAGGTAGCCTTTTGCGAAACCTTCCTTCTGAAAACCGGAAGCTTCCAGTACCGCTTCACTTTTTCTGTTATGCGGCATATAGCTGGCCGTGATGCGGTGCATATTCTGAACGTTAAACATCCAGTTACACGCTAAGCGCAAAGCTGTGCGCATAATACCTCTTCCCTGCATATTTTCATCCAGAGAGTAGCCGACACTACACGAATGCTGAGGGAAGCGGTTCAGGTTACTGAATGAAATAGTCCCCAGCAAAGTGTTTGTGGTTGTATTAAAAATCAGACAATAAAACCCAAGCTCCATTAAATGCAGCTCATTAAGTTTTATCAGCTTTCTGCGCCAGCCTTCAAACGTGTAAAATTCATTTTCACGCTTAGGCTCCCACGGCTCAAGGTATGTTTTGTTTCGCAGGAAATAATCACTGATTAATCCTGCATCTTCGGTTCGCGCTAAACGGACCTGAATATTGCCTTCAGTTTCATTCATAGCTTTAAAAGTCAGTTCTCGCCACATCAGTGCTTATTAATCCCATAATCTCTTAGTTTATTCGCAATTGAGGTATGTGAAACCCCTAACCGTTTCGCTAGCTTACGACTGGATGGGAATGACTGATACAATTTATCCAGAATTTGAGCCTCATAATGCTTCATGATCTCATCCAGAGACCCATCCAGGTTGACACCAATTAAACCAGAAGCTGTACTTTCAACTTTAGGTAGCTTGAAATAATCGAGCGTTAACTGGTCACCGGTTAACTGAGTCATTGCCCGCAGCACCATATTATCCAGCTCCCGGATATTCCCCGGCCACTGATAGGCGGCAAGTTCATCCATTACGGCTTGATCGACAGCTGGCTTTGATACCCCTAACTGCTGGGCATACTTAGATAAAAACAAATCAAATAGCACAGGTACATCACTAGGACGCTCACGTAATGCGGGAATACTGATCGTCAGAACGTTCAGGCGATAATACAAGTCTTCCCGAAACTTGCCCAGCTCGGTCAACTCGGCCAGGTTCTGCTTGGTAGACGCAATAACCCGAACATTTACGTGAACTTCATGTTCTTCCCCCACACGCCGGAAAGTGCCATCCTGTAAAAAACGGAGCAGTTTGATCTGCAGATGTGAACTCATCTCACCAATTTCGTCCAGAAAGACGGTTCCTCCATCGGCCTGCTCAAAAATCCCCTTATGTCCGACATTCTGATTAAACGTTCCGGGGGCGTGACCAAACAACTCGGTTTCTGCTACATCGTCAGGCATTGACGCACAACTCAGTACCAGGAAAGGATTGGGTGCCCGTTCAGAACGGTTATGACAGGCTCTTGCCAGCATTTCTTTACCGGTTCCGGTCTCACCCTCGATCAACAGAGGCTGATCCATCATCGACAACTTTTTAGCCTGGGTCATCATTGCCTTATGCCGGTTGGATATCCCGACAAAATGTTCAAAGCCAAGGCTATTTCCTTCCGGCAGGAAGTTGATCTTAGTACCGTCCTGCACACTGTGCCTCAAGGTAATAACCGCTCCGGCTATCACCTCATCTCCGGAGATTTCTTCGGTAATATAAACAGGCATCGTCTCGGCAACATAGTCCAGGCCATCCAGCACAATGGCCTCGCGCCTACGCTGCCGGTTATCTTCCAGCCATCCGGAATAATTAAAGCCAGGAAGTAAAGATGTAACCTGAACACCACTCAGTTCTGAGTTTTTCTTTGAAAACAGAGCCTCAGCTGCATGGTTGAGCATGTCAACTTCGCCTTTCAGGCCAACAGAAAGCACCGGATCCGGTAGGTTGGCAAGGATTGAATTAAGTTCTGTCGTATGCCTTTCGCTTGGCATAAACTGGATCTTTCTGACGTCACTCACCCCGGAGATACGCCTGATCTGAGCCATCAGTTCCCGGAATGTATCAAAATCAATTTCAGGAAAGTTCAGATAGATAATGCCGCTGACGTCTATCTCTATCCCGCGTAAATCGATATTTCGGGAAGCAAGAATATCAAGCAGTTCGCGGGTTAAACCAAGCCGGTCTTCACAAAGAACTTCAAGACGCACAAGTTGTTCCTTAAAGGTGTCAGAAAAAGTTGACACCTAGTGTAATAAAGGAAAATTTTCAGTCAAGAATCAAATTCTTGCTTTCAGTGTGGTTATAAGCTGTTTACGAATTTCTCCCAGTCTTAACTGGTTTTCTTTATTGACAGGAATCGGACGCAGTAAAGACTGAGCCTTAATGCCAACCCGGGCCGTCAGAATACCGATACCAAAGCCTTGCGCTACCCGGGTCGATACTTTCCCAGCCAAATCGACCGATAACAGGTTAATGCCTGCGTCTATAGCAACCTCCGAGGCACCGGCCAGCGCCATATTGAGTAATACCAGCCGGAAAAGACGAATACGCGACCAGTATCCCAACTCTACCCCATAGATTCCGGCCAGCCGGTCAATCAGCTTAAAATTACGCCACGCCACCAGAAGCATATCAGCTATTGCCAGTGGGCTCACGGCAACCAACAGTGCTGCTTCGCTGGAAAAGCGGGCTATGAGCTCCTTAGCTTGTTTATCCTGCTGACTAAGCACCATACCCTCATACATTTGCAGAATTTCACTGTCATTGTGAGCCCCCTGAATGCTGTTCTTCCAGCGTTCAAAACCGGGGTGTTCTTCCACGATATGGCTTTCCTTGGCCAGTTTCTGACAAAACGCTTCACCTTGGCCGACACTGTCACTGGCAATCAACGCTTCCCCTTTCTCTTGTACCGAGAAGTGACGACGCAGCTTTCTTAACTTCCAAAGCTCGCGGCCAATAGCGCCAATCCCCAACCCGGCCAAAGATGCGATAAATGCAGACCAGCCAATAGTCAGCCAGTCACCGCCTTGTATTGCATTCAGAACCGAATCCACCGTCTGCCAGCCAACCAAGCCAGAAAATGCGGTAAGAATGCCTCCGACAAGCCGGGATTTTTTCCTCTCCGGACGGATAATGCTTTCCAGTTCCTGTTCTGTTCTGTTTTCCTCAGGCTGAGCAGGTTCTGGGACAAACTTTGCCTGCGCATCAAAACGCTGATGGGCTGTCAGATCTTCCTCTTGACTCTTATCCGCTTTGTCATACCCGTCCTTATAAGGCTCATCCAGTTTTTGCTTGTACACTATTTTGGGTTTTATCTCACTCATATCAGTTTATCCCCAATCAAATATTGCAGGGCTTTATCCATTCTCACATGTGGAAGCGGTGTATCAGGCTCTGACGGCATAGGCCGGAAGCCGATAAATTCAAACCCGTTTGTCTTCCAGAATTCTGCACCCGGTAGTTTCCCGGGAACATCTC
This sequence comes from Vibrio albus, assembly GCF_003144035.1. Classification (GTDB taxonomy): domain Bacteria; phylum Pseudomonadota; class Gammaproteobacteria; order Enterobacterales; family Vibrionaceae; genus Vibrio; species Vibrio albus. The sequence continues at coordinate 99,908 of NZ_QFWT01000001.1, forward strand.
CCGGAAAAAGAGTGACGGGCTCGCCTTCCAGAGTGTCTCCCTGAATAGCCGGTGTTGACGTGTCTTTGGATGTGACAAAGCCAGTGGTCGTAGACTGAATAGATGCCATACTGATACAGCTCATATCAATCCCCTCAAAAGCGGCATTCTGCCAGGCCGGGTGAACCATTTGTTGTAAAAGAGAGCTTAACGCCCGGTGTTGTTCCGGCGTCACATGATCCGCTTTGGTCGCGGCAAACAGTATCTTGTCGATCCGGGGAGAAAACAGCCGATGCAGCAGAGAATGTCGGCCATAACGAAAGCTTCTCATAATCTGTTCCAGCGCATTTTTCATATCCTGAAAAGACTCATAGCCGGCATTTAATGGCTGCAGACAATCCACCAGCACGATCTGACGATCAAAGGTAGAAAAATACTGCTTGTAAAACGCTTTGACCACTCTTTGCTGATACTCTTCATAACGGGATTTCAACATGGCATAAACCGAATGCTTGCCCGCTTTCTGAACCGTGTCTTTGTCTGTGGCAGGAAAAGGAAAAAACTGCAATACCGGCGCGCCTTCCAGCTCCCCGGGCAGAACAAAACGCCCCGGCTGAACCCAGTGTAACCCTTGCTGTTTACACTGATGCAGGTAGTCGGTATAGACACCAGACAGCTCCGCCAGATGTTTTTCATCCGCATCCGCAAGGGGATCCAGTACCGATACCTTTTCCATCCACTTTTCAGCCAGCTGCTTTCTTAGCCCTTTCAGATGCTCGAACTGATGACGGCTCCATTCAGAATATGTCATATTCAATAAGGGCAGATCGAGCAGCCATTCACCCGGATAGTCAATGATATCCAAATACAGAGTCGACGATTTTGCCAGCCATTTTTTCGCTCCCTTTTGCGGACGAAAACGGATAGCCAGCCGGATTTCACTCACGTCCCGGGTCGGTTCCGGCCACTTAGGTGGTTGCGAATGCAGTGCATCAATCGCTTCATCGTAAGCAAAACGCGGCACCATCATGTTAGACTGAGGCACACGCTTTGCCCCAATGAGGTTTTTGTCCCGGGCAGACAACAGTAATGGGAGGTTGTCATGTGTGGAGGAATACAACAGTTGATTAACCAGTGAAGTGATGAAGGCGGTTTTTCCCGCACGAGATAGTCCCGTTACCGCCAGACGCAGATGGCTATCCATTCCCCGGTGGATGAAATCACTGATTTCCTGTTGAACCTTACTCATGCCTACCTCTTGCTCGATTTCTGTTACAGGTACATATCTAATACTAATTCATAGAATTAAGCGCGGAATAATCCGCGCTTATTGTCTTATCAGAACTGACACTTTTACCAAATAAATCTGCTGACTGAAATCAGCCTTACACAGATTTACTCTCGGCTTCAGCAATTTTGACCCGCCAGGTATCCGGACCAATCTGGTGAACATTTTCACCCGCAGAATCCACTGCAACAGTAACCGGCATATCTTCAACCTCAAACTCATAGATGGCTTCCATACCCAGTTCTTCAAAAGCGACAACACGGGCTTTCTTAATCGCTTTTGATACCAAATACGCTGCACCACCAACAGCCATCAGATACACAGCTTTGTGTTTTTTAATTGACTCAATCGCTTCCGGACCACGTTCGGCTTTACCGATCATACCAGCAAGCCCGGCGTCACCCAGCATGGTCTCAGTGAATTTATCCATACGGGTAGACGTCGTTGGCCCTGCAGGCCCCACCACCTCATCACGAACCGGATCAACCGGCCCGACGTAGTAGATAAACTTACCGTTAAAGTCGACGCCTTCAGGAAGACCCTGTCCGCTTTTTAGTAGTTCCTCAACTTTCTTATGTGCCGCGTCGCGCCCGGTCAGGATCTTACCGGACAGCAGCAGTGTTTCACCCATTTTCCACTGCTGGATGTCTTCTTTCGTCACTTCATCCAGGTTTACCCGGCGGGCATTTTCACCCACTTCCAAAGTGATATCCGGCCAGTCTTCCAGCTTTGGCGGTTCCAGTTCTGCTGGGCCTGAACCGTCCAGCTTAAAACTGATATGGCGTGTTGCCGCGCAGTTCGGGATCATACACACGGGTTTAGAGGCCGCATGGGTCGGTGCACTCTTAATTTTGACATCCACCACTGTGGTTAATCCGCCCAGCCCCTGAGCACCAATGCCCAACTTGTTTACCCGGTTATAGATATCCAGACGCAACTCTTCTTCCGCATTTTGCGGGCCGCGTTCAATCAATTCCTGAATATCAATATGTTCCATCAGGGTTTCTTTGGCCAGCAGTGCCGCTTTTTCAGCAGTACCGCCGATGCCGATGCCCAGAACGCCCGGTGGACACCATCCTGCCCCTAGCGTCGGCATCGTTTTCTCGACCCACTCAGCGATATCATCCGAAGGGTTAAGTTTGACCATCTTGGTTTTATTTTCAGAACCGCCGCCTTTTGCTGCAATCTGAACTTCGACCTGATTCCCCGGCACTAAATCAATATGAACAACAGCCGGTGTATTGTCTCTGGTGTTAATTCTCAACCCGGCAGGGTCACTCAACACGGAAGCACGCAGAGGATTGTCCGGATTGGTGTACGCCTGCCGCACCCCTTCATCCACCATCTCCTGAACCGTCATATCGGTTTCCCACTTCACATCCATCCCCACTTTCACAAAACAGGTGACGATACCCGTATCCTGACAAAGTGGCCGATGCCCTTCTGCTGACATTTTGGAATTAATCAGGATCTGAGCAATGGCACTTTTAGCTGCCGGATTCAGCTCTTTGTGGTAAGCCTTTTCTAACGCTTTAACAAAATCTATCGGATGATAGTAGGAAATATACTGAAGTGCATCAGCGACGCTGGTGATAAGATCTTCCTTGCGTATGACGGTCATTGCTCTTGCCCTCATGTAAGTTATATTAAGTTCTGAAAAATATGATACTCTTAAGCGCCATATGGTGATTGCACTTCTTGTCACAGTTTAAGCAAATGAATTACAAAACAAATCACAAGTTCTCAACTTTTAACATTAATTATCAGCCTTTGCTAGCAAAGCAGTTTTTTCGGTCAATTTCACACCAGCCCTGGGCGATGCTGTTACGCTCCGCTTCACAGGATCATATCGACAGCCGTTTTGATATTCTGGTGGCAAATCCTGTTGCAACACTACAAACAACCGGATCACAGACCAAAATCACAAAAGATGGAGAGGCATCTTACTCAGAACAGGACCCTTTTCTGCTGGTTCGGCAATGTATGGAGCAGTGGCTGCCTTCAATACCACCGGTAGAGAACATTCCGTTCTGCGGTGGCGCTCTGGGTTATTTTGGCTACGATCTAGGACGCAGGGTAGAAGTTCTGCCGTCACTGGCTGAAGATGATATTCCGATGGCTGATATGGCAGTGGGATTGTATGATTGGGCTCTGATCGTCGATCACCAACAGAAAAAAGCCACCGTTGTTGGTCAAGATCCACACATCGCCTATCAATGGCTGACTGATCAGGAAGAGCCGCAGGCGTTATCTGAGCAGGCATTCAGCCTAACATCATCCTGGCAGTCCAATATGACGAAAACAGAATATCAGGAAAAACTTGCCAGGATTCACGACTACCTACGTTCCGGTGACTGCTACCAGATAAACCTCACCCAGCGCTTTTCAGCTCAATATACCGGTTCTGAATGGGCAGCTTATGAGAAACTGGAACAGAACAACAATGCGCCATTTTCAGCCTTTATCCGTACAGATGAAGCCGCTATCCTGAGTGTCTCTCCAGAGCGTTTTATCGAGCTAAGAGGGCGGGATATCCAGACGAAACCAATAAAAGGCACCCGGCCCCGTTCCAATGACGCTCTGCTTGATCAACAATACGCCAGAGAACTGGCCCATGCCGAAAAAGATCAGGCCGAAAACCTGATGATTGTCGACCTGCTGCGTAACGATATCGGCCGGGTAGCAAAACCGGGCACCGTTCAGGTCCCTAAACTGTTTGATATAGAAAGCTTTCCTGCCGTTCATCACCTAGTGAGTACGATTACAGCCTCTCTGGATGACAGATATCAGGCTGCCGATTTGCTGAAAGCATCATTTCCCGGAGGTTCAATAACCGGAGCTCCAAAAGTCCGCGCCATGGAAATTATCGAAGAACTGGAACCCCACAGAAGAAAGGTATACTGTGGAAGTATTGGTTATCTGAGCCGCTGCGGAAACATGGATACCAGTATTACCATACGAACACTGATCGCCTGTAATGAAAAGCTGTATGTATGGGCTGGCGGAGGTATTGTCGCGGACAGTAAAAGCAACGATGAATATCAGGAAACCTTCGATAAATTAAGCCGGATCCTGCCTGTGTTGGAAAGTGATAACGATGGATAAATCTCAGCTTCTGCGTAATTTCAGCTTAAATCTTCCAGTTCATTATCATAGCGAAGGGCTGGAGCGATGTGCCGGACTGGATAAGAGCAAATTACGCAGAGCCGGGGTGATGATTGGTTGCGTTGAAAGAGATCACGGCCTGAATGTGATTCTCATTCACCGGGCGGCCCATTTAAAACACCATCCGGGTCAGGTTGCCTTTCCCGGCGGAAAATATGAAGACTTCGATCATTCGATCATCGGCACAGCAATTCGCGAGGTCGAAGAAGAAATTGGCGTCACTAAACAGCAAATTCGGGTACTCGGTACACTACCGGAACTGATGACTATCAGCCATTTTCTTGTGACTCCGGTCATTGCTCTGATCAGCTCTGACTACATAGCCAAGCTGGATAAAAATGAAGTAGATTCGATATTTGAGGTACCCGCCAGCCACCTTTTTGATATTCAACAGCTGTATAGCCAGATTTTTCAGTTCAAACACATCAGCCACAGAGTCTTTGCCATTCCCTACAAAGAACATTTTATCTGGGGAGTCACCGCTCAAATAATCCAGGCGCTACAAATACAGCTAAAAGGTTGATATTCTTGTCAGTAATAAATACATATTGGTAAACAGTTGCTTATGTTAACGTTCAGAAAAGCAAAATTAAAAGATTACTCTAGTCTGTTGAATTTACAGGTGACAAAAGAGCAATTGGAGTTTATCTCTTCATTTGGTGACCTGTGGGAAAACCGGACAGCAGATATTGAATTTTTTGTCATTAATAATGGAAAAGAAGTCGTTGGCTTTTTCTTACTCGATAAATCTTATTCACACAGATATACCTTTTCTCAAAAACACGAAATTGGTTTAAAAAACTTTGTGATAGATAAGCAATATCAGAGAAAAGGTTATGCGGTTTCTGTCATTAAGAGATTGTTTAATTATATCTATAATGCCTACCCTGACTGTAAATCTTTGTGCGCGATCGTGAACAAAAAAAATAACGCAGCCTATCAATGCCTGCTAAAAGCCGGATTTTCTGACAGTGGTGTGCAATACCACGGGGATCAATACGGGCCGGAATATATTTTAAGAAAAAGGGTATAGCCAGATATTAAGCGGATCTGGCCATCTTATAAAAGCATAAGGCTATAAACTGTCAATAAAACGTTCTTCCGGTAACAATGCTTCTTTGCTGTCCCAGTTTTGTTTGACGGCTTCGATTTCGTTTCTTACCGCTAGAAATGCTTTCACTAGCCTGGGTTCAAAATGCGTACCTGAATGTCGTTCAATAGACTTAAACGCGTCATCCAGAGACCATGCTCCTTTATATGGCCGCTTATTGGTCAGCGCATCGAAAACATCGGCTATCGCGACAATTCTGGCAGATTCAGGAATCTCTTCTCCTTTCAGGCCGACAGGATACCCGGTACCATCCCATTTTTCGTGGTGATAATGTGCTACCTCCGCAGCCAGACGAAACAGAGGTGTATCACTACGACTCAGGATCCGATAACCAATTTCAGAATGTGTTTTCATTGTTTCCCATTCATCCGGCTTCAACTTCCGCTCTGCCTTTAAAATGGAATCCGATATCCCTACTTTCCCCGTATCGTGCATAGGAGCAGCAAGTTCCAGCAGCTTCGCCTGTTCGACATGCCAGTTCACCGCTTTTGCCAACACGCCGGCATAGGCCGCCATACGCCAGATATGAACACCGGTATCGGTATCATTATAATGTCCCGCATCACCCAGCATAAAAATGGCTGAGCGTTGCGCTTCTGCCAGCTCCTGCGTCCTCTCAGTGACGACCATTTCACAAGACTTTCGGCTATCAGCGATCATTAAGTGTGTTTTTACCCTGGCTTTCACGATCGCAGCATTGACCGGTTTAATAATGTAATCAACCGCCCCCAACTGAAGCCCCATGGCTTCATCTTCCGTTTCAGACATGGCGGTGACAAAAATAACCGGGATATGTACCGTCTCTTCATTTGACTTCAGCCGTTTGCAGACCTCGTAGCCATCCATACCCGGCATCATGACATCCAATAAGATCAGGTCAGGTTTACTTTTTTCTACGATTCTTAATGCTAATTCCCCGTTTGTCGCCACTTTTATTCTGTAATGCGTTTTCAAGATACCTTTCAGCACATCAATATTTTCAGGGGTATCATCAACAATAAGAATTGTTGGCAATTCGAGTTTTTCTTTCATTATATGCCTACTTCCCGTCCTCAAGCATCTGAAGCGCGCTTTCAAAATCATACTGTTCTATCGCGTGAAAAGCCCTTTCACACCGATGTCTTACCTCCGGCGGTAATTCCATACTCAATAACTGAGCCATCAGCTCCTCTGATTCTCCATCAAACTCAGCCAATTTTGTCCGGAGTTCCTGCAATATATCTGTGTATTCCCTATTATGTTCATAGCTTGGTGACACGGTTGGTTTCACTTTAAGTCTAATCTCACTCAACACTCCATTAAACAACACCTCAAGAGCATCTAACTTTTCGTCCAACGCGGTTCTGATTTTATCCGTTATTGGGCTCTCTCTTAATAGAGCTTCGCACTCTTCTGCTTGTTCATAAAGCTCTGTGGCCCCAATCGTTCCGGAAGTACTCTTTAATGTATGTGCCAAGTGTATTGCGGTATCCACACTCTGACCACGCCATGCGTTCTGTATTTCCTGCACAACACCGGCTTCATTATCTGCAAACCGGGACAGTATTTTCAAGTAATCGGCATTATCAATACCCAGTCTTTTCATTGCTAGCTGGCTATTGATCATTTCACCTTTGGTTTCCGTCACCTCTTCTTCAATACTAGCCTCTTCTCTGACATCCGGAGATACCATATCTCCAATCACTCCGGAAGGCATGCCGTCACTACTTTTTGTCAGCCATTTCGTCAACGTGTTCAGCAGCACACTGACATTAATCGGCTTCACAATGTGATCATTCATACCACACTTGTACATTTCATCGATCTCTTCACTCATCGCGTGTGCTGTCATCGCGATAATAGGTACATCACCAAACCGATCATTTTGCCGGATAACTCTGGTCGCCGAGTATCCATCCATCACCGGCATCTGACAGTCCATCAGGACCGCATCGTACGTGGCTTCTGAAAGCATATTCAGTGCTTTCTGACCATTTTCTGCGATCTTCACGTCTGCACCAAAATTTTTGAGCAAATCAGCGGCGACTTCCTGATTAAATTTATTATCTTCGACAAGAAGGATGGCATAGCCTTTTAACTCGTTTCCTTTGCCCCGTCCCGGTTTCTGACCACCATCCTGGGTCACAGAGCTTTGTGCCGGGGTATTGTGATAATGCAGACTCAAGCTAAAGTAAAAGGTACTGCCTTTGCCTAACTCACTTTCTACCCATATATCGCCCCCCATCATCGACACCAGTTCTTTACTGATCGATAACCCCAGGCCTGTCCCGCCATATTCCCGGGTAGTCGATGCATCAGCCTGATTAAACGGATTAAATATATGGGCTTGCTGATTTTGGGTCATGCCATTGCCTGTATCCTTTACGGTAAAAAGAAGCTCAACATGACGGCTATCTTTCGCCAATACAGAAGCGGAGACAATAACCTCTCCCTCATCGGTAAATTTAATCGCGTTACTGCACAAATTCACCAGAACCTGATTCAGCCTCATGGCATCTCCCACAAGCAGCTCTGGAATTTCCGGCGCAGCGTCAAACCTAAGAATTAAGCCCTTTTCTTCGGCACTTACATTAAAAATCGATGCTAAATCATTAAAGACCGTCTGAAACCAGAACTCTGAATGCTCAATATCCAGCTTACCCGCCTCTACTTTGGATAAATCGAGTATATCGTTGATAACATGGAGTAAAAGTTCAGCTGAATGCTGGATTTTTTTCAGATAATTTTCTTGTTTTTTATTGAGTTCAGTCTGAAGTACGAGGTGAGACATACCGATAATGACATTCATTGGTGTTCGGATCTCATGACTCATATTGGCTAAAAACTGACTTTTAGTTTTGTTTGCCTCTTCAGCCTGACGCTTGGCGCTGCGCAGCTTTTGCTCCGCATCTTTACGCAGAGAGATATCCTGAAAAGTCGCGACATAGCCATCAAAGACATTGTCCCGGTAAAGAGGAACAGCATTCACCGACACCGGGAACCGTTGGCGTTGTTTATCACAGAACCATTCGTTGTCAGAGTTAAATGGGAAATCTGACTCCATACGGTCAAAAATAGGGCAGGACGCTTTCGGTTTATCTTCTCCTGACTCATTATGATGATGAATCAAAACATGGATATCAGAACCTACCACTTCTGATTCGGTGTACCCTATCAGTTCGAGGGCTTTGTGATTGATAAAAATACACTTACCGGCTTTGTCGACAGCATATACCCCTTCTCCCATAGAGTTGGCCAGACTTAGCAAGAACCGATGCTGCTCCAGCATGGTCTGCTCAATTGCTTTCTGCTTAGTGGTATCTGTGCGGATAGCGATATACTGGAACGGTTTCCCCCCATCATCACAAAGGGGAACAATAGTGGCAGAGAACCAGTGATAAGAGCCATCCTTTGACCGGTTCTTAATTTCACCACTCCAGACATTACCCGCCGTAATGGTCTTCCATAAATCCCGGAAAAAAGCGGTACTGTGTTCGCCGGATTTAAGAATGCGATGGTTCTGCCCTATTAGTTCTTCTCTTGAGTAACCACTGGCCCGGCAAAACTTATCATTGGCGTAAGTAATATCGCCCGCAGCATCCGTGGCACTAACTATCGCATGTTCATCCAGTGCGAACTTCTGGAATTCCAGATTTTTTGCCAGTTCCTGAAGCTGTTTCTGCGACCGGTTAACCTGACGCAAAATAAAATAACCGATCATAAGAACAGAGAAAATGACAATGAAAAACAGAGTAAACTGCAGTGCCTGGTAGTCAGACCGCTGCGAGTCAATACTTTTTTCCAGCGAATGCAGTTTTTCATGACTGTTGAACAGTAACTTATTTGCACTTTCTGTCGCTTTCCGGAAAAACTGAGGAAGCGTACTGAGATAAGCTTTTATCTCACTGATAATCTGGATATATGGCTCAGAACTGCCGGCTTTTTTATATTTTTCCCGCTGCTTAAGCATGAGTAATAAATCAATCGCCTCACGTTTCATCTGCTGCAGAGTCGGGTACAACTCAATGACCTCCATCACAGCGTCCTGCTTATCTTTCGGACTCGTATATTTTAATATGTGATGCGTCAGCCCTGGTCCCAGCCTGACAAAATCCAGATGATTGTCCAGCTCTATGCTCCCGCCATTATCGAGAGCATTCAGCAGCGACTCCAGATTCTTTACTCCCTCTTGTAACTGCGAATGGAGCTGCTCCTGCCCCGTCAGACTGGATGTCGTGGCCATCTGATAGAATGTCGCTTCTACCCGTTTTAAATCTAAAACAATAAGCTTACCAATCTCCATCCGCGCCTGCTCATTGCTCACTTGCTGGTTCAGTCCCTCATTAAGGTGATTAAAGACAGAAGAAATAGCGAAAATCAGCAAAAAGCCAAGCAAAGAAAGCCCTGTTTGAAGATAGACCCAGAGAGGAGATAGTTCTTTTTTATACGCAGCAAAGTTCACAGGATTCTTCTTTTTACAGGCTCATGTTAAATATGATCAATCAGTATTTACATATAGTCAACAAAAGCACCACATAAGGAGAAGTAAAACGGGTACTCGCCTGAAGAATGCCCAATTTTTCACCATCCCATCCTTGTTTTCTTCAAAATATTGAGGAATTTACGCTTTCATCGCCGAATAAAGGTTGAAGCGATTCCTATCACAGGTAATATGTCAGGCTGAATAAAAAATCTGATTTGCCTTAACGGAGAATATATCAAACATGACTTACGCGCCTGTAACAGACGTACTCAGCGGTAAGCTGGCGGTTGACAGTGAAGTTACTGTCCGTGGTTGGATCCGCTCACGTCGTGATTCCAAAGCGGGAATCTCTTTCCTTGCCATTTATGACGGCTCTTGTTTCGACCCGATTCAGGCCGTGGTCCCAAATGATCTGAATAATTACAATGATGATGTACTGAAACTGACTACAGGGTGCTCTGTAGAAGTAACGGGAACCATTGTTGAGTCTCCGGCAAAAGGCCAGGATTTTGAGCTGGCTGCAACGGCTGTGAAGGTTGTTGGCTGGGTTGAAGATGCGGACACTTATCCGATGGCGAAAACCCGCCACTCGATTGAATATCTGCGTGAAGTCGCTCACCTGCGTCCTCGCACAAATGTGATTGGTGCCGTTGCCCGTGTACGTAACTGCCTGTCTCAGGCCATCCACCGTTTCTACCATGAACAAGGCTTCTTCTGGATGTCTGCTCCATTGATCACTGCTGCAGACTGTGAAGGTGCTGGCGAAATGTTCCGTGTTTCTACACTGGATATGACTAACCTGCCTCGTACAGAACAAGGTGATGTGGATTTCAACGAAGACTTCTTTGGTAAAGAGACGTTTCTGACCGTATCCGGCCAGCTTAACGCTGAGGCTTATGCCTGTTCTCTGAGTAAGGTCTACACCTTTGGTCCGACTTTCCGTGCGGAAAACTCTAACACCAGCCGCCACCTTGCAGAGTTCTGGATGGTTGAGCCGGAAGTAGCGTTTGCTGATCTGGATGATGTTGCCAAACTTTCTGAAGACATGTTGAAATACGTCTTCAAAGCGGTACTGGAAGAACGTCGTGATGACCTTGAGTTCTTTGCTCAACGTATCAACAAAGAAGCCATTTCTCGTCTGGAGGCTTTCGTAGACTCTGACTTTGCACAAGTAGACTACACCGATGCTATTCAGATTCTGCTTGATTCTGGCCGTGAGTTTGAGTTCCCTGTTGAATGGGGTATTGATATGTCTTCCGAGCATGAGCGTTACCTTGCTGAAGAACACTTCAAAGCACCGGTTATCGTGAAAAACTATCCGAAAGACATTAAAGCTTTCTACATGCGCATGAACGACGATGGTAAAACCGTTGCCGCGATGGACGTTCTCGCTCCGGGCATTGGTGAAATCATTGGTGGTTCTCAGCGTGAAGAGCGCTTGGATGTGCTGGATAAGCGTATGATTGAAATGGGTATCGAGCCGGAAGATATGAACTGGTATCGTGACTTACGCCGTTATGGTACGGTTCCGCATTCAGGTTTCGGTCTTGGTTTCGAGCGTCTGGTTTCTTATGTTACCGGTATGGCTAACGTACGCGACGTGATCCCATTCCCTCGTACACCTCGTAGCGCTAACTTTTAATACGTTACCTACAACTTATTTGTTATACAAGCCGCCCTTAAAAGGCGGCTTGATACCATCAATTACCCTCTCAAAAACTTTTGCCACTTTCTTATAATTTTCCACTCAACAAATAGCCACTTAAGACAAAAATAGCCCGGTAAAACCATAACCAGGCAGAAAAACTGACTGTCATCTATTTTTTTTCTGTTTATCTCTTTTTGCTGTTGTAACGGTACAGTCATAAAGGTATAACTATGGTCGCCTATCAATCCCTTATCAACATGGACGGAGATTATGTTTGAAAAAGTCGCTGCAGCACCCGCTGACCCTATTCTTGGCCTTACTGAAGAGTTTAAAAAAGACCCTCGTGCTGAGAAGATTAATTTAGGTGTAGGTATTTATAAGAATGAAAAAGGTGAAACCCCTATTCTTGCTACTGTGAAGAAAGCAGAAGCAGCACTTCTTGAAGACGAAAAGACAAAATCTTACCTGACTATTGAAGGGACAGCAGAATACAGTTTAGCGGTACAAAAACTGCTGTTTGGCGAAGATTCTCAGGTTGTCGCAGAAAAACGCGCTAAAACAGCACAAGCTCCGGGTGGTACCGGTGCTCTTCGCATTGCAGGTGAATTTATCAAACGTCACCTTGGCGCGCCTCGAGTCTGGATCAGTAACCCAACCTGGGCAAACCACAACGGTGTTTTCACTGGTGCAGGCCTGGAAACGGTTCAGTACAGCTACTACAACGCAGAAACAAAAGAAAAAGATTTTGCCGCCATGCTGGCTGATCTTAACCAGGCTAGTGCCGGCGATGTGGTATTGTTGCACGGTTGTTGCCACAACCCAACCGGTATTGACCCAACAGCAGAAGAGTGGGAAACACTGGCTAAACTGTGTGCAGACAAGCAACTTCTGCCTATGTTCGACTTTGCTTACCAAGGCTTTGCTAACGGGGTTGACGAAGATGCGGAAGGTCTGCGTACTTTCGCTAAATTTAACCAGGAAATTCTTGTCGCGAGCTCTTTCTCCAAAAACTTTGGTCTGTACAACGAACGTGTAGGTGCCTTCACTCTTGTTGCTGAAAATGAAGACATTGCGACACAAGCATTTTCTCAAGCGAAGGCTATTATCCGTTCTATCTACTCTAATCCACCGGCACACGGTGCAGCTGTAGTCACCTACATCCTGAATAATCAGGGACTACGCGCTGAATGGGAACAAGAAGTAGCAGAAATGCGTGACCGCATTCAGGAAATGCGTGAACTATTTGTGGCGACGCTAAAAGAGCTAGGAGTACCAAATGACTTCAGCTTTATCTCTCGTCAAAACGGTATGTTCTCTTTCTCAGGCCTGAGCAAAGAACAGGTTGCGCGTCTTAAAGATGAATTCGGTATTTACATTGTGGGCTCTGGCCGTATCAGTGTGGCAGGCATGACTAAAGCTAATATGCAGCCGCTATGTAAGGGCATTGCTGCGGTATTATAAAAGTACCATCCTATACACAACAAAAATAAGTGTTTATTTTAAGGCCAGCTTTTGCTGGCCTTTTTTATCACACAGATTAAATTTAGTATAAGATATACGGTATCAAACCAAAAACGGGAACCTTCATGGAAGCAGAACTTCTGGAAATTACAAACTTCATTAAACAATATCCTCCGTTTAATGAATTCCCCGAAGAAACCATCGAATATATTAGTAAAAATATTGAAATATCCTATTACCGGGAAGACACCCCTATTATCCATTTTGGCGATCACCTGCATGATCTCTATATGGTCCGAAGCGGGGTTGTGGAAATATACCGCCGAAGTGGCGAGCTCTATAACCGTCTGGATGAAGGCGATGTGTTCGGGCAGATGGGATTATTAACCAATAACAAAGCCCGTTTCCCTGCTAAAGCCATTCAGGACTCACTTATCTATTGTATTCCGGAAAATATATTTCAGGAACTTTTTGAGAACTTCGACACTTTTGCCGATTTTGTTGAAGTCGAAAATAACGTCAGGCTAAGACAAGCGGTATCGACCACCAAAGATGGCAATGACCTGAGTACATCGAAGATTCGCACTCTTCTTTCCGGGGAACCAATCAGAGTCTCACGGCATGAAACTATTCAGTTTGCTGCACAAAAAATGGCTGAAGAGTCCGTATCTGCAATCCTCATCATTGATCCGGATATAGAAGAGGAAGAGGACACCAGCCAGTTCGTCGGTATTATTACCGATCGCGATCTTTGTACCCGGGTTCTGGCTGAAGGCATTTCACCCATGGAAACCGTAGATACCGTCATGACGACAGAGCTGGTATCGCTCGATCATAACGCCTACGTCCATGAAGCCATGATGACAATGCTGCGCTATAAAGTGCACCATTTGCCTATTCTCAAGAATAAAAAGCCAATTGGCATTCTGGAATCAGCTGATATCGTTCAGTATGAATCGCAAAGTTCCCTTCTTTTGGTTAATAGTATTTTTAACCAAAACACCATAGAAGAGTTACAACATCTTTCTGAACAGGTGAAAGACAGTTTTGTACGACTCGTAAATGAAGATGCCAATGCTCATATGGTTGGTACCGCCATGTCGATGATAGGCCGTAGTTTTAAGCAACGAATTATTGAACTGGCAGAAGAAGAACTAGGCGCACCACCTATTCCTTATTGCTTTCTTGCTCTTGGCTCCATGGCAAGAGATGAACAGCTGTTAATCACGGATCAGGATAATGCGATTATCCTTGATAACAGCTATGATCCTGAAAAACATGGCGAGTATTTTGAAAAATTTGCCCAGTTAGTTTGTGATGGCCTGGACAAATGCGGATATCCATACTGTACCGGAGAAATCATGGCCACCAACCCAATATGGCGCATGACGCAAACAGAATGGGAGGAGTGTTTTGCAGACTGGATTGATGATCCAAATCCGAAGGCCCTGCTCAACAGCTCTATTTTCTTTGACCTTGATGGTGTATATGGCCGCCTGAAATGGGCAGAACAACTAAACGGCTTCATTGTACGGCGCGCCCGCAAGAATAATCGTTTTTTAGCCTGTCTGGCGAGAAATGCCCTGAACCGGACTCCGCCCCTAGGCTTCTTTAAAGATTTCGTGATGGAGAAGGATGGGCAGCATAAAAACTCCATCAATCTGAAACGCAGGGGAACGGCTCCTCTGGCGGATCTTATTCGTGTTCACGCTCTTGCGGTAGGCTCTCGTTCCAGAAATACGTTTGAACGTTTGGATGACATTATGGAGGCGGGCATTCTGCCAAAAGGCAGAGCTGCCGACCTTCGGGATGCACTTGAATTTATTTCTATCGTCCGTATCCGTCATCAGGCTGCCGATGTTGAGCATGGCGTAGAGCCGGATAACAGTATCGAACCCGAAAATATGTCGGACTTCGAGCGCAGAAACCTGAAAGATGCATTCCAGATATTAAGTAATGCCCAAAACTTTCTGAAGTTCCGTTATCAGGCAAGTAACAAGTTCAAGTGATCATCATGAACCTTAAATCTATTTTTAAAACGGGTACGGTTAACTGGCCCGAATACTATAAAAACCAACAAAGTAAGGCTAAAGATGAACGTCTGATACAGTTTTATCAACAAGGCCTTGTTGATCCGAAGACGCCACTCAGCCAGGTCCCTTTTGTTGCGGTAGATTTTGAAACAACCGGCCTGGATCCGAAAAAAGACGGTATCATCAGTATTGGCCTTGTACCATTTACTCTAAACAGAATACAACTGAACCGGGCAACACACTGGATAGTCAATCCAGATAAACCTTTGGATGAAGAGTCTGTCGTCATTCATGGTATTACTCATAGTGATATTATCGATGCACCGGATCTGACTAACATATTGGAAGGCCTGCTGGAGGCACTTGCCGGAACCGTGGTTGTGGTTCATTATCGAAAGATTGAACGAGAATTTTTGGATCTGGCACTGAAAAGCCGCATCGGGGAAGGTATCTTATTCCCGGTTATTGACACTTTGGAACTTGAAGCAAACGTGCAGAGAAAACAATCCAGTGGATTAATAAATATTCTAAAAGGGAAAAAGCCAGAGTCGGTACGCCTGGGCAGCAGTCGCAGCCGTTACGGGCTTCCAGCCTACTCCCCTCACCATGCACTGACCGATGCCATTGCAACAGCTGAATTACTCCAAGCACAAATAGCCCATCACTATGCTGCCGATACCCCTATACAGCAATTGTGGAAGTAACCATTTTGGACATTATTTCCGAGCATAAAAAAACCTCCCATACCGGGAGGTTTTTCCTAAAGGCTTTAACTCAACACTCCAATTAAAGCGCCTTATAGATGACCTTATTACCTGACAACTGTTCTTTAACGACCAGATTTTCTTCAAGTAATTTTTTCAGTGCACCTGTTGCCCAGGATGCGGCTTTTGCATCATCCTGACCAGCTTCCAGGCCAATACCCTTAGGGTTAATACCATCCGGCTTACTAACAACAATATCTAAAACCTGTTGTTGTTTTGGAGTCAGTGCAACAACGTTTGCTTTTACTGCAGTTTCCTTTACAGGTGCAGTCTCAACTGTTTTTACTGTGTCAGCCGTTTTTACTGGTTTTGCTTTCACAGGAGCTACAGGTTTCTGACCTACAACTGCCTTAATACGTTTTTGCAGTTTCATTTGCACTTTACGTTTATGAGCAAGTCTCATTAATGTTTCTCCGGTTCACTACGGGCCTTTTTAGCTTTCAAAGTTAATAGGCCCGGAACAGAACTATCGCTACCGAACGAACCACAGAAATATCGTCTTCCTGCTCTAACTTAAATTTGAAAGATAAAGAGCCCCTACATACAGTGGGAAAATTTAAAGCGCGTTTTATACCAAAATTTACGCCAAATTTACAGAGTAAAGCGCTGATTATGATTAAATTTTAGACTAAATTCAATTTAAGCAGGTTTAGTGCTCAAAATCCAACCAGCATAAAAAGTTTCTCACTTAGTAAAGTGGCATTTCATCTGCAACAAATGGATTAGTGGCTCTTTCCCTGCCAAAGGTCGATTCAGGGCCATGACCCGGAACAAAGGTAACATCATTCCCTAAAGGCCATAGTTTATTCTTAATCGAACTGATTAAGGTATTAAAATCGCCTCGGGGAAAATCAGTGCGTCCGATACCACCACTGAACAGCACATCTCCAACGAAAGCTAGCTTTGCTTCCTCGCTGTAAAGAACAATATGTCCCGGAGTATGTCCTGGTGTATGCAGTACTTTCAGGCTCTGATGACCAAAACTTACTTCATCACCTTCATCCAGCCAACGGTTTGGCTCAAACGCTTCCGTTAGTGGAAAGCCAAACATCTGACTTTGTCCTTCCAGCCCCTGAAGCCAAAAATTATCATCTTTATGAGGACCAACAATGTCAGTACCTAACTCTTCTGCCAGAGGGACAGTACCACCAACATGATCAAGGTGCCCGTGTGTCAGCACCAGACTGATCACTTCAACACCTAATTCTCTCACCAGATGTGCCAACTGTTTCTCATCACCACCGGGATCAATCACCACACCTTTCATCGTTTCATCGCACCAAACGATGGAACAGTTTTGAGAAAAAGAAGTAACGGGAACAGTCTGATATTTTAAGCTCATATAACACTCTTATAACCAAAATAATTAGCTGTACGGAACTATCGCATCCCGAATCTATGATTACAAGTCAGAAACGAACGAATCCTGACAAGCGAGTGTTATTCAAAGCCAAAGGTAGCGAAATGACCGCTACCAACGACGAACAGGGCCGGTATCAATATGAACAAAGTTACTTTCAGGGTAATAGCCGACACCACCCGCCTTAAGTGAGAGTGCGGCTTTTCTTACCTGGCTTAATTTTACCCCAGGCAAACGAAAGTCGATCGCTTTACCCTGCATATGAAAGCTCTTCTTGGCGACACCACCCGACTTTGATCTCAGCATTTCATTGGTTGCAGGGGAACGGTAGCCAGAAATAATCTGGACTTCGTTTTCGACCCCTAATATACCCTGAATTGCCTGTAACTGTATCAGCAACTGCCTGTCGATAGGGTGAACTTCATTTCTGCGAAAATCACGGCACAAATGGTTAATCTTGTCTAACTCAGACTCAACATACTGCTTTCCGTCAAAGTAGCAGCTTGTCAGGGTTTCACCTGTGTGCAGGTTATTCATCCGGATAATTTTTTCTCTTTCCGGTGACGCTGCTAGCGCAATTTGAGGAACAAAAGCAGAGCAAAGTACTCCACATGTGGTATGAGTGAGAAAACGACGACGACTTAAATCAACAACAGACATACAACAAATCACCTTAAATACAACCAAAGTGGCAGATAAACATTACTGCCTAAAGACTAAGCAAATAGTACGCCACACAAACTAATGGATGACAAACGCAATCTACCGGATGATTTTTAACCAGTCAAATGCAAAAAGCGGCAAAAATGCCGCTTTCTGGTACGAAAGTTTAAGTTACTTACTGTTTTGAAAGTAGTTTGTCTAATATTGATAGTTTGGCTATTTTTTGGTCAAAAGTCTCACTTTTATTCAGTCGGTCATAGTGGTAAATATCATTTCTGTATTGTACTAATCCGGACTCCATCCAGGCGGTCTGATAAATAATATGAACAGGAATCGTCTTGTTAAGACTGATAACATAGTTGGACTTCTCTACTTTATCTTTTTCAGCTACTTTTTTTCTCATCCGCTCACTTGTTCGTGAGTCAAACAGTAGCGTCGCCAATTTATCGGCGTTCTGTACCCGGATACAACCAGAGCTAAAGGCTCTGGTTTCTCTGTCAAACAGATATTTGCTTGGTGTGTCATGCAGGTATATGGCATTACGGTTAGGTGTGTTGAATTTATACAAGCCCAGCGCATTTCCCGGCCCGGAATGTTGCCTGAAGCGATAAGGAAAACGCTCCGGTACTATCGCTTGCCAATTAAGCTCATCAGGATCCACTGTCTGTTCTGAAACCCAGTCGGCCAAAATTTCATACTGGTGTTTTTCGATATACGTTTCATCCCTCTTAATGGCAGGAATAATATCCTTAACCATGATTTTTCTCGGTACATTCCAGGTAGGATTAAGAATAACTGCATTCATATTGGTATTAATTAATGGGGTTTTTCTGGATCGCCGCCCAACAATCACTTTAGTATCAAACGATGTCTCGCCATTGTTCCAGTAGCGAAGGCGAAAATCCGGAACATTAACGATCATGGTATCCTCCTGCTCCAGATTCCAGAGCCTTAGCCTCTCAGAATTAAGTGCCAAAATTCTGGCTCTTTCTTCGATCGATATGTTCAGCCATTTCATTGTTTTTCTGCCGATAATACCGTCAGGCTTTAACCCGTGAAGCTTCTGAAACTGAATAACGGCATGCTCCGTTTCCGTATCAAACGTTTCTGTTTCCGGGTTAATTTTAGAAGTATCCACTCCAACAATAGCTAACCGTTCAACTAATGCAGTTTTGTCATTGAGTCTGTCCCCGAGGCGTTTAAGCGCATCATCCTGCACATATCGTTTATATTCAAACTGGCTGCTAAGCAGTTTTTCCAGCATAGCATTCAGTACTTGCTGCTCTTTGCTGACGGCAAGATATTGACGGATATAGTGTGTCAGTCGGGCCTCTTTTATCGCTCTTATCAGCAGGAGTCTGGATTCATCTGAAGGCTCGGGAAGAAAGGTAGGAACCCTCCCACCAAAGTACCACGCCTTACCATTGTCCGGGGATAACTCAGTATAACTGACATAAGAAAGCAGGGTATCCGTTGCGATAATATCGTACTCCATCGCCCGGTGTGCTGCCCTCGCCTCTTTCAGCCTAACCAGACGTTTGTAGAAGAGGTCACTGAGATCGGCGATCGCAAGGACTTCTAACAACTGCTCGAAGCCGTGTATTGTTTCGTCATTGTACCAGATCAGCTGATTGCCACTGGTCGCGTATAGTTGAGCGACCAGCTCTTTATGACGCAGAACAACGCTTTCAGGAATCTGATTATCTACCCAACGTAATGCTTCAAATCGATTCAGTGCGAAACCGGGAAAAGCAACAGAAAGAGAAAGAATAAAAATGAATACCCTGGCCATATTGCATGCCTCTTACAACATATCAGTACATGTTTAAGTATGGCAGAGAAAATCGGGAGGAAAGAAGAATATTAGGTACGGTCTCGGCTTTGCTACGCCTTAGTGTTTCAGACAGGTATAGGCCCCTGATTATGTTCAGGAGCCAGATATTGCATCACAAAAAATTATTTCAGATCCAACCGATGTTTACCGTGCTGAACTTTTGCTTCCAGGTAAGCCTTATTGCCATCTTTGATATGAGCAAGGGTATGGATAACTTCCTCAATCTCAATACCAAGATCTTTTAACTCATTCACCTTTTTAGGGTTGTTAGTAATAAGCTTTATTTTATTCACACCAAGAGCTTTCAGCATTTCGGCTGCTTCAGTAAAGTCACGTAAGTCATCACCAAACCCAAGATGATTGTTGGCTTCATAGGTATTCATGCCTGCGCTTTGCAGCTCATATGCATCTATTTTGTTATACAGGCCAATGCCACGACCTTCCTGGCGCAAATACAGAATTATACCGCCCTGCTCCCCCATTTTTTCAATGGTTTCATTGAGCTGCTCTCCGCAATCGCAGCGAGATGAATGAAACACGTCACCTGTCAGGCATTCTGAATGCATTCTGACTAGTGGCGTGTTTTCCTTTGCTAATTCATCGGCAGCTCTAAAAATAACCGCAACATGTTCTTTGTCGCTGCTCAGTCCTTTAAAGGAGAGAATCTCTGCATCAATGTTACTTTTTGCACCTACTTTCAAGGCAACTCTGGCACGGACTTCAGCCATATCTTTACTCACTATCTTAGTTATAATTTCCGTGAAGCGTGGTCATACTCTTGGTTGGCGGCTATGCTTCCGGATTTAGACTGGTATTACTTAATACTCTTTGCTCGTTGCTCGTTGCTCCGGGTAACGAGCTTCAGAATGACTTTATTATATATGGGTCTGCTTCAAAAAAAATCAATCCATTACACGATAAAGACCACTCTTTATTGTTACAACATAACATTTATATCTATTCAGCTCCAACAGATTTATGCAAACAACCGTTATTTGCATTCTGTCAGCATCTCTGGCTGATTTGTCACCTGTACCGGAATGGATATTATGCCAGATGTAATTCACATAGTAGAAACATTCCTCCAAATAAAAACGGGACCCATATAAGGTCCCGTCTTAACTTACGCTTTATAATCAGTCAGCAAATTTACTCTTCGCCTTCCTCTGGTAAGTCAGATTCTGGCTTTTGCTCGCTGTCAGTGCTTGTACCGGTATCCGTCTCTGCCGCTTCATCACCTTCTGACTCGACTTCAGTTTCCACTTCATCGACTTCATCAATGCGCTGTAGGGCAACGACATTTTCATCTTCAGCCGTCCGGATTAAGGTAACACCCTGAGTATTTCGGCCTACCTGGCTAACTTCAGCAACACGGGTACGAACTAGTGTTCCGGCATCGGTGATCATCATAAACTCATCACCTTCTTCTGCCTGAACAGCCCCCACAACACTACCGTTACGCTCTGTTACTTTGATAGAAACCACACCCTGAGTAGCGCGGCTCTTAGCCGGATACTCATCCAGATTTGTGCGTTTACCAAAGCCGTTTTGAGTCACAGTCAGAATGTCACCTTCGTTTGACGGAACGATCAGAGAAACAACGCTGTCGTTTTCCATCAGCTTCATTCCGCGAACACCCGATGCCGTGCGTCCCATTGGGCGAACCTGATCTTCTTTAAAGCGAACCACTTTACCTGCTTCGGAGAACAGCATAATGTCGCTGTTGCCGTCGGTAATATTCACACCGATCAGAGAATCCTCGTCACGCAGGTTCACCGCGATCAGACCATTTGAGCGCACATTAGCAAATTGATCCAGTGACGTTTTCTTCACTGTACCATCAGCAGTTGCCATAAAGATAAAGTGGTCTTCTGAATACTCAGAAACCGGCAGAATAGCGGTGATACGCTCGTCTTCTTCCAGCGGAAGAATATTCACGATAGGTCTGCCACGCGCAGTACGTGTTGCCTGAGGCAGTTGATACACTTTCAGGCGATATGCCTTACCACGGGTGGAGAAGCACAGTATATTATCGTGCGTATTGGCAACCAGAAGACGCTCAATGAAGTCTTCATCTTTCATTCGGGTTGCACTCTTACCCTTACCACCACGGCGCTGTGCTTCATAATCATTCAGGAGTTGGTACTTAACGTACCCCTCATGAGACAGTGTTACAACAACATCTTCCTGAGCAATCAGCTCTTCCATGTCGATGTCATGGCTGGCAGCCGTAATTTCAGTACGACGCTCGTCACCAAAACCTGCGCGAACCGCTTCAAGCTCTTCACGGATCACTTCCATCAGGCGCTCAGTGCTGGCAAGGATATGCATCAGTTCTGCAATTTCATCCAACAGCGCTTTGTATTCATCCAGGATTTTCTCGTGCTCAAGACCAGTCAGTTTGTGCAGACGCAGATCCAGAATTGCCTGTGCCTGTTGTTCAGTCAGATAATACTGACCGTCACGGATACCATACTGTTCTTCCAGCCATTCAGGACGTGCTGCATCAGTACCGGCTCGCTCCAGCATCGCTGCAACATTACCTAAATCCCAACCACGAGCGATTAATCCCGCTTTAGCTTCAGCAGGGGTCGGAGCCTGACGAATAAGCTCGATGATTTCATCGATGTTTGCCAGAGCAAGAGCCAGACCTTCAAGAATATGGGCACGCTCTCTTGCCTTACGCAATTCAAAGATAGTACGACGGGTCACAACCTCACGACGGTGATCCACGAAGCACTTGATCATTTCTTTCAGGTTAAACAACTTAGGCTGGCCGTTATCCAGTGCCACCATGTTGATACCGAAAGTGGTTTGTAGCTGAGTCTGAGAATACAGGTTATTCAGAACAACCTCACCCACAGCGTCACGCTTACATTCAATCACGATACGCATACCGTCTTTATCAGACTCGTCACGCAGTGCACTGATACCTTCCACTTTCTTATCTTTAACCAGCTCTGCGATTTTTTCGATTAGGCGAGCTTTGTTTACCTGATATGGTATTTCAGTAACAACAATGGTCTCTCTGCCATTCTTGTCTGCTTCTATATCCGCCTTTGAACGCATATAGATTTTTCCGCGGCCAGTCTTATAAGCATCAACGATACCTTTACGACCACTGATTAGCGCCGCAGTCGGGAAGTCTGGTCCCTGAATATGAGTCATCAGCTCATCAATGGTGATTTCGTCATTCTCGATATAAGCGAGACAGCCATCGACAACTTCAGTCAGGTTATGCGGTGGTATGTTGGTTGCCATACCTACGGCGATACCCGAAGAACCGTTAACCAGCAAATTAGGAATCTTAGTTGGAAGAACCGCCGGGATCTGCTCTGTACCATCATAATTAGGTACATAATCGACAGTTTCTTTTTCCAGATCAGCAAGCAATTCGTGAGCAATTTTAGCCATACGAACTTCGGTATAACGCATCGCCGCAGCGGAGTCGCCGTCGATGGAACCAAAGTTACCCTGACCATCACAAAGCATATAGCGCAGTGAGAACGGCTGAGCCATACGTACGATAGTATCGTACACCGCACTATCACCATGAGGGTGATATTTACCGATTACGTCGCCCACAACACGGGCTGATTTTTTATATGGTTTATTCCAATCGTTGCCCAGCACATTCATCGCAAACAACACGCGGCGGTGTACTGGTTTTAGGCCATCACGCACATCCGGAAGAGCACGACCAACGATAACTGACATCGCATAGTCAAGGTAAGAACCTTTTAGCTCATCCTCAATGTTTACGGGCGTGATCTCTCTAGCTAAATCGCTCATAGAGCCATTATCCCTCTACTTTTCTGATCGTATATTCGATACATACAAGACCGAAAAATATAACATAAAACTCCACTTCCCCGCAGCACTTTCAAGCAGCTTTTGTTGGCTTGTGAGCTATTTTTCGAATAAATACCATAGAATTAACATAATTACGGATTAGGTGGTTGAATGTTGGTTGTTTTTTACTCGAAAAAGGACGAAGGTCGCCTCGCTACGAGGATGAAGAAGTTAAGCCCTTTCTTCCAGGCTCTTTTCCCGGCTATAATCTTCCGTCTATATCCGAGACAGAGATAAACCGGAACAATTATGCAAAACGTCGATCCTCAGGAAATCAAAAAATTTGAAGCCATGGCTCACCGATGGTGGGATCCGGAGGGAGAATTTAAGCCTCTTCATCAAATCAACCCACTGCGACTCGGCTATGTCCTTGAAAAGGCCGACGGCCTGTTTGGTAAAAAGGTACTGGATGTCGGCTGTGGCGGTGGTATTTTGGCAGAAAGCATGGCTGTTGAAGGCGCTGACGTTACCGGGTTGGATATGGGTGCAGAACCGCTGGAAATTGCTCGCTTACACGCATTAGAAACAGGAACAAACGTCAGTTATATACAAAGCACTGTGGAAGCCCACGCTGATGACTGTCCCGGCCAGTATGATGTTATCACCTGCATGGAAATGCTGGAACACGTTCCGGATCCTCTATCAGTGATCCAATCGTGCGCTAAACTGGTCAAGCCTGACGGTCATGTTTTCTTCTCAACCCTGAATCGTAACCTGCAGTCTTACCTTTTTGCCATTGTCGGGGCCGAACACCTTCTGAAAATCGTTCCGAAAGGCACTCATGAGCATGCAAAATTTTTGAAGCCATCTGAACTCATTAAGATGATAGATCAAACCTCGCTGCAAGAGAAAGGCATTACCGGCCTTCATTACAATCCTCTGACGGACCGCTACCGGTTGGGACACCGTGTGGATGTTAACTATATAGTTCATAGCCAGAATGGCGCATAACAGATTTGGGCTGATTATCTTCTAACCACCTGTTTCTGCATGAAGTTTAACCACATATACTTAAGGATTACTGCACCTTAGTGATCCTTATTCAACAAACTGATTTTGGTGAAAAGATCAAGAAAAATATTTTTCATTGACTTGACTCAAAAGAATGCCAAAGGCGGTAATTTTCAATGCCAACTGCCGCCAAAGATCCTCAGTTAGCAAACACTAACGATCAAAATTTCTCACCATAGATTACAACATTTTCGTCATATTCTGACTCTTGAAAATCCCCTAAAATCCCTCTATCTTGTAACCCGCTCAACACACAAACACTATATGTTGTATACATAAAAACCAACAGCACAAGTGTGAACAGAAAATATGATGCTGCGTTTTAGCCTAAATGGCGTGAAAACGGGGCATACGTCAGCTTCATCAGGGAAAATAACGAAAATGAACCAGCAACTAAGCGTAACCAAGCGTGACGGGCGCAGAGAGAATATCAACCTTGACAAAATTCACCGAGTTATTACGTGGGCAGCAGAAGGCCTGGATAATGTCTCCGTTTCTCAGGTTGAAATAAAGTCTCATATTCAGTTTTATGAAGGCATCACGACAACTGATATTCATGAAACCATTATCAAATCTGCCGCTGATCTGATCTCAGAAGAGACACCAAACTATCAGTATCTGGCTGCTCGTCTTGCTATCTTCCACCTGCGTAAAAAAGCCTATGGACAGTATGAGCCACCAGCATTGTACGACCACGTTTCTAAACTGGTCGATATGGGTAAATACGATAAGCACCTATTGGAAGATTACAGTGTTGCTGAGTTTCAGCAAATGAACGATTTTATTGTTCATGATCGGGATCTGAATTTCTCTTATGCCGCAGTCAAGCAGCTGGAAGGTAAATACTTCGTTCAGAACCGTGTAACCAAAGAAATCTACGAAAGTGCACAGTTCCTGTACATTCTGGTAGCGGCATGCCTGTTTGCAAAATACCCGAAAGCAACACGTCTTGACTACATCAAACGTTTCTATGATGCGGTATCTACATTTAAGATTTCTCTGCCAACACCAATCATGTCAGGTGTGCGTACCCCGACCCGTCAATTCAGCTCTTGTGTTCTGATTGAATGTGACGACAGTCTGGATTCAATCAACGCAACAGCCAGCGCAGTGGTACGTTACGTGTCTCAGCGTGCGGGCATCGGTATCAACGCAGGTCGTATCCGCGCTCTGGGCTCTGAAATTCGTGGCGGTGAGGCCTTCCACACAGGCTGTATTCCGTTCTACAAATACTTCCAGACAGCGGTTAAATGCTGTTCTCAGGGTGGCGTTCGTGGTGGTGCAGCCACTGTGTTCTACCCAATGTGGCATGGTGAAGTCCAGTCCCTGATGGTACTGAAGAATAACCGTGGTGTAGAAGAAAACCGTGTCCGTCATATGGACTATGGTGTTCAGATCAACAAAACCATGTATACACGCCTTATCAAAGGGGAAAACATTTCTCTGTTCTCTCCTTCAGATGTACCGGGACTGTATGACGCATTCTTCGCTGATCAGGATGAGTTTGAACGTCTGTATACCAAATATGAAGCGGATCCTTCAATCAAGAAGCAGACCGTAAAAGCTGTTGATCTGTTCTCTCTGCTGATGCAGGAACGTGCTTCAACTGGCCGCATCTATATCCAGAATGTGGACCATTGTAATACACACAGCCCGTTTGACCCAGCTGTTGCGCCAATCCGCCAGTCAAACCTATGTCTGGAAATTGCGCTGCCAACGAAGCCGCTTAACTATGTGGAAGATGATCAGGGTGAAATTGCGCTGTGTACGCTGTCTGCATTTAACCTTGGCGCGATCGACAATCTGGATGAATTAAAAGAACTGTCTGAGCTGGTTGTTCGGGCGCTGGATGCCCTGCTGGACTATCAGGACTACCCTCTGCCTGCTGCGTATGCGTCAACCATGAACCGCCGAACTCTGGGTGTGGGTGTCATTAACTTTGCCTATTATCTGGCAAAACATGGGGTGAGATACTCTGATGGCAGTGCTAACGCCTTAACCCACCAGGCATTTGAAGCGATTCAGTACTATCTGCTGAAAGCGTCTATGGAGCTGGCAAAAGAAAATGGCGCATGTCCGTCGTTTAACGAGACACGCTATGCACAGGGTATTCTGCCTATTGATACTTACAAGAAGGATCTGGATCAGGTATGTAATGAGCCTTTGCGCTATGACTGGGAAACGCTACGTGAAGAGATCAAAACTCACGGCCTGCGTAACTCAACTTTGACAGCCCTGATGCCATCAGAGACATCATCCCAGATCTCAAACGCAACAAATGGTATTGAACCACCACGCGGTTTTGTATCAGTAAAAGCCTCAAAAGATGGGATTCTTAAGCAGGTTGTACCTGAATATGAAAAGCTAAAAGACCAATACGAGCTTCTTTGGAATATTCCATCTAACGATGGTTACCTGCACCTTGTTGGTATTATGCAGAAGTTTGTCGATCAGGCAATTTCCGCCAACACCAATTATGATCCATCCGTTCAATCAGGTGGTAAAGTGCCAATGAAGTTGTTGCTGAAAGATCTGCTGACCGCTTACAAAATGGGCGTGAAAACTCTGTATTACCACAACACCCGTGATGGTGCGAGTGACGGGCAGGACGAAACAGCAACAGCCCAGCAGGATGATTGCGCCGGCGGGGCGTGTAAGATCTAACACAAAAGAGTACAGAATACAGAGCGCTATGCTTTGAAAATACAGAAGAGACTAGAAACTAGTAGCGAAGCGGTCTAGCCTCTTAATTTCTGTAATCTTATATAAAGGTATTAAATAAACACCATGGCTTACAGTACATTCTCACAGACTAAAAACGACCAGTTAAAAGAACCTATGTTCTTCGGCCAGTCGGTTAACGTTGCCCGTTACGACCAGCAGAAATTTGAAATTTTTGAAAAACTGATTGAGAAACAGCTTTCCTTCTTCTGGCGTCCGGAAGAAGTTGACGTGTCCAGTGACCGAATTGATTACGCAAACCTGCCGGATCACGAGAAGCATATTTTTATCAGTAATCTGAAATATCAGACATTGCTGGATTCTATTCAGGGACGCAGCCCTAATGTTGCATTGCTGCCACTGGTCTCACTACCGGAAGTCGAAACCTGGATTGAAACTTGGTCGTTTTCAGAAACTATTCACTCGCGTTCTTATACTCATATTATTCGTAACATTGTGAACGACCCGAACATTGTGTTTGATGATATCGTAGAAAACGAGCATATTCTGGCACGAGCAAAAGACATCGCACATTACTACGATAACCTAATCCAGATGACGAATGACTATCACCGTTTTGGTGAAGGTACTCATGAGTTGAATGGCGAAACGATCACTATCAGCCTGCGAGAGCTAAAGAAAAAGTTGTATCTGTGCCTGATGTCTGTCAACGCACTGGAAGCCATTCGCTTTTATGTCAGCTTTGCCTGCTCATTTGCCTTTGCAGAACGTGAATTAATGGAAGGTAACGCCAAGATCATCAAACTGATTGCCCGTGATGAGGCGCTTCACCTATCCGGTACCCAACAAATGCTTAACCTGCTTCGTACCGGTCAGGATGATCCTGAGTTTGTTGAGATTGCAAAAGAGTGTGAGCAGGAATGCTTCCAACTGTTTAAAGACGCCGCTGAACAAGAAAAAGCCTGGGCTGATTACCTGTTTAAAGATGGTTCTATGATTGGCCTGAACAAAGATATTCTGAGCCAGTATGTTGAGTACATTACCAATGTGCGAATGCGTTCTGTCGGGCTGGAAGCCGCTTATTCAGAATCAACATCCAACCCTATTCCCTGGATCAATGCCTGGTTATCTTCGGATAATGTGCAGGTAGCGCCACAAGAAGCGGAGATCAGTTCATACCTTGTAGGGCAAATTGATAATCAGGTCACCACCAACGACTTCGAGGATTTTGAGCTGTAAACTCGCCTTTGGCTCCCTCATATATAATAAAGCCCTGACTGTCAGGGCTTAAATCTTTTAGTTCCTTTATTTAAAACAATAACCCCGGATCCGGGTAAAAGATATTATAGGAATGCCAGTTGTTCACTGGAGTGGATCGGTTCGTATTTCGGTTGTCTTTCAAGCACAGACTCAGCATCAGATAAAGTGACAGGCTTTTCACCAATACATCGCCCGTCGTCAGCAAACAATGACAAATAGTACCCCTGCTGTTCAGGAGATCCGTTGTCATGCGGCAGACTAACCCAAAGGTTAATCACATCCATCTTATCGGAACTACAGGTTTCGCCTAATAAAATTCGTTCTCCGGCGACCTTGTACCAAACTTCAATTCTAGATTGACTCAGCATTATCGCACCTCCAACTGTCCGTGATGCTCTACCTATAAAAATGATCCCTCATCTATTTTTTTAGTGAGCAAATTCCAGTGTAGAGATTTTTTTCAGATTGCCTAGATCAAAAAAAGGTATTTAAAAACTCAGTTTTAAATACCATTAGAAATCATAGAATTAGCACTTAGATCTTTTAGCTATAAAGGAAACATAACAAATTAAATATTTTCTTATTATATTAACATTTTATAAACTTTTTGATTAAATTCCCCATAAGAACCAAAAGCTTTGGGAGCAGAATAACCCTTCCTTAAGATGTTGATATAATAAAACAAAATCAAAGAGCACTCGCAGGTACAAAAAGTTCACGAACGCGCTCTACTGAAGCGTATTCACCGAACATAGGCTTACCCTCTAAGTGACGGCGTAACATGTCGGTAGCGATAGCCGCATATAACTTACGCAGTTCTTCTTTTTCATAACTACGTTTTAAGGACACAATCTGCCCCCACTCCCCATATGGGGTAGACAATCCGAATGCAACCTTGCCGTCAGCCATATTTCCGGTCGCGAGACCAATATTACTCTCACTGTTTTCACGAATAGCAGCCGCCAGAGCGAGTGCTGCGGCCAGAGGATCCTGCTCTGCCAGAGTATGTTGTACTTTATTCGTCATCACCCAGGACGCCCCTAACTGATCACTAAGCTTTTCATTACTATGTAGCCAACTGGTTAAATACCCGCCGGAAGACTGCTCTGATACCGAAACCACAAGTCGCTTTTCTGCAAGCAATGCCTGAATGTTAGCCAGTATCGGTTCATCGACACTAACGACATTTTCTCCCAGGTGACTATAGACGATTTGCATTATCTTTAGCCGGGTTTCCATATCTCCGGCAGGACCAAACAGCTTAACCTCAATAAAGGGTAAAGAAGAGCGGTATCCAAACTCGTATCCGTCGGGCAGGTGTATATTCTTAAAAAGGTCTGAAATACCAGACTCCGTCAGACCAAAAGTAAACATTCTACTGACTTCTTTACTTTCCGTTTCAGTATGCTTTTCTTTGATCGCCGGTATGATTCTGGAGTCCACCATATGTTTAAACTCCCGGGGCACTCCGGGTGTGAAGAAAAACTGTGCCTGATTGATTTGCATAGTAAAGCCACATGCCGTCCCTACCGGGTTATCAATGATGGTCGATGAAGCCGGTAACATCGCCTGTTTTATATTACTTTCCGGCATCTCTTTTCCCATTCTGCGGAAATAATTTTTCATTACTTCCACCCATTCAGGAAACAAATCTACCTCTTCTTCCGCTGCTTCCGCGGCAGCTTCTGCTGTCACGTCATCAGAAGTTGGCCCCAGCCCACCATTCACCACCACCAGATCATAGTTCAGACTCAGATTAATCAGCTCATTCACCAAATCAAACTGATTATCACCAACGGTAGATCGCTTATGCAATGCCAGTCCTTCTTCAAAAAATCGGCGAGACAGCCAGGCTGCATTCGTATCGACAATATCGCCGTGTAAAATCTCTTCGCCAGTACTTAACATTGCTATTTTTATCATCAGGTTTGCTCTTTTGCTTTTGTTTAAGTTGGTATATGTATAACTTACGCCAAATTTCGGTTAACTGTCGAGTAAGAATGAAGGAGTAGTCCTTAAGTTTTACTTACCTCTTGTTTATAAATCAATCAATTAAATTGTCCAAAATGGTAACCAGGTAACAAT
Source organism: Vibrio albus (assembly GCF_003144035.1). Classification (GTDB taxonomy): domain Bacteria; phylum Pseudomonadota; class Gammaproteobacteria; order Enterobacterales; family Vibrionaceae; genus Vibrio; species Vibrio albus. Next base: position 130,566 of record NZ_QFWT01000001.1, read on the forward strand.
CTTCACACTTCCTGCCATTCACCATTAGAAAAGTTGATAGCTGTCATACATTCTCTCAAATTTAGTCCTACACTAGATATAACATTCGTAATTCATAGACTTACACTAAGTTAAGGAATAACAGTCTAAACTTCGCCTTTGGAGGGTTTAAGTATGAGCAACAGTTTCATCGTCAATTTTGTTGGTAAAGCTTCCCCTGCGACGATTAAGCACCTTTCAGCTATTACACATGAAAATGGCGGTAAGTGGTTAATCAGTAAAGTTAACTTTATCGAAGATCAAGTCGCTGCCGTTATCAAGGTAGAGCTTCCAAAGGCTAATACGCAAATCGTCAAAGACGCTTTTATGGCAAATGAAGATTTGGTTGTCCAGTTTATGGATACCGACTCAACAGCCCACGATAAAGAAGAAATTTTCAACTTAAGATTGGATGCCAATGACAGAGCCGGTGTGGTTAATGAAATCACTCAGGTTCTGGACGGACAGGGAATCCGGATTCTGGATATGGATTGCCAGCGTGTATTCATTGCCGGAGGTGGTGGCGGTGGCGTCAGTAGCAGCCTATTTACTGCGAACTTAGCTATTCAGCTGCCGGTAGAGGTGAGTATTGAAGATGTAACCAAAGAACTGGAAGCTCTGAGTGAAGATACAAAAGTTATTTTAACTACATAGTCTCAATATTATTCAGAAAAATACACGTGGAGGGCATTGCCCTCCTTTTTTATGACACCGAGTATTCGTACCTGAGCTATCAACCGCAACCTCTTATACCGAGTCAAGAATTCAACTCAAAATGCGATATTATAAATGGATAAATGTCACCCTAGAGGTTACAATCAACTCAATGATTCGTTCATTTATTCATAAAGGACTCGAGAAGTTCTTTCTCACAGGCTCTACATCTGGAATCCAGAAGAAACATGAAAAACGGTTAAGGTTAATCCTAACCAACTTATCCCAAGCCGAAAGCCCTAATGATATGGACTTACCCGGACTTCTTCTCCATAGGCTAAAAGGAAACAGACAAGACATCTATTCCGTAAAAGTTAACGGAAACTGGCGCATTACCTTTCGATTTATTAACCGTGATGTTGAAGTTGTAAACTACGAGGATTACCACTAATGACTATGCATAATCCAGCACACCCAGGGGAAATCCTTAAAGAATTAGTACTAACCCCATTAGAACTTAGTGTTACAGAAGCATCAGCACACCTTGGTATAAGCCGCAAGACACTATCCAAGATAATCAATGCCAAAGGTGCAATTACACCTGAAATGGCGGTTCGCCTGGAAATGGTTTTTGAAAAGCCCTCGGCTGACCATTGGCTTAAACTGCAAAATGCCTACGACCTTTGGCAAACAAGACAGCACCAAGAAAAGCTACATGTATCACCTTTTAAAATAAACTCACAGGAATCAGCTTCTTTATGATAGCTTCCGCTTCCATGCCTCTGCGGCGTTTTCTATCAGGGAAAACGCCCTTTCGAAGGCTTCTTCTCCCTGCCGAAACGGGTCATCGATAGTACTGATTCCGACCCAATGACCAAACAGAACCGTTTTGCTTCTGGCTAACGGAAAAAGCTCGCAAAGCTGGTCAATCTGTTTACGCTCCATCACCAGAATCACATCAACAGCATCGATATCTTGCTGGGTGACTTGCCGGGAACGATGCTGAGCTATGTCTATCCCGTACTGCCCTGCGACTTTTACCGCCAGCGGATCAGCCGGTAAGCCTGCCAGCTTATTGGATTGAACCCCGACCCCGGCAGAGCTTACCTTAAGCTCCGGCTTTAATTTTTTTAACAAAGCTTCACCAAACGGTGAGCGGCAGATGTTCCCTGTGCAAAGCACTAAAATACTATCAAACATTAACGACCTTATGATTTAATGGCTATACGGCTTTACCGTTTTGTACTTTAACCGGCATGTTTGCTGAACAGCCCGCCAACACCAATATCAGGATAAAAGTCAGCGCATTCGCCGTGGGCTGCAGGTTAAAGTCTACGCTGATATGGATCAACATTCCTATAATCGCCATCAGACAGCCTAAAGCCGTCCCCTTCATCGTTCGACTGTTTCTGGTGCGCACTGCCTTCAGACACAACCAGACAGCAAATAACACCATGCTACCGAGCATTAAGGTGGCAGGTACTCCCGCTTCTACCGTAAATTCAATATAATCGTTATGGGCGTGATTATAAAAACCAATATTATATTGGGTATATTTAGGAAACGTTGAGTAGTAACTTCCCATTCCGGTACCGGTCAGAGGAAAATCTTCAATAATGTCCAGACTCCACATTGCGGCCTGATCCCGAGTTTCCGCCTGTACTGATGTGTGCTCCAAACGTTCTTTGACTTTTCCGAGACCAAATACCGTTCCTACAATTAAGGTATCAATAGCCAGCAAACTGATAATCAAAACACTTAAAGCTCTGGGGCGATTTTTATACAACAGAAGCCCTACCACACCTCCAATGATCGTCACTGAAAAGAATGCGGTATTGCCCATTCTGGAACGGGTCATTACCAAGGCAATCACCATGATGACCAGCGAAAGACGCACAATCATCTTGCCCGACAACATGGCATCCGACCAACGCCTCAAACGGACTTTCCAGGATCCGGATCGGCTTTGATGCAGTTCCGAAACGATAAGCCCAACTCCGACTGATAGTACCATCATCAGATAATTGGCAAAGTGGTTTTTATAGACAAAAGATCCAGTAGCAATATCACTTTCAGGGAAGCCAAACACCAGACTTTCTCTGATACCCAACAGCACAAGCATGGCTCCATAAAAAGCCTGAATGGTGCCACTGATCACCAAAGTAATCATTACCGCTTTAATGCGTTTAACACTGTTAATCAGCAGAACAGCATTTAACGCAAACAGGGTATAGCTAATTCCCTTAATTAAACCTGTTACAGTTGCAAACTGGTCCAGCGATACGCTTCCACTTTCAAGTCCAGCCCAGCTAAAAATATTCGCGGCTTCTGGAGAAATAAACGCCAGCCAGCCAACAGGCATACGTACCAACTGCAGGGCAACCCACAATTGAAAAAGTACTAACGGGATCAGCAGCCAGTTAAACCGCTTAACCCGGTGCCAGGGAAAATTTGTCCGGTAAACATAAAGCAGGGAAAGTGTCTGAAGCGTTATCCAAAACTCAGCAATCGACCAGGCCCAGACACGGTTACTGGCAAGAGGAACAGGCAACCAGATCAACAGCAGCAAAAAACTATAATAACAAGCAGTTTCGATACGAGACATCGCATACCTATAGAAACATTAAAAACGCTGAAACAGAAAAAGCCCAAAACTGATTTGGGCTTTTTGAATTAAGTGACAGATTCAATATAACGATGATTTAACAACCTAACTAGGAGAGACACCTGTAGCTGGGTCCTCTGTTGCTGGTATATCTGGCGTAATTTCATTGACACCTGCTGCGGTTGCTTGCGCCACTGCTGTTGGGTCAATACCTGACGCAATCGCTGTTTCTGTTGCCGCAACAGAAATAGATTCTGCTGCTTCCGGGGCTGCAGCAACGGCTGCCATGGTCACTGCCGATGCGGCTTCAGCTGCTGCCGTTGCGTCTGTTGCTGTTGCTGTAACTGCCGATACCGCAGCACTGGTCACCGCTGCAGCCGCTTCAGCCGCTTCAGCTGCTGCTGTTGCGTCTGTTGCCGTTGCTTTTACTGCTGTTACGGCTGCTGTTGTTACTGCCGCGGCTGATTCCGGGGCGGCCGTAATTGCTGCCGTTGTGACGGCTGCAACCGATTCTGCGGCGGCGGCTGAATCAGTCGCTGTTGCTGTTACCGCCGTTACTGCCGCTGTTGTCACTGCGGCTGTTGCTTCAGCGGCTGCTGTTGCATCTGTTGCCGTTGCTTTTACCGCCGTTACGACTGCGGTAGTGACTGCCGCTGCTGATTCTGGGGCGGCCGTAACTACGGCTGTTGTCACTGCCGCTGCTGATTCTGGAACCGCAGACACTACTGCTGCGGTAATCTCAGCAGCTTTTTCTGGTGCAGATGTTACCGCTGCTGCGGTTACCGTTGCTACATCAACCTGTTTAATTGCAGAAACCGTCTGAACAACCTCAGCAGCCAAATCCGGATATTGAATCATAAGAGAACTAACTAACTCTTCCATAGATACATCAGAGGTACTGATGATATTATCCAGTTCTTGCTGTTGTTCAGCAGTAATTACAGCGCTTGCCGCCATCGGCATTATCGACAATGCTGTCGTAATTGCTGCCGTTAAAAATTTAGTTTTCATAATCCTTGTCCCCTAGCCTGAAAACAGATAACCCATATACCACACGACTTATTCATCATAACAACTGTATAAGTTTATGGTCAAAGATAATCCATCTCATTTATAAGACTGAACATTTAAAATAAAAAAACAGAGTAGAATTACTGACTTATTTTATTCAAAACAAGACCTAAACATTCCAATAATTTATATATAAGAATTCCACATAGAACCCCCGATACATTTGCAGCCAAATCATAAACAGAAAACTCTCGGGTGGGAAAAAACACCTGTATCACTTCATCAGAAACCACTAAAGATAGTGCGGCAAAAACAGGCCAACCCACTGAATTAAAAAATAAAGAGCGTATAGATAACGGAGTTGCCCAAGTAATCGTATAACCAATGAGAAAACTCATTAAAAAGTGCAGATGTTTATCTCCGCCAACTAATTTTTCAACTGCATAAACATATTCTGCATGCAGACTAAAACTTTTTGACATACTTCCTGCCAGAGCTACAAGGAAAACAACCGCCAAAATAAACAGACGATGAAAGCGTACTTCTCGAATATTACCAATCAACCTATTGACACTCTCTATAATTAATACCATTGAATTTTAATAAATTACACATTTTATCTTTGTTAGGGGATATTGAGATCAGTTGTCTCAACTCCCAATATCCAATACTATATTTACCATGTCTTAATAATACCCGACTTACCTGAATTTTTTGTTCCGGTATTAGCTTTTCCCAATTGGCGAAATACAAATTCAACATCGCTTTTGCCGTGGATCTTTCATAAGGTCCTACATATACCGCTTTTTCAATTTGCTCCGCCACCTCATCCATTGATGCTCCCAACTCAGCTAACAGATACGCCTTCTGGATATAAGCTTCCGGCCATAAAGGGCGAAGTTCAACGGTTTGATCAAAATAACGCTCGCTTTGCTCCTTCAACTTTTGGTCATCCAGAAGCCGTCCCTTATGTTCAATAAAAAAGCCAGCCTGAGTAAGAGCATGGGGGCTGTCACTATCCCAGAAAAGCATACTCTCTACGAACTGCATTTTTTTTTCCATCTCACCTTCTGCCCTACTGTCCTTAAGTGAAGAAGACAGAGAGCGCAGTTCATTACTGACAGTCTTGGCGTACAAACTTCCTACACCCATTTTTACGGAGTAGAAAGCCACACCAATACACAATAGGCCAATAAGAAGGAGTGGTGTAGTTTTGATAATTTGAGATCTCATATCGACACTGGGACTAAAGGTTACTTCAGTAACCCTTTCAGTTCTTCCAACTTCAGGGCAACCAACTCACCATCTGCTTTAGACTCAACATTCAAACGCACAACCGGTTCTGTATTTGAGCTTCGCAAGTTAAAGCGCCAGGACGCATCATCTGAAACAAACGCCATAGACAAGCCATCGGTATAATCAACACTTGTGGCAAGAGGTTTGTAATGACTTTCGACCTTTTCAATGGCCTGCCCGGGGTTGTCTAGTTTAAGATTAATTTCACCTGAGGATGGAAAAGCCGCAATACGGGATTTGACCATTTCAGACAAAGTCATACCTGTTACTGAAAGAAGTTCCGTTACCAGCAACCATGGGATCATCCCAGAATCACAATAAGCAAAGTCACGGAAATAGTGATGGGCACTCATTTCACCGCCATAGACTGCATCTTCCTGACGCATTCTTTCTTTAATAAAAGCGTGGCCAGTCTTGCTCATGACAGGAATACCACCATTTTCGCTAACCACTTCTTTCGTATTCCAATACACACGAGGATCATGGATGATCTTCTCTTTAGGGTTCTTTTTCAGGAAAGCTTCTGCAAGCATTCCGACAATGTAATAACCCTCTATAAATTCACCATGTTCATCAAACAGGAAGCAGCGGTCAAAATCACCGTCCCAGGCAATACCCATATCCGCTTGATGCTCTTTCACTGCGTTGGCTGTATCTTCTCGGCATTCAGGAAGCAGAGGATTAGGGATCCCATTTGGAAAATTACCGTCGGGCTGATGGTGCACTTTAATGAATTCGACAGGAACATTTAAAGTTGCAAAACGTTTTTCCAGTTCATCAACCACATGTCCGGCAGCACCATTTCCGGAATTTACCACCAGCTTTGTGGTTTTGATATTCGACGGTTCAATATACTCCATTAAGCAATCAACATAAGCATCCAGATTTGACTGCTTTATTAATGTTCCTCGATACGCTTTATCTACCGGGTCAAACTCATTACGTTCAGCTAATGCTTTAATATCTTTGAGGCCAGTATCGCCGCTAATTGGCTTAGCATCTTCCCGAACCAGCTTCATACCGTTATAGTTCATCGGATTATGACTGGCTGTAACTTCTATACCACCATCAACACCAAGATGTTGAGTCGCGAAATAAATTTCTTCTGTACCTGTCATACCGATATCGATCACATCAACACCGGAATCCATCAATCCTTCAGCCAGAGACGCTTTTAATTCTTCAGACGTTAAACGAACATCCCCCCCGACAACAATGCTTTTTGGTTTTAAATGTTGACCAAATGCTCTGCCAATACGATACGCAATATCGGCGTTTAATTCTTCACCTAGCTCACCGCGGATATCGTAGGCTTTAAAACAGGTAAGGTTCGGGTTACTGCTCATTTATTTATTCTCTCGCTTAAATAATTTTGTTCTTTCTGGGGGCCAGATTATTGTTGCTGAATCATCCAGGTTAGCAAAGCCTTACGTTCGGAACCGGAGGCATGCAAAAACCATTGTTTGATCTCTTTTACTGAAAGTTCAGATATTACTGGAATATCAGTTGGAACGGAACGGTCAGTCACTTTTGGTGCCAATGTCTTTTCAGGAACAGGTGAATGCACTTCGGTAAACTGAATATTATGGCTGTCGTTATATTTTACAATCGACTTTTCTAAATCCCGATAAGGTAAAAAGCCGGACTCTCCGGGTAACTCATCCACCACCAACGGGCTTTTTGCGTTATTTACGGTTAATGTCCAGTCAGCATTATTGGTTGCAAAACTGACCTTTGCAGAATCATAAGTTCGAAAATACTTATGCGAAATATTGAGTTGATCACTTGCATTTTCTACATCAATAAATGTCACTAATGGCTTAGACTGAAAACGTTTTTTACCGCTACCATTACGTAAAGACTCAACATAACGAATCACTACCTGGTTATGTCCCTGAGATAAATTCAGGCTTTGCGTTTCTTTCACTGCTTTTCCATTTACGGCTAATACATCGACCGTTCTGGGTAATGTCAAATCCGCAGCGGATAAAGAGGATGAAAGTATTAATGCTGATAATGTGACTATTTTTATCATTAACTTCATTGGAGCAATATTCCCTATTACAGATAAAAAAGCCACGCTTACAGGCTTATCTCATATGATAAGCTCAGAGTAAGCAGTGGCTACAAGGGAGAGGCTTACGATTTAGAATGTTGCACTCATACCAACAACATAACCTGTGTCCGTATCATCTTCATCAGTAAAGCCAACTTCAGCATAAACTTTTACTTCATCGGTGAAGATATAAGTTACGTTCGCATAGGTATCATTGACCGTGTCTTTAGAACCATCATCATAATCAGTTATTGCCCAGCCGACACCATAATTAAACCGGCCACCATCATCAAAGGTTGCAGTAACACCATACATATCAGCATCATCAGTTTCACCATCGGTAGAACCGTACGAACCTGCCACACGAAGATCGCCCAAACGGTAACGAGCTTCAAGTACGTAGGCATCGTTTTCCACATCAGACTTTTCACCATGAGCCAGATAGAGAGTAAAGCTTGCATCTTCAACATTAGCACTAATCTTCCCGTCTAATTCATAGTCACTGTCTGTGTAACCGGTCGTATTACGGTATTCCGCATAAGCAACTCCCGCAGAGAACACTTCATTACCGTTGTACTTATACTTAAGAACCTGATCGCCTTTGCTCTCCAGATCCTCAAAATAAGAGGTAAAGCCGAATTCATAGTCATTACCAATACCAGCTTCGTCGAAAATGGTAGTCTGGGAACCAAAAGTAACCACATGTTGCTGAGCGATAGTTACCGAACCATAAACGTCTCCCCGGGTCACGTTATCATCAGCATTATTAGCCTCAATATCCATGTATGCACCCATGGCCAGATCTTCGGTCATCTCATATTCAATTTCGAACCCGAACTTGGCTTCATCCAGATCCAGTTGAGACTTATCCGCTTCATCCTGAACCTTTATATATTTCACCCCTACCTCGCCATTGACATCAATAGTGACCCCATCCATGGAATACATTTCTGCCGCCTGAGCAGAACCTACCGCAGCCACCACTGCCAGCGCAACTAACGTTTTTTTCATTGGTTTATCTCCCTTGTTTAATTCGATAATCCATTTGCTATTGTTTTATATAAATATGGTTCTTATTATTTTTACAGTTAATCAGCACGTCCTAATATATGGCACTCAATGCATAATCTTTAAAAACATTTGTAGCCTACACGAAATGAAAACGGCCGTACGTATCATGATGATGACACTCACTATTAGTCTCAAAGATAAGACGTCAATTTGGACACTTATGCTTTTTTCTTATCTTTGAAATCATTATCAACGAATAGCGCTTCTTCTGAATCTAAGTAACCTTCACGCTGAATACGCACAATATCGTCCTCACCAAGGTAACTGCCGGATCGAACTTCGATAATTTCCAGAGGAACCTTACCCGGGTTTTCAATAGCATGTTCCATACCGATGGGAATATAGGTGGACTCATTTTCACTGAGATAGAATTCTTTTTCGCCCCGTATTACTCTGGCGGTTCCGGACACAACTACCCAGTGTTCAGCGCGGTGATGGTGTAGCTGAATTGCCATGCGTTCACCAGGTTTAATAAACAAATGCTTAACGTGGTATCGCTCACCATCAGCTATCGCATCATGAGAACCCCACGGACGATGCACTTCCCGGTGACGAAGATATTCACAGCGTTCTTCAGCTTTCAGTTTATTAACTATGTTTTTAACGCCCTGCACCTTGTCTTTATGGGCAACCAGTACAGCATCTTTGGTTTCTATCACAATAAGGTCGTCAACACCTACCGTTGTCACCAGCTTGCTTTGAGAATAAAGGTAACTGTTTCGGGTATCCTCGGTAAGCACATCCCCTTTGGTCGCATTACCACTGTCGTCCTTATCGTTTACTTCCCAGATAGCAGACCAGCTTCCAACATCACTCCACTGAGCGTCCATAGGAACCACCACAGCATTTTCAGTCGGCTCCATCACGGCATAGTCAATGGATTCATCCGGACAACCGGCAAACACTTCTTCGTCCAGGCGGATAAAATCCAGATCAGGATAGCTGCTTAAATGGGTTTCTTTACAGGCAATCAGAATATCCGGGCGGTACTTTTCAAGTTCTTTCAGGTAAACAGAGGCTCTGAACAGGAATAAGCCACTGTTCCAGTAATATTCTCCGGAAGCCAGATATTCTTCCGCTTTTGCCAAACAGGGCTTTTCAACAAACGAATCTACCGAATAACTGTTATCACTTCTAACATGTCCCTGCTTGATATAGCCATACCCGGTTTCAGGAGCTGTAGGCACAATACCAAACGTCACCAGGTTCCCCTGTTCCGCTTCCGGAATCGCCGCTTCAACAGAAGCAATAAACGCATCGTTATCTCTGATAACATGATCCGCCGCAAGCACCAAGAGTAACGGGTCATCACCATTTTTAACCGCCTGCAATGCTGCTAATGCGACTGCGGGTGCCGTATTACGCCCTACCGGCTCCAGCACAATGCCACTATGGTCAATTTCAGCCTTTCTAAGCTGCTCTGCTACCGTAAACCGGTGTTCGTTATTGCAGATAAAAAATGGTGGCTTATGTTCAATACCGGATAAGCGAAAAATCGTATCCTGAAGCATGGTATTATCACTGGCCAGTGATAAAAATTGCTTCGGATAATGAGTACGTGAAAGAGGCCATAAGCGGCTACCTGAGCCACCTGCCATTATTATTGGAAGAATCATTACATATCTCTCCTAGCGACGTTGTCAATTACAGACAAATACTTATTACACAATATTTTTTTTGAATGATTATTTTTTATAAACGAAAGCCCATTATTTGATAATTGTCTAGAAAGTTTCTTGGAGCTCAATAGCTCGCAAACAGAGCCAGCGATGTCAGCAGGAGTTTTACATACAATTAGATCTTCTCCATGTACTGCATTTATACCTTCTATGCCAACATCATTGGTTATCGTAGGTAAACCAAGAGCCATCGAATCTAATACTTTAGTTTTAATACCAGTCCCAAAAGCGACAGGCATCAGAGCTACACTACATCCACTTGCCACTGCCTTTAAGTCATCTACGAAACCCAATAATTTAACTTTATTTTCGACCCCAAAGATTATTTCATTTAGCCGTTCATCATATTTACCAACAACAACAATCTCAAAGTTTTTTGTAACTTTAATCAGTTCCGGCAGTACTTCTTTAACAATAAATCTTAAGCTCTCGATATTTTGAGCCGTCGTCATATTACCTATAAATAAGAGTTTTTTTATGATTCCATCAGAAAACTCAAGTTCAGAACAATCAACAGCTTGTGGAACACCTGTAGCTTTATCCGAATGATATATAGTGTTAATATGTTCTGCTTCTATTGGTGACGTTAAAATTACTTTATTAGATTTACTATATATTCTCTTCTCAGACTCTCTAATTTTCTTACATTCGTAGGATAAAAGAATCTTTCTTAATAGTTTTTCACATTGACTAAATACCTTAGGTAATCGCTGAGCATACGTTCCTAAAACCGAATAGTTTGAATTACTCCTTAACATATTCTCATAGCGATTTGACAACAAGTCATCCAAATCAGTTACCAATACATCTGAATCATCAACAAACTGAGATGTTCTTAGCATGTCGCAGATAATTACATCTGGGTTTATATTCGCTATAGCATTATCAAGAAATTTTTTACCACTAGGTGAATAGTACAAGCATTCTTGCAAAGACTTGTTCCTGAATAAAATCACATTATATACAAACCTAAAGAAAGATGATGTATTTAGATAATAGCTTGATAAAATTCCCAAGTTGGAAATTTTATCCTTATCGACACTTTGATTCCTACCCAAAAAGCAAACAAAGTAAACATCGTATTTCGAGGTTAAAAACTCTAAACTCTGACAGATCATGAATTCTCTTCCTGCTATTTTAGGAAAAGGAGGCCTCGATGAGATATATACAACTTTTTTCCTACAAGACATCTATGGCCTCTTCAAACTTATCAGCAACAGTCGAGATATCAAATCTGCTGGCATTTTTCTTCCCTTCATTAATATAGTTTTTATTACCATCTATAAATGACTGTATTATCTGATACCATTCATCTGGTTCGAAGTAATTAGTAACCGGAACGTAAGTATCTCTTAAAACTTCATCATAAACATCGAGTTTAGAGGCTATAACAGGGAGACCATAATACTGAGCTTCAATAACTGTGCGTCCAAAACCTTCATGAGTAGAAGGTGATACATATATATCACTATGTAAATAAATAGAATCTAAATCCCTCTGACTTATATAATTAAGATTAACATAACGAATATTGTTTTTTTCAGCAAAATCGCAAATCCAATTTTCATTCTCTGGTACTAAATTTTTTCCAACCCGAATAAATATAAATTTCCTATCAAGATCTTTCGATAATGCTTTTATTATACTATTTATATTTTTCCGAGTTTCATTTGTTCCAACATTAAGTAAAACAACATCATCATTTCTTAATTTAATTTCAAATTTGTTAAAAATTTCATCTCGACTAATATCATTTAAATAGTCACTAAAGTCGAATCCATTAGATATAGTAATAATATTGTCTTTTTGTATGTAGAAGTTATTTTCAATTGACTTTTTGGTTATTTCGGAAGGGCATATAACTAGGTTTGAATAAGCAATAAATCTACCCATAATTTTTAAATAATAATTTTTTAATGCCTCCAGCAACGATCTTCTATTATTATCATTACCGATATCTTCCGGAACGTGATGATATATAGTAACAACAGTTAATCCAAGTAGTCTAGCCAAAGGAATCATAAAGGCTAGATCTTCCTGATAAAGAATAATTATATTCTTTTTCCTTATTTGTGGAATTAACTTCATAGGATATATAAAAAATTGGTAAAGATATCTTTTTATACTCCGAGCTGGATACGGTATGTAATTTTTTTTTATGTTATTATTCGTTATTTTTTCTATAATAACTTCACTATATCTATGTACACCATTCCAGCGACTATCAATAGGACCTAAAAACCAGATCAACATAAAATAAAAACCTCAGAATCAAAATTAAAAAGAAAACCTAACTTTTCTGTTCTTTTCAAAAAGATAAATCACAAGAACAAAAAGAATAGTTTTTGCTCCCCATAAATACCAATACTCACCCTGTTGAAGACCAAAAACATACCAACTAAAAAGCTTACTGGCTAATATTATGCTAATTAAATCTTTATTAAAAATAGCACGATTTAAGTAAAAAATAACAGCTGAGAATAAAACTCCTGTCAATACAACCCATGGTAGCATTCCTAAATATCCAAACCAATATAGTAACATCGCCATTTGTCCCATAGTAAAGGTAACAAAATTATCTATGTAGGCATTATAGATATTTGGGGTAGCATATACATACATAAGCTCCCTCATACCGTATGGTACTAATTGGTCTATGAATCCATATATATTTAAATAAAAGAAAGAAGGTAAATTCCTAATAAAAGAATCTAAGTGAGCACTAAAAATACCTATTTCTTCATCTGTATCGACCATATACCATTGCTGACCTTGTAATAATAGCCTTTTTTCAACGAACTCTTCTAAATCAATTCCAAGATTAGAATAAATCATTAATACAGCAAGACTAGAAAGAAGAAGAGAAATACAACCATATTTGAATATCTTATTTATTACTAACTTATTAAGTTTGCTCTCTAACAATAAAATTGGGTAAGAAAACGTTAAAAGTAACATAATCATAGAAGCAAACTGTTCTCCATGAAGTATTGAAATAAAAATAATGGAAACAAATAAAAATAATGATATTTTCTTCAAAATAGAAGCACTTGCACAAGAATATAAAATTGAAACAAGTAGAACAGCTAATGTTCTGTTATTAAGAAATACAGAAAGTAATGACCTAGTAGAATTATCCCTGAAGGCAAACCTACTAATACCTAGTAAAAAAGCAAAGCCATCTTTAAAACCGGAAATAAGTCCGATCAGCAAAACAAATACTACAAAAATCAAAGAAGTAAAAATAAATATCTTGGCTAATGATACATCCGCATACTCATTTTTTATATCTCCTTTAATTTTCTTAATAAAAAAATATCCTCTCTCCACTGAAAAATAAAACAAGACATAGTATATAACCAAACGACAAAATGAAGCTGTAACCTGGCCTAATATATCTGTTTCCGTTAAATACCCCCCGGATTCAATAAGTAAACCAGAAACCAACTCAGTAACTCTAATAAATATAAAGGGTAACAAAGGTAAAATAACTTCGGGAGTATCTACAGCTATATAAGAAAGAAAAACGAATAGACATAAGATAGCTAGAAAACTATATATTACTGTTGGATATATATAATTAACATAGCTCATTATCAAACAAATAAAAGTTATTATAATAACAAACAGAAAAGATCTGTTTTCCGGAATTTCTTTAAGCAATTTTTAGACTCCCATTATTCAATTTAAAACCAAACAACAATGATAATAATGGAAAGCTAACTATACTAATAGAAACTATAAAGTAGAACATTACAACGTTAATATCTAATACATTATATAAAAAAGAAAAACAAAATGTGACCGATAACAATCTCGATAATTCAATGTAAAATAGCCGCCTACTAAAGCTTAGTGCTTGATACGCACAAAGTATTGGTGTAGATATCAGCGTAGCACATGAGAACATGATCACTGGAAGAACCAAGTATTCAATATTGTTCCAAACTGGATATATATTACCTATAGGTATATATTCTAAAACTTTGCATAATATAATTATTGACATTGATACAAAAACAAACAGAGGCACTATCTTCAGTAACTTATCCTTAACATTTTCTAATAATACTCTAGAAAAGTCCCTTATTAGTAAAGGCCTAAAAGAATCAATAGCAACACTTAATGGCATTCTAAAAAACTTCTCGGCTAATAGTGCTGAACCAGCCACCTGTACACCAAAAAAATATTCATTTATGATTGGAATTACATTGTTTATTATGCTATTAAATATAGTCTGAGGTAATTGATATCTAATATTTATTTTATTTTTATAAATGGATTTAAAGAAAGCACCTCTAATATCTAGTTTATATTTATAGACCTTAAAAATATAATTAAAAATCCTTTCTCTGATATCAATAAATAAAATTAGCAATGAAAAAATCAGACCTATGATTATAGAAATGATCAATCCATAATTGATTAACTGCATTTTCCATGTGATTAATTGCAAAATAAAAATAGACGATGCCCTTATAATCTTAGTTTTATTTACCAGGCTAACATTACCATTGGACAATAAATAAAACGTAACTAAATTATAAATAGAAAATAAAAACGCCAAGATAGGAACAATCAAATAATAAACTTTTAAAATACCAAATATATATAAAACGAACAAAAATATGAATATTATTATACTTATAATAATAGAACAGAAAATCCCTGTAATAAATAATCTTACTTTCGATATCTTACTTTTTTCAGATAAAATAAAATAATCAAATCTTATCAACAGAACTGTAGATAGTATAAGTGCGTATGCGTTTAAAACAGCTAGAAGACCAAAACTAGATAGTGGATAAATCAGTGCTAGTACAGGATATGATAGAAAACTAATCCCACTAGCAGTGACTGTTGAAAAAAAACTAGATATATAATGACTCTTGCCCATATTAGTCAATAATCGCATTGTTTATATTTGATATGTTATCAAGAGAAAATAGCATCTCACACCTTTCTCTGATTTTCTCTTGTTCTATAATGTACTTATCATCAATTTCACCGAAAATTACTTTCCTTAATTTATTTTCAAAATTTTTATCATTAAATATAAACTCATTATTATGATCTACCAAAAATGTATTTTCTGGTATATCAGAAACTAAAATAGGAGTTCCAAATTTAATACCATCCAATATTGCATTAGATGTCCCTTCCAATATTGATGGGTGTACTAAACATCTAGTATTAACCAAGTAGTCATCCAGTTCATCTCTTGATAATGAACCTAAAAAATTAACCTCACATAGACTTTCATTAGCTATTCTTAGACATTTATTATAATATTCAAAGTTCGAAATTTTACCTGCCACATTTATAATAATGTTCTTATCTCTTACTTTATCTATTAACATATGAATATTTTTGTGGGGTTCGACATTACTTATGACTAAAATAGTTCGAGTATCATTATTTTTCCACTTATATAGTTGTTTCAAATCTATATAATTCAAATGGAGATCACAGTTTATATTATATTCTTTTAACTTCTCTTTTACTCTAGGTGTATTTGTATATAGATAATCTGCAGATTTTATTAAATGTAAATATAGTGGAGAAAATAACTTATTATGAAATTCTCTCAATGATAGAACAACTGAAACTTTTTTAAACTTAAGAAATGGTGTTAATATAAAATATATTGGATTGTAAAAAACCACTTTTGATACATTATTTTTATTTATTTCATTTACAAGCTTTACAAAGCTAAGATATCTAAAAATCCTTCTGATATATTTATTTTTTATATTTAGGTGTAATATTTCAATTCCCAGACCTAATATATCAACGCCATTAATATTCCGTTTTTTAACTGTTGATGATGAATCGACTATAATAAATTTGTTGGGATTGTATTTTGCTAATTCAAATAGTTGTCTTTCTGCTCCACCTAAAGGAAAAGATGGAACAACTAACCAAATTTTATCTTCCACTACTCTACCTTAATTTAAATGTGAAAATTATTGTCTTATCTTTATAACTTTTGCAGGAATTCCAGCAACGACACTCATAGTCTCAACATCTTTTGTAACAACAGAATTTGCCCCAATAACAGCTCCATCACCAATAGAGACGCCTTTGCAGATAACTGATCCTCTTCCGATCCAAACATCATTTCCAATCACTACACTTTTAGACATAAATCCTTGCTTTCGAATAAGAGTAGACGGATTCTGATATCGATGATCGTTATCCCTAATTGAAATATATTCACCAATTCTACAATCATCCCCTATTACAATACTTTCTTCAGAAATTATATAGCTACCTTGATTTATAGAAACATTATTGCCTATTTTTATTTTTGACCCGCTACAACCACCAATTCTTACCATTGGCCCAAACCTAACATTATCACCTATTTCAACATTAGCACTGGGATCATGAATATAAATAGAACCTTCAAAAATACATTTTCTACCTATCGACCATATTAATTTAAATTTAATTAAATTAATCACGCTTACTATCTTTAATTTCAATTTAAAAATTAATTTAAATACTAGCTTTCGGATATTAAACACCTTACCTCTCATATCATGCAATAATTATCAATATTTTTATTACTAAGATATAACTATAACTTACTAGTATATAGGTGTCGTAAACTGATGATTTCGTTATCGAATACAGCATGAGTAAATAATTCTATTTAGACTATTTGTTCATCACCATAGTGCCCATATTCCCCATACCCATACTCAGTCTGAGCAACCTTAGTATTAATCTGGTTAACCACCACCCCATCAATTCCAATTCCATGGCCCATAAATTTAGACATGGTTTTTCTAACTGCATCCGTTTTCGGACCATTAGCTTTAACCACAATAATTACTGCTTTGGTTAACTGGCTGACAATCAGTGAATCACTTACCGGCAATGTTGGCGGGGTATCAATAATAATTCGATCGTACTGGATTTCGAGTTTGTTTAGCAGTTCTTCAAACTGCTTAGAACTGAGGAGCTCTTGTGGGTTAGGTGTCAGCATACCTGCCGGCATTACGGTTAAACCCGAGTGTTTGTCTTTAAACAAACAATCTTCCAGTTCCGCGCCCATTAACAGGTGGTTAGTTAAGCCCTGGTGGTGCTTTTTAAAACCAAACCGTTCAGAGATAGAAGATTTTCGCAGGTCACAATCAATCAACAATACGTTTTCGACTTTTGCAAATGACATTGCCAGGTTAATAGAAACGGTGGTTTTCCCTTCTTCTGGTACTGAAGAAGTAATAGCTATGCGCTTGCGATCATTGTTCATATACGACAGCATTAAGGAAGTGCGGATAGAGCGAACCGATTCACTAAAGCTGACATAGTGAGAATCAAAAAATACCGAGTTATCCAGCGGTGCTTTTTTGAATTTTTTCGCCTTAATCATAGGTACGCCCCCCAGAGGAATAAGGCCGAACTTATCTTCAAAGCTTTTGACTGATTCAACGGTATTTTTCATTGCATCAATTACAAATGCCATAACAACAGCCAAACCAAAGCTGGCAACAAAAGCTAAGGCAACAATGAGCGTTTTCTTAGGAGCACTTGGTATTTGAGGAATCATCGCTTTGTCGGTAAAACGGGCGGTTGCCGCCTGAAAGTCACTGGTTGCCGACGTTTCTTTTTGACGGTTTAAGAACACATTTAACACATTTCGGTTAGTTTCTACTTCACGTTTTAGTGCTTCATAACGGCTTTTCTTGATCGTGATTTGCTGGTATTCCCCTTTACGGCTCTGGATTTCGTTATTTAGCAATGATTCCTGTTTTCTGACTGCCTGTAGTTCTTTACCAATTCCGTTCACCAATTTATCGGTAATACTGCCCGCTTGCTCCTGTACTGACGCTAATTTGGCTTTCGCCGCAATCATTTTGTCATGCTTTGGACCATAACGTTTGCTGAGTTCCTGAACTTCATTAACGGCATCAATTTCTGCTTCACGGATCGCAATAACTTGTGGATGAGACGAAATACTTGGAATGGAAGAGAGTGACGCAACGTCTGTAATATTTGATGATTTCAGAGCCGTATAAGCCGATTCAATTTCAATTCGTTTGTCCCGTACCTGAGCCAAGCGTTCCGTTAAGTTCGCTAACTCCTGACTTGCCAGTGATTCGATACCACTGTCATCAATCAGTTTTTCTCTTACCAGGAAATCGGATAATGCTTGTTCAGAGTTTTCCAGTTGTTGTTTTAGCTCTGCCAACCGAGTAGTAATCCAACTGGAAGCATACTGAGTAGCCGATAACTTCGCTTCCAGATTCGTATCAATGTAAGCATAACCCACTTCGTTCGCGACTTTTGCTGCTAACGTTGGGTCTTCTGAAGTAAAGCTGATCTTTACCAGCTGGGTTTTTCTTACAGGAGAAATAACCAGATTATCTTTAAATGCCGTCAATACACTCTGGCGAATGCCCTCTGCGGTTGGTCCTTTATCTTCACTTGCTCCAAGCAAAGAGGCAACCAGTGGCATTGATTTGATTTCATCAACGAAAGACTTTTCTGCTTTTAGCGTTGAGTTAAATTCTGCCAGATTAGCCAGTCCCAGCTTATCAATAACTTTTTCCGCAATCTGATTTGATTTCAGAATTTCAAACTGGGTCAGGTAATACTCTTTTTGGCTGGAATCGATGCCGACGACTTCTTCTATGGAAACCGCTTTTTTCTCATGCGCTTCAATCAGCAATGTTGCGGTTGCGGTGTACTTAGGCGTAATAGAAAAAACAACCAAAATCGCAATTCCGGTAACCAGAACTGAAAAAAGGATAATAATCGCCAGGCTACGTTTCAGTACTTTAAAATAGTGGCTAAGATCAATGATCTCTTTTGACGAAACTTTTTTATCTTGTAATAACTCTTGCATGCTACTTAAACCTGATATTGACGACTTAAAAAGGACTTACCAAAACGAACTAACGACATAGATAGTGTCTCCGGGGTGAACCTCTGCGGTGAGGTCAACTTCACTTTTTTTCTCTAACAGATCTTTAATTTCATTCTGAGTTAATCCTTTTACTTCTTCACTTTTCGTCAGATAAACGCCTTTGGTTTTTCTGTATTTCGCCAAAAATCCCCCCGCTAACGCGATGGCTTTTTCCACCGACAAATCAGGCTGATACTCATAAGCACCAGGCTTATTTACCACACCGTTCACATAAATATTCCGGTATTCCACTATACTGACGGTCACTTTAGGGTTAACCAAGTAATCCCCTTTCAGGCCGCTGGTCAGTTCTTCCTGTACTTCACGCAGTGTTTTATCTTTTGCACTGATATTTCCTAAATACGGAAACTCAAAGTTTTCGCTGCTGTCGATCAGCAGTTCATCGAAAGATAAATCTTCCTCGCCATAAACCGATATCCGGATGGTGTCACCAGCGGCCAGTTTATAATCTGAAGCGTGGCTAGCCCCCGAAATAAGGAAACTACAAACAATGAGTACCTTTAAGATTATTTTTAACATCGTTAACCTTATGTATGTGCTTAAGTGGTATGGTGGAATAATGTTGTCTGGTGAAAATAATAAAGTGCTAATAAGCCGTTTTGCCTACAAACCCTTTAAATGCGGTAAGGAAAATAATTTTGATATCCAGCCATAGAGACCAGGACTGGATATAAACAAGATCGTGTTCGACCCGTTTTTCCATTTTATCCAGCGTATCGGTTTCGCCACGGTAGCCGTTTATCTGCGCCCAACCGGTAATGCCCGGTTTTACCTGATGACGCAACATATATTTGTTGATAAGGCCACGGTATTCCTCGTTATGCGCCACCGCATGCGGTCTTGGCCCCACAATAGACATGGTGCCCATCAGCACATTAAAGAATTGTGGCAATTCATCCAGAGAAGTACGGCGAATAAAGCTGCCGAATGGTGTAATACGCGGATCGTTTTTAGTGGCCTGTTTTACCACAGGGCCATTGTCCTGCGTTTTCATGGAACGGAACTTCCAGACTTTGATCGGTTTTCCATCCAGACCGTATCGTTGCTGTTTGAAAATGACCGGGCCAGGAGATGACAGCTTCACGCCAACTGCAACCGCCAGAAGTACGGGGCTGATCAGAGCAATAATCAGCATGGATAAAATAATGTCCTCTGCCCGCTTCATAAAACTGGAAAAACCATAGAACGGCGTATCGTGAATACTTAAGGTAGGAACATTGCCCACATTACGCCAACGGGACTGCATTAAGTCGAAGGTAAAGAAATCAGGAACGATATAGACGCGGGCATTACTGTCAGCAAAGTGGCTGATGATCTGCTTGATCCGTTTGACGGCTTCCATCGGAAGCGCAACATAAACGTGTTTTACTTTATGCTCTTTAGCAAGGTGTAACGCTTCATCAATTGTGCCGCTTAATGGTACGGGTAGTTTTTCAGCATGAAGACGATCCGGCGAGCGGTCATCATAGATACCCGTTAGCTGAAGATTAAGAAGAGGATTACTGAGAATGGCATTGGAAAGAGTAATACCGGATTTTGTTGCTCCGATAATGACTGTTTTTTGTTCACTGGCATCACGATTAAAAATACATGGGTATTTGTATGCAAAAATACGCCATACAACAAGAATCACCGGTGTAAACGCAAACCATATTGCCAGTGTTACGCGGGAATAGGATTCAGAGGTTTTAAAGAAGAAAGCAATAAATAGCATGACGGCGATGGTAAACAGCCAGGAAAAGAATAATCCGGCCGTTACTTCCCGCAGTGAATGGGAGTGCGTCGCCCGATAAACGCCGGCTATTTCGGCCATTAAACTATAGAAGAAAACCCCGGCACTTAAAGCAATAAAGTAGCTATTACTAAAGTCACCATTGTATACATGTGAGGTCAATACCAGAACTGTTGATATGATAAATACATCCAGAATCCGGTAGGCAAGAACGGTCTCTTCACCATGACCTTTTATTCGCTTTCCCTGTCTCATAATTATACCCAGTCAACAAACGTAAAAACTAATTGCCGAGAATAAGTGGTTATAAAAATAACCACTTCCATTGAGAAAGCTATCAATAAAATAACAGCTAACTCATTATTAACTAGACACGCTACCGCCCTTGGGTTACAGCTCCCACCGTGCTTGTTTATACATTCTCGATAATCACTCCGACATCAAAAACAGCTAACTTATTGTTTTATATGAATTCTATCATAGAGAATTCTACCTATTAGCCTTTAGATGTCCTGCGTATGTACTGGTTTAAATTGTATTAATATAAGAAACCTAGCCAACCAACACATACTAACCTTGCATTAGATATAATCTTCTAATGTCATCAGGTGTGAGTTAGTTTGAGCGTAATCAAAATAAAAGAAAATAGGAAAAAGTGATCTTTAGTCAACTTCAATGGTATTTTCTTAATTATGAGACAATTTCCATTTCAATTCTTTGTCATTTATGTGTCTTTATTATTAATTAAGGGAACTCTTAATTTTTATATTTAAATAGAGACTTATAACTACTGATAAATAGATTAATAAATTTTGGATTAACAAATAAGTTAATAATAAAGATGTATCGACGTTAAAGAGTGATTAAAGAGTGGGAAAGTGGAAGTAAAGTAGAAGGTAAATTAAGGGGGCGATGTCATCCCCCTTCATCTAAAAGATTAGACAGACCACTGCGACAGAGAGCGTTTAAAATCGCTGTAGTCAAACTCGTTCAGCTTAACAATGTCGCCATTACTGCGTTCACAGTAAACAGACGGCATTTTAAGACCGTTAAACCAGTTTAACTTCACCATGGTATAACCAGCACTGTCCATGACATGCAGTCTTTGGCCGATTTCCAGAGGCTTATCAAAACTTGCCACACAAAACTGGTCACCCGCCAGACAAGAGCAAGAACCAATAACGTATTTATGCTCACCATTTTCTGACGCTTCCAGAATAGAGGCCGGTTCATCATAAATAAGCGTATCTAAACGGTGGGCTTCTGTTGCTGAATCCACAATGGCGGTTTTTATTTCGTTCTCGACGATATCCACCACGGTTACCACCAGATCGGTGGTTTTAGTGATAATGGCTTCGCCCGGTTCCAGATACAGCTGTACGCCATGCTTGCCGGAAAAGGCTTTTAGTGCTGCTGCCAGTTTTTCCAGCTCATAACCAGGCCAGGTAAAGAAGACACCACCGCCAAGGCTTACCCAGCTTAGTTTATCCAGATAAGAACCAAACTGTTCAGAGATACTATCCAGCAAGGCAATAAATGAATCTGCGCTTTTGTTCTCACAGTTCATGTGGAACATCACACCATCCAGATTTTCAAACACTTCTGGTTTAATATGGTCAGCCTGCACACCCAGACGAGAATACTTACGCGCCGGATCAGCCAGATCCTGCCCGGCACAGCTCACCCCCGGATTCAGGCGCAGACCGATAGACGCTTTACCTTCTACCAAGTGACGATAAGCTTTCAGCTGACTCTGTGAGTTGAAGATCATTTTGTCGCAGATATCCGCGACTTCTTTTACATCGTCTTCGCTGTAGCCAACGCTGTAGGCATGGGTTTCACCACCAAAGGTTTCGTAACCCAGTTTTACTTCATAAGGCCCGCTGCTGGTTGTGCCGTCAAGGTAGGGTTTAATAATGTTAAACACGCCCCAGGTAGAGAAGCACTTCAGCGCTAATACAAGTTTGACTCCGGAAAGCTCTTTTAACTGCTTCGCTTTTTCAAGGTTCGCCAGCAGCTTGTCTTCGGAGATCATAAAGTATGGAGTGTTGAGATTGGTTGTACTCATGGGATTTTCCAGTGGTTATGGAGACTAGAGACTAGAAGAGAATACAGAGCGCTTCGCTTTGAGATTACAGACTACAGAAAACAAAAGTAATGGTATTTTTTCTGTAGTCTTAAGGGAGTTTACGACCGCTCTGTATTCTACATTTTCGGCCCTTTTACTTAAGGATCTGAATATCCGGCTGAGCGACATCCAGCTCCTGTACGTGCCAGTCCAGGCCGATTTCCGGCATGGTTTCCAGGAATGGATCCGGGTCCAGTTGTTCCATGTTGAACACACCGGCATCAGCCCACTTGCCACGGAAGTATTGCAGTGCCGCCGTAATTGCCGGTACACCCGTAGTGTACGAAATAGCCTGATGCTCAACGTCTTCGTAAGCCACTTCGTGATCCGCGTTATTGTAGATAAACACGCTGCGCGGTTTACCGTCTTTGGTGCCCTGAACCCAGGTACCGATGCAGGTTTTACCTGTGTAACCCGGTGCCAGAGACGTTGGATCAGGTAGAATGGCTTTTAGTACTTTCAGTGGTTCAACTACTGTACCGTCTTGTAGAGTAACTGGATCCGGACTTAGCAGACCGATATCACGCATGCAGTTAAAGTAGTTAAGGTATTTGTCACCAAAGCCCATCCAGAATTCGATACGTTTAGCCGGGATAAACTCCTGCATAGAACGCACTTCATCGTGAGCCATTGAGTAGACTTTATGTTTACCCACCAGTGGGAAATCGAATTCAAACATACGGGTATGGCAAGGCACTTGCTTCCACTCACCTTCTTCCCAGTAGAAAGAGTCACCCTGAATTTCCAGCATGTTGGTTTCCGGGTCAAAGTTGGTTGCAAACTTCTTACCGTGATCGCCTGCGTTTACATCCATCACATCGATAGTATCGATCTCATCAAACAGATGCTTAACGGCGTATGCTGCAAATACGCTGACTACACCCGGATCAAAACCTGCACCCAAAATACCGGTAATGCCTGCTTCTTTAAATTTGTCACGGAATTCCCACTGCCAGTCGTAAGCTTGTGGTACCTGCTGACCTTCAGAGCAGAGGTCTACTGCTACAGAGGTATCCAGATAGGAAACTTTAGCCTGCAGACACGCTTCCATAATGGTGATGTTTACCCATGGAGGACCAGCATTGATTACCAGATCCGGCTGAACTTCTTTGATAAGGGCAACCAGTGCTGCAACATCGTCCGCGTTGACTGCACGCGCTTCCAGTTTTTTGGAAGGATCTTTCAGGTTGTTTTTATTTTTAATCGATTCGATGATCTTTTCGCACTTACCAATAGTACGTGATGCCAGGGTGATGTCTCCCAATACATCGTTGTTCTGCGCCGCTTTATGCGCCACAACCCAACCAACACCACCAGCACCAATTTGTAGAATTGACATAGTTCGTTACCCTTATTGTTCAGACGCGAATTCCAGCGCCAGATTTTTAATTTCAGTTAATAAGTTCTCAAAGTCTGAAAGCGTCAGACATGGATTTAAAATAGTGAATTTCAGTGCCGATTTCCCGTCAACGGTCGTTTCACCCAGAACCGCAATACCGCGGACCAATGCTTCAAGGCGTACCTGCTGATTCAGTCTGTTCATATCGACCTTTTCGGAAACGCAGCGGAATAGCACAGTAGACAAAGCTGGTTCAGCTAACAGTTCAAAACCATCATAGCCTTTTACCATGCCTGCAACCTGCTGAGTCTGAGCCAGCAGATGATCATACATATCACCTAAGGCGTCCGGGCCGACACTCTGCATCGTCATATAGACTTTCAGTGCATCGAATCGTTTAGTCGTGGCAATAGACTTATCCACCAAATTCGGCAGCTCGTCATGCTCACGGTTCAGATAATCCGCATGGTGCAGAAGGTACTTAAAGTTGGCTCGGTCTTTAATCAGCAACGAACCGCAGCTGATCGTCTGATAGAACAACTTGTGGAAATCGACGCTGACTGAATCGGCTCTTTCGATGCCTTTCAAACGATGCTTATGACTACTCAGAATCAGAGCACCACCGTAAGCGCCATCCACATGCAGCCAGATATCTTCTTTCTGTGCAATATCTGCCAGCGCATCGATATCATCAATCGCTCCGTGGTCAGTCGTACCCGCTGTCGCCACCAGAGCAAATGGGATCAGCCCTTCGTCTTTAGCGTCACGTACGGCTTTTTCCAGCGCATGCACCTGAATCGTACCGTCTTCTTCGGTATCCACACACAGAACGGCCCTTTCACCCAACCCCATCATTGACGCAGATTTCTGCACAGTGAAGTGCGATTTGGTTGAACAGATGATACGCAGTTTAGACGCATAATCCGGCAGACCCAGTTTTTGGATTGAATGTCCGCTGATCTTATCTGCCACCCGGTCACGTGCCAGCAACAAGCCCATTTGGTTAGACTGAGTACCGCCGCTGGTAAAAATACCATCCGCTTTGTCGCCCAGTTCATAACGCTCGCACAGCCAGTCCACGACTTTCTGTTCAACATAAGTGGCTGCAGACGCCTGATCCCAGGAATCCATCGACTGGTTTAACGCCGCAATAATCGATTCAGCCGCAATGGCTGGCATCAATGGGACGGTATGTAAGTGCGCAATACAATTTTTATGCTGGGTAAAAATGGAGTTTTTGCCCACCAGCTCAATGGTGTCACTTACAATACGCTTCAGGTTGCTGTTACTGCCATCCAGACTAATTTGTCTGATTTTCTTTTCCAGCAGAGCCGGATCCATACCTGAATACGGTTTGTCGATATCTTCATACAGTGACGTGATTGCCGCTGTTGTATGCTGCATAACGGCAGCGTATGTATCCGCACCGGCCTGACCGGTGCGTAAAAAATGCTTTTCCCAGGACACTATTTTGCCTCCTGCTGAGCAACGGCAACATTGATGGCTTCTTCAAAGGTGCGCAGGGCAAAATCGATCTGCTCATAAGAGATAATCATCGGTGGCAGGAAGCGGATTACCGACCCTTCACGGCCGCCCTTTTCTACCATCAGACCGCGCTCCAGCGCCGCACGCTGAATAGCCAGTGTCAGTTCACCATCTGCGGCAGGCTCACCAAACTTATTGGTTTCGCCATTCGCTTTTACCACTTCAACACCGAGCATCAAGCCCTTACCGCGTACATCCGCAATGCAGCTCACACGGCTTTGGATGCCTTCCAGTCCATGACGCAGGTACTGACCCGCAACATGTGCGTGATCAACCAGATTGTCACGTTCAATAATTTCCAGTGCTTTTGCACCGGATACCATTGCCAGCTGATTCCCACGGAATGTGCCGGTGTGTTCACCCGCTTTCCAGGTATCAATTTTCTTGTTAAAGACCAGAATAGACATCGGCAGGCCGCCACCAATCGCTTTTGACAGACAAAGAATATCCGGGTTAATACCAGACTCTTCGTACGCCATGCGGTAGCCAGTTTTGCCAACGCCACACTGAATCTCGTCAAAAATCAGCAGGATACCGTGCTCATCGCAGATACGGCGCAGTTCTCGCAGCCAGAATGCTGGTGCTGGAATCGCGCCACCCTCACCCTGTACCGGTTCAACGATGATCGCAGCCGGTTTCATGATCCCGGATTCATCATCCCCCAGCATACGCTCGATATAGCGGATACCAGCTCTTGCACCTTCATCGCCTCCGATACCAAACGGGCAGCGGATACTGTACGGGAACGGCATAAAGTGAACGTCGGACATCAGACCGGTACGACGCGCTTTTGTACTCAGGTTGCCCATCATGCCCATAGTACCGTTGGTCATGCCATGGTAAGCACCACGGAAGGCAAACATGGTATTACGACCAGTGGTTTGTTTTGCCAGTTTGATCGCCGCTTCTACTGCATCGGCACCTGACGGGCCACAGAACTGAATCGCTGCATTTTCAGCAAACTCTTCCGGCAGAAATGCTTTTACCTTACTAATAAAGTTAGCTTTCGCTTCAGTGGTGATATCCAGAGTCTGGTAAGGCAACCCCGTATCAAGCTGGTCTTTCAGTGCCTGATTAATCTCCGGATGGTTGTATCCCAGAGACAAGGTTCCGGCACCGGCTAGGCAGTCCAGGAAAACCTGACCTCGGGTATCTTCAACCAGCGCCCCATACGCACGTTTAATCGCAAGCGGTAAACGACGCGGGTATGAGCGTACTTCAGATTCATGCTGCTCCTGATCGAGAAGCAGTTGATCCGGCGTGAGATCATAAACACCAGTGACTTGTGGTGTAGTTGTATCAAATGGATTATTTTCTTTCATTGTTTCCAGAGGGAATGCAGTACTCATCTCTGACACCTATTATTCTGTAATTGTTTATTCTTTATCTGACTGAAATACGCTCTATATCCGAGAATTCGGGTAAGTTTTTGACTATTTTTCAGGCAAAACCGTTGCTGCAAAGCGAATTGACCCGTACCGAACCGTCGATACAGGCACAGGATGCTAGCGTTCTGCTAGCTAAAAAGAGTAAAAATCAAGGCTCAGTAATAATACTGCAGTTTGGAAGAACGAAGCTGATTTTGAAAAGTTTGATTAATGGTAACAATGTTGGGTTTCCCATTTTAATGCTCCTATCGCTATACACCCTGTGGTTTCAGAGTGAGAACAAAACCTGTCCTTAGCTATTACTCGGAAGAGCAAAGTATCCCGTCTATCAGTCCGTTAGAGTCGGACCAATACCTACCCTACGAGACGTCACCAGCTTTAATGGTCATCTCGCGTATCCCCCAGAGATTACAGATTTAACTGCTCCGAGATTGCGCGCGAAATTATCATATTTTGCTTTTTGTTGGCAACCATTTTGTGCATGGAAATGGTAGAAAAAACGATGAAAAAAATGCGGCATAACCCAGTTCATCTTTACGTGTTAAGTCTCAAAAGTGAGAAGAGCCCCTATCTATTGATAAAAATAGAAAGATTTTTTTATTTTCTTGGGGGCGATCACTTTATTTTACTGATAAGCATATGGTTTGTGATAAAAGTCCGGATTATTTACTAAAAATTTCATTATTATGAAGTTTTTCCGATTATAGATATTCATACTCACCAACAGCCAGATATGTATTATGAAAAAAGTCTCCTTTAAGGCAAAACTTATCGCTCTTGTTGTCACCATCATTTCCGTCACGGTACTCACCGCCTATCTCACTTCTAATTTTGTTATCAGCGATTACATAGAAAAAAACGATAGTAAAAACATTAAAGCGCAACTGTCTTTAGTGAAAGATAAGCTTCGCAGTGACATGCGTAATAATGTGTTACTGGCACAGGGGCTGAACTTCAGTATCACCCAGATTGACGAAATCACGCAAAAAACCGGCTTTTCCAATATTATGAAAATGTCTTTTGATCTCGTCTTTGACCGAAATGGTGCTATTGAAGATGAAGCAGCCGTGAAGAAATACGTTGACCAGATCAAAAATGCAAATAACGAAACCGTTATGAGTGACATCTTCTTTGAAAACGATAAGCCTCTGATGTCTATTACGGTTCCGACTGGCAGAAATGCAGGTAATATCTTTTGGGTTGATTTAAGCAATGTCCAGGATTTGCTGTCGGAATCAACCATTGAAGGAAGTTACGTAGAGCTAAAGGATCCGAATGGTACGGTGGTTTTCTCAAATAAAACCGGTAGTGATTTAATCCCGGTGTCCAATGTCTTTGATCTGGAAGGAAAGCAGTGGCAGCTTAACGGTTATATCGATAAACATTACATTGAAGATAATGCAGGCGAACTGAATGCAGCCATTACAAGCTCTCTGCTTATTGCTGCTGTACTGATTATTCCTTTGACAATTATTTTGATGAACCAGACTCTGAAGCCAGTCGTTGCGCTAAGAAACGTAATTACTGACCTCGCTAACGGTAGCGGCGATTTGACTCACCGCCTGGTCGTTGAAACCAATGACGATCTGGGAAAAATCGCAGAGGGCATTAACCGATTTATTGAAAACCTGCAGAATATGATGCTTCAGGTTTCAGCTTCCAGCCGGAAAATAAGTGAACAAATCGCACTGTTGGAAAGTCAATCCGAATCGAACAAAGAACTGCTTAATTCGCATAGTGCAGAAATGGAAATGGCGGTGACCTCAATCAATGAGATGAGTTCAACAGCCGAATCCGTTGCCCAGAGTGCTGCAGACGCAGCTAAGCAGACACAGCGTACCAGTGATGAAGCCGACCAGTCTAAAGAGGTGGTTCAACAGGCAGTAGCCAGTGTGTCAGCATTAGTTGAAGAAGTCGATAATATGGCGAAATCGATTCAGAATAGCCGCAGTGATACAGAACAAATCAGTTCCGTTCTGACTGTGATTGGCGATATCGCTGAACAGACCAACCTTCTGGCACTGAACGCCGCTATAGAGGCCGCTCGTGCCGGTGAACAGGGCCGTGGGTTTGCGGTGGTAGCGGATGAAGTTCGGGCTCTGGCCGCCAGAACACAGAAAAGTACGGATGAAATTAACGGAATGCTGAGTAAGCTACGCCAGGGCAGTGACGGGCTGGTATCCGCAATGGACGTGACGAAAAACAGTTGTGAACAGACAGCGGAAACCACCTCTCACGTGATGAATTCTCTGGATATCATGTCTGAATCAGTCATTGATATAAACGATCTGACTGCACAAATAGCCACATCAGCAGAAGAACAAAGTTCGGTAACGGAAGAAATAAACCGTAACATGACGGCGATTCAGGAGATGATCCAGACTTTGGAACACAATGGTAATGAAACCGCCAGCAGTACTCACCAATTGACCGATTCCAATCAGGAACTGGTTAATATTGTCGGTAAATTTAAGCTTAGTTAATTTATAAAAGTGACCGACAGCAAGCAGATATTGATCAATGTCTGCTTGCTGAATCACACCTCAGACTGACACCTGACAAACCATGACTTCCTCTTCCATTTCCATTCACACCCCTCTCCCTAAAATGAGAATCCGGAAAAAAAGATCGTTTCATTTCTATTGATACAAGTATCCATACTAATATTAAGGTGAATAGTCGTATTTAACTCTCATTTTTCTTAAATAGGGCAGCGCAGTACGGAGGCTATAATATGAGCTATAAACATATTCTGGTTGCTGTGGATTTAACCGACGAAAGCAGAAAGCTAGTGGAAAAAGCGACAAAATTAGCTAAATCACTGAATGCGGAATTATCACTGATTCATGTTGATGTCAGCTTTACAGAGACAAAGGCAGAAAGGATCGTCGCAAGACAGCTGGATAAAGAACAGGGTCTGGACAGCCTGGTGATGAAAAATGCCCAGGAATTGTTAACCAGCCTGAAAGACGGTTCTGATTACCCTATCAAGGCAACTCTGATCAGTAGCGGTCATATTGATGATGAACTGGAAAAAGCGGTTCAGGTGCATAATATCGACCTGCTTATATGCGGACACCATCAGGATTTCTGGCATCTGTTTATGTCATCAGCGAAAAAAGTGATGCAACATATTGGTGTGGATATGCTGATTGTACCGTTCCACTAAGTTCCGCTAAAAACTAAGTAGAAATTTCTATCTGCTTGTCACCTCCCCTTTTCAAGGGGAGGTGTGGTGGCGTTGACAGCCTCAAAGCCCATGATGTTTGATTTGCTCTACTTTTTCCTTTTCCAGAAAACTTAGATAACTAATCAGACCGCCGGTAAATAATGCGATTGCTTTCAGGTTCTTTTCATCCTGTTGTTTCTGTTCGATATACTCGATGGCAAAATCTCTTTGCATGGCATAGTCATGAATTAACCCAAGTGCTGTCTGGATCTTTTTATGACTGCCAATATCTATGTTCCCTGACAGGTTAGGAAAAAAACTGGCGATATAGCGTTGATTTTTAACCATGATTCTAAGTTGGTGTAGCTGACTGACTGACAGTGTATCTAGCTCTGAAAACATGGCTGATACCTTTTTATGTAACTTCCTTATCTGATTACTTTGGTACTGATAATATTCATCCCGTGGCACTGTAATCGATATATTCGTAATATTTTGAGAAAATTCTGCAAGCAGAGATTGAAATCCATTACTCAAAAACCAGGATAGAATTTTCTGCCGGTATTTATTGGCCTCCCAATGCAAATCACTCTGCATATGTCTTGCTCCGTCGCGAAAGAACTCTGGGAGATCTTCAGTATATTCCTTTAAATGCTCACCAAATACCTCGAGATCCCGTAACCGCCCTGTTGGTTCAGTTAAATCTTTACAACACTGCTTAAGGAACTGAAACAGCTCCGATGGGATATAGTTTCTGTTGGATTTTAACAAAGCGCGCGAATACCTTAGAGCCACCCGATACTGGTGCAACGCCTCAGGGTTATGATGCCGGACATAAAGCTGAGCATTTTCAGATGCCACGAGAAGAAACTTGCTCAGCCCATCCTGAATCACAACAGAAACATCCTCTGTATCGGGTTCAACAAGCACTTTTCCTGCAGGAATATAAGTCAGGTTCATATTCATGGCAGTCACCACCTCCTTGTGTCATTCACTGTCATCCCGACAAGTATAGACAAAGATCGCCATCTTTGTTGTCTTTCAGACAATGTAATGTCGCATAACTGCTTGTTTGAGCGCCAAAATAAAGCAACCTGCACCTCTGCTGTGCACAAATAGGCATAGTAAGCACCTAGCTTTCACTCGCCCTATTAAAAATCAATAAGTTAGAATGGATGCACTATTTGGCATGTAATTGGCATTAGTAGAAGTGATACATTCTCGTTCTGCTTTCGTTAGGCATTCACGCCTTCTTCGCTTATTGAAGAAGGCGTTTTTTTATATATGTAGAGAAGATATCTGAACCGGAGAAAATAAAGGAAGGGTAAAATGCTTAATCGTAGACTATCTGATCTTCTTCGTAGCGGGTTTCCACTTTGCAGACCATCAATGCCGCACGCTGACCAATGGCAACCTTATCATTCGCAAACACAACGGCTTCATCATCACTCTTAGCAAAAAGCAGCTTCTCACCATCATGACCCAACACCTGACCATGCTCAAACGTGGTGAAATTCTCTACATCCTGAGCAAAATTAAACCCAAAATCTTCGCTCATTCGCTTAATGGTCTGAGTTACCCGGTACGTCTCAATTGGCTGTTCCTCAAGGTGACTAAGTTCTGCCGTTATCAACCCTCTCAACGCCAGTTCAAAGCTTGTCAGTTTGATTAAATCATTCTGCCCGAGAGGAGCCACTCTCCCCAGCTCTACCGTTAAGGCCTGAGCACCAAAATGCTCTGCGCTGAACCAGCTAAAAGTACTGGCAGGTGCGTTGGCCAGTAATACCGCTTCGACAGCCCCTTTCTGAAGAAAAGAGATAAGCTCGCGGCTACGGGTTGGCTTCTTCACCTTAGGGCTAACTGCAAACGTGTAGTGATGAGATTGACGAATGGACGAATGCATATCCAGGTGCCAGCGGTTAGATTCCGGAACCGATTCAAAAAATCCCTGAACCACAGATTTTAATACCTGCGATATCTGCATTTCTTTGCTCTGTTCCTTTTGCTCCTTATTAAAAAGGCGATTCAGGTTCTCATCGATATAACGAGAATGCTGAGCCGTCGCTTCCGGATGACACAGCATAAAAAGACAGTGCTCTTTTACTGCTACGGTTTCATTAAGGATATCCGCCAAAATCAGATCAAGCAGTTCCATCGGTGCCGTTTCATCACCATGAATACCGGCCGAAAGAATAATATGCTTAGTCTCTTCCGTTACTCTGGGAGGTACCACCTCAACCAGTCCCCGGCCGAGAACGTTAACACAAGCACCCGAGCTAAGTTGCATTTGCCCCGGATGAATATCCCTATCCAGTACTAATGCATCATATAGGAATGATTGACGAAACAGCGGATCTACCATTAATGACTCCTTTTTTAATTACGCAATCTTACCGTATGGTTCACTTACCTTCCACTATCCACGGTGTAATTGGTTTTTAATATTTTAAAAGATAAAAGAGTTCTACCAAATAATTTCCTCAAAAATGTTAACGGTTTCTCATTTAACTCCTTCATTTACCTAAGTCATGGGATAGGATATTTCGCCTTTTACCTTGCGTACCCGAGTCCAACTATAGGATACTCCCCACGATGGGTATAAACATAACCTGTATGAAATCACTACCAATATTGGAAAATCCATGAAAACCGAACACCAACCGACTTTTTTCTTCTTTGGTTCTGAGACCCTATTCGTAACTAATTGTAATTAATAAACTTTAAAAACAATGCGCTCTAATTTGGACGCAATTAGGACGCATTAATCACACAAAAAAGGCCGCTTTTGCGACCCTTTTACTTTAGGGTGGTGATAGCCAGCTCATCCATTCCTTGCTTTGAGCGTCTCTATCTCAATTAACCTCCTTGCAATTTTACCCACCTCTTCCATTCTTTTTATTAGCGCGTTTATCCCTTCGTGCTCCCCTACCAGTTCTGATGACAGGGCTAACACGGCTATGCTCGCCTCATCGGCGATGAATTCTAATTTTTGAATTTTATTATACATACAACCTATACCTTTTTGACGTTGGCTTAAACTTCCAAATTAAGCTCAAACACGATAATTAACCATATGCACAATAGTGTCTATTGATATTTAGCCCAATTTAACTAATTGGTTCGATTGGTGAACTTTGTTGTAAAACCAGTTCGATAACAGCCCCTGCCTTACTGGCGTAGCCGCATTAAAATGTGAGTAGGTGTAACACAAGGGTTTAAGGCTGTTAATAAGTGCATCCAAAAGTGGTCTTCATCAGGCGAATATTAAGAGATCGGGGGATCTCCTATTCTCGTTTGTCTGAAATGACAGAAATAGATGAGTCAAAATTGAAGCGGGTGCTATCCGGGAGACAACCTATGACGCTGGAAATGTGCGATAACCTGGCTGTCGCATTGAGCCTGAACGAAGTTGATAGCTGCGGCCTTGGGAATAGTGCCTCTGAGTTCTTACTGTTATGGGAACAGCTTGAGCCAGAACTGAAGTCGTCAATATTGTCTCTGGTTCGGGCTGTAGCGAAAGTAAAATCCTAACCCAGCCTAATTAACTCATGTGTACGGTTGTTTATCTCCAGAGCAGATAATAAACTGGATGCAGTTCAATAATAATACTAAGGATAATTATGAAACGTCTATTGGCTGTATGCGGGCTCGTTGCAATCTCTGGCTGTTCTACAACGATGAGCGATGAAGCTAGATATTTATCTGTCATAAGAGATGGCGGAGTAATTGCTACAATGAACTGCGAGCTGTTAGGGAATGCTACCGGGAATTCAACTATCTGGGGCGGCCCTGCTGGGTTGGATATAGCTATGGCTGATCTCAAAAATAATGCAGCGAAATATCCAAATGCTACCTCGATTCTCATTACTTACTCAAAGATGAATCCGATCTCGCAGATTGATGGGAAGGTGTATGACTGTTCAAATTACAAACCAGCCAAAATTGAGGTAGTAAAGTCGGCTAAGGCTGAAACAAATAAAGATATCGCCTCGCAATTTGAAAAAGCAAAAAAATGCCAGTCTAAAGGTGGTGTTTGGATTAACAATTCCTGCGTTATTTCTATCGAATAGTTCCTACCAGTAAAGCCCCATATAGCGGGGCTTGAAATCACCCATTTCATTATCTTGTAACTGTGAAGCCTTTATGTTGATTATTGTGGCACTTGTAACACAAGGTAACTAAATTATTTATGTGATTACTACCGTGGCTTGATATGGGAATAATGTGATGAATATGCTTTTCTTCTGGTACTTTCCCACAAATATTGCACCGGTAACGATCTAAGTCTAAAACTTCCTTCCTCAATTCCATCCAGTCCTGCTCGCTTGGCCTCATGGTAGCATTTTTGCCAGTTATGATTCCTTTGCTTGCAGCATTAATATATTTCACTCGATTACGACTGACTAATTCAGATGAACCAGTAGCACCCGTATCGTAATTGATATAGCTAATTTCTTTTGGTCTGTTGTCATCCCCAGTCAAAAAAAGATGTTTAAGCTCTTCTTGTTTCTCCTTAACAAAATCCGTTGACATCTTCTCGACTAGGCTACCTATTTTGATTTCCTGTTCATTTATTCTTTTATGATTGATCAATGATTCAAAAAAAGTAGGTGTTTTTTTGATGCCGAGATCTCTTCTTGCTTTATCCTTAAAGTAAGCCATTTGTGATGGAAGATATTTGCTCTTTACATGCTCTTCTACTTTTTCATCAAACTCTTTTAATATGATATTTTGGTCTACATGAGTATTACTTAAAAAGTTTATACACCAAGGACATATTTTCAGCCTATCGGTGTTAAATCTCAACTTTCGTTTGGCTGAGTTACATATCTCACACTTTTGCATCGCATGCTCTCTCTATAAAAAATGGATCAATAAAATACATTATTCAACCAGCCTCACAACGATGCCATCTGAGAATATGCAGAACATCACTATAGATGGGATTGACTATTTATCTGTGTATGTATATCTTTTAAGTGCACTGGCAAAATCTAGTGCCGGGATTGGTACCCCGAATCGTTTATCAGGCGTATAAGACGCCAGCTTTCTGCTGGTTTTTTATTGCGTAAAATCAGCACACCTAAATTATGGTGGGCTGGATGAGGCAGTCGAAAGGCTGGCCGTTTCCTGGTAGACGGTAGTACCAACCTTGTTCAGCTCACCACCCATAGATTGGTACCTATGAAGGTGAGCTTCTGATAACTACCAGGAGTCTCATTATGAACGCACTAACTATTCTTAACCAATCAGTACGAACCTGTAATAATCTTTTTTCTCTAAACGATCTCCACAAAGCTTCCGGCGCAAATCAGAGCCAAAAGCCTGCAAACTTTATTCGCTTAGAGTCAACTCAAGAATTGGTCGGTGAAATAAACCGTTGCTCAGATCTGAGCAACGCTCTAGAGGTTAATCGTGGCGGAAACAAACAAGGCACATGGGTCTGCAAAGAGCTAGTTTACGCCTATGCAATGTGGATTAGCGCTAAATTCCATCTTCAAGTTATCAGAGCATTTGATTCGTTAGTATCTCAGCCCCTCACGCTAACCAGCGAGCAAAAGCTGAAAATCAGAAAGACAGTCGGAACTAAAGCAAAAAATGACGGCGAGAGCCATAAGCAAGTGTACATGGCCATCTATAACCACTTCAGCGTCAGTGAGTATGGCGATCTGCTTCAGTCGCAATTTGAGGAAGCTATCGACTTTATTAACTCTCTCGATATCCGCCCTGCTCTACCATCATCGGATCATGTTCCGTTTTACTCTACCCGACTTATGTTGACCATTGAGAACGGGCAAGTAGTCCATCAGAACCAGGTACCAAATGATGCCTTTGTGGTAACCAAGAACCGGATCTGCACCCTGCTTAGCGAGCCAGGACTTTTCTCTATTGATGAAATCGCGAAGATTGCTCAGGTAGCACAATCCAGAATGATTGATATGGCAACTGGTTTGCCACGATTAAACTGATGAAGTCAGCCCCTCGATTGAGGGGCTTTTACATTTCCTACATTACATTTCGTATTGCTTTATCAGCCTTAACACTTCCGGAACTGCATTATTATAAATGGCCATATCCATATCACTATCTTGATTTATTCTTAGCTGTAACAATGCCAGCACGCTTGCCAGTGCCCCTGCAATCTTGCTATTTGAGTTGGTCATATTAACCCCTTGATTTTAAAATAAAATAAAGTTGTATAACGGCCGTTGTTTTTCGCTAGCAAACTCAGATTAACCAACTTTCCAAAACATCACAAGACCACAAAATCAGATAGAAACACACATCTTTACTAACAACGTTACTCAAATACCAATAAACAATGATTTGTTATGAATAAAAAACAACTTATATGGCAATAAGATTTATGATAATAAAAAACTAACCAAATGTTATATAAATAAATATTTATACAAAATATAACTTATCATAGTGCATAGCGCTTGATTAATCCAAAATAACTTTTATGACAAATACCAATAAGAAACAACTATTCAGGCTTTGTGATTTTATCAATTTTGCGTAAAACCTCGGCGTTCACGCCGGGGATGAAAGCAAAAGTTGCAAAGCAACTTAAATAATTGCAAACTGTATGCATATACAGTTGGGGTTTTACATGCATGACACAGCGAGCGTACAAATATCGCTTTTACCCGAATAAGGCACAGGCAGAAATACTAGAACAAACGTTCGGCTGTGTCCGGTTTGTCTATAATCGCACCTTGGCTTATTCCCAAGAGCAGTATGAACAGGGAAATAAGACCAACCTTTCTGACTGGAATAAAAACCTTACCGCACTTAAAAAGACTCCTGAATTTAACTGGCTCAAAGCGGTATCCAGCGTCCCGTTACAACAAACCTTGAGACATTTGGATAAAGCCTTTAAAGCGTTCTTTAAGTCCGGATTTGGGTATCCGAAATTTAAGTCTAAGCGCAATAAACAATCGGCTTGCTACATGGTAAATAGCTTTAAGTGGGATGCTGCGAACCAGACTTTCACACTGGCGAAGATGGAACGCCCACTTAAAATTAAGTGGTCACGTCACTTTACCGGAAAACCTACCTCGGCCTATGTATCGAAGACCAGTACAGGTAAATATTTCATTAGCATTTTGGTTAATGAAGACATACAACCATTACCGAAAGTGAATAAAACCGTAGGGATTGATGTTGGCATTAAAGATTTACTGGTCTGTTCGGATAACACCACTTTTGGCAATCCACGAACATTGCAACGATTTGAGCGTAAACTTGCCAGAGCGCAACGCCAGTTAGCCAAGAAAAAGAAAGGCTCGAACAACTATCGCAAGCAAAAACTGGTGATAGCCAAAATTCACGAAAAAATAGCAAATATTCGCGCTGACTACACTCACAAACTCACCACTAAGTTGATCCGTGAAAACCAAACTATCTGCTTAGAGTCCCTGAGAGTGAAAAACATGGTCAAAAACAAACGGCTGGCTAAACACATTCTCGATGCTAATTTTGGCGAGATAGACAGGCAGTTCGACTACAAAGCAACGTGGTATGGACGAACTATATCAAAAATAGATCAGTGGTTTCCGTCTTCAAAAATGTGTTCTGGTTGTGGCGCAATCTATGAAGGTAAATGGTCACTGGCTATTCGGGAATGGATATGCAGTTGCGGTCAACACAACCACCGTGACCATAATGCATCGGTGAATATAGAAGTAGAAGGACTGCGATTACTTGCAGCCTAAGAAATCAGTGGCGGTAGGGACTGCCGACACGCTAAACGCTTGTAAGAGGCGATGTAAGACGACAATCATTTAGCATGATTACGCAGTTTCCGACGACGACAAGAATCTCCGGCATTCATGCCGGTGTAGTTCAACTCGTTACTGTGACTTAGCTCGCAGGTAAGCCGTTGTCCCGCAGTTATCCCCTGAAACTGTAGATAAGTTCATCATGATCTTTTTGCTCAGGTTTTCCGCTAGGACGACAACGGTATTGTACTGACGAGCTAAAAATACAAGTTGTATTTGATAAGGTGCTATCTCCACTTATTGAAGATGATCAAGAAGTCATCCAGTGGTCTGGCGTTCGTGGGGATGAATCCGATAAACGTGCAGGATACTCCCGCTTTTCAGAAGATAAGCGCAATGAGCATGGCCAGTTATTTAATTTTCTACCCATTCACCAGTGGACGGCAGCAGACGTATTCGCTTGTTACCGTTACTTTGGGGTTAAGCCTAACGAACTATATAAACAAGGCATGGATCGTGTTGGTTGTATGCCTTGTATTCTGGTTAAGAAAGAAGAGCTAGCCGAGATAGCCGCCCGTTTTCCTGATGAATTGGATCGTGTGGCACGATGGGAAAAACAGGTTGGTATGGTGAGCCGCTGGATTCACTGGATGATTGCTGGACACATCGACCGCCGCCAGTTCTTTGAATACATCACCGATAATGACGGTAAACGTAAACGCCGCCCGTTCCGCTTGGGTAATAGCCGCCGATATAACAGCGGTTATGTGTTAAATACTGAAGCATATAAAAGCACCTGTATGCTTGGGCCTCGCGGTAACATTATCGGTGGCAGCGTTTGGGATGCGGTGGATTGGTCAAAAACAGGTCGCGGTGGTCAAGTTTATGATTTGGTGACAGCGGCTATTGATGCGGAGGCTTGTAGTTCACGCTATGGGCTTTGTGAATAACTTAAACGGAAAATGCAAAGCAATTTAAATACCTACTAAATTATCAATTAGTAATACCATTACCCTTTACGTTCGCAAATGGAATTATGATCACACGCAACGGTAAGCACATGATTTATAGTCTTGTCTTTACTAATACGGTCCTTATATTAATAAGTATCAAAGAAAGGAAAGCCGCGTCGCCGAAGAAAGGACGCCTCATTCACTACAGACATAATTTACAGGAGGTCTACGCTACGAAAGTTAAAAAATATTGAGGATATTTATAGAAATTTTTAAGCATAGGCTGAGTTTTAATTCTCATGCCAACCAACCCGAAAGGGCGCTCCGAAAGGAGTTATAGAGGAAAACACTAATGAGCCTACGGGCTCCGGAAAGCATTCACTTTCAAAAGGTTTGCATTCTACAACGTTTTATTAAGGAGCTGCATATGGCCATTAATGTTAATCACAAACTAAAAATTTCTATATATCGGAACCTCAATATCTTTTACTTAATAAGGAGTAGCCTATGGCCCCAATCGAAAATATTGCCATCAACCGTGAACGTGCGGTAATCATCCTTTCTCGCGCAATTAAGCTCCTGTCAGGATCAATTGACCCTGATAGTGACATTGACGCAGACTGCGCAGCAGAATCAACAAATGAGCTGGCAGAATTACGCAGCCAACTCATGAAACACTGAATGCATGTAAGCCCCTCTTATGAGGGGTTTACTTTTACCACACCACAGAACTTTCAAAGTTCCTTAGGTTCTTATTCAGATTCACCCCGCTTGAGCTTCTCTGGCTATAACGCTGGCGCGTCCGGATAGACTGCTTTATCTTCTTCGAAGTCAGGGCAAGTTTCGGATATTTACGATTAAACTTGCTAATCGCTTTCTGTGTTTCCAGCATTAACCCTGTATCACGTTGCTTCCACGCCAGGTAATAAGCTTTCATCAGATTAGAGCGCCTGTCTAATACATGCTGCTCATACTGCTTACGGGCGTTATTCAGCTGATACTGCTTGGATAGTTCGTCTGGCGTCATGCCCATAGCCTGCAGACCAAGATCCAGCGTAGAGAAGTCTTCCGCTTCCCGGTACGCATCACCACGGCTGTTTAAGGCTCCTTCATCGGCATAGCGATAAGCCTTCATTCCATCTTTAAAGACTTTCGGCACCATACCTTCAATAGCCCGGTAATAATCGCCATCCGCCATTTTATCCAGAGACTTCAAGCCCTGCACGAAAATGCCACCGATAACCGGTCCCGCCGCCTGCTTCGCATAAAATGCCCAGGTGTCCTCCCCTTCCATATCCCGGTTGGCATCACGGATCCACATGCCATCCAAGGAAATACGTGGAGACAGTCCAGCGCCACCAGCGCCATAGATGATCTTGTCTGCCATATCAGAGCCGAATATATCAGCCAGATAGGTTTTAAACTCGGTTTCAGCATCGTATGGCTCGTCATCATCACCAAACACGGCATTTAGACCATTAGCAATACCGTAAATCAGACTAAGAGGCAATGCGGAGGTGCCGGCTAATAGTGCCGTAACGCCAAGCGTACCAATAAGCTGCTTTCTGGCTTCTGAACGTTCCGTCTCGTCCATACCTTTCATAGACAGATAAGCATTGCGTACCAGGTAATAGGTCATGTTCTGAGAATACTGCTTAAACTGAGTGGCCACCTTCATGGTTGGTGACTGCATATAGCGAGCCCGGTTCACATTGGTATAGTCGAAGTGAGCATCCCAGGTCATTTTCTCTGCGTACTGAACCGCTTTGTTATGATCCA
Organism: Vibrio albus; assembly: GCF_003144035.1. GTDB lineage: Bacteria > Pseudomonadota > Gammaproteobacteria > Enterobacterales > Vibrionaceae > Vibrio > Vibrio albus. Next base: position 171,654 of record NZ_QFWT01000001.1, read on the forward strand.
TCCCATTTTTACGGGCAAGACGATAACCAGCTAAAGCCGTTGTCTCCCGGTTAAAGACTTCCGCCTTATGGAATAGTGCCGACATCCAGCCTGAGAACTTTTCATAAGCCGGGTTATACTTCCAGTTCTGCCCTTCTGCCATACCCGCTAAGTCATGCGCGTTAGTTGCGTCCAATAAGCCGCTGTCGTACCAGTGGTCAAATGCCGCCAGCTCGTCCAGATTAGTTAACTTATCTTTGATGCTACCTTTTGCGACAATGAACTCTTTCGTGGCCTTGCCTAGTTCCCTGCTCGCCGCGGCAAATCCAAACTTACTCCCGATCATAGGGAGAGCGACTACAAAGTTCTGAGTCGTATTAATGGCAGCTGCAGCAGGTGAAAACCCAAGCATGTACAAGAAGCCAAGAGAAGTAATCTTCTGAGCAATGACAGAATGCTTAGGATTCATCACCCATTCATGCCGCTTCATTAACTCATTAGAATACCGGGACGCCTGGTTATCGCCACTGTTGCCGGCTGTTTTTGCGGTTTCACTGGCTAGCCGGGTAAGCTCGTCTGCGTACTCCAAACGAGCCAACTGGTAAGAGCCTTTCACCATATTTTCAGCCAGAGCACGTAAAGCGTCATTACTCCATCCTTTTACCTTCTGGCGGTGCATAAACTGCTTACGCATCGATCGGCTAGGCAATGCCTGCAGGTACATCTGATAAATAGCGTCTTTCAGTTCTGCCTTTTTCACCTCATTCAGCTTGGCTTCTTCAACCTTGCTCATCAGGTCAACCACAAACCCAAGACTGGCCCCTTCCATTCGTGGATCTTTATCAAGCTTATATCCAGAAAACACATCATAACCCTGAGATTCCAGTTTCTTTTTGGCCTCTTGCTGTTGTTTCTCGCTTTCATACATCATGAACCGTCTTTCACCGTTCCCGTCAGCTACGCTGATCCAATAATCACCAAAACGGGAGAGTGGGAAATAAGGTGCCATTACTTCCTGAAGCTCAAACTGAGATTTCATATCAGCGATACGGGCTTTTTTAATCCGGCCATCAACAGCGGCGCTACTGATCTGCTCTTCCAGTAATCGTTTATAGAGATCGTGCCGCTCTTTGTACTTATCCCTCATAGCCCGGTAATGATGTTTCGCTTCTTCCGGTAATTTATCAAACCGCTTTTTAAGCTGGGCGTGTTTCTTTTTACGGCGGGGTTCGTCTTTAAGCATATTTGTGAGCTCTTTAAGCTCATTCATTTGCTCATTGGTTTTATGGCTACCCTGATTCACCAGTTCTAAGTGCTGGATCCGCTTCTCTATGGTTTCTTTGGCCGATTTGAATGGCTGCTCAGGGTCCACCCCTTCAACTGTCGCCAGGTGAGCGATATCAAACATTTCATCTGCATGTTTACGGTTTCTTGCTGCCCATTTACGAATGGCATCCGCCATATCATGAGCATCAAAAGCCAGTTGGTTACGGCGCGTCAACATTAAGTGAACAGTATCGACATACTGACTAAGTTGAGGGAGTTTATTTTTAGCCAAATCGGCTAACTGACGAAGCGTAATCGCTCCCAAACCAATATCACCACGAATAGCTCCACCAGCCTTAGATTCTTTCGCCCATTTCATTCCTCGAGATATGGCATTCAACACACCCGTAAATCGTTCTTTTGGTGTGTCCTGCGCCAGAGCCTCATCAATGGTCATTTTGCGGGTTTGAGAGAACTTGATATCACCGTCCGGAGTTACATCCGGACTAGACTCCGGACTTTTGACAATATCATCTTTAGTGATTACACTTTTATTAGAACCCTGATGGAAGGAGCGCCCCTTGGGCAATTGGAGCCCTTGCCGACGCAGCCATTCAGGGTTTTTGCTTTTCACATATTCCAACAATCCATCTCTTACCCATGCATTGTGCCCACTAGCATTTTTCCCATAAACACTAGCGATTCGGTTAACAACCATCTTATCCCGCACGCCAGTACTAGCATGTATAGCAACCAGAACTTTATTGCCATCAGAGCTAGTTGCTTCAACTAAAATATTTTTGCTACCTAATCTGGCAAAGTGTTCATTTGATGGCTTAAAAATAGCGACTGGATCTGCCAGTAAATTTGGTAAATTCTCGATAACAGATAAATCTAGGTTATGATCTTTATCTCTTGAGCCGTTGGTCGCTTTTCTAACAATATCCCGAGCAATATAGATGGGCAGATCAGGCATACCAACCGCTTTCAACACATCCGGCGTATCCATCACCTTAACCGGCTCAACACGACTCTTCAGAGAGTTCATGGCTTTGTTTAGCCGCTGAATGTAATCCTCTGCATCTTTCTGTTCCTGAGAAAACTTCGCCTGAGACAACTTAGTTGATGAATTTGGCTTAGGGTTCTGAGCTGGATCCAACCAATGTTCAACCGCTTTGGTTCGGTCGGTCAGGGTTTTGATGATGTTGTTCAGCTCTGCCTTAGTGATATCAGACGGTTTCATTAAGCCGACCTTGCGCAGAGCATGGGTAATCATCTCTTTGATACCATCCAGCCATTGCTGGACTTTAGTGCGCTCTGTTTCTGCCGCAAGGGCCAGTACTTCTTCTACCTGGTCAATCGGGCTGGCCTGTCCGTAATGTTTGTCTACATGGCTCCATAGCTCTTTAAGGTGGGGTGAATTTCTGCCCCGGTGCACACGCTGCAGAATGTTTTGATATTCGCTGTCCCCGACTACCGCTTTTAGCCCATGGTGAACCAGAATTTCATGACGTAGCTTTTTACGCATTTCTTTAGGGTTAGCGATGTTATCTGATACCACCACTACTTCACCGGTAGAGTCCTTATAGAGCGCATGAACCACACTGTCATCAAACTTCATACCCAGTTTTGCTTCGGCTTCGGATTGAGTTTTTACTACCGTGACTTTTACCCCGGCACCGCCTTTATAATCTTTGAGCCATTGATCTGCTGCCAGCTTGGCTGATTTCAGTGTCATTCCTTTGGCTGGCTTTTCGTTGGTGATGGATTCGCGGGAGAAAAGAATCTTGGGCTCTGGTTCCTGAGTCTGAGTGGTTTCATTCCCCGTATTTTCAGTATCAACCTTATCACTGGCCAGATCCGGATTAGAAAAAGGCTGAGTCGTTTTATCGGTTTTCAGCCACTCCCTAAACTCACTGGTTGTGGTTTCTGAGATATTGCCCAGACCTTTCCAGCCTTTGGAATAATTAGAATTGTAAGCCTCTGCCGCTTCATCCTGGTTACTAAAGCCAATCATCGCCTTATGTTCATCAAACTCACCGGTTTTCGGATTGACCTGATCGACGATAAACACTTTTTCACTGTCCGGATTGGGACCAATAAACACATCAACCTGATCACCGTCCGCGCCATTGGTCCCTTTCACGTAGCCGTAATGGTGCTTCATATCAACAGACCATTTATTGCCGTCTTCGTCGGTACCAGAACGCTGACTGCCAGCAGGATTTTCCAGAGCAACTTTCATCCCCTGAATATCAACAGTACCTTTTCTGTAGTTGCCGGCTTCAGCTTGAGCTGGCGTAGGGTTAACGTTCGTTTCCTGTGCGGCTGCTTCTATTTGGCGGTTAATCTCTGAGGGTGCTGATTCTTCATTTGCAGCTCGTTTGGCGCGTAGGTTTTCATCCAGCGCCGCTGTCTTGCCAATAAACTTATTCGCCAGGTTGCGGATGCTGTTTGCCATCTGGTTTTTGACTTTTGGTAAGGAGGCTCGCTGACCATCAACCTCAAGAACAGTGCCAGCACTGGTATCCAGGGTATCGTTCACTCGCTTAATGGAATCGGTGATCAGATTGTCGGCAAATTGTTTTGCCTCTGGTGAAGAGAGTTTTTCTTCAAATAGCGCCTGAGCGGACTTTCTACGCTGAATATTTTCCGGATTTTTCGCCTCTCTCTCTGCCTGTAGCCGGGCTTCTTTCTGATAGGCTTGCAGGCGCTTTTCGTTATTCTGCAATTCTGACAAAACTGAATTTGTATCGAAACCTTTTGCCCGCTGAATTTTGCGGCGTAAACGCTTGCTCATTCCGGTTTTGATCGGATGACTGGCACGCTCTTGCTGACGGGTTTGCGCCTTATCTTTTAGCTCAACAATTTGGTCTTTTGTCAGGCGGCCTTCTGCTGCTCGTTTGGAGTCTTCATTTTCAATCTGGATTGTGCCATCCGGAGCGTGTTGATTCTCAAGGCCGGGAACAAATGGTTCATTGACCGATCGCTCACGACCAGTATCCCCACTCGCAGAACTGGTGTGCTCCTGGCTCTGTTGCCACTTAAAGCCACTTTTAACCCGCTCTGTTTCTGGCTGGGGCTCGAAATCACCACGATGTACTCTCTCACGGTTTGCTTCTGCTCTTCGCTCTAATTCACGCTCACTATTCGGATCCATAATGGGCTGAGCGTCTAACTCTTTCTTATCAGCAGAGTTGATAACCGTCTGCAGTGCGTGAATGGCCCGCTCCTGGCTAAACCGCCCCTCTCTTCTGGCTTGTGCTACCTGAAGAACGGCGGCAGGGCTGATCTCCATTGCTCTTTGCAGGCCTTCGGCAAAACGGGCGTTTTGCTGGGCTTCTTCATCCACAAAGCCAAGTTCACCACGGTTAATAGCCTCAGAGAGTTGTTGCTTCTGGGCCTGCTGTTCTGCGCTCTCCTGTTCGTTACCCTGTGACAAAACATTTCCATCGTTTTCCAGCGGTAACTCTGCCTGCTTTTGAACCTGTGCCTGCTCTGGCTCTGGCGCTACTCCCCAATAGTTATCAACGATCTGCTTAGCGTTCTGACGAACCGTTTCCAGCACTTCCGGCTGTAGGTTTTCAGGGTTGGTTAGAGTGTCCGCATAGCGAGCAAGATCTTGCCTTGCCTGTCTTACTCTTTCATCGCTCCGATCGCCTTCCTCCTGAACTTTTAATTCTTCTATCGCCTTGTTGATATCTGTTGTTAGTGCGGCGGGTTTTGATGAACTGAAAGGCTGATAGTCATTTTGTGGCTGTTCCTCTGATTTAGGTGATGACTGCAGAGGCATTTCTTGCTGTGCGCTTTCGGCTTGTGCTTGCGCTGGTTGTTCAGGTGCGGGACCAGCATTACCTTGAACGGGCTCACGCTCTGGCTCTGCCGGTTCAACAGCGTTGTTCTGTTCTGGCTCTTTGGTAATATCTTCACTCTTACCACGCACACCACCGATAGCACCGGGTACCGAGCCGGTAACCAGGCCAATAGCTGCACCTTCGGCGGCATTTTTCGCGGCACCTTCCCACGGATCGCGATTAGTTCCAGCCACTTCGTTCATAGCAACGTTAACACCACGAGTCTGACCGGCGTTTTCAATCGCTTCCGTGCCAGCCTCTTTCAGTGCACCTTTACCAGCACCTTTAAAAATACCTTTTGTGGCTTTACCCGCCACCGCACCAAACAGCATACGATCACCAACAGCACCAACCACAGAAGACGCTATCGTAGCTGGGTCCATCATCATGGTTTTGCTGACGTAGTTGGCGGTTTCTTCTTTTGCCTGATTGACGATATCTGTGCTACTCATGCCCTCGCTATTGGGGTCATTGGCAATTCGGGTTAACGTATTCTGAAAATACTCTGAATTATCCGCCAGCCAACCAGCATCCATATCCATGATCTGCTGACGGCCATCTAGCATGGCGCTACCATGAGAACCACCGACCATGGTTCCTGTTGCCGCGGTTTCACCAAGAATAGCAGCAGTTTTTGTAGCGACCTGTTCAGCCACGAGCTTAGATGCGCCACGCCGTAACATTGATGTGGCCACCATTCTTGTCACGCCACCAGCGACACCGCCCGGGACCATAACTCCGGCCATAGAACCTAAGCCCTGAGCAAATTTCATTGCCCAAACATCAATATCGCCGGCACTCTTCCCTACGCCTAATTTGCCATTCTCTTCGGTGAACAATTCGGCACTCAGCGCGGCTTTTCCATCATCCGTCATGGAATCAACCAGGTAATCAGAACCAGACTGAGCTAAATCACGAACTGATTCACCCACACCAAATACCTGTTCGGATAGCTCACCCATACCCGCGACCATACCAAGCGCACCGGTACCAACGGCTTTAATTGTGTCGCCAAAAGTTACATCGTAGTCTTTTGCTGGAGCCTTACTTAATTGGTATTCTTTTAGCCGTGATTGGAAATCATCTGATAGTTGAAAATTTTGGCTCATGTCTGTCTGAGCGTTAACGGTGGCGTTCTGGTTTTCACCAAGGAATGCTTTGTCTTGCATTGGTTATTCTCCGTGGAATAGGCATAAAAAAAGCCGCATCCCGAAGGAAGCGGCTTATAAGCAGAGTTATTCAATGATGGGTAAATATACCCCTAGTTTTGGGTAACAAGCAATTCTAGTTTAATCTTGCAAACGCCTGAGCCATTTCAGCCAACCTCTGACTTGAACATTGCGCCAACTGAGCCATTTCTTCTATTGAGAACAGGCTAGGCTCATTTAACAGAGCGCACAGGCGATTCTTGGTCACAATGAATGCATCATCCGGAATGGGGCTGGAATGTACGACATGACCGTTTTCAATGGTTAATGCAACTCGGGTAGAGTAACTGAGGGGCTGAGATGGAGCTGGTAATTCGCGATTTTTCTTGTTGAGTTGATCGGCCATTTCATCAAAGGCCACAATATAACGTTCTTTGATTTCAGCGGCTCTTTTACCAGTGAAGCCCATCACCAAGAAGATGAAACCGTTCTTGGTCATTTGGTATAGCGGCTGTAGCTTACCATTCTGTAAGTCATTGTTTTTATGACAAAGCGTAAAATTGCGCTCTGCAAATTCATTTGAACAACCCAGCTCTCTTATCTTTCTTAGCACGTGATCATGCCTTTTCCCAAAATACCTAGAAACTAATACAGAGTCCGTGACTAGGCTGTTAGATTTTGATGTGAAAACAAGATCGGATGATTTAGCGGAAGTGATAGTTGTAGAAACTGTGTTCATGGTTGACTCCTTGCGATTATTTTAATCACCACGCACAGAGACCAATCCATGGGTGGTGAACTGAACAAGGTTGGTCTTACCGCTCGCAAGGTCACGGTGCGCTTTCGCGCCCTCATCCAGCTCACCATAAACTCATTTTGCAGCCCCGAAAATTGGGGTTTGCTTAAATATCAACAAGTTACAGTTTTTTAAACTTGGATTTTACGCATAAAAAAACCAGCAAAAAGCTGGCGACTATGCGCCTTGCAATATACGGGAGACCAATCCCGGCACTGGATTTTGCCAGTGCCTTTTAAGGATAAGATGCGTATTGGTGGTTTGTCAATGGGTTGGATAATTTATATCAAATTGATATATTTTCATTGACGAATTCTAGTGTATCGTACATGCTTATATCAGAATGATACAAAAGAACAGCTAGGCAAGTCACTGAATGAGTAAATCAGAACCTTTAACGATTGCTGAGTTCCCGTTAACAGCCAAATCTGCTAAGCGAATTCTTCGGGATCTGGCCGAAAACCACACAGGAAGAGTGAAGTTTTCTAAACACGCAAGGGAAAGGCTTGAAGAGAGAGATATTACCATTCAACAAGTCTTGTGTGTGTTAAAAAGTACATCTAATCGCTTTCATGAAGGCCCGTATCAAACCGAAAGAGGCGATTGGAAAATGAACGTTGAAGGCATTGCCTCTGGAGAACCAATCAGAGTCCCTTTAACACTTAAACGTCACGAAGATGATCCGCAAATTTTTATAATTACAGTAATAAACATATAAGCATAATTATTATAAATACTTAACAATTTATATAGGATTGGAGTACAACAATGAATGCATTATACCACTACAGAGAGTGTGGTTTACCCAATGTGCATCTGAAGAATGGCTACACTCTGGAAATTATCGATGGTGAAGAATACCTAAGCATTGATGACATGAATGGCTTGCATATTGCCATTGCTATTCAGCTTGTAGAAAAAAACCAACCACTAACAGGAAGCGAATTCAAGTTTTTACGTCAACACTTCAACCATTCAAGACGGGTGCTTGGAGAACTACTCGGCGTTGACCAGCAAACAGTTGGTCGTTGGGAAAAAGGTGAAACCTCAATCCCTAAAAACGTTGATGCGACAATGAGACAGCTATTCCTTGAGTCTATCGATGAAGACAGCAATTTAGGCCTGATACTTCAAAAGCTAGCCGATGCCGAAGCTGAAGTCATGATGATTGATATCGTTCTCGAAGAGCGGGACAACCACTGGCTTAAGGCTGCCTAATTCCTAAAAGCCCTCACTCGAGGGCTTTTTGTTACATGCCTATTCTATTTGCTCTAGATGATACTTTTCTAATCACCTCCGTTGCTCTCGCTTCTTCTTCTTTTTTCGCTCGATCTTCCTCATTTAATAACCAAGCATCATTCAGGTCTTGAATCGACATAGCCGCAACATTTATTCCCTTATTCTGCATGGCTCGGGCAAAGGCGAACTTCTGTTGATCACCATTTGCCCAAATAGGAACGTTGGTTTGGGCGGGTTGATGACTGACTGTTTCGCCAGATGAATTACCAGATAACTGACGTTTTAAAATCTGTTTTGATTGATCAAACTGCGATTCAATCTGCTGGACTGTTGCCTGATATTGCTCATCAGTTAGAGTGGACTTATCAAGCTTTCCGATTGCCTTGGCCTTTTCTGTTTCAAGATCAATCAGTGCATCATTCAGCTTGTTCTCATTTCCCTTGTCCTTAGTCCCAAACAACTGCTTATACGCTTTGGACGTAGAAGCTTGGCGGCGTAAGGCGAGTTGAGAGGTAATGTCTTTCATGGCCGTTTCCAGCGGAATAACTTTAACCGTATCGTTTGGATCCGTACTGCGGTTATTTGTAATAGGCTTGGCTACCCAGTTCCCATCGCCATAATCGACCATTGTGGTGAGTACAATCCCCGGCTGATTACCCGGAATATCAGGGTGAATATCTTGCGCAAGATGGACTCCACCCAATTTTGCACCTTTGATGGTTTTACCTGTGATAGGGTCTTGCTGGCCTACTGCACCTCTGATCTGGTTCTGATACATCACCCCAAGAGCATCAACAAGCTCCGGATCTTCAAGACTACCATTACCCTGAACAATTTCCGGAAGCTTAGTTTCGATTGTGTCAAAAGCGGAGTTTACTTCTTTATTCAGATAACGAGCTGGATCATAAGCCGTTCCGGCAACGTACTCATTTTTCAGAATATCATCCACCTCCCCGGTCTTATTCCACTTATCCCAACTGCGCTGAATTAAAGGTAGATTTTCAGAGAGATAGTTCTTTTTCTTAGTCTGAGTTAAGTTGTAAGCATTAGTTTCTATTGTAGACTGGCTTGCTTCAATTTGAGCATCACGAAGCCTTAGCGTTGCCTCAGACTCTTTTTTTGCCCTATCATCCAGCTCTGCCAGTCGTCCACCGGTTCGCTGGCCATCTTCACCCTTGGTGCCATAGTCACGCTCAAACTTAACCTTGTCACGGTCAGCCTGAGCCTTACTTCTTTCGGCCTGCTCGCTCTGAAGTCTCATGGTTTGTTCTGCCTGGCGAAGTCCCATTTCATGACTGGCCCTTTGCATTTTCATGCGTTCATCAGCCTGCCGCAGTGAATGCTCACGGGTATAGTGCCGATCCATCATATCAAAGCCTCTTAAGGCTCCATCCATAAACCCACGCGTGTCTAATCTGCTCATCAGAATAACTCCCCTGCTACAAAACCACCCACAGCACCGATTGCCGCCCCCCATGGGCCCGCGACAGAAGCCCCAATAGCGGCACCACTTCCCATGGCTGACATGGTTTGCTGTTTCTCTGCCGCCTTTAATGTTTCATTGTTCTGCTCACGTTCGGTTTCCCGAACCGCGGCATCACGTAAGCCTTTCATGGCATTCTTTCGGGTATCGCCGGCTAAACTTAATAAGCTGTATGACATAACATTTCCCTTAATTTGAAGCTGAAGCGGCGTCTTTTAGTGCGTAACCAGCACCGGACAACACAGCCATAGAGCGATCTTTCTCGTAATCACGCAGGCTGTTTTTAGTCGCTGCATTCGAGAGTGCCAGTTTGGCTTTCTGGCCTGAATCCACTTCTGAACTTAGCCCGTACCTCGCCATTTTGTTTGACTCGGCTTCCTGAGCATCAGCCAGCGAGCCTTCCGCATTATCATTCGCCCTTGCGAGCTGTTCATTCAACAACTCGCCTGTCTGAGTTTTTTCCAACAACTCTTTCTGTTTTGGATAAAAACGCTGGTACCAGTCGTCATACATATCTCTGGTAAGTTGCGCGTATGTGTCTGCTGCTACGCCCATTATCGGCCTCCATTATAGGTTGTCGCCCAAGGATTATCTTTTTGGTTATCAGCTAATGAATATGCACCGCCTCTTACCTCTCCATTCGTATCAGGACCGGTAATATTAAGTGAGTTATTATCCAGCGATTGCTGATAACTCCTTAATCCAGCCCCGGCAACCGCACCGGCTAACTGCTGATTCGCAGATCGGGTATTAAAATCGTTCTGTGCGTCACTGGCCGCTTTACTGGCACTCATGCTGGCAACGTCACTCAGTCCGGCCATAGCTTCCGCTTTCTCTCCCTGTCCAATGGAGACGACATCACTTAGCCCGGCAATGTATTTGTCCTGTTCAGAAGATTGCGCCCTGTTTACGGCATCGGCCTGGTTCATAGCCTGACTGGTTGTGATATCCGCCTGAGCCCCCTTAAACTTCCCGCTGCTTGGGTCAATACCAGATGCCGCCATGCTAGTTGCGGTATTCGCCCGGTTGTCCGCATAGGCCGAGTTGTAGGCTAAATCGGTATCAGATTTAACATTCGCCATATTGGAATCAGAGTTATAGTTCCCCACCCGCTCAATAAAGGTATCTTCATATTGAGATAACTCGTTCTGATAAATATCCCACTGCTTTGCGGCCACTTCTGCCGCCGCTTTTTCGTAGGCTGTTTCTTTTTGTTCGGTGTTATTACCGCCCATAAGGCACCTCTTTTATCCATTTTGTCACACGGCCAGATTGTGAATCTTTCGTATATCCCAACTTTTTAGCTAAGATGGAAAAGCCTCGAAGTGAAGTTAAAAAGTAAAGTTGCTTTGCTCCGATATCTCTTGCAAGTTGCTCTATAGCTGGCTGGTATTTCACGCAATTGTTACCACCAAAAGAAAAGGCGAATATCACCCCAACCACACCACTGCTTGATGGCTCCAACACAAAGAAACCGTCAGGCGCAATAAATAAAAATGCCCTGTTGGAGAGTAGAGATTTATCAACGTTATCAGCGAAATCGTGCCTGTTTTTTTTGGCGGACTGCTGGATGAGCGGGAATATTCGGTCCCGAAGCTTGTCGTATTTTGCAAGAGTGATCATTATAGGAACTGACTGGATTCTTTATTGATTTGGACCGGTGCGGTTTGGGAGTAGACGGTTATTTTCGAGGTTTGAGTATTCAAAGGTAAGGAATTTGTGTTTAAGTAGTAATGCCTTAATTTAATTATAACTGACGTTGAATCGGTTCCCGCAGGGATCGTGAAGGACATAGGTGCAGTAAAGTCATTAAGAGAATTGCTTGTTCCTCCAGAAATTACTGATAGGGTTCCTGATGCAGCAAGAACACTCTCCCCCACGTAAGCACATACCATACCTTGAGTTTTAATGACCTCATTGCCGTTCTCGCTAAATGAATAAACCATCATTTTTACTGATGGTATAACTACAGTTCTTGCGTATTGTGTTTCTTCTGGATTTCCGGCAATAGTGAATGAATATAATGTGTGTTCAGTATAATTCCAACTGTCGTATATAGGCGTTTCAGAAAACACTGACTCAGAAATAGAAAACGTCTTCATTCCGACAATATCGCCAAGGATCTTGTCCGCGTAGACGGTTCCGGTAAATGTCCCATCTGCACCATCAAGAGTGCCTTTAACTGTACAGTTTTCACCAATGGTGATGTTATCCATCGTGCCGCCAGAGGCTACGATATAATCAGTATAAATCACACCATTTGGGGTAATCCTTGTGTGGTATCCGTTGTACGCCCCACCAGAACCGATATTAAGCTCTGCGCCATTGATTACCGCACTGGTGATGGTTGGGGTTTCAATCGTGATACTGGCCCGAACGTAATCCGCTGTGATTTCCTGAGCCTGAATAATGTCAATGGTGGCTTCTTCAATGTAAGCTTTAGGGATTGCCACCACCCCATTGGTAATAGCAAATAACGGTTTTAACGAGTTTTCCGTGTTTGGATCAAAGACAAAAAACTGGCTGGCTGAAATGGCGACCTGACTAGTTCCGTCACTATCAGCCAGAATACCGATCCCTGCGGTAATGTCTCCGGCCTGCGCTTTCATTGCCCATATAGCCCGATATGCCGCCGTACCATTTGCGTCTATGTCAGCTATGGTTTCTTTTGTCTCCGTCAGCTTCGCTTCGTTAATCGTATCCTGGGCATCACTGACCGCTTTAGCAGACGCACTCAACTGTGAGATCGCTTTAGCAATAACCGAATCAGATTCCACGGTCGTTGTGGACAAGTCTTTAATAGTGGCGCTTAAGTCACTGTTAATATCAGTAAGCTGGCTCTGAAGAGACGCAATAAGCTGACTTGAGGTTTTCTCATTAGTCGAAACCGTTTGAGATAAGGAATCAATGGAAGATGATAACTGCTGTTCTGAGTCAATCAGATCCGCACTTAATGAATCTAATTGGGTAGAAAGTGCATTATCCGCACTGCTCATGGTTTCAGACAGGGACTGAATATTCGCGTCAGCACTTGATTCTACATCTGCAATTGAAGAAGTAAGTGCAGTAACGGCCTGGGATAATGCCTGGTCAAAACCAGCAACGGTTTGTGATAGTGTCGAAATAGAGGAAGAAAGCGTATTGTCACCAGATCGATAGTCGGCTTCTAAGCTGTCAATTCGCTCACTTAGTGCCAAATCTTCATTGGCTACTGTTGTTTCCAGCGTCGAGAGTTGTGAGCTAATTTTCTGATCAGCTGTGACGTAGTTACTGGATAACTGGATTAACTGCTGAGTCAGAGACTCAATATCACTCGAAACGCTTTGGCTTAACGTTTGAATGATACTGATTATCTGCGCATCATCTGACTGATAAGACGTTTCCAAAGCCGTTATCATTTCCGCTAACGCTTGGTCGGCATCAACAATAATTTGCTTAACTTCGGTTATCTGTGCATCAAGATTTACATTGGTAATGGAGTTTAACGTTTTATGGGAGGCACTTAACTGGCTAATCGCTTTGGCGATAATTACCTCCTCATCCCCACCGACAACGACAGAGGCCAGGTTAGCAATTGCGGCCTTGTTTTCAGATACCTCTGTTGAAACTTTCTCTTCTGACGCCGCTATTGACGCCTCAAGCTCTGATTTAGCCAAGGCCAGAGAGTCATTTAGCTGTTGAGCACTGTCGATGATGTCTTGTTCTGCGTCTTCAATAGCGGCATCTGCTTTTGCTTTATTAGCAGCGATGAGAGCGCTTGCTTCTTCTATAGCGGTTTCGTTGTTATCAGATTTTTGCAGCAATAACGCAACCAGATCAGAATCATTAAGTTCAGCTACGATATCATCAATAAATGCTGAGACGTCAATGGAGGTTTCGCCAAGCGTTCCCAATGTTGCATTGTAAGCCCCTGCCCGGTCATTAGTATTAACATGGCGAACCCAGTAATAGTATTTTGAATTGGGTGATACCACATCACTGAATACGCTGGCAGGCGTTGTACCAATTAGTGCGGCATCAGTAAAAGATTCTACGGTTCCTCGCCACACTTCCGTATGGGCATGGCCGTAATACTTAGCTGCATCCCATCTAAGCAATATCGCAGAATACCCGCCAAATACATCAAACCCTGTCGGTGTAGTCGGAACGGAAACTAACGACGACTTATTGTCAGCAACACTTCCGGATATAGTGTAGACGCCTGCGCTATTTTTGGTGACATTAACCAGACTGGTTGAGGCGAGATCCCGAAGAGTGATGGCCCGATCTAGCCCGTTCCCGCGCTGACCGGTTAATAATTCAATATTCTCCTGAGCCGATTGCTCATTGCGACCAGCCCGAAAGCCTCTCTTTGGTGCCATTAGGAGAGCTCCTGCATGCTGCTTGCCACAAGAATGCGCTCAACTTCTGCCGTACCGGTTACTTTTATTTGCCACTTAGAAGCCCGAACTGAAGGAAGCCGGAAAGCCTCATCAGTCAGATCACCCAAAGCCACCGTCATCACCAATTCCCCATCAGCAAAAAATTCGACAGAAACCAGTTCAGGTTCAGGTGACTGAACTCTGGCGCTGTTCAGGACCGAATTTCTCGGCATTAAAAATTCTTTGCTCTGCCACTCAAAAGTAAGCGGGTTGCTGCCATTGCGCCATTGATATACATCAGAACCTATGACCACATACAGCGTATCGGTTTCCAAATCGTTATAGGCACAATCCCAACTATCACTGATCACAATAAAATCGCGTGATACCGGATCAAAGATAAACGCTCCCCCCGCATACTGAGCAATGTATTTACCTTCTACCGACGTCGCCTTGATTGTTTCGGGGTTAAACGCCTGCCATTGGTCCCGGGTAATCAATTGATCAGTGGTATTGGTTGCTCCATCACTACTGAGTGCAATTAATCCGTCTGGTGAGGCATAAAACGCCATACCGGAGATCACCACTAATGATTCAGCGGACACGCATGCCTGCTCGGCAGGGAGCTTAGTTCCTGTAATGGCGCTGGGTGTTACTCCATCGAATATATATGGGTATCCTTTTGTTGCCACTGCCAGCGAGTTTCCAATGGCCGCAATTGCCATTATTTCATGTTCAGTTGTATCGCGATAGTCAGAGGGCCATGCATAAGGCAAATAGGCTTCAGAGAACATAACTCCATTCCCGGCAAAACCAGCACAAATGCCATTAGCCATCAGACAAAGCCCCTGCATATTTTCATCTGGCACATCATAATCATACGTTTCCAGCGAGGCTCCACTGGCGTCACGTTCAGAATCCACGTAAGTTGCCTGAGATATCGGCAGTTCGGCCACCATAATATATTTACGACCAGTGGTTGACGTTACCGAACGGTACAGGCGAGTATGAGTGATATTGTGAGTGTTAACACCGGGCTGAGCCAGAGTAATAGTTACGGTTGAACCGGGCTTTTCAACAACCACACTTTCTGACGGGTCACCCGGTGCACCCTCTTCACCAAACCGGGTGACATAGGTCTGGATATAAACCCGGTCCTCATCATCATAGCTGTCCAGTTCCCCTTCTTCCGGATCTTCACCGGTAGAGGTGTCAATATCAGCTACAACCGGAGAAGAGGCTGGCGCAGGTACGCCCAGGTCATACCATGCTGCCGGCCCGTTCCCGTTAATATCCAGAGCGACATCCTGAGCGGTTACCCTTGGCTTATCTTCGCCCGTCCAGTAAACGCGATCATAGACATCCTGATCCATGGGGTTATTAATGGCATGAACCTTCGTTTCCCAGAAAAACCAGTTGGTACCATATTTAAACAGAGATAATGGAGAAATCGGAGCGCTAAAACTGACCGCGTTATCGTTAACTGGCGCTAAGATCCCGCGTTCAAATTGACAGTCTTTTGCCAGGGTTGCGGTTTCATTAGATAGAAGGTGAGGTTTAAGGCGAGGGGTTTCGCCTTTCATTAAAGAAATGTCGATCAGCATGAATCCGTACTACCTATTATCTAACCGCCTCGCTGGCCTTGATTCTCGCTGACTCATTTTTATCTGTCTGAGTTTTGCCGGTTAACGCCAGTTGGAAGGCCTGAAAATGGGCTGACGCCTTGGCCGCTTCACTTTCATTCTGACCGTCTTTTGAGTAGGCCCGATACATCATGTAGTCGAACACCATCAACTCATAGATAGGCGACAGCGGGAACGGGTCTGTTGTGGCTTCGACACGGATTTGCTCTGCGTAGTCGTATTCAATGGTTGCGTCAGCCGTTGGTGCAGGATAAACGTAGAATACAAATTCATCATTATCATTCCGGGTCCAGTTCAATGGCTGAGCCGCCGTGCGTGTACGCCAGTCCGGATAGTTATTATTCAGCCTGTAGATATCCACAAACTGCAAAGCATAATTATTAAGGCAGTTAACACCGAGAAGCTTATATGCGGTCGCAGGCAGTGTGACTTTGCTGACACCAGCCGATACCGTGTCTGTCTTGGTTGTTCTCCCCAGATCAGGCCGAACAATCAAAATAGCCGAAATGGCGTCGTTTAAATTGGTTAGGTGGGTTTCTTCGGTCCAGCGGGTAAAGTTCTTGTCGATCAACTCCCTTGCTACCCGCGCAATAATTTCAGTTACTAATGCCATTAGAAGAACTCTCTGTTTCGTTTAGTGGGAGAAAAGGAAGCGTGAGACAGTGACTCTAGCCGCCAGCGTTTTGCAGAACGCATTTGCTCGACATACTCACGTTCATGGTACTGATGAAGTTTTAGATCCTGATTTTCCGGAAGCTGATACAGATAGGAGGCCGCGCCAGCACATATGCCGTCCAGCCAGTCATCAAGTAGTGTTTCTGGAAGCTCTAACGCATTCCGCTCCGGCAGCATAGATACACTGATAGTCAGCGAATCTGCCTCATCAAAAATGGTTATGGTTCCTTTGGATTGCTCTGAGAAACCCCCGCCGATATAAAGCTGATCATCATCACCAGAAACACGAACAATGTTTCCCATCACCAGACCAGTGGTATCAACACCATCCAATGCCAGCTGGTCAGAGATGACAATCTGCTGATTAGCGGTAACGGCAGTCAAAGTAGTTTCAAACAACAACAGGTCAGTATCTTTACAAAACCGCCTGGCGGATTGCAGGATTGCCCTTGGTAACAGATCCGGCATAAATCCGGACACCATAGGCCTGAATTCATACAAGAACTCAGTGACAGGAACCATCTCCATTTAACTTACTCCGCTTCGGCTTTAGCTTTCGCTTCCAGAGCGCGCAGAGCATCACGAACACGCAGCTTATAAATGTCTGCACCTTCCTGAGCACCTTTCGGTTCCAGTTCGATGTCAGCGCCTTCAAGCAGCGCAGCAATTTTAGGGCAGT
The DNA here is from genome assembly GCF_003144035.1 of Vibrio albus. Lineage (GTDB taxonomy): Bacteria > Pseudomonadota > Gammaproteobacteria > Enterobacterales > Vibrionaceae > Vibrio > Vibrio albus. The sequence continues at coordinate 188,777 of NZ_QFWT01000001.1, forward strand.
TCATTTTGTTCAGGTCGTACTCGGTACCGGCTACGGTTACCGTGAAATTCACTTCTTCGGCTTTTTTGGCTACCTCCGCTTTCGCCAGTTCTGCAGCTTCGGCTTTGGCTTTCGTTTCCGCTTCCTGAGCTTTCTTCACTTCATCCAGCTTTTCCGCTTCAACAAATACCGTAGGGAAACGCAGCAGGTTCGCGGCGGTCGCTTCGTCCACTTCAATGGCTTTCATGCGGGGGAACACCTGACGCGAGCCGGTGATCGTGTCTTTTTTGGTTGGCTTTGGACCAATATAGGCAATGGCGACTTTGCTCATTGTTCTTTCTCCAAAAAGAAAAGGGACGCAATGCGCCCCTTATGGTTGATGAGTCAGGCTTAGTAGCCTTTGGCGATGTAGGTTGGGTTAACCTTAATCGTGCCCGTTGCTTCCGCTCCGGCAATGGTTACCGTCAGCTTCTGCTTTTCTTCCGTGTAAATATCACACGGGATATCGACTACCGAGTCTGCAGACAGGTCAATACCGGACTTAATGGTGGTATCGCCTAGCTTCACCGTACCGGTGACTCCGGCACCAAGACCAGTTGTTGATACGCGAACACCTTGCATATCAATACCGATCGGCACTTCAAGCAGCTCAACGACATCGCCAACGGCTGCTGCAGCGAGCACAGCCTTGGCCTTGGCTATGGACAAATTACCATGCGTTCCGACATAAATCGGGTCATGCATGGTTGGGGCTGTAATTTTTGCCATGATCTATTTCTCCGAATCAGATAAACAAAAGCGGCCATCAGGCCGCTCAGTTATTAATTTGAACTTACCGCTGTATCCAGTGCGATAACGCCGTGATCATTCACACGACCAGACTTATCTTTAAAGCGGATTTTCTTCTCACCATTCATCCAGCCAATGGTGATTTCGGTGCGGTTGCCAGCATCGGTTTTTTCTTCATGGATAGAGAACTGGTTACCGTTCTGAGTTTTGCCCCAAGCGGTTGCAAGAGCCTGGCCACCAAGCAGGATAGCGCGGTCAATGGTAGTCCCAGCCGTTACCTGTGAAACCGTTGCGGCATCATCATTTGCGGAGATATCCACAGTAGAGCCAGTGTTGAAGCGAACCGGAGCCCCTTTGTACTTACGAACAAGGATATTCCCTTTCATGGCACATTCACCGCTAAACACAGGGTGTTTGAAGTTGCGGCCGCGGTTAATTGCTGCTGCAACCAACTGTTGCCAGTCTTTATAAGTGGAGGTCTGAGACCAGTCATACCATTGGCGAGGGGTGACGTTCAGCACATAGAACGGTTCGTCACCCGCTAGCTCATCACCATTAAAGCGAACAGGTTGAAGTGGATGAGCCATCTCTTCCAGATACAGGCTTAGGTTGTCTACAGTTTCCAGACTGAAGACATCCGCCGCATCCAGACCTTCAAAGGTAGTGGAATCACCACCAAAGAAGTGACGGTCATAAGTTGGCGGTAACAGTTCATTGATCATGATATCCGTAAACTCTTCATGATTCCCAAGAGGAATAATCATATTATCCTGAAAGAAATCACCGCGAGCGCCTGCGAGATGGAACGTTGCACGTTGATCTTGCAGGTTGTTAAAGTAAGGGCCAAGAAGTGTGCGGGCTGTCTTACGCAGATCATGCACAGTACGTTGTTGACTCATTTTACCGCCGGCATCCACCTGGTGACGACCCTGGTCAATTTTCAACTCAAAGTCGGTGAAGTCCAGAGACTCACCGCGACCTTCGATTTTTCGGTCACCCATTGTCGGGCGTTTAGATAGATTGTGAACAATCTGCATATCAACGGTATCACCCGCTGACTTACTCAGATCAGAGATACGCACAATAGGTGCATGCGGTGATGTTTGTCGCTCGGTTTTTTTATCACCTTTAGCAACTTTCGGAGCTTCTTCGGTGAACATATTCACAAAGGAGCGATTCTGCTGTGACGCAGTAAAGAGCGCGGCCTGTTGGATTCTTCGGGCCTGCGCTGGGGTAATAGTTGTCATAACTAAATTCTCCAAACAAAAAGCCCTGCCTTAACCGGCGGGGCTTTTTAAACGATTTGGCGTCTACACGCCGGAATTAGGTGTCAAATTCAGAAAGAAGGGCTTCAATTTGAGCTGGGTTCATTCCAGAGAAAACCGCCTCGATATCAGCATCACTGCCAGATTCAAGAATTTCCCGGTTAGACCGCTGGTGCGTGGTTGTCTGCCCCACTTCTGAAGGCGAATTTGGCAAGGCATCGCTGAGATTATCCTCTTCCTGTTTCGCCTTTTGCTTTGCGTCTGCTTCTTGCTGCTTAGTAGCCTGAGCAGTTTGCTCTTTCACTACTTTCGCCACTTCCGCGAAACGTTCAGCTAATGGCTTGTCTTGCCATTTCGGATCGGTCTGCAATTGGTCATCAACTTCGATTGCTTTATTCCAAAGATCGCCGCCTTCTTTCTTCCAACCACTTAGGTCGCTATTCTCCGCAATAGCATCGGCTACCGGATTTGACGGCTCTTGTGGCTGGCTGGATTGTTCAACCTTGCTTGGCTGTTCAAACGTATTAACTTTGGCTACGAGGCCACGAATTACCTTTCCGATATCTGGGTAGTCATCGGCTAAGGCATCTAACTGTTCATCAGTTACTTTAAAGTTTTCCGGTAGGTCTGCTGGATCAACGCCTAACTCTTCAAGCTGCTTATTGCGAAGTTCGAATAGACGCTCTTTGTCCTGCCAGCCTGATTTCTCAGCCTGCAGTTCTTCAAGCTGCTGCTGCAATTGCTTATTCGCTTCACGTTGCTGCTCAAGAACGTCATAAGGGATAATGTTCTCGCCATCTTTGGCCTGTACCCCTTTAGGTGTTTCATCCTCACCCGACTCTTCTGCTTCTTCCTCTGAAGACGCCGACTCTTCAGTGTTATCGACTGTAGGTTCATCAGTAGTAGTCGTTTTAGTTTCAGGTTCTGCTGCGTCATCAATCTCCAACTCGTCAGTTTCGAGTTGATCGAGCATTGCCTCAATTTCTTCTGGTGTTTCGTTACCGGTTAGTTCGAAGTCTTCTAGACTCATATTGCTTTCTCTCCTGTGTAGACGTATCGCTGTCTGTGCGCTCGGTAGCTCTCGTAAAAGCCACCTGACTCACAGGCATAAAAAAACCGGAAGCGTTAGCCTCCGGTTATTCATTGGTTTGACTCGTTATTAAATGATATTGCGCTCAGCAAACACTTCTTTATTACAGTGGTAAATATCACTTTCAGTCAGGAATACCACGTAGTCGCCAGCCTTAACCGGCTCATGATATGCAAAGGTGTAATCAATACCACCAATTTTGATTTTCATTCTGCCTGACGATTCTGACGAACCAACTAATGGTTCAAAAAAGTCATCAACCCGAATCTGATAAGCCTCTCTTATTGTCGGCTTACTTTCATAAAACCTGAAGCCTGGGCGATTGCTTTCTTTTGACTGGATTTCTTCTTCATCAAAGCAAATAGACGGATTACTGGTAGCTCCCGTTACCTTCGGTAGATAACCTTCCAACTCCCAAAGCTTATTGGTCGCATTCTGAATGCAGCGTTCTTTAGCATATTTTTGACCATCCGCTTCATTGAAGTTATTCGGGTCCACGCAGGCAGATTCACCATAGCCAACTTTAAAACCATTTGGCAGATAAGCCCAACAGCCAGTCACTGTTGTGTCTTCAACACGAGCGAACTTGAATTCCAATGAAGCGACCAATGCATCAATATGGGATTTCTCGACTTTGGTCTGCGGCTCCATCTCACCAAACATGATATAGCCGCTTTCAAAGGCATCTTTCGGACTAACAGAAACATAGTCATCAGAATACAGCACCAGGTAATCACCCACCCTTGGCGTATACCGGGCAATCATATCCAGAGTCAGCGAATACGGAGCGTGAATACTTTCATCCATAGGGTCAGCGATAGTGATATCCATACCATTATCAACGTGACCGATAGCGATAATACGTGCAGCCTTAACTTCCTTGGTGCAGAGGTAGTCACGCATAAAGTTCGAGATATGAACCATACCTTCAGGCTCTGAACCCAAAGCCACTGCTAACACACTTTTAACTGTCATTTTTCAATTCCTGAATTGCGCCCAATAAAAAACCCCGCCTAAAAAGGCAGGGTTTCGCACGATGGGGAAATTGTGAACTAGTTTTCGGCAGAAAGCAATTCTGAGTTACTTACAACGCTATCGCATCAATTTGCTGCTGTAGGTTCTGCTCAAACTGCCCTCTCATTACGGTAATTTCTTGGGTTAGCTGTTCCATCTTTTTCAGGATCATGGCGGTTTCAGCCTGCTTCTTGGCGTCATCATAGCGCTGGCCATCAGCACCGGCTTTAACTTTAGCTGCTTCGGCTTCCAGCTTTTCAACCTTTGCAGACATTTCACGCATAGCCAGAGCCATTTGCTCTTGTTCCTGCTGCTTCTGCGCCATGAATGCCTGCTGTTCTTCCGGCGTCATATCTTCCTGGTCTTTCGGGATATTCAGTGCACCGCGAACTCGCTCCATAAATTCAGGCTTATTCGGAATGTCGGATAACTCAGCCACCAGGTCGATAACTGCGGCCTGTACCTGTGGTGGTAACTGAGCGGTCAGTTTCATCATGCGATCGGCAAGCTGAGACTTATACGCTGTAGTCTGTTGAATTGGTGCCAGAGTGATGTGAGCACGAAGCCGGGTAATATCGTTCGTTAAGCCTTCTTCGGTTTCCTGATTAATGACAACGGTCTTACGCTTATGGACATCATCCCGGTTAATCACTATCTCCCGGTTCCGGTGAACCTTCATATCTTCGAGAATGTAACCTAGCAGCAATTCCCCGACCAACTGACAACCAAAGCGGTAGTTATCATTTATCTCAGCCAGAGTCGTTGCGCCCTGCTCAACAAGGTTAGCAATGGCAACCCCTGAATCCGCACCACCTTCCTGCCCCAAGAATGCAGAGTAAATCCCCATGGTATCCTGAATGAGCTTCATGGATTCCTGCATTACGGTGAATTGCTGAGCTGCCACGTTGAAATCTTGTTGAACCTGAAGCGCTTCGGATATCGTTTTCTTATTTCGTCTATCCGGATTCAGTTTAATCAGGCCATCAGCACGTTCAACCTCTTCCAATACCTGCTTTGTAGTCATATTGGTGGCATCTTCATCCATGATCACCCGTTTAGCCTGCAGCAGCCAGGTAAGCTTAATCCTACGCAGGTTCACTTCGTTCTGAGCGGGAATTGCCCGGGCAATCAATCCATACGGCTCGCCGTTACTGTCCTTCCGGTAACCAAAGAACGGCACAATTGGATACATACCATTGGGAGCCTGACACTCACGGTCACCTAAATGATGAGGGCCAGCAAACCAGCTTTCATAGATTTTACTGACAGAAGCGTTTTCAAGTTGAGCTTTACCCAGCGCTAACGCTACCTGATGCGGAATAAAATCAGACTTGTACTGAATCACCCGGCCGTTACCAAACCTTAGCACCATCATTCGCTCATATTTACGGATATAGATGATCTGCAGTTTAATCCGCTTCCGGTTCTGGCTGAGATATTCGGTCTGCTCCCGGGTCCAGCTGTTGTACTCTTCCCATGCACTCACCAGTAGTGGATCCTGACCATCAACCAGCTCCGTATCCACAAACCCTTTGAAGTCATTCGCTGCCAGATCCAACACCTTAGCTTTATTCGGCACCAGTGACGTAAGCTCATCAATATCAATCCAGCGCTGACGCATTACCCAGCGACAATCTGACCAGTCTGCTTCGTTAGAAAACCAGTCCCAGTAGATTTCATCCCTTGGCACATTCTTCACTTTGTATCGTGGACCAAAAGGATCTGGATTTCGATAAGCCTCTACAAACCCGATTCCACATTTAATCTGATTCGAATACGCATCTGAACGAGCCTTATCCAGCCTAGCTAATCGAGCTGCATCCGAGAACTCAGCATTAACCGCCTCGGCTAACGTTTCCATCTGTTCGTCTGGGTCATCGGCCATCACCATCAAATCAGTCCGGGTCTTGGCTTCCATCCCCAACACGCCATCAATGGCCGGAGCGACCAGATTGTGCATGGTTTCCGGCTGGCCTCTATCCCGCAGCACTTCGACCACTTCTGCAGGTAACTGGTCCCCATCGTAATAGGCATGAGCCATTTTAGCTTTGCTGCGCCAGTTCGGCTGACCATCAATATCAGACAACAAATCCAGCAGCTTATCTTGGTCTACTATTTTCTTTTTCAGTGCAACGGTCATTAGTGCGCCATCCAGTGTTTTTTATCTCGTGATGAATCGTCTTTCTTCGGTCTTGCTGGCATTCTTGCTCTCATTTCCTGAGCAATCATGTAGCTCATGAGCTGGTCATCAAAGCAGCCGGTTTGGGCATTCATGCTGCCTTTTTTGTCGTAAACGTAGGTGTGGACTTCAGAAGCGGTACCAATCCAGCGGATCCCGGAAATTCCGTTCTTGAGTAAAGTTTTAAAGCCTTCAGTGAGGATAGGCTTGCTATGCTTAGTGGTTAGCCAGCCTAGCTTAACGGTTTCGTCTTCATCTTCCCGGTCAATGTACTGCTCGGCGTAAATTCGGCTACCTGGATAGATGTCTTTCAGAGCCAGGATAAAGGCGTGACCATGGTTATTACGCTCAGGACCAATAAACGCTTTGTTGTACCAGGTGCCGATATGCTTGGCTAAATGCGCCAAGAGCTCGACATCGATATGACCAAACCAATGAGCCACCTGCTCGCCTGTGGATTTCTTCACGACATCGATACTGGATCTGTCCCCATGTTCCAAACCTTCCGCAATATCCACACCTATGGCGTAGTCTTCCTCTTCGTCCGGCAGCTCCCATATCAGCAACATGTTATGAAGGGTTTTCTGGCCTTTCTCATCCAGTTTATCCGGCTTCGCTGCTTTGGTTTTATTGCCGGTCATTGGTTCCATATCGTAAACAATCAACGGAGCTTCGCAGTCAGCCTCGGCATTCATGGCATCAATCGCATTGAATACCCGGCGACCAGAAACCAAAAACGCCTCAAGTGGCGTTGATGGGAATTCCTGCTTCATTTCTTCGCCCTGGTCGGCTTCTTTGAGCACGTACCACTGCTTTTGCTCATCATCCAGAGGTCTGCCCATCGATTTCTCAACAGCAGCAAAATACTCCTTATGAACTTTTCCGAGCACTAAACCACGCTTAGGAACCGGTGAGCGATACTTTGGGTCTTGCCACCATGCAAAGAAGTGGAACTTCCATTCAAGCTTTGAAAGGTCAACGCCACCTCGGCCCAGCTCCATAGCTCGCATACACATGGAGTGATAGTCACCGCCGACACCTTCAGCGGTGGATTCAATAAAGGCGATACAGTCTTCATGAATGGCGTTTAAGGTACCGGTTCTTACTTCCTTTGCCTTCTCCGGATACTTCGCACATATCTTCCCATGCTCAGAAATATGCAGGCGCTGAACCGTACCAGAACGAAACGATGTGGCCACCTGAATGCTTGAGCCATGTTCAAAAAAAATCGCGCCTCCTGTTGAACCGGAACGGCGCGACTTAATCTTGAATCTGGACTTTAACCAGGGTGGTAAGTTATCGAAGGGTATTTCTATCTTTGTCCTGAATATTTCACCGGCTGCATTTTTATCCTGAGCAATAATCCCGCATTTCAGGTTGTCGTTAAACAAGGACTCATCCAGCAGGTAGATATCAATCGCGGTAGAGAACCCTATCTGCCTCGCTTTCAGAATGATGTTGAGGTACCACATCATTTGAAACAATAGCTTTTGCGCTGGCCTTAAACGAAAACGAACAAGTTTCCCCTGTTCGTTTTCTATCATGTAGAGGTTGTCTAAGCGCCACCATTTGTCTGATAGGTGGGCTTTGATGATGTCGGTTTCTTGCATCTAGACTACTACGCATCAAGTATATTTAGTTCAATCATCTTCAAGCGGCGCGGTGAGGCGCTGGAAGATAGCTCCAGAGTGATGAATTTGTCGTCGTTCGTGGCACTGGCGTGGTATTGAGTTAAAGCTTCTGACATAGATTAACTCCACGTTTCATCATTCACGGTACCATCGCCAGAAATTCTCGCTGGTGAGCCACTGTCTTTATGATCAAACAGATTGGTCAGACCCGCTTCGGCATTGATAGATGCATCCGTACAGTCTTTGGTTCTGGTGTTATACAGGTTTAAAATGCCATCATCCTTAAGCACACTAAAGCCAACCCGACAGCGTTCAACCAAAACATTGTGAGCATTACACACCGTGTAATGGCCATCGTCTTGAACATCATTGACAACCGCAATGCCACCCTCTCGATCGTTCTCCCAGCCACAATCCCGAACATGAGCATGTCGAATGGTTTCTTCTGCCCCTTGTGCCGGTGCAAAACCGGTAGAGCCGCAGAATTCAAACAGACCACCATCAACCGAACCATGAGATTGCTCATGGATAGAACGGCCATCATCAAACGCCCAGGCTGAATAAGGGTCGATAGAATGACTAACTGAGGCCACATTGGTATAACCATCGTCACGCGGTGTCTCTACCACTGTATTATGACAGTTCCAGTTATCATTTGACGCACCGATGACACTGCAATAACGGTCCTCACCATGCGTCTTGTCAATGGAAAAACCATCACCTGGCGAACCTATATTCATCACGCTATCCAGATAAAATCGGCCTGCAGCATCCATTTTCAACCCAGCAAACTCATAGGTAAGATTAACTATAGTCACATCATGCTGAGGACCTAAGTTTTTAACACTGTACCCGTCAGGAATAATGACGGTCATGGTTAGCGGGTCAATATCCGTAATGGCGTTGACATACAACGTAGTGGTTGCCAAATCGTAAAACCAACTCGGATCAGTGGCCGATTCCAGAAGTTCCAGGCTTAAGACCGGCTTGAAAATATAATGCGGACTAATATGGGACCGCCCTCGGTGCAATGGATGACGCACATCAGATGTAATTGCGTGAAATGGAATGCTTTTCCCAAACACGAAACCACACGGATTCGACTCATCCCATAGGGCTGGCTGAATGGACGACGTGGCTTCATATACGTTGGTGTATCCATCAGAGGCCAGAAATCCGCCGATCTCTACCCCTTGCCGGCAAACTGGAATTGCACTCGTGTCGGCAATAACTTCCACGCCAGATTTAAACAAACGTCCATCAACAGAAAGGGCATCACCGGAATAAATTCCGTCCATCACAATGATTTTATGCGCTCCTTTCGCCATCGCAGCCGCCACACTAGCCACCGGATGGTCTTTACTGCCTAAATTAGTATTATCTCCCTCGGTGCTGACATATACCGGGCGTCGGTGCATGATGATTTCCGGGGTGAATGGAGTGAACTTATTCCCCGCTTCACGGATGAACATTTTCCCGACTACCACCCCTGATCCGTTGGGAAATACAGCCATTTGCAGACTTATACAATTATCAGCAATTGGCTTATCCGTAACCACCACATCTTCGGATTCCCCCGAATAGACCTGATTAACATCAAACTCAATGCGATAGTCTCCATTTCCATCGGACAAGTCACGAATTTCATCACCATTGGCGTCAAGTTGTTGGACCAATACCCTAGCACTATCAGACTGAGCATAAAAAACGGTGCAACCCGCATTAAACGTATCACCACTGATACGATCTCGTTTTACTCTCGGCCCTTTATAAGCACCAGAAGTATTGTCATCGTCGGCCACCAATACCCTGCTGCCATTGTTTAGATTCGCTGTATATAAATCTCCGGTACCAGCATCTGAATAGTCATCAGCAAGATCAATGTCATCTAACAAGTTTGGATAAGTAAATGCAGCAGAGGAATCCAATACGTCATTAACCTCAGTAATTCTGTCCAGGATTGAATCCCGTCGATAACTGGCAACATCCCCCTCAACAATAGCAATATCTGACACATAAAAATCAGAATACACATCAATGCAAATGGTTATATGGTTGGTGCTATCATCTAGTTCGATTGAGTTAAACACAAAATCCTGATACTCATCCCAGCCAACAGCTTCCAGAGTTAACGTTTCCCTGGTCACTTCTTCACTGTTATCAGTCGTCGCGTATTGGATTAGCAAGATCCGACCGGCTAACGTCGGCGTAGACCGTTTTTCGCACCGAATGGCCACACTGAAAATGGAACTGTCAAACTCATTAGCAGAGATAGGCTTTGAATAACAGGCGGTTTCAGTAAAGTGCAAACAAACCCGGTTGTTAATCAATGCTGTTTCTGGCGTATATGTGGACCAGTATTTATCCGGGTGTGCGTTAAACCAATCCTTATAGATATTCGGTAATATTTCTGCCAAATAGTCACCGTTTGCCGTGCTTTTTAATACGGTTAACTCATAATCAACATCATCGGAACGGCTCTCCAAAACTTCCGTTCTCTCATGCGTATCAACAATCAAATTAGGCAGGCGGAAGATGGGGTTATCACCCTCAACCAAACACATCGAATGAAAACTAACTGATTGTGATAATTCACTGGTATCTGCAAAGTATATTTTAATATCAACATACTGAGTGGAAGCGTTCAACGTTAAGGCAGTCAGTTCAAAATATTCATTGGAAACCGCCGTTGTTCTCCCTGTCAGTATGGCGTTATCTGACAGAATGTCGAACGACGAATCTCGCTCAATCAGTGCTATTTCTCCAGTGGTTCCAGCAGGAGCATTCGCAACCATGAGCGAGGTAGAAACGACTCCAGATGAAAATACAGAAGCATCGAAACGATAGTAACCATACAAGACGCCTGTTTCGTCTGAATCCAGCGTCAAACAGGATACTCCATTAATTTTTGAAGCTGATGCCGTTCCGGTGACGACCGATGGCAACTCGGTGCCAACTAACTGTTCTAGGCTAAACTGATTGGGCTGTCCTAAATGCAACGCGTTAGAGATGGAAGAGTCCGCCGCCGCTTGAACCGCCGTCTTTAATGGGTCGTACGGACTTTTTGACCATACCTCATTGTTATAACCGTAATAACCATTGTAATCCGTTTCATCATTCCAGACTTTGGCGATAGGATAACATCCATTTGCATCAGCCGTTGGCGTGTAAGCATCCAGCGCCGCTTTAGTTTCAAATGCAATCGACTCTTCGGCTAATGATTCCATTGCCGCCTCTACTCTTTGCAGAGATTCATACGCAGCCAAGGCATAAGTAGAATCACCATTACTCGCCACTGATAACGCTTGCTGCGTGGCCGCTTTAAGCGTGGCGTATTGCTCCAACAGGTCCATTGTCTGTGTCATCAGGTCTTGAACGGACGTTTGCAGCGCTGTTATATCGGTAGTATCAACCATTATTTTTAACTCTCACTCATTAACCCAGATTTACCCATGGATTGAATTTCAGCAACGATATCGCTGATTGGCGTATCGTCTGCTTTGCCTTTGTTCTGTAGTTCGTCAGCTTCAAGCCCCAGTTTGCGTGAAGCGTTTTTGATTCGTTTGGTGTCCTGAACAATCTTTTCTCTGGTCACCACATCAATACCTAAGTTGGATAGCGTTTTCGTTATTGACTCAATACGCGCCGTAAGAACATCAATTCGGTTCTCAGTTTTCTGGTAGCTGTCATACAGAGAAATTTTCTCCTCCATAGCAGTGGCGTTCTGCAGGTCTTCTGAAATCTTACCGAGATATTCAATACCCGCCTGAAGCCGGGTTCTCGTCAATATCAGCTCATCTTCCAGCGTGGCACACTCGCTAAAATCAAACATCGCCTGCTTAGACTCAGGAAAGTACCTGGCATAAATCCCCCCCTTCCTTCTCAGCTGATTCCCTGGTTCAAACGAGCAACTCGGTTCAGGATTACCACTATTCCCAACCGACAGAGAATGCCCAGGCTTAAACCTTCCGGCCGCATCCCTTTCCGCCATGTTGCGATCCTTTGGATCGGTAGGCGTGGAGTTTGGGCTGTCTGATTTGTTTTTCTGTAAGTTTTTTGTCGAACTCTTTTTCTTATCTGAATTTTTCCGACCCTGCGCAGTTTGCGCATTTTTACCGCGCGGTTTCCCCTTTTGCGCAGATTGCGCACTGTCGTTTTGCGCAATTTTGCGCACCTTAATGTGCCTTCGTGCAGTCTGATAATTCAGGCCTTTCTTGTCACACCAGTCCTTTGCGCTGGTCCCGTACCGCTCATGGTCACGTTCAAACTGTTTCTGTAATGCCGCCCAGTCATTCTTTGCCATGTTTGATAGATAACTCTCTGCTTAACTCACCTTCCACAACCCAATCACCGATAATTGGTTTATGCGAAGTTCTTACTGTGATGATTCTACCCGAATGAATAACGACTCTGGCACTCTTGCCGTTATAGCCAACAATCCCGGTTACTTTCCCTGTTCTGTTACTCATCCGCTAATGCCGATTGCGGCCACACGCGAAGAATAGCGATAACAACCATCAGTACGGCGTTTACTGTCGCATAAGTTACCGGGCTAATGCTCATCTGAAAGAACGGAAGGAAAATAAGAACTACGTTTAACAGGGCTGCAATTACAGCGGCTTTGAATGACCAGCGTTTCCACGCTTCAGAGAATTTCATCATCTTGCGTTACTCCTTAAACATAATCGAGGCCCATCCGAAAATGAGCCTCTGTTATGCCAAAGTTATTTAATGCGCTATTCACTGTTGCTAACCAGAGTCTTCCCTCTGCTTTCGCCATTTCAGGTACTCATCAGCCTGAGTGGCGCACTCACCCAGCGCTGATTTCAATTTAGGGATATCTTCTGTCACCACTTCTGGCCAGGTGCCGATTACCGCAGGCTTCTCACAGGGAACGACTAACCCAGCAGGCGGTAAGATATATTCTGTCTGGACAACAGTCTCAGTAGGGCTCGCGCAGCTGGTCAGTAATGGACTGAGGAATAGTGCACTGGATATTGCGTATATCGTCTTTAAGGTTCTTGATGGTTTCATTTAACTTACTCTTCTCCTTGGCTGAGCGAATGGCTCTTTCGGTAAGAAGCTGGTCCATGTATTCACGGTCTGCAGAGAATTGATTGATGATGTTGGCCTGCATAGTGGATTGCAGTTTTGATTGAGCTAACCGGGTTGTTAGATCGTCGTTCTTGTCACTGAGTGATTTAACCTGATAACCCATCACAGCAATAACGGCCAGAACTGCCGCAAAAACGCCGAAAGTCAGGAATCTATAAATCACTTAACACCTGCTTATCGGTTTCAGCGTGACCCAGTAACTTCAACGCTTCTTTCACTGATAACTCGCCGGTACACAGCCGAGTCTCGATGTCCCGGCGGACCACTATCCCGTAGCAATTATTCTCTTCCAGGCGACAATCCCGTCCCGCCGCATACACCCAGCGGTTAAACTCACTGCAGGCATCCTGTTTGTTTTTGAGCTTCTTGTAGAGCGTGGACCGCTTTAAGGCATTGGTGCCGAGGTTATAGGTGAAATCCAGCGTGGCGATATGAACGTTTGGGGATAGCTGGTAATTAAGCGCTTCTAAGGGCTCATTGTGATAGCTGAGTGAGACAGCCAGTAATTGAGCACATTGCATATCCGTAAAGTTATCGTTCTGCCGGATCCCTTCTGTTTCGCCATAGCAGGCGGTAAGAACACCGCCGATATCCTGATAAGGCTCGTTCCTTAACCCTTCAAATGTGCCAGTTACCGCGATAGCGCCAAACAGAACCGAGCCGATGAGTTTGTTATACCTCATCGATATTAACTCCCTTATCCCGGGCGATCCTCTCGATTTCTTTCTTGTGACGGTAGTTGATTACCAGCATGGCAATACCCAGTATCAGGCTGCTGATGAACTGCCACCATTCTATCGATAGCGCAGACAAAAACGCCCCACAGCCACTGATAAGGTAAACTATGTAAGCCGTAAACTTATCAAGCATATCTCTCATTACTCACACCCAAATTGCGCGCATAAAAAAAGCCCCGTCTTTTGGACGAGGCTTTACATGATGGGTAGATTTTGAACCACTTTTCGGCAGAAAGCAATTCTGGTTGAAGAGGCTGAAGAGATGCGTCCAGATTTGGACACATCTATTTTAACCACAAATCCAGAAGACATATTGAATCATCAATGGGGAAATAATAAATAATTATTGTCCTCTGTGATAAAACCGAAAAAGCAGCCTAATGCCTTTTGGTATCTAGGCTGCGCTCTTGTCAGTCATTCTCTCTATCTCGGTAATATCTCGGACTAGATGCGTTTTTAAAAAGTCATTCTCAGCAATAAACCAGTCGTGATACTGAGCTAAAGCCTGGCTTTTCTGCTTCTCAGCAAAAGTATGAATATAAGCCTGGTCAAGCTTGCTCATGGTGTGGTTTAACAGCATTTCGCCGACCATGTAATCAATACCCAAATCCATCCAGGCAGTACGTGCTGCTTTCCTCAGGGAATGACTCCGCCACTCGCCACCGCTAACATCGCGGATCCATTCATTTGCCACATTATTATTGATAGGCCCTCGCTTAGGTTGATTCGGAAACAGGAACGCCCCGGCGTAACCCTGCTCTTTTTGCCACTGTCGGTATGATCTCAGAATATTAATAGCCAGCTGAGTTAACGGTAACTCATGCGCTCGTTTGGTTTTCGTATTCTTAGCCGGGATATGCCAGCGTTCAGTTTCAAAACTAATCTGTTCCCACTTTGCTACACGGGTTTCACCAATACGGGTACCATGCAGCAGCATCAACAAGCTAAGAATCTGACCCGGCTTAGCTGCAGACTCGATCTGATGCAACACATCCGGGATCTGATGCGGATGAATCTCTGTCGTTTTCGCGGAAATACTCTGGTCAATAAAATCACTGAACTGATACCCCGCAATTGGATTAACAACGATATGCTTTAACTTATGGGCACGCTTCATTGCCTGCTTCAGCACATTCCAGACAGAACGAACCGTCGCATTGGAATAGTTTTCCTGCATTGCCCAAAACAGCAGTTCATCCAGCTCGGCGTGGTTCACATCCTCAAGGCTGAGTGAGCCAATGCGGGGAAGTAAATGCCGGTTAATCGCCCATCGGATAGTACTGCGCCGGGAACGCCCAAGGTTTCTGTCCGTCTTGCTACGGTCCCGATACCAGCACAGCAGATCAGCCACACTCGTGAGCTCATCGGTCACAGTCTCTATTTCAGGATCGGTCACTAACCGTGATTCAATATCAGGCAGTTTATTGACCACATCTTTGGTTTTTAATTGAGGCCAGTTGCCAATCTTCCTCCAAACCTCACGCCCTTTAACGCATTTGTACAAATACCAACTGCCGGTTTGACGATCTTTGCCATACCGAAACCGCAGGCTATATCTGGGATCTCGCAGCTGAGTAACTTCTTCATTGGCAGAAAGCCGGCGAATTGCAGAATCGGAAAAACTGACGACATGAGTAGCCATCATTCACCTCCATTGGAATAGAGAAACAGAAACAGGAAACTGAGCGGACTGCTCACTGAATGGCGTTGAGGACCAACGCCTTTTAAATTGTGTTGTTGACAGGTTGAGCCAGACGTTCCAGTTGTTCGTGAACGGTTTCGGTATAGCGGACGCCAGTAGATTTATAGCCATTCCCCACCCAACGGCGCTCTTCTTTGCGCTGAAAAACCTCATCCAGCAGACCGGACGGAAGATATTCATACACACCATTCTTAACCGCCCACCACAATACAGAAGACAGGCTCACCGGCTGCGGCTCCCTAAGTTGGCTCTGAACACGCTCAAGTGCCCATAACATTCGGTTTTGATTTGCCAAAACTGCCAGCTCATCAGGATGACTCTCCATGTTGTCGTGGTGCCAGCACAACCTGACGGCCCCCTTATCCAGCACTTTAACCGTCAGGTTCTTATCGCAGTACCCACCGTCTGCGGCCTGACAATGCTGAATACATGCCACCCAAGACAAAAAATCTATACCCAGCGCATTTATCACTTCTGGCTTAACGAAGAACTCTAGCAAATAAGAATTGCCGACAAGCGGGTTGGTTCCTGTTGGTAGTGTCGTCATTCCATCAAAACCCCGCTACGCAGCCAAAGAAACCAGAGTTTCAGCGCAAATCAGCTTCAAACCAATTTTCTTAGCGTAATGATATTCTGCTACCGCGCCTTCAGACTCTTCCCATTTAGGCAGGAAATAAACCGCCTCTGCTGCGCGGATCATCGCGAAACAGATGTCCATATATTCAGCTTGAGTCAACCCATCCGGAAGAGTGGCCGGATTTAACACATAATGTCCCTGCCCTTTCAGTTGATCAGCCTTTGCGTGAAAAGCGTCTCGGTTAAAGTTGTCATAGCCCGTCATTGGGCCGGCTATATAAGTTTTCATTATTTTTCCTTTGTTTTTGTAGCGCTGTAACATTTCCTCTAAAAGCTGTTGATGACATTCCGGGCAGTATTTATTGGCGTACACCAATCTTTGTCCACCGCACCGTTCGCATCTCATATATGCCATCACGCCGCCCTCTCTTCACACAGTCTTTTACCCATCATTCTTGCCGTTTCATCATGCTCCTGATTAAGCATGGACAGCAGCTCATCAAACTTAGGCTTAATCTCGCTGTTCCAGAGTTTATCCGATACCCGGGCAATCCCCGTTCTTCTCAAGTGCTGACGAACATTTTCGGCTTTTGGAACAAAACACCCGGATCCGCCACATTCATTACAGCCTTTTTCGGACGAACTAAATCCACTGCCAGAGCATTTCGGACACTGAAAGCTTTCCTTTGCTTTCTTACTGGCCCATTTGTGTAACCGAGCCTTTTCATTTTCAATAAGGTTCTGGAGTTTAGATATTTCCATATCGTTCTGGGAATACCGGAACTCCGTATCTGAAACCATATTGTTTAACAGAGTTATCTGAGTCTGATACCGCTTGATAAGGCGCTTACTCCGGTGGCCCTGCTCGCTGTATCGTTTCCAGAGAGAAACCAACTTCCGTTCCTGGTCATTCGTTGGCTTTCCGCAAAAAATCGCCAGCGCCACCATGCCAACGTGAGCCAGCAAATCTGGCCGGGATGAATCTCGTGCCCATTCAGCGATCCGCTCTTCCACTCTGCGCATAGCCGACATATCTCCCAGCCAGCGCGCACTAATCAGGTCACATCCGTAAGGCTGCTGATGCTGGATCGCGCCCATTACTGCCATGATCACATCTCCGGTTAATACCTGACGGCCACGCTGAAGGGTTGGTGTTTTTTCTAAATGCATACGAATAAACAGTTCTATTGCTTTGTCACTCATGCGGCATCCCCTCCAAAATCTAGGTTGTCAGTTAGGTAATCGGTGATCAGCTGCTTCATTTCTTCCGAGCTATAACAGAACACAAATAAATACCCCTGGCTGGTTAATCGGCGTTCCCACTTACGCTGATCATCCGTAATTCTGGATTGATACTGCTTCGGGGGTTTCATTTCGATACGCAGACCATGGTAACCAGAGCGGGCCACATCCAGGATGTAATCGGGATAGCCTTTCTGACCACCAAGCCGGTGAAAATCAGACCTGGCTTTCTGGCCCCGTTTAGCTTCGTTCATTACATGAGTCAGGAAATCACCAACCACAATTCCGGCAATTTTTGTCTTACGCGCCCAACGGATCGCATCTGCGCATTCTTCCGCTTCAGGTTCTCTGCGTTTTTTCTTCAGTTTTCCTGATTTCTCATCCAGCCGGCTTAGTGCTTTGGTTATATCGTAAATTTCTGCGTCCATCGTTCACCTCAGTACCCTATTAACTGATTAACTGCATTTTCCATCTGGGCTTTGTTCTCAAACACCGAATTCAGAACCCGCTCCCAGGTCACATCCAGAACCTTTGAATACAGCTTTTTGAATTCATCCTCATCCATATTGGAAAAGCTGATGGATTTCGCTTTCACCTTTACCGAACCATCCAGGTTAAAGGTCACATCCCGAAACCCGGATAGAATGATGATCTGCTCCCGGTACACATCGAAGTTTTTTTCAGCAGGAACGCCCCTCCACTCCCGAGGGGCCGGCGAGAAATATTCATAACCAAGGTTTAACAGGGTGAAAAACTTGCGATGAAACTCAGGGTTACGTTTTTTAGAAAACTCACATTCCAGCAGCGAGCCCAGCGGAACCTTTTTCATCACTTCCAGATCATCAGAACCAAGGGGCTTAAGCCCTGACAAATCTTTGATCAGATTAATGTCCGCCATTAACTATCCTCCCAGTGATCGCGCTCATCATCCTTTCCGCGCTGAGAAAACCCATAAGCGAAATACACCACAACACACAAGGCGATATACAAGCTTATCGACTTCACGCCGGTATAACGGAAATATTCGATCACAGAATCAAACACGTAAGACACAACAACTGCCAGCAATGCAAGCAGAGCAGCCATAATGACCGTTTTCACCTTTTTCATGCGGTCTCCCGGTTAATCATTGCCGAAACCTGTTTGATAGGCGCAGCAGGCAACAAGCGGTAACGCCATACCTGATGACCGCTCAGCGTTTCCATGGTCCGTTGTTTCACCAACCCATGGAATGAGGGGCTGACTTCCCGAATACGAGCCGAAATAGCCGCCTGAGTATCCGGGTGATCCGGAAACTGCTGAGCAATCCGTTTTTCTATCTGGCGGAGAGTCAAATACTCATACCCGGCCAGAACCGATATCACTCTTCCCAGCTGCGTATTCCACTTAATGCGCTGATAAGCCGGGCTCTTCTTCCACAGTTCTATGCTCATGCGGCCTCCTTCTGGACAGCAAAATCATTGTTCTGGCTAACCATGTTTCGCTCCCAGTGTTTAAAGGTCCACTTTGACTCATGCTTACCTTTATCGTTCCGGTAATCGCACTCAAGCCATGCCACGCAAATTTCAGTAGTAGGGTTGAACTGATACCAGTACATTTTGATGCCATGCTCACGAGCGCACGCCACTAAAGCCGCCGTGTATTTCTTCTTAGGGGCATTCTCAAAGAAACTTTTCACCGTTCTGGATGTTATACCCAGCGACTTAGCGACGATTCGTATCGCTTCAGGGGTTATCGTGCCTGATCGTTTTTTGCTGACATGGCGAACCAGCGACATAACAGCATTACAGCTCAGCTCATTTCGCATATGTTCAATTTCATTGGTCGTAAATTTCATTGGTCGTTACCTTATTATTTTCTGTAGCTTTGCCACTCAAAAGAGATCCATTTACCGCCGTTAGTCCTCATCCGATCCATAATGCGGACACCTAACACGCTGTTCATGGTTGGTTCGCTTGGATCCTCAGAACCGGCAGGTAAGTTGGTTAGCATTCCGGTTGGCTTGAATCTGCAAAGTCGTTGGTCGATGATTTGATTTAACGCAAGCCTTTCAGCGTCCGAGTTCCGCTGTAGCCCGACTTCATCCAGAACAAGCAAATCAAAATCGATCATTGTCTTGATAAACTGGTCTTCGGTAGCGTCACTTCCAGAACGGTAACAAGCGCGTAGTTTCTGCATCAGCTCGTTCACAGTAATGATCAAGCATGAATAGCCGTCTTCCATAAGCGCATTACAAATGGCTGCAGCTAAATGATTTTTACCCGTGCCAGGCTTTCCGCCAAAAATAAAACCAGTGCCATTGTTTAGGTAAAAGTTATCGATATACCACTTAGCAAAATTCGCCGCTTTCCTGTGTCCGCTTGTTAAGATTTCATAATTGTCTACATGGCAATTCTGGTGAATAGGTAATACACCACAGCGGCTTAGAATTTTTTCAGCCCTAAACTCATCAAATTGCTTTTTGAATCTTTCTGGCTGCTTTGCTTCATCTTCAGCACGAAAACGTTTTAAATCTTCCCATGAATACTTCTGCGTGCCGTTTGCGGCGCGGCGTTTAATTTCCGCTATCGTAATCATTGCTGTGACTCCTTAAACGGCTCCCATCCTTCGGGAGGCTCGAAGTTAGTCCCGATCTGATTAACACCCTGATCATTCAACTTGGTAAAATTATTAATCCTCAAGTGATTCACCAGCCAATCAACCTCAAACCCACGCCAACCACGCTCTATACAAACACCCAGAACATCATCAACACTCATTCCCAACTCATCACGTGCACGTTCCAGTTTTGGAGCAAAACGGTTAATTACGGTCTGAGTAATCGGGGCTTGTTTTTTATCTCGAACGGTTTTCCAGTCTTTTAGAATTTGTTCGCTTGGTTCTGCAGGCCAGCCAGAGAAATCCAGTTTTTTAGAAACGGCTTTTTTTGGTTTACTTTTTTTACTTTGTTTAAGATCAGTACTTGTTAATAGATCAGTACTTATTAGGGGCGGCTCAGCCTGATTAGGCTTAGCCTGTTCAGGGTTAGCCGTATCAGGGTCATACTGTTTCGGCTTAGCCTGATCAGGCTTAGCCGTATTAGGCCCCTGCTTCGGGTTAGCCTGATTAGGCTCAGCAGGCGTTGGATGGTCATAAACAGTATATAAAACAGAGCCATCAGAGTGTTTTTTCATTGAGATGAAGCCAGCGTTTTTTAGCTCTTTAAGAATGTTATACACACCCTCTTTTGCTGTTTTCTTTGCCGTATCTTTAGTCACCTTGATAAGATGCTCAGCGCAAACAGACCAGTTATCAGGTTTGGAGAGAATGTAAGAAAGCATCCCCATTGCTTGCCATGATAACTGGTTGTCTTGCCAGATATCGTTAGATATAACGCTATAATTTCTCTCGCGTTTTGCCCGGATGATCGCCATTAAAACACCCCCATCGGAGTATTATGGATGTAGGTGCCACTTAGCCCCTGAGTAAGAATTTGTTGCTCGTCATCAACTTCATTTAACTGTGCCAACAGTGACGCTCGAACCTGATCACGGCGAAGACCGCGCCTCTTCGCGGTCTCCTCAATAACCAGATCAACAAACTCCGAATCCAGCTCTGTATTGTCTTGGAATAGGTTTTTAAATGGATTCGGTTTCATGTTAAGTCCTCGCTGATGATGAACAGGTTTGTATGGGTTCGTGAACGCGGGTAAATTCACCTTCAATAGGCTCTTTAGCGTTAGAACGAGCATAAATCTCATCGAAAAAGGCTAAGCGAGTACCGTTGGTGTAATTCCAGCGGCGCATCACTTCACCACACAACTGTTGATCATTAGCCAGCAGGTCAATAATCGCCTCAATAAACAGGGCGTTACTCAGCACAGCTCTGGACGTGTCCATGGTGCTGGCGACTGCAGTGATAAAATCCCCCTCATCGGCAGTAAAGCGCTGCTTGATCTGAGTAGCACGAACTTCGCGGATACTCAGACCCTCCTTACCAACACCGCGATTTGAACTCAGACGGTTAAGCCGCTCTTTGATGTGTTTGATTTTCATTGGTCGTTACCTCTTTTTTGGTCGTTAAATCGAGAGACAGCCCCTCGTAATTTTTCCCGTAATGGCTAGGATGGTAGGTATACGGAATGGTCGGATCTAAATGGCAAAGCAAAGCAACTCGCTCTGGCACGTGTTTTTGAAAATGTTGCGCTCTACCAATATTGAACACTCTGGCTACCTTGGCCTCTGTGCCAAAATGATTGAGTAGAATTTGATATAGAGAGTTCATTAGTTTTACTCAACTTTCATTTCTGAACATTTTCAATCATACAGCACAACCAAAAGGATAGAAAGTTATAGATCAGATTTTATAGACAGAAAAGCGACATAATAGGGAAAGAAAATTTACACTCTGCTTCTATTGGAGGAATCAGTGGAATCTATCGGGGATCGTCTAAAGCATGCAAGGTTAGCTAAGAATATGACGCAAGACATGTTAGTGGACGCGTTAGAAAAGGTTGATCCTGAGCTTAATGTTACCAGGATGAACATCTCACACCTTGAAAACAATATTATTTCATCAATGAAAGAACGGATGTTCCTGGCATCAACAAAAGTCCTTTCGTGCAATCCTGACTGGCTTGCGCTTGGGGAAGGTGATATGACAGTTAAAGAGCCGTCTGCAACATATAATGCCAACGTTTCACAGGTGGCTGCTGATGCTGTTCTATGCCCTATTGTTTCTTGGGTTCAGGCGGGTAACTTCGCTGAAGTACAATTACCTTACACCCCTGACGAATATAAGTACATGCCCTGCCCGGAGCCGACCGGCCATGGAACGTACATACTCAAAATTAAATTGGACTCGATGACCCCGAAATTTGAAGAAAATGATCTTATCTTTGTAGACCCAAACCAGGTATCAGCTGAACATGACAAGTATGTGATCGCTCTTCTTACCGACTCAACAGAGGTAACCTTCAAGCAACTTCAAATTATTGACGGTAAAAAGTATCTAAGAGCATTAAATCCTAACTACCCACCAGAGCTTCGGTTTTTACCTATCAATGGTAACTGCCAGATAATCGGGACTGTGGTTGCCCACTTAAAACCTCTATAAGAACATTTCCTTTCTAAAAAGCGGCTTCATGCCGCTTTTTTTGTGCTCAACAGTCAAAAAATCAAAAAAACACTCATCAGCAAATGATAACAAACTATCGATTCAGTGTGACTTACATCACATTTATGCTCATTAATGATAATTTATTATCATTTTAGTTTCACTTTCTAACGATAATTATCTATCGTAAACACATCAGCAACGCAGTCCCTCAGACTCTCGCTGATGTGTTCTTTAAAAATGTGATTCGAAAGCGTAAGCAAACCGACTTGCTGGCTAAGGCTGGCGAATACGATGCACAAATACGCATAAGCAAATTCAAGTTTGGTGCTCTAGTTATGCCCTGTAAAAAAAACTTGATAGTGGTAACCCACTCGTGAAGCCAACACGTAAAAATACACCAACCTAAAAAGTTGGGTTGTAAGTCTTACAAGAACGCATGTTCAGTGCATTGGCAGTGCGCTAAAAAAGAGTAAGCAGCCCGAATACTACGATGATATTTCTTGAATTGCTTCATTTTGGCTTTGGAAACAGAGTCGATTTGAAAGCTCTCTGATAATGTTCGGCTGTGGATTCAGTTTGTTCTTACTCTGTGGTTGTGCCTGTTAACCAATCAGTTAACTGATGACATTGCATTAGAGGGCTTTCAAATTATTAGGAGGATTTATGAAAGATTCGAGGATTTCATTGCACTTGTGGCGAGCGATAGAGGCGCAAGCCAAAACAGTAGCTGACTCTATTGAAAAGCCAGAGTGTAGTATCTACGAAACCACTTCTGTAGAGCGGGTAACCGAGATGGAGTTGAAACGGCTTCGGATATTGATGGCACAGCTCGAAGAATAAAGCCCGAGTTGACGGGCTTGCGAATTACTAAGACTTAACTTTCAGTGCCGCTTCAATTTGGTCGGCAAATTTAGAAAGATTATCCATATCGCTCTCTAATCGCTTACCAGCAGTATCTGAAGCAGCATGAGCTTTGATTAATTCCAGAGCACACGCAACGGCATATTGCCGCCGAGTATCAGCATGAACAGTGGTGGTAGAGTTAAATAAACGTTCAAAGACTGTTGATTCATTACTCATTAGAATTTCCTTTTTTGTCTGTGGAAATAACAAATTAGCAAGATTCTATGTCTGTGGAAAGTCGTAGACAGCACGTTTGCTGGGCGTGGATAAATATTCCAGCAGTTACATACCCATGTTGAGATAGGCGAAAGACGGTGTCGCTGGCATAAACGTAATCCGCGCCTTGATAAAAGGAAGCTGAAGCCTGGAAGTGATCGGGACGTAGATTAACAGCAATATTTTGCCGGAATGAGCCTTGGAGTCCTTAACAGGGTGATCATTATGACTCAGAGGGAAAGAACTCGAATCGTTATGCAGCTTAACTACCTGTATAGCGTTGGCGCTCGGGAACAGACCGGGAGCATTGCCCAATTAGCTCAGTTGGTAGAGCACCGGATTTATGTTCCGTTAACGCCAGATAAGCGGGTTGTCTCAGGTTCGAATCCTGAATTGGGTACCAAATTCGTATAGAACGTGACAGTCCGGAAAGACGGGCACATTTCCTACAGCGTAGTAACCCCACTGCGTTGTCGGAAGTGTTCCGCACTTCACTAGCCACTGACGTTGTTAGCCCCTTACACCTTTGTTTGGGGCTTCTTTTTGTCAGGCCAAATACCAAAAAACCCAGCGCTAAGGCTGGGCTATCGGGAGGCTTACCGACCAAAGTTCGCCTCAGAGGTAACGACCAACCTAAATGATGAAATAAAGGAAGGTCTGGATAACCCCGACCAAGAAGTTATCCAGTGAGCAGTATCGACCAAGAAACTACATCACAAGAGGGATCATACATGAAATCACATGCCGATCAAATTCCGACTGACCCTAAATTTCCTCACACCACGAAGCCAGCTGAATCTCAGATGGATGCCGTTGGCGAGTTCATTCAGCATACCGGGAAATCATCACTCATCCGTAACGGTGAGTTTATTGGCTTTACCTGGGGGCACTTCACCAACTTTGTCAGAAGAAAAAGGCGCAACCCCACCTGTCACCTCAACAACGTAGACCAGTTTCTTAACGCGTTCTTAGATCAGGACGAAGTGATCTACCGAACCAAGCAACATTTATCAGGCGCTGAGTGAATCTACCAGCGCAAAGTTTTAATGACCAAAGGAAATAACGATCATGAATAAACACATAATGATAGACCTTGAGACCATGGGTAATGGCAGTAGCGCACCAATCGTTAGTATTGGCGCTGTTGTATTTAACCCTTTAACTGGTGATCTCGGAGCTGACTTTGAAGTAGTGGTCAGCCTAAACAGTTCAGCTCATTACGGTGAAATGGACGCATCAACCGTTCAATGGTGGCTGCAACAGAGTGACGAAGCTCGTGCCATTTTTGAAAAGGATGTGAAGAAAAGCACATTAAAAGATGCTCTACAAGAACTGAACCAGTGGTTAGCCGATCAAGGCGAAGCGAAAGAGCTTTGTCTGTGGGGTAATGGAAGCGGCTTTGATAATGTCATTTTGAATAATGCTTTTAAAGCCTGCCGCATGCGCCCTGGCTTTTCTCACTGGAATGATCGGGATTGTCGAACCATCGTTGATATGGGTAAATCCATCTTGAATATAGACCCGAAATCCACACTTACCCGAAAAGGTGTTCACCACTCTGCATTGGATGACGCAAAATTTCAGGCCCAGTACGTTAGCGAAATCTGGAAGGCTTTTTCTTCCTTTGTTCCCTATAACACATGCAAAGCGCCATCCAAGTAATACCGACCAACTCAGGGGCCACGCCCCTTATAGGTAACGACCATGACCCCGCGAAATGAAATTGAGAGCTTTATCCTCAAACAAGTAGAGGCTCAGCTAACTGCCGACGGTTATTCTCCCAACGAAGTTATCAGGGGGGGGGTAGAAGCAATTAAACACTACCGCACCAGCGGCTCTATGGGAAAAGGCAAGGTATTTGATTCATGCCTTGCCAAAGCTAAGCAGCTACTTTCTCCAACCAAAAAGCAAGCTGCCAGGAGAAAGCGCAAGCACCAGAGCTACCAGCAATCCATTCCAATGTAATTAAGGTAACGACCAATGACCATATCGATATCCAATGCCATTCTTCATCAGATCGATACAAACGAAGCGGACGAGCTGATCGTCAACTACCGTTCTGATGAGCTACCAAATAACGCAGCCACTGAGGCGTTAATTTCAGAACTTCATCGCACCTATAATGCAAAAGCAGGCAAAGGCTTTGGCCTATTCCTATCCGATAGTGAATTTAAAATCGGACTTCAGAACCTCCGAAGTAACCAAATTGGTTTCCTTCAATTTACCAGCTCTAATGCAGAACGCCTTAAAAATGAACTTAGCAAGTACCCTTTTGCTGACACTGGTGTTTTAGTTTTTGCAGAATATCAAAGCCTGGCGACTGAATATCTGTTTGTTGCCATCATTCCATCAATTCAGGGGCTGCAAGTAGATACTCAGCTCGATGTAGGCGCAACAGACCATCTTGATGTGGACGCTATGACCATTGCTGCCAGAATAGACCTGACGACTTTTGAAACTGATCCAGACTCCAACCGATACATCAGTTTCCTGAAAGGCCGCGTAGGCCGCAAAGTGGCTGACTTCTTTTTCGATTTCCTCCAAATTGAAAGGGGTCTGGATGTTAAGGCTCAGAACCAGGTTCTGGTTCAGGCCGTTGAAGATTTCATTGCAGACGATCAGTTGGACAAAGAAGAAAGCCTCTCACTAAGGAAGCAGGTAAAAGACTACTGCAAAGGGCAGCATTCCTCAGGAGAAGAAGTCGTCATTACCGAGCTATCCGGTGAGCTTCCATCCAGTGAAAGCGGCGTAAGTTTCCAACAATACACGGAAGAACGAGGTTACGAGCTTGAACCTACCTTCCCTGCCGACAAGGCCACCATCGAAAAACTAGACAAGTTTAAAGGTTGCGGTGGAGGGGTAACCATTTCCTTTGATGCCATCATTTTAAATGAGCGCATTTTCTACGACCCGGAAACTGACACACTAACCATTAAAGGCACTCCACCTAACCTGAGAGATCAGTTAACCCGACGTTCTTAACCACCGGCGCACTACGCGCCACTCCCCGAGGTAGCGATATGCCCAACGTTTACAAAATAGAAACCTTTAGCGGCGAAAACGCTGAGCGTATCGCTGACACCATTCGCCAGGCCGGTAGCCATTCTATTATTCGCGGCTGGGCGATATTAACCGACCATGTTTTTAATACGACAGACACTAAGAAGATATTTCCTCTCGTATCCAGAACCACGGACGATTTAACGGAAGATGATATCTATGTCTGGATGCAGTCTTTAGCGCTACCGAAGGCTGCTTAATAGAGGTAACGACCAATGACCGAACACCAACATTATGTTTTCCGGGTGCGCCCATTTCTTGAAAATGCCGCCAAAAAGCCCAGGGAATATGAACGCCCTACCGCTCAGCAACTTCAGGACGGAGTTACCCGCAGAAAGCTAGAAGACAAGCTAACCGAAATGAAAATAGAGAGAGCGTTTTCGTTATAAATCCAAAGGAAATTAATGACAGGAATGTGGGCTTAGAGTCAGCCATCATCTAAGGAGTTCGTCGTAGATCACCTGTCACCATTTATCTTTAACTAACAACGGGAAATTTTCGCAGATAACGCCAGCAATGCTACAGGAACCCGAAAGCGCAGCACCGACACACTGCTAATGAACATTCGTTGCTAAGTCACCGTCACCACTACTGAGTGAATAGGGCTTAATCATTAGTGCAATGGGCGCAACTGGACTAGCACGGCAGGTTACGCAAAGCTGGCTTTATCTGCCTTCTAAAATCAATAACTGAAAATAAGGGCCTTAAAAATGCAACATGATTTGAAACTGGTAAAAGTGAATCTTGATCCTCGACCTGCCGAGATCACGGCTATTTCAGAGGAAGTCGGCACACAGCTTGGTTACTTAGGCGCGATTGCTAAAGAGAAGAAGTTCGCCGCAAGCCTTATTGTTAATTGCTACAACACGCATATTTGCGGTGCTGACGTTTCTAACCTCTCTTATTACTGTCGCGGTGAAACTAGCGACACGCTTAAAAAGGGCATGTTCGCTTTGATCAATCTTAGTGCTTACATCGAGTCTCACGAACTGTACGGATCAGATTTTGTTGAGGGGCTTATTGAACGATGGGATTTTCGCAATAAGCGCAGTGAAAATGAATAAGACAAATTTCTAATGCGTTAAGTTGGGTTAACGCACTGGCAATTAACTTAACGCATTGAAGGAAAATATCACCATGAAAAATGACCTTTATAGCTCAGGTATGTGTATTCAGAAAGCAGCTGGCATGGTTCGAGGCCGCTCCAGTCTCGATAATATTATGGATATTTGCGACAACCAAAAGTCAATAAGCACTGAAAAGTTACGGGCTCTGCTTGAGGTTGTAGAAGAAGATATTCGCTTAGATGGCATCTTTCTGAAAGGTGCAGCTGAACGCATGGCTAAGTTAGAGCAACGTCCAGAATTTGATTTATCAACCGTCCACGGACGCGAACAAGCGGTAATCGCCGGACTTCGCGCCAGAGGCTTTTAACCAACGGAAATTAAAAATTATGGCAAAAGAGTGGACACACGCTGACCTATGTAAAAAAGCCGTTGGTTGGCTAAAGCGTTCTTATAGTGCTGGCGGTTGCGGTTGCCCTAATGCCTTTTCAGAGGTTCAGTCTGGTTCCAATGGGGGTGAAATTGTTGATGCTATTGGAATTAAGACAGCCGAAGGTACAGAAACCATCGTTGTAGAAGTAAAGGTAAGCCGTTCTGACTTTCTGGCAGATAGAAAGAAACCGTTTAGGGTTGAGCCAGAAAAAGGAATGGGGAATTACCGATATTATATGTGTCCAGAGGGGTTAATCAGTGTTGATGATTTGCCACCAAAATGGGGACTTTTACACGTTGGCAGTCGGGGCAAGGTAACAGTTCTTAGTGGTCATAAAAATGGTCAAAAACAGGATTGGTATTTTAACTGTAACCGCGATGCAGAAATGGGTATGGCGTCTTTGCTTTTGGCAAAGGCTGGCGATTTCGAAGTGTTGAATGGTGTAAACCGACTAAACCAGCGTTTAGAAAATGAGAACATCAAACTTAGAAAGAAACTTGATGATCTTGAGCGCACAAGTAGACACGAAGAAATCATTCGAGGTTTGGACGAATTGAGCACAACTATAAAGCCAATTCCAAGAGCCAAAATTCTATAACGGAATTTCACTGATATGAAAAATGAAGATTGGCAAATAGTTGTAATAGCAAACACTTTTGTCGAAGAGGTGGATTGCAATTCTGGACGCCGCCGCCGTGTATTTACTGGCGGCAGAACTCTTTACTTAGACTAAACGGAAACTAAATTATGAATATATGGCCTTTCAGTACCATTAAAAATCAGCGCCTTGAGATTGAAAGGCTTCAAGATCAGTTAGCTGATGCAATGGTCGGTGATATCAACATTAAAGAAATGATCGCCAATGAAAAAGAATTAGGTATGCAGCTTGAGGGTTCAATACTTCATGTATTTGCGGCTGGCTTTATTCATCACTTCCATGCTCAAGGTGCAACTAACTTTCTTGAGGTTGAATTTTCAGATCCAGAGCAAAAAGCCGAACGTTACACATTAACGATTCAAAAGCTAAGTGGTATGCGTCCAGCAATCAAAGCTAACTTAACCAAAGAAGCAATAATCGAATTGATGAACGCTAAGAACCAAGATGAAGCCGATGCAGCCATGCAAAAGCTACAAGAACTAACCGCTAACTAATCAAACGGAAATTTTTTTATGGAATGGACAAAGGTTAAAGACGAATTGCCAGAAATTGGTGAAAGCATTCTGGCTTGCGGGGGTGTGCTGATTGAGCCAAGAATCATATCAAGAGAGGTTCTTTTGGGTCAGTGGTTCTGGTGTTGGTTAGACGGCAATATGTGTGAATGGGAACCAGACGATATGCCTACTCATTGGATGCCATTACCAGGCGGACCAGAAGAAAACGAATAGGACGGAAACTACCAATGGCCAGCAAAGCTGAACGCGCTCGGCTCATCAAGTTACAACAAATGCAAACCCGCCGTATCCTCAACGAGAATCACGTAGTCTTTGTCGCCAACATGGTTGATGGCACCCTGGTTTATTCCAAACAAGGTGAACCTGTTGGCATCACAAAGGTACTTGCTGAGTCTATAGGCAGGATTCAGGTTAAATGGAACGTTACCTGTTACGCCCTTATGCGGGATAACACAGGCCGGGAATACCTGAAGTCATTTGTAGTAACCACACCAGAGCCGTGCAAACACGAACAAATCCGGGAACATATCGCAGACCTGCACTGGGATTTTCTCGATAAAGAATGTAACGCAAACCACTTCCTTACCGCCGCATGGATTGCCAGCGCCATTGATAACGAACCCTCTGATGAAGTAGCCGACAAGATATTTACTCAGATGGGTGCATGGCACGAATTCATTGCACCGTGGGAGGATGAAAAGAGAGGTAACGACCAATGAACAATCAAATAGTCGATATCTTTGATACCGACAGAAAATACACCGTCATTTATGCCGACCCAGCCTGGCAATTCAAAAATAAGCGTACCGGAGGAAAGCACAAATCAGGGGCCGCGCAAAAATACACAGTCACATCCGTTAAGGACATGATGCGGTTACCAGTAGAACAGCTGGCTGCTGATGATTGCCTTCTGGTTATGTGGTGGGTTGGTTCTATGCCACAAGAAGCCATTGATTTATGCGAATTTTGGGGATTTAAGCTGGTAAACATGAACGGCTTTGTCTGGGATAAGGAAACAAAAACGGGGCTCGACCACTTCGGTATGGGCCACTCAACACGACCTTCAACAGAATCCGCCCTTATCGCCTATAAAGGCAAAATCTCCAACCTAGTCATAAACCACTCTGTTCGCTCCAAGATTCGGGCTAAGACTGGGCGACACAGCGAAAAACCTCATGAGTTCCGTGAAGCCATCGTAAAGCTGGTCGGTGATGTTCCAAAAATTGAATTGTTCTCCAGGCAGGTTACTGATGGCTGGGATTGTTGGGGCAATGAAGTTCTGAAAGATAAGGAGGCCGCATGAGCCATACACAATTAGGTTACCCTATTTTCACCATGCCTTACCCTGCCGATATTGGCGAAGACGAAACGCTGATGGATTACGCACTGCGTAAGGCCAGAGAAGTTGAAGAGCAGCGCGAACAAATCGCTCAGCTTAAAGATGGTGTCCGCGTTATTTTCTCTAATGTTCACGACTCAGAGAAAGTGATCGACACCTGCTCAAACTTGTTAGTCGAAGTTTAACAGCCCCTCCCCACCCTTCAATCATCATGTAGAGTTTCCCTATAAACAGGGAGAGCTCTATGGAATGTAGCCGCTGCGGCAACCAACCAGTACTGATAACCGAACCAGTCTGTCTATGTGAAGAGTGCGCCCTTGATACGGCACTGGCCATACTCGCCTCGTGCCGGTTAAGTGACGCCTCGGTTAACGCACTAATCCAGTCCGGTTTCGATATGCCGGTAAAAACCCACCAGCATTTCAGCGCTACTGATATCGCAAAAGAACTCGGTACCAGCGCTCAGAAAATCGGACGGTTAGCCAATAAGCACAACCTCAAAACTGACCAATTTGGGGAGTGGCGTTTAGGTAAAGCAGCGAACAGCAGCAAACAAATTGAGTCCTTCTTCTATAACGAATCTGGAAGGAGGCAAATTATTGGATTAATGAGGTAATGACTTATGCAAATTTCCATGAAAAACATGACCGCTGATTCATTTGGTTATTCATTCCCAACAAAACCAAAAGCCAGGCAACCAGAAACCGTGTTCGACCCGGTGAAATACCCGGAATCCAGTAATCAGCTAATGAGCCACAAAGAGGTTCAGGATCTCTTTGGTGTAAAGCGTGGAGCCCTGAATCAATGGAGGAAAAATCGAGGGTTTCCATCACCGGTAACTAACTGCCCGCTTCGCTGGCTTAGATCGGCAGTGATGGAATGGCTTGATAATGAGGGAGGGTTTAAAGGTTAAGATTTTTCTTCTCAAAACTCAGCTCTTTTTGAATCTGCTCAAATAAAGCGTCTGCAAACATCTCATAGGCAACTTTCTGATCGCCAATCCAATCGTGCTTATTGTACACAGCCATTACACCCACCAGTTCATGACCAAGCATTTTTTCAGTCACATGAGGCAAAGCGCCTTGCTCCGAGCAAATGGTAGAGATACTTCGCCTGAAATCATGCGTTCGCCAGTGCGGCAACCGCATGGTTTCGCGAAGTCTACGGATATATCTGTTTGCAGCTGAAATGGTAATGGGTTTACTCAAAGACGCACCAGGGAATAAGTACCCATCATAGATATTCATTAACCTTTCCAATATCGGCTTTACATGCTTTGGTATCGGCCTTTTTATGGTGTTCCCCATTTTGCTTAACTCAGGAGGAACCGTCCAAACGTCATTATTCATATCAAAATGCTCAGTCCTTGCCAGGCGCAACTCAGAAAGCCTGTTTCCCCACAACATCGTTAATAAATGCAAATTTTTTGTTGTCGTTCCTGCCTTACTTCTCTCTATTTCAATCCAGATCTTAGCCAGTTCAGAAAGGCTTAATGTCCTTTCACCGGCCTTAGATGGACTCCCCACATGCTGCTGCTTTATCTTTTCCATCTCAGTCCCGTTAATCAGAAACTTAGATTTACAGAAATTAAAACACGCCCTTAATTTAGAAAATGCAGAATTAGCCATCCTAGGGTTATGTTTTGCAATATCATCAAACCAACACATCCACTCTCTTGCCGTAATAGTTTCCACATTCACATCGTGAAAAGCCGGATAAAAGTAATTTTTTGCCACTGATTCATAAAGAACATATGTACCCTCTTTAAGGGTGGATACTCTGTTCTCAAACCAATAATCCAGGCAGTCTTTCAGGGTGATAAAATCCGTTTCTCCGGTCAGTGCGATCTCTGGGTTCCTGCCTGCCTCTTTCAATTCCACCATTTGTTTATGAATAGCTCTGGCGTCTTTAAGAGTTACGTGAGGATACTTCCCTATTTTGAACCTCTTGTTTGTCCCATTGTATCGGCATCGATACTGGAATATGATGTTCGCCTTGGGAGTGACCCTTGCGATAAGGCCGTTCCCATCTTTAATTTCATTAGGTCCATCGTATATATCAAGGCGAGAAATTGCCTTTAACTGTTTGTCTGTAATAGCCATGGTCGTTACCTAAAAATTTGGACGCACTCACTTTTAAATTTGGACACATATTTGGACACAAATACAAATGTGATACTGCAAAATTCTATAACTATTGTAGCGATAAAGTGGCAACTTATGAACAATAAAACACTGAAAATATAGGTTTATTTTGGCTAACACCGAACACCAGAGAAATTCATTAAACAATGAACATCAACAGACATTCTACTTCTTTGATTATGAAACCTGGGGTGTCAGCCCGGCAAAAGACAGGCCATGTCAGTTTGCTGGTGTTCGTACAGATATGGACTTTAATATTATCGGTGATCCGCTGGTTATCTATTGTCAGCCACCCACGGATTATCTCCCCAATCCTGAAGCCGCGCTCATTACGGGGATTACCCCTCAGGAAGCGCAGCAGAAAGGCCTTTCGGAGCCAGAATTTATCCGGCAAATTCATCAGGCACTTTCTACCCCAAATACGACCAGCCTCGGCTACAACAGTATCCGTTTTGATGATGAGGTGACGCGTTATACCCTTTATCGTAACTTTTACGATCCTTATGCCTGGAGCTGGCAAAACGGCAACTCTCGCTGGGATCTTCTGGATATTATGCGAACCTGTTATTCGCTGCGTCCGGAAGGAATCGAATGGCCGGAAGATGATGAAGGGTTCACCAGTTTTAGGCTGGAAAAACTGTCTGTCGCCAACGGTATTGAACACTCTAACGCCCATGATGCCATGGCGGATGTTATCGCGACCATTGAAATGGCTAAGAAGTTAAAGGCAGCTCAACCAAAATTATTTTCTTATCTGTACAGTATGCGCAATAAACGCAAACTGAATGAGCTGGTTGATATTGTGAATATGACACCGCTGGTGCATGTTTCCGGAATGTTTGGGCGCGAATGCTCTAACACGAGTTGGGTCGTGCCGCTGGCCTGGCACCCGACCAACCAGAATGCGGTGATCATGGTGAATCTGGCAATGGATCCATCGCCTTTGCTCGAGCTAAACAGTGATGAACTCAGAGAGCGTCTTTATACCCGGCGTGATGATCTGGCACCGGACGAGCAGCCGGTTCCGGTGAAACTGGTCCATTTAAATAAGTGCCCCGTGCTTGCTCCGGCCAAAACACTCACGGCAGAAAATGCGGCTAACATCGGTATAGACAGAGAACAGTGCCTGAAACATCTGGCATTAATTAAACAACACCCGGAAATCAGAGAAAAGCTAATTGGGTTGTATTCTGTTGAACGGGACTATAGTGAGACGAATAAAGATGTGGATAGTCAGCTATACGACGGGTTTTTCTCTCCGGCGGACAAAGCGGCTATGGACATTATCCGGGAAACGTCTCCGGAGCATCTTGGAGCATTGGACATTGCATTCAGTGATCCACGAATAGAGCCTTTACTGTTCCGCTACCGGGCAAGAAATTTCCCACAAACATTAACGGCGGATGAACAGACCCGGTGGGCCCATCACTGCCGTGACTATTTTGAACAGAGGTTGCCAGATTACATGCTGAATCTGGAAAACCTTGTTCATGAACATGAAAGCGACGAGAAAAAGATCGCAATATTAAAATCCGTATATAACTACGTAGAGCGCCTTGTCTCCTGACCCTACGCTTATTAATAATCAAAAAAACAGGCGAATGCGTTATGCCAAAAAATAGTTATCCTAAAACAATCTTGCAATATCTGGTGTCCAGTGCGCTCATCATGGGCTCCCTCTTTGCCGGTATTGCTATACAGGAATACCTTCACCTTTCTATTCCGGGAAGCATCATCGGAATGTTACTACTGTTTATTCTGATGATTAGCGGCCTGGCCCCGGTTGAGTGGGTTAAGCCAGTCGCTCAGCTTTTTATCCGTTATATGGTTCTGCTCTTTGTACCGATCAGTGTCGGGCTAATCCAGTATGGGGAACTGCTCAGCCAAAATGCGGTACAAATACTGGCCGGGACTGTCGGAGGAACCGTCATTGTTCTGGTTGTGCTGGCGAAAATGCTTGAGCATATACTGTCCAATCAGCAAGAGACGGAGAGACATAACAAATGATTTGGGTATTGCTTACACTTATTGTCTTCTTCTTCTCCCGTTTTGTCTCTCAGAAGCTGAACCATCCATTAGCCAATCCATTAATGCTCAGTGTCGGGATTATTATTCCGGTTTTGATCGTATTGGACATCCCTTATGACACCTATAACGAGCAAAATCACTGGTTTACTTACCTTCTGCAGCCTGCGGTTGTCGCTTTGGCTTACCCCCTGTACGAACAGTTTCCTGAAATAAAGAAAAACTGGCGTATTATTTTCCTGGCCTGTGGCATCGGAAGTATTCTGTCTATGGCAACCGCTTCTCTTATCGCATTAGCTTTAAAAACCGATATCACTCTGATAGCGGCTATGCTGGGTAAATCAGTCACCACCCCTATTGCTATGGAAATCGCCAAGTTTTTGGGCGGAGAGCCCGCTATCGCCGCCGTGATGGTACTGATTGTAGGGGTATTCGGTGCGGTTTGTGCCTACCCTATCTACGGCTGGCTGAACATTACCCACCCGATTGCCAAAGGGCTGACTATGGGAACCGTATCGCACGCATTGGGTACCGCTACCTGCGCAGAAAAAGACCCGAGAGATGCCGCCTTCAGTTCCCTGGCTTTAGTCGTCTGTGGTGTTATCACATCTGTTCTGGCTCCTTTTGCCTATTTTTTGGTTGAAACTTTATATATTTACGTCAACGGAAGTTAACAGAACAAAACGTTAACGTTCATTTAGCATTTTTGAGAGTGGCTTCGCGCAATTTAGTCTTTAATTTACGATTTGTGTGAAGTCACTCATTTAATGAAATGAAAACAAGTATTGCACACGTAAGCGTGATCTAAAGCACAGATTTATACTCTGCGGTTTCTACAATAAAGAGCCAGAAATCAGTAAAGGATCCAGTATGGACGCTCGGTTTTCTCATGCTTTAGAACAGATGCCACCTGCGGTAGCAGACTATCTACGCCCGCTGCTTCAGTCAGAGCAATTTGACGGAACACTCTCTGCCCAACAATTTTCGGAACTGAAAGACCTCTCTTGCCTGTCCGATAAAGAGCTCCGGGTCCGGTTGCTCCCTCTGGCTGCGGCTTATTCTTATACTCCGATTTCTCATTTTAATGTGGGGGCGATTTGTCGTGGTGTATCAGGGCGGCTATATTTTGGCGGGAATATCGAGTTCTCGACAGTTCAGTTAGGCCAGACAGTACATGCGGAGCAATGTGCTATCAGCCATGCATGGATGAAAGGAGAACATGGCGTAAAAGATATCACAGTCAACTACAGCCCATGTGGCCATTGCCGCCAGTTTATGAATGAATTATCCACCGCAGAAGCGTTGCGAATCCAACTTCCGGAGCGACAGGAGCAGTCTCTGCAGTATTACCTGCCCGAATCCTTCGGGCCGAAAGATCTGGATATTGATGCCAGATTAATGAAACCATCGTCTCTACATTATCAGGCTCCGGATAAGTCCGATGTTCTGAGGAAGGCGGTAGAAGCGATGAACAAAAGTCACGCTCCATATACGCACAACCACAGTGGCGTCGCATTGCTGTTGAATGACGGCAGTATTTATAACGGTGCCTATGCCGAGAATGCAGCCTTTAACCCCAGCCTGCCACCGCTCCAGGTCGCCCTTATTCAGGTATTAATGGCCAGCAAACACTTTACCCAGATCGTTCAGGCCGGATTAGCCGAAACAGAGACTGGTATCATCAGTCATTACAGTGCAACACGAACAACACTGGATTCCATTAATTCAGATATCCTGCTGGAGTATTTAATGTTGTAGTCATACGACACACATCTTAAAACAAAAACTTCATCAGCAAACGTTTGCTACCCGGCGAAATATCAGTATGATCCGCTTAATTCGTACTAAATAAAAGGATACAACAATGCTTGGTACAGCAACTCGTAAAAATGCTACTCGTGTTTTATTACTCGGTTCCGGCGAACTTGGCAAAGAGGTGGCTATCGAGTGCCAACGTTTGGGGTTAGAAGTCATTGCCTGCGATCGTTATTCAGACGCGCCAGCTATGCAGGTTGCCCACCGCAGTCACGTAGTGGATATGCTTGATGGTGAAGCATTAACTCAGTTAATTGAACAGGAAAAACCAGATTATGTGGTTCCTGAAATTGAAGCCATTGCCACTGATACGCTGATTAAACTGGAAGAAGAACAGGGCCTGAATGTGGTTCCGTCAGCGAAAGCAACCAAGCTAACCATGGATCGTGAAGGTATCCGTCGCCTTGCGGCAGAGGAACTGTCGGTTCCTACCTCTCCTTATAGATTTGCGGATACTTTCGAAGAATTTAAGTCTTCTGTTGAGTTAGTAGGCATGCCATGTGTCGTGAAGCCCGTAATGAGCTCCTCCGGTAAAGGCCAGAGCGTTATTAAATCTGAAGAAGATATTGAAAAAGCCTGGAACTACGCTCAGGAAGGCGGCCGTACCGGTGCCGGCCGTGTCATTGTTGAAGGGTTTATCGATTTTGACTATGAAATTTCATTGCTGACCGTTCGCGCTGTGGATGGCGTGTTTTTCTGCGCCCCTATTGGCCACCGTCAGGAAGATGGCGATTACCGCGAGTCCTGGCAGCCTCAGGTCATGTCTGATGTTGCGTTAAAAGCGGCCGAATATATTTCTGAACAGGTCGTTAATGCACTGGGTGGTTACGGTCTGTTTGGTGTCGAATTGTTTATCAAAGGCGATAAAGTTATCTTCAATGAAGTTTCCCCTCGCCCACATGACACCGGCTTAGTGACTCTTATCTCTCAGGACATGTCTGAGTTTGCGCTGCATGTACGCGCATTTACCGGCATACCAGTGAACAAGATCAGCCAGCGTGGTCCTTCTGCATCTGCTGTTATTCTGGGTGAAGGCAAGTCGGACAATATCCGCTTTGAAGGACTGGAAGAAGCCTTAGCTAAGCCAGACACTCAGGCAAGATTATTCGGTAAGCCAGACATTGATGGTCGCCGCCGTCTGGGAGTGGTTCTTGCGAAAAGAAAAAACACGCAAGATGCGGTCGATGATGCCAAGGACAGCGCCAAAAAAGTAAAAGTTATTTATTAACTTTTATATTACTTCTCCCTCTCGGCTAAGGGGGAGAAGTAATAACCAGAAGTATCACAGTTTATTGAACTCCCGGTTTACCTTAAAGGTATCTGAAGTGACATAAGCTTCCATAGAGCGAATACGGTTTTCCAGCCCCGAAAAATCCTCTTCAATCGTCGTTAGCAACTGTTTTGGGGTCTGACCTGCCTGCCAGGCCTTACTTTTCAGTTTATGCGAATGAGATGCCGCTCTCTCCTGTGTATAGTCATAGGGCTGCTTTTCCAGCATCATGGTTGCTGCAAAGTAGGCTAACACGACCAGAAAGCTCCCCCCTAACAGTGCTGCTGACACCACTAAAATTCGGACCAGCCAGACTTCGATATCGAAATAGTGTGCTATGCCTGCACACACTCCGGTTAGTTTCCCGTTAACCGGGTCCCGATACAGCTCTCTATCTTTCATAATTCTGCCGCCAGTTAGGAGTTTCCACATCCAGAATACGTTCCAGAGTTTCTACCCGCTGCTGTAACACATCGGCTTTTGCCGACAACCGTTGCAAAGCCTCATAATCTTCTTCATTCAGCCCGGTATCTGATTTTCTCTTATTTCGGTAATGCAGAAATAACCAAAGCGGTGCGACAAAGATCAGAAATACAATTAATGGACCGACTAAAAATACCCCGCTCATAGCTCACTCCTGCGTTGATGATTATTCATTTATTTGTTCTGCTCTTCCATCTGCTGCTTCATCTTCGCCAGCTCTTGTTCTATCTCATCCTGAGCCTGAAGTTCGGCAAATTCCTGATCCAGAGATTTTCCCTGACCAGACATGGCATAACTGTCCGCTTCTGCTTCCATCTCATCAATTTTTCTTTCGTACTGCTCAAATTTCGAGAAGGCTTCATTAGTGCGTGCAGTATGCAGATGCCTTTGTACATCCCGGCGGTTACCGGCTGCTTCACGACGAATTACCAGAGCCTGTTGTTTCGCACGGGTTTCGTTGATCTTCGCTTCCAGTTTACCGATCTCTCCGGTCAGCTTGTCGATAGTTTCTTCTACCAGCGTCTGCTCTGTATGCAGGCCTTTCACGACATCCTGAAGCTTTTGCTTTTCTATCAGAGCCGCCCGCGCCAGATCTTCTCTCTGTTT
This sequence comes from Vibrio albus, assembly GCF_003144035.1. Taxonomy (GTDB): domain Bacteria; phylum Pseudomonadota; class Gammaproteobacteria; order Enterobacterales; family Vibrionaceae; genus Vibrio; species Vibrio albus. Next base: position 227,724 of record NZ_QFWT01000001.1, read on the forward strand.
GGAGAGAGCCAGTGCCGCTTTCTGCTGCCATTCGTCAATCTGACTTTCCAGACCATCCACTCTGCGGGAAAGCTCTTTCTTATCCGCGATGGCTTTTGCTGAATTGGTTCTAACCTCGACTAATGTATCTTCCATTTCCTGAAGAATCAGGCGAATCATTTTTTCCGGATCTTCTGCTTTATCCAGCAGTGCACTGATATTTGAGTTTACGATATCAGCAAAACGAGAAAAGATGCCCATAATAAACCTCACCGTTTGTCTGTTGACCTGTTTGTTTACATCGACTGATGCTACTTGCATCGACTATTACTGTTTGTTTGTACTTCTACTGTTTGTTTCTGCTGATACTGTTCCAAGATATGTGCCATTTCTTTACCCATTGAAAATCAATGCGTTATGATTTATTCGCATTTATTTCATCCCATGCTATGATGAAATTAACCAACAGTTAGTCAAATTGACCATAACATGAGGTTTATGATGAAACAGCAGACGCTGATAGGTGAGTCCGGCAACTTTCTCTCTGTGCTGGACAAGGTCTCCAAACTGGCCCCCATTGAACGCTCCGTACTGATTATCGGTGAACGCGGTACGGGGAAAGAGCTTATTGCCCAGCGGTTACATTACCTGTCCCGGCGATGGGATCAGCCACTAGTGACACTGAACTGCTCTACTCTCAGTGAAGGTCTGATTGATTCAGAACTGTTTGGCCATGAAGCCGGCTCCTTTACCGGCTCAAAGGGAAAGCATCAGGGTCGCTTTGAACGTGCAGAAAACGGAACGCTTTTTCTGGATGAGCTGGCTACCACACCACTCTCGGTACAAGAGAAATTATTACGCGTCATCGAATATGGTCAGTATGAACGAGTTGGCGGGAGTCAGACGCTAAATGCCAATGTCAGGCTTATCTGTGCAACCAATGCCAACCTTCCTCAATTGGCTAAACAAGACAAGTTCCGTGCCGACCTTCTGGATAGGCTCGCTTTCGATGTTATACACCTTCCGCCACTCAGAGAGCGACAGGAAGATATCTTGCTGCTGGCCGAGCACTACGCCATAAAAATGTGCCGGGAGCTGGCACTTCCTCTGTTTACCGGATTCAGCCACGAAGCCATCACCGAATTACAGAGCTATACCTGGCCGGGAAATATCCGGGAGCTGAAAAATGTTGTAGAAAGGGCCGTTTATCAACATGGCACCAGTGAAGCCCCTATTACGGCCCTCACTTTTGACCCTTTTACCGGAGCCTGGCAACAGGATGATGCGCAAGATGATTCTTCTCCCCAATCCACGGACCCTGAGTTCAGTTTCCCTCTTGATTATAAACAGTGGCACGAGGAGACGGATATCAGACTACTCACTCAGGCTTTAAAAGAAGCCCGGCACAACCAGCGTCAGGCTGCAGATTTGCTTGGCCTCAGCTATCATCAACTGAGAGGGATGTTACGTAAATACCAGCTTGCTTCATCGACCAATAAGCATGACGCATAATCGGGTGTTTTTCGTTAACCCTAAGTTATCAGGGGATAAACTTGGTCTATGAAAACAAAAGTGTTAAATTAGCCGGATCGCTGAAATACGCCCCAAAAGCAAACAGACGTGTTTCTTTTCAAATAGCAGCTCTTTCTATGAAAGTAATATTTAATCTAACGGTTGGTTTATTTGGCTTTGGCCTTCTGACCGGATGTAATGACAATATTGATCACTCTGAAATCAGAGAACAGGGATTTGTATTTTGTGGCCAGGGAGCCCCGACCTCTTTTAATCCACAACAGGTAGAAAGAGGTATCACGTCAGAGTCCCTGGGCCCGCAGATCTTCGAGACGCTTTTACAGCTTGATCCGGAAACCCAGCTTCCCGTACCGGCCCTGGCAGTTAACTGGACAACCAATCAAGACTCGACAGAATTCGTTCTTGAACTGCGTAAGGATGTCGAATTTCAGACGACACCATGGTTCACCCCGACCAGACCAATGAATGCCAGCGATGTGGTGTTCAGCTTTAATCGTATTCTTGACCCCAAAAATCCATTCCACAATGTCGGTAATAATAACTACCCATGGTTTTCCGGGATCGACTTTCAGGGGCTGGTAGAAAGTGTAGAGGCCATCGACAATTCCCACGTTAAGTTTACTCTGCGCAGACCGGACAATACGTTTCTGCCCAACATTTCTACAACTTTTGCTGTAATCCACTCGGAAGAGTATGCACAGCAGTTGGTCATTGACGACAATAAAGACAAGCTGGATATCTATCCGGTCGGAACCGGCCCCTTCTACCTGGCTGAATATCAGGTCGGAGACTTAATCCGGTTAAAAAGAAATGACCATTACTGGCGTGGCAGGCCAAAGATGGAACAGATCGTTTTTGATATTTCCGCCTGGGGAACCGGACCGCTGGCGAAATTGCTGCGTGGCGAATGTGATGTACTTAACTCGCCACTTTCCAGTCAGATACCAACCATTAAAAAGCAAGATCAGCTTAAGCTTGACGCTCACCCGGCAATGAATGTGGCGTTTATCGCTATCAATACTCAACATCCTGCGCTTGAAGATCAACGAGTACGCAAAGCGCTGAGTCTGTCGATAAACCGTGACAACATACTGGAATCTGTATACTACGGAACGGGGTCAAAAGCCTATTCCCTTCTCCCTCCGTCATCCTGGGCGTATCAAAAAGACACCGTACATATTCGCTACGACAAAAACTATGCGCTTGCCTTATTGCGGGATGCCGGCTTCAGTACGGGGCTCGAGCTGTCAATGTGGGTTCCGCTGGAAACCAATGCTTACAACCCAAGCCCGAGAAAAACAGCAGAACTTATCCAGGCGAGCTTTGCTGATATTGGGGTGAAACTTAACCTGTATACCAGTGACCGGTTTGATCGTACAGAGCTGGACCAGATTGCCAATATTGATCTGATTCTGACTGGCTGGAGCGCAAGTACCAGCGACCCTGATAACTTCCTGAGACCCATGCTTTCCTGTGGTGCGGAACAGGCTGGTCTGAATGTCTCTATGTGGTGTAACACTGACTTTGATTTCCTGCTGGATTTAGCCCGGGAGACCAATAATGAACGCTTTAGGATCAACCTATACCGCCAGGCACAACATATAATGAATGAAGAGGTTCCTATCATTCCTCTGGCGCATGGTGCTCAGTTCCAGGCATATCACAAATCAATGAGTGGATTTGATATCAGTCAGTTTAATACCCAGAGCTTCTATCAGGTTAAGAGGAATTAATCGATGTTTATTTACTCACTGAGAAGGCTTAACCTGTTTATTATTACGTTGCTGATTCTGACGATTGTTGGTTACAGTATTTTACGGCTTGACCCAAACTCGCCATGGGCCATGTATGAGTTTTCTGATGGCTGGCTCGAGTACCTTTCTCAGATTAGCCAGTTTAATTTCGGCCTGAATAACAACGGCACACCCGTTGTCGACGATTTGCGAGTGGTGTTTCCCGCCACGCTTGAATTGTGCTTTATCGCCTCAGTCATTGCCCTGGTCGTTGGCATACCCGCAGGTACCGTTGCGGGTATGAGACAGGGAAAATTCATAGATAATATTATCTCTTTTATCTCTATGTCCGGCTATAGTGCTCCGCTCTTCTGGCTGGCATTGCTGATGATTATGTTTTTTTCCCTTCATCTGGAAATGCTCCCGGTTTCCGGTCGCTATGAGCTGCTATATGAAATTGACCATGTCACCGGCTTTGCACTGCTTGACGCCTTTTTATCTGACGGCCCATACCGTTCTCAGGCACTACAAAGTGTTATGGAACACCTGATTCTGCCCAGTCTGGTCCTGGCCATTGCACCGACGACACAAGTGGTTAGCCTGATGCGCTCGTCCGTTGCAGAGGTCATGACCCAGAATTATATTCGGGTTGCCCGTATTAAAGGTTTATCAAAGTACGAAATTATTATGCAGCACGTGTTAAGAAATGCACTTCCCCCTATCATTCCTAAATTCGGGGTCCAGTTATCCAGTATGCTCACTTTCGCTATCATCACTGAGTCTATCTTTAACTGGCCTGGTATCGGACGCTGGCTGCTTGATGCATTATCAGACAAAGATTATGCCTCTATTCAGGCAGGTGTTATCGTGGTGGCAACGTTTGTTCTCGCCGCGAATATTCTGACTGATCTCCTGGGTGCCTTTGTAAATCCTTTGATAAGGAAGGAATTAAATGCTGATAACAAATAACATCTATCAGGAAGAGCATATTCCGACTCAGTTCGAGCGCTTCTGGCGAAGTTTCAGGGCAAACAGCATGGCGATGTTCGGCATGTGGTGTCTTCTGATTATTACTCTGGTCACAATTGTATCTCCCTGGATCGCACCTTACGATCCACAGACACAGACGGCAAACCTGCTATTACCACCATCGTGGGAACCGGAAGGCACTGTTGACTTTTTCTTCGGAACTGACGATCTGGGCAGAGATATTCTGTCAAGGATCCTATCTGGCTCTCAATTCACATACGGTGCAGCCGTTATTATCACTGCCATCGCGGCTTTAATCGGATGCACCATCGGTGTCCTTGCAGGCTTGACAAAGGGACTGCTCTCCAGCGTCCTTAACCACTTATTTGATACCGTAATGTCAATCCCTTCTCTTTTACTCGCGATTATATTTGTCGCGTTTCTGGGATTTGGCGAATTCAATATCCTGCTGGCAATTGGGTTAGCGTTGATCCCGCGTTTTATCCGTTCCGTGTATACGTCTGTCCATAATGAAGTCGAAAAAGACTACATTATGGCGGCGCGTCTGGATGGCGCGAATAATTTTTATCTGCTGATAAACTCTATTTTCCCTAATATTCTGTCTGCTGTCGTCGCTGAAATTACCATGGCCCTGACAATTGCAATACTGGATATTACCGCCCTTGGCTTTCTTGGATTGGGGGCACAAGCTCCCAGCACGGAATGGGGAGCCATTTTAGGTGACTCCGTGGAACTGATTTACCTTGCCCCCTGGACAGTAACCTTACCAGGGCTGGTGATTATGTTTACCGTTATTGTAATTAACCTTGTCGGCGAAGGCGTTCGTGATGCACTTAATGCGGGAGTCGAATAATGCCACTGCTCGATTTCAGACACTTAACAATAGAAATTGAAACTCCTCATGGCCTGGTTAAGGCCGTAGACAGAATGAGCCTCACCATCAATGAAGGTGATATTCGTGGCTTGGTGGGGGAATCCGGTTCAGGGAAAAGTCTGGTAGCCAAAGCCATTGTCGGAGTCTGTAAAGACAACTGGCGTATCTCGGCTGACAGAATGCGTCTTGGTGATGTTGATTTACTGCAGCTAACGCCAAGAGAACGCCGACGTGTGATTGCCCGTGATGTAGCAATGATTTTTCAGGAGCCTTCCAGCTGTCTTGACCCTTCAGAAGTTGTCGGTAATCAGCTCGCTGAATCAATTCCTTCTGCTTCTTTTGAAGGGCGTTGGTGGGAAAGACTGAAATGGCGGAAAAAGCAGGCTATTGCTCTGTTACATAAAGTCGGTATCAAAGAACACACCCGGGTGATGAACAGCTATCCGTACGAGTTGACCGACGGAGAGTGTCAGAAAGTAATGATCGCCATGGCGATCGCTGCCAAGCCAAGAATTCTGATCGCCGATGAGCCGACGAACGACCTGGACCCGATCACTCAGTCACAAATACTGCGTCTTCTCAGCCGAATGAACCAAATCAACAACACAACTATTTTGCTGATTGGTCACGATCTGACGACCATTACGCAGTGGGCAAAACGAATCACCGTTATGTATTGCGGGCAATCTGTTGAGTCGGCGTCCACGCAGCAGATCCTGAACGCTCCTAAGCACCCTTATACCCATGCCCTGCTTAATGCCATGCCGGATTTCAGTCAGTGGATACCGCATAAGCAGAAACTCGAATCGCTGCCGGGTTCGATTCCTCCGTTACAGCATCTGCCCATTGGGTGTCGGCTGGGGCCCCGCTGCCCATACGCCCAGCGCCAGTGTGTGGTATATCCGCATACGAGAAAAATAAAAGGGCATAAGTTTGCCTGTCATTTCCCGCTTAATACTGATTTGGAGAAAAAGTCATGAGTGCTCTGCTGGAAGTGAACAACCTGGCAAAAACCTTTGTGAGCCGAACCGGATTGTTCCGAAAGAAAGTCCAGGAAGCGGTAAAACCGGTTAGCTTCACTCTGGAACCAGGTCAGACAATCGCATTTATTGGTCAGAATGGTTCAGGAAAGTCGACACTTGCCAAAATGCTGGCCGGCGTAATTGAACCCACATCGGGTGAAATCCGGGTCAACGGAGAAAAACTTGAACATGGCGACTACAGTACCCGCTGTAAGTTAATCCGTACCATTTTTCAGGATCCCAATACCTCGTTGAACCCAAGAATCCAGATTGGCCGGATTCTTGAAGGGCCTCTGAAACGTAATACCGATATGACTCCGGAAGCCCGGGCTCAGCGGGTCAGAGACACACTGACCAGAGTTGGACTACTACCGGAACACGCGTATTTTTATCCGCAAATGCTTGCAACAGGCCAAAAACAGAGGGTCTGTCTCGCAAGAGCCTTGATCCTTCAGCCTTCTGTTATCATTGCGGATGAAGCGCTGAACGGGTTAGACATGGCAATGCGCTCTCAAATTATTAATTTGCTTTTAGAACTACAGGAAGAAATGGGGGTGTCATTTGTTTATGTTTCCCAGCAAATAGGCATCATTAAACATGTCAGCGATCAGGTGATGGTGATGCATGAGGGAGAAGTCGTTGAACATGGAGACAGCCAAGTAGTGCTGAGCCAGCCTCAACACCCTATTACACAAAAACTCGTTGAAAACCACTTCTATACCAACCCTTCCCACAGTAAAGGCGGTGTAGGCAAATAGCTTAGGGTGCACACCCTGGGAAATAAACGGAAAACAAAAAGGGTGAGATAGCACTATCTCACCCTTTTCTTTACAAACTTAAGCTCGGAGCAGTTACGCTAGTTCCTGCTGCAACCATGGCCAGCCTTGTTTTTTACGACTCAGCGTGTTTTCCATCATTAGCATGCCGTCTTTCTCATGCTTAACCAGCTTCTCAGCCCACTCACCCTTGTACAGCAGGCGAGTTTGCGCTGTCGTAATATCAGTCAGCATAACAGAAGCAAACGCTAAGCCTTCTTCTTCACAGCGACGGGTCAAATCAGCTTCAAGCGCATCAATCATGCCTTCAACCTGCTCAAGCGTAGCCAGTTCGATTTGACCAACCACCACCTGACGCCCATTAAACGGGTATTCTTTGAGGTCTTTTTCAACCAGCTGTGCTGCAGAAAGTCCTTCAATATCCGTTTTAGCAATCAACAAGTTTTTAATAAAGGCATCCAGATCAGTCACTTCGGCATATTCAGCCAGCGCAGCTACTGCTTCTTTATCTTTTTCTGTACAGGTTGGTGATGCAAAACCTACTGTATCTGAAAGAATGGCAGACATCATCAGGATCGCCATAGGGCGAGTGATCTCTACTTGCTCCATTTTCAGCAAATTGAACAGAATGGTGTTGGTACAGCCAACAGGCCAAATCCAGGCTTCAAGTGGATTTACCGTCATAATATCACCCAGACGATGGTGATCGACAATACCTAAAATTTCTGCCTCATTAACATCATCCGGAGCCTGGGCAACATCTGAATAGTCAACCAGCCAAATTTTCTCACCAGCAACGCCAGTACACATTTCCGGTGCTTCCACACCAGCTTGCTCCAGAATATACTGGGTTTCACGGTTCAGTTCGCCCTGGCGTACTGCTTTAGCTTCAAGGCCACGAGCCTTGAGCAACTCAGTTGCAACCAGTGCACTACAAATACTATCGCTATCCGGGTTCTTGTGACCGACAACTTGAATCATGTTTTTTCCTATACAAGTTATGTATGTTTGTACCTAACCGGATACTTTACCTGATTTTAAAAATTTGTCATCGGGTTTATCGGCCTGCGTAACGTTTACAGAACAAGTATTGCTCAATGAATACCCTTCCTATGGCCTAAGAGAATAAATAAAATTTATTGAAAATTTTTCTTGCAACTGCTGGATAACCCGAGATTACGGGCTTCGCGCATTTTATCCACAGATATTGTGGAAAACTGGAATAGCGGAGTTGTAAAAAGCCTGTAACAGCCAGATAACAAAAGATTTTCTCAAATTAGAGAACATCTAAATCATGCCTTTCCTGTTTGGCCAGTTTTCTGGTAAACAGAAAACCATGAATCAGAATAGGAAGCTGGATGCAGGCAACAAGAATCAGTATCGGTATGATAAATACGTCAAGGCTTCTGCAACAGCCCCAGTCACTACAGGCGATAACCAAAAATGCAGCTAACAAAATCTTAAGTGCTGTCCAGATATTCAGCAGCAAAAATATGTGACGATTCACAGTAATATTCAGTCCTTGAGCTTTTTATGACGTTATCGTATTTCCTATTTAGCTCGTCAGGTTTTAATTATTTTTAATAACGTCACAAAATGTAATCCGTTACATTATAATGTAACGATTTGGGCATTGGACAATCAATGAGAATCCGGTGTTACTGCTCCATATTATCGATACGGTTCACACTTTGTCACTATTTAACAATCAGCTCAATATGAATGATCTATAGAGCTATAACTCAAAGTAGACACAAACAGACCGCTTTAACATTTCTGGAGATTTATGCTTGTCGGTACCCTTGTTGCCGATTATTGTCTTTATATTACTTATAATAAATAACAATCAGGAATCGTTTATGAAGTTTACCTCTGAACATATCGAAGCACTTAACCTACTTCTTCAATTTGATTTAAGCAGTTCTTTTACTGGTATCAAAGTTCATCAGGATGCCTCACAGGAAATGCAGGCGGCCGTAGCAGCACTACATGAAAAAGGACTTTGTACTCTTCCGGATGGTGGGTATCTCACCGATGAAGGTATTGAAATGGCCCAGCATGCAGAGCGTGTCCTGTCATTTTTGTGCGCACAATAAAAGTCGCAGCCCAGCCTCGGATTCATAAAGCAACTGATATTGTCTTTTGCCCATATGATCCGGGGCGTGGTCATCAGTGTTAACTGCGACTATTGTCCCCGCCAGCAATAAGTTCATTAATCCAGGATGAAAATGCCTGAAACCTTGGTCTCTGCTCATGACCCTTCGGGCAAATCAAATCATAGCCAAGCCCGGCATCCACGGACTCAAACGGTGCAATCAGTTCTCCACTATCCAGGTATGGCCTGATGAGCTGATACCGCCCCATCGCAATCCCCATGGAGGCTTTTGCTGCTGACATTGCCAATTCTTCATGATTAAACACATAATGGTGACTCAGTATATCCGTCTTCCTTCCAGTCTGTTTTAGCCAATGCAACCACTCAGCCTGCGGAGACAGAAATTCCAATGATTCTGTACTGTGAATAAAACAGGCCTCTTTTAATCGTTCTTCACTATTATTCAAGCCTAATTTATCCGCGTATTCTCTGGTACAAACCGGCAGAAGCTTCTCATCAAATAAACGCTGATGATAGAAATCGGTATGGGTGGCATCACCATAATAAATCGCCAAATCCACCGGCTGATTCTGAAAGTCCAGCTTGCTGGCCTTTACCCGGACTTTTACATCCAGTAGGGGGTAGCGTTTCTGGAATTCCGAAAATCGCGGCAACAGCCATAAATGAGCAAACGTTGGTGCCACGCCGATATAAAGCTCCCCTGTCAGTTCGTTAAAACGAATATCTTCAATTTCGGAAAAAACGGCATCGAATGATGTGGTTAGCGTGGCAAGGATGCGCTGCCCTTCTTCGGTCAACTCAAGCTTACGGGTTAAGCGGATAAACAGTTTAAACCCCAGTTCTTCTTCCAGTTTTTTGATTCGCTGACTGACGGCTCCCTGCGTTAAACAAAGCTCTTCTGAAGCCAGAGTAAAACTTAAAAACCTGGCCACCACACTAAAGGTATACAGGTTAGCAATTAATGACTGTCTGTTGTCCATATTACATTCCATGCATTAATTTATCTAATGCGTAAGCACTGATAAATCGTTTGTTAGTCATAATTTCTTAAGCTTAAATTAAATCATCTTATCTATAAAGACTCATCGACTAAGAGAAAGCTATTATGAAAAAAGCATTAAAAATTGCCGTTATCGGTGGCGGTTCCAGCTACACTCCGGAACTGATTGAAGGTCTGCTAAAGCGTAAACATGAACTGCCTATCAGCGAACTATGGCTGGTCGATATCGAAGATGGTCGGGAAAAGGTGAATATCATTGCTGGTCTCGCAGAAAGAATGATCAAACGTGAAGGGTTAGATATTCGCGTCCAGGTTACCCTTGATAGACGCCTCGCCCTGAAAGACGCTGATTTTATCTGCTCCCAGTTTCGCGCAGGCTGTCTGGAGGGCCGTATTCGTGATGAGCGGATATCACTTAAGTACGGCATGATTGGCCAGGAAACCAATGGACTGGGTGGCTTTGCCAATGCCTGTCGTACCATACCCATCACACTGGAAATCTGCCGGGACATCGAAGAACTTTGTCCCGATGCATGGCTTCTGAATTTCACAAACCCGTCAGGTATGGTAACCGAGGCGGTTCTCAAGCACACCAATGTGAAGGCCGTCGGCCTGTGTAATGTCCCGGTGATCATGCAAAAAGGCGTCGCTAAAATGCTGAACGCCGAGGAAGGTGAATTTATTATGCAGGTTGCCGGCCTGAACCACCTTATCTGGGCCCGTCAAATCCTGCATGAGGGGAAAGACAAGCTGGACTACGTGATAAGTGAGATCATAAATGGCAATGACCCTCTGGTACCGGCCAATATTCCTCCGTTCGACTGGCCAAAAGATCTATTGAAAGAGATGGGTATGATCCCGTGTGCATACCTGCGCTACTACTACACCAGTGACGACATAATGAAGCAGGAACAGCATGAAGCCGATGGCGAAGGTACCCGCGGAGAAGTGGTTAAAGAGATGGAAAAACGCCTGTTTGACATCTACAAAAATCCAGATCTGAATGAAAAACCGAAAGAACTGGAAAAACGTGGTGGTCAGTATTATTCCGAAGCCGCTTGTGAACTGATGACATCAATCTATAACGACAAACGTACCATTATGCACGTAAATACTCGCAACAATGGTGCGATTAACGGACTGCCTGATGACTGCGCTGTAGAAGTCAGTTCAATCATCACAAAAAATGGTCCGCTTCCACTAAACGTGGCTCCGTTCCCCAGCGATACTCTGCGCCTGATCCAGCTAATGAAAGAGTTCGAGACTCTGACCGTCGAGGCTGCCGTCACCGGTAATCTGGTCGCCGCGAAACGCGGACTGATCCTGAATCCTATCGTAAACACAGGTACAGTACTGGATGAAGCACTACTGGAAACAGTACAGGAAAACCGTGACTATATGCCGCAGTTTCATCATTTACTAAACCGGTAAAACACCGACGCCGGGCTCTCTCAATGGACTCCTAAGGTCACCGATTTTTCAGGTGACCTCTACGGATAAGGCATTGAATATGTTAAATGCGTTAATTATTAACCGGTATAAGTCGTCCATTATTACTCAACAACTCCAATTCCACTGGAAAACTGTATATGTGCCGCTTCATTTTTTTTAGCCCTGTACATGGCACTATCCGCCATTTCAACGATATTTTCTATATTAACTTCATTCGGCGATATAATGTGAATACCAATACTTGCTGAGATTCTTAATTCATGACCATCAATGAACAAGTGTTGTTCTATGATTTTTTCAATTCTTTCTGCCAGTTTTGTAGAGACATTATAGGCTTCGTCACTCGAAGAAGTAGATATTTCCAGTAAAATTGCGAATTCATCCCCTCCCAGGCGAATGGGTATCTCATTTTTTCTGGAAATATGCTTCAATCGAGAGGCTACCATTCTAAGAACTTTATCACCAATAATATGTCCATAGATATCATTTACTTCTTTGAATTTATCCAAATCAATAAAAATCAAAGCCCCATAAATACTCTTTTTTGTGACAACATACGATAACTCATTAAGCTTGATATCAAATATTCTTCGATTATATAAATGCGTCAACGGATCGGTAATTGAATCATCAAGAAGCCTTTTCTGTAAACCTTCAAAGGAATTAATAGTTAGAAGCAAAGGTAATAGCCCACAATAAAACACCCATATAAGATTAGTATATTTATCAAAAATAAATTTATAATCAGTCATTATCATTATTTCTTTAACGATAATAAAACATGGAAAAACCATCATAATTGTAACTAATATTATTTTTGAGTACTTTCTATTCTTACATTCATATAAAATGGTTAAACCAGAGAATATGGTTGACAGGAAGAGAAATAGACTATCCATAAAAAAGACCACTTCACTACTTCTCATTATCATAAAGTTAATTGTTACTGCAAAATACACCATCATAAACAGTAATATTTTGTTTACAGGCACCTCTGATTTCCCTTGTTGTATTGAACATACAACAATCCCCGTCATATATATCCCAATAAATACGTGCTGAAATATATTAATGTATATACTTTCACCTATGGTGAACATAAAGAAGTAGATTCCAAGCGCTAAGAAAGCTACAGATGAAGTCACTAAAGCATCTATTTTTTCAGAATTAGATCTCACTAGAAACATAGATACTGATATGAATAAATTCAAAAAAAATAAAACCAGATAGATTGATGAGTCACTATAGTTCATATAATTACCATTTAGACATTGATACCTCTATATTTAAGGTAATTTTAACGAGAGCACTTAACGAATGAGATACTATAACTTATACTTTTTTCGAAATTTTGTTGGGTTAACTAAGAACTTATTCTTAAAAACAATCGAAAAATAGTTACTATGAAGATCTGTTCCCTTTGCGATTTCTGATATAGACTTACTAGTTCTTATCAATAATAGCCTTGCTCTTCTTAACTTTAAGTCCAGAATCAGATCAATACATGTTATGCCATATGGTTTTAATCTCCTGGACAGTGTTTGAGGACTTAACATTAACTCCGTTGATATAGTTCTACAGCTTATACTTGATAGATTTCTTAGAATTAAATCTCTACAGAGGTCGATTGTTGACAAGCATGTATCACCATCTGATCTAATCAAAGAGAGAGAAAAAGAACGTTTATACATATCAATATTTGGAACAATACTTAAATTGTTATACAACTTTTCTCGTATTACTTTTCCTTTGTATAAATATACAAATAGATATAACTCGATATGTTTATCAAATGCATACAATGAAATATTTAATTGTTCTAACGCAGGAATAACTATGGTGGTTCCTTCTCTGACTTTCTCTAGTCTACCCTTATATGAAATAAATCCTTCAGCATTTTTTATGTAAATCATATGTGGGTTATTACTAAAAAATATAAACTCTCTAAATTCTTTCGGATTCAAAAAAAGCTTCTTTACTTTTATCATTTATTCGTCTTTCCATATTATCTTTCAAGATCTGGATCAAAGTAACTGGTGTAGTATAGTAATAACCCTGAACTAATAATTTATTGATTTTTGCAAAACGGTCGTGAATCTGTAAGCAAACATCATTCAGTATTATCGAATGTTTAACAAAAGGAATTAGAACCTTGATTAAGGAATTTAATTCATCGGTTCTATTAACATTATACACAAGATAATACTTATCTAATTTTATATAGTCCCACATTACTATACCTAAAGAACTACACGCTTGCTGAATATGATGGTTAAATCCATCTAGACACAGCTTATATCCAATACTTTGTAGTTTAGATAATTTTGAAAATAGAAGACTTTGTTCTGACCCTTCAGTCTCTTGAAATTCATTTATCTCTAAGATAATGTCTCTATCTTTTTTATTTAAGAGATAAATGTAAAATTCATAATTTAGCAGACTTTTTAACGTGATATTAATTGAGAACCGATATTTATTTGGATTTTCATTTATATAATCTAGCTGATTTCTGGTTATTTCCGTTATCAAGCTGTCTTCAACATTTTCAAAGAAATCCACTGACCCTAGACTTTCTCCACTTTGCTCAATGACTTGAGTAACTATCTCATAATACTCAACTCTGTCTGGATTCAGCGATTTCACCGGAAACAATAAAAACTCAATCTCTGCCCAACACCCACAGTTTGATTGTTGAAATAACGAAACATGATTTCCATTTCTGGTAGAAAAATATTTTTTATTTTTAATAATATTCATAATTACTAGCCAAGTTACGTTTATAGTGAACTCTTGAAAAGAATTCTATTATTATGCTCTATGACAAACAATACTTAATTTATCCAACGAGAAAAAGTCATAGGAAGTCAAATTACTGTCACTGAATGAGTAAAAACTAGCTTAATTAAAAGGAGAGATGAACTAACTCCTTGTTTTTAAGCAACAAAAAAGCAACAATAACAACCAGCAACTCAAACATAGTTACAACAAAACCGGTTACATTTATCAGAAAATGGAATAATTTTTATGGAAGATGAAGATAAATTGATATGAATATAGTGTAGCGTCAAAAAACAAAAGAAATAAAATGAGACATAGATCACACTTTATTAATTATTGTGATCAAGACCTACATAACAATAGACTACTGTAATAACTTTTGATGATTCTATCAATATTTAGTTTCACAGATTTACACATTCACCACTTCCTAGTGGTAATTGACAGATAAGAAAGAAATAACTCACACCTTATACCTATAGGCTCTCTGTCTTCTTTTCATCAGACAGAGAGCCCGATTTGTTAACCTGTTACCTCTTCCAGCAATGCCTCGACATCAGCCACTGATTTCGGCTTTTCACCAAATCCCCGCAAACCAACCACATGCACATGTTCATGGTCTTTAAAGATCTTACGGACCAGTTTATAGGTCGTGCCTTTCTCCGGACTGATATTCTCCGGTGCCGCAATCAACAGCTGCATATCCAGACGGTCACAGAGTTCAAACAGCGTGGAGATGGATTTTGCATCCAGACGCGCGGCCTCATCCAGGAACAGCAGACGGCAAGGGACAATGTCTTTACTGCGCAGGCGACGGGATTCTTCTTCCCAGCTCTGGACTATCATCAGCAGAATAGACTGACCTGTACCGATAGCCTCACCGGTAGACAGAGCTCCGGATTCAGCCTGAAGCCAGCCGTCTGTACCACGGTTAACCTCCACGTTCAGTTCAAGATAGTTACGGTAATCCAGTAACTCTTCACCCAGAACCTGAGGTGAGCGTTGCCCCATATCAATGTGTGGATTAACGCGCTGGAACAGTTTCGCCATGGCCTCAGAGAAGGTGAAACGCGAATTTTCAAACAAATCCTGATGCTGATCCTGCTGCTCAGCCAGACCGTGCAACAATACTTCATGGCTTTCACGTACATTTACGTTCAAGCGTACACCGTTAACCTGACCAAAGTGGATGTTAGACAAGCCCTGGTTAAGCATGCGAATTCGGTTCTGCTCACGCTGAATCGTCTTCTTGATGATGCTTGCCACCGACTCAGAACTGATCGCCAGACGATTCTCTCGCTGAGTCAGTTCTTCGGTCAGGCGGGCCAGTTCGACTTCCATCTCTTCAATCGCTTCAACCGGGTCATCAGTACGAATAATGTCCTGACGAATACGCTCACGCAGGTGTTGATATACCGAAATGTAGAATAGTACCTTACGTTCCGGATGCGCATTGTCTTCCGAAGCACGCAGTGCGTCTCTCAGTGTTTCATTGTCTGCTACTGCAAGGCGCAGCGCACCCAGCGACTTATCCGACATGGAACGAAGCTCATCACCGCTCATATAAACCAGCTCACGACGGTTCAAACGACGTTCTACATCATTTTCCCGCGCCAGACGCAGTACAGAACACCAGCCAGCTTTAGCTGCGACAACAAAAATACGCAGCTCTGAATATTCTTTCTGAACTTTTTTCAGGCGTTTCGACAGCCCTTTCATTTCCAGCTCTGTCGAAGTGATGGTTCGCTCATATTCACTTTTACGACTACGTGACGTATGCAGACGTTCGTTCAGCTCATCACGACGTTGAATGGCACGCTCTTCAGCACCTTCATCGGCATGCACACCGAATTCCTGCAGTTCCAGCCTGAATTCCTGAACAGTCTCAGACTTAGCCTGGTGTGAGCTTTTCAGTGAGGCCAGCACCTGGTTGTACTGGTTCATCTGGTTCTGAGCTTGTTTCAGCTCTTCCCGGTTACGGGTTCTTGCCTGCTCTGCCTGTGCCAGCTTAACCTTCAGCTGTTCACTAAGTTCACTGCTTTGATCCAACAATGCCACCGAATCGGAGTAGGCAAAATAATGGCGACGCTCATAAACATCAGATAAGGCAAAGATCTGCGTCTTCAGCGTCTGAAGTTCTGTATTCGCTGTATCATACTCTGCCTGCAAAGCATCAAACTGCTGCGGATCCACTTCCAGCGCAGAGACAAGGCCCTCCAGCTCTTTAACGGCCTTACTGTGATTGGACAGGAATACCCGGGACTCGTTGACCTGCTCTAACTTCTGTTCCAGCTCGGTAAACCGCTCTTCCAGTGTGTCGTCGTCCAGTAAGCGCTGGTGCTGAGCGATTTTATCCAGTGCAGTCAGGGCCTGCCTGCTGTTATTCAACTGCGTACGCTGTTGCTGTTCTTTTGCTTCCAGATCTCTTAATTCACGCAGTGTCTGATTACGATTTTCACGCACGTCAGATAGTGCTTCTTCCGGATCAGATTCAAAAGCAGTCTGGATATGGTTAGCCACAAAGTCATTGTAGGCCTGATACAAACGTTGCAGCTTCTGAGAGTCAAACGCCGCTTTTGCGTGCTGCTCCACCACCTCTTCGCGCTCTTCCCGCAAACGTTCCAGACGCTGCTCGCGCGCCGCACGGCCAAACAATGGGATTTCAGGGAAACGTGAATAACGCATCTGACGATCGTTAAGCTGAACGCACACCGCCCCTTCCAGCTCTTCGGCATTAAAGGAGCTGTCATCGAAGGCATCGACGTCACCTTCAATCAGGTAAAGGTCCTCCGGACAGTCGTCCAGTTCAACCAGCTTTTCTTTAATACCATCGAGATCAGAAACAACTATCGCATGACGGGACGGGCCATACATCGCGCTGAAATACGGTGCATCGTCAATAGTAATGTCATCATAGATTTCTGACAGCAACACACCACCCAGCGTATCCGCCAGGCTCTTTAGTCTGGAATCGTTTGAACCGCCCGGTGAGGCCAAGTGCTCAATTTCAGCTTCCAGTTGATTGCGGCGCTCATGCAGTTTGTCTTTTTGCAATGACTGAGTTCTTTCTGCCTCAAGCACCTGCTGCATTTGAGTCATGATCGCCTGACTGTCATTCAGGTTGGCGTCACTTTGTTCCTGAAGAGCATGCAACGCGTTGCTTGCTGCAATCCATTTAGGCGCAATTTTCTCCAGCCTTTCAATCTCGGCCTGATAACTCTGCTCCTGACGACGCTTTTCACTGCGGTTGTCGCGTAGCGATTCCTGCTCAAACTCCATTGATTCAATGGTCGCCGTATGACGTTCGCGTTCCTGCTCCAGAGTGAGTTCATCAGTAAGTGTGGTCTGATGCTGCTGCTCATAGTCTGCCGCCAGTTTTTTAGTCTGGCGCTGAGCGGTGATGTCTCTTTCCAGATCGCGGTGCTGCGCACGCCACTGAGCTTCATTCTGAGTCAGGCTTTCGGCCTCTCGCATTTGCTGAATGGATCGCTGCGCATACGTAGATGCTTCACTGCGTTCAATGTCACCGACAACAGAGCTCAGCAGTGATAAGCCATGCTCAAACTGCTGTGTCGCAGCGGAAGAGATATCCAGCTTGTATTTCAGAGCCAGAAGCGCATTGGTTTTATCTCCTTCCTGCTGTTTCAGCTCAGCAAGCAGAGACGGTACGTTGTCTATATTTAACGAATCATCCGCCAGCATCGTACGGGCTTTTTCCAGAGCCTGTTCTGCCTGTTGGTACTGAAGTGCACGGGTTTGCTGAACGTCCAGAGCCTGCTGATAGTCAGCCAGCTGCGATTTAAGGCTATCCACCTCTTCCTCGGTGATCTGGGAGCGCTCTTCCGCCATCATCACGCGTTCCTGAGCTTCTTCAACCACCATCACCTGCTCTTCCAGTCGTTCACTCAGCTCTTCAAGGTCTTCCTGATAGCGTTCAATTTTTTCCTGCTGACGCAGTGCATTTTGTACCAATTGCAGGTGATCTGAAGCCGCCTGATAATCCATCTCCAGACCAGATTCCTGATCGGTCAGTAATTCCAGCTCTTCCTGAACGCGGTTTAGCAATTCATTTTGTTCAATCAGAGATGCTCTGGCGCTGAACATTTCACCACGCAGAGCAAGGGTCTGATCCAGTTTGCTGCGACGTTCATTCGCATGACGCATATAATCAGCCGCCACGTAATTGGTCGATTCGGTAATCAAATGCTTAAACAGATCACGGTCAGCCTGAGTGGTTTTAATTGCTTCAAGCGTCATGCGGTTTTCGCGCAGGGCGGATTCCATATCCTGAAACGCTTTCTTCACACCGCCATTCTGAGGCAATAAGTAATCACGCAGAGAGCGGGTAATCGCACTGGAGATCCCACCATACAGTGAGGCTTCAATTAACCGGTAGAACTTAGAACGGTCACCACTGTTACGCAGTTTTTTCGGCAGAACACCAAATTCAAACATCGCTGCATGGTAATCAGCAACAGAGTTAAAGGCCTTGAACAGCACGCCTTCCGATTCAGAAACCAGTTGTTTGACCTCATTCAACTGACGAACACGAGCATGCTGATCGGATACGTTTTCGATCAGCACATCGGTTGGCTTCACATGGCTCGGCAAGCCCTGAATCAGAAATGGTTTGATATCCACCTTTTTATCACGGCCCGCTACCTGCTGCAGTTTCACGGCGAAAAAGACACGCTGCTTACGTGAATTGACAACATCCAGCGCTGCATAGCAAACACCCGGCTGCAATTTGCCGTATAAGCCTTTATCTCTGGATGCCTGTGAACTTCCAGCTTCAGTGGTATTCCGAAAATGCAACAAACTTTGATCCGGGATAAGCGTGGTGATAAACGAGGCCATCGTTGTCGATTTACCTGCACCATTACCGCCAGAAAGCGTCGTGACCAGGCCATCTATATCAAAGGTTCGGGCAAAAAAACCGTTCCAGTTGATCATGGTCAGGGATTGATATTTACCTCTTTCAATCATGCGTCACCTTCTGTCCCAGTGGACTGTAATTCCAAAGCCTGTTTTTTATCCAAGGTCTGTTTTTTATCCAAGGTCTGTTGTTGATCCAAGGCCTGTTGTTCCAGAGAAAAATCTTCAGCGCTATTCACGCCCATATCGATAGTGGCCTGCTCCTGCAATGAGGCATAGTGAGGCACCACTGCCTCGCCATCACGGATCAGGCGCAACTGAGCTTCCCGCATATCGTCTCCGACACGCACGTCAGCACCAAAACGAAATACCGCTTCACTGATACGAAACTTCCCTTCTTCGCCGATTGAAATGACCATTCCCAGTCGCTTCAAGCGTCTTAATGACGTTCTTACTTTTTCAAATAGTTTTTCTTTATCCAGATCAGAGCCGTTAGCACGATTGGTCACCAGCTTCATCAGCCGTTTTTCATCGGCCAGAGACAAAAGCTCTTCGTACAACTCCTGATTGGTAAAGATACCTTCGTGTGCCAGGCGTTCCGGACTTAAATACAGAAAACAGAGTACCTTACCCACCAGCATATCCAGTTCAGATAATACGCTACGCCCAATAAGGGATGTCGAACGCGGACGTAGATAAAAGAAGCCTTCTGGCGCTCTCACGAGCTCGGTATGGTAACGCTGATAAAAATGCGCCAACTCAGTTTCAAAATCAGACAGCAGGGCGTGGTTATCCAGATCTTCCGCCGAAATGTGGCGGCCTGAACGCAGCATGCTATCCAGTGCCGGAAACAGCGGATTCGAAATCGCTTTTACCAGTTTTTCCGGCATATATTCGTCAATATTTATCGATGACATTTGCTTGTACCTTTGCACCAAAATCGTTAATGGCCTGCCAGTCAGGCTGAATAGCTCTGTAGTCGTCTCCGGAATATCCGAGACGTACGGCCTGATCCACAACGATTCTGGCTAAATCAAAATGATGAGTGTGCGGATGCTCGGACAGATAGTCTCGCAGCACCAAGCCTAAATTTATCGGAGTGCCCTGCTTTTTATGTACTTTAAGCATGACGCCGATTTTTTCTGATAACTCATCGTTTACGTGTTCAAATTCTTCATATTCCACTTCGGCCGGGACAAAACCGGTGACTTCATCATCACGCAACACCAGCGCTTCATCCCTGAGATCTCTCAGGCGCTCTGCATCCGCATAAGTGAGATACCATGGCGAATCAGGGTACTCTTTTACCGATTGTCGCAGTCGCTGGCTGAAGGCTCTGTTCTGATCCATATCAATGGCGGTACGGATAAACTTATGCACATGCCGGTCATAACCGATCCAGAGGTCAATAGTTTGCTGACCCCAGCTCACTATGCGGTCCAGTTTCATCTGCAGAACGAATAAGGTTTCTTCTATAAATTCCAGTTCAGAGTCACCATATATCTGCTCCTGAAGATCTAACAACTGGGTTTGCAGTTCGTCACCTGCGGCCTGCAGTGTGTCCTGCAATTCTTTCAGTGTATCGGATGTTTCAGCCAGCAAGGTTTCACAGTTGTTTATGGCTTCCCGCCAGTCTTTATTCAGCAACTCTGCTATCTGGGTTTTCACCTGTTGCTGTTGCTCATCCATCACTCGCTGATTCAGATCAATCTGGTCAAAAATTTCTCCTACCGAATACCGCAAAACACCATATACATTCTTACGCCAGTGATCTTCACCACCGCCTTGCTGAGCTGCCTGAATCGCTTTAGCCATTTCATCGGCAACAATAGATAGCTGAATAGACAGTTTCAGCTTAGAAAATTCCCGGTGGCGTACGTAGTAGTCGGTGATACCTAACGCCAGCGGTGACAGACGGTAAATACTGGCTCCCTCTGTTACTTCACTGGTGAAGCGGCTGATCAGCCTCTGACTGACCAGTTCGTTAATTGCGTTATTCGCGCGAAAAGCACTCGCTTCACCTGTGTTTTCAAATAGCCGGGTAACAATCTTGAACACATCATGTAGTTCCCCCTCACCCAGTTCTTCATCAAATCTTTCGTTACTAAGCACTGCTATCGCGATAAGAAACGCAAGACGTTCACTCGAAAGATTCAATGAGAAATCATGCTGCTTTACCCAACCGATCAGCTCATCCAGTGGCCCATCGGTCACAGCCTGAGTCATCTCACTCATTATTGTTCCTGTGTTTCTGTTTTCCTGGCCCATACATGAATATAGCGGCCAAGAGAAAGATAAGGCTCCTGACGGCACAACTGCCTTTCCAGAGCTAATACATCTTCAAACTGGTATTCACCCATATGCTTTACATTACCAATATAATCATGGAAAGAACGAATACCGGACTTTCCACATATTTCAAAACCGGCATTTTCAATCCACTGGTAAACGTCTTCGGGTTTTAAACCTTTTTGTGGTTGCAGTTTGAAGCGCTTTCTGTGTGGCATTCCCTCTAGCACATGTGGGATATTGCCACAAATTACATTTTTCAGAACCAATCCGTGGTGATTATAAAACATGATCGATGCCACCCCTCCGGGCCGAACCTGATCCAGTGCTATGTTTAATGCCTCCTGAGGTTCAACAAGCCATTCCATGACGGCGTGAAACAGGAGCATGTCCACTTTACCGTCCAGGTGTTCAGCAATGTCCTGAACCGGAGAATGAACCAGCCGATAGTGCTCAAGCAAGCCGTTATCTTCAATATCCTGACGGGCTAACTGAAGCATTTCAGAAGAAAGATCACATAATGTAACTCTATGCCCAAGCTTTGCTAATCGCTGAGACATCTGAGCCAATCCTCCTCCTGCATCAAGAACATGCATAGGTTTGCTCGGCATTTTATCCGCTTCAGGGCTGTTTTCCTTTGAAAGCCCCAAAAGAGCCATGGCATCCTGCAAATCCTCCCAAACAATAGTTTGACGAATCTCTCCTTTTTCGGATCCATAGATATTTTTAGCGAATTTATGCGCTATATCGTCGAAATTACGGTCTTCTCTCACGGCACGTTAGGGTATGATATCCAATCTTGGCGCTTATTCTGTCATAGGAATATAAGTAATAAAGAGTTAAGCTCTATTTTTATAACTAAGTGATGATTTTTCGGACTATTAAGTATGTTTGAGCTGAAAAAAATACTGTCTTCTTTAGCAATGCCGCTGCCGGCCCTTCTTATTATAGGGTTTATCGGTCTGGGGATGGTGATGTTTTCAAGGCACCATCGCTTTGGCTGCCTCTTCTTGTTTCTTTCCCTTGGTGGCATCTTTCTGGCCTCATTTCAACCGATCTCGACCCGTCTTCTTATGCCACTGGAAAGAGAGCATAAAGCCTTTTTGCCAGTAGCAGACGCTATCGATTATGTAATGGTTCTAGGTAATGGCCATATTGTAGACCCAGAAATTCCTCCAACTTCCGAGCTTAGCCGCACCGCTTTGATGCGTCTTACGGAAGGCATACGGATTCAAAGAATGTATCCGGGAGCAAAGCTGATTCTTTCCGGCTATGCCGGTGGCTCTGAATTCAGCCACGCAAGAATGATGGCCAGAGTAGCTCTTGCGCTTGGCGTCGCAAAGCCAGATATTATTTTGCTGGAAACCGCTGTGGACACATGGGAGGAAGCCCGCCAGGCCGCCGCCTTTGTTAATAACAAAAATCTGGTGCTGGTAACCTCTGCCAGCCATATGAAACGGGCCTTAATGGAATTTCATTCCGCTGGCCTGAATCCGATTCCGGCACCAACGAACTTTCTTGCCCACAGCCAGATCCATCAGCCATGGATAAAATATACCCCCTCCTCTAGTTATCTGGAGCAGACAGAACTTTACTGGCATGAACAACTGGGGATCTGGTGGAGCCACTTGCGAGACTACCTGATGAGTGGTGGTCAGGCTCCAGAGCAAGAGCCTTTGGCTATGGAAACAGAAAGTTAGGGTATGTTGATTTCTGACGGTTGTACTACTATTTATTACATAACAAAGGCTAGAAAACGTTATTAATAAGGTAAATACCACCGTCGGGACACCTCTATGCAACAGACCAACATGCAAGAGATAAAAGCGTTCAATGAGCAGAGAGCAGAAATTTACTGGTGGCTTTCCGGCATTTTTATCCGACCACTTACCCCTTCTGAGCTAAATGCATATCACCAACCCGAGATAAAAGCATTTTTGTCCGGGCTGGGTAATAACAAGGTTCTCAAGTCCGCTACCAATAAGCTTATTAAGGTGATCCGTCAGATAGAATCGGATCCCCAAGCCCATAAAAAATTAGCAGATGACTTTCAGCTGCTGTATATCCGTTCCGACCATAACGGTCCCAAAGCTTCTCCCTGTGCATCCGCTTATGTGGATGATCCGACTCTACCTGCCCGGAAGATCACTGAATTAATGCAGCAGAAAGGCATTCAGGAAGACAGCAAATTCCATGAACCGGCAGACCACCTGGCAACGGAACTCGACTTACTCAGCCATATGATCATTCGCTCTAATGAACTTGAAAAACCCGAGCATATGGACTTAGCGTTTCTGGAACAGAAAAACTTCATAGAGGATGACTTACTGAACTGGTTGCCGGCTTTCGTCAAACGATGTGCTGAATACGACTCACTTGGCTTTTATCGTCATGTTTCAGATCTGTTACTTAATTTTTGCAGACTTGATTCTTCGTATTTATCAGCCGGCACTTCGGAGAAAAAATAGCTTATTATGTGATATAAGGCGGTGGTTCATATTGTCTCATCAGTTGATAAAGACTAAAATTTGCCCCGACAAATAATGATAAATATTGATAAAAACCGCTATCCTTTACGTAGCGGTTTTTTGTGTTTTCGGTATACCTCCTTACCGAATGTCTAAAGGACAGAATTTATGGCCACAATAAAAGACGTTGCTCGCCTTGCTGGTGTTTCAACCACAACCGTTTCCCATGTCATCAACAAAACCCGCTTTGTTGCCGAAACTACTCAACAAAAAGTGATGGAAGCGGTAAAAGAGCTGAATTACGCTCCCAGCGCCGTTGCCCGTAGCCTGAAATGTAATACCACCCGCACCATAGGTATGTTAGTGACGCAATCGACAAACCCGTTCTTCGCGGAGGTCGTTGATGGCGTAGAGAGCTATTGTTATCGACAGGGGTACACCCTGATTCTGTGTAATACGGGGGGTATCTACGAAAAACAACGCGACTATATTCGTATGCTGGCAGAAAAGCGTGTAGATGGAATCCTGGTTATGTGCTCTGACCTGACCAAAGAGCTTCAGGAAATGCTCGATACTTACTCTGATATCCCTAAAGTAATTATGGACTGGGGACCAGAGAGTTCTGCTTCTGATAAGATCATTGATAATTCAGAAGAAGGTGGTTATATGGCGACCAAGTACCTGATTGAAAATGGTCATACCAATATTTTCTGCCTGAGCGGACACCTGGAAAAAGCCATTTGCCAGGAGCGGATTCTGGGTTACAAACGCGCATTGGCAGAAGCCGGACTTACATTCGATGAGAATAACATCATTGAGGGTAATTTCGAATGCGATACCGCCGTCGAAGCTGCTGATAAAATTCTGGCTCTGGAAAACAGACCGACGGCCGTCTTCTGTTTTAACGATACGATGGCGCTGGGCCTGATGAGCCGATTACAGCAGGTAGGCACCCGTGTTCCGGAAGACATCTCTGTCATCGGTTACGATAATATTGAACTGGCCGGTTATTTTTCTCCGCCGTTGACGACCATCCACCAACCCAAGCGTCGTGTAGGTAAAACAGCGTTTGAAATATTGCTTGAGAGAATCAAGAACAAAGAGCATGAAAGGCATGTCTTTGAAATGCAGCCAGAGCTTGTCATTCGTGACAGCGTCAAAAATTTGAACGCATAGATGGACATAGTGAACAGATATTCTTAAAAAGAAATCTATTTAGCCCCTAAGACTGACTTTTATACGACTAAAATTTCATTCTTTGGCATTAAAGTTCCAATTTTGATGTGATACAGGTCACACTATTTTCTTTATTGCGTGATCTTTGTCCAAAATTTTCCTATATTGACATTGTCACGACCAGGGCAAACCATCTGAAAAGATGGGACGCAAAGCTTCCGGCCTTCCTCTTGTCAAAACAAGAAAAGGTAGCGGGGTTGCCGAAGACAAATTAGCAGCGGTGCGATTTTGTTTGACTATGTTCTGACATCAGAATGCAACTGTGTGCTAATTTCTCGGAAATGGATTGGTTGGATCAATTTACGAACCCGAGATTAAAGCAATGGATAAACCAGTACTAAAAAATTCACTCCGTCTATTCCAGCAATTTGGGCAGGTGAAATCCCGCTCCATGTTTGGTGGATTTGGCATCTTTGTCGATGAGACAATGTTCGCCCTTGTGGTGAATGATGCCCTGCATATCCGTTCTTGCCAACTGACGACTGAGCAATTCAAAGATGCAGGATATGAACCATACGTGTATAAAAAACGTGGCTTTCCTGTCGTTACTAAATATTTCGCTTTACCTGACGGTATGTGGGATACGCCAGATGAGATTTTGTCTGTCGCTTCAGTTGCGTTGGAAAATGCGAAAGAAGAGAAGACAGCACAGGCAGAAGAGAAGCCAACCCGACTTAAAGATCTGCCGAACCTGAGGCTTGGTACAGAACGAATGCTGAAAAAAGCCGGTATTAACAGTGTCTCTGAACTAAAAAAGGCCGGTGCGGTAAGTGCATTTAAAGCGATACAGCAGACACATTCAAGTCAAGTAAGCCTTGAGCTCCTCTGGGCTCTTGAAGGCGCGATTGAAGGTAAACATTGGTCTGTACTGTCTAAACAGACCAGAGATGACCTGATGCATCAGCTTGATGAATGTTAACAGCCTGCTGTTGAAATAATCAGGCAATCAATAAGGCAAAGGCCTCTTTAGGAGCCTTTGCCTTTTTGTTACTTTATGCAACGATAGGCTGGCCATTGAATTTAGTAATAAATTCAATCGACTTCTGGTTGAATTCTTCCGGCCTCTCCACATTACAGACATGACCACAATCAGAGATTTCCCACAGGAAACTTTGCTTATGTTCTGCCACCATTTCTCTCACGGGCTGAATAAACATATAGTCTCGGTCTCCCATCAGATAAAGGGTCGGGATTGCCAGTTCTTTTTCCCGGAAATATCGCATCAGCGGGTTCACCTCTGCCGCGAGAATAAACCAGCGCTTAAACTCTTTCTGGCACAACTTTTTCGCTTCACGGACAAACAAGTGCCTGGATTCTTTCTGATTCTTCTGTGGCATCACAATATAGGCGAATAATTTATATAGCCACATATAAGGAATAATATGTTTACCAAGGTTTCCCAGTGTCACTAAACACTGTGAACGAATATCCAGTCTGGTAATGGCTCCGCCAAGCACCATAGATTGTACGCGCTCGGCAGCCAGCTCTGCCAAATTCCTGACAATGATCGTTCCCAAAGACATACCGACAAAGTGCGCAGAGTGAATTTTCAGGTGATCCAACACCGCTAAAATATCGGTAGTCACATCCTTAAATGTGTATTTATTGGTAATCAGTTCTTTAATCAGATGGTCGGAACGTCCATGCCCCCTCAGGTCAATCAGCAGCAAATTAAAATGCTGTTTGTAGGCTTTGATCTGTTTAAACCAGATAGAGGAGCTTCCTCCGGCACCATGAACAAAGACTACCCACTCTTTTGAAGTAGGATGGTGGTACGTTTTATGAAACAACAGTTCTTGGGACATTTCCTAATTTATATTTCTCTAAATAATACTCAACGGCTGAGGTTACCACACCTTTTTAAGCGCTGTCTTGTAAGATAAACAGTCTGTGACACTGCTCTCCTACCGACATGAGCCATACACAAAAAAAGCTCCTGTATTCCCATACAAGAGCCTTAATATGTGTTCAGGTAACGCTCTATTGCTGCAAAGCCTTACGGTACATATCAACATACTCAATCGCAGAATGCTGCCAGCTAAAATTACGCAGCATTGCTCTTAGCTGAGTTTCCCGCATTTTTTCTGGCTGTTGCAGATAGAAAATGAGAGCTCTCTGCATCGTAATAAGTAAATCTTTCGCAAGAGGGTAATGAAAACTAAAACCAGTGGCATTCTCTGGCTCAACGTCGACATCAATGACCGTATCTTTTAATCCGCCAACTTCACGAACAATGGGCAGCGTACCGTAGGCCATACTGTAGATCTGGTTAAGACCACAAGCTTCAAACTCTGAAGGCATAAGGAAGAAATCAGAGCCGGCTTCGACTAAATGCGCAAGACGATTGCTGTATGCTTCGACAAACGTAAACTTGTCTGGATAATTGGCAGAAATACTGCGCAGTCTGTCCGCGATTTTTGGATCACCCGTTCCCACAATAACAATCTGAATATCGTTGCGCAGAAACTGTTCTAAGATAGGTAAAATGTAGTTAAACCCTTTCTGGTGGGTCAGACGACACACCATACCAAACAGCGGCTTTTCTTCACAGGGAAGGTGACATTCATCCTGTAGCACCTCTTTGGCTGCCAGCTTTCCTTTCAGCATACTTTGTTCATTGGCAGAATAGTGCAGAGGGAGGTATTTATCTGTCTTAGGATCCCATTCGCTGTAGTCGCAGCCGTTCAGGATGCCGCGCAAGTCGTCAACACGCCGGTTAAAGTCATCCACCAGCCCATGAGAACCCACGGGGGTAAGTAACTCCTGAGCATAATTCGGGCTAACCGCATTGATCTTGTCCGCATAAGCAATCCCCGCTCTCAGCATACCGATATGAGAGTGACTGTAACGCAAATGCTCCATCCCTATCGCCTGTAGCTCAGGAATAATCTGTAGCTCATCGTAAGAATATATGCCCTGAAAGACAGCATTATGTATAGTAAGAACACTTTTAATGCCCGAGAAAAAAGACTCTTCGCTATAACGATTTTTCAATAAAAACGGTACGAGCCCGGTATGCCAGTCATTGGCATGAATAATATCCGGCTGAATACCGAGTTTTGGCAGACAATCCAGAGCCGCCGCACAGAAAAAACTAAAGCGCTCACCATTATCGGAATACGCCGTATTATGTTCGGCGTACAACTCTGACCGGTTAAAATACTGTTCACACTCGATGGCATACACAGGTACGCCATCCAGCATCATTTTTCTTATTTTGTAATGAGTATGTGGCCAGAAGTCTAATTCTGTAGAGAGAACCTCTTCTGCCTCGTAAAATCCGGGAAGGATACTATAGCCGGGGATAACTATAGATACATCATGACCAAGCTCCTGTAGTGCTTTAGGCAGAGCCTTGGCAACATCTGCCAAGCCCCCGCTTTTTACAAGACCCTGAGCCTCTGAAACAGTAAACCAAATTTTCGTTTGTTCCATTCTAGAACCCAACTTTTGTT
The DNA here is from genome assembly GCF_003144035.1 of Vibrio albus. Lineage (GTDB taxonomy): Bacteria > Pseudomonadota > Gammaproteobacteria > Enterobacterales > Vibrionaceae > Vibrio > Vibrio albus. The sequence goes on from NZ_QFWT01000001.1 coordinate 256,300, forward strand.
CCTTTTGCTATGACCACAATCCCTTCAGGTGACACGTGGAACCTTTTTGCATCCTGTTCAGGGTTTTCACCGATCACGGTTCCGGGAGCGATCTCTACATGTTTATCTATTATTGCTTTTCGAATGCTGCAACCCGCACCAATTTTCACATCACCCAATAGAATAGACTCAGTAATCATTGAACCTGGTGCAATATTGCTTCGGTAGCCTAACACAGATTTATAAACATGAGCACCTTGAACATAGCTACCTCCGGCAATCAGACTGTCTTTTACGCAAGTTTCGTGATCGCCGATATCGGCAAACGTTGCTGGCGGCAACGGTGGGAAGTAAGTATGTAGCGGCCATTTACGGTTATACAGCGAAAACATTGGGTCTTTATCCAGAAGATCCATATGTGCAGCCCAGTACGAATCAATCGTACCTACATCACGCCAGTAAGTGGTTTCTTTTTCCCCGTGAATAACATTAGTTGAAAAGTCATAGACATAAACTCCACCTTCTTTATACATCTTAGGAATAATGTCTTTACCAAAGTCATGGCTGGACTCTTTATTGACCGCATCTTCCCGTAAGTTCTGACATAGAGGTTTGGTATCAAAAACATAATTCCCCATCGAAACCAGAGCGAAATCAGGATCACCTGGAATCGGTTTCGGATTTGCTGGTTTTTCTTCAAACCCAATCATTTTCCCGTCTTCATCAACTTGAATGACACCAAACTGAGAAGCTTCCGAAAGAGGCATTCTTAATGCGGATACCGTCAGGCGTGCATTTTTGCTTTTGTGATAATCCAGCATCTGCCGAATATCCATCTTATAAATATGATCAGAACCAAAAATACAGACCTGCTCCGGTTCGGATAACTCTACAAAACTGATATTCTGGTAAATAGCGTCTGCAGTACCTTCGTACCAACGCTTACCGTCCCGCATCTGGGCCGGAACCGAATCGATAAAGCTGCCGGTAATCCCGGACAAGTTCCAGCCCTTTTTCATATGCAGATAGAGTGACTGAGACTTAAACTGAGTTAGCACATAGATTTGTGTCAGACCAGCATTAACAAAGTTATTCAGAGCAAAATCAATTAAACGATAACTCGCACCAAATGGAACCGAAGGTTTGCTACGGCTCTCAGTTAAAGGACGCAGGCGAGCCCCTTCTCCACCCGCAAGAATCATGCTTAAAACACCAGCCATATTGTTACTCTCCAAGTTTTATTTTTATAGAAACAGAGCAGGCGTTTATCGACCGAGAAAACCGTAATGCATTCTCAGCCCAAACACCTGCACAATAAACTTGGTGCACTGTCAGGAAAAGTTAATCCTGTTGGGAATGATAGAGATATGTTCCTAGCCAACAACAATTAAGCTCAACAATGAGCTACACCAACGCATTACCTCGTTATCGACCTGCACTCATATTTATTTTTTTGTTATTAATTGTAATTGATATTTGAGTTTATTTATCCACGAGATAACACAGTTAACTTTACTATAACATTTAGAAATTACAATAGGATAGACTATAAAAAAGTTCTGTTCGGAAGGGACTAAATCGTATTTTAAGAGGTATATCAGAATCTGACGCTATTACGTCCGGCAGATTTTGCTTTGTACAGCGCATTACCTGCATTAGACAACGCTCTATCCCGTTCAATATCAGGGGGAAATAGAAGCGCCCCCAAAAGAGCACTAAGAATAAAAAAGGGCGATCTAATGATCGCCCTCTTGCCTTATTTATTATTAACTACTTCTTTTTTCTTTTGTCGGTTATGTCCCATTTACCGTCAGCGTAGAAAGCAGTCCAGCCTGATGGTTTACCGTCTATTTCAGAACGGACATAGTTCTCTTTCGTCTTCCGGCTAAAACGAACCACGGTAGGACGACCATCCGGATCTTTCTCAGGAGCTGTAGCCAAATACTGGAATTTCTCTGAAATACGCTCTTTAAAGCGAACCAGCTCAGAAACCAACGGTGCTCTTGTCTCACGTGATTTAGGGAAATTACTCGCAGCCATAAACAGACCGGAAGCACCGTCACGAAGAACAAAATAGGCGTCTGAATTTTCACACGGCAGTTCCGGAAAATGCACCGGATCTTCTTTCGGCGGAGCCACTTCGCCATTTTTCAGAATCTTACGGGTGTTCTTACACTCTTCGTTAGTACATCCCATATATTTACCGAAGCGGCCATTTTTCAGAACCATATCTGAACCACACTTGTCACACTCGACAACCGGCCCATCATACCCTTTCAGTTTAAACTCGCCGTGCTCAACGATATAACCGTCACAGTTCGGGTTATCACCACACACATGCAGCTTACGCTTTTCATCGATCAGATAAGCGTCCATGGCCACGCCACATTTAGGGCAGCGCTTCTTCGCTCTCAATGCTGCGGTTTCAACGTCTTCTTCAAGAACGTTGATAATGCCCTCTTCGTCACCTAAGTTAATCGTTGTTTTACAACGTTCTTTCGGTGGCAGAGCGTAACCGGAACATCCAAGGAACACACCAGTAGACGCGGTACGGATGCCCATAGGACGACCACAGGTAGGACATTCAATATCGGTAAGAACGATACTGTTCGGCTTCATACCGCCGTCATCTACGTCCAGCTCTGCTTTCTCTAGATCTCCTGAAAAATCAGCAAAGAAGTTGTCCAGAACGCCTTTCCAGTTCGTATCGCCAGTCGCGATCTGATCCAGTTTCTGTTCCATACGGGCAGTAAAGTCGTAGTTCATCAGGTCGTTAAAACTCTGATCAAGACGATCGGTGACAATCTCACCCATTTTTTCCGCATAAAAACGGCGCTGATCGACCTTAACGTAACCACGGTCCTGAATCGTTGAGATGATGGATGCGTATGTTGAAGGGCGACCGATGCCACGCTTCTCCAGCTCTTTAACCAGTGCCGCTTCCGTAAAACGTGCCGGTGGCTTGGTAAAGTGCTGTTTTGGATCCAGTTTCTGCAAGCTTAAGGTATCGCCAATCTGCACTGCCGGCAGGATCTGGTCTTCGCTCTTACCCAGAGGTCGTTGCACACGAGTCCAGCCGTCAAATTTCAGGATACGTCCTTTCGCTTTCAGGGTATATTCGTCCGCTTTCACGCTGATGGTGGTTGAATCGTATTTAGCCGGAGTCATCTGACAGGCGACAAACTGATTCCAGATCATCGCATACAGTTTGTGCGCATCCGGGTCCATGCCCTGAAGGTCATCAGCAACAACCTCCACACTTGAAGGACGAATCGCTTCGTGCGCTTCCTGAGCGCCTTCTTTGCTGCCGTAAACGTTAGGCTTAGCCGGCAGATAGGCATCACCGAACTCATCGGTAATATAGCCTCTTACGGCTTCTACGGCTTCCTGACTCAGGTTAGTTGAGTCAGTACGCATGTAAGTGATGTAACCGGCTTCATACAGACGCTGAGCCAGCATCATGGTTTTCTTTACGCCATAACCTAAGCGAGTACTTGCAGCCTGCTGCAACGTTGAGGTGATATACGGTGCCGATGGCTTACTCTGTGTCGGGCGGTCTTCCCTTTTGCACACTTCATAAGCTGCTTTTTCCAGAACGGCCATCGCCGCTTTGGTTTCAGCTTCATTAACCGGCTTGAAGGCAGAACCTTCTTTTTGTGCCACCAGCAGGCGGAAATCGGTTTTGTCCTGCGTTTTTGTATCTGCGTGAATATCCCAGAATTCTTCCGGAATAAAGGCATTGATCTCACGCTCACGTTCTACCAGCAGCTTTACCGCAACTGACTGAACGCGCCCGGCAGACAAGCCTCTGGCGACTTTCTTCCACAATAGCGGAGAGACCATAAAGCCCACAACACGGTCCATAAAACGGCGGGCCTGCTGGGCATTGACACCATCCATGTTCAGCTCACCGGGAGCCTGGAATGCCTGTTGAATGGCATTTTTGGTGATTTCGTTAAATACAACGCGTTTATATCGCTCTTCATCGCCACCGATGATCTCACGAAGGTGCCAAGCGATGGCTTCTCCTTCGCGGTCCAAATCGGTTGCGAGATATACTTGGTCAGCGTCTTTAGCGAGTTTCTGCAACTCAGAAACCACTTTCTCTTTACCAGGAAGGATCTGATAGTTTGCTTCCCAGCCGTGGAAAGGATCAATGCCCATCTTTTTGATCAAAGCATTTTTCTCTTTCTCTTTTTTAATCCGGGCTTTCTCTTCCGGACTCAGACCTTTGGTTGAAATCGGCGCAGCTTTTTGACCACTACTCTGACCAGCAGTAGGAAGATCACGTACGTGACCCACACTCGACTTAACAATATAATCTTTGCCAAGGTATTTGTTAATCGTCTTCGCCTTAGCTGGTGACTCCACTATTACCAGTGACTTACCCATAACTGATTCTGACGTCCTCAATCATTCTGAATGGTCTTTAGTACACACTATAGCCGCTTTAACAGACACTATAGTTGAACGTTGCATATACCATACCTAAAATTAGCTTCTTTTTTTACTATTGAGCGAGATTTAGCGAAGGTCAACCTGTTTTTATAAAAATCAACCCGACTTACTGACAACTGCTCGCTTATCCGCCAGTTACTTTTATTCTCACATATGCGTATTGTTTTAAGCCCGGCAGGATACCCATGCCGGATATTAACGATCAATACATTTATGCCCTTATGCTGCTAAATACGCTAGAGGTCACAAAATAATTGAAATTATATTCCGTACCAATACACTGGTTAACATCAAAATTATCGGAAAACACTCTTGTATGAGTGATCATATGTCCATGAGCGAGAAAAAAATGAGCGAGAAAAAATCAATTTCTGAATTTGACCTGCTGATGATAGCCAATCAAATTATTCAGGATCATGACGATTATATCGAAGGAATGCGCGCTGAGTCTGTTGAAGAAAAAGAGGGTGTACTGGTGTTTAAGGGTAACTATTTCCTAGACGACAACGGCCTGCCGACCACAGAAACCACCGCCGTATTTAATATGTTTAAATATTTGGCGCATCATTTGTCTAAGGAATTTACGCTTAAGTAAGCGTTTAGAATACATTAGTAAACATTTAGAATACATTGCTGGCAAAAGCAGGCTGGCATTGATAAGCAAACCCGCCGCGCCAGGAAAGACGCGGCGGGTCCCCATGGATGGCTTTATGCATGTTTGCGTTAATGCCTGCCTGATTAAGCGACACAGGCCTACATTAGTCCTGACTTAACCCTTTCAGCTTATCAAAGTAGTCCGGGAATGTTTTTGACGTACACTTAGGGTCGTTGATTGTGACAGGTGTATCACTCAGGGCAACCAGAGAGAAACACATCGCCATACGGTGATCGTCATACGTGTCAATTTCCGCATGTTTCAGCTGAGCTGGTGGTGTGATAATAATGTAATCTTCACCCTCTTCCACTTCAGCACCTACTTTACGCAATTCTGTCGCCATCGCTGCCAGGCGGTCTGTCTCTTTTACCCGCCAGTTATACACGTTACGAATAGCGGTTGTACCTTCAGCAAACAGTGCAGCTGTCGCAATGGTCATAGCGGCATCCGGAATATGGTTAAAATCCATGTCCACGGCTTTCAACTCACCACGGCGAGCCGTCACATAGTCATCGCCCCATTCAATCTCGGCACCCATTTTTTCCAGCGCATCCGCAAACTGGATATCGCCCTGAATACTGTTTTTACCAATACCAGTCACCTTGATAGCACCACCTCTAATCGCAGCGGCAGCAAGGAAGTAAGAGGCCGAAGAGGCATCCCCTTCAACAAGGAAATCGCCAGGTGCCACATAAGACTGACCCGCCGGAATCACGAATTCCTGATAATCGCGGTTTTCTACCTTCACACCGAACTGCTGCATAATATGCAGAGTAATATCAATATACGGCTTGGAAACCAGATCACCGTTAATTTTGATTGTCACTTCACCATCAGCAAGAGGAGCAGACATCAAAAATGCCGTCAAAAACTGGCTTGAAATTGAACCGTCGATGGAAACCGTTCCGGCTTTCAGCCCGGTACCCTGAATCTTCAGCGGTGGGTAGTTCTCATTTTCCAGATATTCAACCTGAGCTCCGGCCTCACGCAGAGCTTCTACCAGATGCCCGATCGGGCGCTCTTTCATTCGTGGTTCGCCTGTCAGTACATATTCGCCTTCACCCAGGCATAAAGCCGCAGCTAATGGGCGCATGGCTGTACCAGCGTTACCTAAAAACAGTTCCAGTGATTCAGAAGCAGTAAAAGGACGTCCGAGCCCCTGAACTTCACAGACGGTTTTATCCTCAGAAAGCTGATAAGTGACACCCAATTTAGTTAGGGCATTCAACATATGACGGATATCATCACTATCCAGAAGATTGGTTAAGCGTGTAGTACCTTTAGACAAAGCAGCTAAAAGAAGGGCTCGGTTCGACACACTTTTTGAACCCGGCAGGTTCACTTCACCGTTAACCAGGCGAATAGGTTGTAGCGTAAGGCTTTCCATTAAAATCGATTGTCCTTGAAATTATCACGCAGAACACGTGAGAATTGAATTTTTCGTAACCGCAGACTAGCTAATTTTGACCAAAATCGCCAGCAGAAATCCTTCCCACACAGAAGGAATCCGCTTTATACTAAAAATACACTTTTAACCATAGCAACAAACGCAGTACTTTAATTTAATAATGACCATTTACCTGCCGGAACTAAATCCGTACGATCTACAGTTTCCTGAACCATCCGAAGCACTGGAAGACCCCAACGGCCTGCTGGCTATGGGAGGCGATCTCAGTCCCGAACGACTTCTGGCGGCCTATAACAACGGTATTTTCCCCTGGTTCAGTCTTGGTGACCCTATTTTGTGGTGGAGCCCTTCTCCACGCGCTATTTTTATACCCAATCAGTTTCGTCCGGCTAAAAGCCTGAAGAAATTTTTCCGTAAATCCGGGTATCGGGTCAGTATTAACCGAGCGACAGCCGATGTTATCCGCCTTTGCGGCGAACTTCGTCCTGACGAAGAAACCTGGCTGGATGAAAGTATGCAGCGTGCATATACTCAATTAGCAACACTTGGTTTTTGTCACTCCGTTGAGGTATGGGAAAACGAAGTACTCATTGGTGGTTTATATGGTATTCAGATGGGGCAGGTTTTTTGTGGCGAGTCCATGTTCAGCAAAAAAACGAATGCCTCTAAAATTGCGTTATGGAAGTTCTGTGAACACTTTCACCAGCATGACGGAAAGCTCATCGATTGTCAGATACTGAACCCCCATACAGAGTCGCTGGGCGCTATTGAAATTACGCGACCGGAATATCTGAAGCTGCTTGATCACCTTAAGACACAGAACGTCAGTCAAGCCTGTTATCAGCCACAATGGTTAACCGAGGGCCGTGATAAATAAAGGACACGTATGATTCCTAAAGAACAGCATATAAAGATAGGGTTAACTTCCTATAACCCGTGTAGTTATCTGAAATCCCGCTCAGAGCAAGTCGCTGTCGCTTTAGATGATGCATTGCATTCACCTGAAGGATACGAACTTCTGCTGGCTAATGGCTTCAGGCGTAGTGGTGATACCGTATACACCCCCTATTGCGGTACTTGTAAGGCTTGTGAAGCCATCCGTATTGCTATTCCTGATTTTGTTCCGTCCAGAAGTCAGAAACGGCTCATTAACAAAATTCAGACCCTGCGATGGGAGCTGAAAAAAGAAATGGACAGCAACTGGTTTGATCTTTACCGCCGATATATCTGCTCCCGTCATCAAGACGGTACTATGTATCCTCCCAAAAAAGATCAGTTTTTCACCTTTGCCCACTGTCGCTGGCTGGATACTCAATTTCTGCATATCTACGATAACGATCACCTGATTGGTATTGCTGTTACCGATATTATGGATAACAGTGCCAGCGCTTTTTACACCTTCTTTGACCCAGAGTACCCCCTTTCTTTAGGTACGATCGCGGTACTTTGTCAGGTCGAATTTTGTCAGGCTCAGGAAAAACAATGGCTTTACCTTGGCTACCAGATAGATGAATGTCCGGCAATGAACTACAAAGTTCGTTTTAAGCGCCATCAAAGGCTAGTAAATCACCGGTGGCAAGGGTAGAATACGCACCAACTTATTTTATATCTGTATTAATGGCACGAATTGCCGTTGATAATTGCCTGTTTCTAAAGAGGATTAAATGGCTAAAGAAGACGTAATTGAAATGCAAGGTACCGTTCTGGATACCCTGCCTAACACTATGTTCCGTGTAGAGCTTGAAAATGGTCACGTTGTAACCGCGCATATTTCCGGCAAAATGCGTAAGAACTACATCCGTATTCTTACTGGTGACAAAGTGACTGTGGAGCTGACTCCATACGATCTGTCTAAAGGTCGCATCGTCTTCCGTGCTCGTTAATATTTCATTCCCGGGTACAAAAAACGGAGCATAATGCTCCGTTTTCTATTTTCAGAAGGCAGGGTTAATGAACCGGCTCTTCTTCCTCATTCCGGTAATGGAATTGCAGCTCATCCTTCTCAAGTACGACTTTCACGGTTCCGCCATTTACCAATGAGCCAAACAACAGTTCATTCGCCAATGGTTTCTTCAGTTGTTCCTGAATAACCCGGCCCATAGGCCGAGCTCCCATCGCTTTATCATAGCCTTTATGAGCAATCCATTGACGTGCATCTTCAGATACTTCCATTGACACGCCACGGGCATCCAACTGAGCCTGCAGTTCAACAATAAACTTGTCGACAACCTGATGGATCACATCTTCACTCAGACTGTTAAACCAGATGATATTATCCAGACGGTTACGGAATTCAGGGGTAAATACCCGTTTGATTTCCGCCATCGCATCGTGACTGTGATCCTGCTGAATAAGACCAATAGATTTCTTCACAGTCTCCTGTACACCTGCGTTGGTCGTCATCACCAGAATAACATTACGGAAATCCGCTTTACGCCCGTTATTATCGGTCAGAGTACCGTTATCCATTACCTGCAATAGCAGGTTAAAGATGTCCGAATGCGCTTTTTCAATTTCATCCAGCAACACAACCGCATGAGGGTGTTTAATGACTGCATCCGTCAGCAAACCACCCTGATCATAGCCAACGTAGCCAGGAGGCGCACCTATCAGACGGCTGACCGAATGCCTTTCACCATATTCAGACATATCAAAGCGCAATAACTCGATACCCATCAGCTTCGCCAACTGAAGTGTTACTTCGGTTTTACCTACCCCTGTCGGGCCAGCAAACAAGAAGGAACCTACCGGGCGATGCTCTTCACCCAAGCCAGCTCTGCTCAGCTTAATGGCCTCACACAATGCACTGATAGCACTGTCCTGACCAAAGACCAGCATCTTCATCTTACGATCAAGAGACTGAAGGACATCTTTGTCCGTAGAGGATACTGACTTTTCAGGTATGCGGGCCATCTTAGCAACCATGGCCTCGATATCAGCGACCCCAACCGTTTTCTTCCTGCGGCTTGCCGGGACCAGACGACTTTTCGCACCAGCTTCGTCGATGACATCAATAGCTTTATCTGGTAAATGCCTTTCATTAATGTACTTAGCAGAAAGCTCTACCGCCGCGCGTAACGCCTTATTGGTATAACGCACATCATGATGCGCTTCATACTTCGGCTTAAGCCCCATCAGTATCTTCGTGGTGTCATCCAGCGATGGCTCAACAATATCGATTTTCTGGAACCGGCGGGAAAGCGCGTGTTCCTTATCAAAGATATTTTTATATTCCTGATATGTCGTTGAACCGATACAGCGTAATTTACCACTACTTAACAACGGCTTAATCAGGTTTGCAGCATCCACCTGACCACCAGATGCGGCACCTGCTCCGATGATAGTGTGGATTTCATCGATAAACAGAATGGCGTCTTTTTCTTTTTCCAGCTGTTTCAGGACAGATTTAAAACGTTTTTCAAAGTCCCCGCGGTATTTCGTACCGGCAAGTAGCGAGCCGATATCCAGTGAATAAATCACGCTGTCTTTGATCACTTCAGGTACCTGCTCTTCTACAATTCTCCAGGCAAGCCCTTCCGCTATCGCTGTTTTACCCACACCAGCCTCGCCGACCAACAGTGGGTTATTCTTCCTACGACGGCACAATACCTGAATGGTACGTTCCAGTTCTTTATCACGACCAATGAGTGGATCAATATCACCCTGTCTGGCCAGTTGGTTCAGATTACTGGCAAAACTTTCCAGCTTTTCTTCAGCAGGCACATCGTCTGCAGCATGCCCTTCGCCAAATGAATCCGATGAAGGATCTTCATCACTATTTGATGCTTTAGTAATGCCATGGGAAATGTAATTAACAATATCGAGACGACTGACATCATGCTTTTTAAGCAAATATGCCGCGTGAGATTCCTGTTCACTAAAGATAGCGACAAGCACATTCGCCCCTGATACTTCATTGCGGCCTGAAGACTGCACATGAAACACCGCCCGCTGTAACACTCTCTGAAAACTCAATGTTGGCTGAGTTTCACGTGTCTCATCATTTTCAGGGATAAGCGGAGTCGTTTGATCGATAAATGTATCAAGCTCTTGACGCATGACTTCTATATCAGCCTGACATGCCTTTAGTGTTTCTCTTGCCGCATCGTTATCGAGTAACGCCAGCAAGAGATGTTCAACCGTCATAAATTCATGACGTTTATCTCTGGCTCGTGCAAACGCACTGTTCAGACTCGATTCTAATTCTTTATTCAGCATAAATACCTCACCTCCGCACAAAGACAGCCTATGTTGTTAAAGCCAGCGTTAAACTTGCTCCATCGTACATAACAGCGGATGTCCATTCTCTCTAGAGTACGCAGTTACCTGCGCCACTTTAGTCTCTGCAACTTCTGCGGTGTACGTCCCACAGATAGCTTTTCCCTCATAATGAACTTTTAACATGATTTGTGTGGCTTGATCTAAGTCCATAGAAAAGAAGCGCCCAAGAATATCTATCACAAAATCCATCGGGGTATAATCGTCATTAATAAGTAGAACGTTATACATTGACGGTGCTTTTGCCTGCGTCTTTTCTTTCTCCAGAAGATCCGAGTCTGGAGTCACCCATTCATAGTGTTTACTCATTATACTTCTTTGATTTTTGAAATTTTTTCACGCCCTAGCGTCGGTTTGCTCTTCACTGTTGAGACTAAGGAACAGAAAAACTTCCCCCTAACTAAGAGACTAATCCACCAATTGTATCCCTGCAAATAAAACATTGCTATCTTTGCTCAGTTCATAGACAAATACTCACTCAAATCATGTATCCGCCGTAGGAAAAATCCTTGCATCAGTTTGCCTATCAGATCACAAAGTTAGAAATTTGTTAATCTCAAAACTGATTTGTTTAGAAATATGTTTAAATTTATGAATGAACGCTATTGACTGCATGAATTCATTGACTAAATTGTGGACTGAGTGATGAAAAATATGGCAGCGCCATAATTTGTATTCGCTGATGCCGTTGTTGGTGAGCATCTGTGCGATGCTAACCTCTATATTGGCAAAAACAACTTCAGTTAAAAAATGCATGAGGGATGTATAGCATGGCTACAGGTACAGTAAAATGGTTCAACAATGCTAAAGGGTTTGGCTTTATCTGCCCTGAAGGAGAAGATGGCGATATTTTTGCCCATTATTCTACTATTCAGATGGATGGCTACCGGACCCTGAAAGCAGGTCAACAAGTATCTTACGAGGTTGAAGAAGGACCAAAGGGTTATCACGCTAGTTCGGTTGTTCCTATTGAAGCGAGCCAACCAGCCAAATAACTGACGCTGCCATTTAGTAGTGGTTAATGAGTTGTAACCCCATAAAATAAGATAAAAAGAGAAGAACCCGCATTTGCGGGTTCTTTATTTTATCACTCAATAATCAGAAACGATTACAGAGAATCGATAATCGCATTGAAGCTTGCACTAGGACGCATCAAAGCAGCCACTTTTTCTGCGTCTGTAACATAGTAACCACCCAAGTCACCAGCCACACCCTGAGCGTTATTCAGCTCTTCAACAATGGATGTTTCGTTATCGCTGAGTTGCTTAGCGACAGGGGCAAACTGTGCTGCCAGGTCAGCATCTGCTGTCTGCTCGGCCAGAGCCTGAGCCCAGTACATTGCCAGATAGAAATGACTGCCACGGTTGTCCAGCTCATTCACTTTACGGGAAGGAGACTTATTGTTGTCCAGGAACTGTCCGGTTGCTTTATCCAGTGCGTCAGCCAGAACCTGAGCTTTAGCATTGCCAGTCACCACACTCAGATGCTCCAGAGAAGCCGCTAACGCCAGGAACTCACCCAGAGAGTCCCAGCGCAGGTGGTTTTCTTTCTCTACCTGCTGAACATGCTTAGGCGCAGAACCGCCCGCTCCGGTTTCAAACAGACCGCCGCCGGCCATCAAAGGTACCACTGACAGCATTTTCGCTGATGTACCCAGTTCAAGAATCGGGAACAGGTCTGTCAGGTAATCACGCAGTACGTTACCTGTGACTGAGATGGTATCCAGCCCTTGCTTGATTCGTTCAAGAGAGAACAGAGTCGCTTCAACTGGCGACATAATACGAATATCCAGACCTTCGGTGTCGAACTGTGGAAGATACGCATTCACTTTCTTGATCAGCTCTGCGTCATGCGCACGGTTTTCATCCAGCCAGAATACAGCAGGTACACCTGTTGCTTTCGCGCGGGTTACCGCCAGTTTTACCCAGTCCAGCACAGGCGCGTCTTTTACCTGACACATACGGAAGATATCGCCTTGCTCAACATTTTGCTCAAGCAGCACATTACCTTCTGCATCAACAGCACGTACAACGCCGGCTTCAGGAAGGATAAAGGTCTTATCGTGAGAACCATACTCTTCCGCTTTCTGAGCCATCAGGCCAACGTTTGGCACACTACCCATAGTCGTTGGGTCAAAAGCACCGTTTTTCTTACAGAATTCGATAACCGCCTGATAAACACCAGCATAACAGCGATCAGGGATCATCGCTTTCGTGTCTTTTTGTTTACCATCTGGTCCCCACATCTGACCAGAAGAACGGATCATGGCCGGCATAGAAGCGTCCACGATAATATCGCTTGGTACATGCAGGTTGGTAATACCACGATCAGAGTCAACCATCGCCAGGGCTGGCTGAGTTTCATAGACTTTATCCAGAGCGGCTTTGATTTCGTCTTGCTGCTCCTGCGGCAAAGATTCAATCTTCGCGTATACGTCGCCGATACCGTTGTTTACATCGACACCAAGCTGCTCAAACACATCACCGTACTTAGCAAAGACATCTTTATAGTAAACTTTTACAGCATGACCAAAGATAACCGGATCCGACACCTTCATCATGGTTGCTTTCATGTGCAGTGACAGCAGTACATCCTGCTGTTTTGCTTCAGCAATTTCTTTTTCAAAGAACTCAACCAGTGCGTTTTTATTCAGTACCGACGCATCCAGGATCTCTTTATCCTTTAGTGGCAGGGAGCCTTTTAGCACTTCTGTTGCACCTGTGTTGCTGACGAACTCAATACGTGCATCCGTCGCACTATCCAGGGTCAGCGACGTTTCACTGCCGTAGAAATCTTTTTCTTCCATGCTGGATACATGAGATTTAGAGTCTGCAGACCACGCGCCCATGGAGTGCGGGTTTTTCTTCGCATAGTTTTTAACTGATGCAGGCGCTCGGCGGTCAGAGTTACCTTCCCGAAGGACTGGGTTCACCGCACTTCCTTTGATTTTGTCATACGTCGCCTGAACCGCTTTTTCTGCGTCATTGGCAGGTTCTTCCGGGTAATCAGGAAGCGCGTAACCTTTATTCTGCAACTCTTTAATTGCCGCTTTTAGTTGCGGTACTGATGCAGAAATGTTTGGCAGCTTAATAATATTGGCGTCAGGGCTCTGAGTCATTTGCCCCAGCTCGGCCAGAGCATCACCTAATTGTTGCTCTGGTGTCAGATATTCCGGAAAATTCGCAATGATACGACCGGCAAGTGAAATATCTCTCGTATCGACATCAATACCAGATGAGGCGGTAAATCCACGAATAATCGGCAGCAGTGACTGTGTTGCCAAAGCTGGTGCTTCATCAGTAATGGTGTAGATTATGGTTGGTTTTTTTGTAGGCATGATATTTCCCTATGGCTAACAGGTTCCGGGAGTAAGGAAGAAACCTGTGACAATAATGCACCGAACAGCTACCTTCAGAGTTCCCGGTACTGCGCAGCGATACTGTACTCTATCAGGAAAAGAGTCCTTCTCTCCCCCAAATCCATGAGTACGGATTAAGATACAATTTCTCAAACGCGCAAATCATAGCGTAAAATCAGGCATTGATAAAACTTTCACGATTATTTACATCACGTCTTTAGGATAATAACCATGACTTCACGTGCTAACCGCACCCGTTCAGATCGCTCTCGGTCATCCCATCGCTCCCGGCCGAATCAGCCACAAACCCGGTTCAAGCGAAATAAAAAAAACACCAAACCTGCCGTTTCACCTGAAGAAAGAAAAGTGATTGTTTTCAATAAGCCTTATGACACACTGAGTCAGTTTACTGACGGGGATGGCAGAAAGACGCTTGCCGATTATATACCGGTCAAAGAGGTTTACGCTGCCGGCCGTCTGGACAGAGACAGTGAAGGTCTGATGGTATTGACCAATGACGGGATATTGCAGGCCCGGCTTACCCAGCCAAAATCTAAATCTCCAAAGACCTACTGGGTTCAGGTAGAAGGTCGCCCCGAAGAGGCGGATCTGGATAAACTGAGACAAGGCGTTGAGCTGAAAGATGGGATGACCCTTCCGGCAAAAGTAGCCATCATGCCAGAACCAGAGGTATGGGAAAGAACGCCTCCTGTGCGCTTTCGTGCCGCTATTCCGACAACCTGGCTAGCCATCACGATTATAGAGGGGCGTAACCGGCAAGTACGCAGAATGACAGCAAATATCGGCTTTCCAACCCTGCGGTTAATCCGCTATTCGATGGGGGACATCAAACTTAACGATTTAGCCCCGGGCGAATGGCGAGAAATCAATCTGTGATCCCCTTCTCAGCTCTGTCCCCGGGTGTATCTTTCTGTTAGAATCAGCGCCCGTGTAAACTTAGCGAAATTGATCCATGACAGATAACAGCCAGAAAAAAGTCATTGTCGGCATGTCCGGCGGCGTTGACTCATCCGTTTCAGCCTACCTGCTTCAACAGCAGGGCTATCAGGTCGAAGGCCTGTTTATGAAAAACTGGGAAGAGGATGATAACGAAGAATACTGTACGGCAGCAGCTGACTTAGCTGATGCACAGGCAGTCTGTGACAAACTGGGCATCCACCTGCATACAATCAATTTTGCAGCAGAGTACTGGGACAACGTATTTGAGTATTTCCTGGCCGAATACAAGGCTGGTCGTACACCGAACCCAGATATCCTGTGTAACAAAGAAATTAAGTTCAAAGCCTTTCTTGAGTTTGCAGACGAAGTACTGGATGCCGACTATATAGCAATGGGCCACTACGTACGCAGAACTTTTCCTGAAGGAGCAAATAAACCGCAGATGCTCCGTGGTTTAGACAGCAACAAAGATCAGAGTTACTTTCTGTATACGTTAAGTCATGAACAGGTTGGCCGTAGTTTGTTCCCTGTGGGAGAACTGGAGAAACCTGAAGTTCGTCGTATTGCGGAAGAACAAGGCCTGATCACCGCTAAGAAAAAAGATTCCACCGGTATCTGTTTTATTGGTGAACGAAAATTCACAGAGTTCCTTTCCCGCTACCTCCCGGCACAACCGGGCGATATTGAAACGCCGGAAGGTGAGGTTGTCGGCCAGCACCAGGGGTTAATGTACCATACCCTGGGACAACGTAAGGGACTGCATATCGGTGGCCAGAAAGGTGGTGGCGGTAACGAAGCACCATGGTATGTCGCAGACAAAGATCTGAAACGTAATGTGCTTATCGCCGTTCAGGGTGCCGACCACCCTCTTCTGAAATCAGACGGTCTGGTTGCTTCTCAGTTGCACTGGGTTGACCGACAGCCGATAAAGGAACGAACTCGCTGCACAGTGAAAACCCGCTATCGTCAGCAAGATGTTGCGTGTACTATCATCCCCGTAGATGATAACAACATTAAAGTGATTTTTGATGAGCCGCAGGTAGCCGTCACTCCGGGACAGTCTGCCGTATTTTATGAAGATGATGTCTGCCTGGGCGGCGGCATTATCGAAAAAAGACTATAATCCTCGTATTATCAATAGTCCCCGAATAAATAATAGTAAGGAGTTTCTACACGTGGCTAATACCCTTTACGACCGTACTATCGCTTTTGCTGGTATCTGTCAGGCTGTAGCACTGGTACAGCAAGTTGCAAAAGATGGTTACTGTGATAACAGCGCGTTTGAGACTTCCGTTAAAGCCATTTTAAACACGAGCCCCACCAACACACTGGATGTATTCGGTAGCGAAGCGAACCTGAAAGTCGGGCTCGAGTGTCTGGTCAAAGGTATTGATAACACTCCCACGGGCAGTGAACTGACCCGGTATGTGATCAGCCTGATGGCCCTCGAACGCAAGCTGAGCGGTAACCCCGAAGCCATGTCTCAACTGGGTAACCGTATTCAGATGCTGGAACGCCAGACCGACCATTTCCACCTGTTTGACGAACAGATGATCAGCAATGTTGCCAGTATCTACCTTGATATCATCAGCCCTATCGGCCCGCGAATTCAGGTAACAGGTACCCCTTCTGTTCTTCAACAGACCAGTAATCAGCACAAGGTCCGGGCACTATTGCTTTCGGGTATTCGTTGTGCCGTTTTGTGGCGTCAGGTCGGTGGTAAACGCCGTCACCTGATCTTCGGCCGCAAGAAAATGCTTAAACAAGCTCAAATCCTTTTAGCAAGAATCTAATATCCAACCCACACTATTCAGGAGAATGAACATGGAACTGTCAGCATTGACTGCTGTTTCACCGGTAGATGGCCGTTACGGAAGTAAAACGATTGCGTTACGCAGTATCTTTAGTGAGTACGGTCTCCTAAAGTATCGTGCTATCGTTGAAATCCGTTGGTTACAGAAGCTTTCAGCAACAGATGCGATCGCTGAAGTACCTGCTTTTAGTGCAGAAGCCAACAAATTTCTGGATGAGCTGGCTGCAAACTTCAGTGAAGAAGATGCTGCTCGTATCAAAGAAATTGAACGTACTACCAACCATGATGTAAAGGCCGTTGAGTACTTCCTGAAAGAGAAAGTTGCAGGAGTTCCTGAACTTCATGCAGTCAATGAGTTCATCCACTTCGCCTGTACTTCAGAAGACATCAACAACACGTCTCACGCACTGATGCTGAAAGAAGCACGTGACACCGTTGTTCTTCCTGAAATCCGCAACATCATCGACGCAATCAAAGCTCTTGCTGAAGAGTATCGTGATATCCCATTACTTTCCCGTACACATGGTCAGCCAGCGTCTCCAAGTACGATGGGTAAAGAAATGGCTAACGTTGCATACCGTATGGAACGTCAATATAAGCAAATCGCTAATGTTGAAATTCTGGCCAAGATCAATGGTGCGGTTGGTAACTACAATGCTCACCTTTCCGCTTACCCAGAGCTGGACTGGCACCAGTTCAGTGAAGAGTTCATCACTGAGTCTCTTGGCGTAACCTGGAACCCATACACTACTCAGATTGAACCGCATGATTATATTGCTGAGCTGTTTGATGCTATTGCGCGTTTCAACACAATCCTGATCGATTTCGATCGCGATGTCTGGGGTTACATTGCTCTGGGTCACTTTAAGCAGAAGACTATCGCCGGCGAAATCGGTTCTTCGACTATGCCGCACAAAGTTAACCCTATCGACTTTGAAAACTCTGAAGGTAACCTTGGTCTGGCAAATGCTGTATTTGGCCACCTTGCACAGAAACTGCCTATCTCTCGCTGGCAGCGTGACCTGACAGACTCTACAGTTCTTCGTAACCTGGGTGTTGGCTGTGGTTATGCGATTATCGCTTATACATCCACACTGAAAGGCATCAGCAAACTGGAAGTAAACCGTGAAGCGCTTCTTGCTGAACTTGATAAAAACTGGGAAGTTCTGGCTGAACCAGTTCAGACTGTTATGCGTCGCTATGGCATCGAAAAACCATATGAGAAGCTGAAAGAACTGACTCGTGGTAAGCGTGTTGACGGCGAAGCTATGCGTAACTTCATTGACGGCCTTGAGCTTCCGGAAGCGGAAAAAGCTCGCCTGAAAGAGATGACTCCGGCGAATTACATCGGTCAGGCTATCGAGCTGACAGATAAGCTGTAATCATTCGCAATAAACGACACACTAAAGCCCATCAGCTCAAAACTGATGGGCTTTATTTTTATTAGGGCACGCGCTAGAGTCAGCAATTATTTTTTTCTTTTGCGATATCAGATTCCGCCACACCACAGGAACTGCATCCACTGCATTTACGCCCTTTCTTTAGCATTCTCCGGTACAGATAAGCCAGTGCTAAAACGATAACAACTAATACAATGGTAATATCCCAAAAACTGCCTGATTCTTCATACATACCACTCACCTATATCATTAATAAATATTTTTAACCGGAATTTGGCGATCCGGTGCCAATCGGTTTTTCAGCCACCCTTTAAACCCAACCAGAAGCAGAAGTGTAAGGCCGGAAAAATACGTATACGACATTGCCGCAACACCGGTAAGCTCAAAGTAATGCCCCAGAGAATACACGGCAGTCGCAATCATAAACCCTAACGTTGTAGGCAATGCAATAGACAACAACATCCACCGATAACGACCTGTCTGTACTTTTATCATCATAACCGTTGCCAGACATGGTGGATAGAGGGCAAAAAACAAGATCAAAGCAACAGCGGCCAGTTCCCCTTTCTGGCTGAACTCTGTTGATCTTCCCATCCGTTGCTCAAGCGTCTTATTACTCTCTTCATCTTGCTGAAACAGCACACCGAGAGTCGCGACACTGCTTTCCCTTGCAGCAAATGAGGAGAACAGCGCGATATTGATTTTCCAGTCAAACCCCGCAACCTGAGTCACAGGCTCAATAGAACGCCCAAACATTCCGAGTAATGATGTTTCCAGTCTCCGCTCTCTTATTTCCCGACGAATGCTACTTCGGCTTGATGCCAGTTTACGTAACGCCCGATACACCACTTTCGCTGATTTCCCGCCAGTCTTTGGTACAACAATGGAGTAAAATCGTTCGTTACGCTGTTGGAACGCTTTGCTCACCTGCTTCGAACCTTCCGCACTACCCGCATTCAGTTTCGCTCGCTTATAGTCGGTATAGTAATTGACCAATGCAGGAATGGTCTCTTCCGTCAGCTCATGTGCATATTCTGTTTTACTGATCTTATGCTGAAAAGTAACAACCGCCTTTTTCGCTTCCGCCTGATAGTGTTGTTTATCCGATTCAGACAACCCCGGAAACTGTAATAACACAAAGATAACCGTAGAAACCGCAAGGACAACCGTGCCGACTTTACGAATATACACCCAGGTTCGTTCGACGGCACGGGTCAAAATACTGCGGACAGTGGGTAGGTTATAGCGTGGAAGCTCCATAACAAACGGAGCCGTTTCCGCTGAACGAAGAACGGTGCGGGTCAACAGTTTAGCAACCAGAAGAGCCGCAATAATAGTGATGGTCGAAATGTAGAACATCATCAGCGGCTTATCATCGACAAAGAAAATACCCAAAAGTAAGGTGTAAAGAGGGACTTTGGCCAGACAATTCATAAAAGGAACCGTTAATATCGTCGCGATTCTGGCCCGGTTATCCGGGATCCCTTTCGTCGCCATCACACCAGGTACTGCGCACCCACCAGCAAATACGCCACTCAGTATCATGGGCAACGTACTCTGCCCATGCAATCCAAACCGGCTAAGCACTTTGTCGGCAATAAAGGCTATCCTCGCCATATAGCCAGAATCTTCCAGAATGGCGATCAGAGCAAATAAGATAGCGAATATTGGCACATAGTTGAGCAGTGTATTCGCTGAATCGACGACCCAAAGCCCGAGTGATCGCACATAAGGATCGTAAAGAAAGCCAGCTTCCGGCAATAAAGACGAAACAATATCTCTTAGAGCCGCCAGATAAGGCCAGGTATAGTTGGTTAATTCATACCCCCAGACAATCGCAACCTGATAGATAGAAAATACTGTTAATAATAAAAATATCGGGGCCCCGGCTCGACTGAGTACTACTTTATCAATTCGATCAGAGAGCTGCACTTCCGAAGCACAGCTGTCATCAACCGTTACACACTCTTCCATCAACTGACGTATTATCTGCTGCCTCCGGGAGACAATGTAATCATTCACCTCCAGATCAAGTTCTTCTTTTACTGAATCTTTAAGACATTTGATACGTCTTGATATCGCTAAATAATCGCAGTCATCCAGACTGACCAACTGTTGTTCCAGCCATTTCCATGCTTCTTCGTCACCCTCGAGTAAACGAATACTCAGCCAGCGCATAGATGGAGGATTAATCAATGGTAAGCGAGATAACTGGCTCCTGATTTCTTCAATGCGGGATTCTAATTCCGGATAATCAATAGCAAACTGGCCTGCAGTAACATGATTCAATTTATCAGAAATGTCCTCGACGCCCTGCCCGGTACGTCCGACCGCTTCGACAACGGGAACATGAAGGTGTCGAGCCAGTTTATCCACGTCAATATAGATACCTTCATTTTTCGCTACATCCATCATGTTAAGGATCAACATAACTGGCAAACCCATCTCTATAAGTTGAAGAGTTAGGTGCAAAGACCGCGTTATATTTGCTGCATCCAGAACATTGAGTACGACATCGGCCGACTCTTCGCGTAATGCTCTCCGTGCTACGCGCTCTTCAAGGGAAAAACTGGTCAGGCTATAAGTTCCGGGCAGATCAATCAGTTGGTAAGAGCCATGATCAGTAGAAAAGTATCCCACCTTTTTATCGACGGTAACCCCTGGATAATTCGCAACATGCTGCCTGGCTCCGGTCAACATATTAAAAATGGTTGATTTACCTGTATTTTGTTGCCCGGCCAGCAAAAGTTTTTTCCTATTCATTACTCAGTCACTTACTAAAATTACGAACCAAAATATAACTCCACCACCTATCGGATGATGACCGTCTCCGCTTCGGAGCACCGCAGAATAACGCGCGTCGAGCCGGCTTTTATCTGGATTGGATCGCCTAACGGTGCTGCGCGTACAAACTTAACTTCCACTTCAGGAATCAGCCCTAAGTCAAGGAGACGCTGCCTGACAGCATCAGTTGAATAGTGAGCAGATATAACCCCTTTTTGCCCAGGAGCCAGGTTGAGTAAAGAACGTTTCATATTAAGAGGCTCGATATCAGTACTACAAAAATGAATAACGGCGGATGTTATGCCCTTTTCGTAATGATACAAAGTACCAATTGAGAATAATTATCACAACATTGATCTGGATCGCATTAACTGCGAATAGCAATAATTATCACTTCCATTACTTGACACCATTGCTATAACATCTTCCGCCAATCAGATAAACAGCAATACATTTCACTTTGAATTGCAGATAGTTAGGAGCGGTATGAAAAAAATAACATTAAACATAGTCATTTCTTTTGGTTTGCTTTTATCAAACTCGGCAATGGCTCACACACCATTATGTTCTTGTTACGACTTTGGTGATGGCACCATTCTTTGCGAAGGTGGCTTTTCAGATGGATCTTCCGCTTCAGGGGTGGATATGTCCGTTTTAGACGTTTCTGGTAAAGAACTTCTGAAAGGAAAAATTAATGAAGATGGTGAATTTGAGTTTCAGAAACCATCCGTAGACTACAAAGTTCAGTTTAATGCCGGACCAGGACATACCATCGAAATCGATGGAAAAAATATCGTTGAATAACATTATCTTTAAGGGACTTAGCTAAAATGAACAAAATCGCATTAGCCGTTGGTACAGCCGCTCTATCACTTTCAGCTTCATCTCATGCACACTTCCAGATGCTTTATACCCCGGTATCTCAACTGGAGAAACCAACCACTATTGATATGAAGCTGGTCTTTGGTCATCCAATGGAAAACGGTCATACGATGAACATGGGTAAGCCAGAGTCATTCTTTGTTCAGTTTAAAGACAAAAAAACTGACCTGCTTGATCAACTGGAAAAAATCACCTGGTCCGGCCACGATAACAAAGCTGATGCCTATCAGCTTGAACATAAGATCCGCCGTAACGGTGACTACATTTTTGCCCTGACTCCGGCACCTTATTATGAAAAAGGTGAGGATATTTATATTCAGCAAATTACTAAGCGATACATTAACAAGGGTGGTCTGCCAACGGGCTGGGAACAACCTCTTGGCCTGAAAACAGAGATTGTCCCTCTGAATAAACCCTATCAGGTATTCACAGGCAGCACATTCACCGGCCAGCTACTTGCCGAAGGCAAACCAGTACCCGGAGCTGAGTGTGAAATCGAATTTATCAACACGGATATAGACACTAAAGCCAATGCCTTCGGTAAAGATACATACCGTGAAGCACCGGCCTCTGCCATTGTTGCCATTACTGACGATAACGGTATGTTTACGTTTGGTGTGCCTAAAGCTGGCAAATGGGGCTTTGCCTGCCTGGGTTCAGGTCCGGATAAAGAGTATAAAGGCAAAGAACTGTCACAAGACGCGGTACTTTGGATCGAAGCGCAAGATCTGTAACCATCCGGTTTGCTTTACTGACGCCTACAACACGACAAAGCTGGCTTTACGCCAGCTTTTTACGTTATCGGCTAAAGTTACGGTCTGTGCCGACAGATTTTGAGCCTAGCCACACCACCCTTCCCGGTGGCCGCCATCATAAGGTCTTGCAAGTCCCGCATTGATCAGCAAAGCGGATAATTCTTTCCCATCTACATAAACGTTGGCCAGAATTCTAAAATATTTACCCCGGCGCATATTCCGGAGTTCTATCGCATTGGCCGTTCTCAGTGCCTCAACGGTGAACTGTTTTGCCTTACGTGCCGCGGCTTTTTCTTCCGGACACTTTCCCCGAATTTCCGGCGCATCGACACCATTGACTCTAATGGGCATATTGTTACCGATGATATCAACCCAACCCTGAATATTGACTCTAAAGGTATCCGCATCGTAAATACTCAACACCTCAGCAACAACGGCATTTCCATAGGTCTTTTTGGCCGCCTGGCAAGTGAAAGAAACCGCAATGACACATGCAAAAAGCAGCGTTTTTCTAAACATTTTATTTCCCCCCGAAATGATTATTCTTATAGTGTTATGCGACCCTTTCCTGACGTTTTTGAAACGTTCTTATAGCGCATTATTGAAGCCGCAACCCTCATTATATAAGGGTTTATGGCTGTCTATCAGCTCTTTTGTCAGAACAGACCACCTCGCGTGCCACAAAGAACTCACCGATTTACCGGTATCTGCGGCATATTACTCATATGTCACCTATGGCGTATTTATCACTACTTGAAATGACAACATAGTGTTATCCTTTTGTGTTATATGAAGTTTTACTTTGGCTATCTGAGT
Organism: Vibrio albus; assembly: GCF_003144035.1. Taxonomy (GTDB): domain Bacteria; phylum Pseudomonadota; class Gammaproteobacteria; order Enterobacterales; family Vibrionaceae; genus Vibrio; species Vibrio albus. Next base: position 279,846 of record NZ_QFWT01000001.1, read on the forward strand.
TGCAGCTCGTAGCCTTTCTTGAATTCAAATGTCGGTTTGGCTCTTATTGTTGATGGGTTAGATACGAAGGCTGTGAGGAAGGTTATTTTTATATACGGGGGAGTTGATGGAAGCATACCCAATTTATGAAGTTATTGATAAAGAATTTGATGACTTTGAAGATATGGGAACAAAATCTAAATTCTGGTACTCCGACAGTAAAACAGGCCAACAATATTTATTTAAATCTACCCATACGGAAGATAAGCATCATAACCCTGTCATTCGCCCTGGAGAAGACTGGGCAGAAAAGATTGCTTGTGAAAATGAAAAGGACTACTTACAAGAAATAGTAGCAAAGGCACAGCAGAAAGAATGAAAAGCGTATTTGTAGCTTGGAAGGACATTGAAGACGGTATGTGGCATCCCATGGCTAAACTTACTAGGGATTCAGGGACTTATCGTTTTAACTATACCCAAGGGTCAAATCACCCTAATTTTATCCCCTTTCCACGTATGGGGGACAGAAGTAAAGTATATGTGTCTATAGCACTTTTTGCGTTTTTCAGAAACCGGCTGCTACCTCAAAACCGACCTGAATTCAGGAAAGTATTGGAGTGGTCAAATATGACCGTAGAATCATATGATGAACTAGAAATGTTGAGCGTAACCGGAGGTGCTCGTCAGACGGATGAATTTCGAATTATCGCGCAACCAGAACAGACTGAACGAAACCAGTTCAATATCCGATTCTTTATCAACGGAATTAGACACCTTCCAGATAAAAGTATTGAAAGGATTTCAAAGCTCACTACTGGGGATCGATTAAACTTTGAGTCTAAAGATGATAACCAATACGACTGTAATGCCGTGTTAGCTACAACTGTTGATGAAGAAAAGCTAAAGGTTGGCTATTGCCCTCGATACTTTAACTGCGATATTAGATCATTAATGAATAATCCTGAATTGCAAGGTTACGAGTTATCAGTTGTAAAAGTTAACAATGATGCGCCAGCTCAATATCGTTTGCTATGCGAGTTCTCAACGAAATGGCCAGATGGCTTTATGCCAATGATTTCTGAAGAATATCTTGCTCATACATATAAAGAAGAACCTATAGCTGTTTGAATATAAAAAGCACCGGAATATCGGTGTTTTTTATATTCAGGATAAGCTTGACCGTAAACGCTTCGTAACCAAAGGCGAAGCCACTGCCTTTGAACGCTATTTAATGAAGCAAATCTATAATACGCCAACCTACCGGCAGCTTTCCGAAAAGAAATCTTTATAACCGAATTTATACTTCTGCTAGTGACAGGCTGTTTGCATGTGGGTATGGTGTGGCTCATAGATAATTAAAGTGCATTTATCACTTAGCAGCATTCGATTCATTGATTTTGCAACTCTTTGTAAAGTAAGTAAAATCAAGGCATCACAAAGAGGATAAATATAAATGAAAGTAATCTCCTTCAATATCAATGGCCTTCGCGCACGCCTTCACCAGCTTCAGGCTATTATTGATAAGCACCAGCCTGATGTCATCGGACTTCAGGAAATCAAGGTTCATGACGATGCCTTCCCTCTGGAAGCAGTCGAAGCCATGGGTTACCACGTCTATTTCCACGGACAGAAAGCTCACTATGGTGTGGCCATGTTATGTAAGAAAGAGCCGGTATCTGTACAAAAAGGCTTTCCTACTGACACGGAAGAGCATCAGAAGCGAATGATTATGGTCACAGTGGAAGACGATAACGGTGAAAAAGTTACCGTTCTGAATGGCTACTTCCCTCAGGGTGAAAATATTGAGCATGAGACTAAATTTCCGTACAAACGCCAGTTCTATAAGGATCTGATGACCTACCTAAATGATCATCACTCCAACGGTGAAAAATTAATTGTGATGGGCGATATTAATATCAGCCCGATTGATTCGGATATCGGTATTGGGGAAGCCAATCGTAAACGCTGGCTGAAAACCGGTAAATGCTCCTTCCAGCCGGAAGAACGTGAGTGGCTGAAAACACTGCTTGACTGGGGCTTTGAGGATACGTTCCGTAATATTCATCCGGAAGTCGACGATAAGTTCTCGTGGTTCGATTACCGCTCTCGCGGGTTCGACACCAACCGCGGACTGCGTATTGACGTGATTCTGGCGACGCCGTCACTGGCCGCGCAGTGTATTGAATCAGATATTGATTATGAGCTGAGAGGAATTGAGAAGCCGTCTGATCATGCGCCTATCTGGTCGGTGTTTAAATAGCAGGCTCTGAAGACAAGAATACAGAGCGCTACGCTTTGAGAATACAGAAATGAATAGATTTTCTGTATTCTCAAGGACGTTTACGTCCGCTCTGTATTCTATTGTTTTAATCTCTTAACTAAGCGGCCTCAAGTAAGCCAAAAACCGCTTTTCTGCTTTCTTAAACACCCAAAGAATAATAAAGCAGAGCATCATATAAAACAGACCTGCGGTCAGAAACGACTCAAATGGCGCATAGTAGCGCGAGTTCACCAGCCTCGCCGCACCAGTCAGATCCATGATAGTCACAATTCCCGCGACCGCAGAGCCGTGCAGCATAAAGATCACTTCATTACTGTAGGCTGGCAAAGCACGACGCAACGCACTTGGCAGAATAATACGCCGGTAGGTTTTCCAGGTACTCATTCCGTAGGCTTTCGCTGCCTCAACCTCACCTTTCGGCAAACCGTTAATAGCCCCACGAATAATTTCCGCCGTATAAGCTCCGGTATTCAGAAAGAAAGAGATCAACGCACAGAACCAGGCATTTTCCCATAGTGTGTCTTTCACCGGGAAAAATTGATCCATACCGTAATAGATCAGGTAAAGCTGAACCAGTAACGGCGTTCCACGAAAAAAGTAGATAAACGCCCAGGCTGGCAACCGGATAAAATAGATGGTGCTATTACGTGCAATCGCCAGTGGAATCGCCAGGCAAATTCCCATCACGAGAGCAAGGCCGACTAACCAGACCGTTGTCCATAGCCCGTCAAGATAGATAGGCAGACTTTCGATAATGATTGAAAAATCCATGTCTACCTCATGTGAATGGTATATTTACGTTCAACTGCTTTCAGGATCGTTGTTGATATGAAAGTGAAGAACAGAAAGATCAATGCTACCGCCATATAGAAGGTAAATGGCATTTTGGTTGAACCTGCCGCCAGCGAGCTGATGCGCACCATATCTTCAAGACCGATAATGGAAACAAGCGCGGTCGTCTTGAGAAGAACCAGCCAGTTATTACCAAACCCCGGCAGCGCATGGCGAATCATCTGCGGCAACAAAATACGGCGAAAGGCTAAAACACTACTCATCCCATACGCCTTTGCGGCTTCCAGTTCGCCTTTGTCCACCGCCATAATGGCACCACGGAAAGTTTCCGCCATGTAAGCACCGAAAATAAAGCCGATGGTCAGTATGCCGGCGATAAAAGGACTGACATCAATATAATCCGGCAGATAAGCCGTCCATTCGTGATTTGGATTAGAACCAGCCAACCATTCATTAATCCACTCATTGACTGAATATAAAGTGTTATTCAGCAGCATTTGTCCGCCGAAAAAAATCAGCATCATCAGAACAAGGTCAGGAATGCCACGAATGATGGTGGTATACAGTGTGGCCACACCTCTGGCGACACGATATGGAGCGAGCTTTGCCAGCGCCCCCAGAATGCCCAGGAGAGTGGCGAGAAGAAGAGAAAGGACTGCGACCTCGATGGTTACCCATGCACCTTTCAGCAAGGCGGCCTCATACCCTTGTAAATCAAGCATGATAAATATCCGTTAAATGACAGCGAAACGAATCAAGACATCAGGGCGGCCAGATATTGCCGCCCTGAAAATCAATTATTCGCCATATACATCAAAGCTGAAGTATTTCGCTGAGATTTCCTGATATTTACCACTCTTACGCAGAGCTTTAATCGCTTTGCTCAGTTTGTTTTTCAGGTCCTTATCCTGTTTGCGCACAGCGATACCCATGCCCTCACCGAACCATTTAGGATCACTGAATGCAGGACCGACAAATTCGTAAGCATCACCACCAGCCTGATTGATCACACCTTCTTCCAACGCAGAAACGTCACCAAGCACACCGATGATACGTCCGTTAGCCAGATCAAGATAAGCGTCATCAAATGAGCCATAACGTACGATATCAACACTGTCACCATAGGTGTCTGTCAGGTATTTGTCGTGTGTTGTCGCACGCTGCACACCAATTTTCTGATCTTTCAGACCTTCTGGTGTAATTTCAAGACCAGAACCTTTTTTGGTAATAAACTTACTTGGGATCTGAGCGTATTTTTCAGTGAAATCCACTTTCTTTTTACGCTCTTCTGTAATATCCATGGCAGCGATAATCGCATCGTACTTGCGAGCCAGCAGTGAAGGAATAATACCGTCCCAATCCTGAGGAACAATTTTACACTGAGCCTTCAGTTCTTCACACAGCGCATTGGCCATGTCTACATCAAAGCCACTAAGAGAGCCATCCGCTTCTGTTTTACTGAATGGAGGGTATGCCCCTTCGATACCAAAACGAATCGTTTTCCAATCCTTGGCCTGAGCGGCACCTGTCACGGCAGTTGCAGCCAAAGCTGCTGCTAGTACCCACTTTTTCATATCCATACTCCTGTGTTTTTACGTCTGTCTGTTTATATAGTTTGTATTGTTGTGTCTGTCAGCCTTATCTTATGCAAGGCGTTTAATAAATAGATGAAATAAACTGTTTTAATCGTTCTGATTCTGGGCTATTAAACAGTTTATCCGGTGCGCCCTGCTCTTCGACCAAACCCTGATGCAAAAACATCACATGGCTGGAAACATCCCGTGCAAAGGCCATTTCGTGCGTCACCACCAGCATAGTCCGACCTTCATCGGCAAGATCACGCATGACGCCCAACACTTCACCCACCAGCTCCGGGTCAAGTGCAGAGGTAGGTTCGTCAAATAGCATCACTTCTGGCTCTACCGCCAAAGCACGAGCTATTGCTGCCCGCTGTTGCTGACCACCGGACAAGTGTCCCGGGTAATAGTCTTTGCGCTCATACAGGCCGACTTTTTTCAGCAGTAGTTCCGCATTTTCTATCGCCTGGGATTTCGGTACACCAAGAACATGTACGGGAGCTTCGATCACATTTTCCAGTACGGTCATATGGGACCAAAGGTTAAACCCCTGAAAAACCATAGCTAAGCGTGAACGGATACGCTGAACCTGCTTCTCATTGGCGGGAACGGATTCTCCGGAACGATTCGTTTTCATTTTGATTAACTCACCATTCACCCAGATTTCACCGGCGGTAGGGGTTTCCAGCAGGTTAATACAACGAAGAAATGTACTTTTTCCGGAACCGGAAGAGCCGATAATAGAGATAACATCGCCTTTATGTGCCTCCAGCGAGATCCCTTTAAGCACTTCATTCTGTCCGAATGTTTTATGCAAATCCTTGATATTCAGCGCGGGTGCATCTGTCATGCGCTATTCGCTCCTTTGTGGAATTTTAGGCTCTCCGGCCCATAATTTCGATACAAATTAGCATTCGAACATATTAGATGCAACAAATTATTTACCATAAAAGACGGGTTATTTAGTTAACTAATCTGAATCAATATGCAAAACAAGTTAAATGTTTTTACATTTGGTGAATAAATGATAAAGAAAAGCCCCGGAGTCGGGGCTTGGGAATGCTAACAAGTTGTTAATGCAACATTTGGATTAATTCGATCGATACAGACGGATATGCTCATTAGACTGCAATCGAACAGAGGATTCGTTTGTTTCTAACTCATTTCGCACAATTCCGTTTTTCTCTGAAGCTAAGGAAATGCCGTCACCATCTTTAAACAAAGAAACAAAATCCGCATTCTCAATCGTTGAGTTTTCTGTTGCAAATAGGAAATACTGCTCGTAAGCGGCATCATTATCTACAAGTAAATCGGACTGTACCGTGCTGGGAAAATTAAAGTATTCCAGAACCGGCACTATAATTGTGGCTGTAAGTTCACTATAAATATTGTGAGTTACCGTGTAGATAAAGCCAGATTCTGTTACAGACTTCCGGTAGCTAACTCGTTGAATGCCCTTCTCACTGGAAAAGTTAATGCCAGAGGCTAGAGAAATCACATTACCGGGTGTACTCGCCGTTGGTTTAGCATCATTCAAACCTGACAGATCAAACAAGCTGGTTTCATCAACATTAAAGTCCCATGAATCACTAACCTGTCCATAATATGCAGCATCCCAACTATTTCCTGGTCCCGTCTTACCAGAAACAATAAAGGACCAGGTTTCATTATTAGTCTCTGAAGGATGGTAGTAATTCGCCACTCCTTTAGCAAAAGTGGTCAAGTCATAGGCAAAACCACCATATAACAGATTTACATCAATATCGGTGTAGCCGATATTTGGACTTGCGACTTCTGTAACCGTACCTTGCGTTCCAGTAAAACTCATTACTACCGACCCGGTATCTTTTGGCCAGTCTTCAAATCCGTACTGGAACACTTGCGACGAAGGCCCGGACTGGTACTGAACAATAGCCGTCTGCTCTGCGGTGTACGCTTTTATACTTTGACCTGAGGTTAATGAGGCATTGGGAGGGGAAAACTCTGCCTGTTGCGAGCGGTAATGATACAGGTTGTCACCCGTCAAACCACTTCCAGCAATATCCGAACTGTGTAGATAAGATAATGAATCGCGATTTTCAGTAACAAAATTTGTTCCTGTACCGGTAACACAGCTTGTGCCAGCTACACTGCCAATAACTCCAAATTTCGTTGTTTTCAGACTGGTATCTCTGGAGAGGAATGCCTTAGTAAAGGTGGTGGCGATAATGTCTCGACCATCCCTTTCTTCAAAAGTAATCGCACCACCATCAGGAATTGACTCAAGAACAAACTGCAATGATCCGTCATCAGCAGTGATAATCTCACCACTTCTTGCGCCGTTTGCATCGGTGTAAAAGGCGACAATATTAGCATCCAGCGAGTCACCAATGGTTCGGTACGTTTTAACAGTCCCAGCAGTTGTATCTCTGTTAAAAATCGTACAAGTTGAATTCACCGTACCGGCATTTTCGTCGTATGCCTGTAAAAAAGAAAGTGAGTAACTTGTTGTTGGCGCACTACCCCCACCGCTACTGCTACTCCCACCGCAACCAACCAGCATTCCTGACACTATCGCAACTAAAGGCAACATCTTGGTTGTTGTCTTCATTTTAAATTCCTCTGTTATTTATCCGACACTTACCGGCATATATTTGACTCTGTTACTAATCGCATTATTTAAGCAATATATGCGCCATATTTAAACAATCTCTTTTGTTTAGAGTCATAAAATCGTAGCTATCTCACTCAATTTGGTAGTATTTCATTTTGTAATTTTATTACAGAATATAAACATATAAACCCAACTTCATATTAATATACCTATGCAAACCGGCTCATCTAATGCGCTATAATTTTTCAAAAAGTCGCCACTCATTGACAAAGAACATGATTTTTTATTAAAAAAACAGTATGTTCGCTACGAAACTCGGTAAACGATGAAAGTCAACGACAAAACAAAGCTATAGCTTGCTTAAAGCCTTAAATTCTGTAGCTTTCTTTCACAAAGATTTATATCGTGATCGAGATCAATCTCAATAAATAGGGAGATTGATACACTCGAGCGCCAGTAAAAGACGGATACAATCGGCCATATAACCTAAGTGTCATCAGGTGTTAATAAAGTAAATGTCGTTAATGACGTTTATGCACTAAGGCACACTGAATATGTGTTAGATTCGTGGTCAACACAAGACGTCATTTTCGTTTGCTTTATACCCGAGTTAAATAATTTAACACTTTCGCATTATTAACTTTTTATATGAGGAATCTATGTCGAACGTAGATAACAAAAACTTCTCGGAGATCGAGACGAAGAGCTATTCAGAGCTGCACCGTCCGGCTTCTGAGTTTGAAAGTCGCTCTGACTACCTGGACCACGAGCTCCAGATTATGAAACCTCGCCGTTTCGGTCTTAACCTGCCTGGTCGTGATTTCCGTTTTGAACTTGAAGATTTTGTCCCGGCTATTGCAGGTACTATCGGCATCATCGCGATGTATTCCGCGGTAATGATGGCTTGGGCTGCAGGACTGACAGAGAAGTGGGACCACGTTAACCTGGACGTTGCATGGGCGATCGAAGTTGCTCGTGTTGAGATGATCATCCCTGCGCTCTTGTTCTGTGTTCTGGCATCCGGTTTTATTAACCCAAGAGCGAACCTTGCGGGTAACCACGGCCCGATGATCCCGATGATCTTCGTTATCGCTATGGCGGGTGCTCACCCTCTGGCATTGGCAATCCTGATTGGTGTATTCGGACTGATCCTCAGTGCTGTTAAGGGCGGCTCCCGACTCGTGAACCTCACCAGTGAAGGGGTTGCAGGTGGCTTGCTCGTGTTCCTTGGTTTCACCGGTTCGATGAGTCAAATCAACTCACTGATTGGCTGGGCTAATGGTCTTAGCAGCGAAGCCGAAGGCGTAGCTGCCGGTGATATGGGTTATGTGGCTCTGATCGTTCTTGGTATCACTGTCGTCGTTTACGCCATTCTGGCTAAGCTCGGCAAGCGCTGGCTGGCAATCCCTCTATGTGCTGTTACCGGCTTTGTTGTTGCAATGGTATCCGGTGCAGGTTTCGACCTGACTTTTACCACTGAACCTGGTCTGCCAAACCTGAACCCAGTTTACTGGTGGGGCTCTACTGAAACAGGCTGGCAACTAGGCCTGCCTAATGTTGAGCACTTCATTGCATCTCTTCCGTTCGCAATCCTGGCGGTAGCAATGTGGTCCCCAGACTTCCTGGGCCATCGTATTTTCCAGGAACTGAACTATCCTAAAGGTACTGATAAGGTACTGATGGATGTGGATGACACAATGACCATGTGTTCTTTCCGTCAGATGGTTGGTACAGCTGTTGGTGGTGGTAACATCACGTCTTCCTGGGGTACTTACATGATCCCGGCGGCAATTGCTAAGCGCCCTATCCCTGCAGGTTCAATCATTCTGGGTACCCTGGTAATGGTTATCGCTATCGTGGGTTACCCAATGGACGCGGCTGTATGGCCTCCGGTAATGCGCGTTGCACTACTGGTTGGTGTTGCACTGCCTCTGCTGGAAGCAGGCGTACAGATGATTAAAGAGACGAAAGACTCTAACTCTGCTGGTATCTGTGTATTTGCAGCGATGGTCACTAACCCTGTTCTGGCATGGGCACTGACCATGCTACTGGATAACAACGGCTTGATTGGTGACAAAGAACGCCCTCAGAGACTAAGCACATTGGACCGTATCATCATTCCAAGTGTTGTTCTGGTTATCTGTCTGGCAGCGATGCTTGCGGTTGGTATGCTGGAAGGCAAATACGGAATCCCTGCATTCCTGTAAAGATCACAAAAAATTAGGGTGGTAATAAAAACCACCCTTTTTTTACGTGTTTTCTTGTATATTTTTTTTAAAGATTGCAGTATTATTTGAATTGTCGCTTAAAGACATACTCAACTAGGTGCAATATCTATGGTCAAATCGGACACATTTGTTCATAGATATTGTTTTTAAAATAGAGTGTACTGTGCACTATCGTAGGTGCTAGCCGTCCCCCGGCGACAAACAGTACGTGTTTTTTCTACTAAAAAGGTAGGTATATCATGGCAGAGCAATTTGCTAAAGCTTGGGAAGGTTTTGCTGCAGGTGACTGGCAAAACGAAGTTAACGTACGTGACTTTATTCAAAAGAACTACGCACCATATGAAGGTGACGAATCTTTCCTTGTTTCTGAAGGTACTGAGGCTACTAAATCTCTATGGGCTCAGGTAATGGAAGGCATCAAACAGGAAAACAGCACTCACGCTCCTGTTGACTTCGACACTTCTGTTATCTCTACCATCACTGCTCACGATGCTGGTTACATCAATAAAGACCTTGAAACTATCGTTGGTCTCCAAACTGAAGCTCCTCTGAAGCGTGCTATCATCCCTAACGGTGGTATCCGCATGGTTGAGGGTTCTTGTAAAGTATATGGTCGTGAGCTAGATCCTCAAGTTAAGAAAATCTACACAGAATACCGTAAGACTCACAACCAGGGTGTTTTCGATATCTATACTCCTGACATCATGAAATGTCGTAAGTCTGGCGTTCTGACTGGTCTTCCAGATGCATACGGTCGTGGTCGTATCATCGGTGACTACCGTCGTATCGCTCTGTACGGTATCGACTTCCTGATGAAAGATAAATTCGCTCAATTCAATTCTCTGCAAGAGAAATTCGAAAACGGCGAAGATCTACAACTGACTATGCAGCTTCGTGAAGAAGTAGCAGAACAGCACCGTGCACTAGGCCAAATCAAAGAAATGGCTGCTAAGTATGGTTGTGACATCTCTCGTCCAGCTGAAACTGCACAAGAAGCTATCCAATGGACTTACTTCGGCTACCTGGCTGCTGTTAAGTCTCAGAACGGCGCAGCAATGTCTCTTGGCCGTACTTCTACTTTCCTTGATATCTTCATCGAGCGTGATATCGCGGCAGGTAAACTGACTGAAGAACAAGCTCAGGAAATGATCGACCACTTCGTAATGAAACTACGTATGGTTCGTTTCCTACGTACTCCTGAGTACGATGAACTGTTCTCTGGCGACCCAATCTGGGCAACAGAATCTATGGGTGGTATGAGTCTTGACGGACGTACGTTGGTAACTCGTACAAACTTCCGTTTCCTAAACAGCCTGTACACTATGGGTCCTTCTCCAGAGCCAAACATCACTGTACTTTGGTCTGAAGCACTACCTGAAGGCTTCAAGAAGTTCTGTGCGAAAGTATCTATCGATACTTCTTCTATCCAGTACGAAAACGACGACCTGATGCGCCCAGACATGGAATCTGATGACTACGCGATCGCATGTTGTGTATCTCCAATGGTTGTTGGTAAGCAAATGCAGTTCTTCGGTGCTCGTGCAAACCTGGCTAAAACTATGCTTTACACAATCAACGGTGGTGTTGATGAGAAGCTGAAGATCCAGGTTGGTCCTAAGATGGACAAGATCACTTCAGAAGTACTGGACTATGATGATCTGATGGACAAAATGGATCACTTCATGGACTGGCTGGCTAAGCAGTACGTGACTGCACTGAACTCTATCCACTTCATGCACGACAAGTACAGCTACGAAGCGTCTCTGATGGCTCTGCACGATCTGAACGTTAAGCGTACAATGGCTTGTGGTATCGCTGGTCTGTCTGTTGCAGCTGACTCACTGTCTGCAATCAAGTACGCAACTGTTAAACCAGTTCGTGACGAAGATGGCATTGCAATCGACTTCGAAATCGAAGGCGACTATCCTAAGTTCGGTAACAACGACCCACGAGTTGATGACATCGCTTGTGAACTTGTTACTCTGTTCATGAACAAGATTCGTGCACTTAAGACTTACCGTGATGCGATCCCAACTCAGTCTATCCTGACTATCACTTCTAACGTGGTATATGGTAAGAAGACTGGTACTACTCCAGATGGCCGTAAAGCTGGTGCTCCATTTGCTCCAGGTGCTAACCCAATGCACGGTCGTGATGAGAAAGGTGCGGTAGCATCTCTGACTTCAGTAGGTAAACTACCGTTTGCTGATGCAAAAGATGGTATCTCTTACACCTTCTCTATCGTTCCTAACGCTCTGGGTAAAGACGCAGACGCACAGAAAGCGAACCTTGCTGGTCTGATGGATGGTTACTTCCACCATGAAACTGGCATCGAAGGTGGTCAGCACCTGAACGTTAACGTTCTTAACCGCGAAACACTACAAGACGCAGTTAAGCACCCTGAGAAATACCCTCAGCTGACAATCCGTGTATCTGGTTACGCGGTACGTTTCAACTCTCTGACTCCAGAGCAGCAAGCTGACGTTATCTCTCGTACTTTCACTGAGTCTATGTAATTAGCACTTAGCTGAAATACTGAATAAAAATCCCGCACAAGGCGGGATTTTTTTATTACACCGCAAACCGCAAACACTCCTCATTCAGACTGGATGAGTGCCTATCCACGGCCTGACTGTGATTCCGCAGTTCTTTATTACTTCTGTCGATACTTTCCATGGAAGAAGAAATATTGCTCATATTCCGGGCCATAGACTGACTTGTCTGAGCCATCTCCCGGATTGAACTGAAAATAACTTCGGTTTTCTGATTAGCATCTTCCGCTTTTTCAACAATGACAGACAATGCCTGAATAGCTTCATTACCCCGGGCCTGACTCGCCTGCATGGTTTCTTCCGATTGGCTTAAATATCCAATCACCTTGCCACTTTCGCTCTTCATGGCTTCAATCGTGGTCGATATTTCTGAAACGGCATCCACCGTTCTTACTGCCAGATTCCGTACTTCATCTGCAACCACAGCAAACCCTCTTCCCTGCTCTCCTGCCCGTGCTGCTTCAATCGCGGCATTCAGTGCCAACAGGTTCGTTTGCTCGGCAACGCCATTAATAATATCCATCACTGAGTCGACTTTTAACGACGCTTCTTCCAGCTTATGCGTATGTCCGGTGGCGTTTACCAGGATCTCACCCATTTCATCCATTGAACTGATCGCAGAAGTAATCACTTTTCCACCTTCTTCAGCCGCTAGGCTGGAAGAACGGCTGACTTCAGCAACCTGCTCAAGATTTTCTGATACTTGTTTGGTTGTCACATTAACCTGCTCCGTTGCCGAGGCGAGCAGTTGAGTCTGCTCCACGACTTCGGACTGGCTTTGTACAACGTCATCAATACCCACATTAAGATCCGCTGAATTTCTGGAAAGCGTTTCACTACGCTCCTGAACGCCTTTAACCAGCGCCCCCAGATTCTTACAGGTTTGGTTAATGGTATTAGCCAAGCGGTTAAATTCATCTTTTGTATTACCAGTCACCAATAAACGCTGTGACAGGTCCCCTTCAGACATAGAGCCAAGTACCCGGGAAATCTGGTTAAGTGAGCGGCCTATATTGAGGCTGATAAGCGTGAAAGTGATAATCGTAAATGCGGCCAGAACAGCACAGGCAACCATAACCGACCAGAATACACTTTTACCTTTTTGCTCCGCCGCACTCTGATATTGCTGGCTGATCCGATTCAAATCTTCAGACGTGTGGTTTATGACTTCCAGAGACGCCTGCTGATTGGCAAAAAGCTGCTTCTCGACACGGTTTAGCTCCGCCGACAATGAAACCAGATTTTCAAAGGCAGACTGATACACGGTCAGTTCTTCCTGATACATATCCAGCATACCGTAAGAATTAGAGATACTGGAGAAACTGCTTAACGCCCGTTCAAAGGTGTTATAACTGTCTTCTGAAGGGGAAAGCTGATAATTCTGTACGGCTTTAACCAGAACCTGAAAATCCGAGTTCAGGGTTACCATGCCTGTTTCAGCGATTTTTTCTTCTATTACCGTTGCGAAACGTTTCAGTTTTCCGTGCGTGCCATCATCGGAGTTCAGTCCCAGTTGCATCTTCATCTCCAGCCACGGAACCATCAACTCGTGATATTGATTCACCAGACCGGTTAACTCTTCAGCCTGTACACCCAGACCGACACCTGACAAGTAACCGGTCTGCCCCTCAACTCTGCTCTTGATATTTTCTGCCGTAGTCAGAACATCACCCGCATTTTCAGAGGACAACTCTGCTAATGTGCTGGCTAACTGTAGCAGTTCAACCTGAATCTGCTCTGAGGCAAATGCCTCATTCGCGATATCCGTACTTTTTGTATATTGTTCTCCCATTTTCTCCAGGCTATCAGACGTGTACCCAGCTAAGCCGATAAATCCGGTACAAAGCAAGAAGAGAAAAATGAGTATCTTATGTTTCTGTGAAATTTTTAACGCATCCATGTGGTGTCCTTAGCTTTACTTCAGCAATACAAGGAAGCACATCTGACGTTTTTACTGTCATTTTAAAAATCAAATGTGCTCACTCTCTTCTTTATCACATGGGGAAATTTCGTGGTAGAACCAGTTTTAGACAATTTACGTAGCCAGCAAGCTAAAAAAACGGCTATCTGGATCCATAGATAACTAGGTTACTGATGTCATTTGTAATAAAATGAAGGCAAAGAATTCTTATGAGATGAGCACATGTCAACAATTGGACGAATCCATTCCTATGAATCATGCGGTACGGTAGATGGCCCCGGTATCCGTTTTATCATTTTCCTTCAGGGTTGCCTGATGCGGTGTATGTACTGCCATAACCGTGATACGTGGGACCTTCATGATGGAAAAGAAGTAACAGTGGAAGAGATTATCAATGAAGCTAAGTCCTATAAACACTTTATGAAAGCTTCCGGTGGCGGTGTGACGTGTTCCGGAGGTGAAGCAATGCTTCAGCCTGAATTTGTTCGGGATTTCTTCCGTGCCGCAAAAGCAGAGGGTATGCATACCTGTCTGGATACGAATGGCTATATCCGCAAACACACAGACGTTATTGATGAAGTGTTGGAAGTGACCGATCTGGTTATGCTTGATCTTAAGCATATGCGGGATGAAGTCCACAAAGACTTTATTGGTGTGTCCAATACACGGACGCTTGATTTTGCCCGTTATCTTCAGAAAATTGGCCAAACCACCTGGATTCGGTATGTTGTGGTTCCTGGCTATACCGACAGTGAAGAAGATGCTCACCTTCTTGGGCAATTCATTAAAGATATGGATAACATAGAAAAAGTCGAGCTGCTTCCTTACCATAAGCTTGGAGCACACAAATGGGAAGCAATGGGGTATGACTACCCGCTAGAAGGTGTAGAACCACCAAGTAAAGACACCATGGAAAAAATAGTTGCGGTACTTAAGCAATATCACAACAACGTAAAATACTAACAGAAAAAAACCGAAACGAATTAAAACAAAGAGGCCTAAAATATGGAAATGACTAATGCTCAACGCCTTATTCTTTCTAATCAGTACTACCTAATGTCGCAGCTCGATCCGACCAATTCAGAGAAATATAAACGTCTTCAGACTATTGTTGAGCGTGGCTATGGATTACAAATGGGTGAGTTGAACAAAGAATTTGGCTGTCTGCCTGCCGAAGAATGCCAGGAAATCATCGATATTATGGAAATGTATCATGCGATGCAGGAATCTAATAAGATGCTGGACAGTGAAGAGCAAGCGAAAGTGGATCAACGCCGTTTACAGTTTTTAGGGTTTGATATGGTGAAAGAAGCGCAACAAGTATGCTATGTTCGCTTTTTAGTAGACTCAGAAGGTATGTATCCACAGTTTGATAAAAACGAGCATAATTTTAATGCTCAGGTTCCAATGCTGGACAAGTACCGCCGCATGCTCGCGACCTGGAAAGACTGCCCTCGTCAGTATCACCTTTCTGCAACCGAACTGACTCAAATTTTCAACGCATAAACACTCTTTCATTATTCTATGAAAGCAAAGGGCTGGTGATTAAGACCAGCCTTTTATCAAAGAATACTCAGAACATATAAATTAAGCTAATCACCCCAGTGGTGAAAGCAGTCTTCTCTAGGATAGGACTCTCTTCAACACTTCCTTGTAAATTGATATATGTCATCGTGACGTTCACTACCAGATCTTCAGTAAGACCATAGAAAGCAGAAAGACTGGCAAAATATTCGCCCTCTCCATCTGGAGTAAACTGGCTGATAGCACCAGCGGTCTTCGTTGACTCCGCCGCGGATACGCCATACATATGTTGATTATAATCTTCACTATAATAGGTATACCCTATTGATGGTGTAATACCCCACCGGTCAACATTAAATGGATAGCTCCATGTAAGCCCTCCAAGCCAGCCATTATGTTCACCAGCAATATCAGCCGCCCCCGTTAACTTTAACGTACCCAATACGGACTGATACTGATAGCTCATCCCTCCCAAAACAGTCCCTTCACGCTCATCCAGCTTTTTAACATCCAAGTTGTCAGAATCATCCGGGTCAAAGGATTTAGTATCGTATCCTAAATGAAAAATAAGATTATGCGATGCTTGTTTTGAATTAAGAGCATAACCCACTTCTAAACCTTGCCAGTAGAAATGCTCCCCTTCATAGCCTCCTATAGGAAACATCATGGTTGTCGATGACGTATCTTTAAATATGGAGGGTATATAAGCCCCACCGATTCCTAATGACCACTCGGAGGTCTGTTCTGAGGCCTGTTCTGCATAAGCCGGTATACACGAAAACAATACCAATCCAGTTACAAGCCTCTTTACAATTTTCCCTTTATTTCCCATAAGATAACCCTAAAAAACAACAAAATAGTCATTATTTTATGCGTTAGGATTTTCTGTTCAAGTTAAGATTTCTTAATGTTTCTGTCTAATTATTGAGAATACTTTTCATCTATGCCCTGCACATTATCGCCAGAGCATCCGTTTGTTAGCCTATACCCCACAAGCGCCAGACATCACTTTTTCTATCAACACCCCATTGGAATCAGCACATTAAACATCACTTCAAACTCACCCATTCGAAAGTACTGAATAAAATAAATACATAATTGTTAAGCAAAAAGTCAAAACTGGGTCTAGTCTTGAATATATACATAGGAGATAACTGCGTATTTAGTTTGAGGGTTTAAAGGGGCATTCACTATGAGTATTTTTGACCATTATCAGGCGCGCTATGAAGCGGCCAAAGACGAAGAGCTTTCGATTCAGGATTTTTTAACACTTTGTCAGAAAGATAAAAGTGCCTACGCTAATGCTGCAGAAAGGCTGCTTCTTGCTATTGGCGAGCCAGAGATTATAGATACGGCACAAGATCCACGTCTCAGCCGTATATTTTCTAATCGGGTGATTTCACGTTACAAAACATTTGAAGATTTTTACGGCATGGAAGATGCGATAGAACAGATCGTTTCTTATCTGAAACATGCGGCTCAGGGGTTGGAAGAGCGTAAACAGATTCTCTACCTATTAGGTCCTGTAGGCGGTGGTAAGTCCTCGCTGGCAGAAAAGCTGAAAAGTCTGATGGAAAAAATGCCGATCTACGTACTTTCGGCTAATGGCGAACGGAGTCCGGTTAATGACCATCCGTTCTGTCTGTTTGATGTCAATGAAGACGGTGACTTGTTACAGTCCGAGTATGGTATTGCCAAACGTTACCTACGCTCAATAATGTCTCCGTGGGCAGCAAAGCGCCTGCATGACTTTGGCGGTGACATTTCTAAGTTCAAAGTCGTTAAAGTCCGCCCTTCTATTCTTGATCAGATTGCGGTGGCCAAAACAGAACCGGGAGATGAAAACAATCAGGACATTTCCGCACTGGTGGGTAAAGTGGACATCCGTCAACTGGAACACTACGCACAAGATGACCCGGATGCCTACAGCTATTCCGGTGCGTTATGTAAAGCCAACCAGGGCCTGATGGAATTTGTGGAAATGTTTAAGGCACCAATTAAAGTGCTTCACCCACTGCTGACTGCCACTCAGGAAGGTAATTATAATGGTACGGAAGGACTCTCAGCCCTGCCATTTGAAGGCATGATCCTGGCGCACTCCAACGAATCCGAATGGCAGACATTCCGTAATAACAAGAACAATGAAGCGTTCTTAGACAGGGTATATATCGTTAAAGTCCCATACTGTCTGCGGGTATCTGAAGAAGTCAAAATCTATCAGAAATTGCTGGATCACAGTGAGCTTGCGAAAGCACCTTGTTCACCAAGTACTTTGGACATACTTGCTCAATTCAGTATTCTCTCCAGACTGAAAGAGCCTGAAAACTCCTCTATTTTCTCAAAAATGCGGGTTTACGATGGGGAAACTCTGAAAGATACCGATCCGAAAGCCAAAAGCTATCAGGAATATCGCGATTTTGCCGGTGTAGATGAAGGCATGTCCGGCCTATCTACCCGTTTTGCCTTTAAGATCCTGTCCAGGGTATTTAACTTCGATCAGGCAGAAGTCGCTGCTAACCCAGTCCACCTGTTCTATGTCATAGAACAACAGGTAGAACGGGAGCAGTTCCCTCAGGAAACGGCTGAGCGATATCTCGAGTTTCTGAAGGGCTATCTGGTACCGAAATATGTGGAATTTATTGGTAAAGAAATCCAGACAGCATACCTCGAGTCGTATTCAGAATATGGTCAGAATATCTTTGACCGCTATGTCACTTACGCTGACTTCTGGATTCAGGATCAGGAGTACCGGGATCCGGAAACCGGGCAACTATTTGACCGAGCCGCTCTGAATAACGAGCTAGAAAAAATTGAAAAGACCGCCGGCATCGGTAACCCGAAAGATTTCCGTAATGAAATCGTTAACTTTGTGCTACGAGCCAGAGCGAAGAATGAAGGGAAAAACCCGGTATGGACCAGTTATGAAAAACTGCGCACTGTTATCGAGAAGAAAATGTTCTCGAATACAGAAGAATTGCTTCCGGTTATTTCATTTAATGCAAAAACATCGACCGATGATCAGAAAAAACACGACGATTTTGTCGCTCGTATGATGGAAAAAGGCTATACCAAGAAACAAGTTCGTTTACTGTCTGAATGGTATTTACGCGTACGTAAATCCTCATAACGCAGTGCCTGAACTATGAGCAGGTGACAAGCTGGCAGGTTATACCTTGTAACCCGCCAGCTTCTGCCTCCCATTTATACCCGGGATAATTGGAGTGATTGCTGCAAATAACACGGGTTGGTGCTGATAAGGAGTTACTCATGGCCCAATTCATAGACAGAAGGCTGAACAGTAAAAATAAAAGCATGGTTAATCGCCAGCGCTTTTTACGTCGCTATAAAGATCAGATCAAAGAATCTGTGGCCGATGCTATTAACCGCCGCTCAATAACCGATACAGAAACCGGCGAAGATGTATCCATCCCGCATCGTGATATCAAAGAACCTGTTTTCCACCATGGGCAAGGTGGTGTCCGGGAACGGGTACACCCCGGTAATGACCAGTTTATTCCGGGAGACAAAATTGAACGCCCGCCAGGCGGACAAGGTTCCGGTCAGGGCAGCGGTGAAGGTGATGCCAGTCCGGACGGTGAAGGACAGGACGAATTTGTCTTCCAGATCTCCAAAGATGAGTATCTGGATATTCTGTTTGAAGACCTTGAACTTCCCAACCTTGAGCAGAACCAAAATGCCAAAATTGTGGAATGGAAAAAAACCCGCTCCGGATACCAGACTGCAGGTATCCCGTCTAATATTGCGATTATTCGCTCACTTCAGCAATCGCTAGCCAGAAGAACAGCAATGACTTCTGGGAAAAAACGACTTCTGGAAGAGCTGGAGCAAGAACTGGAACAGATTCGAAGTGCTGAACCAGCTCAGCCTATTGAGGAAAAACGAATTAAGCAGGAAATAGAAGAGCTCAGACAAAAAATTGCGTCTGTTCCTTTTATTGATAGCTTTGATCTTCGCTTCAAGAATTATGAGAATAAACCGGTACCTTCCAGTCAGGCCGTCATGTTCTGTCTCATGGATGTCTCGGGTTCCATGGATCAGGCCACAAAAGATATCGCTAAACGCTTCTATGTATTGCTGTATATGTTCCTGAACCGCACTTATGAAAATGTTGAAGTGGTCTTTATCCGTCACCACACTCAGGCAAAAGAAGTGGATGAACATGAGTTCTTCTATTCTCAGGAAACCGGGGGCACCATTGTGTCCAGTGCATTAAAGCTGATGAAGAAGATCGTTGAAAAACGATATCCGACGAACGAATGGAATATCTACGCGGCACAAGCCTCTGATGGTGATAACTGGGCGGATGATTCACCGAAGTGTAAGGAGTTGCTGGAGACAAGTTTGCTGCCAGCCTGTCAGTACTATGCTTATATTGAAATTACCCGGCGTTCACATCAGACACTATGGCATGAGTATGAAAAACTTCAACAGACCAACAACCATTTCGCAATGAAGAACATCCGTAGTGTAGATGATATCTACCCTGTATTCAGAGAGCTGTTTCAGAAAGAAACCGCTTAGGGGGGCGCTATGACAACAAAGGATAATGTAAAGAAACCAACGAAGCCGACACGCAAACGTCACCCTCTGCCTGATGGGCCGGACTGGACGTTTTCGTTACTGGAAGATTACCATAAAGAGATAAAACGTGTTGCAGAACACTACCGGCTCGATACTTACCCAAATCAGATCGAGGTGATCACTTCAGAACAAATGATGGATGCCTATTCCAGTATTGGTATGCCTATCAACTATCATCATTGGTCATTCGGTAAAAAATTCATCCAGACAGAGCAGAACTACAAACATGGGCAAATGGGGCTTGCCTACGAAATTGTCATTAACTCCGACCCCTGTATTTCTTACCTGATGGAGGAAAACACGGTGACCATGCAGGCACTTGTGATGGCTCACGCCTGTTATGGACACAACTCTTTTTTCAAAGGTAACTACCTGTTCCGGGCCTGGACAGATGCCAGCTCCATCATTGACTACCTGCTGTTCGCCAGGAAATACATTTCCGAGTGTGAAGAGAAATATGGCGAAGAAGAGGTAGAACAAATACTGGACTCATGCCACGCCCTGATGAATTTTGGTGTTGACCGTTATAAGCGTCCGGAGAAAATCTCTATCGCAGAAGAAAAAGCCCGTCAGGAAGAACGGGAAACCTACCTTCAGTCCCAGGTAAACGACCTGTGGCGTACGGTACCGAAGTCAAAACAGAAGGAGGAAGGTGAACAACCACGTTTTCCATCGGAGCCACAGGAAAATATCCTGTACTTTATCGAAAAACATGCCCCTCTCCTGGAGCCCTGGCAACGGGAAATTGTGCGGATTATCCGTAAAATCAGCCAGTATTTTTATCCCCAGAAACAAACACAAGTGATGAACGAAGGATGGGCCACTTTCTGGCATTACACCATTCTGAACCATCTTTATGATGAAGGACTGGTTACCGATAAGCTGATGCTGGAATTCCTTCACAGCCATACCAATGTGGTCGCTCAGCCTCCATACAATAGCCCATACTTTAACGGCATTAACCCGTATGCATTAGGGTTTGCCATGTTTCAGGATATTCGCCGTATCTGTGAAGAACCGACCGATGAGGACAAGGAATGGTTCCCGGATCTTGCCGGTACAGACTGGCTAGAGGCAGTGCATTTCGCTATGCAAAACTTCAAGGATGAAAGCTTTATCAGTCAGTATTTGTCCCCTAAACTGATGCGCGACTTTAAATTTTTCTCAATCCTTGATGATGACCGGAGAAACTACATTGAAGTCAGTGCGATTCACAATGAATCCGGTTACCGGACCGTTCGTGAAAAACTGGCCTCACAGTATAATCTCAGTACGCTTGAACCCAATATTCAGGTCTGGAATGTGGAAGTGCGCGGAGACCGTTCGATCACTCTGCTATATAAGCCTCATGACCGCATTCCGCTTGCGAAAGGCTATGATGAGGTTCTGAAACACCTTTACCGGCTGTGGGGGTTTGATGTTATTTTGGAGGAGTTAACCGACTCAGGGCGAAAAACCCGCCTCGGTACATGTCCACCAAAAGAAGAAGACTAACATTTCCGCCTCCCCCTTGTTTCAAGGGGGAGTTTACTTTTTACTTTCGAGCAACTAAAGTTCTCACCGCATCCAGATCTTCTGGCGTATCAACCCCTGCTGCCGGAGCCTCTTTTGCGACTTCTACGTGAATTTTTTCACCATACCAAAGTACCCGAAGCTGCTCCAGAGACTCGATTTTCTCCAGAGCACTTGGCTGCCAGTGAATATAAGTATTGATGAAACCGGCCCGATAAGCGTAAATGCCAATATGTCGCAACAGCGGTTGACTAATGGTTTTACCTTCATCAGCAAAGTTGTCCCTGTCCCACGGAATCGTTGCCCGGCTAAAGTACAGCGCATAACCGTCCTTATCGGTAACGACCTTAACCGCATTGGGATTAAAGACTTCGGCTTCATCAGATATTTCCACACCTAGCGTAGCCATTGGTGCCGTACTGGCAGCCAGATTATCCGCTACCTGGCGAATAATCGCCGGAGGAATCAAAGGCTCATCCCCCTGAACATTCACCACAATGTGATCATCGGCAATATTCATTTTTTCGACCACTTCCGCCAGCCGCTCTGTGCCAGACTGGTGATCCGGAGAAGTCATGCAGACCACACCACCGAAGGCCTTCACGGCCGCTTCGATACGCGTATCATCCGTGGCGACAATCACCCTTTCTGCACCAGCTTGCCGGGCTTGTTCATAGACCCACTGGATCATCGGCTTACCCGCGATATCTGCCAATGGTTTTCCCGGCAGACGGGTCGACTGATAACGTGCAGGTATTACCACCGTAAATGCCATTATCGCCCCTCGTCCATATCCATGGTTCTGGCTTCATTTTCCAGCAATACCGGAATGCCATCTTTAATAGGAAAAGCCAGACGATCCACCTTACAAATAAGTTCTTTATTATTCGCATCATAAACCAGCTTACCCTTACATACCGGGCAAGCCACAATCTCAAGCAGACGATGGTCCATATTCTTTCCTGTATCCTGTAATTTTCTTTAACAATTTATCTTCATCATCGGCACTAAAGTCCGCCGAAACCGGAAGGTACCACCAGTTCTCCCTGGCAAATGAATCACATTTCACCGCGTCTTTTTCGGTCATAATAAGATGTTCACCCTGTGTTGCCAGTTCGGTTAATTCTTCTGGTTTAAAGTCCTGATGATCAGCAAACCCCTGAGCCCTGATGACATCAGCGCCAAGCTCCTCCAATGTACTGAAGAAGCGCGGCGGATGACCAATACCCGCGATCGCGACCAGCTTACGCAGTTCCGATACCTTTTTTTCTTCACCCGTGACCATATTGACAGCCATTGAGGGTTTCAGCCGGAATGATATTTCCCCCGGCTGCGCATCACCACCGTTGGTAATAATAAAATCCACATCCTGCAGCCTGTCCAGCCCTTCCCGAAGAGGCCCGGCGGGAATAAACTTCTGGTTACCAAACCGTCTCTGACCATCCACCACCACAATTTCAATATCCCGTTGCAGAGCGTAATGCTGAAGCCCGTCATCGGTAATGATCAGGTCCACTTCACGACGCTCAATCAATGCTTTTACTGCATCGGCTCGTATAGGATCTACCGCTACCGGGGCTCCGGTACGTTTATAGATAAGCTTTGGTTCATCACCACTGTAATGTTCCGGAGTGGCTTTCTCAAGAATAAGCGGATACTCCGGGGCTTTTCCCCCATAACCACGGGAAACCACCCCCGGCTTATATCCAAGCTTCTGCAGCCTTTCTACCAGCCAGATAACAACTGGGGTTTTGCCATTTCCCCCTGCAGTAATATTTCCTACCACGATCACAGGAACAGGGGCCCGATAAGACGCCTTATTTCCAGAGAGGTAAGCCTGTTTCCGGGAACGGCTGACAGCCCTGAATATCAGACTTAATGGCCACAATAGCGGCCCTAGTAACCAGCCTAGAGGGTGATGTTCAAACCAGATTTTTTCAATCAACACTCGTGTTTCCTATTCACCAAACTGAATCCGGTGTAATTGAGCATAAGCCCCATTTTTGTCCATCAGTTCATGGTGGGAGCCTCGCTCAATGACTTCACCGTCATCGACCACCAAAATCTGGTCTGCGTTCTCAATCGTTGACAGACGGTGTGCAATTACCAGCACTGTTTTGTCTTTCTGGAGTTCATCCAGAGCAGACTGAATCGCACGTTCTGACTCTGTATCCAGAGCCGATGTTGCTTCATCCAGAATCAATACCGGTGAGTTACGCAACAAAGCACGGGCAATCGCAATACGCTGGCGCTGTCCTCCGGAAAGGCTGCCTCCGTTCTCACCGATCACTGTATCCAGTCCATCGGGCATATTCTCGATAAACTCCATGGCATGTGCCAGACGAGCGGCCTCTTCTATCTGCTCCCGGGAGTAATCTTCTTCTGCCGCATAAGCGATATTGTTAGCAATCGTATCATTGAACAGATGAACGTTTTGCGAAACCAGGGCGAAATGCGTACGGAGATTCATCAGCGTATAATCACGAATATCATGACCATCCAGTTCGATCGAACCGCTGTCAACGTCGTAAAAACGAGTAAATAAGTTGGCAATCGTGCTCTTACCGGATCCCGAACGACCCACCAATGCCACTGTTTTCCCCTCTGGAATCTCAAAGCTGACATTCTGTAAGGCTGGCTTTTCGTTTCCCTGATAGGTAAAAGTGATGTTGTCTACTTTTATCTCACCTTTGGCTTTTTCAATCTGATACGATCCGCTATCCATCTCAGTTTCCAGATCCATCAGGCTAAACAAAGTCTGACTGGCTGCCATACCACGCTGAAACTGAGACGTCACACTCGTTAGCGCTTTTAACGGACGCATCAGGCCAAACATAGAGGAGAAAATCACCGTAAAAGTACCCGGCGTTAGATCTTCACGGATCGCGTCAAAGCTCGCCAGATACAGTACCGCAACCAATGCAAGCGAAGCGATAATTTGAATAATCGGGTTGGCAGCAGCCTGGGCAGTAACCAGTTTCATGCTCTGCTGACGCATCTGATTGCTCACTTTATCAAACCGATGACTTTCCAGATCCTGTCCTCCATAGCTGAGCACTACCTTATGGCCCTTTAACATCTGCTCGGCTGACGAGGTAACCTGCCCCATGGCAGTCTGCATATTTTTACTGATCTTACGGAATCGTTTGGACACAATACCGATACCCCAGGCCACAACAGGAGCAACAATAAGCAGCACCAGTGACAGCTCCCAACTGTTCCAGAACATCAAAAACAGCAGGCCGATGATGCTTGCTCCCTCACGAACAATACTCACCAGCGCCCGGCTGGTCGCCCCGGCAACCTGTTCAGAATCATAAGTAATTCGGGATAACAGAGAACCGGTAGACTCCCGGTCAAAAAACGCCACCGGCATATGGATAAACTGACGAAAAATTTTTCGACGCATCAGCATCACTACATTTCCGGACACCCAGTTCAGGCAGTAAGCCGAGACAAAGTTACTGATCCCACGGATCACCATCATCACCAGGATAATAACCGGAAGGATCTTAAGGAAATCAGAATCCGTACTACCAAACCCTTCATCAAGAAGAGGTTTCAGCAACGAAACCATATAAGTATCGCTGGCTGCACTGGCAACCAGTGCAACAACTGCAACAGCTAACCCTTGTTTATATAAACGGATAAACTGCCATAATCGTTTAAAGGTTTCCCAGGTGGTTTCGTCATATTGCGGTGTGGACATAACTACAACTATTCAGGTAAAAATATGGCGCTATTCTACTCTCTTACGCAGAATCTGCCTATACCATGGCGATGAATCTGTTGCTCTGAACGAACTGATTTGCCAGTTATTCTCTGTTATTTCGACAGTAATCTGCCCACTCTCTCCTGTATCCAACCATTTAATGTCTCTGCTTGCATATACATTTAGAACGTTTACTGATGGCATGCCCTGAAAATTACCTTTAGCCAGTGATGCAATCGCCACCTCAGGAGTCACCTGCTCAATAAATGTCCCGGTTGACGATGTATCACTACCATGGTGAGGCACCAGCATAATATCCGAGTCGAGTTTATCTTTTCCTTCCCTTGCCAGAAGATATTCGCTGACCGCTTCAATATCCCCGGTCAGCAGGATACTAAACTGTCCATCAGTCACTCTGACAACACAGGAATGTGAGTTATAGGCCCGGGCAACCTGTTTGGGAGGCCATACAGCCTCAAAACGGAGTGCACGCCAGTACCAATGCGTCCCCTTAATACAGGGCTGATACCCGACAATTCGTTCACTTGCCCATTTCATTTTTGGTATAAATTGCCGTTCAATGAACTGCCTGCCACCCGCATGGTCAGAATCCGTATGGCTCAGAATCAGGCCGTCCAGTTGCCTTACACCTCGTTTTACCAGTACGGGGGCAATCACTGACTCGGCAATGCTCCCGGTCTCCCAGCGCTCCCCGGTGTCATACAAAATGTGTCCTCCAGCCTTACTAATCAATAACGCTAACCCCTGTCCGACATCCAGCACATCCACCTGCCAGCCTGCTTTGCGGTCATCAAATAAAACCAACAAACAACCGCTCACCAGTAACCATTTCTTTTGCACTGAGCTGAGCAGAGGAGAAAAAATCCATACCAATGTCACCAAGGCAGCCAGAGAAATCAGGGTGGCAGAGATAGCAACCCATGCGCCTTCCGAATACCTGATAGCAGATAAAACGGGTATCAGTGCGTAATCGGCCATCTGCCACACAAAAACCGAAATATCCGGTAGTAAAAAACTAAAAAAGAGACCGATAAAAACCAGAGGTACAATAATGAAGCTAAACCAGGGCACGAAAATCAGATTATAAACAGGCGAAACAGCACTAAGCCCGGAGAAAAAATACCCCGTCACCGGAATCATCACAGCGGCCAGTACACACTGCATTAATACCAGCCGTTTTATTTTTCTGCTGCGACGAAACACAGAAGATCCAAGTAGCAGATAGATAGACGTAACAGCACCAAATGACATCCAGAAGCTGGCTGAAAACGGTGCGAAAGGGTCAATGCATAATACCGTGCACAGCGTCAGTAACAATACCTGCCAACGGCTATAAGTAAGCCTTATCATAGGAACAATACTCACTAGTGCACACATGGTTAATGCCCTGATGGCCGGTAAACTAAAGCCCGCCAGCCACGCATAGATTCCAGCGAATAGAACACCAGTAATAATGGGGGCTTTCAGCATATAGGGAGAAAGCAGGGACAACGGCTTACCGACAATCCAGCCGAGCATAAATGCTAGCCCTATATGCAAACCGGAAATAGCAACAAGATGAATCAGCCCGCTGGATTTAAGGTCTTTCCAGAGAGGTGGTGATATAGTATTGCGATCACCAAAAGTTAAAGCCATCAACAATGGTTGAGCCACAAGTCCCTCAGTCTGTCGGGTAACTCGTTGGTGCAACATCAGCCGGAAAGAAGAACTGGAATGTAACCTCTCTGGCACTCCTTTCAGGTTTGCTTTGGCGTGCAAATACTGACTGACGTAGTACTTCTCTTCATCAAATCCTGCTTCATTCAATTTTCCGTAGACAGGCTTTAGCCTCACTTCCAGTTTCCACTGCTCACCAAGTAAAAAGGGATCGCCTGAAGATACCCGAAGTTTTATCCTGGGAAGGAAAATTTGATCCAGGTCGTGTTCATTTACCTTATGCACAGAAAATAACACGATCTGACCATGACTTATTTCTTTAAAAAGGCTGTCAACTTGCCCAGTTATGGTAATATTCAGACCGTCCTGAAAGACTGTCTCTACCTGTTCTTTAAACTGATTCATACTGATGATAAGAACAATGATGGCAGCAATTCCTCCCCGGAACCAACGAAACGGATAAAAATAATAACTCACAATGAACAGAGCAGCGCAAACAACAATCCAGTCCATGCTGGGAATTGTTTGCCAATACTGAACAGAGACAATAACCACAAAAAAGCAGATTAGATTCCAGCTGTGTAATAAGAGAGTCATCATTCCTTATGCCAAAGAAAGTAATCAGACGTTTTTTGCCGGATCACGAAGTGATAAAACGTCAAAAAGCACTCAAGATTTTTGGTAATGTACTGTACAACCCAAATCTCTGGTGCCTTAACCGTCGCTCCGCCTCAGGAGCGTTTGCTGTCGGTCTTTTTATGGCGTTTGTCCCTTTGCCTAGCCAGATGATTATGGCGGCAGGTCTGGCTATTCTGTGCGGTGTTAATCTGCCTCTTTCGATCGTACTGGTCTGGATCAGCAACCCGATCACGATGCCAGTCATGTTTTATTTTGCTTACAAAGTCGGTGCCAAAGTCATGCACTTGCCGCCACAGCATTTTCATTTTGAGCTCTCATGGCAATTTCTGGCAGAGCAAATTGGTACTATCGGTCCGCCACTGATACTCGGCTGTGCCATTTGCGGGCTTGTCTGCGCTGTTATAGGTTTCTTTGGTATTCGTGGCTTATGGCGCTATTCCGTTGTCAGAAGCTGGCAGAAACGTTCGGTAAGATAACCAGAGATAGTGGATTAAGCATCTGGTTAAGAATAAATTTTAAGCAGATATCATAAAAAAGGGTCGCAAACGCGACCCTTTTCTTATCATTTTCTCTACATTTAGCGCGTTCTACTTCGCACTCAGCACTTCTGCCGGATTCATCTGGCTGGCTTTACTTGCCGGATACCAGGTTGCCAACAGGCTAAGCACGATAGCCGTTCCGGATACCACCAGCACATCAATAGGGTTAACCTGAGAAGGCAGAAAATCAATAAAGTAGATATCGCCAGACAGGAAGTGATGCCCGGTTAGCTGTTCGAGACTTTTGATCATAAGGGTCAGGTTCAGTGCGACAACCACTCCCAGTACACTACCGACAATACTACCAAGCACGCCTGATAATACTCCCAGCCAGGTGAAGATACGCTTGATCAACCGGTCAGTTGCCCCCATGGTGCGCAAAATCGCAATCTCAGACGCCCGATCTTTTACTGCCATCATCAGAGTGGACACAATATTAAAACAGGCGACACCAATCACCAACACCATCACCAGATACATAATAGTCCGTACCATCTGAATGTCGCGGTAAAGAAAGCCAAACTTCTGTTTCCAGCTACGCAGATACACATAGACCGGTACCTGATTCCCGACTTCTCGGACAATACTCTGCGCGTTCAGCACATCCGATGTTCGCAAGGATACTCCGGTTACCGCCTCTCCTAACCGGGTATATTGCTGGGCATCTTCAAGTGGGAGCAACGCCATAGAGTGATCAATTTGTCCTCCAAGCGAGAGCAGCCCGGTCACCGTTACCCGGACACGATTAGGCGAACGCATTTTCTGAGCCGAATTCTGTCGGGGAACCATGATTGTGACACTGTCACCAACTGCAATACCTAAACTGTCGGCAATGCCTTTGCCAAGGATGATCTGTCTCTCACCCGGACGGAAGTTCTCCCATGCTTTACCACTAATATAACGGGGAAGATCGGAGACCTTATTCTCCCATTCGGGATCAACACCTCTGATCTCCAGAGCTTTTAGAGTGGTTCCTTTTTCCGCAAGCCCCGTAAAGCGTACATAGGGAGCCGCAGCGGTTACTTTTTCGTGAGACTCGACTTGCTTAACAACCTGCTGCCAGTTGGTGAAGCCCCCTTTCACGCCTTCCAGCTCTCCATGAGGGATCACTGACAAAACCCGCTGCTCCAACTCCTTTTCAAAGCCATTCATCGCCGAAAGTCCGATAATAATCACCGCGACCCCGACAGCAATACCAATGGTAGATGAAACAGAAATAAAGGAGACCAGCTTATTTCTTTGCTTTGCCCGACTAAAACGCCCGCCAATAAAAAACGCAAGGGATGAAAACATCTTACACCCCTTTATCCAGAGCTGAGTTGGTCAGCAACCCATCCTGCATATGCATCTGACGATCCATTTTAGCGGCCAGCTCCGAGTCATGAGTGACCACCAGAAAAGCAGTTCCCGACTCCTGACTCAATTGACGCATCAGATCATAAATAGCCAGCGCCGTAGAATGATCCAGGTTGCCTGTCGGCTCGTCAGCCAGTACCAAATTGGGTTTATTCACCAGAGCTCGGGCAATAGCGACCCGTTGCCTTTCACCACCAGACAGTTCTGACGGCCTGTGCTCCAGACGGTGAGCCAGCCCTACTTTCTTCAGCAGTTCACCAGCTTTCGATTTAGCGGCCGACGCCTTTTCCCCGGCAATCATCAACGGCATAGCCACATTTTCCAGCGCAGAGAAATCAGCCAGAAGATGATGAAACTGATACACAAACCCAATATGGCGATTACGCATCTGCGCCTGTTTATCTGAATTCAGCTCAGTCAGTTTTTTCCCCAGAAACGTAACCTCACCAGATGACGGATCATCTAAAGCCCCCAGAATGTGCAGCAGAGTACTTTTCCCCGAGCCTGACGAACCGACAATCGAGACCAGCTCACGTTCAGCAAGCGAAAAACTGACGCCCCTCAGGACTTCCGTTTCCATTGCCCCTTCATGGTAGGTTTTACAAACAGAACGACATTGTAAGAGGTTATTCATATCTCAGGGCCTCAGCAGGTTTAACAGAAGATGCACGGTAAGAAGGGAATAGCGTTGCCATCAGGCTCAGCGCTATCGCCAGGACAATCACAATGATGGTTTGAGCCGGATCAACAACCACAGGCAGAGCACTACCCACATACAGAGTGACTCCGAAGGTTTCCAGAATAGCATTCAGGTTTACAGCGATAAGCACACCAAGCATACCGCCAACCAGAGAGCCTATCACACCGCTGCTCGCCCCCTGAACCATAAAAATAACCAAGACCTGCCGGTTGCTCATCCCCTGGGTTTTAAGAATGGCCACTTCAGCCTGTTTCTCCATAACCACCATAATCAAAGCCGAAATGATATTAAATGCCGCTACCCCAACGATGAGTCCCAACATCAGCCCCATCATGTTTTTCTCCATCCGTACAGCCTGAAACAGCTCACCGCGCTGTTCACGCCAGTCACTCCAGAACCACCCTTCGGGCAGGGTCGTATTACTGGCTTCAGACACCATAAACGGATCATCAAAAAACAGACGCCAGCCGGAAATCGTATCCGCTTTATATCTGAGCAACTTTCCGGCATCCTGGCTGTGCGTCACCATCAGTTGGGCATCCACATCCGAACCGGTATTGAAAATACCTGCAACCACAAAGTTTCGCTGACTGGGGATCCGCCCCATAGGCGTATACTGGCTGGCACTGGTGACCATCAAACGGACTTTGTCACCCAGACGAACATTCAGACTTCTGGCCAGAGCGTGCCCCAGAAAAACCCGGTATGAGCCAGGCTGAAGATGAGAAATATGACCCGCGAGCAAATAACGCCCTACGGGATCGTTTTCATCCGGTTGAATGCCCACCAGCATACCCGCCGCCAGTTCAGAGGGGCTCTGAATAACAGCCTCACTTCTGACAATCGGAGTCACTTTTCTGATATGCGGAATGGCCTGAATAAAAGCCGGAGGCTCTGCGGTAAACTCGGTTTTATCATTTACCTGATGCACCACCGCCTGTGGCAGCACCCCCAGAATACGGCTTTTTAACTGAGCCTCAAAACCGTTCATGACCGATACGACCGTTACCAGAGACATCACTCCGATAGTTATCCCTGCGGTAGACATGTATGAGACAAACCGGCTGAATCTGTCACCTGAGCGGCCCCGCAGATAACGCAGACCAATAAATGCCGAAACTGGATGAAACATAAATACTTTTTCGAAAGTTCGTGAAGTGCTAAATGTAACGGTAATCCATACTTATTTGTAGGATTAATTCGAATAAACCTCTTATGAATCTTAAGAATTCTTGCTATGTGGCTCAAGTTAGCGATAATCAGAAAGTTAATCAGAAGGAACTAAGGTATGGACCCACAAGAATATTTCACCGTGCATCACAAATTAACGGTCAACATTGAGCCGCTTCCGTCCGGTTTTACCTTGCCTGATCAGATGACTTTTACTGCCGAGATTCCGGCTCCTTTTATTGTTGCCAGTGAATTCAGTCAGCTTGACAGCCTGACAGAGAATGCAATGAATGACCTGCGCAACAGCGATTTTAAGCACGTAATCCATCTTCTGGACAATCAGAACAGCAAACTCAACCTGCTGCTGACCTTTATGCTGGCTCAGCAAGATGATGAATCCAGCCGCCATTATACGACGTCATTCGGTGCCAGCCAGTTCTCATACCAATCCGCCAGTGAAATTCCGGCAGGAACACTTGCAAGAGCCAAGCTTTTTCTGGATCATCCTCCCGCGGCTATTTACTGTTACGCTGAAGCAACCGAATGTATTCCGAATGAACATGGCTTTGAAGTCATTATGAAATACATCATGCTTAGGGAGCAGGATCAGGATCTGTTAATCAGAGCTGCACTTTATCAACAACAAAAATTACTACGCCAGCGATCTTTGAATCGCGAGAACCAATAAGAATCATGTCAGCAAATTTGTCTCTTTTTTCTCTTGTCACCCCAACTGGTGCGGGTGACAAAAAACACGTTGGAAACCTGCCTGGTGCCGCTCTGTCTGTTGCTATCGCTGAGCTGGCCGACAGTCATCAGGGTCATACGCTGCTTGCCGTACCCGATCCACAAACCGCTCTGAAACTGCTTAGTGAAACAGAACAATTTTCTCAGGCGGAAGTGAGCCTGTTCCCGGACTGGGAAACGTTGCCTTATGATAACTTCTCTCCTCATCAGGAAATCATCTCAGACCGTATAGCCAAACTGTACCAACTGCCCACGCAAACTGACGGCATCACCATTGTCCCGATCAGTACACTACTTCAGAGGCAGTCGCCAAAAGATTTTCTGATGCAGCACACTCTGATGGTGAAGACGGGTGATCTTTACTCTCTGGAGAAGTTGCGCCTGCAGCTGGAAAAATCCGGTTACCGGCATGCCGATCAGGTCTTTGGCCCGGGTGAATACGCCAGCCGGGGCTCCATCATTGATTTGTTCCCTATGGGCAGTGAAAGCCCTTATCGCATCGATTTTTTCGATGATGAGATAGATACCATTCGCACCTTTGATCCGGAGACCCAGCGAACCATTGATGACATCGGTGAAATTTGTCTGCTACCTGCTCACGAGTTTCCGACATCAGAAAGCGCCATTGAAGATTTCCGTATCCGCTGGCGTCAGGTATTTGAAGCCAGACGCGAGCCGGAATCTGTCTATATGCAGGTATCCAAAGGGACCTGGCCCGCCGGTATAGAATACTGGCAACCACTCTTCTTTGACCACACTGACACTCTGTTTGACTACCTTCCAGACAACACTCAGTTGCTGACTGTCGGGGATATTGAAACGGCTATAGATACGTTCCTGACCGATGTAGACTATCGTTATGACCAAAGAAAAGTGGATCCGCTTCGTCCGCTGTTACCACCAGAACAACTCTGGCTGAAAAAAGATGAACTGTTCAGCCAGTTTAAGCAGTTACCTCAGGCACAACTGACATCAGAGCCGGCCGCAGAAAAAGCAGGCAGAATGAATCCTGAACTGGGAGCCCTGCCGGATCTTTCTGCACAACAGCAAACAAAAGAGCCCTTAGCTTCTTTGCGTAAGTTTACGGAAACCTTCAGCGGTCAGATCATCTTTTCTGTCGAATCAGAAGGCCGACGGGAAGCACTTCTGGAGCTTTTGCAAGGTATAAAGCTGAAGCCTGCGGCAGCAGATTCACTTAATACCGCCATCACTTCCGGACAAAAATTTTCACTGCTCCTTGGTGCAGCCGAGCACGGCTTTATTCATTCTAACCCTGATTTTGCCCTGATCTGCGAAAGCGATCTGCTGGGTGACCGGGTTATTCAGCGCAGACGCAAAGATCGCAAAGCCGTCAACAGTGATACCGTTATTCGTCACCTGGCAGAGCTTAAGCCGGGCCAACCAGTGGTACACCTTGATCACGGCATTGGCCGCTATATCGGCCTGCAAACACTGGAAGCCGGTGGATTAATCACTGAATATGTGACGCTGGAATACCAGAACGAAGCCAAGCTGTATGTACCGGTCGCGTCACTGAATTTGATCAGCCGCTATTCCGGCGGTGCGGAAGACAGTGCCCCTATCCATAAACTGGGTGGCGAGGCGTGGGCCAAAGCGCGCCGTAAAGCGGCGGAAAAAGTCCGCGATGTTGCCGCTGAATTACTGGATGTGTACGCCAAACGAGAGCTAAAACCAGGTTATAAATTTGCACTGGATCGAGGCCAGTATGCCACCTTTAAAGCCGGTTTCCCGTTCGAAGAGACTGACGATCAGGCTATGGCAATCAATGCGGTAATGTCAGACATGTGCCAGCCAAAAGCGATGGACCGGCTGGTGTGTGGTGACGTTGGCTTTGGTAAAACAGAGGTGGCCATGCGTGCGGCCTTTGTCTCTACCGATAACAGCAAACAGGTCGCCGTACTGGTACCGACCACCCTACTGGCGCAACAGCATTTTGAAAACTTCCGGGATCGCTTTGCCAATCTGCCGATCCGGGTTGAGGTACTGTCCCGCTTTAAATCTGCCAAAGAGCAAAAACAGATCCTGGGTGATGTGGCAGAAGGTAAAGTAGATATCATTATCGGGACCCATAAACTGCTGCAGAACGACATAAAATTCAAAGACCTCGGCCTTTTAATCGTGGATGAAGAACACCGTTTTGGCGTGCGTCAGAAAGAGAAGGTCAAAGCCATGCGCGCCGATGTCGATATTCTGACCCTGACGGCAACACCGATCCCGCGAACGCTGAATATGGCCATGAGTGGCATGCGCGATCTATCCATTATCGCCACACCACCAGCCCGTCGTCTGGCGATTAAAACCTTTGTCCGCCAGCGCGAAGAGAGTGTCATCCGCGAAGCCGTTCTCAGGGAGATCATGCGTGGTGGTCAGGTATACTTCCTGCACAATCAGGTAGAGACTATTGATAAAGTCGCCGCTGATCTGGAGAAATTAATCCCTGAAGCCCGGATAACCACGGCTCACGGCCAGATGCGGGAACGCGAACTGGAAAAAATCATGAATGATTTTTACCACCAGCGTTTTAATCTTCTGGTCTGTACCACCATTATTGAAACCGGGATTGATGTACCCACAGCGAATACCATTATCATGGACCGTGCAGATAACCTCGGTCTGGCACAACTACACCAGCTTCGGGGACGTGTGGGTCGCTCACACCACCAGGCTTATGCCTACCTGCTGACGCCTCATCCGAAAGCCATGACCAAAGACGCCATTAAACGTCTGGACGCCATCGCCTCCCTTGAAGATCTGGGAGCGGGCTTTACCCTCGCAACCCACGACTTAGAGATCCGTGGAGCCGGTGAGCTTCTGGGGGATGAACAAAGTGGTCAGATACAATCTGTCGGCTTTACTTTGTATATGGATATGCTGGAACAAGCCGTCGAAGCGCTCAAAGAAGGCAAAGAGCCGTCTCTTGACGAGCTGTTGAAAGAGCAGACCGAAGTTGAACTGAGAATACCCGCTCTGCTGCCTGACGACTATATTCCGGACATTAATACCCGGCTGTCTACATATAAGCGTATCGCCAGTGTTAAAGATGCCGGTGAACTATCTGAAATGAAGGTCGAACTGATAGATCGCTTCGGTCTTCTTCCGGATGCAACACAAAACTTGCTTTCTGTGAGCGAAGTTAAGCTGGAAGCGGCCCAATTGCGTATTAAAAAAATTGAAGCGCATGATAAGGGGGGATATATAGAGTTTTATCCAAATGCTGACATTAACCCTATGTTTTTGGTTAAACTTCTTCAGTCTTCCCCTCAACAATATAGTATGGACGGACCAACGAAGATTAAGTTCTCTGTATCATTAACTGACCGAAGAGAAAGAATTCGTTTTATTACCGATTTATTTGAACAGTTCAGGCAGAACCGCCTGCCTGCAGCTTAAACCAGATGCAAGCTATCGAGTATAGATGTTTTTTTGAATATAAACACCCGGGTCTGATACAAGCCCGGTTTGCGGAGTCAAAATGAGAAAACTGATCCCACTACTGTTGCTTTTTATTACTCTGCCGGGCCTTACCGCAGAAAGACAGTTTGATATTGAAGTAATTATTTTTAAACGAGCTGTGGATGCAGAGAACCTTCAGGAGTCCTGGCCGGATAAGCTGCCTGAGATTGATCTGAGCCATGCGGCGTTATTGCAGAATAATGAATATCTGGAGGCGAAAGGCGTCACCCTGCTTCCGCAGACAGAGTATCAGCTCACTGAACAGGAAGAGCAGCTCAGACGACATGCCGGATATCAGGTGCTGGTTCATACCGCATGGCGGCAGGGTGATGAAGGTAAAGGAAGTGCTCCGGTATTCCATATAATGGCCGGACACGACTATTCTGCTGATTACCATCCGGATGGCAGTGAAAAAAAACCTGATACCACCTTCTCTGAAACAGGCATAACTGATACCAGTGTGGAAAATGAGTTAAACCTCAGTGGCGTTGAAGAAAAAACCATAGATAACCCTCTGTACGAACTGGATGGAAAACTTCAGATTTATGTACAGCATTATCTGTTTCTGGAATCCGAACTGGATCTGAAAGCTCCGAGTGTCCGGGAAGTCATTCTGGAAGACAAAGAACTGGACCTGCCCGCAGAACCTGAAGTGACGAATGATACTACCGTCCAGTTTGGCAATCTTGAGTCCGTCTCTCCAACGGTTCAGGTTGAAAAATTCCTGAAAAGCTACCGGATGAAGCAAAAACGACGGATGCGAAGCGGCGAAACCCATTATCTTGATCATCCATTGATGGGAATTGTCCTTCAGGTACGTAAGGTCAAAGAGAAGACAGAGTGAGAACTCATTTTTCTATCTATACGCAGAGGCTCACCCTTCGGTTACCGATTATTGAAGAAGCGGGGCCTCTGGCAGACGTAATATCGATTTCCCCCTCCCTCCATCAGTGGCTTGACTGGTGCTCACCCAGCTTTGATAAGCAGGAAGCGGAAAAGTTCATTACCGCGAACCAACTGAATTGGGTCAAAGATCTGTCCTATGGTTTTGGCCTGTTCCGAAAAAGTGATAAGGCTTTAATCGGCATGGTAGCGATATCGGAGTTTTACCGCAGCTTTAATATGGCCAGTATCGGCTACTGGGTGGCCGACGAATATCAGCAGCAGGGGTACGGAAAAGAAGCACTGGATGCCTTGATTGAGTTCAGTTTCAGTCAGCTAAAACTGACCCGGCTGGAGATTATCTGCGATCCGGACAATGTCACCAGCCACCATCTGGCTACACGATGCGGAGCCGTGAAAGAAGGTATCTTCAGAAACCGCTTTATTTTTGACGGAAAACCCAAAGCTGGCCTGATCTTTTCAATTATTCCGGAAGACACTTTCTAGGACGATTTTTGCCCTATCCGGGCTAGTCCTTCTTTATGTATCTGATCCTTTTTTATGTATCTGGTCCTTATTTGTATATAAGGAAGTAAAAAGTGTATAAGAAAGTAAAAAAAACCGCCATTGAAGGCGGTTTTTCTGAATACTGAACGGCTATTAATGCAACTTCAGGTTCGGTCTCAACACCCGGTTAATACGGCCGACCAACATCATCAGTGCGGTCTTAAACATGCCATGCAATGCCATTTGGTGCATACGATACAAGGAAATATACACCACGCGGGCAATCCGCCCTTCCACCATCATTGACCCTTTCGTCAGGTTACCCATCAGGCTTCCGACGGTAGAAAAGCGGCTCAGTGAAACCAGAGAGCCATGATCCTTATAGATATATGGCTTCATCTTTTTACCCGTCATCAGTGCGCGCATATTGATGTAAGCCTGGCTCGCCATCTGGTGCGCAGCCTGAGCTCGAGGGGGAACAAATGACCCGTCTGGCTGTGTGCACTGTGCCAGGTCACCAATAACAAAGATGCTGTCATCACGGGTGGTCTGTAGTGTCTCTTTTACCACTAACTGGTTGATACGGTTAGTTTCTAACCCGGCAATATCTTTCATAAAGTCAGGTGCTTTAATCCCAGCAGCCCACACCATGATCTGTGCCGGAATTTTTTCGCCGTCCTTCGTCGTCAGGCCATCTTTTTCAGCCTGAGTGATCATCGTTGCTGTACGGACTTTCACACCCAGTTTCGTCAACTCATGATGCGCAGCAGAAGAAATACGGGTTGGCAGTGCCGGCAAGATACGCTCACCAGCCTCAACCAGGCTGACATTCAGCTTGCTTGAATCAACATCAAATCCGTATGACTGCATCTCTTTTACGGCATTGTGCAACTCTGCAGAAAGTTCTACACCGGTTGCCCCAGCACCAACAATGGCGATATCAACCGTACCATTACCGTTATTCGTATGCAGCTTAAGGATCTCATTGTTCATTTCCCGGCGGAAACGATGTGCCTGTTCAGGGCTATCCAGGAAGATGCAGTTATCTTTCACACCAGCGGTATTGAAATCATTCGAAGTAGAGCCGATAGCCAGAACCAGAAAATCATACTCCAGCTCTCTTTTTGGCAGCAGCAACTCACCGTATTCGTCTTTCTCTTCACCCAGTACAATCACTTTGCGTTCCCGATCGATATCTTGCAGGCTACCCAATGTGAAGTTGAAGTGGTGATTTTTCGCATGAGCACGGTAGCTCAGAGCATCAACCCCTTCATCCATAGTGCCGGTTGCAACTTCATGTAACAGAGGTTTCCACAGGTGGCTGGCTTTTCTGTCTACCAGAGTCACTTGTGCAGTGCCTTTCCGGCCCATGGTTCTGCCTAATTTAGTTGCCAGCTCTAAACCACCAGCACCACCACCAACAACAATAATGCGAGTCATAACATCGCTCCTCTCAAAAACTAAAAATAAAAATCAGTTTCGGGCCCGAGTCTTTTTCCGTTCTCGTTATCTGCTGCACCTGATGCAACATGACTCCAGCCTAATAAAATCAACTTTTTTTGATATATATCAATTTTATTTGAATAGGCACATTATAGCGAGGGATATCCTGATAGCAAGCAGAAAAAGAAAGTATTTACTTTATATATCCATATGAATACATATATATCTACATAAATACATAACAAAATGCCCCCTTATGAATCTGGCATCACGAGGGGGCATCAAAAGCATTTTTTCACTATAGACTACTCTTTCTCTTTAAACGCTTTTATCGTCTGTAAGTGATGAGAAATCTTTTTAAATTTGTGAGTCTCCTGATCATCCCAGACAACGTCGTAGTATGGTGCCAGCTCTTCTGCGGTGGCCTTA
Source organism: Vibrio albus (assembly GCF_003144035.1). GTDB lineage: Bacteria > Pseudomonadota > Gammaproteobacteria > Enterobacterales > Vibrionaceae > Vibrio > Vibrio albus. The sequence goes on from NZ_QFWT01000001.1 coordinate 318,682, forward strand.
CTGTCTAACGCTTCATCATGAGTAGACAAAATCACCATACAGCGCCCCTTATTTTTGGTGCGGAACTTTTCTACACATTTGGTCGCAATATCTTCGTATTCTTCCGGGCGATCAATCTTACCTTCCATATTATTTTCAGGGTGAAGGTTAGGGTTAAACATCACCTGTTTGATACCACATAAAAAACCAACCCTTTCCGACCAGTAACCACCCAGCCCTACCCCACAAATGAGCGGGTTTGGGTCATCAGATAACTGAATCGCCTTATTCACTTCCTTTAGAAGGTGCTGCATATCATGCTTAGGATGAAGCGTACTGTAACTGACAAAACGTACATCATCATCAATAAACTCAAGCTGTAACACCTTCTCATGGTTACCCGGGCTGGTTGAATCAAAGCCGTGAAGGTAAATAATCATGCTGCTTCCCTCATCATTGTTATAGTTGCGCACTTATTTCTATTAGCTTAAAAGTCTTGTCTTCGAAACACAATCTATCTCAAAGAATTAAGTGCGATCTTTAGCTGTTGGGCATGATATAAATAACTTTCATCACGCCATATCTGGTACCCGAGCAAATACCAGAGCATACTCATCATCTGGTGATGTGGTTTCCACGCATTGACCCCCTGAATCCAGATATCAGCGTTTTCGATTCCACGTATTTTACAGTAGTTGACCACAGCCGAAGGCATATTCAGTTGTTCTATGTCTATCATCATCGCCAAATCCATACGCGGGTCTCCCACTCCGGCGTACTCCCAGTCGATAACCTTCAGACCTTTGTCAGTCTCTATAAGGTTATAATGACCGAAATCATGGTGGCAAAGCGTTGGCTGAACGGGCTCTACGACCGGTAGTTCACGCCACCGGGTGTACAAAGCCGTATATTCATTGTCCTTAAACTCTGGTTTAAGCTGATACCAGTATCCATCCACCTTTGAAGTATAAGAGAAATGGGGAATCGGCTTATCACGCACCTCCACGGAGTGTATCCTGACCAGCATCCCAATCAGCTGAAATTCATGGAGAGGAGAGTGCAGAACACCTCCGTCGACCCATTCAACCAATAGCCCGTGAGCATTGAGAAAAACGGGTTGGGGAGTAAATTGAGAGGTCTTCAGGGCATCCAGAAGACGGTATTCCTGTACCCTGGATATTCCATAAGCCTGAGAAACCGATGAGACTGGCCGCCACACATAAGCACGGCCATCCTGCATCGCTAACTTCCAGCAGCGGTTGGTCAGCCCCCCGGAAAGCACTTCTACAAGGCATGGAGATTCTGTAAAAAAATCGTCCAGCGACATGAGGGATTCATCGAGTGACCGGGCTTCTTCCCAGCTCATTTTTGCCACTGAACATTCCCTCAGAATCCGAGCAGACTTTTTGACTCTTGCTTGCGAATTTCCGTTTCATCCGCCCATTCGATGATGCCTGTTTCTAAGTCCATCAGACGCATCGTCATTTTATAGTACACATCTTTATCGCTGCCGGCCTTTTTCACAATACTGGAAAGATTCCCGTACAACATATATTCAGCACCAACCATTTTACCAAACTGAATCACATTATTACTGTTCACCAACTGGTCATTATTCTGGAAATTCAGCTGCTTACGAACAGACTCTACCCGATTCATATCCACAAACCGGAATTTGCCGGAGTTCAGCATCTTAGTACTGATCGAATCAGTAATTGATTCAGTATCGATATGCTCTGCAGTTTTATTTTTAATACGTTCAACGAACACAACGGGTCTTTTATTGTAAGTAATGGCACCCACGGCTCCGGACATCAACATACTGTCCACCATTTCAGACGCAATTTTCTGCAGGTCACTGGAACCAAAATCTATGGTGGTGGTTTCAATTTCCTGAGCGTCACCATAACTGACCCTGTTTGAACAACCACTCAGCACCAAAGCCAATCCGATTAATACTAAAATACCTTTTTTCATTCTTATACCTTACCTTTACTCATCCGCCTGACGGATCTGAACACGAAATTGTTTACCATCTGGATTGATTGACACCTCAGAAACGGAAATAGTTTCAAAGCCGTGGACAATCACTTTTTTCCATGCTGCTTGTTTAGAATTCACTTCCAGCCCGGCATCGTCATACCAGTAAAACCGATACTGTACATGCTGGTCGCCACCGTACTGACTACTTAGTGATACCACACCCCGGGTTTTACCCTCAAATTCAACCGTACTGATATTATCCACCACCAGACGGTTTCCTAAGACCTGATCAGTAAATACGGCCTTCTGCGTCTTACCATCCACCCTCATACCAGAAGTAATATCCGCACACCCGGACAGTACCACAACAAAGGACACACATAGTCCCAGACACGCTTTCAAACACCTATTCATTTACAAACCTCCCAACGGTTTATGCCAAACCGTACCGTTCTCTCCCTGCCGGGAAAGCCAGACTAACACGGTTTCTCCGGATTTGACCTTTATAGTGTAGCCCTCCTCGCCATCTTGAGAACGTTCGAAATCAAGCTTATATTCTCCCGGAGCCACATCACTACTATAACTGTATACCTTAGATGGTAATGTCTGCCAGCTTCGGGTATCCGGCTGTTCTGTTATTATATTCCAGACATTAAACAACAGGTTTCCGGCATCATCTCCATTAGTGGCACTTCTCCTCAACTGCTCTTTTGCAATCACCCGAAGTACCAGTCTGCTTACCATCGCAGGAATACGTTCTGTCAGATCCTGCCTCGCCATAAGATTGACATCCGTAAGGATAGATTTGGTCAGAGTCTTGTCATTTAACCGGATGACCGGAAAATGTTCTTCATTTCCTGGCGGATAATAAGGTAAAGCCAGCGAATGTACCGCTGTTCCCTGATAGGAATAAAAAGGTAGTGACAGTGTCCATCCGTGCCTGGCACCAACAATACCCTGCTCCTCAATGACGATAATTTGCCCATGACCCCGGCTACTGGCTGGATTGTTCCCATACGTCTTGCGCAGCTGTTTCAAATCCTCAGACATACTCAGTTTTTCTGCGACCCGGAAAGTCCCCTGTATCACCTGCTTATTGTCTGGGGCCACTGCCAGGGCACGACGGTAATCGACATAAGCGTTGTTTAACTCATCGGCCGCTTCATAGAGCAGAGCAGACAGGTACAGCAGATAACCGTTCTGTACTGCCTGCAGCGACTGGCCCGCATCGGGATAATGGGATAAGACGGCCCCAAGATTCGAACTGACGCCCTGTTTCCTGAGCGCAGCCTCTGCCTGCTTCAGCGTTTTTTCCCTGCTTTTTCTGGCCTGTTCCTGAACAAGGTTGGCTTTTCTGACTTCGACCAATGCCCCTTCCAGCGAATTTTCCTGCAGATAATTCAAACCAAGGTAGAGGTGCAAAAAGCCCAGCTCATAGTCACCCGGCGAATAAGCGGTCAGATTATCATTAACGGCGAGCGAGCCGATGTCTGTTGCTGACTCACTCAAAGAAATCAACGCCTGATCCTGTTGCTTTTGAACGGCCCGTTCACTTTCCTCTAGGTATTGTTTACTTTCGGGATATTGCTGATCCAGAAAGGCTACCCGCCCCTTCTCCATGTTGTCCAGAATATCGCCACCGACAGAGTTCGGAAGGTTCTCTATCGCCTGCTGATAATGACCCGCTTTTACTGACTGATACAGTACCTGATTTTGTAGCGAATAATGACTGAATAAATTACCTGCGGTTAAAGAGGAGCATGACGTAATCAAACTGATTACTGATAAAAAAAGAGTCTTTTTAAGTACTGGATTCACCAGATGCCTCCATCAGGAATACAAAACTGATTGGGGTAACAGGGAACAGAAAGGGAGGCGTTCATCCTCCCCTTTTATTAACGAATATCAACTAAGGCTCAGTAACAGGCCTTACTGATCAATCAAAAGAGGACCAAGCGGACGACCACCCAGCAGATGCATGTGGATATGGTATACTTCCTGACCGCCATGAGCATTACAGTTCATGATCAGACGATAGCCGCCTTCATCAATCCCCTCGTCTTTGGCCAGCTTTTTAGCCACGGTAAACATGCGCCCCATCATTAGCTCGTCTTCTTCCTCAATATCATTCAGTGTAGGGATGAACTTGTTGGGGATAATAAGAACATGGCTTGGTGCTCTCGGGCTGATATCTCTGAATGCGGTAACCAGGTCATCCTGATACACGATATCTGCCGGAATCTCTTTACGAATGATTTTACTGAATATGGTTTCTTCCGCCATTTATGACTCCGCTATTTTGTTTTGTTTCAGTATGTGTAATGCCTTAATAAAGCTCAATCAAAATGCCTGCTGACTCCAAATTTAAGCAGGAAGTGTCTCACATAAGTTTATTTTGAGTAATCAATCAAGGTATGTGCATCCATTAATCCTTAGCATTAACCGTTATTTTGTACCACTTTTGAGACAGTTTGTCTTTTTAATTTTTTGGGAGAGAATGTGATGAAAGGCTCAGTCATAAGACGGATGTATGCCGGTTTTGCTCTGATTATTTTTACCTTAGTGATGACTATTATCACTATGTTGGGAAATATGAATGACATCAATGATAAATTTGGTTCTGTAACCACAACGGCAATACCCCTTCTTACAATTTCCAACCAAACCAGCGTCGAACTGCTTTCCTCAGATAAAGCGTTTAAAGATTTCCTGACAACCCAGAATAAGGAAAAAATGGATCAAACTCGTAACGAGTTCTCTGCCAATCAAGAACGCTTTGAACAGGCCCTCAAACAACTGGAATCTGCCAGTAAACTATTTCCGGAACTGAAACAGGAAACAGAGACATTAATAACCATTGAACATCGGTATTTTTCTGAAGCCAAAGAAGCGATGGATAATTACCAGCACATGTTTACCGCTGAAACAGAGCTGAATCAGGCAACTCGCCGGTTTCATACTCTCAGCCAAAAACTCAGAGTCGAAATGAAATCGTACGTTGACGATCAGAACAGCCTCGCCGTCATGATGATTGCCAAAAATTACTTTATTAAGTTGAAACAGGCTGAAGTAAACACGTCAGATGCGCTTGCCAGCCAGGATACCAGCGCCATTAGCAAAGCCATTCAGCAAAACAAAAAAGCGATCGTCCACCTGAATAATGCCTACAATGGCCTGACGGCTCAGATACCATCTCTAAAACAACTCTTCGATGAGTCTGTGACTCAGTTTACTCAGGATATGGGCAAAAAAGGGGGGGTTTTAGATCTGCACTATTCCTATTTGACTGCCCGTGAACGTTTATACAACAATATTTCCAACCTGACTCAGGATATCGACGAGGCAATGTTGATACTGGATAGGTTTACTGCGGTCGCAACAAAGCAACTGGATAGTTCGCTGGCCGAATCCGATACCATCAACAAAGCAGCTCTGCAAAAAGCTCTCATCATCGGTTCTGTGGTTATACTCATCGCCATCGGTATTGGTTACCATATTGCTCATAGTGTCCGCACCCCTCTGACCCGAATTCTTAAGGTGCTTGAAGCACTGGCACAAGGAGACATGACCGCCCGTATTGATGTTCGTCATGACAATGAATTTGGCCGGGTCAGTCAACATATCAACTCTCTTGCGAATAACCTGCGAGATATTCTTCTTCAAATTAATGCCGCTTCAGACAACCTGACTCAGGCGGCATTCAGTAACCAGCAAACCTCACAGAATGCGCAGGAAAAGCTGACGCTTCAGAGAGAACAGACAGCCAGTGTTGCGACAGCAATGACGGAGATGGAGCATTCTGTCAGAGAAGTCGCTCAAAGTGCTCAAAATTCACTGGATAAAGTCTACCAGGTGAGTGATGCTTCCGAGTCTGGCCGCAATGTTATGAGTGCCAACATCACAACCGTCCAGCAGCTTGAACAAAGACTAACGCAATCCGTTGATGCGGTTGCCGAGCTTAGAAACATGAGCAGCAAAATCGGATCGATTCTGGATGTTATCCAGAATATCGCCGAACAAACCAACCTGCTGGCGCTTAATGCGGCAATCGAGGCCGCCCGGGCCGGAGAGCAAGGACGTGGATTCGCCGTTGTGGCTGACGAAGTTCGGGTTCTCGCACAACGTACAACCGAGTCAACGACTGAAATAGATAATATGATCAGCAACCTCCAGTCCAGCTCTGAGTCTGCCGGACATATTATTGAGAGCTGCATGGAAGATATGGAGCTATCTGTTACACAGGCATCAAAAGCCAACAGTTCAATGGAGGAAATTCAGGCTCTTATTATCGAAATCAGTGAGATGAGCACACATATTTCTGAAGCGGCTGCCGAACAAAATAGTACTACGTCTGAGATTGCCCGCAGCCTTGAAAACATTAGTACTATCGCCGATGATGGCCACCAGGCAATGGCTCAAATAACATCCGTCAGCGAAAACCTGACAGAGCTAGCCCAAAAACAATCAGGTCTTGTACACAAATTTACACTTTAAAGATTCTGTAAATCTTTTTAGCCATTTAAGGGTGAGTTATAGACAATTCACCCTTGATTTTTATATGGTTAGTACCATATAAAAATTATGGTTGGCTTTTCTTCTCCCAATTCTTTTGCCCGCCATAATATTATTCCCAATAATAATGAGGATATGTATGGCCATTCATGTAGGCATCATAGATCAAGATCCAATCCGGCTGGTGACTCCTCTCCTGGACAAACGGGCACTCTGCAAGCACATTGTTTTTATCGGTGATTGCACCCAAAAGGCCATGTACCAGAGGCTTGAGTCAGTATTAAATCAACATCAGATCACAACCGAGTTTTACAAAATCCCTGAAACTATCGATACATCACTGATCAAACAATCGATTCAGGTTCTCGAACAAAAACTCATGGCCTGTGGTAAATCCATTAAACTCAATGCCAGTTGTGGTGTCCGTCACCGACTGCTGACGGTTTACGAAATGTTCCGCAAAAACCGCTGGGAAATTTTCGTTGTCGAGCCAAATAGTGACAAAATATGCTGGTTATATCCGGAAGAACTGCCTGATATTCAGGTCGATGATGAAATTACCATTTCTGATTATCTGACTATTTTTGGTGCCAGGGCTGAATTTAATGAACAGATCATTCCGGACCAACTGAACCAAAAATTATATGACATCGGCCAGAAATGGGCGGGTAACGCACTCGAATTAGGTCCGGGACTGGCAACGCTCAATTATCTGGCAACCACTTGCCGAAAAGAACAAAAGCTGGACGTCGAGCTGACAGAAAAACAGCAGGGCTATCGCGAGCTGAATATCCTGCTTTCCGATCTGGTCGAAGCCGGATTAGCACGTTATGAAAACGGCACCCTTACTTTTTCAAGTGAAGATACCCGGCGTTTCTCCAATGGCGAATGGTTGGAAACTCTGGTCCACAGCACTGTCAAACAAATCCAGAGTCAGCTTCCAACAATTCAGGACCGTTCTCTGAATGTGCAGGTTTATCGTCAACTCGGCGAACGTGAAGTGCGTAATGAGCTGGATGTTGCGACAGTGGTCAACAACAAACTCCATATTATCGAGTGTAAAACCAAAGGCATGCGGGACGATGGTGACGACACACTGTATAAACTTGAATCCCTGCGAGATCTGTTAGGTGGTATTCAGGCTCGTGCTATGCTGGTCAGCTTCCGTCCCCTTCGTCATAACGATATCACCCGGGCCGAAGATCTGGGACTGGCACTTATTGGCCCTGATGAACTTAAAGATCTGAAAGCCCATCTGACGACTTGGTTTACTGAAGCGGGTGGACATGAAGACCTTTAAAGTGAGATATTAATCACATATTCATGCAATTAACTCTATTATTACAACGTAGACAGTGACAACAATCACACCAACACCCCCAAATCTAAGCTAGAGTTAGCTCTTGTATTGCACTATTCCAAACAGGAGCTAACTATGTCTCAGGCCGTTTTTCACCTTGGTATTACCGAAGAAGAACTTAATGGCGCAACCCTTGCGATTATTCCCGGAGATCCGGCAAGAGTGCAAAAAATAGCAGAAGAGATGGATAACCCTAAGTTTCTCGCCAGTCACCGAGAATACACCATCTATCTTGCTGAACTGGATAGCTACCCGGTTGTTGTATGCTCAACAGGAATTGGAGGCCCTTCAACATCAATAGCGGTTGAAGAACTTGCCCAGTTGGGCGTTCGCACCTTCCTGCGAGTCGGAACCACCGGAGCCATCCAGCCAAATGTCCATGTCGGCGATATGATAGTAACGACTGGCTCTGTTCGTCTTGATGGCGCAAGCTTACACTTCGCTCCAATGGAATTTCCTGCTGTTGCAGATTTTGATGTTGCGACCGCAATGAAAGAGGCTGTTGAAGAGTCTGGTGCAGACGTTCACATGGGAATAACCGCTTCCAGCGATACTTTTTATCCGGGTCAGGAACGTTATGACACTTTCTCTGGTCGGGTTGTTAGCCGTTTTAAAGGCTCAATGAAAGAGTGGCAGGAAATGGGCGTTCTAAACTTTGAAATGGAATCCGCCACACTGTTAACCATGTGTGCCAGCTCAGGACTGAAAGCCGGTTGTGTTGCCGGTGTCATTATCAACCGTACACAGAAAGAAATCCCGGACCACGCCACCCTGAAAGAAACAGAAGCCCGATCAATCAAAGTAGTCGTCGACGCAGCACACAAGCTATTGTCGTCTCAACACCGATAATTTTTGCCAGACAAGGCATTAATACATACAAGCCCTGATACCTCTTCCTGAACGTCAGGGCCTTTCATCAAGGCGTGCTATCGGCCTGAATACACCTATTGTAATCCACGCGATCAAACAGAAGTTGTTCATATTTTTAACGTAAATACAATTACGGGTGTAGGCGTTTAAGTACCACACTTTGATCAAGCAGGCTCTGTATCTCTGAATGATCCAGCCCACAATCAAAAATGTATTCTGTCACCAGAGTTAGCACCCGGTTTCGAAGCTCTTCTGCATTCCATGGCTTTTCAAAATAGCTTTCTATACGTGCCTGGTTTATTGCAGCAATCGTATCCCTATGTGTCGCTTGCCCGGTCAATAGTATTTTTTTTGTATTACTAAAGCGCGCATCTCCGGAAATCTCCGATAATAATTCCACTCCGGTTTTACCAGGCATAACATGGTCGGATACTACGACCGCAATATACTCGCCTTCGGCATCAAGCTCGTCCATCAACTCCAGAGCTTCATCAGCCGATTCACAGTCCTCAATATTAAGCCAATTACCTAATGATTCCAGATCCTGTAATACCGCACTCAGCACCTCACGTTGATCATCCACACAGATCAGATTTAATTTTTCCATATTAATCCTCAATTGGCAGTTTAATCCTAAAAATCGTCTTCTCTGCACTGCTCTTAACTGCAATGCTACCTGCATAACCACTGATAATTCGTTTCACGATAGACAGCCCTAATCCTAATCCAAAAGAAAGACCACCTTTCTTTGTCGTAAAATCGGGCTGAAACATTCGCCTTCTTGTCATTTCATCTATCTCTGGCCCGTTATTGGCGATGGTGACCAAAATACGTTTGTTTGTATGGCGGGTCGTGATTTCGATCTCAGGTTCAGGGCCATCAGCCATCGCATCACAGGCATTCTTTATGATATTTGCCCAAATCTGAACGAGCTCTGTGGATGACCCTCGGAACTTAGGAAGCGTGGCCGGACTGAGGTGAACCGAAACCCTGCGCAGATCACTTTGCAGTAAAGAAATGGCTTTATGAATACTCTCATTAATATCCAACAATTCCTTTGTCTCCGGATCAGTGCGACCCAACTGTTTCACGGATTTTACGATACCGACAGAGTGTCTCGCGGCCAGGTGAATATCACGAAGATCGCGACCAATTTCCCAAAACTTTACCGCATTTTCTGCTTGTTTCATCCAGGGTTCAGGAATATCCCCTTTAGGCACTGCCCGGGCCAGAGCACGCGCAGCCTCTTTGGAAAGTTCCAGCTGACTTTCCAGCTTTCTTGCTCGGTTACGAACTTCTGCAGAGCTCAAAGCCTGGCCTTGCCGTAACCCTTGCTGAAAAAACATCCGGGCATCAGGGTGTACCGTATCTAACAAATCCTCAATCACTACTTGCATACGCTCAGTTTTACTGTTCAGCACTCCGACCGCATTATTCAGTTCGTGAGCAATCCCTGCAGCCAACTGCCCTAACGTTGTCATCTGCTCTGCTGTATACAGTTTCTGCAGAGCTCGTTCTTTGGCTATAGCCTCATGCATGGTACTCATCTGCCGTTGATACAGCTCATTGACGATCACAGGGGTGAACTGAGTCAGTAATGGGCCATAAACGTCCGGTTCAGCCGGTTTCGTATCCAGATCCACCCATGCCAGTTCTGAGTTCTCCCGGGCTATAACCGTTGACGATGCTTTCTGAGTTCCCGAAAAAAAACTGTATACACCTATGAACGCACCCGCTTCAGCGGTAAATACCCGGATAACCAGCTCTTCCTGCTCATCACGCACATAACCATCAAGCTTCCCTGAGCGAACATAGTAGAGTCTTCGATTGGTCTCATGTTGCTCTAACAACACCTTATTCGCCGCAATCCATACTTTTCTTTCCGGGCAATCAAAGTAATGTGCTTTCAGGCGTTCGAGATCTTGCTGTGTCATGGGCTATCCAATAAAACCAACCAGGTTTAGCATCCACACGAGAACAAAGCTGCCCAATACCCCGACAACACCCAGCACAACGCCAACTTTTGCCATCTGGCTACTCTGAACATTTCCGGTTGCATGCGCCAGTGCATTAGGTGGCGTACTGATCGGTAAAGACATACCCAGAGACGCTGCGAAGGTGACGACCAGAATCAACGTCATTTCGCCACCAAGCGGAGCCAGAGAGGTCATGGAAGCCCCAAGCGCTGCCATTATCGGCATCAACAGGTTAGCCGTTGCGGTATGAGACATAAAGTTAGCCATCATAAGACACAAAAACGCAGCACCAAACAACACCACATACGGTGAATAAGCATCAAATGGAATACTATGCACAACCAGTTTTGCCAATCCGGTTTTGTCCAGCGCGAGTCCCAGTGCAATACCACCAGAAACCAGCCAAAGCACGTCCCAGGATATCTTCTTCAGATCTTCTTTATTAATAATCCCGGTCAAAGAAAAAATCGCCACCGGAATCATAGCAACCGTATAAGAATTCATTCCATGAATTGAACCCATCAGCCACAGTGCTATCGTCAACCCGAAAGTAATGTATACCGTGATCGCTTTTGGTGTTTTAAGGAATTTTCCTTTGATATTCAGTTCCATCCTCTGCTGATCGGCTTTGTAGAGGTAGTTAATCAGAAACCAGGCTAACGCCATCATAATCACGACGAAGGGGACGCCAAATCCCATCCACTCACCAAAAGTAATATGGAAGTCGCCAACCAGGTATTTCAGCGCTATTGCGTTAGGCGGTGTACCAATTGGCGTCCCAATTCCACCGATATTGGCTGCAACAGGAATACAGAGAGCAAACCCAACCCGCCCCGGATCTTTGGGACCAAACAGGGCAAGTACCGGGGTAAGGATGGAAAGCATCATTGCCGTAGTCGCCGTGTTAGACATAAACATAGAAAAAACACCGGTTATCAGCATCAACCCGAGCATGACAAACTTAGGGTTACTCCCGAAAGGCTTCAGTAACACTCTGGCTAAATTGACATCAAGCCGATATTTCGTCGCGGCCATAGCCAAAAAGAACCCCCCGAGAAACAGCATAATTATCGGGCTGGCAAACGTAGCCATTATTTCATTATATTTAAGTAAGGTGCCGAAATGCGATTGCCCTTCGGACAGTCGGAAAAAGATCAGGCTTTTATTGGAGAGCAACAACAATTCCAGCACAATAATAACCACAGAAGTAGCATAAATGGGGATTGGTTCGAATACCCAGCAGAGCGCAGCTAATAAAAAAACAGCAATCAGTCGCTGCTGGATAATAGTTATACCTTCAAACGGAAATGCCGAGAGAGGGAGAACGAGTATCAGACAAGGGATCACTAACGGAATTAGGTACTTAAGGTACTGACGCATAATGATTCTAAGCTTCCACGTAATAGTTTTAAAATAAAAGTCGGTTTTCTACCGCTTCGCATAAAAACATTATGTTGCTATTTCGTTAATCTTTTTTTGGTCTCAGATCAAATTTCGTTCATCTCTTGTATAGAAATAAGTTTTTCTATGAGCCTTATCACTTCATACATGAAGCAAGCTATTGATTATTCTTGTAGAAACCTTCTTCTTCATATGCAACTTAGAAAAATAGAAAGGTGTCTGATACCGAAGCACCTTTCTATCACAACGTAAACCTGACCCAAGATGAGTAAAAACTATACCGGGTGCTTGAAGCAAGCATCGAGATTCTTTGAAATGGCCCTTAACACGTCGCGTCTCGTGATAATGCCAAGCAGCTTTCCATTCTCAATAACCGGGTAAACTTTCGGCTTGCCGACTTTCATCATCTCTGCCAGCTCAATGATCCCCAAATCCGGTGATACGGACAGCACTTCTTTATGCATACAGTCATTTACAATATGAGTATCCTGACAGTAGTAACTGACTTTAATCAGTTTTTCCAGTAAGTCTTGCTCAGACACATAACCAACGACATTGCCTGCAGCGTCAACAACAGGTCCGCCAAGATTTTCTGACTTGATAACCTTATCAAGTGCAGCAGTTAAAGACATATCAGGTGTGAAGGTAATAGGCTGGCGTGCCATATAATCTCTTACTTTGATTGGTTCCATATATGTATCCTTAGTCTACTGCGACATCTATACTTACAGTGTTGCTCAAAAATTGGCTTTTACTAAATAAAAATTACGATTTTATCCGAGCGTTGATCGTTCATAACTCACCGAAAAAAAAGAATCCTATTTGAACGAACAGGATTCTTTTCCATTATGACCAGACATAGTCTGGTAAATGAGATGCTATTTGCTTCTGAACTGAACTAACCTCTGATACAGCCAGTCTTTCATTTCGGCTCTTTTTGCTTTAAGCGACATAAACTCGTCATCAGAAGTAGGCACGCCATTTCGTTCTAAATTGTACAGCTCCCTGTCTATCTGGTTATATTCATCATTTTTGTTGCGGAATTCATCATCGCTGCCCATGCACTGACGAACTGTTTCCGCTAACTCAGGAAAGTCATGATCCAGGCTGTGGTGCTCTATCATTGGTCATCTCCGTTAACGTTATTGGCCATTCAGCTAAAGCTTAGTACAGGGATTCACTTCTCTGTATTCAACATGGTATTCAATCACCGAAGCAGGTCACATTTTTACTGATTGTTGAATGTATTCAACCAGACTCATAGAAAGCATAAAGCTTGCTCATTATGAGTTCGAATATGAAATTTAGGTTAATTTGTGACCCTAAGCACTTTACAAATGAAAGGCTGTTGATAGGATGAAACCCATAACGTGATGAGATAATAACTTTGGCTGTATTAAACAAGCCTACAGAAAAGAGATATCAATTATGATTAAACGAACCAGAAAAGCACAGCTAAAACGCTGCCGAAACCAGTTCTGGAAGGACTATCACAAAGAAGCCACTTCCGAAAAGAAATAGAAAATATTCAAAAATAGAGAAGCAATAAGGACTGCAAATGCAGTCCTTTTTAGTACATATCTTACTTGTTAACTATAACCTTACGAGCATTCAGGGCTTGCACAGGACGGTTGTTGTTACCCATCACTTTATTTAGTTTTTGTTCTTGTGCAGAAGACAGGGATTGAGTCTCTTCCAGAACAAACCAGCGAACCCCCTCAGTGCACGGTGGAGTCGTCAGAGAGCCATTGAAACGGTAGTAACTGCCTGTTGATGGCAGCATATCAGCAACCGGGAAAGACTTAGCCAACTGTTCTGTATCACCTTCTTCTGGCAACACTGAGCTTAGCTGTGCAAGTTCTTTGTTTTCCTCTTTCATTTCATACATAACAGAAACAACCGCGAGGTTGCCTTGTTTATCTGCATGAACAAAGTGTGCTTCCAATGGGTACTGTTTACCCTGAATCAGGTTTTCAGACGGTGTGTGAAAGTGGAACTGCTTCAGCTCAAATACAACACCATCAATAGTCAGCTCATTTTTTCCGGTTACATTAGCTTGCAGGCTATGCCCGTTATTCGTCAAAGCAACCACGTCACCGTTATAAGAAACAGATAGCGCCTCCAGATTTGCCTTAACAGCATTGGTGACATCAATCGGACTTTGGTTTTTACCTTGTGCACATATTACCGATACCTCTCCCCACGAATCCGGACCGTGGTGCTCACCATAACCCCAGTCAGATGCCTGTACCGATACGGATACACACCCTGCCAACACTGATGCTAATAGTAATTTTTTCATGTAGTTATCCTTGCTTATTATGATTGACGGCCGCAACATAGAACATATTTTTGCGGCCGGTGTCATAGTTTTGCAAAAACCACATAAAAACAACGGACTTAACTGATGTCTTCTGTTGGCATTTCTCATACACCCTTGTCGGATATATAAAAAATAAACAATATTAACGCAGCAGGACTTTTCTCAAAGGCGTCGCCGCTACCCCCGACATAAACACCAGCGTACCGATAATGGTGCCTGCAACCAGGAAAATATCTCTGACATAGGTTTCCAGGCCAAACATTCCGGCCAGATTGTGGAAAACAATAGCAACCGGCAGATGCGCGACATAAATCCCAAGAATCATCGCTCCCAGCTTATATATAACCGGATGATCACCCCAATGAGGCTTTTGCAGCAGCATCATGAACACGCCTACCCCCCACAGTGTGGTACCCGCAAGGAAGTCATGAATGTTAAATACGACATCATGACCAAATAACCAGGTAGCTTCAGCGAAATGTAGCAGCACACCAAGTAACGCAACCCCAACAGCGGTGCCGAAAGAAAAACATATCTCTTTGCGACGTAACTCAAACCCGAGCCACACCATGAGCGTGCTGAAAAACGGACCATTACGGGTAAAGAAAGGTGTCCATACCTCTGTAAGCGTCCCATAACTTCCTCCCATCAGCCCATAAATATACAGAGACAGAGCCACCACAGGTAACCACACTGTAAGATTGAACCTGACAAACAGAGCAATGATCGCCACAGCACAGATCAGTCCGGGCAAGAACCAAAGGTGAACCAACCCTCCCTCCATAAAGCTGTTAACCGGGTTTTGCCACAACCAGCCCCAGTAGCCCGAACGTTCTGCCATATAACCTTGCGTCATCAATACTTCCCAGTTAAACGGCATAAGTAAGCTGATAAGGCTCCAGACAATCCATAGTTTCAGTAATGGCAAGCTGTAATTTTTCAGGGTCTTGAGTGGATCAGCCGCCAGCTTGGGCTGAATCAGATAACCTGACAAAATAAAGAAGAAAGGTACGGCAAACCTTGTCATTTGATTGATGATATATCCTAGCCATGGCGTACCATCAATGATCGGTGCCTGAGTCAGCACCTGGTTGTGTAAGAGGATAATAACGAACATAGAAATAATACGCCCTAACTCCATACTCGCTATTTTTTGAGAGTGACCCGTTGTCATCCACGTCTCCCGTATTGATATTAATATGAGCTGCTAAGCTTACGTTGGAGAAGCTTTATATCAACTGGTGAACAGATTAAGAATTGTTAATCTGAGAGCCATCTCCGTATCAAATTGTAACCGGCACCTTAATGGCGTTACGCGGCTGTTACACAGGCGTTCTTACCTTAAAAACACATAAAAAAAGCGGTGATAGAGGAAAAAGGAATAAGACAATATTCAAATTATTCATATGCTTCTGTCTTCTGGCTGTCAATAAGTCTCTATACTCTGTAATCAGATATCCTCTTGTAGCCTCAAGAAGCTAAATCCAGAGCTGCGTCTTGAAGCCACCTGAGAATAAAACATCAACAGATTCTTCAGAGGGACACTATGACAAACGACCACAGCACGCCCTACTTTTCCGAGTGGCCAAAGATTCATTCAGCAATTCCTGCCGATCCTGCCATAGAAAAAAAAGTCGCCCGGATTGTTGCTCTGATGACAACCAAAGAGAAAGTGGGACAGATGATCCAACCTAATCTGCGTGATGTGACGCCGGAGGAAGTTAAGCAGTACAGGCTAGGATCCATTTTGAATGGCGGGGGGACCTGGCCAAACGAAAACAAACACGCCAGTGCGCAAGAGTGGGCCCAAAAAGCCGATGAATTCTGGTATGCAACCGAAGAAGCTTTTGAGAACCGGCCATTCCGGATTCCGTTTATCTGGGCAACCGATGCCGTTCACGGACATAACAACGTGTTTGGAGCAACCATTTTCCCGCATAACATTGGTCTCGGCGCGGCCAGAGACCCTGAGCTGATTTATCGAATTGGCGAAGTCACCGCCCGGGAGGTCTGCGCCACAGGTCTTGACTGGACCTTCGCCCCAACGGTTGCTGCACCAAGAAACCTACGCTGGGGACGCACGTACGAAGGCTATTCTGAAGACCCGGAAATTACTTATCAGTATGCTGCCGCTATGGTTAGAGGCCTTCAGGGTAATAGTCAGACACTGAGGTCGGATCAAAAAGTGATTTCTAACGTAAAACACTGGGTTGGCGACGGGGGTACTGACGATGGTGTCGATCGAGGAACCAACCAATACAGTGAGGATTTATTAAGAAACATTCACGCCATGGGGTACTTCAGCGGGCTGAATGCCGGTGCCCAGGTGGTGATGTCGTCCTTCAACAGTTGGGCGGATCCAGCCAATTACGATCATCACCCCGATTATATGCCAGAAGGACAAACAACCTATAACGGTAAAATTCATGGTAGCCGCTATCTGATTACCGATGTACTGAAACAGACGATGGGCTTTGATGGTATCGTCGTGACGGACTGGCACGGACATTCTGAAGTGAGTAAGTGTAGCGACGGGAATGCGACCTACGCAATAAATGCCGGAAATGATGTGTTAATGGTACCGGTACGGGAACACTGGATAGAGGTCTATAGACAGACCATAAAAGATATCGAAAGTGGTCAGATACCTATGGCGCGCATTGACGATGCCGTTACCCGGATCTTAAGAGTCAAGATGCGGGCCGGACTGTGGAGTAAGCCTTGTCCTTCAAAACGGATCCTAGGAGGCAACAATGCTCTCGTCGGAGCAGACAAGCACCGGGAAGTTGCACGGGAAGCGGTCAGGAAATCGCTGGTTCTGCTAAAAAATAACCACAATATTCTACCTTTAGCGAATACCACAAAACTGTTACTCACTGGCAGTGCGGCAGATAACATTCAAAAACAATGTGGTGGCTGGAATCTCACCTGGCAAGGGGATGAAAATACCTGGGAGGACTTTCCAGGCTCATGCACTCTAAAAGATGCCTTAGGCAAAGAATTGGGCACACAAAACCTTTTATTTGATCCGGATCTGACGTCTGACTTAGACGTGGTAAAAGATGTCGTTGATGTCGCTATCGTTGCTTTCGGAGAGGCCCCTTATTCAGAAATGATGGGAGATATCAAGACATGGCAAACTCTGGAGTTCTCTTCTCTCAAACGTAGTTATCGCAAAGACGCCGGTAAAATAGCCCAATTACAGGCGAAAGGGATAAAAGTCGTGGCCATATTTTTCTCCGGTCGTCCATTGTACCTGAATGACGAGATTTCCCGTTCCGATGCTTTTGTTGCAGCCTTTCTTCCTGGAACAGAAGGCCAAGGGATCACCGATGTCATTATCGGTGATGAAAATGCACAGCCACGCTATGATTTCAGAGGCAAGCTTTCATTTAGCTGGCCTAACAAAAAACGATCTGTCGCGGTTAACCGGATCCCGCCCCATATACCGGGTTATCAACTTCCGGAATCTGAGCAATCTCCTGACGGCGAGCATGCACCACTGTTCCCTTACGGCTATGGTCTGAGTTATCACTCGCTCACCTCATCACAAGATCTGAATAACCTTCCGAGTGATGACGCGTCAGATGAAGCTGGAAACAGCATCATTGAACTATATGGTGTTCGTGCGACAATTGGAGATTATCAGCTCTCTGCTTGCCACCTGACCACCCATGAATACTTTGATGTTTCACGTAATAACCCGATACAAACTGATTGGTTTAAAACAACTCCGTATAATTACCAACTTCAGCAGGACGCGGTAGAGGTTGAGTTTCAGGAAGCGAACACTGCTTTGTATCTGCACACTAGCGATGAAGAGGCCGACGACCTCAGTCTGTATTTAGATAATGATGGCATCCTTAGCTTTGCGGTTAAAATCATACAAGTGCCAGACAGCCCGGTAACACTAAGTGCAGGTATTGACTATGTCGCCCAAAACTCATCGCCTGAAACGGCTGCCGCCATCAATATTACTAAGCAACTTCAAAATATAACTCCAAACACATGGGGAGAGATATCCATCTCTATGGCGGAATTGGAACAGGCAGGGGTCAACTGTCGCCTCACAGACACTCCATTTGTCCTTTATACCTCCGGAAATTTACATATAGTTATAGGCAATATTCGGTTAGCCCTACCGGATTAAATACAATATACCTTTTGGATATAAGGTATGTCAGACTCATTGCATTGATATGTTATAACGTTTAATATAAGTAAAAACTAATATTAACACTAAGGATCCATAGTTTGATGAATGACAACTCTCATCTGAATACTCAAGTGGAAGTTGAACCTAGACTGGTTCACTTCCCTATTTCTTTTTTCGCTACGGTAATGGGGTTAAGTGGGCTGACTCTGGCCTGGAAAGCCGCAGGACAAGGCATACTGCCGGATGGACATCTTTATCTGGGCACTCTTTCCTCTGTGGCTATGTGTATTGTTACTCTTTTCTATATCGCTAAAACAATAAAACACCCACAGGAGGTTCTGGGAGAAGCTCGCCATCCAATCCGACTTAACTTTTTTCCTGCCTTTTCTATCAGTCTGTTGTTGTTATCGATTGTCTGGGAGCATTTTACGGTTATTTCTCAGGGACTGTGGATGGTTGGCTCAACCATCCAGCTGGCACTCACTATTTATGTAATGAGCAGCTGGATACATCACACTCACTACACGCTTGCCCACGCTAATCCTAGTTGGTTTATTCCAGTGGTAGGTAATATCATTGTACCAATTACCGGCTCCCATCTTGGCTATACAGAAGTCAGTTGGTTCTTTTTCAGTATTGGTATTGTTTTCTGGGTAATACTGCTGACGATTGTAATGTACCGCTTATTCTTTCATGAGCCGTTACCAGCACGATTAACACCAATGTTGTTTATACTTCTGGCACCGCCTTCGGTGGGGTTTGTCTCTTATACCAACCTAATTGGGGGCATTGATGTCTTTGCCCGGGTGCTGTACTACATTGGACTATTTTTAGGCATCCTTCTTTTCTCCAACATCATCCGCTTTATGAGGGTACCGTTTTTTATCTCTTCATGGGCTTATTCATTCCCGGTTGCGGCTCTTACTATTGCAACAGCTAAGATGGACGGGCTAATTTCAGGCACATTCTTCTATTCACTGAAATTCGTTCTGCTGACTCTGGTATCTGTATTACTTGTCTGGCTAACTGTAAAAACACTAAAGGCAATCATTCGCAAGCAAATTTGCCTGCCGGATTAAGAGTATCATATCCCCTGCGCCTGCAGGGGAGCCTATTAATCAGCAGTATTTACGCTCGATCAAAAGTCACCACATTCCCCGTTTTATGGTTGAGAAGTTGCTCTAAAGCATCCTTATCGAGAGGGCGGCTTAACAGATAGCCTTGTCCGGTGTGGCAGCCCATTGCCTTAAGGTTATTCACTTGTGTTTCGGTTTCTATTCCCTCTGCAACAACATCAAGCCCAAGCTCTTGTCCTAGCGTCAGTATATTTTTTAATACAATTGCCGATGCTTCGTTCCTGGTATAGTCAGCAATAAAATGATGATCAATTTTCAGAGTATCAAAACGGAAATCTTTCAGGTATGACATGGAAGAGTAGCCCGTACCAAAGCCATCCAGCGCAATACGTACCCCAAGCCCTTTCAAGTCAGCAAATAGCTGATGTGCAAAGTTATCATGCTCCACCAATAGCGATTCTTTCAGCTCTAACTCAATTAATAAAGGATCAACGTCGGACTGAACGATCACTTTCCTGATGTCAGTAAAAAAGTTACAACGACGAAAGCAGGCTGACGAGATGTTAATGCCAATCGTCCCGACACTCAGCCCTTTTTCCTGCCACTCCTTCAGTTGTTTCAGTGCTTTTCTGGTCACCATCGCATCCAGGCGCTGTATCAATCCGCAGTTCTCCGCAATGGGAATGAACTCATCGGGATAAATCAAGCCATAACTGGGATGAGCCCAACGGGTTAGTACCTCAACACCTTTAATTTTGTGGTTATCAAGATTCCATATTGGCTGAAAATGAAGCTCAAACTGATCATATCTGACGGCATCTTTCAGGTCTCTCTCTATTTCCATCTGTTTCATAGACTGCTGGTGAAGCTCTCTGGAATAGAACTGGAAGTTATTTTTACCCAAGGTCTTTGCATAGTACATGGCACTGTCAGCATAGCGGATAAGTTCATCACAGTTCGTGCTGTCATTCGGATACAACGCAACACCGATACTGGCAGAAATATCAGCGGTTACCTCGCCTAGCTGATAGGATTCAGCCAAAGATTCAATTAACTCTTTCGCTACTTTATTTGCCGCTTTCATCGCCTGGGTGACACTCGACAGATTACTCAGCACCACCATAAACTCATCACCACTGATTCTGGCAGCCGTATCTGATTCCCGAATGCACTGACAAATTCGGTTCGCCACGGTTTGTAGCAGCAAATCACCTTTATGATGACCATAGCTGTCATTGATCGATTTAAAGCGGTCCAGATCAATAAAAAGTACCGCAGCAGAAAGATCTGACCTCATGGCATGAAGAATGACCTGCTCAAGGCGGTCAACAAATAAGACTCGGTTTGGCAACCCGGTTAACGCGTCATAATGAGCCCGCTTTTTCAGCTCCTTATTTTTTTCTTCAATCGAATATTTCGCAAGGTTGAGGGAAGTGACCAAACGGGTTTTATCTTTTTCTTTCCGGTAGAGAAAGTAGCTGGCACATAAGGCCATAAATGTGCTAAAGCTCATCAGGAATATCCAGGTATAGCGATACCTGACTGTTCCGGCATTAAAACGGTTTCTCTCTAGAGTTTCGACTTCATTTGCCAGCAGAATCAGTTGGCGGAAGGTTTTATCTGACTCATTATCAGCTTTGGAGCCGGGTCTGGTACGGCGGAGATTGTTATAACGCACCGTCGTTTCACTCTTAAACGTTTGTAATAATTCACGTATTTCCCGGATGTTGGCTCTTGCACTCTCATCCTGTACAGGTAAAAAGTCCCCTGCCTCATTCTTACCGCCATAGAGGAGCGCCAGACAATACCAGTCTGCCAGAGTAAGGTTACTCCAGACACCGTCAATTGACTCCGATTTGTCACCGCCAGAAATTTCTTCAAAGCTTAAGTGAGCAGATGTTGTATAGAGCTTCACTTTTCCGATAGCTTCAAGTACCGGTCTTCTTTCTTCCAGTAAATGGTTCCCCTGAAAGAATAAAAACATCATGACAGTAACCAATAGCGCAGCCATGATTACAGAAAAAAAATAAAGCCGCCGAGCTGCCACACTCGCCTCCCACATCAAAAACCTGCTTACCAACTGAATCAAACCATCTTTTTTATCAATCTATACTAGGGAGCACCCTTGGACGTATTGATCCTATTAACTTATAGTATATGTTCATAATTTGCGGTACGTGAACTTTATCCACTGTTTTATGAATAAATGTGAAAATCATGTCAAATACTCAAGACGTATCATAATAAATGCAACAAGGGGAGCGTCATAGTGAATGATCGCTCCCCTTGGGTTATCAATGCGCTATTTTCTGTCAGAGAGAACGGTTAATCTGCTCCAGAACCGCAGATGGATTGTCAGCCTGAGTAATCGGACGGCCGATAACCAGATAATCAGACCCTGCTGAAATGGCCTCTGCTGGCGTCATAATACGTTTTTGATCGCCTACAGCGCTTCCTGCCGGACGAATCCCCGGAGTGACCAGCTTAAACGCCTGACCAAGCTCAGATTTCAGCATAGAAGCTTCCTGAGCCGAACACACCACACCATCAAGGCCACTGTTTTTTGTCAGATGTGCCAGACGCATAACCTGCTCCTGAGGCGGCAAATCCAGGCCGATTCCGGCCAGGTCAGACTGCTCCATACTGGTCAGAACCGTGACGCCAATCAGCAACGGACGATCACTGCCATAAGGCTCCAGTATTTCGCGTGATGCCGTCATCATTCTCTCACCACCACTGGCGTGTACATTCACCATCCAGACGCCCAGCTCTGCCGCCGCACGTACGGCTTTAGAACAGGTGTTCGGGATATCATGAAATTTCAGGTCAAGAAAAACAGAAAAGCCTCGTTTATGCAGTTCACGGACAAAATCCGGACCAAACAGTGTAAACATCTCCTTGCCCACTTTCAGGCGACAGGAAGCGGGATCGATCTTATCGACAAAGGCCAGAGCATCCTGCTGCTTATCATAATCTAATGCTACGATCACTTTCTGGTCGATCATTTTGTCTCCTAACTATATTTGTATACAACGATTGATGTAAAAAATTGCCTCAAACCGGGTGTGGCTGCCGTTATTCCCCATCCAGTCCACGAATAGGCTTAATGGTTCCCCACCCTTTACAGGACGGACAGTGCCAGTAGAGGGAATGCGTAGAAAAACCACAATTCCGACACCGGTAATGCGGCTTCACTTTAAGTTGCTCTCCCACCATGGCTCTTAACGTATTCAGGCTTTCTTTTGCCCGTCCTTCTTCCGCTTCCGCGACATGGTAATCCATGAGGCGGTAAAAGCCTTTCATGGTTGGATTCTTAAGCAACTGTCGGGTCAGTAAAGTCTGTGCGGCTGCGATACCATCATGTTTGGCGACCAACTGGGTCAGCATTAACTCTGCTGAAGCACCGGTATTCTTATCAATACAGGCACGGAGAAATTCCAGTAGCCGCTCTTCCTGCCCTAAATGATAGTAACAGTCGGCTAAATCCGGCAGAGCTTCACTGATAAAGTCGATATCCTGCTCCAGCACCATTTCCATGTATTTTATTGTGCTTTGGTAATCTTCACCTTCAAGATAAATTCTCCCCAGAGCGAGGCTGGCACGAACACACTTAGGATCTTCATTCAACGCCCGTTTCAGGTAAGAAATAGCTTTAGATGTATTACCCTCACCGGCCTCCTGCAACGCCAGCTCACATAAAAAATGGCTGATATTGGCCCGCATCTTCTTGCGGCCTTTTCTGGCCAGAACAGAAGCATACTCGATGGCTTTATTCCATTCTTTTGTCTGTTGATAAATGGAAACCAACTGTACTAAAGCGGCCTCCTGATGCTCGGGCTCATCGACCAGCTGTTCAAAAATTTTCTCAGCGCGATCAAGAAATCCGGAGACCATATAATCTTTAGCCAGTTGTTGTAGTGCGATATTTTTTTGATCCACCGTCAGCCCTGATCGGGAAATCAGGTTCTGGTGAATACGAATGGCGCGATCAACCTCCCCCCGGGAACGAAAAAGGTTACCCAGAGCAAGGTGAGTATCTATGGTTTCATCGTCAACCTGCAGCAGCTCAATAAAGAGGTCAACTGCTTTATCCGACTGTTCAGACAGTAACAGGTTCAGGCCGGTTACGTATTGACGTGAAATCTGGTGAGACTGTTCCTGCTTATCTTCCCGGGCGCTACGGTTACCCATATACCAGCCATAGGCTGCAGCGACAGGGAGCAGCAGAAAGAGTAATTCGAGCATCTAAAGACCTGCTATACGTCCTCTTCCTTACGCTTTTTCAGCCGGCAAGGTTTCCCCGCTCTGCTTTTTGAATTTGTTCAGATCTTTATTTAATCGGCGGATAACCAGTTTTGATTTCAGGTGCATACTACCGAAAATCAGCCAGGCAAGAATAAATCCGGATACAAACACAACACCCAGTAATGTAGATAAATGAAATTCACCTTTGGCGATTAAGTAGTTAAAAGCAACCACTTCTTGGTTCTGGGCTCCAAGTGCCAATGCAACTAGAAATAGTGCAATAATAAGAACTGTTTTTATAATTTTCACAGACTACGCTCCTAAATAATCGAATGGCTGGGGCATGTTATCTTTCAGCATCCAGAGATTATGCAGTAATTTAAAGCGACACACCATGCTCAATGCACAGATTCCGCTCATAAAAAAGCGGCACCACGATAGGTGCCGCTTTTTTGTGCTAAAACCCTGTCGATTTGAACAATCAACCTGACAGATAAACTATCAGCAGAATATTGGCAGATTAGCTGTAAATATCCACTCTTTCACGTAGTTCCTTACCAGGCTTAAAGTGGGGAACGTATTTACCTTCTAATTCCACTTTATCACCCGTTTTTGGATTACGTCCAACTCTCGGCTCACGGTAATGCAATGAGAAACTACCAAAGCCACGAATCTCGATGCGGTCACCATCTTCAAGTGTTGATGCCATATGTTCTAAGATATCCTTGACTGCATCTTCAATTTCTTTTGCAGAAAGGTGTGTTTGTTCAGCACAGAGTCTTTCAATCAATTCAGACTTAGTCATAGTTTCCCTCGTTATTTGTTCTTATCAAGGTGAGCATAGCAAAAAAAAAGGAGCCATGCGGCTCCTTTTTACAATTTTTCCAGCAATTACTCGCCTTTAGCGCAATTACTCACCTTTAGCAGCTTTGAATGCGTCAGCCATAGCATTACCGAACGCGCCTTCATCTTGCTTGTTCAGTGAAGCCATTGCTTCTTGCTCTTCAGCTTCGTCTTTCGCTTTGATAGACAGGTTGATTACGCGGTTCTTACGGTCAACACCAGTAAATTTCGCTTCAACACTGTCGCCAGCGTTCAGGATAAGAGATGCGTCTTCGATACGGTCACGTGATACTTCAGATGCACGGATGTAGCCTTCAACACCTTCAGCAATCTCAATTGTAGCACCTTTCGCGTCTACTGCAGTTACAGTACCGTTTACAAGAGTACCTTTCTTGTTGTCAGCGATGAATGCATTGAACGGGTCGTTTTCCATTTGCTTAACGCCAAGAGAAATACGCTCACGATCTGCATCTACTGCAAGAACAACAGCTGAGATTTCGTCGCCTTTCTTGTATTCACGTACAGCTTCTTCACCTGGAACGTTCCAAGAGATGTCAGACAGGTGAACAAGACCATCGATGCCGCCTTCAAGACCGATAAAGATACCGAAGTCAGTGATAGACTTGATCTTACCAGTTACTTTATCGCCTTTAGCCTGAGCTTCAGCGAATGACTGCCATGGGTTAGCTTTACACTGCTTCAGACCCAGAGAAATACGACGACGTTCTTCGTCGATTTCAAGAACCATAACTTCAGCTTCGTCGCCAACGTTAACCACTTTAGATGGGTGGATGTTCTTGTTAGTCCAGTCCATTTCTGAAACGTGTACCAGACCTTCAACGCCTTCTTCGATTTCAACGAAGCAGCCGTAATCAGTCAGGTTAGTTACACGACCAGTCAGCTTGTGACCTTCTGGGTAACGCTGAGCGATAGCTACCCATGGATCTTCGCCAAGTTGCTTAAGACCTAGTGATACACGAGTACGCTCACGATCGAACTTAAGAACTTTAACCAGGATTTCATCACCTACGTTTACGATCTCAGATGGGTGCTTAACACGCTTCCAAGCCATATCAGTGATGTGCAGCAGGCCGTCTACGCCGCCAAGGTCAACGAATGCACCGTAGTCAGTAAGGTTCTTAACGATACCTTTAACTTCGCTGCCTTCTTGTAGAGTTTCAAGAAGCTCTTCACGCTCAACGCTGTTTTCAGATTCGATAACTGCACGACGAGAAACAACTACGTTGTTACGCTTCTGGTCAAGCTTGATTACTTTGAACTCTAGCTCTTTGTTTTCTAGGTGAGCAGTGTCACGGATTGGACGTACGTCAACCAGAGAACCAGGAAGGAATGCACGGATACCGTTTAGTTCAACAGTGAAACCGCCCTTCACTTTACCGTTGATGATACCAACAACAGTTTCAGCTTCTTCGTATGCTTTCTCTAGTACGATCCACGCTTCGTGACGCTTAGCTTTCTCACGAGAAAGTTGAGTTTCACCGAAACCATCTTCAACCGCGTCAAGAGCTACGTCAACTTCTGTACCTACTTCAACTTCAAGTTCGCCAGCAGCGTTCTTGAATTGTTCTGCCGGGATAGCAGACTCAGACTTAAGGCCAGCGTCAACAAGAACGAAACCGTTCTCGATAGCTACAACAGTACCTTTAACAATAGTACCTTGGCGGAATTCTAGTTCGTTTAGAGACTCTTCAAAGAGTTGAGCAAAAGATTCAGTCATTAATTTAATCTTCAATAATTAAACTTCCACGGGCATCCTACCTCGTGGGGTTGATAAAATAGCCAGTCATCATCCATGGGACCGACCTCCTATTGCCTCTTACAGAGACAATTTAGATTCAATATATTCCAGTGCCTGATTCAACACTTCGTCAATAGAAAATGACGTAGAATCAAGAACTAAAGCATCATCCGCCGGACGTAAAGGAGCAACAGCACGGTTGCGGTCTCTGTCGTCTCGTTCTTGGATCTCGCTTAAAAGGTGGTCAAATCTAACATCTAACCCCTTATCTTGCAACTGCTTAAGGCGTCTATTTGCTCTTTCTTCAGCCGTTGCATCCAGGAATATTTTTGCCTGCGCTTCAGGAAAAACTACTGTTCCCATGTCGCGCCCGTCAGCCACCAGCCCAGGCTCTGCACTGAAAGCTCGCTGACGACGTAGTAATGCTTCACGCACTCTTGGCAATGCCGCTACTTTTGAGGCGGCGTTCCCGGTTTCTTCTTTACGCAGTTCTCCGGAAACATCTTCACCTTCCAGAATGACCTTTACCAGATCGCCTTCGGCAATAAATTGCACATCCAGATGGGTGGCCAGCGGCACCAGCGCATCCTCTGATTCAGTATCGACGCCATGATGAATCGCAGCAAGTGCGAGCACCCGATAAATAGCGCCAGAGTCAAGTAAATGAAAACCCAGCTTCTCTGCCAGTAACATACACAGTGTGCCTTTACCTGCACCACTAGGGCCATCAACGGTGATCACCGGTGTTTGAGAGGACATCGATTACTCCAAATTCTCGTTTACGGCAGGATAAATACAGCCTGCTTTTGTCGGCGGCATATTATAGGGGGAAATAAGACGTTAAACAATCGGTCTTTGGCCTCTTGATATCCATTTCATCAGAACGTTATCTGCAGCATCACCCGCCACACCTGAAATGCGATCAGCCAGTTTTTTCTTCTGAACATAACGGATAGAAAGGACAGCTCTATCTTTACATGCCTCGACCACAATATCGTCAGAGGTTTTGATTTCATCCACCAATCCAAGATCCAGAGCCTGAGTGCCAAACCAATGCTCTCCGGTGGCCACTTTTTCCAACTCCAGCGCCGGACGATGCTCACGAATAAAGTCTTTAAACAGTACATGAGTTTCTTCCAGCTCCTGCTTAAATTTATCGCGGGCTTTTTCCGTATTCTCTCCGAACATGGTCAGAGTCCGTTTATATTCACCTGCGGTCAGCTGTTCAAACTCAATGTCATGCCTTTTAAGCAGCTTATTAAAGTTCGGCAACTGGGCTATTACACCGATCGAACCGACAATCGCAAACGGTGCTGAAACCAGTTTATCCGCGATACACGCCATCATATAGCCGCCACTGGCTGCAACTTTATCAACCGAAATCGTCAGAGGAATACCGGCATTTTTAATACGATCCAGCTGAGACGCGGCCAGACCATAGCCATGCACCATGCCACCTCCCGACTCAAGACGTAACAATACTTCATCGCCTTCTTTCGCAACTGCCAGGATGGCCGTCACTTCTTCACGTAAGGACATCACTTCTTTTGCGTCAATGCTGCCGTTAAAATCCAGCACAAACAGATGTGGCTCACGACTTTCTTCCAGGGCCCCTTCTTTAACCGCCTTCTTCACCGTTTTTTCACGGGCTTTGGATTTTTCTTTCTCTGCTTTTTTCTCAGCCTTATCACGCGCCTTTAAGTACGTTTGATCATGCAGATGATGCTCCATCAGTTCCACATTACCTTTATGCCTTTCTGTCAGATTGGTAATTTCCAGCTCACCTTTAGCACTGCCATGCTTGCCACCAGCTGATTTCACCACAATTAAAACAGCAATAACTGCAACGACAAAGGTCGCGATTTTGGCCAGAAATAAGCCATACTCATATATAAATTCCAATACTTTATCCTCAGCTGAGATTATCAGGACATGTTGATAACTGGCCCCTATTGTAACTATCCTGTCATGAAAATCATCCTGTCATTATATTTCCTTTAGATTTCGGCTTCTTATCGGTAATTTCTTTGGTTTTTTTGTCTTTTTTCACCAAAAAGGCATTGCCGTTTGAATACCGGGCAACAGAAGCGTTATGCTTCGCATTGTAATTACAATGAAACATAATCCGTCAGGCTACGTCGAGCCCCCTATTATGCACACCCCCTGGCAACACAACAAAATCATCAGGAATAAGCCAATGACGCAGAATCAACAACAAAAACAACAAAACCCACTTTATTTTGTTCCGGAACAAGCGCTGAAAGATAAAGTTATTCTGGTTACCGGAGCCGGTGATGGTATCGGTAAACAGGCAGCCATTACATTTGCTGAATACGGTGCGAAACTGGTCCTCCTCAGTCGGACAAAATCAAAGCTGGAGCAGGTCGCTGAAATAATAGAGAAAAATGGTTATCCGAAGCCGATGCTATGCACACTGGATATGCTGGAAGCTACCCGTCGCGACTACCATAACGTTACCCGGAAAATAGAAGAGGAATACAACGGACTGGACGGCCTGCTACACAGTGCTGGCCAGTTAGGTGGCATTGTTCCGTTCGAAGAGATAGCAGAAAACGTCTTTGATGAGCTCATTCAGGTTAATGTCAAAGCTCAGCTGATGTTGACCCAGTCCCTTCTGCCTCTGCTGCACACGTCAAATAACGGCAGAATTATATTTACCTCATCTACTGTCGGTCATATTGGCCGGGCTTTATGGGGAGGATATGCTATCTCTAAATTTGCGACCGAGGGTATGATGCAGGTTCTGGCCGATGAGCTGAAAGAAACCCGAATTCGCGTTAATGCCATTAACCCGGGCGCAACCCGAACCAATATGCGGGCAAAAGCCAAACCAGAAGAAGATCCAAATACAATAAAAACGCCCCTGGATATCATGCCGTTATATCTTTATCTGATGTCTGAAGAAAGTGAGGACGTAAACGGGCAGTGCATCGACGCCCAACCAAAATAATTGCACCTTTCCTGAAATTAAATATACTGTACAAATATACAGGTTATTTGTGCGGTATATTTTTATGTCCAATGTTATTGAATTACTTCAGCAGCAACACCTGCTCTGGCCTGGCTCTCAACAGCAAAGTAGTGCCAGTACCATTTCCTCCGGGTATCCTGAACTGGACAAACAGCTGGGTGGCGGGTTTCCGGCAAGAGGCGTCACAGAGATATGTACTCCGACAGCCATTGGTGAATTGCGCCTGCTGACCCCTTGCCTGCACAAAGCAGGACACAAACGCCTGACCGCTTTTATCAACCCTCCGGGTTATCTGAACAGTGACTACCTGCAGGCACACGGACTGGATCTAGATAATGTTCTTTTTATGCGTCCCCGAAAAGAAACCCAGGCCCTATGGGCTGCCGAACAGTGCCTGAAAAGTGGCTGCTGCAGTAGCGTTCTGCTCTGGTCTCCAACACTGGAAATCCATCAGGCAAAAAGACTCCAGGTCGCCAGTGAGGCCGGAAATGCGCTGCATTTTTACTTTCATACCCGGAAAACCCATTCGCTGACGCTGCCCGTTTCTCTCACTTTGACGTTTACCCCGGAAAAACAGGGATTACATATCTCAATTGCTAAACGCAAAGGCGGATGGATTCAAAGTGAACTGATGCTAGATATGAGCCGGCAATGGCCCGGCCTGACCATACCATCTCCCTGTCACAACCACCGGCCACCGGTGCAGAGCAGCCGCAGGAGAGAAGCATGACACTCTGGCTGTATCTGCATTTTCCCCACCTCCAACTGGACTCGCTCTGTTCTGACACTGAACACCCGGCCTGCATTGTTGATCACGGAAGCGTTATTCAGGCCAGCCAGAGCGCGATTCAGAAAGGTGTGTGTCCGGGGACCGGTCTGGGCAGTGCAGCCTCTCTGTGTGCACAACTGCAGGTTCACGCTTATCACCCGGACAAAGAGACCGAAAAGCTGCACGAGATTGCACAGTTTCTCTATATGATCACTTCTGATATCGCTCTGTTTCCTCCCTCAGGACTGCTGCTTAAAGTGACCGGTATGTTGGCTCTGTACCATAATCTTCCCACCTATTGGGACCGGATAAAGGATCAGCTTGACCGATTGGAGGTTCGTTATCATTTTGCCACCGCTTATACCCCACAAGCGGCCCGGCTGATGGCCCGTAATGCCAGTGATCAGCTCTGTATTGATGAGCAGGAAATTCAGAGTCAACTGCTTCAGTATCCTATTACTGCCACCGACATCGCCCCTGATACCATGGAGAAACTGCACCGAATAGGGATACGACACCTTGAGGGCCTGCTGGCGCTAAATACCCATGAGATTGCACGACGGTTTGATATCGATCTGGTCAACTATACCGGGCAACTCACCGGTCGGTTCAGACAGCCGGTCGAATTTTATTCTCCTCCAGAACAGTTTACCCGCTTTCTGGAGCTGCTATTTGAAATGGATACTCTGCAACGGTTGGAAAAACCGCTCTATAAACTATTACTTCAGTTGGAACCTTTTTTCTACGCCCGGGACAAAGTGGTCTATGAACTGATACTGACCTTACATCAGAGATCCGTTGAACCCCAGCAGATAACATTAACCTCAGCCAGAGGAGAGTATCGCGCTGATAAGTGGCTTCAGCTCAGCAAGCTCACACTAGAGTCCGTAACACTGCAGGCTCCTCTGATTGCAATCACCCTCACCGCCAGCCAGACCGGTCCGCGTCAGGCGGATACCAGTGATGTCTTTGATGGTGAAACCCGCAGCTTATCGCCGCCAGAACTCGTGTCATTACTGCAGGCGAAACTGGGAAAAGAGGCCGTTAGCAGCATAATGCTGACCGACGATCCACGGCCGGAGAAAACCAGTCAGCTTTGTCCGCCGTTAAGCGGTGGATGCAATAAAACCATTCAACATTCACGACCGCTCAGACCCAGTCTGCTGCTTCCAGAGCCTGAACGCCTCAAACAGAGCATAACCATCCTCAGGGGTCCGGAACGGCTGGTCTCCGGCTGGTGGGATAACGAGGAAGTGATACGCGATTATTATGTCGGCAGAACCCGGACCGGGCGCTGGCTATGGGTCTTCAGGGATCACAACCAAAAATGGTTTATCCATGGCCTGTTCAGTTAACTACGCCGAACTCTTTTGCCAGAGTAACTTTTCATTTCTGACTGGTGCCTCCCACCCGGAAGAGCTGGTGACTCAGGCCAGTTTCCTGCGCTACTCCGCACTCGCCATTACTGACGAGTGTTCTGTTGCCGGTGTCGTTCGGGCGCATACGGTGATACGTGAACATAACCTGAAGGTAAAGCTGATAGTGGGCAGCCTGTTCCGGCTAAACTCCGAATGCCAGATTGTTCTGCTCAGCCCGGACCGGAAAGCCTATGCGGAACTTTGCCGCATCATTACCAACGCCCGACGACGGGCGGAAAAAGGCAGCTATAACCTGTCCGAGTGGGATCTGATGTCACTGCAGTCATGTCTGGTTATCTGGCTGCCGGCACATAAACCGACCGATGCATTCTGGGGAGACTGGCTGCTTAAGCACCATAAACACCGGCTGTGGATCGGTATTCAGCGCCATCTTCGGGACAATGACAAAGAGTACCTGAGCCATTGTGAACAGTTATCACACCGTTTACAGATACCGATTACCGCCTGTGGCGGGGTACTGATGCACCACGATTCCCGGCTTCCCCTTCAGCATACGTTAACCGCTATCCGCCACCACACCACAATAGACAAAACGAAAAGCCGGTTACTCAGTAATGCAGAGCGTAGCCTCCGGCCGACAGATAAACTGGCAAAGATATTTAAGGCCGAATGGCTGGCAGAAAGTGTTCAGATTGCCGGGAGGTGCACATTCAGCATGGATGAACTTCAGTATGAATACCCGTCCGAACTGGTTCCCCCAGACAATACCCCCATGGGGTACTTACGGAAGCTGGTCAATCAGGGTAAACAGCAACGCTTCCCTGAAGGGGTACCTGCCGATATTGAAAAAACAATTAATAAAGAACTGGACCTGATTGAGTCCATGAATTTTCCGTATTTTTTTCTGACTATCCACGATCTGGTCATGTTTGCAGAGCAACAGGGCATTCTGTATCAGGGGCGTGGCTCAGCAGCAAATTCGGTGGTCTGTTATTGCCTGAAAATCACCTCTGTCGATCCCAGACAGATTTCCGTCCTGTTTGAACGCTTCATCAGCAAAGAGAGAAAAGAACCACCTGATATTGACGTTGATTTTGAGCATGAACGACGCGAAGAAATCATCCAGTACATCTACCGTAAATATGGGCGTAATCGTGCCGCTCTGGCTGCCACCGTGATCTGTTACCGGTTTAAAAGTGCAGTACGGGATGTAGGAAAGGCTCTGGGCCTGGAAGAAACACAGTTGGAATTTTTCATCAAAAACATCAGCCGGTATGACCGTCATCAGGGCTGGCAGACACAACTGGGCCAGCTCGGATTAGATCCTGAATCGAAAAAAAGTCAGCACTTTATCCAACTGGTCGAAGAAATTCAGCGCTTTCCCCGTCACCTTTCTCAGCATGTGGGTGGGTTTGTCATTTCCTCTGGTCCGCTGCATGAACTGGTTCCGGTGGAAAATGCCACTATGCCGGAGCGTACCGTCATCCAATGGGACAAAGACGATTTGGAAAGTCTCGGGCTGCTTAAAGTGGACGTGCTGGCATTAGGTATGCTCAGTGCTATCCGGAAGTGTTTCAGCCTGATAGAACAACACCACCAGCAAAAACTGACCATTGCAGATATCACTCGCATGCAGGATGATCGGCATGTTTACAACATGATTCAGCATGCCGATACTATCGGTGTATTTCAGATAGAATCCCGGGCACAGATGAGTATGTTGCCCCGGCTCCGGCCGGAGACCTATTACGATCTGGTCATCCAAATTGCGATTGTCCGTCCCGGGCCTATCCAGGGTGATATGGTTCACCCCTTCCTGAAACGCAGACAAGGTCTGGAGAAGGAAACCTATCCGTCAGAAGCCGTCCGCGAAATCCTTTCCCGAACCCGGGGCGTACCTATATTTCAGGAGCAAGTGATTAAGTTGGCCATGGTCGCAGCCGGTTTTTCCGGTGGCGAAGCCGATCAGTTACGCAGAGCAATGGCTGCGTGGAAGAAAAATGGTAATGTAGATAAATTCAAACCCAGGCTCGTCAACGGCATGCTGGAGCGCGGGTACACACAGGAATTTGCTGAACGGCTCTTTGCGCAGATATGCGGCTTTGGTGAGTATGGCTTCCCGGAAAGTCATTCGGCTTCTTTTGCCGTACTGGCCTATTGTTCTGCCTGGCTGAAATACCATTATCCGCATGCTTTTTACGTCGCCTTGCTGAACAGTCAGCCTATGGGATTCTACAGCCCGTCTCAGTTAGTACAGGATGCCAGAAAACACCATATCACGGTGTTACCGGCCTGTATAAATCACTCCATCAATGATCATCAGCTTGTCCGGAATAACGAACAAATGGCCATACGCCTTGGACTCAGACTCATTAAAGGGCTGTCCGCTAAAGCTGTTCACAAAATAGAGCAGCAGCGGCCAGAACAGGGATTTTCCCACACGACAGAATTAAAGCGACTGGGTTTACGCCAGCCGGATTTACAAGCCCTGGCTTCAGCCGGAGCCCTGAATGTGTTATCCGGTGACCGCTATGCTGCACGCTGGAACCTAATGGATTCTCTGGATGAGCTGCCTTTATTTAAACATGCATCTGAACATAATGAGCAGGGATCATTCCACTACCAAATAAGTGAAGCAGAAAGCGTTATCGAAGATTATGCGGCTACCGGCCTGTCACTGCACAAACACCCTATTACTCTTCTGGATGAAGCCGGTATGCTAAAACCGTTTACCCGACAAAAAGATCTGCTCAGCAAACCGGATAAGTCTCTGGTAACGGTCTCTGGCGTTGTTACTGGCAGGCAATCTCCCATGACAGCATCGGGCGTCACCTTCTTTACTCTGGAGGACGATACCGGCAATATCAGTGTCGTCGTGTGGAGTGGTACCGCTCAGGCACAGAAACAAGCCTATCTCAATGCCCGGATTTTAGAAGTGAAAGGGACTCTGGAACATGACGGACAAGTCACTCACGTCATTGCCGGTAAACTGACTGATCTGAGCGGTGCCCTGTCCGGATTGCAGGCAAAATCCCGGGATTTTCACTAGGTAATGACGGCGGCCTAAGATCGATTCAGCACTTCTTTCAGTCGCTCCTGAGCCACGCCGACTAATAAATCAGGCTGGAACTTGGAGATAAAGCGGTCACATCCCACTTTTTTGACCATAGCTTCGTTAAAACTGCCGCTTAAAGACGTGTTTAATATAACAAACAGTGTGTCCATACGGGGATCGTTACGTATTTCATGCGTCAGACGATACCCATCCATCTCAGGCATCTCCGCATCAGTCACCAGCATTAACAACTCGTTAGCTATATCTTTGCCTTCATCACACCACTTTTTCAGCAAATTCAATGCCTGAAGGCCATCCCTGCATTCAATAATATTGATACCCAGTTGCTCAAGAGTCTCTCTTATCTGAGAACGTGCCGTTGAAGAATCATCAACAACAAGTACATTGCGGCCGGCGAATTCATTAACAATATCCTCTTCAAGCACTCCTTCAGAAATACTGGTGTCATAATCGACGATTTCTGCAAGCACTTTCTCGACGTCGATAATTTCGACAATCTTCTTCTGGCCTTCATCCTCATAGTGAGTAATCGCCGTCAGATAATTACTCCGCCCGGCCGTTTGCGGTGGCGGCATGATCTCTGTCCAGGCCGTATTAACAATATTCATTACCTGACCAACAAGAAACCCCTGCACGGTACGGTTATATTCCGTCACAATCAGGTTCTGTTCGGCCTCTTCTCTGGCAGGAGGAAAGCCTATAGCGGCCCTCAAATCAATAACCGGAACCGACTCACCTCTAAGCGATGCGACACCACAGACTGTATAATGCGAGCCCGGCATTTTAGTCAGTGGCGGAACCTTGATGACTTCCTTAACCTTAAAGACATTGATTGCAAAGAGTTGTCTGCTATTCATTTTGAATAACAGCAATTCCAGCCTGTTCTCACCCACAAGGTTGGTTCTTTGATCAACGGTACTTAATACTCCAGACATACGGCTTCTCGCAACGCTACAAATATAATTCCTGACTAGTCTAACTTATCGATTCAGAGCTCACTAGGGGTAGTTTATCTTTATCTATCAAAATAATGACATAACTAGCCGATATTATCCCTCGATGACTTTCATCAGCAATTCACCATCGTATAACGCCTGCTTAATCAAAGCCGCGCCCGGCATTGTCGCCTGTTTATAAAAACGGCTTTCGACAATCTCAAGGTTCTGGTAATAAATTTGCAGACTCTGCTGCTCGATACTGGCTTTAATCGCAGGGTAGAGAATGGCTTTAGCCTGGTTAATAACCCCACCGATTAATACCTTTTCCGGATTAAACAGATTCACCACAATCGCGATGGCTGAGCCAAGATAATGTCCCAATTTTTCTATCACATCGACGGCCAGAGCGTCCCCCTGAGCGGCCGCAGCACAGATATTTTCAATCGTAACCTTATCAGCCGCTATAGACGTTATCTCTCCTGATTCGATGCGCCGTGACACCTCTTCCCGGATCGCTTGCGAACTGGCGACCGTTTCCAGACAGCCACGATTACCACACTGACACTGTTTACCATCAGGATCGATTTGTATATGTCCTAACTCACCGATGTTCCCGTGCCTTCCCTGCAATACCCGCCCGTCCAGTATAATCCCTGCACCAACCCCATGGTGAATCGAAATCAGAACCGAATTATCATTCTGCTGAGAGTTACCGAACAGCCGTTCAGCTAACGCCCACGCCCGGGTATCATTGGCAAGAAAGACAGGAAGCCCTGTCGCTTTATAAATTTCTGGGCCAAGCGGTAGGTTTTTCACATTGTAGTGCGGCATCTGTAATACCACACCTTGCTCCGAACTGACTAAACCAGGCACGGTTATCGAAATACTGGTGACACGATCCAGTTGATCGGAATAAGTCCGGAAGAATTCATCTATCTCATGGAGCAACCTTGCCAGCAAATCATCCTGCTCAATTTCGTGAATATCGATCTTGGTATCAACAAGGACCTCGCCGCCGAGTTCATGCAGCGCGATCGTCAGATAACCACGCCCAAGGCGCATTGACAGAAATTGCCAGCCTTCATTGTTTGTTTGCAGGCCGACTGCCGGGCGCCCCCGACTAGTTGCTTCTTGCACAACCGTCTCATGGACAAGGTGAGCTTCTATCAGCTCCCGGGTAATTTTGGTAATACTCGCAGGGGCAAGCTCACTCAATTTTGACAGATCAATGCGCGATATCGGCCCGAACTGATCAATCAATTTATACACGCGACCAGCATTGACCTGTTTGATATGGTCAATATGGCCTGGTTGAGCCATGTACATCTTTTACCCCCTAAACAAAATCGTCACCCAATTTTTTTACTTTGCGAACTAATTGTGAAGCGATTTGACAGTTTGCCGTGACCATGGTCACGCATAAAGGCAAATTGCCGCGAATTTATTCTGAAATTATCTATTTATTGCGAGAGAACTTTGTGATGCATCAGTTATTTCTCGACGAGAAATATCCCCATATTACCTTTCAGACGCGGCAAAATATTGAGAGTAAATATGCATATACTCCCTTATATAATGGTATCCTGCTTCCAAACCCAACTCATAGTCAAACTGAAGATCCTCTTTTTTACTCATCAGAGAACTGGATCTTAGGGGTTGTGAAGGACAAATAGTCACAATAAAGCTGTCTTCAGGCGGGTGAGCCATAAACCTTTCTGTTAATGAATACGTCTGATAATGCATCATTAACAAGTCCGCTAATCCGGAATCGAATTCATTTCCAAGAAGATGGCTAAGGCGATACACATCACCAGCACCAAACAACCAGCGCCCACCGTTAATCGTATTCAAACGTTTCTTAGTATCATCATTACTCTGAGGGCTCTTTCCGGTGTGAATACTCCCCACCTGCCCTTCTCTAAAGTGATTCCAATCCACTTTCCAACTTTCAACAGTCTGTTCCCAGTGATGCTGAATGGCGCTAATCGGTCTCTTAAACCAATCTGAGTCCGTCTGGGTGACAACCTCAGACAACACCTCTGCCACTTTATTTTCTTTCCTGCCCGGGATCTCGGTCATTATCACGACAAGATTTCGTGCACCTTGCCGCCAGGCTTCCTGTACAGGAATCGCTGCGGAAACACCTCCATCTACATACTCAGTATCGCCTATTTTTACCGGATGATAATAGAGGCCCGGAATCGCACAGGTTGCCCGCAGAATATCAAACCACTGATGATGAATAATAGGCAGATATTCGTCACGCAAAGTGGCAGTATTGGTAACCGCCGCATACGCCTCCCGGCGTTTTAATGTGCGTTTCCCCATATCCAGGTCAAGTTTATAAGGATAATGCTTTATCTGCTCCAGGGCCCAGTCCAGGTTCATTTGCTGCTTTCTTCGTATATAACTGAACAGATGAAAAAACTCAGGAGTTGTGGTCAGGTCCATAATAAACGCTTTCGCAAGGCCCGGCTGCTGACACAGATAAGGGCTCAGATTAAGAGCACCCGCTGAAGTACCATAAAATGAATCAAAAGGATCAAAGTCAGAAAGTAGAAAGGCATCCAGAACACCAGCCGTAAAAATCCCCCGCTGGCCGCCCCCCTGAGCAACCAGAGCCGTTTTTTGTTCGAGGTACCGAGCATATCTGGAATGTTTAATAACAGAATGGGTACCGCTTATTACGCCCGTATTGGACATAATTCCCAAACCTATTCTCTAAAGGTATTAATTAGCAATAACAATAAAGCTGCATACGAGTATGACCGCGAATGCAGACACTACAATGCTAAATGTATATTTCAGATCAGTTTTCATCGTTTCCTCCAAAATGCAAGTCTATTCACATCACCTATAGACTTAATATACCTGCCCACTGTAATGATACCTGAGAACGGAAAAAAGCACTTACATCTCATTAACAGTCTATCAGCTTCTTATGCCAAAAATAGCCACATGAAAAACATTTTTGCCTGACAAATTATTATTTTTATATAGGACAAAAACACCATAAAATAGTACTAATATAGAATCTAATGCTGATATATAAAAACTATTAAAGATACTGATGCTGAGATCGGTTGCTTTAATAATAAATAACACTACAATTATAGCTCATTTCTTGTGCTGTTTTGTATTGATCTCCCCCCCAATACTCGGTAGTCTCCTCGCTAACGCGTAGCTGAATATATCAGTTTTCGCAGACACACATCGCACAGTGCAGAACAATACTCTGAGTATTATCTTATCTTTCAGAATAATAAATTAAATATATAAAGATGCCGGGAAAAGAATCTGATAAATAACCATTCAGTAAAATTTCCCCCAAAAGCATCAACGTTAGACTGATATTGATAAAGATAATAGCTTCATAACTCAGACATTAGTTACATAAGGAGAACATATGAAGCGTGAACAATGGGGATCCCGCGCAGGATTTATTCTTGCGGCTGTGGGATCAGCAGTCGGCCTTGGGAACATCTGGCGTTTCCCATATATGGCATATGAAAACGGCGGCGGCGCATTTTTGATTCCTTACCTTTTTGCCATGATTACCGCTGGTATTCCATTTATGATCCTTGAGTTTAGCATGGGTCAAAAAAACCGTGGTTCGGCCCCGATCACTCTTGGGAAAATTAATGCCAAATTTGAGTGGCTCGGCTGGTTTCAGATTGGTATTGCTGCGACTATCGCCGTTTATTACGTTGCGGTTATCGGCTGGGCAATATCCTACTTTGGTATGTCATTCGACCAAAGCTGGGGTACCGACACCAATGCCTACTTCTTCGGTGAATATCTTGGTCTTGGTGATAACTCACCAACTAACCTTGGCGGTATGCAGTGGAAAATTGCAGGTGCTATGGTTCTTGCCTGGGCGATTACCTATGCCGCAATCGCGGGTGGCGTAAAAGCTGGTATCGAACGTGCTGCAAAAATTATGATGCCTGTCCTGTTTATCATGGTTGTTGGCCTGATCGCCCGTATGATCTTCCTTCCGGGGGCTCTGGACGGAGTAAACTACCTATTCCAGCCTGATTTCAGCAAAATCATGGATATGAAAGTATGGGCTGCCGCTTATGGTCAGATTTTCTTTACTCTGAGTATCGGTTTCGCCATCATGCTGGCTTACTCAAGTTATCTGCCAGAAAAATCAGACATTAACAACAATGCCTTTATGACAGTGTTGCTTAACTGTGGTTTCTCTATTATCGCTGGTATTATGATTTTCTCTGTGCTTGGCTATATGGCACAAGAGCAAGGCAAGCCTCTGACCGATGTTGTGAGTGCCGGTGTTGGCCTTGCGTTTGTTACTCTGCCAGCAGCGATTAACCTGCTACCTGCACCTTACATCCTTGGCCCACTATTCTTCCTGGCTCTGGTTGTCGCGGGTCTGAGTTCGCAGATTTCTATCATTGAAGCGGTTGTTTCTGCCGTGATCGATAAGATGAACTGGACACGTAAAAAAGCGGCATCTCTGGTGTGTGGTATTGGCTTTATTATTTCAATGGCATTTGCCACTGACGGTGGTCTTCTGCTGCTAGACCTTGTCGACCACTTTGTGAATAACGTGGGTATCCTGACAAGCTGTCTGATTGAGATTGTTCTGATGGCATGGCTGGTGAAACTGGCAGACATCCGTGCGTACGTAAACAAGTACTCAGATTTTACTATCACAGGTTGGTTTGAACTGTGTCTACGCTTTATCACACCAATCATGCTGGCAATTATTGTATCTACTAACTTCATTGACCTTGTTAGTGACGGTTATGGTGGCTATGCCAAATTTGAACTGATGACGCTGGGTTGGGGATTAATTGCTCTGCTGGCTGTCGTCGGTATTATTATCAACATCAAAAGCGAACCACAGAAAGCGGAGGCATAAACAATGACTACTGGTGCAATCATTATGATGGTATTTGGCCTTAGCGTAACCTGGGGCGGCGCAGCCATCTGCATTAGAAAAGCAATGAATAAATAATTTACGTTGCTATCTATATAATCATGAAAGCCAGCTTTTGCTGGCTTTCTTACTTTTTCACACAGTGAATTTCCACTAATAATACTATTTACAAAGAGAAATCATTGCCATATCTGGATTGCCCTGATCATCAAAAGAGATGTTCCAGACATATTTACCATCCTGAGGAATGCTGACTTTAGTATCTTTTGCAAAACCACCAAACTTCAACTTACCTTCAACGCCAACATCCAGGCTTTGTCCAACAGCGGTAAATTGAGGTGACCACCCCTCAGCCGCAAACTGTAATTTTTTAATTCCAACTTTTTCATCGATTACAGCCTGATAGGTATTATCCCCTTTATAACTGAACGCCCGGTGAGGTTTATGCTTCCATTTCGAATCAGTGAAGTCACCAACAACATAAATAATATCCTCATAAGGTGCACCCTCGGCTACCGTCGGGTTGTCACATGCCCCAAGAAACCCCGTAGCCGTTAATGACACTCCTTCCTGTGCTCCGCCAGCACAGCCAGCTAATAAACCAGCAAACAAAGTGACTAAGCCCAATTTACCCATTTCCATTTTTGCTCTCTCCCATCAATAAAATCATCAAACCTCCATAATCCGGAGTGCTATAAAAATAAGCCAGTAATAACAAGCTTCAACAGATAAACAGATGAAATGAGCCCTTTACCTCCAACGGTGCATAGACAGCCGTAAAGAATGTGACTGAGTAAATATTTTGTAGTAGTGAAAAAAGGTCTGGCTTATGGCCAGACCTTCACTATTAAGAACAAATTACCTTAATTGTAATATGGTTGAATCTATCAGTGGTGACGGATCCACTCATCCATATCTGTCTTCAGATTTTCTGACTTAGTACCGAAAATAGCCTGTACACCACCAGCGACCACGACAACGCCAGCCGCACCCAGTTTTTTCAGTTTGTCCTGATCAACAAGGTCTGTATCAGCAACAGAAACACGCAGGCGGGTAATACAAGCATCCAGGTTAGTAATATTTTCTTTACCTCCAAACGCAGCCACTAGGTGAGAAGCGACTTCTGAACCAGATTCCATAGCCAGTTCGTCTGCCGTATCTTCTTCACGGCCTGGCGTTTTCAGATCCAGTGCTTTGATTACTGTTCGGAAAATTACATAGTAAATAGCCGCATAGACCAAACCACAGGCCACAAACATGAACATTTTCTGAGAATGTCCAGATAAGACAATAAAGTCAATCAGGCCGTGGGAGAAGGACGTACCATGAACCATACCCAAACTGTTAGTCAGAACAAATGCCGCTCCCGCAAGCAAAGCGTGAATACCGTAAAGAACCGGAGCCACAAACAGGAAGGAGAACTCGATTGGCTCAGTGATACCTGTCAGGAATGAGGTCAATGCCGCAGACACCATGATACCCATGATTTTAGTGCGATTTTCTGGTTTTGCTGAGTGAGCAATCGCAATCGCAGCTGCTGGCAAACCATACATTTTAAACATATAAGCACCAGCCAATTGACCGAAGTATCCATTCGCTGCTGTACGTGAAGCGTCACTGGCTTCAAGATAACAAGTCAGAATACCATGACGAATTTCACCTGCCGCATTGGTACATGTACCTGCTTCAAAGAAGAATGGTACATTCCAGATGTGGTGAAGACCAAATGGGATAAGTGAACGTTCAACAATGCCATAGATACCAAATGCCACTGTTGGGTTTTGCTCTGCCGCCCAATGAGAGAAAGCACCGATACCAGCGCCGATAGGAGGCCAGACAACAGACAGAATCAGGGCAAGAATAATGGCTGCAAAACCAGTCACAATTGGAACAAACCGTTTACCGGCGAAAAATCCAAGATAATCGGGAAGTTCGATACGATAAAACCTGTTAAATGCCCAAGCTGCTATACCCCCGGATAAGATTCCTCCAAGAACCCCAGTTTCAATATGCTCAACACCCATTACATCGGCCATTACGCCTAAGGTTCCTACCATAATTCCATAACCCACGATTGCAGCCAGAGCGGCCACACCATCATTATGGGTAAAACCAAGTGCCACACCAACCGCGAACAAAAGTGCCATCTGCCCGAATACCGAACCACCGGCCTGAGCCATGATATTAGAGACAACATCCGGCAGCCAACTGAAGTTAGCGGCACCCACCCCAAGCAGAATACCAGCAACCGGCAGTACCGATACCGGTAGCATCAATGCTTTACCGACCTGTTGCAGGTTAGCAAACAAATTACTAGACATAGTTATGCTCCTAATTATTAGGTGATTAGTTGTGGGCTCTAACAGCGTCCCCCTGAAATTATTAGTGTTAGCTCCCAATAGAGAATGTAACCAATTAATAAACTAGGAAAATAGTGGCCGATCAGGTGTGATGCCTGTCACTTATTGTAATAAGAAAGGCAATAATCTCGTAAAAACAGACAAAACCTCCAATCAACCTAATTCACTTCCGTTAAAACCGGAGACTAGTGAATTTCAGGTATGAAAATTACTACCTGAACCTTACAGTATGGACTCAGATAGTAATGTTTTACGTAGGAGTGGCTCTTGAGATCAGCGTACAGAGCTAAGGAAAAGGTCTCTGAAGTTTTGGGTCGTGGCGTTAGCTACTTCCGTCAGGGAAATGTCTTTCAAATGAGCAATATAGCTTGCGACTTCAACGACATAGGCAGGTTGGTTCTCTTTTCCACGATGAGGCACCGGAGCAAGGTAAGGGGAATCCGTTTCGATGAGCAGCCGGTCCAGAGGCAATTGCTTAACTACGTCTTTCAGTTCCGTTGCCTGTCTGAATGTCACGATACCGGAAATAGAGATATAAAACCCCAGCTCCATCGCACTCCGGGCAAAGTCGAGATCCTCAGTAAAACAGTGGATCACCCCGCCACACTTTTCCGCATGACCATTTCTTAAAATAGATAAGGTATCTTCACGGGCATTTCGTGTGTGGATAATCAACGGCTTATTCACTTCAACAGCCAACTCTACCTGCTGCTCGAAGCGTATTTTCTGCAGATCAGCGGTTTCCGGCTGATAGTGATAGTCCAAACCAGTTTCCCCGATAGCGACTACCTTCGGATGATGAGCAAACTCTGTCAGCGTATCCAAAGAAAAAGGGCTTTCGACATCTAACGGATGCACTCCGCATGACGCATAAATGGTGTCGTATTTTTCAATCATATCCATCATTCTGGGAAAAGCATCCAGAGTGACACCAACAGACAACATTTCCGTCACTTTGGCCTGTTCTGCCTTACGAACGACATCTTCAATACCTTCGTGCAGGTCTTCATAATCCAGTTTATCCAGGTGACAGTGTGAATCTACAAACATATTTCCTCATGTAACTCTGACAGCCAGTTAGTCACTAAAAGCTCGGCATTTAACCCCGGATAGTTGACTAACTGATCATGTATCTGATTTAAATTATTCGTATGGTGGTAGGCAATATCGTATGAAATCAGCTCAGCCATATCATCACTTCTTTCACATCGTCCTTTCTCTTTCAGACCAAAATGCACCTTTTGCACATCCGCCAGTAAAGTAGCAAGCCAGTCCAGACTCAGTAAAGTGTCTTCACTGATCAATTTCCAGCAAACGGAAAAATCAGGAACACTCGCCTGTAACTGATCCATCAGTTCTTGCTGAATATCATTAAAACGCTGGTTTGCGCCGCCGGAAAAAAAGGCCAATGCTTTCAGTGGAACACCTTTAGACAGGTGTATACCGCAATAGTCTACAGGCTGTTCGGTCTGTCCCTTTAACCATTGATAGGTGACATCGGCGTCCGGCTCAGCCAGATGCCAGCACTGACAGCGGCTAACTATCGTTGGCAGCAGGCGACTTTTTTTATGGGTAAGCAGAATAAAAATGCAATCCCTGCCTGGTGTCTCTAACGTTTTAAGCAACGCATTCGATGCAGATTCATTCATTGCTTCTGCTGGTGTAATGATAATAATGCGCTTACCACCAAGTTGAGAGGATTCAACCGCCTTACGGTTACAGGCACGAATTTGCTCCACCGTAATGGCCTTACCCTCTTTTTCTGGTTTGATCCAGTGAATATCGGGATGGTTGCCTGATGCCACCAGAGAACAAGAGTGACAAAAACCACAG
Organism: Vibrio albus; assembly: GCF_003144035.1. Taxonomy (GTDB): domain Bacteria; phylum Pseudomonadota; class Gammaproteobacteria; order Enterobacterales; family Vibrionaceae; genus Vibrio; species Vibrio albus. Next base: position 363,415 of record NZ_QFWT01000001.1, read on the forward strand.
GGTTCGGCATCAGAATGTGTACACACCAGCGTGCTGGAAAAACGCTCAACCAGTTGGTTAACGCCCATCCCTTGCGAAGCACAACATAGCATCGCCCCCGGAACCCGGTCATTTTCCGATAAATCCTGCCATTTCAGCCATAATGGCTGCAACCATGGGTAGATCATCTGCATTATTGAATCTGCCTGCTAAACCAGTTGGACAATAGCTCCCGAATACTGTTCGCTACGGCGTCGATACTTTGACTCGCATCCACAACCAATACAGATTCATCGGCCGCCGCAAGCTCAAGATAACGGGCTCTTGTTCTTTCAAAGAAGCTGATATCCATTTTTTCGATTCGGTCCAGCTCCCCTCTTCCCCGGGCTCTTTCCAGCCCCAGCTTAGGATCAATATCCAGATATAAAGTCAGATCAGGCTTAAATTGACCCAGTGTAATATTTCTAAGGCTTGCCATGGTTTCTTTATCAATCTGCCGGCCTCCTCCCTGGTACGCCTGGGAAGACATATCATGCCGGTCACCCAGAACCCAGTGCCCCTCAGCTAAAGCGGGCTTAATGATGTTTTCGACTAACTGCACACGAGCGGCATACATAAGCAATAGCTCCGTGGTATCTTGCAGCTCTTCACCTTCGTGTTCTTCTTTCACTAAGGCGCGCATTTTTTCTGCCAGAACCGTTCCTCCCGGTTCCCGGGTTCTCACAACATCGCTGATCCCATGTTCAGCAAGTGCATCGAGAACAGCATTCATTGCCGTGCTCTTTCCTGCGCCTTCCAGGCCCTCTATAACAATAAACTTAGCGTTGGTCATATACTATTACTTGCTCTTTCTCAATTCTCTCAGGTAGGCGCGCACCGCCCTGTTATGTTCAGTCAAACTACGGGTAAAGACATGCCCACCCTTTCCGCTGGCAACAAAATAAAGGTAGCGTGTCTGTTCCGGATTTAATGCCGCAAGAATGGAGGCTTTACCTGCCATGGCTATCGGCGTCGGCGGAAGCCCGTTTATCATATAGGTGTTGTATGGTGTCCTTGTCTGGAGATCCTTTTTACGGATATTGCCATCATACTTATCCCCCATACCATAAATAACGGTAGGGTCGGTCTGCAGTCGCATGTTCCGGTTAAGACGGTTAACAAACACAGATGAAATGGTTTTTCGCTCAGAATCAACGGCGGTCTCTTTTTCAATAATCGACGCAAGAATCAAGGCATCATAGCGGTCTTTAAGAGGCAAATTGTCCTGCCGGGATTCCCAGTGTTCATTCAAAATCGAGTTCAGATTCCGGTGTGCACGCTTCAAAATCTCAAGGTCCGACATTCCGGCGGTATAGTGATAGGTTTCCGCCAGAAACAGCCCTTCCAGCTTATCTTTCTCGATACCCAGTTTTTCCGCTATCTGCGTTTCGGATAATTCCTGAGTAGTATGTTTAAGCATCTCAGCATGCGCCAATACGTCACGCCATTCGCTGAAACGGCTTCCTTCGATAAATGTTATCGAAAACTGATATTCCTTACCCTGCGTAAGAAACGCCAAGGCGTCCGCCAGACTCATATCAGGGATGATCTGAAATGACCCGGCTTTAATTTTTGTCAATTCAGGATGAAGCCGTCTGACCAGAGAAGAGTAATCCGACGCCTCAGCCCAGCCTTTCTCAGAAAATAGCGCCAATACGCCAGAAAAACTCGTACCGCTCTTAATCGTGATAATTTGTGGCTCAGGCATTTGCAGGGGCTGATTAATATACGCTTGCATCTGCTTCCACGCGTAAACTGCTCCTCCGGTAAGGATGACGGCAAACAATAAAATAAAAAGTAACAGCTTCTTAATCACGAACTCTGATTCTCCTGAATTTTTCTGGTAACCGGGCCAATGGTATACCGTTTCGAACCAATACTGATAACCGGGGCAACACCAAGGACAGAATTAGTAATAAACACCTCATCAGCATTGTCTAAATGGTCGAGTTCAAACTCTCCAATCAAGACTTTCAGTCCCATGGATGGGGCATCCTGAATAACAGTTCGTCTCACCACTCCGGCAACGCCGCACATGTCCATACCCGGAGTGTACAACGTCTTACCTTTCACCCAAAACAGGTTTGCCATCGTCGTTTCGACAACATGTCCCTGAATATCGCAGACAATGCCATCCTGAACCCCCATCTGGTCCACTTCAGACCGAAGCAGCACCTGTTCAAGACGGTTATTATGTTTATGACCGGCGAGTAACGGGTTCAACCCCATTTTATGCTGGCATATACCAAGTTCAATACCATCTTTGCGCCATTGGTAATAGTGCGAAGGAAACGAAAATTGACTAATAGTGACCGTTGGCGATTCCGCCCCAACGGGGCTATAGCCCCTGCCACCTTCACCACGGCTGATATGGAGTTTCAGGCCGGCGTGGTTATCAGGCAATGCTGCGTGCTGCAGCCAGTGCTCCACCTCATTCCAGTCCGGCGTTCTGATATCCAGCAAATCAAGGCATGCCTGCATCCTCTCGATATGCAGTGACCAGTTCTGGATCCGGCCGTTAATGGTAAGCATCGTGGTGAAACAGCCATCTCCATACTGAAATGAGCGATCAGCCAGCGCGACACTGTCAGCCGGCTTTCCGTTTATCCAAAACATAAGAGCCCTTTCCTTGAAAACAAAAAACGGCTTAATGCTAAGACATTAAGCCGTTTTTAAACAGATCAATTACAATTAAATCTTTTTGAAGATTAATGATCCGTTAGTACCACCAAAGCCAAACGAGTTACACAGAGCATACTCAATATCAACTTTACGTGCTGTATGAGGCACCAGATCGATATCCTGACAACCTTCGTCCGGGTTATCCAGGTTAATTGTCGGCGGAACAATCTGATCGACCAGCGTCATGGCTGTAATAATAGCTTCGGCAGAACCCGCGGCACCCAACAGGTGGCCAGTCATTGATTTCGTAGACGACACCAGTACTTTCTTCGCGGCTTCTTCACCCAGAGCACGCTTAACGCCCTTAAGCTCTGCTACGTCACCAGCTGGTGTCGAGGTACCGTGTGCGTTAATATAGCCAATCTGGTCACCAGTAATACCGGCATCACGCATCGCCGCTTCCATTGCCAGCGCACCACCAGAACCGTCTGAACTTGGAGATGTCATATGGTAAGCGTCACCACTCATACCAAAGCCAACCAGCTCACAGTAAATCTTCGCACCACGTGCTTTAGCGTGTTCGTACTCTTCAAGTACCATCACACCAGCACCATCGCCAAGAACGAACCCGTCACGGTCTTTGTCCCAGGGACGAGACGCTTTCTGTGGTTCATCATTGCGGGTCGAAAGTGCTTTTGCTGCACCAAAGCCGCCCATGCCAAGAGGAGTAGACGCTTTCTCTGCCCCACCGGCTATCATCGCGTCAGCATCACCATAAGCAATCATACGAGCCGCATGGCCAATGTTGTGAAGGCCTGTTGTACACGCAGTCGAGATTGCGATATTTGGACCACGAAGCTTTTTCATGATTGAAAGCTGACCGGCAATCATGTTTACGATTGTGGACGGAACAAAAAACGGGCTGATTTTACGCGGGCCTTTTTCTGTCAGTGCTGTATGTCCAGCTTCAATAAGACCCAGACCACCGATACCAGAACCGATGGCAGCACCGATACGGTGACAGTTTTCATCCGTAATCTCCAGGCCTGAGTCATCAATAGCCTGAACACCAGCTGCGATGCCGTACTGGATAAACAGATCCATTTTACGGGCATCTTTCTTAGACATGTAATCTTCGCAGTTAAAGTCTTTTACCAGACCTGCAAAACGGGTTGAGAAATTGGTTGTATCAAAGTGTTCGATATTAACGATACCACTTTTTCCTTCCAGCAGAGCTTTCCAGGACGATTCAACTGTGTTGCCTACAGGTGACAACATACCCATACCAGTAACAACTACGCGGCGCTTGGACACGATATTATTCTCCGGGATTGAAATTTTATGTGAGGATAAATGAACTTAGATAAAACTCAGGCGGTCAGAGGTGACCGCCTGGAAGAGAACTATTACTGAGCGCTGTTCACGTAGTCGATAGCAGCTTGAACAGTAGTGATTTTCTCAGCTTCTTCATCTGGGATTTCAGTGTCGAATTCTTCCTCTAGAGCCATTACTAGCTCAACAGTATCTAGAGAATCTGCACCTAGGTCATCAACAAAAGAAGCTTCGTTTTTAACTTCTGCTTCGTCTACACCCAGCTGTTCAACAATGATCTTCTTTACGCGTTCTTCGATGTTGCTCATTTTTTCTTTTCCTTTACAGACTTCGCTTTATGCGATGTTTTCCGTAGTTTATTCAAACTTTTGAAAGTTGCAAGACTGACCTTGCTGGTCAAACCACAATTTTTGCGAATTTAACCGAAATTACACACATTTTTGACTTAAATCATGCACAAATTTTGTACAATCCTTAAATCATATACATGCCACCATTCACATGAAGTGTTTCACCAGTGATATAAGCAGCTTCCGGAGAAGCTAAAAATGCCACAGCTGAAGCAATTTCACGAGGATCCCCTAAACGACCAGCAGGCACTTGAGCAAGTGTAGCAGCTCGTTGCTCATCATTCAGTGCTTTTGTCATGTCGGTTTCAATAAAACCTGGTGCAACTGTGTTCACCGTCACACCTCGTGAAGCGACTTCACGAGCCATAGACTTAGTAAAACCGATCACACCCGCTTTTGCTGCCGCATAGTTGGTCTGACCCGCATTACCCATAGTACCAACGACTGAACCCACATTAATGATTCGGCCATTGCGTTTTTTCATCATACCGCGAAGTACAGCCTTTGAAAGACGGAAGATTGAGCTAAGGTTAGTATCAATGATATCAGTCCACTCATCATCTTTCATACGCATCAATAGGTTATCGCGAGTGATGCCTGCATTATTAACCAAGATGTCCAAACCGCCAAATTCATCATTGATACTTTTTATAACAGTTTCAATAGATTCAGGCTGGGTCACATTTAGCGCCATACCTTTACCGTTTTCACCAAGGTATTCGCTGATAGCTGCAGCACCATTTTCGCTGGTTGCTGTACCGATAACTGTTGCACCACGCTCAACCAACAGCTCTGCAATCGCTCGTCCGATACCACGGCTTGCACCGGTTACCAGAGCAATTTTGCCTTCTAGGTTCATTTTCATTCTCTCTTTATACTTATCAGCAAAAACGTTACTTAGCTGCTTCAAGGGAAGCCACATCGTTCACAGCGGCCGCGCTAAGATTTTTTACAATGCGCTTAGTCAGGCCGGTAAGTACTTTACCCGGACCTAATTCAAATAGCTTTTCAACGCCCTCGTCGCTCATCTTCTGTACGCCACCAGTCCAGCGAACCGGGCTGTATAGTTGACGAACCAGAGCATCTTTGATTTTTTCAGGCTCAACTTCTGCACTTACATCCACATTGTTAATAACAGGGACAGCAGGTGTGTTGAATTCAATCTCTTTCAGAGCCTCAGCCAGTTTGTCCGCCGCAGGCTTCATAAGAGCACAGTGAGAAGGTACCGATACAGGAAGAGGAAGCGCACGTTTTGCACCGGCTTCTTTACACAAAGCGCCTGCGCGTTCTACCGCAGCCTTATTACCTGCGATAACAACCTGACCCGGAGAGTTAAAGTTAACAGGAGATACCACTTCACCCTGAGCCGCTTCTTCACACGCTTTTGCAATCACATCATCGTCAAGACCAATGATTGCGTACATTGCACCAACGCCTGCTGGTACAGCCTCTTGCATCAGGTGACCACGCAGTTCAACCAGCTTAATCGCTTGTTTAAAGTCGATAACACCCGCGCAAACCAGTGCAGAATATTCACCAAGACTGTGTCCGGCAAGAACAGTCGGCTGCTCCAGACCTTGTTCCTGCCATACTCGCCAGATAGCAACAGATGCGGCCAAAAGAGCTGGCTGAGTACGGAATGTCTGGTTCAGATCTTCCGCAGGACCATTTTGAATTAATGCCCACAGATCATAGCCCAGAGCTTCTGACGCCTCTGCAAACGTATTTTTTACAACATCAAACTGTTCGCCAAGTTCAGCCAGCATGCCTACTGCCTGAGAGCCCTGACCCGGAAATACGATAGCAAACTTGCTCATTATTCGTTTCCTTTAAGCAATAAATAAATTGAAAAGCAGGCGATGGCCTGCTTTAAAGTTAGAATTTAACCAGAGCGGAGCCCCAGGTGAACCCGCCACCAAAGGCTTCCAGCAGCATTGTCTGACCGCGCTTGATTCGACCATCGCGTACCGCTTCATCAAGAGCGGTAGGTACTGTTGCTGCAGACGTATTACCATGTCTGTCCAGCGTAACGACGACCCTATCCATCGGCAATGCCAGCTTTTTCGCTGTCGCGGTGATGATACGCATGTTAGCCTGGTGAGGAACCAGCCAGTCCAGCTCACTGCGATCCATATCATTCAGCGCCAGGGTATCTTTTACCAGCTTAGCCAGTTGAGTCACTGCGACTTTAAATACCTCATTGCCGGCCATGTACATCCACTTGTTGACGTCACCGCCACGCTCAGGAGTAGCGAGACTCAGTAAGTCACCAAACTTACCATCGGCATAAATATGAGTAGAAAGAATACCCGGCTCTTCACTGGCACCCAGAACAACGGCACCAGCACCATCACCAAACAGGATAATGGTAGAACGATCGGTAGGGTCACACGCCTTTGACAATGCGTCAGCACCAATCACCAGTATATGCTTATACATACCAGATTTAATATACTGATCCGCAACAGAAAGGGCATAAACAAACCCAGTACAGGCCGCGGCCATATCAAATGCGCCACAGCCTTTAATGCCCAGCTTATGTTGCACCTGGCAGGCTGAAGACGGAAATGAGTTTTCACTGCTCGTGGTTGCTACGATGATCAGTTCGATGTCTTCTTTATTTACACCGGCCATTTCGATGGCTCTTTCTGCAGCGATATGGCCCATATCCGCTATGGTTTCATTCTCTGCTGCGATTCGGCGTTCTTTAATACCTGTACGAACGGTAATCCACTCGTCACTTGTATCGACCATTTTTTCCAGGTCTGCGTTTGTACGCACCTGCTCCGGCAGATAACTGCCTGTACCTAAAATTCTGCTATACATGAAGACTAATAATGCCTCTCGAGTAAAACTGCTTCCAAACGGTCGCTAATACGGCTGGGGACTTGTCGTTTGACCTCGTGTACCGCCTCACCAATGGCATTGATAATAGCTGGTACATCAGCGCTTCCATGACTTTTTATTACAATGCCGCGCAATCCTAGCAAACTTGCGCCATTATACTGGTCGGGGTTCAGTGATTTTAACTCGTTAAACAGCTCTGAAAACAATTTTCTTGCGATCCAACCTCTTATACCAGACGATGTCATGTGAGACCTGATTCTGGTTATAAAAAGATGAGCAACGCCTTCACAGGTTTTCAGGCAAACATTGCCAACGAATCCATCACAGACTACCACATCGGCCACATCATCAAGAAGCTGATCGCCCTCAATATAGCCAATATAATTAACCTTTTCAGTCTGACTAAGCATTTCCGCGCAACGCTTAACCAGATCATTACCCTTTATTTCTTCTTCCCCGATATTAAGAATGCCTACCTTTGCGGAGCGGCCTAAGTGTTGTTCAGCCAGAGCACTCCCCATAACAGCAAACTGAAACAGTGTATCAGCATCACAGGAAACATTTGCGCCTAAATCCAGCAACCAGGTTTTATTATTCATCGCGGTCGGCAATGCTGAAACCAGCGCTGGTCTTTCTATACCAGGCAACAATTTTAGTCTAAAACGGGAAAGTGCCATCAAAGCACCGGTATTACCACCACTGACACAAGCATCCGCAGTTTTATCCGCAACCAGATCAATGGCCATACGCATAGAACTGCCTTCGCTGTTACGTAACGCAAAAGAGGGTTTTTCGGTATTAGAAATAACACGTTCGCTGTGTTTCACCAACAAACGATCGTTTGGCTTATAGCCAAGCTGAGATAGTAGAGGTGTGATCTGATTTCGATCACCTGTAAGAATCACTTTTAGCTCTGGGAAAAGCGACAGTGCCTGCACAACGGCAGGCACTGTAACGCGTGGACCAAAGTCCCCGCCCATTGCATCAAGTGCAACGGTAATACTTTGCAAAGGTCAACCTTACTTATTGATAACCTTTTTGCCACGGTAGTAACCGTCAGCAGTCACATTGTGACGCAGGTGAGTTTCACCAGAAGTTGCGTCTACAGATAGTGAAGCTGTAGTCAGTGCATCGTGAGAGCGACGCATGCCACGCTTAGAACGTGTCTTACGGTTTTTTTGTACGGCCATGGACCCTACTCCTATGTCTTAACTTAAAACATTAACGCTTCAAGTTTTTTAAAACATCAAAGGGATTTGGTTTCTCTTCCACTACTTCTTCAGGAAGTTCACCAAAAACCAAGTTACTTGAATCAACGCTACAATCTGCTTCGTCATGCATTGCCACCTGCGGCAAATTCAGAATGAACTCGTCTTCAACTAGCTGTATAAGGTCGACTTCACCGTACTCGTTCAGATCTACCAAATCGTACTCTTCCGGTGCATCCTCTTCACTTTTCTCACTGTAGTAAGGAGTATAAGTAAATTGGACTTCACACGTATGTGCGAAAACCTCATTACAACGCTGACACTCTAAATCGACTTCGACGTTAGCTTTACCAGAGATAACGACTAATCGCTGTTCATCCATCCCGAAGGACAATGTGACTTCTGCATCGCGTTTTACGCCTGCGACTGATTGGGCTAAGCGCTTAAGCAGACTGGCCTGAATAATTCCAGCATAATCCAGTCGTTTTTGAGCCGCTTTTGCCGGATCAACCGAGCGCGGAATTTTAACCTTTTGCATAGGGCGCGAATATTAGCTTTCTAATCGCAGATAGTCAAAGGAAAAGGTAAAAAAGTTACGCATTTTTATTCGTTCATTTATCATGGTCACTATTCTCTATCACTGAACCTTTCCCTATGACTGATTTGAAAATTATTCTTGCGTCAACTTCGCACTACCGCCGGTCTATTCTATCCAAACTTGGGTTACCATTTGATGTCGCCAAGCCCGATTGTGATGAAACACCTCTGCAAAATGAAAAGCCCCAGGAGCTCGTCTTGAGGCTCTCTCAGAGTAAAGCAGAAAGTTGCCCATGTTCTGATGAGAACCGAATCATTATCGGCTCTGATCAGGTATGTGTCATTGACGGGCAAATCATGGGGAAACCCCATACAAAAGAAAAAGCCATCGAACAACTACTCATGGCCAGCGGGAAAAGTATCACCTTTTATACTGGCGTCGCCCTGCATAACACTCGTACCGGGATAACCGATACTGAATTAGATACGTTCGTTGTTCACTTCCGCCACTTAACCAAACAGCAGATCGCAAATTACGTAGAAAAAGAGCAGCCGCTGGACTGCGCCGGCGGCTTTAAAAGTGAAGGTCTGGGAATCGCCCTGTTTGAACGGCTGGAAGGCAAAGACCCGAACGCTTTGATCGGGCTGCCATTAATTACTCTGATAGACATGCTGGAAAAGCAAGGGATTACGGTACTCTAACCTTTTCGTAACTTTTCAAGCACCCTTTCCAGCTTCGCTTCCATCGGCGCAGAGATTTCCATTAACTTCTCTGTTGCCGGGTGTACAAACTTTATATACGCCGCGTGCAAAAATAACCTGTCCAGCCCCAACTTTCCGGTGTAAGCGTCAAAGCGACGATCCCCATAACGGTCATCCCATGCAATAGGATGACCCGTATACTGGACATGCACGCGAATTTGGTGTGTACGACCGGTCACCGGGCTGGCTTGTATCAACGTCGCATTATCAAACTTCTCTAATACCTTAAAGCGGGTATCTGAAGGCTTACCGTTTGGATTTACCCGTACGATACTGTTGACTTCATTTTTCAGAAGAGGTGCCGTTACCTTACGGCAGCTATTTTTCCACACCCCCATCACTAGGGCAAAGTAATACTTCTCCACCGTTTTGTTACGAAACTGAGCCTGCAGATGACGCAGTGCCGAACGTTTTTTAGCAACCAGAAGAATCCCTGACGTATCCCGGTCAATCCGGTGTACCAGTTCCAGAAACCGGGCCTGGGGTCTGAGCGCTCTCAATGCTTCAATCGCCCCAAACTTCAGGCCACTGCCTCCATGCACCGCAGTACCCGATGGTTTATTCAAAATGAGGATATGCTCATCTTCATAGATAATACAGCTTTCAAGCTCAGCCACTTTATTTAGCTTAGTGCTCGGCACATCTGGCTCTGCTTTTACTTCAACCGTGACCGGTGGAATACGCACCAAATCGCCGGCCTGTAACTTATATTCAGCCTTAATGCGCTTTTTGTTAACCCTGACTTCTCCTTTACGGATAATCCGGTAAACCATACTCTTAGGTATATTTTTTAACTGATTACGCAGGAAGTTATCAATGCGCTGTCCTGCCATATCGGCATCGATGTCCACAAACTGGACTTGGGTTCTAATCTCATTCATATTGCTATTCTACCATTGGTTCGGGATTAGAATCACAAAATTTTCTGCTACAGAAACGCTCTCTTTGGTTAAAATTAATCTAAGCAGAGTAAGCTGTGAATAAAGATTGGGACTCAAATTGGACAAAATTACATCAAAAGAATAAAAATAACTGATATTCAATCAGTTATTTTTATTCTTTTTTCTGGAAAAATTAATTTTTTACCTGTTTATAACAAAGCAGATTGCCGTGTTTTCTCTGCACTGCTATAGTTCACAGCTGTAAAGGATAGTTTGGTTAGATTTTACTCTTTGTTCCGGCTATCCAGAAGCAATTAAGCAATATTGAACAAATATAGATATTGAGTAGAGCACTTTAGATCGTAATGCAGCAATGGGCGTAAGACATTATCGGATGAAGTATTCCTTATCGTGCTACTCATCGCATATCAATGTTGAGTTATAACCACCGGAATGTGGATCAGGCACAGTTGTTCATTGTGCCTGATGACTGAAGTGTCCCCCGAGCATCCCTTCCAGCCGAGAGGTTGCACCTTAACAAACCATGGGATCTGACACCATTGACAGCGACGCTAAGCGATAAGCCAAGATGAAAATATAAAGAAATATATAAACGAGAATTTCTAAATGAAAAGAATGTTAATTAACGCAACTCAGAAAGAAGAGTTGCGTGTTGCTTTGGTTGACGGCCAGAAGCTTTTCGATCTTGATATCGAAAGCCCTGGTCATGAATCAAAGAAGGCCAATATTTATAAAGGCCGTATCACCCGTATTGAACCTAGCCTGGAAGCAGCATTTGTTGATTATGGTGCAGAAAGACATGGTTTCCTTCCTCTAAAAGAAGTTGCACGAGATTATTTCCCTGAAGGCTATACCTACCAAGGTCGCCCAAGTATTAAAGAAGTGCTGGAAGAAGGTCAGGAAGTTATCGTCCAGGTAGAAAAGGAAGAACGTGGCAGCAAAGGTGCAGCCCTTACTACCTTTATCTCCCTTGCTGGTAGCTACCTTGTTCTGATGCCTAACAACCCAAGAGCCGGTGGTATTTCCCGTCGTATCGAAGGTGATGAGCGTACTCAGTTAAAAGCGGCTCTTAGCACGCTAGAACTTCCGCAGGGAATGGGGCTTATCGTCCGTACTGCAGGTGTTGGTAAAAGTTCAGAAGAGCTTGAATGGGACCTGAATGTACTGCTTAACCACTGGAACGCGATTAAGGAAGCTGCCGGAGCAAACCCTGCGCCTTTCCTTATTCACCAGGAAAGTAATGTTATTGTTCGGGCAATTCGCGACTACTTACGCCGTGACATCGGTGAAATCCTGATTGACAGCAATACCATCTTTGAACGTGCCAAACAGCATATACAGCTGGTTCGTCCGGACTTTATCCATCGAGTGAAGAAATACGATGGTGAAGTGCCGCTGTTTAGCCACTACCAGATTGAAAGCCAGATTGAATCCGCCTTCCAGCGCGAAGTTCGTCTTCCATCTGGTGGTTCTATCGTTATCGACCCGACGGAAGCTCTGACTTCAATCGATATCAACTCCTCTCGCGCAACAAAAGGCGGCGATATCGAAGAAACCGCTCTGAATACCAACCTGGAAGCAGCCGATGAAATTGCTCGTCAATTGCGTCTGCGAGATCTCGGTGGTCTGGTGGTTATCGACTTTATTGATATGACGCCGGTTCGTCACCAAAGAGAAGTTGAAAACCGGCTGCGTGAGGCGGTACGTATGGACCGTGCACGCGTGCAAATCGGCCGTATTTCCCGTTTTGGTCTGCTGGAAATGTCCCGTCAGCGTCTGAGCCCGTCACTGGCAGAAGCCAGCCACCATATCTGTCCTCGCTGTTCTGGTACCGGTGTGGTTCGTGATAACGAATCTCTGGCTCTGTCCGTTCTGCGTCTTATCGAAGAAGAAGCCCTGAAAGACAACACCTCTCAGGTGATGGCTGTCGTGCCAGTCCCTATTGCTTCTTATCTTCTGAATGAAAAACGCCGCTCAGTAAACCATATTGAGAAGTCTCAGGATGTGAAGATCACTATCGTGCCTAATTCTGATATGGAAACACCACATTTTGAGGTTATCCGTATCCGTGACGGTGAAGAGCAGGATCTTCTGTCTTACCTGGTGCCGAAAAAACTGGAGGCAATGAAAGAAGCGGAAGCGAAAGAATCTGCTGAAACAGAGGCTAAACCAAGAAGAATCGAAGAGCCGGCACTGAAAGGTTTTGCTGCTCCGACATCAGCTCCGGCACCGACCCCAGCTCCTGTAAAACAGGAACAACCGGCAGCTCAGGTTGCAGAAACGAAAGAAGAAAAACCGGGTATTGTATCGCGTATTCTGAAAGCACTCGCCAGCCTGTTCTCTGCCGAAGAAACAAAACCAGCAGAGCCGGTGGAAGAGAAGAAGGAAGACCCGACCGAAAGCGATAAACGCAGTAACAATCGCAATCGCCGCAATCGTGATGATAACCGACGCCGTAATACTAAGCGTGATCAGAACAAGCGGAAGCGTAACGTTAACCGTGACGCTCAGGACGAACAAGCGTCTGGTGACGAGAAAGGCAAAAAATCCCGCCAGGATCAAAATCGCAAACCTAAGCAGGATAAAAAACCGAAGAAAGCACAGTCTAAGGTAGCAGAGCAAGGCAAACAGCTTGCAGAAGATGCTCAGGATAAAAAGCCATCTAAAGGCGCTAAGACTGAAGAGAAAACGGTTCAGGTTAAAGAACGCCGCCAACGTCGCCAACTGCAAAAACAGGTTCGCGTTAAAGATCAGGAAAAAGCCCAGCAAGCTGAAGCAGAAAACAACCTGAATCAGGCAGCAAGTACTGAAGAGGTGAAAACCAAACAGCAGCCAGAAGCGAAGGACGAGAATAAGCAGCGCCGAAACCGCCGCACTCCTCGCCACCTGCGAGCTAATGGTCAGCGTCGTCGTCGCGGTCGTGATCGCCGCCCTAACCCATATCGCTTACGTAGTGGTGCGGTTGCATCACCGGAAATGGCAATGGGTAAAGTATGGCCGAAATACGATCTGCCGAAGCCTAGACGCAAGCAGAATAAAGGCAAAGAAACGGATGTAACTGCGGTTACTATCATGGGTGGATTTGCTTGTCCGGAAATGGCAATGGGTAAAATTATTATCCAGACCGCACCGATCGCCGATACTGCCAATGTGACTCAGGCAAAACCTGAAATCGCGGCACCAGTTGAAGCTCCGGTTATTGAAACTGCAGTGACTACACCAGAAGCTCCAGTTGAAAAAGCCGCGACTGCTCCAGCTAAAGCCGAAACTGAAGCTCAGGCACCGGCTGCTCAAGTTGTAGAGCCAGTAGAGGTACTATCGTCTGATGAGCAACAGAAACCTTCTGAGACACAAAAGCCAGCTCCTGCTGTAGCCAAAACAGCTTACAAAGGATGTGCGACCTCTCCAATGACCAGTGCTCCTGGCTCAGAGGAAATCAAAGAGATAGAGGTGAAGGCAGCTTCGTTCCGTGAGGAACGTTATCAGCCTAAAGGCGCAGGCAGCCTGTCTGCTACCAGCCAGGCTTCTGCCGGGATGACGAAACCGGAAGGCTTTTAATAGTTAACGGATCACCTAAAACAGGAAAAGGGCTGCCCATTCGCAGCCCTTTTGTTTTTTCTCTTACTGAAAGCAATACCAAACCCAGCTATAGTATTTTTCACCCACTTAATGCTACATTCACTGGATACCCCAAACTGGCTCTATCCAACACAATATCAATATAATGAGTATCAAAACGCACGAACGACTGCCTATTCGGTTTATTATTCCAGCGACACTAATTGTGCTGTATCTGACGATACTGCTGTCTGTCACTGTAGGGCCTATGGATATTTCCTTGGCTGATAGCTTCTTAGCGATTATTCCGGACTGGATATTTCAACAGAATAGTCTTCCTTCGCATGTTGTACTTATTATTCAGCAGGTACGCTTACCAAGATCCCTACTGGCCATTGCCGTTGGTGGAATACTTGCTTTGTGCGGAGCCGTCATGCAGGGGTTGTTCCGCAACCCTCTGGCTGAACCGGGAACAATAGGCGTATCCGCAGGATCGGCTTTAGGTGCAGCAATATCCATTGTCGTCTTTGGCCATATACTGGCTCAGCACCCTACTCTGCTACTGCTTGGTACCGTACCGGTCTTTTCATTCTTAGGTGGAGCCCTTTCAACCATACTGGTGTATCAGATAGCAACCGGTAAAACAGAAACGTCTGTGACCACCATGCTGCTGGCTGGTGTGGCTATCAGCGCCCTGTCGGGAGCCGGGTTAGGGCTGATGAACTACTATGCCGACGATCAGGCACTGAGAGATCTCTCCCTCTGGACGTTAGGTTCTCTAACGGGTGCCAATTGGTCGGGCATCACCTTAGCCTTTCTCGCTCTGATTACTCTGTATATAGTATTTTACCGGGACGCCGATAAACTGAATGCCCTGTTACTTGGAGAGCCAGAAGCCCGCCACATGGGAATACAACTCCAGCCATTGAAAAGACGCCTGATTTTGTTAGTGGCAGCCGGAGTCGGTATTACCGTATCATTGGCAGGAATCATTGGCTTTATTGGTCTTGTTGTGCCTCATCTCGGTCGAATGCTGACTGGCCCTAACCACCGGACCTTACTACCACTTTCGGTACTTCTGGGTGCTCTGATTCTCCTTATTGCGGATATTCTTGCAAGAGTTCTGGTTGCCCCGTTAGATATGCCGGTAGGTATTGTTACGGCTTTGCTTGGCGCACCTTTTTTTATCTGGCTTCTGATTCAGCAGAAAGGAAGAATGTAAATGAATACCGTCAGTATCAGAGCCAGCAACATCAATGTAACTATGGGTACTCATCCCATTCTTCATGACGTCAGTATTAGCTTCAGAAAAGGTGAGTTAACGATTCTGCTGGGGCCTAACGGTGCGGGAAAAAGCAGCTTCCTTAAGGCAGTGACTCAGGAATGGCCAGCGAATGGAAACATTAGCTACTTTGGCAAAGACGCATCTCAATGGAATAAGACCGTCCTCGCCAGGCATTTAGGTGTTCTGCCCCAGTCCAGCTCCCTGACGTTCAACTTTACTGCAAGAGAAGTCGTTGAGCTTGGCGCTCTTCCCCTGAAAGCCAGCCAGCCAATGATTCAGGATATTGCGATAAGAACCATGCAGCAGACCGATATTCTGCATCTGGCCGACCGTCTTTATCCCAGCCTGTCCGGGGGCGAAAAACAGCGTGTTCATCTGGCCCGGGTGTTAACTCAGTTGGAACAAAGTGGAAAGGATAAGATCTTACTGCTGGATGAACCCACTTCAGCCCTGGATCTTTCGCATCAGCACAATACATTAAAACTGGCAAAATCGTTGGCTCGCCAAGGCGCTTCCGTTATTGCTGTGATCCATGATCTCAATCTGGCAGCTCAATATGCAGACCGAATTCTGGTCATGAATCACGGTCAGCTTGTCACAGACGGCACACCTTGGGAAGTATTGACAGAACAAACCATTAGAGATGTCTATCACTGGGAAGTGACCGTCATACCTCACCCTTCTTCTTCCTATCCCGTAATCCTCAGTCAGTAGTGGCTGAGTAAATGATTTGTCACCCTTTTGACCTTGAACTTAATCACACATTTCTGTAGCATTCGCCAGCTAATAGTGCGTTCGATCACACTTGCTCTGTAAAGCGGCTGGCTGTTTATTCTACATTTTTTGCTTTATGGACAATAAGATTGATGAGTATCCGTCCAAATTCTCTGCTTTGTCAGAGTGAAGCGAAAAGAGTCAAAATGTTTGAATTTCCAAAATTTTCTCAACATTCAGTAAAGAACGATGTTCTGTCAGGGCTGACCGTTGCCCTTGCCCTGGTTCCGGAAGCCGTAGCCTTTGCGTTTGTTGCCGGGGTTGACCCTATGGTTGGCCTTTATGCTGCATTCATCGTAGGCCTGATCACTTCCATTTTTGGTGGTCGCCCGGGAATGATCTCAGGAGCGACAGGTGCCATGGCGGTGGTCATGGTTACACTAGTTGCCGCTCATGGGGTGCAGTACCTGTTTGCAACCATTATGCTTGCCGGCCTTTTGCAGGTAACTGCCGGTCTATGCAAGTTAGGTAAATTTATCCGCATGGTTCCGCATCCGGTTATGATTGGCTTTGTTAATGGACTGGCTATCGTGATCTTCCTCGCTCAGCTTGGTCAGTTTAAAGCACCGGATCTGAACGGAGTACTAGGCTGGTTACCGACTGACCAAATGGCCTTAATGCTGGGGTTGGTTTTGGTGACCATGTTGATTATTCATTTTTTACCTAAATTCACTACGGCTATTCCTTCATCACTTGCCGCTATCGTGTTCATTACTCTTGTCGTTCAGCTATTGGGACTGGAAACCCGCACAGTTGTTGACTTCCTGCGTACCATGTCCGGAGATGACACAGCGACGCTCGCTGGTACGTTACCATCGTTTGCCTTCCCTTCTGTGCCATTTAGTCTGGAAACCCTGACGATTATCGTCCCATATGCGATCATTCTGGCTGCGATCGGCCTGATTGAATCACTTCTGACATTAACCGTTCTGGATGAAATGACCAATACTCGCGGTAAAAGTAACCGCGAATGTATCGGCCAGGGCCTGGCAAACCTAACCTGTTCTGTATTTGGTGCAATGGGTGGTTGTGCGATGATCGGCCAGTCTATGATTAACGTGAACTCTGGTGGCCGCGGCCGTCTTTCCGGTATTGTTGCTGCAACGGCTCTGCTTTTCTTTATCCTGTTTGCATCCTCTCTGATAGAAATGATTCCTCTGGCGGCTTTGGTCGGTGTAATGTTTATGGTGGTTATTGGTACTTTTGAGTGGGCAACGTTCAAATTAGCTCGCCGGGTACCTAAACAAGATTTCTTTGTCATTGTACTGGTTACTGTCGTCACCGTACTGACAGATCTTGCTATTGCCGTTGCTGTTGGTGTCATTACTTCAGCACTGATGTTTGCGTGGCAACATGCTAAGCATATTTATGCCACCAGCTTTACCCATGAAGATGGCTCCAAGGAATACCGTATCAATGGCCCCGTGTTCTTTGGGTCAGCAGCAAACTTCCTGGAACTGTTTAATGCTTACGAAGATCCCGATGAAGTGATCGTGGATTTTGCAGCATCACGCGTAGCCGATCATTCAGCGATAGAAGCGATTGAAACGGTCGCTGAACGGTACTCTGCTCTGGGTAAAAAACTGCACCTTCGTCACCTCAGCCCTGACTGCCGGGCGCTGCTGCAAAAAGCGGGCAGCCTTATTGAAATTGATGTAAGAGACGACCCAAGTTATAAAGTTGCGACCGATGTGCTGGGTTAACAGATAAATTCTCCAGAAATAAAAACGCTGCTTTCCTCGAGAAAGCAGCGTTTTTTAATGGCCCTAGTCCTTTTGATCTTCCAGTTTCTTCAGGATCCCTTCGCACCCCTCTTCAATCAGATCAAGCACAAACTCGAAGCCACGGTCACCGCCATAGTAAGGGTCCGGTATTTCATCGAATGCCATTTGAGAATGGCTCAGGAACAGTGATAATTTATGGGTGAATTCTACCGGACAAATCGCCAGTAACTCTGTCAGGTTATCTCTGTCTGCCACCAGGATATGATCAAAATATCGGAAGTCCTCCTCTCTTATCTGACGGGCACGTATTCCCTCAAAGGAGTAGCCTCGTTTTTCCCCTACAGTTCTTGCCCGGTAGTCAGGCATATCACCTGCGTGATAGCCGATGGTACCGGCTGAATCAACTTCAATCTCAATATCCATCCGCTCAGCCGTGGCTCTGAGCACAGCTTCACCCGTAGGCGACCGACAGATATTACCCATACAAACAATCAAGATACGAGGTTTTTCTTTACTTTTCATTTGGCTAACCTACCACATCAATGCTAATAGGCTTTCCCGGAGGAAACGGATAAATTTGTTAGTCTTCACTACTTTAAGTATAGTTTTAGACCAAATTTTTAACAGATCTAGCGAAAACAATATAACAACGGGAGAAAGTATGCCAACGCAAAACGATAAAGAGAACAAGCATAAAGCACGTCAGAAAAAACTGAAGGAGGCTGTCGATGCCCGTATAGAAGCGGCTCAGGATGAGAAAGGTATATTTATTGTCATCACAGGAAATGGCAAAGGCAAATCGACTTCTGGCTTTGGTACCATTGCCCGGGCAACCGGACATGGTCAAAAATGTGCTGTAGCCCAGTTTATTAAGGGAACCTGGGATAACGGAGAAAAAAACCTGCTCGAAAAACTTGGTGTTGAGTTTCACGTAATGGCAACAGGCTTCACCTGGGAAACACAGGACAAAGCCTCGGACACTCTGGCAGCACAAAAGGTATGGACAGAATGTAAACGCATGCTTCAGGATCCATCCATTGATGTTATCTTGCTGGATGAAATGACTTATATGATTACCTACGGCTATATCGAGCTGGATGAGGTGCTGGAAGCCCTTCAGAACCGGCCACAGATGCAGTCAGTGATTATAACCGGCCGCGCAGCCCACCGCTCTCTGACAGAGTTAGCGGATACGGTTTCTGAAGTACGCAATGTCAAACATGCATTTGAAGCTGGTGTTAAAGCCCGGAAGGGAGTGGATTACTAAGCGATAGTAGCTTACTAAGCGATGGCAGCCATATGGCATAACCGGAGCAGGTTTACTCTGCTCCGGTCGGTTATTTTAGTTAAACAATTTATTAAACAGCTTATCTGTCAGAGCCTTAGTTTCATCATCTCCGGCTTTATCACCCAATAAGTTTTTCAGGCCCCGCTCAGCTTCTTCCTTCGCCTTTTCTTTCAGGCGCTGTGCTTCTTTCTGTTTCAGAATCTCTGCCAGTTCAATACTAAACTTAGGTGAAGACCAGCCACCTCGGATTCGCAGTGGAATAGTAACATTATTAAGCTCATTGATATCCTTGCCGCCTTGTCCTTCCAGCGTTCCGACCAGAGACGTGTTTATCAGAAAATCTATTGTCTGCTTAATATAGTTTGCTTCCCCTTCTCCCTGAATACGAAGTAAGGGAGACTGCATATGTAAATTCGACGTTTCAGCAACCCCGTTTTTGAGGTTGATGGTTGATGTCAGAGCCGTAAAGTCGGTCTTCTGTGGTTCATTAGTCTCAGCCACCGACTGCCCTTTAAGCTTCGCATAATTTGAGCGGATAAGCTGCGCAACATTGATACCATTCACCGCACCATCAGCAAAATTGATATCAACCGTTCCGGTCAGATTTTTCTGGATCCCCGATGGGGTTAAGCCATGTCCGCGGACATCAACATCAATATTACCCGTCCCTTCAAGTACGTCACTACCGGCAACATCCTTCAGCAAAGGCAGTACTTTAATACCTTTTATCTGTTTATTAATGCGGTACGTTGCCGGTGTTTTGCGCGCATCCAGATGAGCCGTCGCCCGGATACTGCCATCGTATAGCTCGGATTCAAAAGAAGAGAGCTCCACGACGCCACGATTGACGCTGACTATCAGGTTAACGTTCTGCATACGGGCATTGCTGGCTTTTAATTTGTCGATACGGATATCACCCTTAATATCCAGCGTTTTCAGTACTGACAGATCCGGCTCTGTTTGTGTCTGCTCAGCCCCCGCGGCATTCTCACCGGACACAGAATCCGCCTGCCCCTCGCTCCCTGCTTTTACATCATTCAGCCCGAGGAATTTATCCATATCCACATCGGGACTGTGCAGTGAGAAACGAACTTTAGGAACTGCGCCCAGCGTCACTTCGGATTGTCCATCCAGTGTAATATCGTCGAGGGCAAGCTTCTCCAGTGCGAGTTCGAGTTGTTGCTTATTTATATCAAATGAAAGTGAAGCATTCATATCAACCTGAAGAGGTGAACGGGGCAATGCCGCACCTGAAAATGCAGAGCCCAGTGTCAGCTCGTCCATAACCACGTGGCTTATCGCTTTATCTATCGTAAGGTTACTGCTGCCGTTCAGGTCAATATCAGTATCTGCTGCCGTGCCCTCAACCGAGAAGTCCATCCGGTTCTTCTTATCAAATTCGAAAGTATCCAGGCTGACTTTAGCTGAAGCAATGTCCGTTGTCGGATCATTAAATGCCGCCTCCAGCTGAATATCTTTTAATGCATAATCACTCAGCCCCTGACTTAATTTTAACTGAGCTTGTCCGCTGGCCGAAAACATCTGCTGATTACTGCTTCCTTTTGCGGAAAAGGTAATCGCGGTCCATTTATTCGCTTCAAACTCGGATACCGAAAGCCCGACATCATAAAGCTTGGTGTGCTCGCCCGTTTGCTGGTTATTGATCTCCAGGCGGGCCTGAGTAATAGAGATACCTGCCAGGCGACCCCCCCATGCACGCGACTGTTCGGTTTCTTCTGCCACACCTTCAGGCTCTTCTCCAGCCGATGGTACCTCGGACACCTTCGGTTGAGTGGTGTCTGTTTGTGCTTCCTGCTTAGTCAGGAAATCCAGATTAGTCTGACCATTTTTTAATGTCTCCAGATAAATTTCAGCCCCATCCATCGACACATCACCAATAACCAGCTCCTTGCTGAGCATTGGTAGCAGGGAAATATCAACGTTAATACTGTCTATTTTTAGCAGATTTTCGTTACTAAAACCTTCCGGATTCCTAAGTTCTGTCTTCCCTAGTGAGAGGCCTATTGACGGATAAATACTCCAGCTCAAATCGCCTTCAATGATCAAATCCAGACCCGCTTGCTGCTTCGTCTGCTGCACAATAACCGGTTTAAACTGATTAGGATCCACCATAAGAAGCACTGCAGAAACAGCCACTACTACGGTCAGGAGCATAGCCCCGAGAATGAGAAACACTTTTTTCATCTGTCTATTCCCTACAATACAAAAAGAAAAAGATGGCATATCCTGGCCATCTTTTAAAATAAGTTTCTGTGACAGTCAGGTTTTAATCTTCGTTAATCCGACTTGCTACTGCACCTTGTTGATTTTTGTACTTGGCATTGTCACGTTTGTTATATGGCTTTTCAGCTTCACCCGATAATACTTCAAAGCTAAGTGCTCCGATCGGCATCATCGGTTTAAGTGCTAATGGCAGTCTTCCTGAATTGTAGAACTCCAGAACGATTTTTCCAGACCATCCTGGATCAATCCGGTGTGCGGTAACGTGAACCATCAGTCCCAGACGAGCCAAAGATGAGCGACCGTCCAGCCAGCCAACGATATCCGCGGGTAGAGTAACGGATTCATGCGTAACCGCCAGAGCCAGTTGCCCCGGGTGAAGGAAGAACGCCTCATCATCTTTTACAAGAATCTCGTCACTCATCACCTTTTCCAGCTGGGCTGATACTTCGGTTTTCGGGCCGGACAGATCGATATAAGGGGCACTATGATCATTAAATACCCGGAATCTATCCCCCAAACGAACATCAACCGTCAAACCACTTATTGCTGACTCTTCCGGTTGCGGAGAAATAGAAATGCGCTCTTCTGCCAGCGCTATTTTTATATCCTTATCACACAATCTCACAGTGTTTCTCTCTTATATCTGAATTGTAAAAAGTTAAGATCTTAGTAGCTTTGCTATATGAGCCTTAAGTACATCAATAGCAATCCGGTTTTTACCACCACGTGGAACAATAATATCAGCGTATTGTTTCGATGGTTCAATAAATTGTAAAAACATTGGACGAACCGTTTTCTGATATTGTTTCAACACAGAATCAAGCGTACGTCCTCGTTCTTCCACGTCCCGTTTTACCCGGCGCAATAAACAGATGTCTAAAGGGGTATCCATAAAAATCGTGGCGTGCATCAGCTCTCGCAGACGAGGATCCGTTAACAGCAAAATACCTTCCAGAATAATGACTTTTTTGGCTGTCATTGTACTGGTGTTATCAATACGGGTATGCTCAACATAGCTGTACTCCGGAACTTCTACGGTATTTCCTCTGCTCAGTTGCTCAAGATGCTGGCATAACAGGTCATGATCAAGTGCATTCGGATGGTCATAGTTCGTTTTTACTCGCTCATCCATATTCAGGTGGCTCTGGTCCTTGTAATAGGAATCTTCTGTAATTACTCCTATCTGATGGTCCCCTACTTTTTCTCTCAATTCGTTATAAATTGTATTTGCAATTAAGCTCTTTCCTGAAGCAGAAGCGCCAGCAATCCCTACAATGACGCATTTGGTGTTTTCAGACATATGATTAGTGCACTTGCTAGTAGTAAAATAAACCGCCAGATTATAAGGGGATCAGGGCACGGTTGCCAGTTTTACCATGCCCTTTTATTGTGCGAACACAGGTGAGGTTGTCTGTTTACAGAGAAGTAAGAGGAATGGTTTCTGGTTTGACTTTCCCCGACCAGTACATTTTACTGGTAATACGTTCGGCCAAATCAAGATACAAGCCGGTATATTCACTATCAGGTCTCGCGGCAACGGTTGGCTTCCCTGCGTCAATATCTTCACGCATGCTGATATGCAGAGGTAACTGAGCCAGTAAAGAGGTACCAAATTCTTTCGCCATTTTTTCGGCACCATTCACACCGAAGATATGCTCTTTCTCTCCACAGTGACTACAGATGTGATAGCTCATATTCTCAACGATGCCGAGAACCGGTACATTCACTTTGTTAAACATCGCCATACCTTTGCGCACATCCGCCAGAGCCAGATCTTGTGGCGTCGTGACAATAAGAGCACCGGTTACAGGGATCTGCTGAGAGAGAGTCAGTTGGACATCCCCGGTACCCGGTGGCATATCAATGACCAGATAATCCAGCTCAGGCCAGGCAGTTTCATTCAGTAGCTGCCCCAGAGCTTTTGACGCCATTGGCCCACGCCAGATAGCTGCTTCTGATTTATCGACAAGATACCCGATAGAGTTGGTATGGATACCATACATCTCAACCGGTACCATATATTTACCGTCTTTGACATCCGGTGATTCATCTTCAGTACTCAGCATTGTCGGCACCGACGGGCCATAGATATCAGCATCTAATAAACCAACGCGTGCCCCCTGAGCCTGTAATGCCAATGCCAGGTTGACGGCTGTGGTAGACTTGCCAACGCCCCCTTTACCAGAGGTAACCGCAATCACATTTTTTACCTGTACCAATTCAGAAGAGACTTCCGTTTCCATAGCCCGCACATTGGTGGTGATATGCACCAGTGAATGGTCAATATCCTGCTTCTCAATCCAGGCGCGCAAAGCATTGTCCAGCGAGGCCGAAGTAAATGGAAGTTCAACTCTGACTGACCCGTTTTTCAGCAGCTTAGCTATACCCTGAGTATAAGCCCAGTCTTCCACCAGCAGAGGGTGGTGAAATTGATTCAACCACTGACAGACCGACTCATGGGTTTCAAACACAGTCATACCAACATCCCTACTATTGTTATCAAAAAATGAATAGTTTCATGCTATCACTCATCTTTCATCAGCTAAACCCTAAAAAAAATGATGAAACCAGATAGGATTCTTGGAGTAAAAGAGTAGTTAAGGTACTATTGCAACCTTGTTTTTATTAGTTCTTATCAAAAGCGAAAATAAAGTATGGCAAACGATCCAAGAAACCTTCCTTCAAGGAAACTGCTGGTAACTTGCGCCCTTCCGTATGCTAACGGTTCGATCCATCTGGGTCATATGCTTGAACATATTCAGGCAGATATATGGGTCCGTTATCAACGCCTGCGTGGCAATACCGTAAACTTCATCTGTGCAGACGATGCTCACGGCACACCAATCATGCTGAAAGCACAACAGATGGGAATGTCACCAGAAGAGATGATCGCTGCCGTCAGTGAAGAGCACCAGAAGGATTTCTCAGGCTTTGATATCAGCTTTGACAACTATCACAGCACTCACAGCGAAGAAAACCGCGAGCTGGCTTCTCTGATTTATACACGCTTAAAAGAAAGCGGATTCATTTCCAGCCGTACGATTTCTCAGCTGTTTGACCCTGAAAAAGAAATGTTCCTCCCGGACCGTTTTGTAAAAGGGACCTGTCCGAAGTGTAAGTCTCAGGATCAGTATGGTGATAACTGTGACAGTTGTGGCGAAACTTACAGTCCGACAGACCTAATCGATCCGAAATCAGCTGTATCCGGCGCGACTCCGGTAATGAAAGACTCTGAACACTTCTTCTTTGACCTGCCTCAGTTTGAGAGCATGCTGAAAGAATGGACTCGTTCTGGTTCTCTGCAAACTGAAACTGCCAACAAAATGCAGGAATGGTTTGAGTCTGGCCTGCAGCAGTGGGACATCTCCCGCGATGCGCCTTACTTCGGTTTTGAGATCCCGGGTGAAACCGGCAAATTCTTCTACGTATGGCTGGATGCACCTATCGGGTACATGGGCTCATTCAAAAACCTGTGTAGTAAACGTGATGATTTAGACTTCGACGAATATTGGGCCAAAGACAGCACAGCTGAACTTTATCATTTCATCGGCAAAGACATCGTTTACTTCCATAGCCTGTTCTGGCCGGCAATGCTGGATGGCTCAGGGTTCCGCAAACCAAATAATGTATTTGTACACGGTTACGTAACGGTGAATGGTGCGAAGATGTCAAAATCGAAAGGCACATTCATTAAAGCGAGTACCTACCTGGATCACCTTGACCCAGAATGTCTGCGCTACTACTACGCAGCCAAACTGAACAGCCGCATCGACGATCTTGACCTGAACCTGGAAGACTTTACTCAACGTGTAAACTCTGACGTGGTCAATAAAATCGTTAACCTTGCCTCTCGTAATGCCGGATTTATCAGTAAACGCTTTGACGGGAAACTGTCTGACAGCTTTGCAGAACCAGAGCTGTATGCTGAGTTCGTTGCGGCGGCGAAAAAAATCGGTGAACTTTACGAAGCGCGAGAATTTGGTCGCGCTATCCGTGAAATCACTGCGCTGGCGGATAAAGCGAACCAATATGTGGATGAAAAAGCACCATGGGTTATCGCTAAAGAAGAAGGTAAAGAGCAAGAACTGCAAGATATCTGTTCTGTTGGTCTGAACTTGTTCCGCGTACTGATGGCTTACCTGAAACCGGTAATGCCGGCACTGGCTGGTCGTACAGAAGCATTTCTGAATGAAGAACTGACCTGGGATTGTATCAACGCACCACTAACTGCTCACGAAATCACGAAGTTCAAGGCTCTGTTCAACCGCATTGATGCGAAGAAAGTAGAAGCAATGGTAGAGGCATCTAAAGAAGACGCTGCTGCTGAGCAGGCTGCAAAAGAAAACGCAGAGAAAGCGAAAGAGACAGAGCTGGACAAAGAGCCTATCGCAGATGAAATCGAGTTTGACGATTTTGCCAAAGTTGATCTGCGTATCGCTAAAATCGAGTCCTGTGAGTCAGTCCCTAAAGCGAATAAGCTGCTGAAACTTCAGTTGGATATCGGCGGAGAGACTCGTCAGGTATTTGCAGGTATTAAGTCAGCGTACAATCCAGAAGATCTGGTTGGCAAATACACTGTGATGGTAGCAAACCTGAAGCCTCGTAAGATGAAGTTTGGTATGTCAGAAGGCATGGTGCTTGCTGCCGGCCCTGGCGGTAAAGATCTATGGATTCTGGAACCCCATGAAGGCGCACAACCTGGCATGCGGGTAATGTAAATCTATCAGACTTTACATCAACTTATGTCTCAGGCCAGTGGTACCATCCACTGGCCTTTTTTCCCCAAAATAGTGCACCCTCGCACCATATTTCATATCCACACACACACCTATGTTTTTAACCTGTTGATTTATATCATGTAATTTTATGGCATTAAAAGTGCTTATATAGAAGACAACATGCAATACAAGGAGCCAGTCATGTTTGTTGTCATCTCTTTTATATTATCTGCTGTGATCCTTGCGACTTTCTATTATTACTCACAAATCAGAGAGAACAGTAATCATAGCAAACATACAACGGTTACGTACCTGCGCCAGATCGTGCATTTGTGCCGCCAGCACCGGGCAGCAACCCACGATGCCTTAGCAAAAGGACAGCACAATAGTGATATCGACGCCATCTCGCAACTGCTTGATGACACGATGCAGCAATTGCTGAGTGAAGTTGGCCTGACAGATAAGCCGATTTACCGGATACTGCAAACCAAACTGAAAAAGCTCACTGATAGCTGGTACAGCATCAGCATAAGCCAGAACCAGATAAACCATGGCAGAGTCATCCGTCATTGCTTACTGTTAATTGATGAAATCATGATCACCTGGGTACTGGAGGCCCAGAAGCAGGAGTTAAGTAACGAATACCATCATAACTGGCATCAGGTGATTGACAGCCTTGATTCTTTGACTCAGTTCAGAGTTACGATTCAGGATCTGGGGAGCGAGCATGGTAATACCCGCATAAAATATCTCAGTGAAACGCTGCACCGCAGACTTAAAAAACTTGGAATGATCAATCCGGTGGTTATGTCATCGCCCAATTTTCAAGTGTTATGTACAAGGCTTGAAGCCATTACAGACACAGAAGACGCTCAACTGTCCAGCGAGTCCTTATATCAGTTATCGTCTGATATCTCTTTGATGATATTTAATATCTACGATTATATCCTCGCTGACGTTGCTGAAAACGTCTATGTTCCACTACCAAAGTTGGCTATTCCGGTATGAAAGGAACGTGGTCAGGAGAGAAAAAAAAGGAAAAAGCAGGCTGACAGCACATAAAAAAGCATACATAGGAAGTTGACCGCACTCCATATAACATAGCCTGCTTAAGCCTTCTCTCATAAAAAAACCAGAGACCGTATCACGTCTCTGGTTTTTTCGTTCTCAACAGAATGACATATGAAGCGTCAACGCGGCCTAGTGATCATCTTCCGTAAAGTTACTAGGGAGCGTTTCTTTCATCTGATTCCAGATCTGAGCACTTTCCATACCATAGCTTCGAACC
This sequence comes from Vibrio albus, assembly GCF_003144035.1. Lineage (GTDB taxonomy): Bacteria > Pseudomonadota > Gammaproteobacteria > Enterobacterales > Vibrionaceae > Vibrio > Vibrio albus. The sequence continues at coordinate 390,872 of NZ_QFWT01000001.1, forward strand.
AGAGGAATAAGCTGGTCGCGCTGACCATTCTGACACAGTGTCAGCAGATTACGATAAAAGTCCAGAGCCAGATTACGCGCTTCATCGTTAGAAAAATAATAACTGCCAATCCGGTCATACAGCTTTCTTACCCCATTAAAGATAAGTCCGTATACTTGATTCCCCGAATGAAAGGCCAAACGCTGGAACAACATAAAGTCATAAAAATTAAACGTTTTTGCGATTAAGTTCGTTTCTCTTTTAACTTTATCCTTTTCACCTTCATCTTTAACGCACTGCTGGATTTTCTCGGCATAAGGAGTCGATTGAATAAATGTTTCCCAGCTTTCAGCCTCTAGCAAACTTTCACAAGATTCAATCACGGTCTGTAATGTTCGTTCAGACGCTTCTTTGTTCGTTTTGAAAGCGTAACGCATGAAAATTGGACTGATATTAGTACGCGCCGCCAACAAATCTTCTACGATACTGGTCGCATTTTCTTCATCAAGAGTCATTAACGTATCCAGAATATGCAAACCGGACGTTTCCATAAACTGGTTTACTTTCGTGGGCTTGCCATGCTGAATTGTCAGCCACCCGTCGCGGGCCAGACGCTGAAGAACCTCTCTCAGCGTCGTTCTCGTCACACCGATCAATTCTGATAGCTCTCGCTCTGCGGGTAAAATGGAGCCTGGTGGAAACCGACCATTCCAAATACTTTCGATAATATATTTTTCAGCGAAACCCGCTGGGCTTTTTGCCTTAATGACCATAAGGTTCAATATCCGATTTTCTTAAAGATAGAAACGACTCATCATACCACTAGTTATAACTATCGAAAACCTCATGACGGGCATATCTTTTACACTCATTCCGGCAAAAGCTTATTTTTAATTAACAATACCTCTCAATCGGAGATCATAGAGAAGATTGACTAAGATCAAATCTGCCGATTATTTTAAACCCTGAAAAAATCTTACCTCTTTATTTTATTAACAAAAAAGTATATTTCATTAACGCAGCCAGAAAATCATAATAACTCGCTGGCTTTCATGCTAAGATAGCTATCTTAAAGAGCTATTTGTTGTAACTTCATAATAATAATATATTTTTTATGGTTTAAATCATAAAAACTTTTTCCGCATTAGGAATGCTTGAACTGCCCAGCGGAAAGGACTGACTAAAATGCAATCATTTACAATTGTCTAACCACCCAAAGCTTTCTCTTTGAGTTAAGGTGTAGTTCACTGGCTTAATTAGTCAGTAAGCGAGTGCCGGGGTTAGGAGTCAGTATGAAACAATGTCTATTTTTGAATCACTAAACAGATAAGGGTACCACAACATGCCGATTACTCTCGGGAATGCATTTATTAAGAATTTTCTTGGTAAAGCGCCAGACTGGTATAAATTAGCGATTATCGCCTTTCTCATTATCAATCCATTTATTTTCGCCGTTGATCCTTTCACGGCTGGCTGGGTACTGGTCGCGGAGTTTATCTTTACCCTGGCCATGGCTCTGAAATGTTATCCTCTACAGCCCGGCGGCTTACTGGCTATTGAAGCTATCGCTATAGGAATGACAAGTCCCGAACAAGTCATGCACGAGCTGGAAGCTAACCTGGAAGTGATTCTGCTACTGGTCTTTATGGTGGCGGGTATTTACTTTATGAAGCAGCTTCTGCTGTTTATCTTTACTAAAATTCTGCTGGGTGTCCGCTCTAAAGTAATACTTTCAGTGGCATTCTGTATAACCGCTGCCTTCCTTTCTGCTTTCTTGGATGCATTAACCGTTATCGCCGTTATCATCAGTGTGGCTGTTGGTTTCTATGCTATCTACCACAGGGTAGTATCAGGCAAAGGAAATAACCCTTCTCATGACCATACGACCGATGAGCACCTCTCTGAACTGACCCGGCAAGATCTGGATGATTACCGCGCGTTCCTGCGTTCACTGCTTATGCACGCTGGTGTGGGGACAGCACTTGGCGGTGTAACGACTATGGTGGGTGAACCTCAGAACCTGATTATTGCCGATCAGGCTGGCTGGCTATTTGGCGAATTCATTATCCGTATGCTTCCGGTAACGTTGCCTGTATTCATTTTCGGCATTGTAACCTGTGTTCTGGTCGAAAAATTTAAGGTATTTGGCTATGGATCTGCGCTTCCGGAACATGTTCGCAATATATTGCTGGACTATGAGAAAGAACAAAAAACCAAGCGCACAAATCTGGATGTCGCCAAACTCTGGGTACAGGGTGCTATCGCTGTCTGGCTTATCTTTGGTCTGGCGTTCCATTTGGCGGCTGTTGGCCTTATCGGACTCTCCGTGATTGTTCTGGCGACCTCCTTTACCGGTGTTATTGAAGAACACTCGGTAGGTAAGGCTTTTGAAGAGGCCCTGCCCTTCACCGCACTGCTTGCCGTCTTTTTCTCTATCGTAGCCGTCATTGTTGATCAACACCTCTTTGGTCCGATTATTGACTGGGTACTGCATATGGAAGGCGACAAACAGCTGAGTATGTTCTATATCGCTAACGGCCTGCTTTCTATGGTATCAGACAACGTTTTTGTCGGTACGGTCTATATAAACGAAGTCAAAATGGCACTAATGAACGGCGTTATTAGCCGGGATCAATTCGATATGCTGGCGGTGGCAATTAACACCGGTACCAACCTGCCGTCGGTTGCTACACCGAACGGACAAGCTGCATTCCTGTTCCTGCTGACGTCCGCACTGGCACCGCTTATCCGTCTTTCATATGGGCGCATGGTGGTGATGGCTCTACCATATACCATTGTCCTGGCCGTTGTAGGTTTGTTCTGTATTACTTTCCTGCTGGAACCAATGACGGCATCGCTGTACGAGATCGGTCTGCTCGATCACCATAGCGCAACAGAGGCCACAAGCCATGTTGCCAGTTCAGGGCATTGATAAAAATATTGCGTCTGGAATGGAACTCATTCAAGATAAAAAGCTCTGAGTAATCAGGGCTTTTTTTACTTTCTGGCCAAGAGCCCTGGCCAGTCTTTCTAACAGGATACAGCTGTGACGTTTTTTTCGTTTCTTAAAACATTTTCGGTTTCGCGTCTTTCCTGGGCATTACTTTCCGGATTCACGCTCTTTTTCATTCTTTGCTCCATTTCTTTTCAGCACATTATGAAGCTAGACCCATGCACCATGTGTATCTACGAGCGTATATCTATGATGCTGTTGTTTGTATCAGCATTAGTCGGCCTCATCGCTCCTCACAATATCATTTTCCGCTGGGCTGGACTGCTTGGATGGGGTGCGATGGCGTATAAGGGTATGACACTGGCAATGGAGCATGTCCATTATCAGACTTCACTCTTTGCCATCTGTGAACCACTTTATTTCCCTGAGTGGTTACCACTGAATCAATGGTTACCGAATATTTTCTCGGCACCGGGAGATTGCAGTGAGGTTGTCTGGTCGCTATTTGATATCTCCATGCCTCAATGGCTGGTGTATATCTTTGCCGCATACCTGATCGTATGGGGTCTTGTGGTCATTTCCCAATTTGTTCCGGCCAAAAGCCAGAACCGCTGATTTCTGTCTTTTCCTCCCCTCCTCGGGGAGGAAAAAGTGCCTATTTACCACAACACTGTTTGAACTTCTTACCACTCAGGCATGGACAAGGATCATTACGCCCTACGCCTTTATACGGGTTAACCGTCTGAGCTTTCATTCCCAACATGGCTTCGTCTGCAGCCTGAGCGACTTCATTCACCATCATATCCAGTTGCGGGCGCATCTCATCTGCCGTAGGCGGTGTATCAATTCCCGCATCTATCATCTGCTGGCGTGTCAGCGCCTCGTCAACTAAGAGCATCAGGGTTGTTAACAAAGCTTGCAGCATACGTACCGTGCCATCAGAGACATTCACATCCTGCCACTGCTCTTCAACCTGAGGCCAGACAGTCATAAAGCCTTCTGCCAAATCGGCCAGTTCGTCACCACTGACGGTATTCAGCGTATACTCATTACGGCTCAGTAGATTATGTTGATGATGAATATGCTCGACCAAGGAGGCATAAACAGGCTTTTCCGACAAACCAAGGGACTGACACCATGATTCTGGTTCCAGTGGTTTCACCGCCATATTGGCAGCCAGAACCGCTCCTTCAATAAAATACGTGGTTTCACCCTGCCACTCTTCCGGTAATGCTATCAGTTTCATGTATAAGCCTGTCTGAAATCAAAGAGACGAAATTATAGCGGTACGAACTGAAGAAGAGAAGCTCGTGACTTTTTCCTTCTATCCTCCTACAATTCCGCCTCCTGAAAATTGAATTATCAAGGTTGTTGTGTCGATGCGAGTGGTTCTGGGTCCTATGGAAGGTGTGCTTGATCACCTGATGCGTGAAATGCTGACGGAGGTGAACGCCTATGATCTGTGTGTGACCGAATTTGTCCGGGTCAGCGACAGACTACTGCCAGATCATGTGTTTACCCGTATTTGTCCCGAACTGGCGCATGGGTCACAAACCCGGTCAGGTACGCCGGTTTATATCCAGTTGTTAGGCAGCAAACCGGATGCAATGGCAGCCAATGCCTTTCGTGTCGCCGAGCTTGGTGCAAAAGGTATTGACCTCAACTTTGGCTGTCCGGCCAAAATGGTCAATAAAAGCCGTGGTGGTGCATTTCTTTTACAGGATCCGCAGCAAATATATAACATAGTAAAAGCTTGTCGTGACGCTGTCCCAGAAGAGATTCCGGTAAGTGCAAAGATCCGGCTTGGATGGGAAGACCCGGACGACTGCTTTGAGATAGCGGATGCCGTGGAGCAAGCCGGCGCGTCAGAACTAACCGTTCATGCCCGGACCAAAACTGGCGGGTACAAGGCCAGCGAAATAAAGTGGGATTATATCCGCCGCCTTAAGGACAAAATCTCTGTTCCCCTGATCGCCAACGGTGAGATATGGAACTATCAGGATGGACAAAACTGTATTAAAACGACAGGTATTGATTCAGTGATGGTTTGTCGCGGAGCATTTAATATCCCTAACCTGGGTAATGTGGTGAAATACAACCACGCCATCATGTCATGGCATGAGGTAAGCCACCTGCTGGTGCAGTATTCACAAAGTGAGATTAAAGGCGATAAAGGAAAGTACTTTCCAAACAGAATCAAGCAATGGCTGGCCTACCTGCGGCATGAATACACTGAAGCAGAATCTCTGTTCCGGGATATCCGCACCTACCAGCAGGCCGCCCCTATCGTGGATCACCTAAAGCGCTATCGTGCGGATTTGCTGACTCAGCCAGCCTGATTGGCGGTCAGCACAGCTCTTACTCTCCGGTATTATTCAGTGCCAGTATATCGGCACGGTTTGCAGCCAGAGCCAGATTAAGGTATCCGTTCTCAAACGCTATACTGCCCTGTTCTGTCAGTTGAGACGTGACTCGACCAGCTTCTATTCCTAATTTCCACACGGGCACCGCAACATCCTGGTCGGAAAAGCTCATCGCCATCAGCGAAATACCGCTACCGAGCTTACGCCCAAATACCAGCGTATCTTCACTGCAATTAAGTAGCTCGAAACCACCTTTTTGCAGCTCGGGATGCTGTTTCCGGATCGAAATCAACTGCTTATAGAATGGCAACCAGCCGGAAGAAGAAACGGTATCCCAAGGGAAGCAACGACGGTTATCCGGATCCTGTCCCCCTTCCATGCCGACTTCCGTGCCATAGTAAAGGCAGGGGGTACCCACATAGGCAAACAGTAACACTGACGCCATTTCCATGCGCGCACGGTCACTGCCGACCAGGGTTAAAAAGCGATGGGTATCATGGCTATCCAATTGATTAAGCTGAGCCAGCTGATTTTGCCACGGCACTTTTGCCCGGGCTTCCAGCAGCCATCGGGTAAACTCAGGAACGGAGAGCGTAATAGGATCATGAGAAATATCTATCCCGGCAAACAGAGCTCGGGCCGGATGAGCAAAGCCATAATAATTCATCGCACCGTCTTCCTGTTCACCCTGCAGCCACTGGGAAGCTTCCGAAAAGTGCTCTCCGAGTACATACGCCTGCGCACTCTCGTCCTTAACCGCCTGACGAAATGCCCTGACATAATCGGCGTTATTTCTGGCACCTTTTCCATCCCCAAGCATGTGGATAACATCAAACCGCCAGCCATCGATACAGTATGGTTCTTTCAGCCAGTACCTTAAAACCGAGTTCTCTCCACGGTAAATGTGATCCCGGACCTGCTCATTTCTGAAGTTAAGCACAGGAAGACTGGACACGCCTTTCCAGCCGATATAATCCTTATCACCATTAAAGAAGTAATAGTCGCGATATGCCGAATCGGGGTGATGGTAGGCACCTTTCCCGCTGGTATCAGCAATATCAAACCATTGGTGTTGCGTAGAAGTATGGTTTACCACCGCATCGAGAACAATCTTCATATTCCGGCTATGGATGTTCGCACTTAGCTCAGCAAATTCTTCATTCGTTCCAAAATGAGGATCAACAGTGAAATAATCCGCCGTATCATACTTATGATTACTTGGTGAGCGAAATATCGGGTTCAGATACAGAGACGTTATCCCCAGATCCTGAAGGTAATCTAACTGGTTGCTTATTCCCGCCAGGTCACCACCAAAAAATTCTGTCGAACCAGTGCCGGGATAGCCACCGACCTCTTCTCCCCACTGTTTAGCCACCGTCTCTCTGCGGCCTGCGGAGAGCTTATACTCACCAGTCCTGACGCTGATTTCCGGATTACCGTTACAAAAACGTTCTGGGAATATCTGGTAAAACACCTGCTCAGAAACCCATTCCGGCGGCTGATGTTCTGCATTGTGTTTAAAATGAAACTCTCTGCCCGGCATGTACTGCTGAACACCTCGGGCATCCAGCCACCATTGTATCTGACCAGTTACCAGCTTGAACACATAATGAGTCACGGGCTGATCATCATTCACCGGGATCCTGGCTGTCCATCGCTTAAGACGTCCTTCCTTACCGGCCGGAATCATCGAAATCAGTGATTCCTCATTATCCGGCTCGTGGCGGACTAACACCTTATCAAAGTGAACAGATTCTGTTTTCAGCGTGAGTACTAACTCCTGTCCTTCAACAACTAAACCGTCCCGCGTCTGGCTGTGTGATACGAAGGGGAATAATGTCAGCATCTGCTCGTGTGGCATTACCTTTCCATTTTCTTTCATAAGTGTTTGTCCTTTTGGGTTTTTCCTGACCTCTTAACCGTGCCCTTCACTATAAAATAAGGCAAACATAAAAAAATCCCCCTCTGAATCAGAGGGGGATCACATTAAGTAGTATGAGCCTAAGGGCGTAGTGAGCGGTTAGTTTAGCAGCAAGCTGTCATCAGCCAGTTCTTCACCCCGGACTTTAGTAAACATTTCCAGCAGATCCGGTACTTTCATGTTTGCTCTCTGTTCACCGGAGACATCCAGTACGATTTCTCCCTGATGGAGCATCACGGTCCGGTCTCCACAAGCCAGTGCATCTTTCATTGAGTGAGTCACCATCATCACCGTCAGGTTAAACTCTTTGACGATTTTTTTCGTCAGATCAATGATGAACGCCGCCATTCTAGGGTCAAGTGCAGCAGTATGCTCATCCAGAAGTAATAGTTTACTGTCTGATAGCGTCGCCATGACTAGGCTAACCGCCTGACGCTGGCCACCAGAAAGCAAACCGATATTGTCTCCCAGCCGGTCTTCCAGACCTAAACCCAGAATACTAATTCGTTCCTGAAACAGCTTTCTCCGCTTGGATGATAGAGACAAATGCCAGCCGCGACGTTTGCCACGCATATAAGCCAGTGCCATATTCTCTTCAATCGTCAGGTCGCCACAGGTTCCGGCCAGCGGGTCCTGAAAAACACGGGCACATTGGCTGGCTCGCTGATCTACACTTTTGCGGGTAACATTAATATCATCAATGATAACCTGTCCGCCAACCATAGGTGTTTCACCCGTCACCGCACCCAGCAACGTGGATTTACCAGCTCCGTTTGAGCCGATAACCGTAAGAAATTCGTGCTCTGGGACGGTCAGAGAGACATGTCTTAACGCTCGGTTTTCCAGGATAGTGCCCGGATTAAAAGTCACCTGAATATCTTCTAAATGTATCATGCCATCTCCCCGGTTTTGCCCTTTTTAGATACCACTTGATTCTTGGCGGGCTTACCGCCCTTTTTTGCGTTAATGTTTCCTTTTAACTTTGGAGCAATTAGCGCAACAGCAACCAGAACAGCTGTAACCAGGTTCAGGTCGGAAGCTTGCAGGCCAAACATACCGGAGCTCAGAGCAAAAGCGACGGCCAGTCGATACAATACTGACCCCAGAATAACAGCTACAATCGCTGTCCAAATTTTACGGCCCGGAATCAGTGTCTGACCGAGAATAACGGCCGCCAGACCAACAACAATGGTACCAACCCCGGAAGTCACGTCCGCGAAGCTGTTTGTCTGTGCAAACAATGCACCGGCGAAACCGACGAATCCATTTGACAATGCCAGACAGAAATAAGTATAGAAAGCGGTGCTTGCGCCTTGGGCTTTCACCATACGTGCATTGACCCCAGTCGCTCGCAGACCAAGTCCAAAGTCACTATTGAGCAGACGAACAACAAACCAGCCGGACAGCAGCACAAGAACACCAACCACCAGCGGCCTGATATACATAGAGTTCCCCATGGCTTCAAAAGGCGTCAGGATAGTATCCTGCCCAAGCAGCGCCATATTTGGACGACCCATTATGCGAATATTAATAGAAAAGGCAGCGATCATCGTTAAAATTGAGGCCAACAGATTCAAAATGCCACATCTAACGGTAAGAAATGCTGTCACCCAACCTATAGCGGCACTCGCAATAATAGCCAGAATGGTCGCCACCCAAGGGTCAACACCAGCAACAATTGCGGTGGCTGCAACAGCGGCCCCCATTGGGAAACTGCCATCTACAGTCAGATCTGGAAAATCCAGAACCCTGAAAGTCAGGTAGACACCGAGTGCTACCAGTCCGTATATCAGACCAATTTCCAAAGCCCCGAAAAAAGCAAAAGCAGACATAAAAACTCCTCTCTCTGCATTCACTAACCAGTTAACTATTCTACTAGTACATCCATGACACACTTCTGCGTAATAAGCAGAAAAAAGATAGTTTATCCGGTTAATTTAGCCCGGTCGGCCTCCGCTGACCGGGCTCATTTCGTTATTTTACGCTGGTTGCGCGATCCATCACTGATTGTGGAATGGTCACACCCAGCTTATCTGCTGCGGTTTTATTAATGACAATATCAGAACCTTTGGCAACGCGAACAGGGATGTCGCCCGGTTTTTTACCAGCCAGGACATCGGCAACATAATCTGCCGTCTGCACGCCGATCTGATAATAATCAAAGCCAAGAGCAGCAATGGCACCGGCATCAATATAAGATGTTGTAGCTGCAAACACTGGGGTATGAGCCTGGTTAGCAGACACCACCATGCCTTCAATAGCGCTGGCTACTGTGTTGTCAATCATTGCATAAATAATATCGGACTTATCAGCAATAACCTGAGTTGCTGTCTGAACATCAGCACTTTTCAGGGCTGTTGCTTCAACGATCTCAACCCCTTTTTCTTCTGCGCTCTCTTTCAGCAACTTCATCAAACTTACAGAGTTCGCTTCACCCGGGTTGTATACCACACCAATGGTTTTCACCTTCGGCATTAGCTCTTTAATCAAATCAACATGTTGTGCTACAGGAGAAAGGTCTGACAAACCAGTGACGTTACCTCCGGGTTTTTCCATATTTGAAACCAGTTTTGCACCAACCGGATCAGTAATCGCGGTAAAGACAATAGGAATGTCTTTTGTCGCAGCAACCAGAGCCTGAGCTGTCGGGGTTGCAATTCCGACCAGTACGTCCGGACGTTCACCCACAAACTGACGGGCTATCTGCACGCCAATCGCCGGATTCCCCTGAGCGGTACGGTATTCAAACTCCAGGTTTTTACCTTCTTCATAGCCTTTCGCTTCCAGGCCGTCTAACAGACCCTGACGGGTCGCATCCAGCGCCGGGTGTTCTACGATCTGTGACACCGCCACTCTGACTGTTTTTGCAATAACGCCTGTTGAGGCTAGTAATGCCGCACCGGTCAGGGCTGCGGTTGCAATCATCCTGCTCGCCTTCATTGTGACTCCTTTGTTATAAATATGTCTGTTGCAATATTGTGTTTGAAATTTTTTATTTTTTGTTGTGTACGATTATTTTTACGCACCACACGCATTTGTACCAGCATATGAACAGGAATGGAAGCAGATTTTTCAGGCGGAAATGCTGAAAAGAAAGGAAAGCCCGAGTGATATGACTAAGGCTGTTCGGAGTGACTCTCTATAAAAGTGGAAGGCGATATTCCATAGTAATTTTTAAAACGCTGACTAAAATAGGAAGCATCATTAAACCCGGTATCAAACGCAGCATCCGATATTTTGTCGCCGGATAGTAGACGCTCGCACGCTTTTTCCAGCCGGATCTTATACAACTGTTCCGTAAAGGTCATTCCGGTCAGAGATTTAAATTTACGCTGCAGGCTGCGTTCTGATACATAAAGCCGCTTAGCCGCCAACGATGTACCAAAGTCCGGGTTCCTGTATTCCTGATTAATAAGGCTATGCACTTTTTCCAGCCAGGGAGATATGGTAACCGATTTTTCAGACCGGCTTTCTGACACCATATTTTGGCAACAACACGTTATGGCCGGTTTCGGACTATCAACACTCCCATTTTCTGACTGCTCTTTCAGTTCCTGTTTTAGCCGGTGATTGGCCACCATCAGCGCCTGGCTCTGATTTTCAAGCTGACACGTTTTTATTCTGACGAGTTTTTGCAGATAACGATTAAGACGAAGCATCCTTTCTGACCGCCAATGCATCAGTAAAATTACCTTCGTAATGATGAGAATACTGAAAAACGAAAGCGCCCACGAAGATAAATACCAGGGGGGCTGTATTTTAAAGCGTAGCAGACTTCCCTGCTGACCCAGAGCCGCCTGTGCATCCGTACGAACATATAACTTATATGTACCGGGAAGCAAGGAGCTAAAAGTAAGCTCTTTCCCCTGAAGCACAATCCAGTCAGTTTCATTGCTGCCTGCCAGCTTATATTCCAGAGAGTTCTGATCAAAGTCAGGCAGAACACCAAAAACAAAGGTCAGTGAATTTCCGTGCGAAAAAGTCTGAACCTTTTCAGTGTCAAAGCCTATCTTATGCGGCTGATTATTCACCAGCACCTGACTGGTCAGTACTTTATTTTCCGGAAGCTCAGTTGCTATCAGTGCGCTCTGGTTGGCTAAGACCAATCCAAAACGACTGCCGAATATTAACTCATCATTTTGTGGATTATAGGAACAGCTGTCGGGAAGAAATTCATTATTAATCAACCCGAATGGTGCACTAAAATGTTTCGCTAACACACCATCATGCCGGTAGAGCGTCAATCCTTTCGAAGAAGCCGCCCACACGCCTTTAGGTGTGCTTACTGCACACAACACCCGTACATTAGGCTCATTGAGTACCACAGGTTCTAAATCCACAGGCGAATTCTGGGAACGATACAGACCATAAGAGTACACCGACCACAAATCAGAATGTTCGGTTTCCACCATGTCTAGCTGATTCCCTAGCACCTCAGATGTTTTCAGGTACTGAATATGATTATCAGCATAAAGGTAGGTACCATGATCGGTTCCGATATACACCCGGTTTTGACTGTCGGCATAAAGGTGGATAACCACTCCCTTTGTATGATTAACCTGCCAGTTATGAGTCAGATTGTCTGCAGAAGAATTACTGATGTCATATCGTATGAGCCCTTGTTCCGAGTCGAACCATACGCCGCCACTGCTATCGACGGTAATATGGCGTATGCCCCGAGAAGTCAGTGCTTCCGGGTGTTTCTGCCAGTGAAACAGGTAACTCTCTTTATGATAAGTTGCGATCCCTTTCCCCATCGCTAACCAGAGAGTCCCTTTATACAAGGCTATCCCATAGACAGGCTGATACACTCTCTTGATCGGTTTTTCATCTCTTATTGAATCATATGAATACAGCCCTTTATCTGTCGCAATCCAGTATTCGCCGTTATCATCAGTAATGATCTGATTGATTGAGCCAATGTCCATATAGTCCGACAAACCATCCAGGCGGATACGTGTAAACAGCTCACTCGATAATGAGTAATAGCGGATTTCCTGACCGGTAGCTATCCAGATCCCACCATCCTGATCATTCACCAGCGAATAAATAAAGCCGTTCGATAACGCATAGTCATCCTGATGATTCGTACCAATTTCCCGAACCGCCTTATTGGAGAACTGATAGACGTACAGCCCATGCTCTGTCCCGACCCAGTACCCGTCTTCTGATTCAATAATCGAACGAACCAGAGAGTGACCGATATGGACTTTGACCTTTTCCGGCTTATTGATGTCAATCAGAACCGCTCCATTGCGGCCCCCCACCAGCAGTTCCTCTCTGCTCTCCGAGTAATAAAGTGTCTCGACATATTTTTTTCCGGACAACTTGGCATGACTAAGCTGATTATTGTGGGTGATAAATACCTCGGCTATCGTGCCCAGTACCCAACGCTTTTTTATAAAAATAGCCGAGGTTATCTCCAATACTCCGTCAAACCGGGACTGAAGGCTGTGTAATGAATATTTTTTTACCTCCCCGGTATCAGGGTCATACACATAAAAGTTTTTGTTATCTGTTGCCCATATTTTACGGTCTGAACACCCCATCCTGGTGATCTCAGTACCAACGCCCAGGGTAGTGATGAATTCAGAATGACCGGCAGGGTAACTTTTGTAGAGCCGGTTTTCTTCTACATACCAAAATGCCTGATCCAGAAAGACGACCTCCCCCACGGGTTTATCTATTGCAGAACCAACCCTTGGCAACACGTGCTGGCCGTCAAAAAAACGGATGTTTCCATAAATATCATGGAGCCACAATCCGCCTGCAGCTCCCGGGAACATGTTTTTGGCCGTAAAGAATAACCCCTGCTCCTGAAATGGTAGCGGGTGGTACACAGAATAGAGGTCATCGTGATGAGCGGAAACATGACCGGCAGCGAATAGAAGCAGAAAAAACCACAAATAACGAAATAGGCACCACATTGTTTAAGTAAGAGTCTACCGGGCAATAAAATAATTCTGGAAATTATACCATGCAAAGAGGAATAAACAGCCGATAGAAAGGAATAGATACATTTTACATAAATCGGAAGGGCCCACCTCACAGTTAAGCCCTCCTTGCTCATAAACTTTTTTTGATTCCTGGTTATTTTGCGCTCAGACAGCGAGTGTATTCATCCGCAAGAGAATGCAGAAATGTAAAGTAACTTCCCTGCTTAGTAACAATGTCGGTGGCCAACGGATCCAGTGTTCCGGAGTTAACATCACTACCACGTATAACGGTCTGAATGACAGCCGGCTCAAACTGAGGCTCAGCAAACACGCACTTCGCCTTTCCTTTTTTCAGTTCAGAGCGGATATGTATCAGCGTTTTAGCTCCGGGTTTACGATCTGGACTCACGGTAAAGTGTCCGAGGTTGTTCAACCCGAAATACTGCTCAAAATAACCATAAGCGTCATGAAAAACATAGTAACCATCCCCTTTAACCGGAGCCAACTGCTCGCGGATTTCATTCACTGTTTTTTCCAGGTTCAACGAAAAATTCTGATAGTTTTCCGCATAAATGGCAGCATTTTCCGGATCGACTTCTGACAGCCTTTCTGCGATAATTTGCGCTACTTGTCTGGCCTGTTCCGGGCCTAGCCAAATATGCGGGTCATACATACCATGGTTATGACCTTCATGACCATGAGATTCATGCCCATGTTCTTCGTGAGATTCTTGTTCTTCAAATGCTCTGAGCAACAGTGTTTCTGATGCGCTCAATTCCAGGGCGTTGGAACTTTTCTTCACTGCGTTAGTCAGGAAAGACTCAAGATCAGGACCAAACCAGACCAACAAGTCTGCTGCTGCAATCTTCTTGATGTCAGAAGGTTTCAGAGCATAGGTATGAGGTGAGGCATTGGCACTGATAAGCAGTTCAGGCTCGCTAACACCATAGGCGATATCATAAGTAATCAGCTGTAATGGCTTTATACTGACCACAATTTTCGTCGCTTGTGCCGGTAAAGCCACTACGCATGTCAACAGTAAAGCAGACAAGTAACGTAACATGGATGATTCCTTTATTATTAATAATCGAAGGTTAATAGTAGTATCAGGTTGTCCCGAATGTTATATTATAACAAAACAGTTTTTGCAAATGAGATTTATTAATGCAACCTCTCGTTAAAATGACCGATATCCGTGTTGAATTTTCCGGCAGGCTAATTCTGGACTCAATCTGTCTGGAACTGGAAAAAGGTCAGATCACCACACTCATTGGCCCCAATGGTGCCGGAAAATCCACTTTGATCAAGGTATTGCTTGGCCTTCAGACAAAATACACCGGCCAGATAGAAAAACAAAAACGCTTACGCATCGGTTATGTCCCACAGAAGCTTCATCTTAACGAGACTTTTCCTTTAAATGTAGAACGTTTTTTGCAGCTTGCAGGAAAATTCAGTCATCAGGAAAGAGTCGACTCTCTTCGTCTGGTCGGGGCGGAATATCTGCTTAAGAGCAATATGCATAAGCTATCGGGGGGAGAAAACCAACGAGTATTGTTGGCCAGAGCTCTGTTACAGAGACCCGATCTTCTGGTTCTGGATGAACCGGCACAGGGAGTCGATGTTCAGGGACAGATAGATCTCTACAACCTGATCGAATCCATTCGAAAACGTTTTGGATGCGCCATTCTGATGGTTTCCCATGATCTCCATCTTGTCATGGCAAAAACGGACCAGGTTATTTGTATCCATCACCATGTCTGCTGTTCTGGTGCGCCTGAAGCAATTACTAAACATCCTTCATATATTGCTCTGTTTGGTGAGCATAAGGGAGAGTCTCTGGCTTTCTACCGACACCACCACCACGGTCACCACGATCTTGCCGGCAACCCTGTCGAGGGGGAAGCCGAAACCTGCGAAAACCAAAAACACGGACACTGTCATCATGATTGAGTTTCTGCTTCCATCTATTCTGGCCGGACTAGGTATCGCTATGATCGCAGGGCCTCTGGGCTCCTTTGTCGTCTGGCGTCGAATGGCATACTTCGGTGATACTCTGGCCCATGCCTCTTTGCTGGGTCTGGCTCTTGGTTTTTTGCTGGATATTAACCTATATCTGGCACTGGTCCTGTGTACTATATCCATAGCCGTCATTCTGGTTGCTTTGCAAAAACAACAGGTTGTCGGTACCGATACTCTGCTGGGAATTCTGGCACATAGCGCATTATCGCTCGGCCTGGTTGCCGTCAGCTTTCTGGATAATGTCAGAATCGATCTGATGAGTTATCTGTTCGGGGATCTGCTCTCCGTCACCCATGAAGACCTATGGTTTATCTATGGAGGTGTCCTCGTTATCACCGTCATCCTTAAACTATTCTGGCAACCGCTTCTGGCCACTACCGCCAGTGAAGAACTCGCCGCAGTTGAAGGAATCAATGTTCAGTTAATACGACTGATCCTTATGCTTCTCGTGGGCGTCGTTATTGCTGTGGGAATGAAATTTGTCGGCGCACTTATTATTACATCGTTACTGATTATCCCGGCGGCTACAGCAAGAAAATTTGCATCGACCCCAGAGCAAATGGTCTTCATCGCCTCCGGACTGGGTATGGTTTCTGTATTAGCAGGCATTAGCCTGTCGTGGCAATATGACACGCCAGCGGGTCCGTCGGTTGTCATTTGTGCTGCTGCTCTGTTTATACTTGGTCAGTTTTCTCCTGCCAGAAATTAACTCTATTCATCTGAATTTCCATTAAAGTTTCCAAAGAGTCGGACGATAAAGGTATATACCCAAGTGCATTATGGTACTTGGGTATTCGTTCACTCAGGAGCTTTTATGTTGTTTCAAGATGTTAATCTGACAGTAGCAGTACCAGAGTCTGATGCCGCCAGACCGGTGCAGGCGATTAATGAGCTGCAGTTTGGCAATAACATCAATCGTGCCGTTGAAACAGGGCACCGCTCTGATTTTGCCCTTCTTCTGGCGATGCTCTCTCAGGACGTTCGGGATACCACTCCAGTCACAACCATCCAGGAACCAGATAGCTCTGAAGCCGCCCTGCGCAGACAATTTTCGGTTCCCGCGGCCCGTGAACTCCGCTCCAATCACGATTCCTATAACCGATCAGCATCCATAGCTGAACATTTTCATAAAGACGGAATGGCCGGCGTTCAGTTGCAGGCAGGACTTTGTCCGGATGCTTTAGCTTACCTTCCGGAAAAAACACACGATCTGGCCGAGGACGTATACCGTAACTTATCCCTTCACGAACAACGAGCAATGACAAAAAGCACGCCTGCTCTTATGCCAGACAATGATTTATATAACCAACTCATCGTGGCACACAGAGCCAGTCAAATGCAGGCTTACGCCTGATTCCTGTCTGTTTTCACAATATAAGCAATTATGAACTCTCATTTTTGTGTTGTTTCTGAGATGCACTCCCCCTACCAAACGTGAAGTAACGCAAAAATCATACAACTTCTGGGCTGTCATTTACCATTCTTCAAGCACCTTCACAACTATATAACATTTTATTTACCACTATATTTCTCAGATACCAACAACAAGTAAACTTAACCGGAGTCGCCAAATATGGATATACAGAACTCTGTCATTCTTATCACCTCAGCCGGTTCTCTTCTAGGGCGCACGCTTGCGTACCATTTTGCATCACTGGGTGCCAAGGTCGTACTGACCGATACCGATATTCAGACACTGGAAAAGACGAGACTAAGCTGCAATACAGTATCTGATTCCGTATTCGCCTATGAAATGGAAAGCTATACGACCGGTAATATCCAGAGCTTACTTGATTATATTGAGGAAACTTTCAGCCGTAGTGTTGATGTGCTGATTAATTATTGGCCCAGTCAGCCTTTTCCTTCTCTTACCAGTGATACGACTGCTGAAGACTTTTCAAATGCCCTGTCACTCCTGACCTCTTCACTTTTCAGTTTCGGCCAGGCCAGCGCAGAAAGAATGCGTATCCATGCCAAAAATGGCGTGATAGTGAATTTGTTATCACAAGTCGATGTTAATGATTTTAATGGCTTCGAACATGCTTCGTCCATCCTCTCCGGGTTAACCATGAGCTGGGCGAGAGAACTAACGCCATTCAATATCCGAGTTGGCGGGGTGGTTCCTGCCCTCGCCTATTCTGCGGACGCCAGAGAGCACTGTCACTGGGCTGAAATACAAGACGAATTGATCAGAAGCACGGAATACATCGTCTCCAATGAATACTTCAGTGGCAGGGTAATGGCTGCAGAAATATAGACAATCATCCTGCCGGAAGAACGAAAAAGCCCACCATTTCTGGTGGGCTTTAATGTTCTCAATAAGAACGATAGCTAGCGATTATCTCGTCAGTTACGTCTTACTTTTTCTCAGCTGGTTTCTGGTCAGCTTTTTTCTTAATCACAGTAGTACCTTCGAAAGTTTCACCTTCAACGTACGCTTTACCGTGGTAAGAAGCCAGAAGAACTTCTTTCAGCTCAGAGATCAGTGGGTAACGTGGGTTCGCACCAGTACATTGGTCATCGAACGCGTCTACTGAAATTTCGTCAACTTTAGCAACAAAATCAGCTTCAGCTACGCCAGCTTCTTTGATTGACTTAGGAATATCCAGGTTGTCTTTCAGTTCGTCCAACCAGCCTAGAAGACGTTCGATCTTCTGAGCAGTACGGTCGCCAGCTTGAGACAGACCCAGGTGGTCAGCAACTTCTGCATAACGACGACGAGCTTGTGGGCGGTCGTATTGAGAGAATGCAGTTTGCTTGCTTGGGTTGTCGTTTGCATTGTAACGAACAGTGTTAGAGATAAGCAGTGCGTTAGCCAGGCCGTGTGGCAGGTGGAATGCGTTACCGATTTTGTGAGCCATTGAGTGACACACACCCAAGAATGCGTTCGCAAATGCTACACCAGCGATAGTTGCTGCGTTGTGTACTTTTTCACGAGCGATTGGGTCGTTAGCGCCATTCGCGTAGCTTGATGGCAGGTATTCTTTAAGCAGTTTAAGAGCTTGAAGAGCCTGACCGTCAGAGTATTCGTTCGCAAGAACAGAAACGTAAGCTTCCAGTGCGTGAGTTACCGCATCGTAACCACCGAATGCAGTCAGAGACTTAGGCATGTTCATAACAAGGTTAGCATCGATGATAGCCATGTTAGGAGTCAGCTCGTAGTCAGCCAGTGGGTACTTAGCACCAGTTTTGTCGTCTGTAACAACCGCAAATGGCGTAACTTCAGAACCTGTACCAGAAGTAGTAGTGATACATACCAGTTCAGCTTTTTGACCCATTTTAGGGAACTTGTAGATACGCTTACGGATATCCATAAAGCGCATTGCCAGTTCTTCGAACGCAGTTTCTGGGTGCTCGTACATTACCCACATGATTTTCGCAGCATCCATTGGTGAACCACCACCAAGAGCCAGAATTACGTCAGGCTGGTAGCTACGCATCATTTCAGCGCCTTTCTCAACAACAGACAGAGTTGGATCCGCTTCTACGTCGAAGAAAGTTTGAACTTCCATGCCTTGTGCTTTCAGCAGGCTAACGATTTCGTCAGCGTAACCGTTGTTGAATAGGAAACGGTCAGTTACAAGGAATGCGCGTTTTTTACCTTCTAGATCGCCAAGAGCGATTGGAAGGCTACCACGACGGAAGTAGATAGATTTAGGTAGTTTATGCCACAACATGTTTTCAGCTCGCTTAGCAACAGTTTTCTTGTTGATTAGGTGCTTAGGACCTACGTTCTCAGAGATAGAGTTACCACCCCAAGAACCACAACCAAGAGTCAGAGAAGGTGCAACGTTAAAGTTGTAAAGGTCACCGATACCACCGTGAGTAGTCGGGATGTTTACAAGGATACGTGCAGTCTTCAGTTTGTCACCGAAGTACTTGATACGGTCTGCGTTTACGTCTTGGTCAGTGTAAAGACCAGATGTGTGACCGATACCACCGATTTCAACCATGTCTACCGCTTGTTTCACAGCGTCTTCGAAAGAAGAAGCACGGAACATACCTAGAACTGGAGACAGTTTTTCGTGAGCGAATTCGTCTTCGTGCTTAACTTGAGTACCTTCACCAACAAGGATCTTAGTATCAGCTGGCACTTTAACACCGGCCATTTCAGCAATCTTAGTTGCTGGCTGACCAACGATACCTGCGTTCAGAGCACCGTCTTTAAAGATAGTTTTACGTACTTTGTCTGCTTCAGCTTTGTTCAGTACATAACCTTTGTGAGAAGCAAAACGCTCTTTAACTTCATCATAAACAGCGTCATGTACGATAACAGCCTGCTCAGAAGCACATACTACACCGTTATCGAAAGTCTTAGACATAAGAACAGAAGCAACAGCACGCTTAACGTCTGCAGTTTCGTCGATAACAACAGGAACGTTACCTGCACCTACACCGATTGCTGGCTTACCAGAAGAGTAAGCCGCTTTAACCATGCCCGGACCACCAGTTGCAAGGATAAGCGCGATATCGTCGTGCTTCATCAGAGCGTTAGACAGTTCAACAGATGGTTGATCGATCCAACCGATGATGTCTTTTGGTGCGCCAGCTTCGATTGCTGCGTCAAGAACCAGCTTAGCTGCATCGTTAGTTGAGTTTTTCGCACGTGGGTGTGGCGAGAAGATGATACCGTTACGAGTCTTCAGAGAGATAAGAGATTTGAAGATCGCAGTTGATGTTGGGTTAGTTGTTGGAACGATACCACAGATGATACCTACTGGTTCAGCGATGGTCATTGTGCCAAGGCTGTCGTTCTCTTCAAGGATGCCACAAGTTTGCTCATCTTTGTACTTGTTGTAGATGTACTCAGATGCGAAGTGGTTTTTGATTACTTTGTCTTCAACAATACCCATACCAGATTCTGCTACCGCTTGTTGCGCCAGAGGAATACGAGCTTGGTTAGCTGCCAGAGATGCTGCGCGGAAAATCTTGTCTACTTGCTCTTGAGAGAAAGTAGAGAATTCTGCTTGTGCCGCTTTAACGCGAGCAACCAGAGCATCAAGTTCAGCCAAATTTGTTACAGGCATAATGAATCTCCATAAATATAAAAAATAAAAATATAAAACTCTTTAGTAAATCTGCTAAGCCAGCACCACGATTGAATGGTTACATATGACTTACAATTCATTCATATTCTTCAGCATATCCGATACATAACATCGTCTATCAAAGTAATCTGAAAAAACGCTACATTCTTAGTAAAAAGCTTTCAGGCGGGAGTATAGTATTTCAGGCTTAAGAAAGAATTGACTCAGATCAGTTATGAAAAATTAATCTGCTAGAACTTTCTTTTGCCACCTATAGCAGCAGCCTGCTATAGCTATCTCCTTCCCTTCAATGGGGTTAATCTAACACATTATTTTGAACCGGGAAATAAATGCAGAGCTGTTCGCTCAAAAAAGAATCTACCCCAATTCTCCCCAAGTAAGCCAACAACGAATTACGTAATAAAATTACACAACTTACATAAATGCAACGATGAAACACTTCTTTTCCGTGCCACTTACTTCGTAGAGTAGTATAGCTAACATCGGCATACTGACAACTCTTATAACACTGTTTTGTTAAAAACTTTTTATAGAAAGGGATAAGTACGGAAAGGTAAAAGTATTAGCGGATAAAACTTAGACAGGGCTAGGCGAGCCAGAAGAGAAATGAGACTAAATTCTTACTGATATGTTATTCCCGCCTGAATAGCGGGAATAACATCAATCGTATGGGGTGAAGCCGTTTACTTCTCGTTGAGAAGGATTCTCAGGGTACGGCGCAGAGGCTCCGCTGCCCCCCAAAGAAGCTGGTCACCCACGGTAAACGCATTCAGGAAGTCGTCGCCCATGGCCAGTTTACGCAGACGACCAACCGGAACAGAAAGCGTACCCGTCACTTTCGCCGGGCTAAGTTCCTGAGCCGTGATATCACGCTCATTAGGGATAACTTTTACCCAGTCGTTATGGGACGCGATGATATCTTCGATCTCGTCCATCGGTACATTCTGTTTCAGCTTAATAGTCAATGCCTGAGAGTGACAACGCATCGCACCGATACGGACACAAGTACCATCGATAGCAATCGGGTTATCTTGCAGACCCAGAATCTTGTTGGTTTCAGCGATCGCTTTCCACTCTTCTTTACTCTGGCCATTATCGCGCTTCACATCGATCCATGGGATCAGAGAGCCAGCCAGAGGTGCGCCAAACTGATCTGTCGGGAACGCTGAAGAACGGATAGTCTCTGCCACCTTACGGTCAATATCCAGAATAGAGCTGGACGGATCAGCCAGTTCTGAGCTTACCGAATCGTTGATAACGCCCATTTGAGAAATAAGCTCACGCATATTCTTCGCACCAGCACCTGAAGCGGCCTGATAAGTCATCGCACTCATCCACTCAATCAGGCCTTTCTCATAAAGGCCACCTAAGCCCATCAGCATAAGGCTGACTGTGCAGTTACCGCCAACAAACGTTTTGGTACCGGAATGGATACCTTCCTGAATTTGTGCCAGGTTGACGGGATCCAGAGTAATGATCGCGTCATCTTTCATACGTAGCGTTGAAGCTGCGTCTATCCAGTAACCTTTCCAGCCGGCCTGACGCAGTGCAGGGTATACTTTTTCTGTATAACCGCCGCCCTGACAAGTAATAATAGCGTCAAGCTGCTTCAGGCTTTCAATGTCAAATGCGTCTTGAAGAAGGCCAGCATCTTTACCAAGGTTAGGAGCAGGAATGCCAACCTGAGATGTACTGTAAAAAACAGGCTCGATATGATCGAAATCTTTTTCTTCCACCATACGTTGCATAAGTACAGAACCAACCATACCTCGCCAACCAACTAAACCGACTCTCATCATTTGATACACTCCGTGTGAAAATTAGAATTAAACCTGCTCATCTTGAATGATTTATCCATCGAAAAACAAGTATTTTTTTGGGATATTACCTAAAAAACTGATTAACTGTCTGTTTTCCTATCTTTATCTATCAGGAATTCTGACGAGTTAACTGATCTCTAAGGTTCGGGGGCGTCCCCTTAATGGTTAAGGTATCCGTTTCCGGGTCATAAAACACCCTTTCCCCTAACAACATACTGTCAAAATTAATGCTCAGGCCACCACCGGCACCGACATATTTAGCCAGCTTTCTGACTGTCGTCCTGTCTGCGGGAAAACTTTCTTCCAGCTCGTAACCACGCTCTTTGGTATAATCCAAAAAACTGGATCCATCTTCGCTTGACGGTAATTCGGCAGACAGCTCACTGACTTCTACTTCATCATTCGACTTTAGCTGCTCATTACAATAGTCAAATACCTGTTTACGATACTGATTCGTCTCTTCTTTATCCAGTTTCGAATCCGAACAAAAATCTTCCACCGCCTGGACCAGCACTAAGTTTTGCTGCTTAGTATCCATACCGACTTCAGCCTGAAGAAAATCAATAAAAAAGTCCGCCACTTTCCGTCCGACCCGGCCCTTAATGTAAGCCAGATAGCGATTTGACTCCGGCTCACTCCCATAGACGGAAAGATCGATTCGGGCGGCGATATCCATTTTACTGATATCCAGATAATCTGTTGCACTGATATCCAGACCCTCGGTTACTTTCAGACTCTCGTTTGAAGGCAATAAAGCAATAAACAAATAATCCGTAGCCAGAGACTGATATTCAGCCAACACTAATGTCCCGTCATCGGCAAAAGGGTATTTAGCCAGTTCAGTTTTTAGCCTTTCAGCACAGTTTTG
This sequence comes from Vibrio albus, assembly GCF_003144035.1. Taxonomy (GTDB): domain Bacteria; phylum Pseudomonadota; class Gammaproteobacteria; order Enterobacterales; family Vibrionaceae; genus Vibrio; species Vibrio albus. Next base: position 413,779 of record NZ_QFWT01000001.1, read on the forward strand.
TGAGAAATCATAAAAATTTTGTTCTCCCCGGCGAAGATCTTGCAACCAGTTCTTAAAATCACTGTCAGACTGAAAAGAACCAAATCCCTTGCCAGCTTTAGCATTGAATACACGGTGCAGCTCAGCAACGAGATTTTCAGTGGAGATATTGTGTGGAAGTGCTGCTGAACGGTAATTTACCGTTAGCTCATCCTGATCGTTTTTCGTCAATTGATGTAAAATGACGTTGGAAAGAGTAAGACCCATAGCGAATAAATTCTTGTTCAGGTTTCAGTTATGAAAGATTGTAGGTTATCATAAGCCGCTTTCACTATCATTATTAGAGTCTTTATGCCAGTTACATCAAAATACAGCAACGAACAGATAGAGCTTATCCTTGCAGAAATTACTGCCGTGCTAGATAAGAACAACGCGAATGCCGAGCTTTCACTTATGATTGCAGGCAACATTGCAACAAATATCATCAATGGAAATGTACCAGCATCTCAGCGTAAAGGAATCGCAGAAAAGTTTGCTCATGCACTATTGTCTTCTATTGAAGACAGTAAGACTCACTAGTCAGCCAAGATAGAATATAAATGGTAAGCAGCGGAAATTCATATCGTGAGCGCGTTTCGCGTTTAGTTGGTTGGGGGCATTGGTTTGCCTTCTTCAACATTATTGCAGCAATGCTGATCAGCACCAAATACATTTCAGAGTCTCCATGGCCCGAAACTCTGCTCGGGCAAACCTATCTGATTCTGTCCTGGGCTGGTCATTTTGGGTTCCTCGTATTTGCCCTGTATATACTGGTATTATTTCCGCTGACATTTGTTCTCCCCTTCAAGCAGCTATTCAGAATAGTTGCGATATGCTTTGCCACTGTCGGCCTTACCGCTCTGTTGTTAGATACCCAGACTTACCCTCAGGTATATCAGCACTTGAACCCGGTTACCTGGGAGCTTTTGCTGAATAGGGAGCAAAGTGAAATCGCAACTGATTTACAGCAGTTATTTATCGTTCTGCCGATCATATTTATGCTTCAGCTAGCCTTAGCGGAATGGATCTGGCGGAAACAAAGGCGACTCTCCCATAAACATATCGGCCGCCCTATCGCTGCCGTGTTTTTTCTATGCTTTATCAGCAGCCACCTGATATACATATGGGCTGATGCCTATTTTTACCAGCCGGTTACCAGTCAGAAGTCTAATTTTCCGTTGTCATACCCCATGACAGCAAAAACCTTTATGGAAAAGCACGGCCTGCTTGACAGGGAAGAGTACTTAAAGCGCAGACAAATCAAAGAGAATACCGTTGATCTGGTAAACTACCCAATTGAACCACTTACGTTCAGCAGCCGTGGTAAAAAATACAATGTACTGGTTGTTCTGGTTGATAACCTGAGAGCCGATGCACTGACCAGCAACACCATGCCGGCAACCCGCCAGTTTGCCAGCCGCAACCAGAATTACATCAACCACTACAGTGCCAGTAACGATAACTACGGTGTATTTGGCCTGTTTTACGGTATCCCTAACAGCTATGCCGACAGCATTAAATCACAGGGAACATCCCCGCTCCTGCTGACAGAGCTGGAAGACAAGGGGTACCATTTTGGCTTGTTCAGCGGCAATAATTTTAGTGATGACCTATACTACGAGACTATTTTCAGCTCACCAGAGGTCACGCAGCAAGACACGCATAATGCCAGTGATGCTAAAGCAATCGAAGATTGGTCAACCTGGATAGAAGCTAAACCTGGCTCTCCATGGTTTAGTTTTATTGAACTAACAACCATGAACCACTTTGACGACTATAGCAGCAACACGGCTGAACCTGCCGATGAACAACTTAAATCTGCATACTCAGAGGCTGCTCAGTCTGTTGATAAAAAAGTGAGCCAGATACTCGATACATTAAACAATCAGGACATCATGGACAATACGATTGTGATTATCACATCCAACCATGGTACTGAGTTTAATGACTCGAATAACGGGCGCTGGGGCTCTAATACCAATTACAGCCGCTATCAACTCCAGGTGCCTTTTGTTATGCACTGGCCGGATAAAGAACCGAAAGAGTACGTCATAAAATCAAGCCACTTCGATATGTCGGTGACCCTGTTACAAGATTTGCTGGGTGTTTCTAATCCGCCGAATGAATTCAGTAGCGGTATCAATCTGTTTGAGCTATCTGAAAGGCCGTGGATCCTTGCAGGCGATGCCCGGGAAATGGCACTGATAACGGATGAAAGCACCACTGTCGTGGATAAGTTTGGTAACTATAAAGAGTACGACACCAACTATCAGCGCAAAAAATACGCAAGCCCTAAATTATCGGTATTATTGCAGGGTCTTGCCGAACTTAAACGTTTCTATAATCGAGAACATTAGGTTATAATAGAAGCACTTACGGTCTGTAGCGCAGTTTGGTAGCGCACTGCTCTGGGGGAGCAGTGGTCGCTGGTTCGAATCCAGTCAGACCGACCATTATTCAGAATAAATGTGTTTTCACCCCTTAAGTGCGCATTTATTCATCAAACGGTTAATTTAGGGCTTTACAACAAAATAATACCCCTATATTATCTGCACCAATTACGGAGAGATGGCTGAGTGGTTGAAAGCACCGGTCTTGAAAACCGGCATACGTTAATAGCGTATCTAGGGTTCAAATCCCTATCTCTCCGCCAAACATAAGCCCTTGATTTTTCAAGGGCTTTTTTCGTTTTTACAGGCATTGCAAATCACCGACTCGTGACAGAGAGGTGAGACGATGTATCCTCTAAAATCACAAAACAGCATCGAATTCTCTTACCTGTACTTTTCCGCCCTTGCGAAGTGCGGTCTTAATATCTTATCCATTTCACTCGGTAAGCTATAATTTCTGTTGAAAGTAAGCATAATGACTTTATGATAGACGCGGATGGATCCAAACTGAGGCTTACTGATTTCTATCGGGAAGCGCTCAGAAAAAACTCTTCAGCTCATTAGAAGAATTACAAAAAGCAACTCAGAGGAGAGAGTATGCGCCTACTTTTTTTAGCCGGAATAGGAAACTCGGGAGCCGGACACTGGCAACGCGAATGGTTCTTAGAATCAGACAATGCAAGCTGGGTTGAGCATACCGACTGGGATAACCCTGTCATGGAAGAGTGGCTGGCTGATCTGGAAGCAGCCTTAGATAATATTGACGGCCCCGTCACTGTGATCGCACATAGCATGGGCTGTCTTCTGTTTACTGAATGGTTACGACGCTGCGAACACCGCAAAGTAGCCGCGGCCTTGTTAGTGGCTTTCCCCGATGTGTTCAGCCCGGTGTTTCCGCCTCAAGCGCATAATTTCAGTAACCTGAAAACAAAACAGGCCTGCTGCCCCGCTATCGTGATTACCAGCGACAATGATCCCTACGGCTCCGCGGAGCATGCCGCTAAGCAGGCTGAGGCATTGCAGGCCACCATATATAATATCGGTCCGGTCGGACACATTAACGCCAACTCCGGACTCGGAAACTGGCCAGAAGGTAAAGCATATCTTACAACGCTAATCGACAGCGTCTCTTAATCAACGGGTTTGTAAGCCCGACCACTCTGTCTCTTCCACCAGCCCGCCAGACAAACAGCGGGCTTTCTATATCCGTTACCCTGGCAGAAAGGCCTTGGTAAACCTGCCCTAAATATTAAACGAATCACATTTCCATGCCACGGTCCACTCCTGCGCAGCCAGAAACAGAATCCACTGCTATCCTTTAATTCTGTTTGATGTTTTTGTACAAGGGCATAAATATGATTCAAGTTGCTTCATCTCCGATAGAGCAAACTTTCTCCTCAGATGAACTGATCGTCAGTAAAACGGATCTAAAAGGTCATATTACCTATGCAAACCGTACCTTTATGCGGATCTGCAATTTTTCCGAAAAGCAATTACTGGGTCAGCCACACAATATCATTCGTCACCCGGACATGCCCCGTGGCGTTTACTACGCTATGTGGAAAAGCCTTAAATTAAAACAGGAGTTTTTTGGCTTTGTAAAAAACATTACGGCAGACGGTCACTACTACTGGGTATTCGCTAATATCACCCCCGATTACGTTGACGACAAAGTCATTGGATTCTACTCCGTCCGTCGCCAGGCTCCTAAAGCGGCAGTGGAGCAGATAACGCAACATTATCAGCAGATGCTACAACTTGAACGCTCTCTGCCAGAAAATCAGGCCCCTAAATCATCGTGGGAATGGCTGACCTCACAAATCCAGTCCCGGCACCACATGGGCTATGAGGAGTTTGTTCTAAATTTATATCTGTCTAATATGCTTAAGTGAGGTGTTCAGGTATGCAAAAAACCAATCAGATAAGTAAAAATATTCCGTTTCTGAGACAGAAGTTTCTGATTACCTGTATCGTCTTCGTCACGCTCACTCTGGTCATTGCCCTCCATTCGGTAATCACAGAAGGTGTTGGCATACTTAATATTATCAGTCCAATTCTGGCGATTTGCTTCGCGGCTTATGCCTACCTTGATTACAAACGCCCCCTCGCAGCACTGGACACGATTCGCGATACACTTGAAGCGGCCTGTAAAGGCAATACCCATATCCGCATCACCAATACCAAGGGGCTGGGAGAGATAGGGTATGTGGCATGGGCCCTCAACGATTTCCTTGATATTGTCGAAAGCAACTTTAAAGAGCTGGGAAACAGCTTCGAACGGGCCAGCCAACGTCAGTTTCACCGTAAAGTTCTGGTAGGGGGCATGCCTGGGGAGTTCGGTAAAATGATGACTCGCGTAAACCATGCTTTTGATGCCATGGAAGATGCCGATAAGTTTGCTCGTCAAAACCGGCTGCTTAGTGAATTACATCACCTGAATACATCTAACCTGATGGGTAATCTGAGCAAGAATGAACAGGAGTTAAGCACACTGTCGACCAATATGGACAATGTTCTGAATATTGCCAGCCAGACCCGTGATGGTGCACTGGAAAGCAGGGAAAATGTGGCCGAACTCAGTACCGCATTATCTGATGCCAATCAGCGGATGGAAAAAATGGAATCCGTTGCCACACAGCTGGAAGAGGAAAGTGTCAAAATCGGCGATACCATCAAGTTAATCACCGATATCGCAGAGCAGACCAATTTACTGGCATTAAATGCAGCCATAGAAGCCGCCCGGGCCGGGGATGTCGGCCGCGGTTTTGCCGTCGTAGCCGACGAAGTGCGGAGTCTGGCCGATCGCACCCGTACGTCAACATCTGAAATTGATGAAATAGTGACGAACCTATGTAGCCATATCAGTGAGATGGTGTCGCAAACTCTGACCGTCAGCAAGGAAACCAATCGCATCAGTCAGGAAATGAACCTTTTCCATGAAAACTTTGATAGCGTGGCTACCGCCTCACAACAGACGATTGAGCTCATGAATCAGGCAAAAGACCGCTCTTTCTCTGCTTTACTCAAATTGGATCATATCATCTACATGCAGAATGCCTATATTGCACTGGATCACAACGGTGAGGGGGAAGCGGCACAAGTAGCCTGTGGCGATCATACCCACTGCCGCCTAGGTCAGTGGTACTGCAATGGAGAAGGCCAGCAAGCGTTTGGCCATGTCCCCTCTTTTCAGAGACTGGATAGTTATCATCACGACGTGCACTCGAATATTTATAAAGCCATTCAGTTATCAAAAGAAGATTGGATTAGCCACGACTCAATACTCAATGAACTCATCAGTTACGTTTCGGCCTCTGAAGAAGCCAGTAAGAATATGGTTGATCAGTTGAACCTGATGATGGAACAAAAAAATGCTCATCGCTAAACAGTGCTCATCATTGAGTCAGGTATCCATGCCTGACTCAATGAACCGTATTCTTCTACAGGGCCTCTTTTACCCTATAAAACTTAACAATACGGCTTATCTAAGATTCTTCCGCTCGCATAGTAAACAATTCTCATTAATTTAGTGTATTAAATATTTTATAATGGTGAGTTTGTGTTTTATTATGTTACGTTCTGTTTCTGCCTGGTGAACGAGTACAGAGGAATTCAACCGTGCACGACAATTCGCATAAGCTTTATCCCTACTTTCTATTGGTTTTCACGGTATTTATTACCTTTTTTCTCGGGCTCGACCATTTTCCGCTGTTTGATCTGGATGAAGGTGCGTTTTCATCTGCTACGATGGATATGCAACTCAGGGGCGACTGGGTGACACCTTATCTGAATGGTAACCTCAGAGGGGATAAGCCCATATTTATCTATTGGTGCCAGCTCATCAGTATTAAACTGTTTGGTTTAAATGAATGGGGGTTACGCTTCCCGTCAGCAATGGCAGCCAGTATCTGGATTGTCGCGATATACAAATTTGCCAAAGACTATATCTGTACCAACAGTAAGACCATTGCACTGATCGGTGCTTTTTCCCTGTTTTCTATGGTGATCGGCAGAGCCGCTACAGCGGATGCTCTGCTAAACCTGTTCATCACTTTAACTTGTTTATCAATCTGGCGTTACCTTGACTCCCCATCGAAAAAAAGATCTTATCTGACTTATTTATGGATGGGGTTGGGTTTTTTAACCAAAGGGCCTGTTGCGGTTGCCATTCCGTTTCTTCTGCTGACGCTGTTTTGCATCAAAAGCAAACAATTTGATAAATGGAAAAAAGCCATATTTTTCTTTCCGGGCTGGGGAGTCTTTATTGCTATCGCCTTGCCATGGTATATCGCTATTACCATCACTCAGGGCTGGGATTTCCTGCAATCCTTCATTCTTGATCATAATCTGGGCCGCTTCAGCAATACCATGGAAAGCCATGGTGGCAGCCCGTTTTTCTACCTGCCGGTTCTGTTGTTTATATGCCTGCCTTTCAGCGGTGTATTACTTCGTAGTTTATTTAAGATAAATATCCACTGGCAAAAGCCGGTAAACCAGTTTATGTACATCTGGTTCATCATTGTGTTTGTTATTTTTTCCTTCTCTCAGACTCAGCTTCCGCACTATCTGATGTACGGTATTCCACCTCTTTGGTTTTTAATGGGACAAAACCTGGAGGACAGCAAACAACACCGTACCCTGCTGATCCCTGTGGTTATTTTTGCAGTTATCTTATTGATCCTGCCAATGGCTCTGGCGTTCTCAACCGTCAAGCCAGGCAGTGATAATGAGTTTGTTTTTGCTTTGCTCAGCCAGCACTTTAACTGGGCCTATTACCTGTCGGTACTGGCGGTGTTCCCAGTTGTGGGGGCTCTATGGTATTTTCGCGATCGCCTGGCGTTAACGCTCAGAATTTTTGTTCTCGGGCTTAGCTCCGCTTTCTTAGTCTTATATGTGGTAGTGCCTATTATCGCAGATGCCCAACAAGCACCGGTAAAAGAAGCCGCCTTAATCGCTAAAAAAGCCAATAAAGATGTGAGTATGATTGGCGTTAATATGCCGTCGTTTTCCGTCTATCTGGGCAAACCTACCCCAAGCAAAATCCCGGAAGCTAATGACTGGATCTTTACGCGCACCAGCCGTTTACATAATTTTGCAGATTATAAAGTGATCTATCAGCGCGGAAATGTATCATTAATAGAAATTCAACCTGTATCAGAGGAAAACTGACCTTGCACGCCCAAGAATTTGACAAGAAAAAAGTATGGTTTCTGCTTCAAACAGCAGGAATGATTGCTTTATTTAAACTGGATCACTGGCTATTTCTAACGTTAAATGGACTATTTTCCAAGTTACCTGATACGTTATGGAGCTTTCTGACTATATTGGGTGATGGTGCAATTATATTTGCCGTTTTCCCTTTTGTGTTTCGCCGTCATCACAAGTTACTGCTGCAGGGACTGTTTTTGACCGTTATCGCTCTGATAACCATTCAGGGCCTGAAAGGGTTGTTTGACTTTCCCCGGCCGCCGGGTGTATTAAACCCTGAAGATTTTCACCTGATTGGTGAAGCAAATAAACAGCACTCTTTTCCATCAGGTCACAGCGCAACTGCGGTAGCGGCCGCTGTCCTCTGGTGCTCTGCCCTGGCAGAAAAATGGCACAAATGGTTACTTGGTGTTGCGGCGCTGGTTTGTCTTTCAAGGATTGCTGTAGGCGTCCACTGGCCAACAGACATTTTAGCCGGTGCCGCCAGCGGAATAGTTATCGGCTGGTTCGCCCTTGCGGTAAGCAAGAACTGGAGCCTGAGCGACAACTTTTATTGTAAATTGGTTATGTTAATCATGCTGTTGGTTAACGCGGCTTTACTATTTAACTTTAACCACGGCTATCTGCTGGTTGCGAATATCACTTATCTGATAGCTGCACTATCCCTGCTTGCAAGTGTGTTTCAGTTGATTGCTCTGTTTGCTGAACGGTTTCAGTGGCAGCGCGTCCAGCGCGTGACCAATAACGTCCCTTTTATTAGTTAATCTGAAATAGCCTTACCTGTTATACCGGTAAGGCTAGTTCTCATTTCCTGTCTGAAAACACGCCTTCTATGATCATTCGTCAAATTTATTGATCATGCTCTCTCATCGATAACCATATATGTATACACTTCTAAGTAAGATAGTATGATTTTTACCTTTCTGTACCGGCTTTTTCAGGCCCGAGGGAACTGCTTTTGAAATTCTTTAAATTTTTAATCTTTGGGATGGCGCTTGTCATTGCGATACTGATCGCCGTACTTGGTGTAGATACCGAGAATAGTAATATTATCGAAACCCCGCCTTCGTCCACTGAGTCTGCGACTACAGACAATCAGCCTCAGGAAAGTGGCAAAGATTCCGCTCAGGAGGGAGGGGTGAATGTAGAAGTTCCCGTTCTCTCAGAAAAAGAACGAGCAGCGCTACCTCCGTTTATTCAGGCCATGCCGTTGAAGCCAACCGTTGATGATCACAATGGCAACTGGTTTCGTGATGATCTTGAACTCTATATTGCTTATAAATTTCCATATTCACCTAAGTCACGAGCAGCGTTCATTCAGGTAGCTAAAATAATGGAACGGATGGGCACCGACGCTGGTCAAACGGGAACATCAAGACAAATCACCTTATGGAGAGACGAACAACTTGCTCTAAAGTGCTTTTATGACTCTGGATTCAATGATGATGATTTAGCGGAATTAAAGAACCTTGTCTTTAATAGTGAGCATATGCGCGACGGTTACCATACGGTCGTCGAAAAAAGAGCTGACATTCCGCAGCGTCTCGCAGACAGCATAGTGATACCTGAGGACGGGTGTGACCCGATAATCTGGGAAAATGAAGTCGCGCTTCAGGAATGGTCTCCTGCCCGCTGACTTCACTGTAATGTTAATTAATGGTCACAACGGCTGTTGGCGGCCATGGTTAAACCATTTTCTGATTCAATAAACTTACCTTTATTGAGCAATAAATCGATCAGCCCTTCAGCAGACAGTTCTTTCTCAGAACATGTATGAAATGCCGCATCTTCCCCAAAAGTAATAGCCATTTCTTTCAGGAACTCTACTTTGTTAAACACCTTATCGGACTCTGACAGCAGATCCATCACCTTATGACCATGAACGGAACGACTCATATAAACTCCCCTTATAAATTGTGGTTATCCTCCCAAATCATACCTTATATTAACAAGTTTGACCCTACCTCTTTAGGGGAGCTTAATTCTTTCCGGTTTATATCCCGACCGCCAGCTTTTAGTCGTATCAGAAAGTCCTCCGCAGGAAGAGGTTTAGAAAAATAAAAACCCTGGATATAGATAAAGCCCAGTGAATCCAGTATGTTCAGTTGCTCGGTTTCTTCAACCCCTTCAACGATAACATTAATATTCAGATCTTCGGCCAGCCTATACATCGACTTGAGTACCGGAACCAGGTTGGATTCTTGGTATAAGTTTTTCACAAAAACTTTGTCTATTTTAAGGAAGTCAAAATCGCACTGACGAATAAAGTGCAGCCCGGAATAGCCGGTACCAAAATCATCAACAGCGAAACGGAGACCAAGCTTGGTCATTATCATAACTTTCTCCCTCAGGAGAATAAGTTCTTTTTCAGTAAAATCATTATCTTCTGTTATTTCAAAGACAATTCTATTTGCCAGATCAGGTCGGCTCCGGAACGCCGCTACCACCTTGTCAATAAAAGATGCTTTGAGAATCACTGACCGGCTGATATTGACACTGATGTATTTATCTTGAAACAACTCAACATGCTCATCCAAAAAGATGCATGCCTGATCAATCACATAATGGGTAACCTCTTCTATCAGCCCCACCTTCTCTGCCAGCGGGATAAAAATACCCGGAGAAATCATTCCCTGTATCGGGTCATTCCAGCGCAGCAGAGCTTCGCATCCGACAATCCGCCCTTCTCTGTGCTCAACGATAGGCTGGTAATACAGTTCAAGATGCTTGCACTGAAGGGCCCCTTCAAGAGACATAGGTAAAGCATGGCTGGAAAGCTTTTTATTTTTTTGTAGCACGAGAAAAACATTGACCAGCGCAGCGACCATGACCGCTATCCAGCTTTTAGAGAGAAAATAATAGAATAAGTAAGACTTCTGCTTATACACTTCAACTTCAAGGGGGTACTTTCTGGAATGGCTGACAGACAGCCGATCTTGCTTATCTAACTCGATGCTTGTCAGGCTCCGCGTGATCACTCTCACGGTATAATTCAGGTGACTGTTTATAAATAAATCATCCACAAGAGAGATGACATACCGGGGGGGAACAAGAATACTGAGGCCATTCTCTTCTTGATTATTTTTATACATCAACACAATGCTTTGCTCTTTCGACAGCCTAGTCTTTGTATATGACAACGTTTGTTGAAAAGGGCTGCGGTTAATTCTGTCCAACATTGTCTGATAAAGGTAAAAAGACGTTTTCCCGGTATTGCTGGTGCAGAAAATCCTGCCATCACGATCAAAAACGCCAATTTCCTTAACCCTGTCCGACTGAAACACCCCTTTCCGCAACGGGACCAGTAACCTCTCACAATCGGTGTGCTGGTACTCACTTGCAAGGAGGTAATCTGAGTCTTCTTTGATCTGGTCAAAATACTTTTCGATTGTCGTTAATGCCAGCAGAGTGTGTGTCTGAGCATGCTGACTGGCAAAAGGAATACAGATAAGAAAAGTCAATCCAACTATGAGGAGGCAAGCCAGGATAAGCTGTGTGCCTGTATGCTTAAATAGCTGGGGTAGATAGGGCCTGAGCTTACGCCCACGATAAGAAACAGGATTCATAAACCTTCTCGAAACAACCACCAAAAGGAACGCCATACGCTAATTTCTACTATATACATCATTGTATTTATTAACAATGTGCCAAAGGAATGAATGTCAACGCAGATACCATTTTCAGAAATTTTTTTACCGGAATACCTATTTTTCATTAGACTTACAGTATCGTACCAATTCAGTGCCTTAGGCTGGGTAATAGAGCTATACTAAACTTTAGTACGACCAAATCAGGATTAGAATGAGCAGAAACAAACGATTCGAAGACAGTGATATCAGCCCCTTATATAGTCGCATAGGCAGACGAATCATCATTATTATGGTGCTAGTAAGTAGTGTGGTTACATTAACTGCAACTTTTCTTCAGCTGTCCTGGGACTATAACAGAGAGTACAACGCGGTTGAAAAGCGTCATTCTGAAATAGAAACTATCCATATGCCGCTGCTGGCATCTTCCCTATGGAATTTTGACCTTGCCATGCTTCAACAAAGGCTCGATGGCCTGATCAACCTGCCGAGAGTAAATTATCTGGAAATTAGTACCCTGCATGAAAAATTTGCTTCAGGGAAAAAGCTGGACAACCATGTTATATCGCATGAGTACCCTATTTACTACTACTCGATAGAAGGTACGGATCCAGAGTTTCTCGGCACCTTGTATGTCGAATCGGATGCTCAGGAAATCTATAACTATCTTATTAATCAGTTTCTGACCACTTTAATTATCAACGGCATCAAAACTGCCATTGTTTGCTACCTGATTCTCCTTGTCGTACACCGCAATATAAACAAACGACTGTTTGGGGTTGCTCAATACTTAAGAAAATACAACCCTCGCCACCCGAGTGAACCTCTGGCCTTGCCTTACCACCCTTATATTATGGCAAAAGAGGATGAGCTGGTCTGGCTGGCTGATGAAACAAACCGTATCACTTCTCGCTTAACGACGCTCTATCAGAACATTCGCTACGAGCAAGCCAGATTCACCGACTTCGCCAACGTCTCATCAGACTGGCTTTGGGAAGTCGATAATGAAGGTGTTCTGGTGTATGCCTCCGTTGAAATGCAGAGTGGCATTGGCGTCAATACACTCAACCGTCCAAAGTTTGCAGAAATACCGACTTTCAGGCAGGCCGACAAGCTTCTGGAAAAACTGAAATACCAGAAAAGCTTTAATTTCTGCCAGGAGCAGTTAACCATTAACGGTGATACCCGCTACCTCCTTTTCCAGGCCATTGCCAATTATGAAAAAGGACATTTCCTTGGTTATCGGGGAACAGCCATTGATATCACCGTATTGAAGCAGGCATTAATCGACCTTGAAAACCTTAATAACAGCCTGGAGCGTAAAGTTGCTGAACGAACGAAAGATCTGAAAGCCAGCATGGATGAGCTAAAAGACACTCAGGCTCAACTTATTGAATCGGAAAAACTGGCGGCTCTGGGAGGCTTGGTTGCCGGTGTCGCTCATGAGGTCAATACCCCGCTTGGAATCTCGGTTACGGCAACCTCTGTAATCAATGATATAAAAAATGAGCTCAATAGTGCATTTGAACAACAAACCTTAACCAGTACTCAATTCTCAGAGCTGATGCAGAGAATGAACGACAGTACCACGATGCTGGAAGGCAACCTCAACCGCGCGGCTAAACTGATAAGGGACTTTAAGCAGACAGCAGTAGATCAGGTATCAGAAAGCAGAAGCGAATTTACTATCTACCAGGTTATACAAGCGCTTATTGCCAGCGTTCATCCGGAAACCCGAAAAGTGCCTGTTGAACCAAAAATCTACGGTGACAGGACATTAGTGATGAATAGTCTGCCGGGAGTCCTGACTCAGGTCATCTCGAATTTAATCCTCAACAGTGTAAACCATGCGTTTGCTGATCAGCCCGAACCTGCCATCGAAATTCTGTTTAAAGAAGATGGTGATAATATTGTCTTTGAATATACAGATAATGGTTCAGGCGTTGAATCATCCCTGCACCAGAAAATATTCGAACCGTTCTTTACCAGCAAAAGAGGCAAAGGGGGCTCTGGGCTTGGACTGAACCTAGTATTTAACCTTGTGCATCAAAAACTGAAAGGTACACTTCACTTTAACTCTGAACCAGGAAGTGGTGTTCGGTTTACCTTTACGATACCAAAAGAGCTGCCGATGACGGTTTCGGAAACCGATGACACATCAGACGGATCTCAACAGCAACCAGTCTAGGCGACAGAAAGCCATCAGACCCGTATAAACAGGCCTGATGGTATACATAATTATTTAGAGAAAAACACAGTGGTCCTCAATCGGGATGAAGTTCTCTTATCAGCAAAAAGTCCTCCCAGTGACTGACCATCAGATCCACCAGCCTGGGCTCAAAGTGCAACCCTTTCTGAGCCACAATTTCCAGCTTAATCTCATCAGTTCCCCAAGCATCTTTATAGCAACGTTTGGAACCAAGCGCATCAAATACATCAGCTAATGCGGTTATACGTCCGACAATAGGTATTTCTTCCCCTTTCAGCCCTTTCGGATAGCCAGTCCCATTCCACTTTTCATGGTGCGTAGCAGCAATTTCTTTTGCGACAGTAATCAGCCTTCTTTTCGAGCGACTCAGAATATCCACGCCATACTCAACATGGCGCTTCATTTCTTCCCATTCATCCGCATCCAGTTTACCCGGCTTGTGCAGAACCATATCCGATACCGCAACCTTACCGACATCATGCAGGGGAGACGCGTGCTTGATCAAATTGACCTCTTTTTCAGACAAACCGTAAAGCTCTGCCAGTTTCTCACTGACAAGCGACACCCGCTGGACATGAGCCCCAGTCTCTCTGCTGCGGGCTTCCACCGCATTGGCCAGGTTATACACCAGTTCTTTCGACGTGTCCGTCAAATCGACCAACAAATTGATATTCTCGAAAGTCAGCCCGATATTTTGCATGTAGATTTCAAGCAGCTGCTTATCCAGTTCACCAAGCTCATGATCAAGATTGATATAAAGAATGCTGCTGACCGCATGCTCATCACACATATAAAAAACATAAGCATCCGGATAACTTTTCGTCTCACGTGAGTTCAAAGCCTCGACACAACGTTGGGCGACGATTTCTGGTAATAATTCAAATGAGCAGGTAGGGTAAAAATCAATATATTCCCCTGTGGCCGCTAAAGTCAGTGCCCGCGACTCTTCTCCGGTAGGGTCTGGCTGAACAATGCAATAGAAAGCGGACGCTCTCAGCTTCAGCAAAGAGGTAAGCTGGCTGAGAACAGTGGCTGCGTAATTTTTGAGAGTGGTGGTATTCTGTACATTAGCAGACGCCTTAATGACTTTGCTCAACCCTTCTTTCTGTTCTTCAATCAGGCATAAATCACGGTAAGCCCTAAGCATGGAATAAAGCAACGTTCTCAGTTTTTGTGTGGTTAGTTCGGTTTTTTCCTTGTAATCATCGATTTCATACTCTTTGATCACCACATCTTCCGGAGCCTGACCTGCCTGCCCGGTACGAAGTACCAGCCGAATCATGCGATTATGGCATTCTGAACGAATATAGCGAACCAAATCCAGCCCGGCGTGCTCTGTTTCCATCACCACATCAACCAGCGCCACGGCGATATCGTCGTGTTTATTCAGTACTTCTCGTGCCATAGCACCTGAATAAGCGGAAATCAGGCTCAATCCACGCTCCTGAAAGGTAAAACCGCTTAACGCCAGCCTGGTAACCTGGTGCATCTGCTCATCATCGTCCACCAGTAATACCTTCCATGGCTGTAGCTGGTCTTCTTCACTACCTAAAGGTGCATCATGTTTTTGTTCCCGATGGTCAGCAAACAATTCCATCACCCATCCCCTCAAACCGCCTTTATTAGCATTCTATTATATTTAATAAAATGCTATTTTTTAGTTAAATTCAAGTATATCTCTGCTCGTGCATTAGTGAAGTATGCAAAATGAGATCTCTCAATAAGAATAGCAATAAATTCACTTTTTATATGAAAATATGCTTTGGAGATAGGGCGTGTTTTCTACCTGATGGACTACCTCTTTTTGATATACCGGCGTCGTTTGCTTTTCCCTTTTGCAGCAGGCTTTTCTCCTTTCGGGAGTTTTCTCAGGGAGTCTGGAACGGGCTCTTTACGAATCACATCAATAATTCCGCTTATTTTCTGCTCCAGCGCGTCCATGAACGGATGATAAGCCTGATTTTTTTCCGCGATATCCTGTAACTGATGCTCCCAATGAGCCGTCATGTCCGGGTAGGTCGACTCAGCGGGCAATGCATGGATCAACGCCCTGCCCGCTTCTGAGCTTAAAATGCTTTTCCCCTGCCTCTGTAACAACTGCCGTTTAAACAAGGTATCCAGAATGCCGGCCCGGGTAGCCTCCGTTCCTAACCCATCGGTCTCTCTGAGTATTTTTTTCAGCCCCCGGTCTTCCACAAACCGGGCTATTCCTGTCATTGCCTGGAGTAATGTCGCTTCAGTAAAGTGCCGGGGTGGCTCCGTTTTTCGGTCTTTGATCTCACCTTCCCGGCAGGTTAATACGACACCTTTTTCCAATGGCGGCACAGTATCAACACTATCATCCTCATCATTCACTTTCCCCAACAGGCACTTCCAGCCCTTATCGACCAGTTGACGCCCTTTGGCAACAAAACAGCCACCGGCGATATCAAACACCAGCTTAGCCTCAGCATAGACAGCCGATGGATAAAACTGCATCAGGTACTGCCTGGCTATCTGCTGATAAATTTTCAGCTCACCGCCGGATAACGCCGTTAAAGGCATCTGTTTGGGAGTAGGGATAATGGCGTGGTGGGCATCGACTTTTTTATCATTCCAGGCTTTGGATTTTAGTGATAAGTTCGCACCTGTGGCAGCCGCTTCTAACGTTTTGTCGTTACCACGAATAGCCATAAGAACAGAAGCGGCTTGCACATAATGTTCTTCGGGCAGATACCGGCAATCCGAACGGGGATAAGTTATCAGTTTATGCTTTTCATACAGCATCTGACAGATGGTTAGCACTTCCTGCGCACTCATGCCATAGCGCTTTGCCGCGTCTATCTGCAGGGCAGATAATGAATAAGGCAGTGGTGGAGCCTGTTTCGTCCGTTTTTGCTCGGACTCAGTCACTAACGCATCCTGTCCGGCAATTCTTCCGGCCACATTTTCAACCAGTTTGCGGTTTAAAACCCTCCCCTCTTCGTCCTGCCAGGGGCGGCAAGCTTCGCTCGGCTTCCATTTGGCCCGGATATCGAACCCCTTACCATCGGCCTGATAAGGGATCAGCGCGTGCAAAGTGAAATAGTCTTTAGGCAAAAAGTGTTCTATCTCTTCATCACGACGAACCACCAGCCCCAGAACCGGTGTCTGCACTCTGCCGACTGACAACACACCACCATATCCGGCTTTCTGTCCCAGTAAGGTGTAGGCTCTGGACATATTCATCCCGTACAACCAATCGGCTCGGGAGCGGGCCAGTGCGGAAACAGAAAGCGGGATGAACTCGCGATTATGCCGCATCTGCTTAAGCGCTCTTTTCACGGCCGGCAGGTTTAAGTCGCTGATCAATAGCCGCTGGGTCGTCGCTTTCTTTGCCTGACTGACTTTAAGATGGTCAATCACTTCATCGACAAGCAGTTGTCCCTCCCGATCCGGGTCACCAGCATGAATAATCTGATCGGCCTGTCTGAGTAGTTTTCGGATAACCGTCAGCTGTTTACCCGCACTTCTACGAGGTTTTAACTGCCATTGTTCAGGAACAATCGGCAGATCTGCCATATTCCATTTTTTGTATTTTTCATCGTAGGCATCCGGCTCTACCTGCTCCAATAGGTGGCCGATACACCAGGTCACTACATCACCACTGCCACAACGGATAAAGCCCTGATCACGTTTTTTCGGGCCGGGTAGCGCATCGGCTATCGCCCGGCCAAGGCTAGGTTTTTCAGCAATGAAGAGTCGCGACATGTCATTCTCTGCTCAGATAATAAAACGTCCTATTATTCGAGACCCGAATTCTGAAATCAAGAAAAACTGGATATTTATACAGCAAATGGGGGTTCTAAAGGAATCTTAATTGTTTTTAATGGTCATAATCACGTAGGATATCCGTAACGTTATCTTGGTGCCGGCCTTCTCTGAAAAGGCATCCAGTAAGAGGAAAACATGAAAAAAATATTTCGCTTTATAGGCTTTATTTTCAAAGGGATATGGAAAACGATCAATTTCCTTCGTCTCGCCGTTATCAACCTGTTCTTTATACTGATCATCGCTCTTATTTACTTTGGTTATACCCAGACAGAAGCACCTCAACCACGCATCACAAAAGCTTCAGCGTTGATGTTGAACTTATCAGGCCCTATTGTTGAGCAAAGAAGCTATATTGATCCGGTAGAATCGTTAACCGGCTCGGTATTTGATCAGGATCTTCCTAAGGAAAATGTACTTTTTGATATCGTCGACAGCCTTCGGTATGCCCAAAGTGATGACAAAGTCTCTGGCCTGATTCTTAACCTGCAGGGCCTTCCTGAAACCAGCCTGACCAAGTTACGTTACATAGCGAAAGCCATCAATGAGTTTAAAGCCTCCGGCAAGCCCGTTTATGCCATAGGCGGTTATTACACCCAGAGCCAATATTATCTGGCCAGCTACGCTGATAAGATCTACATGGCTCCGGATGGTGGTGTTATGTTACAAGGATACGGAGCTTACACTCTGTACTATAAAAACCTGCTGAAAAAACTGGATGTCACCACGCACGTGTTCCGGGTAGGTACCTATAAATCGGCTATCGAACCGTTTATCCGCAACGGTATGTCTGCAGCAGCAAAAGAATCCGCTTCCGCCTGGTTAACACAGTTATGGGGAGCCTATGTCGATGATGTTGCCAAAAACCGTAATATTTCCCCAGCCACTATCACACCGTCCATGGATACATTTATCCGTCAGCTGAAAAGTGTTGATGGCAATATGTCTGCATTAGTCAAACAACAGGGACTCGTTGATGAGCTTGTAACACGGCAGGAATTCCGTTCCGCAATGGCTGAAGCCTTCGGTTCCGAAGGAAGAGACAGTTACCGAACCATCAGTTATTACGACTATCTGCCAACGATTAAACCCAAAATTCATACCAGTAGTAACGATATTGCTGTGATTGTCGCCAGCGGTACCATCCGTGATGGTGAACAGCCGCGGGGCACCATTGGTGGTGATACTCTGGCAAATTTATTACGGCAAGCGAAAAATGATGATCACGTAAAAGCAGTCGTGCTCAGATTAGACACACCGGGGGGCAGCTCTTTCGCCTCAGAAGTTATCCGCAATGAAATTACCGCTCTGAAGGCCAGCGGCAAGCCCGTTGTTGTCTCGATGTCAAGCCTGACCGCATCAGGAGGATACTGGATCTCGGCAGGCGCAGACACGATCATCGCCCAGCCCACAACCCTGACCGGGTCCATTGGTATATTCGGTGTTATTACTACGGTTGAAAAAGGGCTCGAAAATCTGGGTATTCACAGTGACGGTATCGGGACAACACCGTTTGCCGGACTGGGGCTGACAAGAGGAATAACCGACAAAGCCGGACAGGCGATTCAGCTTAATATTGAGCATGGCTACAACCGCTTTATTAATCTGGTCAGCCAGGGGCGTAAAATGTCCCCTGAAGCCGTCGATAAAATTGCTCAGGGGCGGGTCTGGACGGGTTATGACGCAATGCGGCTGGGACTGGTTGATCAAATGGGGGATTTTGATGATGCGATTACCCAGGCAGCAAAACTGGCAAACCTTGAGACATACAACGTACAATGGGTTGAAGAACCACTCTCGGCCTCTGAGCAGCTTATGCTGGAGTTAGCTGATCACCTGAAGGCCTCTCTTGGTTTTGATCTCCAGGCTCTGCTGCCGGAATCATTGCACCCTGTCAGTCAGCAACTGAAACAAGGGGCCGATCTTATGGCTGATTTCAATGACCCTAAAGGTATGTATGCCCTCTGTCTGACCTGCGATGTGAATTAAATTCCGGCTAAGACCGAAAGCACAGAATAAAACAGGCGCACATCCGCCTGTTTTATTTTTTATAAGCTCGTATAATCAGCGTGACCCGATAAAGTCACTATTGATTGAAGACTAAAGTCGTGAATTATTGAAAACCAGCGTAGCAAACACATCGTTATAACCGGATAAATCTAAGACCATGCCAAGAAAACATATCTACATCGCATACACAGGCGGCACAATCGGAATGCAAAAGTCAGACAACGGCTATGTTCCTGTTGCCGGATTTATGGAAAAACAACTGGCCGGTATGCCTGAATTCCATCGCCCGGAAATGCCCACTTACACGATCCATGAGTATGAGCCTCTGATTGACTCATCTGATATGTCTCCGGCTGACTGGCAACAAATTGCTGATGATATTAAGGCAAACTACGACAACTATGACGGTTTTGTTATTCTGCATGGTACCGACACAATGGCATACACCGCCTCCGCACTCTCTTTTATGCTGGAAAACCTGGGTAAACCCGTTATCGTTACCGGATCGCAAATTCCACTCGCGGAGCTGCGCTCTGACGGGCAAGCCAACCTGCTGAACTCGCTGCACATCGCGGCAAACTACCCTATCAATGAAGTGACTTTGTTTTTTAATAACCAGTTAATGCGCGGCAACCGGAGTACAAAGTCACATGCAGACGGTTTTAATGCCTTTACATCACCAAACCTCCCCCCTTTGCTGGAGGCTGGCATTAATATCCAGATAAGCAGTAATGTTGTCGTGGGTAAGCTTCCCGAAGGGAAATTCAAAGTACATAATATTATCCCCCAGCCTATCGGCGTAATCACTATGTATCCGGGGATCTCTCATGAAGTTATCCGCAATACACTGAGACAACCCGTGAATGCCATGATCCTGCTGACATTCGGTGTTGGCAATGCTCCGCAGAACCCCGAGCTTCTGGCCCACCTTAAAGAAGCCTCTGAACGAGGGGTCATTGTGGTGAACCTTACCCAATGTCTGGCAGGCAAAGTTAATATGGGGGGTTACGCGACAGGCTGTGCACTGGCTGATGCGGGCGTGATTAGCGGGTTTGACATGACACCAGAGGCCGCTCTGGCGAAATTGCACTTTCTTCTGAGCCAGAACCTGAGTTATGAAGAAATAAAAACAAAGATGCAACAAGTCCTGAGAGATGAGATGAGCCTCTAAGAATTACTTTTCCGCAAACTCCGGTCGCCATATATACTGACTAAATCAGGTTGCTAACCTTTATAACTTTTGAGCTAGCTAAAAAAATTTGAGCAGGACACGATGATCAATTTGAAAGCTTTTTCTGTAGTCGGTATTTCTCTGACCCTTATTACCGGTTGTTTTGAGGGTCGGGTTAATACCAAAAAATTGTGTGCAGAAACACCTCAGCTTAGATGTGAAAAGCTCAATATGAATGACGGACAGTGCCGGATTCCAAGAACGGATCTGATCTGGCATCGAAATGAGACGCTGAAGAATCCGTCTATCGACAATAAAATCACTGAGTTTCATTTCGTTGATGAGTACCAAAAATGTCTGGAACTCGCAGCTCAGATAGAACCCACCAAACCCGGAAATAAGAAACAGAACCGCTTTAATGCTCTGATGCATAGTTATGACGAGCAGGAGAAATTACTGAATGAGATAGGTCAGTCAGATAGGCCTGAAGCACTCTATTTTATGTGGACTCAGGGAGACAAACGCGCCAAGATCCAGTTTTTGAATCTGGAGGGTAGCGGTAAATTGCAAACGGCAGAACTTCAGTATGCTCTTGCCACATACTATACAGCAATGGACAAAGAGAAAACGCTGAGACTGCTGGAGAATGCCCTTGTCCTGACTAAAAAAGGCCAGTTGAATACCTCTGTCATTGAATCACTCGCTAGTGTTAATCAGGCCTTGGGAAACAACAAACACGCGTATATCTGGGTGTTAGTGGCCAAAGAGCTGGAGCTGGCAGCAATCACTTCCGAACGAAATCTGGCGGTACTGTACCCTTTCAGCGACGAAGAGACACAGAAAATGCAGGCGATTGCCTCCCGAATTACCGATGCCATTGAAGACGGGCACTACCAGAATAGCCTGCTGCCTGATTATAAATAAGCTCAGTAAGTGCGGGACACATTCTGACACTAAATAACAAAACTGTAATTCCACAACAAAAAAGCGGTTTTTATGCCGCTTTTTTCTTCTCTATTCATCCTCAGCAGGATGAAATACCAATGAGACCGAGTTTACGCAATAGCGCTCTCCCGTCGTCGGCGGCCCATCAGGAAAAACATGTCCCAGATGGCTGTCACACCTGGCACAGCGAATTTCAATCCGCTTCATGCCGTGACTGTTATCTTCTAAGTACCGTATAGCCGAGTCATTAATGGGTGCATCGAAGCTTGGCCAGCCGCAGCCAGAGTCAAATTTTTGCTCTGAACGGAACAGCGGTGCCTGACAGCAGGTACATACATATTCACCTGTCTCACGGTTATGTAGCAGGGTTCCGGAAAACGGCAACTCAGTTCCGCCCTCACGACAAATATAATATTCGTTATCGGTCAGAAGCTTATGCCACTCTTCATTGGTTTTTTTTACCTTTCCCGGCTGCTTTTGTTCTCTCTCACTCATAAGTATCCTTATTGTTATAGTCTTCTTTATTTAATAATCATGCTACATACACTACTTAAAAGCTTGCATCTTGCTGAGGTTGTAGCACATACTTTCAATCCTAACGGTCTTTTGTGGGATAAAAAAGACCCAAGTTGGCTAGTAACGAGCAGTCCAAAGTAAATAAAGCGCAAAATTTAATCACTCGCTTTGAAATGTTAAAAAAATGACGTAGTTTTTTTTGACTTTAAACAAGTTAAGTCCGATTATCTGTTGCAGACTTTTACTGGGATCTGTAATTTTACTACCAGTTTTTCTTTCATCAGATATTAAGTTGTGGAGCAACTATAATGACTATCAAAGTAGGTATTAACGGTTTTGGCCGTATCGGTCGTTTCGTATTTCGTGCATCAGTAGAGCGTGAAGATATCCAAGTAGTAGGTATCAACGACCTGATCGACGTAGATTACATGGCATACATGCTGAAGTATGACTCAACTCACGGTCGTTTCAACGGTACTGTTGAAGTAAAAGACGGTAACCTAATCGTTAACGGTAACACTGTACGTGTAACTGCAGAGCGTAACCCAGCGGACCTTAAGTGGGACGAAATCGGCGTTGACGTTGTAGCTGAAGCAACTGGTATCTTCCTAACAGACGAAACTGCACGTCAGCACATCACTGCTGGTGCTAAGAAAGTTGTTCTGACTGGTCCTTCTAAAGACGCAACTCCAATGTTCGTTAACGGCGTAAACTTCGACACTTACGCTGGTCAAGACATCGTTTCTAACGCTTCTTGTACTACTAACTGCCTGGCTCCTATCGCTAAAGTTCTTAACGACAACTTCGGTATCGAGTCTGGTCTTATGACTACTGTTCACGCAACTACTGCTACTCAGAAAACTGTTGACGGTCCTTCAGCTAAAGACTGGCGCGGTGGTCGTGGTGCTTCTCAGAACATCATCCCATCTTCAACTGGTGCTGCTAAAGCTGTAGGCGTTGTACTTCCTGAAGTAAAAGGTCTTCTGACTGGTATGGCTTTCCGTGTACCAACTGCTAACGTTTCTGTAGTTGACCTGACTGTTAACCTGAAAACAGCTGCTTCTTACGAAGCTATCTGTGCAGCTATGAAAGCTGCTTCTGAAGGTGACATGGCTGGCGTTCTGGGCTACACAGAAGACGCAGTAGTATCTCAAGACTTCATCGGTGAAACTTGCACTTCTGTATTCGATGCAGCTGCTGGTATCGCTCTGACTGACAAATTCGTTAAAGTTGTATCTTGGTACGACAACGAAATCGGTTACTCAAACAAAGTTCTTGACCTAATCGCTCACATCTCTAAGTAAGCATTAGCTAAAGACTTTCTTTGAAGAAAGATGAAAAAGGCGGCCATTGGTCGCCTTTTGTCTTTTATACTTAGGAAAAAGTTATACTAAGAAAAAAATTAATCCATTAACTAACGCCAAGGATCACTTACCTATGGAACTAAGAAAACTCCCCGCGATTGCCGTATTATCTGACAACGTTACCGTCATTGAAAAAGAAGGCATCCAGATCGTTCGCGTCATTCACGATAAAGCAGAAGCCGGTATCTCTCTTCACGGTGGCCATGTTCTGTGGTTTAAACCTGCCGGTCAGGAAGATGTCATCTGGCTGAGTGAAAAAGCTGAATTCAATACTGCAAAAGCGTTCCGTGGCGGTATCCCCGTCTGTTGGCCATGGTTTGGCACCATTGCTTCACCATCTCACGGCTTTGCCCGTACCAGTCAGTGGTACATCGTTGAACACCGCGAAACAGAGGACGGTGTTATTGTTTGCCTTGGCCTGGAAGAAAACGAAGAGTCACTGGCTATCTGGCCAAATGCATTTGAGGCTCGCCTGTACGTTGAAGTATCAGAGAAACTCAAAGTCACTTTAGATGTCACTAACACCGATGATAAAGAATGGAAATTCTCAGGTGCGCTACATACTTACCTGAATATCGCGGATGTCCGTGAATCAGTCACAACCGGAATGGGTGGCGAGTTTGTAGATAAACTTCAGGATGGCCAGGTAACACAAGGTGGTTCAGAACTACAGCTGACCGATACAGTTGACCGGGTTTATACCCAACCAGAAGCCGTTATCGAAGTTTCAGACCCTAAATACAGCCGTACAATCACGGTAACTAACAACGGCCACAACAGCGCTGTTATCTGGAACCCGTGGGAAGCCGGAGCCAAAGCGATGGGTGATATGGCCGACAACGGCTACGAGACTATGCTATGCGTAGAATCAACCTGGAATGCTGACAGCCTTGAAGAAGGCAAGGCACTGCAGCCGGGTGACAGTCACCAACTTGTCACTGAAATTGCCGTAAAGTGACACCAGTTAAACGAGAGACTAGAAACTAGAAACTAGAAACTAGAAACTAGAAACTAGAAACTAGAATACAGAGCGCTTCGCTTTAAGAAGACAAAGGTGGCAGAATTCACCCTTTGTAGCATGTAAAAAAACTGAGGCCGCTCTGTACTCTTATTACTCTTATCGTTATTTCACTTATAGTTTTCCAAAATTATTACCCTGAGAGCAATAATGTCCTACCAATGTCCCCTTTGCCACCAGGCCCTTCTTCTGAAAGAAAGCCGGTATCAGTGTGAAAACAAGCACCAGTTTGATCTAGCGAAAGAAGGTTATGTTAACCTCATGCCCGCTAATCAAAAACGGTCAAAAAATCCCGGTGATAATAAAGAAATGATGCAGGCACGCCGGCGTTTTCTTGAGTCAGGACACTATGCCCCTCTGGCAACCAAAGTGGCAGAAATTTGCCAGCAGTTCCTCAGCAAGACTCAAAATCGCCTGTTGGATATCGGTTGCGGTGAAGGCTACTACACCAGTCAGGTTCAGCGCAGCCTTACCAAAAGCACTCCTGATGCTACTGTATATGGGCTGGATATCTCCAAGGTCGCAATACGCTACGCCGCCAAACGCTACCCTGCCTGTCACTTTTCTGTTGCTTCCAGCCACCGTCTGCCATTTGCCGATCACAGCCTTGATGCCGTCTTACGTATTTACGCGCCATGTAAAGCAGAAGAGCTGAGCCGATGCACAACAGAAAGTGGCCTTGTTATCACTGTCACCCCTGCCGCCAGACATCTGTATCAGCTTAGGGAAAAAATCTATACCGACGTCAGGCTTCATGACGAAACACCGGAAAACATCGACGGCTTTACACTCTGTCATCAGGAAAAGCTGCACTATAAAATGACCACCGCCGGTCAGAACACCGTTGACCTGTTGCAGATGACCCCTTTTGCCTGGAAGGCAACTGAAAAACTGAAACAGTCTCTGCTGGCCGATTCAAACTTCCAGTGTGAAGCTGACTTTCAGATCCGGGTATACCGAAAGGACTAAAGCGGCAAATAGAAAACTGGTCTGCATTTTGCTTATTATTCACTCAGAAGCGTTTGGCGGATACAGCATGCCACCGCTTAACTCTGCTTTACCCGGCATCTACCGGAAGAACAGAGTGTAGGTTATTTGGTAATAGAAAGCGGCAAATGTTGTTCAAGTTTTTATCAACATCGCCGATAAACTGGATACTAGGCAGAAATTATTGAGGCACAATATGACGCCAGTAGGAATGAATAACGCAACGCAGGCTTATGCTGCACAGGCTAAAATGGCTCCGTCAACGCCTCAGCCAGTGGCAGCTGAGGCAAAAGATGCAGACAAGGCTCTGAAAGTTGAGCAAAATAAAGTAACGCTTTCAGCAGAAGGTAAGGCGTTGCTTACTGCACTTTCAGAAATTGATAAAGAAAGCAAAGAAGTGGCTAAAGACAAAGACTTTGGCGATAAAGTTGAGTCCTTTACCCATGGGGCTTTGGGTATGAGCAGCCCGGATAAGATTGAAGAAACCGAAGACAGCTCTTATTCTGCAGGTCAATACGTTTCGGGTGCTCTTACAGCCGGGGCCTTGCTGTTAGCGGTTATTTAAGCAAGCAATACAATCAAAAAACGACTTTGCCCTCGTAGCGAAGAATTAGCTTGTGCAGGCAAAGTCATTTTTTATGTATCGCCACGTCGTTATCGGTGAGGGTGGTTCAGCACATGGTCTTCCCAGTTCACCACTTCAACCTCATAAACCACCTTATTTCTGATACTTTCACCCGCTGCGTGCATAGCCGACTTTGAACCTGTAATCAACGGATGCCATTCTGGCAACGGCTTGCCTTCTGCAAGCAGACGATAGGCGCAGGTTTCAGGTAACCAGTTGAACTCGTGGATATTTGCTTTGTTTAATTTCAGGCACTCTTCGCCAGAATTAAAGCGGTTCGGATAATCTTTACAGCCACAGGTTTTACTGTTCAGCCAGCTACAGGCAACATTGGTGTAGTACACCTCATCGGTGTCTTCATCCATCAGCTTATGCAGGCAGCACTTCCCGCAGCCGTCACACAGAGATTCCCACTCTTGCTCTGTCATCTCTTCCAGTGTCTTTGTCTGCCAAAATGCTACTGTCATTGCCTGCTCTACTTCTTACTGCTACCAAGAGGATGTGATTTATACCCCTATGAACAGTAAAGTGCAAGCAGAATGCTGTGCCGATCCAGTTTACTTCCTGTACAGCCTTCTATATTATCCCACCTCTTCATTTAGCGTAGTCACCAGAGGGTTATATGGATTGCAGATTAGGCTGCGGAGCCTGTTGTATCGCACCAAGCATTTCTTCTCCGATTCCGGGGATGGAGAACGGCAAGCCAGCGGGAGTACGCTGTATCCAGCTCGATGAGAATAATCTGTGCAAACTTTTCGGCAAGCCGGAAAGGCCCAAGGTGTGCCACGACTTTAAGCCGGATCCGGATGTGTGCGGGAAGAGTAATCCTGAAGCGATGGCGGTGATCACCGAACTGGAGTTGCTGACATAAGGGCTAGGACTAGAGACTAGAACAGAATACAGAGCGCTTTGAGGGTACAGATTACAGAAAACATTGTCTGGTTTTATAGTTTTTATCAGCGTAGCGGTCTAGTTTCTGGTTTCTTTCTATAATCTGCTCTATCAATCCAGACCGTCATCCCTGCGAAGGCAGGGATCTACTAAACCATTATCAACTCGTTCATAAGATTCCTGCCTTCGCAGGAATGACGATATTCAGTTTTCATTGTACAGATTAAGACAGCTTCTGCCTTCCCAACAGTGAATGGGAAAGTGTAGTGCCGTCTACCAGCTCCAGCTCTCCGCCAACAGGAACACCGTGTGCGATACGGCTGGCACTCACATTGTGGGCGTTACACAACTCTGCAATATAATGAGCGGTTGCTTCACCTTCCACCGTCGGGTTGGTTGCCAGAATAACTTCTTTGATATCCCCTCTTCCAAGCCGATAATCCAGAGTATCTAAGCCAATATCACTGGGGCCGATGCCATCCAACGGGGACAAATGCCCCATAAGCACAAAATAACGGCCGGAATACTGCCCTGTTGCTTCTACTGCGGCGATGTCCGCCGGGCTTTCGACCACACACAACAAGCCATTTTCCTGTCGTTTGGGGTTCAAACAGATATTACAGGTTTCTTCTTCGGTAAATGTTCGGCACTCTGAGCAGTGACCAATTTCTGTCATTGCTTTAGTTAGCGCATCCGCTAACTGTAAACCGCCTTTTCTGTCCCGCTGTAACAAATGAAAGGCCATACGCTGGGCTGACTTGGGACCGACTCCCGGCAGACAACGTAAGGCCTCCATCAATTGCTCCAGCATATGGCTGGTACGCATAGTTTAGATACCGTTACCGATTAGAATGGCATTTTCATGCCTGGTGGTAGCTGCATACCGCCAGTCACTGAAGCCATTTTTTCTTTTTGAGTCTCTTCAACACGACGAGCGGCATCATTAAACGCAGCAGCGATTAGATCTTCCAGCATTTCTTTGTCGTCTTCCATCAGGCTCTCGTCAATTTCAACACGACGTACGCTGTGGCTACCGGTGATGGTTATTTTAACCAAACCTGCTCCAGATTCACCAGTCACTTCCATATTTGCAATTTCTTCCTGAAGTTTTTGCATACGATCTTGCATCTGCTGGGCTTGTTTCATCAGGTTGCCCATACCGCCTTTACCACCAAACATCTTATATCTCTCTGGTCTGTATGTGTTTCACTTGATTATTGGGCTGAAAAGCAATTTTTCAACCCCGGATTTAAAATTTAACTAGGTTGTTCATATTGGTCTTACACTATCTCGGTCCAGTTCTGCTGCGAATCTTTTCTGAATAAACTGTACATTAGGATCCTGCTCCAGACTGACAAAAGCGCTGGCCAGTTTTCCCTGATACAGATGTTCTCTGAGCTCCAGAGGTGTCTGTCCGGACTCACCAATATGAATGGTCAGTGAGCACTCTTCTTCCAGTACATGACAGAGCGCCAGCCTTAACTCCTCCAGAGACCTGTCTTTATTCAGATGCGCATGGCTCGGCCTTAATTCCAGAGCGATCGCTGAGCCATTTTTCTGATAAGCAGAGTTCAGTGCCAGCTGTTCCACCAGCTTAGGGATATTCAGCCGTTGAATCAAAGCAGACCATTCATCCTGAGCAATCGACTCTTCCACCAGTTTCTGATTCATCTCCGGTGTTTTAGTATGCTCCAGTGCCTTTTTCAGATCGGAAGGTTTTACCTCCGCCTGGACAGGCTCTTCAACGGGAGTTGACGACGGCTGCCATTGATATGGCTCGCTGTCCTCCGGCATAGGCTCTGCCGGCTGTATATTCTGCGGTTCTACTGAGCCTGCGACCGTATTACTGCCAGCGGTACTCACTGTATTTGTCTGCGGCCGATCACCATACCGGCCATGCTGAGCAACGCGCTCCAGCACAGAAGATGGTCCCGGTGACGCCGCTTCAGACTTTTTTCCGTGATTATCCGCAGATTGCTGTGAGGTGTTACGCCGAGAACGCAACTGATGACGTAAGCCCGTCATCGAAACGCTTTTTTCCTCATGCGGTGGTGAAACGGAATCTGGCTGCTGCTCAGGCTCATTTCTTTCTGGTTCTATGACCGGAGATTTGAGATTAACCGGCTGATTTGTTTCTTCGCCACTACGCCCTGCAACAACCAGTTCAGATTGAGGCATTGGTTGAGCCGGTGCTGGCTGCGAAGACTCTGTCCGCTGCGAAATAGGTTGCTGCAATGATGACGCCGTGTTTTGATGACGATGTGGTGGCTCAGGTACCACCGCCTGCTGTTTTGTTGGTAAGACTATCGCGTTTGCAGACACGGCTGACTGCGGCCTGAAGGCGATCATCCTCAGGACGACCATTTCCAGTCCCATTCGCTCGGTTGGAGCCAGAGGCAGGTCCTGACGCCCTTTCAGAGCGATTTGATAAAATAGCTGTACATCCTGAGGCGTAAGAGACTGGCTGAGCAGCTCTATTTTTTCCGCATCCGGCTTATCTTTGTCGAGTGTGGCCGGCAATGCCTGATACATCGCTATTCTGTGAAGCTGACTTGCCAGTTCCTGCAAAAGACCATCCCATTCCACACCATTTTGTGCCAGATGCTGAATGGCTGCCATCGCCGTTTCTGTTTGCTTACTGCTAATGGCTTCCAGCAAGTGAATCGCCTGATCAGCATCCAGAGTTCCCAGCATGGTGGTAACCGTCGCGGTATCGATTGCGCCATTGCTTAAAGCAATGGCCTGATCCGTCAGACTCAGAGCATCCCGCATACTGCCATCTGCCGCATGAGCAATCATGCCTAACGCCCGGGATTCTGACGTTACAGACTCCTGCTTAAGGATAAAATCAAGCTGTTCGTGAATAGCATCCACACTGATAGGCTTTAGATGAAACTGCAGACAACGGGAAAGAATCGTTACCGGTAGCTTCTGTGGATCAGTTGTCGCCAGCAGGAACTTTACATGCTCAGGTGGCTCTTCCAGAGTTTTCAGAAGTGCGTTAAAGCTGTGGCGGGAGAGCATGTGTACCTCATCGATAAGGTACACCTTAAACCGGCCCCGTGCTGGCTTATACTGCACATTGTCAAGCAGTTCACGGATATCTTCGACCTTCGTTCGGGAAGCTGCATCGATTTCAAGGAGGTCAACGAAACGGCCTTCATCAATTTCCCGACAGGTTTCACACTGACCACAAGGCGTAGCCGTGATACCCGTTTCGCAGTTGAGTCCTTTAGCAAATAAGCGACCAATACTGGTTTTACCGACACCTCGTGTACCACTAAACAGATAAGCGTGATGCAGCTTGTTCTGCTTTAATGCATTTTCCAGTGCGGTGAGCACATGGGCCTGACCCACAACCTGATTAAACTGAACCGGACGCCATTTTCGTGCTAATGCTAAATAACTCATTTAATACTTCCAACTATTCTGGCTTAGTGGCCGTCGAACTCACAAATGCTGTATACGTTCAGACCCAACCCTTTCAGGCGTTCATCACCACCAATGTCCGGCAAGTTTATCACAAAAGCCGCGTGTTCCACTTCACCACCTAACTGACGGATCAGTTTTGTGGTCGCTTCAATGGTTCCGCCTGTCGCAAGCAAGTCATCAACCATCAGAACTTTGTCGCCTTTTTCAATCGCATCCGTATGAATTTCCAGAGTATCCATACCGTATTCAAGCTCATAAGTTTCCGCAACGGTTTCTCTCGGCAGCTTACCCGGTTTACGTACCGGCACAAACCCTACGCCCAGCTCCAGGGCCAGCGGAGCTCCAAACAGAAAACCCCGGGCTTCTGTTCCGACGACTTTGGTAAACCCGTGGTTTTTATATTGGTTCAGCAATAAACCAATGGTTGCTTTATAAGCATCCGCATTCTCCATCAGGCTGGTGACATCACGGAATAAAATACCTGGTTTAGGGTAGTCCTGAATGGATTTAATACTTGATTTTATTAATGAAATTGTATCAGTAGTCATAAACTATCTATCTGCGTTATAGGCTTGCCTCGATCTCGTTATAATTATCTCAGCAAAGCAAGCGACCAATTTATCACATTTGCTTATTCGTGAACGAAGACAGCAAAAGGCGAAAAAACAAACGCCCGCTCCGAAGAGCGGGCACATTACCCAACAATATTAGAGATTTTCTTAATCTGGAGCAACCAGCGAATCCGGCGCAAACGTTTAAGTGGCGGTTTAAATGCTAATATGACGACTTAGGCGACATTTCCAGACTAAAATGACTGACGCCGATATTCGACAGCGTTAATTTACCTCCTCTGCCGATAGGCAACCGGCTAACACCTGACTGTTTGGAGCAACCACCCCCTAACATGCACTCTGAAGCGATATGATGCCGGTACTGACCATAAGTGTCATGATAGGTCCAGATCCCTTCGATCCCGCCCGACAATATTGACACCGTACCATCGGTCATATCGGCGATACCAAACAGCGCTTTGGTTGGTTTTGAGCACTCCAGACACTGTATGCCTTTTTCAACGATATCCGTAAACGCCTCCAGATTGTTTAGCGGAATATCAGAATGGCGTAACGCATCATTAAATACAGCCCGGACCAGAAGAGATGTCGCAACACAGTTCTCTTCTGTGGATTCTGAATCCACGATATAGAACGCAAACTGACCATCCATCAACCAGGCATAATCAAAGACCAGAGGCATTGCATCAGAAGCCTGAAGAAGATTGTAGCTGCATTGCCATTCCCCTTGCTTTGTATCTCTGTCCGGAAGAAGAGCTAATAACAGATCTCTCGCGGCTCCGATATTATGCTCAAGAAAGTTCAGGTGCCAGTGCAACTCCTCATCTTCAGGAATATCTCCCCGTTCTCCTACGCGCAGCCACTGACTGGCGAAGTCACGGCTGGGCTCCTGATGTTTTTGCTCATCACTCAGAATATTACTGATGGCGGAAGTTAGGTGAGTAGGAACCGTAATAGGTTTCGTCAAAAAGTCCTTAATACCGAAGCGCAATGCTCTCGCAACATCCGACATATCTTCTGTTGCAGAGACGACGATCATAGGAATGGATGGGTATTCCCAGCATACTTCCTCGGCAAATTCGATACCATTCAGGATTGGCATCGACAAGTCACACAGTATCAGATCCGGAACCTCGTGCCGGAGCTTTTGTAAGCCTTCCAGCCCATGCTCAGCCTGAATGACCCGATAGCCTTCTTTTTCCAACAATACAGAGATAAACCGACGAAAAACTGGATCATCATCAACCAGCATAATCACCTGCCCTTCTCTGCCCCTCCCGTCCGCATAAAGTGCAGTGTCAACAAAACTATCAACCATACAGCCCTCGCTCATCAACCAACCGGACGATATTTATTTTTATCCAGACCTCTAATAAAAAGTAGTCGGCAATCATCATTTGTACAACATATGGCGTTGCATACACGATTGTAAGCACAACCTGTTGCTAATTAGCATTGATCTTGCTTAGTTGATAACAGTATTGCTTATCATTTATCGCAACTTTGTATACAAAATACACACAAAGCAAAAGGATAGCGGCAAACAAACACAACATTCTCTTGACGAGAAGCAAATTAAGTTTGCAAAATCAAAGGAACGAATTTGAACGTGGAAGATCTGCCGTGGCTAACCCGATGAAACTAGATGACTTAAACCTTTTTCGACTTGTTGTTGAAAATGGGAGCTATACCGCAACTTCAAGAAAAACATTAATTCCTGTCGCGACTATCACCCGGCGAATTCAGGCCCTTGAAGATTCTTTAGATCTCCGCCTGCTCAACCGCCACGCACGCAAACTTTCGCTGACGGAAGCTGGAGAACGTTTTTATACCGCCTGCTCTCCGATGCTTAAAAAGCTCACTTCAGCAGCAGAAGAAATTGGAGACGACTGCCGGGGTGCGGCGGGTAAACTGAAGATTTCCGCCCCCTCAAACCTGACCAAGCGGCTTATCCTGCCTATGCTCAACGAGTTTATGGCGAAATACCCGAATATCAGGATTGAACTGACGATAAGTAATCAGTGTGATCCGACTGAGTGGGATATTATTTTTAAAGCGGGTCCACAGCGAGACTCTAGCCTAATCGCCAGAAAGGTAAATGAAGTCAAAGATATACTTGTTGCCAGCCCTTCTTATCTGGCGGATAACCCCCAACCTCTTAAACATGCAGACGATCTGCTTCATCACCATCTACTAAAAGGTCATCCATTACTCAAATGGCAACTTAACAACTCCAAAGGCGATGTTGTGGTGAATACCGATAAAGGCAGGTTTGAAGCCAACGAACTGAATGTCGTCCGCCGCGCATGTGCTGCGGGGCTGGGCATCACTCTGATGCCGGATATTATGCTGCAGGGATATTTTGAGAGAGGAGAACTGGTGCGGGTGCTTAGTGACTGGAGTTCCAACCCCAGGGATATTTATATGCTCTATAACCACAAAGATCACCAGCCAGAAAAAGTACGTCTGCTGATAGACTTCGTCACTCACTATCATGATGTCGGGGAAGAGAATATTCCCGCCTAGACTATTCCCTGATTAAAAACGGCGGCCTATCCGCCGCCGTTCAAACTTACTGTGTTACGTTTCCCCTGAATCAACGGTTAAAGGGCACGTTTAACGACCAGTTCAGGGATTTGATCGGTCTCATCAGAGCCAAAAGCGACAAAACCAGAACCTTTGTTACTTAGTAGCAAACTAATAGCGCCAGAGGATTGAGCCTCATTCACCAGCTTAGTAACATCCAGTTCAACCCACTGTTTTTTCTGCTCAGAAGAAACCGTCCAAGGGATACTTTCCGATTTAACAGCCGGAAGATTATTCCAGGTGACACCTGCTTCACTCCAGTGACTATCGGCCAATGCAGCAACCTGCACTGTCTGTGGCGACTGCCCGCCAATATTACGGACATGCAGTTTCAGCACGGCCTTCTCAGCCCCGGCACTGCTCAGTTGGGTAAGGTCGAACTTAATCACGGATTTGACTTCCTTAGTCACTCCCGCTTCCGCTGCATCGCCATCCGTAATCTGGCCAGCCCACAGATCCCAGCGTGATACGATATCGAAGTTTCTGTCTGCATACTGCCCCCCCTGTAGCTCAGTATCAGCCACCGCCAGTAGTGTCAGCTCAGGCTGCTGCGCTGCCTGCAGTTGGGCTTGTTGCTGAGCTTTTAATGCTGCTTCCCACTCACGGTTATCCGGGCCTTTATCCCAGTCAAAGGTAACACTTCTGCCCAGATCAGCTTCTCCCCCTGGAGTCAGAATACTGTGCGTAAGGTTACCGTGTGATACAGACTGTAAGCCCAGTGTCACATCAGCAAACTCAACCCCAGGAGTCGATACGCTGATGGTTGGCTGACTGACACTGTCGTCCAGCAATATAACGCTTGGCTTGTCAACGGTGACCGTTAGATCACTGTTCAGCTTCACGCTACCCGCCTGATAGAAAACAATACCTGTCACATTCAGCCCTTTATGATGTACGGCCTGAACCTCAGGCGTGTTCTTCAGTACTTTCACCGGTAAGTCTTTACTGTAACTGTCGACCTGATCTGCGGTTTTTCCCGGAGCAATGACATACTGATAAGTCGCATTGTCAGGATTCACGCCATGTGTCATAGACAGAGTAAATACGTTCTGGCTGACTAACTCGTCACTGCTGCTTTTGCGGAGCGCTTTCCATGTGCCGGTCTGGGTCTGGTTAGACAACGTACCTTTCCAGCTCTGAGGGAACACATAACCGACACCATCATGGTGTACCCATTTTGCGTCTGTCAGATCACGACTTCCCATCGCAGCAACGGAGCCGTCTACGGTTACCTCACCATTGAGTCGTGTCTGGTTTAGTGAAGTATTCACTGATTCGCAATTGGTTGACTTAATGCCCGTACCAAGAGCAACCACTTCATCCGCGAAGCTGAACCAGGCTTTCTTCGCCTCTGTGTGTCCTTTCCCTTCACCACACTGGTAGAATCCAGGCTTCGTTGAATGCGCACCCTCCGCGTGGTTGATGGCGATATCCAAATCCATCATCGACACACCATATCGTTCATTGCTAACACCACCGACAAATGATACGTCCGGCTGCATGATACGTCCCCAGTCAGCGCCTTTACCGACGTACTCAGGAGCAGTAACCCCGGGAACCAGAGCCCAGTTCCATACCGGGAAGATGTTGTAATACTCATTACCGCGCTGCATCAGGAATGTGCTGCCAAAGCCCAGCCAGAAGCCTTTCAGGTTTTCTCCGTTACCCGCTTCTGCCGGCTCAACCCGCTGAGAGTTCATGCCGATGCTAAACATATGCCCGTCAGAAGATTTAACGGAATAATCACTGCGCCAGAAATGCTTGAAGCCGTTAAGCCCTGCTCCTGCATCACCAAACTCGTGAGCTTTAAATGCCTGAGCATCGTCAGCACGTTCAGGCATCCAACCGGCAACAATATCCATCGGTGTGTGTTCAGGCATATCCCCGGAGGATTGAGGCATATACTCAGTCCGCTTGGTTCGGCTAATCCCGCGGCTCATGGTGTTGTAGTCCCACTGGCCATGGCGTTTAGACCAGCGCTGACCGTCAAGGAGGTAGGAAACCAGAATATCCATTTTTTCCGGTGCAAAGGCCCACGGCAAATCATTCACCAAATCTGCCCATTTCGCTGCTGCACTGAACCACACGGGACCGTAACCGGACGTGTAGAGCTGTGGCCCATGCTGATGGAAAGAGTAGTCATGCTGAATACCCGCCCCGGTGCTTACGCCAACCGTTGCCTCAATATCTGCAATCGCTTTACCTACCATATCACTGTCGTCTGTCAGTAACCCACGATTTAGCACTGCCAGTGCGATATCAGTCCGGTTGGCCGCTTTTGGAATCGGGCTGTTTGGGTTAGTCGGCGAGTAGTTAGGGATACTCGGTAGATAATCGGCTACTTTCTTAAGTAGCTCTTCATTCAGAGCTTCTTTCGCCATCACCGCACTGTAGCCAATCCGTTTTGGAATGCCGATATCATGCCACCACCAGTTCCAGCTTTGCGGATCAGCATCCAGCCAGTAGATTAGAGCGTTGCTTA
The DNA here is from genome assembly GCF_003144035.1 of Vibrio albus. Classification (GTDB taxonomy): domain Bacteria; phylum Pseudomonadota; class Gammaproteobacteria; order Enterobacterales; family Vibrionaceae; genus Vibrio; species Vibrio albus. The sequence goes on from NZ_QFWT01000001.1 coordinate 449,579, forward strand.
TCGCATTTCCCAATGCCACATCTGGAGACTCATTGTACGCGGCAGCCAGAATAACCAAACGGTCCAGGTGTCCTCTCGGTGACCAGCCTGGCTTTTCAACCTGCTGGTAGTTGATATCTGGCCAGGCACCTTCCGGAGAAAGTGTTTTTAGGTAATCTGCTGCCAATACTTTCAGTGTCATATTCTTTTTCTTTGCCTGAGCTTTTGAACTGGCAACAAAGTCAGGAACCACACGTGCTTTAAGAGTTTCAAAGTCAGCCTTTGTAGCCTGCTTTACAGCCTGGCCTGAAGATACAGCAGAGGGGGCAGATATCTGCATTGTGCTGGTACAGCCGGTCACAGCGGCGAGTGATACAGCTAAGATCGAATATTTGAATCTTTTCACGTCTTGTCCTTTCTAAATGAGTAAATAGTCAATACTTACAGTGCGTCTTGTTGCATCTGTATGATAGAAAGGAATTAATATATTAAAATGGTATTTTAATTTTTTATCGACCAAGTACTTAAAATAAAGTCACCAAATGGTACGTATCCTTAAAAAGGGAAAAAACGCGTTTAAATACATAACGTAATATGCTAACTAACGATATAAAAAAACACCGGACAATTGCCGGTGTTTTTTAGTGTTTCAGGTGAGTAGCGGAATTACGCCCCTTCGTTATACAACTCCAGGTTGGCCAGATCCTGCTGGATATCTTTCTGCAGCTTGGCATCATCGCTTCTTAGTGACTCAAGAAAATCCAGATAGCTCTGATCAATATCACCGGTCACATACTCGCCGTTAAACACAGAGGTTTCAAACTGAGTGATAGACTGGTTACCCAAGCCTACTGCGGCTACCAAATCTTCCAGAGACTGATAAATCAAGGCATCAGCACCAATCATTTTCGCGATTTCATCCGAATCACGGCCATGGGCAATAAGCTCATTTGCACTTGGCATATCAATGCCGTATACGTTAGGGAAACGAATCTCCGGAGCGGCCGACACCATATACACATTCTTCGCGCCAGCTTCACGCGCCATCTCAATAATCTGCTCTGATGTAGTACCGCGTACAATGGAATCATCAACCAGGAGTACGTTTTTATCTTTAAATTCAGAACGGATCGCATTCAGCTTACGACGTACCGATTTTCTGCGCATCTGCTGACCAGGCATAATAAAGGTACGGCCTACATAGCGGTTTTTCACAAAACCCTGACGATATGGCAGGTTAATTTTCTGTGCAATTTCCAGTGCGATATCACAAGACGTTTCAGGAATTGGGATCACCACATCAATATTGAGATCCGACCAATCGCTCAGGATTTTTTCACCCAGCTTTTTACCCATTTCAACGCGAGCGCTGTAAACAGAAATCTTATCGATAAACGAGTCTGGACGAGCAAAGTAAACGTATTCAAAAATACAAGGGTTACTGGCTGGATTATCAGCACACTGGAGTGTGTGTAGTTCACCGTCAAAGGTCGCGTATACGGCCTCACCGGGCGCAACGTCACGCATAAAATCAAAACCGATGGCGTCCAGTGCAACAGATTCTGAAGCAACCATGTATTCTGTTCCCTGTTCAGTCTCACGTTTACCCAGGCACAAAGGACGAATACCATGCGGGTCACGGAAAGCGATCATACCATGGCCGATGATCATCGCAGCTACAGCATAGGCTCCACGAATAGTACGGTGAACATTCGCTACCGCTCTGAATACATCTTCAGCCGTAACATTGCCTTTTACCGTATCAATTTCATGCGCAAGAACATTCAGCAGCACTTCAGAATCCGATGTCGTGTTGATATGACGACGATCTTTTTCAAATAGTTTCTCTCTGACTTCGTGAGCATTGGTCAGGTTACCGTTATGCGCCAGAGTAATACCAAACGGAGAGTTTACATAGAAAGGCTGCGCTTCAGAGGCACTTGAACTACCTGCAGTTGGATAACGAACATGCCCAATACCTACATTACCCTGTAAGCGTTGCATGTGTTTTGCTTCAAAAACATCTTTAACCAAACCATTCGCCTTACGCAGACGAAAACGATTGCTTTCTATGGTAACAATACCCGCGGCATCCTGGCCACGATGCTGCAAAACCGTCAACGCATCATAAATTGACTGGTTCACCATCGTCTTACCCACGATTCCAACAATACCACACATGTCCTAATCCTCGATTTACAAAAACTGGCACTACACAGTGCCAGCTAGAAAACTTGATGTCTCTTGAAGGTGTTCAAAAAACGGCGCGATGATACGACTAAATTCAGGTATCAGACGCGACTGTGCCCACCAGTCAGAGTTTGGGAATGCGGTAAACGCATCCATGAAAAACAGCACAGCAGAAACAATCAGTACACCGCGCAGCGCGCCAAATACGGCCCCCAGTACCCTGTCTGTTCCCGATAATCCTGTTTTCTGCACCAGTTGAGCAACAACATAGTTGACGATAGCACCAACTATCAGTGTCGTAACAAAAAGTGCACCTATCGCCGCCGCATTACGGAATAACTCGTCGTCGATATTGGTAAAATATACTGCCAATTTCTTGTAGTACTGGCTGGAGATAAAAAATGCCCCAAACCAAATCACCAGAGATAATGCTTCTTTTACAAAGCCCCGAGTAATGCTGATCAAAGCCGACAGGCCTATTACCCCTAAAATGACATAATCAATCCAAATCATATTCTGTACATCTTAAGTTGCGCGCATTTTAACAGAAAAAATCGCGACGCAAACGTTTTCTTATGGGTTAAGCGGTCTAAATTTCATCAGTTGACCCTGAGAGCCAGTGATTTCCTTTAGTTCTTTTATTTGTTTTTCAAGCTTTTCCTTGGAAGTATCCGGGCCGACAATCACACGGGTAAATTCCCCCTCTTTTTTTCTATGAGCCTGGTAACCCCTCTTTTGCAGATCGCCAACCAGCGTTTTTGCGTTCTCTGCGTTTTTCAGAGCCATGAGCTGAATGATCCAGGCACTGTCCTGATACTGATTTTTTTCCGCCACAGGCTGAACACTCACGTTAACAGTATCACGAGTCGGTTCGGAAGCTTCCGGCTCTGTGACGGCTACCGGGCTCTCAGGAAGTGCGGTTTGCACTTCCACCGGTTCAAGCACCTCGAAAGTTTCCATGTCTGTTTTCAACGCAGGTTTAATCGGTATGGCCGCAAACTCTTCTTTATAGTGCTTCTTTTCACCATCGAGAATATCGGGCAAAACGATGACCCCTGCCGCAGCCAGAATAATGGTTCCCACCAGCCGGCTCTGAAACTTACTTGCCACCAGAACTAGAACTCCTTTGTAACTGTAAATAAACCAGAACATCTGAAACGGTAACAAATGATCCGGCTACAATGATGACATCGTCTTTCGCCACTTTTGTTAACGCATATTTAAAACCGTGGGTAGGTGTTGAAAAGGTTTTCAGCTTGTTACCAGCGGGTAATGCTTCGGAAAGCAATTCAGCACTTGCCGCTCTGGGACCGGAAAGGGAACACGGATACCAGCAGGAAACGACATTCGACAATTCTTTTATTGTCCCCGGAATATCTTTATCTTCCAACATGCCCAGAACACAATGAATCTTTCTATCCGGATAACATTGCTGAATTCGCTTCGCCAGATAAGCGGCCGAATGAGGATTATGAGCCACATCCAGAATCACACAAGGCGAATGGGATACTTTCTGCATCCGTCCGGCCAGCTTAGCATTCTTAAGCCCATTCACGATATTAACATCACTGATGTCCAGCCCTGACACGCCCAAGGCCATCAATGCCGTTGCTGCATTAGGCAGAGGCAAAGAAGGGACAGGAAGGTCGCTCAGGTCAAACGGACCACTTTTCCAGTTCCAGATATCGCCGACCTGCTCATACTGAAATTGATAGTCTACCTGATACAGGTTAGCACCAATTTCATCAGCATACGCGGCGATGGTGTAAGGCGCATCCGGCTGCCCGCATATTGCAGGCTTACCGGCACGGAAAATACCGGCTTTCTCCTGAGCGATGACGTTAATATCGTCACCTAACCAGTCCACATGATCTTTGGCAATACTGGTCACTACAGCCACATCATGCTCCAGAATATTGGTCGCATCCAGACGACCACCAAGACCGACCTCAAGCAGAATCACATCGACTTGCTCAGTTTCAAACAGGCGCAGTGCCGCAAGTGTACCGAATTCAAAAAAACTCAGACTGGTGTCTGCTCTGTGCTCTTCAATATAGGCAAAAGCCTCGGTGTGTTTACTGTCCGGCAGAGGATGACCATTGATGCGCACACGCTCGTTATAGCGAATCAGGTGAGGAGAACTATACACACCGACTGAATATCCCGCATCCAGCAATATGGATTCCAGGAGAGCACAGGTTGATCCTTTGCCATTGGTTCCGGCCACTGTGATCACTTTGGCCTGTGGATGAAGAAGATGGGCTTGCTCAGCGACCTGCTGAACTCTTTCCAGTCCTAAATCAATAGCACTGGTATGAATATTTTCTAAATAATCAAGCCACATCGCTAGAGAAGATGTGGCTTGAGGGATAGTTTGCTGACTCATTGAACTCTACTAAAGTATGATTTGCTAATGAGTACTTTACTCTTTTTCCTGATCTTTCGCGACAGGTACTTTATACCCAATCTCTTTCACTTCCTCTGGTGCATCGTCAACAGAGACCACCAAAGGAGAGGTGTAGTGCGTCAGTTTAGCAACCAGGCTGCCAACGCGCTGACGCATCTCGCGACGATCAACGATCATATCAATCGCACCGTGCTCCAGCAGGAACTCACTGCGCTGGAAGCCTTCCGGAAGATCTTCGCGTACAGTCTGCTCAATAACACGGCGACCAGCAAACCCGATCAGGGCATTCGGTTCACCGATATTGATATCACCCAGCATAGCCAGACTCGCAGAAACACCACCCATTGTCGGATCAGTCATGACAGAAATAAATGGCAGGCCTTTCTCTGACAGGCGCTCAAGAGCCGCACTGGTTTTGGCCATCTGCATCAGAGACATTAATGCCTCCTGCATACGGGCACCACCACTGGCTGAAAAACAGACTAGGCCGCAGTTGTTTTCCATCGCCGCTTCAACAGCGCGTACAAAACGGGCACCAACCACAGAACCCATTGACCCCCCCATAAAGGAGAATTCAAAAGCACACGCGACTAAAGGCATACCTAATAGTTCACCTTTCATCACGATAAGAGCATCTTTCTCACCACTGTTCTTCTGAGCAGCGGACAAACGATCTTTATAACGCTTGGAGTCCTTAAATTTCAGTTTATCCTGCGGCTCAAGCTCATTAGCCAGCTCTACCCGGTTATTTTCATCAAGGAATGTTTCCAGACGACGACGAGCCTTCATCCGCATGTGATGGTTACATTTCGGACAAACCTCCAGATTACGTTCCAGTTCTGCGTGATACAGTACCTGTTCACAAGATGTGCACTTCGTCCATACCCCTTCAGGGATTGATGCTTTACGAGAAGTAACGATGCTGCTTTTGTTTAAAATTTTCTCAAGCCAACTCATGGAAGACCTTTTTCTCTGATGTTCTCCCGCCACATGGCGAAAGATATAAAATTCAATAAAATGCGGACGGATTAAATCACAGATTGCGCTTTCTGTGGATCAAAAACTGGTTGTACCTATCCGTAATACCGTTTAATAACCCAATAAACTATCAATTTTGGATACCAGTTAACACCGATAGTTCCGTTATTTTCGATATTTAGCTCAATTCGTCCGGTAAAAACAATGGTCCCAAAGGAACAACCGGCAAGCCAAATTCGTCAGGATAGTCCACATCAACCAGGTACAGTCCTTCTGCTTTTGCCGTTGCTCCGGCCAGCTTCCGGTCTTTTGCCCCCAGTAGCCACTGGATCCACTCCGGTTCCTGATCACCTTTTCCTACGGCTATAAGACTGCCGGCAATATTGCGCACCATATGATGCACAAAGGCATTCGCCTTGATATCAATCACAACATAATGACCGTGGCGGGTCACATTCAAGTGCATAATATTCCGCCATGGACTGCGTGACTGACAGTGAACCGCCCGGAAAGAGGTAAAATCATTTTCTCCTAACAAATATTGGCCAGCCTGATGCATTCTGTCGGCATCCAACTCATTATGATAATGACTGACCCCGGAAGACAAAATTCCCGGCCGGTAGGCATGGTTAAATATAATATAGCGATAGCGACGTGCTGTTGCACTAAAACGAGCGTGAAACGCCTCCGGAACCTCTTTAGCCCAGCGAACCGCAATATCTTTAGGAAGATTAGCATTTACGCCCATAGTCCACGCGACCATTTTTCGGCTGGCACTGGTCTCAAAATGAACGACTTGCCCCGTACCGTGAACCCCGGCATCGGTCCGTCCCGCACACTGCACTTCAACCGGACCATTAGCAACAACAGAAAGCGCTTTTTCCAGCTCCTGCTGAACACTATTGGCATGTTTTTGTCTCTGCCAACCGGAATAATGCGTTCCGTTATATTCGACACCTAATGCAACACGCATGCTAATTTACCACTTAATCTGAAAAACGGGCACGAGTATATACCTAACCGGCTTTCTAAAACAAACCCCGGCGTGACTGCCGGGGCCTGATAAACGGGTCAAGTATTACTATTCATCCGTATATGATGACGGATTCGTCAACCATTACTGATTATTTAGTTTATCAATCAGTGCCTTCGCTTCCTGACGAATACCATCTTCACCATAGACGATCGCCTCTTCCAGTAACTTAATGGCCCCTTCTTTATCATTCATCTCAATGTAGATTTTTGCCATATCCAGTTTCCCCGCAGCTTCTGAATCAGAATCAACATCAAACTGGTCAACACTACCAATGACATCCGGGAACTCATTCAGGCCAACGTCCAAGTCCAACTCTTCCTCATCCGGATCGACAGCTTCCTCCGAATCAACCTGAGCCATCAGCTCTTCAACACTCATAAACTGACTTGTTTCGTCAGACAACTCATGGCTGTCAGGTTGCTGTCCCCAGTCTTCTTCTGAGACTTGCGGATGCTCAGCCTCTGTATTCCAGATGTCCAGCTGATCTTCGGGGATATCACTCGAGATATCGGCCTGCTGCTCTGGTGACAGAGTGAAGCCGTTCCAGTCTTCACTTTCTGCCAACATGGCATCAATATCCATTCCTGCGCTATGGATACTGTCTTCACTTAAGTTAACGTCATCAAACGGCAGTGGTTGCTGATCATCGCCCTCGCTAAGCAGCTCAGCCATTGAGGCTGAGTCATTCAGATCTTCAAACTTTTTTGGATGGTCGTCCTCTGGCTCTGGCTCTGGCTCTGGCTCTGGCTCTGGCTCTGGCTCTGGCTCTGGCTCTGGCTCTGGCTCTGGCTCTGGCTCTGGCTCTGGCTCTGGCTCTGGCTCTGCAGCGAGTATGCCTTCGTCTGGTTCTTCTTCCAGTAAATCTTTCAGAGCTGCCGTTTCATCATATTCGCCCAACTCATCATCGCTGATATCAACCAATTCCTGTTCGGGTTGAATTTCAGGTGCATCTGTCTGAGTTTCTTCTTTTAGCGCATCCTTAAGGGCTTCCTCCTCACCATATTCAGGAAAATCCAGATCATCAAAGTCGTCCAGTGTGATTTCTGGATGCTCTTCTTCTGCTGGTGCATCGTCAAATACCCAGTCTTCATCCTGCGGTATACCAAACTCGTTAGGAACTGCGCCAGTTTTCTCTTGGTCGTCGGGTATATGGCTCTCAGGCTGCACATAAGGAGACTCAGTATCCGGTTCCTGTTGAGGTTTAGGTTGAGGATCATATTCATCAAACTCAGACATAAAGCTGTCAATTTCATCCAGATCATCTGGTTCACCGCTGCCTGAATCGTCCTCCAGACTCTCCATAAAATCTTTTGCAAATAAAGATTCTTCTGCCTCAGCGTCAGAACTCAGCTCCGAAGCTGATTCTTCAAATAACTGGTCCAGTAATTTTTCCGTTCCGGTATCCTGATTCGTAAGGGCATCGTCATCCGGTAGCAGCTCTTCATTTTTTGAGCCGGAATCTGAGGTCAACTCATCAAAATTGATCAGTTGCTCACCTTGTCCTTCATGAGGTACCTCACCCTGAGCTTTACCTGACTCTGCCTTTGTATCATCTTCCGCCGACTCCTCTAAGAAATCATCCAGTAAGTCTGAGCTGTCTTCCTCTACCTTAAGGTCGTCTTCTTCCGCCGACTCCTCCAAGAAATCATCCAGTAAATCTGTACTGCCTTCTTCTAACTTAAGGTCGTCTTCTTCCGCCGACTCCTCTAAGAAATCATCCAGTAAGTCCGAGCTCTCTTCTTCTACCTTAAAGTCATCGTCTTCTGTGAACTCCTCCAAGAAATCATCCAGTAAATCCGTACTGTCTTCCTCTACCTTAAAGTCATCCTCTTCCTCGAACTCCTCTAAGAAGTCATCCAGTAAGTCCGAGCTGTCTTCTTCTACTTTAAAGTCATCGTCTTCTGTGGACTCCTCTAAGAAGTCATCCAGTAAGTCTGTACTGTCTTCTTCTACCTTAAAGTCATCGTCTTCTGTGGACTCCTCTAAGAAGTCATCCAGTAAGTCTGTACTGTCTTCTTCTACTTTAAAGTCATCCTCTTCTGTAGATTCCTCTAAGAAGTCATCCAGTAAGTCTGTACTGTCTTCTTCTACTTTAAAGTCATCCTCTTCTGTGGACTCCTCTAAGAAGTCATCCAGTAAGTCTGTACTGTCTTCTTCTACTTTAAAGTCATCCTCTTCTGTAGATTCCTCCAAGAAGTCATCCAGTAAGTCTGTGCTGTCTTCTTCTACCTTAAAGTCATCCTCTTCCGGGGACTCCTCTAAGAAATCATCCAATAAGTCAGAGCTCTCTTCTTCAAGCTTAAAGTCATCCTCTTCTAAAACGTCATTCGAAAGAGAGGCTTCCTGCTGAGTTTCATTCAGAAGTGCATCAATATCATCGATATTGTTCAGAATATCATCGGGTGACGCCTGTTCATCCTGCGGCTCCTGGAGATCGAAAGCAGTGTCTTGCTCATCCTCATCTGAAAGCAAAGCATCAAAATCCATATCAGATACAGGCTCGGCTTTTCCATCGTCAGCCTGTGAATCAACCTGGCTAAACAGCTCATCCAGCATCGACTGATCAAGCTCATTCGCATCCAAAGCCTCATGAGGTTCATCTACCGCCAGCAGTTCATCCAGCTCATCATCTGATACTTCTGCACTGTCCTCCGAAAGATCGAAGTCTTTCAACTCATCATCAACATTAACAGGAGCTTCTTCATCAAGAGCACGCTCCATTTCTTCAAGACTCAGGGCTTGCTCACTACTATCGACGCTCACACCGGAGGCACTGGTATCAAGATCCAGTTCTGTATCAAGATCACCATTGTCATCAATACTTGCAAACGGATCGTCTTCATCCCCATCATCCAGGTTAAAGTCTGACTCAGAAAGATTGGCAAAAATATCGTTTTCTGCTGACGTCTCATCTTTTCCGTCAAAACCAAAGTTTTCTTCAACGTCAAGATCTTCATCAGCGTCCAAAAGATCATCACCCAGTAAAACGTCGTTATCCAGATCGTCATCCAGGTTAATATCCGGTACATCTTCATCCATCAGAGAAGCAACATTCTGTTCTTCCTGCGGCTGGATAGCTGACTGTTCCGCCGGAGCGGTTTTACGGGTAAGCAGGAGGATGATAATCATCACCAAAAGAAGACCCGGAATTAACGCCAGAAGTACCAAAGCCCAAGTATTATCCAGCAACGTCTCTAACATCGTTGGCTGCATGGCCTGCTGTTCGGCGGTTCTCTGGCGCTCTTGTTCAAGCATTTTCTCTACTTCAGAGCGTATACGGCTTTCATCACCGAGCTCACCTTTGAGGTTTTCTACCTCACCCCGCACCTCCGAAAGCATCAGACGCAATTGATGATTTTTTTCTTCCAGAGCCAGCAGCTCGTTCTGAGAATTTGTCAGCTGATTTTCCATAGCAGACACAGCCGGTGCTGGTTTGGCTCTTTCTGCAACCTCTTTTTCCTCAAAATCAGGCAGCTTCTGTACCGGTGTTGCAACCACGACGTCATTCTTTGCTGGCGTTGGTTCTGCAGACTCAGGAGATAATGCTGGCTGAGGTGCTCGCTCTGCCGCAGGTTCTGGTGCCCGGGGAGGCTGACTATTTAATCGTGCCTGATGTTCGTTAAGGATTCGGATAGCCTCTTCGGTACTTTCCGCCTGTACCTGAAACTGTGATGGAACTCGTAGTTCACTACCCGGTATCAGCTCATGGATATTCTGATTCTCAAATGCCTGAGGATTCAGCCGGTAAATGGCCAGCAGAGTCTGCTGAACGCTAAACTGATTATTTGGCCGTAATCGGGTCGCGATAGACCATAATGTTTCATCCTGCCTGGTCGGCCCATATGTATCTGCCGCCTGAGATTGTGAATCCCGGACTATTGATTGAGAATACTGAGGTGCTGACTGAATCTGCCCGTCAGGACCGACTACCCGAATGGCTTCGGCTCCCACCGTCGGAGTCTGTGTTGCGAGGAATAAGGCTAAAGGCGTGAGTAAACGCTTTAGGAACTGATGCATATAAGGCCCGGCTTTTGCTGTCTGATAAAAACTTTAGATCTGCTAAATATATCGGATAACTATAAGAAAACTATAGGATGCAAATAAAAAAACTGCATCTGTATCTACATTATTTAATTTTTAGAACAATAAAGCCCCATAAAAGGGGCCTTATTGAGTGAGTTAGAAATAATCCCGGATGAGTACTTCCGCGATTTGAACGGCATTCGTGGCAGCACCTTTACGCACATTATCCGCGACCACCCAAAGGTCAATTCCGCTATGGTGGCTGATATCATTGCGGATCCGACCTACCATCACATGGTCTTTTCCACCAGCATCACGTACCTGTGTTGGAAAATCTTCCCCATGGAAAACTTCAATGCCGTCTGTCTGCTCCAGTAACTGTGTTACCTGCTCTGCATCAATCGGAGCACGCGTTTCCAGGTGTACGGACTCCGCATGACCATAAAATACCGGCACCCGCACACAGGTCGGATTCACCGCTATAGAAGCATCATTGAAGATTTTTTGGGTTTCCCAAACCATCTTCATCTCTTCTTTGGTATAACCGTTATCCATAAAGGTATCGATTTGAGGAATACAGTTAAATGCAATCTGCTGGCTAAAGGCTTCCGGTTCTGCTGGCATACCATTCAACAGTTTCGCTGTCTGTCCCGCTAACTCATCAATGCCTTTCTTACCAGCACCCGCAACAGACTGATACGTTGACACATTAATGCGGTCAATGCCCACTGCATCATGAATTGGTTTGAGTGCCACCAGCATCTGGATGGTTGAACAGTTCGGGTTTGCAATGATGTTGCGGTTGCGGAATTCCGCGATAGCTTCCGGGTTTACTTCCGGAACCACCAGCGGCACATCATATTCGTAGCGGAACTGAGAAGAGTTATCTATCACCACCACACCTTCATCTGCCGCGATCGGAGCCCACTTTTCGGATAGCTCACCACCGGCTGAGAACAGAGCAATGTGCACCTGCGACCAGTCGAAATCTTCCACATTTTGTACGCGAACCGTTTTTCCGTTGAACCGGTAGGTTTTCCCCTCGCTGCGTTCACTGGCAAGCAGATACAGTTCTCCGACCGGAAACTCTCTCTCTTGCAGCACCTCTACCATGGTTTCTCCGACAGCACCTGTCGCACCAAATACCGCAACGTTAAACTTTTGGCTCATCTATTTCACCTCAATCTGAAAACCTAATTCAGCCAGTGGCTGTAAATTGCATTCTGAATTACCTGTCAGACAGACCGCGCTATATTCGCGTCTGTCCCAGTAATCTTTACGCATTTTGTCAAACGCCCCTGCCGGGCCTATCAGCCGACGGAACTGGGCGTCGTCTTTGCGCACATCATAAATCAACTGGATAAGATTGTGCAGTGTTGCTTCGTCCCATGCCCGTTCTAGTCTGACCTGAGGAACGGGTGCAACGGGAAGCAACTCGCTGGCTTCTGCTCTCTGCTCTCTGCCCAGAAACGCACAAAAAGCATTAAAAATCATGGTTGTACCCCGTGCTTTACCTTCTAGACCATACCCGGCAATATGCGGAGTGGCAAAGCTCAGTAAAGGCAGCAGCTCCATATCCACGACCGGTTCTTCCTCAAACACATCAAGTGCAGCGCAGAAACCATCGTTCTGCTGCAGACGAGCCTTAAGTGCCTGATTGTCAACCACCGGACCGCGGGCTGCATTAATCAGGATTTGATCAGCTCTTAATGCATTCAGTCGCGATTCATCGAGCAAATGATGAGTAGGAAAGTCACTCTCGCAAGTGATTGGCGTATGCAGGGTAATCACATCGGACTGTTTTAGCAGACTGTCCAGTGGAGTAAACTGACGCGGATCACCAGCTTGCTCTTTTGGCGGATCATTCAGCAGTACCTTGATTCCTATCCCTTTCAGGCATCGTTCCAGATAAGAACCCACCTGCCCGGCACCAATAATACCCACCGTCTTTTCAAACACGGAAAAGCCGTGCTGCTGTGCCAGCACCATTAACACACTGAATACGTATTCAGCCACGCCCACTTTATTACAGCCCGGAGCCGCAGTAAAAAAGATGCCTTTTTCCCGCAGCAGAGTCTGATCAACATGGTCCATACCAGCGGTTGCGGTACCAACAAATTTAAGCTTATCCGCTTTTTCCAGCAGTGCTGCGTTTACTTTTGTCACGGAGCGGATCATTAGTGCATCCACACCGACCAGGTCATCTGCCGTCAGGGTTCGGCCCTGCTTGAGGATGACTTCTCCAAGCTGGCTGAACAAACCTTCGGCATAAGGCATATTCTCGTCAATTACTATTTTCATTTTGTTAGCTGATGTTTTTTATTTGCAAGCATTGTAGTTTTTTTACCGGAAAGATGTAAGGAGGGAATAAAAAAGCCCCGGCTCAAATAGGCCAGGGCTTAGCAAAGCAAATATTATCAGTTATGCCTGATATTTTTTGATTACCAGTGTTGCGTTAGTGCCACCGAAACCAAAGCTGTTAGACATTACGGTTGTCAGCTCCTGATCACGACGCTCAGTCACGATATCCAGACCTTTCGCCGCTTCGTCCAGCTCGGTGATGTTGATACTTGGCGCAATAAAGCTGTGCTCAAGCATCAGCGTTGAGTAAATCGCTTCCTGCACGCCGGCTGCACCCAGAGAGTGGCCAGTCATTGCCTTAGTTGCAGAAATAGCCGGGCAATCGCCGCCGAAGATTTCCTGAATCGCCTGCAGCTCTTTACCGTCACCAACCGGTGTTGACGTACCGTGAGTGTTCACGTAATCGATCTTATCAACATTTTCCATCGCATTACGCATACAACGTACCGCACCTTCACCAGAAGGTACTGTCATGTCATAACCGTCAGACGTTGCACCGTAACCTACGATTTCACCGTAGATCTTCGCACCACGTGCCAGAGCGTGTTCCAGCTCTTCAACTACAACCATACCGCCGCCGCCAGCGATAACAAAACCATCACGGGTCGCATCGTAAGTACGCGATGCGGTTTCCGGTGTATCGTTGTATTTAGTAGACAGTGCGCCCATCGCGTCAAACATCATGGTCTGGCTCCAGTGCAGCTCTTCACCGCCGCCCGCGAATACAACGTCTTGTTTGCCCAGTTGGATTTGCTCAACCGCGTGGCCGATACAGTGTGCAGATGTTGCACAAGCCGAACTCATTGAGTAGTTAATACCCAGTATTTTAAACGGTGTCGCCAGACAAGCAGACACTGTTGATGACATAGTACGCGGTACCATATATGGCCCCACACGACGTACACCTTTTTCACGCATCGTATCGGTTGCGATAAGCTGGTTGTGGGCAGATGCACCACCAGAGCCAGCCACGATACCTGTACGAGGGTTAGAAACCTGATCTTCGGTCAGGCCTGCATCAGCGATAGCCTGCTCCATAGAAAGGTAAGCATAAGCAGCCGCATCACCCATAAAACGCATCTTCTTACGATCGATGTGATCAGCAGGGTTGAGTTTAACATCACCCCAAACCTGAGAACGAAGACCCATCTCTTTAAACTGCTCTGATGCTGTGATGCCAGATTTACCCGCCTGCAGAGATGCTAACACTTCCTCTACGTTGTTACCGATGCTGGAGACAATTCCCATGCCTGTGATAACGGCTCGTTTCATGTTACTTTCCTATCAATCTGTTAAAACTGCTAAATAATAACGAAGATACTGACGACAAGTGGTCAGCTTTCCCCAATCATTAGCACATTCCTGAACAAAGAAGTACAATCCCGTAAAATTAAATCGGCCCTTAGGCTACAAGCAATTACAGAATCATTATGACTTCAACTAACGATGCATCGTCCAATCGTGCACCTATACGCAATGCGAAGCTGGACTGGAACGATGCCGGCACTCCCGTTTCCGATCAGTTTGATGACGTCTATTTCTCCAACGTCAACGGACTGGAAGAAACTCGTTACGTCTTTCTCCGGCAGAATCATCTCCCGGAACGGTGGCATAATTTTGACCAGCGTCGCTTTGTGATCGGAGAAACCGGATTCGGTACCGGGCTCAACTTCCTTGCCGTATGGCAATGGTTTGAGCAATTCAGGGCCGAAAATCCTGACTCCACATTGCAAGAACTGCATTTTATCAGCTTTGAGAAGTTTCCGCTAAGTAAGGATGACTTAATTAAAGCACATAGTTCCTGGCCAGAGCTTTCAAAGTACGCACAGCAGTTGCAAACCTACTATCCGCTGGCTCTTCCGGGCTGCCACCGCCTTGTCCTGGCCGGAGGTGCCGTTACGCTGGATCTCTGGTTTGGTGATATCAAAGATTGTATGCCTCAGGTACCGGTTAATCCGTCTGGCTGTATTGATGCCTGGTTTTTGGATGGTTTTGCCCCTAGCAAGAATCCGGAAATGTGGAATCAGAACCTGTTTAATGGAATGGCCAAACTGGCCAAACAAGACTGTACCTGTGCTACCTTTACCGCAGCAGGTTTCGTACGCCGGGGACTGATAGAAGCAGGCTTCGATATGAAGAAGACCAAAGGCTTCGGTACTAAACGGGATATGATTATTGGTACGCTAACGGATAAAAAGCCCTACACCAATATCTCCCCATGGGTTGCCCGTCCACAGAATAACACCATCCATGATGTGGCGATTATCGGCGGTGGTATCGCCAGTGCGACTCTGGCCGACACGTTATGCAGGCGTGGTGTATCCGTCACCCTGTATTGTGCTGATGACCAGCCAGCAGAGAATGCCTCCGGTAACCGCCAGGGAGCCATCTATCCGCTGCTTAACGGTGATCATTCCGGGTTATCCAGAGTGTTTGCTCCGGCGTTTCTGTTTGCCCGCCAGTATATTCAGCAGGCGGCAGAGCATCTGGATTTCGCCCATCAGTGGTGTGGTGTCACTCAGTTGGCATGGAGTGAAAAAGCAGCCGATAAGCTGGATAAAATGCTGGAAGGTAATTTCCCTTCAGAGGTAGTGACCAAACTGTCAGCGGAACAAACGACAGAAGCCATCGGGCTTCCAGTGTCGGTGGAGAGTGTCAGCTATCCGCTTGGTGGCTGGCTCTGCCCGAAAGAGCTGACGCAGGCGATATTCACCGAACGTCAAAAGGAAGGACCATTCTCGGCGCACTTCAATACTCATATTGAACAGCTTAAATTCGATATGGGGACCAAACAGTGGATGCTGACGTCCGAAGGCGAAACGTTCCGGCATCAGGCCGTAGTCGTGGCGAACGGACATCAGTTCAGCCAGTTTGACCAGACGGTCTCCATTCCCGCGTCACCGGTAAAAGGTCAGGTGAGCCATATACCGACCACACCGACTCTGCAACAGTTGAAGACGGTACTCTGTTACGACGGATATATGACACCACACAATCCGGATGATCAGCTTCACTGTATCGGAGCCAGTTTTGACCGGGAACAGATTGATCAGGATTTTGATGCTCAGGCTCAGGCAGACAACAAGGCCAAGTTACAACGCAGTGTGACGGATCAAAGCTGGCCGGATGACGTCAATGTCAGCGGTAATGAATCCAGGCAAGGCATCCGCTGTGCCACGCGGGATCACCTCCCTTATGTGGGCAATGTCTGCAACCTGGAACGAGTACTGCAAGACTATGCCAACCTGCAACAACAGCAGGATAGTGCGGCACCGGTCGCCGATTATCCTAACCTGTACTGTATTATCGGACTCGGCTCACGAGGGTTGTGTTCCGCTCCGTTGATGGCAGAAACATTAGCATCACAAATCTGTGGAGACCCACTGCCGCTATCAACAGCAGAGCTGGAAAACCTTCACCCGGCAAGAATGTGGGTCAGAAGGTTGTTAAAAGGCCGGCCTATCGTGAAATAGCCCGGCCTGTATAATCTGATCTTATCTGGATGAAGGTTTAAAACTCTTCATCCAGATAGTCATCCAGAAACGCTTCTTCTTCCAAATCCACGGCTTCCGGTTCTAAATCCGCTTTATAATCCTGTCGCTGCAGATAAGCGTCTCTGGTAAAGGCATAAGGATCCGGAGAAGCATTCAACATCGGCTCTTGTGACACGACTGACGCTCTCGACTCCATTGCCTGGAAGACAAATTTGCTCACCGAGCCCCAGAAATTCAGATAAGAGAGCGGGAAATACATCCCATCAACAAAATCCGTGGTATTGCGCACAGTCGTCGGCCCGTATCCTGGCAGCATCACGTAAGCACCGTGACCAACACCGTAGTGACCAATAGCATCACTGAAACTGCGGTTATCCTCATTAGGGATCCCGACAGCGCCGGCAAAGTCAAACAAACCAAACACGCCGAAAGTGGTATTCATCCAGAAACGGTTGAAATGATTGACGGCTTCTTGTCCGTTTCCCATCACCAGATTATTCACCACGCTGGCAGGTTCATCCAGGTTGGAGAAAAAATTGCCAATCCCGGAACGAATAAAAGAGGGAGTGTAATTGACGTAAGCCAACGATACCGGCCGGATAATATAAGGGTCGAGGTAATGGTAGTTGATGTCCCACATACTACGGTTAAAGCCTTCGATAGGATCATGCGGGTGAGACTCTGAATCTGCAGAATCCTGTGTCTCAGATTCCGTATTCGTTACCGTTTCTGAATCATCTGCCACCAAACCAGTACTCGTCGAGTCCGGAGCAGCAGAGCACCCCGTCACCAACAATCCCACGAGCAGCACAAACATTGCCCGACATCTCAAAACAGCCATAAACCAACTTATCCCTGAATAAAAAACTGGATAAACCAGACAGAATTTTATAATAGGGAGTATTAATACTTGTTCTTGATGGTGATTGCAACCTGTTCACCCAACTTCATAATGGCACTGGTACCAAACCAGTCCCCTTCCTGAGTGGCGACATTACCGTCGATATCAATGCGCGCTTTGACCTGAATCGTTTCCAGTTCCGATAAGCTCTGTCCCTGCATCATCGCGGAAGAGTCGTCCAGTATTACTGTGCGCGGAAACTGCCCTACCGGATAGCGAGCTGCTGCAACGGGCACAGGACTGCCTTTGCCATCAGTTACCGATACAATCAATGCGGCTTCTGCCGGATAGTGTACATCCGGAGCCAGCGATATCGTCACCGGAATTTGGATGCCGGACTGGCTCGCCGCTCCCAGTTTACTTTTCGCACTCTCAATACTGCGCTCCAGCATCGTATAACGGCTGTCTTCCGGCCCAACCAGTTGTTGCATGATGTGCCAGTACTGAATCGCCATCTCAAATTCCTGTTGCTGGTAAGCATCGAATGCCAGCATCGAATACACTCTCAGGTCCGCATAATTTTCCCGGACTAAATCCATCAGAATGCTGCGACCTTCATTCTGATCGACCTCGTTTCGGGACATCATCAGCGCCTGAGCAAACCCAAGCCGGATATCCGGATCCTCGGGTTTCAGCTTATACGCCTTTTTCATCGCATCACCACCGGTTTGCAGATCCTGTCCGGATAAGGCGACACGCCCAAGAAGCAACCAGCCTTCAGCATCTTCGGGCATGTCGTACAGCCGGGTTCGCAGACCAAGTATGACATTCTGCATCTCCGTTTCTGACAGTTCGTCCCCTCTGCCGGACATCAGTTTTTCCAGCAATGGATTCAGGTTGCCGCGAGCTTTCTGCCACCTTTCCACTTCAGGTAATGCACCAACGGTAGTGTAGATACCATAAGACAGAGCAAACAAGACCAACACCGATGGCAAAAAGAGACGTATTGGAGAAGTCGTGACCGCTTCTTCTTTTTTATGGCGATCAGCCTCTTCAGGAGGAATATCATCCAGCAGCGACTGTTTAAGGTCCGAAATCAGATCGTCCTGTTCTGACGCTATGCCGCTTTCAATTTCCTCATTCAGCTCATCAATCCTATCCGTGTAAAACGCTTTGTTGAGTTGATCCCGCTCAGCCTTGGCGTCATACCGGCTCTGGCTGAACAAAGGGACAGCCAGCATCAGGCAGGCAAAGAAAAGTACCATACCGGTCAATAACCAAAATACCGTCATCGCTTACCTCCATTCTGACGATCCTTCAGGAGATCCTGTAAGCGGGCTTCTTTTTCAGAATCCCACTGGCGCTGCGGCTGATCTGATAGCGTTTTTTTACGACTGTTCATCACCATGATGGTAAAGCCCAGTATCACAACCAGCAAAGGGCCAAACCACAACACGGCAGTCGCCAGCGTAAACGGAGGATCATAGGTAACGAAATTTCCATAGCGATCAGTCATGTATTGCACAATCTCTTCAGAGCTCTGCCCCTCGCGGGTCATTTCATACACCTTTTGCCTGAGATCCTGAGCTATCTCTGAATTAGAATCACCGATTGTATTATTCTGGCATTTCGGGCAACGCAGTGTGCTGGTAAGCTCTTTAAATTGTTCTTCCTGATGTTTTGTTTTGAAATCATAGACATCAATCGCTGCCTGAGCGAAGGCAGAGAATATCAGCCAGCTACTGACCATCAGCAACACACATTTCACTGGCCTCATAGCCCGGCCTCCTGATGATCCTTTGTCCCCTGAAGTAACTCTGTATACATTGGTGCCAGTACCGCCTGCCAGTTTTTGGCATTAACATCTCCAACATGACGGTAGCGGATTACACCGTCAGAATCGACCAGATAAGTTTCCGGAGCACCGTACACCCCCAGATCCAGCCCAAGCATACCATCACCGTCATACAGGCTGATTAAATATGGATTACCCAGTTCATTCAACCAGTCAACGGCCTTCTGTCTGTCGTCTTTGTAGTTAAGACCGATGATCTTAACCCCTTGTTCGGCCAGCTGATTCAGGAACTGATGCTCGGCATAGCAGGTTGGACACCAGGTTGCCCACACATTGATAAGCAAAGGCTTACCGGTAAACACAGACTGGTCATACAGCTTGCCTGGCTCCACTAAATCTTCCAGGCGAAATGCGGGAACAGGTTTGCCCACCAGCACCGACTCGAGCTTCGTCGGATCGTCACCCTCAGCATTCCGGCTTAGTTGTACGACAAAGACCACCACCAGAATCAGAAACAGCGCCAACGGTAAAAACAGGATTTTTTTATTCATTATTTGTCTCCGGTTTCATCGGAATACTGGCGTTTTCTGACCGGTGCCGAAATCGATAACGCTTATCACTGATAGCAACCACACCACCCAGAGCCATCAACAGACTTCCAAGCCAGATCCAGCGGACAAACGGCTTATAATGCAGACGCACCGCCCAGGACTGACCGTCGTCCAGCCTTTCACCCATCGCAATATACAGGTCGCGGGTTAACCCCCAGTCTATCGCCGCTTCGGTCATCATAGACCTTGCGGTACGGTAAAACCGTTTTTCTGCATGCAGCATGGTGACATATCGGTTATCACGGGTGATCTCGAAATCAGCGATAAAGCCATCATAATTAGGGCCGTCTTTCTGGCGTAACCCTGCAAAATAAAAGCGATAATCATTGATCTGGTAACTTTCCCCCGGAGCCAGACGCACATCCCTTTCCTCGCTGTAATTCTGCACCATAGCAATACCAATAATCGACACCGCAAGGCCAACATGCCCCAGAACCATCGCCCAGTGACTGCGCTGCAAGCGACGGATACCCTGAATTAGCGTGTACCGGTGCGTGGCTCGCTGATAAAGCTCGTAGCCATGCAAAACGATAATCCACCAGGCCATCACCCAGCCAAGGTAAGCCAGAGCAAAAAAGCGTTCAGCCAATAACCATATGCACACACCGCCCAGCCCCAGTGATACTATTCCGGAAATAAGCATCGGTTTGGCCAGCGTGGTTAATCTGTCACGTTTCCAGCGTATCAGTGGCCCGATACCAAGCAGGAAAGCGAAAGGAACGATAAGCCAGGTAAACAGGGTATTGAAAAATGGTTCACCGACGGAAACCGAGCCCATCCCCAACTGCTTGTGCACCAGCGGTAACAATGTGCCGATAAACACCACCACCAGTGCTGCAATCAGCAGGACATTATTAGCCAGAAGCGCATTTTCGCGCGAAAACAGAGCATAATGACGGTTTGCCCGTACGGCCCCACCTTTCAGCGCAAACAGCAACAGAGAGCCACCGATCACAACGATAAGAAAGCCAAGAATAAACATCCCCCGGGCAGGGTCCGATGCAAATGCGTGTACCGACACCAGAATACCCGAGCGCACCAGAAAAGTGCCCAGCAGACTGAGAGAAAAAGCGGATATGGCCAGTAACACCGTCCAGGCTTTAAACGTGCCGCGCTTTTCCGTTACGGCCAGAGAATGCATCAACGCGGTTCCGGCCAGCCACGGCATAAAAGAGGCGTTTTCCACCGGGTCCCAGAACCACCAGCCACCCCATCCAAGCTCGTAATAAGACCACCATGATCCCAAAGCGATACCCAGTGTCAGAAACAGCCAGGCTGCCGTGGTCCACGGACGTGACCAGCGGGCCCAGGCCGTATCCAGCCGCCCTGTCATCAGTGAAGCGATGGCAAACGAAAAAGCCACAGAGAAGCCGACATAACCCATATACAGCATAGGAGGATGGATAATCAGGCCGGGATCCTGAAGCAGCGGATTCAGATCACGACCATCGACCGGGAAAAACGGCAGTGTACGCAGAAAAGGGTTAGACGTCAGAATAATAAACAGGAGAAAACCGACATTAATCATCCCCATCACAGACAGAACACGTGCAACCGACTCCTGAGGCATATTACGGCTGAACACGGATACCGCCACGGTCCAGGAAGCCTGAATCAGCACCCAGAGTAGTAAAGAGCCTTCATGGGCTCCCCATAACGCAGTCAGCCGGTAAAACCACGGCAGTTCACTGTTGGAGTTACTCGCGACATATGTAAGCGTAAAATCATTGGTATAGAACGCCCATAAGAGGACACAAAAAGAGAACAGCAACAAACCAAACATTCCCCATGACAGTGGCCTGGCTGTCGCCATCATCGCCTGAGAATGGTAAATTGCGCCAAGTAAAGGTAGTACGCTCAACAATATCGCCATCGCTAATGAGACGATAAGAGCAAAGTGACCCAGTTCAGCTATCATTGGCCGCTCCCTGCCATCTGTTCATCCGAATACTTCAGCGGTTCATGCACTTTTTCCATCGCTTCAGCAACGTCCGGCGGCATATAGTCCTCATCATGCTTGGCCAGCACTTCAAAGGCTTCTATCACTCTGGCGCTTTTCAGTACGCCCTGAGCGACAATACCTTGTCCTTCGCGGAAAAGATCAGGAAGAATGCCATCATATTCAATGGTCACTGCGGGGCCGACATCAGCCAGTTTAAAGCGCACTTTCAACGATGAACTTTCTCTTTCGACGGTGCCGTTGACCACCATGCCACCAATCCGTAACCGCTGCCCTACCTCCGGCTTACTGCCGTCGGGTTTACCATAAACAATTTCTGTCGGCGTATAGAACAAATCCATATTCTGATTCAGAGCATACAACACCAGTCCCACTGTCGCACCGAACCCAAGCACCAGAATCAGATACAGGCCGAATCTTTTCTTACGTCTCGGATTCATAGTGTATTCTCCAACTTCTTCGCCGCCGCAATACGCGCCTGACGACTCTGCTTATCCCGGACAGCCCGGATAATACACCTGCCGTCCCGTAAACTTTTCACCAGTAAAATCAGCATTGCCGACGCCGTAAACCCAAAAGCACTCCAGACATAACTTCCATACCCACCCATGCTAAGCAAATCACTGAAAGACTGAAAAAACATGGCAATTACCTCCCGGACTGACTGACAGCAGACACCATTTCCTGAACCCACGGCCGATGGCTTTCCCTGGCTAAAATTTCATTCCGGAAACGAATCAGAGTAACGACCATGTAGAAAAACAGAAAACCAAAAATATTGATGATCAGGGGCCAGAGCATGTTGCCTGACATAGAAGGTTTCTCAAACTTGGTAATGGTGGCTCCCTGATGCAGGGTATTCCACCATTCAACAGAAAAATGAATAATAGGCAGATTGATAACACCTACAATAGCCAGTATACCGGCAGCCTTAGCGGCTTTTTTATGATCATCAAATGAATGATAAAGGGCAATGACGCCAAGATATAAAAACAGGAGAATAAGCTCCGAGGTCAGGCGGGCATCCCATACCCACCAGGCTCCCCACATAGGCTTACCCCATATGGCCCCGGTCACTAATGCAATCAGAGTGAATGCAGCACCGACAGGAGCCATCGCCGATGCTGCCATACCAGCAAGACGTACCTGCCATACCAGCCCGACAAACGCCGCAACCGCCATAGAAAAATACACGCCCATAGACCAGATTGCAGCCGGAACGTGAATATAAATGATCCGAAAGCTGTTTCCCTGCTGATAATCAGCCGGGGCGAACAACAGCCCCCAGACCGTCCCCGTCATTAATAATGCAATCGCTATCACTGAAAACCAGGGGAGCAACTTTCCGCACAACTGATAAGTCACTTCAGGCTTTGAATAGGGATGAAGCCATTTCCACATAGTTGTTACTCGCTTTTTAACGCTTTCATCTTAATTAACCTTACCATCTTTATGGGAATCCTATTCTTCGTCGCAGCAAACACAATACCCATAAAGTGTTGTTTTATCTCAAACTTAGTTTAGGTCACACTTACCCTTAAGGCTGCACTGATTGCAAAAGGGGTAAAAGTGATGGCCCCTGCCAGCATTGCACCCAGTATCGCCAGTTGCCCGCTATATGGCATACCCAGACCGGCAGCATCAATTGCTGCTGTCGCAAAAATCAAAACGGGAACGTACAGCGGCAGGATCAACAAACTTAACAATACCCCCCCTTTTCTTAATCCGACAGTCAGCGCGACTCCGATAGCTCCAATAAAACTTAATGTTGGTGTGCCCACCAGTAAAGTCAGCACCACGGCCAGCCAGGTAGAAAAATCCAACGACAATAATACCGCCAGAAGCGGGCTAATCAGAATCAAAGGTAACCCGGTGAGAAGCCAGTGAGAAATCACCTTTGCGATAACCACTAAAGGCAGAGGCAGGGGTAAAAGCATCATCTGCTCAAGTGTACCGTCGTGAAAATCATCTCTGAACAGCCTTTCCAGAGACAGAAGCGCAGCGAGCAATGCAGCAACCCAAACAATGCCGGCGGCAATGCGGGCAAGTAAATTAGGCTCAGGTCCGATACTGAGGGGGAACAGTGTAATAACGATAATAAAAAACCAAAGCGGGTTCAGAATATCGGCCTGCCTTCGAAAGGCAATCAGTAACTCTCTGCGGATAATAGCGAACATACAACTCAGCATATTATTCCCCCAGTCTAATCCTTCGCAACTGCTCAGAATGAGTAAACATATCCTGATGGGTGGTCAGCACCACCATGCCTCCATTATTTGTGTGACTGAGAAACAACTGCTCCAAAACCCGCACACCCTGCTTATCGATTGCCGTCAGGGGCTCGTCGAGAATCCAGAGTGGCTGCTTACTCATCCATAAACGGGCCAGAGCAACACGTCGCTGCTGACCGGCGGATAATTGCGCCACCGGAATATCTTCCCGCCCTGCTAATCCTACCTGAGCTAATACCGACCATATCTCATCCTGATCCGCGTGACCTGCCGATGACATTGACTGATAAAATGCCAGGTTTTCGTACCCGGTCAGCTCTCTCTTTACTCCGGCCAAATGCCCAAGAAAAAGCAGATCCTGATGATACTGATCCCGGATAGCCTGAACCTCATTTCCGTTCCACAATACTTTTCCACCATCACTTTCACCCAGTCCCGCGATGATTCTCAGTAAAGTTGTTTTTCCGCTGCCATTTCTCCCTTCAATCTGTACCAGTTCTCCCGGGTGAACAGAAAAAGACAAGGCATCGAACAACACCCGTTCACCCCTGACTGACGATAATTCGGAAACTTCTAACATAGACCATCACAAGTTACTGATTGAATTTATATATTAGCATACGCTTTAATGAGAAAGGTGACATCACATGTACTCACGACACAAAAACAGAGAAAATTTATAAAAAAATAGGCCTCCTGGGAGACCTATTGAAAACTATGATTGTTCACTGTGTGTACCATGCAGAATACACCGTCTTTCCAACAACTCAGTTGGATTAACGCTTCAGGTTGGCTCTCCGTTTGCGTTGTTCCCCGGGCTTAGCCTTAGCCGTATTTGCCGCTCCGCTGAGTGGTGGCACTTTTTCTTTACCGGCTAATTTATTCTGCAGAGACATCATCAGTTCAGCTTCCGCTTTCGGCAGTTCGCACTCTTCAATCAGTTCATTAAGATCGGCCCCAAGCTGTACCATTTTACTGGCACGAGAATACAAGCGGCTGTCTGAATCAGTATGTTCGAGTTCAGTCACCCTCTCATGCAGGTGCTGAATAATATCCTGCTGCTCAGACACTTTTTGTCCTAAACCAACAACAACTGAACGTACTTCAAGTAACTGATTATTGGCTTTCTGAACTTCTTTCTCGAAATGTCGAATGTCCTGTCTCTGTCTGTCAATGGTGCTCTGTAACCCTTTCCGGTTACGCCGCCACAAAAGTAGCAGAATACAAACCACGAACACACTTCCGCCAGCAATGAGCGGAAGTCCGAGAACGTTAGATTGAAACAGTTCCAGCATTACAGGTGAGCCATTTCGTCCCACTCTTCATCGGTCAGAAGTTTATTCAGGTCAACAAGAATCAACAACTTACCATCCCGGTTACTCACACCCTGGATAAACTTAGCACTCTCATCTGTACCGACACTTGGTGTCGTATCGATTTCAGACGTGCGCAGATAAACCACTTCAGCCACGCTATCGACCAGGATACCGATAACCTGACGTTCAGATTCAATAACAATAATACGAGTATTATCGGTGATTTCACCCTGCATCAAACCAAAACGAGAGCGGGTGTCGATAACAGTAACAACATTACCGCGCAGATTGATAATACCCAGAACGTAATCTGGAGCGCCCGGTACCGGTGCTATTTCGGTATAACGGAGTACCTCGCGAACCTGCATTACGTTAATGCCGTAAGTCTCTTCTTCCAGTTGGAAAGTTACCCACTGAAGTACCTCGTCATTTACCTGATCTTTTTTAACTTCTACTTCATTAACCTGAGACATGTTTTATCCTCTTTGTGTCACTATCGACAACCTTTCTTAACTATTCCGGCATGCTACTACAGTTCTAGACGCCAGGATGATTAATTCAGCGCTTTAACATCCAAGCCAGCATTCAACATTGAGATCATGGCTTCAACATGAATTAAGGCACACATTTTTTCTTTGACCATACCGGCGAGCCATGGGCGTTTACCGGCCTGTTCACGCCAGCGAACTTTTTCTGTATTCAGCAACTCAGTTCCCTTTAACTGAGTTGAGGCTAATCCCCACTTGCTTTCGCCCAGCATAACAACGTACTGATATGCCTCTTTGTAAGAATCATCGATCAATCTGTCAGACATCACCCATTTTGCGGTGTCCACGACATCCAGTTGTTCTTCTTTATTCGTCTGCAGACCAAGATACCAGGCCGGACGTCCAATAAGGTGACTCATTTCACCAATGCGGTGGATTCCCCCAAGTTCATCCAGAGGTACCGCAAAGGTCACACCGTTCACGTCAAAGTACAGTACCTGAAAATCTTCTCCGCGCTGCGTACTTTCCCAGTTCTCGCTTAAAGAGGCTCCTGGTGCTGTCACCGGTTCTGTCTGGGTGTCTTCAGAGACTAGCTCTTCCGATTCCATTACCTCGTCAGAAGCCAGCTCTGTCGTGATAGCAGCATCCGGCTCAACGACTGTCGCTTCTTCAACAGCCTCGTCCGGCAAGGCTGAAACATCCCATTCCTGAATTTCTTCAACAGGTGTAACCTCTGCCTGTTCATCTGCAACAACCGCTATTTCAGATTCTGTATCCAGAATCGTCTCAATATCCGCGTCTGTTGAGTTATTCAGCGACTCAAGCTTATCCAGAAGCTTCTGGATATCGTCCAGATCCGGCGCGTCAAGATCGGCATACTCCACTTCATTATAGGAAGCATTATACCCAGCATGTAACTGCGTTTGCAGTTCTGGTACTTTTACCGCGCTTTCTTTCGCTTTACCGTCTTTGGATTCAGATACGCCTTCTTCCTGAACGGCCTGCTTTTCCGCTTGCTCCTGAGCCCCGGTAGCAGCTTGCTCTGATGTACCAGAAGCTACTCCCTCTGGCTGCTCATTCCATTCCTCGTCTAAAAGCGCAGTGAAGTAATCATCCAGGGCTTCTTCGCCTGACAAAATATGTGGAGCTTTATCACTCATT
Source organism: Vibrio albus (assembly GCF_003144035.1). Taxonomy (GTDB): domain Bacteria; phylum Pseudomonadota; class Gammaproteobacteria; order Enterobacterales; family Vibrionaceae; genus Vibrio; species Vibrio albus. Next base: position 476,450 of record NZ_QFWT01000001.1, read on the forward strand.
TATCACCAACCTCTCAAGATAAATAAGCAGCTGCTTATAAGCAAATACCCCTCGGCTCCCTTCTGCAAAATGGGACGCGGGCAGATTACGCAAACTCGCATCTCTGAATTTCGTATCGATAGGGATCGCTGAACTCCAGACCTGTTCAGGGTAATCCTGTTTTAATTGTGTCAGGGTTTGCAAAGAGGCCTTTGTGCGTTTGTCATACATGGTGGGCACAATGGTTGTTTTGAAGCCACGCTGTCTCGATTTTTGCATGATAGTCAGCGTGCGTATCATTCTCTCCAACCCTTTCATTGCCAGAAACTCAGTCTGAACCGGGATCAGAATACGATCACTGGCAGCAAGTGCATTAACCATCATCACCCCGAGAATAGGAGGACAGTCAATCAGGACATAATCGTAATCCTCATGCACCGCCATTAACGCTCGCTTGAGAATAAGCCCCATACCGTTCCGGTTACCCATTACGCGATCCAGAGTCGCCAACGACATATGAGCAGGTATGAGATCAATCCCCTCGATTTCAGTGCTCAACACCATTGACGAAACGGACTCTCTGGAAATGTCCGGTAGCTGAAACAGGTCAAATAAGCTTTTTTCGACCGCGTCAGAATCAAACCCCAGATAGGTCGTCAGCGAAGCGTGCGGATCGGTGTCAACCAACAGAACCCGGTTTCCCTTCTTGCTCAGCAAACCAGCAAGCGTTACCGTAGTGGTGGTTTTTCCTACCCCGCCTTTCTGGTTTGCCACACTCCAGACAATCATTCAGAGCCCCCTAAGCAAGACCAACTTCAACAAGTATCCGCTCAGAGATACGTTCTAATGGTAGATCTTCTGACGAAATCCCCGCCTTTGCTACAGCCTGCGGCATGCCATATACTACACAACTTTCTTCATCCTGAGCCCAGATAGTAGAGCCTGCAGATTTCAGCATACGTGCGCCTTCCCGGCCATCCGCTCCCATACCGGTAAGCACCATGGACAACACTTTGTCCTGATAGACTTTGGCTGCCGAACCGAAGGTGACATCCACACACGGCTTATAATTCATTCTTTCGCCACCATCGACAATCCGCAGTCTTGCGGAGCCAGGGCGTCCTTCTATCATCATTTGCATGCCACCCGGAGCCAGATAAGCCACACCAGGTTTCAATACATCACCGTCCTGCGCTTCTTTCACCTGAATTTTGCATAAAGAGTTCAAACGAGCCGCAAATGCTGAAGTAAACGTCGCCGGCATGTGTTGGATCAAGACAACAGGGTGAGGATAGTTCGATGGCAGTTTTGTCAATATTTTCTGCAACGCTACCGGGCCGCCTGTCGAGGTTCCGATAGCGGTCAACTGATACTTTTTCCCCGTTGCTCTGAATCTGGCAGCTGGCTTAGCCGCCGCTGTCACCGTACTTTTCTGATTGAGAGATGGAGAACGCGATACAGAAGGTGCTGTCGGCGTTACCGGTGCTCTGCGACGCATAAAAGCGCGCTTACGTGCAATTTCAAGAACTCGCTGCTGCAACAATTGAGTCGCCTCATCCCGGTTACGGGCGATATCTTCAAATTTTTTCGGTAAAAAATCTAAAGCTCCCGCATCCAGAGCGTCAAGGGTTGCTCTGGCACCGTCGTGAGTCAAAGAAGAGAACATGAGGATGGGCGTTGGCTGCGCTTTCATTATTTCACGCACAGCAGAGATGCCGTCCATAACCGGCATCTCAACATCCATAGTCACCACATCAGGCTTCAACTGAGTAACTTTCTGTACTGCCTCTTTGCCATTAACAGCAACATCAATGACTTCCAGGCGAGCATCAGAATTAATTATTTCGCTCACTCTGCGACGGAAAAAGCTCGAATCATCAACAACTAGTACTTTTACTGCCATAGTTTCCTTCTTACATACGAGATCGGGTCGCGTATTCTTTTAATAAATTAGGCACATCCAGAATCAGCGCAATATGACCATCACTGGTAATTGTTGCACCCGCCATTCCAGGCGTACCCTGCAGTAGCTCATCCAGGGGCTTAATGACGACTTCTTCCTGTCCAATCAGGGTATCGACAACGAAACCAACCCGCTGACTACCAAGCTGTACAATAACCACATGCCCATGGCCACCTTCACGGTGATCACGAATACCCGCTTGTGGTACCAACCAATTCTGCAGATAAAAGAGTGGAATGGATTTGTCCCGCACGATGATGGTCAGTTGCCCATCGACAACGTTGGTCTTACTCAAATCCAGGTTAAAGATTTCATTTACATTGGACAGAGGTAACGCAAATGGTTGTGTACATACGCCCACCATCAGAGTCGGCAAGATGGCCAGTGTCAGAGGAACTTTGATAGTAATTTTTGAGCCTTTGCCCAGCTCCGAATCGACATCAACGGAACCATTCAGTGTATTGATAGCCGTCTTCACTACGTCCATCCCTACACCACGCCCGGAGATGTCTGAAATTTGTTCCTTACTGGAGAAGCCTGGTGCGAAGATCAAATTGAAACATTCTTTATTCGTCAGGCGTGACGCCGCTTCCGCATCCATCAGGCCGCGTTTTACTGCAATGTTTCGCAGTTTATCCGGATCCATACCTGCACCATCATCTACGATGGACAGTTCGATATGGTCACCTTCCTGAGAAGCAGACAATGTCACTTTACCGGTACGGGATTTACCCGCTTTAACCCGCACGTCCGGTAGCTCAATACCATGGTCAACAGAGTTACGAACCAAGTGAATCAGTGGATCAGCCAGAGCCTCAACAAGGTTTTTATCGAGATCTGTATCTTCACCACGCATTTCCAGAACGATGTCTTTCTTCAGGTTTCGGGCCAGGTCACGAACAACGCGAGGGAAACGACCAAAGACCTTTTTAATCGGCTGCATGCGGGTTTTCATTACCGCACCCTGAAGATCCGCTGTCACGATATCCAGGTTGGATACCGCCTTAGACATCTCTTCATCATTTCTGTTCAGGCCAAGGCTGACAAGACGGTTACGCACCAGCACCAGCTCTCCCACCATATTCATGATGGTATCCAGTGTCGATGTATCCACACGAACCGTGGCTTCAGCCTGAGGTTTTATCGTTGCAGGTGCTTTCTTTTCTTTCTCAGGCTTCGCGACCGGCTGCGATGCCTTAGGAGCAGGCGTCGTGTTAAGCTCCGGCGTTGGTTCTGCCACATGAACCGTAGGCTGAGGTTGCTCCGGCTCTGTAGGTTTACTGTCTGTTATATTCGCTGATGCGGGCCTGGTTGCCATATCCAGCTCTTCTGCTGACGGGCCTTTACCTGCACCATGTAACTGATCAAGTAGTTTCTCGAACTCGTCGTCCGTCATCAGGTCATCATCAGCTTCGGATGCGCTGACAGAAGATGAAGGTGAAGATGGAGCAGGCGATGGAGATGCTCCTGCTTGCGAATTGCCTGAAATACCGGGAGCACCGCCCTTACCGTGTAATTCGTCCAGCAACTTTTCAAACTCATCATCGGTAATATCATCACCAGAGCCGCTTACAGAAGTACCGATATCTGCCACTGACGCTATGGTTTCAGGAGCTTCTGCTTTCGAACCAGGCGCACCTCCTTTACCATGTAATTCATCCAGTAGCTTTTCAAACTCGTCTTCCGTGATCTCATCGATAGACTCACCCGAAGTGATGGGTTCAGACCCTGCGCTCGAAACCTGAACGGGCTCGGGCTCCTGAGGCTGCTCAGGTACCGGAGGGGCTTCTGCCACAGGTGGTTCAGGCGTTTGCTCTTCTGCTCCGGCTGGCTTACTCAAACGATGTAATTCTTCCAGTAATGCAGGCTCAGCGGGTTCCAGAGGCTCTCTGTCCTGAACCGCTGAAAACATCACGTTGATAGTGTCCAGAGCCTGAAGAATTGTATCCATAAGATCTGAAGTGACCTGACGCTGTCCGTTTCTCAGGGTGTCAAATACGTTCTCAGCCCCGTGACAAGCATCAACCAACTCTGTTAAAGAAAGGAATCCGGCTCCACCTTTTACGGTGTGGAAACCGCGGAAAATTGCGTTTAACAGCTCTCTATCTTCCGGGTTGTTTTCCAGATCAATCAGCTGTTCAGACAGCAGCTCCAGTATTTCCCCGGCTTCGACTAAAAAGTCCTGAAGGATATCTTCATCCAGTTCATAGCTCATAAATTACCCTTAGAATCCAAGACTCGATAACAAGTCATCGACATCGTCCTGAGATGAAACAGCATCTTCTCGTTCATGAGGATTCATTATCGGACCCTCAGCTTCCGTGGAAGCCTTTCGAGCTTCCTCAGATGGTATATCTGGCTGTTCAACACCGAACGCGGTTACTATATCAACCAGTCGCTCTTCAACTTCACGTACCAACTTAATGACTCTACTTATAATCTGGCCGGTCAGATCTTGAAAGTCCTGAGCCATCAGTATATCGGTCAGTTGAGTACGTAGTTCTGTACTGTCTCCTTCTACCTGAACCAGTAACCTTTCGATTTCGTGGCACAGAGCTTTGAATTCAGCAAGGGCAAGACGCCCTCTCATCAGCTCATTCCAGGCGGGCCTGACTTGCAGCAGGCACTCATGAAGGTTATCTGCAATCGGGAGAGAGCTTTCTACGGCGTCCATAGTCCGGTTAGCCGCGGTCTCTGTTTTCATGATGACATACTCTAACCGGTCCCTTGCATCAGGAATTTCTTCCCTGGCAATTTCACTCATCCGAGGATCGTTTTTGAACTGGTCGAGCGCATCGTGCAAGTGCCTTGTCAGATGACCGACTTCCTGAAGCATAGGATTATCTTTGCCCAGAAGCAGCGACTGAACAATTTCGTTGGCTTCATCCTGCTGACCATTTTCCAGCAGTTCCACCATCTGTTTAGCTTGTTCTAATGAAATCATCCTGAAAGACCCTTCCAACGCAGTATTTGATATTTTCAATTATTATCAATGTATTACAAACGTTCGAAGATCTTATCAAGCTTCTCTTTCAGCGTTGCCGCTGTGAATGGCTTAACAATATATCCGTTCACCCCAGCCTGAGCGGCTTCGATTATCTGCTCGCGTTTTGCTTCTGCTGTTATCATAAGAACAGGCAGATGCTTCAGCTCATCATCAGCACGGATATTTCTGAGTAGATCAATGCCCTGCATACCTGGCATATTCCAGTCCGTCACAACAAAATCAAACTCACCATTTTTCAACATTGGTAGCGCAGTCAAGCCGTCATCTGCTTCCTGAGTGTTGTTGAAACCCAGATCTCGCAGCAGGTTTTTTACAATTCGGCGCATTGTTGAAAAGTCATCAACAATGAGAATCTTCATGTTTTTATTCAAAATTACCTCCACTGAGGTTCAATTCAGTGTAATTAATTATGTTGAGTCCACGCACTGAGCTTGGTACGCAGACGTTGCATTGATTGGCTATGTATCTGGCTGACACGAGATTCGCTAACACCCAGCACTTCTCCAATTTCTTTTAAATTTAGCTCTTCATCATAATAAAGTGAAAGAACTAATGCTTCTCTTTCAGGTAAACTTTTGATCGAATCGACTAAAGCCTGGCGGAAATTTTCATCCGCAACCCCTTGAAAAGGGTTATTCTCTCCTGATTCCTCTGCCGGTGCAATCACATCTTCTGACACACCCAGGTCATCTATCCCAACCAATCGCGAACAATTAATATCAGAAAGCACAGAATGGTACTCGTCCAGAGACATTTCCATATGCTGAGCGACTTCAATATCGGTCGGATCCCGCTTTAGTTTCATTTCCAGCTCATTGATAGCCTGGCTGACCGCACGACTATTACGGTGAACGGAACGTGGGACCCAGTCACCTTTACGTATTTCGTCGAGCATTGCACCCCGGATTCGGATCCCGGCGTACGTTTCAAAACTGGCTCCCTTGGAGCCATCATAGTTCTGCTGAGCTTCCATTAACCCAATCATACCGGCCTGTATCAGGTCTTCCAGCAATACATTAGGTGGCAAACGACCAAGCAGATGGTGAGCGATGCGCTTAACTAAATCTGAATACTGCTCCAGAAATGATTGCTGACCCTTGACGTTTGCACGTTGGTCATATGTCAGCACCTTATTCACCAAATGGCTCTCCTACAGGTTCTTTTCTTTTAAGCAGCCTTTCTACAAAGAATTCCAAGTGACCACTTGGTGTACTTGGTATAGGCCAGGTTAACGCCTTATTAGCCAGCGAACTGATAGCCATTGCAGCGGGAGAGCGCGGAAAGGCATCCACTACAATCTTCTGTTTTTTAACAGCCTGTCTTACCTTATCATCCAGAGGTATACATGCTACGAGTTCAAGAGTGACATTCAAGAAGCGCTCTGTGACCAAGGTCAACTTTGCGAACAATTCCCGGCCTTCCCGGTAGCTTCTGACCATATTTGCAACAATTTTAAACCGCTGCACCTGATGTTCCCGGCTAAGTAGCTTAATTAAAGCATAGGCATCCGTAATAGACGTTGGCTCATCGCACACAACGACCATAACATCTTGCGCTGCTCGGGAAAAACTGACAACCATGTCAGAAATACCGGCTGCTGTATCAATTAATAATACATCTATCTCTTCTTCAAGAGTACCAAATGCGCGAATTAATCCCGCATGTTGTGCATGGCTTAATTCGGTCATACTCTGAGTACCAGACGTTGCCGGAATAATTTTTATGCCATATGGCCCTTCGACCATAGCATCTTTTAACTCACATTCGCCAGACAGCACATGACTTAAATTTCTGGTCGGCCTGATTCCAAGCATTACATCGACATTCGCCAAACCCAGGTCAGCATCAAGTACCGTCACCTTTTTACCCTGTCGGGCCATTGCCATGGCGACCCCCAGAGTGACATTCGTTTTACCCACACCGCCTTTACCACCGGTTACAGAAATAACCTTGGTCAGAGTTGGTCTTGTTAAACGGCGCAGGCCGCTTGCTTGGTCATGTATCATATTATCTGTCATAATCGTCCGCCGCCTAGATACCTTCGTTATCACTGTTCCAGTAACGAGGTTCATCCTCTGTCGACTTCTCCAGCAGTTCGTTCGCTTTTGCCACTACATATTTAGGTTGAGCAATGACAATATCCTCCGGCACCCGCTGTCCGTTCGCGACGTAAGCAAGTGGTAATGCATTATGTACAATGACGCTGATAAACTCTCCAAGACTTAATGACTCATCAAGTTTAGTCAGAATGCATCCGGATAACGGAACCCGTTTAAAATGCTCTATTGTTTCTTGTAACACTTTTCTCTGAGCGGTCGCAGGTAGTACAAGATAACTGCTAATCACCTCTCCACTGTCCTGCATCAGGGTGTCAAGCTGTTCGGAAAGCCGAACGTCCCTCTGTCCCATACCCGCGGTATCAACCAGAATCAGACGACGATTTCTTAGCTGATATATTATTTCGGCCAACTCCCCGGAATCTTTAGCAATTCTTACCGGGCAGCCCATAATTCTTCCATAAACAGCCAGCTGTTCATGCGCACCAATACGGAATGTGTCAGTCGTAACCAATGCAACATTATCCGCACCGTATTCCATCGCTGCCCGTGCTGCGAGCTTAGCAATGGTCGTCGTTTTTCCGACTCCGGTAGGACCAAGCAGGGCAACGACCCCGCCTTTTTTCAGGATATCGGTCTTAGTAATCGATATCTGATCCGACACCAGCCCCAGCAGAGCCTTCCAGGCCTGAGCCGGTTTTGTTTCTTCAGGTATATAGCACGCCAGTTGATCCGCGAGTTCTGAAGAAAGACCCATTCGCTCGAGCCGCTTAATTAACATGGCTCTTAGGGGTTCTCTCCGCTCTACTTCCTGCCACATAAGACCAGAAACCTGATGTTCCAGTAACCGACGAATCGACTTCATCTCTTCACGCATGGATTCCAGCTCATGCGCCGCTTCCGTGTCATCTTGCTGCTCATTGAAGTACCGGTCATAGCGGGTTGGATCAAGCTTAGGTTCAGGTCGCTTCACTCTGCGATCTTCTGCGATCAGTTTAGCCAGTCCTGAATCTTGTGAAAGGGATGATGAAATCGCCCCTGATGACTGCCGGGGCTCATATTGTGACTGTCTTGTTTCCTGCTGACGTTTCAGTAACGCGGTCAGAGAGTCGGCTTCCGGGCGGTTAGGATTATCCTGCTCCGCCATAGTCTCTGCATTGCCGTTACTATATTGCTGTAGCATGCTGGCAAAACGCTTCGTCATAGAGCCGCCACTGTTGCTTCTGCGGTCAGGTTCATTGGTATGGGCGTGGCCGTAATCTCTAAGCCCCCGCTCATCACCTCGCGAACTCGTATCACCACGTAGGCTGACCCGATCGTCCTGCAACTGACGTGCAGGCTGACGTCCGCCGGCATTGTCCATACCTGAAGAATAGCGTGAACGGGTGTTGTGTGAAGACGCAGGGGCAGCCGCAGACTCTCCATCCACAGCCGCGACAATTTCGACTCCGCCAGTCACCTTTTTATTGGACATAATAACGGCTTCAGCACCAAGCTCTTCTTTAACCTGAAGCAGCGCTGTTCTCATGTCTTTGGCGAAAAATCTTTTTATCTTCAAAGTCGTAGTCCAAAATTAATGATTCAGGGAGTCGTGAGCCATCGCTTACCTCGCTGCGTCACGTTAGTTTCCAACGGCCTGTACAATACGAATTTGCTTTTCATCCGGAATTTCCTGATAGGAAAGCACCCGCAAATTCGGAATCGTATTTTTAACAAACTTAGCTAAGGTAGTCCGCAATACTCCGGAGGTTAACAGCACAGCAGGTTCCCCTTTCAGCTCTTGCTCCTGAGTTGCCTGCGTCAGGGAAGACTGTAGTCGTTCAGCCAGACCCGGCTCAATACCTGTTGATTCACCACCAGAAGCCTGCATGGTCTGATGCAAAATTTGTTCCAGCTCAGGTATCAGGGTAATCACTGGCAGCTCTGGCTCTATCCCATTGATTTCCTGAACAATCAGACGTTTAAGTGAGATACGAACGGCCGCCGTTAAGATGTCAGGTTCTTGACTCTTACTGGCGTACTCAGAAAGCGTTTGCACGATAGTACGAATATCCCGGATAGGAATCGCTTCATTAAGCAGGTTCTGCAGCACTTTAACCACAACCCCCAATGAAAGCTGATCCGGCACAAAATTCTCCACCAGCTTGGGCGCGGAACGTCCTAGCATTTCCAGCAGATTCTGAACTTCTTCATAACCAATCAGCTGAGCCGCATTATTAGTCAGTAATTGGCTAAGGTGTGTGGCAAGTACCGTAGCTGAATCCACAACGGTATACCCCAGTGCTTGTGCGTGTTCACGCTGATCTTCTTTTATCCATACCGCTTCCAGACCAAAGGCCGGGTCAACAGTAGGCTCACCATCAACCATGCCGTAGACTTGTCCCGGATTGATGGCCAGTTCCTGATCCGGTCTGATTTCGGCTTCACCAACGGCTACGCCCATAAGGGTAATTCGGTAACTATTGGGGGTGAGCTCGAGGTTATCCCGTATATGAACGGCTGGCACCAGAAAACCAAAATCCTGAGATAGCTTTTTACGCACACCTTTCACCCGCTCCAGCAGCTCCCCCCCCTGTTCACGGTCAACCATTGGTATCAAGCGATAACCTACCTCCAGGCCAATAATATCGACTGGCTGAACATCGTCCCAGGACAGTTCTTTTTGTGCCGGTGCCTCACCTTCTTTAATTTCCGGAACTTTAGGCTTCGCCGCTTCGGCTTTCTGTTTTTTGTCAATAAAATAGGCACCGGCCCCCGCAAGAATGGCAAGGAATAGGAAGGCGACATGAGGCATCCCGGGAACCACCCCCATCACTCCCAGAATACCGGCGGTGATCATCAATGCCTTAGGGTTGTCAAACATCTGAAAGATGACCTGTTGCCCCATATCTTCATCAGTATTTTGACGGGTCACCATAATGGCTGCAGCGATAGACAACAATAGCGACGGGATCTGTGCAACCAGACCATCACCAATGGTTAACAGGGTATATATCTGAATAGCGTTACTGAACTGAAGATCAAACTGCCCCATACCAATGCTGAGGCCACCAATGATGTTAATAAACAGAATAAGAATACCGGCAATCGCATCCCCTTTTACAAACTTAGAGGCACCGTCCATAGAACCGTAAAAGTCCGCTTCCTTGGTTACTTCAAACCGTCGGGTACGGGCCTGTTCAGAATCAATCAATCCAGCGTTTAAATCTGCGTCAATCGCCATTTGCTTACCGGGCAAGGCATCCAATGTAAAGCGAGCACTTACTTCTGAAATACGTCCGGCACCTTTGGTGACCACCATAAAGTTAATGATCATCAGGATAAGAAAGACCACCAGACCGACGGCGTAGTTACCACCAATCACCACATTACCAAACGCTTCGATGACGTTACCGGCAGCATCCCCGCCTTCATGACCATACAGCAATACCACTCGGGTTGATGCCACGTTCAGAGCCAGACGCAGCAAGGTCGCAATCAGAAGCACCGTTGGAAACGCAGCAAAGTCGAGAGGTCGTCTGGTGTAAACGGTGACCAGCAAAACAACCATGGCTAAAGCGATATTGAAGGTAAAAAACAGGTCGAGTAAAAACGGAGGCATGGGCAGAACAATCATGCCCAAGGTGGCCAAAACCAGCACCGGTGCACCGATAGCCGGTAAAGCCCGGTTCGGAATGGAAGGCATTTTGTCTGCAAATGGCAGGTTAAATTTCATAATAGCGCCAGACTTTTCAATCAGATGAAAAACTTTGAAATCAATACTTTGCTAGGGTAATGCAAGTTTCAGTCCAGCGAAAATGTCATTATTTTGACTCAACGAAACGGAGCAGGAACGGATGCAAACAGGAGCGAGCCTTAGTGCCTGAAATCCGGAGGAATAGGCATATTCTCATCTTTCAGTACCGGACGCTGACCACCACGTTTACGGTATTGTTTTAGCTGGAATACATAAGCCAGAACCTGAGCCACCGCAGTAAACAGACCGTCCGGGATCTGCTGCTCAAGCTCGGTTGAATGATACAGAGCACGGGCAAGAGGGGGAGCTGGTACAATGTAGATATTATGTTCACGCGCCACTTCACGAATTTTCATCGCAATATGATCGGTACCCTTGGCAACGACCACCGGGGCTCTGTCGGTCGATGAGTTATACCGTAAAGCAACAGAAAAATGCTCCGGGTTGGTAACGACTACGTCCGCGCTGGGGACTTCAGCCATCATGCGCCGCTGTGCCGCCTCCCGCTGCAACATACGGATACGCCCTTTCACTTCCGGCTTACCTTCTGTTTCTTTATATTCGTCTTTCACTTCCTGCTTGGTCATCTTCAGCTGATTGGCGTGTTGCCAGATTTGGAACGGGATATCGATAGCAACAACGATCAGCAGTGAGCAACTGATAAGCAATACAAAATTGAGCAGAATATCCAGCGCATGGAAAATATTTTGCGGAAACACATCCATACTTAACTGAAACAGATCCTGCTTGGTCTTATTAATCAAATAAAACGCCACACCGGCAACCAGCGCCACTTTCAGTATCGATTTTACAAGTTCGACCCAGCTTTGCAGGCCAAACATCCTTTTGATGCCACTCAGCGGATTCATCTTGGAAAACTTGGGCATCGCGGCTTCTACAGAGAAGCTGATCCCCCCCAGCCCGGCCGCACCGACAAGAGCGGCCACAAACAAAGTGATCAGAATCATCCCAAGAGGAAGTAACAGGTGCACTAATGCGCCAGAAGCGATATCCAGCAACTTAGTAAAGTCAAAAATTTCATTTCGGCTGAGACTGAACAGCCTCCCCATCACCGTCAGAAGCCCATCGGCCAGTGTCTGACCAAACATCATCAGAGAGACCGCTCCGACAACTAAGACCGATACCGAAGCCAGCTCTTTAGAGCGGGCGACCTGTCCTTTTTCACGCGCCTGTTGTAATCGCCTGGGCGTGGCGTCTTCGGTGCGTTCTTGTCCGTCTGATTCTGCCATATCAGCCTCCCCTTAACACGCTAACCGGATAAGATCACAGATCTGCGGCAGACCTTCATTGTTCCAGTACAGCTCATAGTGGTTATACAGCCCCGCCATAATATACCAGCTTAGTAACAAGCCAATGATAAGCGCAAAAGCAAAACCGAGAGAAAAGATATTCAACTGAGGCGCTGCCCGAGTCATCACGCCAAAAGAGAGGTTAATGGTCAGCAGTGCAATAATACCGGACAGAGCCATCGCCAGTGCTGTTTTAAATATCAGCGACATCCAGAGCGCCATTTCCCGAAAATCCACACCGGTGAGTTTTCCGGCCCCTATCGGCAATGTCTTAAAGCTCATCACCACCAGTTGGATCATTTTCAGGTGACCATCACTGGCAAGAAAAAACATAGTGGCAAGAAACATAAACAGCTGGCCAACCAAAGGAGTATTCTGCCCGTTTGCAGGGTCAACCATCGAAGCAAAACCAAGACTCGACTGCATACCCAATATCTGCCCGAGCATAACAAAGGTTTGCAGCATAAATTGGGTCACCATCCCCATCGCCACACCTATCACCAACTGTTCAAGTGTCGTCATATAGCCGGGCAGAGAGAGCAGAGGAATATTGTCAGGAACGGCAGGGATAACAGGCATTACCGCAAACGTCACTGCGAGCCCGAGATACAAGCGGATTCTGGCCGACACAAACTTGGCTCCCGTCACCGTCATCACCATAAACATGGATGAGATTCGCACGTAAGGCCAAAAATAGTTAGCAATCCAGTCCAGAACAACGTTAGTCGGGTATTCCATCTTGTACCTGCATCTAATAGATGACGGACGGTATCCGTTGCACCATTTCGAAGAAAAACTCCATCAGGGTCTGGGCCATCCAGTGAGCACCAAACATCAGGGCGACAAGTGTCACTATCAACCGGGGCAGAAAACTTAATGTCTGTTCGTTGATGGATGTTGCTGCCTGGAAAACCGCCACGACTAACCCGATCAATAAGCTAGGTATAATAATGGCACAAACGAGCACCAGTACGACCCACAAAGCATCGCGGAATATTTCAACAAATAGCTCAGGTTCCATATGCTATTCCTTTTGTCAGCACAGTATGCCTCCGTCTCTTTTCCGCATTCATCAGGCTATAAAGCAAAACTACCGGCAAGAGTGGACAGGATCAGGTTCCAGCCATCCACCAGCACAAACAGCATCAGCTTAAACGGCAGGGATACAATCATTGGTGACAGCATCATCATCCCCATTGCCATCAATATAGATGCCACGACCAGGTCGATAATAAGAAATGGAAGAAACAGCATGAATCCGATCTGAAACGCGGTTTTCAGTTCAGAGGTAATAAACGCAGGGATCAAAACACTCATGGCCACGTCTTCCGGATTCTGAGCATCCGAGCCAGAAATATTAACGAACGTTTCCAGATCTTTCACTCTTGTCTGCTTCAGCATGAAAGTCTTCATTGGCTCCTGCGCTAAATCAAAAGCTTCTCTGGCCGAGATTTCTTCACTCAGATAAGGCTGAAGCGCCGTTTCATTCACCTCATTCAGTACCGGTGACATAACAAAGAACGTCATAAATATTGCAATACCGACTATCACCTGATTTGAAGGCGTTTGCTGCAGTCCCATTGCCTGACGCAGAATCGACATGACAACCACGATTCGAGTGAACGCCGTCATCAGAATAACCATGGCAGGCAAAAAGCCCAGCATCGTCATCAGGGCCAGGATCTGTAGGTTTACAGAATAGTCTTCACTGCCGTCCGGGTTCGTGGTCATTGTAAACGCGGGTATACCAGGCCCTCCGGAACTAAACCCACTTGCCACCGTCCGGGATGCGCCACGGTCTCTTTCCATTGCCGTGACCGTCACACCGTCACCACCAGCCGCAGAAGCGGGAACCGGAGTATCCAGAGCACTGTCTTCTGCCGCATAGGCCGGACTGAATAGCAGAAATGCAAACGCTGCCAGCAAGGCAGCGATAAGATTATTCTTTATCATGTTTTCTCAAAAGCTGGCTGAACTGGCCGGCAAACGATGCCGTCTGTGGATTCCTCTCCTCCTTCTTTTCTCCGGAGTCGAGCGGCTGATCCAGCTTACTGATTAAGTTAATAGACTGAGAAGTAATACCAACGAGAAACTGTTCTTCTCCTGCTTTAACCACGGCAATCCGTTCTTTTGTGCCGATAGGTATCTGGCGGATAACAGCCAGCCCTTTCTGATTTCCCATCGCAGGCAGGCGCATTCGTTTCAGTAACCATGCCAGCCCCAGGATCACTGCGACAACAAAAACCAGCGAACCAAACGTGGTCATCAGATCCAGTTCAGGGGCACCTCCACTTGCTCCGTTCATAGGCTTATCTGAGCTTCTTAATTCGTTCAGTCTGGCTGATAACATCCGTCAGACGGATACCAAACTTATCGTTTACCACGACCACTTCACCATGCGCGATCAACGTACCGTTAACCATCACATCCAATGATTCACCCGCCAGACGATCCAGCTCAACAACGGACCCCTGGTTCAGTTGCAGCAGGTTGCGAATACTGATTTGCGAGCGTCCCACTTCCATTGAAATCGTCACCGGGATATCCATAATGGTATCCAGCTTGCGACGCTCATCCTCCGAAATCGGAGAAGATTGATCGGACAGCTCTTCTAATGGTGCCACCTCAGCATCGTCAGAGCCCTGTGCAGCCGGGTCTTCACTCAGTGCTGCCGCCCACTCATCCGCCAGTTTTTGGTCTTCACTCGGATCCATAGTCATCTATCTGTCACCATCTCTTACACAATCTTATTCATCAGATTCATTGTCGATTGCGGACATTAAATCAGTGCCTAGCATCGCAATATCCGTTTTAACTACTTCAGGACGTTTGATCTTCTCTGAAACCTGTACCGCCAGTTTATCACTGGAACGCCCCATTTTTACCCGATAGGTTGGCAGCTCCTCAACAAACATGGTCGCATGTTCCGGCATTTCAATCGGTATGACATCGCCCGGGCGTAACTCCATCAGGTCCCGGAGGGAAATGTCCCTGTCGAGTAAATTAACCCGGAAGTTAACCGGAACATCCATGATCTCTTCCCGCAATGCGGAACTCCAGCGGACATCCGTTTCCATTTTATCCGACTGAACACCGGCATCGAGAAGTTCACGAATAGGCTCAACCATAGAATAAGGCATCACCACGTGGAAATCACCACCACCGCCATCGACTTCTATGTGGAAAGAGCTGACCACAATGACTTCTGTCGGGCTAACGATATTCGCCATACTCGGGTTTACTTCAGAGTCCAGATACTCAAACTCAACCCCCATGACCGGAGACCAGGCTTCCTTATAGTCTTCAAACACCACTTTCAGAAGCAGCTGGATAATACGACGTTCGGTTGGTGTAAATTCACGTCCTTCGATCTTAGCGTGGAACCGTCCATCGCCGCCAAAAAAGTTTTCCACCAGGATGAACACCAGCCGTGCTTCCATTGTAACCAGAGCTGTCCCTTTAAGAGGACGGAAGCGCACCATATTCAGACTGGTTGGCACGTACAGCGTATTCTGGTATTCACCAAATTTCATCATCTGTACGCCATTAATGGAGACTTCTGCCGTTTTTCTCAGCATATTAAACAGGCTGATACGCATATGGCGGGCAAAGCGCTCATTAATAAGCTCCAGGGTCGGCATCCGACCACGGACAATCCGATCCTGAGAGGAAAAATCAAACGAGACGGCATCGCCAACGTCTGAGTCCAGCTCATCTTCTTCTTCATCAACATCATCGACCCCATGTAAAAGGGCATCAATTTCGTCTTGTGATAATAGATCTGTCACTGAAAACCTACTGGATTACAAAGTCAGTAAATAACACTCTTTCCACTACAGGCTTACCTACGACTTCCTGTAATGTTGCCTGAATATCTTTTGTTGCCTGCTCCCGCAACTGGGTTCTTCCCCCTGGGGTACGTAGCTGATCAACTGTGGCTGTCCCGAATGTCGATAACAACGTAC
Source organism: Vibrio albus (assembly GCF_003144035.1). Taxonomy (GTDB): domain Bacteria; phylum Pseudomonadota; class Gammaproteobacteria; order Enterobacterales; family Vibrionaceae; genus Vibrio; species Vibrio albus. The sequence continues at coordinate 492,467 of NZ_QFWT01000001.1, forward strand.
TTTCCACCAATGGCGAATGATGGCGCGCAAGATCTTCATTTTCCGTTCCGCGTACCATCAGCTGAACTTTAATCTGAACCATCCGGCTTCTTTTCTTTCCTGCCGCATTAAATAAGAAAGGCTGTGCAATATTCACATAGGCTGCAGGTTCAGGCAGTGTCGCTTGCTGTTCTGCTGCCGCTTTCGCTTCTGCACTCATATCCGAGTCGTCCGATCCCATCAGAAAAAATGCAGCACCACCACCACCGGCCAGCAGTACCACTACCGCAATGATAATGATCAACAGTTTCTTTTTGCCTTTCGGGGCCTCTTCACCAGGTTGTTGCTCTTCTGCCATAGTCCTGCCTAGTTATCACGGTTTATTTATAGAAATCAGAGTCTGCCAAAATCCGGGTTACTCCAGTTATCAACTCTAATCATATCAGTCTCTATCCAGATATTAAGCGTAATAACTGATTCCATCATCTTTTGCTGCAATATTCACGTTCAGATTGATGCTTTCATCAAGGTTACCCGGCTCTTCGCCAGACTGGCCTGACATGCCGGAACCTCCGCCAGAACCATTACCGGCCATGAACTGTCTCTGCTGTCCGGAGTTCTGCTGTTGGACAGAGGTATCGGCAAGCTGAACCCCTTGCTGCGAGAGCATCTCCCGTAATCTTGGCATTGCCTGCTCAACCATATCCCTTGCCTGATGATTCGCCACGGTAAACTGTACCGAAGCGCCATCACCATGCATGGTCATCCGGATGTGCATTCTGCCCAGCTCGGGTGGATCCAGACGTATATCTATGTTTTTCAGGTTCTTAGACATCATCATCTGCACACGCTCTGCCAGCTGGTCTCCGGCCATATCACGGTTTAACTGCAGTGCTGACTGAGTCTGAGTTGCTGCCACTTGTTGTGCTTCGCTGCGCTGCATCTGCCCCGGCCCCTGCTGACCAGCCATTGACGCTAGTTGATGAGCCAAATCCGCCTCTTTTCTGTCCCCGGCCTTGTCTGCCGACAAGCCTTTCGAGCCATTAATACCAATGGATGCCGCCATACCCTGAATGTTGCCGGCTTTATTTGCAGACACCTCAGACTGTAATGAAGACATATTCGCGGCCATCCATTCTGTCTGTCCCTGAGTTGGCGAAGCAGACTGCAATTGCGCTGCCTTTTCTGCCGCGGCCTGCTGCTCTTGTAACATAGCATGTTGATGCTGTGGAAGCTGTTGCGCCAGATGAGCCCGCTGATGCTGCTGGACTGCTGTCTGCTCAAGCTGAAGCTTGTTTAACTCCACCGCTCCCTTTCCAGCGTCTGCCGCTATCGAAGCCTGCGTAAACTGGCTCCAGTCGGTATCACCGGATTTAGCCTCAGCCTCGGCCTGCAACGCTGCCAGTTGTTCAGGGGATATATTATCCGGCAACTCACTTTGTTGCCCTGCTGGTACCAAACCAACCTCTGCTTCCCCGGTAGCCTGTTGTTCACCCCATACTAAGGATGTCACAGCAGGAGCTTGCTCTTTTCCTTCAAGGCGGGGATCCACTTCTTTCCCCTGAATCATCACACTGTTCAGCTGTTCCCCCTGGCTCATAGACTCTGTCTGAGCCTGCCAGGTGGTATCGGAATTATTGCCCTCTGGCTGTATTGTTCCGTCAAGAGCGCCGGTCTGTCGTACCAGGACGTCTTCTGCCCCCTGCTGCGATTTTATCTCCGCATCAGTTCCAACGTTCAGCCATCGCCTTAACGCTTTGGGTATCTGTGTGTCCGTCGTATGTTCTGATGCTGCCTGTCCTGCACCAGTCAGTCTGATGTTGCCTGCTTCTGCGCCTTTTTGTACAGCCTGCGTACCAGCGGCTTCCTCCGACATCAGACTATTTTCCGCTACGGCTGACCCCGTTTTGGAGGTCTCCCCTCTGACAGCACCTTCGTCAGCCACGGCATCGGGGTCGGCTACTTGCTTCACTGCCTGAAGGGGCAATTCTTTGCCGGAGTCTGTCTGCAATGCCTGATTCGCCTCATCCAGCCTTTCCAGCAATTCATTTCCATTCTTCATCGCTTGCTGACCGGCGGCAGATTGAACGGACTGAGAGTCAGGTGCAGGCCCGGCATCGGTTATTTCACCGTCCATAGCCTCTCCATCTTCCGCCTGCGGTTTTTTGTCTGCCGAGGCAGTGTCCAGCTCGGAAACGGCATCGATACCTTCGCCTTCAACTGCCAGTTTTTTTATCTCACCAGCATCCGGTTCTGCGACCTCGGAAGACTTTACAGCCTTATCACCTGAGCTCACCTTGCCATCCGAACTGAATAGCTTTCCCAGCTTGCTAAGAAAGCTTTCTGAAGACTCAGCGACATCATCAGCCTTCTGTTTCGCCGTACTGCCTGCTGTTTTTAACAAAGCAGAAGATTGGCTATTATCGGTCACTGACAGGGAACTATGATTCATAGAAAAATCTCTTTGCAAGTGGAGAAGCCCATCCGGACTGATTACCTTCCGGACTCATATTCCAGTTTATCACTGGCTATCATGCTAATAGATTTGCAAAAATCAGACCATAAACTGAAAGTTTACTTGCGGCGTGCGTACTGTAGGGTGGAAAATTCGTCCATCTGCCTTTGCTCCCTCTGATCGTCCAGCTTTTGCTTTTCTTTCTTTTTCTTCTCGATCATCCATTCATAAGAGCGACGTTGCTTACGAACCTCCATCCAGTGTTCTTCACAATTAGTGACCTGTGACGTAAAGTGCCCTTCTGCTTCTTTCTGCTTCGCCAGTGTTTCATCCAGTTGGGTAAGAAAACGGTTCAGGTGTCCGTAAGCACTGGCGCTCAGCCCACTCTGTCCTCTTTCAACCAGTTGCTTACAGTAATCAAGCCGGTATTGCTCTATTTGCTCAACCTGCCGGTAGTAGCCCTCCAGCTCTCCACGCGCCTGAGTTAACGCAAGAACGGCCTGGCTCTCTTGTTCTTTTACCTGCTCAAGCAGGAAGTCAAGTGCATTATCCACGCAATCCCCCCAGACCGACTATCAGTCGTTACCACTTGGCTGCAATACATTACGCAGCATGTTGATACACATTTCATATGGAACGGATTCGGTCATGCCTTGCTGCAGATACTGATCCAGGCGTGGCTTAAGTGTAAAGGCACCATCAATAGCCGGATCGGTTCCCGGTTTATAGGCACCGATAGACACCAGATCCTGATTTTTACGGCAGATAGATAAAATCTGCCGTACCGCTTTCGACATCAGCACATGCTCGTCAGAAGTAATCTGTGGCATAACACGACTGACCGATTTTTCCACATCGATTGCCGGATAATGTCCGGCATCCGCCATTTCCCGGGAGAGCACGATATGACCATCAAGAATAGCCCGGGAAGCATCGGCGATCGGATCCTGCAGATCATCCCCTTCCGTCAATACGGTAAAAAATGCCGTAATAGAACCCTGCTCCGGACTGCCATTACCGGCTCTTTCCACCAACGCCGGTAATTTAGCAAACACTGATGGCGGATAGCCTTTGGTTGCCGGTGGTTCACCAACGGACAACGCGATTTCACGCTGAGCCTGAGCAAAACGGGTCAGAGAATCCATCAAAAGCAGGACATCCAGTCCCTGATCGCGAAAATATTCCGCTATTGTCAGCGCAGTCTGGCAACCTTTCAGACGCATCAGTGGTGATGAGTCAGCCGGTGCGGCGACCACAACCGAGCGCCTGCGGCCATCTTCACCAAGAATTTCTTCGATAAACTCTTTTACCTCACGGCCCCGTTCACCAATCAGTCCGACCACAACAACCTGTGCGGTTGTCCCCCGGGTCATCATGCCCAGAGTCACCGACTTACCAACACCGGAACCGGCAAACAAACCGATACGCTGGCCTTTGCCTACTGTCAGAAGCCCGTTAATCGCTTTCAAACCAACATCTAATGGTTCTGAAATCGGTTTACGCAGCAAGGGGTTCATTGGGTCAGCACTAAAAGAGGCTCTATGCTCGGTATAAATTTCCCCGAGTCCATCCAGAGGATTACCAACCCCATCAATGACCCGACCCAGCAGCTCCATACCAACCGGGAGGCCGGTTTCACCGGTCATAGGCGTAACCTTAGCCCCGGGTAATACACCGGTAATCTGTTCACTGGGCATGAGGAAAAGATTGTCCCCGGCAAACCCCACCACCTCAGCCTCCATCTCACCGGAGACTGTTTCGACTGTGCATAAACTCCCGATAGGAGCCTTACATCCGGTGGCTTCCAGGGTCAGGCCGACCACCCGGACCAGTTTTCCCGAGGCGATGGCACGGGTCGTCAAACCATGTGTTTTATATTGGGCAAGGCGTTCTGCTAGAGGAAGCATCACTCGTTCCCCTGGTGCCGGTTGACACCACAGAAGGATTTAAGAACGGAACGCACCCGCTCTTCCATTTTATAACTGACACTGGACTCACCCGCTTCAATATGAATATCTCCGCGATTAAGGGAAGGTTCCGTCACCAGGGTCCAGTTGCGGCAATCCAGCTCTCCTTCACCGTAAGCAGACTGAATAATGCCGACATCGTCAGGGTGTAATTTAAGGGTTATCGCATGACCGGAGATCGGCAAAGCCTCAACGGACTCGCGCACCGTATCAAGAATGATCTGAGGGTTCGTTTGTACTTCAACGTGGACAACTTCTTTCGCCAGGGCAAGGACCATATCCACCAACTGTTTTTCGACCTGAGCATTCATCAGCTCCAGCGGCTGAGCAAACTGGTTTGCAAGGTTCATGAATATTTCAACCTGCTGCTGAATGTATTCCTGACCGGCTGTAACCCCCTCCAGCTTTCCCTGTTCAAGGCCTTCAGCATGACCGGCTTCAAGCCCCTGTTCTTTACCCTTATCGTAACCTGCCGTGAACCCGGCTTCCTGCCCTTTATGGAACCCTTCGTCATAAGCCGATTTCTTTATGGCTTCGATATCTTCTTCGGTCAGCTCGACCGGCGCTTCTTCCTTAGGTTCGCTGAAGTCAGGAACCCAGCCAGGATCATAGTTGAATGCGGTGTCTTTTGCTTCTTTATTAACGTCGGTTGTGTAATCTGGCAAGCCCCATTTTTCGGGCTTAACACTTGCCCCGTCTTCATCAGGACGAAGGAAACCACGTTTACGCTCAAGAGACATAATTCACCTATTTTTGCTTAAGCTGTCAGAATAACGATTATAAGAACTCGTCGGCACCGCCGCCCAGCATTATCTCGCCATTATCAGCAAGACGCCGCGCCACGGCCAGAATCTCTTTTTGAGCCGCTTCAACATCAGCAACACGTACCGGCGGCATGGCTTCGATATCATCACGCATCATCTCAGCGGCACGCTTAGACATGTTCTTGAAGATCTTATCGCGAAGTGCTTCATCAGCACCTTTCAGCGCTTTCTGCAGAACATCCTGAGGCACATCACGCAGCAGTTTCTGTACACCCTGGTCATCCACATCAATCAGGTTATCAAAGACAAACATCAGATCCTGAATCTGGGTCGCCATGTCTTCGTCCTGATCCCGGATTTGATCCATAAGGATACCTTCGACACTGTTATCCATATAGTTCATGATTTCAGCAGCCGCTTTCAGGCCGCCAATTTTCGCTGCCTGAGCACCAGCCTGACCAGCAAACTGTTTCTCCATGATTTCGTTCAGCTCTGCCAGTGCTGAAGGCTGAACTTCTTCCAGGTTGGCGATTCGCATCATCAGGTCCAGACGAACCCGCTCAGGGAACTGAGACAGAATTTCAGCGGACTGATCAGACTCAAGATAGGACAGAACAATAGTCTGGATCTGTGGGTGTTCATTGATAATAATACTGGCTACCTGACGTGGATCCATCCATTTCAATGAATCAAGACCTTTCGAGCCGGTGCCCAAAAGAATTTGATCAACCAGGTTGTTGGCTTTGTCCTCACCCAGAGCAGACACCAGAGCCTTACGCATAAAGTCTTCACTGCCCATACCGATATTGGTGTATTTCTGAATATCTTCCAGAAAGGCCCGGTGAACCGCACCAACCTTATCGTGGTTCAGATCAGCCGCCCTTGCCATGGCACTACCGACACGCTGTACCTGTTTTGGCTCAAGGTGACGGATAATACCTGCGGCATCTTCTTCGCTCAGGCTTAATAACAGGATGGCTGCTCTTTCATCACCCGGAATCGAAGCGATATCGACTTCTGTTGATACCTCGGTGCCATCTTCACGCTTTACAATATCTTCAGCCATTTTCTACCCAGTTCTTCACTACCTGAGCCGCTAATTCTGGCTCGTTAGCCACCAGTGCCCTTACTGCCTTGAGCACATCTTCATCTTTATGCAGGTTCGGTAAGTCAACCCCGGAACCAAATTCGAATACTTCTCCGCCCTCAATATCGCTTCCGATGAGCATGGTATCATCGGCGCTGATAGGCATACCGTTTTCATCCAGAGCCACTGCACCTTCTTCTTCTGCATTCGGGTTAAGCAGTTTTTTCATTGCCGGACGAATCAGTACCAATACAACAATAATGACGACCAGTGCACTTGCCACCCAGCGCACCCAATTGTTGAAATTCGGGTGTTCCCAGATTGGCACATCCGTAATTTGCTCTATCTGTGGTTCGGCAAATTTAACGCTCAGTACATTCAGCAAATCCCCACGGGCCTGATTAAATCCAACCGCACCAATCAGTACCTGCCGAATCGCATCCACTTCGCCGGCAGAAAGTGATTCATACGTTACTTCCTCGGTTTCCGGATTGGTGACAGGCTTATCTTTAATCGCAACGGAAACGGTCTGGCGGTCAACCACCCCGGTCTGACGCCGCTCATGGCTGATAGTGGTATCAAGTTCAAAGTTACGGGTCGCTTCTTTATGGACAGAACCCTGTCCCATCAACGAACCGTCTTTCATCTGCGCCACATCCTCAGGGATGGATGCATCTGCCGGTGGCTGATTACTCAGTGCACCCGGAACGCCGGCGACTACGTTACCATTATTATAGTCTTCCAGAGTGTATTCACTGCGGGTAGAAGGCGTACTTGGATCGAAGCGTTTACGGGTCTGCTCAATGGCACTGAAATCAAGCTGAATATCGACCTGAGCGGTATAGTTGCCGATGCCCAGAATAGGAATCAGTACGGAGTCTATTTTCTCCCGAAGAGCCTGTTCCTGCTTGCGCTCCAGATCCTGCTCTTTGCGACGTGCGGTCGCAATCGGGTCCTGAGAACCGGAGCTTAACAGGCGGCCATGCTGGTCAGTAACGGTCACTCGGGTCGGTTTCATGCCCGGAACCGCACTGGCGACCATATCAACAACAGAATCAACTTCTTCCTGATCCAGAGTATTTCCCATCCGAAGAGTGACAAATACCGTTGCTGACGCCTCCTGATTATGACGGACAAAGACGCTCTGTTTGGGCAGAGCAAGAAGCACTTGCGCTTTACGCACCTGGCTCATTTGTTCGATGGCTTTGGCCAGTTGCCGTTCTCGACTGAGTTTCAGTCGCTCGGCTTCAAGGCGCTGTGATACACCGAATCCCATATCGTTCAACAGGATGTCATCACCAGCCTGATTACTTTTGTTCAGACCTGCCCGGGCTAAATCCAGTTTCAGGCTATTGTATTCATCGACAGGCACCTGAATGGTATTACCATCCAGTTTATATTCATGTTTCTGTTGATCAAGGTAATCAAGCACCGTGATCAGCTCATCGGTTTCGTAAGTGCCTAAAGGCCGTAATTCCGGCTCTTTCATCCAGAAAAACAGCATCACGATCAGCGCAACACAGATTGAAATAGACAGAACCAATACTACCTGACGGAGTAAATCCAGGTCACCCATCGCTAAATCAAGCTTAGAAGCGCTTTTCTCATTCAGATCGGTATCCTGAGTATCAGTACCCATACCATTCGTGGTTGCCAGTGCCCCATTGGAACCCGAATCTGTTACCGCTACATCTGTTGATTTGTTTTCTTCAGCCACTGTCAGTCACCCAAATTAAACTGGCATATTCATCAATTCTTTATAAGCCTCTACCAGCTTATTTCTTACCTGAATGGTAGCTTCAAAAGCAACACTGGATTTATTACGCGCAATCATAACATCCGACAGGGAAACATCTTCATCACCGCGATCAAAACGCATTTGCAGGTCACCGGATGTTTTCTGTAAAGAATTCACATTATTAATGGCATTATTCAGCATATCACCAAAGTCTGCTCCCACGCGCTGACCTGTTGCTGGGGAAGTCGTGTTTGACGCTTCCAGCTTCATCGCCTGCATTTCGCCCTGTATGCCACCAATATTCATTCTTACCTCACTAAGCCAATTATTTGACTCGCTATCCCGTTCTTATTTTGACGCTGCAATTAGTATGCCATTCAGAGGCACCCTAATTAGCAGGGTATCTCAATACCTGCATCACGCATTTTTGCCAACTTATAGCGTAAAGTTCTTGGACTAATGCCCAGTTTTTCTGCTATTTCCTTGCGACGGCCATTACATTCGATCAGCGTTTCCAGAATAATTGCGTATTCCTGATCACGCAGTTCACTTCCCAGCCCTTCTCCACCAGCCAGACTTTTTACTGACTCCACAGGTGAAGTACTCTCCGTATACACTGACCCGGCTTCTGCCACAGGTTTGACGTCCGGAGCCAGTTGTTCAGATTGTACTGCAATCTGCAGGCTGTTGGCATCCTGCCAGTCTACCCCTTCAAGAAGGATATGATCAGGCTGTATCAGGCTCTGCTCACTCAGGATCAGTGCACGCTGAACAACATTATCCAACTCCCTGACATTTCCCGGCCAAGGGTAACTCAGCAGTTTATCAACGGCAGCCTGAGAGACCTCTGGTACAGGAAGGCCCAGTTTCTGACAGTGACGCTCGGTCAGGTGTCTGGTTAATGGCGCGATATCACCTTTACGTTCACACAGAGGAGGCCAGGCAATTGGAAACACATTCAGACGATAATATAAATCTTCCCGGAAGTTACCTTCATTAACATACTGCTTCAGATCCCGGTTACTGGTTGCTAATACTCGAACATCCAGTTTGATGCTTTTCCGGCTGCCCAAACGCTCAACTTCCCTTTCCTGGAGTACCCGCAGCAATTTGGCCTGGAGGTTGAGATCCATTTCACTGATTTCATCCAGAAGAATCGTTCCACCCTGAGCCTGTTCAAACTTACCGGGGCAGGCCTGTACCGCACCGGTAAACGCACCTTTCTCATAACCAAACAATGTCGCTTCCAGCATATTATCCGGGATTGCTGCACAGTTGATCGCCACAAAAGGGCCGTCACAGCGATTGGACATGTTATGGATATGGCGGGACATCACCTCTTTACCAGAACCACTCGGACCGAGAACCATAACGTTCGCATCCGTTTTAGCGACTTTTTCTGCCAGCGCCATCAACTTGAGACTTTTTTCGTCAGCAACCACGGCATCGCCGTCATCATCCGATTTCACGGGTGCATAACGACTGACCATATTCAGTAATACTTCCGGTGCAAAAGGCTTAGCCATGTAGTCGATGGCCCCTTCTTTCATCGCCGCCACTGCATCTTCAATATTGGCGTACGCCGTCATTAACAGTACCGGTAAATTCGGCCAGTGCTGTTTGATATTCCGTAGCAACGCTAACCCGCCCATGCCTGCCATCTGCACGTCAGACACCACAATATCCACTTCTTCAGCTTTCAGCTTAACCAGAGCATCTTCAGCGCAATCCGCTTCCACCCATTCATAGCCGGCAAGGGCTAATGTATCGACTAATGCTTCACGCAGGCCTTCATCATCCTCTACGATTAACACTTTACTTTGAGCCATTATTCGTCTCCTGAGTTGTCGTTTTTAAGTGGCAGGCACATGGTAAAACAAGCACCATCTCCGGGTTCTGATAGCAGTTCAAGGCGTCCTTTATGCGCACGGCAGACCATTTGAACAACGGCCAGCCCAAGCCCTGTACCCTGAGAGCGGGTAGTAAAAAAAGGCTCCATGATTTTACTTTGCAGATCAGGGGGGACCCCCGGTCCGTTATCCTGAACAGATATCTTCAGTTCATTACCGACAGGCCGGAAAAATACATCGACCTGAGCTCCACTGCCACAAATCTGGATAGCATTAATCACCAGATTACTGAGCGCTGAAGCGATGGCATTTACATTCCCTAAAAGTTGAGAGTCATCCCCCTCAACTTCCAGATAATAGTCCGTCTGATTATTTTTAACGGCGGCTTCGACCATTGGCTGGAATTCAGCCACCAACCCCCTGACATCGAAGGGTTTTACCACTTTATTGTCGCCACCTTTGGCAAACAGCAGCATGTCATTAACCTGCTTTTCCAAATCATGCAGACGGTCCATCAGCTTAGTCTGGAACCTTTCCCGTGTCGGTGTGGGTAAGTTTGGTGCGCCAAGGTTGGACGCATAAAGCATCGCACTGGACAAAGGTGTTCTGACCTGATGAGCAAGGGACGCGACCATTCGGCCAATCGAAGAAAGCCGCTGCAGATCACTGATGCGAGATTGTAACAGACGAGTTTCTGTCAGATCGGTGATAAGAATCAGCTGACCGGTTGAAGAAGCAGAAATAGCCAAACGCACCTTACGACCATTTTTTAGTGAGACCTCATGACCATCATCTTCCTGCGGCGCGAATGCATTCTGGATGACTGAAAACCATTTCTCCCCGACCAGAGGGATCTCAAGTAGCCGGTGCGCTTCCGGATTGGCTTCTTTTACTTCACCATGCGTGTCCAGCAAAATCACTCCGGCTGGCATCACATCTAAAACCTGCTGATACCGCCCTACCTGCTCTTCAAGAGAGGCCAGATAAACCGAATTATCTTGTTGTTCTGCTAGTGACATGTCGGGTTCTCGTCTACATAAAACAATAGCCTGAGATGCAATTTACATTCCAGGCTATTTTTATATGAAAATCAATTAATTGAATAAACACACCTTCAGTCAATTTATTGACAACAAGGACGTTACCCTATCGGTTAAGGTGATACTTTTTCATCTTTTCTACGAGTGTGGTCCGGCGCATTCCAAGCATATCTGCAGCTCTGGCAACCACTCCATCCTGTGCCTCCAGCGCCTGGCTAATCATATTCACTTCAACATCAGCCAGTAACTCTTTCAGATTCACGCCTTCTGCCGGTAGCTCATGCATACCCACGCCTTCCGGAGCCGACGCACAGGAAGGCTCTTCAAATACAAAGTCTTCAGAAAAGATGCCATTCAGCAAATCTTTTTCCTGCTCTTCAACAGATACCGATGATTCGGTTGTACCATTCATCCCGCTATAATCGGCCTGAAACTCAGGGATATCACCAAAGCGATATTTCGTAGGCAGGTGATTGACGTCTATCAAGGTATTGGGATAAAGGATGACCATACGCTCTACAAGATTAGCCAGTTCCCGCACATTCCCCGGCCAGGCGTGCTCCATCAGTGAATTGACCGCTCTTGGAGTGAAACAAATAGGCTGACTGCCTTCTGCTTCCAGTCTCGACATGAGCTCCTGAAGCAGCAGAGGAATATCATCTTTTCTCTCGCGTAATGACGGCATTTCTATCGGAAAAACATTCAGACGATAGAAAAGATCCTCACGAAAGCTGCCTTCCTCTATCATGCTTTCAAGGTGCCTATGTGTTGCCGCAACAATGCGGACATCAACTTTTATGGTGGTGTTGCCACCTACTCGCTCAAATGTGCGTTCCTGCAATACCCGTAACAGTTTTACCTGCATGGGCATAGGCATATCGCCAATTTCGTCCAGGAAAAGGGTACCGCCTTCAGCCAGCTCGAAGCGCCCCTTACGTGCGGTTATTGCACCGGTAAACGCCCCTTTCTCATGTCCAAACAGCTCGCTTTCCAGTAAATCAGCCGGAATAGCGCCGCAGTTAATCGGAACAAAAGGCCCGCCTCTTCGGCTTGAGTGGTAATGAACATTGCGAGCCACCACCTCTTTACCGGTTCCGGACTCACCCAGAATAATCACATTGGCTTCTGTACCTGCCACCTGCTCGATCAGGTGGCGTACTTCTTTAATACCGACACTGTTACCAACTAAACTACGAAACAACGTATTTTTCCGTGATGAAGAGAGGTGCAACCCGTTTTTTCCGAGAAAACCGGCACAATGCCTGAGTGCATCACTGACCTGAGGATAATTCAGAGGTAATTCCAGCTCTCCAACATACTGAGGTAAATTGTCCAGCTCCACAGTAGACGTACTCAGAGTCAGCAGGGGGATATGTACCGCACTCCCGAGCTTTTTGCTCAGTGCAGTCACTATTGAGGGATCATTTATACTGCCAAGAACACAGCCAGCCCAGGTTTTGGAAAAATCGACTCTGTCGATTAGATCGGAACCCAGAACTTCAGCATGTTCTCCAATAAATTCGAAGATGGTCTCCAATTGAGACTGCATCTGTGTATCATCTTCAATTATTAGCAGTTTTGCTAAACCTTGCATACAAATAAAATAGCGCCTTTATATTTCTTTCCATTGTGGCTATGTCTTCGTCATTTTGAGTTCTTATGACAACCTATTATCATACGATAGACAATCTCTGGAGAACAGCAACAAAACGTCCATCAGTTAAATGGACTTTAACTAATGGCGTCTATTTTATTTGATAAATTAAATAAGGCAACCGGCACGTTGCCAGTTCGGGACTAAATTAAAAAAGAATTCATAGCCTTACTGACCAAGCTCTGCCGATGTCAGATTATGGTACTCTGCGGGGATTTGATCCCATGCGGATTTAATCTCCCGTATGATATCGATCACATCATCAATAGGCTGCGGATTATTTTCTGCATTGGCCATTGATACCTGTGTAATCATAAATTCATAGAGCTGATCCAAATTAGATGCAACGTCACCGCCATCGTCCATAGATAAGCATCCGCGCAAGCTGATAATAATATCCAGAGCTTTACCTAAGCGCTCACCTTTTACAGCGATATTACCCTGCTGCATCGCAGCTTTACCCTGCACTAAGCGTTCAATTGCACCCGCCATCAGCATCTGGATAACTTTATGCGGTGATGCCGCACTCAGTTGACTGTCCACTGATACCTTTTTATATGCCTGTAATGAACCTCGCATGGTATTCCTCTTCACTTATAAAAACTGTTTGTACCGCTGAACAGATTTATTACCGTGACGATATTTTCTCAGTTCTTCACCAAGCCGGCCGGTTTGGGCCTGCATGTGTTCAACGATTTGTTGTGTTCTCGCTATTGCGTCTTGCCATTCCGGAGAGCGTTCAATTTCTGGCGCTTTTTGCCGCTCCGCCTTCAGAACCTGCAATAACTGTTCCCTCTTATCGACCAGTCTGGTGATTTCTTCAGTATTCAGTTCGGTTTCTGTAAAAAGAGACATGATAGCGTGATCTATATCACGCAACTGTGCTAAATACTCCAACATCTCTTACCCCAGAGCACTCTGCATACCGGCAAGCTGGCTTTGCATCTTGGCTGTCGCATCCTGCATTGCCACAAATTTATCATGCGTTCTCTGTTCCAGGCTTTCCATTCGCCGGTCTAACGCTGCCTGATTGTCATCCAGGCGGTAATTTCTTTCCCTCAGGGTATCTTCGCGGGTTCTGAGGGTTCCGGTTGCCCCCGTCAGGCTCTGAATGGTGTCTTCGACTTTCTTCGCAAACCCGTCTCGACCACCAAAAAAATCTTCCAGTTTATTGAAGTTCTTATTTAACTGCTCATTAAGCAGATCATAATTAATCTCCAGCGTTCCCTGTCGGGTACTGGTGATTCCAAATGATTTCAGAGTCTTTAAATCTTCCGGCGCTTTATTGATGGTGCTGTTGAATACGGATTGAAGACGAGACTCCGCAGAGCGAACGATGCTGTCACCGGCAAGCGGACCTTTCTGACCCGTTGCAGGATCGGCCAGGGCAAGCTGCCGGCTTGTCTGGTAAAAATTATTATAAGCCGCAACAAACTGTTCAATATCTTCGCGAACGCCACCTCGGTCATATTCGACGCCAATCTCCGCCGACCTCTGTTTAGGATCAGTCACCCCTTTTACGGTCAGGTCAATGCCTTCTACCGCATCTTCAATTACATTGTTTTCACTGCTTAACTGAGCCACACCATCCAGCATGACCAGAGAATCCTGACCTTCCTGAACCTCAGTCATTCCTGAGTATGCAACCATTGACTCCTGCGCCGCCTGAAGAGCCGCCTGAGTATCTTTGATATTGTCCTGCCGTACCCGCTCTTCAGGAGACAGTTGATCACGCAGTAGTTTTTCAGCTTCTTCTTTGCTGAGTTCGCCACTGGCAAGTGCTTGCTCAATACCAACTTTCTCAGCTTCCACCTCGGCACGTTTTTCAGCCAGCTTCGTCTGTTCTGCCGCTTTTGCTTCAGCAGGCGTGACATAAGAGTCTGTCAGGGTGCCTGATGCCGTATTACTCCAGCCCGGAACATCCCCCATCTTATCCGTCGCTTTCTGATCCAGCTCGGGTTCCGGTTCTTGATAGGAGTCAAGCAGGGTACCTGATGCTGTTTCTGACCAGCCTGGAATTCTTTCCTCAGGGGGCAGGTATTTATTTGCCTCAGCAGCAGCCTGTGCAAGCGCAGCAGCATCTTCGGTTCCGGCAGACGCATCGGTCTCAGTCCCATCTGGCTTGAGTTGCTTATCTGAGTTAGCTTCTTCTCCGGGGAGCGTATCACCCTCTTGCCCTTTAAGAGCCTGATCAGCACCAGCTTCTGTCGTTTCAGAGGTTTCTTCGCCCGGAAGGGGCGCGGCCAATGCCTGCTGAGCAGCAATACGAGCTTTTTCCAGAGCCTCGACTCGCTCTTCCAGGGTTTTATATTCGAATTTTTTCAGGGGGTTGGTTGCGTCGGAATCAACGCTGATCTTGATCTGATGTTCGGCACCAGAACGTTCAGAGGCAACAATTAGCCTCTTTCCGTCTTTATCATTGATGACAGAAGCACGGACGCCAGGGTTATCACTGGATCCATTTATGCTTCGTAGTACATCTTTTAAATCAGATTTTCCTTTGACATCAACAGTAAACTTATCATCGCCAAGCTGGATATGCAGCTTACCCGGGCCAAATTCTGCGTCATCAGCCAATGGCTGTGAAGCAATCTTGTGGCTCTGAGCAAGCTGCAGCACATCGACAGCATATTTACCAGCAATAGCTTCTGTTGTTGCAGTTGCTGAGACTGCACTTTCATCGCTGGATTCAACTTTTCTTACTGCAAAAGCTTTATCCTGACGAAAGCTCGCCATCAGGTTTTTCATTGTATCCAGTGATTCTCTGAGTCGCCCATAAGCACTGATACTGGCATCAATATTAGTCCGCTCATTGTCGATACGTTGCTGTTTTGGAACACGCTCTGCATCGACAATTTTGCTGACCATAGAATTGATATCCATGCCAGATGACATACCCAATGGGCCTAAACTCATTCAACTCACCTCAGATAGTTAAACCGTTTCCTCAACAAAACCTGAGGATCTGTCCGCAAGACGCTTTAATATAACCAGCATATCCTCATCGGGAATCTGCCTGATGACCTCACCGCTGCTGGCCTCGTAAATGGTTACCACATTACGTCCCAGTTCTTCATCAATACGGAAAGAGAGTCCTTTATTGACAGAGTTAACGAATTCATTCATTTGCTCTACCATTTTTTCAAGTTCCATTTTGTTGATTTGAATGCGTTTTTCAACAATCTCATCAACCGTCGGATTATCCTGAATTTTAACAGGCGTCTCTTTCTGATTCTGAACCTGTGCCACCTTGGTTTGGGCATCCGCAGATACAGTCTGATTCGTTACCGTATTTTTTGCGCCCTTACTATCTGAAGCAACTTCTGTGCCACCAGAATAGCCATAAGGCTGGATGTTCGATGTGTATGATGCTATTTCCATACCGATCTCCCTTCCACCTTCTGGGTAGATGATCCTCTTACCCTATACAGTAAGTTTATCATCTAATAGTAAGTTTAGGGTCAGATAACCCTACCCCAACCTACTTATTATCCCAATAAGCTCAGAGCTGCCGTCGGACTTTGTTTTGCCTGAGCAAGAACCGATGTACTCGCATTCTGCAGGATCTGCGATTTTGTCATCTGGGTTGTTTCTTTAGCAAAATCTGTATCCAGAATTCGGCTTCTGGATGCATTAACGTTTTCGTTAATGTTTTCCAGGTTGTTGATCGCATGGCCAAAACGGTTCTGGAATGCACCCAGAGATGCCCGCTCACTGTCCACACTCTTCAGTGCGCCATCAATGATAGACATCGCCTGCTGAGAACCAGCAACGGTTGTCACATCGATATCATTGACTGTCATCTGCTGACCTTCACCCATATCCAGTTCACCGGCAAGTGAACCGCCAAGTGCAACAGAACCATCCTGAATGGTTTGTGTTGATGCAAATACCTGTAGGTTGCCATCTTCACTCACTGACGCTTTTACATCGCTCTGCTGACCATTAATATACGTCGCCAGTTCTTCGATGTTATCGCCCTCAACAGCGTTGATCGTAACTTCTTTCTCTTCACCCTGCTTAGTGGTATAAGCCAGCGTCAGATCAGAGCCCGCACCCACCGTCCAGCTTGCGTCTTTTGCTTCACCGGCCATGTAGTTCTGGCCACCCATATCCATGGTATCAGTACGCATATTGTTCATTTTTAGCTGTACCGCTTCACCAGAGCTTGCGCCGATCTGGAATGATTGAGAACCAAAGCTACCGTTAAGTAGTTTGTTACCACCAAAAGAGGTGGTTTCGGCAATGCGGTTCAGTTCATCATTAAGAGCCGATACTTCTTCCTGAATCGCGACACGCTCTGAGCGGCTGTTAGAACCGTTTGAAGACTGTAGTGACAAGTCTCGCATACGCTGAAGAATGTTAGTCGTCTCTTTCATTGCACCTTCTGCAGTCTGTGCAATAGAGATACCGTCATTTGCGTTACGAACTGCCATGTCTAAGCCACGGCTTTGGGAAGTGAGTCGATTGGTAATTTGTAGACCAGCAGCGTCATCTTTGGCACTGTTGATTTTATAACCTGAAGACAGGCGTTCCATCGATTTATTCAGACCATTTGCAGCACTGTCGAGATGCCGTTGAGCGGTCATTGCAGACACGTTTGTGTTTACAGATATTGCCATAATAGATCTCCTTAGGCATTGGGATGATGGCCTTTGCGTCTCTCACCTCGCTCCAGCACATCGTTTTTCATTTCTCTCATTCCCGTTAACGGCGGTCAAAATGAATCCTTTAGGAGAAATTTAGCTTTTTTCTCATTTTTTTGACTAAGGGGTAAATTACCCGATCAGAGTCACGTTTTTAGCAAAAAAACAAAAACCCGACCAATGGCCGGGTTTGATATCACTTGCTGTATTGACTTTATTAGCCCAGCAGACTCAGTGCTGAGTTTGGTGCCTGCTTCGCCTGAGCAAGAATTGACGTTGAAGCCTGCTGCAGGATCTGAGACTTGGTCATCGAGGTCGTTTCTTTGGCAAAGTCTGTGTCTTTGATCCGGCTCTTCGAAGCGTTCACGTTCTCGTTGATGTTATCCAGGTTGTTCATCGCATGTTCGAAGCGGTTCTGGAATGCACCCAGCTCTGAACGGTGGCTGTCCACGTATTTCAGTGCCGCATCAACGATAGCAACGGATTCCTGAGCCCCACCTACTGAAGTGACATCGATATCATCAACCGTGACGGCCTGAGCACCGCTCATACCCAGTTCACCAGCCAGGCCACCAGAGAAGGAAACATCGCCCTGAACATTGTTATTGCCGGCAAATACCTGTAGCTGACCATCTTCATTGATAGAGGCTTTTACCAGATCCTGCTGACCATTGATGTAGGTCGCCAGCTCTTCAATATCATCACCTGCTTTAGCGTTAACAGTGATTTCCTGCTGTTCACCAAATGAGTCTGTCAGAGTCATGGTCAGGTCTGATGCATCAGACTGTACTGTCCAGTTTTCATCTTTTCCGCTTTCCGCTACGTAGCTGGAACCACCCATCATCTGATTATCAGAACGCATATCTCTCAACGTCAGCATAACTGCTTCGCCGTTATCTGCGCCAATCTGGAAAGATTTTGTGCCGTGAGTACCATTCAACAGTTTGTTACCACCGAAAGATGTGGTTTCTGCAATACGGTTCAGCTCATCATTCAGTGCTACCACTTCTTCCTGAATCGCAACCCGGTCTGCTTTTGTATTCGCGCCGTTCGCTGACTGCAGTGACAGGTCACGCATACGATGCAGAATACTGGTGGTTTCTTTCATCGCACCTTCAGCAGTTTGGGCGATTGACACGCCGTCGTTCGCGTTACGTACGGCAACATCCAGGCCACGGCTTTGTACATTCAAACGGTTCGAGATTTGCAGACCTGCTGCATCGTCTTTTGCACTGTTGATTTTGAAGCCTGAAGACAAACGCTCCATAGATTTGTTCAGGTCGCTTGCTGCACTGTTCAGGTGACGTTGTGCTGTCATTGCTGATACGTTGGTATTTACATTAACTGCCATGGTGATTTCTCCAATTGATTTTCCGGTATTTCGGTTTCCGACGTCTCGGAAAACCAAGTAGTTCTCTCAAAGTTACTTTCATTAACGGCGCGAAGAATCGATCCTTTAGAAAATTTTCCGATTTTTTTTCAAAAGGCAGTTTTTTTTGAAAAAAGACGCAGAATGAGAAAAAAAGACTAAAGATTGGAAAGAGGCTGTCGATATGATGCGATCCATTTCACATATTTAGTGATCGAATCGCCGCTGAAATGACACCAAATATTTCCAGAAGCCGATTCAAGTCTTGCTTAGATAGCGCAGCCAACGGTAAACAGAATACTCAGGTTTAAGCAAGCAGGGGGCGCAGAAAAGAGAAAAGCCCCATCCTTTGAGAGAACTGGGGCTGGTTGCAAGCCAGGTGCCTATGTGGAGATCGAGAGAAATGTCACATAACCGGCTATGCGGGTGCATTAGTAATATTCAAATTATCAGCAAGTGAGAGTGAGAGAGCCTCCAACTATCCTATTAATAATGCGGTTGCCAAATAGCCTCTTTTTACGAGAGGGTCCACGTCTGTACCCTCTGTTAATGTAAACGTTGGCTAGTTCTGTAATGATCATTACTGAAGTAGTGACATTGCAGAGTTCGGCAACTGTTTTGCTTGAGCAAGTATGGAAGTACCTGCCTGTTGCAAAATCTGGTTTTTCGTTAATTCTGTTGTTTCTTTCGCAAAATCCGTGTCTTTGATTCGGCTCTTCGACGCTTCCACGTTTTCCTGGATGTTTGCCAGGTTATTAATACTGTGGCTCAGACGGTTCTGCTTCGCACCCAGATCAGCTCGCTGGCTGTCCACATATTTCAGAGCCGAGTCCAGAATACCGACCGCATTCTGAGCACCTTTTACAGAGGTTACGTCAATGTCCTGTGTGGTCGTCGTCACCGCTTCCGCTCCCGCCAGGCCAATTTCACTGGCAAGCCCGCCAGAAATATTCAGGCCGTCAGCCAAGTCCGGCGTAGCAACGAAAACCTGTAACATACCGTTTTCACCAACCGATGCTTTTAGCTTATCGGTCTGGCCGTTGATATAGGTTGCCAGTTCTTCGATATCATCACCCGCTTTAGCCTGAATATCGATAACGAGGTCTTCACCACCTTCACCAGCACCGGCCAAGGTAAAGGTAAGATCATTGGCTTCAGCCGGAACACCCCAGTCTTTACTGATGGTTTCACCTTCCGGAAGTGAAGCAAAGAATGATGCGCCCCCCATGCGGTAATCATCAGCACGAATACTGGTTAACCCCATGATCATCGCTTCACCAGAGTTAGAACCAATCTGGAAGGCCGCCTCACCAAAGGAGCCATTCAGCAAACGACGACCACCAAATGAGGTTGTTTCCGCGATACGGTTCAGCTCATCCTGAAGCGCATTCACTTCTTCGTTAATCGCCTGACGCTCGGACATTGAGTTAGAGCCGTTAGCAGATTGTAGCGACAGATCACGCATACGCTGAAGGATAGCGGTAGATTCATTCATCGCACCTTCTGCTGTCTGAGCAATAGAGATACCGTCGTTCGCGTTTCTCATTGCCACGTCCAGGCCTCGGGACTGTGCTTTTAATCGGTTAGAAATTTGCAAGCCAGCAGCATCATCTTTTGCGCTATTGATCTTATGCCCGGAAGATAACCGCTCCATAGAGGTATTCAGGTTATCTGTCGCTTTGTTCAGATAGCGCTGGGATGTCATTGCCGCAACGTTAGTACTTACTGTAACAGCCATTTTTGCTCTCCTTTTGAGTTCGCAAGCTTTCTGCGAAGCGGCCAGCTATAGTCTCATTTGGATAAGCACTGACCGAGTATTTACTTGCTGAATCCGGTAACACGACCCGATTCAATATGTCTTCATAAACTTACTTACATATATACAAGTAGCGTGCCATTTTTAAAAACTCTTTTGAAAAAATTTAGAATCAAGTTTAACTTATTAATATACAAGGAGTTAACACAACTGATAGCTACCCTCTGAATTTTTTCTGTCTGCTCTAACCTAAAAAAGCGGCAATTTTTTAACCGGCAAGCTTTGCCGCATTTTGCTGTGCCGCCCGGCAACACCCTGCTTTACCTATTTGTGTCCTTTCTCCTGCTGACATTATTTCTGACCGCACATATGGCATAAGCACATAAGGCTGTAGTCAGGGGTTCATTCAGAAAAATTAATTCAAATAGTTAAACAGTGTCAGACCTTTCACCTTGCCGAACGCTTTCTGTGAAGCTTCCAGTGCCAGTGAGTTTTCATTAAAATCAACGACCGCCTGGGCATAGTCCAGGTCTTCAAAGCTGCTTCTTGATTTTGCCAGAGCCAGCTTAAAGTCTTCATGCTGATCTTCCTGGATATCGAGCGTTTTCATCCGTGAACCCAAATCTGTCTCGACTTTGGTCAAATGAACAAAACCGGCGTTCAGCTCTTCGGTTATTCGGTGTAAGTCAGCGGTAGCTGACGCATCAGAAACTGAGGCATCCTGCATATCAATCGCCCCTTTCAGGGAATCGAACACACTCACTTTCTGCTTTGCCTTTAAAGTGATGCTGTCACCGGCACTAATCTGCCCTTTCAGTTTAATTTTCAGATTTTCGTACTGAATACCTTCCTTTAGGTCCAGCTTATCTGCGGCAACCACACTGCCGTCTTCTTCCAGTTGGTAGCCGTAACCACCATCTCCCCAGTCTACAAAAGTGACGGTGTATTCCGGCTTTTCATCAGCAGGCACGTTATCAGAGACCAGTGAAAAATCATTCGTCGCATGTTCCAGCAGAAGTTCAGATCCTTCCTGCAGTTGATATTCCGGAGAATAATCACCAAAAGGATTATCTACCTCAGTAAAAACCGCATTACCGGGGTCATTAATCTTCATTTCAATCTGATTGGAAATCTTCATATTCCGGTGATAAGGGTCACCCGCATAGGTCACTTCATTTGCACTGTTACGGAAAAAAGGCTGAGTCTTGGACTTAGTACCGGCAAAGATATAGTTGCCTAACTCGTCCTGACTGTTTGCCGTACTCAATAAGTTAGTGAAAATTTCTTGCAGCTCACGAGCTTTCGCTATCCGGTCTTCTTCTGAATGCGCACCGTTGATCATTTCCATCACGGTACGCTTCGCGGTATCGACCTGCTCTTCCGAATTGGCTATCAGCACTTCGTTATATTCGAGACGGTTACGCACCAGTACAATGGCATCCATATACTGACGTAACTGCTCTTCCTGCTGACCGATATTCTGCAGGTAATGGGTTGCCAGAGGATCATCGCTGGAGTTCAGCAATTTTTTACCAGAAGCCAGTTGCTCCTGATTATGCTGGATTTTAACTTCCTGCTTTCTCAGGTCATTCTGTACAGCCTGATAACTGTGGAAGCTTGCAATTCGACCAACCATCTACTTGCCTCCTATCTCAACTGCAGAATCGTGTTAAAGGTATCATTCGCCGCCTGCATCACCCGGGAAGAGGCCATATAGGCTTGCTGGAAACGCATCATATTCGCCGCCTCTTCATCCAGGTTAACCCCGGATATAGAAGCAATGCGTTCCTCGGCGGATTCTTTTTCCAGGCGTGCAACGTCTGTCAGCCGTTCAGAGGTCGATTTTTTCAACCCCATTTCAGTATTCAAATCATGATAAACATCGATCAGAGTAGAACTGCCGGCATTCAGTTTTTTATCCGTACCAATATCCTGCATCTTCAGAAGGTTACCGTTATCCCCTTCAGAGCGGACTAAATTTGCCGCAAAACGGTCATCGGCAACCGCGCCCGCAGTAAGAATAAAGGAGGTCGCTTCTGTCGCTGGCTCTCCGTTTTCTTTTAGCATCCCCTCGGGAGGATAAACCGTAACGGCCCCCTCCGGCGGATAAGCCTGAGGCTTAAGTATCACGTTACCTTTCATATCCAGTACGGCAAACTGGTCACCCTTAGGCGAAACCAAAACCTGAAACTCTTTCAGATCACCGGCATTCACAACTTTAAAGCTGGCTTCACCACGTTCAAATGTGGCGGAACTTTCATAACTTTGTGCCGCTATCTGCTCAGGGTCGTTAATCATCAGCTGTAACTGTTCCGCCCCATTGCGAACCGGGCGAATTATCAGCTTTTCTCCGGCACGCGGTGGCTCTCTCACATCAATTGCCAGGCCATCAAATACCAGTTTGTCGTCGTAAGACCGGGGCTCCAGGATCATTGTGTCGCCATTCGGCTTAATGAGTGTGTAGTCACTGCCATCGTAACGAAGAGAGTAATCTCCGCCTTGCAGCAAGCTGATGTCTTCTATTTCTACCCGAAGATCCGCGTCAGAATGTTTATCCTGAATCACGCGGGATTTCTGCATCGCATCAGAGTTAACGTCAGTGAACATTAGCGCACCCACATCACCCCGCATGTCCAGACCGTGAGCCTGAAGATTGTTAACTTCATAGGCCATAGAGGTGGAGACACGGCCAAGCTCATCCTGTACAAACGGTACAAGTTCATCACGCATCTTAAATAGTGAAGACAGACGGCCATTGATACCTTTATCGGTGATGACTTTAACCCCTTTGCCTTCCACCAGAGCCAGCTGCCGCTGGTTGGCGTCCGGAGAGCCGTGCACCATAGTCAGCTTGCTGGCTTCTGTACCGGAGACCAGAGTGTGACCATTACCGATATGAACGTTGAACCCTTCGTTATTTTCCCGTTTTGTGACCGTCACTTTGGTGTATTCGGACAGTTCTTTAACCAGTTTTTCGTGCGTGTCCATCAGGTCATTATGGGGCCCGGGGGTACGCATCATCAGGCGGTGAATATCCCGGATCTCGACGGCAATTTGATTCATCCTCTCGACGGCAACATCTAATTTTTTGTTGGTATTTGCCGCTTGTTGCCGCACCACCTCATAGAAATTGTTCATACTACGGGTGATAAGATCGGCCTTTTCCAGCACCACTTTACGTGCGCCAAGGTCATTCGGGTTCTGAGTCAGAGTCTTAACGGCATCAAACCATTCGTTCAGGTTTTCCGGGATCTTTGTTGAGGCCTCCGAAGACAGGAGGCTGGTCAGTTCTTCCAGATTCAGTTCGGTATCACTGCGCTTATTAAATTCGGTTGTGGATGAATTTAGCTCGTTGACGGCAAACTGATCCCAGGAGCGGCGAACATTTTCCACATGCACGCCCATACCGTAGTTCTGGCCACCAAACTGTCTCGGCATATTGGTGCCCTGAATGACCGACTGGCGACTATAGCCTTCGGTATTGGCATTTGAAATGTTATGACCTGTGGTGTTGAGTTGTCTCTGAGCGGTCATAACGCTCTGAGTACCAACATTCAACAAATCCGATGCCATAAAGCCCCCAACACAACGAGATTAAATACGTTAAGATAGTTTATCTATGTAATTAATTTGCAATATGTGTGCCAAGGGCAAAACAAGAGGCTAGAGACGAGAAACTAGAGGCTATAAAACCCAATAATTCATTGGTTATAAAGAGAATACAGAGCGCTTCGCTTTAAGATTACAGAACAGCATTGGTTCCCCCGTTACCAAAAGGCATGAAGGAAAAGGATTAAGGGGTTAAACTGAGTGTCATAGTACTGCTGACTGTTATCGGACCAAGCAACAACACGGGTTAACGCCTTAGCCCTAGAAGCGTAGCGACCTTTAACGAGTCTGGTTTTATAGTCTCTAGCAGCGCAGCGATCTAGTCTCTGTAATCTCAAAGCGAAGCGCTCTGAAATCTAAACTCTTACATCCGGTCAATTCTTGCCTTCACGTTTAACACCTTATCGGCATAATTCGGATCAGTGGCATAACCGGCTTTGTGAATGCCGCGGATAAAAGACTCAGAATTACCGTTTTGAGCGAGCGCCGTCTCATACCTCGGGTTCTGATTAAGGAAACGGACGAAGTCGTTAAAACTTTCCTGATACGTCGGGTAAGAACGGAATGCGGCACGTTCCTGAACCGGAACATTGTCATGAAATTCCAGAGTCTGCGTGGCGACTTTGTCACCCTTCCAGCTACGATCTGCTTTAATGTTAAACAGGTTATTGCTGCTACCCTGAGAGTTTTTGACCACCTTCTGACCCCAGCCTGTTTCCAGAGCCGCCTGAGCCAGTAACAGAGAAGGATCAACACCCAGCGATTTTGCTGCTTTTTCCGCGTAAGGTTTCATTGACTGAACAAAATGTTCTGGAGATTCAAAGACACTCGGTTGTGGCTGGGAAGCTTTCTCAGTTTGAGCACTGCGCATTATCTGCAAAGTGTCATCAGCCGCTTTTTCCGCTCGTTGACGAGAAACCGGCATACGCTTAATACTGCTCAGAGCCGCTTCACGCATGGCAACTTCTGAATCGTCACTTTCCATACCGGCACCCAACTGAGCAACAATCATATCCGCCAGCCCAAGAGAGCCAGAGGCACTCAGTTCGCTGGCCATCTGCTCATCCCGCATCTGGCGATAAAAATCCTGATTCGGACTCTTCATCAGATCAGACTCAAACGTCGCATTGGCGTCGCGCATCGACTTAAACAACATGTTGGTGAAAATAGATTCAAACTGTTTAGCCGCCGCTTTCAGTGCTGCTTTCTCATCACCCTTATCACCATTAATGGCGTTCCGACGCAGTTTATCCAGGCTGGCAATATCATGAATAAAGCCGATATCATTTGCATTCTTTACCACAACACGCCCCCTTAAATAATGATCAACTGGCCTTCAATCGCTCCCGCCTGTTTCAGAGCCTGAAGGATAGCCATAAGATCGGATGGCGCTGCGCCCACTTCGTTTACCGCACGAACCAGATCATCGAGTGTCAGCCCCGGCTCGAACTTAAACATCTTGCCTGATCCTTCCGTCACCTGAATATTTGAATCGGGTACAACGGTAGTCTGTCCCTGTGACAGCGCATTTGGCTGGCTGACGCTCAGGTTTTCTTTAATGGCTACGGTCATGCCGCCGTGTGTGACCGCGGCAGGTTTCAGCCGTACATGCTGACCAACCACAATAGTACCGGTACGGGAATTAACAATAATTTTTGCCGCACTTTCTGCCGGATTAAATTCCAGATTTTCAACTGCCGAAAGGAAAGCCACCCGCTGACTGATATCGCGTGGAGCACGAATTTTTACCGAAGTCGCATCAACAGGAGAAGCCATTTGAGGGCCAAGAAAATTATTAACGGCGTCAGCCATACGCTGAGCGGTCGTAAAATCAGATTCAAGCAGGTTAAAAGTAATATAGTCACCACGGCCAAATGGGTTCGGGATTTCTCGTTCCACCATACCGCCACCGGAAATCATACCGACAACCGGGTTGTTCCCGACCAGCTTAGACCCGTCAGCCCCCGAAGCACTGAATCCGCTCACAACCAGATTGCCCTGAGCTACAGCATACACTTCGCCATCCAGACCTTTCAGAAACGTCTGCAGCAGGGTGCCGCCACGTAAGCTCTTGGCTGAACCGATAGAAGAAACCGTCACATCAATCTGCTGGCCTTGTTTGGTAAACGCGGGCATCTCTGCCGTCACAATCACAGCGGCAACATTTTTCGCATTTGGCTTGGTACCGGGTGGCAACTGAATACCAAAGTTCTGCAACATGGCCTTAAAACTTTGATCGGTAAAAGGCGAAGATTCTCCGGTTCCCGGCAAGCCGGTTACCAGTCCGTAGCCAACCAACTGGTTACTTCTCACTCCAGCAACCTTTGCTACATCTTTGATTCTTGCTGCATAAGCCGATGTCGCCATCATCAATAAGCTAAGAATAAGTACCGTTAACTTCTTCATTACCGCAAACCTTTCGCCTGTTGCCAAAAATATGACTGTTCGTTCAGTTACAGCGATACATTAAAGAATCGTGCCAGGAATCCGGGTTCCTGCATATCTTGTTGATCTCCGGTACCAGAATATTGAATACGGGCGTTAGAAATGCGGGTAGAAGCGATAGTATTGTCATAGTCAATGTCATCCGGACGAATCGTGCCGCTCAGGCGTATATATTCATCCCCGGTATTCAGCGTCAGCCACTTTTCACCCCGGATAACCAGATTACCGTTGGCCAGAACATCAATAACCTCGACAGAAATAGATCCGCTGATGCTGTTGCTCTGGTTCGCAGAGGCGTTGCCGGTAAAGTTGTTATTATTAGAAAGTGCATACGAGAAATTATAATCGCCGACTTTCAGCTCATTACCACCAACAGAAAGCGGATCCATCGACGCATCATTGCTTTTCGTCAACCCGGCGTCGGCACTTTTCGCCGCTTTCGTTTTCTCTTCCAGGTTCACAGTGACGATATCACCGATTCCGTGAGGTTTTGAATCATCGTACAAACTGCTTGCATGGGCGGAACTGAATAGCGAGCCCGTTGCCGCTGCATAATGAGACGCTTTCTCTGTTGGATGAACCGGAGCCCAGGCAGGGTCGCCGGCAACCGGATCGGTTCGGCCGCGAAGCGTATCGACTATCCCGGTGGATGGTTCTTCTGACTTATCCCCTTCTATCGCGTCCACAACCGTTGTCGCCTGCTGATTGGCCTCACTGGTTTGTTGCGGAATCATAGAACAACCCGATAGCATCAGAATAAACACATATCCAAGTAATCGTTTCATAGCGGCACTCTCTCTATTACCAATATAAGCAACAAACCAGATTACAGTTGCTGGTTCACAAAGCTCTGCATTTTATCCACCGCAGAAATCACTTTAGAGTTCATTTCATAGACACGTTGAGCTTCAATCATATTCACCAGCTCTTCTGTCACGTTAACGTTAGAAGTTTCCAGCATTGACTGGCGAATATCCCCCAGACCTTCCAGGCCAGGAACGCCTTCCTGAGGTTCACCACTGGCACCGGTCGGCAGGTATAAGTTCTGCCCTACAGGCTCCAGACCACCCGGGTTAATAAAGTCAACTGTCGTGATCTGACCAACCACCTGGTTATCCTGCTGACCACGAACACGAACGGATACTTCACCGTCATTACCCACGGTAATGGAAATCGCATCATCCGGAATCACAATCTCAGGCTGAAGCGGATAGCCGGCACCGGAAGTCACAATGGCACCTTCGTCGTTCAGGGTAAACTGACCGTTACGGGAATAACCGATATTGCCGTCCGGCATCAGGACCTGGAAAAAACCATCCCCTTCAATCATCATATCCAGACTGTTATTGGTTGTCTGGGCATTACCATTAGTATGAATCTTCTGCGTGGCAACCACCTTTGAACCCGCACCCAGCATCAGGCCACTTGGCAGCTTGGTATTCTGAGAAGACTGACCACCCGGTTGATTAATATTCTGATAAAAAAGATCCTCAAATACTGCTCTGCCTTTCTTGTAGCCAATGGTGGAGGCGTTAGCCAGGTTATTCGAAATCGTTGCGATGTTTGTCTGCTGCGCGTCCAGACCAGTTTTACTTACCCATAATGCAGGATTCATAACTTACCCCTTATCTACCTGTTAGCCCATACGCAGCAGAGAATCGGATGCTTTGTCCATATCTTCTGCATTGCTCATCAGTTTGACTTGCATTTCAAACTGACGCTGTAAATCAATTAAATTCGTCATTTCACCAACGGCGTTGACATTACTGCCTTCAATCGCACCTGTCATCAGCTTCACTCCCGCATCGGCAATATACTGCCCTGCAGGATCCTTAGAGCGAAACAAGCCATTGGCATCTTTGAACAAAGTACTATTATCAAGACGCACCAGCTTAATTCTGTCGACTTCTTCCATCGCATTCGCCGGGGCCCCCTGAGGCAGAACAGAAATCGTTCCGTCACGACCAATTTCAACCTTGGCCAATGGAATCGGCAATGTAATCGGTGCACCATTATCTCCAATGACCAGATGACCGTTTCCATTAGACAGTAAACCTGTTTCATCAATATGCAGATTGCCGTTACGGGTTAAGCCTTCTTTCCCGGTTTTATCCAGTACAGAAATCCAGCCATCACCCTCAATAGTCACATCCAGATCACGACCAGTGGTAATCACACCGCCCTGAGCAAAATTATTTCCCGGACGCTCTGTCATGCTAAATACACGGGAAGGCAGGCCTTCACCATAGGCCTGCATTGAACGGGCCTGAGCTAAATCCGCGCGAAAACCCGTGGTACTCACGTTCGCAAGGTTATTTGCTCTGAGCTGCATCTCCTGCATATTTTGCTTAGCACCACTCATGGCAAGAAACAGGGCACGATCCATAATATTGCTCCGAAAATTACTGTCTGATCTTCATAAAGCAATAGGTGTGCCAATAAATTTTTTAGTTATTAAACAAGTAGATATAAAAGAAGAGAACGAAAAATCGTCTTAAAAGGCAAGTTCGGATACCGTTTTTTGCCGCTCTTTACGGCAATACTGCCACCGGCAAGGCTCTAAGTATCCGCCAGTTGAGATAAGAGATCAGCAGAGCGAAGATGCTCTGCCAATACTCAATACCTCAGCCAGGTAAATTGGCATCAAGATTAACGGATTTGCAGGATAGTCTGTTGTGTCTGGTTATGCACTTCAAGAGAACGGGAGTTCGCCTGGAAGTTGCGCTGTGCAGAAATCAGATCCACCAGCTCCTGAGTCATATCAATGTTTGACTGTTCCAGCGCACCGTTACTCACTGTACCGAAAGAACCTTTATTTGATTCACCCCAGATCTTATCACCGGACATCTGAGTGGAATCCCACTGCGTGCCACCTTTCTTATCCAGCCCGGCTTCATTGGCTACCCGAGCCAGAGCAACACGGCCCAGCGTCACACTCTCACCATTTGAGTAGGTACCCAATACACTACCGTTTTCATCGAAATCCAGCTTAGTCAGGAAACCGGTGGTCGCACCATCTTCATCAAACTTAGTCAGCTCAAACGGAGCAGCAAACTGGGTGGCCGCATCCAGGCCAAAGTTCAGAATCTGAGTGGGATCACCACCATTCAGGTTAACCGGTGGCGTACCAGCGCCCAGCGGATCGGAGACAATCGGCTGACCGTTGTTCAGACTTGCCAGGGTACCATCGTTGTTAAACTTCATGGTATGACCAACATGCCCCGTTGCATTCGTCGCATCACCACCAGTAATGTTAAGTGGCTTCTCACCTTCCCGGTCAGTAACCGTGTAATAAGTCTGCCAGGTGTTTGGCTGAGTCATATCTTTCAGATAATAAGTGGTTAACTTATAAGACTGACCCATAGAATCATAAATGGTTGACGATGTTGAACGGTTATATGTTTCTTTATCAGTAAAATCAAACAATGCCGGGTCATGCAACTTGCCGTTTGCCGGCAGGTTAACCCCTACTTCAATATTAGAAGTCTGCTTTGGTTTACCAAACTCTGCCGGAACATTCAGCGGTGAAGGCTCGTAAGAAAGTACATCTCCGGTATCCGGATTCACCTGATAACCAAGCAAGTACTCTTCATTTGAAGTCACCATATAGTTATCTTTGTTCAGGTGAAAAGCACCGTTACGAGTCAATTCACTTTGAGCAGGGTTCATACGATCTTTGGATACCGCGAAAAAGCCAGTACCGCTAACACGCAAATCCATTGGATTATTTGTATAAACACTGGAACCTTCGTGAAATTGCTGAGCAACTTTTGCAGCCTGAACACCACCACCGGGAGTGGTTTTCGCGTTGGTAAAAATAGATTTAGAATAAACATCACCAAACTCAGCTCGCGACTCTTTAAAGCCGTATGTGTTGGCGTTAGCGATGTTATTACTGGTCGTATTCAGGTCTAACTGAGCTGCAGCCAAACCACTTAAAGCAACATATGACATTTCAAATCTCCTATCTAGCCAGCGTTATTACGCTTTGCCAACTTCGAGTACTTCAGCAAGTCGAACTGGCGAATCAAAACCAGCCAGATTGAGCAGTACATTTCCGTCACCTTTACCCAGAAGTACACTGTTCACGTTTGCATAGGTCGACACATCAAACTCTGTGTTTTTCCCATCAAGCAAACCTGAAGCTTTCACGTTGTACTTACCGGCCGGCAATGGATTACCGTTTTCATCTTTTCCGTCCCATTCGATCCGGTTCTCACCGGACGGGGTTGCGCCCATATCAATGGTACGAACTAACTGACCAAGCTGATCTTCTACACGAACAAACAGGTTATCTACCGCCTGAGGAAGCTTCACCATTGCCGCCATACCAGCATTATCTTGTTTAACACCTGCCGCACCAGGAACCAGAACATCACGCCCTACCAGTGATGATGCCTGCAGTGCCTGATTAGAGGTCATTGATGAATTTAAGCTTTCAAACTGACCATTCATCTTGTTAATACCATCGACGGTCGCAAATGAGGCCATTTGCGCAATCATTTGATCATTGCTGACCGGCTTAAAAGGGTCTTGTTGAGCAAGTTGCTTCGTGAGCAGAGATAAGAAATCTTCTTGTTTAAGATCCTGCTTACCTGTTGTCTCATTTGGCTTATTCTGCTCTTGTAGACTTTTAAGCTGATCAACATAGGACAAACCGCTTTGACCAACATTGTTGTTGATTGCCATTACGCTATCTCCTTATTGACCCATCTGCAGTGTACGCAGCAACATCTGTTTACTTGCGTCAGCCAACTGCACATTAGTCTGATATGCCCTTGAGGCAGAAATCATATTCGCCATTTCTTCCATTACGTTAACGTTGGGCTTGTAGATATAGCCTTCGTCGTTCGCCAATGGGTGATCCGGGTTGTACTCAGCCTGTAGAGGTTTATCGCTTTCAACAATACCCAATACCTTTACTGGTACATTATGGTCTCGGTTGTATTTTGCTTTACTTAACTCGGCACCAAACACCGCATGACGCGCTTTGTAGGTTTCTTTAGCTGACCCACTCACACTGTCGGCGTTCGCCAGGTTACTTGAGGTTGTATTTAGACGAACAGATTCAGCACTCATCGCAGAACCAGTCACGTTGAAGACGTTAAATAAGCTCATCTAATTATTCCCCTTTAATGGCCTTAGTTAAGTTTTTAAATTTACTTCCTAAGAAATCCAGAGATGCCTGATGGCGAATCTGGTTCTGCATAAACAAGTTACGCTCCAGATCCACATCCACCGTGTTGCCGTCACCGGTATCCGGCTGAGTCGGCAAACGGTACATCGTTTCCCCAGTCACTGTGGTAGTGGCAGCAATATGCCGATCATTAGTCCGGTTAAGACCAAAGCTTGCCCCCGACGTTGCCGCCTGAAGTGCTTTATCAAAGTCCATTCCTTTCGCTTTATAGCCTGGAGTATTCGCTTGTGCGATATTGCTTGAGATAACCTCAGCATTACGCTCACGAACGCCCACCGTGTATTGGTGGATTCCCAGTGCGTTGTTAAAAGAAATGGCCATATTTTGCCTCTACGCTTAAAAATGACTTACTACTGAAATAAAAAGCAATCATCGTGCCAGAATTGAAAACCACGTAATCTCTTTTTATTTCTCCTGATGTCAGCAATTATCAGACCAATAAACCATCTGAGTTACTGACAGGAAAGATTGAAATGTCATCGTTAGTGTAAATGAGAGAGAA
The DNA here is from genome assembly GCF_003144035.1 of Vibrio albus. GTDB lineage: Bacteria > Pseudomonadota > Gammaproteobacteria > Enterobacterales > Vibrionaceae > Vibrio > Vibrio albus. The sequence continues at coordinate 524,525 of NZ_QFWT01000001.1, forward strand.
AGGATTTGCACGAGACTAGAGACTAGAGACTAGAGACTAGAGACTAGAGACTAGAGACTAGAGACTAGAGACTAGAGACTAGAAAGAATACAGAGCGCTTCGCTTTAAGAGTACAGATTACAGAAAACCCTGCGATCTTCTGTATTCTTCAGGGCATCTGCGCCTGCTCTGTAGTCTATTTCAGCTTGTAAATAATCCCCGGATTACACCGAACCATCTCAAACTTATCGGTCAGGCCGGTCAGGGATTCAGATGCACCCAGCAGCAGATAGCCGCCCGGGTTAAGAGTATTAGCGATAGAATTTAACACCTGAGACTTCATTTCAGGAGAAAAGTAAATCAGCACATTGCGGCAGAAAACGATGTCAAATTTACCCAGCAAGGCATAACTTTCCATCAGGTTCTGTGGACGGAAGTTCACCATCCGCTTCACGTTATCTTTTACCTTCATTTTGCCGCCACCAGCATCTTCAAAAAAGATGCGGCGACGTTCCGGTGACAAGCCTCTTCCCAGAGCAAGGTTGTCGTATACACCTGCACGACACATATCCAGCATGCTGGCAGATATATCCGTAGCGGTGATTGATAGACTTGGAAGAAGGCCGGGTCTTTTCTGCTGGGTTTCCAGAACCGTCATCGCGATGGAATATGGCTCCTGCCCGGAAGAACTGGCGGCAGACCAAATTTTGATAGGCCGTTTTTTTTCGGCGACTTCCGGCAATAATTTTTCAGAAAGAACAGAAAATGGGTAGCTATCACGAAACCAGAGTGTTTCATTGGTCGTCATTGCATCAACAGCGGCAACCCTAAGTTCACGGTTTCGTCCTGTGACTACATCACGCAGTAACTCGGACAAAGAACCTGACTTAAATTTAGTCACAAGCGGGCTCAGGCGGCTACGCACCAGATACTGCTTACTATTTCCCAGAACTATCCCGCATTGCGACTCTAAAAAGCGACTAAAATCTTTATATTCCTGATCGCTTATTGTAATAGCTGTCATTTATTACTCTTTTTATTCTTACTTACAGCAGCTTTAACGGCTGCACCCAGCTCGTCAGGATTGAATTTAGCAATAAACTCATTCGCACCAACGCGCTCGACCATTGCCTGGTTAAATACACCGCTCAAGGAGGTGTGTAAGATAACGTGCAGATCTTTTAAATCTGGATGACGGCGGATCTCTGCGGTAAGAGTATACCCGTCCATTTCCGGCATTTCGATATCGGATATTACCAAAGAGATATGTTTGAATACACCTCCATCGGCCGCCATTTCCAATAGCTTATTATAAGCTTCTTTACCGTCTTTTACGGCCACCGCTTCAAAGCCCACAGATTCAATTGCTCTCTGTACCTGCTTACGTGCCACAGTAGAGTCATCAGCAATCAGAATGCGGCGAACAATTTCCTGTTCCGACTCTTTTTCTGCTTCAGCAATCTCTTCTGCCAGCTTATCGCTCATCGCCTCATCCACCGGTGCAATTTCGGCGAGAATTTTTTCCACATCAATAATTTCAACCAGCTCGTTATCAATGTTAGTGACGGCCGTCAGATAGTTCCCTTTACCCGCCCCTTCAGGTGGCGGAAGAATAGATTCCCAGTGCATATTGACAATCCGTTCTACGGAAGCAACCAGGAACCCTTGCGTAGTACGGTTAAATTCAGAAATCACCACAAAACAGTTTGCGGGATCCGGGGTCGGACGCCCGCCAATAGCCATACTCAGGTCGATAACAGAAATCGTCTGTCCCCGAATATGGGCGACACCAATGACCATTGGATGCAGATTTGGCATCGCCGTCAACTTAGGACACTGAAGTACTTCTTTTACTTTAAATACGTTGATACCATAACGCTGACGGCCCATCAGACGAAATAAAAGCAGCTCCAGTCTGTTTTGACCTACTAGCTGCGTACGCTGGTTCACTGTATCCAGAATGCCGGTCATAAACTCAACTCCAATTCAAACATATGGGTAAAAATGATAATCTAACTAAGCTCTTGTAAAGAAAGCACACAAACAGGCTGTCGTCCAATAAGGTATATCCGCTATGTACTCGACTTCTAATACTAAAGCTTTATATAAATCTCTTAATAAATCTATCGGCTTTTTTCTCTTTTTCTTTAGTCTATTTTGCCACGCCGCCACCACCGAACAGATTGAGAAAATCCAAAAAGCTGCGGAAGCTCACGTAAATGATACCGTACAACTGCCTGTGAATGGGAATTTAATTGCCAAGGCGGCCGAACTGGACTCTCGAATTAAAGCGACAGACTGCCCTTCACCTCTTCGGACATCGTCAAAAACTACCAGCCATACCACCAGTAATATTACCGTGTTGGTTGAATGTCCAGAAGATAACTGGCGCATCTACGTCCCCGTAAGAACCACTATATCCATGCCTCTGGTAACGGCCACCCATGCTTTAACCAGAGGAGAACTAGTGCTTGATAGCGATGTCACTCTGAGCATGATCGAACTGACTGCCTATCGCCGGCAAGGCTTTACCGAGGTTGATCAAATTGTAGGCGCAAAACTGAAAAAAAACATCAGGGCCGGGGATGTACTTGAGCGCAATGATGTCTGTGTCGTTTGCAGAAATGAAAAAGTCATCATAAGAGCAGTAAAAGGTGAACTGTCGATCACAACCAAAGGTACGGCGCTGAGTGATGGGGCGATGGGTGAGCAGGTTAAAGCAAAAAATGATAAATCTAACCGTATCGTCGATGGCGTTGTGACCGGCATTGCTGAAATAACTGTATATTTCTGATGAAATATAGCGCAAACTAATAGGGACGAAATTTTATGATCAAAAAGTCTAAAGTTTAGACTTTTATTGTCGATACTCTGTATACAGGCATTTAATAGGCAAGCGGAAAGGCTTAAATTATGGCAGGCATAGATAACATTCGTACGGGGCAAACTATGACCACAGGTCGTAGTCCTTCCCGGACAGAGTCAAAGACAGCTGAACGCTCTGACTCGGCATCCGAGGCGAAAAACAGCCGCGATTCCGTGTCATTAAGTCAGCAGGGTAAAGCTATGGGTCAGTTGCATCAGTCAATGGCTTCAGAGCCAAGTTTCGATAGTGCAAAAGTGGCGGCTATCAAAGAAGCTATCGCCAATGGTTCTTATCAGGTTGATCCTGAAAAGCTGGCCGATAACATGATCAAATATGAAAAAGAACTAGGCGGCCTGTAATCGCCGCCCCGTTCACGAAAAGCTAACTGACTCTAATTAGCATGATTACAGCAAAGCACGTATTATGGCAAAGCTGACGGACTTAATTGATTTCCAGATAGAAAATGCACGTTCACTTTCTGAGTTACTAAGTAATGAAAAAGTGGCGATCGCTAAGCGCATATCCAAAGATATTGAGCAACTGGCAAAAGATAAGCTGACTCTGCTTAATCAGCTTCAGCAAACTGACCAGCGTATTGCTGTCCACCCGGATGTAAATCTTCTCTCAGAAGAAGGGCCACTCAAAGAGAAAATCGCACTTATTCAGTCCATCATGCACGACTGCCAACAGGCAAATGACGTTAACGGACAGGCGTTGCAGCGAGCACAACTGAGCTTTAATAAGCTGAACAATATGATGCAGGAAAGCCGCGGCAAAATTGGTATGACGTATAACGCCGGTGGTCAGACGAAAACATTTACCACGCTAGGTACCAATATCAAGGCTTAGAAGCCCCCCTCTTTTATTACCGCTTTGCATAACATAAAAAAACAGCAGGATTAGCCTGCTGTTTTTTTATGTACGGAGAATAAACGTTAATTACGTTGTCAGAATAAAGTCTGCTGTCTTTTCTTCGGCACCTGCTGTACTTCACCGTAATCTCTCAGTCGATCCATTTTATCAATGTCCAACTGCAGTTCGGTCACATAACTGTCGCCGACCGGATAGCTGCGGATCACTTCCGCCCCCCGGATCACACCATCAACCGCACCAGACGTTCTTTCTACCCCTAAACGCTGGTCTTCCAGATCGGCCCGGCCACTGACACGCATACCGTAGATTTGTTCGGCCAGTTCACGATAAGCATCAATTTTAGAGGCCCGCATAGCACGCACCCGTTTCTCTTCATCATTCCGACCCTTCTGCTCGCTAATGCTGGCATAACCCACAGCAACCAGAATATTGTCTTCCCGCATGGTCTGTAATGGCTGGCAGCCCGCTGCAAATATTACTAAAGCAATTATGGCTAACACTTTTCTCATCATAAGCTCCTGTAAAGCAATATTACTACGGACGTAGAACGATCGTATTCGGTGACGTACGGGTTGGATCCGAGCGAATAATCAGCCCATCCTGAGTCCGGATAGTATTCATCGTATCCAGATCGCGGCCAATTCTATCCGCTGGCAGGAATGCCTGTGCCGTTGCTACGACAATCCGGCTGCGCATGGCAACTACGCGGGCATTCACCAGAACACCACCCTCCTGACGAAGCATGGTGCCTGTCAGTACATACTGTACTTCCTGTTCCTGAGCCAAATCTTTCCAGTCTCGGCTCAACGCAAAATCACCTTGTGAAGTAACCCGGATTGATCCCGTTGTTTTAAAATCAACCACCTTGAACCCGCGTCTCTGCAACTGGAAAATAAATCCTTCCGATACGGAATTACCCAGCCAGTTCGTTGTGTCCATGTATTGCAAATCAACAAACGAGGTAACCGCGATCGGCGTTCTGGCAGAAATGCTGGTATTCGATTCGACCAGCTGTTCCGTCATACTGTCAACAAAGAAATCCATCGTATGTCGTGGATTTTCCATCAGCAAGAAGCGGCTACCCGGGTAGGGCTCCTTACCATTATAAATGGGCGAATACGAGCAGGATGCCAGAAGCACCGTCATTGCTACAATAAACCATTTCTTCATTATCTTATTCTCCGGATATACTGACCAGGTGTCACCATTACACCTTTGGTTATCTGGCGGACTGTCCCTTATAAACCTATTATTCAGGTAACTGGAACAATCCTTGCTTTTCTGTATTTGCCTTAGACAGAAAACCAACACCTGAAACATTACCCTTAAAATGAAGCAATAATTATACCCATTTGGTAAAACGCTAATGAAAAAACGATTTCTTACTTATCTGCCTCTGTTGATTGTTCTTCTGTTCAGCAACATAACTCAAGCCGCCTGGTATGAGGTTACCGGCACGGCAACCATTGTTGCCTCTGCGAATAAAGCCAGAATTCACGCACTAGAAGACGCTTTGTATCAGGCTATGAAATATGCCGGAGCCGATATTGGCTCACTAAGTGGCCTGATGCCGTTTCTGGAAGAAGACCGGGAAGAATACCAGTTCACAAACCACGAGGTTCGCTATGTTCGGGTAGTCGAGAAAGTGATCTCCGGCAACAAGATGCGCGTCACCGTCCGGGCGGATATTTACCCATCGGCAACAGGTTGCCAGGTTGGTCAGTACAAAAAAACGTTTTTAGTCGGCAACATCGATCTGGCTCACCCACGTCAGGCGGTAATGGGGCAGGTTTACAAAATCGGTGATGACTTCAGCCACGTGGTCAATCGCCAGTTAGATGCGGAATCCGTCAGTTTCCTCTCTGTCGGGACCACCGATTATAAAATAGATAAAAATCAGCCGGAGATGCTAAAGATGATTGCCGAGGACAATAATGCCCAGTATATCATTGGCGGAACCATCACCGACCTGAGTGCCACTATTGTCCAGAAAACACTCAGCGATGATATTATCAACCGTCAGTTTGCTCTGGAAATGCAGGTTTATGACGGTAAAACCGGCCACGAGATCTATAACAAAAGCTATCGTGAAATTGCCAACTGGCCATTCCCGAAAACCAGTCAGGTGGATACCCGAAGCGCCCGGTTCTGGGAATCCAGTTATGGTGAAATGTTGCTGCGTGTCAGCCGGAAAATCATGCTGGATCTGGAGGCCGAACTGTCATGTAAGATCACCCTGCCACAAGTGATTGCCAAGCATAATAAACGTCTGGTCACCATCGATTTGGGCCGTATTCATGGTGTCAGAGTCGGCGACAAACTGCATCTGTGGCATACCGGCTCCTTTATTGATCAATACGGGTTGCCAAGAAATAAAGTGTCTCAGAGTGCCATTACTCTGACGGTTACCCGTACCTACGATCAGGAATCAGAGGCCAGTATTGATCAGCCTGAGCTGGCTCAAAGTATCCAGATAGGAGATGTCATGCATAAGGAAATGCCTTAATCGACTGTTTGAATAAGCTCAGATAAATAAAAGGCCGGTGTATATTGGTTATATTAAAACCTATATACACCGGCTTTTTTGTGTCTTACCGTTAAGAGTATTAGATAGCTAGCCGCGTTAGTATTACACCTTCTCCGTTTTAAACTCCCCCATCAGGCGCTGTAATTTGTCGGCCAGATCGGCCTGCTGCTGCTCCAGGTGATCCGCGTTTTGATGAACCGTAGCGGTTGATTCTTCGGCCGCAGAAGCCAACTGAATGCCTGAGGCGGAGATAATATGCATAGCCTCGGTTAGCTCAGTCAGCATCGCATTCAAGTTAACGGAAATATTACCTAATTCATCCTTGCCAATCACTTCACAACGGACACTCAGATCTTTCTCAGCCGCAAGCTTCATGGTGCGGTTAAGGCAACGTACCTGCAGGGTGATTCCATTCAAGAGTATATAGCTGACATAGCCAGCCAAAACCACCAAAGCCAGCGATACCACCAGATAAAACCAGAAGGCTCTGGCCTTAGTTTCAACAATACGCCCAGACAGGGACAGAATATCTTCCGTCAGGCGATCTTCTTCTTTCTTCAGAAACTCGATCCGTTTTGTAGACGCGGCAAACCAGGCTTCCGGATCCCGATTAAATTCCCCGGAGATAGCACTCTGACGGTAACGTTCCACTTCCTGAACCGCCGGGCTGTTTAACAGGGTTTTATAACTCTGCACATATTTATCCCCGGCATAAACCTGAAAAGAAGACAGATAACTGTTCTGTTCACTGACCAGAGTAATAAATTTACGATACATCCCTGGCCCGAACTGACCCTGACCAAACGTATTACTTAGCACTGCCCGTTCGATACCCGCACGCTCTTTACCCTGCAAAAACTCGTAGTATGCCACCAGAAACTGGCTGATTTCGGCTACATCCGATATTTTGACGGCAAGGCCCGGAACAGAGAGCAGATGGCCATTGAGCGTGGTGTAATAACTCAGAGCCTCTCCCAGCGGCGTCGTCAAGGCACTGATCCCGGATCGCATCGGGCGGATTCTGCTCAGCATGGTATTCGCCGTTTCCATCACATTCCACAGTTGCGGGTAATGTTTTATCTGCTCTTCTTCGGCACTGAGGTAGCCTTGCAACTCCTGAAGGCGTCTATCCGTCTCCCGACGCTGCGCCTCCAGCTTCTGTACAAACTTCTTTCCTCCAGACCCAAGAAAGCCGGCTGACATCCCCCTCTCTTTCTGCAGTTCATGCACCAACCGGCTGTTATAAGTGGATAACGCGACAAAGTGGGAAATCGCTTCTGCTTTTGATTCCGCTTCTTTAGTCTGTAAGATATGAGCCCCGGAAAAATAAATTAAAGCCAAAAGTATAGGAACAATAACCGTGAGTAACTTTTGTCTGACACTTAACTGCATAACTTCTCCTCAGCCTGACTGAACTAACCTATTTAGAATGACGTGTACTAACAGAAGCTGCTGTGTACACTTATAATGTGGTTAAATTATAGACTACATGAAATAAGTTGCTGATTCAGTCAGAAATGATTTTAAACTGACTCACTAAATACTTCAGCTTCTCAGACAGACGCGCCTGCGCTCTGGCGGCTTCTGCCATTTGCTCACCACTTCTGGCTGCGTGCCTAACACCAGCCCCTATCGTCTGAGCCCGGGACGCGATATCTTCACTCACCTGAACCTGCTGCTCTGCCGCAGAGGCTATCTGTGTCGCGTTGTCCCGTATCGTATTGATTGACTCAGTCATGGTGCTCAGTGCTTCTTTTACGTTTACCGCTTTCTCTACGCTTATCGCCACATGCTCCCTGGCACCATTGATCTGCTCGAAAGTACTGTTGCTATCTTTCTGCAGTTTAGCCACCATACTTTCAATTTCACGGGTGGATTCGTAGGTTCGCTGAGCCAGAGAACGCACCTCACTCGCCACCACAGCAAACCCTCTGCCATGCTGCCCCGCTCTTGCCGATTCAATAGCTGCGTTCAGAGCCAACAGATTAGTCTGCTCAGCGATATCTTGTATGACATCTACCACCCCGGAAATGTTATCGGTACTTTGATGCAATGAGTAAATCGTATGGCTGACCGATTCGATTCTGTTTTGCACTTCCTCGATGGAATCCATCGACGTTTGTACCAACCGCTCACTCCCTAACACCTGCTGGTTTGCTGAATCGGCTTGCTCTGAGGTGTTCCGTATACTTCGTGTCACCTCTTTAACCGACGCATTCATCTGCTTCACCGCTGTCACTATCTGATCGACATCCCCCTGTTGCCGGTGCAGGTTGTTGGCATTCTGCTCCACAGTCTTCGTAGATTGCTCTGCAGCAGAAAATAACTGCTCGCTGGCATCCGCAATAATGCTGACTGCATCGGTCAGTTCATCCAGCATCGTATTCAGATTCACTGAAATACTACCAAGCTCATCCTGAGCAATTGCCTGACAACGTACCTGAAGATTCTTGTCTGCCGCATTGCCCATGGTACGGTTAAGATAGCTGACCTGGCGGTTAATACCGCTGAGCAACCGGTAACACACATACACCGACAGGCTGATCACCAGTACAGACAGCACCAGGCTTCCCCAGAAGCTGCGGTTATGCTCAGCAGCAATAGCGTGTTCGAGTGCCAGAATATCTTCTCTCAACTCAGCTTCTGTCAGGTACAGGAGATCAATACGCTTTGACGAGACAGTTAACCATTCATGAGCATCCTGGCGCATAAAACCGGTAAATGTTTTTTTCCGGTAATTTTCGACTTCTTTTATGGCCAGCGATGCCATCCTGTCTTGATAGTGGCTGACGACCTTATTATCAGAATAGAGAATAAAAGTGGAAAAATAGCTTTCCTGCTCACTCACCAGAGAAGAAAATTTTCGATATTCACCGGCACCAAACCGCCCCTGCTCAAAAGCATGGTGCAACAATGTCCGTTCAATACCGGCTCTCTCCAGCCCTTGTAAAAACAGATCATAAGCCATCAGCGCACGGCTAACCTCTGCCTCCCTCGACACTTTCACCGCCAGCGCGGGTGCCGCCAGTAAATATTCATTGAGTTTGGAGTAATAATTCAGAGCCTTACTGAAGGGAATGCTTTGATTAAGTACTTCTGATCGTAAGGTGTCGATGTTTTGAAACTGCTTAGTGGCCAAGTCCATCACTCGCCAGAGATCAGGGTATGCCTGAAGTACATCACGGTGATGCTGCATGTAGCTTATCAGCGTCTGAATATGTTTATCTGTTTTCTGACGCTGCTCTGCCAGTTGGCCGGTAAAATTATCCCTTTCTGAGCCAAGAAGCCCCGCCACGACCTCCCGCTCAGCCTGCAACTCATACACCAGACGGCTGTTATGAGTGGACAATTCCACAAAGGTAGCAATAGTATTGGCAGAGCTGCGGGAAGTATAAGCCTGGTGGATCTGAACACCAGAAAAGTACAGCAACGCGAGAATAATAGGGACAGTAACGATAAGGAGTTTGCGCTTAACAGTCAGTAACATGTAGGGTTCCGTAGGTTTCACTTGGTTGGTCCATGTAAAATGACACTGCATACATAGTGCGTGCCTGTATACCACCAACTATTCCCTACTGCGTTTCCAACCTCAACATAAGAGTTTGTGTTTTTTGAAACAAAGTTTTAATTTTATAATCATCGTGTTAACCGTCACTGACTGCTGAATTAATGTACGATATGACCGGTTTAACCGTTTGTTTACCCAAGGTAAATTTGTATATAATAAGCCTTCTTGCCGCGTCCCCTTAGTTCAGCCGGATAGAACAAGGGCCTCCTAAGCCTTAGACACAGGTTCGAATCCTGTAGGGGACGCCATTTCACTCACATTCAGTACCTCCAGTGAATAGCTCACTTAGTGTCTTTTCATACCACGGCTTAGCCGATAGTAGAGCATGGTGTTTTAATTTATCACCAATGTATTAAGTTAATTATAAAGAATTTGATTATCAATAAGTTACTTATGGCTGGTATGTGATTAGCTTTCTGATTAATGAACAGCAATAGTTACCATCGAGTTTATAATAAAAATTAATAGTCGGTTAATAAAAGACCTCTTTTGTGAAAACCTATCATATTGATTTATAATGATTTAATTAAAAACCTAATAAAAATAACTACTTTAGAAAAATTAGCCACAAAGACTGAGGAATAATTTTTATTTACTCAGAAACAATAGAAAAGAGTAGAGAATCTTATTCGCTCTGCTTGTTTTCCCGTATAACAATTAAAACTGATTTACATTATCTTTTCGAAAGATAAACCACGACCTTTTGATAACAATATCATTTGTTAAATAAATGCGCTTTGTTAAAATTTTATATTGAATATCAATTCAATATAAATTTTCTTATTTTTAAAACACACAAACTGCATGGTTATTAATTGATTAAGCTAGCATTAAAGGTGCATAACAAACAAATGCATATTTATATCGGCGTTCATTCCATAGGAAAATAAGGAAAGAAACATGAAAACAGTGGCAAAGGTTGTTAGTACTCTCGGCTTGCTTGCTATTTCTACTGGTGTGTTTGCAAACAATAACGAGGAGGTTGGTACACAAGATGTGTATCTACTTGGTGAGCTTGGTAGCCATGAACTAGAAGATGTGAGTGGTAATCAGTTTGGAGTTATATTTGGTGCAAGAAACGTTAGCGCAAATGGGTACTTCTATGGTGGCGAGGTAGAGGCCTCTCTATATGATAATGATATAAGCGTCAGTGGAACTGTCGACGGCCTTGATGTTTCAGGAAAAATTGAAGAAACATATGGATATGGGGCATATTTTATTCCAGTAGGTATACAATTTGATGCCTCAGAAAACTCTCAAGTGAATATATATGCTTTTGCTGGTTACTCAGCCATTCGGTTAGAAGCAACCGCTACTGTTGAGAGTTTAAGGGCTAGTGCAAATGAAACTATTGATGGCTTTAAGTGGGGAGCAGCGATCAATGCTGACTTTTCCAGCTGGATTGTAGGCCTACGCTATAGTAAAGCCGACTTAGATTATGATTCTACCGAAGAAACCATTGCCGTATCTTTTGGTCATAAAATACAGTTGTGACTCTGTTTAACTGAGCACCTCTTTCTGGTGCTCAGTTGTATTACTTACTACCTCAAAACCGTTAAGGGACTAACTCTCAAGCTGAGGCCCGGCGGCAACAAGGGCTTTACCTTCATCGTTATCAGTATAACTTTCGAAGTTCCTGATAAAACGTTGAGCGAGATCGTTAGCCTTGGTTTCCCACAGCACTGGTTCTGCATAGGTATCTCGAGGGTCCAGAATGGTGGAATCAACACCGGGTAGTGATGTGGGGATGGCAAGGTTGAAGATGGGTACATTCTTCATGTCTGCGTTTTCAATTGAGCCATCCAGAATCGCATCAATGATGGCCCGGGTATCTTTAATAGAAATACGCTTTCCTGAACCATTCCAGCCCGTGTTCACCAGATACGCTTCTGCACCCGCCGCTTCCATCCGTTTAACCAACACCTCGGCATATCGGGTTGGGTGCAGGGTCAGAAATGCCGCACCAAAACACGCCGAAAAGGTCGGCACGGGTTCCGTGATGCCTCGTTCTGTTCCGGCTAATTTCGCCGTAAATCCAGACAGAAAATGGTATTTCGTCTGCTCCGGAGTCAGCTTAGCAACGGGTGGTAATACCCCAAACGCATCTGCCGTCAGAAAGATAACTTTTCTGGCATGTCCAGCTTTAGAAACTGGCTTAACAATATTCTCGATATGGTTGATAGGGTATGAAACCCGGGTATTTTCGGTTTTGGAGGCATCGTCAAAATCGATTGAGGCATCATCCCGAACCACAACATTTTCCAACAGAGCATCACGGCGGATAGCATGGTAGGTCTCTGGCTCCGCGCCTTTGGAAAGGTGAATGGTTTTCGCGTAGCAACCGCCTTCAAAATTAAACACACCGTCATCGTCCCATCCGTGCTCGTCATCTCCGATAAGTTTACGTTTTGGATCGGTAGACAAGGTTGTTTTCCCGGTTCCGGATAAGCCAAAAAAGACTGCGGTATCACCGTTTATACCAACATTTGCAGAGCAGTGCATAGATGCGATGCCTTTGAGCGGTAAAAAGTAATTCATCATGGCGAACATACCTTTCTTCATTTCACCACCGTACCAGGTCCCACCAATCAACTGCATTTTTTCCGTCAGGTTAAACGCCACATAGTTTTCAGAATTCAGTCCCTGACGCTCCCAGTTCGGGTTAACGGCTTTCGCCGCGTTCATGACGACAAAGTCAGGTTTAAATGTCTCCAGCTCTTTTTCCGACGGGCGAATAAACAGGATCTTTACAAAGTGAGCTTGCCATGCGACTTCAGTAATGAACCGGACAGCCTGACGTGAATCGCTATTGGTACCACAGTAACAATCCACAACAAACAGGCGTTTATCAGACAACTGAGCAATAGTGACCTCTTTTAGTTCATCCCATGTTTCGAGGGAAATTGGCTTGTTGTCATTGTTTGCATGCTCAGAAGTCCACCACAAATTTTCTTCGGTTGTGGCGTCCTTTACAATGAATTTATCTTTAGGAGAACGACCTGTAAATACCCCAGTATCGACCGCTACAGCCCCCAAATTGGTCACTATACCTTTTTCAAATCCTTCGAGATCACTACGAGTTTCTTCTGTAAATAACTGTTCATAGCTTGGGTTCCGGATTATCTCTGTGACTCCGGTCAGTCCATACTGAGTAAGATCGAGTTGTTTTTCAGCCTTAGCATGTTCCATTACATTCATCGGTATTCCTTTTTCAGGGATTGAATCAGCTTATTTTAATCACGTAAAAGTTATGGTTATTTTTGTACGATTTTCATAACATTATTATTTGGATATATCAGTCATGAAAACTGTAAGTCATTCTATAAATAGATTGGCAGACTCGCTATAGCACATCGTTATATGGGTCATATATATTATTTAAATCATATTAATTACGCCTTCTTAATGGTTATGAAAAATAAAATGCGGATCTGAAATGGGAGATAAACTCAGCCATAACAGACAAAAATCCAATCTAATACAATTGGTTACAGTATAATTAAGAGTGTAAGCCGACGTTTATGCTGGTTCAGAAGAGACAATAAACGACAGAGTTATTACTTTTCTTTTAATCTTTTTCATCCTTTAAAAATACCGATTAATCGAGTTCAGCCCCAATACAAACTATGCATGTGAGCACATAATGGCTTTGTCGTTGGCTACAGGATAAAAATTATGAAAAGCATAAAGAAACAATCAAAAGGTATTGTCTTGTTTAGCGCTTTAGCTTTATTTATTTTATACCTAATATTCATAGGGAAATATACTCATGATCCGTCAGATGAGGTCACCCTTTTTACCGAGTGTCAGATATTGATAAAAAACTCTGTCGTAGGTGGCACCAGGTTCTCTGATTCTTTTAATCAGTCGGAACAGAATCCATACCGTGTGACCTTTCCCTTTGAACTGGAAGATGCCGTCGGTACCTGGACAAAAGTAACAGCCAGCTGTGATATTGCTGATAACAACACCATCACTCACCTAACCATCGGTGATAAGAACATATTTTAATACGTGATATCTTACCAGTTAGAAGTGGTTGATGGTTTTTTCTGCACTAACTTTCTTGCTAAGCCCCCCATCAGTGCAGATACTTAACTAATACAATGACATGTGCCATGGACAGCGTTTATGCTCAATTCCGACTACCTTATCAACCGGCTGGTACTCCTGTTAGCCTTTGTCAGTGGCTTTAGCATCATGGCGGTTGAGCTGCTGGGTGGACGAGTTCTAGCCCCCTACTTCGGCAGCAGTATCTATGTATGGGGAAGCCTCATCACAATTTTTATGGTGGCTTTATCTGCCGGTTATCTGCTTGGGGGGCGCTGGTCTGTTTATCAGCCGTCACTGCGTAAGTTCAGCCTGCTCTATTTTTTCGGTGCCCTTGCTCTGCTACCTCTGGTCGTCACGGGAGAAGAGATCATGAAGCAGGTGTTTCTTCATATCAATGATCCCCGGTACGGCTCACTGGTGGCAGCAACTTTCTTATTTTTTATTCCGACCACCATTTTAGGCATGATAGCGCCGTATTCGGTCCGATTACTGGTCCGGAATACGCACCACAGCGGACAAATAGCCGGTATGCTGTATTTTATTTCTACGCTGGGGAGCGCTCTGGGCACCCTGATTACTTCCTTTTATCTGGTATTGTGGTTCGAGATTGAAACCATTTTATTCAGTTTGATAGGGTTATTGCTTGCCGGTGGGCTCTGTGCTTTTTATATACCGGCCCCCCGTGCCGTTGCGGAGGTGGAATAGTATGGTGATAAGGTTAGTCAGTATGGGAATGTTAGCAACTCTGTTGTCTTTTTTGTCCAGCGCTCCGGCGCAAAGCAAGGTGATTCACCAGCAAAAATCTCTGTATCAGAATATCGTCGTCGTGGAAGAAGACGGACGCCGCTGCCTGACGTTTTCTTCCACTCAAGGTCGGAGAACCCAGTCTTGTCAGTACCAGAAACAAGGGGACTCACGTCTGGTTTTCCCCTATACCCGGATGTCGCTCTCCGGGTTATTGATCAATCCGGATCCGGAAAAAATTCTGGTAGTTGGCCTGGGGGGAGGATCGATTCCTCAGGTACTCAGTGAACTGTATCCGGGTGCTCAGATAGATATCGTTGAACTGGATCCCGCCGTGGCAAAAGTCGCGTATGATTATTTCCATTTTAAGGAAACAGACACTATGACGGTTACCATTGCTGATGCTCGCGTCTTTATTAAACGGGCCGGCATACAAGGTCACCATTACGATTATATTCTGCTGGATGCGTTTAACGGGGACTATATTCCCGAACACCTGATGACTCAGGAGTTTCTGGAAGAAACCAGACAGATCCTGACGGATAACGGGGTATTAATTGCTAATACCTTCTCGCGCAGTCAGCTATACGCTCATGAATCGGTCACTTACCGGAAAGTGTTTGGTCCCTTTCTGAATTTTAAAAACCCCGAAGAGACCGGGAACCGCGTCATTATTGCCGGTAAAGCAGAGCTACCGAACATGCAGGAATTAAAGGATCAGGCCGACAGGATGGCAAAGCGCCTTGCTCATTACGGTGTATCCATTGAAAAGTTTCCGGAACGTATGTCATCAGAAGCTGACTGGGATACGTCCGCCCGGGTACTCACCGATCAGTTTTCCCCGGTAAATCTGCTAAGAGAGCGATGACCTATTCTGTCTCTGGCGAAAGCCAGAACCGGACCCGAAACGTATTTTTACCCTGTTTCCGGGGCAAGAGCATGATCTCAGCACGATGTAATGACGCGATATAACGGGTGATAGACATACCCAGCCCGGCACCGTCCCCCCGTTCCGTATTACCCCGGTAAAAATTATCAAATAACTTGTCGCGGGTTTCATCAGTAATGGCCTCTCCGGTATCAGAGACACAAATATCTACCTTGTCCGGGGCTCTTTCAGACGTTATCTCTATCGTACTTTTCTCTCCGGAATAACGGATCGCATTTTCTATCAGGTTGCGAAACAGCAGCCCAAGCAGCGTCACGTCTCCTTCCAGTGAACAGGAATCCATATCAACACTCAATTCCTGATCATTACGCAGCGCCAGAGGGGCAAGGTCTGCGGTAACTTGTCTGACGATGTCAGACAAATCAACACGTTGCTTTTCAATATCCGTCAGGCTCTCTACTTTGGCGAGCGTAAGCAACTGATGCAACAAGCGGTCAGTACGATCGATGCCTTTCAGAATATTGCCCATGTCTTCTGCTAACTGCTCCGGACTGCGGCTGTTCAGCGCATTCTCGGCATTCAACCGTAATATGGTCAGCGGGGTTTTCAGCTCATGAGCCGCCATCCGGGTAAAGCGCTTTTCTCTCTGCCAGGCAGAGTCCAACTGAGCCAGAAGATCATTCAGGGCTTCAACCAAAGGCGACAGCTCTGTGGTTTGATTAGCGACATAGATCTGATCAAACTTCAGCACACTGCGGCTTCGTATGGCACTTTGCAGTTCTGCTATTGGCCGGAAGTTTTTACTGATCAGAAGAACAAGCACAGTGATCAGAGCGAAAATAAACACAAATTGCGGCAGCACATTCGACTGAATAATCTCATTAATCATTTCATTCCGGATGCTTTGCTTCTCCGCCACCACAATATATTCATCTTTCTCATTTTCTTCCTGAGGAGCTAACTGAAAGTAACGCCATTCCTCACCATTGATGGTAATGCTGTCAAACCCGGAGTGAGTCCTGTTTTGAGCAAGAGCTCCGATTGCCTGATTTGAACTCCACAGCAATCCGCCATCCTGATAAAACTGGAACATCAGGTTCTGTTCATAAGGGTGCCCATAAACATTGCCTTGCTCCTTATGCAATTCTGCCTGTCTCTGGGTATAGAGCATCCACTGCTCAAAATTACGCTTTAATTCAACCTTACTGAGCTCATCACGGGGAGTCGAGGTCACCGCCAGCAACAACTTTGCGGACTGACCGAGGCGGGCATCATACACTTCTTCTATCTCATGCCGTGCATTTAAGAAGCTAAAATACATAGACACGACAAACAGCAACAACGCCATCAAGACTACTGAAATAGTCAGCCGGCGCTTAATCGAGAATACTTCATTACTTTTCAATGATATAACCTACACCACGAATGTTTTTTATCAGCTTACCCGGCACCTTTTTACGTACATTATGGATATGCACCTCGATAGCATTATCACTACTGGTGTCATCCCAGCCATGTAAAGACTGTATCAGCTGCTCTTTACTCATGACCCGCCCGGCATTCGTCATTAAGCTAGCCAGGATCTTAAACTCATTACGGGTCAGGTTCAGTGCCTGTTGTTGAAAACGAATAACCTGCTCAGACAAAGACAGGGATAATTCCCCTACCTCTATAAGCTGTTCTGAGCTGCCGGAACGACGCCGAATTAATACCCTTAAACGCGCAAGTAACTCTTCCAGCGCGAAAGGTTTACCAAGGTAATCATCAGCCCCGCTATCCAGTCCTTTTACCCGATCTTCAATATCATCACGGGCGGTAAGAATAAGTACCGGCAAATCGTAGCCTGCTTCACGGATCTGGCGCAGAACCTGAAGGCCGTCCATATCAGGAAGGGTGAGATCGAGAATGATGGCCATAAACTGCTCTGCCTTCAGAACAGAAGACACTCCGCCACCTCTTTCAACCCAGTCAACCGTATATCCATGACGACTTAGTGATGTCGTCATGGACTGACCAAGCAATGTATCATCTTCAACAAGTAACAGACGCATCGGTTATTTTAAGCTCTCCAGTCGCATTTTAATTTCCTGTCTCCGCCCCTGATCAGCCAGTGGCCGTCCAGCCCTTGGAGCCGCGTTAAGAGCCTTGGTCAGGTACTTCACCGCCTCCTGCTTTCTGCCGTCTTCGGCAAGAAAATCCCCGTAAAAATAATTAGGGTCAATCCCTTCCGGGTTCATTGCCAGAGCCTGACGCAGCATCTTTTCAGCCGTATCATCATCACCAAAGCCAATCGGCCATCCGGGCACTTTGTAGTATAACGAACCTAAACTGGTATAAGCGGATCCATTTAACGTTTCCGGTGCTTTATCAATGACATCTTCCAGCAGGGCTTTCGCCTCTTTAGCCAAAGACAAGGCACCTAATCCACCTTTCGCCCCTGCCAGAGAAGCCTTATTAATCGCCAGCCATATTTTAAGCGCATTGTTTTTCGGTTGTTCTGTTAATGCCTTCTGATTACGTTCAATCAGATGGTTAAAACAGAACTCCTGATTATCCTGACTCTCAGACTGGTACTGACAACCTGCCCATTCCTGCTGAATAGAGGCTAATGCACCGGCTTCCATTCCTGCAGAGGCCGCCGTAAAACTGGTCAGAGCCAAGGGTAACGATATCATTAGTAAACGTTTCATAGCTATTTCTCTCCTCTCTCAGGATTTATCGGTGGCGTGATCCATATACTGGTAGATGGTGTCCTTCTGTTTATTGATAGAGCGGGAAACCATATCAGGAAGGATCTGATTCATACGGGCAAACAGTTTTTCCGGCCAGCCGATCCAGGTCGCACCGGGTTCATGTATCAACATATGGCTGACATACCGGGCAACCGTTTCCGGCTGGTCACAAGCATTCCCCAACTGTTTATTCATCTGACAGACCGCATCATTGTTCAGCTCGGTCTCTGTTGCCCGGGGAGCAAGATAAAGCACCCGGACCCCCGAACCACTCAGCTCACGGTCCATGGCTTCACTGAAACGATGAACGCCGGCCTTCGCCGCGCAATAGGCGGAATACCCTGGATACCCAATCGAACCGAACGTTGAGCCGATATTCAGCACAATACCCGGACGCGCTATCTGCTTCAGTACCATCTGAGTCAGCAGAATGGGGGTCGTCAGGTTCAGTTGAATTTCTCTTTCAAGCGATGCCGCACTACGCCGGGCCAGAGGGCTGAACTGGTTACTGCCTGCGTTATTGATCAACACGCTGATTTTTTTATCGTCTTCCACATACCGGCAAATTTGCTGTTGCAATGCCTCCATCCCTTCAGGCGTGGTGATATCCGCACTCAGGCTCTCATGCCTTCTGGGGTGAATCAGAGACTGGCGTAATTTCTCCAGTTTTTCCTTATTCCGCGCCACCAGAATAAGGTGAGCCCCCTGAGATTCCAGCTCAGTGGCTATTGCGCCGCCAATTCCGCCAGAAGCGCCGGTGAGCAGAACGTACTTCCCTTTTAAATCCATACGCTCCTCCTTATGCGGCCTGTGAAACTGAAACCAGCGGCAGCTCACGTAGCATCTGCCCGTAAAGCGAAAACACCATATTGGCGGAATCAATAATCGCCTGCTGGTCATCCGGGTTATCCACTTTATTCATCAGGTTCTCGAAGAACTTAATATGTTCCTGATCCAGCACACTGTGAGACGTCAGATAACTCATTGCCGTATCAGGAAGATCCAAAGAGGTTTTCACCAGTTGGGCCATCTGGCCACCAACCCCCACACTGGTTCCTTCCAGTACCCACACCATGCCGAACAGAGCCATTGGGTTATGGCGGTCAATCTGGTGATAAAGGAAAGCGACCATCAGTTCGATGGCTTGTCCGACTTTGCCTTCCTGCTGATTCAAGCGTACATCCCGGGCATTACCGCCACACTCACGAATATCGTTAAGAATCCATTCATGATGACCCTGTTCCTCTTCGATATACTCCGCGATCGCTTCTCGCAGCCACTCATCATCCGCCGTCAGTCGGCCTCCACACGCCATCAACAGAGGAACGGTATGTTTTACGTGATGAAACGCCTGAGTCAGAAAGGCGATATACATCTCCCGGCTGATATCGCCACGCGCGCAGGCTTCGAATACCGGAGCCTGTAACATATGTTGTTGTGCCTGTAATGTGTGTTGCTGTAACGTCTGGAAAAAATCACTCATCGTATTCACCTTATAGGGTCGCCATCACTGACGACTGAATGTTTATTAACTGACAGTCCGTTTGGGAACAGAAGTACGGCTGCTCTGCCAGCGTCTGCCTCACCCAGTGTTCGATCACCTCGCGAACCGGACGCCCGTTCGCCGTAAACCAGTGTTGTTTTGTTCTTAACTCCGGAACCACCAGTAACCGATGGATACGGGCATAATCCGGTAATGTGTCATTGAATTTTTGAATCTTATCGGCAATATTTTCCTGTGGGCTAATGACGGCACTGAGACGGCTCTCAGCCTCACCGGTGACAACCAGGGTACAGCCCGGCGCAAAGACCTGAGCCTGTGATTCAATCCATTCCGGTGAAATATTGCGGCCAAAGCTGGTGATGATCTGGTTCTTTTTACGGCCCTGCAGAGTTATAAACCCGTCATCATCCAGAGACGCTATATCGCCGGTGGCATACCACTCTCCGGAAAACGGTTCTCCCAGATAACCAAGCGCCACATTCCCCCGGACTAACAGCTCATTGTCCGCCGACAACGCCACGTTCATATGGGGCAGAACTTTTCCGCAACTGCCTGCTTTGCTGGCAAATGGCGTATTCAGGCTGACTACAGAGGCACATTCAGACAGTCCATACCCTTCATAAGCGGGTATACCCAGTTGATGCGCTCTGGTAATCAGTTCAGCCGCGACCCGGGCTCCGCCGACGGCGACAAAGTTGAGTGATTCCGCCAGCTCCGGATGAGCCTGAACGATTTGGATCAGAGCCATTAACAGGGCGGGGGTTAATACCAGACTATCGGGACGCTGCGCTACAAGCGCCCCGGTGAACGCCCTGGCATCAAACTGACTGGATCCGCTCAGTCCCAGACGGCTTCCCCGGAACACCACCGCTGTCACCCCCAGCAGTAACGGAACATAAATTCCCGTCACGTTTTCCAGCAAGGTAGACAGCGGCAGCAGAATCAGGTGGCGATGACTTTGTCCCTTGATTTCGGCCGCCAGTGTCGTACTGATACGTTCAAGGTTCATTACGCTCAGGCAAACCCCTTTGGGCGTGCCGGTTGAGCCAGAGGTAAAGGTGATCTTACCGGTGCCGGGTAAGATCTTATCCGTCCCGCTGACGGCTCTTTTATACACAGGTAAAGATTCAAGATGGGCAACCACTTCTCCGTAGCCCTGCCAGTCGCCGATCAGCACATCAGCTCCCGACTCTGTCAGCACATGCTGTACCTGCTGATCAGAAAAAAACGTCGGTATCGGTACAATGGCAATACCAGCCAGCATTGCCGACAGGTCAGCCACTATCCAGTCAAGGCTATTTTCCGCTTTCAGCGCGATGCAACGTGCATTCTGTCGTTGTAATACCTCTGCCGCATCTTCAATACGATCAAGCAGTTCCGCATACGTCAGCGTCTGCTCCTCGCCGGTAAAGTTCTCACCCCGAAATGCCACCAGCTCTGACCTTTCATTCGCATACTTACGTATTGCCTGTAAAATCGTACTCATACCTTCTTCCTGCTAAATGAATTTTCCGTGCTCTGCGAGCGCGATCTCAGCAATTCAAGGCCATGCCTGAGATTGCCGGCAAAGACTCTCGGCTGATACTGGTAATAGGAGCCCCATGTACTGGATGCATCCGGAATTTTCTCTGGATCAGCATCAGCAATCACCACAGGGTTCAGACCAAGTCTTTTCATCAGGGCATACAGGGGATCAGTGGCGGTAAAAATGCACCATTCCATCCCCTGCTCTACCAGGATTTCTGTCATTTTCAGAAAGTGGAAGTAAGAAATACCTTTCGCAAAGGAGCCCAGATGTCCGAATTCGACCAGACTTTCCCGGAGCACTGTGGCAGAAAAAGTTTCAGATAAGATAATTTCGGCCTGCTTCCCGAGATACTGTTCAAGAAACAGTGACTCTGAACCGGCTATGCGATAACCGCACAGCGATATAATCTGTTCAGACTGAGTCAATGCCGTATACACAGGCATAAAACTGTAGAGCTGAGCTTCGAAGGCTTGCTGATAACGCTCCCGGATTTGACAAACAGCCCGATCCCAAAATGGATGATGTCTGTCAATTACCTGCAGTTGTAACTCATTTGTATCAATACTGGCTTTCATCTCGTCATACTCTTGCTGATCTGATAATGACAAAGTACCTCACCAAACTTAAGAGACACTTAAGAAATAAAATATCAACAAGATATAGTAGAGCATCCACTCAAATTGATTATTAACTCAACAACAACATTTCATTAATAGGTTTTTCTCATATATGTTCTTTCATATATCGGTGGAATCTAATAATATCCACATAATAAATAGAATAATTTTTGATTTAGCTTATGAGTAAAAGCAATTTAGTGACGAATACCGGGCATAGATTTATTTCCAAAGGAAAAACTGCGTTTAAAGTTCATATTCACACCCCGGATGATAAGGTGTTACATCGCTCTGTCGGATTTGTAAGAATTGGCGAAGACAAAGCGCTAAAGAAGGCCATTTTGCTAAGAAATGAACTGGGTTACGATATGTGGGGTAGGTTCTGGAAGCGGATTCTTCAGGACCCGTACCTGATGACAAGACTGCCTCATGATCTGGAACCGAAAATTATATATAAAGCTCACGCAACTAAAGAAAATCCGGACCATAAGGAGCAATATTATATTGCGAAGTGGCGGGAATACCTGGAAAACGGAGCCTGTAAACACAGAAGCGTTCTATGCTCAATTAAGAAGTATGGAAAACTGGCTGCTTATTTGAAAACCAAGAAAAAATTACTGGAAGTTCATAAAGATAACCTTGAAATTCTGATGTTTATGGGACGGATAAACAGCATTGACCTCAAGTAAAAATGTTATAAAAATCCCGCTGATGCCAGCGGGATTTTTATATAAATGTTAATAAAATAAAAATTTATTGTGCATTCGCTTCACGCTCAGCAATAAACTCAAGAGCCATCTTGATGCGGGCAATCACGCGCTCTTTGCCTACCAATTGCATAACAGCATCAACTGAAGGTGACTGACCGCCACCCGTCACTGCAACACGCAGAGGCATGCCGATTTTACCCATGCCGATTTCCAGCTCTTCACACACTTCTTTGATGACGTTGTGAAGGTTTTCTGTTGTCCAGTCACTCAGAGCTTCCACTTTGCTCAGCGCCAGATCCAGAGGACCTTTTGCCACGCCGCGCAGATGCTTCTTCGCTGCAGCAGGATCGAACGCGTCAAAATCTTCGTAGAAATAACGAGACTGCTGTGCCAGTTCAACCAGAGTGTTACAACGTTCACCAACCAGTTTAATCACTTCTGTAATGGCTGGGCCATTGTCTTTGTTAATGCCTTGTTCATCCAGGTGCCACTGAAGGTGCTCCGCCACGTATTCAGGATCAGACGTCTTGATATAGTGGTTGTTCAACCATAGCAGCTTATCAGTGTTGAATGCCGAGGCTGATTTAGAAATCGCATCCAGACTGAACAGGTTAATCATTTCTTCACGAGAGAAGATTTCCTGATCACCATGAGACCAGCCCAGACGAACCAGATAGTTATTCAGTGCATTAGGCAGGTAACCTTCATCACGATACTGCATTACAGAAACCGCACCGTGGCGCTTAGACAGCTTGGCACCATCATCACCCAGAATCATTGCACAGTGAGCAAACGTCGGAATAGGTGCACCCAGCGCTTCATAAATGTTGATCTGACGAACGGTGTTATTGATATGGTCTTCACCACGAACAACATGAGTGATGCCCATATCCCAGTCGTCCACCACAACACAGAAGTTATAAGTAGGTGACCCATCGGTACGACGGATAATCAGATCATCCAGCTGTTCATTCGAAATCTCAATACGGCCACGGATCTGGTCATCAAAAACGACAGTGCCTTCTTTCGGGTTACGGAAACGGATAACACAAGGGTCGCCGTCTTTCGCCGCTTCGTTTACCGCTTTGATTTTAGGATGATTCGCATCATAGCGAGGTGTCTCTTTATTCGCTTCCTGCTCACCACGGATCTCATCCAACAGCTCTTTCGAGGCATAACATTTGTAAGCCTTGTCTTCTGCCAGAAGCTGATCAACGACTTCGTTGTAACGATCAAAACGTTTTGTCTGGTAATATGGGCCTTCATCCCATTCCAGTCCCATCCACGCCATGCCTTCAAGAATGGCATCTACCGCTTCCTGAGTTGAGCGCTCCAGGTCAGTGTCTTCGATACGCAGAACAAATTCACCACCCTGATTTTTTGCATAAAGCCATGAGTACAGTGCGGTACGCGCACCACCAACGTGCAGATAGCCAGTCGGGCTAGGAGCAAAACGAGTTTTAACCGTCATTTGAATTACCTTAAATTTTTATTTTGCAGAGAAACCGCACAGATACGGGCAAAAGTGGCGGTATTTTACCACCCTATAGCAATTCTACAACCAGCGTATCGCCTCTCATTAAGAGTAGTAACCAGTGAAAACTAAGTAACATTATTCGATGCACTACAAAGTTTAAAACAGGAAGTCAGCCAGAAATCTGGTAGAGTGAATACAACGTGTTTATCTTTCACCTCCTGTTTTGGGCAAAACTGCAAGAGCCCGCACGCTCTCAATCTAATAACAGAATTCTTGATGGTTATGTGTAAAAAAATCACCGCTTCTCTTTTTTTATGTTCGTTATTTTTTATTCAGAATGCTCTGGCCGAGCCTTTATACTGGAAGGCCGAAAAGGGCGCGCACGAACTTCTTATCTTCGGCTCTATTCATATGGGTACCCCAGATATGTACCCACTCCCGGAAACTATCATTGATCACTTACATCACAGTCAGGCACTGATCACTGAAATCAACCTTTCTGATGTTGCCGACCCTCAGTTTTATACAACAACAGAAATGACCAGAGATATTCTGAACGAACAGCAGAAAAAACGGCTCTCTGACATTGCCGATGAATTATCTCTTCCTGTTCCGATGTTGTTGGATCGCCCGTCCTGGCAAAGTGCTCTGGCACTGCAGATCACTCAATTTGTCCAGCTCGGCTTCAGCCCCGACTATGGTATCGACCAACACCTGACCAACCTGGCCTTAGGCAAGGATATTTCTATTCTTGGCCTGGAAACAGCAGGATATCAGCTGCAACTGTTTTCACAAGATAACCGTACCGGCCGCGTGCTTCTGATTGATACTCTTAATCACTGGGAAAGAAATAAGAAAATCAACCGCTGTCTGCTCGAAACATGGAAGGCTGGAAATTCCCACCAGCTACTGCAACTGGCAGATGAAAGCGAAATAGAGACAGAACTGACAGAACGCTTTATCTATACAAGAAATCAGAACTGGGCAGAGAAACTGGATGATCCGGCCTTTCTCACTAAGCCGGGCAAATACACCGTTGCCGTCGGCGCAATGCACCTGGTCGGCCCACAAAACCTGATCGACCTGCTGCGAAAGAAAGGGTTTAGCATAAACCGGCTATCCAAATCCGAACCTGTTGATTGTGAATTATAGAAGAGAGATTTCAGCTACAAACGCAAAAAACCCGTCACTATGGACGGGTTTCTTTAAGGTGGTCGGTGAAGAGCGTGTTTCAAGGAATGGCCGAACCCCCGACCCTCTGGTAACAAATCCAATATACAAAACTACAAACGCAAAAAAGCCTGTCACAAGGACAGGCTTTCTGAAAATGGTCGGTGAAGAGGGATTCGAACCCCCGACCCTCTGGTCCCAAACCAGATGCGCTACCAAGCTGCGCTATTCACCGAGAAGATTCCAAGGTTGAGAGCTTTGCTACTCACCGGGAACGGATGCGTATATTACGGATTATGGACAAAGACGCAAGGGATTTTCTGCACTTTTTTATGATTAAAGTTCAAATGCTCACTTTGCGTTCAAAATCAGCTGAAATGTGATAAAAAACACAACAATGAACACCCGTTTTTAACCAATTTGTAAAAATTGACCCAGATCAACATCCGATGAGTTACTACGTAATATTGTGTCCCTGTCTTCTTCGCTTTACCAGCTCAGGTTGTTAAGGCGACGTGTGACAAATCTCCTCACTAGATCGCTTAAGTAATAGTCAGGGTTGTGAACTTTTAACGAACAATGTAGTACAACCCCAACCTATTGCTCCGGAGTGGACAGATTGTTTGCTCCGGTTTTCTTTGCCCGGATCAGCCAATCCTTCATTACACTGTGTATTTTCGTTGTTTCTGAGACTTATAAATACGGGTATAATTAGTTTATTCAGCACTAACATGAGATGAAGTTATGTCTCACGATGACGATCTACAGCTGTTTCAGCAAATGATGGGAGACGTAAAACCCATCAAGCAGGATACCGCTCAGCACGACAAGGTCCATCAGGTTACCGATGCCCAGCTTGCCCGACAGGAAGCAGCCATCTGGCTGTCAGAAGAAGACCCGGAATACCTTTCCTTAGATAATGCCCCAATGGTCAAGCCTGAAGACTTCATCGAGTTCAAACGGGACGGAGTTCAGGATGGGGTATACCGGAAGCTCCGGTTGGGCAAGTACCCGGTGCAGGCCAGGTTAGATCTGCACAGAAAGAGCCTGGAAGAAGCCCGTGATGAAATCGTTAACTTTCTCCGCCAGTGTCTGCGCATGGATATCCGCACGGTGATTATCGTACACGGTAAGGGTGAGCGCTCTAACCCACCGGCATTGATGAAAAGTTATACTTCAGCCTGGTTAAAACAGATCAAAGATGTGATGTGTTTTCACAGTGCTCAACGCTACCATGGCGGTACCGGAGCCGTTTATGTATTACTGAGAAAGAGTGCCGAAAAGAAATTAGAAAACCGGGAAAAACACCAGAAACGTATGGCCTAGCACCATACTCAAATTTTAATCATCACCAGCCGTTGTGAAACGTTAGAGAGAACAACATGACACAAACACCAAAAACCACCCGCCTTAATAAATTTATCAGTGAAACGGGTTTTTGTTCCCGCCGTGAAGCGGACAGACTCATTGAACAAAACCGGGTGACTATTAATGGTTCTGTTCCGGAAATGGGAACTAAAGTTCAGCCCGGAGACGAAGTCCTGGTCGACGGACAGCCTCTCCGGAAGAAAGAAAAGCCCATTTATATCGCCTTAAATAAGCCGACGGGTATTACCTGTACGACCGAAAGAGACGTCCCGGGTAATATCGTTGATTATATCGGCCATAAGAAACGTATTTTCCCGATAGGTCGCCTGGATAAGCCTTCTGACGGTCTGATCTTTCTGACTAATGATGGTGATATCGTTAATAAAATCCTCCGGGCAGGTAACAATCACGAGAAAGAATACGTAGTACGGGTCGATAAACCGGTTACTCCTGAATTTCTCAAGCAGATGGCCTCCGGCGTTAAGATTCTGGATACCACAACTCTGCCGTGCAAGGTCACTAAAGAGACTAAGTTTTCTTTCCGCATTGTACTGACACAAGGCCTTAACCGTCAGATCCGCCGTATGTGTGAAGCCCTGGGCTATGAGGTATTTAAACTGCGCCGGGTACGTATCATGAACATCACCATCGATGGGATCCCTAATGGTAAATGGCGCTACCTGACTGATGACGAAGTGGCTGAGATTTTACGCATGAGCGAAGGCTCCAGCGGAACGGAAGAAGCCTCTAAGGTAGACAGTAAAGGCCGCCAGATCAGAAAAGCAACCGATGCGAAGCTGTTCGACAGTCGCGAAGAAAACAAAGATTCAAAAGCCAGACGTAATCAGAAACACAAAACCTTTAAAGGTAGAGGTGGTGACGAGTTTCGTCGTGCTCCTTCGAAAGGCCGGGCGCAGGCCAACAATGACGTACGCAAAACTGACAGAAAACCGAATTCAAATAAACCGGCGAATAAACCACGGGTTGGCGGAACACTTAGCCTGAAAAAAGGTTAAGCCGTCAAAGGTACAAACTGAGCTCGTGTCAGAGCAGCTAAATCCTTTGGCGCGAGTTCGATTTCCAGTCCTCTTTTCCCGGCAGAAACACAAATGGTTTGCTGAGGTTCAGCCGTTATATCAATATAAGTCGGCAGTGATTTTTTCTGTCCCAACGGGCTGATGCCCCCCACGACATAACCGGTCGTTTTCTGGGCAATGTCTGGATCCGCCATCTCGGCCTTTTTCGCTTTAAACGCTTTTGCAGCAGCTTTCAGGTTTAGCTTTTCCGCCACCGGAATAATCGCTACTGCCAGATTTTTCGGTTCGCCGTTAACACAAAACAGCAGAGTCTTATACACACGGGTCGGGTCCTGCCCCAGCACTTCCGCCGCTTCCAGACCATAACTCTTACAGTTCGGATCATGCTGATACTGATGCACGGTATGGGGAATTTTTTTCTTTTTCGCGAGATTAATTGCAGGTGTCATCTTTTTTCTTTCCAAAACTACAAGGCGATACTTAAGTAAAACCTAAGTACCGCCCTAATCTATGCCTTTTGTTTTATACAGGCAAGTCTATTTATAGACGACTTCACCAGCAGGTTGATACAGGCTCACATCCAGAGGTGAGTGTGCTTCAAGGTAAGCTTTCAATACCTCTGCATCCACAAAACCAGTATTCACATAGCCTGGATGGGAGGTCAGTTTAGGGTAACCATCCCCGCCTGCGGCATTAAAGCTTGGTACGGTAAAGCGATACATCACGTCTTTATCCAGCGCCTTGCCACCGATCATCACATCACTCACCTTGTCACCCTGCACCGTCATGGAGATACCGGCAAACTGGGCATAAGCGCCGGAGTCAACCGGTTTGGTTGCCACAACATTCAGGTAATCCAGAACTTCACTGCCCTTCATATCGGTATAGGTCAGTGCATTCGCAAATGGCTGAACCGTGAGTACATCTTTATAAGTCACGTCACCGGCATCGATAGACGCCCTGACACCACCAGAGTTCATCACAGCAAAGTCAGCTTTGGCCCGCTCCATATGTGCAGTAGCAATCAGGCGTCCCAGATTTGTCTGCTGGAAACGAACAATATTGCGCTCACCTTCCAGCCGGTCATTGATAGAAGCAATTTTAACATTCAGCTGGTCCTGACCACGTTCCTGATACGGCTGCAAGAAAGCCTTCATTTCCGGATCCTGTGGAATTTCTTTCTCTATGAAGACCCTTTTCTTCTCGCCGTTCACTTTGATCTTTTTCTTCAGGTTAACCGGGATCAGGTCATAGCTGACCATGTTAAGCTCGCCGTTTCTGAATTCAAAATCAGCGCGGCCAACATACTTACCCCATTCGTGAGCCTGTACAATCCAGGTACCGTTCTGACTGTCAGGTTTACAATCGTCTCCCGGTTTGAAATTTTTGTCGTACATATTCGGGCCTTCCATACAGACAGGCTCCTGAGAGTGACCGCCAACAATCATATCCAGATCGCCTTCGTCAAGATAACGGGCAAGTGCGACATCACCGGGTGCGTTTACTCCGCTATTTGCATTGGCATAGTGACCCATATGTGTCACAGCAAAAATAAGATCTGGATTTTCTGTTTCCTTGATTTCAGCAATCAGTTTTTTCGCTTCTTCTTTCGGATCACGGAAGTCCAGTGTACTGATATATTCCGGGTTACCGATTTTCATCGTGTCTTCGGTTGTCAGACCAATCAGAGCAATTTTGATACCCTGTTTTTCAAACATCTGATAAGCCTGATACTTGCGCTTGCCTGTTGCCTTATCATAGATATTTGCGGATAACATCGGGAAGTTAGCCCACTGCATCTGCTTCTCCAGTACAGCCAGAGAATTGTCAAACTCATGGTTACCCAGCGCCATGGCATCATAACCCAGTCTGTTCATACCCTTGAAGTCAGGCTCAGCATCCTGAAGGTCTGATTCCGGTACCCCGGTATTGATATCCCCACCCGATAGCAGCAGCACACTGCCGCCTTCGGCACGAACCTCTTCACGCAACTGATCAACCAGAGTCTTACGTGCTGCCATGCCATACTCACCGTATTTATTGTTCCAGAAACGGCCATGATGGTCGTTCGTGTGCAGAACCGTGAGTATGTACGTTTGATCTTGTTCCCATGCCGGAGCCTGTGACGCGCAACCGGAAAGCACAGCGATAACGGCTGCACTCAGAGCTGTTTTCAGAATTAAGTGTCCCTTCATTCTATTTACCTATCTTTATTGTTATGGTTACGATCCCCTTTTCAGGTGATCCTCTACTTTGTGTTGAGCTAGTGTAAGGTAGCATTCCACCTGATTCATTGCCATTGCATTAATATGTTATGTCAATCGCAAAGCACAAAAAAGCCGACCCTGTTGGGCCGGCTATATTGTCAGATTTTATTAACTTAAATGTGTTACTTGATATCGATGTGAGCAAAGCCTTTAATCAGGTCATCCAGCGCTTTCATCTGCGTCAGGAATGGCTCCAGCTTGTCCAGAGGCAATGCTGATGGGCCATCACAACGCGCATTATCCGGATCCGGATGCGCTTCAATAAACAGACCAGCGATACCCGTTGCCAGACCGGCTTTTGCCAGTTCAACCGTCTGCTCCCGACGACCACCCGATGCCGCGCCGGTTGGATCACGCATCTGCAGTGAATGGGTTACATCAAAGATAATAGGGCTGCCGTTAGAGACCTTTTTCATCACACCAAAGCCCAGCATATCCACGACCAGGTTATCGTAACCATGGCAAGAGCCGCGCTCACAAAGAATCACCTGCTCGTTACCACATTCAGCGAATTTTTCGACGATATTGCCAACCTGACCCGGGCTCATAAACTGTGGTTTTTTCACATTAATCACCGCACCGGTTTTCGCCATCGCTTCAACCAGATCAGTCTGACGAGCCAGAAATGCCGGCAGCTGAATCACATCAACCACATCAGCAACAGGCTGAGCCTGGGCTTCGGTGTGGATATCAGTAATAATTTTTACACCAAAGGTGTCTTTCAGCTCCTGAAAGATTTTCATCCCTTCTTCAAGACCCGGACCACGATAAGAGTGAACAGAACTGCGGTTAGCTTTGTCAAAAGAAGCCTTAAATACATAGGGAATGCCCAGCTTATCGGTCACTTTTACGTAGTATTCGCAAATCTGCATTGCCAGATCACGTGACTCCAGTACATTCATTCCGGCAAACAGGGTGAAAGGTTTGTCGTTTGCTACCGGAATATCACCGATATGCACGGTTTTCTGTTCCATGTTGTTCTCTCTATTTATTAGTGGATCGTTATTGAAGTTTCATTCAGCGCATTCACCTGAAGCTTTAACAGTTTAGCTCCCGGATCATCCGGACACTGGTCAATAAAAAACTGATAATCTGATTTTGCGACCTGCAGGCAATCCAGTTGCTGGTAGATAAAACCACGGTCACGTATTTCATACGGGTCATCCGGTACAAACGTCAGCGCCAGATCAGTACATTTCAGAGCCAGCGTATAACGCTCTTCTCGCAACAAGGCACTTTTCATAATCGCCAGCCAGCGTCCGATCAACGTCGGATGATCAGCCGATTTCAGGTGCTTCGGCTCCAGTTTTGCCAACGGTCCTTCCTGACCGATCAGCCAGGCGTGCAGAATGTGTTCTGCAACATACTCGCCATCAAATGGGTTGATATAACTTGGCCGATTTTTATGTTGCCAGCATACTTTAATCAAAAATTGAGTAGGAAAAGCGACACCTTCAACAGGAAATCCCAGTTTTCGGCCAAGGTACAACAGTAAAGAGCCCAAACTGACAGGAATACCTTTTTTCCGTTCCAGAACCTTATCAATAAAAACATTGTCTGAGGAAAAGTAGGCGTCATTATCTCCGGTAAACTGCCACTCCTGATAAAAAAGGCGCAAAAAGGATTCAAACTTCTGTTCCTGATCGGCTTCATGCGCCAGATACAGCTCTGCTTCTTTCAGCAACCGGGCAAGTTCCTGTTCTGCCCAGTGTACATTGGTGTCGAAGTCAATCGCACGGTTCAGTGCCAGTGCCCCTTCCACCAGTTCCATATTGTCTAAATCTTCATCAAACAATTCAAACATACATCTTAATCCGTCTATCACTTTAACTGACCAAGGGTCACTCGATCGTTACCGGCGTAGTCCTGCTCAGTGGTTACATGCTGATAGCCAAGCTCTTTCATCAGCTCACGCACGGCTTCCCCCTGCTCATATCCATGTTCAAACAGCAGCCAGCCTGACTGTTGAAGATATCCTCTGGCCAGAGTCGCAATATGGCGAATATCTGCCAGACCTTTTTCTTCGGCAACCAGTGCACTGACAGGCTCAAAGCGAACATCACCCTGACTCAGGTGTGGATCATGTTTGTCAATATATGGCGGGTTCGACACTATTAAAGCAAACTTCGTTCCACCTTCTATAGGGTCAAACCAACTGCCATTCAGGAAACGGGTATTAGTCAAATGAAGGTTTTGTGCATTTTCCGTTGCCAGTTGCCGGGCTTCCGTACGGATATCCACGCCAACCACCTGACAATCCGGAAGCTCTGATGCCAACGCCAATGCAATGGCTCCCGTTCCGGTTCCAAGATCCAGAATAGATGCCGGTACCGACGGCGCTTTGTCCAGAGCTAATTCCACCAGCCTTTCTGTGTCTGGACGGGGGATTAACGTAGAAGGCGAAACCTTTAACGGCAGTGACCAGAATTCCCGTTCTCCGGTAATATAAGCAACGGGTTCACCAGCCGTTCTGCGGGCTAAAACAGCCTGAAACGCCTGATACTGCTCGGCAGTGAGAAGTCTGTCAGGCCAGGTCAGAAGGTAGCTGCGCGGCTTATCCAATACATGGCAAAGCAATACCGCAGCATCCAGAGACGGTGATTCACTGCCACTACTTTGCAACTCTGTGATAGCGGCTTTCAGAGCATCTTCGATGCACGGCATAGTCTGGTTATCAGCCATTCGGTTAGTTCTGTTCAGCTAATGCTGCCAGTTGATCAGCCTGATGCTCCTGAAGCACCGGATCCACCAGAGACTGCAGATCACCTTCCATCACTTCCGACAGACGGTAAAGCGTCAGGTTAATCCGATGGTCAGAAACCCGTCCCTGCGGATAGTTATAAGTACGAATTCGGTCGCTTCGGTCACCGGAACCTAACAGATTACGACGGGTATCTGACACTTCAGCGGCACGGCGGGCTTCTTCTGCCTGAATAATACGAGCCGCCAGAACGGACATCGCTTTGGCTTTGTTCTTATGCTGGGAACGCTCATCCTGACACTCAACCACGGTGCCTGTCGGTAAGTGGGTGATCCGGATAGCCGAATCCGTGGTGTTAACGTGCTGACCACCGGCACCTGACGCGCGGAAGGTATCAATTTTCAGATCGCCAGCTTTAATTTCCGGCAGGTCAGCCTCCGGGATCTCCGGCATTACCGCCACGGTACAGGCAGAGGTATGTACACGCCCCTGAGATTCCGTGGCAGGAACGCGCTGCACACGGTGACCACCTGATTCAAATTTCAGAATGCCGTACGCACCATCACCAACCACTTTCGCGATCATCTCTTTATAACCGCCCTGCTCAGATTCATTCGCGCTCATGACTTCAATGCGCCAGCCCTGCTTTTCTGCATAGCGGCTGTACATACGGAACAGATCGCCCGCAAAGATACCCGCTTCATCACCGCCAGCACCGGCACGGATTTCAAGGAAGCAGTTGCGCTCATCGTTTGGATCTTTCGGCAGCAACAGGATTTGCAGCTCGTCCGTCAGTTTTTCAATTAACGCCTGAGCTTCGCTGATTTCTTCCTGCGCCATTTCACGCATTTCTTCATCATCTTCGTTCGCCATCTCCTGGGCGGCTGCCAGGTCTTCCTGTGCCTGCTGATAAGCCTGGAAGCATTTGGTCACTTCTTCCAGTTGCGAATACTCTTTCGATAATGCACGGAATTTTTCCTGATCACCAATCACATCGGGATCACCAAGGAGGTGCTGAACTTCCTCGTATCGCTCTACAAGGGTTTCCAGCTTAGTTAAAATAGATGCTTTCATACGTCTTCTTAAATTAGGTTAGAGGTCGTCCAGACCAAGGCTCTGTCTGATGACAGATAATTTTTCTGAATCTCCCTGTTCCGCAGCACTTTGCAATGCTCTGGTCGGAGCATGGATCAGTTTATTCGTCAGTTTGTTGCTCAGCTCCAGTAACACACGTTCCGGATCGCTGCCTGAAGATAACGCCTGCAGACTTTTTTCGATTAACTCTTCACGGATATGGTTCGCTGAACTTCGGTACTCGCGAATACTGTCGACAGCCCGAAGAGAACGCAGCCAGTTCATAAAGGCGTCACTTTCTTCATCGATGATGGCTTCTGCCTGTACTGCTTCGACTTTCCGTTGTTCCAGGTTCTGCTGAACGATAGATTGCAAATCATCCACTGTATACAGGTAAGCATCATTCAGTTCCCCGACCTGAGTCTCCACATCCCGTGGAACCGCAATGTCGATTAACAGAATAGGCTGATGTCTGCGTGCTTTTAATGCGCTTTCCACCATCCCTTTCCCGATGATCGGCAAAGGGCTGGCTGTGGAACTGATGACGATATCTGCTTTGTGCATATGTTCCGGAATTTCAGGCAAACTGATGACATCAGCACCAAACTCAGAGGCCAGTTCGAGCGCCCTCTCACGAGTCCGGTTTGCAACAATCATTTTATGGCAGCCACTGTCCGATAAGTGTCTGGCTACCAGCTCGATAGTTTCTCCGGCCCCAACCAGCAAAACGGTTGAGTTTTCCAGAGTCTCAAAAATCTGCCGGGCAAGCGTACAGGCCGCATAGGCGACAGATACCGCATTACCGCCAATTTCTGTTTCCGTTCTTACCCTTTTGGCTACCGAAAATATTTTCTGAAACAATTTCTCCGTCAGACCATCCACGGTCTGGTGAGCCCGGCCGGAAAAGTAAGCCTGCTTCACCTGCCCGAGGATCTGCGGCTCTCCCAGGATCAGAGAATCGAGCCCACAAGCCACCCTCATCAGATGGCGGACGGCTTTCTGGTCTTCATGCAAATACAAACTTGATGCCAATTCATCAATAGGAACCTGATGAAAGGAAGCCAGCCACTCTACGACCTGCTTTTTATCCGCAATGTTTGCATCGCAGTAAATCTCTGTTCTGTTGCAGGTAGATACAATCACGCTACCGCTGATATCTGGGTTGGCTTTCAGTTGCTTAAGAGCCTCTGTTTGTTTTTCAGGGGAAAAAGCGACTTTCTCACGCAACTCAACCGATGCAGTATTGTGATTGATACCGATGGCAAGCAAGGACATTAACTCGGAGTTCTCAATCTGGAATATTAATAAGCCCTAAATTTTACTTGATGGTCATGAGTAATAAAAGAGCGGAAGGGATTTGTTTTATAGTGTTAAGGACTAAAATGGTATAGTTTGCTCTATAAACCCCTCAGATGAACAAAGAACGACCAACAATGCTTAAGCCCAGTCTGTCACAAACATTCAACCAGCTTCTTCTGCTCATTTTCACAACGCTTTACCTCGCTGGATGTGAGTCAGTTCCTGAAGAATCTCAGTTAAACGTTCAGTTTGAACCACACCGCCAGCGGCTGGAGAGTATCCAGAATTATCAGCTCAGAGGCAAACTGGGCTACCTTTCTCCGGATCAGCGTCAAAGTCTGAATTTCACCTGGAACCGCACTCCGGAAGCAAGCCAGCTTCGTCTGACGTCTTTTCTGGGGCAGACCGTACTCAACCTGACAATAACACCGGAAGGTGCGAAAGCGGTCACCAGTGACGGAGAAGTCTATCGCCACCCTAGTCCGAACGCTTTGGTTTATCAGTTAACGGGACTGGTGCTACCCATCACCTATATGCAGGACTGGATAAAAGGCCTGCCGACTGCTGCGGACAATTTTACCCTGAATGATACCAATACGGTTGCCACTCTCAATAAACTAACCGGATTACAGCGTTGGGAAATGCAGTACCTCAGCTATCAAACCGTGAGTAGCGCGGAGTTTGGTGCGATTCCATTACCTTATAAAATGCAGCTTACCCAAAGCGACTTCACCCTGAAAATTGTGATCTCAAAATGGACTCTTAACGGATGATAACGGATACCACCTACTGGCCTTCACCGGCAAAACTGAACCTGTTCCTCTATATTACCGGACGAAGAGATAACGGTTACCACGATCTGCAAACCCTGTTTCAGTTTCTCGATTACGGCGACAAGCTTGCTATTACCGCGAATAACAGTGGGAGCATAACCCTGACTCCTGAGATTAAAGGGGTACCGCTGAAAGACAACCTGATCTGGAAAGCGGCGAATGCACTACAGGAAAAATCAGGCTGTCACTATGGCGCACATATTGAACTGGACAAGATACTTCCTATGGGGGGAGGCATTGGTGGTGGCTCTTCCAATGCAGCGACCACACTCGTCGCTCTCAACTTTTTATGGCAAACCGGCCTGAGTGATGATGATTTAGCCGAAATAGGTCTCAAACTGGGCGCAGATGTCCCTGTATTTGTCAGAGGTTTTGCCGCTTTTGCTGAAGGTGTAGGGGAAAAACTGGTAAAATCTGAGCCGGAAGAGAAATGGTACCTGGTGGTTCGTCCCGATGTCAGCATTTCTACTGCCGATATTTTTACTCACCCGGATCTGACCAGAAACTCGCCAAAACGCCCTCTCCAGGAGCTGTTATCTGGATCACAGGAAAACGATTGCGAAAAAATCGTGAGAATGCTCTATCCAGAGGTTGATAAGCAACTTTCATGGCTGCTACAATACGCGCCGTCAAGATTGACGGGCACCGGATCCTGCGTTTTTTCAGTGTTTAATACGCAAAAAGACGCACAAGACACCCGTGCAATGCTCTCTGACAATGTCTCTGCTTTTATCGCACAGGGCAAGAATATTTCCCCCCTGTATGAGACACTGACTGAATACGCAGCGCAATACAAAGTTCGCTGCTAAACTTAGTCCCTTAGCCACTCTTTTTAAAAACTGGACGCAAACCTGAGGTTTCCACCGTGCCTGATATGAAGCTATTTGCTGGTAACGCAACACCTGAACTAGCCCAACGTATTGCTGATCGTCTATACATTTCTCTTGGTGATGCTACTGTTGACCGTTTCTCTGATGGAGAAATTGCAGTACAAATTAACGAAAATGTTCGTGGTAGCGATGTATTCATCATCCAATCAACCTGTGCCCCAACTAACGATAACCTGATGGAGCTGGTAGTGATGATTGATGCAATGCGCCGTGCTTCAGCAGGCCGTATTACAGCTGTAATCCCATATTTCGGTTATGCACGTCAAGATCGTCGCGTACGCTCTGCCCGTGTGCCAATTACAGCAAAAGTCGTTGCCGACTTCCTGTCTAACGTTGGCGTAGACCGAGTACTGACTATTGATCTGCATGCAGAACAAATTCAGGGCTTCTTCGATGTTCCTGTAGACAACATCTTCGGTACTCCGGTACTGCTTGAAGATATGATGAACCGTGACCTTGAGTCTCCGGTCGTTGTTTCTCCTGACCTTGGCGGTGTTGTTCGTGCCCGTGCAACAGCCAAAGCACTTAACAACATTGATATCGCTATCGTTGACAAACGTCGCCCTCGTGCCAACGTATCAGAAGTGATGAACCTTATCGGTGAAGTTGAAGGTCGAGACTGCCTGATTGTTGACGACATGATCGACACCGGCGGTACTCTGTGTAAAGCCGCTGAAGCTCTGAAAGAACGTGGTGCGAAGCGTGTATTTGCTTACGCGACTCACCCGGTATTCTCTGGTAATGCAGCGAAGAACATCAAGAACTCTGTGCTGGATCAGGTTATCGTAACTGACTCTATCCCTCTGTCTAAAGAAATGGCAGCAACAGGAAAAGTAACACAGCTAACTCTGTCTACTATGCTGGCTGAAGCTATCCGCCGTATCAGCAACGAAGAGTCTGTTTCTGCGATGTTTAATCACTAATAAGTGTTTAACCACTAACAGAGACCAGATTAAGACGAAAAAAGCTTGCTACCCCTTATAAGGGTGGTGAGCTTTTTTGTTTTTTAATGAAAGCTTTTTTATTTTTTAATGAAAAGAGTACAGAGCGCTTCGCTTCCAGAATACAGGAAATCATCTGGACGTTGGTCCCCTTCATGGTGTTCGCACCCACTCTGTAATCTGTACTCTTCATCACATTTTTGTGCTACTATACGGCGCTTTTTGATATTCCAAGAGAGATTCCAACCTTGAGTCAGCAAATTAAACTTCTTGTTGGTCTGGCTAATCCTGGACCTGAGTACACCAGAACTCGCCATAACGCGGGGGCATGGGTCGTTCAGGAACTGGCCCGTGTGCATAATGTCACACTGAAAAATGAAGCAAAGTTCTTCGGGCTAACCGGCCGCCTCATGGTGAACGGACACGATCTCCGCCTGTTGATCCCGACCACGTTTATGAACCTGTCAGGTAAGGCCATTGCCGCTATGGCTAAGTTTTACCAGTTCGAACCGGAAGAGATTATGGTCGCTCATGATGAGCTGGATCTTCCTCCCGGTGTTGGCAAGTTCAAAAAAGGTGGAGGTCACGGCGGGCATAATGGTCTGAAAGACACCATCAGCAAACTTGGAAACAATAAAGATTTCTACCGTCTTCGGATTGGCATCGGCCACCCGGGACATAAAGACAGGGTTTCTGGCTATGTGCTGGGTAAAGCACCGGCCAAAGAGCAGGAGTGTCTGGATGCCGTCGTGGACGAGTCCGTTCGCAGCATCGACATTCTTCTTAAAGATGGCCTGACAAAAGCACAAAATCGCTTACATACGTTCAAAGCAGAATAAGGTTTATAATCATGGGTTTTAAATGTGGCATCGTTGGTCTGCCAAACGTTGGTAAATCAACTCTGTTCAACGCACTAACAAAAGCTGGCATCGAAGCAGCCAACTTCCCTTTCTGTACTATCGAGCCAAATACAGGTGTGGTTCCGGTTCCTGATCCTCGCATGGATGCACTGGCTGAAATCGTAAACCCACAGCGTGTACTGCCAACCACTATGGAGTTTGTTGATATCGCAGGTCTGGTTGCCGGTGCTTCTAAAGGTGAAGGTTTAGG
Organism: Vibrio albus; assembly: GCF_003144035.1. Lineage (GTDB taxonomy): Bacteria > Pseudomonadota > Gammaproteobacteria > Enterobacterales > Vibrionaceae > Vibrio > Vibrio albus. The sequence goes on from NZ_QFWT01000001.1 coordinate 563,282, forward strand.
TAACAAATTCCTGGCAAACATCCGCGAAACTGACGCGATTGGTCACGTTGTTCGCTGTTTTGAGAATGAAAACATCGTTCACGTTGCAGGTAAAATTCACCCTCTGGAAGATATCGAAATCATCAACCTGGAACTGGCTCTGGCCGATCTGGATACCTGTGAGCGCGCTATTCAGCGTCAGGCAAAACGTGCCAAAGGCGGTGACAAAGACGCTAAGTTCGAAATCACGGTACTGGAAAAACTGCTTCCGGTACTGACTGAAGGCGGAATGGCTCGTAGTGTCGAACTGGCAAAAGAAGAACTGGCAGCAGTTGGCTACCTGAACTTCCTGACGCTAAAACCGACCATGTACATTGCCAACGTAAATGAAGACGGCTTTGAAGATAACCCATACCTGGACATGGTTCGTGAACACGCCTCACATGAAAACGCTGTCGTAGTTCCGGTTTGTGCTGCGATTGAATCTGAACTGTCTGAACTGGACGATGAAGATCGTGAAGAATTTCTTGCTGACATGGGCATCGAAGAACCAGGCCTGAACCGGGTTATTCGCTCTGGTTATGAACTGCTGGCACTGCAAACTTACTTTACCGCTGGTGTAAAAGAAGTTCGCGCCTGGACTATTCCTGTCGGAGCAACAGCACCTCAGGCTGCCGGTAAGATCCACACTGACTTTGAAAAAGGCTTTATCCGTGCTGAAGTTGTCGGTTATAACGACTTTATTCAGTATCGCGGTGAAAGCGGTGCAAAAGAAGCCGGTAAATGGCGTCTGGAAGGAAAAGATTACATCGTTAAAGATGGTGATGTCGTTCACTTCCGCTTTAATGTTTAATAACACAAACTAGAAACTAGAAACTAGAAACTAGAAACTAGAAACTAGAAACTAGAAACTAGAAACTGTAAAAGCTTATCAATCCCTTCTGGATTGGTAAGCTTTTTTGTTTTTATAGTCTCTAACTTCTAGGAGCGAAGCGTTCTAGCCTCTTGAAACTTGTATTCATGCAGCTTCCGATACCCACTTTCTATTCTTTTCACTCACTCGTCACGAGAAAGAAACAAAAACAACCCAATCCCCCACAGCCATATTTTTACCACTTTTCGATCACAAAAAGCCCTCTTTGTTTAAAATTGAAGCGAACAACCTTAAAAACCCAATTTATTCAAAAAAACAGTTGACGCTTTTCCTGCATATACGCATAATGCGCTCCGTCCTCGGCACTGAGACAACTTAGCGTCAGGACAGAAAATTAGGAAATGGCTACGTAGCTCAGTTGGTTAGAGCACATCACTCATAATGATGGGGTCACAGGTTCGAATCCCGTCGTAGCCACCATTTCCTGAGTACTTTTCTTTCTTATGAAAAAGAGTTTTCAGGAAATTATGCGGAAGTGGCGGAATTGGTAGACGCACCAGATTTAGGTTCTGGCGCCGCAAGGTGTGAGAGTTCAAGTCTCTCCTTCCGCACCATAATTTAGAAATATTCGCTGAATATTTCCGTAGGGCTATCGCCAAGCGGTAAGGCAGCGGCTTTTGATGCCGCCATTCCCTGGTTCGAATCCAGGTAGCCCTGCCATTATTTAAATGGTGAAATTTTTTTGAAATTATCACTATTATTCGAGTTGAGATTATATTATATTGTCTCGCTCATTTTGATGGCTACGTAGCTCAGTTGGTTAGAGCACATCACTCATAATGATGGGGTCACAGGTTCGAATCCCGTCGTAGCCACCATTTATTTTGTTTGTTAGCTTTTACCAATTAGCTGATAAACCTGTAGAAAACTTGAGACGCGGAAGTGGCGGAATTGGTAGACGCACCAGATTTAGGTTCTGGCGCCGCAAGGTGTGAGAGTTCAAGTCTCTCCTTCCGCACCATCTCAATGATTCTACAAAAGTTAGACCGAATATGCGGAAGTGGCGGAATTGGTAGACGCACCAGATTTAGGTTCTGGCGCCGCAAGGTGTGAGAGTTCAAGTCTCTCCTTCCGCACCATATTCAATGTTAGTTCGTTGAACTATCTGCAGGGCTATCGCCAAGCGGTAAGGCAGCGGCTTTTGATGCCGCCATTCCCTGGTTCGAATCCAGGTAGCCCTGCCATTATTTATAATAATGGTACAGGCAGCGGCTTTTGATGCCACAGCTTATCTCCCTGATTCGGAGTCAGCTCAGCCTTTCATTATTTACAATTTGAAAAAACAACCACAATGCGGTGGTGGCGGAATTGGTAGACGCGCTAGCTTCAGGTGCTAGTGTCCGCAAGGACGTGAGGGTTCAAGTCCCTCCCTCCGCACCAAGTTTATACTTGAATCAGGTTGTTTTCAGTAGGGCTATCGCCAAGCGGTAAGGCAGCGGCTTTTGATGCCGCCATTCCCTGGTTCGAATCCAGGTAGCCCTGCCATTATTCAGTTTCTTAAGAAATGTTTATTTTCTTAGAAACATCAGAGTGGCTACGTAGCTCAGTTGGTTAGAGCACATCACTCATAATGATGGGGTCACAGGTTCGAATCCCGTCGTAGCCACCATTTATTTCGTTTATCAGCTTTTACCAATTAGTTGATAGACTAAAAATTAAGTTGCGGAAGTGGCGGAATTGGTAGACGCACCAGATTTAGGTTCTGGCGCCGCAAGGTGTGAGAGTTCAAGTCTCTCCTTCCGCACCATTATTCAGAAATGTTCATTGAACATTTTCGTAGGGCTATCGCCAAGCGGTAAGGCAGCGGCTTTTGATGCCGCCATTCCCTGGTTCGAATCCAGGTAGCCCTGCCATTATTTACAATTGGTTGATAAAGCATGATTTTTGATGCCCCGGGCTACCTCCCTGGTTCAAAATCAAATTGTCCAACCATTACAACTTCTTATTGGAATCCAATTCATCCGGTAAGAATACAGAATTGATGCGGAAGTGGCGGAATTGGTAGACGCACCAGATTTAGGTTCTGGCGCCGCAAGGTGTGAGAGTTCAAGTCTCTCCTTCCGCACCATATTCAATGTTAGTTCGTTGAACTATCTGCAGGGCTATCGCCAAGCGGTAAGGCAGCGGCTTTTGATGCCGCCATTCCCTGGTTCGAATCCAGGTAGCCCTGCCATTATTTATAATTGGTTGATAAAGCATGATTTTTGATGCCCCGGGCTACCTCCCTGGTTCGAAATCAAGTTGCCCAACCATTACAACTTCTTATTGGAATCCAATTCAGCCAATAAGAATACAGAATTGATGCGGAAGTGGCGGAATTGGTAGACGCACCAGATTTAGGTTCTGGCGCCGCAAGGTGTGAGAGTTCAAGTCTCTCCTTCCGCACCATCATTAAGAAACCCGGTGATTTTTATCATCGGGTTTTCTTTTTGTCTCGAAATATAGATAGTAGACAGAAATCGAACGCAGACACGCATGAACCCATCCCTGGGGCTCCGCTTTGCCATCCATGGCAAAGAGGGTCTGCTGATCGAGTATCTTGACGCTATAGCCCCACTGCATACTTAAGGATCTGCTTTTTTAGTATTCCGGCATTGTCAGTCGCTTTTAATACCGCGTTTCTTAACAGCTTCAAAGGCAAGTGATCATTACTGAAACCTTTGTAAAACAGATCCATACCGCTCTGCATCAGTAAGTTGTCTGCCCGACGCTTTCTTTCATAACGGTTCAGCGCATCGTCACTGTCCCACTGCTCACAATCCAGAACATCCAGTAGCACTTTTACATCCTTAAAGCCCAAGTTCACTCCCTGCCCGGCTAAAGGGTTAATGGTGTGGGCTGCATCCCCCACCAGTACACAACGCGCCTTGTGATATGCCTGGGCGTGTCGACGGGTTAGAGGGAAAGATCCTTTCTGCAAAACCGTTACACCTTGTAGCTCTTCAGGAAACTGCTCTTCTATTTCTTTAGCTAATTTTTCCGAAGTCATTTGGGATAACTGCCGGATACGCTGCGGCGAGTCATACCAGACCAGAGAGCCCTGATGGCCGGGAAGAGGAAGAAACGCCCTCGGCCCGGTTGGAGTAAACCACTGCCAGGTAATATCCTGCTGGGGCAGCTCTGTCTCAACATTTATTAACATACAGTGCTGGCGATAATCCCAGGCCGTAATCCCGATCCCACATTGCTGACGTACTTTTGAGTTGGCCCCATCGGCACCAATCACCAGCAATGACTGAATTTCCTTGCCGGACTCTAGTACCACCGTATTTTTCTCTTTCCCGGGAATGACTTTTTCCAGCCGCTCCGGGCAAAGCAGATGTAATTCCGGATAAGCAGAAAACTGCTGCCACAACCCCAGTTGGATCAGACGGTTCTCGACAATAAAACCAAGCTCATCGATACCCAGAGAATCCGCATTAAAATGAACCCGGCACTCCTCAAGCTCCCAGGTTTCCAGCCTGCGATACGGACACACCCGCATATCCCGAATTGCGTGCCATGCGCCAAGCTCTTCAAGCAGTGTCACTGAAGTATGTGAAATGGCTGAAACACGGATGTCCATCGATTGATCCGAAGCAAAAGCAGCCGGCTCAGCCCCTTCAACTACCGCGACTTTTTTTCCTTGCTTTGCCAACCCCAGCGCAGTCGCTGCTCCTACCATTCCGCCACCAATGATGGTGACATCAAATACTTCTGTCATGGCTCACTATTACCTGCTGAATTTATTTGCTTTTTATTGTACCCGAATCTGTAAAAAATTTTCTCATAACCCCTTATAAAATGAGGTCTTCAAACGAATTACCGATAGTTTTACCACACCTCTGGTCAGGTGGTTTTTAAAGCAGTACAATACGCGGCTTGCCAGAGTGTGTTGACTTTAAAACACCTCTTTGAGCAAATACCGAATACAACAGAAGCAGTGTTTTTAAAAGCCGAACGCTTTAAAAGTAAAGTTATTAAAAACAAGGCCTTGAAAAAATAGTTACGAGCGAATGTCAAATGAGTAAGAAACTTCTAATCAAAACCTGGGGCTGTCAGATGAATGAATACGATTCATCCAGAATGGTCGATCTTCTGAGTACTGATGGCTATGAGCTGACAGACATTCCTGAGGAAGCAGATGTCTTATTACTTAACACTTGCTCGATTCGTGAAAAAGCTCAGGAAAAAGTCTTCCACCAGCTAGGCCGCTGGAAAAACCTGAAAGACAAAAACGAGAATGTCGTTATCGGCGTTGGCGGCTGTGTTGCGAGCCAGGAAGGCGACCATATCCGTGAACGTGCACCGTTTGTCGATGTCATCTTTGGCCCGCAGACGCTGCACCGCCTGCCTCATATGATCAAAGCATCACAAAGCGAGCATGCTCCGGTTGTTGATATATCTTTCCCGGAAATTGAAAAATTTGACCGTCTGCCGGAACCAAGCGCCGATGGTGCAACGGCATTTGTGGCGATTATGGAAGGTTGCTCTAAGTACTGTACTTACTGTGTGGTTCCATATACCCGTGGCGAAGAAATCAGCCGTCCGCTGGATGATGTATTGTTTGAAATCGCACAGCTTGCCGAGCAAGGCGTCCGTGAAGTAAACCTTTTGGGTCAGAATGTGAATGCCTATCGTGGTCCTACCCACGAAGGTGAAATCTGCTCTTTCGCGGAACTGCTGCGCATGGTAGCAACCATTGATGGCATTGACCGTATCCGTTTCACCACCAGCCATCCGCTGGAATTCACTGACGATATCATCGCTGTATACGAAGACACGCCGGAACTGGTCAGCTTCCTGCACCTGCCGGTACAAAGCGGCTCTGACCGGGTTCTGACTCGCATGAAGCGCCCTCAGACGGCTATCGAGTATAAATCGATTATCCGTAAGCTGCGCAAGGCGCGTCCTGATATTCAAATCAGCTCTGACTTTATCGTCGGCTTCCCGGGAGAAACTGACGAAGACTTTCAGGCCACCATGAAGCTTATCCGCGATGTCGATTTTGATATGAGCTTTAGCTTTATCTTCTCCCCTCGCCCGGGTACGCCAGCAGCTGACTACCCTTGCGATCTGTCGGAAGAGACCAAGAAACAGCGCTTATACGAGCTGCAGCAACAGATAAATACTCAGGCAATGCGCTATTCTCGCCAGATGCTCGGCACAGAACAACGTATTCTGGTAGAAGGGCCATCGAAAAAAGATTTGATGGAGCTACGAGGCCGTACTGAGAATAACCGTGTGGTTAACTTTGTAGGCTCAGCTGACCTGATCGGACAATTCGTTGATGTGAAAATCACCGACGTATTCCCGAACTCACTGCGTGGTGAACTTCTACGTACCGAACAGGAAATGGGTCTTCGTAGTATGACTTCTCCGGCCGAAATGATGGAGAAAACCCGTCGCGAAGACGAGCTGGGTGTAGCGACTTTTACACCGTAATCTATAATTAAGCCGGGGCCCGGTCACAATCGGGCTCCAAAGGCAGAATGAGAGGCAAAATTGAGTAATAAAATTGTAACTCTGGACATTGAGCTGGAGCCTTCTGATAACCGTCGACTAGCCAGTCTTTGCGGTCCTTTCGACGACAACATCAAACACCTCGAACGCCGCCTTGGCGTAGAAATTAACTATCGCGGTAACGCATTCTCTATCGTGGGTAAGCCTCATACAGCGGCTGCAGCCATGGATATCCTGAAAACTGTCTATGTGGATACGGCACCTGTTCGGGGAAATATACCGGATATTGAGCCGGAGCAAATCCATCTGGCCATCAAGGAATCCGGTGTCCTGGAACAGAACACCGAATCCAATATTCAGCATGGTAAAGAAGTCGTTATTAAGACCAAAAAAGGCGTGATCAAACCACGTACACCTAACCAGGCGCAATACCTGATGAACATGGTTACCCATGACATTTCCTACGGTATTGGCCCAGCGGGTACAGGTAAAACCTATCTTGCCGTTGCTGCTGCGGTTGACGCACTGGAGCGTCAGGAAATCCGCCGTATTCTTCTGACCCGTCCGGCAGTAGAAGCAGGCGAAAAACTGGGCTTTCTGCCCGGTGACCTGAGCCAGAAAGTCGACCCTTACCTGCGCCCCCTGTATGACGCCCTGTTTGAAATGCTTGGCTTTGAGCGCGTAGAGAAACTGATCGAGCGGAACGTTATTGAGGTGGCTCCGCTGGCTTACATGCGTGGCCGTACTCTGAACGATGCGTTTATCATCCTGGATGAAAGTCAGAACACAACTGTCGAACAGATGAAAATGTTTCTGACCCGTATCGGTTTTAACTCACGTGCGGTTATCACCGGTGACGTTACCCAGATCGACCTGCCACGCGGCGCTCGCTCCGGTCTTCGTCATGCCATCGAAGTGCTTTCAGAGGTTGAAGAAATCAGCTTTAACTTTTTCCAGGCCGATGATGTAGTAAGACACCCTGTTGTTGCTCAAATCGTCAATGCCTACGAAAAATGGGAAGTGCAGGATCAGAAAGATCGCAAAGAAGCAGAACAGCGTCGCCGTGAAGAGCGCGAAGCCCGGCTTCTGGAAGCACAAAGAGCAGAGCCTCAGAACAAATCAGGTGATGAATAATGGCCATTCTTCTGGATCTACAACTGGCTGTCGCCGATGAGAACAACCTGCCGGCAGAGAAAGACTTTCAGCACTGGCTGACCTCAACGGTAAATCAGTTCCAGCCGGATGCTGAAGTCACTATCCGTCTCGTTGATGAACAAGAGAGCCACGATCTGAACTTTGAGTACCGGGGTAAAGATAAACCAACCAACGTACTCTCTTTTCCGTTCGAAGCCCCACCAGGTATGGAACTGGACCTGCTGGGTGATTTAATCATCTGTAAGCAAGTAGTTGAAAAAGAAGCGGAAGAGCAAAACAAGCCTTTACAGGCACATTGGGCGCATATGGTTGTACATGGTGCGCTTCATCTGCTAGGTTATGACCATATTGAAGATGATGAAGCCGAAGAGATGGAGTCTCTGGAAACCGACATCATGCAGTCAATGGGCTTTAATGACCCGTACGCCGCTGAAAAAGAGCCATATTTCGTGGAAAAAGAACAGTAGCGACGGCTCGATGTGAGCTATCACACATCTGATAGCGTTAATGAATGAGAACACATGAACGAAGAGAATTCGCCCTCAAAGGAAGATTCGAGGGATAAGTCGGAAGGTCCGAGTAGAAAGTCCTTCTTTGAGCGCCTGACAAACCTTTTTCAGGGAGAACCAAAAGACCGTCAGGAACTGGTGGATGTTATCCGCGACTCCGAGATTAATGATCTGATTGATCATGATACCCGGGACATGCTCGAAGGAGTGATGGAAATTTCTGAAATGCGGGTTCGGGATATTATGATTCCCCGGGCGCAAATGGTGACTGCGGACAAAGCACACGACCTTGATGCTCTGGTTGCGCTGATCACGGATGCTCAGCACTCCCGCTACCCGGTTATCAGTGAAGATAAAGATCATGTTGAAGGTATTCTGCTGGCAAAAGATCTGCTGAAATATCTGGGCTCCGATAGTGAACCGTTCCACATCGAACAGGTAATTCGCCCTGCGGTTGTTGTTCCGGAAAGTAAACGGGTTGACCGCTTGCTGAAAGAGTTCCGTGAAGAACGTTACCACATGGCAATCGTGGTAGACGAGTTTGGTGGTGTATCAGGCCTGATCACCATCGAGGATATTCTCGAAGAAATCGTCGGTGAAATCGAAGACGAGTTCGACGATGAAGACGAAATCGACGTTCGTAAACTCAGCAAGCATACTTATTCGGTAAAAGCGCTGACAACGATTGAAGATTTTAATTCGACTTTCGGCACCAGCTTTAGTGATGAAGAAGTGGATACTATTGGTGGTATTGTCATGACCAGCTTTGGTCACCTCCCGTCAAGAGGGGAAATGGTCGAAATTGAAGGGTACAGTTTTAAAGTCACTGCTGCCGACAGCCGGCGCGTCGTTCAGCTACAGGTTACCGTACCGGACGAACATAACCTTCCGTCGATGGAAGAGTAACCGCTATACTGCAAGGTAATGCTAACCCTCAGTATTAACTGGGAAAACTAAGATAAAGCGATGCTCATACTGAATCATCCTGTAATGCGGCCGTTAACGGCCGCTTTTGTTGGCGCTCTTACCACCCTCGCCTTTACTCCCTTTCAATACTGGCCTTTGGCAATACTCAGTCCGGCTATTCTGTTTTTACTTTTACACCATATTCCCGTCAAGGCGGCCATACTGACCGGTTTTTTCTGGGGACTGGGACAATTTGCCACTGGTATCAGTTGGGTACATGTCAGTATCGATAACTTTGGCGGGTTGCCAAAGGTCGCCAGCCTGGGGCTGATGGTTCTGCTTGTAAGCTATCTTGCTTTATACCCTGCTCTGTTTGCCGGTCTGCTTAACCGTTTTTTCCCCGCCGGGAAGACTCGTTACCTGCTTGCTATTCCCTCTCTATGGCTACTGTGTGATTTTGCCCGAGGATGGGTATTCACTGGTTTCCCATGGCTCTGGATAGGTTACAGCCAGATTGACAGCCCTTTGTCTGCTTATGCGCCGTTAGGCGGTGTCGGGATGGTAAGTTTCGTTACGATTTTTATTGCCTCCATGCTGACCCTGTTCGTGCTATCCCGAAAATGGCAGTGGATCCTGATATCGGCGGTACCTTTTATACTGGCTTCGGGCCTTAGTTTAATCGACTGGGTTAAGCCAAATCCAGACAGCGCCACCTCTTTTGCGCTTATTCAGGGCAATATCGCACAAGAAAGAAAGTGGTTACCATCTGAGCGCTGGCCAACCATCATGAAGTATATGGGTCTGAGTCGGGCTAACTGGGATGCCGATATCATTATCTGGCCGGAAGCCGCTGTTCCGGCTATCGAGCGTAATGTGACCAGCTTTTTAAGCAACGTCGATGCGGCCGCCAGAATGAATGAGTCTGCCCTGTTAACAGGCATTATTAACGTTAAGGACGGCAAATATTTTAACAGTGTCCTTCCCCTTGGTGATGTGCAGAGTGGCGAGTACGACTACCGTACCCAGCCCAGGTACAGCAAACATCATTTGCTGCTATTCGGCGAGTTTGTCCCTTTTGAAGATATACTCCGTCCTCTGGCTCCCTTGTTTAATTTACCCATGTCATCGTTCAGTCGTGGCGGCTTCATTCAGGACAATATTCTCGCCAAAGGCCGGAAGTTCGCATCGGCACTCTGCTATGAAATTATCTTCGGCGATCAGGTCAGACAGAATATCACCGAAGACACTGATTATATTCTGACCCTCTCAAACGACGCTTGGTTTGGCCATTCCATTGGTCCGCTACAGCATATGGAAATTGCCCGCATGCGCGCGCTGGAAACCGGGAAGCCGGTGATCCGTTCTACCAACAATGGTGTCACCGCAATCACGGACTATAAAGGTAAAATTATTGCCAAAGCGCCTCAGTTTGAGACTCAGGTGTTAAGAGCCACAGTAAGCTCGACAACTGGGTTAACACCATATACCCGGTTTGGCAGTTGGCCGCTAGTAGGGTTTGTTGTGATTGGTTTGGTAGTGTTGGGGTTTCGTAAGAAAAACTAGAGACCAGAAGAGAATACAGAGCGCTCCGCTTTGAGAATACAGAAAAAGTACAGGTATTTTTATAGTCTCGAGAAGCGGAGCGGTCTAGTCTCTAGCCCCGCACTTGTCTGTAATGACCTCGTTCCCATGCTCTGCGTGGGAATGCAGACCTGAGTTAAGAATATCCCTTAATTTCCGCTAAACATTAGTTATTCTTAAGGAAAATATAAGCCCTGTATATAGCTGTGGTAACTTTAAGTTCAGCATTCATTCCCACGGGAGACCATGGGAATAAGATCAACACCCAATCTGTATTCTGCTATTTCTAAGGTTTCAGCGGCACCCGGGTAAACTCCTCACAACCACATTTACTGCACGGCTCAATAATGGTCGGATGGTTATACTGCGTCCTGTGGCCGCATTTTTCACAGACCAGATTCCCCAAACCAATCACATCACCGGCTTTGTATATGCCCTGATGTTCGAGATCCTGAAACAGTTCCATCCACTCTACCCGGGTACGATCAGTGATATCCAGCAACCCCTGCCAGATAGAATTGGCGATCATCAGATAAAACGGCCCTGACTTACTTTCTTCGTACTCTTCAGCGAACTCTTTCAGATCCGACTTGAGGTACTCAGAAATCAGCGCCAGTTCGTCTTTCGTCATGTCACTGGCAGCGTGAGCGACTTCACCAGAGGTCTCCAGTACATGATTTAACTCTTCAGGGCTGTGCTTAAGGGTTTCGACCACTTCAGCAAATTTTTCTTCATAACCAGATGTACGCTTTGGCATTTTATACCTCCATGCTTCGACATTTCAGTTGTTGCCCGTGCTTCCTTTAGGTATTCTATGCTGATCTGACATTATCTGATCTAACCGATCTCACATATTCCACGATAACCGGAAATCATCGATGCAAGAGCAATACAATCCGCAAGATATTGAACAAAAAGTTCAGAAACACTGGGACGACAATAACACTTTTGTCGTGACTGAAGACGCTGATAAAGAGAAATTTTACTGTCTCTCAATGTTCCCATATCCGAGTGGCCGACTGCATATGGGTCACGTGCGAAACTACACTATCGGTGATGTTGTTTCTCGTTTCCAACGCCTTAAAGGCAAAAACGTTATGCAGCCAATCGGCTGGGATGCGTTCGGTCTGCCGGCAGAAAACGCCGCTGTTAAAAACAAGACAGCGCCGGCACCATGGACCTATGAAAATATTGAGTACATGAAAAACCAGTTGAAGCTTCTGGGCTTTGGCTATGACTGGAACCGCGAGTTTGCAACCTGCACCCCTGAATACTACCGCTGGGAACAAGAGTTCTTCACCAAGCTGTACGAAAAAGGCCTGGTTTATAAGAAAACATCTTCTGTTAACTGGTGTCCGAATGACCAGACTGTTCTGGCAAACGAACAGGTTGAAGACGGCTGCTGCTGGCGCTGTGACACACCTGTAGAGCAAAAAGAAATTCCACAGTGGTTTATTAAAATCACGGCTTATGCTCAGGAACTTCTGGATGATCTGGACAATCTTGATGGCTGGCCTGAAATGGTTAAGACCATGCAGCGTAACTGGATTGGCCGTTCTGAAGGTGTCGAACTGAAGTTTGACGTACAAGATCACGGCGCACTGGAAGTGTACACCACCCGTCCGGACACCCTGATGGGCGTGACCTATGTTGGTATCGCTGCCGGTCACCCGCTGGCAGAAAAAGCCGCTGAAACTAACCCTGAGCTGGCTGCTTTTGTTGAAGAGTGCAAAAACCATAAAGTGGCAGAAGCTGAGCTGGCGACCATGGAGAAAAAAGGTATGGCGACCGGCCTTACCGCTATTCATCCGCTGAACGGCCGTGAAGTGCCTGTTTACGTCGCTAACTTCGTACTGATGGACTATGGTACAGGCGCAGTTATGGCTGTACCTGCTCACGATCAGCGTGACTACGAATTCGCGACCAAATACGGTCTGGATATCGTACCTGTCATCAAACCGGCAGACGGCAGTGAGCTGGATATCTCTGCAGAAGCGTACACCGAAAAAGGCGTTCTGTTCGATTCAGGTGAATTCGACGGGATGGACTTCCAGACAGCATTTGATGCTATTGCCGAAAAACTGGAAGCGGAAGGCCACGGCCATAAAACCGTCAACTTCCGTCTGCGTGACTGGGGTGTCTCCCGTCAACGTTACTGGGGCGCACCAATCCCTATGGTCACCACTGATGACGGCGAAGTTCATCCAGTACCGGCTGACCAGCTACCGGTAATCCTGCCGGAAGACGTGGTAATGGACGGTGTAACCAGCCCAATTAAAGCAGATAAAGCCTGGGCAGAAACAACCTATAACGGCGAGCATGCTCTGCGTGAGACCGACACGTTCGATACCTTTATGGAATCCTCCTGGTATTACGCACGTTACTGTTCACCTCAGGCTGATGACATCCTGGATCCAGAAAAAGCAAACTACTGGCTGCCGGTAGACCAGTACATTGGTGGTATTGAACACGCTTGTATGCACCTGCTGTACTCTCGTTTCTTCCATAAGCTGCTGCGTGATGCCGGCTACGTAACGTCTGACGAACCGTTCAAGCAACTGCTATGTCAGGGTATGGTGCTGGCAGACGCTTTCTACCACACCAACGAGAAAGGCACAAAAGAGTGGATCGCACCAACAGACGTTGCCATTGAGCGTGATGGTAAAGGCCGCATCGCGAAAGCCGTTGACTCTCTAGGTCGTGACGTTGAACACTCAGGCATGATCAAAATGTCTAAGTCAAAAAACAACGGTATTGACCCACAAGAGATGGTCGACAAATACGGTGCCGACACTGTGCGCCTGTTCATGATGTTTGCCTCCCCTGCTGACATGACCCTTGAGTGGCAGGAATCTGGTGTAGAAGGCGCTAACCGCTTCCTGAAACGTGTCTGGAAACTGGTAAAAGAGCATACTGAACAAGGTTCTGCTGAAGTGGTTAATGCCGCAGAACTGTCTGCTGATCAGAAAGCACTTCGTCGAGACGTACATAAAACCATCGCTAAAGTGAGTGATGATGTAGAACGCCGTCAGACATTCAACACGGCAATTGCTGCAATCATGGAACTGATGAACAAACTGGGCAAAGCGCCTCAGGAGTCAGTACAGGATCGCGCTATTCTGGATGAAGCGCTGAAAGCTGTGGTTCGCATGTTGTATCCTATCACTCCGCACATCTGTTTCGAACTGTGGGAAGCGCTGGGTGAAAGCAACGTCGATACAACATCCTGGCCTGCTTATGATGAAAAAGCACTGGTTGAAGATGAAAAACTGATCGTTGTTCAGGTAAACGGTAAGCTACGGGCGAAACTGACTGTTGCCGCTGACGCTACCAAAGAACAGGTTGAAGCACTTGGTCTGGCAGACGAGCACGTACAGAAATTCACCGAAGATAAAACCATTCGCAAAGTCATCTATGTTCCGGGCAAACTGCTGAACATCGTTGCGAACTAATCAGGTATACTACGGTCAATAAAAAAGGGTGTGTTTCGCACCCTTTTTATTTGTATCCTATTAGCGCGAATGATTTTTTGACTGCATATTTTATTCAAACATGCAGTCAAAAAATCAGTACTCCGAGTCAATCAACTAAATATAGAGAGAAATGTTGTGAAATCACTTTTCCCAGCCTTGTCATTTAAGCTCGTGATCGCGCTGCTTATCACCAGCACTCTGTCTGCTTGTGGTTTTCATCTGCGAAGTGCTTATCTGGTCCCGGAAGAAATTTCCGAAATTTCTGTCACCAGTTTTGACCCCTACTCCAAATTGACTCGTGATGTCGAAAGCCAGTTGCGCATGAATGACGTCCGTATTACAGCACCGTCAGAAAACATCGTTAACCTGCATCTTATCAGCGAAAATATCAGCACACGTACCCTGTCCCTCTACCAGAACAGCAGCGCGGCAGAAAAAGAGATCCTATATACCGCTAAGGCACGGATGGTTATTCCGGAAATAGGAGAAAAAACCTTCTCTACCAGCGTAAACCGTAATTATCTGGATAACCCCCAAACCGCGCTGGCAAAGTCTACAGAAAAAGAGCTACTTCAGGATGAAATGCGCGCTCAGGCCGCCAGCCAGATCATACGCCAGATGGCTCGCCTGAGAGCCGAATTGCAGGAAACCAAGCCCGCGGTATCCGATGATACCGCCAGAAACTGATTTCTCCCGGTTATACCATGCGAATTTTTGCTGATAAGTTACCCGCTCAACTGCAACGTGAACTTAAAAATGTCTATCTGATCTTCGGTAACGAGCCGCTGTTGCTGTCGGAAAGCCGAGATGCTGTCATCACAGCCGCGAAAGAAGCCGGCTTTTCAGAAAAACATTATTTCACCCTTGATGCTCAGCTGGACTGGAATCAGGTGTTTGACTGTTGTCAGGCCCTTAGTCTGTTTTCCGATAAAAAGATTATCGAACTTGAAGTTCCGGAATCCGGAATCAACGCCGCCGCGGGTAAATCGCTGGTTGAGCTGGCAGAACAGCTTAACCCTGATGTCCTTCTGATCGTCTTCGGCAGTAAGCTGACCCGACAACAGGAAAATGCCAAATGGTTTAAGGCCCTACACCAACACGGTATGTGGGTCAGTTGCCTGACACCGGATATTCAGCGGCTGCCGCAGTTTGTTCAGGCTCGCTGCCGGAAACTCAACCTGCATCCTGATGCTCAGGCCCTGCAAATGCTGGCGCAATGGCATGAAGGCAACCTGCTGGCACTGGTGCAAAGTCTGGAAAAGCTCGTCCTTCTCTACCCCGATGGCGAGTTAACCCTGGTCAGGCTCGAGGAAGCGCTCAACCGACACAACCACTTTACCCCCTTTCACTGGGTCGATGCCTTATTAGCGGGAAAAGCCAGCCGTTCACAGAGAATTTTACGCCAGTTGGAAGCTGAAGGTGTCGAGCCGGTTATTTTGCTCAGAACACTGCAAAAAGAGCTTACTCTAGTGGTTCGCTACAAGCACGAGCTACAGACCATGCCTCTGGCTCAACTGTTTGATAAGTACCGGGTCTGGCAGAGTAAAAGACCGCTGTATAGCGCAATATTACAACGCTTAACGCTTAAACAACTTAACCGGGCATTTAAACTGCTTACTCAGGCGGAAATCCTGACGAAAACCCAGTACGATCAATCACCGTGGCCGGTTATTGCGCAGATCACCCTTGAGCTCTGTATACCGGAACAGGTAAACGTTATTCCAGTATCTGTTTAACCATCGGGGCTTGGATTGTCGGGAGCATATTGATGCTTCGCCCTGAAACAGTGATATAATTTGCGACTGTACACACCATATAATTCGCCGGCAGAAATCCTGCCGGCAATAAATCAATGAGATAAACAGAGGTATTACCTTGCTACGCGATGAGCTAAAAGACTTTCTTGCCGATAAAGCCGATGATATGAAAGCAGAAGATATTGTTACCCTTAATGTGGCAGATAAGTCGAGTGTTACCGACTATATGATCATCTGCACCGGCACCTCAAAACGCCACGTCACCTCTATCGCTGATAATGTTGCAGCAGAAGTTAAAAATATCGGCCTGACCCCGTATGGCATTGATGGAGAGCAGGAAGGTGAATGGGTTGTTCTGGATATGGGTGATGTCATGCTCCATGTTATGCAGGAAGAACACCGTAACCTTTATCAGTTAGAAAAACTCTGGAGTTAAGCGTTGAAAATACAGCTTATTGCCGTCGGCAACAAAATGCCTAAATGGGTAGGAGAAGGTTTTCAGGAATACCGACGCCGCTTTCCTCATGATATGCCTCTGGAATTAATCGAAATACCCGCGGGGAAACGAGGAAAGAACGCTGATATTGCAAGAATTCTGCAAAAAGAAGGCGAAGCCATGCTGGCTGCCGTGCCAAAAGGCAACCGAATTGTTACTCTGGACATTCCCGGCAAGCGTTGGGATACCGAACAGCTTGCAGAGCAACTTGAACGCTGGAAACTTGATGGCAGAGATGTATCCATTCTTATCGGAGGCCCGGAAGGTCTGGCTCCCGCGTGTAAGGCCGCTGCGGATCAAAGCTGGTCACTTTCTCCTCTGACTCTGCCGCATCCGCTGGTGAGAGTGGTGATGGCAGAAAGCCTGTACCGCGCCTGGAGTATTACTGCAAATCACCCATATCACAGAGAATAAGGTTGTATGAGACGTAAGCGTACGCAGATAAGGGATCACAAGGCAGAGTCTCGGCTATTCAAAAGACGGGCTATTGTGTCTTTTATCGGCATTATCATGCTGGTCGGAATCCTCACGGTCAACTTATATAACATCCAGGTTAATCAATTTCAGGATTATAAAACCCGCTCTAACGACAACCGGATTAAGATAGTCCCCATCGCCCCGAACCGGGGACTAATTTATGACAGAAACGGCAAACTTCTGGCAGAAAACAGACCGGTATACAGCCTTGAACTGACACCGGAAAAAATAAAAGATATTGATGCAACCATTGCAGGACTACGAACAATTCTCGACATTCCTGATGAAAAAGTTGCTGCTTTTAATAAAGAACGCCGACGTTCACGCCGGTTCAAGTCCGTCCCTCTGCTGACTCAGTTAACGGAGAAGCAAGTTGCTCAGTTCTCAGTTAACCAGTATAAATTTCCGGGTGTTGAGGTTTCAGCCAAGCTAAAGCGCTACTATCCATACGGTTCTGCTCTGACTCATGTGTTAGGTTATGTGTCCCGTATTAACGACCGGGATATTCAACGCCTTATCCGGGAGGATAAAGAGGCCGATTACCAGGCGACCCACGATATCGGTAAACTGGGCGTTGAACGATACTATGAAGATGTTCTGCACGGTAAACCAGGCTATCAGGAGGTTGAGGTTAACAGCCGCGGCCGGATTATCCGTACCCTAAAATATGTTCCCCCGACTCCGGGTGAAGACATCATTCTAAATATCGATATTGATATTCAGCTATATGTGTACAAGCTACTCGATGACCGTCGCGGTGCCGTTGTTGTACTGGATCCTAAAGATAACGGAGTGCTGGCTATGGTATCCAGCCCGAGTTATGACCCGAATAAATTTGTTCACGGTATATCCAGTAAAGCCTATCGGGAATTACTTGAAGACAAAAATCGCCCTCTGGTAAACCGAACCACTCTGGGTATTTACCCGCCGGCGTCGACCGTGAAACCATTTATCTCTGTGGCGGCATTGCAGGAGGAGGTCATCACACCTTATACGGTGCGTAATGACCCGGGATACTGGAAAATCCCTAACTCAAAAACCAAACCATTCCGTGACTGGTTGCGCTGGGGACACGGCAAGGTTGATATACTTAAAGCCCTGGAGGAGTCGGTAGATACCTTCTTCTATCAGGTTGCCTACGATATGGGGATAGACAGAATTTCCAGCTGGATGAGAATGTTTGGTTTTGGTGACTACACTGGCATTGATATCTTTGAAGAAAGTAAAGCCAATATGCCCAGCCGTGAATGGAAAAGAGCCAGACACCGCACCCCATGGTATCAGGGTGATACCATCCCTGTTGGTATCGGGCAAGGTTACTGGACAGCCACCCCGATGCAAATAGCCAAAGCAACATCCGTATTAGTGCATCGTGGTAAGGTTCTGGCTCCTCACCTTCTTCAGGCGACAATAGATAATACTCAGGAAGAGAGAACCCCTGTCACGGTTCCTCCTGAGCAATATCCACCAATCACCGGTGTCTCTGACCGCTATTGGGATATCGCCCGGCAAGGTATGTACCGGGTAAATCACGGCAAACGAGGAACAGCACGACGGGCTTTTTATAACCTAAAATATAAAAGCGCCGGCAAGTCTGGTACGGCACAGGTCTTCGGTCTGAAAGAAGATGAAGAATACAACGCGGATGAACTGGCAGAGCACCTGCGGGACCATGCATTATTTACCTCTTTCGCCCCTCTGGACAAACCGGAAGCGATTGTCACCATCGTATTAGAGAACGCCGGAGGCGGCTCTTCTAACGGCGCACCAGTGGTACGGAAAATACTGGACAGAATTATTTTGGACAAAAAAGAGACACCGGAGCAGAAATGAAAGTTGACCCTTCTACAGGAAAAAGCCGGATCTTTTTTGAAAGGCTACACATCGATCTGCCAATGCTCATTGGGCTGCTGACTCTGATGGGGTTCGGTTTGATCATTATGTTCAGCGCCAGTGGCCAAAGCATGGCGATGATGGAGCGCCAGGCGATGCGCATGTTGCTCTCCATCACTGTCATGATAGTACTTGCACAAATATCCCCGCGTACCTATCAGGCCATGGCTCCGGTACTGTTTGTGGCTGGTGTCGGCCTGTTATTAGGGGTGCTTCTGTTTGGCGAAGCGTCAAAGGGAGCACAACGCTGGCTTAACCTGGGTATAGTCCGTTTTCAGCCCTCAGAGCTGTTAAAGCTGGCCGTTCCTCTGATGGTCGCCAGGTACATTGGCAAACAAGCCCTTCCTCCGACATTAAAAACACTGGCGATATCGCTAGTTCTGGTTATCGTACCAACCATACTCATCGCCAAACAGCCCGATCTGGGAACCTCTATCCTCATCGCGGCTTCTGGTATTTTTGTGATTTTCCTTGCAGGTATCAGTTGGCGGATCATCTTTGCGGCCTGTGTAGCTGTCGGAGCGTTTATTCCCGTGCTCTGGTTCTTTCTGATGCGTGAATATCAGAAAGTCAGGGTGCGTACCCTGTTTAATCCGGAATCCGATCCGCTGGGTGCGGGTTATCATATTATCCAGAGTAAGATTGCTATCGGCTCAGGCGGACTAAGCGGAAAAGGCTGGCTACACGGTACTCAGTCGCAACTGGAGTTTCTGCCGGAACGACATACCGACTTTATTTTTGCCGTGATTGCCGAAGAGTGGGGAATGCTGGGCTTTCTGTTTCTGGTCTCGTTATACTTGTTTGTTATCGGACGGGGCCTTTACCTCGCTAGCTCCGCCCAAACTGCGTTTGGACGGATGATGGCAGGCAGTATTGTACTGAGTTTTTTTGTTTATATCTTCGTAAACATAGGCATGGTAAGTGGCATCCTGCCTGTCGTTGGAGTGCCCCTGCCACTGATCAGCTACGGTGGTACCTCTATGGTGACGCTGATGGCAGGATTTGGCATTTTAATGTCAATTCACACCCATAGAACGATCCTTTCCAGAGCCACTTAGCCTCTGGATAACCACCTACGGAACGGTAACTGACTTAATGAAAAAACCAATAGTTCTTCTGATCCTGGGGATATTAGCTGGCTGCTCAAACAATAATGGCAGCCGGTATACCCTTTCTGACGACACCGGACCAGATGCCCCCATCCGTCTGGAACATATTGAAGATGCTCACCCTAAGTACGAACCCTATAGTCTGGGCGGAAATAAAGATTACAGGCTGAGAGGAGAGTCTTATCAAATCATCCGTTCTCCGGAAGGATTTAAACAGAAAGGTACCGCATCCTGGTATGGAAAGAAGTTTCATGGCCATCAGACTTCAAATGGTGAAATCTATGACATGTACTCTATGACAGCCGCACATAAAACTCTCCCCATCCCCAGTTATGTGAAAGTAACGAATCTGGACAACGGTAAAGTCACCATTGTCCGGGTCAATGATCGCGGTCCATTTCATGACGGACGGATTATTGACCTGAGTTATGCCGCCGCCCATAAACTTGGGGTAATAAAAACGGGTACCGCTAATGTCGAGCTTGAATATATCCCGGTTAAACCCGAGCAGATAAGTACGAAACTCATTGATAATAAAGAGAAAATATCATCCACAAATACTCAACATAACTTTATGATCCAGGTAGCATCTTCGCAAAATGCACAGAGCACCCGAACTTTGGCCCAAAAGTTAAGTCAAACCTTCTCTGTAGAGACATTTGTCGAAACTCTGGAAGGGAAATTCCGGGTCATTCTTGGCCCTTTTGAAAATTATACGAATACTCAGCAAATATTAGAGCAGGTCAAAACACAAGGATATCCCGGTGCATTTATAAGAAAGGTACAGTAAGGCTCTGACTTCGAAAAATGATTCTGCTAAGATAGATTTAATTACCGCTTTTAAGATTAACAATGACTGCATATAAAATGAACAAATCAAATCACATTCTGCAAGCAACACTGCTGACAGCTGCCTCATTGACCGCGACTTTCGCACATTCCGCTCCAGTTGTTGTGCCGGACGCTCCTCAGATTGCGGCAAAAGGCTACGTTCTTATTGATTACAATTCAGGCAAAGTCCTTGCTGATAAAGAAATGCACACCAAGCTTTCTCCGGCAAGCCTGACAAAAATGATGACCAGCTATGTTATCGGTCAGGAGTTAGCCAGAGGTAATATATCTCCTGAAGATGATGTTGTGATTAGTGAAAATGCCTGGGCAAAGAATTACCCGGATTCTTCAAAAATGTTTATTGAGGTTGGTACCACGGTTAAAGTAAAGGATCTTAACCGGGGGATCATTATCCAGTCAGGTAATGACGCTTGTGTCGCTATGGCCGAACACGTTGCGGGTTCGGAAGATGCTTTCGTTGATCTGATGAACGCCTGGGCACAGTCTATTGGTATGGAAAACACCCACTTTGCCAACGTGCATGGTCTGGATAATCCAAACCTTTATTCCACCCCATACGATATGGCTTTATTGGGACGTGCCCTTATCCGTGACGTTCCGAATGAATACGAAATTTACTCACAAAAGAAATTCACCTACAACGGCATAACCCAGTATAACCGCAATGGTTTGCTTTGGGATAAGAGCATGAATGTCGACGGTATTAAGACTGGCCATACAGAAGGGGCGGGCTATAACCTGGTGAGTTCGGCCACAGAAGGAAAAATGCGTCTGGTGGCTGCCGTTATGGGTACCCGCAGCGAAAACGCACGTAAAGCTGAAAGCAAAAAACTGCTTAACTATGGTTTCCGCTTTTTTGAAACCGTTGCCCCACACAAAGCCGGTGAAACCTTTGTCAGTGAACGTATCTGGATGGGTAATAAGGATACCGTTGCTCTGGGCGTCAGCCAGGACACTTACGTGACGCTGCCTCGTGGACAAGCTAAAGATCTGAAAGCCAGCTTCACTCTGAACAAAGATCTGAAAGCACCGATTGCTCAGGGTGATGTTGTTGGTACCCTGTACTACCAGATTGATGGTGAAGACATCGCTGAATACCCGCTTCTTGCTTTAGAAGATGTAGAAAAAGGCAGCATGTTCAGCCGCTTAATCGACTATATTATTCTGACCTTTAAAAGCTGGTTCTAACCCAATACCCGCGAGAGTAATAATGAAAGGGTAGCTTCACGCTACCCTTTTCTATACCTCCAATTTATACCGGAAATATTATCAACACTATCTTTCGGCGACCAGATAACCGAATTCATGCTGCGCAAAGTTAAACCACTTGAGATCCGCTCACATTCCCAGTAACATTCCGCTTCCGTAAAACGCTGGTTCGGAGTGAATAATGCAAGAGCAACCAAAGCTAAAAGATCTACTGGAATTTCCCTGTCAGTTCACCTACAAAGTCATGGGCTATGCCAAGCCTGAACTGCCAGAGCTTGTACTGGAAGTTATCCAGAAACATGCTCCTGGAGACTACAGCCCAACCGTGAAGCCAAGCGGAAAAGGAACTTATCACTCTGTATCCATTACCATTACCGCTACGTCTATCGTGCAGGTAGAAACTCTGTACAAAGAGTTGGGTGAAATCGATATTGTCCGCATGGTGCTATAACCTACCTTTTCCCTAAAGAAACAGCGACATTAGTCGCTGTTTTTGTTTATAAAAACCAATAAGCCCATTAACAATTTTCATACTTTTGTAATTATCGGTAGTGACTTCCTTCAAAGAAGTTTATAATCTTTTTACTTTATAAACTCATTTAGATTGAGGTGCGGTTTGAGCGGAGTCGAAAATCAAATTATTGTCAGAGATTTAGGCCACAGAGAATACCAGCCTGTCTGGCAGGAAATGCAAGCTTTTACCGACACCCGAACCGACACTACTCCCGATGAAATCTGGCTGGTCGAACACCCCCCGGTTTTCACTCAAGGGCAGGCAGGAAAAGCAGAGCACCTGCTCAATCCCGGAGACATCCCCGTTGTACAAAGTGACCGAGGAGGTCAGGTGACCTACCATGGCCCGGGGCAGATCGTTGTATACTTCTTACTTAACCTTAGAAGAAAAGGGTATGGTGTCCGAGAATTGGTCACGTATATTGAGACTTTAGTGGTCAATACACTAAAAAGTGTTGGTATTGAATCTGCCTCCCGACCAAACGCACCCGGTGTTTATGTTGAGGGACAAAAAATCTGCTCACTCGGTTTACGAGTCCGCAGAGGGTGTAGCTTTCACGGGTTAGCACTGAATGTGGACATGGATCTTTCGCCTTTTTTAAGGATTAACCCTTGTGGCTATCAGGGAATGGCGATGACCCAGGTGAGAGACCTTGCTCCGGAAATCACGCTAAATGATGTAAAAAGAATTCTGATAGACAAACTTGTCGAGCAGCTTCACTACTCCCAGGTCACCTTACCGTGACGTCTTTTGGAGAGATAATCTTTTGGAGAGATAGAGTAAAGAAGCCAATTAAAATCACAGAAGAAAGTAATTATATATGAGCAAACTTAGTCAAATGGAAGTCGGCGTTAAATACCGTGATGCTGATAAAATGGGCTCCATCCCAGTGAAGTTTATGCAGGATGAGCCAAAAGAAACCCTAAGAAAGCCGGACTGGATGAAGATCAAACTGCCGGCAGACAGCCAGCGCATTCAGGATATTAAGTCTGCCATGCGTAAAAATAACCTTCACTCGGTATGTGAAGAGGCCTCCTGCCCTAACCTGGCCGAATGCTTTAACCATGGCACCGCGACCTTTATGATTCTGGGGGCAATTTGTACTCGCCGTTGCCCTTTCTGTGATGTGGCCCACGGCCGCCCGCTGGCACCCGATACGCAGGAACCAGCACACCTGGCGCAGACAATTAAGGACATGAAGCTCAAGTATGTGGTCATCACCTCGGTTGATCGTGATGATCTTCGTGATGGCGGTGCTCAGCACTTCGCTGACTGTAACCGCGAGATCCGCAAACAAAACCCAAATATCAGAATCGAAACACTGGTGCCTGATTTCCGTGGACGGGTTAACAGTGCGCTGGACATACTGAAAGATAATCCGCCTGACGTATTTAACCACAACCTGGAAACCGCGCCGCGCCTTTACCGTAAGGTTCGTCCTGGTGCCAGCTATAAGCGTTCATTGGAACTGTTAAAACGCTTTAAAGAAGAGCATCCGGATGTTCCGACTAAATCAGGCCTGATGATGGGACTGGGTGAAACCAAAGAAGAGATCGTCGAGGTACTGAAAGATTTGCGGGAGCATGGCGTCACCATGCTTACTCTCGGCCAGTATCTGGCACCAAGCCGTCACCACCTGCCGGTAGAACGTTATGTACCGCCAGCGGAATTCGAAGAACTGAAAGAGATTGCGCTTGGTCTGGGCTTTACCCACGCAGCGTGCGGCCCGTTTGTCCGCTCGTCTTACCATGCGGATCTTCAGGCGCAGGGGATGGAAGTAAAGTAACTCGCTTTGCTGTCAGAATATAAACAAAAGGGGTTGGCAGCTAAGCTGCCAACCCCTTTTTTATGCCTATAAGACGAAGTTATGCTGAAGTATCTTCGCCCGTCACCTTATCTGCCTTACCAGCTTCATCTGTTTGAAGCTCTGACTCTGTCGGTGATGCGGATGGAGCTTCAACAGCTTCAGGCTCTTCATTTTCAACACCAGTCTCAGCAAGGCCGGCTTTATTTTCCGGTTCTACAGCCTTATCAGCGTTGGCCTTCGCTGCCAACTGCTCCTGATAGGCGGCTAGCAAAGTCTGCTGGCTGGTAATTTGATCTTCAAGCTGGCTGATCTGCTTATTCAGCACCAACTTCTCTTGCTCTGTTTTCTCTTTTTCTGTGTTAACCAGCTCCAGTTTAAGCTTCAATCTGCTTAGCTCCTGTGTCAGGTTTTTCACCTTTTGAGAGTGAGCCGAATTTTCTTCATCCTGCTCTTCATTAAGCAAAGAAATACTGTTCAGGATACTTTCAGCCTGCACATGCAAAGACTGGTCCCGGTAGTCAGCACCTTCCAGTGCCTGAGAAATAGCCAGTAGCTTATTTTCAAACTCAAGAACCACCGGCTCAAATGCTTCATCTTCCACGTTTGCCAGTCGCTTGACTTCAAGCGCGACACTGCGCACATGGGTCAGCTCAAACTCTGCATCCTTCACGGCAGATTCAATGATCTCAAGATTGCGTGGATTAGAGCGAATTGTCTGCTCAGTTGTGTCGATCTCGGCTTTTGCTTTGGCATAGCTGATCGCTGCTACCTCATCAAATTCATCTTTGCGCAAATCCTTTAGTTTCTTTTTAAGAGGGTACACATAGCGTTTTATGACGACTTTCATTTCAAGCTTCTGGGCCTTACTCAGAAAAACAACCTGCTTAGTCTGAGCCGTATCAAGTTCATTATCCTCAACCACTTTAAACAGCCCCTGATAAGTACGATACACTTGTTTATAATCCATCGCGTACACTGACGACGCATCAATCTTGTCCAGATAGGCCATCTGGGCAATAGCATCGGCCAGCACTTCATCCGCCGTTTCTTTTAATGCTAATAACGAATTGTAGTTTTTCTCAACAACCGCCAGTCTGGTATTGAAATGATCCGAATAAGTGCCATCAGAAAACAGAGAATAGCTTTCGGTTGTTTTTGATGGAGTCACTGCAATCTCTTCATAGATATCAACAGCTTCATTCCATGAATCCAGTAAATCCCGATATTGTGTTACTGAATACAGTCTCAGGTTTTCGGCCTCTTTTAGCTTGCTCAACCAGCTCTGATATTGCTCCTTAGAATTTTGGTATAACTCATAAGCATTATCTTTTTGTTCCTGATTTGTGGCAGCAATTTCCCGTGGTTGTTCAGGTGTGCTCTGACAGCCAACAATTGTCAGTAATACAGACGCGGCTAATACCGTCTTAATAGTTTTCATACTAAGTCTCTTAATAATTATAAATATGATAGATGAGGTATTACCCTAACTTCTTTATTTGGCTCAATCAAGACCGGCATGTATTGACCTTTTATCGCGCCCTAATAAAAAGGCCAGTATGTTCGCTGAACATACTGGCCTTCCTTACTTGTTGAAAAACCGAGTCAATTACTTCAGATACTGTTTAAAAGCCTCAGAGGACACTTCTTTGAAACCATCGTCCGTTTTGACCACCATAAATACAGCAAATCCTTTTTCGTTCGCCAGCTCTATTCCTTTTTCTTCCCCAAGTACCATCAGACCAGTCGCCAGGCCATCAGCAGTCATACAAGATGGGTGTAAAGCTGTAACAGAGACGACTTTATGGCTTATCGGCTTTCCTGTCTGAGGGTTAATGATATGAGAATAACGAATACCATCCCGTTCGAAATAATTGCGGTAATCACCAGACGTCGCTATCGCCATATCTCCCGGTGAAATAATTTCCTGTATGGCTCGTTCATTCGCGTCGGGCTTTTCTATGGCAATACGCCAACCTGTATTTTCATGATTTTTCCCTTTCATGCGAATTTCACCGCCAATCTCGACCATATAATTATGGATGCCCTGTGATTCAATATAATCAGCGATTACATCGACTCCCCAGCCTTTAGCGATGGTAGAAAGGTCAACATAGAGATCCGGAATGGATTTGCGCAGTGCATTACCGTCAATGCTTAACTTATCGATACCAGTGATTTTTCTTCGCTCAGCCAATTCTTCATCGGTTGGTACCACATCAGGGCGAGCCTCCGGGCCAAATCCCCACAAATTAACCAGTGGGCCTACCGTTACATCCAAAGCACCAGAAGTCAGCTTACTCAACCGGATAGCTTCTTTCACTACGGTGATCATTTCGGGTGAAACGGCAAAAGGCTCAGAGCCTTTATACTGATTAAACTGACTTAACTCCGACTGTTTTCTGTAGGTCGACATTTGATCATTCACCTTCTCAAGGCGATTGTCGATTTCCTGCTGCAATACTTCTGGCTCAGGGACATTATCCGCTTCGATATACTTAATGTTATAAGTCGTGCCCATGGTCGCACCACTCAGATGAACCTGCTCAGGAGCCTTGCTACAAGCAGTCAAGAAGAATACAGCAACAATGCTGACGAACCAGAGTTTTACAAATTTCACAGGGCTCTCCTGAATGAGTTTTATAGTCATCCTTTATTCTGTCTTTTTTTCCCTAAAAAAACAAATGGCTAACCTCCTTTGTTTTGTAAGAACAAGTGAAGTTAGCCATTCTCAATGACCGATTAATAGTCAGGGCTATTAGCCGCCGAAGTCATCCAGCAGGATGTTTTCATCCTCTACGCCAAGGTCTTTCAGCATACCGATAACCGCAGCGTTCATCATCGGCGGACCGCACATGTAGTATTCACAGTCTTCCGGAGCTTCATGATCTTTCAGATAGTTCTCATAGATGACGTTGTGGATAAAGCCGGTGTAACCATCCCAGTTATCTTCCGGTAATGGATCCGACAGAGCAACATGCCACTGGAAGTTATCGTTATCTTCCGCCAGCTTGTCGAAATCTTCCACATAGAACATTTCACGCTTAGAACGAGCACCATACCAGAAAGACATCTTACGCTTGGAATTCAGGCGTAACAGCTGGTCAAAGATATGAGAACGCATTGGTGCCATACCAGCACCACCACCGATAAACACCATCTCATTATCGGTATCCTTCGCAAAGAACTCACCAAATGGACCTGAGATAATACATTTATCGCCCGGTTTCAGTGACCAGATATAAGATGACATCACTCCTGGTGGTACATCCGGCATATTTGGCGGTGGAGTAGCAATACGCACATTCAGCTTAATCAAGCCCTTCTCTTCCGGATAAGATGCCATTGAATAAGCACGAATAGCGTGCTCTTTCACGACAGACTCATATCGGAACAGGTTGAACTTATCCCAGTCTTCACGATACTCCTCAGGAATATCATAATCGGCATACTTCACATGATGTGGTTCAGCTTCAATCTGGATATAACCGCCGGCACGGAACGGAACTTCTTCGCCTTCAGGGATCCTAAGTACCAGCTCCTTGATAAAGGTCGCTTCGTTATTATTAGAAATAACTTCGCATTCCCATTTTTTCACACCGAAGATCTCTTCCGGCAGCTCAATTTCCATATCAGACTTGACTGCAACCTGACAGGAAAGGCGCTCACCTTCACGAGCTTCACCTTTTGTAATATGGTCCAGCTCGGTAGGCAGAATATCACCACCACCCGATTTCACTTTTACCCGGCACTGACCACAAGAGCCACCACCGCCACAGGCTGATGATACAAAAATTCCGTTACCAGCCATTGCCCCCAGGAGTTTATCCCCCGGAGAAGTGGTAAAGCTTTTTTCCGGGTCTCCGTTTACCGTAATGGTAACGTCACCGGACGGTACCAGCTTGGACTTGGCTAATAGGATGATCAATACCAGTGCCAGTACGATCACGGTAAACATCACTACGCCAAGAATAATACTTTGCATAACTATTCCTTATTTCTTGTCTCGTTTACCGACGACTACAACTGAACACCAGAGAAAGACATAAAGCCTAACGCCATCAGACCCGCTGTGATAAAGGTGATACCCAGACCACGCAACCCGGGAGGTACATCAGAGTATTTCATCTTCTCACGGATACCAGCCAGTGCCACGATAGCCAGCAACCAGCCAATACCAGAACCAAAGCCATAGACAATCGATTCAGGGAAATTGTAGTCACGCTGCACCATGAAGGATACGCCACCGAAGATCGCACAGTTTACGGTGATAAGCGGCAGGAAAATCCCCAATGCGTTATACAAAGGCGGGAAGAACCGGTCTAGCACCATTTCCAGAATCTGAACCAGTGCAGCGATTACACCGATAAAAGTAATAAAGTTCAGAAAGCTTAAATCCACGCCCTCAACCAATGCACTGTCTCTCAGTACCAGGTTGTACAGCAGGTTATTGACGGGAACGGCGACCGTCAGTACCACCGTTACCGCGACACCCAGACCAAATGCCGTCTTAACTTTCTTAGATACCGCCAGAAAGGTACACATACCTAAGAAAAATGATAGCGCTAAGTTCTCGATAAAGATCGAACGAACAAGCAAGCTAATATAATGTTCCATTCTCTCTTACTCCTTCGCTTCGACTTGTTCCGGTTTCAGAGTACGGATACCCCAAATCATAAAGCCAATCAGGAAAAACGCCGATGGTGCCAGTAGCATTATACCGTTTGGCTGATACCAGCCACCCTCAGAAATCAGCGGCAGAACTTCCATGCCGAACAACTTACCTGAGCCAAGAAGCTCACGGAAAAAGCCGACAGTAATCAGGACAAAACCATAACCTAAGCCGTTACCGATACCATCAATTAAAGATGGTAGCGGCGCTGATTTCATCGCATATGCTTCAGCACGTCCCATTACGATACAGTTGGTAATGATCAGACCTACGAATACAGAAAGCTGTTTTGAAATATCATACAAGTAAGCTTTCAGTATCTGGTCGACCACAATTACCAGAGAGGCAATAATCGCCATTTGGACGATAATGCGCACACTGTTTGGGATATGATGACGGATCAGCGATACAAAGAAGTTGGAAAATGCCGTTACAAACATAACCGCCAGCGTCATAACAAACGCAGTTTCCAATTTTGTTGTTACCGCAAGAGCAGAACAAACACCCAGTACCTGAAGTGCGATAGGGTTATTGTCCATGACAGGCTCAAGCAGGTGGCTTTTCATCTCTTTAATAGATGCCATTAGTTCAATCCTCCTTCTCGCACTTTAGCCAGGAACGGTCCGAAGCCCATATCGCCTAACCAAAAATCGAAGGTATGCTGCACACCGTTACTGGTCAATGTTGCTCCTGAAAGCGCATCAACACCGTGCTGACTCCCCTGAGGTGCACCGCCTTTCACGATTTTAAGTGCCGGGTTAAAGTCTTCATCAAACAATTTCTTACCAACGAACTGAGCACGCCAGCGAGGGTTTTCAACCTCACCGCCTAACCCCGGAGTTTCTCCCTGCTCGTAGTAAGTAATGCCTGAAACCGTATTACCATCGGTTTCTACCGCCACAAAGGCATACATCATAGACCAAAGGCCATTACCATGAATCGGCAGGATAACCCGTGTGACTGTGTCATTTTCTTTAACCAGATAAACGATACCTTTATCAGCACGACGGATGATTTTGGCCAAATCGTCGTCACCAGACAACTTCGCTGACTGTTCTGGATCTTTCGCTGCAACACGCTGATCATACTCACTCGCATTGCCTGCAACAAATTCTCCAGATTTAAAATCAACCAGACGAGGCTCAATATACTCAGCATAGAGGCTGTTCACATCACCTTCTGCCTTGATACCGGAAACCTCAAGAATCTTCGTCTGTTTATCTAACTTTGCGTTTTCGATCTGCTTATCACGCAGACCAATCGCCGCTGTTGATACGATGATTGAGCACACTAAGCTCAATACGATAACAACAAACAGCGTTTTTGAAATGCTATCGTTATTGCTTGCCATAGCGTGCCAGCCTCCGTTTCACGTTCTTCTCAATCACTACATGGTCAAATAGCGGTGCGAACAGGTTGGCAAACAGGATTGCCAGCATCATTCCTTCTGGATAGGCTGGGTTCACGACCCGAACCAGTACACACATAAGGCCAATCAAAATACCGTATGCCCATTTACCTTGATTGGTAAAAGAAGCCGATACAGGATCCGTCGCCATAAAGAACATACCGAAAGCAAAACCACCCAGAACCAGGTGCCAGTGCCAGGGCATATTAAACATAGGGTTGGTATCTGAACCGATGATATTGAACAGGAAAGACGTCGCAATCATACCGATCATCACACCAGCAATAATGCGCCAGGAAGCGATACCCGCATAAACGATAATGGCTGCACCAATCATCAGAGCCAGTGTCGAAACCTCACCAATAGAGCCTGGGATAACCCCGAAAAAGGCATCCCACCATGTGATAGCTTCACCGGTGACATTATGGATAAGTGCACCTGAACCACCATGAGCCCACTGGCTTAGTGCTGTAGCACCAGAGAAACCATCAGCGGCAGTCCACACCACATCACCGGAAATCTGTGCCGGATAAGCAAAGAACAGAAACGCACGGCCAGCCAGTGCCGGGTTCAGGAAGTTACGTCCCGTACCACCGAACAACTCTTTTGCGACAACCACACCAAAGGTAATACCCAGAGCAGCCTGCCAAAGTGGCAATGTTGGCGGAACAATCAAAGCAAACAGAATAGAGGTAACAAAAAAGCCTTCATTCACTTCATGTTTCCGCACAACACAGAACAGCACTTCCCATATACCACCGACAATAAACACCACAGCGTAGATAGGCAGGAAGTAGCTTGCACCCAGAAGCATTTTGCTTCCCCATCCGGCATCAGGCGATAAACTGCCGCCGAGAAGCTCGGTCATCCAGTAATGCCAGTTTCCGGAAATAACACTTGTTAGCTGCTCACCGGCATAAAGGTGGTTTAGCGCAACAATGGCCTGATGACCCGCATTAAACATACCCCAGAACATTGCCGGAAATACCGCGAACCAAACTAAGATCATGATACGTTTCAGATCAACGCTATCACGAACATGCGAGCTCTGGTTGGTTACTGTGCCCGGTGTATAAAAGATCGTGGCCGTTGCTTCATACAGCGGATACCACTTTTCATACTTACCACCCGGCTCAAAATGATGCTCGACATCCTCAAGTAACTTTTTAAGCATGGATTACCCTTCCTTCTCAATCGTATCCAGACAGCTGCGAAGTAATGAACCGTATTCATACTTGCCCGGGCATACATAGGTACAGAGTGCCAAATCTTCTTCATCCAGCTCCAGCGCACCCAAACGTTGAGCACTGTCTGAATCACCCGCGCACAAATCACGGAGCAGAAGTGTTGGTTCCATATCCAGAGGCACCACTTTTTCGTAGGTGCCAATCGGAACCATGGCACGCTCACCACCGTTCATCGACGTGGTCATATTAAATAGCTGACCTTTAAACAGATGGCTCAGGAAGGATTTGGTAACAGAGAATTTATTTTTACCCGGCATTACCCAGCCAAACAGCTCTTTCTCCCGGCCTTCTCTAAGCACAGAGACCTGAAGATGGTAACGACCAAGGTACGCATGAGCCCCTGACGCTTTAACGCCGGAAAGAACTGACCCAGAAATCGCACGAACTTCTCCCGGAATGATCTCTCCGTCAATCAGTTCATCAATACAGGCTCCAAGCTGAGTGCGGATCAGGCGCGGACTATTGACCGCCGGACCAGCCAGAGACACAACACGATCCGTATACAGTTCACCGGTGAGGAACAACTGACCAAAGGCAATAACATCCTGATAGTTGATACTCCATGCCACGTGGTCCGCATCAACCGGATAGAGGTAATGCATGTGAGTGCCAGGAAGGCCAGCCGGATGAGGTCCGTCAAACACATGTTCTTCAATATTTGACTGCTGACTACGCGGCAGACTCTGGCCCTTTTTGCAGACATAAACCAGGCCGTCAGTCAGCCGGGAAAGAACATCAAGGCCAGCAGTAAAGGCTTCAGACTGTTCGTTAATAACCACTACCGGATCGGCGGCAAGAGGGTTAGTATCCATTGCCGTCACGAAAATTGCTTTGGTAGTCGCTTCAACTGCCGGAACCTTGCTGAACGGACGAGTACGTAGAGCAGTCCACAATCCGGAATCAATCAACTGTTTTCTGACCACTTCGGGCTCAAGAGAAGTCAGCTGACTTTTTTCAAATCGTTCGAAAGTAACCTGCTTATCACCGGACACTTCAATCACCATAGACTGAAATACCCGTTTTGCACCACGGTTTACTTCCACAACTTTACCGGACGCGGGAGAAGTGAAGACAACACCCGGATTCTTTTTATCTTCAAAAAGAATCTGGCCTTTTTTCACTTCATCACCAACGCGGGCATGCATGGTTGGACGCATACCAACGTACTCTTCGCCAAGCAAGGCGACTTTTTTGATGGATTTACCATCACTTATCACCTGGGCAGGAGCTCCTGAAATAGGAAGATCTAAGCCCTTCTTTATTGTAATCATACGCACTTGCACTTATTTATAGGGAAAAAGATTCTATTTGCGTAACTATAGACACGACATCAGTGTCCAATTCTGACAATGAGCATTTATCAGAATCGCAACATTCCATTAATTTGTCTTTCACATCACTATATTGAGAAAGCCAATCCAGTTAGGCAGTTTAGCATTTTTTGCAAGCCTGTTGCCACGACCAATACCTTGATTCAT
Source organism: Vibrio albus (assembly GCF_003144035.1). GTDB lineage: Bacteria > Pseudomonadota > Gammaproteobacteria > Enterobacterales > Vibrionaceae > Vibrio > Vibrio albus. The sequence goes on from NZ_QFWT01000001.1 coordinate 596,177, forward strand.
CGTTTATTTCCTCTCAAAAACAGAAAGCATATGCAAAAACACCAATAATCTTGAGCTGTCGCACACTTGTTAAAAACAAAAACCAAGCATTGTCATATTAATTGATTTCTATCAAAAAACGTCATTTTGGCGACCCAAAAACGACAGGCAGTAAAAAGGCAACCTTTACCGTTGCCTTTTCAGCCCCACACAGTCTATGCGCAGTTCTTATCGCCACCCAGGCAACCTGGCGTTTTGGGTACATTACCCTGCTCCCGCGCCCACTCACTCTGAGTTAAAGTATGAATAGACAGCGCGTGAACTTTCCCTGCAAGCTCTTCACTCAACGCCATGTTTACTTTTCTGTGTCGCTGGATCAAACGTAACCCTTCAAACTCTTCACTGACAATAACCACTTTAAAATGGCTTTCTGAGCCTGGCGGCACATTATGCATATAACTTTCATTTTCAACCCATAAATAAAGCGGGTTAAATGCTTCATGTAGCTTTGTTTCGATGACTTCCTGCAGCATTTTCTCGACTCCCGATCGTAAAATTTATAGGACACACTCGTATTTCAGGCTATTTTTGTGGCACTAAAGTACTCGCCTCTCCCCGGTTTTGTTAATACCTAATTATAAGTATATACCTCTTTATGTGTACTCACTCTCCACTTTTAAAGAGCGGCACAAGATAAAGCATATTATTTGCGTTTTAGGCCCTATATCTTGCGTACTGTTTTATTATAGATACTTTTTAAAGTTTCTATGACAGGTACTTTTGGGTTTCCTGATACGTCAGCTTCTGCGACAATGCCCTGCAACTCTCACCCGCATATGGGTTTTGATCCCGTCGATGGTACAACAAGGCACTGACAAGAATGAGCGACGCACAAACGCAACTGACGATAAATGACCATACATTGACCCTTCTTCGTTTTCCAAAACGTGCCAACGAAACTCTGCAGGCCTGGAGTGCCGGTGACGAGTATATTATCCGGCATGTCGAAGAGCTGAAACTATCCGGATCACAAAATATCCTGATCCTCAATGACCATTTTGGCGCACTTTCCTGCTGGTTTTCGCAGCAGCATAACGTCACCATGATGAGTGATTCATTTATTGCGCATCGGGCAACCTTGAAAAACCTGCAGCGGAATCAGTGCAATAAAATCGAATTTCTGAACGGTATGGATACCCTGCCAGAACGAATCGACCTGGTACTGATGCAACTGCCTAAAAATAACCGCATGTTAACCTGGCAACTTCACCGTCTCAGAACGCAGTTACCTGAACATTGCCCGGTTGTTGCCGTCAATAAAGCCAGAGAAATTCATTCATCCACGCTGAGCTTGTTTGAGAAATACCTTGGCGAAACCACAACTTCACTGGCCTGGAAAAAGCACCGTCTGGTTTTTTCCAGGCCAAACGCCATGCCGGTTGTTGATGTTAATCCAGTGATACACTGGGATGTTGAGGGTGAAAATATCACCCTGAACAACTACCCAAACGTATACTCTGGAGAAAGCCTGGATCTCGGCGCTCGCTTTATGCTTAAGCATATTCCTCAGGATCCGGAATTAAGCCATATTATCGACCTGGGTTGTGGTAATGGCGTTCTGACTATTAAAGCTGGCCAACTCAACCCTCAGGCGAAACTGACTTGCGTCGATGAAAGCTTTATGGCTGTCGGCTCTGCGCGACAAAACCTGGAAAATAACCTGGGTAAAGACAGAAATATTGAATGTATTGCTAATAACAGTCTGGATGGATTCAAAAAGGAAAGCGCCGATCTGGTGTTGTGCAACCCTCCGTTTCACCAGCAGCAAACCATCACCGATCATATTGCATGGCAGATGTTCTGTGATGCTAAGCATGTTTTAAACTACGGGGGAAAACTATTGGTTATTGGTAACCGTCATCTCGGCTACGATGTAAAGTTGTCGCGATTATTTGGTAAAGATCAGGTGCAAACAGTGGCCAAAAACAATAAATTTATTATTTTACAAGCGACTAAATAGTTCACTATTATCGTCCTGACCGATTGAAAATGGTAATCTGACCCAGTCAAAAGGATAAGCCAGATTACGCAAAAAAAGGAAATCAGCACCATGAGAAAATTATTTATTGCTGCCTCACTGACATTACTCGCTGCGTGTGCATCACCGCAGCCAGAACAACCTCAGATCAACTTTATTCCAAGCCCAACGCTAAGCCCGCAAAAAATCGTTGATAACGTCAGTTTCGCTCTGGAAAGTAAAGATGTTCGCTCTGCTCAGTATGTCGCGTTAATCGATAGTGGCCATAACAACATTCAGCCTGTTCATACCCGGCAGAATGTGCGTATTTCTCTGGAATCGGCTGTATTTGACCAACTGACTTCACAAGGCTTTCAGGTCTCAGTGAACAGTGAAAATACAGTGTCTCTGGAAATAATGGAATTACTGATCAACGTGCAGCACAGTGTGATGCAAAATGAGATGACTGCGCATGGCGTCATAAAGCTCACCGCAGAAACACCAGCCGGAAAGATGGTTAAGACCTACCGTGGCAAAGCTCATCGCACTGGTGCATTTAGCGCTTCAGACGAATCTATCGAAGAGGTGCTTAACGATGTAACCAACCTGATCCTGAAAGAAATGGCGAATGATCAGGAATTACAGGGCTATATGAAGGAGCGCTTCTGATGAAACTAATTAGTAAGTACTTGCTTTCACTGTTATGCGTTACCGCTTCAGCGGCTGCTGCTCCCGTAGCGGTATTTGATACGACTCTTGGAGAGTTCGCGATCAATCTGAATACAGAGAAAGCCCCCGGCACCGTTGCCAACTTCCTGAAGTATGTGGAAGACGGTAGCTATGCCGGAACGATTTTCCACCGGGTAATTCCTGGCTTTATGGCTCAGGGAGGCGGATTTGACGCTGACATGCAAAGACGCCCGTCTTACGCGCCTATCGTTAACGAAGCGAACAACGGTTTATCAAATAAGACAGCCACCATCGCAATGGCTCGAACCAGTAACCCGGACTCGGCCACACGCCAGTTCTTTATCAACTATCAGGATAACCGCTTCCTTGACTACACTCCGAGTAATGCCGGTTATGCCGTTTTTGGTAAAGTTATCCGCGGCTTTGACGTCATTAAAGAAATGGCGATTAAGCCAACGAAAAGACTCGGACACTATAGCGATGTTCCGGTCACCCCCATTGTGATCAAGAAAGTTTACCTGGAAGACTAACCAACAGCCTTTCTCTATAAAGCACGGAGTAACGAATGACGAATCAGATGTCATGGACAGACACCATCCGCAGTTACCTGGATAAAAGGCTGCTCTGGGTATTTATGCTGGGTTGCTCAAGCGGCTTTCCCTGGGTGCTCATCGGCTCCAACATGTCCGGCTGGCTGAAAGATGCCGGACTTACCCGCTCAGCCATTGGTTACTTCGGCTCCGTTTTCGCCGTGTACGCGATTAACTTTCTCTGGGCCCCTCTGGTTGACCGGGTAAAGCTGCCACTTCTGAACGCTTTGCTCGGCCAGAGAAGAAGCTGGATATTTCTGTGTCAAAGCATCATCCTAGCAGGCACCCTGCTGATAGCAGGAGTAAACCCGGCTAATGACCTGATGTTTACCTCTATGCTGGCGCTGGGCATTGCTACCGCCTCTGCGACCCAGGATATTGCCGTCGATGCATTCCGTATCGATACCTTCCCCAAATCTCAGTCCAGTAAACTGCCCCAGGCGTCTGCCATGGCGGTCATCGGGTGGTGGACCGGCTATTCTGTTCCCGGCTATCTGGCTTTTATCAATGCAGATAGCATCGGATGGAATGGCGTTTATTATGGCATGGCGATGATCGTCGGCGTATTAATGCTCTTCACTCTGCTGGTCGGAGAGCCACAAACCCAAAGAGAAAACCTTCAACATCAGGCGGAAGACCGGCACTCTTATCTGCTGGGCTCCAAAGTAGCGGCATGGCTCACGGTAACCGCTATCGAGCCGTTTCTGGATTTCTTCCGCCGGAATGGCGTTCGTGTTGCACTGACTCTGCTGCTGTTTGTCTTTCTGTTTAAAATTGGTGAGGCTTTTCTCGGCCGTATGTCGATTGCTTTCTATAAAGAGGTTGGCTTCAGCAATGAACAAATTGGTTATTATTCCAAGCTTATCGGCTGGGGGGTCACTATGCTGTTTACCTTTGTTGGCAGCATGGTCAACGTCAGGTTCGGCATTGTACGGGGATTAATGATTGGCGGCATTGCGATGGCATCCAGTAACCTGATGTTCGCCTGGATCGCCAGTGCCGGCCCCAATGAACACCTGTTTCTGGCCACCATCTTTGTCGATAACTTCACGACCGCCTTTTCAACCGTTGCCTTTGTTTCGTTTCTGACGGTGCTCACCGGCCAGGCATTTTCTGCCACTCAGTATGCCCTGCTTGCTTCTCTGGGAAACTTCGGCAGAACCACCCTCGCATCATTCAGTGGCGAACTGGCTGACTACCTGAATAACTGGCCACTGTTCTTTGTCCTTACTGCTGTCATGGTCATACCAAGCCTGATTATGCTGTATTCCCTACGGGGTTATTTCAACGCACTGTTGGACAAGGCACAACAACAGGAAGACTGATTTGAACATTACCATACTGGGAGCCGGTGCTATCGGCTCTCTCTGGGCCTGTCATCTGAAGGAGGCCGGACATAATGTCTCTCTCTGGCTACGCACGCCCAAAATATCGTCACACACTTTGCAGTTAGATGACCAAACCCCGCTTACTTTCACAACCAACGATGATACCCGGCTGGAGCAAAGTGATGTGCTGCTGATCACGGTTAAAGCCTGGCAGGTTAAAGAGGCGCTCCTCCCTCTGCTGGACAAACTGCACACGGATACCATACTGGTATTTATGCATAATGGTATGGGTGCGGTTGAAGAGGTGGAAAATGAGCTCAGGCATTACCCTGTTGTACTGGCGACAACAACTCAGGCTGCGATGAAACCGTCACTAGATAAGGTTAACCATACAGGAGCCGGACAAACTCAGTTAGGCCCATTTAATGCCAAGGGCACACAGTGCCAGTTTCTGGCAGAAGTATTCAATCATACCCTGCCCGACGTATTCTGGACCTCTGATATTCAGACCGCTTTGTGGCAGAAGCTCGCTATTAACTGCGCCATTAACCCCCTGACCGCACTGGAACAGTGTCGCAACGGCAACCTGGCTGAAGCGCGCTACTCGGAACCACTGCGACATATTATTCAGGAGGTGTCTGAAGTTATGGCCCAGGAAGGTATTCCGGTGAGCTTTTCAGAGCTGAATAGCAAGGTATATAAGGTTATCACTGCAACTAAAGACAATTACTCATCCATGCAGCAGGATCTCTGTTATCAACGCCCGACAGAAATAGACTTTATTACCGGTTATCTGTGCCGGAAGGCCCAAGAGCATAAGATAAACGTTCCGGCCAACCAGGCCCTTTATGATGAGATAAAACGGATTGAACACAGTTGGAGGACACAATGACAACACAAATACTTGTTCCTGTTGCCCATGGCACAGAAGAACTGGAAGCGGTCACTTGTATTGATATTTTGCGCCGTGCCGGATATCAGGTGACAGTCGCCAGCGCTGATTTTGACGGCGAACTGACGATTACCGGCGCTCACGGTACGGTATTAACCGCTGACTGCAAACTGGTGGATGTTGCTGACAATGAATTTGATGCTATCGTTCTGCCCGGTGGTGTGGGTGGCAGTGAAACCTTCCGTGACAGCACACTACTGGTAGAAATGGTGAAGCAGCAAAAATACGATGGCCGCTGGATGGCCGCTATCTGTGCGGCACCCGCACTGGTTTTACAAACCCACGATATTTATCCGGATGCTATTATGACCTGCTACCCGAGTTTTCAGTCTCATATTCCCGAAGACAAGTGGCGGGTAAAGCGGGTAACCACCGACATTAATCATAAGCTCATAACCAGCCAGGGTCCGGGATCAGCTCTGGAGTTCGCGATGGAAATCATCACCCGTTTGTCTGGGAAAAAGCACGCCTGGAGTGTGGCAGAACCGATGATCACGCTGCCGAACCTGCATTATCAGGATGTTGAGGGGGAGTAGAGGCAGAAAATCACTGACTGCTGCGCTCTGAACATTTCAGAATTGAGAAAAACAAGGATGAAGGCCCTTTGCCTCCATCCTTTGCCGGTTATTTCACCCGGTGCTTATCCAGAATCTTCTTAATGATTCTCGACGCGGCAGTAAAACCGAATGTACCCGTCGTTGCCAGAGCGGTGCCAAAACCTTGTGGCTCACCGGTTTCCTTATCGAACGGTGCGTATTTCACCTGCTCGGTGGAGAACACACAATCGACACCGAACTTACGATCCGGATTCTTGCTGAAGTTGTACTGCTGACGCAGGATATCACGTACTTTTTTCGCCAGAGGATCGTGAATAGTCCGTGACAAGTCTTTTACGTTGACCTGAGTCGGGTCAAGTTGGCCACCGGCTCCACCAGAGGTAATGATTTTTATCTTATTGCTTTTACAGTAAGCGATCAGCGCAGCTTTTGAGTAAATTCTGTCTATCGCATCCAGCACAAAGTCAAAGTCTTTGCTGATGTAATCTTTAATATTTTCCGGTGTCAGGAAATCATCAATCACATTCACTTTGATTTCCGGATTAATCAGTTTTACCCGCTCTGCCATCACCTCAGCCTTACGTCGACCAACAGTTTCCGCATTAGCATGGATCTGGCGGTTGGAGTTAGTGATACAGATAGAGTCCATATCAATGAGGGTCAGCTCACCAATACCGGTACGGGCCAGTGATTCTACAGCCCAGGAACCCACACCACCAATACCAGCGACACAAACATGCGCTCGTCTCAGAATCTCAACATCACTGTTACCAAATAGAAGCCGGGTTTTATGAAAACGCTGCTGATGCCCTTCAGAAGCTGGTTCAGTTATCTCACGCATGTCTGTTTAAACCTATAAAATGTGTGCCTGAATAATACAGCCTGACACCTCAAGGTGAGTTGGCCATAAGAGGCGCTGAGCTTAATGGCTTCCCAAAATGAAATCAAGGAGTGCGGGTTCTAAGTAAGATGTTTTGGATATATAGATAGGGGCTGGAAACGAGATTGATCCACAGCTAAAGACTATAAAATCAAACCCTTCGTCATTCCTGAAAAGGCAGGAATGACGGTGATTTGTGTGTTCGATCTAGTCTCTAGTCTCTTCAGCAGTACCGGCTTCAGGAGCAGGCTCCGGCAATAAAGACTTTTTATCCAGCTCTGTCAGCCATGGATCCTGAGTCTGAGAGTCTGATAAACCCAGTTTCCAGACCCGGCCAAAATGCTTATAGTGGCCCGCTTCGGTTCCCGCTCTCGGGCCAATACCATGATACAAATCCAGGTGACTTTCCGTGACAGCACCACCGGTATCCAGTACCAGCAGAAGCTTCAGAATATGAGCGCCACTCCAGGTACCATCGGCATTAATTAATGGAACTTCGGCCAGAATCGGCGTGCCCATTGGCAGCAGGTTACGGTCTCCCGCAACCGAAGCCATCGGTAATAACGGAATGCCTGCCGTACCTTTAACCGGGGCCGCTGCCATAGGTTTAAAGAAAACATAAGAGGTGTTTTGCTCCAGAACCTCTTTTACTGTAGCCTCATCGTTTGCGAGTACCCACTCTTTAATCGCTTTAAGAGACATCTTCTCCCTGGACACTTCGTCTCTGTCAATCAGCACCCTGCCGATACTCACATAAGGGTGATTGTTTTTCCCGGCGTAGGCAAAATACTCCAGCGTATCGTCGTCACCAAAATGAACAAAGCCGCTCCCCTGCACTTCCATAATAAAAGGATCAATCAGGTTAGACGCATATCCCAGCTCCAGCCCCATATCGTTCAGTGCACCATTATATATTGCCGCTCGGGTAGGGCATTCCTCTCTACACAACTCAGGAACCGAATAGACCGGATACCGGAACGTCTCATCCGGCTGATGCCGAAGTTCAATGACTGGAGAAAAATAGCCGGTAAATAAGACATTACCCCGGTTATCTCCACCAGATAACTGAGCGAACTGAATACCAAAGTCCGTCAGTTCAGACAGTTCACCGCTTTGCATGACCCATTCAGACAGGTGAGCATACAAAGGCTGATACTTTTCTGCCATTGACGGAGAATTGGTCACCACCATTTCTGCCTGCTCTATAAAAGAATTAAAGTTCCTTGGTGTATTTGAGGTAATCGCCTCAACTTGATTCAGAGGGCCGGAAAACTCCGGATCCAGATACTGCTGAGCCCGGTCAGTTGGTCGGGCACAACCCGCGATAAGCATGACCAGAAGAAAAGGAATAATATGTTTGAACACTGAATGATATCCGTAAGCTGAAAATGGTTAATGATCTTCTTCAGGCGGCTGGTATTTTCCCGCCAGATGGAAAAGCGACTGATAGTGTAAAGGAGCAACCCTTCGCATAACAGTCGTCTTTGAATCTTTTACAAGATATTGATATTCCTTTCCCTGATAAGTGTATGTCAGGCTTTTTCCGTCAAAGTGATAGTTTGTATCAATAATTCTTCCTTCAATATAGATACCTTCTTCCGCAACCGTAAAACTGTCTCTGGCATAATCCGGTACACCCTGCTCTACCCACTCGCCATAAATATGTTTTGCATTAGTACGATCTTCCTGATAACGCCCATGCAGGACAGAAACAGCCGTAAAGATCATCGCGGCAACAACCACTGTTGCCGCCAGTATCCCCCGGTGCATACGTAGCTTCTGACCGGTTTCTTTACGCTGCTTACTTTTTGACTTAATGACCATAAAAAGGGTATCGCTCAACTATTAGAGATCACACTAATTACATATTATCAGTATAGGGTAAACCACTAATCTATGAACTTGCGCCACAGGCCAAAAACTGTTTGAATATGAGTGAATTTTAATTCAAAATATGTAGATAACAATTCATTGAGAGCTGCATGAATGAAACTCAGAAGTACCGCACTGGTTAAAGGATTCCGTCAATCAACACCTTACGTTAACGCCCACCGGGGTAAGGTCATGGTGATCATGCTGGGTGGCGAAGCCTTTGACGCCCCCAACTTTACCAATATCATCAGCGATATTGCTCTGCTACACAGCTTGGGGGTCAAAATCGTACTGGTGCATGGGGCAAGGCCACAGATAAACCGGATGCTGAACTCCAATAACTGCGCAACGCCGTATCATAAAGGAATAAGAGTTACTGACTCGAAATCTCTCGGCCTGGTTATGCAGGCAGCAGGACAACTACAGTTGGGCATTACCGCTCAACTCTCCATGAGCCTGAATAACACCCCGATGGCCGGAAATCAGCTGAACGTGGTCAGCGGTAACTTTATTATTGCTCAGCCACTCGGCGTTGATGATGGTATTGATTACTGCCACAGTGGCCGGGTACGCCGTATAGATGTGGACGGTATTAACCGGACTCTGGATCAAGGCTCTATTGTACTTCTCGGTCCTGTCGCCAGTTCTGTTACCGGTGAGTGTTTCAACCTGCTATCTGAAGAGGTAGCCACTCAGGTTGCCATTCGCCTTCATGCCGATAAGCTTATTGGTTTCTGTTCAGAACAAGGGATCCTGGATGATAAAGGCGATGTCATCGCAGAATTGCTGCCATCTGAAGCTGAGTCTATTCTGCATGGCATGGAGAATAACTTTGATCCGGACGAAACAGAAAGCACTGGCACTCTACGGTTCCTGAGGGGGGCAGTTTCGGCCTGTCGCGCCGGTGTACCACGCAGCCACCTGATTAGCTATAACATTGATGGTGCCCTGATTCAGGAGTTGTTCTCCTTTGACGGTATCGGCACTCAGGTAGTGATGGCGAGTGCAGAACAGATCCGTACCGCTGAAATCAATGATATTGGTGGGATCCTGGATTTAATCCGTCCCCTTGAGGAAAAGGGCATTCTGGTTCGTCGCTCCCGGGAACAACTGGAACAGGAAATCTCGCATTTTACCATCATTGATAAAGATGGCCTGGTCATTGGTTGTGCCGCTCTATACCCCTATATCGACGATAAAATGGCAGAAATGGCCTGTGTGGCTATTCACCCGGATTACCGGGACGATAGCCGGGGTCTGGATCTGTTACACCATGTAAAACAACGCTCCAGAAAACTGGGTATTAAACAAATCTTTGTGCTGACCACCCACAGCCTGCACTGGTTCCGGGAGCAAGGCTTTGAAGAGATTTCCGTTGCTGAACTGCCGATGGAAAAGCAGGGGCTGTATAACTTTCAGAGACGCTCAAAAATTCTGGCACTGTCAGTAGAGTAAAAAAACGAATAACAACTCCAGCAATAAGAGCTTGCCCTGAATAATTTCTGGAGTTGATGTAAATGTTTATAGAGATCAATAAGATATTTATCCACTTCTGATGATGTGTAATTTTTACTCAATTTTGTCTTTTTATTTCAGCTCACATTGGTAGAATAGCGCCCGCTCACGTTGGCACAAAACAGTAAATAGGCAAAGCACATATGTACAACTGCCTGTCCGTAATATTGATGTGTGATGAGAAGTAAATGAAAACCGTAATATGCAATTCAGCCCAGAGTTTTCTGGATATGGCGGAAAATGATTTCCTGAAAGGTATGGATGTACACTGTGTATTTCCTACAACAGACACGGTGAAAAAGATGATTATGCATTGTCAGAAACGGCACAATATAGGGCACGTTTCATTCGCCGAAACCACGATGGAAGTGGTGTCAGCTTTATAATAGCGCCAGGCCCGAACCGGTGTTTGCTTTGCCGGTCCGGGTCTGATGTTCGCATCAGACCAATTTTATCAAAAAGCTCACCGAATCAGCTTCTTCCTTAATCCGCTTGCTCTGTGTGTTCTATTTTTAATCCCCTGATTTATCACTGTATTTTCAGAAAACAGCATTAACTGCTTCTTCGCTCTTGTTACCCCGGTATAAATCAGTTCTCTGGTCAGAACCGGCGTATACTTCGTTGGCAACACAATAAATGTCAGATCAAACTCACTTCCCTGAGATTTATGTATCGTCATCGCAAAAGCCGTTTCATGCTCCGGAACCCGCCCCGGCAACACCGTTTTTACCGAACCATCCGGCAATTCAAAAAAGACCTTCAGTCTTGGCTCCGCTTCGCTCCAGTCTGGCATACATAATCCAATATCACCGTTATACAACCCCAGAGAGTGGTCATTACGGGTCACCATCACCGGCCTTCCGGCATACCATTGTTCCCCTCCGGTCTGGATAACCCGTTTCGCCGACAGTGCTTTCTCCACTTTGTCATTCACCCCACGAACACCAAAATCACCTTCTCTGACGGCACACAGCAACCTGCAACGACTAAAGGCTTTTAGTGCAGCCAGAGCCTGTTCATGTACGGTAGAAAACGTCTTCTGATGCATCAGCCCGATATAGCCGGAATATTCATCCACCAGCTTACCGATCATCAGGCTGTAGTTCACTGAGGTCAGAGGATGATATTCAATATCAGGGAATCCCTGCTGCCATACCCGACTGACCTGACTCAGCTCCCCGGAGTTGATCGCTTTTGCCAACTGACCAATTCCCGATCCGGCATGAAAACGGTAACTTTTTTGTAGTGTGCACAGACAATCCGCCAGCAGATGATGCTGACCCGAAGCCGGAAAATTCCGGTACCCCGTCAGTTGCTGCAGGATCTGTTTCTGACTATGACCATACCCTTCCGGGGAAAATGAGCAGATATCGCCCAATACCGCCCCGGACTCGACGGACGCCAGTTGATCCTTATCCCCCAACAGGATAAGCCTTGCGTGATCCGGTAAAGCAGCCACCAGTTTATACATCAGCGTTAAATCGACCATTGAGGCCTCATCGACGATCAGAATATCCAGATGAAGGGGGTTAGACGCATTATGCTGGAACTCAGAACGACCCGGAATCGCACCAAGCAAACGATGAATCGTACTGGCATCGGCGGGAATAGACTGACGCACAGCCTCATCAACCGGTAACCTATCAATAGCGTTGCCGATAGATTCGGTCAGCCTTGCCGCCGCCTTTCCCGTGGGAGCCACCAGCTTTATGCTAAGATCCTGCTGCTTCTGCCTGCCCTGCTCGACCAGAGCTGCAAGCAACTTAGCCACAGTCGTGGTTTTACCTGTTCCCGGTCCCCCGGATACCACAGCAAATTTACGGCTCAGAGCAACTGCCGCCGCGACCTTCTGCCAGTTCAGGCAGGTCTCCGTCGGAATCAGTGTATCCAGCACCGACAAATCCTGGACCCGGCCAGCCTGCGCCACCACGTCCTCAACCGCTTCCCACTCCAGTGATTCCGGCTCAGTCACATCCAGATAGTCACACACCAGTTGCTGACGCTGTCCCATAGCCATCAGCGGGTTCTTTTTCAGCGCCTGATATAAACCGTGATAGTTACGGGCGAACAGGTGGTCAAGCAATGAGGCCAGTTTCACTTTTTCTTCTGCAGAAAATACAACCGGCTCCGCCAGAGAAAGCAGCTTCGCTGCCAGCTGACTTTCATAATGCCAGTAACGGTGCAGATACAGCCGATCTCCATCATAAATAAGCGGCGTTGCACTCTTAACGCCTCCGGCACAGTTTGAACTTCCCAGAACCTGCTTCCAGTTGATATCACTAAGCTGCCCGTGTAGCTGCCGGGCGGAATCGCCAAACAGCCCCAGAGCAGAAATCATGGATGAGGCCTCCGGCTCTATACAGATATGACCTTTGGCCAGTTCACTGCTGAGTACACCTGCGACAAAGCCTACCGCTTCGGAGTTTCCCTGCTCCTGCGAAGCAATAAAACGAGCGAACTGATAATCAAGATGACGAATACTGCCTTTTTCGCACAAGCGTTCCAGTGTGTTAAGCATAATCTTCCTCAACCTGTTGTCCGTCAATTAACCGGTCCAGCGCATCAATCATGGCAAAATCCGGTCTGGCATAAAACACCCCACTGCCGCTGGATTGCTTATCTATGCCTCTCAAGAATAGATAATAAACACCGCCAAAATGAACGTGATAATCATAATCTGAGATCCGGCTACGTAAAAACCTGTGCAGCGCCAGCGCATAAATCTGGTATTGCAGATCGTACCGGTGCTCCAGCATCGCCTCTTTCAGTGCTTCACCGTCGTAATCGGCGGTTGTTTCTCCCAGATAATTGGATTTCCAGTCCAGCACGTAATACTTGCCTTCATGTTCAAACACCAGGTCGATAAACCCTTTCAGCATGCCTTTCACCGTCTGAAACCCAAGCTCCCCGGCCTGTGCCGACAATGCATCATAGCGCCGGACAATATCGTTCAACATCTGTGCCGCCAGTACCCGGATAGGAAGTAAAAACTCCATTTCCGTCAGCCGCTGGTCATTGCCTTTCTGGTTCAGCCGCAATGCGTGTCCGTCCAGTGGCACAGACAAAACCGTATCAGCCAGTGTCTGCAACACCGGCAGCCATTCTGCGTCATACTGCTCCGCTTCCAGCAGCCGGACGATACGTTGCTCATTTTCTTCTTTTGTCGCGGGCTGGGTGAAATCGATCACTTCAAACAAGGTATGCAGAAACGTACCCGGCCGGGCCCCACGCGGGAAGGTAAAGATTGAACGCTCAGGTTCATCGAGAGTCATTTCTTCCCGTGCGAATGCTTCAGCCTCTCCGATGGAGTCGATATCAAAGCCCTGGGGCTCGATATCTGCGGCCCGACCATGGCCCTGCTTAACCAGACCGGAATAACTGGTTATCCGCCAGCTACGGTCAATATCCGTTTGCAACTGTCTGGCTTTAAGATCACGGGAGGCATTTTGCTCATCATGTTCAAAAAGCGCTATCTGTGTATACGCCGATACCGAATCAGGCAGGCCCGACACACCGATTTCTCCCTCACCGGAAGCCGAAACCAGGCGTCCCGCCTTTTCCGCGACTAAGGCGGTATTCACCGGCTCACCATCATTCAGAAGATAACCAACCGCACTCAGATGTAACCCGGTCGGATCTTTTGCCGACCGCCCCTTACGTACCGGCGCTAAACCGACAAAACAACCATAGACTGCCCGGGTCAGAGCGACGTAAAGAAGGCGCAAATCTTCCGCCAGTCTTTCTTTGTCAGCCTGAGCCAGAGAGGCTTTCTGAGCGGTAATATCACACACCGTTTTCGCCTGCTGCTCATCATAATATTGCCCTTGCTGAGCTTCCCGGTAACTGCACGCAAACGGCAGAAACACCAGATCGTACTCCAGACCTTTAGACTTATGAATAGTGACAATCTTAACCAGGTTCTGCTCTGACTCCAGGCGCTGTATCTGTTCGTCTGACGCCCCACTTTCCCCGCTTTCCGTTTCCTGAATCGTCTCGGCAAACCAGCGCAACAGACCGTGATCACTATCCGTTTCCAGACTCATCTGCTGCAGCAATTCACTCAGATGCAACAAGTCGGTCAGTAAACGTTCGCCAAATTCCTCTTCAGCCAGCCTTTCCGCGATATGACGTTTACTCATTATCGCCCGTAGCATCGGCATGACCCCGCGCAGCAACCACAACCGGCGATACTCACGAAATTCATTGACGACCGCATCCCAGCGGTTTTCATCCCGGTTCAGCTCATCCAGCTGATGGCTATTCAGCGCCAGCAGATCCGTCGCCAGAGCAGCATGCATCGCCTGTTCGTCATCAGGCGTCAGTACGGCATGCAGAATCCGGAGCATATCGGTGGCCACCGGACTGAGAAACACACTGTCCCGGTTGGACAGGTAAACGCTGGCAATGCCTTTTTGTGCCAGAGCCTGCCGGACCAGCTTACCCTCAGCACCGGTTCTGACCAGCACAGCAATATCTCCCGCCTGAATTACCCGGACGTCTTTACCATCATTCAGACAAGCCTGATCCGCGTCGGACTCCTGCAAAATCAGCTCTATCTGGTTGGCGGTCGCCATCGCCATAGCATGTTGATACTCACCTTTAGGCAGAGGCTTTTCCGCCTCCTGCAGCCAGAATGTCAGGGCATTCTGTTTCTGTCCCTTTATCGTCCAGCTACGCTGCTGTGCCCCCGGTCGGGGAGACACCGGCAAGAAAGGAATATCACGGTCATACATAAACGGGCTGTCGGCAGCAGCAAAAACAGTATTGACGCTGTTAACCATATCTGCCGTCGACCGCCAGTTAGTTCCGAGCGTATAGTGAGCAGATACCTCATTTCGTGCCCGGATATAAGTAAAAATATCGGCCCCACGGAAAGCGTAGATAGCCTGCTTAGGATCTCCGATCATAAACAGCCCGGTATCCGGTTTGTTCAGATAGATATGGCTGAAAATACTGTACTGAAGCGGGTCGGTATCCTGAAACTCATCAATCATAGCCACAGGGTATAAGGAGCGGATCCGGGTAGTCAGCACCTGTTCACCATCACAATCCAGTGCCGCAGACAGCTGGCTCAGAAGATCGTCAAAAGACAGCCAGTGCTTTTGCTGCTTAGCCTCAGACAGCATAACCCTGCAGGACTGAATCGCATGTGCCTGCAACGGATGTTCAAGGCTCGGAGGATCACTGAGAAATGACTGGATGATCCCGAACAGTTCATGCTCGGGTACCTGATCTCCCGGTTTGGTCTTCTCTTCCAGGAACTCGCTGGAGAAACGGTAAAGGTTATCCGGCAACTGATAATTCAGTGTGTCGCTCTCCGCCCATGCAGAAACCTCATCCAGCCATTTTGGCAGATTCTTCTTGGTAAACGTGCGCTTACTGACACCGGATGATGTAATCACCGGAGCGATATCTGTTTTATTTTGATTCCATTGCTGTTTAACGTTATCGATCCTGCTCAGATTTTTCTGGTGCTGCTCTTCCAGTGTTCCGTGCATAGGTTCCGTCGTCAATGCCACCGCCTGACCATTCAGGTAGCCGGATATTTTTTTCAGCAAAGCTCCTGGAGATGACCAGATACTGCGAACGGTGGCAGCCAGCTCACCCGATAACGGATAGAAATTTCTCCGCCAGTAATCGGCTACCACCTGGGCTTTCAGCTTACTTTCGTCTGTCACGAATTCATGATTAAACCGACTACCCGACTCAAAGGCATTCTGGGTCAGCATCCGCTGGCAAAAGCCGTGAATGGTATATACCGCGGCTTCATCCATCTGACGCTCGGCATACAGTAGAGTCTGGGCCGCCCATTCATGGTCTGGTATCTGCTCCAGCAAGGGCTTGATAACCGGATCAAGGCTCTGTCCCCGCATAAAGGCAACCCGTGCATCATGAATTCTGGCCCGGATCCGGTCACGCAGCTCCGCCGTCGCCGCTTCGGTAAAGGTCACCACCAGAATCTGATCCACCGTGAGTGGCCGTGGATGCCGGCTCTGTTCGCTCCCGTGCCCCAGCAACAGGCGCAGGTACAGCCCGGCAATGGTGAAAGTCTTTCCTGTTCCCGCCGAAGCCTCTATCAGCCGTGCACCATGCAGAGGGAATGTCATTGTGTCTAGTTGTTCAGCCATTAACCTTTTACCTTATTACCTTCAGCCTTTTTATATGTGACTTTGTTTATCGGTCACCTTCTCAGGTGGATACCCTGAACAAGATCGAACAAAAAACCACCTAATCGTCTGTTTTAACAACAAAAGCTAAAGACATTCCATATGTGATCTAATACAAATATTTAGATAATCAATAAGCGCTGAGCGTATGGAAGAATTTTTTCGCGATCCTTATCACGGAACCCACCACCAGAGCCAGATAGTATCGCTGCCACAGATTAGTGGTCCCTCTGACCCTAAATGGCCGTACCGTCAAACGCCCTACAAATAAAAACGATTTGCGGACGGCCGCCCTACCTTTTTTCTCTTCTGTTTAACTTAACGCATACGCCTTCCCAGAATCTTTCTGTCAGCCTTCTGCTTCGAGATTATCTTCGCTATGCGCTACCGCACTGAGCAGAAACCCGGCATTTTCCCACAGTTTCTGAGCCAGTGATTCAGACCACTCCGGCCAGACGCGCGCGATATAGCTGTTCGCCCCTTCTCCGGTGAAATTGTACCCGTCTTCAAACTGTTTCTGCATGGCCAAATGGATATCATCCAACGCTTTCCCTTTACTGCCTGCCTCCGCACCCGCCATCAGAGAGCGAGGGAAAAAGACCAGAGGCGAGTTCAGGCCACCATAATAAGTACGAATCAGGTCAGTCAGGATGGTCTCTGCCGACGAGGTATCAATCAGAGGAAATACCCTGTGTTCAACCCCTTCTTTCTTATCGTACCCCACCAAATGGGTCCTCTGGTTATAACCAGAAACCGCCAGACAAAGGTGATCTATCCAGGCTGAAAGCAGATCCTGAGGCCGGATGCGCCCGCTTCTGTACCGGATCAAACCAGCCTGATAACGGTTGGTCAGCCAGCCACTCAGGATAACCGGCTTACCTTCCCCGAATGGTGCCAGACGAATATTCACTTCGGCATCAGGCAGAGGTGACTGGCAAATAAAAGCCAGTTCGTCCACGATAGCAGATGACTGAGCTTTGCTTTCCGCGAACTCCAGTTCACCAAACGCCCCGACCGGTAAGAGGCCTTTTGCTCTCTGCCGGCGGATAAAGCCCTGAGTCACGTCTTCTTCACTCTCACCGGCTAAACGGGCCTGTAACATCACAGCGATCAGTTGCTCCCGGAGCTGATACCCCTGCAGATTATCCAGTGCAAAGGGCTCATCGTCATCGGTACCCCGGCTGATATCGCTGAAAAAGACTTTCAGACGCCGGTTAAAGAAATACTGCACCGGTAAGCGCCAGAATCGTTGCAGCTCTGCCAGAGGCAGTTCCAACGGATACACCGCATCCAGCAGAATATCGTCCAACGGCTGAATAAAGGAGGTGCGCTTCTGCCCCTGTTTATTGACCACTGGCAGCCACTCCTGAGCATAACTGGGGTGTTTACCGGAAAACGCAGACGGACTGAAAGGTACCATGGGGTGCTGACTGGTCAGCGCCCGGATCAGCCTGTCAGCGGAATCATCGGCCGGCAGCGCTTCGTCCCCCAGCAGACAGAAGTTCTGCCCGCAGTAATCCAGCAACTCGGTCACCAGAATAGACGGCACCTTTTCACTGTTATCCTGTATCGAACGGGCAATATAACTAATATACAGTGTCTGCTGCGCCGACAGCAGGGCTTCCAGAAACAGATACCGGTCGTCATCCCGACGGGAACGGTCTCCCGGACGGGTTCGTCCATTGATCAGATCAAACCCTTCAGGTGGCATGCTGCGTGGGTAAGCACCATCATTCATGCCCAGCAGACAAACGGTTTTAAACGGGATAGAACGCATCGGCATCAGGGTACAGAAGTTGACCTGCCCGGCCAGAAACCGCTGACTGATCCGAGAGCCGGACAACCGGTTCTCCAGGTATTGTTGCATCACAGCAGGGGAAATAAGTTCAGCAAAAGCAGCATCTTCCAACTGGTCCTGTAACTGACTCAGCACATCCCGGATAGACTTCAGCACCACTTCACTGTCCAGCTCCGGACTGAAACAGTCTTCCAGCATAGAAAACAGTTGCTCCCGCCACTCTCCGGCAGAAAGAGGGACAGCCAGTACCCGGCGGTAGTAACCGATCCGTTCAACAAAACGGGCCAGTTTCCCAGCCAGTTCGGCATCCATTCCCTGAACTTCAGAATAAGGTGCAATATCGCCACCCGGACCGGAAAACAGACAGTCACTTCCCTCACCATCCGTTTCGGCCATCGCATAGCCCAGCAACATACGCTGAACACCAAACAGCCAGGTATTCTGCTCATAGTCAGGGAGAGCAAAATCCTGAGCAGTCTGAGCGTCAATCCCCCAGCGAATACCGGCTTCTTCAATCCATACCCCGGCACGTTCAAACTCGCTTTCATCCAGACCAAACCGGCTCATTACCTCTGGCGTTTCCAGCAGCTCAAGCAACTCTGAAGCTGCACAACGGCTGTCAGGCAAGCTGACCAGATTCATAAAGGCATTCAGCACCGGGCTTTCCTGAGCAGCCGTCCGGTCAGAAATAGAATAAGGAATATACCGCTCACCCGGAGCATTACCGAACACGGCCTGAATTGCCGGGCTGTAGGCATTAATATCTGCCACCATCACAATAATATCGCGCGGTTTCAGCTCAGGATCCGCATCAAACATACTCAGTAACTGATCGTGCAATACCTCTACTTCCCGCATCGGACTGTGACAGGCATGAAAGCTGAGAGAGTGATCGATATCGACAGCGGCTTTATGGGTACTGCTTTCAAGTTGCTGATCGTCCTGACGCTCGTCCAGATTCAGGATATCGGCCTGAATATGATGCAGCAGATTATCCCGGTCTATATCGGCAAACGCCTCAATCTCATTGGCGTCCAACTGAGACAGCAGGTACAGATTATCCCTGCCCAGTTTGCCCATTGAGGCCAGAAGACTATTGCCAACGACATCGGTATGCAGATCATCTCTCAGGTTGTCATCAACCGTCCCTTTCAGTTGGCCGGTTTCGCCATCCGGCTCATAATGATCCGCCTGCCATTCCAGATGCTGCCGGGAACGGGATGACAGCCCGGCCAGATATTTACGATCCCTGACTTCGCCCCAGTAATAACGGCAGGGGTTGGTGAACATAAGGTGAACATCCATATGCTGCCCGAGGGCTTTCAGGGCATCCATATAACGTGGTGGCAGGGAGGAAATACCGAACACAAAGAGGCGGTCAGGCAGACCAGCGATACGCCCGACATAATGATCCAGCGTATCAATAAAATGCTCATACAAATTGGCCCGGTGATAGGGAGACTGCCCCAGAGCCAAGGTATGTTCGTAAAGTGCCTGCCACAGTATCGGCTGCCACGGCTGTTCATCCCCCAGTTCAGGTACGCTCTCACCGGCTTCCCAACGGGCAATCCATTCCGGACGATAGACCAGATAGCCGTCAAAGATATCGGCTATCTTTTCTGCCAACTGATACCGCTTACTGCCATCCCTGTCCTCAGCCAGATACTGTTTCAGCGGAGAGAATTCCACTTTATCCAGCTGTTCCGGAATCAACTGAGCCAGCTTCCAGGTCATGGCGTCTTTATTAAATGCGCTTCGCTCCGGTACCTCATCCAGCACGTGTACAAACATGTTCCAGATAAACGTTGCCGGAAGCGGAAATTCTATATTGGCGGCCACACCCAATTCATTTGCCAGCTCCATCTTCAGCCACTGAGACATCCCCGGACTTTGCACCAGGATCTGTTCTTTACAGAACGGGTTATCCAGAGGCCGGGCGCGAATCAGCTCCACCAGCAGGGTTTTCAGAATATCGATCTGGTTAGAGTGGTAAACAGTAAACAAAATGCACCTGTAAAGACGTTCAGCAATAAGGCTCAGATTAGCATAAGTGGCTGCTGTTGATGGAGAAAAGATTCGGAACCTGTATCAGAGTCTGCTCTCCTCTCAGTTCTATAAAACCAGGCTGGACTTCAAAAGCCATAACCTGTATAAACACACAGTAATTTTCAATAACGTTTGAGGAATAACCATGGCTGTAATCGTCAAGTACGTGGTAGAGCGCAACGGAGAAGAAAAGATGACTTTTACCTCTAAGGCTGAAGCCGACGCTTATGACAAAATGCTGGATATGGCAGATGATCTGTTTTCCCTGCTAAGTAACAGTGAGCTGATCGAAGAAGAAGAAAAACGGGAAGAACTATCCCTCTACCTTGCTCAGCATAAAGAAGATGTCCTTGTCGCACTGGGAGCAAAACGTAAACCGGCTCCGAAAAAACCAAAACAGCCAAAAGCGGTTGAAGCCTCTGAAGAAGAATCCAGCCAGGAAGATGCCGCTTAATCGGCACCGTCTGGCACAACGCAGCCCACGGGTTGCGTTTTTTATTATCAGAAAGTTTCTTATTAAAGGAATGTATCGCCAAAAAGACAAGGCATATCGGTTTGCGGACTTTCTTACTTTCAGCACTTTCATCTTTTCCCGCAGCTCTTTATGATTCACCTAACAGTTTTTGAGAACAACTATCAGTCAGATATCATCTTGTATGATTCCTGAAACAGGGGCATCTACATAAGTCTGATTGTTCACTAAATACGGAGATACACAGACAATGGCATACTTCTCTCTTGCATTCGGCAGCGCAACAAAAAACCTTGATGGCAAAATCATCGAAGCATTCTTTCCAAACCCGGTCCTGAATCCAAGTGACGCGTTGGTTAATGCTCTGGCTCAGGTTAGTGGTTATGAAAGCGGTAACCAGTTTATCGAGATCACTCCGGCTCAAAGTGCTGAACTTGCAACAGCTTTCGCTGCAAATGCAGACGCAGCAAACGCTTCTTTTGCTGAAAAAGCGGCTAACTCAGAACAACCTCTGGTACTGGTTATTCTGGAAACCGATGAACAACCTCAGTCAGTGGCAGAAGGCTTCCTGAAACTACAACTTATCTCTAACCGCCTGGTTAAACCTCACGGTACGGTTCTGGACGGTATTTTCGGTCTGCTGCACAACATTGCATGGACTAACGAAGGCCCTATCGACCTGCCTGAACTGGCGGACCGTCAGATCGAAGCCCGTCTGGCTGGCCGCGCTCTGACTGTCGATTGTGTCGATAAATTCCCTAAAATGGTGGATTACGTGGTGCCGACTGGAGTTCGCATCGCTGATACCTCTCGTGTACGTCTTGGCGCGCACGTTGGTGAAGGTACGACTGTTATGCATGAAGGCTTCATCAACTTCAACGCGGGTACAACTGGTGTGAGCATGGTTGAAGGCCGTATCTCTGCAGGTGTTGTCGTCGGTGACGGCTCTGATATCGGCGGTGGCGCTTCTATCATGGGTACACTTTCAGGCGGCGGTAAAGTTGTTGTCTCTATCGGTGAAAACAGCCTGCTGGGTGCTAATGCTGGTCTTGGCTTCCCTCTGGGTGACCGTTGTACTATCGAATCTGGCCTGTATGTGACTGCGGGTTCAAAAGTACGCATGCTGGACTCTGAAGGTAAAGAAGTAGAATACGCAAAAGCGCGTGATCTGGCTGGTAAGCCAGACCTTCTGTTCCGTCGTAACTCGATGACTGGTCAGATTGAATGTCTGACTAACAAATCAGCAGTAGAACTGAACAGCGAACTGCACAGCAACAACTAATCCGTTGCTAACACGGTTTGTCACACTATAAGCCAGTGTCATCTGACACTGGCTTTTTTTATCCGACAACCTTTATATCAAAGTCATCCTTCTTCAAAGGTATAACGTTTACACTAATACAAATTAATTAAAAACAATAAATTATAGATATAACTATCGTTTTGAAACCTTATTCGTTGCTCTGTTTACAATAGACAGCGATAATAGCCAGCCTGACGAACAACAATCCAATCATTATGGCGACTATAAAAGATGTAGCAAAAGAAGCTGGCGTGTCGGTGGCCACCGTTTCTCGTGTAATCAATAACTCTCCGAAAGCAAGTGCCGTATCCATTGAGGCCGTCAAGCAGGCAATGGCTAAACTTGGCTATCGTCCCAATGCCAATGCCCGTGCTCTGGTGAGTCAAAGTACACAGACCGTTGGCGTATTGGTCGGTGATGTTTCTGACCCGTTTTTTGGTACTCTGGTGAAAGCCGCCGATAAAGTCGCACATACTCATGGTAAGCATCTGTTAGTGTGTAATGGTTACCATCACGCAGAACAGGAAAAAGCCGCTATCGAGCTGTTGATTAACAGTCGTTGTGAGTCCTTAATTATCCATTCAAAAGCCCTGTCCGATCAGGAGCTGATCCAATACGCCAATGAAGTCAAAGGCATGGTATTAATCAACCGTCATATACCCGAACTGGCAGACCGTTGCATTTCTCTTGATAACCATAAGGGCTCTTATCTGGCAACGGAATTCCTGATCCGTCACGGACATACGAAGATTGCCCACATTGCTTCATCACACGATATTGAGGATGCAGAGGAACGAATCGAAGGCTACCGGGCTGCCATGCGTGATAACGGTCTTGAGCCCTCCAGCAATTGCATAGAATATGGGGAACCGGATAGCGAAGGGGGTGAACAGGCTACAAGAAACCTTCTGACTAAGTCTGTCGACTTTACCGCAGTGGTTGCCTATAACGACTATATGGCAGTGGGAGCCCTTTCTGTATTTGAAGAAAACGGAGTTCAGGTTCCGCAACAAGTGTCTATGGTGGGGTTTGATGACGGGATGCTGGCCAAATATGTTCATCCGAAGCTCACCACCATTCGCTACCCGATTGAACTGATGGCTGAAAAAGCAACCACACTGGCGCTTATGCTGGCGAAAGGGGAAAAACCAGAAGTCGAATCCAACCGCTTTTCTCCGACAATAGTCAGAAGAATGTCGGTAGAAAAGCGATAAGATTGGCCTGAGGAAAGGAGCACCAGGCCAGAGTCAGAGGGCGTTAATACTCAAATAAATACGTGGTCTCAAACCGGTACTCATCACCCGGTTGCAGAATACAGCTCTCCTGTGACCACTCAGGGTGATTGGGTGAATCCGGCAGGAACTGGGTTTCCAGAGCGACCCCCGCATAATCGATATATTTCCCCCCGCTACGGTTTGTCTCGCCGCCCAACCAGTTCCCGGTATATAACTGAAGCGCCGGTTTATCTGTGAATACTTTCATCGTAATCTCGTTGTCCGGGGAGATGACGGTTGCAGCGCATTTCCCTTCTTTACATTCCGCATTCAGTAAATAAGCATGATCATAGCCTTTTACTTTTTGCTGCTGTTCATCTTTAAGCAAATCCTGCCCGATGGTTTTAAGGTGTCGAAAATCAAACCCCGTACCCTCTACTGACGCCAGCTCACCAAGAGGAATTCCCACTTCGGTGATCGGCAGATACTGGTCTGCATTAATCTGCAGGGTATGACCTTTACAGCAAATACCGGACTCTGGAGCTATCAGGTTGAAATAGGCATGATTAGTCAAGTTGACCGGTGTCGGTTTCGTCGTCGTCGCGTGATAACTGATCACGATGCGATTATCCGCCGTTAACCGGTACGTGACGAACGCTTTTACTTCCCCCGGAAAACCCTGATCGCCATCCTCAGACAACAAGCCGAAGCAGACAAAATCGTCACCTTGCGCTTCTATGTCCCACCGCCGCTTATCAAATCCCTCAGCGCCACCATGCAATGTATTTCCGGCCTGATTGGTGCTTAACTGATATACCTGCCCTTCTATTTCGAATTTTCCTGCCTGAATGCGATTGGCATACCGGCCAATGGTTGCACCGATATAACTACCAAGTTTTTGATAGTCCGACATGGTCGAAATGCCTAGCATGACCTCACGCTTTTCCTCTTTTAAGGGAATAATACAGCTCAGCCAGGTTGCTCCAATATCCATAAAAGTAACGGACATTCCGGCCAGATTATGTAATGTAACGAGTTTTGCCGGGCTGCCATCATAAGCATCCTCAGCCGTCATTGTTTCCCTAAGCGTCTCCGACATAACTGCATCCTTAAAAATTCTGATTTATTAATTTTTACAATAGCAATTCGGAGCCAGGAGTCTTTGACAGTGATCCCGAATTTATGACAACTCAAATCTATTCGAAGTAAATACACAATAAAAAATGCCCGTCTCAGCGGCTGGAGGCCAAAACGGGCAAAAAGGCTTAATTTTTTCTTCGCAAAATCATGCTGGTATGTATCTACCGGGTATGTTCCTTATAATGAACATCACTTAAATCACGTAGTCGTTGTGCGGCTTGCTCAGCGGTCAGATCCCGCTGAGACTCCGCTAACATTTCGTACCCCACCATAAACTTACGGACGGTTGCACTGCGTAATAGTGGCGGATAAAACAGAGCATGTAGCTGCCAGTGTTCCACTTCCGTCCCTTCTTCAAAGAAAGGTGCGTAATGCCATCCCATGGAGTATGGGAAGGAACACTTGAACAGGTTGTCATAGCGACTGGTCAGCTTTTTGATCGCCACCGCCAGATCATCACGCTGTGCATCAGTGAGCTCATTCATACGGCGGATATGGGCTTTTGGAAGCAACATGGTTTCAAATGGCCAGGCTGCCCAGTACGGTACAACGGCTATCCAGTGTTCCGTTTCCACAACGGTACGCGAGCCGTCTTTCAGTTCCGCTTCAACGTAGTCCACCAAAAGGTTCGAACCATATTGTTCGTAATACTCCTTCAGGTGCTTTTCTTTACGTTCAATTTCATTCGGAAGGAAACTGTTCGCCCAGATCTGGCCATGTGGATGAGGCTGAGAGCAACCCATTGTCTCACCCTTGTTTTCAAAAGCCTGAACCCACACATAGTCTTTGCCCAGCTCTTCTATTTGCTCATTCCAGGTATCAATAACCCCGCGAATTTTCTCAACCGGCAGCTCCGGAAGCGTCTTGCTGTGATCCGGAGAAAAACAGATAACCCGGCTCAGACCACGAACACCCTGAGTTTTGAATAGTGGATTATCTGATTCCGGTGCATCAGGAGAGTCTGTCATTAACGCAGCAAAATCATTATTAAAAACGTAAGTGCCTTGATAGTCTGGGTTCTTATCACCGGACACCCGGGTATTGCCAGCACATAGAAAACACTTGTCATCATAAGCCGGTAACTCGGCAACCGATGGTTTTTCATCCTGTCCGCTCCACGGACGCTTAGCCCGATGCGGAGAGACAAGAATCCACTGACCAGTCAGAGGGTTATAACGACGATGTGGATGATCCACTGGGTTAAATTCAATCTTTGACATACTCTTCTCTGTATATTTACGGCTTTACATCAACAGCAGTAATGATTCATGAACCGTCACTGCTATCTATGTTATTTATAGCCTTCGGGGTTTTTGGACTGCCAGTTCCAGGTGTCTGCTGTCATTTCTGCAATAGTCCGGGTTGCCTTCCAGCCCAGATCTTTTTCAGCTTTCGCTGTGCTGGCCCAACACTCGGCAATATCACCAGGACGACGAGGGCAGATTTCGTAAGACACGGGTTTACCGCAGGCTTCACCAAATGCCTCAACCATTTCCAACACACTTGAACCATTACCTGTACCCAGGTTATAGATATGCAGGCCCTCTTTCTGACCTACTGCATTTAATGCAGCAATATGACCATCCGCCAGATCCATCACGTGGATATAGTCACGGACACCGGTACCGTCAGGGGTAGAATAATCGTCACCGAACACAGACAACTTTTCACGACGGCCAACGGCGACCTGAGCAATAAATGGCATCAGATTGTTTGGAATGCCCTGAGGGTCTTCCCCCATAGTGCCTGAAGGATGAGCACCAACAGGGTTAAAGTAACGCAGCAGAGTGATACTCCAGTCAGGCTGAGCCTTGTAGAAGTCGGAGAAACACTCTTCCACCATATACTTACTGCGCCCATATGGGTTCGTTGTCGCACCAACCGGAGAACTTTCGGTAATAGGAACCACTTCCGGATCCCCATAAACGGTTGCAGACGAACTAAAGACAATGCTTTTCACTCCGGCTTTACGCATGGCACGAACCAGCACCAGAGAACCATTCACATTGTTATCATAATATTCCAGTGGCTTACTCACTGATTCACCCACGGCTTTTAATCCGGCAAAATGGATGACGGCCTGAATATCATGTTCACTGAACACTTTATCCAGAAAGGCCTCGTCACGAACATCTCCCTGATAAAAAGTCGGACGAACCCCTGTCAGAGCTTCAATACGATCCAGCACCATTAACTTACTGTTGCATAGGTTATCGATAATAATCGGCTCCATATTTGCTTTTATCATCTGAACACAAGTATGACTTCCGATATATCCCATTCCACCAGTTACTAACACTTTCACTATTTGCCTCTCTTTACGCTTTCCTGCGCAGGTAAGAATAAATCTACAGCTTCACACTATTCTCTGTAGATGTTGATTTGAAGTTTATCAGTGTAGTGGCAGCCGATGCTGTGATCAAACTCTCATAGTGGTAACGTTTACACAAACTATTACATTTAAAGAAAGATAAGCCAGGACAGAACTAAACCTCTTCCAGAGATCTAATAAATCAACCTGTTACACAGTACGTTATATTGATTAATCTTGGATTAAGCTATCGATACCCAACCGAATTCGAATCGAAAAACATCGCACCATAATGATAACGTTTACAAAAAAGAAAGAAATCATGGCTATTCACTGAAAAAGTCATGGTGATAAATCAGGGGAAAAATCGTTAATCATGGACAAGCCTGTGTCACTGACTTGATACCAGGCTGGCTCTTCTAATAATAATTGTTCATAAAATATACAGGTAAGGTGGTTTTTTATTATTAAAACAGAGCATAAACCGGCACTTTATGAATGTTTTCCGCTAGTTAGTATCCTATTGAATCAGCTTATCTTTTATTGTTGAAAACTGGTAAAAAAAAGCGTTTCGGTACTAAACTTAAGAGTAGACGTGTATATCTCGTGATATTTGCATTAGTTTGCGCTGGTAGTTTTAAAAGGCTCGCAGTGCCAGTTTGATACGGAAGGTCAGCATGCGTACATACACCCGTAACCCAACCCCGATGCATTCTCATCCAAATCAGCTGGATTCTTTGCACCACGAATTGGTAGATTTGCATCGGCGCGTAAGAACGAAAGTTCCCCATGTCGACAGAATTGCTTATGTTCAGTATGACCCACATGACGGACTTTTAAAAACTTATGCTGAAAGTAATATCGGCGTAGAGTCATTTTGTCATCATGAATACCCGCTTAAATCCTGTCCAACATTGTCTGACATTGCAGACAAAGGCACAACGCGGGTTATTGACAATATCCCTGCGACATTAACCCCTACCAATAAGCACTCCAGATGGTTGATAGCGAATGATTTTCGATCATCTTTTACTGTGCCTATCTATAACTTTCAACAGTTTATGGGGTTTGTCTTTTTCAATTCCCATAAAAAAAATCTTTTTACAGAATTGGTACAGAAAGAACTTATCCCATTTTGCGATTTAATCAGCTTTCTGGTGAATGCCGAATATTCACTGCTGCACGCCATTATCGCTTCTGCGGATCTGACTAAAGAGCTGTCGTCCGGCTATAAAAAAGAGTCCTGTGAACATATGGAGCGTATTAGCCGTTATGCAAAACTGATCTCAAAAGAAGTGGCAGAGCTTTATCAACTGGATGATGAGGTGATTGAAAACATTCACTTATTCTCCCGACTGCACGATATCGGTAAAGCCTCAATGCCGAATGAACTGCTGCTGAAGCCCGATGCACTAAAAGCAAATGAAAGAGAAAAAATGAAGTGCCATGTGAAAGAAGGGTTGGCGATTGTAGACAGAATTATTGAAAACCTGGGTGCACCTCAGCATCCGAGTATAGACCTGCTTAAAAGTATTATTTCCTGTCATCAGGAATTTCTTGATGGCTCCGGGTATCCGAATGGCCTCTCTCACTCAGAAATTCCTGTTCCGGCACGCATCATTACCGTTGCCAACGTATTTGATGCGCTAACCAGCCACAGGCCTTACAAGCAAGCTTGTTCGGTTGCTGCTGCACTGCTGGAGCTGGAAAAAATGGTTTATAGCGGGAAACTGGACGAAAATTGCGTCTCTGCATTGCGGAATCATCAGGAATACCTTGGGGAGGTAATTAGAAAATACCCTGAACATGACCCATGCAGTAACGTACATTAAACGTCTGACTTAGGCATAAAGCAAGTAATAAGGCTTAGGGAAAACAAAAGCTCACTGGCTGGCACACCAGCTTGTGAGCTTTTTCTTTGCAGAGTGACTTATACCAACACCAGCAATCATCTAATCATTCTTGCTGGTTAAAATCTTTCATAGCTGCGTTAGAATTCTTGTAATTAGAACCACTAGTTACTGCAAATTCTGCCTTGCTCTAAGCGATTTTTCCTGCGCAATTTTCTGATAATTTAATCACAGGTATTGGTATTACTCACTAATCATATCGACCCGGCGATTTTGTCTGCGTCCCTCAGCGGTTTTATTACTGGCGATAGGGTGCCCCTCACCACGGGAAACCGCCACCATATCATCTGTGCTTACGCCTTTTTCTGCCAGGTAGGCTTTCACCGCTTCCGAGCGTTTCAACCCCAGAGTAAAGTTATACGCCTTAGTTCCGATGCTGTCCGTATGACCTTCCAGAATCAGTTCTGATGAATCTTGTTTCAGTTTATCGGCCACGGACTGCAGAATATAGCGAGAGTCTTTGCTCAGGTGATATTTATCAAAATCAAAAAACACTCTGGCAATCACATTGCCTTGTTCATAGCCCTGAAGCCGCCCTTTAGAAAGCAGATATTCCGAACAATCACGGCTTACCCCCATTCGAACGGCTTCCTGAGACACCAGATCCAGCGTCGCCTGATAAGTACTGTCAGACTCCACCAGATAAAAAGAACCGCTTTTCAGGTTTACCTGTGTGCTCTGTCCTATTACCACGCTCTCTTCTGTCGATACCTCTTTCTTCGCACAGTAATAATTAAGAGCACGGTTTACTTGCCCGCTTTCCTGCTCCCCGGCATAAACGGCCCCAGCCAGTGACGATGCAACAACGAACGCAAGTACCGGAATAACCTTTATATTTAATATCATCAATTTTATTCCTGTTTGTTTTTATTTAATTTACCGGCACTTATTTTAAATGGCCGATTTCTTCTACTATTAATTGGAGGATACGGGTACGGATTTCTTCGAAACTTCCTGCCTGATAAACATTTTCAGCTCCGGCACAAAGTGTAAGCCCAACATTATCATTGATATCATAGTCATACCCAAATCCGATTACGGCTATTTTAGCTTCTATTTCATCAGTTGCTTCTAAGCCATCTATTATTTTGTCACACATGTTATAGGGACTACTGTATAATGTCTCAGCTATTTTTTCCGACTCTCCATCATCACCACCATATATTGGGCCGAAATCATCCCCATCAGATAAAACAATTATCAATTTTTTATCATTTGGTTTAGCTTTAATGACTTGCGCAGCTTTAATTACTCCCTGAAAGGAAGCGGTATACCCGCCAGGATAGAAATCAGATATGTTATTCCATACACTTGTTATTAAAGAATCAGTACTTTCTTCCTCAGGAATGACCATATGAAAATCTTCACGCTCATTATAACACTCTCCCGTATAATCCCATAAACCAGATATGGTCTCAGGGTAATCAACTGAAGTATATTCTATAGAAGTTTCCGAACAATAATGACGTCTACAATATTTTTCTTTTCTTATTTCATACTTATACCTTAAATAATCACAATCTACATCATATTCCTTCTGCATAAAATTATTATAAGGCACAAATGAAGCTGTATTTCTATTATTAGTATTAGATGATAGTTTATTATTGTATTTATCAAGAGTTCCTAATACTGACTTTATCACACCAAGTACGCCTTTATATTTCTTAGCCTTACACTCACCATCATCAAAATAAGAGTCAAAGTCAGAGTAATATGAGCATGGTTTATCCTTCGTATTGATCGTCCATGAAATCCTCATAGACCCAGAAAAGTCTGCAACAAATACCACATCAACCGTTTCATTCTGATACTTTCGAGCGGTCGATTGAGATGCAACATTAAAGCTGTCACCTAAAGAGACGTCACCACTAAACCAGCTACTATGTTTTGTTTTTGCATCTACGGTATACTGAAAAAACAGTGGGTCTGAACTATCTCCATCGTACGAGCACGCAGGACCAGATGAAGTATTACACTCCATTCTTTCTATATTGATCTCAGCGATATCGTCCATATCTGTCATATATTGACCGATGTATGCCTTGGCTATTCTCTTATTGACATTACTCCCCGTCCCTACAATGCTTTCCTCATTGTCGCCTCCAGAGGCCGAAGAGTCATCAGGTTCCTTATTCTCATCATTATGAGCTGCAATGGCTAAACTTGCGGCCTCCAGCGCATCATCCAAGCGGGCTCTGTCCTGCATGGCTCTGGCACCATCAGTACCCAGCACAAAAACCCCAAACAGTACTGGTATCATCATCACGAACAAAATGGCCGCATGCCCATGCTGTCTTTTAAATAAATTAACCATTATCAGCGCCCTATCATTACCGAGCCGGACTGGACAGTAGTAAAACCGTTACCCAGTAAACCGGCTACCAGGTTATCGGTTTCATAGCAAAGGGTGACCCGGTATACAGAGCTATCACGCCCCCAGGAGGTGACAACACTGAGTTTTGTATTATCATTACTTTCCAAATCGTTCAGAGTCTTCGATACATTACATTCCGACCCTCTTGCGTAATGCTGATACCCACTGTCGTTGGTCATCTCTTCAACAAACATCGAGAATTTACTATCATCAAACTGCCCCATGGTTCTGTTCAATGAATTTTTCCCCACATCATAAAGTAAATCGATATCATCAGACTCCAGCGTATAATCTTCTTTGGCGTACAACTGGGTTCGCTCTTTGGCAATATTAACCAGAGAATAAGAAAGGCGATCTAATTTCCCTTTTACCGAAATCTTAATAATAAGATCGGCACTAAACATCAGCAGTACACCAAAAAATAGTCCGACAAATGAAAACTCAATGGAGAAAGTTCCTTTCTGCCTAGCCATTAAAATTGAATTCATTCCTTTCATATTCCTGAATCACTATGACTTCTCGGGAAAAGACGGTTTTATCATCTAGAAAATAGGAAAACATACTGTTGTAATCATATTCGATATGATAAATCGCTATGGCTTTATCTTCCCCGGTTTCACCTTCAGCGCCACAAACTATTTCCCCATCTTCGTTTGTTGTACAAACATCAATTGTATTTCTTAGTTCAGAAAGATCGTCCAGATACCTAACCCCGATCTTAAAGCTATTTTTATTAACC
The DNA here is from genome assembly GCF_003144035.1 of Vibrio albus. GTDB lineage: Bacteria > Pseudomonadota > Gammaproteobacteria > Enterobacterales > Vibrionaceae > Vibrio > Vibrio albus. The sequence goes on from NZ_QFWT01000001.1 coordinate 628,034, forward strand.
AAAGCGCTTAATAGTGAATCATTACTTTCAACTATTGTTTTAAAGGTGGATATATAATTATCGGTATCCTTTTTTGCTATTCTTGAGGCTTTGGCTATTGCATAATCCCCAACAGATGAAACATAAGACATATATCCCATCTCAATCCAGGCGGCCATCATTAACCAGAAGGCAAAAAAACCAAGAGCAAACTCAATAGCAGCCACACCCCGCTGACGAAATTTAGTTGCCCGCTTCATCTCTTTCACCGGTTTCGTTTAATTCACTTTCTTCAATATTTTCCGATAGATCTGGATTTTTCCTGGCTTCTTGCTGAATATACTCTTCCAGCATCAATGCGAGTGTGTTTTCACTGTCGATTAAAACCGGATTTTCTTCTTCCGGTACTTCCTCTGGTTCTGAACTGTCCTTTGGCTCTATTGATACAACCGGAATGGATACAACCGGATCGGTTTTCTGTTCGGTAACCTGACTGACAGGACTTTCTTTCTGGTGAAGGCGGCCTGATATAATATTGTCAGAGACCTTAAGACCAATAAATACACTCCGTATTTCATCGCTGGTGTAATCCTGTTTTTTCAGAATATCTTCTACCGCCGAATAATTCCCCAGTTTCGCATAAGCCAGAACTAAATTAGCGGTAATTTTATTATCTGCCAGCCCTTTCTGATATAAAGGCTGTAACTTTTCTACCGCAGCCTGATAATTCTCTTCAATCAAGTCGAGAACGGCGAGGTTGTTTTTGACAATCACATCATCATAATAGTGCTGCCTTGCCCGGTTGAAATACTCTCTGGCCCTGGCGAAATCGCCTAGCTCTGCCTGGATAAGCCCCATCAGGTTTTCAGCCTCAGGATACACCTGTTCACGCGCCATGGCCTGTTTGACTAAATCGGCTGCGTTGGCTGGCCGGCCCTGTTCTAGCAGTACTTTTGCCTGCAAAAAACTCACTTTAGCCTGTAAGGTATCATCCGGCTTGTCTGGGTCTGGTTGCTGCTTCTGCAGCAGATCCAAGTGAAAGCCAGCCGACTCATAATCCTTGTCAGCCAGGTAAGCTTCTATCAGCTTTAGCCTTATTTCCTGACTGTCCCCCTCTTTGAGCTTGTTCTTATATAACTGAATCAGTTGTGTACTGCTTCCGGTCTTCAACAGCATCTCTTCTTTAGACTCAAAAGCAGACTGACTCACCTGTTCTTTCTGACTTGAAGACGTCGTTGCACATCCCGTTAACAATGCCAGTGACAATAAAACCATTTTCCGCATCAGTTCATCATCCTCATCACACCCGGTGCTGCGATCAGAATAACTATCGGGATCATAATAAACAGAATCAACGGGATAGACATCTTGGCTGATAACTTACCGATTTTCTCTTCCACTCCCAGCATCTGCACTTCACGAATATCAACAGCCAGAGTAGTCAGTACAGTATAGATGGAAGAACCATACTGAAGACTTTGAGTCAGTGTCATCACAAAACTGCGTACTTCCGTCGTCGGAACGCGCTTATAAAGCTCATCCAACGCCCGCTCCAGCCCGACAATTTGTGCTCGTTCATTAGTACGCTTAAGCATATAAGCCAAATCCCGGTCAAAACCGACCATCTCTTGAGTCAGATATCCCATCGCGGCTTCTATGGTCATACCGGTCTGTACACATACTCCCATCAAATCCAGTAAATATGGCAGATGGTTAGAGATTTTCTTCTGCAGACGTTTCTTTCGGGCAGCCAGATACATATCCGGCAATAAAATCACCACAAGCAGCCATAGTGCCAGAAGTGGCAGCAGATCCAACATTGAGCGTTCAAGCTTAATTCCGACGACGCCAATCACAATTAAACCCACAATCATCACAATATATTTTGCAGGCATCAGCAGGTAGGCAAAACGGGTATCGTATAAACCGGCCGCGATCAGTTTATCGCTCACATCAATATCAGAAGCCGCAAATAAATCAGTGAGATACTTACCAACCACTTCAAACCGTTTGGTCTGAGCATCACCCGTTGCGTCACCGACAACAAATCGCTTTATGGTCCTCTTTCGGCGATACTGCTCTGCAAACACATACACAAAGATGGCAAAACTGATTAGCAGGGTAAACAAAGACACCAGAACCGGTATATTCCCCTGCTGAAGTAACATCAGAATATTCTGCATTATTCGACTCCTTTCATCAGAGCCCAGATAATGCTGATACCGATAAACTCACTACCCAGTACATAATAGAGAATCGGTCGCCCTTCCGGCTCAAACATCACAAACTCGTAGTTATCCGGTGTGATGTACTGCATCAGAATAAGAAAAACAAATGGAATAGCGGCGACTATTTTAGCCGACATGCGCGCTTCAGCCGTTAATGCGTATTTTTTCTTATCGATAGCCCTGGCATCAAACATCAAACGATTAAGCCGTGTCATCACATCTTTCAACTGCCCCCCCCGGCTCATATTGGCTCTCAGGGTAATGACAAAGAAATAAAATGATGAATAAGGAAAACGCTTACAGGCCCGTTTAAAAACTTCATCCGCAGTGTCCCCCATTTGCAGACGCTGTCCCATCGACTTAAACTCAGCACCAACGTCACCATCCAGAGTGTTACCAACGTAAATAATCGCATGCATGATACTTTCACCGGATGACACTGCGCTGGCCAGTATATTCAGGGCATCAGGAAAGGCCTCTTCAAATCGCTTACGTTCTCTTTTCTGCAACCAGCTATAACCAAAGTAAAATCCGGCCAGAAGCACAACAGTCATAACGATATAGATATTGCCACGAACGAATCTCTGGTTAACCTCCAGGCCGATAAAGAAAAGAACCCCAATAAACAGCACAACCTTAATCGCAGCAAAGCGGCCTATCTGTTTACCCAGATTATCTTTTCGGTCCATTAACCTTTGCCAGCGGCTACGCTCTATTAGCGTCCCGAAATTCACCGCCTGATCATCACCGGTCATGGAGTGAACTTGTACGGTTTTATTATATTCTTCCAGATAGTCATGCTGTTTGGTTTTGCTCAACAGAGCTATCAGGGTTAATAAAAGACCGCCTGCAAATAAAGAGATATACATGATCATGCGCTATGCCTTGTTACTGTCCTCTTGCCTGGAATAATGAATTAAGCTGGTCACCCAATCCGAAAAACTGAGCTTTTTCCACCAGAACTGAACGCTTCATCAGACCGGCGGTAATAAAGTTACCTTCTACTTTTTCAGCCCCCGGCCGTACCAGTTCCGGCTTAAACCGGAAAATTTCTTCCATCACCACACTGGATCCTTCCAGACCCACCACTTCTGTAATGCTCATCACTTTACGGCTACCATCGTGTAAGCGGCTGATCTGGATGATAAGATCCACTGCACTGACAATAGTCCGTCGAATGGCCTCCAACGGCAGGTTGCTGGTCGCCATCATCACCATAGCTTCAACACGGGATAGTGCATCCCGGGGCGTGTTGGCGTGCAGGGTTGACATTGAACCATCGTGACCTGTATTCATGGCCTGTAGCATTTCAAATGCCTCACTCCCCCGACACTCACCAACAATGATTCGGTCAGGCCTCATACGCAGGGAGTTAATAACCAACTCCCGCTGGTGTATCGCCCCGGTATTTTCAATCCCGGCAGTCCGGGTTTCCAGCCGTACAACATGGGGCTGGAGCAGCCTTAGCTCCGCAGCATCCTCAATGGTGACAATACGTTCTTTATCAGAGATAAATTGCGACAATGCATTGAGCATGGTGGTTTTACCTGAGCCCGTACCACCGGAAATCAGAATATTCAGACGGCAGCGTGAGGCGATCATTAACAACTGAGCCATTTCCGGACTCATCGCACCAAACTCAACTAATTTAGTAAAATCAATCGACTGCTTCTTAAATTTACGGATTGAGATAGAAGTGCCATCTATCGCAATGGGCGGAATAACAATATTAACGCGGCTACCATCAGCAAGACGCGCATCACACAACGGCATGGAGTCATCGACCCTACGTCCGACCCGACTGGCAATACGCTTGGCAATTTCCAGCACCTGAGCTTCATCAACAAAGTTGACTTTGACCTTTTCCACCAAGCCGCCCCGCTCAACAAACACATTTTCATGCCCGTTGATCATAATATCGGTAATCGACTCGTCTTCCATTAATGGCTGTAAAGGCCCCAGCCCCTGCAGCTCATCCACCAGACTTTTGACATACTCATTGCGTAACAGAACGGGAACGGGCAGAGACTCTTTTTCTACCAGCATATCAACCGCTTTCGATAGCTGTTGTGCCAGTTGTTCAGAACTCAGGCGGTTAATCGCTTCAGGATCCAGTGCATCAAAAATCTGACGTCTCAGTTTGATGTATGTCTGTTTTGCATCACTCATAATTACGGCTACCTATGCTTGGTTTACGACAACTCACTTCCGTAAATTATTTCGCAAGATAGCAATCTCTATCTGCACGAAAAAAGCCTAAACTTATTTACGGGAGAAAAGGCGAAAGCCTTTTTTCGGCTCATCTTCACCAACAATAAGGGAAGCCAAACTATGTAGCGCTTTAGATGCTTTGCCTTTTTGCTGGCTGATTCGTTTAGTGTCCAGAATCATAGCATCTAGTTTTTTTATATAAGGGATAACTACATCAACTTTTTGATGTAAATACTTTTCAGCTTCGGCGAAAGTGACCGTTGCTGCACTTTGCGGCATGGTGTAATTCATCACCAGCAACAGACGTAGTTGTGAATCTGATGATTTTACCTCCATTAACTGCTGCTTTATTCTTGCCGCTTCCCTGAGCCCCGAAACTGTTGGGGGGAAGACAAGAATGACACTGTCGGAAATATCGACTATTTCATCCTGAGAAAAGGTCTGCCGCACTACCGACGAGATATCGTCAACAATAAAGTTTACATCAACGGCAACCTGATCAATCACTGCTTTGGTATATTCTTTAATGTCACGGTTTTCCATCCCTGCCGAGGTCAGAGAAAGCACCGATAACATTTTAGTATGCTTAGTCAGCAAGCTTTGGGCGGAGGTGTTATCCAGAGTCGAGGCGAAAGAGCCTGGACGCAAATCCCGTTTCTCAAATTGCTTCATGCCCATCATGATATCAACGTTCCCGCCCTGATAATCATGATCAACAAGTACGCATGAGGAACGTTTATCTTCCGATAACAGGTATGCTATCTCCGCACTGATAAATGTTGTGCCTGTTCCGCCTTTACACCCCAGGATGCTCACTTGCTTAGCTTTGCGCTTTTGGCCCAAGCCGCGATTACGATGACGGTTTTCATGTACGCTGATAACAAACTCTATCAGGTCATGTTTGGTAATAGGCCAGAACAGATAGTAAAAACCCATCTGCTTCAGATTACGTATGGTTGAAATGGCATCTTCACTGCCGATCACAATCACAGAAGCATTATTTGGTAAAAGGTGCCCTATTCTCTCCGCATCTGCGGTGACATTCTGGCTCTCATTGAGCTCAATAATGACAATCTCTATATTTTCATGTCGTACGTGTTCTTTGATCTGCTCATCACCATTTGGTAACAGAACCGGCGTCACCAAACCTTCGAAACGATACGCCTCTTTAACCAAAGACCGGCACTGCTCTGTCTGGAAAAAAAGTACTGAGGTTATTTCCTGCTGTTGTTCTGCCTCAGTGTCATCGGCACCTTTCTTTAGGATATCTACTAAGTCAAACACTTAATCACCACCCCTTAACATCTTTTCCGGATTAACCATCGACTGCCAGCGAGCCCCGTCGGAATAGCAGCCAACTTCATTATGACCGTAATTACCTACTTTCTCGTAATCACACACCTTAACCACGGCACGATTAACCATCGTTTCAAACTTCAGGTCAAAAGGTTTCTCATCCGTTACGTGTCGGCCTTTCGTCACACTGAGTTTATATTTATCAACCCCCTGCCCGAGCAGATACTGGTAATAATTGTCCGCCAGCTTCTTACCATCGCGGCTATACCAGATCAGGCTAACCATCTGAGTCGTCACTTTATCCCAGTGGCTTCGAGCGTATTGGTCTAGCTGTTCACGGGCTTTTTCCTGGTTACCTTTTTTAATACTCACACCAAGAGAGTAAGTTACCGGTACAACCTGAATTTCAGCCCCTTCCCTTTCCGCAATATGCTCAGCACAACCACTTAACAGACCAGCAATGAAAATAGCCGTTATTATCTTTTTCATTGTTTAAAGCCCCCGCTTGCCAGAACCTTGTTCGCCCACATGCCTTTTGCTTTATCGTAAGAGCTATCCAAAGCAAAGAAACGTTGCAATGTGTGCGTTTTTTCCATGGTTGGTAACTGAACCTGAGACGGATGAACCGGCTGCACTAAGTTAACCGTGGCAACAATAATCAGTTCTGTTTTTGTGCGGTTAGTTTCGGTATGGCGGAATAACGAACCAAGAATAGGCACATCACCAATAAACGGAATACGTTGTAATGATTCCCTGTCTTCCGTATTCAGCAGCCCCCCAAGAATGAAACTCTGGCCATCTCCCAATTCTACCGTTGTTCTTGCCCGTCTGGTTTTCAGGGCAGGTAAATCATAGCTTCCACTGGTATAAGTATTGTCCAGAGCACTCACTTCCGGCATCAGAGACAGTTTTATCTTGTCATCTCTCAAAACTTTCGCCATCAGCTCAAGACGCACACCATACTCTCGATAAGCCACATTGGTGCCGCCATCCATCACAGTGACAACCGGTATTTCTCCCCCCGCCAGGAAACTGGCCGTTTCGCCTGATATAACGGAAAGATTTGGTTCGGCAAGAACCTGACCAACATTATCGTTACCGATAGCGGTAATCACAGAAATAATATCGTCGGCACTGAAACGGGTCAGTTGATCAACAAATATTCCGCTGGAATAGCCTGCACTGCCAAGGTCGATGCCCAGCTCTTCGATAAATGAATGAGTCACTTCAGCAATAGAAAGCTTCACGTTAACCTGTTTGGTCGCGATCACTTCGATATTGTTGACCAGACCTTTGAACTTATATTTACGCATAAAGTCCATTTCATGGCTGCCTTCACCAATATCCCATTCAACACTCTTTACCTCAGCGTCTTTACCCATCAGCTCACCCACCAGATTATAGATATCTTCTTTTTCCTGATCGGTCGCCACCGTTCCACTCAGAACAGCCTGATCACCAAGGTTGTAGATCTCCACATCCACATCGGGAAAACGCAGCTGAATCTGCTGTTGAATATGTACCAGACTTTTATTGACGATTAACTTACGGGAAATCAGCGTCTTTCCGTCTTCATCGAAAATCATCAGTGAGGTATTACCCAGCTTTTTACCGAAAAACACCACTTTGTGCTTTTCCACTACCTGATAATCCGCAACTGAAGGATCAGAGATAAATACAGACCCTATATCAGCGCTGACACTGATGGTCTGAGCGTCTCCCTCGGAAAGATTGACAATTTTTGCCGCCCATCCCCATGGACTGGCCAACAGCAAAGAAAAAAGAAGAAGAATAGGTAGAGCCACTGTTGTTCTAACACGTTGAGGTATTTGACCTTGTATAGGTTGTGCATCCATACCATGTCCCTGTTTATTGTTATTTTATACTTGTCGCACCAGCACGAAATTCTTTGATTGCCTGGTAACCAGGAATCACATCCCCCGAATTTGCCCTAAGCCGCTTCGCCTCTACTGCTCCAAGAGACTTATGGACTTCCAACTGAGCAATTTTTTTAGCAATGATCAACTTCGCTAACTGTTCCTGACTCAACTCCAGCACCATGGTGACATCGGTATCCACTTCTTTTGACGTCACTTTTTCAACTTCTGTTGGAATATAGCTCTGAACCTGTAATACCTTTATAGCCATTAAGATAGGGGAAAGAGACACTGACTGAAGTCCCCTTACCGTATTTTCACTGGCCATATTCTGGCTCACCGACGATAGCGCAACAATATCCACCAGACTGCCCTGAGTAATCACCCCCCCGATGATGGTTTCCGGTTCGACCTTAACCGCATAAGGTACCATCCCCTGGGAAACCGTCAGTTCAACATAAGCCGGATCATCAGGATGAATAAAATCACGGTTGGTGATCCATTGCCCTGGTTCCAGTTCTTCTCCGGCGACCATTCCTTTCACAAACTCAATGTTTGTATCGTTAACCAAACCATGTTGATTGGCTTCAGACTCTGATACCAGTCTGGTTTCCAGATCCCGGTTTGTCACTACCTGCCCGGGCTGTAATGTGTTTTTTGTTAACCAGATCCGCAGTTGCTTAGGTGCTTCTGCTAATTTTTCCTGTGGTTTTTCCGTATTCTGAACCAAATTTCCGGACAGACCATATAAACCCGCGCCCATGGCGATGACAGCGACAGGCAGCAACACTTTTAAATTCATATCCACCTCATGAAAGCGAGGCTAAAATCCCCAGCCAACAACCAAGCGCAATAGATATTCCGTAAGGCACTGTTGTATCGTTATTTTTTGTAACCAGCTTTGCATACAGCAGCGTCGCGATTGCGACAATACCGCCGCTAAATGCAATCATAAGAAAAGTAAACAGGTGGTAGGCCGGGTCGATAGCAGGAACAAGTACTGCTAATAATTTGACATCTCCGGCACCAAACACGCCTAGCCACCATAAAAGAAACCCAATACCGAATACCGGTATGGCATACAGCCACTGACTTAACACATCCGCCTGATAGCAGTACACCAGAACCATCAGTGATGTAACCATCACTAAAGCGTTAGAAATTATTCTGTAACGTAAATCAGAATAGATAACTAACAGCATTAGTAATGAAAAAAGAATTAGCCACACCACAATAAACTTATTTGTATTAGGTTATGATACTAGTACAGCAGAAAATGAATTAACCCGCACTGGCAATTTTGCTAGTAATTGTACCCATGGCACTGTTTAGGGCACCACCAAGAGTATTCTCACCAGTGGTGGCAAAAGCAGCACCAACAATCGTCGCAACCGCCACACCAATAATCGCGTATTCAATTGCCGTCACACCACGTTGATCCTTTTTAAAATCTTCCAGTGCAAGCCTAGCCTTAACGTAAGTTGAAAGAAGCATTTTGTTCACTCCATCTAATTATTTAACATTATGATTTAATTTTTTAATTTTCCTGACAAAGATAAAAATATACCGGTCAGAATGCATGGCGAGATTAGCATAAATTTTTCATATGAAAAAAGTTGACTCAGAGCCTTAGACGGTTTTCAGGTCAAAACCAAACACCAATAAAACAAAAACAAAACAAATGCTTAACAAATAGGTTAACAAAATTAAAAAGAGATCCACATCACAGTATAAATTGCGTGCCACATAATATATTGATTAATAAGAGCTATTACACTAATCCAGAAAAATTTATTATGTGCAGATTTGGAGAAAGAAAATTAGCAAAGAGGAAATATATGATTTTATTCATGATTCTCATTGTTGTGCAGTAAATTAGTCTTACTTGTAAGACCTTTGGTTATTTTTTGTCATTCAAAAAATAAGGGGCCAAAGCCCCCTTATTTTAGTCAACTGATACCATATCTACCCGACGGTTTTTCCTCCGTCCTTCTCTGTTTGCATTACTGGCAACCGGTTCATTTTCACCTTTAGACACTGTGGTCAATGTCTGCGGATCAATCCCTTTATCAATCAGATACGCTTTAACGGATTCAGAACGCTTCAGCCCCAGAGTCATATTATAACTTTTCGTACCAATGCTATCGGTATGTCCTTCCAGGATTAAGTTAGATGGTCGTGTTTGCAGCTTTTCAATCAAAGACTGAAGAATATATCTGGCATCCTGCTTCAGATTAAAGCGGTCAAAATCAAAAAAGACTCTGGCCAGAATCTCACCCTGTTTATACCCCTGGATCTGACCTTTAGACAGCAGATATTCGGCACATTCGGTGCTGACACCAGCACCAATAATATCCTTAGCAACAAGATCAATCGTCGCCTGATAAGCACTTGGTGAAGAGATGAGATAGAAAGGCCCGCTCGCCAGATTAACCTGAGTCGCATCACCGATAACAATGCTTTCTTCATAAGAAACATCTTTATTGGCACAATAATATTGCAGTGCCCGGTTAACATCCCGACTCTCTTCAGTGGCAGAAACAGATAACCCGGCTGTTGATGCCACTAATACCATAATTCCGTATAGTAAGTTTCTTGTTTTCATTATATTCCTGCCTCTATTAAGTGTCCGACTTCTTCTGTGATTAACTTCAGTATGATCGCTAAAATATCACCTGTATTTTGAGCCTGGTAGGTGTTATCCGTTCCAACACAATTAACCAGTGCCTCATTGGTGGATACATCATAATCAAAACCAATCAAGACAATCTTGGAACTCACCTGATAGTTCTTACTGGTTACCTGAGCATCCAGTGTATCGGTTATAGTGGTACACATCCCGGCATTAACCAGAGAGGTGGTTATTGCTGGATAATTATCCATTCCATCCGATAATATAATCAGTAACCGTCTTGGGTTATCCCCATCTGCTGCAATCTGCGCCCCCCGGATAAGCCCTTCATAAGAAGACGTCCCCCAGTCTGGATAAAACGCGGCTATCTGGTTATTGAATGCATTAAAACGTGAGGTGTCTCCAGGAGGAGCCGTCGCATCGCCAGCAGTCAGCGCTATATCATAAAAATAAGCGCCATTTTCATCAAAAAACAGTTTATCCGAACCAGATGCTCCGTCTCCTGCCCAGATGGTTTTCTCATCACAGGTTGTTTTTACATCAAAAATAGCGCCTACCGTATCTGAAGCACTATTATTAATATATTGATTATATTGACATAAATCTGCCTGGGCTCCAGGTTCTGGTACGTAATAAGTCGCATACCAGCCAGCATCATACCCACTGACAGTATATGGATTATCCGTACAATCTCCTGTTATATAGGGATTATCCGTACACCCTCCGGCAGGATCCGAAGTTATTGAACTTCGGTCAGCTAACTGTTGCGTCACCGAATTAAAGCCGACATAACCCACCGTACTGTCATCCAGATTCTTCAGGCCGTTGTACTGAGAAACATAATCGGTCACATCTTCAATAACATCCTTAAGATCCAAGTATTTAGCCTGTGTGCCGCCAGTCCAGTCATCATTCATGGTGTCAGAAAAATCTGAAATAAACACAATATCAATCGCCTGGTTCTGATACTTTCTGGCCGCACCTGTTGACTTCACATCATAGCTATCACCAAAGGTATTATCGTCTTTAAAGATGGTTTCATGAGTTGTGGACGCCTCAACCGTGTACTCAAAATATCTGGGATCGTCGTCATTCTCCGGTGCAACTTCAGATTTAGTGATGTCCGGATCGACGGTACCTTGCATACCCTGCATATATTCTGTTATATAAGCCGTCGCAATTTCCTTGTTCCTCACCCATCCCTTATACGCTTCAGAGGATTCATCAGCAGTAGAATCATTCGGATTATTTTCGGCGGCTAATGCCAAACTCGCAATCTCCAGTGCATCATCTAAACGCGCTTCGTTCTGCATCATTCTGGCACCATCAATAGCGATACTAAACAGACTAAACATAATCGGAGCCACTAGCACAAAAATAATTGCGGCATGACCTTTTTGTCTGAAGCGACCTATTTTCAAATCTGTCCTTATTTTCATGTCTACCTCCCTACCGCGACTGAAGTAGAACTTACTCTTTCAAAGCCACTACTTAGAAGATCAGCGACCAAATTATCCGTATCATAACAAAGCGTGATCCGGTAAATAGGAGGATGTCTTTCCAGAGTAGTGGTAATTCTTAAGTCAGCCTCTATATCGGCAAGCGTCTGACCAACGCTGCACACTAATGTCCCCGAATTATATACAACCAGAGTATTAGGGGTGTTATCTGTGTAGGTTTGTTCCTCCAGACGCATACCAAATTTTGCTTCATCAAATGACCCTGTGATGCGTTTCATCGAATTTTCCACAACGGTATATATATTAGTTACATGCTCGCCACTCATTGGGTTATTCAGATCAAAACTATCATCCGAACCAGGGGCTGATGCGAGAGTATCACCAGAATACAGTTGAGTTCGTTCTTTTATAATACTGACAGCAGAGTAAGATAACCGATCCAGCTTTCCTTTCATTGAAATCTTAATGATCGCATCCTGTGCAAAGGCCAGAAGGACACCAAGCAACAAGCCCACTATTGAGAACTCGATCGCGAACGTACCTTTTTGCCTAAATATCGAATTGAGACCGTTCATATTCCTGTACCACAATGATTTCGCGAGAAAACACAGAATTTTTGTCCGAAAAATAACTGAATATACTGTTGTAGTCATAGCTGACATGGTAAATAGCTAACGAACTGCCTGATTCTGAACCACAAGTGTTATCACCGTTGTCACCCGGTGGAACACATACGTCAGTCACTCCTGCTAAGCTGCTCAGGTTGTCGACATAACGCACCGTCATATTGGCTGTCAGGCTGTCAACATCAACAAACTTACTCCAGAAATCGTCCTCACTAATAACTTTTTCGAATATCTTCTGGTAATGACTATCCACATTATCAGGATCCAACTCTGTTTTCTTCGCTGAACGGGAAGCTTCTGTAATAGCCAGATCGCAAATAGCGGTAATATAAGAGATATAACTCATCTCTGCCCATGCTCCGATAAGCAACCAAAAGGCAAAAAATCCCAGGGCAAACTCAATAGAGGCCACCCCTTTTTGCCATGCTTTTCCCAGATGCGATTTAATGCGCTTCATAATCCGGACCTCTGTCCACTTTTACCTGAATACTGGCGGCTGAACCTTCCTGACTAATAGGTAGCTGATTTGGCTCCTCTTCTTTCTCATTCACTTTACTCATCCCCCTGAGTATCAGGAAAATACGCTGGATGTCCTCCTCGCTATAGTCCTGTTCCTTCAGAATCTCTCTTACTGCTTTGTATTCTCCCAATTTGGCATAAGCAATAAGCAGGTTCGACGTAATCTGTGTGTCGCCTCCTGTCTTTAAGTATAGCGGCTGAAGCCTTTGCACTGCGGATCGATAGTTCTCTTCAATTAGATCGATTACTGCTAAGTTGTTCTTGATAATGGCATCATCGTAATAATGACGACGGGCACTCAGAAAATGCTCTCTGGCAGAAACCAGTTCACCTCGCTCAGCCTGAATCAACCCCATCAGGTTTTCAGCTTCTGGGTAAGACGCGCTGAGAGATAAAGCGGTCTGTGCATATTGGTAAGCCTCCAGATAGTTACCGGATAAATAAGCCACACGGGCTTTCAAAAACACAATCTTAGCCGCATGCTCCTCATCCGATTCTATTTCTGTCAGGTGAAAGCTGGCTGACTCGGTATCACCTGACTCCAGGTAAGCTTCTATTAATTTAATTCTCGTCTCTGTCGAGTAATTCTCTTTAAGCTGCTGTTTATAAAAAGTAATCAGTTGTTCTCTGTTTGCCGTGTTTAACAATATCTGTTCTTTAGATTCACTACGTACCTGATCCGCTTGTGCCTGTATGGTCGAATTACCTGATGCACACGCCCCCACCAGAAAAGCAAGTAACAGAATACTTCCAGCCCTGCCTATCAAGCGAAACCCGTTAGAAAACCCATTCCCGAACATAACCGTTACCCCAGCATTCTCATTACCCCCGGAGCCGTGATGAGAATCACGATAGGGATCATAATAAACAGAATCAAAGGCACCGACATTTTGGCTGACAGAGAACCGATCTGTTCTTCCAGATTCAGCATCTGTACTTCCCTGATATCCACCGCTAATGTGGTTAACACCGTATAGATAGACGACCCATACTGCAGGCTCTGATTCAATGTCATCACAAAACTGCGAATTTCTGATGTTGGTACACGCTTGTACAGTTCTTCCAAAGCTTGCTCCAGCCCAACAATATGCGCCCGGTCATTGGTCCGCTTCAGCATATAAGCCAGGTCACGGTCAAAGCCCGCCATCTCCTGAGAGAGGTAACTCATCGCCGCTTCAATGGTCATCCCGGTCTGAACACAAACCCCCATCAAATCGAGCAAATAAGGCAACTGGTTAGAAATATGGCGCTGCAAAGCTTTAGTCCGCATGTCGAGATAAACATCAGGGAAAATAATGGAAATCACGACCCAAACCAGGGCTAAAGCACCGATATATAAAGTCGTCATTCCTGTCTTAAGCCCTAAGACAACGATAACCCCGACCCCCAGCAACATCAGAAAATACTTGGCGGGTAAAAACCAATGGGCAAAACGCAGATTATAAAAGCCAGCCGCAATAAATTTATCAGACACGTCGAGTTTTGATGCGGCAAACAAGTTAGTAACGTATTTTGTGACTTCTTCTGTCGTCTGGGTATCAGACTCTTTTTTAGGACCCTTTTCACTCAGACCAAAACGTTTTAGCCTTCGGCTCCGACGAAACTGTTCAAAACCGACATAGACAAAACTCGACAAACCCACCACAACAAACCAGAGTGCCAGTATCAGTTGAATATGGCTCTGACTAAGCCAAACTATGATTTTGTCCATCAGCGTACCCTCTTCATGAGTCCCCAAACGATACTGATACCAATGAATTCACTGATCAGCATGTAATAGAGGATCGGCCTGCCTGCATCGTTGAACATCACATACTCATAATTCTCTGCGCTGATATACTGCATGATGAACAAGAAGATAAAAGGAATAGAGGCCACTATTTTTGCAGACATCCGGGCTTCTGACGTCAGTGCATACTTTTTCTTTTCTATTGCTCTGGCATCAAACATAAGGCGGTTTAAACGTGTCATCACCTCTTTTAACTGGCCGCCGCGGTGCATATTTGCCCTCAAGGTGATCACAAAGAAATGGAAGGAGGGATAAGGGAAACGCAAACAGGATTTTTTAAAAACCTCATCCGGCGTATCCCCCATCTGCAGTCGGTCGCCCATTACCTTAAACTCAGCCCCTACATCACCATCGAGTGTTTTCCCGACATACATAATGGCGTGCATAATACTTTCACCCGCCGACACCGCACTGGTCAGGATATTCAGAGCATCAGGAAACGCTTCTTCAAACTGTTTCTGTTCACGTTTTTGCAGCCAGTTATGACCCAGGTGCAGACCCAGTAGAACAATAAGCGTGGTGACGACATATTCATTACCACGAATAAAACGAGCATTAATTTCCATTCCGGCAAACACCAACAACGCAAGAAAGCCAGCCGCTTTCAGCAATGGAAATTTGCCCAGCTGTTTGCCGAGATTATGCAGCTTAATTTCCACTCTCTGCCTGAACGTCCGTTCTGTCAGCGTGCTAAAGTCCACGGCCTGATCATCATTGGCCAGAGAATACACTCTGACCGTCTTGTTATAGGCTTCCAGATAGTTATGCTTTTTCCTACCGCTGAAAATGCCGACCAGAAGTAAAATGATACCCACACCGACCAATAGAAGATAAATCATATATACCCCCTTGCCTGGAACAACGAATCAAGTTGGTCACTCAGACCAAAGAAGCGGGCTTTTTCTACCAGAACAGAGCGTTTCATCAGACCAGCGGTAATAAAGTTCCCTTCGACACGATCAGCTCCAGGAGTGACCTGTCCGGGTTTAAACCGGAATATTTCTTCCATCACAACACTGGATCCTTCCAGGCCAACCACTTCCGTAATGCTCATGATTTTCCGAGTACCATCATGCAAGCGACTCACCTGAATAATGAGGTCTATAGCGCTGACAATTGTCCTTCGGATCGCCTCCAGCGGTAAATTACTGGTCGCCATCATCACCATAGATTCCACCCGCGCTAACGCATCACGAGGAGTGTTTGCGTGAAGGGTTGACATAGAGCCATCGTGCCCGGTATTCATTGCCTGTAACATCTCAAACGCTTCGGGACCCCGACACTCCCCGACAATAATCCGGTCAGGACGCATACGCAGAGCGTTAATCACCAGATCACGCTGCTTAATAGCACCGGTATTTTCAATACCAGCTGTACGGGTTTCCAGACGAACAACATGGGGCTGTAACAGCCTTAGTTCCGCCGCATCTTCGATAGTCACAATACGTTCTTTTTCGGAGATATACTGAGAAAGCGCGTTCAACATGGTGGTTTTACCAGAACCTGTACCACCGGAAATCAGAATATTCAGACGACAACGGGAAGCGATCATCAATAGCTGCGCCATTTCATCACTCATGGTACCGTAGCCAATCAGTTTAGGGACATCGATTGCCTGCTTCTTAAACTTACGAATAGAAATGGATGTACCGTCAATAGCAATCGGCGGGATAACGATATTCACCCGGCTACCATCTTCCAGACGGGCATCACACAGAGGCATTGAATCATCGACCCGACGACCTATTCTGCCGGCTATCCGCTTGGCAATCTCGATAACCTGGGCCTCATCCACAAAGGTAATGTCTGACTTTTCAACCAGTCCATCACGCTCTATATATACGTTGTCACACCCGTTCACCATGATATCGGTGACAGACTCATCCTCCATCAAAGGCTGGATAGGTCCAAGGCCATGCAGTTCATCCACCAGGCTTTTTACAAACTCATGCCTTAACACAAGCGGTACCGTCAGGGACTCTTTATCCACCAGCATGGCGACCGCTTTGGATAACTGTTCGCCCAGCTGGTCATCATCCAGCCTCTGGATGGCCTCAGGATCAAGGGCATCAAAGATCTGTCTTCTGAGCGCCTTATAGACTTCTTTTGTTTCACTCATAACGACCTACCTAGAAAATAAGTGGAAGCCTTTCTTCTCTTCCTCACCAACAATCAGAGAAACAAGTCGGTATAACGCTTTTTCCGGCTTACCCCCGGACATGCAAATCCTTTTACCATCCAGAACCATTGCATCCAGCTTTTTGATATAAGGAATGACAACGTCTACAGGCTGATGCAGATACTTCTCCACCTCTTCCTGGGTCACTGTCGCGGCAGCGTCAGGAACAATACAGTTCATCACCATATATAGGCGGCAGGATAAGCTGTCTTTATCCTCAACCATCCGCTGCTTGATACGGGCGGCTTCCCTGAGGGCTGAAACCGTCGGGGTCAGTACCAGAATCATACAGTCAGACAATTCCGCCAACTCTTTGTGGTCAAAACATTGCTGAGAAATCGAGGATAAATCCTCAATCAGGAAATTCACGTTTTCTGATACCTGAGAGGCCACCGTTTTGGTGTATTCCTTGATATCGGTATTCCCCATCCCCGCCGAGGGAGCCAGAGACAAGACCGAAAGCAACTTGCTGGATTTATTCAGCATGCTTTGCGCAGAAGTCGGATCCAGCGTTGTCGCAAATGCCCCAGCCCTTATCTGCCGCTTCTCGAACTTCTCCATACCCAGCATAATGTCGAGGTTTCCCCCCATATAATCGTTATCCACGACCACACATGACGAGTTTTTCTTTTCGGACAGCAAATACGCCACTTCAGAGCAGATAAACGTGGTTCCGACCCCACCTTTACAACCGATAATACTGATTTGCTTCGCTTTACGTTTTTTCCCCAGTCCACGGTTACTGTGGCGGTTATCATGCACGCTCAGAACAAATTCGATCAGTTCATGCTTGGTAATGGGCCAGAACAGATAGTAAAAACCCATCTGTTTCAGGTTACGAATGGTAGAAATAGCATCTTCACTACCAATAACAATCACAGAAGCATCATTGGGTAACAGGTGACTGATCCGCTCTGCATCCCGGCTGATATCCGAACTCTCGTTCAGCTCGATAATGACAATTTCAATCTGTTCATTCCGGACATGTTCTCTGATATTTTCGTCCGAGTTCACCAGTAGAGCAGGAGGAACCAAACCTTCAAAACGGTAAGCCTCTTTAACCAGGGAGTGACATTTTTCAGTCTGATAAAAAAGCACAGAAGTAATTTCCTGTTGCTTTTCAACCTTCTGGTTTTCACCCTTTTTGAGGATATCGACTAAATCAAACATATACTTACCTCCCCCCGACTACTCAGTATCCGGCTGGTTCTTTTCCGAATCGCCCATATACCCTGTGTTCAGCATGTTTTCCGGATAAACCATCGATTGCCAACGTGCACTATCGGTGTAACAGCCAATGTTTGTCTGTCCGAAATTACCGATTTTTTCGTAGTCACACACCTCAACCACAGAACGATACACCATGGTCTGGAACTTCATATCAAATGGCACCTTACCGGTGGTATCCATCGCTTTGTTCAGGGTAACTTTATCTTTGTTAACCCCCTGTTCCAGAAGGTACTGGTAATAGTGGTCGGCTAACGCTTTCCCCGGCTTGGTATACCAGACCAGATTCACTTTCTGAGTCGTGACTTTCAGCCAGTGTGACTGCACATAGTTATCCAGCTCCTGGCGCGCTTTGTCCTGCTTATCTTTTTTGATGGTAATACCAATTGAATATGTCACCGGCACCACCTGGATTTCCGCCCCTTCCCGTTCAGCAATATGCTCGGCGCAACCGCTTAGTACCACTGATACTCCGGATAAAATCAATAAAGAAAATAAATGTCTCATTGCTTAAACCCTCCGCTGGTCAGGATTTGACGAGCCCACATACCTTCTGCTTTGTCATAAGTTCCATCCAGAGCGAAGAAACGGCGCAGTGTCGGTGTTTTTTCCATGGTTGGAAGCTGGACTTCAGACGGATGAATAGGCTGAACCAGATTAACGGTCGCGACGATAATCAGCTCTGTTTTGGTTCTTTCTGTTTCAGTGTGTCTGAACAGAGCCCCAAGAATAGGAATATCACCGATATAAGGAATCTTCTGCAGGGATTCTCTGTCTTCCGTATTCAATAACCCACCCAGAATAAAGCTCTGACCATCACCAAGCTCAACTGTTGTTCTGGCCCGGCGGGTTTTCAGTGCCGGCAGACTGAAACTGGCACTGGTATAGGTGTTGTCCAGCGCACTCACTTCCGGCATCAGTGACAGCTTAATCTTGTCGTCACGCAAGACTTTCGCCATCATTTCGAGACGAACACCGTATTCCCGATACAGCACATTTGTCCCATTATTGGTAACGGTGACGACCGGAATTTCCCCACCGGCAAGGAAACTCGCGGTCTCACCGGATATTACCGACAGGTTAGGTTCTGCTAGAACCTGCCCTACATTGTCATCACCAATCGCAGTGATGACAGAAATAATATCGTCTGCATTAATATTGTTCAGTGGATAGGAAAAAATACCGTTCGAGCCAACATTACTGAGCTGAATCCCAAATTCTTCCAGAAATGAATGGGTCACTTCAGCAATAGAAAGCTTCACGTTAACCTGCTTGGTTGCGATCACTTCAATATGGTTAACCAGCCCCTTGTACTCATACTTTCGCATGAAGTCCATTTCACTGCTTCCGCTGTCCAGGTCCCACTCCACGGTGGTGATCTTCGCTTCTTTCCCCAGCAGTTCACCAACCAGCTTGTAGATATCGTCTTTTATCTGTTCGGTTGCTACTGTCCCGCTCAGTACGGCCTGGTCACCCAGGTTATAAATTTCCACATCACTATCGGGAAAACGTAACTGGATTTGCTGCTGGATCTGCACAAAACTCCGGTTCACGATAAGTGTTCTTGAAATGAGCGTTCTGCCTTCTTCATCGAAAACAAGAAAAGACGTTGTACCAATCTTTTTACCAAAGAAGACCACCTTGTTCTTTTCAATAACCTGATAGTCCGCAACTCCTGGTTCAGAGATAAACACCGAACCAATATCAGTAGAAACCTGAATGGTCTTCGCTTCACCTTCAGAGAGGTTGACAATACGCGCTGCGGACGCAGAGAAACTGCAGACCAACAGAGCAATCACCAGTCCCCGGAGTAACAGAAGAAGTGAACGAATAGAAACATGTGTATCCATACCACTTTACCTTTATTGTATTTCTGTTGTCTTTCGCAGAATAAAACCGTACAGCCAGACCGGACTACCTGCACTCTACCTGACAGATGAGCTACCCGCCCTGTACTCTTTAATCGCCCGATACGTTGGCAATACATCCCCGGAATTGGCCTGTATGAGCTCAGCCTGTTTCGGCCCCATTGATTTATGGAACTCTAGCTGGGAAATTCTCTTCGCAATCGCCAGCTTAGCGATCTGCTGACGGGTCAGTTCCAGAATTAAGCTGACTTCAACCGTCGCCGGGTTGACTTTCGTCGCCGGTTTCTCTGTTTTCTGTACTTTGATCACCCGGACTGCCATCAGAACCGGTGAAATAGAGATATTTCGGAAATCTTTGATCTTATTGGTTGTCGCCAGGTTCTGAGATTGTGAAGAAAGCGCGATAATATCGACATAGCTACCATGGGTAATGACACCGCCCACAATGGTGTCAGGGTTAACCTTCATTCCGTAAGGCACCATGTTTTCGGAAATAGTCAGATCGACATAGCGGTCCTGCTTTGGCGTCACAAAATCGGCATTGGTTACCCATTGTTCGGCTATCAGGTTATCCCCGGCAACCATACCAGCCACAAACTTGATATTAATATCCGGGATCATCCCTTCTTCGTTTTCTGCGAGCCCGTGCATTCTGGCTTCATCGTAAGACACCATCCGGGACTGAAGGGTATCGGCAGTAACAAACTGTCCGGGGAGAATATCTTGTTTCGCAGTCCAGATACGAACCCTATTCTCCGTCGCCATCTCTTCAGTCTCCTGAATTTGGCCAGAAAGTTCACGCTTCGGCTCTTCAGGTTGGGAAGTATTAGATGTTAATATACGTCCGGATAAGCCATATAATCCCGCACCTACAGCGATAAGGGCTATCGGAACCAATATTCTGAGGTTCATAAACTCACCTCACCATGAGATATTTATATATTAATTGGTTAGCATACATTTTTAACCAATATTATTTTAAACAGGTGAACACTCAAACTTACCAGTAAAAGTTAATAAGTCGGTGAGTATGTAATTAACAAAAAAAACACCACCGACTTAAGAGTATCCACTCTATTTTCTTGTGTAAAAAACAGCATGCCCAGGCATAAAAATGCCCATACAAAATGAAACTACTGAGCACTCTGAATTTGAGTCGATATTGTGTTCATAGCATCATTAAGAGCAGTTGCCAAAGGACCTGTATCTGAAAAGACCAAGAGCATAATAGCTGCGATAGCCACACCTATGATGGCGTATTCAATAGAAGTAACACCACGTTGGTCGCGTTTGAAGTGCTGAAGTGCAAGTTGAAGCTTTACATAAGTAGAAATAGACATAATAAACTCCGGTGTATCTAAGTTAGGAAATGAGTTTACTTGCTAAGTAATAAATTCAAATAAACCCGCCCTTAACAAAAGGCTAGTTTATAATTTTATTAACAGCAAAGTTTTTTAACCCAATATCAAACTTTATTCCTAGTACTATTCGTAAGTTAATGTTTGTATTAATAAAATTATTATTAAAAAATCAGACTATTAACCTATGAGTAAAAACCAGAAGACAGAAAGATAAAGAATTGCTGTTTTTAAACAGCAATTTAATTAGAGTTCGTTTTTATAATATAATCAATTTTAAATTTACTTGTTTCGAATCATACTCAAATAAATAAATAAGTTCCTTTATTTATCAATAAGATAAAAACACAATTCTCAAAAATAAGACACAATTTCATTATTACAAAAAATGAGAATATATAAAAAAATATCTCATTTAGCTCAATTTTGCCTAGTAATATTTTTCTTTATAAGTAGCTGTAATTAAAAAACAAACTAAAGAAGTCAGATAAGCCTTAAGCCTTTTTTATATAGGAAAGACAGGGTTATCGTCATCCTGTCGTGATTAAGCGGTAAAAACAAAAAAAGCCCTACAGGTATACCTGTAGGGCTCTGTTGTAAAATTTGTAAAGCGTAACAATCAGCGAGTGATTACTTAGCGTCTTTCTGTGCTTTCACTTCAGCAATAACTTCATCAGCAACGTTCTGTGGACATGCAGCGTAGTGGCTGAATTCCATAGAGAACTGACCACGGCCAGAAGTGATAGTACGCAGGTGACCGATGTAGCCGAACATTTCAGACAGAGGTACGTCTGCTTTAATGCGAACACCAGTTACGCCAGCTTCCTGATCTTTGATCATGCCGCGACGACGGTTAAGGTCACCGATTACGTCACCAACGTGATCTTCAGGAGTGAATACGTCAACCTTCATGATAGGTTCAAGAAGTTGCGCACCGGCTTTAGGCATAGACTGACGGAATGCGCCTTTCGCTGCGATTTCGAACGCGATTGCAGAGGAGTCCACTGCGTGGAAGCCACCGTCAAACAGTTCAACTTCAACGTCAAGTACAGGGAAGCCAGCAAGCACACCCTCGTCCATCATCATTGCGAAGCCTTTTTCAACTGCAGGCCAGAATTCTTTAGGTACGTTACCACCAACAACCGTTGAAGAGAACGTAAAGCCAGAGTTAGGCTCACCAGGCTTGATGCGGTAGTCGATCTTACCGAACTGACCAGAACCACCAGACTGCTTCTTGTGCGTGTAGCTGTCTTCAACGGCCTGAGTGATAGTTTCACGGTAAGCAACCTGAGGTTGACCTACTTCCAGCTCAACGCCGTAAGTACGCTTCAGGATGTCTACTTTGATGTCCAGGTGAAGTTCACCCATACCTTTCAGGATAGTTTCACCTGAATCTTCATCAGTCTCAACCTGGAATGATGGATCTTCTGCAACCATTTTACCGATCGCGATACCCATTTTCTCAGAGCCGCCTTTATCTTTAGGCTTAACCGCAATAGAGATTACTGGTTCTGGGAAGATCATTGGTTCCAGAGTACATTCGTTCTTAGGATCACACAGAGTGTGACCAGTCTGAACGTTCTTCATACCAACAACAGCGATGATGTCACCCGCTTGTGCTGAATCGATTTCGTTACGCTCGTCCGCGTGCATTTCAACCATACGGCCGATACGCTCTGTTTTACCAGTTGCAGAGTTAAGAATGGTGTCACCTTTCTTCATCTTACCAGAGTAGATACGAATGAAGGTTAGAGCACCGAAACGGTCATCCATGATCTTAAACGCAAGCGCACGTAGTGGCTCATCTGCAGATACAGTTGCAACTTCACCAGTTGGTTCACCAGTTTCGCTGTCTGTCAGAGGCTGAGGATCAACTTCTGTTGGTGCTGGCAGGTAATCTACAACCGCGTCAAGCATTGGCTGCATACCTTTGTTCTTAAACGCAGAACCACAGTAAGTAGGGAAGAATGCCAGATCACGAGTACCTTTACGGATACAAGCTTTGATCTGTTCAATAGTTGGTTCTTCACCGTCCATGTATGCCATCATCAGGTCATCGTCCTGCTCAACAGCAGTTTCGATCAGCATTTCACGGTATTCAGCCGCTTTCTCAGCATACTCAGCAGGAATTTCTTCAACTGTGTAGTTTTCTGGCAGACCTGAGTCATCCCAGATCATTGCTTTCTGGCTCAGTACGTCGATAACACCACAGAACTCATCTTCGATACCGATAGGCAGAGTCATAACCAGTGGAGTTGCGCCCAGAACGTTTTTCACTTGCTCTACAACGCGGTAGAAATCTGCACCCATACGGTCCAGTTTGTTTACGAAGATCAGACGAGCAACTTCTGATTCGTTCGCATAGCGCCAGTTAGTTTCTGACTGAGGTTCAACACCACCAGAACCACAGAATACACCAACACCACCATCAAGAACTTTCAGAGAACGGTAAACTTCAACAGTGAAGTCAACGTGTCCCGGAGTATCGATGATGTTTAGGCGGTGATCTTTCCAGAAACAAGTGGTTGCTGCTGACTGGATGGTGATACCACGTTCTGCTTCCTGCTCCATAAAGTCAGTTGTTGCAGCGCCGTCGTGTACCTCACCAGTACGGTGGATCTTACCAGTTAGCTTAAGGATACGCTCTGTAGAAGTAGTTTTACCCGCGTCTACGTGAGCAAAAATACCAATGTTTCTGTATTTCGATAAGTCAGTCATTGTCTTACTCTGTTAATAAGGTATAAATTGCGCGCAGAGTATATCACAATCTAAAAATACTGATACCCTTGCGTGCATGTGAATATAAAAAAATACAATTATAGCTCATCAAACGCTTCTATCGCTTCTGACAGCTTTTTCACTCCGTGAATCTGCATGCCGTCAATGCCGCCTTTTGGCATATTGGCTGCAGGAACAATCGCCTTTTTAAATCCGTGCTTAAAGGCTTCCATTAATCGCTCCTGCCCGCTTGGGACCGGACGGATTTCACCGGCCAACCCCACTTCGCCAAATATTACGACATCTTTAGGTAATGCCCTGTCTCTGAAGCTAGACAGCAATGCCATAATTAATGCTAAATCCGCACTGGTTTCTGTCACCTTCACCCCGCCGACGACATTAACAAACACATCCTGATCTGCCATCTGCAGACCTCCGTGTTTGTGCAATACCGCAAGTAGCAAAGAAAGCCGGTTTTGTTCCAGCCCGACAGCCACTCTTCTCGGGTTGGCCAACTGGGAATAGTCCACCAGCGCCTGGATTTCAACCAGCAGCGGCCGGGTACCTTCCCAGAGTACCATCACCGAGCTGCCGGATGTCTCTTCTTCCCCACGAGAAAGGAAAATCGCAGAAGGATTACTCACTTCACGCAACCCCTGCCCTGTCATCGCAAAAACGCCTAATTCATTCACCGCTCCGAAACGGTTTTTATTGCTACGCAGAGTCCGGAAACGGCTGTCGTTGCCTCCGTCCAGCAATACCGAACAGTCAATAATATGCTCCAGTACTTTAGGCCCGGCCAGTGTGCCGTCTTTCGTTACGTGACCGACAATAAATACGGCAACATTATTCTGTTTAGCATAACGGGTCAGCGCAGTGGCTGACTCCCTAACCTGAGCGACACTGCCAGGAGAGGATTGCACATCGGCTACATGCATCACCTGAATAGAGTCAATAACCATGATCCGGGGCTGCTCTTTTTCCGCCACCTGACAAATCTTATCAACATTGGTTTCTGACAACATTTTCAGATGCTCTTTCGGCAGCCCTAAACGGGAGGCACGCAGTGCAACCTGCTGAAGCGACTCTTCCCCGGTGACATAGAGAGCCGGTATCTGTGATGAAAGCCAGCACATGGTTTGCAACAGCAGAGTAGATTTTCCGGCACCAGGGCTACCACCGATAAGAATTGCAGCACCCGGAACAACTCCCCCTCCCAGAACCCGGTCAAGCTCCTTAAAACCACTGGTAAAACGAGGCACTTCCTGCAGATCAATCTCGGACAGTGTCTGAACAACGGATTCCGTCGCTGCGCCGGCATAACCACTCAGACGTTCATTACGTGCAGCCTGAGGAGAGGCGGCCAGCCTGACCTCGGTAATGGTGTTCCAGCTACCACAGGCATTGCACTGCCCCTGCCAACGGGGAAAATCTGCGCCACAGTCATTACAAACATATGCTCGTTTTACTTTTGCCATGTGCTCTAAATCACCTTTTACCGGTTTTATTTTCTGAATACCTAAGTGGCTTCAAAAACCTTTATACAAAATAGGTCTATTGTAACTTTTGTTAATAACAGTAAGAATTGAGTCTTAACTTTTTCCAACTGTTGCCGATACTTACACTAAGGTGCACACTTTAACAGAAATTTATGCAGCAATCTGACATTCTCTCTCTGGTTGAACAACTCATTCCTGTCTATGGTGCAGAAGACTTTGAACTCGTTCTGGCTCAACTGACGGAAGAGGCTCCCCCATCAGCAAAAGTACTGGTGAAGATGGAGCTGAATCGTATTATGGCTCCGTGTTCAAAATCGATTGATCTGCGGGGACGGGTGCAGGGAGAGTGTCGTGAATATCATCTGGATGGGTTTACTCACTGGCTGGATGATGTTGCCATCAATTCCTATCACAGAAAGATAAAGCAGTTTGGCAGTTACACCGAAGGGGTTTGGGAAGCACTGGTTAATACCCATAATAACTTCCGGGTAATGCGAAAAAAAGAAAAAACGGAAAACGGAAATACCCACTCGGAAGCGGACAGTCCGTTTTTAGTGGAAGCCATTAAGATGGGCTATACACTCAAACGCCAGGAAAAGCGCCTGAAGATGGCGACTCTGGTTGAAGTGACGCTACAAACCGGACAAAACATTCATGCCACCAGTGTCGACTTATCGAGTTCCGGTGCAAAGTTCAAGGTTCCGACAGCCTTTAATTACAACCTTGGCGGTACCCTGAAAGCTCAGTTTGTGCAACTGGCTAAACATACCAAGCTGACTGAACTAAGCCACCCCATAGAGTACCGTATTATTGGTGTCGATGACTGTTATGAGAATAATAGTATCCGCTGGCTCAGGGTGTTGCGCCTGACGAAAACCGATATCATTGAAAAAGCCATTGAAGCATTACTCACCTCAACGGCCAAAAAAACTTACCACGATAATCAGGATCTGATTCTGCAGGCCCGAAATCATGGATTTGAATACACCAGCATAAAACACACTGCCAATCTGCCGCTGTTTTTTAATGGTACCGAACTGAAGTTTGCTCTGCTTAATGAGTATAATCAGTCTGTCTGGGATTACTGGCATGATGAACGAAATCAGCCCATGCTCGGGGGGCTGTTTTCAGAAAAGAGAATGGCAGAGCTCGCCCAGCCTGGTGTAAAAAATACCAGTAATGTCCTCTACTCATTTATCCACGAACATAAAGAACGACTCCTGCATTATTCCATGTTAATGCCAGAAGCAAGCCGGGAAGAACGTCAGCTTTTCTGGCATGCCGGAGCAAGGAGAGAGAGCTGGAAAGCGTTTCGTCTGTCCGTGTATGAGCTATCTCCGGAGGAAATTTCACATTTTTTGCAGGCATTTTCCAGTCAGGACGACATCACTATCGGTGATCCCAATCAGAATATGCTGACTCATGTGTGTATTCTTCAGGAAATTGCGGATGCGGAATCCCGGCGGGATTATCTGCTGACAGAAAAACCCTCACTCGACAGCAGCACTCTGAACCGTTTCCGCCAGTCAAAGAAAGTGACCTGTTCCCCTAGAGGCATTTACTACGATGCAAAATCACGTCGCAGTGAACCTCGCTTTATGTTTAAGTCTCCTGTAGAAATCACCGCAGGTGACAATACTCTGCAGGGCCATACTGTCAATTTTTCTTCCAAGGGACTATTTATAAAGCTGGAAGCTCCTCTTATTTATAAAGCCAATGCACCCGCTAAAATCAGCTTTAAAGAGCTTCAGCTTTACGATAAAGAAGCGCCCCTGACCGATGTTCCCTATACCATTATCCGTATCAGTCCAAATGGCCTTAATATACAACTTGCCATTGAGGACAATAACAGTACCAGACAGACGGTTTCCTTTATAAAAAGGCTGATTGCCCACAATAAAGAAAAACTGCAGGCATCTCAGGAGCAGTTACCTCCGGTGGAACTATTGACCACCATGTACGGCTCAATTCTTAACCGTCTGGTATCAACCCCATACTACGTATCGAAGGTATCCCGGTTACTGAGGCCCGTCGCCGTTGGAGTCAACTACCCACTGATGTCCTACCTGAAAGTTCTGGATAAACTCGGACATGAGAGAAATTTGTCCGTTGAGCCAGTGTTTAAAGGCAGGACTAACACACTACTGGCTATTCCCTTACGGCCGATATCCACCCCGAAAGTCACCTATCACGAAATGTATATTGCCGTCGTGAAAAAAGGAGAGGAGATCGATGTCATCCACACCCGGCTACTCAGTGATTTCAAATCACTAAAAGAGCGGATTTTGTTTATCAAGAAAGCCAAGCTTATGGGGGATTTTTATGCCCTGAGGATATCGGCTGTTCCGGTGACATCAGGCATTACCCATATACTGAGCGAACAACTGGAGAATCTGGCTGCTGCGGCTATTCACAGAGCCAGAGCACTGGAAAAAGAATTCAGTGCCATTATGGGCTACGGCGAACTGACAGATATCACGGATGAAGTGCTTATCCGCCTCGAACTTACCTGATCTTTCCGGGATGACGTCGTAGGACAAGCGTCAGCAAGACCCCACTAATAAAGCTCAGAACGATCATGATATACATATAGCGGTCACTTTTACGGTAATGATGATCGGATATTGCTGTGACCATCCCTTTTTCAAACGTGATCCGCACATAACCAATCAGATTAGACTCATTTAATACCGGTTCAACCAGTTGCAAACGGCCTATGCTTGCCGTCGCCAGTGGGGTGTCCAGACCCAGAATCTCTCGGGCAGACTGAGCATTCTCACTGGACGCCAGCTTCACTCCCTCTGAATCATAAATGGTCGCATCAAACACCAGTCGCTCACTGGCCAACTGGTCTGTCAGGCTGAGCAACTGTTCCTGATCACCGTTGATGATCATTTCACTGGCAGAATGAGCCGCCTGAGAGGCAAGCAGTTTGGTCAGTGTCTCCAACTGATGTGACTGGATCTTTTCATTACCTTTACTGATGACGTAGCTGTTCTGAGCGATATAGATAAACATCAGCACCAGCAAGATAATGGCAATACTTTTAAGAAACAGACGTAAAGAAAACGGGGAATTTTTCATAAAAAAGTTCATTTTTTAAAACTAGGGCTAATATTGATGCTTGCCTTTTCAAATTGCAATAGGGTAACTTTGCAGCATTGCACATTTAACTAACCAAACAGGCAAGGAAGCAGTGACTAAGCAAACACTACATATCCAAAAACACACCACTCTTATCGAGCGTCTTCCGGAAACTCGTTTTTCATCTCAAATGGATAAAAACAAGGCAAACTGGATCGTATTCTCGACTTCTCTTTCTCCAACACATTTTGATGATATCGATTTCTTTACGGGTGACTACAACCCAATTGTCGACACATGGAAAGTCGGCCAGTACGACGTCGCGCTGATGTCCGGTGAACTAACAGCTGAACATGAAAAAATTCTGCAGGCACTTCAGCTGGATTATGCGTCTCTGAACAATATTCCTGATCTGTCTCAACCGGGACTGATTGTGATGGATATGGATTCTACCGCTATCCAGATCGAATGCATCGATGAAATCGCCAAGCTTGCTGGTGTGGGTGAGCAGGTGTCGGCTGTCACTGAACGTGCTATGCAGGGTGAACTGAATTTTGAAGAAAGTCTTCGAGAGCGTGTCGGTACACTGAAAGATGCGGACGAAGGCATTATAGCCAAGGTACGGGAAAATCTGCCAATGATGCCGGATCTGGAAGCCCTGATTTATACCCTGAAACAGTTTGGCTGGAAAACCGCTATCGCTTCCGGCGGGTTTACTTATTTCTCTGACAAGCTGAAACAGGAGCTGGATCTTGACCATGCTCAGTCTAATACGCTGGAAATTATCGACGGCAAGCTGACAGGGAAAGTATTAGGTGAAATTGTCGGTGCGGAGAAAAAAGCCCAGATCCTTGGGGAGCTGACAGAGAAGTTCGGTGTTAAACCATCGAATACCATTGCGGTCGGTGACGGTGCCAATGACTTAGTCATGATGAATACAGCTGGTCTTGGT
Source organism: Vibrio albus (assembly GCF_003144035.1). Lineage (GTDB taxonomy): Bacteria > Pseudomonadota > Gammaproteobacteria > Enterobacterales > Vibrionaceae > Vibrio > Vibrio albus. The sequence goes on from NZ_QFWT01000001.1 coordinate 657,536, forward strand.
ATTGCTTATCATGCCAAACCAAAAGTGGAAAAACAGGCTCAGACAGCTATCCGTTACAGCGGACTGGGCGGAATACTGTGTATTCTTTCCGGCGCACTGGCAAAACAGCGAAAAGTTAGCTGGCAGGCGAAGCCTTAATCAACTTCTTATCCCTTTAATATTTTTAGTCTTTACTCTCGTTCCCACGCAGGAGCGTGGGAACGAGGAGAACAGGAATGACGAGTACCTTACTCTTTATCACCCAGAAGCACTGAATCCAGAGCGATTTCAATCATTTCGTTGAACGTATTCTGGCGCTCTTCAGAAGTGGTTTGCTCACCGGTTTTGATATGGTCAGAAACGGTGCAGATTGCCAGAGCCTTAGCACCGTATTCAGCTGCCACACCGTAAATACCGGCCGCTTCCATTTCCACACCCACGATGCCGTATTTATCCATGACATCGAACATGTCCGGATCTGGCGTGTAGAAAAGTTCAGCTGAGAACAGGTTACCGACTTTCACATCAATACCGCGCGCTTTCGCCGCTTCTTCTGCCGCTTTCACCATCTTATAATCGGCGATAGCCGCAAAGTCGTGGTCCTTAAAGCGGATACGGTTTACTTTGGAGTCAGTACACGCCCCCATACCGATCACCACATCACGCAGTTTGATATCTTCATTTACTGCACCACAGCTGCCGACACGAATGATCTTCTTCACACCGAAGTCTTTGATCAGCTCTGTTGTGTAAATAGAACAGGACGGGATGCCCATACCATGGCCCATCACAGATACTTTACGGCCTTTGTAAGACCCAGTGAAGCCTAACATACTGCGCACATCACAGACCTGAACCGCATCGTCAAGAAAGGTTTCAGCAATGTACTTAGCACGTAGCGGATCGCCCGGCATCAGTACAACGTCTGCAAAATCACCCATTTCAGCATTAATATGTGGAGTCGCCATTGATTAAATCCTTAACATTTCAGTTAGTTTTTCTTTTATAAAAAGCTTTTGCCGTATTCCATATCGGAGGTACCGAAGTACTCAGCAAGACTCTGGCCGATATCCGCGAACGTATCGCGGCGTCCCAGAGAGCCCGCTTTTATCTTATGACCATAGACCAGCACAGGAATGTGTTCACGAGTATGGTCTGTGCCCTGCCAAGTCGGATCGCACCCGTGGTCAGCCGTAATAATCAGCAGATCATCCTCTTCCATCGCGTCCAGAATTTCCGGCAGACGCTGGTCAAAATATTCAAGCGCAGCTGCGTAACCCGCCACATCACGGCGGTGACCATAGGCAGAATCAAAATCAACAAAGTTAGTAAAGATGATAGTGTTATCACCTTTTTCTTCGCTGATCTGCTGCATCGTCGCTTCAAACAGGTCAGGAATACCGGTTTGCTTCACCTTTTTGGTGATGCCGCAGTGCGCGTAGATATCGGCGATTTTACCGATAGATACCACCTGCCCGGCTTTTTCGTCCACCAGCTTCTGAAGCACTGTGGCAGCAGGTGGCTCGACCGACAGATCTCGACGGTTACCCGTCCGGACAAACTCACCCGCTTTCGGGCCAACAAACGGACGTGCTATCACCCGGCCGATATTGTAGTCTTCCAGCTCTTCACGAACGATCTGACAGAGCTCCATCAGGTTCTCTAAGCCATAAGTCTCTTCATGGCAGGCAATCTGGAATACCGAGTCAGCCGAGGTATAGAAGATAGGCTTGCCGGTCTTCATATGCTCTTCACCCAGTTCATCCAGCACCACGGTGCCCGAAGAGTGGCAGTTACCCAGATAACCGGGGATACCGGAACGCGCGACAATGCGATCCAACAGTTCCTGCGGGAAGCTGTTTTCTTTATCGGTGAAATACCCCCAGTCAAACAGGACCGGCACACCGGCAATTTCCCAGTGACCGGACGGGGTATCCTTACCGGATGACAGTTCCGCTGCATGTCCGTAAGCACCAATGATCTCAGCGTCTTTATCCAGACCGACAGGGAAATTTCCCGTTGACTCTTCAGCCGCCAGACCTAGACCCAATTTAGACAGGTTTGGCAACGTAAGCGGACCTTTACGCTGTTCGTTATCAGCCAGACCTTTTGCACACTGCTCAGCAATATGCCCCAGAGTGTCAGAACCGACATCACCAAACTTCTCGGCATCAGCGGTTGCACCGATACCGAACGAGTCCAACACTAAAATAATCGCTCTTTTCATCTTTATCTCCTGCGGATGCTACACATCATCTCTTCTGATCCTGCAATACACATCCGGAGTTACTGTATACGGTCGCTCTCCGACCTGAATAGCATTCTGCAATGCCTCTGCTGCCAGCTGCCATTGCTCTTCACTGCGCGCATGGATCACCGCCAGCGGCTTACTGCTGTCAGTTGTTTCTCCAAGGCGGATAAACCGGTCAAAGCCTACCGCATAATCGATACTGTCTGTTGCTACGCGGCGACCGCCGCCCATTGCCACCACAGCCATGCCGATGGCTCTGGTATCCATAGCTGACACAACACCCTTTGTCGTTGCATATACTGGTTTTACGATTTCAGCGGTATCTAAATAACTATTATAGTTCTCGACAAAATCGGCCGGGCCACCTAACCCGGAAACCATTTTGCCAAACCGCTCAGCAGCCGCGCCGTTATCCAGAACCGCCTGCAGCTTGCTTCTGGCTTCGTCAGTGTCTTTCGCCAATTGCCCCAACACCAGCATTTCAGCACAGGAAGCCATGGTGACTTCCAGCAGCCGCGGATTACGGTATTCGCCCGTCAGGAAACGGACGGCTTCCCGCACCTCAACCGCATTACCGGCCGATGATGCCAGCACCTGGTTCATATCGGTCAGAATAGCGGTCGTTTTCGTACCGGCACCATTAGCCACAGCAACGATAGATCTAGCCAGTTCTTCCGACGCTGCATAGGTCGGCATAAATGCGCCAGAGCCCACTTTCACATCCATCACCAGAGAATCCAGCCCGGCCGCCAGTTTCTTAGACAGAATAGAGGCCGTGATCAGCGAGATATTATCGACGGTTGCCGTAATATCCCGGGTGGCATACACACGCTTGTCTGCCGGTGCCAGGTTACCGGTCTGGCCGATAATGGCGACACCCGCTTCTTTAACGACCTGCCCAAAACGCTTATTGTCCGGGGTAATACTGTAACCGGGAATAGATTCCAGTTTATCCAGCGTGCCGCCGGTATGCCCAAGGCCACGCCCTGAGATCATCGGTACATAACCACCACATGCCGCCACCATCGGGCCAAGCATCAGAGACGTCACATCCCCGACGCCGCCGGTTGAATGCTTATCCACCACAGGGCCGCCGAAGTCCATATGGCTCCAGTCAAGCACCATTCCGGAATCGCGCATGGCACAGGTCAGTGCAATCCGCTCGGGCATGGTCATTTCATTAAAGAAAATCGCCATGGCAAACGCGGCAATCTGACCTTCAGAGACGCTGTTATCGGTCACGCCCCGGATAAAAAAGTTAACTTCATCCGTGGTGAGGATTTCTCCGTCACGCTTTTTGCGGATAATTTCCTGAGGTAAATACATTCGACCCTCCTGCTCTTTGCAAAATTAGTATGCGGCAGGATCGGCCGTTTCGTCAGTTACCTCTAATGTATTCAGTAGATTGGTCAGCAGGCTGGAAGCGCCAAAGCGGTAATGCATGTTGTCAGCCCAGTCAGCGCCCAGAATCTCATCCGCCATCGCTAAATATTCTGCAGCATCTTCTGCCGTGCGTACCCCACCGGCTGGTTTAAAGCCGACTTTTTCAGCGACACCCATATCACGGATCACTGTCAGCATGATTCTTGCGGCCTCTGGCGTGGCGTTCACCGGCACTTTACCAGTGGAGGTCTTAATGAAGTTAGCGCCCGCTTCAATTGAAATCTCAGAGGCACGCTTGATCAGCGCTTCTTCTTTCAGTTCACCAGTCTCGATAATCACTTTCAGCAGAACATCGCCACAGGCTTCTTTACACTGCTTCACCAGTTCAAAACCTGTTTTCTCATCACCGGCAATCAGAGTGCGGTACGGGAAAACCACATCTACTTCATCAGCGCCGTAGGCCACGGCCGCTTTCGTCTCAGCAACCGCGATATCAATATCGTCATTACCATGAGGAAAGTTGGTAACCGTTGCGATACGAATCTCGGGTGTACCTTGTTCTTTCAGCGCTTTCTTTGCCACAGGAATAAAGCGTGGGTAAATACAGATGGCCGCCGTATTGCCAGCGGCTGTTTTCGCATCATGGCAAAGGGCGATTACCTTTTTGTCTGTGTCGTCATCATTCAGCGTGGTTAAATCCATTAATTTAAGTGCGCGTAGTGCTGCAGCTTTTAAATCGCTCATTTCTATCTCCGATCAATATATTCAATTAGCCTGCCTACCCCTGAATAATCCAGGCTATTAGGTGGCGAAATGAACGGACTTGGTTCCCTGAAGACTTGATATCATTCTCTCTGAAAAATGAATGTATCAATTGCAATCCCTGTCACCGCACAGTACCAGTCTGGTCTATGGTAAGTGTTTCATTTCCCGAAACACCTAAGCATTATAGGTACTCCCTGTGTCCCCAACAATGCCGCCGACAAACGCAAACGTTTTATATCTCAAAAAAATTTTCCGGGAAAAATATAAACTTAAAAAAACACCGTAACAATGCGTTGCTACGGTGTTATTAAACAGGCTTAACCGTTCTCTTTTAACTTACATAGCCGCAAGAGAAATACAGAAACCTGCGATAGTTGCCGCCATCAGGTTAGATAGCGTACCGGCGACAACCGCTTTAATACCCATACGGGCGATATCATGACGACGCTTAGGCGCAATACCACCAAGACCACCAAGCAGAATCGCGATAGAAGACAGGTTAGCAAAACCACACAGTGCAAATGAGATAATTGCCGTGGTCTTCTCAGACAGTACCCGGCCGGTTTCAGCCACAACCTGAGCGCTGTCACCGACATAAGGTACAAAGTTCAGATAAGCCACAAACTCATTCACTATGGTCTTCTGACCGATAAAGGAACCTGCCAGCGTGGCTTCTTCCCATGGAACACCAATCAGGTAAGCCAGAGGCGCAAATAGCCAGCCCAGGATCAGCTCAAGGCTCAGGTTCTCCATACCGAACCAGCCACCGATGCCGCCCAGAATACCGTTCAGCAGCGCTATCAGGCCGATAAATGCAATCAACATTGCGCCAACGTTCAGTGCCAGTTGCAGACCAGAAGAAGCACCGCCTGCTGCCGCATCAATCACGTTCGTAGGTTTGTCGTCAGCCCTGGAGATTTCTTCTTCGGAAATCTCATCTTTAAAACGATCGCCTTCCGGAATAATAATTTTGGCAAACAGCAGGCCACCCGGCGCAGCCATAAAAGAAGCAGCGACCAGGTATTCAAGTGGAACGCCCATCGATGCGTAGCCAGCCAGTACACCGCCAGCGACAGAAGCCAGACCACCACACATAACCGCAAACAGTTCTGATTGTGTCATACGGGAGATGAACGGACGGACAACAAGCGGCGCTTCTGTCTGACCGACAAAGATATTAGCCGCCGCAGACATAGATTCAGCACGGGAAGTGCCCAGCGCTTTCTCAAGGCCACCACCGATAATTTTGATCACCCACTGCATCACACCCAGGTAGTACAGCACAGAAATCAAAGCAGAGAAGAAAATCAGGGTTGGAAGTACACGAAAGGCGAAGATAAAACCACCACCACCGAAGACCTCAAACATCTTGTCAGAAATCAGTCCACCGAACAAAAATGACGCACCGTCGTTACCAAAACTAATAACGCTTGCAACACCGTTCGAAAAACCACCTAACAGATCTTTCCCCCATGGCACATACAACACAAATGCCCCGAGAACGAATTGGATTATAAAAGCACCACCAACGGTGCGGTAATTAATCGCTTTGCGATTTTCAGAAAGCAGAATGGCAATACCCAGCAGTACCAGCATTCCGATTAGGCTCATAAACAGGCTCATAGTTTATGGATCCTTATAAGTTAAAATTGGCGTGTTAGAAGTTGGAGCTAAAAAGCGTGGCGATTATATACATGAGCCTATATTTTAGATAACACTGACATCACACTTTCATAGTAACGACATACTACATACATTATAAACAGTGATAAACATCACACAAAATACTTACAGACATTATCTTTTTAACAGAAAGTCAACTAAAACCAAACAAATTACACCCATTTTGCCAGATTTGACAGGCAATCGTTTGCTCCTCTTCTTTTCGCAACAAAATTAACTCATTTAGCACCATTTTAAGCATCATGGGGTGATTGGGTCTTCCTTGATATCCATACAGAGGCATATCCGGAGCATCCGTTTCTAAAACCAGAGAATCGAGCGGAAGAGCGGAAATCGTACTGCGGGTTTTATTGGCTCTCGGATAAGTGATCGTTCCTCCGACACCAATATAAAAACCGAGATCGATAAAAGATTTAGCCTGCTGATAACTGCCTGAAAAACCATGCAACACTCCGCCACCGGATAACTGAGCTTTTTTCAGCATTTTCACCATAGGCTGATGTGCCTTCCGGCAATGCAGAACCAAAGGCAGAGAATACTTTTTCGCTAAACCGATATGCTGTTCGAACAGGGCCTGTTGGGCTGCTTCGTCATACTCAGTCAACGCAAAATCCAGCCCGCATTCCCCTACCGCAACACAGCCTGATTGCACACCATGACGGCACTGTTGCTGTAACCGGGAATCCAGTAAAGCAACATGCTCATAGGTGTGCCGATCAAAAAAATAAGGATGCATACCAAGCCCGTAATATATACCCGGATAAATTTCAGAGATCCTTGCGACCTCATCCCAGTTCCATTCCCCGACAGAGGGGATAAATATTTTCTCCACTCCGGCAGTCCGGGCTTTCTCAATTTCTCCGCTGAGATCATTTTTAAATGGTTCAAAATCCAGATGACAGTGAGTGTCAAAAAGAGGAGGCGGTATTTTTAACAAGGCATCTGTCCTATTATCTATTTGTTACAATTTGGTAAGAATATCGCTCATTTCAGGGCAATTAGCATTAAAAAAGCAAAAAATAGCCCTAAAGCTTGTGAGCTGACTGCTTTTCATTTTTAATAGCAAACGATAAAATCGTCAGGTTACTTGATTTACATCTAAAATAATATTTACACAACGGCATTACACAAAGGTACAGGGTTAGATACCCACTAACTGTATATTTTGACAAATATAGGGACACTCTCGTGAAAAAAACCACTTTAAAACTGACTGCACTGGCGATGGCCATGTCTTCGTTTGCTGCATTTTCAGCACCAAAACCAGCGGTTATCTATGATACGGCAGGTAAATTCGACAAATCGTTCAACGAAGCTGTTTTTCAGAACGGTGTGAAAGTATTTGAAGCAGATAAAGGCGTTAAGGTTCGTGAATTTGAACCACAGAATGAAGCTCAGCGTGAGCAAGGGTTACGTCGTCTGGCAAGCCGAGGTTTCAGCCCTATCGTTGCGGTCGGTTTCAATATGGCTTCTGCCATTGAAAAAGTAGCGACTGAATTCCCTGATATCCATTTCGCCATCATTGACTCGGTGGTTGATAAACCAAACGTTCAGTCTATTGTATTCAAAGAACATGAAGGTTCTTTCCTGGTGGGTGCTCTTGCCTCTAAAGCATCTAAAACAGGGACTGTCGGCTTCGTTGGCGGTATGGATATCCCGCTGATTCGTAAGTTTGAATGTGGTTACGAGCAGGGTGCAAAATACGCAAACTCTGAAGCAACCGTTCTACAGAACATGACTGGCTCAACTCCTGCAGCCTTTGCTGACCCGGCAAAAGGTTCTGAGCTGGCAAAATCTCAGTTCTCTAAAGGTGCAGACGTCATCTACGCAGCCGCTGGCGGTACTGGCCTTGGTGTTTACCAGGCAGCAAAAGATGCCGGTAAATTTGCTATCGGCGTTGACGCTAACCAAAACCACCTTCATCCGGGTACCATGCTGACCTCTATGGTTAAGCGTGTGGGTGTCGCAGCATACAAAACCTGGGAAGAAGGCATGGAAGGCAGCTGGAAACCAGGCATCAAAGTACTTGGCCTGAAAGAAGGCGGTGTTGAGTGGGCTCTGGATGAGTACAACGCTGACCTGATCACTCCTGAAATGAAAGCTTACGTGGAAAGCCTGAAGGCTGACATTATCGCTGGTAAGATCATGGTTCATGACTATATGTCAGACAATACCTGCACTTACTAAGCGTACGCCTGTTTTCGCTTGTTAAACGCACGCCGCTGTATCCTTACAGCGGCGTACTGCTATATTTAAAGCACTAAACCTATTCATAAAAAATCAGGAAAAATGCACGTGGCTCAAGATAACTTTGCCATTGAACTCAAACAGATAGATAAACGTTTCGGTGCCGTGCATGCGAACCGTGCAATCGACCTGCAAGTTCCTGCTGGCACAATTCATGGCATTATTGGTGAAAATGGTGCCGGAAAATCCACGCTGATGAGCATCATTTACGGCTTTTACCATGCCGATGTTGGCTCGATGCTGGTTAATGACCAACCTTACCAACCATCCAACTCCCAGGAAGCCATTGCAGCGGGAATCGGTATGGTCCACCAGCACTTTATGTTGGTTGAAACCTTTACCGTTCTGGAAAACATTATTCTGGGTGCTGAAGGTGGCTGGAAACTCAACGAAAGCCTGAGTTCCGCCAGAAAAAAACTGCAACAAATCGAAAAAGATTATGGACTGGAAGTCCCGCTGGATGCGGTTGTCGGAGATCTTCCCGTCGGCCTTCAGCAACGTGTAGAGATTTTGAAAGCCCTCTATCGTGACGCGAAAATTCTTATCCTTGATGAGCCGACCGGGGTTCTGACCCCTCAGGAAGCCGATCATCTGTTTAAGATCCTGGATAAACTGCGTGCTCAGGGCACAACAGTGATGATCATTACCCACAAACTACGGGAAGTTCTGGCCATTACCGACAACGTATCAGTGATGCGTCAGGGACAAATGGTCGGTCACGTTGTAACAGCTGAAACCAATCAGGAAGAACTGGCAGAACTGATGGTCGGGCGCAAGGTCCGATTAAAAGTCGAGAAAGAAAAAGCGAAACCGAAAAGCGAACTGGTTAAGGTTAACGACTTATCTTATTTTGACGATGCTGGTGTCCAGCGTGTTAAAGGGATCAACTTCTCTGTGCGTGCCGGAGAAATCGTCGGCATCGCCGGGGTATCCGGTAATGGTCAGTCAGAGATACTCGGTTTGCTATCCGGTATCCTACAGCCTGACTCAGGAAGTATTGAACTGAACGGCCATACTATTTCAGCAGAACAGCACCTTGACCCTCAGCATATCCGCTACATCGGCGTAGGTCATATTCCGGAAGACCGCCACAAGCAGGGCCTGATCAATAAGTTCGAAGCGAAAGAAGCGTATATCCTCGGCTACCACAATCTGCCGAAATACAACAAAGGACTGTTACAGGATAAAGCGGCGATTGAAGAGCAGTGCCAGATCAGTATGGACAAGTGGGACGTACGTCCGAACGATGTCAACCTGAAAACGGCCAACTTCTCCGGTGGTAACCAGCAAAAGCTCGTTATCGCACGGGAAATGGAAGAAAACCCCGACATACTGCTGGTTGGTCAGCCGACCCGTGGGATAGATATCGGTGCTATCGAATATATTCACAAACAGATCATTACTGCTCGCGATGAAGATAAAGCCGTTCTTCTCGTTTCTGTAGAGCTGGATGAAATTCTGAGCCTTGCCGACCGAATCATTGTCGTATTCGACGGGGCTATCGTTGGCGAAGTCAGCGCAGAACAAGCCGATGAGAAAACGCTTGGTCTGATGATGGCGAATATCCTTCCGGAACACCTGCAATCCACTCAGGGAGAAGTATCATGAGTCAGAAAAAAGTACCTGCCTGGGTAACCGTTGCTCTGTTGCCTGCCATCAATGTACTGGTTGCCTTTTTAGTCTCAGCCCTGCTGTTCGTCTATATTGGCGTCAGTCCGGTAGAGGCGGCAAAAACGATGTGGACCGGAGCCTTTGGTTATGCCGAAGGGTTTGGCTATACGCTTTATTATGCGACCGGCTTTATTTTTACCGGCCTTGCGGTAGCTGTCGCTTTCCATGCCGGACTCTTTAATATCGGTGGTGAAGGTCAGGCTTACATCGGTGGTCTTGGTGTTGGTCTTATCTGCCTGACACTGGGTGACGTCGCACCATGGTATGTAGTATTCCCGGTCGCCATCGTTGCCGGTGGTCTGTTTGGTGCAGCCTGGGCGTTTATTCCTGCTTATTTGCAGGCAAAACGAGGCTCACACATCGTAATTACCACCATTATGTTTAACTTTATCGCGGCATCGCTCATGGCCTACCTGCTGGTTGATATCCTGAAGCCAGAAGGAACCATGGCAACAGAAAGCCGGGTATTTGCGGCTCAGAGCTGGCTACCCAAAATGCATGAGATGTTAGGCGCTGTTGGTATTGAGATGGCCTCGAGTCCGCTCAACCTGAGCTTCTTCTTTGCCCTGCTCTGCTGCCTGTTTGTCTGGTTGTTTATCTGGCACTCTCGCTGGGGCTATGAAATCCGTTCTATCGGGGCTAATGCCTCTGCGGCCGGTTATGCAGGCATCAACTATCTGAAAGTTATCGTTCTGACGATGCTGGTTTCCGGTATGCTCAGTGGTTTCTTCGGCCTGAACGTACTTCAGGGAGAGCTGCACCAGATCAAACTGAACTTCGTCGAGGGTTTTGGTTTCACCGGTATCGCTGTCGCACTGATGGGTCGTAACCACCCTGTTGGTGTACTACTGGCCAGCCTGTTGTTCGGCTTCCTGTATCAGGGTGGTGCTGAGCTTAGCTTTGAATATGGTATTGACCGAAATATCGTCGTGGTACTGCAGGGACTGGTTATCCTGTTCTCTGGTGCACTGGAACATATGTTCCGTCCGTCTCTGGAACGTACCTACCTGAAACTGTTTGCGAAACCTGATAACGGAGCCGCTTAATCATGTTTGAAACTATTATTCTGATGCTGGATGCGACCATCCGGGTTGCGACTCCCCTTATTCTGGCTTCGTTGGCAGGTATGTTCAGTGAACGTTCCGGTGTGGTCAACATTGCACTGGAAGGAAAGCTGCTGGCTGCCGCATTTGCGGGCGCAGCGGTGGCACACATAACCGGTTCTGCATGGCTGGGTCTTCTGGCTGGTATTGCGATTTCTGTTCTGCTCTCACTGCTTCATGGCTTTGCCTCAATTACTCACCGCGGCGATCAGGTAGTGAGTGGTATGGCGATCAATATTCTGGCAACGGGTCTGACGATTACTCTGGGCCGTTACTGGTTCCATCAGGGTGGCCAGACTCCGGCGCTATCCGGTGATGCCCGCTTTGCTCCGATCCACCTTCCGGGCGCAGATGCTCTGGCAGATACTCCGGTCATCGGCCTGCTTTATTCAGAACTGATCAGTGGTCACTCCATCCTGGAATATGCCGCGTTTATGATTGTGCCACTGGCCTGGTTTATCATGTTCCGTACCCGGTTCGGTCTGCGCTTACGTGCGGTAGGCGAGTCTCCGTCTGCAGTCGATACTGCTGGTATTTCAGTTGTCGGCATGCGCTATAGTGGCCTGCTTATCTGTGGCATACTGGTTGGTATCGGCGGGGTTTACCTGTCTGTCGGTCAGACGGCTCAGTTCATCCCGAATATGAGTGCCGGTAAAGGCTATATGGCTCTGGCGGCTTTGATCTTCGGTAAATGGCGTCCGTTTACCGCTATGGGTGCCTGTCTGCTGTTCGGCTTCCTGGATGCGCTGTCTATCCGCCTGCAAGGCGTGTCTATCGGGGACTTTGCTATTCCGGTTCAGGCAATCGAAGCGATACCGTATATTCTGACCGTCTTCCTGCTGGCTGGTTTCATCGGTAAAGCCGTTGGCCCGAAAGCGATTGGTGTTCCGTATACCAAAGAGCGTGAGTAGTCCTTTGATAATGAAGAAAATTTATCAAGCATAAAAAATGGAGCCGAATGGCTCCATTTTTATTTACGGTTGTTAGGCCAGAATTAATGCTCACGCGTCGCGCGGAAATCCACATCAGGGAAACGTTCCTGAGCCAGATTCAAGTTAACCATGGTTGGGGCGACATAGGTCAGGTTATCACCGCCGTCCAAGGCCAGGTTAGTCTGGTTCTTACGCTTAAACTCTTCCAGCTTCTTATCATCGCCACACTCAACCCAGCGGGCTGTGGCGACGTTAACACTTTCATAAATCGCTTCAACGTTGTACTCGGCTTTCAGACGGGCAACCACCACATCAAACTGCAGCACACCCACCGCACCAACGATCAGGTCATTATTCTGTAGCGGACGGAACACCTGTACCGCACCTTCTTCAGAAAGCTGAACCAGACCTTTCAGCAGTTGCTTCTGCTTCAGAGGATCTTTCAGACGGATTCGACGGAACAGCTCCGGAGCAAAGTTTGGAATACCGGCAAACTTCAGGCTTTCACCTTGGGTAAAAGTATCACCAATCTGGATAGTACCGTGGTTATGCAGACCGATAATATCCCCGGCATACGCATTTTCAGCGCGTGAACGGTCACCAGCCATAAAGGTTACCGCATCAGAAATGCTCACCTGCTTACCAATGCGGACATGATTCATCTTCATGCCTTGAGTGTATGTACCGGATACAATACGCATAAAGGCGATACGGTCGCGGTGCTTAGGATCCATGTTCGCCTGGATCTTAAACACAAAACCGCTGAATTTTTCTTCTGTTGCTTCTACTTCACGCTCATTTGCCTTACGGGCAAGCGGTGTTGGAGCCCACTTCGTCAGCCCATCCAACATATGGTCTACACCGAAGTTACCCAAAGCAGTACCAAAGAAAACCGGCGTCAGTTCGCCACTCATAAACAGATCATGATCAAACTCATGAGAGGCACCAAGCACCAGCTCCAGCTCTTCACGCAGTTGTTCCGCCAGCTCTTCACCAACAGCGGTATCCAGTTCAGGGTTGTCCAGTCCTTTAACAATACGCTCTTCCTGAATCGTGTGGCCCTGACCCGTAGAGTACAGAATCGCTTCGTCACGGTGAATATGATAAACACCTTTAAACTCTTTACCGCAGCCAATCGGCCATGAAACCGGCGCACAGGCAATATTCAGTTCGCTCTCTACTTCGTCCAGCAGTTCCATCGGATCGCGGATGTCACGGTCAAGTTTGTTCATGAAAGTGATAATTGGCGTATCACGCAGACGGGTCACTTCCATCAGCTTACGGGTTCGGTCTTCGACACCTTTCGCTGCGTCGATCACCATCAAACATGAGTCCACCGCCGTCAGCGTACGGTAAGTATCTTCCGAGAAATCTTCGTGTCCCGGAGTATCCAGCAGGTTAACCAGGCAGTCATTGTATGGGAACTGCATAACGGACGTCGTTACCGAAATCCCCCGCTCTTTTTCCATCTCCATCCAGTCTGATTTGGCGTGCTGAGCCGAGCCTCGGCCTTTTACGGTACCGGCTGTCTGAATCGCACGTCCGAACAAAAGGACTTTTTCAGTAATAGTGGTCTTACCCGCATCCGGGTGAGAGATGATAGCGAAAGTTCTGCGCTTGGAGACTTCGCTTAAAAAAGGAGCATTTGACATGAACGTAAATCTTCTACTTTGTACAAAGCCGCACGCACACATGCTGCGGCAAGGAGAAATTTTGAGAGGCGAGATTATATCAATTTTTGCTCAAATTTCTATGGGCAGTCTGATAACCGGGAATAACCCTAAAGATCAATCCAATTTACCCCTAGATCATCAATTAACACAGGATTATAATACCATTATCATTTCATATTACTTCCGAGATCATCATGTTAGCGATAATCGAAGCCTCTCAGGCAGGGTTGTTGCGTCCCCGGCACTGGGTACGCAACTTAGTTTCAGGTGTTATTGTCGGCGTTGTCGCACTGCCACTGGCCATGGCCTTTGCTATTGCATCGGGCGCAAAGCCGGAGCAAGGGATCTACACCTCGATTATCGCTGCCATCTTTGTTTCTCTGTTTGGTGGCAGCCGGGTACAGATAGCGGGCCCGACAGGTGCCTTTATTGTGGTTCTGTCCGGTATTACGGCTCAGTATGGTTTCGTCGGCCTGCAAATCGCCACTCTGATGGCTGGTTTTATTCTGCTGTTTCTTGGCCTGGCCAAGATGGGAGCGGTTATCAAGTTTATTCCCGATCCGGTCATTATCGGCTTTACTTCCGGTATCGGTGTCACCATCTGGGTCGGGCAATGGAAGGACTTTTTCGGACTGCCCGCGGTGAACGGTGAACACTTCCACCAGAAGCTCTTCCACCTGCTTCAGGTTTTCCCGCAACTGGATATGACGACGACCATTCTGGCCGCCATCTCTCTGGCACTCGTTATATACAGTAACCGGATTCCCGGCCTGAAGAAAATACCCGGCCCTTTAGTGGCTCTGGTTCTGGTAACCTTTATCCAGTATCTGTTCCACTTCGAGAGTATAAAGACCATTGGTACTGCGTTTGGCGGCATTCCACAAGGACTGCCCGAATTCCGTGTTCCTGAATTCCACTGGAATCAAATCATCACACTGATCGGTCCGGCTTTTACCATTGCGATGCTGGGCTCCATCGAATCTCTGCTCTCTGCCGTCGTGGCAGACGGCATGTCCGGAACCAAGCATAACTCCAATCAGGAATTGATTGGACAAGGCCTGGCGAACATCGTCGCCCCTCTGTTTGGTGGCTTTGCCGCAACCGGTGCGATTGCCCGAACGGCAACCAATATCCGAAATGGCGGCACCAGCCCTATCTCCGGGATTATTCACTCTTTAACTCTGATTTTGATTCTGCTGGTACTTGCCCCCCTTGCGGTTCATATCCCTCTGGCGACGTTATCGGCTATTTTGTTTGTGGTTGCCTGGAATATGAGTGAAGCCAGACACTTTATTAAAATAGTACAACGGGCCCCGAGGGCCGACGTTGTGATTCTGCTGATCACTTTCTTCCTGACCGTCTTTGCCGATCTGGTGGTGGCCGTTAATATCGGTGTCATTCTTGCGACCCTGCACTTCCTTCGGAGAATGGCCAGCAGCGTGGAGATCCGAAAATCATCCCGGGAAGATTTACATCAGGACTTGAGAAATCAAGGTGTTGGGGAGGTTCCTTCGGATGTGCTTATCTATAGCGTTGAAGGACCTTTCTTCTTTGCCGCCGTAGAAAATTTTGAACGGGTACTGGCCGGCACTCATGATTATCCCAATACGCTGATCCTGGATCTGAAATCTGTTCCTTTTATTGATGTAACTGGCTTGCAGACATTAGAGGAAGTGATCGGTGAGATGCAAAATCATCAGGTTAGAGTGCTGGTAGCCAGTGCGAATGGCCGGGTAACGAAGAAGCTGTATAAGGCTGGTATTATCGATATGGTGGGCATTGAAAACCACTTTACCAATGTCGCCTCGGCGGTGAATGCGTGCTGAGAATCAAAGAAAGAATACAGGACGGTCGCAAGCTCCCTTACAGAGTGGACGTAAACGTCCTGAAGAATACAGAAATTCAAATGGTTTCTGCCTCTGTATTCTCGAAGCGAAGCGCTCTGTATTCTTTCCTTCTTACTTCTTAGCTCTTAACCTGAGGGTTTTTTACTGGTGTACCCTGTCCGTACTCTACACCATGTTTATCCAGATAATCCCGGATTAGCTGGCGAACCACCTGTGATGGCGTAATATCCTGAGAGGCGCACAACTGTTCAAATGCCTGCTTCTTATTCGGATCAATCAATACAGTAAGACGTGCACTTTTTGTTTCCATTTTCCTGCCTGTTAAATGTTATAACTCATCGTCTCTGGTAAGTATCAAGGAAAAATACTCACCGATGATAATAGAATGATAACCTGATTATAATTTGCAAGATCAGAAAAACAAGTAGCTCATAATAATGGCGTCTTCTTTTCCGTTTTTAGCCGGGTAGTAGTCGCGACGCCGATCCACCTCATTAAACCCTAAATCTTCATAAAGGTTAAAAGCCCGTCGATTACTTTCCCTTACTTCCAGCCAGATACTGTCTGCCTGATTATCCCCAGTCAGTTGAATTAAATGCTCCAGTAACTGACGGCCGAACCCCTGTCCCTGCCACTGAGGCCCAATAGCAATATTCAGGATCGTGACTTCACCAACAATATTCTGCGCATAAAAATAACCAAGCAACTGCCCTTCACGGAACAAACCGTAATGCATTGCGCCACGGCTTGAGAGGTTGTCGATCATAGATTTAGCCCAGGGATGACTATGAGCGGCCTGCTCAATCTGCCATACATCGGCTAAGTGTTCGGTTTGTAACGGGTTAATATTAAGCATAGGAACAAATTTGCTGCCATAAAGCGCGGCGATGCTGGTTATTGCCGCGAATGTCAGTTAATGGGGGAGAGAGCAATTGTTGAAGCTGACTGTGCTCAATGGAGGGTGACTCAATCATAGAGGCACAGCCCGCAAACCAAATCCATTTTGGTGTTTTGGCGGTAAAATCAACCGAATCAAGCTGCTGAGGATAAACATGCTTCACCTGTTCCACAGACAAGTGGATACTGGCCAGAATCTTTACTAAATATTCCGCTTCTTCATTTTCAGGAAGTTCCGGACTCACCAGCAGTAGCTCACACCCCCCCGGAAGGACTAATGTTTTTACCGGTTCAGCCTGAGTATACCCGGATAAACGCTCCGGATGCAGAAGCTCCCAGCAGTCTATCTGCATCTCTGTTAAATATTCACGTTCTCTTGGCATAAATTTTTTACAACGATTTACTTCTGTCTTTACTTCGCCGCATCACGCGGAAAACTCCGGACAGTATTCTACTAATCCTTGCTTGCCGGTAAAGACTTCTTTTTCCAATTCGATAACCTGAAAAGCACCCGCTGGCACATCCCAGCGACAATGCATCTTGTATTGAGCGGCATCCTCAAAACCGAAACGGCTATAATAAGCAGGATTACCCAGCACAACGCACGCCGGATAACCAAAATCACGCAATGACTCAAAACCTTCCCGGATCAATTCAGCGGCGACTCCCTGATTACGGCATTCCTCTTTCACGGCGACGGGAGCCAATCCCTGCCAGCCAATATCTTCTCCGTCAATCAATACCGGGGAAAACAGTACATAACCGATGACTTCACCTTCATCACTGCATGCCACCAGCGACAGAGTTAACCGACCGTTTTCTCTTAGCCGCATAACCAGATTGGCTTCCGCATCAGTAGGAAAGGTCGATTTTAATAAACGATCCACGGGCAGAATATCAGCCGGAGCCTCAGTTCTGATAAGCATTCATCACCCCTTTCTCTTTGTCAGAGAACGATTCAACCGTATCCATACCTTTGTAAACAAAGTCCGCCAGATAATCCAGAAGCAAGCGCATTGCCTTAGGCAACTCATCCAGATCAATACTGTCCATCAGATTTTTCACTTCCAGGCCAAGCTCCGTGTCCCCTTCAATACTCAGGCGACGCTGGAAAAATAACGTATCGGGATCCTCTTTGCGTCCGGCAATAAGCACCAGATCATTCAGGTTTCCGGAAAAACTGACATCTTCGAGATCAACGTGATTGGAAGTGATCAGGGCACCACTCTGATAACTGATATACCAACAAAGATCCAAATCTCGAATCGATACTTTTAGCCACTTATTCTCAAGAAATTCAAAGTCTCCGTCATCCAGAGCCTCATGAAATACTCGTTTAAGCCCCTCCAGTAAGAGCTTTGTTTGTACTGATTTTGGTAAAACTTGGGCTGAAGGTCTCAAAATCAGAGGTGCATTCTGAACCAGATGGGAGCGAATCTTGTTTAACACACTGATTATCCGTTATGTTATTTCATCATTTTTTCATGATAATGGATATCGCCACAGAATTCCTGCTATGCATCAAAAAAGCATGTTAATTCAGGCATAACTATAGAAATAACTCGAGCCGAAGCTTTATCAGGATAAGCATCAACGTTATAGTAACATCATAAGTAAAGAGGTATGCTGAAGCAGTGCGTATACTCCGCAGAAATTCGGTAGATTATTGATGCCAAGCAAACAGTTACAACAATGGTTTTCAGAGCTGACTGACGACAGTCCGTTTTTCTTCGCCATACTAGACACCAAACATAACTACTGTAGCGTGAATGGACGCTATTGCGATATTGCCGGTCTCTCCAAAGGCGAACTGGAAGGCATGAATGATGCCTTGGTGCTAGGAGAAACCTTCTACAATAGTCTAAAGCCTTACTATGAGAGAGCCTTCAACGGGGAAAGCCTGGAAGCAGAGATCACGCTAAACGAGTATGAGCATGATACCAGCCTGCATTTTAGCGTTAGTCCTATTGCTTCCGGTAGCGAGCGTATCGAGTTCATTGCTTTCCATGCCATGGATACCTCAGAAAAACAGGTATTAGCCCGTTCTCTGGAAGAATCTGAAGGTAAGTTTTCTACCTTATCTGAACTGCTGCCGGATGGTTTACTGCTGGTTGAAAATGACTCCATTATTTCGGCAAATCCAGTCGCCTTACGTCTACTAGGCTTTAACAGTGGTGAAGAACTACTGGGGGAAGAGCTCAGCCGCCTGTTTATTGACGAAAAAACCAAAACCGTGTTTAAAACCCGCCTGTCAACTTTGTTGGGAGAGGCACCTTTAAGCTGTCTTACCGGAGCCCGATGCGGCGTTGAGCGTAAGGTCCGGCTCTCTGCGGATACGGCAACTATTTACGGGGCTGAGTCTCAGATAGTCATCGTTCAGGATGCAGAACAATACAGCAGTGACCCGGATAGTCCTCGCCATGACTCACATTATGACTCGCTGACCAAACTGTATAACCGTTACGGCTTTACCCGCCGGTTAGAGCACTTCATCCGCAATGAAACACCACTCATTATGCTCTATCTGGACATTGATAACTTTAAAAATATCAATGATTCACTGGGACACCACATTGGTGATAAGGTAATAAAAGATGTGTCGGCACGTCTGCAGAGACTTCTGCCTGCTCATGCCATATTAGGCCATCTTGGTGGTGATGAGTTCGGTATTATTCTTCCAGAACCAGAACATCAGCGTACCGTCGACTCACTGGCAGATCGTATCATCTCGGTCATTAATCAGCCCTTTGATCTGCACCATTTCAGCAAGCGGTTAGCCTGCTCAATTGGCAGTGTGGCCTACCCGGGAGACGGGAACGATGCCCGTCTGCTGTTGCAAAATGCCGATACCGCCATGTACGAAGCCAAAGAACGTGGTCGTAATCGCCTGATTAAATACCATGACCAGATGAATAAAGAAGCGCGCATGCGTCTGTGGCTGGAAATTGAGCTACAGAAAGCACTGCAGCAAAATGGTCTGGAAGTCTGGTATCAGCCGAAGGTCAATGCCAGAGATTTCAGCATCAATGGCGCGGAAGCGCTGGTTCGATGGAAACACCCTATCGAGGGTTATATCAGCCCGGCGGCGTTTATTCCTGTGGCTGAAAAAGCCGGACTTATCGAACATCTGGGTCGAGTGGTGATGCGCGAAGTATTTTCTACGGTAAAACGCTGGAAACAACAGGGGATATTACCTGGCCGAGTAGCCATCAACCTCTCCCCTCAGCAATTTGGGAATCCAATGCTGATCGACTATATGGAGAAACTGCTGCGAACCACCGAGCTTGACCCCAGTTGTATTACCTTCGAACTGACCGAAAGTGCCGTGATGAGTGACAGTGAACATACCTTACAAATGCTTCAGGGTATTAAGAAATTAGGTTTTGCTCTGTCTATTGATGATTTTGGTACCGGGTACTCTTCCCTCTCCTACTTAGCCCGCTTCCCTCTGGATGAGCTGAAAATTGACCGGGCGTTTATTCAGGATATCGATACCCTGCCAAAACAGGTGACGGTCATTGAAAATATCATCAATCTTGGCAAATCCTTGGATCTGACCGTAGTGGCTGAGGGGGTCGAAACCCGTCAACAGGCCACTCTTCTTTCTAATCTGAATTGTAATTCCATTCAGGGCTTCCACTTTTACCGGCCTCAGCCTAAACAGGAAGTAGAAGAACTACTGGTACAAAACCGTCGCCATAAAAACTAGCTAAGCAAATTCTCCCCTAAAATAATGGGGAGAATCTGGTAAGATTAAGCACTTACCCATAAAAAATACAAACTCAGGTTTAGTTCATGGAACTGCTATGCCCGGCAGGTAACCTGCCTGCCTTAAAAACCGCTGTCGAATGTGGTGCTGACGCTGTCTATATTGGTTTTAAGGATGACACCAATGCACGCCATTTTGCCGGTCTGAATTTCTCAGGTAAAAAGCTTGAACGAGCTGTCGACTATATCCACACCCACAACCGAAAACTGCACGTTGCACTAAACACTTTCGCCCATCCTGATGGGTTTGAACGCTGGACTAAAGCTGTCGATAATGCGGCAGCGTTAGGTGTTGATGCGCTTATCATTGCGGATATCGCCCTGCTCCACTACGCTGCAGAAAAATATCCCGATATGGAACTGCATCTCTCTGTTCAGGCTTCTGCCACGAATACTGCAGCCATCGACTATTACCGGAACCACTTTAATATTAAGCGGGTTGTCTTACCCAGAGTCTTATCGGTACACCAGGTAAAACAGCTTTCCCGCAATATCCCACAAGGGGTCGAGCTGGAAGTGTTTGCTTTCGGCAGCCTCTGTATTATGTCGGAAGGGCGTTGCTACCTATCTTCGTATATGACTGGAGAGTCGCCCAATACCGTTGGTGCCTGTTCTCCGGCGAAGTATGTTCGCTGGCAGGAAACCGAACAAGGCCTGGAGTCACGCCTGAATAATATCCTTATCGACCGCTATGGTATGGGTGAAAATGCTGGGTATCCAACGTTATGTAAAGGCCGGTTTAATGCCCAAATTAATGGTGAAGATAAGTGTTACCATGCACTGGAAGAACCGACCAGTTTAAACACTCTCTCTCTGTTGCCTGAGCTGTTTGCGGCAAATGTGGCATCAGTAAAAATAGAGGGAAGGCAAAGAAGCCCGGCTTATGTCGAGCAGGTAACACGTACCTGGCGTGCTGCTATTGACCGCTATAAAGCCAGCCCGGAAACCTACCACGTTGATGACATGTGGAATCAAGCCCTGGCTAATGTCTCCGAGGGTACTCAGACCACTCTGGGTGCTTACCACAGAAAATGGCAGTAACAGACCCCTTATGAGTAATGAAATAAAATATGCCCTTGGCCCGCTGCTCTATTTCTGGCCAAAAAATGATGTAG
The DNA here is from genome assembly GCF_003144035.1 of Vibrio albus. Classification (GTDB taxonomy): domain Bacteria; phylum Pseudomonadota; class Gammaproteobacteria; order Enterobacterales; family Vibrionaceae; genus Vibrio; species Vibrio albus. The sequence continues at coordinate 678,850 of NZ_QFWT01000001.1, forward strand.
AAACCTTCTATCAGCAAGCCAAAGACGCTAACGCCGAGATTATCTACCTTGGCGAGTCAGTCTGCTCCAAGCGCCGGGAAATGAAACCCGGAGACTGGATTGATCTGGGCAGAGAGCTTGCGTCAAGCGGCAAGCAGGTTGTCCTTTCCACCATGGCACTTCTGGAAGCACCCAGCGAAATCAGTGTCATGAAAAAATACATCGATAACGGTGAATTTGCCATTGAAGCCAATGATGTGTCAGCAATCCAGCTCGCTTCTGAAAAGAAGCTGCCTTTTGTCGCAGGCCCTGCCATCAATGCCTATAACGCCCACACCTTAAAACTGTTTTTAAAGCAGGGAATGATTCGATGGTGTATGCCGGTAGAGCTCTCCAGAGACTGGCTGAACAACGTCCTTATTCAGTGTGAAGAACTGGGTATTCGGGGTCAGTTTGAGACAGAGGTCTTCAGCCATGGCTATCTTCCTCTGGCCTACTCCGCCCGCTGCTTTACCGCACGAGCAGAAAACCGAGCTAAAGATGAGTGTAAAACATGCTGTATCCGCTACCCAACAGGGCTCCAGGTAGCCAGCCAGGAGGGACAATCCGTCTTCAACCTGAATGGCATCCAGACTCAGTCCGGATACTGTTATAACCTGATCAATGATCTCGATACGATGAAAGGGATTGTAGATGTCGTTCGCGTTAGCCCGTTAGGAACAGAGAGCTTTACCGTTCTGGATCAATTCAGGGAAAATGAGCATGGTGAGCATCCGGTTCAGCTTGAGAGTTATCAATGTAACGGTTACTGGCATCAGCTACCGGGACTGAATCAGGTGAGTACAGAAGGCGTCTAACCGATTTATATCAATATAAAACACCTGATTCATATTATTAATAAGAGATAATTCATATAAACTGATGTATTAATAAAAATACCAGGCAATCGTAGCCTGGTATTTTTATTTAATAACGTTCAAAAAAGATGGCGATTACTCCTGCTCCTGAGTACTCCGACGAGCCTTAACTTCAGTAAATATTCTTCCCAGCTCCAGAAATGAGTATCTGTGTTCAACATAGTCATAAACATTAAACGACAATGCCAGTTTATACAGAGCAATAGCATTCGCGTAATCACCAGCAAACTGGTAACGCTTCGCCAGATAAAAGTACGTTTCCGTCAAACGCTGAGCCAACACAGAGTTATCTCTGGTACCATCCAACACGGCTTTAAATGCCACTTCTTCCGATACATCATTCAGCATAATAGCGACAAGTACCCAACCCCACTGCTCGGTTCTCTGCTGATACCTCTCCAGCAAATGCTCTCGGGCTCCTTCAGGATCCTGTTCACTTTCTATGATATATAGCCACAGAGCCCGGAAAGGATCCTCCGGGTCATCCAGATAATGTTTAGTCATCTCTTCCACAGCCAGATCGGCTCTGCCCCCATAATAAAGGGCAATAGCACGATTACGCTCCGCATACTGGTTACCCGGTTCTAATTCCAGTGTAGAATCAAAAGCCTCATAGGCAGCATCAAACTCTCCAACCTGCGTAAAATAGACTCCCAGCAGATTAAAAATATCGGGCTGAACGGGGTTCAGGTTAAGTGACTGATTAAAATCCAGCCGGGCCAGATCCCTTAAACCTACGCTGTCATAGTAACTTCCGCGCTCATAATACATTTTGGCCCTGATATCATCTGGAAGATCATCTCTGAGTAGCAGCTGATTCAAGCGGGCTATCTGAACCTCATGCTGGATGCTGGGCTGAAGAGGCACAGCCATAGGAGGATATACCCAACCGCTCTGCTGTTCCTGAGTTGTCGCGGCACATCCGGAAAGGATAAGCAGTACGCCTAAACCTACTAATCGAAACCAATTCACAAATAATATCTCTAATAAAAAAGGGAAGCCGTAGCTTCCCTTTATAACATGCTTATTACCTGACAGGCCAGAAAACAGCCCGATTAAGCAATAACTTATTCCGCTTCTGGTGCTGGAGTCTCACCTTCTGCTTCCGCTGGTTTTTCAACCGCTTCTTTCATGCTCAGGCGGATACGGTTCTGACGATCGATTTCCAGAACCTTAACCTGAACTTCTTGACCCATTTCCAGGTAGTCAGATACTTTCTCGATACGCTTATCAGCAATTTGCGAGATGTGAACCAGGCCTTCTTTACCACCAAGTACCGCAACAAATGCACCGAAATCAACGATACGGGTTACTTTACCTGTGTAGATTTTACCCACTTCAACTTCTGCTGTGATTTGTTCGATACGGCTGATAGCATCTTTTGCCTGATCACCGTCAGTCGCTGCAATCTTGATAGTACCATCGTCTTCAATTTCGATAGTGGTACCCGTTTCCTCAGTTAGCTGACGGATAACCGCACCACCTTTACCGATAACGTCTTTGATCTTATCTGCGCTGATCTTCATTGTGTGGATACGTGGAGCAAACTCAGAGATTTCTTCACGAGCACCAGAGATGGCTTCATCCATCACAGAAAGGATATGCATACGCGCACCTTTTGCCTGGTTCAGAGCAATCTGCATGATCTCTTTAGTGATACCTTCAATTTTGATATCCATCTGCAGTGCAGTAACACCAGTACCAGTACCCGCTACTTTAAAGTCCATATCACCCAGGTGGTCTTCATCACCAAGGATGTCAGAAAGAACAACAAAGTCATCGCCTTCTTTAACCAGACCCATTGCGATACCCGCAACAGAGGATTTGATTGGTACACCGGCATCCATCAGAGCCAGAGAGGTACCACATACAGAAGCCATTGAAGATGAACCGTTAGATTCTGTGATTTCAGATACCACACGAACCGTGTACGGGAACTCTTCAACAGAAGGCATAACTGCCGCAATACCACGCTTAGCCAGTTTACCGTGGCCGATTTCACGACGCTTAGGAGAACCAACAAAGCCAGTCTCACCTACACAGTAAGGAGGGAAGTTGTAGTGCAGCAGGAAGTGGTCTTTACGCTCACCAGTCAGTTCATCGATGATCTGAGCGTCACGTTGTGTACCAAGAGTCGCTGTAACCATAGCCTGAGTTTCACCACGGGTGAACAGTGCGCTACCGTGAGTACGTGGCAATACGCCAGTACGTACGTCAAGAGCACGAACCATGTCTTTTTCACGACCATCAATACGAGGGTTACCCGCAATGATACGACCACGAACAACGTTCTTCTCAAGAGAACCCAGAACCTTACGGATTTCCGCTTCGTCCTGCTCTTCGTCTTGTGCAAGAATCGCTTCGACTACTTCGTTTTTGATTGTGCCGACTGCATCGTAACGCGCCATTTTCTCAGTGATCTGATACGCTTCAGTCAAGCGAGCTTCTGCCTGCTCAGCAACCAGAGCTTTCAGTGCAGAGTTTTCAACTGGTGCTTCCCAGTCCCATGCCGGAGTCGCAACTTCAGCTGCAAATTCGTTGATGGCGCTGATAACTGTCTGCTGCTGGTCGTGACCAAACACAACCGCCGCCAGCATTTCTTCTTCAGTCAGGTTGTCTGCTTCAGATTCAACCATCAGTACCGCACTTTCAGTACCGGCAACAACCAGATCAAGACGAGAAGATTGAAGTTCAGTCTGGCTTGGGTTCAGTACCAGCTCACCATTGATGTGACCAACACGAGCCGCACCGATAGGACCGTTGAAAGGAATACCAGAAATAGCCAGAGCAGCAGAAGTACCGATCATAGTCACGATATCAGGCTGAACATCTGGGTTAACAGATACTACTGTCGCGATAACCTGAACTTCGTTTTTAAATGCGTCCGGGAAAAGAGGACGGATTGGACGGTCGATAAGACGAGCTGTCAGTGTTTCGCCTTCAGAAGGACGACCTTCACGCTTAAAGAAACCGCCAGGGATTTTACCAGCTGCGTAGGTACGCTCCTGATAGTTTACCGTCAGAGGGAAAAAATCCTGACCTTCAACGGCTTCTTTTTTACCAACAACAGAAACAAATACGGATGTGTCATCCATAGTCGCCATTACAGCAGCGGTTGCCTGACGAGCCATAACACCGGTTTCTATAGTAACGGTGTGGTTACCGTACTGAAAGGTTTTAGTGATTGGATTCACGTAATATCCTTAGTTTTATTTTTGATTAACAAGAATGTACGTTCTTAGCTTTACCAATCGCGACTAATGAAAAGAGTCTTTCAAAGGTGCCTTTCATTAGCCGCGACCTTTATGGTCGACTGCGGTGACTGTAAAACTTAAGGACATACAAAAAAGACTGCAGGTAAATGCAATCGATGGGTAGTATAAACCAGTTAGTACCTGTTTTGCTAACAAGTACCGGGTTCAGATAACAAAAAAGGGGCATAAAGCCCCTTTTTCGAACAAACTGATCTTAGCGACGTAGGCCCAGACGTTTGATTAGGTCTTGGTAACGACCAAGATCTTTACCTTTCAGGTAGTCAAGAAGCTTACGACGGCGTGAAACCATACGTAGAAGACCGCGACGGCTGTGGTGGTCTTGTTTGTGGTCAGCAAAGTGACCCTGAAGGTGGTTGATAGAAGCAGTCAGTAGAGCTACTTGTACTTCTGGTGAACCTGTGTCGCCTTCGCCACGTGCATATTCTGCAACGATAGCTGCTTTAGTTTCTGCATTCAGAGACATAATCTTTTCCTAATACATAAAGTTAAACACTGTGCCAGCCAATCTCTGATTCAGCCGACACGAGAAGCGCGAATTATACGTAAATGCTTAGGTTAGAGCAACAGTTATCTTTACAGATAATAGGAACACTAGAAACGAGATCGCTTCGCTGCGTTTCCCTCGTTCCCATGCTCCAGCGTGGGAATGCAGATCTAAGTCAGGTATGTGTTCCCACGCAGCAGCATGGGAACAAGAGTTAAGCGCTCTGTAGTCTCTAGTTAGCGCAGCGTATAGTCTCTAGTCCCTAAAAACGACCAACCGCTTCGGGGCAATCCGTCCATCATCATCGATTTCACCGACACCGATAAAGAGTTTCTCTTCGCCACTGGTCATGCGCACAGTACCCTCAAGAGGAGCGCCGAATACCTGTACAGGCTGGCCATGCTGAACCATATCCGTCAGTTCAGGGATCAGATTCACTTCCGGCAGGTCCTGAACCGCACTGTCCATAGGCAGCAGTAGCGGATCCAGCAGTTCTTTAGGCTGGATATCCTGTTCGCGAGCTTGTTCCAACAAGGCTTCCAGCTGCTCCAAAGTTACCATCTTATCATATGGGTAATTAGACACTCCGGTACGGCGCAGATAGGTCACATGAGCTCCGCAACCCAGCATTTCTCCAAGGTCATCCACGATAGTCCGGATGTAGGTGCCTTTTGAGCAGTGCACTTCCATCTCAACGTCACCACCTTCAAAGCGGATAAGCTCAATGCTGTATACGGTTATTTTCCGGGATTCACGCGGGACTTCAATGCCTTCGCGCGCATATTCGTACAGTGGCTTACCCTGATACTTAAGCGCAGAAAACATGGATGGGATCTGGTCTGTCTCACCACGGAACTTAGCGATACAGCGCTCCAGTTGTCCACGGTCTACTTTCACATCACGAACTTCGACGACTTCGCCATCGGAATCAGACGTGTTGGTACGCTCACCCAGCTTTGCAATAACACGATAACGTTTGTCTGAATCGAGCAGAAACTGTGAGAACTTGGTAGCTTCACCAAGACAAATCGGCAGCATTCCTGTCGCTAAAGGATCCAGAGCTCCGGTATGACCTGCTTTTTCTGCAAAATAGATGCGTTTCACTTTCTGCAACGCATCATTAGAAGAGAGCCCGGTAGGTTTATCGAGAAGGATGATACCATTTACCGGACGACCTTTACGACGACGAGCCATTACTCTTCATCTCCTTCGACATCACGACCCGCTTTCTGAGCGCGGTTTTTATCATTACTGACAACCTCGCTCACCAGGTTAGACATACGCATACCTTCAACTAATGTGTTGTCGTAAGTAAAGCGTACTTCCGGAGTCAGACGCAGGCGGATACGTTTTCCAAGCATCATACGTACGTGCGCTTCATGCTCTTTCAGCGCATTCAGGCTGGATTCCGGCGTCTGCTCACCCACACACAGGAAAGTAACAAAGACTTTTGCGTAAGCAAGGTCGCGGGAAACCTCGACATCAGAAATGGTCACCATACCGATTCGGGAGTCACGTATTTCACGCTGAAGGATAACAGCCAACTCTTTTTGTAGCTGCTGAGACACACGTTGCGTGCGGCTAAATTCTTTTGACATTATTTTCTCTCTATTAGAAAAGATGGGGGGATGGTCAAAACCAGCCCCCCATGGCGTATTTAACGACCAATTACTTGACAGTAATCTTAGTCAATATTGTGCCCCTGCCTTAGTCAGCAGGGGAGAACGATTAGTCCAGTGTACGTTTCACTTCAACCGTTTCAAAGACTTCGATCTGGTCACCCACGCGAACATCATTGTAGTTCTTAACGCCGATACCACACTCGTAGCCATTCTTAACTTCCTGAACGTCATCTTTAAAGCGACGCAGTGATTCAAGCTCACCTTCGTAGATAACCACGTTTTCGCGTAGTACACGAATAGGATTATTACGTTTGATCAGACCTTCAGTCACCATACAACCCGCGATTGCACCCAGTTTCGGTGACTTAAACACGTCACGTACTTCTGCCAGACCAATGATTTCTTGCTTGAACTCAGGAGCAAGCATACCGCCCATAGCCTGTTTTACTTCATCAATCAGCTGATAGATGATTGAATAGTAACGCAGGTCCAGGTTCTCAGCTTCAATAGTGCGACGTGCAGAAGCATCAGCACGTACGTTAAAGCCAAGAATGATAGCGTTAGATGCCGCAGCCAGAACCGCATCCGTTTCAGTGATACCACCAACGCCAGAACCAACCACGCTGACTTTAACTTCATCGGTAGACAGTTTCAGAAGTGAATCGGTAATCGCTTCAACAGAACCCTGAACGTCAGCTTTCAGTACTACGTTCAGCTCAGCCACTTCACCAGCAGCCATGTTAGAGAACATGTTCTCCAGTTTTGCTTTCTGCTGACGAGCCAGTTTCACTTCACGGAATTTACCCTGACGATAGTTTGCCACTTCGCGAGCTTTACGCTCATCACGAACCACAGTTGCTTCGTCACCAGATGCAGGAACACCGGACAGACCAATGATCTCAACAGGAATAGAAGGACCAGCTTCTGTGATTTCTTTACCAGTTTCATCGCGCATCGCACGAACACGACCGTATTCCTGACCACAAAGAAGGATATCGCCTTTGTTAAGTGTACCGGACTGAACCAATACAGTAGCGACAGGACCTCGACCTTTATCCAGACGAGATTCAACAACAACACCTGATGCCATACCGTCAGCAACAGCAGTCAATTCCAGAACCTCAGCCTGAAGAAGGATTGTTTCCAGAAGGCTATCAATGTTTGTACCCTGTTTTGCGGAGATGTGAACAAACATGTTCTCGCCACCCCACTCTTCAGGAATAACATCGTACTGAGCCAGCTCATTCTTAACGTTATCCGGATTCGCGTCTTCTTTATCGATCTTGTTTACCGCAACAATCAGAGGTACACCAGCCGCTTTCGCGTGCTGAATCGCCTCGATAGTCTGTGGCATTACGCCATCGTCTGCGGCTACAACCAGTACCACGATATCCGTCGCCTGAGCACCACGTGCACGCATTGCAGTAAATGCAGCGTGTCCCGGAGTATCCAGGAAGGTGATCATACCGTTGTCAGTTTCTACATGGTATGCACCGATATGCTGGGTAATACCACCGGCCTCGCCAGAAGCAACGTGCGCTTTACGGATGTAGTCCAGTGTTGATGTTTTACCATGGTCAACGTGGCCCATAATGGTCACAACCGGAGCGCGTGATACTGCTTCAGAATCACTGTCACGATCAGACAGAACCGCTTCTTCCAGCTCGTTCTCTTTACGCAGAACCACTTTGTGGCCCATTTCTTCAGCTACCAGCTGAGCCGTTTCCTGATCAATAACCTGGTTAATGGTCGCCATTGCGCCCATCTTCATCATCACTTTGATAACTTCGGTTGCTTTCACCGACATTTTGTTAGCAAGTTCCGAGACAACGATTGTTTCACCAATCACAACATCTTGTTTAGCAACAGTTGCTGTTTTATCGAAACCGTGCTGCATAGAAGTTGGCTTAGCCAGTTTGCCTTTACGGCCTTTACCACGCTGGTTACGACCACCACGGCGATTGTTGCCGGCTTCTTCTTTATCTGATTTATCAGAAGACGCTTTTTTCTTCTTCTTACGACGACCTGTATCAGCACGGCGATCAGCTTCTTCTTCCGCTTCACGGGCATATTTATTGGTCGTCGTGTGATAGTCACCGTCTTCTTCAGGTTTTTTCTTCTCTTCCGCTGACCAGCGAGCTTCATTCTCTTCTGCCAGCTTACGAGCTTCTTCAGCCAATTTAGCCGCTGCTTCTTCTGCTTTCAGCTTGGCTGCTTCTTCCTGGCGACGTTTCAGCTCATCGGCCTCTTTCTTAGCTGCTTCTTGCATAGTCTTATCTTCCGCAGAACGCTCATTGTTTTCGCGTTTTGCCTTCTCTTTTGACTCACGCTTAGCTGTATCTTCAGCTTCACGTTTTGCTTTTTCTTCAGCTTCACGTTTCGCTGCTTCTTCAGCCTCACGTTTAGCTTTCTCTTCAGCTTCACGCTTAGCTTTTTCTTCAGCTTCGCGTTTCACTGCTTCTTCAGCCTCACGTTTCGCTGCTTCTTCAGCTTCACGTTTCGCTTCGTCATCTACCGTGCTACGTTTTACGTATGTACGTTTTTTGCGCACTTCAACCTGCACATTCTTACTTTTCCCGCCGCTCGCTGCAACACTTAATGTGCTACGAGTTTTGCGTTGCAGAGTAAGACGTGTTGGTGATGCTTCTCCTGAATTGTCACCATGCTCTTTCTTGAGATGGGTCAGAAGCTTCTGTTTCTCGTCTTGAGAAACACTGTCATCACTTGATTTTTTCATGCCTGCATCAGCAAGTTGTTCTAATAAGCGATCAACCGGAGTACCAATTTCTTCACTTAATGCTTTAACTGTAAGTTGCGTCATTCCGCTACCTCCTTGCTGAAATTATTCTTCGTCGCCAAACCAACAGATATTACGTGCAGCCATAATCAGCTCTCCCGCACGCTCTTCTGTTAGGCCATCAATACCTTCTAAGTCATCAATACCCTGGTCTGCCAAATCTTCTAAAGTCACTACACCTTTCGCAGCAAACTTGTATGCCATTTCTCTTTCCAGCCCTTCAAGTGCCAGCAGATCTTCAGCTGGCTCCAGGCCTTCAAATGACTCTTCCTGAGCCAGAGCCAGCGTGGTCAGCGCTTCTTTCGCACGGCTACGCAGCTCTTCAACGATCTCTTCATTCAGGCCGTCGACTTCCAGCAATTCGTTAACAGGAACATAAGCAACTTCTTCAAGTGTTGAGAAGCCTTCTTCAACCAACAACTCAGCAAAGTCCTGCTCAATATCCAGATGCTTCATGAAGTTCTCGATAGACGCAGAACTTTCTTCCTGGTGTTTTTTCTCCAGGTCTTCAACGGTCATGACATTCAGCTCCCAGCCTGTCAGCTGAGAAGCAAGACGAACGTTCTGACCATTACGACCGATAGCCTGAGCCAGGTTGTCAGCTTCTACGGCGATGTCCATCGCGTGTGTGTCTTCATCAACGATGATAGACGCCACGTCCGCAGGAGCCATTGCGTTAATAACAAACTGAGCCGGGTTATCATCCCACAGCACGATATCAATACGCTCACCGCCAAGCTCGCCCGATACAGCCTGAACACGAGCACCGCGCATACCCACACAAGCACCCACTGGGTCGATACGCTTATCGTTGGTTTTTACTGCAATTTTCGCACGCGAACCCGGGTCACGAGCAGCACCACGCAGTTCAATCAGGTCTTCACCGATTTCAGGAACCTCAATACGGAACAGTTCGCTCAGCATTTCTGGCTTAGAACGGGTGATAAACAGCTGGAAACCACGCGCTTCAGGGCGTACCGCATACAGCAGACCACGAACACGGTCTCCCGGACGGAAGTTTTCCCGCGGAAGCTGATCATCACGCAGAATAACACCTTCAGCGTTGTTACCAAGATCCAGTACAATCGTGTCACGATTTACTTTCTTCACGACACCAGTAATCAGCTCACCTTCGTTATCGATAAACTGTTCAACCACTTGTGCTCGTTCAGCTTCACGTACTTTTTGTACAATAACTTGCTTAGCTGTCTGAGTCGTGATGCGGTCAAATGTCACTGATTCGATTTCATCTTCAACGAAACCACCCAGTTCCATCGTTTCGTCATCGTACTGAGCCGCTTCCAGAGAAATCTCTTTGGTCGGACTTTCTACTTCTTCAACAACTTCCCAACGACGGAAAGTCTCGAAATCACCTGTTTTGCGATCGATCTGCACGCGAACATCGATTTCCATCTCATGTTTCTTTTTCGTTGCAGTCGCAAGTGCAATTTCAAGCGCCTCAAAGATACGCTCACGAGGAACAGCCTTCTCGTTAGAAACCGCTTCAACAACAGCTAAAATTTCTCTGTTCATTTTATATAGCCTCTTAAGCTCTTCTCTACTAGGAGAACTAAAATTTAGGGATCAGGTTAGCTTTGGAAATGTTGCTCAGGGCAAACTCTTCGTCTTGTCCGTCTACAGTGACAGTGATCGTTTCGCCGTCAACGGATTGGATAGTTCCTTTCCACTTACGACGGTTACCCACAGCCATTTTCAGAACAACGCTGACCTCGTGACCAATAAATTGTTGATAATGTTCAGATTTAAACAGTGGTCGCTCAAGACCTGGCGAAGACACTTCCAGGTTATAAGCAACCGAAATTGGATCTTCAACGTCAAGCACCGCGCTTACCTGATGGCTCACTTCCGCACAATCATCAACAGTAATACCGTTTTCGCTGTCGATATAAACACGCAGCGTAGAGTGCTCACCAGCACGAATAAACTCCAATCCAACAAATTCATAACCAGCCGCTTCAACCGGAGATGCTAACAATTCTGTCAGTTGTCTTTCTAAACCAGTCATTTTAACCACTCCAGAAATAAAAAAAGGGCCTAAAGCCCAATTCAAACACCTAGCAAGCACTCCATACTTTAATAAAAACAAACAGTTAAGCTTGCTTTTCTAAAGTACAGATAACAAAAAACCCCGTAAGTCGGGGTTTTGTCTTGCTGGACCCTGATACTACTGAGCTATAACTAGTTACTACTAATAATAGTTCAGCTCATAATCAACTTATAACTAATAAACAAGTTAACTATGAATACTTGTAATCAGACTCACTAAAACTCTTTCTTGAAAAACTGGTTGCGGGGGCCGGATTTGAACCAACGACCTTCGGGTTATGAGCCCGACGAGCTACCAAACTGCTCCACCCCGCGTCCGACTGTGGTGCATTATACCGACCACATTATTTTTTACAACCGAATACAGCTTTTACAAGTGAATACGGTTTTATCAAGTGAGTACAAGTAATGGTGCCGAGAGAGGGACTTGAACCCTCACACCTTACGGCACTAGCACCTCATGCTAGCGTGTCTACCAATTTCACCATCTCGGCATCTTTCTCTGTCTTAGAAAATTCACTTTAAAGACAGATTTAATATCTTTTACTGAGGAATCTCATCATTGCTGCTTTCTTCAACAGCCGGAGCTTCGTCTACACTCTCAGTCACTTGCTGAGTAGCAACATCACCCTTACTTGGGTCAACCCACTGCGACTCAGTCTGATGCGTCGCCATGTTACCAAAAACCAGGGCAACGATAAAAAATACAGTTGCAAATAATGCGGTCATTTTTGTCAGGAAGTTACCTGATCCTGAAGCACCGAACACTGTGTTTGAAGCTCCAGCACCAAAAGATGCTCCCATATCTGCGCCTTTACCTTGCTGAATCAACACCAGGCCAATTAAACCAGCAGCTGCCAACAGGTAAATCACAAGTAGAACTGTTGTCATATTTCCACCTATGTTCAATGTGTCGAGCCAGCGCCACCTGTTGATATTCACTTCGATATACAACGATAAAGCCAGCGACCTCCCATTTCAGAGGCGGAGCAAATACTAGCGAATGCCTTCAATGCTGACAAGTAAAAATTACAAAAAAATGGTGCTGGACGTTTAAATGCTCAAATAAACGGCAAAATAAGACACCATCCCCCTCATTTATCGATTTAATACAGGAGAAGGCATCTTTCTATCTAGCAGCTGCTTTTTACCGCCTCAGCGATTTCTAAAGCAGAAACTTTAACTAAATCAGCGTCTTCACCTTCGACCATAACACGAATCAATGGCTCCGTTCCCGATTTACGCAGCAGTACCCGGCCTTTATCGCCCAACTTAGCTTCCACTGCCTTAACAGCAGACAACACCTCTTCCGCTTCCAGAGGATTTGAATCACCAGAAAAGCGTACATTCTCCAGTACCTGTGGATAGAGAGTCATCCCCTGAGACAGTTCTTTCAGGGATAAGCCAGAACCAACGACTGAGGCAAGCACCTGCAGAGCAGCAACGATAGCATCTCCGGTGGTCACTTTATCCAGCAAGATAATATGACCAGAATTTTCAGCCCCAATAGTCCAGCCTTTTTCCAGCAGTTTTTCCATGACATAACGGTCACCAACCGCAGCACGCTCAAATGGAATCCCCAGATTTTTAAGGCCATTTTCCATACCTAGGTTACTCATCAGGGTACCAACGACACCACCTTTAAGCTCACCACGACGTAATGCGTCTCGCGCTATCATATAAGCAATCTGGTCACCGTCTACCTTGTTCCCTTCGTGGTCTACCATGATCAATCTGTCGCCGTCACCGTCAAAAGCCAGACCAAGATCAGCCTGTTCGTCTACAACACGTTTTTGCAGTGCACGAACATCGGTAGCACCAACTTCCGCATTGATGTTGATGCCGTTTGGCTCAACGCCCATAGCAACAACATCTGCGCCCAATTCACTGAATACGGCAGGTGCAATGTGATAAGTCGCCCCATTCGCACAATCTACGACAATTTTAAGACCACTCAGGTGCAGCTTGTTCGGGAAAGTGCCTTTACAGAATTCAATATACCGTCCGGCGGCATCATTAAGACGCATCGCTTTACCCAGTTCAGCCGAATCCACACATTGCAGTTCTTTTTCCAGCTCAGCTTCAATCGCCAACTCGACTTCATCCGGCAGTTTAGTCCCTTCCGAAGAGAAGAATTTAATACCGTTATCGTAAAATGGGTTGTGGGATGCAGAAATCACGATACCGGCTTCGGCTCGAAACGTCTGAGTCAGGTAAGCAATCGCCGGGGTCGGCATCGGCCCTGTCAATGTCGCTTTAAGCCCTGCGGCTGCAAGCCCGGCTTCCAGAGCGGATTCCAGCATATACCCTGAAATTCGGGGATCTTTACCGATAATAACCTGTTTGGTTCCCTGCTGAGCCAGAACCCGGCCAGCAGCCCAGCCAAGCTTAAGCACGAAATCAGGGGTAATTGGAAACTGCCCTACTTTTCCACGGACACCATCAGTACCAAAATAACGTCTTTCCGACATAATCATTTCCTAATTTTTTATTAATTTGTATTGGTATAAGCCGAGCCAGCAAGCAATGTAACCCTTGCCGAAGCATCTTTTATTTATTCAATTGCAGCATTCTTACAACGGACAGGGCATCCAGCGTCTCAGCGAAATCATGCACCCGGATAATCTGCGCACCTTTCATCGCGGCAATAGTCGCACAAGCCACACTCCCCGCGACACACTCCGCTGGCTCTTTCTCAAGAACCTTAAAAATCATTGATTTACGGGAAAGCCCTGCCAGCACCGGATAACCTAAGCTCTGAAACCAATCCATATGAGCCAGAAGCTGATAATTATGTTCCACAGTCTTTCCGAATCCAAAACCGGGATCAATGATAATATTCTTCTTCGAAATACCCGCAGCAGCACACTGATCAATTCTGTCACGCAGAAACTTAACAACTTCCGGCAAAAAATCCCGGTAATTCGGATTGTTCTGCATCGTTTTAGGCTCGCCCTGCATATGCATCAGACAAACCGGGACATTTGCTTCTGCCGCGGCTTCAAGAGCTCCAGGTTCGGTCAATGAGCGAACATCATTGATAATATCGGCACCGGCTTCTACTGCCTGACGAATCACTTCCGCTTTACTGGTATCGACAGAAATCCATACATCAGAAAATTCTCGGATGGCTTTGATCGCCGGAATGACCCGATGTAATTCTTCTTCCAGTGTGACTTCTGCTGCGCCAGGCCGGGTTGATTCACCACCGATATCAATAACACTGACTCCGACTTCGATCATTTTTTTAGCCTGAGCAACCGCCAGTTCGACTGTGGTATAGCTACCCCCGTCAGAGAAAGAGTCGGGGGTTACATTGAGTATCCCCATCACATGAGCGTGATCGAATACGAGTTCTTTATTATTGGCTTGTAGTTTCATTTGATTGAATCACCTCTTTTCCCTACAGAGATGTAATGAGAAAACCCCCGGGGCAAGACCCGGGGGTTAGTTTTATTTAGCTGATAACAGACAATTACTCTGGATCTTTTTCTGTTTTGTCGGATTCCTGAGTCTCCGGTTTTTTAGCTTCCGCAGGAGCTGGTTTCTCAACATTCTCTGTTTTTTCAGCATCTTCTTTCGGCTGTGGCTGATGATTATCGCCCCAGCCATGTGGTTCACGTATCTCTTCCTTGCGCTCCATAAGGTCATCAATCTGACCTGCATCGATGGTTTCATACTTCATCAGTGCATCCTTCATCGCATGCATGATATCCATATTGTCTTCAAGGATTTCCTTCGCGCGGTCATAGTTACGGTCAATGATCAGACGAACCTCATCATCGATAAGCTTGGCCGTATCATCAGACATATGCTTCGTCTGTGTAACACTTCGACCCAGGAACACTTCACCTTCATCTTCAGCATACAGCAGAGGGCCCAGTTTTTCAGAGAAGCCCCACTGAGTCACCATCTTACGAGCAATATCTGTCGCTCGTTCGATATCATTAGATGCCCCGGTAGATACTTTTTCACTGCCATAAATCAGCTCTTCCGCCAGACGGCCACCATACAAGCTGGAAATCATAGACTCCAGATGCTGGCGAGACATGCTGATTCGATCTTGCTCCGGCAGGTACATAGTCACACCTAGTGCCCGTCCGCGCGGAATGATAGATACCTTATAAACCGGATCATGCTCAGGTACCAGTCGGCCAACAATGGCGTGGCCAGCTTCGTGATAAGCCGTCGAGGCCTTCACGTCATCCGTCATCACCATCGAGCGGCGTTCCGCACCCATCATGATTTTGTCTTTCGCCAGCTCAAACTCAACCATGGAAACGTTGCGTTTATTACCACGGGCAGCAAAAAGTGCCGCTTCGTTTACCAGGTTAGCCAGATCGGCACCAGAGAAGCCTGGAGTACCACGGGCAATCAGAGATGGCTCCACATCTCCGGCCAGAGGCACTTTACGCATATGCACTTTCAGGATTTGTTCACGACCACGCACATCCGGCAGACCAACAACAACCTGACGGTCGAAACGACCAGGACGCAACAGTGCTGGGTCCAGTACATCCGGACGGTTGGTTGCAGCGATAACGATAATACCTTCGTTACCTTCAAAGCCATCCATTTCTACCAGCATCTGGTTCAGTGTCTGTTCACGTTCATCGTGACCACCACCAACACCAGCACCACGCTGGCGACCTACCGCATCGATTTCATCGATAAAGATGATACAAGGTGCCGCTTTCTTCGCCTGCTCAAACATATCACGGACACGGGAAGCACCCACACCCACAAACATTTCGACAAAGTCGGAACCGGAAATGGTAAAGAAAGGCACTTTAGCTTCACCAGCAATCGCTTTTGCCAGCAATGTCTTACCTGTACCCGGAGGACCGACCATCAGCACACCGGTCGGAATCTTACCGCCCAGCTTCTGGAAGCGGCTCGGATCACGCAGGTAATCCACCAGCTCTTTCACATCTTCTTTTGCTTCATCACAGCCGGCAACGTCCGCAAAAGTCGTCTTAATTTGCTCTTCGCTCATCATACGAGCTTTACTCTTACCGAAGGACATAGCGCCTTTGCCGCCCCCGCCCTGCATCTGGCGCATAAAGAAAATCCAGACACCAATCAGCAAGATCATCGGGAACCAGGAGATGAAGATAGTGCCCAGCAGGCTCTGTTCTTCAGGTGGTGTACCCTGAACGCGTACATTCTGGTTCAGCAAATCGTCAAGCAGCTTCTCATCGTAGATCGGCATGTAGGTCACATAACGGGAACCGTCACGACGGGTAAAGGTTATCTCACGGTCATTAAACCGCGCATCTTCTATCTGGCCCTGGCCAACGTCTTGAACAAATCTTGTGTAATCAACTGTTCGGCCGTTATTTTCTCCAGGCCCGAAGCTCTGGAATACCGACATCAGAACGACAGCGATTACCAGCCACAGAATTAAATTTTTTGCCATGTCACTCAAGGTGTCAGCCTCTCGATAACTAATTGTAATTAAAGGTAGGGTACTACAGTTTCATAGCTGTAGCCACTGTGTAAAATTTCTTTGCTCACTTATTCTGTCCGAAATGAGGTATCCGGCACGGCAAGCATTAACCTTTGTAGCCACTGGCTACAATGTAGACCTCTCTTGATCGAGCTCTTGAGGAGTCTGGTTTCCTGACTTTCACAACCTTAAACAGGTCTCGAACGTCTTTCATATATTGATCAAAGCCTTCGCCCTGGAAGACTTTAACCACAAAACTACCATTAGGAGCCAGAACCTGTCGACACATATCTAACGCCAGTTCAACCAGGTACATCGCTCTCGGCTGATCCACCGCCAGATTACCGGCCATATTAGGGGCCATATCAGACATCACCACATCAACCATATCTGGTTGAATTCGTTCAAGTAACGCTTCTAATACGGCATCTTCGCGGAAGTCTCCTTGCAGAAAGCTAACCCCTGCAATTGAGTCCATCGGTAAAATGTCACAAGCAATTACCTGACCAGACTCTCCCACAATCTGCGCGGCGTACTGAGACCAGCCACCCGGCGCTGCGCCAAGGTCAACAACCGTCATACCGGGTTTCAGTAGCTTATCTTTGTCCTGTATTTCCTCAATTTTGAAGATAGCACGAGAACGATAACCTTTCTTCTTGGCTTCGTTAACGTATTTATCATCAAAGTGCTCTTTTAGCCACCGCCCGGAGCTGGCTGAATGTTTCTGTTTACTCATTCTCTTCCTATTTAGAAAGCCACTTCATCACGTAAAGTATAGTCTTCGTGATTAGATGGCGTTAAAATAGCATTTTTCAACCCCACAACTTAAGAAAATTGACCGCATAATGAACCTAAGCACAAAACAAAAGCAGTACCTCAAAGGCCTGGCACACAACCTTAAACCAGTTGTTCTGATGGGCGCAAACGGATTGACTGAGGCTGTATTAGCGGAAATTGAGATTGCTCTTAACCATCATGAGTTAATCAAGGTGAAAGTTGCCTCTGAAGACAGAGAAACCAAGCAACTGATTATTGATGCAATCGTCCGTGAAACGGAAGCAGAAAAGGTACAGACTATCGGTAAAGTGTTGGTTCTTTATCGTCAGTCTGAAGACAGAAAAATCGAATTACCAAGAAAATAATCGGAAGCACAGATTTCGGATTAACCGCAAAAGAAAAGGAGAAGGTCACCCTTCTCCTTTTTTATATCCGTCTGTTCACACTTCGGATCAGATGTATTCAACTTTATCGACTTCGTAGTCTTTCTCACCACCAGGTGTAGTGATAGCGACCTCATCGCCTTCCATCTTACCGATAAGGCCACGGGCAATCGGAGAGCTTACAGAAATTCGGCCGGCTTTGATATCCGCTTCATGGTCACCAACAATCTGATACGTTGATTCTGCGTCTGTATCCAGGTCAATCAGAGTAACGGTGGTACCAAAAATAATTTTGCCGGTGTTTTCCATCTTCGCCACATCAATTACCTGAGCAACCGACAGCTTGTATTCGATATCACGGATCTGTGCTTCACAGATGCCCTGCTCTTCACGAGCGGCATGGTACTCAGCGTTTTCTTTAAGATCACCAAGCTCACGCGCTTCAGCAATCGCTTGTGAGATCAGTGGACGACGTTTAACCAGTACATCAAGCTCTTCACGTAGCTGCTTTTCGCCACGTACAGTCATTGGAATCTTTTCCATTACTAAAACCTCTCATGCCAACATACTCTTTATTTCAGAGTTCTGTTTGGACAAAAAACTCCCACTCAACAATGGCTGAGTAGGAGATTGGAAATAAGTGAATTTAGACTAGTGTAAACAAAGATCCGGTTCAGGTCACCCCTAAACCTGTTTAACTGTCACAAAACTGACTTTATACCCTGGAAAGCTTAAGAAAAGGCTGACTATTTGATTTAAATAGTCGAGTGGAATCATACTGCCCTACGTCAAGATATTTATCCTTTAAGGAGTCTTACCCGTGACAACGACAGATTTAAAATTCCTGAGAAAACGCCTGCATTGAGTGCAGGCGTTTAGGGATACTTAAGAAAGTATCTTAGAATGTGAAGTACACACCTGCTACAGCAAGAGTGGTTTCATCACCGTCGACATAACCTGCATTATCTTCAGCTGTGTATTCAACAAAGCCTTTCAGGTTATCAGAGAATGCGTAGTCCGCACCCAGAGTATAAGCCGTCAGATCTTCATCAGCACCATCTTGGTCTGCTGTAAAGCCCGATACGTACAGGCGTGTAGCATCGATAGTATAATCAGCAGCGACACCAATAACGTCAGTGTCTACGCTATTAATTTGCTCATTTACATAGTGAGCTGCGATAGAAAAGTTATCAGCTGCATAGCCAGCTTTTACACCATAAATGTCATTATCACCCGTGTTTGAGCTATCGAATCCATCACGGTTGCCGTGATCCTGATAAGAAGCACCAACGTTAAAGCCAGACACGGTGTAAGAAGCAGACACACCGTATGCCGGGTCTAAATCTTCGTCTTCATTCATGTAGGTATCAGCAATCAGTACCAGGCCATTTGTCTCATACTTCATACCAAGAGTATGACCGTCTGATTCAAACGAGGTTGCATAATCATCCATGTAACCTTTACCTTCATTGGTGTTATCAATAGTGATAGCGTCCAGAGAGTCACCGAAATCACCAATTTCACCAACAGCGATACCAAAGTTATCACCAAACATCGCACCGAAATATTCATCATCCGTAGTCACGTTTTTATCGCCGCCATCACCAGCAACAAAACCAACGCCATTTTCTACTTCAAACGAACCAAATACTTTAACGACTTCATTCAGTTGATGTTCTGCATCGACCTGAACCTTAGCCCACAGATCAATATCCGGGTCATATGATTTATCATTTGCAGCAGTGTCACTGTCTACATCATAAGTACTTAGAAACGCATCCATTTCACCTGACAGGCCAAATGTAGTTGTGTCATTTTCGTAAACTGTCGCAGCATTTGCTGCACCTGAAACTAGTGCTGCCACTGCCAGCGCGATAAATTTCTTGTTCATCAGATTAATCCTTATTACTAATCCTATGTATTAAGTCTTTCTTATATAAGTGATATCAGCGCGAAACCGCGTTCAGGCGATGTTCGTGCTGACGTACACACATCAACGATTTAACCGCGCGACAACAATGCGGCCTAGTAAAAAGAAATAAATCCGCGGAACTGATATTTTTCAATCAGACATAAAACACCAAGATATTGAAATATAAATTTTTTTATTAAAAACTAAAATATTAAAAGATTACATTAAGATTGTTTTTTTACGTTTATTTGCTTTTTTTTGCCATAAAAACGTGACACACATCACACGCCATGATATTGCATTCATATTTAACAGGATTCATAGATAATAAAGCGGTAGTGGCAACTGACTACGTACTATTCAATAGCACAGGTGAAACTCGCCTATCACCAGGAGTTGGGTATACACTATGTTTAATCCCGGAAGGCACCTCGCTGGCTCGCACAAATCATCTATGGTGCGCCGCATTGCCACCAGCCTGCCTGCTGGTGATGAATTCCCGGGCAACTGTATATAATAGGGTTCGTTATGCGCATCATCTTACTAGCTATCACCTTCAGCATCGCCACCGTGTCACTTCCCAGTTGCGCTACGGGTGCTGGCCATTATTCTGCGCTGGACTATCTTCCTCAGGGCAGCCGCGCCAGTGTGTCGATACGCACACCAGATGGTAAAAATAAACTTTCACTGAACACAGAACAGATGTTCCCGCCAGCCAGCACCCTGAAACTGCTGACCGCTCTGGCCGCCAAATTGGAGTTGGGCGATAGCTTCCGCTTTACAACCCGGGCAGAGCTTTCCGGTGATGACCTTATTCTGCATTTTTCCGGCGACCCCACCCTGACTTCTGACGACTTACATGCATTAGTCCGAAAAATTAAAGCGGCAGGGATTAATCGAATCAAGGGTGATATCTGGCTGAATAACAGCGCCTTTACCGGCTATGAAAGAGGGGTAGGATGGCCATGGGATATTCTCGGCGTCTGTTACAGTGCGCCCGCCAGTGCAATTACGCTGGATAGAAACTGTGTTCAGGCCTCCATCTATACCCAAGATGACGGCTCAACCCGAGTTTTCGTCCCTGAACACCAGCCAATTAAGGTTGAAACCGAGGCGGTAACAGTGACAAAACAGGGACAAAAATCAAAACAGTGCGATCTGGAACTGATTACTTTTGACAGTAATGAGTACCTTCTTTCCGGCTGTCTGGTAAAAAGAGAGCATCCCCTGCCACTTAAATTTGCCGTTCAGGAAACGCATGCCTATACCGCTGCAGTGATCCGTAACCTACTACGGAAAAACGGCATTCGTTTTAGTGGCAACATTGAGCTCACCAACCAACGTAAAGGAAAACTTATCGCATCTCACACTTCAGAGGCTTTACCAACACTACTGGATGAGATGTTAAAACACTCAGATAACCTTATTGCCGATAACCTGACCAAAACCTTGGGGGCTAACTTCTATTTGCAACCGGGTAGCTTTAACACCGGCACTGAAGCCATTAAACAAATTCTGTTAACGAAAGCAGGCATTGATTTAAGCCATGCACAATTAGCCGATGGTTCCGGTCTTTCACGCAACAACCGGATTACCGCAACCGATATGATGCACGTGCTCGACTATATCTGGAAACATGACAATCAACTTCATTTATTGGCAATGCTACCGAAAGCAGGAGAAAGCGGTACGTTAAAATACCGTCGAAGTATGCGTAAAGCGCCTATCAAAGGACACCTTGCAGCCAAAAGCGGTACCTTATATGGCAGCTATAATATGGCCGGTTATAGTGTGGATGCATCAGGTACGCCTAAGGCCTTGTTTGTACAGTTTGTGACTGATTACTACCCTGATAAAAAAGGCGCAGAAAAAAAGGATGATGCCTCTGGCACCATCCCTCCGATTTTTCAATTTGAGCAGACATTCTATAACGATGTTATCAGCTATAAATAATCAGGCCACTGTCACTCGGGCAAACTTACGCTTACCAACCTGATACACTGCCGTACCCGCTTCAGGGATCAGTTTGGTATCTTCGATTTTAACACCGTCGATCTTTGCTGCGCCCTGACGAATCATACGCATCGCATCAGACGTTGAGTTCACCAGACCTGCATCTTTCAGCAGATTTCCGATAGCGATACCGGTACCGAATTCAAACTCGGGCATGACATCAGGAATAGCGCCTTTCTGGAAGCGGTTGATAAATTCCTGTTCAGCTGCATCCGCATCCGCTTCGGAATGGAAACGGGCGATGATTTCTTTTGCCAGCAGAATCTTAATATCACGAGGGTTTGTTCCAGCCTGAACATCCGCCTTAAACTGGGCAACTTCTTCCAGAGGACGGAAAGACAACAACTCGTAGTAGCTCCACATCAGATCATCGGAAATAGACATGATCTTACCGAACATTTCACTCGGCGCTTCGCTGATACCAATGTAGTTATTCGCTGATTTAGACATTTTCTTCTCGCCGTCCAGACCAACAAGAAGAGGCATCATCAGAACACACTGTTGTTTCTGACCACTGGATTTTTGCAGCTCACGGCCCATCAGCAGGTTAAACTTCTGATCCGTACCACCCAGTTCAACGTCAGTATGCATTGCAACAGAATCGTAGCCCTGCAGCAACGGATACATAAATTCATGAATAGCGATTGGCTGACCGCCAGCATAACGTTTCTTAAAGTCGTCACGTTCAAGCATTCGGGCAACGGTCTGGTTCGCAGCCAGACGCAGCATGCCTTCCGCACCAAGTTCCGACAACCATTCAGAGTTAAACTGTATCTTGGTCTTTTCCGGATCAAGGATTTTGAAAACCTGCTGTTTATAGGTTTCCGCATTCGCCAGTACATCTTCGCGAGTCAGAGGAGGACGAGTCGTATTCTTACCAGTCGGATCACCAACCATACCGGTAAAGTCACCAATCAGGAAGGTAACCTCATGGCCCAGTTCCTGAAACTGACGCAGCTTGTTCAGAATAACAGTGTGACCCAGGTGAATATCCGGAGCCGTTGGATCCGCACCCAGCTTAATACGCAGAGGACGTCCCTCTTTCAGCTTTGCAATCAGTTCTTCTTCAGGGATAAGCTCTTCTACACCGCGCTTAATTTCAGCCAGTGCCGCTTCAATACTCGCCATTCTTTGTTTACTCCCGCGAATTCGGCATAAATCTTTAATAATCGCGATATATTACTAAAAGGGGGAGAAATTTGAAATGAGTAAAAGACTTGGAGGGGAAAAAGGTTGGGATATAAAAAATATTCCCTCGTTCCCTCGCTCCTGCGTGGGAATGCATACCTGACTCAAAGCTAACATACGTCATCATAACTGGCTCGAGCAAACTAGCCTCTTTTTATTCAACGTATTTATTGTTGATTGTGCACTTGTCAATAAATAAGAAAAACTGGGGCGATATGTAGGTGCGAGGAAACGAGAATAGCAAGGAGGCGTGTATACGCATCGCACCTCTAAATTAAATATGCATTCCCACGCTGGAGCATGGGAACGAGAGTAAATGGCCGGGATCTAACCTCGATGGATAGAATCATTTGCCTGTTTCAGCAGCTTCTGGCTCTCCAGCATAAACTGAGCGGAATAGTCACCAAACCATTCACTGACTTTGTTAAAGCTCTCCACAAACTCTGCTTTATTATGCTGTTCCAGGATCTGAATAGCCTCACCAAACCGGGCATGGAAACGCTTGATCATGTCGATATTTTCCTCTGAAGACAGGATAATATCGCCGTACAGATTCGGATCCTGAGCAAACAAGCGCCCTATCATCGCCAGTTCCAGGCGATAAATTGGTGAACTCAGTTGCAACAGTTTATCCAGATCCGGGTTCTCTTTGCTCAGATGCATGCCATAGGCAAACGAGGTAAAGTGACGCAGCGCCTGAATCAGCGTCATCCCCTTGTCATGCTCTTTGGCATCCATAGCACAGACACTGGCTCCCCAGATAACAAACTGCTGTAGCAGCCATTGATAGTGCTCGCTGCCACGACCATCACAATGCACAATAACCTGTTTAGCCAGACTAGGGACATCCGGGCCAAACATAGGGTGCAGGCCAACAACCGGACCGGCATGGGTTTCCATCATCGTCTGTAGCGGCTTAGACTTTATCGACGTCAGATCACACAGAATGCAGTCTTCCGGCAAATCAGACAGCTTTCTGATCACACCTTCCGTCAGATGAATCGGCACACTGACAACCACGAGGCCTGCACCTTTGAGGATCTCATCCGCACGGTCCCAGTCCTTGCTGCCGAGCACTTTGACCTGATAGCCTGACAGGGTAAACATCCGTTTAAACAAACCACCTAACTGCCCTTTACCACCAACGATCACAACAGAACGCAGTTCAGGGTTCAGACATTTGAAGCCGGAATCTTTTTCACTTGAATAAGATTCCCGCATGGTGCGACGAAGAATATCTTCTATCAGCTGAGCCGGTACACCTTGCTTTTCCGCCTCTTCCCGGCGCGATGCGAGCATGGCCGCCTCGCGATCCGGGGCATAAATAGGCAGGCCGTGTTTACTTTTTACTTCTCCGACTTTTTCCACCAGAGCCAGACGGCGAGCCAGCAAGGCCACCATCTGCTTATCTACTTCATCTATCTGATCACGTAATTCGTTTAATTCAACGGCCATAGGGTTCCTTACTTAATTCGATCCTGCAAAAACGGAATCAGCTCTTTATGAGCATGACGCAGCAGAGTCTCAGTGGTATCCCAGTTGATACAAGCATCTGTGATTGACACACCATACTTCATCTCATTCAGAGGAATATCAGATGGCTGGTTGCCCTCATTCAGATGACTTTCAATCATCAGACCGATGATAGATTTATTACCTTCACGGATCTGATGAATCACATCTTCTGCCACAAGAGGCTGACGAGAGTAGTCTTTGCGGGAGTTTGCATGGCTACAGTCTACCATCAGTGCAGCGTCCAGACCCGATTTTGCCATCTCTTGTTCACATTCAGCAACCGATACTGAATCATAGTTGGTCTGCTTACCGCCACGCAGGATAACATGGCCGTTTTCGTTACCCTTTGTCGTCAGCAGCGCCACTTTACCTTCATGGCTGATCCCCATAAAGCGGTGACCTGCAGAAGCTGCCTGCATGGCATTGATTGCTGTCGACAGGCTGCCGTCGGTACCGTTTTTAAAGCCGATAGGCATAGACAGGCCACTGGCCATTTCACGGTGAGTCTGAGATTCGGTCGTACGCGCACCGATAGCTGCCCAGCTGAATGTATCAGCAAGGTACTGCGGGCTGATCGGATCAAGTGCTTCGGTTGCCAGAGGAATTTCCATCTCAGCCAGCTCCGTCAGTAACTGACGTCCAACATGCAGGCCATGCTCAATATCAAAAGTACCATCCAGATGCGGGTCATTGATCAGCCCTTTCCAGCCAACGGTTGTACGTGGCTTTTCAAAGTAAACCCGCATAACGATGTACAGTTGATCACTAAGCTGCTCAGACAGTGCTTTCAGACGTTTGGCATACTCTTTGGCGGCTTCAATATCGTGAATGGAACAAGGACCACAGACAATCAGCATACGGTGATCTTTTTTGTGGATGATATCCGCAATTTCCTGACGAGATTTCTGGATAAATGCACGTGCTTTCTCACTCAGAGGAATTTTGGCTTTCAGCTCCTCTGGAGTAATTAAAACTTCTTCATTAATAATATTGATGTTACTTAGTTCACTCTTATGCATCTCACTCACCGTATATTTTTCTTTACACCCAAAAACTTCAGCGTACTCTTTAAAAAACTGTTAAGCACACCATACCAGTATATGCTCAAGTTTCAAGTGTACACATTAAAAAACATTTATGTAAACTTATATTTACACCAATTAATACCAATACCCGTTTTATCTTTTCTATACTTAACAGAACACTGACGTGGGAGCCTGTGATGGGAAAACTAAAAAAAGACACCTACGAGAAAGAGCTGGAACTACTTCAGATCGAGCTGGTAAAGCTGCAGGAATGGGTAAAAAAACAGGGACTCAAAGTCGCCGTCATTTTTGAAGGGCGTGACGCAGCAGGTAAGGGAGGAACCATCAAACGTATTACGGAACCTCTTAATCCTAGGGTATGTCAGGTAGTGGCTCTTCCTGCCCCGACCGAAAAAGAAAAAACGCAGTGGTATTTCCAGCGTTATGTCTGCCACCTTCCCTCCGCCGGCGAAATCGTTCTGTTCGATCGAAGCTGGTACAACCGTGCTGGTGTTGAAAAGGTTATGGGGTTCTGCTCCGATGACGAATACGAAGAATTCCTTCGCTCCTGCCCTGAATTTGAGCGTATGCTGATCCGGTCTGACATTATTCTGATCAAATACTGGTTCTCAGTGTCAGATGAGGAGCAGGAAAAACGCTTTCTTGAACGGATTAATACTCCCGTCAAACGCTGGAAGTTCAGCCCGATGGATCTCGAATCCCGTAACCGCTGGGCGGAGTATTCCGAAGCCAAAGACCGTATGTTTGCCTATACCGATACCAAACAATCACCGTGGTGGGTAGTTCGCTCCGATGACAAGAAAAAAGCTCGCCTCAACTGTATCAGCCATTTTCTGTCTCTGATCCCTTACGAAGAAATTGACTATCCACCAGTGGAACTTCCGGAAATCAACAAAGAGGGTTACATTCGCTCACCTATCGATGATCAGTCACATATTCCGGAAATATACTAGGGCGTGTTGTCTCTGGTGAGAAGTCATCAGATATATTTATCAATGTCGTCATTTTCCAGATGCCGAACATCTTTCCCTTTAACAAAATAGATAATGTACTCACAGATATTCTGGCAACGGTCACCGACCCTTTCGATAGCCTGAGCCGACCACATGACCTGCAGAATGTTCGGGATGTCCTGCGGATTTTCCTGCATATAAAGCATAAGCTGATGCAGTACTGCTTTATATTCTGCATCCAGATCATCATCCAGCTTATAGACTTCAGCGGCCGCATCTGTATCCATTCGGGCAAATGCATCCAGAACCTGGTGCAACATAGCGATCGCCCTACGGCATAGCGGTTCAAGGGAGACCTGAAATTTCTGCTCGTTAGGTGAAGGGGTTTCTATCGCAATGTAAGCGATTTTCGCGGCCACATCACCGATTCTTTCCAGATCAGTGATTGTCTTGATAATCGCCATAATCAGCCGTAAGTCTCTTGCGGTAGGCTGACGTTTGGCGATAATCCGGGTGCAGGCTTCATCAATGGTGACTTCCATTCCGTTCACCTTATGATCATCACGAACGACTTTCTTTGCCAGTTCGATATCCTGCTTGTGAAGAGCCTGCATTGCAAATGAAAGCTGCTGCTCAACCAATCCCCCCATGGTAAGAACGTGGGTCCGGATAGCCTCAAGTTCAGCGTTAAACTGTCCTGATATATGACGGCCTAAGTGCATTATTCTCCCTCTGTTTTATACGCCGGATAGTTAACCATACCTGCCCGTTATATAATCTTCTGTCTGTTTTTGCTGTGGAGACGTAAAAATTGAATCTGTATCACTATATTCAATTAACCGCCCCAGATGGATAAACGCCGTATGGTCACTCACCCTGGCAGCCTGTTGCATATTATGAGTAACAATCACCACTGTGTACTTAGTTTTCAATTCGTTCACCAGTTCTTCAATCGTCAGCGTCGAAATAGGATCCAGTGCCGAAGTCGGCTCATCCAGAAGTAACACCTCTGGTTCTATCGCAATAGCACGGGCAATTACCAGCCTCTGTTGCTGCCCTCCAGAAAGCCCGAAAGCATTTTCATGCAGCCGATCTTTTACCTCATCCCAGAGAGCAGCCGCTCTGAGTGAGCGTTCCACCGCATCATCTAATGCCCTTACCGACTTCACCCCCTGCAAACGCAGCCCGTAAACCACATTTTCGTAGATAGACTTGGGAAAAGGATTTGGGCGCTGAAACACCATGCCTACCCGGCGGCGCAAGGTGGCCACATCCACATCAGGATGGTAAATATCTTTACCGTGGAGCCTCACTGCTCCTTCTATCCGACAGCCATCCACCAGATCATTCATCCGGTTAATGCAGCGTAGTAACGTCGATTTACCACACCCGGACGGACCGATAAAAGCCGTCACCTGGCCTTTAGGTATTCTCATCGAAATATCGCTGAGCGCCCGGCTATGCTGATAGTACAGGTTCAGCCTCTCGATTGAGATAGAAGTATCTTTATCGTTGAGGTTATTAACATCAAGTGGTGGCTCATAGCCCAGAGCCGGATTGACAGACAGCATAAAGTTTGGCTCTACTCCTGTTCCAGAATACGGTATTTTTCACGCAGGTTATTACGAATCTTAATCGCCGTTAAATTCAAACCGACGATAACGGTAACCAGCAAAAATGACGTGGCATACACTAAAGGCCGTGCCGCTTCAATATTGGGGGACTGAAAGCCAATATCATAAATATGATAACCCAAATGCATAAATTTACGCTCAAGGTGAACGTAGGGGTAATTCCCGTCCACCGGCAGACTCGGTGCCAGTTTGGCTACGCCCACCAGCATCAGAGGAGCCACTTCCCCGGCAGCCCTTGCAACAGCCAGGATCATCCCGGTAATAATCGCCGGACTCGCCATCGGCAGTACAATTCGCCACAAGGTTTCAAACTGTGTCGCCCCTAATGCCATGGAACCATGACGAACAGAATTCGGGATCCGGCTTAACCCCTCTTCAGTGGCAACGATCACAACAGGCAATGTAAGCAGCGCCAGTGTCAGAGCAGACCATAGCAAGCCAGGTGTCCCAAACGTTGGTGTAGGCAGCCTTTCCGAGTAAAACAACTCATCGATGGTGCCACCAAGGGTATACACAAAAAAGCCCAACCCAAAAACGCCATATACGATTGATGGAACCCCCGCTAGATTGATTACAGCGATACGGATCAGGCGGGTAAAGGCACCGTTTTTTGCGTATTCGTGCAGATAGACTGCCGCGACTACCCCCAAAGGCATGACGATCACTGACATCACCATGACCAAAAATACCGTCCCGAATATGGCAGGAAAAACGCCCCCTTCAGAGTTTGCTTCTCTGGGGTCGTCCGTTAAAAACTGCTTTACCTTTCCTGCCCAATGAAAAAGCTTCTGGCTAAAGCTCATATTATTCGGATACCAGGCATCTAAAATAACCCCGAGAGAGAGTCGGGTTTTCCCTCCGGTCATATCTTCGACAATCACAGCTTCGGTCTGCAGTCTCTCACGCAGAACATCAAGTTTGGCCTCTGACTCCGCTATTAACTCATTCAGCGCGGTTTTCTTACGGAAAAAAGTATCCAGATAAGCATCATTCAACTGGTGATTGTATTCACGTTTTTGTTTTTCCATCAGAAGCTGACTCAGTTCCCAGCCCTGCTGACGTATCTCTGACTCAGAAATACGATCTATTTCATCGCGTATCGTAGTAGCAAAATCGATTCCATGCCGTAAATGCATAGCAACATCAGAGTGGTACAAGCCACTTTCCGTTTCATAGGCCACAGGTTTTCCGAAAAAGTCCCCCCCTCTGACGCGCTCTATCACCGCCCATTCTTCCGGCTGTACAGGTGTACTCAGTTCAGACTGAAGTACCGTGATAAAATCAAGAGGATACCGTTCTCTGTTGGCAATTTTTATATTCAGGCGATCAACCTCTCCCTGCTCCTGAACCTCATCCGGCAGATCACTGTCAGCCTCAAAGAGATGCTCAACCGGGATTGCATCTTTCTGATACACAATCCCGACGATACGCTTCCCATTCATATTCTGCCATTCATATAAAGGCGCAGGCCAAAAGTAAGCCAGACCCTTCCAGCCGATAAGTAAAAGCAGACCAAGAACAGCAACAAGACTGATACTTACCGCTCCCCCTGTCAGCCATATCCATGGCCGGCCCGATTTTATCCAGTCAGTCATCAGCATAACTTATCTGACTCTCATCATAATTTAATCACCCTACAGAGAACGGTACTTATCACGCAGACGTTGCCTCACCATCTCAGCCAGAGAGTTAACGGCAAAAGTAAATATAAACAACAGCAGTGCTGCCAGGAACAACAAGCGGTAATGCGCATTACCGACTTCGGACTCGGGCAATTCAACCGCAATGGTCGCTGAGAGACTGCGCATCCCTTCAAAAATGTTCCAGTCCAGTATCGGTGTATTACCCGTTGCCATCAGAACAATCATGGTTTCTCCCACCGCTCGTCCCAGACCAATCATAACGGCAGAAAAAATGCCGGGACTGGCAGTCAGCAGTACGACATGTAACAGTGTTTGCCACTGAGTCGCCCCTAAGGCCAGAGAGCCATCAGTTAAGTGTTTAGGTACCGAGAAAATAGCGTCTTCTGCGATAGTAAAAATAGTCGGTATCACAGCAAACCCCATTGCAACCCCCACGACCAGTGCATTACGCTGATCAAAATGAAGCCCCTGTTCAGCCATAAACAGCCGGATATCTCCGCCAAATAGCCAGCGCTCTATATCACTGCTCATTTGTATCGACAGATACCCAAGCGCCACCACAACGGGAATAAGGATAATGCTGTGCCAGCCATTAGGCAGCCTCCTGAGAAGCGGGCGAGGAATGACAGACCAGAGCGCGGCAACCAGAATAAAGCCCAACGGCATAATCACCGCCATCGCCACCACCCCAGGCAGTGCACGCTCAATAATCGGAGCCAGCCATAACCCGGCCAGAAAACCAATAATAACGGTTGGCAACGCTTCCATTATCTCAATCACCGGTTTGACCACTCTTCGCATCGGTGCCGACATAAAATAGGCAGTATAAATCGCACCACATACGGCCAGCGGCACAGAGATCAGCATAGCAAACATCGCCGCTTTCAGTGTCCCGAACGCCAGAGGGATCAGGCTGAATTTCGCTTCAAAGCTGTTATCAGCAGACGTCGACTGCCAGACATAATCCGGCTCCGGATAGTTTTCGTACCACACTTGAGTCCAGAGTGACGAGAAAGAGATTTGCGGGTATGGGTTGTCAACTTTATGGATAGCCAGCTGTGTGCCGTAATCCGCTATCAGGTAGTTCTCATTACCTGATATTGCAGCCAGTTCAGGTAAATGCTGGTAGACCTTTTCAGATAACACCCGGTTTTCATTCGTTGTATGGATATTTTCCAGCGTTCCGTCGGCGTAAAAAGCGTAGAATCCTTTACGGTAAATGTCAGGCAGAATAAACCTCAGTCCGGGTTCCAGAGCAAACTCCCGGATAAAGGTAAGTTTTCGTTCGCTGTTTTTCAGCACATCAAACCACTGGGATACCGAATGATTGGCATGAGTAATAAGCACTGACTGAGCCCCCGCCAGCAGGTTTAAAGCGAGAGGCTTTCTTTCATTACCGGCTCGGGAAACATCCACCACTTCCCGGACAAAAAAACCGTCATCCTTTCTGACGGACACAATCAGAGAATGACCCGATAATATAAATAGCTGCATGCCATCAGGAGAAAGCTGCATTGCGGTAACGGGTTCTGAAATATCCGGCATAAACAATTTGCGGATACCACTTCCCTGCTCATCGGCCAGAATAGCGGTCAGTTTCCCATCACTATTTTGTGCGACAAATACCCCTTGATGGTTATCCTGAACCAGAGCAAACGTAAGCTTCTGCAGTGGCTTCGCTCTATCATCAAGTAACACCGGGTTTCCATTGTTAAAGAAATCAATATCTGGCGAGGATACCCGTCCGGAGTCAGTATATGACACGGTATAATGAGGTCTGGCAACGACTACCCCACCTTGAGAGTCACCAAAGGCAAACCACCCCTGAGCCGCATTACCCTGAGCAAACACACCTGCATTCTTTACAATGCGGGTCTGGGTTAAAACTTTTGCCGTATCAGGTTCAAGACTGAGATAGGAGAGCTCACCTGACTGGCTGATTACAAAGCCATTTTCACCATAATCGTCCACCCCCAAAGCAAGCGTATTCTGGTCGTGAGAATAGTCTACAGTTGTCACCGGCTGAATGGACGCCCCCGAAAAAATGGGTAACGCAATCGAAGAGAGATAGAAAAAGAGTAGTAATAAAGCAAACAGGACACCAACGCCACCAGTTGTCACTGCCAAACGCGCAATACGGTCTTTGATATACCGAGATTTATCCCGCGCTTTTAGTGAGAACTCAGTGTTTGGCATAGATTCCATCGTCTCCGGATCAAAACTTACAAATGATATGTCGATTACGTGACATTTATATTACATCAACTTGCTAACATCCTGAAAATAACACTAAGATAAGCTTACGGGAGGAGCAATGAAATATTTTTGTAACAATAAAAGCCTACCTTTCCTAACTTATACTTAAACTACTAAAATAAGGTTAAATTCAACCTTTAGCGCCAAGATCTGGTAGTTCCTCTCATTTTGTATTCATCGCTTAACAATGTCGGAAGGTAACATGAGCGCAGATAAGCTGTATATTGATAAAGAACTAAGCTGGCTTTCTTTCAATGAACGAGTGTTGCAGGAGGCGGCCGATAAAAACGTTCCTCTTATAGAGCGGGTCCGCTTTTTAGGGATATTCTCAAACAACCTGGATGAATTTTATAAAGTTCGCTTCTCAGACGTAAAACGCCGTATATTGATCAAGGAAGAACAAGGCAGAGCAGAAGAAGCGAAGACGCTTCTGGCAGCCATGCAGTCGGAAGCCGCCCGGCTGGATACCCGGTTTAATGAGCTATATAACGAAATTCTGCTGGAAATGGCAAGACGTGGCATTTTTCTGGTTAATGAAACGCAACTGACAGAACACCAGCAGACCTGGGTCAAAAAATACTTCCGTAAAGAAGTTCTGCCACACCTGACGCCTTTGCTGATGACAGAAAAAATCGATGTTCTTCAATTCCTTAAAGATGAGTATGCCTATCTCACCGTTGAAATGAAAAACAATAGTGTCCCAAAATATGCACTGTTAGAGATACCGACAGATATCCTGCCCCGCTTTATTATGGTGCCGGAAGAGAAAGGCAAACGCAGAAAAACCATCATCCTGCTGGATAATATCATCCGCTTCTGTCTGGACGATATTTTCCGCGGCTTCTTCCAGTATGACGAACTGGCTTGCTACGCAATGAAAATGACCCGGGATGCAGAATATGACTTAGGGTTTGAGATTGAACACAGCCTGTTGGAACAAATGTCAGAAGGGGTAAGCCAGCGCCTGACAGCGATGCCGGTACGTTTTGTCTACGAAAAAGAGATGCCAAGAGCCATGCTGCAGTTTTTGTGTGACGCTCTGAAAATATCTAACTACGACAGCCTGCTTCCGGGCGGACGCTATCATAACTTTAAAGACTTTATCGGTTTCCCGAATGTAGGCCGCAAGTATCTGGAAAACAAACCATTACCACCGGTTACCAGCGCTGATTTTGACAACTATGACAACGCATTTGACGCTATCAGGGCGCAGGATATTCTGCTGAACTACCCATATCATACCTTTGATCACATTACAGAACTGGTTCGTCAGGCTTCTTTCGATCCAAAGGTAAGAAGCATCAAGATCAATATCTATCGGGTAGCAAAAAACTCCCGGTTAATGAACTCGCTGATCGATGCGGTTCACGCCGGTAAAGAAGTGACCGTTATTGTCGAACTTCAGGCTCGCTTTGATGAAGAAGCGAATATCGAATGGTCTAAGGTTCTGACTGAAGCGGGCGTGCATGTACTGTTTGGTGCTCCGGGCTTAAAAATTCACTCCAAACTGCTGTTGATTTCTCGCAGGGAAGAAGGTGAAATTGTCCGCTATGCGCACATAGGTACCGGTAACTTCCATGAAAAAACCGCACGTATCTACACTGACTTTTCTCTGCTGACCGCCGACCCTGACCTGACCACGGAAGTGCGTAATGTTTTTGGCTATATCGAGAACCCATACCGTCCGGTGAAATTTAATCACCTGATCGTATCGCCACGAAACTCCCGTACTCAGTTATATAAACTGATCGACAATGAAATAAGCCATGCCAAAGAAGGCAGAAAGTCTGGGCTAACCATAAAAATTAATAACCTGGTAGATAAAGGACTGGTGAGCAAGCTCTATGGTGCCAGTGCTGCCGGTGTTAAAATCCGCATGATTATTCGTGGCATGTGCGCTCTGGTTCCCGGCATAAAAGGCGTCAGTGACAACATTGAAATTATCAGTATTGTGGACCGTTTCCTGGAGCACCCGCGTGTAATTATTGCGGAAAACGGTGGCGATGATAAAGTGTATATATCCTCTGCTGACTGGATGACTCGTAATATTGACCATCGTATTGAAGTTGCCGCTCCAGTCCGTAGTGAAAGGCTCAAAGCCCGGATCAGAGATATCATGGAGATTCACTTTACCGATACCGTCAAAGCTCGCCGTATTGATAAAGAACAGTCAAACTCCTATGTGCCTAGGGGTAACCGGAAAAAAATTCGCTCTCAGCTCGCTATCTATGACTACATAAAACAAGTAGAAAAACAGACCAGAAAGCGTAACGAGAAAAATAAGGAAAACAGTTAGACGATGAATGAAAAAATGGGACTTCAAAGACGACAAATTGCAGCGATTGATCTGGGCTCCAACAGTTTTCATATGGTGGTAGCCAAAGTTGTCGGAGAAGACCTGCAGATAGTAAGCCGGCACAAGCAGCGCGTCCGGCTTGCATCTGGCCTTAATGACCGGAAAATACTGGATGAGGAAGCGATACAGAGGGGGCTGGACTGCCTCGCCATGTTCGCTGAGCGGTTAAACGGATTCGAAGTGGAAGATGTCCGGATAGCGGCGACCCACACCCTGCGACAGGCGGTGAATGCCCACGAATTTATGTTACGGGCACACGAGATCCTCCCTTACCCCATAGAGGTGATACCCGGTATTGAAGAAGCCCGGCTTATCTACCTTGGCGTTGCTCATACGCAACCAGAATCAAAAACAAAATTCGTGATAGATATCGGCGGCGGAAGCACCGAAATGATCATTGGTCAGGAGTTCGAGC
Organism: Vibrio albus; assembly: GCF_003144035.1. Lineage (GTDB taxonomy): Bacteria > Pseudomonadota > Gammaproteobacteria > Enterobacterales > Vibrionaceae > Vibrio > Vibrio albus. The sequence goes on from NZ_QFWT01000001.1 coordinate 713,531, forward strand.
CTGAACTGGTAAACAGTAAACAAATGGGTTGTGTCAGTTACACAGACCATTTTTTTGCTAACGGCAAGCTATCAAAGAAAAACTTTACCGCCGCCAATTTCGCCGCAGAACAACGCCTCGAGTCTCTCGCGTCGGCCTATAAAAAACGCGGCTGGGATGCGGCCTTAGGTTCATCAGGCACGATTAAAGCTATCCGGGAAGTCCTTATCGGTCTTGGTTATGAAGACGGAGTCATTACGGCTAAACGAATGGATAAGCTTATTGAGACACTGTGTGAGTTTGACAATATCGACGACATTAAGCTGCAGGGACTGACAGATGAACGTAAGCCGGTTTTTGCTGCTGGAGTCGCTATCTTAAACGCTATCATCAATACACTGAAAATTGAAAGCCTGCACTTTTCCGACGGAGCCCTTAGAGAGGGGCTTCTGTATGAAATGGAAGAGCGTTTTCAACGCTCAGATATCCGCATGCGGACAACGGAAACACTGGCCAAAAAACACAGTGTAGACATGAATCATGCCGATAAAGTACGCAAGCAGGCCAATAAACTGCTTAAACAATTACTGTCTAAGTCTGAGATCGAAAAAAACAGCGAGTTAGTCGACCTGCTGGGCTGGAGTGCCCTATTACACGAGGTCGGACTCAGTATTGCCTATCAGGCCTTCCATCGTCACTCTGCTTATATTCTGCGTTACACCAATATGCCCGGGTTTAACCAGGAACAGCAGCTGGTTGTGTCAACTCTGGCCCGTTTTCAGCGTAAAGCGCTAAAACTAGGGGAAATGCCGGAATTTAACCTGTTTAAAAAGAAACATATTATTCAGTTAATCAGAGTACTAAGGCTGGCGATTGTACTGAATGGTCAGCGAAATGATGAGCCTCTTCCGGAGATTTCGCTGATTATTAGTGACAAAGACTGCTGGCAGTTGGAGTGCGCAGACAGTGACTGGCTGGAAGAAAACAAACTATTGGCGGCTGATTTGGCAACTGAACAGGAGTTCTGGCAACGCGCGGACTGGTGCCTGGAGTTTTAAAAAATAAGTAGAATACAGAGCGGGGCTAGACGCCCCTTTAGAATTTCCTCGTTCCCATGCTGGAGCATGGGAACGAGGAGGCATCATAAATATAATACCGCTTAACCATTAATAGCTTACTCTTCCGGTCTTGGACAAATCTCTGCATCCGGGAAGAAAAAGGCAATTTCGCGAGCAGCCGATGCCGGGCTGTCCGCACCATGAACTGAGTTATAACGCATGCTCAGTGCATAATCAGCGCGTAATGTCCCGCAAGCAGCGTCTTCCGGATTGGTTTTCCCCATCAGCTCACGATAACGTTCAACGGCATTTTCCCCTTCAAGTACCTGAACCATAACCGGGCCAGACGTCATAAAGGCTTTCAGTTCCGGGAAAAACGACTTTTCTGCGTGCTCGGCATAAAAACCGGCGGCTTGTTCATCAGTCAGGTGCAGCATCTTTGCCGCAACAATTCTTAATCCGGCTTTTTCTATGCGATGGTAAATTTCACCGATCAAATTACGTTTTACCGCATCCGGTTTAATGATCGAAAACGTTCTTTCTACTGCCATAAGTTTTCCTTTTGTTCTGATTTATCAGGCGGCAACCCGCCTGATATTTATTATTTGGATTGGATAGCGATTATTTGGCCTGTTCAGCCAGAAGACGAGCCAGAGTACGGATCCCCATGCCTGTCGCACCGGCTGACCATTTATCATTAGCAGTCTTACGGTAAGTGCCTGAACAGTCAAAGTGCAACCAGCCTTTTTTGTGATCCTTAACAAAATAAGACAGGAATGCCGCTGCCGTGCTCGCCCCCGGAGCATAATCACCACTGCTGATGTTAGACAAATCAGCAAAGCTGGAAGGCAACATGCCACGATGGAAATCCGCCAGAGGAAGCGGCCACAATCCTTCTTTCTCTTCATTAGCTGCCGTTAAAGCAGAATGAGAGAGCGCATCATCAAAACTCAGCAGAGCATGGTAATCATTCCCCAAGGCATTCTTCGCGGCACCAGTCAGTGTGGCACAGTCGATGATCAACTGAGGTTCCTGCTCACTGGCATACAGCAGACCGTCTGCCAGTACCAGACGCCCTTCCGCATCGGTATTCATTATTTCAACGGTTTTGCCATTCTTATACTTAATGACATCACCCAGCTTCAGAGCGCGCCCAGAGACCATGTTTTCAGCGCAGCATAGGATCAGTTTCACACGTTTGTTCAGGCCACGTAAAATCGCCAAACCCAAACCACCGGTAATGGTACCGGATCCCCCCATATCGGCTTTCATGGAAGACATAAAATTCGATGGCTTCAGGCTGTAGCCACCAGAGTCAAACGTAATGCCTTTACCGACCAGACACGCATACACCGGCTCATCAGGGTTGCCTGTCGGGTTATAATCCAGTTGCAGCATCGCTGATGTACGCTCAGAGCCTCGGCCTACCGCAAAAATACCTTCCCACCCTTCCGTCAGCAGATCTTTGTCTTTTACGATACGGTAAGTCACATTATCCGGGGACAGGGATTTAATAAACTCACCTGCCATGGTGGCCAGTTGGCGCGGTGCCACTTCTTCCGCTGGTTTGTTGATAATGTCACGAACCCAGTCAGACACTTTAATACGGGCTTCCAGCTCAGCCTGTTCGGCTTCAGCCAGAGGAGCCCATTCCACGTTATTGTGATTCTTTGGTCCACGGAATCCTTGGTAGAATGCCCAGACATCTTCCAGCTTCCAGCCTTCTCCCTGCAAAGAAACCGATTTAATTCCCTGATTATCAAGCTTGCGGGCGGCACGCTGAATAGCCCCAAACTCATGATCAGATTCAACATGAATCGTGGCACCATTGTCGGTAAAAGAAATAATGGCTTTGTCACCCCACTGCGGTGCAGCAGGCTGATTAGAAATGATTACTGACATCTGTTCAGACATGATATCTCCTTGTTTTACTTTTTTGTTCTTGTCTTTGTTTTTCGTGATAATTCTAAGATACTAGAGCGAAAGTGTTACAAACAAAACATAAGGGGCAAAAGCCCCTTATGTTTTCATGGAAAGTGTTAACTCTCCCTAATTATAGAGAATGAAACGCTTCATTTCCGAGCGCTATCCCCGTTAATCCACTTCATCCATCCAGCATAGGATTATCGCCTCTAATATTTTTTCATTAGAGTGTTTCGGATCATCATCAAACTCTTCCAGTTCTGTAATCCACTGGTATAAGTCGGTAAAGCGCACCGTTTTTGGATCCGTATCCGGAAACTGCTCGCACAGTTCAATAGCAATCTCTTGTGAATCTGTCCATTTTAGTCCCATAGCACGACTCCTCCTGAGCAATTAATGCTCTTCAGCAGCATGGTTCACTGTGTATTTAGGGATCTCGACCACCAGATCTTCATCCGCAACTTTGGCCTGGCAGCTTAAACGCGACTCAGGCTCCAGTCCCCATGCTTTATCCAGCATATCGTCTTCCAGCTCATCACTCTCTTCCAGAGAATCAAATCCTTCCCGGACAATAACGTGACATGTAGTACAAGCGCAGGACTTTTCACAGGCATGCTCAATAGCAATACCATTTGCCAGCGCTACATCTAAAACTGTTTCACCTTCTTTGGCCTCTAGCACGGCCCCATCAGGACACAGTTCTTCGTTCGGTAATACAATAATCTTTGGCATAAATGTACTTCTCCCCTACCCGGACTACACAAAAATCCGGCAGGACTTATAATTCATCGACAGAGTGGCCGGATAAGGCCGTACGGATTGATGCATCCATACGCCGGGATGCAAACTCCTGGCTGGCTTTGTCTGTTTCTTTTATTCCCTGCTCAATAGCATCGGCATCATCGCCATTGCGCAGCTCAATCAGTCTTTCCACCGCTTTGACCAGCGCCTGCTGCTCCTGTTCATTCAGCAGGTTATCCCCATCTTCCTGAAGCGCAGCAATTAAACCTTCGATAACTCGATCAGCTTCTACTTTCTGCTCTGCCAACGTTCTGGCCTGCATATCTTCGCGGGCATAGGTCATGGAATCTTTCAGCATTCCGGCTATTTCATCATCACTCAGCCCGTAAGATGGCTTCACCTGAATCTCCGCCTGAACACCGGTACTTTTTTCCATCGCTGTCACCGAAAGCAGGCCATCGGCGTCCACCTGATAAGTCACGCGAATATGAGCAGCACCAGCGGCCATAGGCGGAATACCTTTCAGAGAAAAGCGGGCCAGGGAGCGGCAGTCGTCAACCATTTCCCTTTCACCCTGCAGAACATGCACCAGCATGCCTGTCTGTCCATCTTTAAAGGTAGTAAATTCCTGAGCCCGGGCAACCGGAATCGTGGTGTTACGCGGAATAATTTTCTCGACCAGTCCCCCCATGGTTTCAATACCAAGGGACAGCGGAATGACGTCCAACAGCAGCATATCTGAATCCGGTTTGTTTCCGGCCAGAATATCAGCCTGGATGGATGCACCGATGGCAACAACTTCGTCCGGGTTAATGCGGGTCAGCGGCGTGCGGCCAAAGAACTCTCCGACCATTTCGCGTACCAGTGGAGTACGGGTTGACCCCCCCACCATCACCACTTCAATGACGTCACCGGCATCCGTCTGAGCGTCTTTCAATGCACGCCGGCAAGACATCAGGGTTTTCTTCACCAGAGGACGGATCAGCGCATCCATCTGCTCCCGGGTAAAGGTGCCAGTCCAGCCATCAAGGGACACCTCTGTCGTCTCGGCATCCGTTAATGCGATTTTGGCCGCTGTCGCAGCATCAAGAACGGCCCGATTCTGCTCGGCTGTCAAAGGGGTGTCGATTCCGGCCTCGGCAATAAAGTGATCCGCTATCAGGTGATCAAAATCGTCGCCGCCCAGCGCAGAGTCACCGCCGGTCGCCATTACCTCAAAGACCCCTTTAGACAGGCGCAGAATAGAAATATCGAAGGTACCGCCACCAAGGTCATAAACGGCAATAATGCCTTCCTGACCCGAATCCAGACCATAAGCGATAGCCGCTGCTGTCGGTTCATTTAACAAACGCAGTACCTTCAGCCCGGCCAGCTTAGCCGCATCTTTGGTACCGGCACGCTGTGCATCATCAAAATAGGCCGGAACAGTGATAACCACACCTTCCAGTTCGCCGCCCAGGCTCTCTTCCGCTCTTTCTTTCAGAGCAGTGAGAATATCAGCGGAGACCTGAATCGGGTTTTTTACTCCGGCATTCGTATTCAGCAGAGGCAGGCCATTATCGCTGGCAGTAAACTGATAAGGTAAAGAAGGATAACGCGTCTGAATATCGTCCAGAGAGCGGCCAATAAGGCGTTTCACCGACATGATGGTATTAGCCGGATCAAACTGAGCCTGCTGACGGGCTGCATCACCCACCACTTTTTCTCTGTCTTGCTGATAACGTACAACCGAAGGGAGAATCACTTTACCACTATGATCCGGCAGAGGCGTCGCTTCGCCGCTACGTACTGTGGCTACCAGTGAATTTGTCGTACCTAAATCGATACCTGCAGCCAGTTTTTGCTGATGGGGGGCAGGACTTTGTCCCGGTTCTGCGATTTGAAGTAACATTACACGTCCTTTTCAAGTAGCTTCGCCAATTATACTAATGCTTCATTCAGGCATATTGCCGAACTTAGCTTTAAGCTACAACAGCCGTTCTTCTACCTGTTCAATTTCTGTTTTTAATTTTTCGATAAATTTGAGTTTCCGAACCCGATCCGCAGCCAGTTCCCACTGAGACTGGTTTAGCTCCTGCTCAAGCTCATTCATCTGCTGTCGGGACATTCTGCTGACCTTGTCTTCAAAATCAAACAGAGCCTGATCGTCGCGGATCTCTTCCAGCTCTTCCCGAAGTTCCATCTGCTCCATCAGAAACATGGGATCCTGCAGAGTCTGTTTCTCGCCGTGCATTTCGATACCGTTCAGACTCAACATATATTCTGCTCGGTCCAGCGGAGATTTTAATATCTGGTAGGCGTCATTAATCTGAGCGGCTTTCTGTACCGCCATTAAACGGTCACGCTCCGAAGATGTGGCATAGTTATCCGGATGGAAACGGCGCTGTAGTTCTCGGTATTGAGAAGCAAGAAGGCTACCATCCAGTTCAAACTGAATTGGTAGCCCGAAAATATCAAAATAGTTCATGAATTAAACGTTAAAACTTTCACCACAACCACACTCGTCTTTGACGTTAGGGTTGTTAAATTTGAAACCTTCATTCAGACCTTCACGGGCGTAGTCGAGTTCGGTTCCGTCAAGGTAGACCAGGCTTTTCGGATCAATAATTATTTTTACACCATTGGTTTCAAAGACCTGATCTTCTTCATTCAGTTGATCAACAAACTCAAGGACATAAGCCATACCAGAACAACCGTTGGTTTTCACTCCGAGACGCAGACCAATACCTTTGCCTCTGTTGTCGAGAAACGCTTTTACCCGGCTCGATGCCGCTTCTGTCATGGTGATAGCCATAATTAACCTTACTACTGTCCTTTGTTTACTTGATTACTGGTCGTGCTTTTTCTTGTAGTCAGAAACAGCGGCCTTAATCGCATCTTCTGCCAGGATCGAGCAGTGAATTTTCACAGGTGGTAATTCAAGCTCTTCTGCAATTTCTGCATTTTTGATGGCAGCTGCTTCATCAATCGATTTACCTTTTACCCACTCTGTTACCAGTGAACTAGAGGCAATCGCAGAACCACAACCATAAGTTTTAAACTTAGCATCTTCGATAATACCTTCCGGTGTTACCTTAATCTGCAGTTTCATTACATCACCACATGCAGGTGCACCGACCATACCGCTGCCTACATTTGGATCTTCTTTATCAAATGAGCCTACGTTACGTGGGTTCTCATAATGATCGATTACTTTATCACTGTAAGCCATAACTTTACCTCTGTTAAACCTCTTCCGTGAAGATTAATGATGAGCCCACTCAACGGTGTTCAAATCAATCCCTTCTTTGTACATATCCCAAAGCGGAGACATTTCTCGTAATTTATTTACCGCCAGGTGAATTTGCTCTACTGCATAGTCCACTTCTTCTTCCGTTGTTGAGCGACCGAAAGAGAAACGAATAGAGCTGTGTGCCAGTTCATCATCCAGGCCAAGAGCACGCAATACATACGATGGCTCAAGGCTTGCAGATGTACAGGCTGAACCTGAAGACACCGCAAGATCTTTCAGAGACATCAGCAGTGACTCACCTTCCACAAACGCAAAACTGATGTTCAGGTTTTGTGGCAGACGCTGTTCCAGATCACCATTGATCGTCACAGCTTCAATATCTTTTAATCCTTCCAGCATACGGTTACGCAGTGCCAAAGCATGCTCATAATCGTTCTGCATCTCTTCTTTTGCAATACGACATGCCTCGCCCATACCGACAATCTGATGAGTCGGCAGCGTACCTGAACGGAATCCGCGCTCATGGCCACCACCGTGCATCTGGGCTTCCAGACGAATACGTGGTTTACGGCGAACATACAGTGCACCAATACCTTTCGGGCCGTAAATCTTATGCGCAGACAACGAAATCAGGTCAACTTTCATATCCTGTACATCAATCGGCAGTTTACCAGCTGACTGAGCCGCATCGACATGGAAGATAATCTTGCGTTCACGGCATAATTCGCCAATCGCTTTGATATCCTGAATGACACCGATTTCGTTATTAACATGCATGATAGAAACCAGAACAGTGTCATCACGCATAGCGGCTTTTAATTTTTCCAGATCAAGCAGACCATTGGTTTCAGGCTCCATATAAGTCACCTCAAAACCTTCTCGCTCAAGCTGACGACAGGTATCCAGAACCGCTTTGTGCTCGGTTTTACAGGTAATCACATGTTTACCTTTTTTACCGTAGAAATGTGCGGCACCTTTAATCGCCAGGTTATCAGATTCTGTTGCGCCTGAAGTAAAAATAATTTCTCTTGGATCTGCATTCAGCAAATCGGCAATCTGTTCTCGAGCGGTATCCACTGCTTCCTCAGCCTGCCAGCCATAACGGTGTGAGCGTGATGCCGGATTACCGAATGTTCCGTCCATGGTCATATAGTTGACCATTTTCTCGGCAACCCTTTTGTCTACCGGGCATGTTGCTGAATAATCGAAATAAATAGGCAGTTTCATCTTCTACTCCAGTGTGTGACTTTACCGCGATTAAGATCGCGCATTGGCACTAATTGTTGTTGTGCTGATTGTGCTGTTTGGGGAAAACCCTTGCTTCATCGCAAGGTCCATTTCTCGTTGTTCTGATATTTCCAGCACTTCGTTGTCGCGCATAAGCTGTCCCAGAGTGATACCATCCAGAAACTCGCTAATACGGCTGCTGAGATCACGCCATAGCGTATGTGTCAGGCAGCGGGCACCGTCACAACAGTCACTCTTACCCGCACATCGGGTAGCGTCGACAGTTTCATTGACTGCGGCAATCACCATCCCTACGGAAATAGCGTCAGCCTCTGTTCCTAACAGATATCCACCACCTGGCCCGCGGACACTCGCAACCAAACCTGATTTACGAAGCTTGGAAAAAAGCTGCTCCAGGTAAGAAAGGGAAATACCCTGACGCTCAGAAATATCAGCCAGTGGTACCGGACTCTCCTGTGAATGGAGTGCCACGTCCAACATAGCGGTTACGGCATATCTTCCTTTCGATGTCAGTCTCATAATCACACCTGCTTCGCTTCAAATAAATGACCTACTAGAAGTGTATCTATACCCGACCAATTTAGTCAAGTATTTATTTGACTAAATTACTCAGGTATTTGTCACTTTGATTTGACTGACTTTTCTATGGACGTGAGAACTCCCCGAAGAATATTAAGTTCCTGATTTTCCGGACGGGCGCGACTAAAAAGTCGACGCATCTTATTCATCACTAAATTAGGCTTATCTCTGGAGATAAACTGGGTATCCGTAATCACTTTTTCAAGGTGTTGATAAAATAATTCCAGCTCTTTATGGCGAGGGTAGTCCTCATCACTTTCACTGTAATCCTGCTTCTGGCGCTCAAGAAATGCCATCCGCACCTCATAGGACAGCGTCTGTACCGCCATCGCCAGATTCAGGGAACTATATTCAGGGTTGGCAGGAATACAGACATGATACTGGCACGTCTGCAATTCATCGTTGGTCAGACCGGTTCTCTCCCGACCAAAGACCAGTGCTACCGGGTGCTTTTCGCTTTCAGTGGCTAACTGCACACCACACTCGCGCGATTCCAGCATAGGCCAGTCCAGAGTACGAGAACGGGCACTGGAGCCAACAACCAGCCCACAGTCTGCAACCGCCTCTTCCAGAGAATGAACAACCGTCGCATTCTGAACGATATCTGTCGCTCCCGCAGCCAGAGCCATTGTCTGCTCATCCACTTCGCATTTAGGGTCAACCAGAACCAGATTGGTCAGCCCCATAACTTTCATAGCCCGTGCGGCTGAACCTATATTTCCGGAGTGAGAAGTACCGACTAAAACGACTTTGACATTGTTAAGCATAAGCTGATGGGTTCCCTTGGTTAAAACCGGGAAATGATAGCATTAAATAAGAGAGATGAAAGTAATAAGAGAGGTGAAAGTAAAACGAGGGGGAAGGATTAAGGGGGAAATGATTTCCCCCCTTATCAAAACAATTACTTCAGAATCGCATCATTACCGTTTTCACGGATGTGCTTAAGCATTGCTTTTACACCACGGGCACTTGAGCCCACAATGTTTCCGGAATCCATATAGCTGGTACCGCCGGAAAAGTCAGTCAGGATAGCACCGGCTTCACGAGCAATCAGCTCACCAGCCGCCATGTCCCAAGGCTTCAGACCCAGCTCGAAGTAGCCATCAACACGGCCAGCAGCCAGATAACACAGATCCAGAGCTGCAGAACCGGTACGACGGAAGTCTGCACAGTCTACGAATAGCGCAGAAACGATCTTCAGATAAGATTCAGAATGCTGCTTTTGTTTAAATGGGAAACCTGTCGCCAGTACAGTGCCGCTCAGATCTTTCACCTGATTAACTCGGATACGGGCATTGTTCAGTTGAGCACCACCACCACGTTGAGCGGTAAACAGTTCATTCAGCATTGGATCATAAACACAGGCAACTTCTGTCTTACCGTTCATGCGAACAGCAATAGACACGGAAAAATGCGGGAAACCTTTTACAAAGTTAGTGGTGCCATCCAGAGGGTCGATGATCCATTGAACTGCTTTATCTTTACCTTCGATAACGCCGTTTTCTTCCGCAACGATACAGTGCTCAGGGTATGAGCTTTTGATTGTATCAATAATCAGCGTTTCAGCTTCTTTGTCTACGTTTGTAACAAAGTCGTTTGAGCCTTTCTGAGAGGTTTCGATTTTCTCAGCGTTTTCCAGTGATTTAGCAATATGATTGCCTGCTTTTCGCGCAGCGCGAATAGCAATATTAAGCATAGGATGCATACAATTTTTCCCAACGGATGTTAAAGAACAGAAAGCGGTGCGGAGTATATCAGAGTTTTATGAAAATGGAAGTGGGTAATTTTTATTCAGTTTATCTCTGAAAGTTCTTCAAATAACGAACCAGACAGAAACCGAACACAGACACGCATAACTTTTTGATCATCTGAATGGATGTGGTGGAACAAACATACTTGGGGCATGGATGCCCAAGTTTAAGCGTACAGGGATGTCTTGAGCGGTTTGTGGAACCATATTCATTCAGATCAAAGAGGTTTTTCCGTTTAATCCCCCTTAAACCAAAAAGGAGAAGTGCTGCTCGCACTTCCCCCTTTAAGTTTCATTTCAGGTTAGCCATAAACCTCTTTCAGGTTACGGATAATCCTCAAATTCAGCGCCTTCTTTTTCCACCTGTGGCGGCATCAGGTGTTCACGTGTGATACCCAGTTTCAATGCCAGCGCCGAAGCCACATAGATTGAAGAGTAAGTACCCACAGTGATACCCAGCAGCAAGGCCGTAGCGAAACCATGAATCATAGCCCCGCCCTGAGCGAACAGTGCGATCACCACAAACAGCGTCGTTGCCGATGTGATCAGTGTACGGCTCAGTGTTTGGGTAATGGAATTGTTCATTACCTCAGGCGGCTCTCCTTTACGCATTTTGCGGAAGTTTTCCCGGATACGGTCAAATACCACAATGGTATCGTTCAGCGAGTAACCGACAACGGTCAGCAATGCGGCTACGATGGTCAGATCCACTTCGATCTGCATGATAGAGAATACGCCCAGGGTGATAATCACATCGTGCGCCAGTGCCAGTACCGCACCCGCCGCAAGACGCCACTGGAAACGAACCGATACGTACAGCAGGATACAGATCAGCGAAGCCAGGATAGCCAGGCCACCGGCCTCAGTCAGTTCATCGCCGACATTAGGGCCCACAAACTCAATACGGTGCATTTCTACATGGTCACCAGTACCTTCCTGCAGAGCGGTCAGGATCTGGTTACCCAACATCTCACTGGAAGCCCCCTCGCGAGGGCGCAAACGCACCATCACATCGCGAGCAGACCCAAAGTTCTGCACCGTCGCATCACCAAAGCCTTTGGCTACCAGCGAGGTACGAATATCATCCAGATTCGCCGGCTGTTCAAAGCCAACTTCAATCAGGGTTCCGCCGGTAAAATCCAGTCCCCAGTTCAGCCATTGGGTTGAAAGGGTAAAGATGGAGGCAGCAATCATCACCAGCGAGAATACAAATGCCAGTTTCGACCAACGCATAAAGTCGATCATTTTGTCTGCTTTCATTATCTGAAACATAACTTTTCCTTAGATCGACAGCTTGTTAACGCGTTTTCCGCCGTACAGCAGGTTAACCACACAACGGGTACCTACAATAGCAGTAAACATAGAGGTCAGAATACCGATAGACAGAGTAACGGCGAAGCCTTTGATTGCACCGGTACCCACAGCGAACAGAATAATTGCTGTAATCAGCGTGGTAATGTTCGCATCGGCAATCGTACTGAATGCATTGGCATAGCCCTGATGAATCGCCTGCTGCGGATTACGTCCGTCGCGAAGCTCTTCCCGGATACGCTCGAAGATCAGTACGTTCGCATCCACGGCCATACCGACCGTCAGTACGATACCCGCGATACCCGGCAAGGTCATTGTTGCGCCCGGAATCATCGACATCACACCGATAATCAGAACCAGGTTAGCCACCAGCGCCATATTGGCAATAAAGCCAAACTTACGGTAGTACACCAGCGTAAACAGCATGACTGCAACCATACCCCAGATACATGCCTGAATACCCATATCGATATTCTGCTGCCCCATAGATGGACCGATAGTTCGCTCTTCCACGATGGAAATCGGCGCAATCAGAGCACCGGCACGCAGAAGCAAAGCAAGGTTATGGGCTTCAGCCACTGAGTCGATACCAGTAATCCGGAAGTTACGGCCCAATGCAGTCTGAATGGTCGCCTGATTAATCACTTCTTCGTGCTTAGACAGAATAACTTTACCTTCCGGCGTTTTGCGGCCACTGTCTTTGTATTCAGCAAATACCGTTGCCATCAGTTTGCCCACGTTCTTTTTCGAGAACGCTGACATTTTGCTGCCACCTTCGCTGTCCAGAGAAATGTTCACCTGTGGGCGACCATATTCATCCGTACTGGAGCTTGCATCAGTAATGCTCTGACCACCAAGAATAACGCGTTTTTTCAGCACCACAGGGCGGCCATCACGGTCGGATTTCAGTTCGCTACCAGCAGGAACCCGTCCATTCGCAGCAGCAGCCAGATCGGCTTTATCATCAACCTCACGGAATTCCAGTGTGGCTGTCGCGCCCAGAATCTCTTTCGCTCGTGCGGTATCCTGCACACCAGGAAGCTCAACCACGATACGGCTGGCACCCTGACGCTGAACCAGAGGTTCGGCAACACCCAGTTCGTTTACCCGGTTACGCAGGATAGTGATGTTCTGCTCTACCGCATAGTTGCGAATTTCTTTCAGGCGAGCTTCCAGGAAAGTGGCTTCCAGTGCGAAGCGGCCATCGGCCTCAGACTCGACAAATGTCATATCCTGATGTTTGGCTGTCAGTACTTTTCTCGCCTCGGCCAGTTGTTCTGCATTACGCAAAAGAACTTCAACACCCTGATCTTTCTGACGAATCGCACGATAACGGATTCTCTCTTCACGCAATTCGCTGCGGAATGCCTCTTCCTGCTGCCCGACCAGTTTTTCCATCGCGGCGTCCATATCCACTTCCATCAGGAAGTGCACACCACCACGCAGGTCAAGACCGAGTTTCATAGGAGCAGCACCAATAGAGTCAAGCCAGTCTGGCGTTGAAGGCGCTAAGTTCAGAGCAACAACAACATCTCTGCCCAGCGCTTCGCTGATAATGTCGCGGGCACTTATCTGTGTGTCGGTATCATTAAATCGGACCAGAATTGAACCGTCTTCAAGAGTGACGGATTTTCGGGAAAGACTCTCTTTATCAAGAGCGTCGGTGACGGTATCCAGAGTTGACAGATCAACTGAGGCACCACGTGCCCCAGTTATTTGAATCGCCGGATCCTCACCGTAAATATTAGGAAGCGCATACAATGCACTGATAGCAATGATGAACACCACCATCAGGTACTTCCATAACGGATAACGGTTTAGCACAGCATGAATCCTTAAGCTGTTTTAAATTAAAGAGACTTCAGGGTGCCTTTTGGCAGCACAGCTGTTACATAGTCTTTCTTGATGATGACTTCGTTGTTGTCATTAAGAGCAATTGCAACGTAATCATTGTCATCGGCAATCTTAGTAATCTTACCAATCAGACCACCACTGGTCAGGACTTCGTCACCTTTTGCCATGGCAGACATCAGTGCTTTGTGCTCTTTTACACGCTTGTTTTGCGGACGGTAAATCATGAAGTAGAAAATGGCTGCAAACATAGCCAGCATGATCAGCATTTCAAAACCACCACCTTGTGTGGCACCGTCAGCGGCGTGAGCTTGAGAAATGAAAAAACCCATTAAAAAGTCCTCTATATTAGATTAGGTTATATCTTACTTACTAAATGGGTTGCGTTTTTTCCTTTTCAAGGGAAATAATCCGCAACCCATCACATAAATTCAATTATCGTTATTCGCTTTTCCCTAACGGCGGTACTTCACGGTCACGACGAGCATAAAACTCTTCGACAAACTGGTCAAAGCGATCTTCATCAATCGCCTTACGAATACTTTCCATCAGACGCTGATAATAACGCAAATTATGAATGGTATTCAGTCTGGCACCTAAGATTTCATTACAGCGATCCAGATGATGCAGGTATGACTTAGAGTAATTTCTGCAAGTGTAACAGTCACAGTGCGGATCCAGAGGCCCTGTATCCGTTTTATGTTTCGCATTACGGATCTTGATCACACCACCGGTTACAAACAGGTGTCCGTTCCGGGCATTTCGGGTTGGCATCACGCAGTCAAACATGTCGATACCACGACGCACGCCCTCAACAAGGTCTTCCGGTTTACCCACGCCCATCAGGTAACGAGGCTTATCTTCCGGAAGTTGCGGGCAGGTATGCTCCAGAATACGGTGCATATCTTCTTTCGGCTCGCCCACAGCCAGGCCACCCACGGCATAACCATCGAAGCCGATGTTAGTCAGACCTTCCACAGACACATCACGCAGATCTTCGTATACCCCGCCCTGAACAATACCAAACAGTGCATTCGGGTTTTCCAGCTTGTTGAAGTGATCACGGCTGCGTTGTGCCCAGCGCAGTGACATTTCCATCGATTTCTTCGCTTCGTCGTGCGTTGCCGGATAAGGTGTACACTCATCAAAAATCATGACAATGTCGGAACCAAGGTCGTTCTGGATTTCCATCGACTTTTCCGCATCCATAAAAATTTTGTCGCCGTTGACCGGGTTGCGGAAATGCACCCCTTCTTCGGTAATTTTACGGATATCGCCCAGGCTGAATACCTGAAAACCACCTGAATCAGTCAGGATAGGCCCCTGCCAGTTCATAAAATCGTGCAGGTCACCGTGCAGTTTCATGATTTCCTGACCAGGACGCAGCCACAGGTGGAACGTATTGCCCAGCAGGATCTGCGCGCCTGTGTCTTTTACTTCTTCCGGCGTCATACCTTTAACGGTACCGTAAGTACCCACAGGCATAAACGCAGGAGTCTGTACCGTACCTCGATCGAAAGTCAGCTGACCACGACGGGCATTACCTTGTTTTTTAAATAGTTCGTATTTCACGAAGCCTCCAGTGTGCCAGAGAAACAGTCTGGCGGTTTATCTTCCGACAAGTGAGTTTACCTCACCGCCGTTTATGTTTAGATGACAGGATATATCAGAGACTAGAAACCAGACCGCTGCGCTTCTAGATGCCAGAGACTATAAAAGAGTACAGAACGGTCGCCAGCTCCCTTAAGAATACAGAAATTCAGAGGGTTTTCTGTATTCTATACTCTCAAAGCGAAGCGTTCTGTATTCTCTCTAGTCTCTAGTCTCTAGTCTCTAGTCTCTAGTCTCTAGTCTCTAGTCTCTTTAGTATTTTATTTTTTTGTAACAAACATCGAATCGCCGTAGCTAAAGAAGCGATATTCATTCTTTACAGCGTGCTCATACGCCGCCATCACATTCTCATATCCGGCGAATGCACTGACCAGCATGATCAGGGTTGATTCCGGCAAGTGGAAATTGGTGATCAGACAATCAATCAGCTGATACTCATAACCCGGATAGATAAAAATCTCGGTGTCATCAAAGAAAGGCACCAGTTCCGTACCATTTTTCAGGGCACTCTGCGCGGCACTCTCTAGGGAGCGAACCGATGTGGTACCTACCGCAATTACCCGGCCACCGCGTGCTTTGGTTGCATTGATCGCATCAACCACGTCTTGTGATACTTCAACGTATTCCGCGTGCATATGGTGATCGTTGATATTGTCTACCCGAACCGGCTGGAAGGTTCCGGCTCCGACATGCAGTGTGACGTAAGCAAACTCTGCACCTTTGGCACGGATTTGTTCCAAAAGTTCATCATCAAAGTGCAGTCCGGCCGTCGGAGCTGCTACCGCTCCCGGTTTTTCGTTATAAACAGTCTGATACCGCTCTTTATCGGTATCTTCATCCGGGCGATCAATGTAAGGAGGAAGTGGCATATGGCCTATTTCTTCCAGAATTTCCAAAACCGTTTTGTCTGCCTGAAAGCGGATCTCAAACAGTGCATCCTGACGAGATACCATTTCAGCGGCATAGTCATCATTTTCACCCAAAAGCAGAGCCGTACCAGGTTTAGGAGCCTTTGAGGCTCTGACGTGAGCCAGCACAGTTTTATCATCCAGCATACGCTCGACCAGCACTTCAATTTTCCCGCCGGTCGCCTTTTTGCCAAACATCCTCGCCGGAATTACCCGGGTGTTATTGAATACCAGCAGGTCTCCTTCCTGAACCAGATCCAGAACATCAGTAAAAACTCGGTCAGTCACTTCTCCTGTCTGACCATTCAGCTGCAACATGCGGCTGGCGGTACGCTGTGCTTTCGGATAACGGGCAATAAGCTCGTCCGGGAGTTCAAAATGGAAATCGGAAACTTGCATGCTGGTGATCTTATCTACTCTGTGACTAAAATTTTTGCAGTGCGCGAGTATACACCTAAGCAGCCCAATGATGCGAGCACGAGTATCAGAATTTTCAAGCCGAAAAAAATGGTATAGCTCCCAGTTATCCGGGGGGAATAATTCTATAGTTTAGATATACCCCCTGTTATTCAGACACGTAAGGAGGTCAGGATGATCAAGGTTGAAGACATGATGACTCGCAACCCTCACACCCTGCTTCGCTCGAACTCTCTGGCAGATGCAAAACATCTGATGGAAGAACACGACATCCGGCATATTCCGGTTGTTGATGTGGACGGAGTGCTTTTAGGAGTAGTCACCCAAAGGGACGTTCTTTCTGCTCAGGAATCCAGCCTGCAGGGCATATCAGAAGAAAACTCCCATACACTGACCACTTCCCTGAATGAAGCTATGCGCAAGAATGTGATGACCGTTGCACCTCAGGCAGGGCTCAAAGAAAGTGCCTACTATATGCAGAAACACAAAGTCGGCTGCTTACCCGTTGTTGCCCATCACAAACTGGTGGGAATCATTACCGACAGCGATTTTGTCACTATTGCCATCCATCTTCTCGAGTTACAAGAAAATACAGAACCAGATGAGATGGAAGACGAGATAGATATGATGGATGAGGACTTCAGCGATTTCTGACCCACACGACTATTTTTGACCCACACTAATACAGGAATGCGCCGGAAAACCGGTGCGACCTGCCGTCGCTGCTTTTTTGGCGACAGCTGAAAAAACTCTGGCGATAGCTGGAAAATCTTTCTCATTGTCTGATAATGATAGTCAGGCACTATAAGAGCTCTGCCACAATGGAAGAAAGCTTCTCAAACGTCTCGTAGCGGGAGGAGCTCGGACGCCATACCAGACCAATATCCCGGTAAGCTTTCTGCCCCGGAGGATCGGCAATAATCAGGTTCTGATTATCCAGCAGACCATGATCAATTGCCATCTGAGGAATAAACGTTGTACCCAGTCCGTTCGCGACCATCTGAACCAATGTATGCAGGCTGGTAGCAGTAAAAGGATTAATCTTTTCCGTTCGGGTCAGTTGACAAGCAGAAACCGCATGCTCAGTAAGACAATGTTCATTTTCCAGCAGGAACACAGACTCATCCGGTAAATCATCATATTTGATGGGCACCTGAATTCTGTTGGCCTGATTGCGGCTGATGATCATCTTAAACGGATCCTGCCCCACAATCTGACTGTGCATACTGCCGATATCCATCGGTAGAGCCAGAATAAGGACATCCATTTCACCCTGCTTTAACGCCTGTAACAGGTTCGCCGTAGTATCTTCCCTCAGCAGCAGGTTGAGCTGCGGAAAACGCTGGTTGATTTCCTGCACCAGATCGCCCAGCAAAAATGGCGCAATAGTCGGAATGCAGCCCAGTTTAAGCTGACCTTCCATCACCTCACCCTGACACACTCTGCCCAGTTCAACCAAATCCTGACCTTTAGCCAGTAACTCCCGACCATGCTCCACAATCATTTCCCCGGCGGGGGTAAATACCAGCGAACTGCGCTTGTCTTTTTTCTCATACAACGAACAACCGATGAGGTCTTCCAGGTTTTGGATACCTTTACTCAGTGTTGACTGACTGACAAAACAACGTTTCGCTGCTTCATTAAAATGACGGGTTTCATGTAGAGTAATCAGATAGTGTAACTGCTTTAAACTAGGCCATTTATTCATAACGTATCGGTTTATCAACACCCTTTTTAACGGAATGCCTCAACCTTATCGCTTTTTTCGATTATAGCAATCTATTTAATTCGCTTTTTTGCATCCTCGTATCTGTACTATAGTTTCTGACGAAGCACAGAGATGAGCGTTAAACTTCTAAGGCTCATATAAATAACTCGATTAGGAGCAAAATAATGGTATTGGTTGGTCGTCAAGCCCCAGACTTTACTGCACCAGCAGTTCTGGGTAACGGTGAAATCGTAGATGGTTTCAACTTTGCGGAATTTACAAAAGGTAAAAAAGCAGTTGTATTCTTTTACCCACTAGATTTTACATTCGTATGCCCTTCTGAGCTTATTGCTTTTGATAAACGTTTTGAAGATTTTCAGGCAAAAGGTGTTGAAGTAATCGGTGTGTCTATCGACTCTCAGTTTACTCACAACGCATGGCGTAACACGGCTATCGATGATGGCGGTATCGGTCCTGTTAAATATCCTCTGGTTGCCGACGTTAAGCATGCTGTATGCCAGGCTTATGGCGTTGAGCACCCGGAAGAAGGCGTTGCTTTCCGCGGTTCATTCCTTATCGATGAAGACGGCGTTGTTCGTCACCAGGTGGTTAACGATCTGCCTCTGGGTCGTAACATCGATGAAATGCTGCGTATGGTTGACGCGCTGAACTTCCACCAGGAAAAAGGTGAAGTTTGCCCTGCTCAATGGGAAGAAGGTAAATCAGGTATGGACGCGTCACCAAAAGGTGTTGCAGCGTTCCTGGCTGAACATGCCGACGATCTAAATAAGTAATAAAGACACAAGTAGTAACTCGCCTGCGCTCAACAGGTGATGGTTGGACAAAAATAAAGCGGTAAACGCACGCCAATCAGTTAGTAAAGTAATTTAGTTAGCCCTAGACCAAAGCCCGGATGTTCGCATCCGGGCTTTCTTTTTGTATTTCATATAATAAGATAAATACTGTACCGACTCACAAGAGCACATGCTATGGATCTTATCCTCTCTCTTCTTCAGCAAATGAGTGTTTACTTAGTACTGGCTTATATGCTGAGCAAGACCCCTGTCTTCCTGCCTCTTCTCAGTATCTCTTCCCGGAGAGATCATAAACTGGCCTGTTATGTGCTGTTCTCCCTCTTCTGTATCATGGGGACCTACTTTGGCCTGAATATTAATGATGCCATCGCCAATACCAGAGCCATTGGGGCAGTAATGGGAGGCCTGTTTGGCGGACCTGTAGTAGGGTTTGCCGTCGGGTTTACCGGAGGCATCCACCGCTATACTCTCGGAGGTTTCACCGACGTAGCCTGTGCGATATCAACAACCGCGGAGGGGATTATTGGCGGCCTGCTGCACAGCTATCTGGTCAAACAGAATAAAACAGAAAAACTATTCAACCCCGCAGTCGTTTTCTCCGTTACCCTGTTCGCTGAAGTAATACAAATGCTGATCATACTGGTCGTCGCCAAACCGTTTACTCAGGCTTATACGCTGGTATCCGCGATTGCCGCACCAATGATTATTTCTAATTCTGTCGGAGCCACCCTGTTTATGAGCATCCTTCAGGACAGAAAAACCATCTTCGAAAAGTACTCCGCCACTTTTTCCCGCCGGGCACTGACCATAGCGGAGCGTTCTGTAGGGATACTCAGTGATGGCTTTAATTCCGTCAATGCGAAGAAAATAGCCCGAATTGTGTATGAAGAAACTAATGTAGGTGCCGTTGCCATTACCGATCGGGAGAAGATCCTTGCTTTCATTGGTATCGGTGATGACCACCATAAACCGGACACGCCTATTTCGTCGCAGTGCACCCTGAATTCGATGAATAACAATCGGATCATCTATCTGGATGGTAAGGAAAACCCGTATCAATGCTCGATTTCATCCAGCTGTAAACTAGGCTCGGTTCTCATTATTCCACTACGAGCCGGCGATCAGGTCGTGGGTAGTATCAAACTCTATGAACCCAGAAGAAAGCTGCTTTCGACCATAAATATGTCGATGGCCGAAGGTATCGCCCAGCTTCTTTCCAGCCAGATACTGTATGGCAACTATCAGCAACAGCAAATGCTCCTGTCTCAGGCGGAAATCAAGCTGTTGCACGCTCAGATAAATCCCCATTTTCTGTTTAATGCCCTGAACACAATCAGCGCGGTTATCCGCAGAGACCCGGATAAAGCCCGGGAGCTTATCCAGCATCTGTCTTACTTCTTTCGTAGTAACCTGAAGCAGAATATTGACACCGTGCCCCTTAAAGAAGAGCTGGCACATGTGAATGCCTACCTGACAATAGAACGCGCCCGCTTTGCTGACCGGCTGGAGGTCGAAGTAGACATAGATGAAAACATAATGGACAGAAACCTGCCCAGTTTCACGCTCCAGCCTCTGGTTGAAAATGCCATTAAACACGGTATTTCACAGCTCTTAAGCGGTGGTGTCATTAAAATCTACAGTCGGGCCGTTGGTCGGGGAACGGAAATTGTTGTTGAAGACAATGCCGGTACCTATGAAGAACCCGATGACAATCATACCGGTCTGGGCATGCAGATTGTGAGCAAGCGCCTGACTAACTATTTCGGCAACGACGTACCCCTAAAAACAGAATATAAAAAGAATCAATTTACCCGGATGAGCTTTATCATCCCATCCCAGAACACCACAAAAGCAACGCAATAAAGGCTTATTATGCTGACAGCATTAGTTATTGATGATGAACTCCTCGCCCGCGAGGAGCTTATCGAATTATTACATGAAACAGGAAGTATTCAGGTAGTCGGTGAAGCAGGCAATGCCATTGAAGGGCTGAAAAAAATCAATGCTATTAAGCCTGATGTGGTATTTCTGGATATCCAAATGCCACAGTTAAGTGGCATCGACCTTCTGACCATGATGGATCCCGACACTATGCCCATGGTGGTCTTTGTCACCGCTTTTGATCAATACGCCATTCAGGCGTTTGAAGACAATGCGTTTGACTACCTGCTCAAGCCCGTCGAACCGGAACGACTGAATAAAACCGTCTGTCGCCTTATCAAGCAGCATAAAAAAGAGTTACAGCCGCAGGATATGTCAGCCCTCACCACGAACCAACTGGAGCAAATCCCTTGCTCTGGGCATAACCGCATCATGCTCGTGCCTGCAGAGGAGGTTGAATGCGCCTTCAGCGACATCAGCGGTGTTCATATCCGCACCGGAGAACAAACCGCGACGACACAGCTAACCCTAAAAACGCTGGAAGAAAAAACCGCCCTGCTCCGCTGCCATCGCCAGTATCTGGTGAACCTCAAGACAATCAAAGAGATAAAACTGCTGGAAAACGGCCTGGCTGAAATTATCAGCCTGAATCATCACATCATTCCTGTCAGCCGCCGGCATTTAAAGGAGCTGAAGGAGACGCTGGGGATTGGGTGATAAAACATATTTACCGCAGTCTGCTCTCTGCTCGTTCCCACGGTTCCCGTGGGAATGTATACCAGGGTGAAACTTATCCTATCTCTTAAGCTGTTCTATAATTGCTTCATGTAGCTCGTTTTTGAACATTTTCAGTTAGAGCATCCCTTTTAACGTTACGGATTTGGATACACACAAGCAAATGTTTAAAAATAAATCTGGCTATTATTTAAACACTACGTATACTCACTCCTGGCTCTTAAGAAAGAGTTGTTAATGTTACATTTAGTATAAGTTTCTTCTCAGATAATTTTCGATTTCCTTCGTTTAAGCAACTGCGTCAAATTTTTTCTTCATATACCATTCAATAGCTTGTGTTATCAGCCAAATTAATCTTATTGTAAATTTATTAAAAATTAGAGGTTAAAGTAACTGACTCAGTAAAATGGTTCAACGAAACTAAAGGTTTTGGTTTTATTACTCAAGACAATGGTGGTAAAGATGTATTCGTTCACTTTAACGCGATTGTTTCTGACGGATTTAAAACGCTGGCTGAAGGTCAGAGAGAGAGGTTTAGTGTTGAACTGGGTCAGAAAGGCCCGCAAGCAACACAAGTCTCTGCTCTGTAACTATAAAGCATGAGATGGTGCTATTAATGTATAGTGCCTTTAAAAAACATCTTCCTATATTTCAGTTAACCTTTACTTAGTACATTACAGGATAACTACATCCAACTACCCATAAGGAACTTCATGTCTAGAAGAACACCCCGACAAATACACTGGTATCAATTAGCACGTGATAAGAAGTCACTAAAGAGAAACCGTAACGAATGATTAAAATTGAGTTCAACTTAGAACAAGAACATATACGTTGGTTCGCAGAAATGCATCAACTAAACAGTGACATTTTAAGACGACACATTCTACCAAAAATCAGGTCTGGTTCTTATTCCATTGACATTGATTACTGCGAAAAAACCAACTCTGGAATTATTCTGTCTAACTTAGGTCATAGAGTTGGAAGTCTAACAGTCTTTGATACGCAATCAATCAAATAATAATATTGATTTCCATATAAATGGTAATGAACATGGCTAAAAAAATAACGAAAAAAGCTGAAACAAAAAACTTTGCTCAAAAGGTGAAAGAACAACTAACTGAGCACCAAACTCGCAAGAAAATTGAAGACATTCATGAGCAAAGAACGTTTGAAAAACTGTTTGAAATATAATGTTTTTAAATTTACATACGGCCGTTAATGCTTAACAAGTTTTGTTTATTTTTCAAACAACACTTGACTTTAATTTTATATTCTATAAAGTATCTCTCAGCAAGAAAAAGCCTTCTGTTTACATTCTCCATTTCGTTGTTTTATTCATAACACCTCGCTCTGTAGTTTTTAAGTTTTAGTCTGTTTTACGCTATTCAAGCCTATAAAGGCAATCTAACATTGTAATTACAGGATATAATTATGTCTAAAGTTAAAGGTACCGTTAAGTGGTTCAACGAATCTAAAGGTTTTGGCTTCATCGAGCAAGAATCTGGTCCAGATGTATTCGCTCACTTTAGTGCTATTGCTAGTGAAGGTTTCAGAACCTTAGCCGAAGGCCAGAGAGTAGAGTTTACTGTAACTCAAGGCAAAAAAGGCCCGAACGCAGAAAATATTGTAGCAATTTAATTTACTATGAAGTTTTAGCTTTGATACAGCTTAATTAATATTTACCAGAATGGCAGCCTATAAGGGGCTGCCATTTTTATTTTCTAACCATTCCCATGCCAAACTTTATAAGCAATATCATTCTTTTTATTTTTTTTCACTGAATACATTAGCTCATCTGCTATTTTTACTGCTTCACGAACATCTTCAGGTAGTGACTCAAATGTGACAAGACCAATACTAAAGCTTACGTCCCATTTTCTTCTGTTCATTCTTTCCTTGAGAGATTTTTCTGCTTTTAAAATAGCACTTTTTGCTTCACCTTGTTCTGTTTCAGGAAATAGGCACACAAACTCGTCCCCACCAATTCTTGCAATGGTATCTGTAGCACGAAGAGACGAAACCAAACTCTTGGATAGCTCAATCAACAACTTATCACCGGTATCATGCCCAAATGTATCGTTAATTTTCTTGAAATTATCAACATCAATATAGGCTAGTGAAAATTTATGCCCATATCTATTTGATCTGAGTATCTCATTAGCTATTTCTGCGTAAAAACTCCTTGAGCTGTGAAGACCTGTCAAAGTATCTGAATCTGCTGCTTCAACCTCAATTCCATGTACCTTCCTGAAGTTAGTGACTAAGATCGCTACAAATATATACACAACCAAAATAACTGCCACATCATAAGCAGATGAAGAATACTCGAAACCTATAAAATCGATATCTGCGCTCATTGCTAACATAGAAAGAGCTATTAGCATCGCTAAACCTATGCCAGTTTTGCTACTTCCATACCAACTCGCGAGTAAGACAGGGATAACAAGCAAAGGTGTAAGGTCAGCGAACTCCTTCACTATGAATATCGCACAGAAGATAATGGCAATAACTATAATAGATAGCCACCAAATCGAAGTCGGTTGCCTCTTATTAAGAATGTCAAAAATAGTTTTCATTACTAATAATGTATACTCTTGTGCTGTGGTTACCCATTGTCCGGAGCCTGATATTTAAATACATAATCGTTATCACAGCATATCGGCTCTCACAGATCTGAAAGATTAAAGCAGTCTATCTTAACCATAGACACATGAGGATAATTGAGTCAAGCAAGAAACAATAGAATAATCATTAGGGTGTGTTGATCTTTGCTGTACATATTTCAGTCAGCAATATATCGGCAGCCACATTATAGTAAGCACCAGTGATACCATACTGGCGTAATTTCTCGCTAGCTTGTCATATCTTGTTGATATTGAACGAAAGTGTTTTATCCTTGCAAAAGCATTTTCAACCAAATGTCGATATTTATATAGGCACCAATCTACACTTTCTTTGGCCTTCGGATAATTCAAAGTAGATTGGCAAACCATCACTATCAACGACCAAATGAATTTTGTTGAATTACCGCTGCGACTCTTTCTAATGCACTCACTATCTGATGTCGCCGCACCTGCGCTATGTTGGTGAGCTTTGACTATCGAACCATCAGAAAAAACCCAATCGTAGTCAGATAGTTTTTCTAACTTATTGAATAGATGAGTTAATAAGCCTTTCTTCGACCATAAATTGAATCGGCGATAAACGGTGCCCCAGTCACCAAACTCACGGGTAGATCACGCCAGGGAATACCTGTTCGCAATCGATAAAGAATACCTTCAACGGTCATTCTATATTCAGGTTTATTATAAATGCGGCCAGTGCTCATCATTATTTGAAGTAGTTTTTCCCACCGCTTATCAGTTAGCATTAGTCTCGGCATAGTTCTGGGTTACTTTTTTACTTTTGGCGAAACAAATTTATAACGCCTTACCATGCCACTCAAAAATCCATCACGAAAGATCACGCCCTAGTGACCGGCTGCAGAAATTATTAACCATTTCTAGAAGGTCATTGCCTAAGTTGCTTTTATAATCAACAGGAGGAAATACTTTATCGACAGGTAATGGCTTAGAAAAATAATATCCTTGTGCCACATCACAACCCAGAGACATAAGCTGGCTTAACTGCGCTTTCGTTTCAACCCCTTCAGCGATAACTGACAGCCCTAAATTATGGCCCAGCTCGATAATCGACTTGACGATGGCTTTATCATGAACATCCGTCGTTATGTTGTTTATAAAGGACCTGTCAATTTTTAAGGTGTTGGCTTTAAGCCGTTTAAGATAAGCCAGTGACGAGTAGCCTGTACCAAAATCATCAATAGAGATTGTGAACCCCGCCTTTCTAAGCTTACAAAATAACGCCATCACGCGTTCAGGGTCGCTAATCAACAGTGATTCAGTCACCTCTAACTCAATCATCGAGGGACAGATGTTTTCTTTATAAAGAATCAAAAGCATATTCTCAAAAAAGGCTTGATTCTCTATCTGTTGCACTGAAATATTAATGGCAATGCAGCCGAAAAAAGATTTTTGCTCCGCTTCCCACACTTTGAGTTGCCGGCAGACTTCGGTTAGCACCCAGTTGCCGATAGATGTCATCTTCTTTTGCTTTTCAGCGATAGGAATAAATTCAGCAGGGCTCACTAATCCCAATTCCGGATCATCCCACCGAATCAATGCTTCCATGCTCCTAATTTGTCCCGTTTTCAGGTCTATTTTCGGCTGATAAACCAGAAACAACTGGTTTTCCTGTACAGCCAAGTCAAGCTTTCTCGCCAGCTCAAATTCTCTGCTGTATTTCGTACTCAACACCTTAGTGTACGGCGTATAGCTGCGACCAAAAGATTTGCCGTCATACATAGCCAGATCAGCCCGAATAAGTATCTTCCGGATAGAGAGTCCGTCAATAGGCCATGTGGCGGAACCGATACTGGCCCCCAGAAAATTTTCTTTATCATCAACCACTATTGGTAATTTGAACAAGCGGGAGAGTCTGTTTGCCAATAGAGCCGTACTTTCACTATTCGCTTTTTTATGTAAAACGACAAATTCATCACCACCGATTCTCGCAAGAAAATCACCCAGCGGTATGATTTCTTCGATACGTTTAGCAATGATTTGCAATGCCTTATCGCCAGCGAGATGCCCGTAGGTGTCGTTAAGTTCTTTAAATCGATTAAGATCGATGAACAAAATAGAAAAATGATTTTCTTCCACCCTAGGCAAATCCGTCAGCCTGCCTACTTCTTCTAAAAAATAAGCCCGGTTAGGTACGCTGGTAAGGCTATCGAAATGTGTCAACTTCTGAACGCTTTTTTCTGCCTCTTTTTGCGCAGTGATATCTTTTTTCTCGGTAAGAAAACAGACTATCTCACCCCGGGTATTCGTGATGGGAGATATGACGGCTTCTTCAATATATTCGCGGCCATTGCGGTGAACGTTGATAAACTCGCCTTTCCATTGCTCTTTCGCCTTCAACTTACGGAACATAGCCCGATAGCTTTTTTTCGGTATTTTATCCGACTTCAGAATACAGGGGATTTTTCCAACCACCTCGTCATAGGTATAGCCGCTTAACTGCTCATATTTTTTATTCACATATACGATACGCTTACGATCATCAGTGATAACCACAGCATTCGAACTCTGATTAACAATGGAGAAAAAGAGTGAGTATTTTTCATCCAATGCCATATCCGTGATGGTGCAGTTACGGATACTGGATGACTGCAGCGATGGTATTAATTCTATGTTTCCACAAACAACGTCCATGAGTTTAGATTTAAAGGAGACATTAGAATCATTCGACATTTCCATATTGTGTTCTCTGTTCTTTCGTTAGTATGCGTGTCCTTTCCGCATCTGGGCGATAACGCCACTAATATCATTGTTCTAATTATTTTTGGTATAGGTAAAGCACTGAACACGGCCATGCCACACATATCGATCCAAACAGACCAATCTTCAGGCATGTAATGCATTGCAGAAACAAAACAGAGAGGAGACAGGCAATAAACAGGCCAGCCACTGAATGAAGCTAACCAGCTTGATTCTTAAGCTTTTAATAGAAGGTTTATTTAAACCCTCACCATTAGCGCACCACCTTTACGCAAATAATCCGCTATCGCCCCCTTTAGGTGCAGAACAAAATTAAAAACTAACGGAAAAATAAAGATCAAGATATAAAACCAAAACACAGTCTGGTGTTGGTAATAATTCAAGAGCCGTTGAATACCCCAACACCCATTCCTTTTCTTTGAGCGATAAATCAGAACAATTCACTCCCTCCCGGACTATCATCCGATCATCCAGGCGAAGAGCATATCAAATAGAAAAAAGAAAAAAGAAAAAAGAAAAAAGAAAAAAGAAAAAAGAGAGGGTGCTAACTGTTCATCAGCCTGGCAACCACCTCTCGTGAGTTTTTCCACAGCTGAGAATTTTTCAGCTCAGACAAAGTAACGTTCTGCTGTTTCATCAAATTGGCCGCCTGAGGGACCTCCTGGATTGGCAGGTTATCCAGCACCTCTATACTGGCGTTACGGTTATTGCACAGTAACAACATATCGCAGCCCGCATCCAGCGCCTGTTGCGCCCGCTCTGCCGGTGAGCCCATTATCGTGGCACCTTCCATGTTGAGATCATCGGAAAAGACGATCCCACTAAAGCCAAGATTCTGACGTAATATATTTTTCAGCCAGTAAGGCGAGCCACTGGCAGGCCGTTTATCATAATGAGGGTAAATGACATGAGCCGGCATCATGGCATCCAGCATGCCTGATTCAATCTGCGCCTTAAACACCGCCATATCGGTCGCCAGAATATCGCTCCGTTCATCATAAGGGGTCTCAAGGTGAGAATCAGCAATCACCCCACCATGTCCCGGAAAATGCTTACCTGTTGTCGCCATACCGATGCTTTTCATGCCACACATAAAGGCGGTGCTGTATCGAAGGATATCCTCTTTCGTTTCCCCAAATGCCCGGTTCCCAATAGCCTTACAGTCAAAACCTTGGTCCAGAACGGGGGCAAAGCTGAGATCAACGTCATGGGCAACCAATTCGGCAGCCATCAGCCAGCCGGTCTGTTCAGCCGTTTCTTCACTCAGTTGTTCCCTCGCAAAGGTATCCATGGAAGGCAAACGGGAAAAGCCCTCACGGAAACGCTGCACGCGGCCGCCTTCCTGATCCACACCGATCAGTATTGGACCTCTTGCAGCTTTTCGGATTGACTGATTAAGAGCGATCAGCTGCTTGCTGTCATAATAATTACGGGAAAAATGAATCACGCCCCCCACGGTAGGATGTTGCAGAATCTCTTTTTCTTCCGCAGTCAGTTCATACCCATCCAGATCGATCCAAAGTGGTCCCATTACATTCTCCGGCCTTATCCTTTTAATAACTGCAGGATATTCTGATTATTTTTGCTTTACAATGGAAAGACTAACTTGGGGGGAAAGCAATATGGCTGAAGCGGAACTGTATATCGGTGTCATGTCCGGTACCAGTATGGATGGTGTTGATACTGCACTGGTAAGCATTGATGAACACGCAACCACCATGCTGGCACATGATTTCTATCCTATGCCGCTGGCGCTGAAGCAGACTTTGCTAGGGATCTGCCAGAATCAGGAGACCAGTCTGAAACCGATTGGTGAGCTTGATCATCAGCTTGGTCACCTGTTTGCAGACGCGGTAAACCAACTGCTGGATAAATCCGGCTATCAGGCCGGTGATATCACCGCTATTGGTAACCACGGTCAGACCGTGTTTCACCAACCTGAAGGAGATATACCTTTTACCATGCAATTAGGTGACGCCAATATTATTGCGGTTAAAACCGGCATCACCACGGTGGCCGATTTTCGCCGTAAAGATATGGCACTGGGCGGACAGGGAGCACCTCTGGTACCGGCTTTTCACCGCACCATTTTTCCGCCTCAGGATTCAACTGTTGTGGTATTAAATATCGGCGGTATCGCAAATATCTCAGTAATGCAGCCCGGAAAGCCAACGCTGGGATTCGACACCGGACCAGGGAACACCCTTCTGGATGCATGGGTAGAACAACATACGGGAAAAGCCTATGACGTCGATGCTCAGTTTGCCCGGTCAGGAACCATCATACCACAGCTGCTTCATGCCTTACTGCAGGATCCCTTCTTTTCCCGCCCGGCCCCAAAAAGCTCAGGAAGAGAGTACTTCAACCTTCACTGGCTGCAGCAGTATCTTGATAATGAAAACGGTATCATACTCCCTCATGATGTGCAGGCGACACTAACTGAACTTTCCGCACAGAGTATTGCTGACGACGTTGACAAATTCCGTTCAGGACTGCACTCTGAGTTACTCGTTTGTGGAGGTGGTATCCATAACCCTTTACTAATCAATAGATTAATAAAACTCCTTCCAAACTGGACCGTCACTACAACAACCGAAAGAGGGGTAGACGGTGATTACATGGAAGCTATCGCTTTTGCCTGGCTGGCACAAAGACGAATACATAACCTGCCCAGTAACCTTCCAGAGGTAACCGGAGCGTTAAAAGCGACTTCTCTTGGTGTCATCTACCCGGTATAAGGAAAAATGCATGACCAATGATGCTCTGTTATCCGCCATCTCACAGTTAATCTCTGAGGGCAGAAATCCGGAAACGATGGACATCGACCTGCTCCCTTCTCTTGAGATTGTAAAAAGACTCAACCAGCAGGACTATCAGGTGCCCGCTGCCGTTGAAAAAGTGCTGCCGCAAGTAGCACAAGCCGTGGATAAAATAACCGAAGCCTTCAGCAACAATGCCCGCCTTATCTATATGGGAGCCGGTACCAGTGGCCGCCTTGGGGTTCTGGATGCTTCTGAGTGCCCGCCGACTTTTGGCGTCTCAGAGCAAATGGTCATCGGCCTGATTGCCGGGGGAAAAGAGGCGATGTTTACCGCTCAGGAGGGTGCTGAGGATTCTCTGGAACTGGGACAAACGGATCTGGAAAAACTGAATTTAACAGCCAAAGATGTGGTCGTCGGTATCGCTGCCAGCGGAAGAACCCCTTACGTCATTGGCGGCCTGGAATACGCGAACGACATCGGGGCCACGACAATCGCTGTTTCGTGTAACCCGGATTCACCCATTGCTGAAATTGCCGGTATTGCTATCAGCCCGGTGGTTGGCCCGGAGGCCTTGACCGGCTCTACTCGTCTGAAATCCGGAACCGCACAGAAACTGGTACTCAACATGTTAAGTACTGCCAGTATGATCCGCTTAGGCAAAAGCTATCAGAACCTGATGGTGGATGTAAAAGCCACCAATAAAAAACTGCTGGCAAGAGCCGTTCGTATCGTTATGCAGGCAACCGACTGTCAGGCGCAAACGGCTGAGCAGGTACTAAAAGAGACCAATAATAACGTCAAGTTATCCATTTTAATGCTGCTGAGCGGTATGGATCGGACAACCGCCAGGCAACAATTAGAGAAGCAGCAGGGCTTTTTACGCAAAGCCGTCGAAGAACAATAAGCGCAGAGGGGATGTGACCTACCTCGATTCATTCCAGCCGCGCTGCCATTCCATACGGAATTTTTGAGCATGCTCGGTACCTTCACAAACCCCTTCATAATATTGCCCGGATAATCCTATCTGATAAGCGACGTCAGGGTCGCAGTACTCAGCCACACCTCGCATATAACCCTGATCGTACTCTGCATGGTTGGCCTGACCCAACTCCCTGAGCTGACTGTACGAGCGGGCATGGCTGCCTTTAATACCATCCTGATAACCAATCCCATACCAGTCATTTTCTGCTGCCAGATCCGAAATCCCTTTACTACATCCACTCAACACGATAGCAGCAAGCAATACTGCACCTAGCTTTTTCATAAGAACGCCTTAAGTAACATTAAGTTATAAGATGAGTCTAACACCAAATGTCTGATTCTGCCGTTGTGTTCGGGAGAAAAACAATAAACCGTTTATCCTAATATCTCACCGCTCAGGCCGATATATTGCCGCTGACTATAGAAGCTGATGAAGCTATTCATCCTCTCATTTATTCTTGACCCTGACCTAAACAAAATCCCTATAACGAATAAACGTGAGACGATAACTATGACCTGGTTCCTAATCAGTATTGCAGCCCTAATTGGCGGATACTTTATCTATGGTACTTTTGTTGAAAAAGTATTTGGTATTAACGAAAAACTAGCGACTCCGGCACATGCCCAAAACGACGGCGTGGACTATGTCCCTATGTCGACACCGAAAGTCTATCTGGTTCAGCTACTGAACATTGCCGGTGTTGGTCCTATCTTCGGCCCTATTATGGGGGCGTTATACGGCCCGGCCGCCCTACTCTGGATTGTTATTGGCTGTGTATTTGCCGGTGCAGTACATGACTACTTCTCCGGTATGCTATCTGTCCGTAATAACGGGGCTTCAGTGCCTACGATTACCGGCCGTTACCTGGGTAATGGTGCAAAACACTTTATGAACATTTTTGCCATTATTCTGCTGCTACTGGTTGGGGTGGTGTTTGTATCAGCCCCGGCAGGCATGCTGACGAATCTGGCCAATGAACAGGGTGGTCTGGAGATATCTAAAACAACCATGGTCGTGGCTATCTTCGCCTATTACATCATTGCGACTATCGTTCCGGTCGATAAGATCATCGGTCGTTTTTACCCGCTGTTTGGGGCCCTGCTGATCTTTATGTCTGTCGGCCTTATTACTGCTGTCGGCTTTTCCAGCGAGCACACCATTATGGGTGGCTATGCTATCAGCGATATGTTCACCAACCTGAACCCGAATGATATGCCGCTATGGCCGGCCCTGTTTATCACGATTGCCTGTGGTGCGATCTCTGGCTTCCATGCCACTCAGTCACCTCTGATGGCTCGCTGCATGAAGAATGAGAAAAACGGCCGCTTTGTTTTCTATGGTGCGATGATTGGTGAAGGTGTTATCGCGATTATCTGGTGTACACTGGCTCTGTCTTTCTTCGGCTCTGTTGACGCCCTTTCCGATGCGGTACATAACGGTGGTCCGGGTAACGTCGTATACAGCTCCTCTTTCGGTCTTCTGGGCACCTTCGGTGGTATCCTGGCATTCCTGGGTGTGGTGATTCTGCCGATTACCTCCGGTGACACCGCATTTCGTTCCAGCCGTCTGATCCTGGCTGAGTACTTCAATATGGAACAGAAATCGCTGAATAAGCGTCTGCTGATGGCAGTGCCACTGTTTGTGATCGGCGCAATCCTGACTCAGGTCGACTTTGGCATTATCTGGCGTTACTTTGGGTTTGCAAACCAGTCAACCGCCACCATCATGCTGTGGACAGCGGCGGCTTACCTGCTGCGTCACAACAAGCTGCACTGGATCTGTACTGTGCCGGCTGTCTTTATGACCACCGTCTGTATTGCTTTCATCATGAACAACGCCACTCTTGGCTTTGGGCTGCCAATGACGATTTCCACCACCATCGGCATCGTCTCAGCGTTGGCTATTACCGCTTATGTCGTCAAAGTATCCAAGGGTAAAGGAGATACTGAACTTGCGGATGAAGAAAAACCGAAGTCTGCACCAGAAACTGTATAAGCGACACCCGCTCTATACCTAAAAAAAATCCCCGCCGGTTAACCAGCGGGGATTTTTCAATATTACGATAAACCGGGATTTATACTTCTTTGATTTGCAACTCTTTCGGTACTTCAAAGAACATATTTTCTTCACGCCCTTGTCGCTCTTCAACCTCAGTCGCACCAAGTGATTTAATTCGCTCGATAATCTGATCCACCAGCTCTTCCGGTGCTGATGCTCCGGCCGTAACGCCCACCAGTGACACGTTATCAAACCATGAGGCAGCGATATCCTTAGCCGCATCCGTCAGATAAGCAGGCGTTCCCAGCTTCTCCGCCAACTCTTTTAACCGGGTCGAGTTCGACGAATTCTTCGAACCAACCACGATCATCACATCCACTTCCAGAGCCAACTGACGCACTGCATCCTGCCGGTTTTGCGTGGCATAGCAGATATCGTCTTTACGTGGTCCCTGAATTTTGGGGAAGACTTCACGCAGCTTATCAATCACACCGGCGGTTTCATCCACAGACAGCGTTGTCTGGCTGACATGATGCAAATGCGACGGGTCTTTTACCGGTAGTTTTTCCACGTCTTCAGGAGTCTCAACCAGATACATTCCGCCATTTTCACTGGCATACTGTCCCATGGTTCCTTCGACTTCCGGGTGACCGGCATGCCCTATCAGCACCACTTCCATATCTTTCCGGCTGGCTCTGGCAACTTCCATATGAACTTTAGTCACCAACGGACAGGTCGCATCAAACACGGTCAGATCCCGCTCTTTCGCTTCCTGTCTCACCGCCTGAGAAACACCGTGAGCAGAGAAGATGACAATATTATTGTCCGGAACTTCAGCAAGCTCCTCAACAAACACGGCACCACGACGCTTTAAGCCTTCCACAACAAAGCGGTTATGTACTACCTCATGCCGGACATAGATAGGCGGCTGATACAGCTCCAACGCTCGTTCAACAATACTGATCGCCCGGTCAACTCCGGCACAAAAACCGCGAGGGTTTGCAAGTAATATCTTCATGCTCTGCTCATACTGTTACTTCATGTCGGAGCTATTCTACACATCCTGCCCAAACTTGATAGTCTCAATAATAAGCAAGGCGATATTAAGAATCTGCCGATGGTTTAGGTTCCCGTCCAAGCATCAGCAGACAAGGCGTAAGCACCAGTGTTAGCAGGGTAGCAAATGCCAGCCCGCCAGCCACCGCTGTCGCTAACTGCGACCACCACTGAGTACTCGGAGCTCCGAATTCAATCTTGCGGTTAATCAGATCAATGTTCATCTCCATAACCATAGGCAAAAGTCCCAGAATGGTCGTGACTGTTGTCAGCATCACCGGCCTCAAACGCTGCACACCCGTACGCAGAATCGCGAGCTCTTTACTCAACCCTCTCTGACGAAGCTGGTTATACGTATCAATCAGGACAATATTGTTGTTAACGACAATCCCCGCCAAAGCAATCACGCCAATCCCGGACATCACAATACCGAACGGCCTCTGGAATATCAGCAGCCCGGCAAACACGCCTACCGTCGAAAACAGCACCGCACTCAAAATCAGAAATGCCTGGTAGAAGCTATTAAACTGGGTGATCAGTATCAGAGCCATAACAGCCAGAGCCACCACAAAAGCGACCACAAGGAAAGCAGAAGACTCGTCCTGATCCTCATTCTGCCCCCGCAACTTAAACTCAACGCCAGCCGGCAAATCCAGCTGTTGTAAAGCCTGAGCGACTTTCGGCAACTCCAGGGCCAGATTATACCCTTCTTTTATATCGGCCATAACATTCAGCACCCGGTGCCCGTCAATACGCTTAATCGTATGCTGTTTTTTCGCCGGATTTATCTGAGCAAAATTGGTGACCGGAACCATGCCAGCCGGTGTTTTGACTCTCAGTTCATCAAAGCGGCCAATATCCCGTTTATCCTCAGGGTAACGCACCAGAATATCCACTTCTTCTGTGGCATCGTCCGGGAGATAATCACCTATTTTTAGGCCATTAGTCGCAAACTGAACCGTATTCCCCACCAGAGTCGCATCAGCACCGAACCGCCCGGCATCATCTCGTTGAATATCAATCTGCCAGTCAATCCCTGGCTTACTGGCAGAATCGCTGATATTGGTAAACGCTTCGTATTGGTCCGCCCAGTGACGTACCATCATTGTTGCTCTTTCTAACTGTTCAGGCTTACGCGAAGAAAGCTCTATGACCAAATCCGTATCGCTTGGAGGCCCGGCTTCAGGGAATTTATATTCAATCTCCACCCCGGAAAACGTCGATGTTGTCTGTTTCAGCTCTTCAATGATATCTTTCACTTTACGCCGGTACTGCCAGTCGACAGGGGCAATCTGAATTTGACCGATAACATCGTCCCCTCCGGTACGGGTATAGATACTCTCAAACTCATCATGACCAAGTACCACACTCTCCACATCCCGCATAATCGCGTCTTTTTCCTGGATAGAAAGGTCACCGTAGGAGCGTACTTTGATTGTGAAAAAGGCCGGATCCACACTCGGGAAAAACTCTGCCCCAAGCCCGGCTTTGCTGTAACCGATACCCACCCCAGCAGCCAGTAAAATCGCACTGAGCAGGATCTTCCAGGGATGTTTCACCGCCACCGCCAGAGTACGATAATAAGCTTTGGTCATCCCCGTTGCTTTCTCAAAGTCACCGTCATGCAGCTCCACCATTTCGCGGCGGACTTCTGGCCGGACATATTGTCGCTTGCCGATAATGCTGCCCAACACAGGCACAAACAGTAACGCCATCACCAGAGAAGCGGTCAGCGTCGCGATAAGCGTGATTGGCAGGTAGCGCATAAACTCACCGGTAATGCCCGGCCAGAATAAGAGCGGCGCAAAGGCAGCTAACGTCGTCGCCGTGGATGCGGTAATGGGCCATGCCATACGCTTGGCGGCATCCTGATACGCTTCACGTCGCCCCATGCCTTCATGCATCCGCCGATCCGCAAACTCTGTCACTACAATAGCCCCATCGACCAACATACCCACGGCCATAATCAGAGAAAACAGCACAATGATATTGACCGTCAAACCAAATACCGATAGCACCAGCAAGCCAGTCAGAAACGAGCCGGGTATCGATATCCCTACCAGTAAAGCGGTTCTGACGCCTAAAATGGCAATGATCACAATCACCACCAGAATAATCGCAGACAGAATGTTGTTCTGCAGATCACTGAGCATCATTTTCACATCGTCCGACTCATCCCAGGTGTATTTCACCATCAGGCTCGCCGGCCAGTCTTCTCGCTTCTGAGCTTCAGTAAACACCGCTTTGACTAAATCGACGGTCTCGATGATATTTTCACCAGCACGCTTTTTAATATCCAGTACAACCGCTGATTCACCATCTAAACGAGCATAACTTTCCGGATCCCTAAAAGAGCGGCGTACCGTCGCCAAATCACCAAAAGTCACGACTTCTTTTCCATCAATCTTGACCGGCAATTCCAGCACATCTTTCAGAGAATTAAACACCGCGGGAACTTTGACAGAAAACCGGCCATGCCCGTTATCAACGAATCCGGCAGCCACCACCCGATTATTCAACGCAATCAGGTTATAGATATCGCCCTGATCCAGGCCGTAGCTTTCCATCAGCAGAGGATCAACCACGATTTCAACAATATCTTCCCGATCTCCGGCAATGTCTACCTCAAGGATCTGTTTATAACTTTCCAGCTTATCCCGCAGCTCACGGCTAATTTGTACGATCGTCCGTTCAGGTACGGTTCCGTACAGAACAGCGGATAAAACGGGTTGTGCAGACGCCAGTGTCACCTCATTGACCGTTGGCTCATCACTGCTTTCCGGTAATTTGGGCTCAGCCAGATCAACAGCATCACGTACATCGGCCATGGCTTGATCCAAATCCACGCCAACATTAAACTCCAGTGTTACAGAGGCATGCCCTTCCGCCGCCGTAGCACTCATCTCTTTCACACCTTCAATAGAACGCAGTTCCTGCTCTATCGGACGAACTAGCAACCGTTCCGCATCTTCCGGTGAAATCCCCTGGTGAGAGACAGAGACATAAATGATAGGAATGGTAATATCCGGACTCGACTCTTTAGGAATAGTGACATAAGTGACTACCCCGGCGATCAAAATAAGCACCAACAGTGTCAACATTGTCCGAGATCGGGAAAGCGCAGCATCAATAATGGTAAACATTCGTTTTTCCCCTTACTTCTCTGTCGCTGATAAATTTGCTGACCCAATCTGTTGTCCCTTAACTGACTCCGCTTTCACTGCATGAACCAGATCGCCTTCCCGGACAAACCCCTGCCCTATAGTAATGATATCGGCATTCTCCCCCAGTCCTGACAACCAGACGCCATCCTGCTCGGCTTTAACTAACTGCACAGGAATAAAATAAACTCGTCTTTGGGAGTCAGCTTCATCGCTTTCTGAGGCAGGTTCGACAGGATATAAGGCCTTGACCCCTAAATTCCCATCCTTATCAAGGGCTAGCATAGCGGGAGTAATCTTAACCGCTTGTTGGAGATCAAGCTCCAGATTAACCTCTGCACTCACACCGGCAGGAATTTGATTATTCGGATTTGGAATTTCTACTTCGATGGGGAATGTATTCGTAGCGGGTGAAGATATCTTAGAAACATAACGTACCGTACCTTCGGTCAACTGCCCGTCAATAAACCGGACCTTTGCCGTCTCACCGACTTTCAATCTCTGAACATGTCGTTCACTGACATCGGCTTCTATGACAATTTTGTCCAGGTCAAGCACACTGGCGACAGGATCGCCCACACCGACAAAGTTACCGACCTCAACCATCTGATCATCCAGAATCCCGTCGAATGGAGCCCGGATAGTGGTATTGTTCAGATTCAGTTGAGCTCGTTTTACGGCCGCTCTGGCTTCCACCAGATTAGACTGGGCATTACTGTAAGCCACCTCTCCCTGCAACCCTCTACTCTTAAGAGACTTCGCCGCTTTGAATTCCTTCTCCCGAACATCAAGTAACGCTTTGGCCCTTTGCAACTGTGAAACAAGGTCTGATTGATCAAGACTGATAATCGGCTGTCCTTTTTTCACTCTGCTGCCTTTTGCCGCGTCCAGAGCAATGACTCTTCCTGATATTTCAGCGCCTATACGGGCCTGACGATCCGGAGCTGTGCGACCATACAACTCAACGGTTTTCGCGGTTTCCTGAGCCTGAAATGTCTGATAAACCACTCTGGCAAGAGGAACCTGAAAGGCACCTTTGCTGCCAGGATGAGGAGCATCAGCTTCGCCACTTCCCAGGCTGAGCCAGAAACCAATCGCGATAAAAAGTAATAGAGATATTAACCAAGGGCGTCGAGAAAAGTAGCCTTTGAAGGTCATCATGTGAAGGATCCCTGTCCGTTATTAACTGCAAGAAATAGGTACAAGAAGAAGTTTTACACAAAAAATTGAGTAAAACCTCTAAAAATCATTAATTCGCGGCAATTATAAACAGTTGCTGTTCAATTATTCACTGATATGAATCACAAACAGGGAGCTAGTTCATATTTTTCGTTTCATCAGAAACGGGAGGAGGATCAAACGCTGAAAGAGGCACCACAACCACAGGTTGTAGTCGCATTGGGATTATCCACAAAAAAACGGGAGCCTTCCAAGCCTTCTGTATAGTCCACAACTCCGCCAATCAGGTACTGCAGACTCATAGGATCAACCACAAGGATAACACCTTCATTTTCCACGACCATATCACCTTCATTCACCTTTTCATCAAAGGTAAAACCATACTGGAAGCCGCTACAGCCTCCGCCAGTAATATAGACTCGCAGCTTCAGTTTCGGGTTTTCCTCTTCAGCGATCAGGGTTTTTACCCTTTTAGCAGCTGCATCTGAAAAGGCAATTGGTACGTTTACTTCACTCACGATGGCACATCTCCGGATTATCGTCTGCCACTATTTCTTTATATATTGCTTTAAGCTTTCTTATTAATCAGGTTGAATAGCTTCGGACTGTAATTTAACTTTAACGACAAGTTGATTATCTAATACCTGAGTAATTCATTCAAGTATTGACTGTCAAGAGACATTTGATTTATCCCAGCACGGAAAAACAGGCAGTTAGTGACTGTGAATTTACCCATTCTGCCGCTACAATGCCTGCAACTTTCCTGTATCCGGATCATAACCAAGGAGACTATGATGAGTAAGTCATCTGAACTGTATCAACAAGCGCAGCACACTATTCCCGGTGGAGTGAACTCTCCGGTCCGCGCCTTCAATGGCGTTGGCGGCTCCCCGATCTTTATTGAACAGGCTGACGGCGCTCTGATCTTTGATGCAGATGGCAAAGCATACATTGATTATGTTGGTTCATGGGGCCCAATGATCCTGGGACACAACCACGCTGTTATCCGAGATGCCGTTATCGAAGCCGCACGTAAAGGGCTGAGTTTCGGAGCGCCGACAGAAATGGAAATCAAAATGGCCGATTTAGTGTCCAGTCTAGTACCGTCGATGGAACAGCTGCGCATGGTGAACTCTGGTACGGAAGCCACCATGAGTGCCATCCGTCTCGCCAGAGGTTACACTGGACGCGACAAAATCATTAAGTTTGAAGGTTGCTACCACGGCCATGCCGACAGCCTGCTGGTTAAAGCCGGCTCGGGAGCATTAACACTCGGCCAGCCAAGCTCTCCTGGGGTTCCTGAAGATTTCGCCAAATATACCTTAACGGCCACCTATAATGACCTCGACTCTGTACGTGAACTGTTTGCGGCTAATAAAGATGAAATAGCCTGCATCATCGTTGAGCCGGTAGCCGGAAACATGAACTGTATTCCCCCAGTGGATGGTTTCCTGCAAGGGCTGCGTGCCATCTGTGATGAAGAAGGTGCCTTGCTTATTCTGGATGAAGTGATGACGGGGTTCCGAGTCGCTCTTGGCGGAGCTCAGGCTTACTACAATGTCAAACCGGATCTGACCACCTTGGGTAAAGTCATTGGCGGTGGTATGCCGGTTGGTGCCTTTGGTGGCCGTAGAGAAGTTATGCAATATATCGCTCCGACCGGCCCGGTTTATCAGGCAGGGACGCTTTCCGGCAACCCAATCGCCATGGCTGCGGGTTATGCCTGTCTGAAAGTGCTGTCTGAAGAAGGTAACGAAGAACGCCTGGCATCAAAAACAGAAAGACTGGCAAACGGACTAAAATCCCTGGCAGACAAACATGGTATCCCTCTGGTAGTGAATCAGGCTGGCGGCATGTTCGGCTTCTTCTTTACCGATCAGAAACAGGTTACCTGCTATGAAGAGGTCGCCCGCTGCGACACTGAACGCTTTAAACGCTTCTTCCACCTGATGCTGGAACAGGGCGTCTATCTGGCTCCTTCCGCATTTGAAGCGGCCTTTACCTCACTGGCTCATGGCAGCAAAGAAATAGACGCCACGCTGGAAGCAGCCGATCGCTGTTTTGCCGTTTTAGCTGCGGAATAACCCTGTGAAACCCACCCCAAAAACAGAAGCTAAATTGTTAGAAAGAGCCTGGCAGATTGCCGGGCTGACTTATCAGGAGCTGGCTGATGAAGCGGGGATGGCGGTGCCTCCCGACCTGAAACGAGACAAAGGTTGGGTTGGCCAACTGCTTGAATGGCACCTGGGAGCCACAGCAGGCAGTAAGCCTCAGCAAGATTTTGTTGAGCTGGGAATCGAGCTAAAAAGCATCCCGATCAGTTATACCGGTAAGCCTCTGGAAACCACGTTTGTCTGTGTCGCTCCGCTAACGGGTGTGCATGGGCTGACCTGGGAGCAGAGTCATGTCAGGCAAAAACTGTCTAAAGTGCTCTGGATCCCGGTTGAGGGAGAAAGAGAAATCCCGCTGGCAGAACGAAAGGTCGGCTCTCCACTGTTATGGACACCATCGCCAGAAGAGGAAGCTGAACTGAGAGCCGACTGGGAAGAATTGATGGAGCTGATTGTGCTGGGGCAGGTAGAACAAATCACTGCCCGGCATGGCGAAGCCCTTCAGCTCAGACCCAAAGCGGCCAACAGCCGGGCTCTGACGGAAGCCTACAGTTCAACAGGTAAGCCGTTCAAAACCCTGCCCAGAGGCTTTTATCTGCGCACTCAGTTTACGGCTAAGATTCTTGAACGGTATTTTGCCTGACCTACTTAGACAAATCCGACTACTGCTCTTCCCGCTTAAAAACCAACTCGGTCGGTGTCGATTCATCTTCAGCAAAATAGTACCCGGCGGTATCAAATTTAGTCAGTTCATCCACGTTGCTGATACGGTTATCGATGATATAGCGGGCCATCATACCGCGGGCCTTTTTGGCGTAAAAACTAATGACTTTATACTGACCATTTTTGCAGTCTTTAAACACGGGGGTGATAATGCTGCCGTCCAGCTCTTTCTTCTTAACGGATTTAAAGTACTCATTTGAGGCTAGGTTAATCAATACGTTATCGCCCTGATCCGCCAGTGCCTGATTCAGTTTCTCCGTGATAATGCTTCCCCAAAACTGATACAGGTTATCACCCCGGCCATTGGCCAGTTTAGTGCCCATTTCCAGGCGATAAGGCTGCATCAGATCTAAGGGTTTAAGCAAACCATACAGGCCAGACAGCATACGCAGATGAGACTGAGAAAACACAAAGTCATCCTCACTCATGGTGTCAGCCGCCAACCCGGTATACACATCCCCTTTGAAGGCAAGGATAGCCTGGCGGGCGTTGTCCGGCGTAAACGTTTCGCTCCACTGCTCAAAACGCGCCACGTTAAGCCCGGCAATTTTATCGCTGACTTTCATCAGCGCCGCAATATTCGCCGGAGACAGCTTCCGGCACTCTTTGATCAGCTCTGCGGAATGCCCTATCAATTCAGGCTGAGAATACTGTTCCGTAGCCAGAGGCGATTCATAATCCAGGGTTTTCGCAGGTGATACGACTATTAACATAATTTTCTTCCCGAGCTGATTCTGTTTTTTTCCAGCATATAGAAAAAGCCATGCCTCGTCAGCATGGCTTTACCAATTAATATAATAGCCTAAGAATATAATAAGCGTTATTCGTTATTCGTTGTCCTTAACCCAGATACCTTCTTCAAGCTGAGCTTTCAGCTCCGGAAAGTCGTCAGGATTAAACTCCGGGACCTTCCCCATATCCAGTTGCCGGTTATAATCTTTTGCCAACTTAACCACAACACCAGACAACAACAGAATCGCCATCAGATTCACAATCGCCATGACTCCCATAGAGACATCAGCCAGAGACCAAACCACTGGCAGAGACGTAACCGAACCAAACATGACCATAGCGAGAAAGGCCAGACGAAACAGACTTAACCCGACTTTATGATTGTGCTCAAGAAAAATCATGTTCGTTTCAGAATAGAAATAGTTGGCAATAATGGAAGTAAAGGCAAAGAAGAAGATGGCAACAGCAACGAAGAGCTCTCCCCAAGATCCTACCTGAGAGCTTAGCGCACGCTGGGTCAACTCAATACCGGTGACATCACTGTTAGGTACATACTCGCCAGACACCAAAATAATAGCGACTGTTGCCGTACATATGACAATTGTGTCGGTAAACACACCAAGCATTTGTACATATCCTTGAGAAACAGGATGAGGCGGGTAAGGAGAGGCGGACGCGGCAACATTCGGAGCCGATCCCATCCCGGCTTCATTGGAAAAAAGCCCCCGTCTGACCCCATTAAGCATCGCCTGAGCAATCGCATATCCCAGACCTCCGGCCGCCACTTCCTGAAAACCAAACGCGCTACGGAAAATCAGTAAGAGCACAGCCGGTACCTGTTCCAGGTTTATCGCCACCACGAAGAGGGCTAACGTCAGATAGGCTACGGCCATAAAAGGCACAATAATTTCTGCCGTACGGGCAATTGAGCGCATACCACCAAAAATAACGGCCCCCGACAGAATCATAATCAGTAGCCCGGTATAAACAGGATCGATACTGAGAGCCGTTTCCATCGCACTCGCAATGGAGTTGGCTTGTACTGCGTTAAACACCAATCCAAAAGCCCAGATCAGGGAGACAGAAAACAACACTCCCATCCAGCGCATGCCCAGCCCCTTCTCCATATAGTAAGCCGGTCCACCACGATAATTCCCGCTATCATCCCGGGTTTTATATAACTGTGCGAGCGTACTTTCCGCAAAAGACGTTGCCATACCCAGCATGGCTATCAACCACATCCAGAAAATGGCTCCCGGGCCTCCTGAAGTCAGAGCGACAGCAACCCCGGCCATATTTCCGGTACCGACACGGGCCGCCAGGCTGGTACACAGCGCCTGAAAAGAAGAAACGCCGGCCTTATCGGCTTTACGGCTATTTTTCAGCACCGTAAAGATATGCCTGAAATGGCGAAACTGAATAAACTTAAGGCTAACCGTAAAATAGATTCCTACCCCGACCAGAAGATAGACCAGTGTCGATCCCCAGAGCAGGTCGTTCATTAAGTTAATTATATCAGTCACACTTTCTCACCCAGTTCGGAGCGTCCCGTTGATGCTGGGTATCATACCGATTCCAGCCATATGTAACGGGCCATAATGCAGCTGTACAGGAGAAAAATCAACCAGACACAGGGGTGTTCACCCCATCAGGAGGCTCCAGTCTAACGTCACTGTTATCCTGGCACGAAAAATGCCGTCATATTAAGGCACGAAAAGTGCTTAGCTAATAACATGAACGAGTTAATAACACGAACACAAAAGGATATTGAGTCACACAGAATGAAGTTATGTCTGATGTTGCCCGGCAGCTTGAGTTGTTTATTTATTACACAACCGTGAGGCGATTTTGTGAAATGATGTAAATATTCACAATAAAAGCTTCATCTAAGAGTAACAAATGAGAAACAGATCATAACTATTCTCAGTTTTTGTATGGTAACTAAAAGGCTCCGCGAGGAGTTCATAACATAAAATGAGAGGTCAAAAATGAATGGATTTCTACTTGATGACATCATGACTACGGAAAGTCAACCAGCAAGAGCTACCCGCTCTAA
Source organism: Vibrio albus (assembly GCF_003144035.1). Lineage (GTDB taxonomy): Bacteria > Pseudomonadota > Gammaproteobacteria > Enterobacterales > Vibrionaceae > Vibrio > Vibrio albus. The sequence continues at coordinate 757,383 of NZ_QFWT01000001.1, forward strand.
ACCCGTAAAAAGAAAATGGCGGGAAATTGAAGCTATCAAAGATCGTCAACGCCTACAGAAAGAGCTGATGGAGCTAGACATTTGCTGTGATTACAGCCTGGATGAGATTGATTTATAAGTGAATTTTACCAACACACAGACATAAACAGGCTCCTTTCGGAGCCTGTTTGGGTGAACCCGAATGGTAAATTACTCAGTCGGCCTGCCGGACACGCTGGGCAAGCTGTTTGTACTGATCTGCGATGGTATCGCCAAATACAGGGTCTTCACCCGGTTGATCCCACCTCGCTTCAACCACCTGCCAGTCATGGGTAGTAAAGGTGTCACTGATCACTGGTAAAATTTCTTTCTCTTCTAAATCCAGATGGGTTTTCTGCGCTTTAATAAAGCTTTCTAACTGAGCCATAAATACATCCTGAGGGACGACTGCATCCTGAAGAATCATGTCAACGATATCCATAAACTCATGACTTCTTTTAGCCAGCGCGACATGATCCGCTTCGAGATCTTGCATCGTATTGCCCTGAAGCTGGTTCTTTGCACCATAATGTTCAATGTAGTACTGATATAAAATATCTTCTTTAGGGTGGTGAGTCTTTTCTGAGTAACTACACAGGTAATCAACAATCTCTTTTACCAGACTATAATTAATTGGTTTTTCGTCCTGCAACGCTGTCAGTTTTTTCTTCAGAATCGCCAGTAAGCGAACCATATAACCGTGTTCACGTCGTATCTGCTCAATTATCATCGCATCCTTTCTCCCGTTATAAATATCTCGCACATACTCCTAACTGACTGTGTGCAACTCACTGACTTTACAGTGCTGCCTTAACAGGCACTTTGATACGAGGTAATTCTCATAAGCATAGATAATTACGCCTGAAATTACCTTGATACCCTTCTAAAAAACACGGAGGAAACGCGCCGCAGTCTAAAGAACGAACAGAGAGTGAAAAGGGTCACTCTGGCATCAATCCAGCACCGGCTGCCAGTCTATCGGTGGCAGGCCTTTTTGTTGCAGGAGCTGATTCGTCTGAGAGAAATGTTTACAGCCCAAAAAACCACGGTGTGCTGATAGTGGCGACGGATGCGGAGCCGTCAAAACATGATGGCGGTTACGGTCAATGACCCGGCCTTTTTTCTGCGCATGTGCTCCCCACAACAGAAAAACAACCCCCTCGCAATGGTCATTCACCGCCTGAATAACCCTGTCCGTAAACAACTCCCATCCTGTTGTTTTTGCGTGAGAATGGGCCTTGCCCTGCTCCACGGTTAGTACCGTATTAAGCAGCAATACCCCCTGCTCTGCCCAGCTTTTCAGATAACCATGAGACGGAATGTCAAAACCTGGGATATCCTGAGCCAGCTCTTTATACATATTGGCCAGTGAAGGTGGCGTTTTTACCCCTGGAAGCACAGAAAAACACAAACCGTGCGCTTGATTCGGGCCATGATATGGATCTTGTCCGATGATAACGACTCTGACATCTTGCAGCTCCGTATAACGGAAAGCATTGAACACATCCTTAGCGGGCGGATAAATGGTCTTTCCTGCATCACGTTCAGCCTGTACATAAGCCATCGTCTGCTGAAAATATTCCTGCTCTTTTTCCTGACCGATAACATCATGCCAGGTTAATGTTTCACTCATAATTGCTATTCCTTAGTAAAAACAGCCGTTATTCTAGCTGAGTTAAAAAAATGAGAAAAGTGAGAGCTCGATACCATTAAGATTACCCTGGCTTCAGACGCAAAAAAGCCTGCGATATCCGCAGGCTTTACATCAAGCTTTATAGACTGAAAATTAAAGAGTATCAGTAAAAGTACGGGCAATAACATCACGCTGCTGTTCAGGAGTCAGTGAGTTAAAGCGTACCGCGTAACCAGATACACGGATTGTCAGTTGAGGGTAGTTCTCTGGGTGCTCTACCGCATCTTCCAGTGTTTCACGACGCAGTACATTAACATTCAGGTGCTGACCACCTTCGATTTTAGGTGCAGACTCGATAGCAACATCACGAGACTCATAGTCACCCAGCTCTGATGCAGGAATCACTTGCTCTGCTTCATAGCCAGAAGCAGCAGCAACACAACGAGCTTCGTTTGTATCAGTATCCAGCAGCCAGATAGAGTTCAGCAGATCATCATTTGCCGCTTTAGTGATTTGAATACCTTGAATCATAACTTTCTCCTTATTCACACTGTGTGAGGTAATTATTTATTCTGTTTGTTGAGCATTTGGCCTTCTCTTTGTGTGTATAATAATATTGATACAAGTCAAAAGACAACTAAAAACCTTTCTTTTAAAGTGGATTTTTATTGACCAAAATCAATGCACAACAAAATACCTAGATTTTTGATACAGTTATCTACTATAAAATTTTTTTTATTTTTTCAAAAAAAATCTAATTTTTTGATTTTAATACACATTTTACGTGCCACAGGAGAAGTAAAACTTCATGAGTAACAAGTTTATCGGTGCACATGTCTCAGCGGCAGGTGGAGTAGAAAACGCCCCCATTCGCGCTGCAGAAATAGGCGCAAATGCCTTTGCTTTGTTTACAAAAAACCAGCGCCAGTGGGCAGCAAAACCACTTACGGCTGACAGTATCCGGGCCTTCAAATCCAACTGTGACAAGTTTGGCTTCGGACCTGAACACATTCTTCCTCATGATTCCTATCTGATTAACCTGGGAGCCCCGGAACAAGAGAAGCTGGATAAATCGAGGGCAGCGTTTGTTGATGAAATGGAACGTTGCCAGCAATTAGGGCTCAACCTTTTGAACTTTCACCCCGGCAGCCACCTGAGAAAGATGTCTGAGCAGGAGTGCCTGTCCCGAATTGCGGAATCTATTAATCTGGCGCATAAAGCGGTTCCGGATGTGGTCGCTGTGATTGAAAACACCTCGGGTCAAGGCAGTAATCTGGGCTGGCGCTTTGAACATCTGGCCGAAATCATTAGTCAGGTCGATGATAAAGAGCGAGTAGGCGTATGCATAGATACCTGCCATACCTTCACGGCCGGGTATGATCTACGTACTTGTCTGGAATGTGACAAAACGTTCGCTGAGTTTGACACTATTGTCGGTATGGACTACCTGAAAGCGATGCACCTGAATGACTCAAAGGTCGAATTTGCCAGCCGGGTTGACCGGCACCACTCACTGGGACAAGGGGAAATTGGCTGGGACTGTTTCAAATATATCGCTCAGGATAGCCGGTTCGATTCTATCCCTTTGATTTTAGAAACCATCGAACCGTCAATCTGGGCTGATGAAATCCAGGCATTACGCCATTTTGAGCAGCAAGTCTTATCTGAAGATAATTAATCAGAAATAAAGCGACTCAGAGCAATAGCTGGCATCTTTTTTCCATAAGCGTAATAGAAATGTTGTTTTTGTTACGCTCGAGAGGATGCCACTATGAAACCACGACCTGTTCATTCCGCCACCAGCCGCCCACGGACACCAGTACCAAACCGCCAGGTTCAAGGGAGAGGCCACTTCCGGACACCAACCCGCTTCGGGTAAACGCAGAAAGGCTTTGTAAGTGCTGTAACCAGCCAAAAGCATTATATAACCGGCTAAAAGTAAAAGAGCGCCCGCAGGCACCCTTCTCATATACAAATAGTAAGGTTTATATTACTTCTGTACTTTGCGTAATACTGCTTTTAGAGCTTCGAAGTCTGCGTCCATCTCTTCAGACAACAGCTCCATGGCGGCATGTTTTGCAAGCGGAGCAGGAATGTCGATATCCGAATCCAGGATCTCGTCTACCACTTCCTTAAATTTCGCCGGATGCGCTGTACACAGGAACAGACCCGTTTCACCTTCCTGAAGCTGCTCATTCAGTACGCGGTAAGCAATCGCACCATGTGGTTCACACAGGTAGCCCTCTGCTTTTAGTTCACGTACAGATTCTGCGCTCTGCTCATCAGTCACTGCGCCTTTGCCCAGAGTATCTAAGCCCCAGCCTTTGATTTTGCACAGCTCTTCGATACGCGGCCAGTTATTTGGCTGGCTCACATCCATAGCGTTAGACGTGGTTGCGATAGTCGGTTTTGGATCCCACTTACCGGTTTCCAGATAACGAGGCACCGTGTCATTCACGTTCGTTGCAGCAATAAAGCGTTTGATTGGCAGGCCAAGCGCTTTTGCCAGCAGACCAGCCGTCAGGTTACCGAAGTTACCGCTAGGTACTGACACGACCAGATTCTCACGCTCTTCTTTGCTCATCTGTGCTGCTGCTTCGAAGTAGTAACAGATCTGAGCCATCAGGCGGGCGATATTGATAGAGTTAGCCGAGTTCAGGCCAACCTCATCACGCAGCACCTGATCATCGAATGACTGCTTAACCAACGCCTGACAGGCGTCGAAGTCACTGTTGATAGCCACTGTGTGGATGTTTTTACCCAGCGTACAGAACAATTTTTCCTGTAGCGGACTGATCTTTCCTTTTGGGTACAGGATCACAACGTTAATGTTTTCCATACCGTAGAAAGCATGAGCAACAGCGGCACCGGTATCACCAGACGTTGCTGTCAGAATGGTGATCTTGCCACCGTCAGACACTGCAGCCAGTGACTGAGCCATAAAGCGGCCACCGAAGTCTTTAAACGCCAGTGTCGGACCGTGGAACAGCTCCAGAGCGTAAACGCCATCTTTTACTTGTTTGATTGGTGCAGGGAACTGGAATGCGTTACCCACCAGTTCCTGCACTTTTTCTGCACTCAGCTCATCGCCAATCAGCGCAGATAAAATCTTACTGCTGCGGGACACAAAATCCTCAGCAAGCAGTGCATCCACATCATCAAACTTAGGCAGTTCAGATGGGAAAAACAGGCCCTGATTACGGCCTAATCCTTGGCGAACGGCTTGGCCAAAGGAGACTTGTTCATCGTTTTCTTTTATGTTGTAAAGCTTCATAGCTCACTTCCTGTTACCTTCGAACCCTGCTTGTTCAGACGACAAACATGGACGAATCCTTCTTCGTTCTGTACGTAATTTTGTTCAAGCCAGCGAGCAACACGCTCAGCGACATTTTTTTCTTTGCAAATGCTAAACAGAGTCGGACCACTACCGGAGATACCGGTCGCCAGCGCTCCGGCTGATGTAGCATAACTGCGGGCATCGGCAAACCCAGGCAGTAGTTTCTCACGATATGGTTCTGCGATCACGTCTTTGATCATTTTTGCTGCCAGTTCAGGCTGACCGGAGTGACAGGCATGGATAAAACCACCAAGGTGACGGCCATGAGCAATAATGTCCTGACGGCGATACTGAGACGGCAGGATCTCACGGGCTTCCGCTGTAGACACCTTGATGCCCGGGTAAGCCATTACCCAGTACCAGTCATCAAAGCAAGGCACTTCCTGGCTGATAATACCCAACTCTTCCAGCATCAGTTGCAGTCCGCCCAGATAGCACGGCGCAACATTATCATAATGCACACCGCCGGAAATTTTGCCTTCCATCTCCCCCATCAGGGCCAGAAGCTCCATTTCATCAAGCGGCTGACCATGGAACTGATTCAGCGCATCCAGAGCCGCAACGATAGAGCAGGCACTGGAACCCAGGCCGGAACCGATAGGCATGTTCTTTTCCAGCGTCATTTCGACTGGCTTAAGCTCGACACCTTTCTTTTTCAGTTCACGCCCAAACACCACCCAGCAATCGTAAACGATGTTTTCTTTAGGGTCGGTCGGTAGCTTAGAGACAAAGCTGCCCGCGGTGTTCAGTAAAAAAGCCTCACTTCCCGGCTTAACCGTAACACGGTCACCAAGCAGAGTGCCGTCGACCGGAGAAACCGCGGCACCAAGAACATCAAATCCAACGCTTACATTACCGATAGAAGCCGGTGCATATACAGTTACAGAATCCATTCTTGTTATACCCCTAATTTCCAGCCCAGAACGCGCATCACATCCGCAAATACGCCAGCAGCGGTGACTTCAGTACCAGCACCATAACCACGCAATACCAGCGGAATAGGTTGGTAATAACGGCTGTAGAATGCCAGTGCGTTTTCACCATCCTTAATTTTAAACATAGGATCATTTTCATCGACAGACAGAATACGAACTTTACACTGACCATCCTGAATTTCACCCACGTAACGCAGTACCTTGCCCTCATCACCCGCTTTCGCTGAAAGCTCAGAGAAGTATGCATCAGCTTCAGGAAGACGGGCCATAAAGTCATCCACCGAACCACTATCATCGAAACCTGGCGGCAACGCTTTTTCTACCTGAATATCATCCAGTTCCAGCTCCATTCCTGATTCACGCGCCAGGATCAGCAGCTTACGGGCGACATCCATACCAGACAGGTCATCACGCGGATCCGGCTCAGTAAAGCCGTTATCTTTAGCGATATTGGTGGCCTGACTCAGAGTCATACCCTCATCCAGCTTACCAAAGATATAAGACAACGAACCTGAAAGGATACCGTTAAATTTCTCCAGCTCATCCCCTGCTGCCATCAGGTTTTGCAGGTTTTCAATGACCGGAAGGCCTGCGCCTACTGTTGTTTCATACATCAGGCGGCGACGGGAACTTTGTGCCACTTCTCGCAATTGATGATAATACGCCATACTGGCTGTATTGGCTTTCTTGTTCGGGGTAATAACATGGAAGCCAGCGCCCAGGAAGTCGGCATACTGATCCGCAATCGCCTGACTGGAAGTGCAATCTACCAGTACAGGGTTAATGATATGATTTCGCTGAACCAGAGCCTGCAGAGCCGGAAGGCTGAATGCTTCCGATACGTTTGCCATTCGGTCACGCCAGTTATTCAGAGGCAGACCTTCCGCATCAAGAAGCACACCCTGACTGTTCGCCAACCCGCAAATACGCAGAATAATGCCTTTCTCTGCAAGTTTATCCTGTTGTCTCTGCACCTGGTCAACCAAAGCACCACCAACACCACCGGTACCCACAACAAAAAGGTCCAGGTAATGGATAGAGTTAAACAGCGTTTCATGGCACGCTTTAATCGCTTCTGATACTTTGTCTTCTGGAATCACCGCCGAAATCGCACGCTCAGATGAGCCCTGAGCAATAGCGACGACATTCACATTCACTTCAGCCAGAGAGGCAAAAAACTTCGACGCGACCCCTTTTGAGGTACGCATACCATCGCCGACCAGAGTAATGATAGAAACATCATTAATAAATTCGATTGGCTCCAGAAGCCCGTCTTTCATTTCCAACTCAAACGTTTCATTCAACACTCGCTCAGCTTCTGCGCATTCAGCTCGTTCAATACAGAAGCTAATACTGTATTCAGAAGAAGACTGAGTAATCAGAACGATAGAGACACCGGCTGAAGACATGGCACCAAATACGCGGCTTGCCATGCCAACCATACCCTTCATACCCGGACCGGAGACATTCACCATCGTCAGGTCATTCAGTGTGGTGATACCTTTCACGGCCAGCTTATCTTCGCCGGTATCCTGACCGATAAGCGTACCGGCTCCCTGAGGGTTAAAACTATTTTTAATCAGGCATGGGATATGGAATCGGGCAATCGGTGCGATAGTTTTGGGATGCAGTACAGAAGCACCAAAGTAAGACAATTCCATGGCTTCCTGGTAGCTCAAGGACTTAAGAAGGCGAGCATCTTTCACCAAACGCGGGTCACAATTATAAACCCCATCAACATCCGTCCAGATTTCACAGCAGTCAGCCCGCAGACATGCCGCCAGTACAGCAGCCGAGTAATCGGAACCGTTACGCCCCAGAGTGACAAGCTCACCTTTTTTATTACCGGCGGTAAAGCCAGGCATGATATTCACGTGTTCTTTCGGAAGAGGAGTAGTACGGAAGTTCTCTGTTGACGTTTCAACATCAACCATGGCTTCCAGATGATCGCCGGAAGCAATTAAATACTTAACCGGGTCAATAAGAGCAGCAGCCTGACCCTTTGCCTCAAGGACAGCCTTCATCAGGCGGATAGAAATACGTTCGCCTTTACTGATGATACGGGCATTCACATTGTCCGGGCACATTTCAAGCAGTGACATTCCCTGAACATATTCCCGCAACTGATGCATAGAACTGGTGACCTGCTGATCAAATTCTTCATTCTGCAGATTTGGCAGAACGGCTTTGATTGCAGAAAAAAGTTCAGAAAAAGAGTTCTCCAGTTCATGAATCTGATGTTCCGCTTCCCCGTTCTTTAGTGCTCCTTCAATAACCGCGACCAGTTTATTTGTTGTTTTTCCCGGCGCGGATAATACAACCGCTACCTCTTCTTGCTGCGCATTGTTGACAATGATATCTGCCGCTCTTAAAAAGCGATCAGCATCGGCCAACGATGAGCCACCAAACTTGAGAACTCGCATCCCTTCCTCCGTATCATATAACCTTTATAAAAAAAGGCCTGTATCGTTTCGGATACAGGCCTTTTTCTGAAAATTCTTTCGTCTACCAGCCTGCCCCAACATTGGTAATGTCGGTAATAATAATGGTGGTAATCATCATTAAATGGCTGGATGTTGTCATATTAAAAAAGCATTCAAAAATTAATGTGTTTGCGTCCTTTTACAATTACCGGATTTTACTCGCATAATCAATTAAAATTTACTTTTTTTTAAAATATTATCTCAATTTGTCACCTGTTCTCATCTTGAATTTTAAGGGTTATAACGATAACCTTATGTTTTATATAGAGATAAGGTTTTTTTTAGATAAAAGCGCAAAAAAACTGAAATCTTCAATAACAAATTGATCTAAACAATTGTAAAGATCCCATGATCGCATGCAAAAAAATGTGTTTAAATGAGACAATAAGAAATTGTTAACACAACGTAACAACTCAAAAAGAATCATAGAGCTTAACGCTCTTTTCAGTGGCACAATAAGGAGAGTAAGAAATGAGAGTCATTATCGCATGTCTTGCTTTTTGCTGTGCTTCTCTGTCAACAGCTTTTGCGGCCGAGCTTTCAGCCTTCCCTATACCGACTGAAAAACCCTCTCCACACAAATTATTTCTTTCATCCCACCCATATCAAACCTCAGAAACGTTTGACTTGTGGAAGGTTGAGGGCGGGTACTCCTATACCTTGTTCGATTCAGTGGATCTCTATGTGGGTGCCCATCTGGATAATTCCTACCAAAATAACGAAAAAGGATTTTTAAGCGGGGTCAGCTATCGCTTCAATGATAAGATTTCAGTAGATAGTACGCTTCGTTCAAGTAGGGAAGAACTGAACAATGGAGAAAAAGAGAATGTGCTATCGGCAGAAGTAACCAGTCGGGTTCAGCTATCCAACCACTTACATCTGCATGCCACTCTGGATTATGAAGAGTGGCAGCAGGGTATTGAATTAGGGTTAGGATTTCGCTTCTAAGCCTCTTTTCGTTTCTAGGCCCCTAGTGACAGTTGTAACTCTTCGTGACTGATCAGAATGCCATTCCAGTCCGCATATACATAATCACCAGGCAACACGGTCTGACGGTTCATCGTCAGGCTGACATTAACCTCCCCGGAATCATGTCTTACGGTTCTAAAAGGACATGGGGCCAACGCTTTGATCCCCAGATCCATTTCTGACAGCGCGGCAACATCTCTGACCGCACCGAAAACAATAACGCCTTCCCAGTCATTTTCTATTGCCAGGATAGCCAATTGAGTACCAAACAGGGCTTTCTTACACGATCCGTTACCATCAACAAAGAGTACTTTGCCTTTCCCATTCTGCGTTTTCAACACTTCCAAAACCTTAGAAGTATCCTGAAAACAGCGTACTGTGACCACTTCACCAAAGAATGAAAATCTCTGTCCGAAGTTCTGTAGAGGCAAGTCCAAAAGTGTTACCTGGTCCTCATACTTATCACAAATAGTTGGAAGTATATCGTTCATTTTTCCTCCTTGAGTTTTTTACAGCAGTCGAATCCTCACCACATACATGTATGTGGTTCACTTCAACTACAGAATAATTCTTTGCTTTCCCTCGGTTAATTTATCATTTAAGGGGTAGATCAATCACTCGCTGAGAAAAGCATCCTATTAAAGTCTCAGCCCTACCGCAATCAATACAGGGAATTAGATATATCTGGTCATTTTGAACATAGTAGATGGCGTTTTGTCGATATTTTTTTGCTAATTTTGTCGAGTCAAGCCGCGATAACTCTACGGCATAACTCTCTTCTGTCCAAATTTTATTGCGATCGCCAACTAAAATAGGCTCATATTTATATGGCTGTAATTCACTTTTCAATGCACTATTTGCCTTTTTATTTTGCTCTTCTGAACACAAGTAACTGTGTGGATTCCAGGCTGTAATAATGCAGAACTGGTTGAATTTAGGCTTTTTATCAGCGAAAAAAAAGATTTCCTGATAAGCATTCCACAATGTCGGTTCTATTTCCATAAGCAACGGTGACAACCCTGGTGTCGTGACAATAATGGTGTAATTGAGAAACATTCGCTATTGACATAAATCAAGAAACAAAAAAGAATTAACAATTGTATATTGTTCATACGCCACATAGGTAATAGAATCCGGCGCTACTATTATTCTTAGAAAACCTCTGCATACAGAGTTCAACGCGAGTAGCTCACTTTTGTTACGAAGAATATCGTAAATATTTTACTCGTATGTTATTTTTACCCGAAAATTTATTATATTAATATTATCGTTACAACTTAGGTGCTACCAATGCAAACCCCGCAGATTCTTATCGTAGAAGACGAGCAAGTCACTCGTAATACTTTAAAAAGCATTTTTGAAGCAGAGGGTTATCGTGTTTTCGAAGCCAGTGATGGTGAAGAAATGCATACTGCTTTAACTGATAATACCATCAACCTGGTGATCATGGATATCAATCTACCAGGTAAAAACGGGTTGCTGCTGGCTCGTGAACTTCGCGAACAGGCCAATATTGCGTTAATGTTCCTGACCGGACGTGATAATGAAGTGGATAAGATTCTTGGCCTTGAGATTGGTGCCGACGATTACATCACCAAGCCATTTAACCCGAGGGAACTGACCATTCGCGCCCGGAACCTGCTAAGCCGTTCAATGAATACGAATGTTGAGCAGGAAGAAAAACGTAGCGTAGAACAATACCGTTTTAATGGCTGGATTCTGGATATCAACAGCCGTTCTCTCATTAACCCTATGGGTGAAAGCTATAAGCTTCCCCGCTCAGAGTTTCGTGCTCTGCTGCACTTCTGTGAGAATCCAGGAAAAATTCAGACACGGGCTGAACTCCTGAAGAAAATGACCGGCCGAGAGCTGAAACCACATGACCGCACGGTCGATGTGACCATTCGTCGTATTCGTAAGCATTTTGAGTCTATTGGTGATACGCCAGAAATTATTGCTACGATTCATGGTGAAGGCTACCGTTTCTGCGGTGATATTGAAGAGTAAAAGCTAAAATACCTACCATAACCTTCCCCTTTCTCGGGGGAAGGTTATGGTTTTTTATATACAATAAGGCTTTATTTCTGTTGGTTAAGCCAATTTCTCAGTACAGCGATATCTTTCCCATATTCATTTTTTATCTCTTCGACCCAGTCTTCAACATTCTCCCACCATACCGGCAAATCTGGTGACTGAGCCTTTTGCGCCACCTTTTGAATTCGTTTGAGACCTATCGACCCCGCCGCCCCTTTTATTTTATGAGCTTCAGAGACGATCCCTTTTTGATCGTGAGCTGTCAGGTTCGAATCGAGAATCTCGATATAATCAGGCATCATCTCCTCAAACATATCAATACTGTCGATGACCGGCTGAACGCCGACAATCTCAATGTAAGAGCTCAACATATCCAGATCCAATAAATTTGCACAGGCTTCTGGTAACGCTTCAGTGGCCTCATATTCACACTTAACCTGATTGGAGTTCTGAATAGGAGTAATAAGACGACACTTTTCAAAAACACGCTTAATATCTTTGACAGATAACGGCTTACTTAAAACGTCATCCATTCCGTTATCCGTATAATCTTTTTTCTCTTTCAGCACATTCGCTGTCAATGCCACCAGCGGAGGTAATGTGCTGTATGTTTCTCTGAAGTGACGGGCAATATCAAAGCCTGTCATATCGGGAAGCTGGATATCCAGAAGCACCAAATCATACTGTTCGGGAACAAACTTTTGAATCGCTTCTTCTCCGGTCATGGCGACGGTTATGCTATGTCCCAGGCTTTCCAGCAACGACTGAGCGACAGTGATATTCAGTTCAATGTCTTCCACCATAAAGATTCGTAACGCTGGTTGACTGCCAGCCTCTTCACTTTCTTCCTCCTGAGCCTGAACCACTGGCACCTGAATACTGACAGTGAAAATACTTCCAAAACCTTCCTCACTGGATACAGAGATCTCCCCGCCCATTAAATGGACAATCTGGCTGGATACCGACAGGCCAATCCCGGTTCCGACAGCATGCAGGTTATCTTTATCCGATTGCACCTGATAATACATCGAAAAAATATTGTCCAGTTCATCTTCAGGAATCCCTATCCCCGTATCTTCCACTTCAAATGTGATATTCGCCAGGCCATCAGAGAACTCGGCAGCAACACTCATCACCACACTGCCTTCTTTGGTAAATTTGCGTGCATTACCAATGAGGTTCCAGAGCACCTGGCGCAGACGAGTGGCATCGACTTCAATATAAGCAGGAAAATCAGTCAGCCTATCCAGAGCAAAGCCTAACCCCTTTTGTTCAATCATAAGGCCTGAGATAGTGGCCATTTCAGAGATAAAGTCTTCAAAATCGACCACTTCCGGGTACAGTTCCAGTTTCCGGCGGTCAAACTTATCCATATCGATAATATCGTTAAAGATATTTCCCAGCGTCACTGCACTGACATTGATGGTTTGCAACTGTTGACGCTGTTCAGCGGTCAACTGTGTGTCCAGCAACATTCGGCTCAAGCCGACAATCCCGTTTAACGGGGTTCTCAGTTCATGACTGACCGTGGAGATAAACGTGGTTTTATCCCGGCTGGCTTTTTCCAGCGCATCCTGATATTTCTTTCGTTCGGTAATATCACGGCCAAAACCCACCAGCCCCAAATGCCGCCCTTCTTTACTGTAAAAAGGTACCTTACGTAGCTCAAAGTAGACTTTTTTTCCGTCGGGGTACTCCATCCACTGTTCATAGGTAACAGGCTCGTTGTGTTGGAACACTTGCTGATCCGTTTCCACCACCGTCTTAGCGACTTCGTGGCTGTAAACATCCCACGGTGTTAACCCTACCAGCTCCTTTTCCCGTTTACCGGTCAAAGCTTCAACGGCAGTATTACAACCGGAAAATCGCCCCTCCGCATTGCGGTAATAAATAAGGTCGGGCGAAGTATCAATAAACGAACGTAACAGGGCTGTACGTTCCGCAAGCTCGACCTGAGCCATCTCCCGTTGATGAACCTCATTTTCAAGATCCTGCATCATCGTCTTACGGGCTTCTTCTGCCCTCTGACGTTCCGCTATCTCCTGATTCAGCTTAATAATATTCTGCTGTAACTGGTTGTTCAGCTCCTGGTCCCGGGCCCGCATGTCTTTTAGTTTGGATACCAGTTTAGATAAGCGTTGACGGGACTCTTCCAATTGGTCCACCACCACAGACAGAAAATAGACCGCCCAGGGGCTGATAATAAGTCCAAAAAACACCGAGCGGACAATATCTATATTATCAACCGTTCCTCTGATACCCAGGGTAATCCCGACCTGCACAAAAACAGCCAACGCGACCAAAGCTAAAGCGATCAGGATAGAAAAACGGACTATACCCAGTTTGACCAGTAATACGACGTAGTATTGCGCCAGGCTTTTTATGGGTTTCATTCGCTACTCCGTTTGGGGTTCTTCATAGAAGCATGTCCGGTTTCTGCCTTGCCTTTTTGCCATATACAGAGCCTTATCAGCTTGTTCTAAAATGTTGTCAGTCGTTCCGGTTTTATCCGGAATACAGGACACACTGCCGATACTCACGGTCAGCCGGTTACTTATCTGGGAATGTTGGTGAGGAATAGCTAACTCTGCAATCACTTTATGTACTTTCTGTGACAGCACTTCAGCTCCCTTTTGGTCTGTATCCGGAAGAATAAATGCGAACTCTTCACCACCATACCGGGCAATACAATCGGAAGAGCGATTCAATGCCTGAGAGAAGACTCTGGCAACATCGATCAGAGCCGCATCTCCTTTCTGGTGCCCGTAGTTATCATTAAATTCTTTAAAAAAGTCGATATCACACAGCATGATCGTAAGCGGCTGCTGCAGACGAATGTGCAGTTTCCAGTAAGTGCCCAATTGTTCATCAAAACACCGGCGGTTCGCCAGAGAAGTCAGCCCATCCTGAAAACTTAAACGCTCTAACTCTTGATTGGCTTCTTCCAGTTTCTGCCCGACCAAATAACGTTCTGTTACATCTCTGGTCATAATCAACACCCCGTAGGTGCCCGATCTGGGCTCACGATAGCGGGATTTAACCACATCATACCACTCGTAACTTCCGTCACTTAAGCGCTTCTTATCAATATAACGGAGCGTTTCCCCCTGCGTCAGCACCTTGTGATCCGTCTCTTCAAATCTCTTTGTCACATTTTCAGGCAAAACTTCGTCAAGTCTTTTGCCAACAAGATCCTCAACTTTATCTATCCCCAGTGAGTCGACAAATGGCTGATTACACGCTTCGTAAATGTAATCTTCATTAAACAAACCTATCGGGTCAGGGCTGGATTCCATGATGGACTGTAACATGCTGTCTCTCTGAGAAAGGGCCACTTCCGTACCCCGGCGCTTCTCCATCTCTTCACGCAGATCCTGCTGCATTTTATACCAGTCGGTGACATCATGACTGATTCCTAACACCCCCAGCCTTTCTCCGGAATCAGACAATAACACGGTCTGAACCGTTTCTAATAAACAGCTGTGGCCATCTGGCGTGGTTGTCCAGCGCCTTTGAGTGGCCTTCCCTTTCATCGGCCCTACAATGTCAACACTGCCTTCTTCAATTCTTCCTTTCCAGAAATTATTGAATGCCCGGTTAGCCCCCTGTATGTCACCCATTACGTCTTTTATATAAATAAGTTCAGACAAAGCATCAAAAGCCGTACTGGATATCTTCGACTTAGTACGCTCCTTTTTATATTCATCATTCGGATCGATATGCACCGAAACATAGAGAAGCCAGCTTCCGACTTTAAACGCCGGAGACGGCTTGCCCGAAAGGGTTATCTCAATACTCTCGGTATCACTGGACTCCCAGCGTAGCACCTTATCTTTTATGCCCCGCCCCCGCTCGGCAGCCAGGGATTCCGCTAAATATTTCCGACAAGACGGATGAGGATAAAAGTACTTGAGTCCGACTTTACGAATACTGAGCATATGTAAGGCAGACTGATTACCGAACAATAGCTCGCCAGAGGAATCAACGACCAGAGTGGGTATCGGAGAGTAATAGATATAGTGCCGGAACCGGCCTTTCATGTAGAGAAAACAAGACGTGACCGCAGCCGCAGCCACGACAATAACAAAGAGCTCATTTCTGAAGTAACTCAGCCAGGCTAGTATCTGATCCATTCCGTTATCTTTAACTGCTCCATATTATCTATATAAGCCAGAGTGAGTTTTATAGCATATACACTTAAATACGACTGAAACCGAACGCTACTATAACAGCTTAATCACTCTTTATCCTTTTACGGCACAAGATCGCTTCTGTGGGGCCACATACTCGAACGCCTGACCATATAAGGAACCCTGTGCGCCGTCTCTGTCCAACGTTTTGCCTATTTCTGTCATCGCCAGCCAACGGTTCTGGCACCATTCCGGCGCTAGTAAGGTCGGCTTACGTGCAGCCGCAGACACTCGATGATAAACCACCTCTGGCGGGGTCATTCGAATCAGTTCACTGGCAGCACTAACATACTCATCAAACTCAAGCTCACTAAGCTTTCCGGCACGCCAGGCTTTAGCCATAGTACTTCCCTCGACTATATGTAAAGGATGCAGTTTTATTCCATCGGTGCCGACTTCTAGCACTTTTTGCATGGTATTAATGTAATCTGCTCGTCCCTCTTTCGGTAAACCCAAAATCAGGTGAGTACATACTTTTATACCCAGCGCCCGAGCCTTACGGGCGATCTCAGCATAGACGTCAAAACCATGACCACGGTTGATCCGCTTTAACGTGTCTTCATTGGCCGTTTGTAGCCCAAGCTCCAGCCAGATTTCGTACCCCTGCTGTACATAACCAGACAATAAATCCAGCACCGCCTGCGGAACGCAGTCTGGCCGGGTTCCGACACATAAACCAACAATATCCGCCGCAGTCAGAGCCTCTTCATACATAGACTTCAGCAACTGAACTTCACCATAGGTACTGGTGTAAGCCTGGAAGTAGGCCAGATATTTCTTCGCCCGATCCACTTCTCCAGCCCGGGAGTTCAACTGTTCCAGAATACTTTTCGTCTGGCTCTGCTCATCAGAAAAAGAGGCTACATTGCAAAAAGTGCACCCACCCCGGCCTAACGTACCATCCCGGTTAGGGCAACTGAACCCACCATGTAAGGTAAGTTTGTGAACCTTTTCCCCATAGCGCCTCTGTAAGTCCTGCCCCAGCGTATTCACTAATTCATGTAACTGCATTGTCGTTCCGTACTGCTCTGTAACCGAAAGTGCCCTATTCTAGCATTAGAATGAAAAAAGGGAGGACTATTACCCACCTCTGTCACAGAACCTTTTCTCAGAAGGAAAAATTATATAAAAAAATAAAGTCATATAAATCCGCAAAAAAAGGCAATAAATATTCATTCTCAAACACTTAAACCTCGACCTGAACGGCTATTTATGCACTTTATCGCTAAAAAAGTAGGATCAGGGTCAAGTTTCAATAGCATTAACAGGCACAAAAATGTAGGATGTCTCAACGCAGCTCTGCTAATTCAAGAAAAAGTCAGCAGTATTAAACGCGGAATAATCTGTGATAATCCAATCCCACCTATATAAATCACTATTAAGTGATAAAAAAATGTTGGATGTCACCAAGGATAGGCTTGCTTCGCAACACAGTTCCTGTGAAGCGCGGAATGGACTCGGGCTCATCACACTAGATGCGCTTAGAATTCACTAATTACAAATGGACAGGGCAGTGATGCCTTAGGCACTTTACACGCCTCAGTAAATCACGCCAAATGTTTAATTGGAAGGATGTATCTATGGTAGATAGAGAGCAAAAAACACAAGGTCTATATACTCCAGAACTGGAGCATGACGCTTGTGGTATCGGTTTTGTTGCTCACTTAAAAAACCGTAAATCTCACGAAGTTGTAACTCAGGCACTCGACATGCTGGCACGCATGGAACACCGTGGTGGTCAGGGTTGTGACCCATGTAGCGGTGACGGCGCAGGTATCCTGCTGCAGAAACCACATGAATTTTTACTTGAAGAGGCGGTAAAGCTTGGTATTAAGCTGCCTTCTTTTGAAAAGTATGGTGTCGGTGTCGTACTGTTCCCTAAAGACGAATATAAACGCCAGCAATGTCGCGATATTCTGGAACGTAATGCTAAACGCCTCGATCTAGAAGTTCTTGGCTACCGTGTACTTCCAGTCGATAATTCTATGCTCGGTGCTGACCCACTTAGCACGGAACCGCAATTCGAACACGTATTTATTTCTGGTGGCCCAGGTATCACACCAGAAGAACTGGAACGTAAACTGTACGTTCTGCGTAACTATACCGTTCGTGTCTGCCTGGAAAGCGTATCGAATATCAAAGACGAGTTTTATATCAACTCTATGTCGTACAAGACTCTGGTATATAAAGGCCAGCTGACGACAGAACAGGTACCACAGTATTTCCTTGACCTGCAGAACCCAACCATGGTGACTGCACTGGCACTGGTACACTCTCGTTTCTCTACCAATACATTCCCAAGATGGCGTCTGGCTCAGCCTTTCCGCTATATCGCCCACAACGGTGAAATCAATACAGTTCGCGGTAACCTGAACTGGATGAAAGCCCGTGAAGCGATTCTTGAATCAGACCTGTTTACTCAGGCTGAAATCGATATGCTGCTGCCTATCTGTCAGGAAGGCATGTCTGATTCAGCAAACTTTGATATGGCTCTGGAGCTGCTGGTACTTTCCGGCCGTAGCCTGCCACATGCGCTGATGATGATGATTCCTGAAGCATGGCAGGAAAATAAAAACATGGATCCTAAGCGTCGTGCGTTCTATCAGTACCACGCAAACGTAATGGAACCTTGGGATGGACCGGCTTCTGTCTGCTTCACCGATGGTGTTCAGGTAGGTGCCACTCTGGACCGTAACGGTCTGCGTCCTTCTCGCTATACAGTGACGAAAGATGACTTCCTGGTCATGGCATCAGAATCTGGTGTGGTTGAAATTGCTCCGGAAAATATCGAAGTCCGTGGTCGTCTGCAGCCTGGTCGTATCTTTGTTGCGGATCTGGAAGAAGGCCGTATCATCTCTGATGAAGAAGTCAAAGACGGTATTGCATCAGCACAGCCATATGAAGAGTGGGTTAAAGACAACCTGCTATGCCTGAATAAACTGCCTGAAGCTGGCAATATTCACCACCAG
Organism: Vibrio albus; assembly: GCF_003144035.1. Taxonomy (GTDB): domain Bacteria; phylum Pseudomonadota; class Gammaproteobacteria; order Enterobacterales; family Vibrionaceae; genus Vibrio; species Vibrio albus. The sequence continues at coordinate 775,951 of NZ_QFWT01000001.1, forward strand.
CCAACTCCGGAACGTCTGCTGCATAGTCAACAAGCCTTCGGTATCAGCTCTGAAGAAGTCGATGAAATTATCGCACCAATGGCTAACGATGCCAAAGAACCTCTGGGTTCAATGGGTGCCGACTGGCCGCTGGCCGTACTGTCTCATCAGTCACAGCACCTGTCACACTACTTCAAGCAGTTGTTTGCACAGGTAACCAACCCACCGATCGACCCGATCCGTGAGCGTATGGTTATGTCCCTGAATACTTACCTGGGTAAAGATCAGAACCTGCTGAACGAATCTCCGGAACACTGTCAGAAAGTGGAACTGGAATCACCGGTTCTGTCTAACTCTGAGCTGGAAAAACTGCGTGCTATCGATAATGAGCACCTGCAGGCGAAAACACTGGACATCGTTTTCCGTGCGACTGAAGAAGAAGGCAAGCTGCAACGTGCGCTTAAACGTGTCTGCCAGTATGCCGAAGATGCGGTTGTTGACGGTTACTCAATCATTGTTCTGACAGACCGCGCGGTTAACTCTAACCACGCTGCAATCCCAGCAATGCTGGCAGTGGGTGCGGTACATCACCACCTGATCCGTAAAGGTCTTCGTGCTAAGTGTGACATCATCGTAGAAACCGGTGATGCTCGTGAGACTCATCACTTTGCAACACTGGTCGGTTACGGTGCGAATGCGGTTAACCCATATCTGGTTATTGAAACGATTGTTGACCTGCAGAAGAAGAAAAAACTGGATCCTGAAGCGGATTCAATGGAGCTGTTCGAAAACTACCGTAAGGCAGTCAACGGCGGCCTGCTGAAGATTTTCTCTAAAATGGGTATCTCAACGCTTCAGTCTTACCACGGCGCACAGATCTTTGAAGCTCTGGGTATCAGCAAATCAGTGGTAGATAAGTACTTTACCGGTACAGTTTCCCGTATTCAGGGTCTGACCATTGACGATATTGCGAAAGAAGCGCTGATTCGTCACCGTGTCGGCTTCCCTACCCGTGAAATCCCGCTACAAATGCTGGATGTGGGTGGTGTTTATCAGTGGAAACAACGTGGTGAAAAACACCTGTTTAACCCTGAAACCATTTCACTGCTGCAACAGTCTACCCGTAACAAAGACTACGAGCAGTTCAAAAAGTACACCAATGCGGTTGACACACAAGGCGACTACGCAGCAACACTACGTAGCCAGCTTGAGTTTGTGAAAAACCCAGCCGGTTCTATTCCTCTGGAAGAAGTTGAATCAGCAGAAAACATCCTGAAACGCTTTGCTACCGGCGCAATGAGTTACGGCTCCATTTCGCACGAAGCGCATACCACGCTGGCGATAGCAATGAACCGTATCGGCGCGAAGTCTAACTCTGGTGAAGGTGGTGAAAACCCGGCTCGCTTCGAGAAGAAAGAGAACGGTGACTGGGAACGCTCAGCTATCAAACAGGTGGCCTCAGGTCGTTTCGGTGTAACCTCTTACTACCTGACCAACGCTGATGAACTTCAGATCAAGATGGCACAGGGCGCGAAACCAGGTGAAGGTGGTCAGCTACCGGGACACAAGGTTGATGAGATCGTTGGTGCGACTCGTCACTCCACTCCGGGTGTTGGTCTGATTTCACCACCGCCACACCACGATATCTATTCTATCGAGGATTTGGCTCAGCTTATCTACGACCTGAAAAACGCTAACCGCGCAGGCCGTGTCAACGTGAAGCTGGTATCCGAAGCAGGCGTAGGTACTATCGCCTCTGGTGTAGCAAAAGCGAAAGCTGACGTTGTCCTTATCGCTGGTTTTGACGGTGGTACAGGTGCATCTCCGATTTCATCGATTCGTCACACCGGTCTCCCTTGGGAACTGGGTCTGGCTGAAACTCACCAGACACTGCTGATAAACGGTCTGCGTAACCGTATCGTCGTTCAGGCTGACGGCCAGATGAAGACACCTCGAGACCTGGCAGTGGCCACTCTTCTGGGTGCCGAAGAATGGGGTATCGCAACCGCAGCTCTGGTTGTTGAAGGCTGTGTAATGATGCGTAAGTGTCATAAAAACACCTGTCCTGTTGGTATTGCGACTCAAGACAAAACTCTGCGTGGACGTTACGACGGTCGTGTAGAAGACGTGGTTACTTTCTTCCAGTACATGGCGGAAGGTCTGCGTGAAATCATGGCTGAACTGGGCTTCCGTACCATTGAAGAAATGGTTGGTCAGTCACAGAAACTGAAACCTCGTGAAAATGTTAAGCACTGGAAATACCGCAATCTGGATCTGTCTCCGGTTCTGAATATTGAACAAGCCCGTCCTGAAGATGGTGTGTATAACCAGACTACTCAGAACCACGGCCTGGAAGATGTTCTTGACCGTAAACTGATTAAGATCGCTCAGCCTGCTCTGGAAAAAGGCGAAGCGGTTACGGCTGAACTGCCGATCATCAATACCGACCGTAGTGCCGGTACTATGCTGTCTAACGAAATCTCGAAGGTTTATAAAGACAAAGGCCTGCCTCAGGAAATGCACGTGTCGTTCACCGGCTCTGCTGGCCAGTCATTCGGTGCATTCCTGACGAAAGGCGTAAAATTCGAAGTAGAAGGCGATGCAAACGACTACTGGGGTAAAGGCCTGTCAGGCGGTACTCTGATTCTGTATCCGGATGCTAAATCTACTATCGTTGCTGAAAACAACATCGTCGTTGGTAACGTATGTTTCTACGGTGCAACTTCTGGTGAATCCTACATTCGTGGTATGGCTGGCGAACGTTTCTGTGTTCGTAACTCTGGTGCGAAAGTGGTCGTGGAAGGCGTTGGTGATCACGGTTGTGAATACATGACTGGTGGTATCGCTGTTGTCCTTGGTACGACAGGCCGTAACTTTGCAGCCGGTATGAGTGGTGGTATCGCTTATGTCTGGGATAAAGAAGGCGACTTTGCAGACAAGAGACTGAACCCTGAGCTCGTCGACCTGGATCCATTAGAGCAGGAAGACAAAGATCTTCTTCGCGACATGGTACACAAACATGTTGAGTACACCGGTAGTACGGTAGCGAAAAGCTTCCTGGACGACTTTGAAGCCAACCTTGGCCAAATCGTTAAAGTCATGCCACGCGATTACAAAGCCGTTCTGCAGAAACGTAAAGCGGAAGCACAAAACACGGAAGAGTTGGAGGCAGTAAATGGGTAAGCCTACTGGATTTTTAGAGCACGGTCGTGAGCTTCCGAAGAAGATCGACCCGAGCGTTCGTATTCAAGATAACAAAGAGTTCGTACTGAACGATGAGTTTGGTGACAAAATCAATACTCAGGCGTCTCGTTGTATGGACTGTGGTGTGCCGTTCTGTCATAGCGGCTGCCCTATCGGTAACATTATCCCGGAGTTTAACGATGCTGTGTATCGTGACAGCTGGGAAGAAGCATGGAACATCCTGAACAGCACCAATAACTTCCCTGAAGTGACCGGTCGTGTGTGCCCTGCTCCATGTGAAACAGCCTGTGTGTTGGGTATCAATCAGGATCCAATCACTATCTGTAACATTGAGAAAACCATTGCTGAAACCGCGTACCGTGAAGGGTACGCGAAACCGAAAAAGCCACGTGTTCGTACTGGTAAAACGGTTGCTGTCATCGGTTCAGGCCCGGCGGGTCTGTCTGCCGCTGAACAGCTAAACAGTGCCGGCCATAGTGTCACCGTATTTGAGCGTGACGAAAAAGTCGGTGGTCTGATGCGTTTCGGTATCCCAGACTTCAAACTGGGTATGGATGTAATTGACCGCAAAGTTAATTTAATGACAGAAGCTGGCATTAAATTCGAAGTGAATGCCCATATCGGTGTTGATATCAACGCTCAGCAGCTGCGCCAGGATTTTGATGTCGTGGTTCTGACTGGTGGTTCTACAGTCCCTCGCGATCTTCCTGTTCCAGGACGTGAGCTGAATGGCGTGTATTTCGCAATGCAGTTCCTGGCTCAGAATAACCGCCGCGCAAATGGTATGGATCTGAAAACAGAAGAGATCCACGCCAAGGGCAAACATGTTGTGGTTATCGGTGGTGGTGATACCGGTTCTGACTGTGTGGGTACCTCTAACCGTCATGGCGCTGCAAGCATCACTCAGGTTGAGATCATGCCTGTACCGCCAAAAGACCGCCCGGCAAATATGCCTTGGCCTCAATATCCGATGATCATGCGTACCTCTACGTCACATGAGGAAGGCTGTGAGCGTCACTGGAATATTCTAACCAAAGAATTTATCGGTAACGACAAAGGTGACGTTGAAGGCCTGCGCATTGCTGATATCGTTTGGGAAGATGCTAAGCCTGGTGAACGCCCTGGCTTCAAAGAAGTTGAAGGCAGTGAGCGCGTTATCCCTTGTGATATGGCCTTCCTGGCAATGGGCTTCCTGCACCCGGAACCAACCGGTGTATTGGCTCAGTTAGATATCAAGCTGGATGACCGTGGTAATGTTGCAACTGACAACTTTGCGACTAACCAGGCTGGCGTATTCGCAGCCGGTGATATGCGTACCGGTCAGTCTCTGGTTGTTCGTTGTATCAACGAAGGCCGCGAATGTGCTCGTGCAGTTGATGACTACCTAATGGGTAACAGCAACCTGGAAGCGATAGCCGATTCACTGATGCTGTCTAAATAAGATACCGGATTTTCCTTCCAAATATTGGCCGGCATATGATTATGCCGGCCTTTTTTATACCTGACTCCAGCTATTAACCGACGTACTCCCCCTTATTAAAGAGCTTTCGCAACTAACCTTAAACCATTTTCATTAACAAAAAGATCAGCAGCACTATGCGTGCTTTATGCTACAATCCGCGCTATTCATTTTATTGTGCAGAAGAGAAACGTTTATGAAGATCGGTATCATCGGGGCGATGGAACTGGAAGTAGCAATACTAAGAAAAGCCCTCACAAATTGTATTGAAGAAGTAAAGGGCGGGTGCACTTTTTATTCCGGGCAGTTGAATGGCGTTGATGTTGTATTGCTGAAATCAGGTATCGGTAAAGTCTCTTCAGCTGTCGGTACCAGTCTGCTTCTGGAAATATTCCAGCCAGACGTAGTTATTAACACAGGTTCTGCCGGTGGCTTTGACCACACCCTGAACCTGGGTGATGTTGTCATTTCATCAGAAGTGGGCCATCACGACGCTGATGTAACCGCCTTTGGTTATGCGATTGGACAGATGGCAGGACAACCCGCAACGTTTAAGGCCGATTCGAAACTGATCCAGATAGCTGAGCAGGCACTGGAACAGATGGAAGGCAAGCATGCGGTACATGGTCTTATCTGTACTGGCGATCAGTTTATCAACTCCGATGAGCGCAAGACCTTCATTCGCACCAATTTCCCTGCGGTCATCGCAGTAGATATGGAAGCGGCCGCAATTGCACAGACCTGTCATCAGTTTGGTGTTCCATTTGTGGTTGTACGGGCCATTTCCGACGTCGCAGATAAGGAATCACCAATGAGCTTTGACGAGTTTTTACCTCTGGCAGCGAAGAGCTCATCAGAGATGGTGCTGAAAATGGTTGATCTCCTGAAATAAAAACAGAAGATGGTCAGTCTGTTTGAACAAATATACAGTAACGGTGCCCTGCTGATCCTGTGGGGAGCCATGCTGTTTCACTTTCTTCTGCCGATCCCAGCTACGGCTCACCCAGCCAGACTCTGGCGGGAGTTTGCCCGAATTCTCGCAGACAAAGTCAACACCAATACCAGTTATTCACAAAGTCTCCTTTCAGGCTCTCTGGCCTGGATGTTAATGATCCTACCTGCCCTAATTTTAATCTGGGCTCTTGAACCCCTTGTCTGGCAACCAGAACTGTTTGAACTCGCCCTATTACTGCTGGCCATTGACTGGCGGGGGAACGAAAAACTCACTTCTCAGTTATCTCATGCCCTGGCACATAACAATAAACAACAAGCACGAGAATTGCTTGCTCCAGTGGTAAACCGTCAGACCAGTACACTGTCTGTTGTTGGCCTGGGGAAAGCCGGAGCAGAGACCATCATTATGGGCTACGGGCGGAATGTTATCAGTGTATTATTCTGGTATGCCATCGGTGGTGGTGCTGGTGCGTTTATCTATCGCTTAGCTCAAGAGCTCGCCCGGGCATGGTCTCCGAGCCGCCACCATTTTAAGCCATTCGGCCACTTTGCGGTAAAAGCCTTAGCCACTTTAGATATCGTACCACTGTGCCTGTTTAGCCTGTTGGTATTACCGGGCAGACAAATGAAAGCCCACTTTATACAGATGTATACCCAAGCCAAAAGCTGGCCACTTCCCGGACCGGCCTGGCTTCTGACAGCCTCAGCCGCCAAGCTTGAGCTTTCAATCGGTGGCCCTGCGATTTACCCGGATAAACAAGCAGATACCGTACATAAATCTCTCAGAGCCAAGCTAGGTGGCAGGGTTGTGCCTTCAGCGCTGCACCTGTCGGCCCTGCAAAAGCTGCTTGAAAACAGAATCCTTATCTGGTTTGCCCTGCAGAACGTGATTATGTTATTTGCCTTTCAGGGGATATAACATGCAAAGCTGGTCCCCCTTATTGTTGCTTCTTTTCTCATTCGGCACTCAGGCCGCAGAGCGAATTATCTCTCTCTCCCCCGGTTCAACAGAGCTACTTTATGCAGCTGGTTTAGGTGATAAGCTGATAGCTGCCAGTGACTACAGTGATTATCCACCGGCCGCAAGAGAGCTGGAACGTGTAAGCAGTTACAACAGTATTAATATCGAACGTATTATTGCTCTTGATCCAGACCTGATCGTCGCCTGGAAATCTGGCGGGCAGGGGAAATCACTGAACCGGCTGAAAGAACTGGGGTTTACCCTTTACTATTCAGATGCCAGTACATTAGATGAGATCGCCGTTCGTATAGAAGAGCTGAGTGAGTTTGCTGTTGATAAAAAGACGGGGCAAACCAATGCCGCTAGCTTCCGGCGTCAACTGGCGCAACTGAAGCAGAAGTACCACACTAACCGCTCTGTTCCCTATTTCTACCAACTCGGGCAGAAGCCAATGTATACCGTGACTGAAGGCCACTGGCCATCGGAGATTTTTTCAATCTGCGGAGGAACAAATATTTTCCATAACAGCCCGGTAGCTTATCCTCAGATCAACACTGAGCAGGTTATCGTACGCCAGCCAGAAGTAATCTTCACATCCGTAGCCAAGACATCCGTGCAGGCCATGTGGCAACCCTGGAAAGCTATGATTCCCGCCGTTAAGAAGGGGTATATTTGGTCACTAAATCCAGACTGGCTGAACCGCCCTACCCCCAGATCGCTAAAAGCCATTGAAGAGGTATGCCAGCATTTTCTGCAAACTTCTGACTCGACCCCTTAATCTGAACCCGGCTTACAGGCGCTGAAATTCCACTCTGGCTTTACTTCTGGACACCAGCTCATTACAACTGTTACAAAAATAGCTGGCAGCGCCGCAAGCAACCAGTTTTTCTAATTCACTGTTACATTTCGGGCAGTACATGAACTTTTTGAAATGTAACTGGCAGGACTGACAGATATATTCTCCGCCTTCCCACTCCATCTCTTGCTGACATTCAGGGCATAAGTTTTGTGTCGCCATAAGTATTTCCTGTTGTGATCCTACGTCGCCATTGTCACGATCTTCTTATGATTTCACCTTGATCTCTATCAGACCTGCTCTAAACTGATTGATTCATACCTCGACTTATATCAATGGCGATCTTTTAAGGATCATCTGCTTTCTTAAACTTGATCAGCGATCTACCCCATTAAGAATATTTATATCACCACACCCCGAAAGCATAAGTTACATATCCTGCATTTCAATTTAAAGCAGACTATTATTCTTTTTATATTGTAAAACCCAAACACTTTTAGCATTTTCTGTATTTGTTCTGCAAGAAAAAGAGCTGATTCGACAACCGTACATCGTAAGTAATACGAATACTACTAATTATATGGTCAGATTATTGCGCAGAAAAAGTGATGAGATAGTATTGCTATTAATATAATACAAAAAAGCCGGAACAATAGTGTTCCGGCCTTTACGCAGTACAGTGAGGGGAAAGCTACTTACCTTTACGCCCTTTCATCATACTCATCAGACGCTTACGTTTACGCTCCTGAGACAGAGTCATCTTACTGCTCTTCCCTTCAAATGGATTGTCACTGCTCTGGAACTGAATACGAATTGGTGTCCCCATAATTTCCAGTGAACGTCGGTAATAGTTCATCAGATAACGCTTATACGAGTCAGGTAATTCGTTCACCAGGTTACCGTGAATCACGACAATCGGCGGGTTATAACCACCGGCATGTGCGTACTTCAGTTTTACCCGGCGTCCGCGTACCAGTGGTGGCTGGTGATCTTCTGTTGCCATTTTCATTATACGGGTCAAAACAGATGTCCCAACACGGGTAGTAGCAGATTTATAGGCTTCCTGTACCGATTCAAATAAGTGACCAACACCGGTTCCATGCAGCGCAGAGATAAAGTGGATTCGGGCAAAGTCTACAAAGCCCAGACGACGATCCAGCTCCTTCTTCACATTCTCTTTTACTTCTGAATCCAGTCCATCCCATTTATTAATCGCCAGCACAACAGAGCGACCGGCATTCAGGGCAAAGCCCAGCAGACTGAGATCCTGATCAGAAATATTTTCCCGAGCATCAATCACCAGCAAGATAACGTTCGCATCTTCAATCGCTTTCAGTGTTTTAACCACGGAAAACTTCTCAACCGTTTCATTAATACGTTTACGACGACGTACACCGGCTGTATCGATCAGAACATATTCTCTGCCATCACGCTCCATCGGAATATAAATAGAGTCACGGGTAGTACCAGGCATATCGTAAACCACGACTCTTTCTTCACCCAGAATACGGTTAGTCAACGTGGACTTACCCACGTTAGGGCGGCCTATGATAGCCAGCTTGATAGGCTGGTCCTGAAGACGCTTAAACTCTTCTTCCGCTTCTACTTCGGTATAATCCAGCTTCTCTTCTTCTTCATCTTCATGGTCAGTCAGATCGGCAAGCTCACCTTTCTCCTGTTCCAGCAGTTCCTGCATAAACGGATTCAGAGCCCGTTCCAGAAGCGCGCTGACGCCACGACCGTGTGCCGCTGCAATTTGATACATGCTGTCCATGCCCAATTGCCAGAACTCGGCGCTGGCGGCATCCGCGTCAATACCATCAACCTTGTTGACCACCAGCATGGCCGGCTTTTCTATTTTTCTCAGGTGCTGTGCAATGGCTTCATCAGCAACCGTCAGTCCGGCACGACCGTCAACCATGAACAGAACAACATCGGCTTCTTCTATCGCTGCCAGTGACTGCTCAGCCATTCTGGTTTCTACGCCCTCTTCTGAGCCATCGATACCACCGGTATCGATTACGATGAACTCATGCTCACCCAGCTTAGCCTGACCGTATTTGCGGTCCCGGGTCAGACCAGGAAAATCCGCAACAAGAGCATCACGGGTACGTGTCAGGCGATTAAATAGTGTGGATTTACCAACATTCGGACGCCCGACCAGAGCAACAACAGGAACCATAATAACCTCTATAATCTCTACAATAGTTATTTGTATACCCAAGTGACCTCTCGAGGCTTGGGTATATTATGTAGTTATAGGTAAATTTTTAAAATTTACCTATAACTACACGCTTAATTGAAAATCAGAACTCAGATTCAATAAAACGGCTCCTAACCGCTAAGTCAGGAGCCGACCGTGAATTCTATCACACTTTTTACTTTGCCAAACAGCGATTATTCTATATGCAGTTTACTTACGCTGCCATTGCGGGTCGTGATGATGTATCCATCGTCCAGACTGACCGGACCAACAGCAAAACCGCTGTCACTGACAAACTGCTGAGCAACAAATTCACCCGTTGCTCTGTCCAGCCAGTGCAGATACCCCAGGCTATCACCAACCACTAAGTAATCACCGACAATCACCGGAGCAGTAAGCAGCCGATATTCCAGTTGCTCATTACTCCAGAGCTCAGTGCCGGATCGTGCATCAACAGCCGCTAAATGATCCTGATCGGTAACTAGAAACAGCCGAGTGCCGTCCGTTGCCAAATCAGAAGCGGATGAGTAATTACGCTTCCAGGTGGGAGAGCCCGAACGCAAATCAATGGCTACCAGTTGACCATTGATCCCTACCGCATACAGGGTTCCACCCAATGTCACTGGTGACGCATCAGAATCAACCAGACGATCAATTTCTGTCGCTCCTTTAGGGGTACCGACGACCTGCTGCCAGATCAACTGACCTTGCTTAACGACAGCGGCAGCAAGACGCCCACTTGCTGTGCCCCAAAAGATACCACCGGAAAGGACAACGGGTGTGCTGTCTCCTCGCAGAGTAAGGTTTGGAACCTCGGAACTGATTGTCCACTCCTGTTCACCGGTATCCGCATTAAGCGCGATCAATCGGCCTCGGGCTGTGTGAACAATAGCAAAATTGTTATCAGCAACGGGACGAGCCAGCACTTCGCCATCGACTTCAGAGCGCCATAGCTGCTCTCCGCTGTCAACGTCCAGCGCAATAACTTCACCATTTTCAGAGCCAACAAACAACTTCTTATAGGCTGCAGTAATACCTCCGGACAAACGGGCTGATTCCGAGTCTTCCAGATCTTGTGACCAAAGTGTCTTGCCGGTCACCGGATCAAGTGCTTTTACTTCACCATCACGACTGGCAACAAACACCTTGTCGTAGGCAGCTACCGGCTTCAGTTTGGAAAAATAGTGTCCAACACCGTCACCAACAGATGCCGACCAGTCCCGATCAACCGAAAACTGACTTTTGACTTCCGGTAACGGAGCCATCACTATGGTGTCTTCTTCACTGGAACAACCAACGATACCACTGATCAGTAATGCACCTGCTAAAGCCCGGCAGAGTAACTTTTTCATACCACCGCCCTTCTTATCTGGCCAGATCATCCAGTTTCATTTGCAACGTTCTGCTGGCATCATTTGCTTGCTGAGCTTCGGAATAAGCGCTGTAAGCCCCATCCTTATCCCCTTGGCGCAGCAATAGATCACCTTTTAATTCAGCGACACGGCCAACCCAGCTTTCTGCTTTAATAGCAGCAAGCTCAGACAAAGCACTGTCCAGGTCTCCCTTTTCAGCCAAAACCCGAGCAGTACGAAAAGCGATAAGTTGAGCCAAAGACTCATCGTCGCTATTCGTTTTAGCCCAGTTCAGCTGATTCAGTGCCCCATCCAACTGTCCCGCGTCGATCTGCGCTTTGGCGAGTTGCAGAGCCGCCAGAACCGCATATCCAGAATCTTTATGCTCAGAGATAAATCCTTCGACGTAGGCGCTCTCTTCAGCACCGTTAGCCGTCAGTTTTTCTATTGCCTGAGAATAAGCTTGTGACGCTTCTTCTTTTGCCGCAGTGACTGAGTCCTGATAATACTGCCAGCCAAACAAACCACCCAGGCCAATAACTCCACCAAGAATGACCGCTTTTCCGTTTTCTTTCCACCATTCTTTGATGGCTTCTACTTGTTGTTCTTCGCTGTCGTAGAGTTCCACGTTCTGTCCTCTTAAATCAATTCTTTCAGTTGGGCTGCGACCTCAGACTGAGCAATTGTTGTCTGCTCTCCGCCAGTCAGATCTTTTAATACCACGGTATTATCTGCCACTTCATTTTCACCCAGAACTAATGCTACCGCCGCACCGACTTTGTCTGCACGTTTAAACTGTTTCTTAAAGTTACCGCCGCCAAAGTGACTCATTACTCTCAGGCCCGGAACGTCTTCACGCAATTGCTCCGCCAGTTTCATTCCGGCCATCATAGTGCCTTCGCCAGCTGTCACCATATACACATCGACTGTACGACGTACTTCGTCCAGTTTCAGCGTTTCCAGCAGAAGAACCAAACGCTCCAGCCCCATGGCGAAACCAACTGCTGGCGCAGGCTTACCACCCAGTTGCTCAACCAGGCCATCGTAGCGACCACCGCCACACACCGTCCCCTGAGCACCCAGACTTTCAGTAATCCATTCAAATACAGTGCGGTTGTAGTAATCCAGTCCGCGAACCAAACGTTCGTTGACCTGATATTCGATACCTGCCGCGTCAAGAAGTTCACACAAACCTGCAAAATGTTGCTGAGATTCTTCATCCAAATAGTCAGACAGTTTAGGCGCATCTACCAGAATTTTCTGAATTTCCGGATTCTTGGTATCCAGTACCCGTAACGGGTTGGTATACATGCGGCGCTTGCAGTCTTCGTCCAGCACGTCTTCATGCTGCTCCAGATACGCCACCAGCGCATCCCGGTAATTAGCGCGCGCTTCCAGAGAACCAATAGAGTTAAGCTCCAGGCGTACGTGCTTCTCAATTCCTAACTCACGCCACATGCGAGCTGTCATCATGATCATCTCAGCATCAACATCCGGACCATTAAGGCCGAAAACTTCGACACCAACCTGATGGAACTGACGATACCGCCCTTTCTGCGGACGCTCGTGGCGGAACATCGGCCCCATGTACCAAAGACGCTGCTCCTGGTTGTACAGCAGGCCATTTTCGATACCAGCACGCACACAACCCGCTGTCCCTTCAGGACGCAGGGTCAGGCTGTCACCATTCCGATCCTCAAAGGTGTACATTTCTTTCTCAACCACATCGGTCACTTCACCGATAGCACGGCTGAACAGATGAGTCATCTCCACGATTGGCATACGGATTTCACTGTAACCGTATGCACTAAGCACATGTTTAACCGTACTTTCCAGTTTTTGCCACAAGGGAGTATTTGTCGGGAGGCAGTCGTTCATGCCCCGAATTGCCTGAATTGTTTTTGCCACTGTTATCTTACCGTTCCAAAATGCTGTACATAACCTGTTTCCACAGCGTTATTCTTCAATCTGATTTATCTTGATTCGTCCGGACTGCTCGATCACCGATGCTTTAGCGCGGATCTTTGCTTCAAGCTGATCAAGCAGTGCATTGTTGTCCAAACGCTCTTTCAGACGCTTACCATCTTCATACAAAGCGCTTTTATTTTTACTGCCCGCAAGCCCAAGATGCGCCGCTTCAGCTTCACCTGGTCCGTTCACCACACAGCCGATCAGCGATACATCCATTGGTGTCAGTACGTCTTCCAGACGCTCTTCCAGAGCATTCACTGTTGCAATAACATCAAATTCCTGACGAGAGCAGGTCGGACAGGCGATAAAGTTGATGCCCCGGGAGCGGATCCGCAGAGACTTCAGTATGTCGAAACCGACTTTAATCTCTTCCACTGGATTGGCAGCCAGAGAGACACGCAAAGTGTCACCGATACCTTCTGAAAGCAGGATGCCCAGTCCGATAGCCGATTTGACAGAGCCTGCACGGGCTCCACCAGCTTCGGTGATCCCTAAGTGCAGGGGCTGATCAATTTTATTCGCCAATAAGCGGTAAGAATCAATCGCCAGAAATGCATCCGAGGCTTTCACACTGACCTTGAACTGATCGAAGTTCAGACGATCCAGAATATCCACGTGCCGCATGGCCGATTCCACCAGCGCTTCAGCTGTCGGTTCTCCGTACTTTTCCTGAATGTCTTTTTCCAGCGATCCGCCATTCACTCCGATACGGATTGGGATATTTTTGTCTCTGGCACAGTCCACGACAGCACGGATACGATCTTCTTTACCGATATTACCCGGGTTTATACGTAAACAGTCGACCCCGTATTCGGCCACTTTCAGGGCAATACGGTAGTCAAAATGGATATCAGCAACCAAAGGTACAGAGACCTGCTGTTTGATCTGCTTAAAGGCCTCGGCCGCATCCATCGTTGGCACCGACACCCGTACAATATCAGCCCCGACTTTTTCCAGAGACTGAATCTGAGCGACGGTAGCATCTACGTCGGTGGTTCTTGTGTTGGTCATTGACTGCACACTGATAGGTGCGCCGTCACCGATAGGCACATCCCCCACATAAATTCTGGTTGAGGGACGACGTTTGATAGGAGATTCGTGTTGCATACTTAACTTCTAGGGTAGAGTAAACCTTGCTACTTTGCCTGAAGTATACCCAGAAAGGTCGACAGGTTCACTTGCAAATGTCATGGTGACACCTTCCGGTGCACCTAAAATAATACTGTAAGGGGTTTCGCCATTAAGGGTCAGGCTCTGTCCCGCCTGTTTTACACCAACGGCTAACGTTTTTCCGGCCGCATCTTTTACCTGTATCCAGCAATCAGCAGAGAAACTCATCACCAGGCTGGTGTTTTCCCGAACAGCTGCGGGTTGTTCTTCCGTTAGTTCTGACTGGTTGTCAGCCACTGTATCCGTTTCTGCATTAGCAGAATCCTCCTCCACGCTCTCTTGATTGACAGCCGTGTCCGGAGTGGATTGAGAAGCAGTGGAATCTTCTTCAGTGACGACATCAGAGGACGATGCCTGATCGGCCTCCTGAACCTGATCGGTCACAGTTTCAAACTCTATCTGAGCGTCACCCGACACAGGCTGACTTTCATCAACTGACTGGGTTTCAGCTGCATCCTGCTCAGAAAACTCAGTTATCGTATCCTGCTGATTTTGATACCACCACACAGAAGAGATACCAATAATGACCGCAAAAATACCCCAAGTCAGCTTCATAATTCTGCTGTCATGCTTTTCTCTTTTGGTTTTACGGGAAAAGCTCTGCATGGAATGTTCTTTATGCTGGGCCTCATCCACGCCATCAAGAGCATTCAGAATAATGCGTTCATCGACAGAAACCAGCTTCGCATACGAGCGTAAGTATCCACGGGTAAAGGTCGCGACGTGGTCAAATTCAAAGTCATTCTGATCAATGTTTTGAATAACAGATAACTTCAGTCTTAACCTGTCTGCAACTTCCTGTTGAGAAAACCCTGCTTTTTCCCTCGCTTCACGCAGTAAGTCCCCTGCCTGAATGTGTGGAACTGATACGTCTTCTTGCTCTGTATTTGCTTTTTCAGTACTCATCCGCTTTGTATTTCTGATATTGTTTTGAATTCGGGTAAAGTTCTTTCAGCTTCTGAACATACTTATCGACTACACCGATATTATCCGTTTTAATTTCAAGCTGAATAGCCAAATCAAGGCTGTTTGCATTATACCCGTATTCTTTGTGAATTTTCTGGAGTCTGGCCCGGGCCTTTTTGTACTCACCTTTTGCAACCTCCAACCCGGACAGCTGCATTGAAGAGAGAAAACGGCCTGGATCATGTTCCAAAGAACGTTGAAAATAAAATGCAGCTTTATCTGTATTGCCACTTTTCAGTGCACACATTCCTGCATTTTCATAACTACCTGAAATCTGATAGTAAAATGGCTGTTCAATAGCACGGTTAAAATACTGATCGGCCTTGCTGTACTGACCGAGACCACATAAGAAAACCCCGTAATTATTAAGAACATCGCCGTTCTTTGGAGACTCCCCCAACGCTTTTTTGTATGCCTCCTCGGCCAGCTGGTTTTCTCCAACCTGCTGGTAATAGTAAGCAATGGAATTGAGTGCACGATAATAATCTGGCGCATACTTAACGGCAACTTCAAGGTTTTCCCTTGCTTTCGCCATATTGCCCGAATCAAGATACCCTAATCCGAGCTGTATACGTGCTTCTGCTGCTTCTATATTATCAAAACGGCTTGTCGTGCTATCTTCCGCCACTGTAACACATGCAGTGACTAAACTAACAAGAAAAGCGGAGGTTATCCATTTATACATTAAGAAAATCCTTCAAAAAGCAGAGGATACTCAATATATTCAGGAATTATCTAACCCTATTTATCAGATAGATACTACCGGGATTGGTTCCCCTTGCTGATTCTGTTTTGTACGTTTGGTGCGGTCAATCACATCACCGACCAACTGGCCACAAGCGGCGTCAATATCATCGCCACGGGTCTTACGTACGGTTACCGTCTGGTCATACTCCATCAGCGTTTTCATAAAACGATCGATACGAGAATTACTTGGCTTGTTATATGGTGAACCAGGATATGGGTTAAATGGAATTAAATTAATTTTTGCTGGTGTATCTTTGAGTAACTCTGCGAGCTGTCTTGCATGTTGCATATCATCATTCACATGATCGAGCAAAACATACTCGATGGTGACTTTACCGCGGTTCGCATTTGAACTGGCAATGTAACGGTGAATCGATGCCAACAGTTTTTCAATGTTCCAACGGTCATTGATCGGCATAATTTGGCGGCGTAGTTCGTCCGATGGTGCGTGCAGAGACACCGCAAGCGCAACATCAATCGTCCCGGTCATCTGATCCAGGCCGGAAACCACACCAGAAGTCGAGACAGTAACACGACGTTTTGACAGACCGAAGCCAAGATCATCCAGCATCAGTTCCAGTGCCGGGATCAGGTTTTTCATATTCAGCAGCGGCTCCCCCATCCCCATCATGACGACATTCGTAATAGGGCGACGGCCGGTCTCTTTTTCAAGACCTATCTCCCTGGCGGCACGCCACACCTGACCAATGATTTCTGATACTCTTAAGTTTCGGTTAAAGCCTTGCTGAGCAGTAGAGCAGAATTTACATTCCAGAGCACACCCTACCTGTGAAGACACGCATAAGGTGGCACGATCATCTTCCGGTATATAGACCGTTTCAACATCCTGATCGCCGACTCTCATTGCCCACTTGATAACACCGTCAGAAGAGTACTGCGCTTCAGACACTTCTGGCGCACGGACTTCAGCAACACGGAGCAGCTTTTCACGTAACTTTTTATTCAGGTTGGTCATCTGTTCGAAGTCATCACAACCGAAGTGATAAATCCACTTCATCACTTGTTCGGCACGGAACGCTTTTTCACCCAACTCCTCAGTAAAAAATTTACGCAGTCCTTTCCGATCAAAATCAAGCAGATTAACTTTTTTAGTGGTCATAATGCCCCCACGATGACGAAACAATAATTAAGGGCGCGAATTGTACAGCCTTTAGGCAATCTCAACAAGAGAAAAAGGCCTGCACTCTTTTCCCCACAAGGCCTGTCAGAGCGTTACTTTCTGTAGCTCTTGCTTTGCCACATCCGGTGAAATTCCGATATAGCCATCCTTTTCAACAATTTCCTGTCCCTGCTTTGAATAAATAAAGCGAATAAACTCGGCTTCAATCGGGGAAAGCAGTTTTGACGGGTGCTTATTAATGTAGATGTATAGATAGCGAGACAATGGGTAACGGCCATCAGCAATACTTTGTTTATCCGGCCAGACATACCGGTTACCAGTCTCCGCGACAGGCACCAGCTTTACCCCGGCCATCCGGTAACCAATTCCGGAATACCCGATGGTATTGATCGATGACGCCACTGACTGGACAACCGATGCTGACCCCGGTTGTTCATTGACGTATTTCTGAAAATCACCACCACATAGCGCCGTCTGCTTAAAATAACCATAAGTACCTGAGACGGAATTACGCCCAAACAACTGAATACGTCGCTTCGCCCACTTATGCCGGACGCCAAGTTCAGCCCAGGTTTGAATCGGTTTATCCCCTCCACAACGCATAGTGGCAGAAAATATACTGTCTATCTGCGTGAAGTTAAGCCCCTTAACCGGATTATCTTCGTGCACAAAAATGCCAATAGCATCAACCGCCACTTTCAGAGCCGTCGGCTGGTATCCGTGTTCCCGCTCAAAAGCTTCCACTTCTTTCAACCGCATTTCACGGCTCATAGGGCCGAATTGTGCCGTCCCTTCAATAAGAGCGGGGGCTGCCGTTGATGATCCGGAAGCATGAACCTGAACATTGACATTAGGGTAGTAGGTCTTAAACGCCTCCCCCCATAGAGAAACTAAGCTGGCAAACGTATCAGAGCCGACCGATGTCAGGTTACCGGACAGTCCGGGAATTTTATGATAGTCAGGCAGCACCTGCCCAATCGAATGGGGGCTGAACAAAAAGATAACGGAAAGAAAAAGCGCTCTGCTGAAAGAAAACAAATAAAGACCTTTATGTTATAAATTACCGCTATTTTACGACTAACCGTTTAGGCAATACAAAAGAGAACTGACTTCCGACGCCTACTTCACTGCTGATCTCCAGCATCGAGTCATGGTGCGTGAGGGCATGCTTCACGATCGCCAGCCCAAGTCCGCTTCCCCCTGTTTCTCTTGAACGAGCTTTATCCACCCGGTAGAAACGCTCGGTCAACCTATGTATGTGCTGCGGTTCAATCCCCTCGCCACTGTCTTCAACGTCGAGATGTGCTCCTTTCTTCGTTTCATACCACCGAACATGAACTTCCGCACCAGCAGGCGTATATTTAACGGCATTATAAACGAGATTAGAAATCGCACTCCTTAGCTGATCTTCATCCCCCAGAACCCTCAGTTTTGGATCGACATCGAAATAAAGCTGATGGTTTTTATCCCCGCTCAAGGTCGCGGCCTCTTTCTCCAGCACCTCCAGCATCGCTGGTACATTCACAATCTCATGCGGATCTTCCATCGGGGCGGCTTCAATTTTTGAGAGCGTCAGTAGCTGGTTCACCAGGCTATTCATTCGATTAAGCTGCTCGGTCATCACGCCATGCGCTTTCGTCCACATCGGCCCGATAACCATATCCGGATCTTCTGTCATTTCCAGATAGCCCTGCAGCACCGTCATTGGAGTACGCAACTCATGAGAAACATTGGCAAAAAAGTTACGCCTCATACCTTCCAGTTGCTTCACCTGGCTGACATCCCGTACCACCATCAGGTGTTCACCTTCGGTATAAGGCACAATACGCAGTTCCAGTGTACGCTCTACATTCAGGGGCGAACGCATTTCCAAAGGCTCTGAGAAATCATTTTTGGTCAGATACTTAATAAAGTCAGGCGTACGTATAAGGTTGGTAATAGGCTGTCCGGAATCATCCGGCCAGCGAAAGCCGAGGAGATACTGAGCCAGTTTGTTGCACCAGACAATATTGCCTTCTCCGCGAAATACGACGACGGCGTCCGGCAGCGATTCCGCACCATTACGGAAACGGCGAATAAGATTGGTCAGCTCTTTGCGGCGTTTTCTCTGCCGCTGTTGAAGACGGTAAATACCATTGAACAGACCTTCCCAGTTTCCGGTCCCGGTAGGTGGTGTCAGTCGCTTTTCATCCCACAGCCAGGCAGATAAACGCATCTGATTATGCAAATGCCATCCTAACTGCAATAAGGTAGCGACCAGTAGCAGCCATGGCATATAACCAAATAACCAGCCGATGATAATCCAGGGGGTATAAAAAAAAGCCAGCGACCAGGCCAGCTTTTTCCAGGTCAGTCTTTCAATCATGAAACTCTCCGCAAGGCTGACCGCTAAGAACGGGTAGAAAAGCGGTAGCCGGCACCACGGACGGTCTGAATAAGCTTATTATGCCCTGCATTCTCCAACGCTTTACGCAAACGGCGGATATGCACGTCAACAGTCCTGTCCTCTACATACACGTTCGTTCCCCAAACATTATTTAACAGCTGTTCGCGGCTATAAACCCGTTCCTGATGAGTCATAAAAAAGTGCAGCATTTTGAACTCGGTTGGTCCCATATCCAATGGCTCATCATTCGCCGTCACTCGATGAGATACCGGATCCAGCTTCAGCCCCTGCACATCAATCACATCTTCCAGAGCGGTTGGTGTCACACGACGAATCACGGCTTTAAGGCGAGCAACCAGTTCTTTGGGAGAAAATGGCTTAGTAATGTAGTCGTCAGCCCCGACCTCCAGACCACGAACTTTGTCTTCTTCTTCGCCACGAGCAGTCAACATCACTACCGGAATATTACGGGTTAACTCTTCACGCTTCAGGTGTTTAATCAGGTTGATACCTGACCCACCTGGCAACATCCAATCCAACAGAATCAGATCCGGGTACGGTTCGCACAGTTTATTCAAAGCAGCATCATAATCTTCTGCTTCTACTGCCTGATAACCTTTCTGTTCAAGGACAAAGCATAACATTTCGCGGATCGGCGCTTCATCTTCAACAACCAGAATCCTTCTAGACATAAATAAGCAACCTTCGTTTGTTTATCAACACCCTGCATTATCTTCACTAAGTATGACACTTTTGTGACCTTTGCAAACAATTTTTCATATAACTTTCTTAACAAATTCATTGCTCTTTTTCCCGCATGGTGTATTGGTGAAGTGTTATCTACTTCCGGGAAACCGACAAAGGACTCTACAAATCCCCTGCAATCCCCTATCATTACCGCTTCCCATTTGAAGATACGAAGAGATGACTATGTGGTTTAAAAACTGTCTGGCTTATCGCTTTAACCGTGATATTGAATTCAATGCAGATAAGCTGGAAAAGCAGTTAGATGATTTCCGCTTCACCCCATGCGGGAGTCAGGATAAAAGTAAGTTTGGCTGGTGTAATGTGATGGGTAAATTCGGCGATATGCTGACTCACGTCTCGGAGAACCGCATTCTCATTTGTGCCAAAAAAGAAGAAAAAATTCTGCCTGCAACAGTAATCAAAGACTCGCTGAATGAAAAGGTTGAGGCAATGGAAGCAGAGGAAGGACGTCCTCTGAAAAAAACGGAAAAAGACACTCTGAAAGACGACATTATTGTTGATCTGCTTCCACGTGCATTTAGCCGTAGTCAGAACACCTATGTGCTTATTTTGCCTGACTCTGGCCTGATCCTGGTTGATGCCAGCAGCTATACAAAAGCAGAAGACGTATTGGCTCTACTGCGTAAAAGCATCGGCAGTTTACCGGTCGTACCTGCAATCCCGGAGAAAGCCGTTGAAGCCACTCTGACTGAGTGGGTAAAAACAGGTGAAGCCCCACACGGGTTTACCTTACTGGATGAAGCTGAGCTTCAGTCTTTACAGGAAGACGGCGGCATTATTCGCTGTAAGAAGCAAGAACTGGGTGCCGAAGAGATCCTGAATCATATTGCAGCAGACAAGGTCGTTACGAAATTAATGCTTAACTGGCAAGGCCGGATGGATTTTATGCTGGGTGAAGACGGCAGTATTAAGCGTTTAAAATTCAGTGACGATATAAAAGATCAGAACGAAGATATCCCGCGAGAAGATCAGGCGGCACGCTTTGATGCGGATTTTTCACTTATGTCTTCTGAACTGAACGCCTTACTACCTGACTTATATACGGCACTCGGCGGACTGCCAAAGAGTTAAGAATCAAGGTACAGGTAACAAAAAGCGGAGCCTGAGGCTCCGCGTTTCAGTAACAGTCACACTTATGCCAGCCCCTGGATAATAACAAACTTTTCCAGCAACTCTTCTTCTGTCTCAATACGCTGCGGATCAGTAATCACGCAGTTGGTGATCGGACAGACAGACTGACAGGTAGGGACATCATAGTGCCCCTTACACTCAGTACAGAGATCCGGATCGATTTCATAGATTTTCTCACCCATAGAAATCGCGCCATTAGGACATTCCGGCTCACACATGTCACAGTTAATACATTTCTGTGTAATTAGCAACGCCATAATCAGACATTACCCTGAGCTTCAGCCTTTGTTCCCTGAGGGTTACGGGTATTCTGTCCGCTTTGCAAATTACGCATCAGCAGCGCATATTCCAGATCCAGCTCTTCCGGCACAGGAATAAAGACAAAATGACCATTACCCTTGGCATCGTCCACCGATTCTGATTTGCGGTTTTCCATCGCTTCAAGCGTAAAGACAATATTACCCTGAGGGGTCATTAGTTCCAGACTATCGCCAACCACAAACTTATTCTTCACTTCAACTTCCGCCAGCTCACCACGACGTTTACCGGTAAACTCACCAACAAACTGCTGAGTATCGGAAATTGAGTAGCCGTAATCATAGTTCTGATACGCATCATGAGTATGACGACGCAGGAACCCTTCCGTATAACCACGGTGCGCTAAGCTCTCCAGCGTATTCATCAGACTCGGATCAAAGGGCTTACCGGCAACAGCATCGTCAATCGCCTTACGGTATACCTGGGCTGTGCGCGCACAGTAATAAAAAGACTTAGTCCGGCCTTCAATTTTCAACGAATGTACGCCCATTTTCGTCAGACGTTCAACATGCTGTACCGCTCGCAGATCTTTAGAGTTCATGATGTAAGTGCCATGCTCATCTTCGAAAGCCGCCATTTTATCTTCAGGACGATGTCCTTCAGAAAGCAGTACCACTTCATCGGTTGGTTTACCCAGCCCAATGGTATTCTCCGGGCGTTCTACCGATTCCTGAATTTCCACTACCTGGCCCGCATCGTCTTCCGTGGCTTTTTCCACTTTATATTCCCAGCGACAAGCATTGGTACAGGTCCCCTGATTCGGGTCGCGCTTGTTGATATATCCGGAAAGCAGGCAGCGGCCAGAATATGCCATGCACAACGCACCGTGGACGAAAATTTCCAGCTCGGTATCCGGACACTTTTCTCTGATTTCTTCGATCTCTTCCAGAGACAGCTCACGGGAAAGGATTACCCGTTCAACGCCCTGAGACTCCCAGAATTTTACCGTTGCCCAGTTCACCGCATTCGCCTGTACAGACAGGTGAATAGGCATATCCGGAAAACTTTCCCGCACCATCATGATCAGACCGGGATCAGACATAATCAAAGCGTCAGGTCCCATATCAACAACAGGTTTTAAATCGCGGATAAAGGTTTTCAGCTTAGAGTTATGCGGCTGGATATTACATACCACATACAGTTTCTTGCCCTGAGCATGTGCTTCATCAATACCTATTTTCAGGTTTTCATGATTGAATTCATTGTTACGCACACGAAGGCTATAACGAGGCTGACCGGCATACACAGCATCTGCACCATAGGCAAAAGCATACCGCATATTCTTAAGGCTGCCGGCTGGGGACAGTAATTCGGGTTTAAACATGGTTTATATCTCTGTAGTTCTGATTTCAAGTCAGGTCGATACCACCTGGTGGTATCGAAGGGGCGGGAATTTTACGTCAAATAGCGGATAGTGTACAGACTATAGGCGATCAGTTTCTCTTTACTATAAGAATCACCCTGTACAAAGAATAACCAATATCACAGATTTAAGTGAAAACTTCAATTTGAAACCGGTTTCCGTGGTACGGTATATGCAGAAAATCATTTAAGTGATATATTTGTCGATAAATCGGCAAGCTCACCCCAATTAAATCCTGTTCCGGGGAATCGTATAAAATGAGTTGCTAGTGAGTATATTATGAGCAATATCTACAAAATTGAAACTTTCTGCGAGTCTCATGTAACTCGCATAGCAGACAGTATTAACAAATCCGGCGGTAACTGCATCATCCGTGGTTGGGCTGTGCTTACCGATCATGTATTCAATGCACAAGAAGCTAAGACGCTCTTTCCTATGGTATCCCGGACCACCGATGATCTGACAGAAGACGATATATACGTGTGGATGAAATCTGCCAGAGCGGCAGCTTAAGGCCATTACTCTGCCCATCAGCAATACCCCCTCATTCCATCAGCTTCTTCCTTTATCATCAATCGTATTGAAGGAAGAGGCTGTTATAGACCCGCGAGGTTAGGCCCACCTGCCTATCAGCACTACTTACTTACATCTCAATAGCTCAAGAAACAAGATGAAAATGATTGCGATTTAATCAGGATACACTGACAATAAACTATCACATTTTATTACAATCTAATAAACTTTATGTCAGTCTACTATACCCTTTGCTTCCTATCTGCAGCCGCAATGATGATTGCATTCGTCAATCATAAAATTGGCAAAATGCAAACCACCATCGCCATTACCGCCGGTTCAATGGTGTTATCACTACTCATCCTTATTGCCGGTCATAACGACTGGTTTCAGCTCACTGAGATCGCGACTAAAACAGTTGCATCAATTAACTTTGAAGATTTTCTGCTCAAAGGCATCTTAGGCTTCCTACTCTTCGCCGGAGGGTTGGGAATAAAGCTTCCGCATATGAGAGATCAAAAGTGGGAGATTACTGTGCTGGCTCTAGGGGCAACACTCTTTTCTACCTTTTTTATCGGTATCGGGCTATACGCCATTACTTTGTTATTAGGCATTAACTTTTCGTTTATATACTGCTTACTCTTCGGTTCTCTTATTTCACCAACCGACCCAATAGCGGTACTTGCTATAGTGAAAAAGCTCAACGCCCCCAGACGTATATCTACTCAGATAGAAGGAGAGTCGCTGTTTAATGATGGCTTTGGTCTGGTTATTTTTGTAACTCTATTTACGATAGCTTTCGGGACAGAGGCCCCAACTGTCAGCAGTGTCACTATGCTGTTCATTCATGAGGCTATCGGTGGGATCATCTATGGGCTAGCTCTGGGGTTGCTGTTCCACTACCTGATAAGTGCAACAAATGACCACTCAATGGAACTCCTACTTACAATAGGTGTTCCTACTGCGGGTTACGTATTTGCAGAAGTTATACATGTATCAGGACCACTGGCAATGGTGGTATCAGGAATCATGATCGGAAACTGGACTCGATTTGTCGGCTTTTCAAAAGAAAGTCAGGATCACCTGGATCATTTCTGGGAACTGGTTGATGAATTTTTAAATGGTGTTCTGTTCCTGCTGATTGGTATGTCTATGCTGTTGTTTGAGTTCCACTCAGAAGACTGGATCATGATGGCGATAGCTACCCCACTGGTCCTGGCCAGTCGATATTTCAGTGTATTATTGGCCTATGCCGGATTCAGACGCTACCGGAAATATAATCCATGGTCAGTAAGAATTCTGACCTGGGGAGGGTTGAGGGGAGGCCTTGCACTGGCAATGGCATTATCTATCCCTTCAGGTATCTTAGTGGTTCCCGACAAACTCATTGATGTAAAAGAAATCATTGTGGTTATGACCTATGCTGTTGTCGTTTTCTCTATACTTATTCAGGGCTCTACGATCACTCCGATGATCAACAGGGCTAAACAAGCCGAAGAGAAGATGCAAGAAGCTGAAGCTGAAATAGACCAGACAGAGTCAAAACACATAGAGCAGTAACCCACCTCAAACTCATAAAGTCACTTAAAGCCCCGACAGTCTGGGCTTTTTTACATCTGTATTTTGGTAATTCTAATTTGTCGCACTTTATACTGTGATAAAATTAAAGCTGCAGTATGTTTATCACTGCAGCTTTAATTCGAGTGCTAATGTCTATTAAATGGGCGTTACTTTGGTGTTTCACCGCATTCTGTTTGTTGTTCTTCAACTCCTTTTAGTCGTAATAGGAGTGCTTCGTGTCTTTCAAGTTTATGCTGTTTTTCTACCGCAAATTTTTGCGCTAGATGACTAACAGTTTCTTTGTCTACTTCAAAACATCGTTGTTCATTGGCGAGCAGCGGCTGAGTTGCAGGCTGCGAGTAAATGACGACTTCATCAGGTATTAAAGAGTTTAATCCTTCTACCGCAGGGTGAGCCTGGATACGGATCTCGCCAGCGTTAAGAGAAGTTCGGATTAATGCTGGTGCTGTTCCCCATTCAACGGTCCTTGGGTTGGAATCCGCTCTTTCAGAAGTAATGAGTTCCGCTTCACCGAAAACTGCAAATTTGACTTTGCTTCTCGCTAGGCGTTTTATATTGCCACTGTCATCTGTAACCTCTGCAATTACGGTTACGAGTTGCGAACCATCAGCAACAATTGGTGAATCTTCATCTAGCAGGCGTAAGCGAATACGAGTTGGTCTACGTGCGGGATATTTCACTTCTCTGCAAACGACATGACCATCGACGAGGCCTTCTGCAATTAGGCAGGCTTGTTCAAACTGTTCCGCTCTATGCTTGTCTTTTATTGCCATAAAATCATAAACATTCTTGAACACCGCTGGCTTATATGGGATGCCCGTTTCATCGTTTTTAACCGTTATTGTTCCTATTTCAGTGCCACAGAAAGATAAGCGTACTTGCTCTGCATTACAGCAAACAATGACATCAGCTGAAGATATTGGTGTCAGTTCATGCAAGATTGCAATGTGATAACCACTTTCTGCAATGGGGTGAGTAATTAGGGGGTTCCTTTGGCAGCGGAAGATATCATAAGAATATTTCTGTTGACGAAACGAATCCATAATCCCTCCCCAGAACTGTTCTGGATGGTATCCTCTTTGATGATCGAATCCATGCCAAAGTGTGCCACCCACATGCTGTCTAGGTGTTCTATATAAAGTGTTAATGCTGGTAGCATACTGGTGTGCTCCATCTCCAGAGCCTAAAGCATAATGCATAGCTTGAACTATTTGCGCCTGTTCTCCCCAACTACGATGGACACGACTACTGGAGTTGTGAGAGTTCCAATCATCAACATTATCTCCCCATTCGCGGGTGAAACTCGGTTTACCTTTGAATAAGTCAAAAGCAATTTGGTCCGATTTCAATGACTCGTTTCTCATTTGGTTTGGGTGAGCATAAACCATATCTGAATACTGTTCTGCACCGAGGTAACTGTCGAGTGGAACGATAGCACCGTATGGAAATTCTTCATGTACTATTTGATAAATGTCTTTCAGAAAGTGTTCTGGTTGATGTGTTTCATTTAGTGCTGGCTCGAAAGCCATTGCTGATGCGTGATTTCGATCTCGACGAATTTTCTGTCTGATGTTCAATTTTGCTTGGGATATAAATACTGGAGAGTCGTTCCAGAACTGCCAACCTATAGATGGTATTAGAAGCAGCATACCAAGTTCGTCAGCGGCATCCATAAAGGCTGGAGACTGAGGGTAGTGAGCCGTGCGTATTACACGCATACCGGCATCTCTTAACTTTTTCACATCATGCCAATGCATATTGTTACTTAATGCTGTTCCTACACAGGCATGGTATTGGTGTCTATTAACACCGATGAGTTTGTCTTCAAATGCCCGCCCATTAATGTATAGCCCTTGGTCCCCACGTACCTCGATAGAACGGATACCAACTCTAATTCGCACTTCATCTATTTTTTGTTCTTGATGATCAAACAGCGAACACTCTAACCAGTAAAGATAAGGTTGGTCGGGGTGCCAAAGTGTTGGTGCTTCAATGGTTAACGATTGGTTAATGTGTTGATGGCTCCGCGCATCTAGTGCCATTTTCTTTTCTGTCGAAGATATTTTCTGCCCTAGATGATCAATTAGACTGGTGTTGAGAGTTAAGTTTTTAGATTGGTTTTCGGCATTCGCTAAATGAGATTGAATATTTACTGTTGCACTATTAGCTGAGATATTTTCAAAGTGAACAAAAACTCCTCCACCAGAGACTTCATTTACTTGATTTGCATGAGTAATGTAAGTGTTTGCTGTCGTATAGAGCCAAACATTGCGATACATTCCTCCCACATAGGTGAAGTCGAGCTCTGATTGATTTTTCCCAGCAGGGAAATTAGGGTCATCACTATTATCTGCCAACACGCATATAACGTTGGTTGTTCCGATTTTAACAAAATCAGTGATATCCAAAACCATACCAAGAAAACCTTCAAAGTTTTCTCTTATTAGTTGGCCATTTATCCAGACCTTAGATTTACCTTGGATGGCTTCAAAGTTGAGAAAGATTCGTTTGTTTGCAAACTCTGCTGACAAATCGAAATGTTTACGATACCAAACCTCACCTTGGTAATTGATTGAACCGCTAGCATCTTCTGGAAGTATTTCTACACTGTGTGGAGCGTTT
The DNA here is from genome assembly GCF_003144035.1 of Vibrio albus. Taxonomy (GTDB): domain Bacteria; phylum Pseudomonadota; class Gammaproteobacteria; order Enterobacterales; family Vibrionaceae; genus Vibrio; species Vibrio albus. The sequence continues at coordinate 803,536 of NZ_QFWT01000001.1, forward strand.
ATAATTTCCCACTCACTGTCGTCTATTGATTCGTTATGGCCTTGCGGCTGCTTACCTCGTTGAAACCGCCAACCTGTACTAAAATTGAATAGTGTTCTAGGGCTTGATTTTGTATGGAAAAAACCAGCGGTGGAGAACTGAGGTTGGTGCCCTTTTAACTGTGTATTGTTAGGGATAGAAAGATAAGACTGACAGGCTAGATGTTCATGGGCATTTAAGTTTGCCATTAGTAGGGTCCTTGGAATTAGACTAAAAATCAACGTACTTTTAATAAAGTAATTTTGTGGTAACAGAAATAACTATTAGATAGGCGCTGAAGAAAAGGATGAAACGCTGGTATTTTATAAATTTAAGTGAATCGATTTATGTCTATTTTGAAAGTTTTCGATGAGCATCATGAAAATATCAAAATTGTTTTAATGGTTTCGATGACTAAAAGTTTGATGTATATAGCAACCGTTGTGGTCATTAGATAGTTGTTACAATTTTTGATAGAAATAACATTATTAAGCTAAAAGTGGTGCGGCTAAGCTATGAAATGTTATACCAATCACACTAATTAACTGGTCAATATAGTCCAATCTCTAAAGCAGAGCGAAATGACTCTGCTTTTGTCTGCACAAAAACGATTCCAAGCACTACACAGCTTGTCGACAATATTGTCGTAACA
>NZ_QFWT01000020.1 GCF_003144035.1 Vibrio albus
AGCGTTGATTCTGAGGGCTTATCGAAAGCCAAGCAAACCGATGGTTGAAACGGCAAGACCAGAGTTCAGCAAAGCTTAGCCATTCTATGCAAACCAACCTCATAACGCCCAACTAAAGGGCAAAAACCAAGGCCCATTCACTCAACCGAACCAGCCATAACCCCAAAAATAAACCGAACCAAAAATGCCGCGTGTTTTTGTCCCTTTGAGTTGTTTGTTATGACGGCGGCTCCGAACCGACCAAAAACGGCTGACTCAAAGAATAAGATGAACGAGCATCAACAGAAAGGTTCAAGACACCGCGTTTTCGAGCGGCTTAACCCTTTTTAATAATTGGCAATTAAAGCGGTGAGCCAACGGATAAACAAGGCTCATTTTGCACCAGAGAATTTACAGCCGCAATAAAGAACAATCTGGAAATTACCTGCAAACGGAACGCGGCAACCCACTGAAACCAAAAAGAAAGCCCGACCTCATAACGCCCAACTAAAGGGCAAAAACCAAAACCCATTCACTCAACCGAACCTGCCGGAACCCTAAAAACAAACCGAACCAAAAGTGGCACGTGTTTTTGTCCCTTTGAGTTGTTTGTTATGACGGCGGCTCCGAACCGAACAAAAATGGCTGACCCAAAGAATAAGATGAACGAGCATCAACAAAAAGAGTCAAGACACCGCGTTTTCGAGCGGCTTAACCTTTTTCAATTATTGGCAATTAAAGCGGTGAGCCAACGGGTTAACAAGGCCCATTTTGCACCAGAGAAAGCCTACAGCCGCAATAAAGAACAATCTGGAAATTACCTGCAAACGGAACGCGGCAACCCACTGAAACCAAAAAGAAAGCCCGACCTCATAACGCCCAACTAAAGGGCAAAAACCAAAACCCATTCACCCAACCGGACCAGCCGGAACCTCAAAAACAAACTGAACCAAAAGTGGCGCGTGTTTTTGTCCCTTTGAGTTGTTTGTTAGGTTTTGAGTTTATTCACCCAATGAACCCCAATCTGTTAGATTTAATTGCTTACGCCTTATGAAGTAGAAGGTTGCCATAACCAAGCCAAACAAAGCGCCGGTAAGCAACGAGATATAAACAGCTTCTAAAATTGGTGTGCCTAACTCATTCCACACCAGAACCCATTGAATGACTCCCCAAACAGGAGCGAAGAAAGTCAAACAAAGCATAACGTTTGCAAAAAACTCTGGTAATAAGGCGGAGGGAAGCATAACCCGAGTTTACGTAACAAAGTTGCAATTGGTGAGTTATAGTTCGACTTCCAAACACCTTTGTCACTTAGCTCTTTGTATGCAAGTTGTAGCTTAGTTTCATAATCCATGACCCAAACTCCTCGAATTCTATGTTTCCCACAGAGAAACCTAACGCCCAACTAAAGGGCAAAAACCAAAGCCCATTCACTCAACCGAACCAGCCGAAACCTCAGAAACAAACCGAACCAAAAATGCCGCGTGTTTTTGTCCCTTTGAGTTGTTTGTTATGACGGCGGCTCCGAACCGAACAAAAACGGCTGACCCAAAGAATAAGATGAACGAGCATCAACAGAAAGGTTCAAGACACCGCATTTTCGAGCGGCTTAACCCTTTTTAATAATTGGCAATTAAAGCGGTGAGCCAACGGATAAGCAAAGCTCATTTTGCACCAGCGAAAGCTTAAAGCCGCAATAAAGACAAACCTGGAAAATCGCCCACAAAACGAAACGCGGCAACCCATTAAAACCCAAAAGAAAGCCCGCCTCATAACGCCCAACTAAAGGGCAAAAACCAAACCCACTTGCCCAACCGAACCTACCGGAACCTCAAAACCAAACCGAACCAAAAATGCCGCGTGTTTTTGTCCCTTTGAGTTGTTTGTTATGTGCGTTACTCGAATTCATTTCCCATATTTTCTAAGATTTTGTGCCCACAAGCTTTACAGGTTAAATAGCGGTTCATGTTGTAGTAATGACCACCGTTGATAAATTCATGAATCAATAACATCAATCGACCATATATGGATTTTTTTGTGTCGTAACTTGAAGGTTTTCTTTCCAGCGTTTCTCTATGGTCTGTTTCCGTTTTACAGCATTCGCAGTACCTAACCACCATACTCTGCTACTCCTAAATATCAAAAGTTGAGTATAGCCTGCAGAGAATATGAAACTACGCGCTAATAAAATCTTTGCGGTTGAAATCAAATACGTCAAAGCACATAACGCCCGGCTAATGGGCAAAAACCAATACCATATGCACTCAATTTAACCAGCCGAAACCTCAAAAGCAAACCGAACCAAAAGTGCCACGCGTTTTTGTCCCGTTAAGCAGTTTGTTATGACGGCGGCCCCGAACCGAACAAAACCAGCTGACCCAAAGAATAAGATGAACGGGCATCAACGAAAAGATTCAAGACACCGCGTTTCGAGCGGCTTAACCCTTTTTAATAATTGGTAATTAAAGCGGTGAGCCAACGGATAAACAAGGCTCATTTTTCACCAGCGAGAACTTACAGCCGCAATAAAGACGAGCCTAAAAACTTCCGTAAAAACGGGACGCGGCAACCCACTAAAACCAAAAAGAAAGCCCGACCTCATAACGCCCAATTAAGGTGTGAACCACGCTACCACACAACTTAACTAGGACGCCGTAAACACAGAACTAAACCCAAACCAAAAGTGCCAAGCGTGGTGAATCACTCTTAAATTGTTTGTTATGTTTTACCACAAACGACTGATTTACTTGAGAAAGAACTGCAGTTTATGACCAATTTTCTGAACCAAACCACAAGGCAAGAACCGACTTGACCACCAAAGGCAACCAACCTAAAACAAGTAAATCCACTTCCCTGCCCAATGAGGCAACCCGACTAAGCTCCAACAAGTGCCCTTTCTTTCCAACCAAAGCGCAAGACAATAGAAAATTGCCGAGGCAATTGCCAAGTTGAAATACTAATTGGCTAAGAAGCTAAAAGCGACTTTAAGCCAGCTAAATAAGAAACCGACCGCCACGACCTGACAATGAAGCAACCCGCGAACATTGGCATGTTTTACGGGTTGAGAGATTCAAGAACTTAGGCCGACAATGCGGATTTGCTGAGTCTACTAGGGACGAATTGCCAGAGGGACAATGAACTAGAGCCTAAGACCTTTAAGCCTTTGAACTTCATGTAAACATAACGCCCAATTAAGGGGTGAACAACGCCTTCACCCAAACCTAAAGCATTGTGTCATAAACACTAAAACTGAAGTAGAAGTAAAAGTGCCAAGCGTTGTGAATCCCTCTTAAATTGCTTGTTATGTTTGGAGTTAAAGGGACAGACGCAACTCTATTTCACGCCCTTCAACTAAGTGACCTGTTGATTCAAAACCACAACTTTCGTAGAAACCTTGAGGGCTAACTGAACCTGTAACAACACTTGTGTATAAAGCGGATATTCCGAACTCTTTAACCAATGCTGATTTCAACAGATCGATAGCGATACGCCCATAACCTTTTGACTGTTGAGATTTATCGAGCATGAACCGCCAAAGTTCAAACTTACCTGAAACTGTGTCTGCGTTTACTAAAACAAAGCCAATTGGATTATTGTCAGCATAGATACCTTTGAACCAAGGAAAGCTCATAAAGTTTGCTTCAGCCAATGAGATAGCATTGCTATCAACATGATTTAGCTGATTTTTAGCTACCTGTAACTGGCAAATCTCATAGAAGTTCGTTTTGTCTATACTTCTTAATTCGAGGTTCATACTACCAATTTCCTTCGAAAACATAACGAATGACATGGATTCCCCCTCCCGAGGATCTGCCACACTTAAGTGGTACTTATTAGCACTGGAGGCACCATGTCTGATTATTCTTATTTTGGCGGTATCGATTTAGCTAAAAACCACTTCA
>NZ_QFWT01000021.1 GCF_003144035.1 Vibrio albus
CGATTTCCGAATGGGGAAACCCACTTACATAAGTAAGTATCTTGCACTGAATACATAGGTGTAAGAAGCAAACCGGGGGAACTGAAACATCTAAGTACCCCGAGGAAGAGAAATCAACCGAGATTCCGGTAGTAGCGGCGAGCGAAACCGGATTAGCCCTTAAGCTTTTAATGCGTCAGGTGAAGCCTCTGGAAAGTGGCGCGATACAGGGTGACAGCCCCGTAACCGGCAGCGCATTGTTAGTGAAATCGAGTAGGGCGGGACACGTGATATCCTGTCTGAATATGGGGGGACCATCCTCCAAGGCTAAATACTCCTGACTGACCGATAGTGAACCAGTACCGTGAGGGAAAGGCGAAAAGAACCCCTGTGAGGGGAGTGAAATAGAACCTGAAACCGTGTACGTACAAGCAGTAGGAGCACCTTCGTGGTGTGACTGCGTACCTTTTGTATAATGGGTCAGCGACTTATATTCAGTGGCAAGGTTAACCATTTAGGGGAGCCGTAGGGAAACCGAGTCTTAACTGGGCGTTCAGTCTCTGGATATAGACCCGAAACCAGGTGATCTAGCCATGGGCAGGTTGAAGATTGAGTAACATCAATTGGAGGACCGAACCGACTAATGTTGAAAAATTAGCGGATGACTTGTGGCTAGGGGTGAAAGGCCAATCAAACCTGGAGATAGCTGGTTCTCCCCGAAAGCTATTTAGGTAGCGCCTCGGACGAATACTACTGGGGGTAGAGCACTGTTAAGGCTAGGGGGTCATCCCGACTTACCAACCCTTTGCAAACTCCGAATACCAGTAAGTACTATCCGGGAGACACACGGCGGGTGCTAACGTCCGTCGTGGAGAGGGAAACAACCCAGACCGCCAGCTAAGGTCCCAAATTATAGCTAAGTGGGAAACGATGTGGGAAGGCTTAGACAGCTAGGATGTTGGCTTAGAAGCAGCCATCATTTAAAGAAAGCGTAATAGCTCACTAGTCGAGTCGGCCTGCGCGGAAGATGTAACGGGGCTAAGCTATAAACCGAAGCTGCGGCAATGCCTTTTAGGTATTGGGTAGGGGAGCGTTCTGTAAGCGGTTGAAGGTGTGTGGTAACGCATGCTGGACGTATCAGAAGTGCGAATGCTGACATGAGTAACGATAATGGGGGTGAAAAACCTCCACGCCGGAAGACCAAGGGTTCCTGTCCAACGTTAATCGGGGCAGGGTAAGTCGACCCCTAAGGCGAGGCTGAAAAGCGTAGTCGATGGGAAACGGGTTAATATTCCCGTACTTCTTACTATTGCGATGGGGGGACGGAGAAGGCTAGGTGGGCCTGGTGATGGTTATCCAGGTTCAAGTGCGTAGGCTGGGAGATTAGGTAAATCCGGTTTCCTAAGGCTGAGACACGACGTCGAGCCACTAAGGTGGTGAAGTCATTGATGCCATGCTTCCAGGAAAAGCCTCTAAGCTTCAGATAGTAAGGAATCGTACTCCAAACCGACACAGGTGGTCGGGTAGAGAATACCAAGGCGCTTGAGAGAACTCGGGTGAAGGAACTAGGCAAAATGGTACCGTAACTTCGGGAGAAGGTACGCTCTTGACGGTGAAGTCCCTTGCGGATGGAGCTATTAGGAGTCGCAGATACCAGGTGGCTGCAACTGTTTATTAAAAACACAGCACTGTGCAAAATCGTAAGATGACGTATACGGTGTGACGCCTGCCCGGTGCCGGAAGGTTAATTGATGCTGTTAGACTTTGGTCGAAGCGGTTGATCGAAGCCCCGGTAAACGGCGGCCGTAACTATAACGGTCCTAAGGTAGCGAAATTCCTTGTCGGGTAAGTTCCGACCTGCACGAATGGCGTAATGATGGCCACGCTGTCTCCACCCGAGACTCAGTGAAATTGAAATCGCTGTGAAGATGCAGTGTACCCGCGGCTAGACGGAAAGACCCCGTGAACCTTTACTACAGCTTGGCACTGAACATTGAGCCTACATGTGTAGGATAGGTGGGAGGCTTTGAAGCAAGTACGCCAGTATTTGTGGAGCCGACCTTGAAATACCACCCTTGTATGTTTGATGTTCTAACTTAGCCCCATAATCTGGGGTGAGGACAGTGCCTGGTGGGTAGTTTGACTGGGGCGGTCTCCTCCCAAAGCGTAACGGAGGAGCACGAAGGTGGGCTAATCACGGTTGGACATCGTGAGGTTAGTGCAATGGCATAAGCCCGCTTGACTGCGAGAATGACAATTCGAGCAGGTGCGAAAGCAGGTCATAGTGATCCGGTGGTTCTGAATGGAAGGGCCATCGCTCAACGGATAAAAGGTACTCCGGGGATAACAGGCTGATACCGCCCAAGAGTTCATATCGACGGCGGTGTTTGGCACCTCGATGTCGGCTCATCACATCCTGGGGCTGAAGTCGGTCCCAAGGGTATGGCTGTTCGCCATTTAAAGTGGTACGCGAGCTGGGTTTAGAACGTCGTGAGACAGTTCGGTCCCTATCTGCCGTGGGCGTTGGAGAATTGAAGGGGGCTGCTCCTAGTACGAGAGGACCGGAGTGGACGAACCTCTGGTGTTCGGGTTGTGATGCCAATCGCATTGCCCGGTAGCTAAGTTCGGAATCGATAACCGCTGAAAGCATCTAAGCGGGAAGCGAGCCCTGAGATGAGTTCTCCCTGGCACTTAAAGTGTCCTAAAGGGTTGTCGTAGACTACGACGTTGATAGGCAGGGTGTGTAAGCGTTGTGAGGCGTTGAGCTAACCTGTACTAATTGCCCGTGAGGCTTAACCATACAACACCCAAGGGGTTTTGATGGACTC
>NZ_QFWT01000022.1 GCF_003144035.1 Vibrio albus
AGAGTCATACGGATAGCTAATTGGCCAGAAAAACCTATTAGATCATGCCGATAATGACCATTCAACAAGTTTTAACAAAGTGCGATCCCGCCCTGATTCTGACACTGCTTGGTATCACCTTTGTACGTCAATCAATGGATGTACATCACAACTTCGAAGCGGATATTGAGCATAGCTTGTTTCTGCAAATAAAATGAGTATTGTGTTAGGTTTGCAAATCGGTATTGATACCATTAAATTATCTGGAAAGGAAAAGTAAGCCAAGGGTTAAACTCTGGCTTACTATACCCAAATTAATAAAAAAATTAAGGGGTTGTTTTATATATGACTTAATTTAAACTGATTGACAATTGCAGATAGTTCATCGGATACTTGGTTTAGTATTTCTATACGTTGCACTGTTTCATTTGCAGTGTTCATATTTTTCAGACTTACCTCTTCAATATTTGAAATATTGCTTTCAATCACTTCAATGGCTGATTGCTGCTGAGTTGCCGCGACAGCTATCTGACTAATATCGGCAGATACTGTACGAACATTGGTCAAAATTCCCTGAAGTGATTCTGAAGATTGTTGAGCAGTATCCACTCCAACCATTACCTGCTTAACCCCATCTTCCATTTTGGTGACTGCGTTTCCTATTTCTCCGATGATCATTTCAATCATACTGGATATTTCCTGAGTTGCTGTAACTGTTTTTTCAGCCAAATTTCTTACTTCGTCAGCAACAACTGAAAAGCCTCGGCCATGTTCTCCGGCACGAGCTGCTTCAATAGCAGCGTTGAGAGCTAATAGATTTGTTTGATCTGCGATATCTTCAATAACTTGAAGAATAGTTCCTATTTTCTGACTTGAATTACCAAGGTTCTGGATTACCTTTGAGCTATCCTCCATGGTCTCACCAACTTGACTCATTAGTTCATAGGTCGCTTTCGTCATTTCACTACCAGCTGAAACCGACTCTGTAGCGTTTTCCGATGCTGAAGAGACAGAAGAAACGTTTTGAGCAACTTCGGTTATGGTAATAGAAGATTGTTGACTGGCGGTGATAGTGGAGGCTACAGCTGAGCATTGCTCCTTTGAACCGGATTGGATGACTTCAGAATCTGTATTCAACTGAGATGCGAGCTGACTTAGCCTTGAACTATTATTCAGTACATTTTGAAAGGACTCAGATAAATGTTGTGACATATTATTTACAGATTGTGCTAACTCACCTAATTCATCATTAGAAGAAAACGTAACTTTTTGACTGAAATCCCCTGCAGAAATAATTGAAATGTTTTCACCAATAATTTTAATTGGTTTAATAATCATATTACGAAGAAAATAAAGTATGAAGACGATCGTTATAATAAAAGCAGCACCGAAAATAACAATCAATAGTGTTGCCATTTGACGAGATTGAGCAATTCCCGTTTCAACTATACTACGTGGTGCACCTATTATATGGTGGCCAATAACTGTACCATCATAAAGAGTTGCTGGAATAGAAATAAAAAAGCAATTGTCCGTAATAAGCCTATTATTGGCAATAAGTTTACTGACATCAATTTGGGCTATCTTCTGTACAACATCATTACTAAACCAGTTATCATTTACAGAATAGTACCCATTAAACTGGCGATTTTTTAAAATTTTTGGACTTTTTTTGGCATATTTATCATCAATCAACAACATGTAAGTTGTATCATTTTTTTCCATATCGCGACTAATACTGCCAACTCCCTGTAAAAACTCAATAGAACCGAGATAATCGCCATCTTTGATCACGGGAGCAATAGCACGAATCATCAATCCCACATTGCCTAACTCAAAGCCATTAACTGCTTTTTTTTCTCGGATCACTTTAGTCACTAATGGTCTAAGGTCTGTCAGCTTTTCACCAAATTTGGTTTTATCCCAATTTCGTACAAATGATATGCCATTTTTATCATGTAAGTGAATTTTAATACCTTTAAAGTTGGTATTTGATTTGTACATGTCTGAGATGGTTGAAAGCGCAGTAACCGCCAGTGCACGGTTTCCTGTTGCCAATGCTTGTTGTAAATTCTCATTAGCTGCAAACCCGACTGCATTGGTAATACCAATATCGAACTTTTTGTCAAGATGCTGCGATAAAAGTCCTTCCATTCGATTGGTTACTGTTAAATACTCCGATTCAGTGATTTTATCTTCTACTGAAAATGAGACAAAAGCCGTAAGCCCTAAGAAAACAAGGCATAGGCAACTAATGCTAAGTACAATTTTTTTTGTTATAGAGTTCATCTTGATTTTTTAACTTGTTGTTTGGGGTTTATGACAACGAGATACTACGGCTCAAAATATCTACGTTAGTCGATATGTGATTGGTTTATAATCATATCAAAAAATTATTAGTATTTTATTACATACTTCAAACTTAGAAGCAATTTATCACCGTCGAGCCGCAAGCTCTGCCTCCCAATACCCCTGATTCTCGTTCCACAAAAGCAGAGTATAGCGACACTGAGATATCTGGCCTGAAAATGCTGGTTGGTTGTCGAGTTTACCGTTTTCTGCAATGGCGTAACAACATGGCATATTTGCTGCCAATGCAGTGTACATTTCATCATAAGCGTAAATCTATTTTTTGATTGTTGCCTTATCGGTTGAGGGGGTGTTTTGCTTATAAATTTAATCTAATGGGTGTGATTGAAAGAATCACTGCTATCTTTAGAGCAGGGCGGGATCGCACTTTGTTAAAACTTGTTGAATGGTCATTATCGGCATGATCTAATAGGTTTTTCTGGCCAATTAGCTATCCGTATGACTCT
>NZ_QFWT01000023.1 GCF_003144035.1 Vibrio albus
TTATTGAACGGAATTTACCAACGGCACAACAGGTATGCGTTGTTGCTCACCATAGTTTGCCGAGCGCGTGAGCAGCTTTCGGTGTTTATTTAATGGGTGTTAGCGTCAGCAACCGCCGTCATAACAAACTGCTCAACGGGACAAAAACGCGCACGATTTTTGGCTTGGTTTACTTTTGAGGTTCCGGCTGATTAAATTGAGTGCATATGGGTATTTTTGCCCATTAGCCGGGCGTTAGGAATTTAGGGGAATTAATAGAAATGCGGTGGATTGATTATGTTATTCGAGCCATGGAAAATTTGGGTGGAGAGGCTACTTATAGTCAACTTTATACCGAAATTGAGCAACTGAAGGGCGGAAATCTTACTAAAAGCTGGCAAGCAACTGTTCGCAATACCATCGAAAGTTATTCTAGTGATTCTGATAACTGGACACCGTCAAAAGATGATTTGTTTTACAGTGTCGGTGGTAAAGGTAGCGGGCATTGGGCGTTAAGAAATTATCAAAGCACCGAAATTAACGAGCCTATTGCCATTGACTACGATGTTCCTGACAAGGAAAAATGCACAGTTACTCGTTTCATTCGAGACAATAAGCTTTCACACCTCGTAAAGAAAAAGAATAACTTTATGTGTCAGGTTTGTGGTTTTACTTTCTTACTTCCAAATGGAAAACCATATGCAGAGGCGCACCATTTAATGCCCTTAGGTAAAGAGCATAATGGACCGGACATTGAGGGAAATATGATTTGCGTTTGTCCTAATCACCACGCAATGTTGGATTACTGTACCTTGTCTCTAGACGTAAATTTTATTGTGAAAAATTCTAGACACCAAATAATGGAAGAATTTATAAACTATAGTAATCAGCTGGTTGGACGACATTCCTAACAAACAACTCAAAGGGACAAAAACACGTGCCACTTTTGGTTCGGTTTGTTTTTGAGGTTTCGGCAGGTTTGGTTGGGCAAATGGGCTCGGTTTTTGCCCTTTAGTTGGGCGTTAAATCTTAAGGGGACATAAATGGATTGGGAAGGTGTATTTAGGATTATAATTGCAGGCCTAGGGGCAGTTGGTGGGGCTGCGGTGATAATCTTTGGCCTTAGTTCATGGTTGGGTAAGGTGTGGGCAGCTAGAATTCTACAAAATGAAAAGTCTCAACTGGATCAAATGAACTTTGAATATCAAACAAAATTTTCATCTCTACACCAAAAACGTGCAGAAGTTGTAGCTGAAACTTATTCTCTAATCCGGGATGTTTACAATAGGGTTTGTGATTATGCAGCCCATAATGGTAATACGTCTGAAAATAGAGAAAAAGTTTATAAAAGTATTTCAAGCTTAACCAATTATTATCCCAAACGCAGAATATTTATTAATAAAAAGATAGCGACTAAGATTGACAGACTAAGGACTGATTTAGAGTACATTGCCAGAGAAGTAGAAGCAGAGGGTGAAGAATATTATTCAGAAAATATGTATAGCCGTATATATGGTCAAGCATCTGAAGCACTTACGGATTTAGAGAACGAATTTCGTGTACTTTTAGGAGAAGAGATTTAACAAACAACTCAAAGGGACAAAAACACGCGCGATTTTTGGTTCGGTTTGTTTTTGGGGTTACGACTGGTTCGGTTGAGTGAATGGGCTTTGGTTTTTGCCCTTTAGTTGGGCGTTAGTTGCCAAGGAGGAAAACGCAGCTAAAGCAGAATGATTTAGAGCTAATGTTCGTGTGTTTTTGGCTAGGTTTTCGTACTTCAATTTCTAGTTATTTTAGTTTGTGAAAATCGTGCGTTGGTTTCTTGTGCGGTTTGTTTTTTCCGTTTCAGAAATAGCTTTATTTGTTGAAAGTCAGCTCTGTTACCTTGTCTGTTTAAAAGGGCTTTTTGGTGTGGTTAATCCGTTTTCTACGGAGTTTTGAGTTCCAAGTGGTTTCAGTGACAGGCGCTTTGAAACTGCGCCTGATTTGAGTTTTTCAAAGCACGTAAAAAACAGTGTTGGCAAAGCGGTAATAAACTCCAAATTAAAGCCTTGGGTTTGGCAACTAACAAAGCATTCAAGAGGGATTCACAACGCTTGGCAGTTTTGGTTTGAATTAGCTTTAGTGTTTACGGCACAATGGTTTAGGTTGGGTGGTCGCGTTGTTCACCCCTTAATGCGGCTACATGGATTCCCCCGGTTGTCAAACATCCGCTAAACTTCAAGTGATGGGTTTTGGACTGCCGCTCTACATTCGGTCTCTATATCGATGGTTCGCAACATCGTGACCCTGATGACTTTGCGCGA
>NZ_QFWT01000024.1 GCF_003144035.1 Vibrio albus
TCGTTAAGGAGGTGATCCAGCCCCAGGTTCCCCTAGGGCTACCTTGTTACGACTTCACCCCAGTCATGAACCACAAAGTGGTAAGCGTTCTCCCGAAGGTTAAACTACCTACTTCTTTTGCAGCCCACTCCCATGGTGTGACGGGCGGTGTGTACAAGGCCCGGGAACGTATTCACCGTGGCATTCTGATCCACGATTACTAGCGATTCCGACTTCATGGAGTCGAGTTGCAGACTCCAATCCGGACTACGACGCACTTTTTGGGATTCGCTCACTCTCGCAAGTTGGCCGCCCTCTGTATGCGCCATTGTAGCACGTGTGTAGCCCTACTCGTAAGGGCCATGATGACTTGACGTCGTCCCCACCTTCCTCCGGTTTATCACCGGCAGTCTCCCTGAAGTTCCCACCCGAAGTGCTGGCAATCAAGGATAAGGGTTGCGCTCGTTGCGGGACTTAACCCAACATTTCACAACACGAGCTGACGACAGCCATGCAGCACCTGTCTCAGAGTTCCCGAAGGCACACCTGCGTCTCCGCTGGCTTCTCTGGATGTCAAGAGTAGGTAAGGTTCTTCGCGTTGCATCGAATTAAACCACATGCTCCACCGCTTGTGCGGGCCCCCGTCAATTCATTTGAGTTTTAATCTTGCGACCGTACTCCCCAGGCGGTCTACTTAACGCGTTAGCTCCGAAAGCCACTCCTCAAGGGAACAACCTCCAAGTAGACATCGTTTACGGCGTGGACTACCAGGGTATCTAATCCTGTTTGCTCCCCACGCTTTCGCATCTGAGTGTCAGTATCTGTCCAGGGGGCCGCCTTCGCCACCGGTATTCCTTCAGATCTCTACGCATTTCACCGCTACACCTGAAATTCTACCCCCCTCTACAGTACTCTAGTCAGCCAGTTTCAAATGCTATTCCGAGGTTGAGCCCCGGGCTTTCACATCTGACTTAACTCACCACCTGCATGCGCTTTACGCCCAGTAATTCCGATTAACGCTCGCACCCTCCGTATTACCGCGGCTGCTGGCACGGAGTTAGCCGGTGCTTCTTCTGCAGCTAACGTCAAAGATGCAGAGTATTAATCTACACCCCTTCCTCACTGCTGAAAGTACTTTACAACCCGAAGGCCTTCTTCATACACGCGGCATGGCTGCATCAGGCTTGCGCCCATTGTGCAATATTCCCCACTGCTGCCTCCCGTAGGAGTCTGGACCGTGTCTCAGTTCCAGTGTGGCTGATCATCCTCTCAGACCAGCTAGAGATCGTCGCCTTGGTGAGCCTTTACCTCACCAACTAGCTAATCTCACTTAGGCGTATCCCAATGCGCAAGGTCCGAAGATCCCCTGCTTTGACCCAAAGGTATTATGCGGTATTAGCCATCGTTTCCAATGGTTATCCCCCTCATTAGGGCAACTTCCTAAGCATTACTCACCCGTCCGCCGCTCGACGCC
>NZ_QFWT01000025.1 GCF_003144035.1 Vibrio albus
GGGCGTTATGAGGTCGGTCTTTCTTTTTGGTCTCAGAGGCTTGCCGCGTTTCGTTTGGTAGGTGATTTTCCAGATATGTCTTTATTGCGGCTGTAAGCTCTCGCTGGTGCAAGATGGGCTTTTTTTGTCCGTTGGCTCACCGCTTTATGGTAGTAATCAAAAGGGTTAAGCAGATCGAAAATGCGGTGTCTTGAATCTTGGCGTTGATGCTCGTTCATTCTATTCTTTGTGTCAGCCGTTTTTGTTCGGTTCGGAGCCGCCGTCATAACAAACTGCTCAACGGGACAAAAACACGCGCCACTTTTGGTTCGGTTTAGTTTCGAGATTCCAGTTGGTCAGGGTGGGTGTAATGGCTTGGTTTTTGCCCTTTAGCAGGGCGTTATGTTACTACGAGATATGAGAAGTTAAATGAACAAAAAGTTGTTGGTTAGTGGCTCGCTGCTTGCGGTAGCCGCTTTATTTTTTGTGGGTAAACGAGGTGGTGAGGAGCTGTCACTTCCTGTTTGTGAATCAATCCCAAAAGTTGATACACCAGTACATTTTTTCTCAGATGACTCCATTAGCGAGACACGAATTGAAGAGTTTATTGACTATTCAAACCTTATTTTAGAAAACTCTTGTATCCCGATAAAACGTACACTTTCAGGTATTACCAGACTCGATTTGACAGATTTCAAAAGTAAATACAGTGGTAAGTTACATCAACAATTAGTTCTCAATGTAGGTGATTCGACTCTTGAACCAATGCAAAAAATTGGAAACTATTATGTGCTAGTTCTTCCTAAAGACTCTCCATTCTCTCAATATAGAGCGGGAGTTGCTCATGTAAATTTCAGCCGCAGCTTTTTGGCTTTATCTTATGATGCAAAGCCTCATGTTTTAGAGCATGAACTGGGGCATTTAGCGTGGGCGTGGCATGATCGTACAGCGGTATACTGGCTAAAAGAACAGCTTTTAACAGAACATCACAAACAAATTAAGCCCTATGCATTTGGTGCTCGGTGTTATGATGCTGGTACGGTCATGACGTATGCAGAGAAAATATTGCCAGTCTACTCATCACCGAATATTAAGTATTATGGGAAAGCTTGTGGTAATGCTGAAACCGCAGACAATGCACGACATATGCGAGACTTCGCTCAATCGCTGATGTTAGCACCGTAACATAACAAACTGTTCAAGAGGGATTCAGCACGCGTGGCATTTTTGGTATGCGTTGGTTTTTGTGTTGAAGTGCCATGCGGAAATTTGGTCATTGCGTGCTTCACCCCTTAACAGGGCTACATGGATTCCCCCGGTTGTCAAACA
Organism: Vibrio albus; assembly: GCF_003144035.1. Classification (GTDB taxonomy): domain Bacteria; phylum Pseudomonadota; class Gammaproteobacteria; order Enterobacterales; family Vibrionaceae; genus Vibrio; species Vibrio albus. Next base: position 1,309 of record NZ_QFWT01000025.1, read on the forward strand.
TCCGCTAAACTTCAAGTGATGGGTTTTGGACTGCCGCTCTACATTCGGTCTCTATATCGATGGTTCGCAACATCGTGACCCTGATGACTTTGCGCGA
>NZ_QFWT01000026.1 GCF_003144035.1 Vibrio albus
AGAAGTGGACCCCAATGGTTGGACACATAAGCTCATTCCTTAAGTGGTTGATCCAGCTCATGCCGCGTATCTCTGCCTGCCGAAGTAGGCTTCATCAGGGGTGAGGTCATTGAGTCCTTGATGGTTACGCTCCTCATTATAAAACACCATGTAGTGGCCGATTTCAAGTTCGGCTTCACGTGGCGTGGTATAAGCTTTTAAATAAACCTCCTCATATTTCAGACTTCGCCATAATCGCTCGATGAAAACATTGTCGATCCAGCGGCCTTTCCCATCCATGCTGATCCGTACGTTATGATCGATTAACTTCTGTGTGAACTCAGTGCTGGTAAACTGACTGCCTTGATCTGAGTTGAAAATATCAGGCGGCCCATAGTGTTGAAGCGCTTCTTCAAGAGCTTCGATACAAAAGCTAGTATCCATAGTGTTAGATAACCGCCAGGACAACACTTTGCGGCTATACCAGTCGATAATGGCAACCAAGTACAAGAACCCTTTAGCCATAGGGATGTACGTGATATCAATAGCCCAAGCTTGGTTTGGGTAAGTGACTTCGATATCACGTAACAGGTAGGGGTAGACCTTGTGTGCTTTATTCGCCAGTGTCGTTTTCGGTTTGGGGTAAATCGCTCCAATGCCCATATCACGCATGATCCGAACGATACGCTTGCGATTGACGTTATGTCCCTTTTTAGCCAGCTCGGTTCGAATACGCCTACTGCCCATAAACGGATACTGAAGGTGAATTTCGTCAATCATACGGCGCAATTCAATCTCCTCAGCAGAGAGTCCAATGGGCTGATAGTAAGCTGTAGACCGAGCAATATTGAGAAGCTCACACTGGCGCTTTATTGGTAGTTTGGTGGATTTATCCAGCGAACACTTTCGCTGTGCTCGATCTAGCGACCGAGCACTTTCGCCAAAAAATCATTTTCCATGGTCAACTGACCGATCTTGGCGTGGAGTTTGTCCACTTCTTCGGAATTGTCTTTGCCCAACTGACTTTTAGAGGCAAAGATCATGGCTGCATTTTCAAGCAACTCTTTCTTCCAGGTTGAGATTTGGTTGGGGTGCAGGTTGTACTTCTGTGCTAACTCAGCGACAGTTTTATCACCTCTAGCAGCAGCTAATGCCACCTTAGCTTTAAACTCAGGAGAGTGGTTTCTACGTTTTCTAGTCATAATCTGCTCCAGTATTTCTGGGTACTATCAAAACAGATCAATCACTTAAAGTCATGTCCGAAAATCGGGGGCCACTTCT
>NZ_QFWT01000027.1 GCF_003144035.1 Vibrio albus
GCTTGGCGACCATAGCGTTGTGGACCCACCTGATTCCATGCCGAACTCAGAAGTGAAACGCAATAGCGCCGATGGTAGTGTGGGGTTTCCCCATGTGAGAGTAGGACATCGCCAGGCTTTAAATTTTGGACACTTGCAATAGCGAGTATGCCACTGCGGAGTGGTAGTTCAGTTGGTTAGAATACCGGCCTGTCACGCCGGGGGTCGCGGGTTCGAGTCCCGTCCACTCCGCCACTATTTCTTTATTATAGAAAGTGAGAGTCGTCTCATTAAATACGAACTGCAGGGGTGTAGCTCCAATTGGCAGAGCAGCGGATTCCAAATCCGCGTGTTGGGAGTTCGAATCTCTCCACCCCTGCCATCTTCAAGGCCTCAGTCGAAAGACTGAGGCTTTTTTCATATCTGTCGTTCTATAAACTTCAAGCCTCCTAGAACCCACCTGTCATTTCTCTATCCAACGATCTCGCTATGCTTTCCAAACCAGTTTTCCGGTGCATATCCGGTCGAATGGATACCTGTGCCTCTGTGGGCTATAGAGCTATGCATTGCTGTCGCGGGATACATAGTCGAATATCGCCAACGAACAGCACTACATAGGCTTGGAGGGACTTTATACCAATCGCACTAATTAATTGGTCAAATTTGTCCAGCTTCTAAAACAGAGAGACATGACTCGGTTTGTGTCTTCTCTAAATCTGTTCCATGCTCGCTCGACAGAGTTGACTATATCTTCATAGTTTTCAAAACATCGATTGGCTAGCTCGTGCTGACGTAGCCAACTCCATACTTGTTCGATTGGATTTAATTCTGGTGAGTAAGGCGGAATGTGTATGATGGATAGATTAGGAAACTGTTCTGCTAAATGGTGCTGATGCCAACTTGCTTGATCCATTATTACAACGGAATGCTTTCCTATGGGTGTGGCTTTGGAAATCAGTTTGAGATGTTCTTTCATGACATCCATATTGCTCATGGGGTAAATCAGCGCTTCGGTTTCTCCTGTATTGATACAGACAGCACCGAAAAGATAAGCGAATTCAAATTGCTGCTGTTGTACCACTCTTAGGCGTGTCCCCTTCTCGGTCCACGCTCTTGTAGTCGTATTACGCTGACCGAATCTTGCTTCGTCCTGAAACCATATCAAAACATCATTAAGATGCACGTGGCCAGGGATCTTAAGGATCGTTTTTATTTGGAATTTTTTTAAAGTCTTCTTGTTTTTCAATGGATTGCTTTGGATGTTTTGAGCGTGTTG
>NZ_QFWT01000028.1 GCF_003144035.1 Vibrio albus
CAGGGCGGGATCGCACTTTGTTAAAACTTGTTGAATGGTCATTATCGGCATGATCTAATAGGTTTTTCTGGCCAATTAGCTATCCGTATGACTCTCATTGAACATCTATCCGTCGTTGAAGAAACTAGCTCTCCTATCAACCAAAAGCATGACTTAGTCGATGTCATTTTTCTTGTTATCAGCGCCATTATGGCTGGTGCAGAGGGGTGGCAGGATATCCAAACCTATGGTGATGCTAAACAAGATTGGCTCAAGCGATACCGGCCGTTCGAGAATGGTATTCCGCGTCGTCATACCGTAGCCCGCATTCTTAAATCGGTTGTCGCGGAGTCGTTACTTGAAGCCCTGCTGAACTGGGTTAATGAGCACAGAGAGGCGCATAATAAACCCATTATCGCCTTTGATGGCAAGGTGCTTCGTGGCTCCTATCGCAATGACAGGAAAACCGCGCTACAACTTGTTACCGCTTATGATGTGGATAATGGTCTGGTACTCAGCCAGAAACCAACCGCTAATAAAAATGGCGAGATTAGTGTCGTTCGTCAGATGCTCGACATCCTTAATGTTAAGGGGAGTATCATCACCTTTGATGCTTTGCACTGTCAGCGAGAAACACTAGAAAAGGTCGCTGAAAGAAAGGCGCATGTCGTTGTTCAGGTTAAGAAAAATCAGCCTAAACTTTGGAGTGCAGTTCAATCACAATTCCAGGCAGTGTTCGATGCAGGGAAAGAAAAAGTCGTCACCGAAGTCGTTCAGGAAATTCATGGACGCAAAGAGGAACGTTACGTATTCCAGCTTAAACCAAAGTTCAATGATGAGCTTCAGGAACGTTGGCCGACGATCCGCAGTATCATTGCTGTAGAGCGGCACCGAACCATAAACGGCAAAGGCACAGTGGATACTTCCTACTATGTCAGTTCTATGTCGCCAAAGCATAAGCTCCTGGGACACTATATTCGCCAGCACTGGCGGATCGAGAACAGCCAACACTACGTGCTGGATGTGGTTTTCAAAGAAGATGACTCAAGGATCATGTTAGAAGGAGCGGTAGAAAATATCGCTCTGTTCAGACGGTTTGTTATGAACATGCTGAAGCAGTGCCACTGTGGTGCCCCAAGTCAGCGAAACAAGTTGAAAAAAGCTGGCTGGAGCGATGATTACCGGGCCCAGGTTTTCTTTGGTTAAGAACTGAGCAAAGTATGCTCCCGCCCTG
>NZ_QFWT01000029.1 GCF_003144035.1 Vibrio albus
TGCTGAACGAATGAGTTTGGGGAAGTCTGGGATTGTCATATCAGCTCCTATTTGAAGCTGATATTAGATCATAAAATTAGTGCGATTGGTATAATACCAATCGCACTAATTAATTGGTCAAATTTGTCCAGCTTCTAAAACAGAGAGACATGACTCGGTTTGTGTCTTCTCTAAATCTGTTCCATGCTCGCTCGACAGAGTTGACTATATCTTCATAGTTTTCAAAACATCGATTGGCTAGCTCGTGCTGACGTAGCCAACTCCATACTTGTTCGATTGGATTTAATTCTGGTGAGTAAGGCGGAATGTGTATGATGGATAGATTAGGAAACTGTTCTGCTAAATGGTGCTGATGCCAACTTGCTTGATCCATTATTACAACGGAATGCTTTCCTATGGGTGTGGCTTTGGAAATCAGTTTGAGATGTTCTTTCATGACATCCATATTGCTCATGGGGTAAATCAGCGCTTCGGTTTCTCCTGTATTGATACAGACAGCACCGAAAAGATAAGCGAATTCAAATTGCTGCTGTTGTACCACTCTTAGGCGTGTCCCCTTCTCGGTCCACGCTCTTGTAGTCGTATTACGCTGACCGAATCTTGCTTCGTCCTGAAACCATATCAAAACATCATTAAGATGAACGTGGCCAGGGATCTTAAGGATCGTTTTTATTTGGAATTTTTTTAAAGTCTTCTTGTTTTTCAATGGATTGCTTTGGATGTTTTGAGCGTGTTGTTATCCAGACCAGGTCTAGCTTCCTTAATATTTTATAGACACCAGATAAGCTGTAAGGAATACCAAATTCTTCACCGATGAACTCAATAATATCGCTCCCTTGCAACCTTCCACCATCAGGTTTAACCGCATTAGATATGATGTATTGCTTTAGCTGTATAAGTTGAACCGGGGTAAGGCGTGGCGGGCGACCAGTATGTTGTTTTTCAGTAAGTCCCTCAATGCCATCTTTTAAATAAGCAGAAACCCAAGAATTGACACTAGTACGACTCACTTTAAGAAATGTCGCAATTTGAGCACGATTTTTCCCATCAACAAAGTGGGAAACGGCAAGTAGTCTTGTTCGCATTCTTGCATCTGATGTGGCGCGAATTAGTTTAGGGAAATCAGGTGTCATATAAGCTCCTTTCGAAGCTTACATTAGATCATAAAATTAGT
>NZ_QFWT01000002.1 GCF_003144035.1 Vibrio albus
CAACACTACGTGCTGGATGTGGTTTTCAAAGAAGATGACTCAAGGATCATGTTAGAAGGAGCGGTAGAAAATATCGCTCTGTTCAGACGGTTTGTTATGAACATGCTGAAGCAGTGCCACTGTGGTGTCCCAAGTCAGCGAAACAAGTTGAAAAAAGCTGGCTGGAGCGATGATTACCGGGCCCAGGTTTTCTTTGGTTAAGAACTGAGCAAAGTATGCTCCCGCCCTGCCGGTTACATGAGCTTGATATTTTGATAGAAGGTTGAATGGCTTTCAGGAACTGATGTTTGTCTAATTTTCAACTTGAAGTATTGTTACATTACGAAAATTTATCCGAAATAGAATAAGAAAGATAATCACGTGATGCTGAGTAAAAACAAAAAGGGCAAAAACCTTCTTACTTAGTGCTGACTCCAGAGACGTCTGCACTATTATTTCACTCTGTGTCCACTCAGACAAAGTTGGTCATACCTCTTAGTTTTTTACCTATTAGCCCAATTTTTAATACTAATATTAATAATGTAAGCCTGTGGTAATGCGTTCTTACCAGAACCAGTATAAAAGGTGGTAGTCATGACGAATATAGAGCAGAAACAACTTGATAGATTAAGAGCTGATTTAGAGTCTTGCTTTAAATATGTTAGTAAGCCAGTTTCTTTGAAATCAATGAAGAGGGTGCGCTCAGAGCATAATTTACGCTGTCTAAAAAGCCTGTTTGATGATGCTGTAAGGAACGAAGAAAATACAAAAGTAGAATATTTACGTTCTCTTATTACCAGCCTAGAATTTTCCACTGATACAACGTTAAAGTCTCACAAAATAGCTATCAGTTCTATGTTAAAGATACTGGACAACCAAAAACAGGAAATTGTCGCTTGATGCTAATAATCAAGTACTCATAGGTTTTCATTGCGATATTGATATCTCAAGACGTGTACAAGCTAGAGATTTAAAAATTACAAATAGAAACGCTCCTAAGAGTTTACTCATTAGAAAAAGCCTCATTCCGGTGATGTCATACAGACAACTGAGGCTTTGCCTATCGTTTTCCGGGCGGGATCACTACAAGTAAAGCATCATAGGAGCGGTACTTAAAAACATAGCACAATATGTGTCCACACAACTTACTATTCAAAATCATGACATAACAATTTGATTTCGATTTTTTCTTCTTCAGTTAAATATTCACAAGTAAGAGAGTTTTTTACACCCTCTTGAGTGTCACACATTAGTTTAGTTTGTCCGCCAGGGTTTAGCCGTAATACTTGGCAGCTATGATCTGTCAGCTCAACAGTATAGTCATAGTGATATGCTATTTGTAGAGCAACGTCAGCGGCAATATCTTCTGCGGTATCTTTAAAGGTGGCTCCAATTTCTTGCACTGTAGTTCCGTCCTCTAAATCTAAAAAAATATTTTCGTCCTTACATAATTCATAAATAAAACCATTGATTACTTGGTTTAATGTTGTTCCGTCAGCACTGATAACTACCGTATCACTAGGTATGCCACAGTCGATTCGCATTTGAAAGTCCGCTCCTTGTCCGGGAGCATCCTGTGGATCTTGTTTCGCCATAACCCCAGCAGATAGGCTCATTAGCACCGCTAAGATTGATAACATTAGATATTTCATGTCTTTACCTCGCTCCCATTTATGGGGCTAATTACATTACTCGAAAAACACTTTCCCTTTTAAGTAGTAGCAGAAGTGTTCAAGTTTGAGTGGCTCATTTCTGATAAATGATAGAAATAGTAATTACTAATACTAAAAGGAGGCTCCTTTAGTGAACTATACTTTTGATATGTCATTTCCCCATACTGAGACAGGTTGTGCTAATGTCGATTTATTCAAAGATAAAACTAAACCTGAAAAAGTTCAGAGATGATCAGTATGGTGTTACCGTCATCGAATATGCGGTCATTGCGGTAGCCATAGCAACGCTAGTTACGTATATTTTTGGGCCTGGAGGGAGCTTAATGGGCGTCTTAGTCGATGCTATAAACACTATGTTTGAATCTACATCTTAGTGCTGTCCATCGAAGATGGTACTTTAGTTATCTAAAACACTTTCGTTTCTAACCTTATCAACCGGTTATTCGTAAGCGACTAATACTCAGCGTAATTGAACATTCTGATCTTTAGTAAATATTCCACGGCAAAAAAGCGGTTAAATCATCACTTAGTGAACGTTTCGGTAGCTCCCTGAACAGGTGAACGAAGTAGAAGTAGGGATTAATTCCGCCATGTTACACCGCCCCGCCATCATAAAGAGATGTACATCAAAATTGCGTACCATGATTCTCACTAAGTAATTACTCTAACGCAGAAAGGGGCGTGCGACGTGAGGTCGTATGAAGCGCTGTTCACCGCTTGATGTGTGAACCATCTGTATCACCAGATGAACCTAGGAGCCTGAATCAAGTAGCGGCTCTGACAATGTAACGAAGGTTGGCATCTGCCAATCGGGATTGAAATCGTGAGAGGACGATCCTCCTGATAACCACATAAATCGGGTGAGTGCTAGGTAGTCAGCATGATGAACATACGTGAATTCGCATAAGGTGCGTTATGTGTTGAAACAGCGGAAGTGGTTAATACGCTGTAGCCAAAAGGCAAGAGAGTCGGAAAGAGATTGCCCCATGCTCTTTCGTGATCATTGAACTCTCCGCACCATAGCGGACATCTAAACTGACATTGCGCGACATACGGAACACGGTAAGCCTGTATCACTCCCTTTGGGAAAGCCTTTGTGGCCGATAGTGATGCAGGTAGAGGATGTTGGAAAAAGCGAACGCTGCATTGTAACGATGCAGATACAGATTCATATCTGATCACGAAAGTGAGCTGACTTCCGACTGGTCTTCCGTTGCAAGAGAATTTGAAGAACTTTATTCAAGGAGAAATGATATGAACGTTTCCCCAACCCTCGGAGACTGACGATGATTCGTTTGATGAGGAAAAATACTCTCTATCACGTCATCAAAGTGCTCAGTGTAGTTCAATAAAGTGAATCATCGACATTGGGAGTAACCACCATGAACAGTAACGTATTCGGCATTGATATCGCAAAGCAAGTATTTCAAATTCACTGGGTCGATAAAGAAACCGGAGAAATACACTCTGACAAAGTAAAGCGAAAAGATTTTATTAACTACTTTGCCAATCAGCAGCCTTCAGTAATTGGTATGGAAGCTTGTGGTGGTGCTCATCATTGGGGACGGTTGTTCAAAAAAATGGGGCACTCGGTGAAATTGTTGCCAGCGAATAAGGTGAAGCCATTCGTTGTTGGTAACAAAAACGATATGGTTGATGCCCGTGCAATTTGGACAGCGATGCAGCAACCAGGTATGAAGTTTATAGCTGTTAAAACCGAAGAGCAGCAATCCATCCTTAGTATACATCGGATGAGAGAGCTACTAGTCAAGCACAGAACGGCACAAATCAATTCGATACGTGAACTTTTGACAGAGTTTGGGCTTGTTATGCCAAAAGGCAAAAAAGCATTCAAAGAACAATTACCTAACTGCTTGGCAAAATTGGAAAGTAAAGTGCCGAGTGCCTTTATGCATGCTTTGCAAGTTCAAATCGAACAGTTGTCTCATTTGGATACCGATATCAAACGATTGGAAATGCAAATACAAATCTGGTTTAAGCATAATGTGGATTGTCAGCGCATCAGCAAGGTTCCAGGAGTTGGGCCACTAACAGCAACAGCACTTATTGCATCCATGGGAGATGCATCGGTATTTAAATCAAGTCGAGAGTTTGCTGCTTGGATAGGCATGGTTCCACGACAAACGGGAACAGGAGGCAGAGTCCATTTGCATGGTATCAGTAAAAGAGGCGATATTTATTTGCGTACTCTACTTATCCATGGAGCCAGATCAGTAATAAGTCGCAGTAAAGAAAAGAGTGAATGGCTTCAATCTTTACAAGCACGAAGACCGAAAAATATTACAACTGTTGCGTTAGCGAACAAGACAGCACGAACTGTTTGGGCATTGGTTGCTAACCAAACAGAGTATCAACCATGCTAAGAAGGCAGTTTTCACAAATCTAAATCAACCTTAGATGTTAACTGAAAGTTTGCCAAGGTGTATCAAAAAATAATGACAAACAGGGTAAGACCAAGCCTTATAAAACCTGAATTTGCGTTAGAGTTATAAGCTCGCAGGAGAAATGAGGAATAAGGCTGCGGAAATCATTAGGGTCGGCAGGAAGTTGAAGTCTGCCAATGTAGACCGAATATAAAACTGCCACTTAACCTAGTTTGAAATTATTTTATGATGACCTAGCAAATGGGGAAACGTTCATATAAACGCAAATGATGATTTCAAAAGAGATTAGTGCCTCTCCTGACAGTGCTCAATGGCAATCCATAAATTGGAAAGACGTTGAATCCCATGTTTTAAAGCTTCAGATGCGTATTGCAAAGGCAGCACGAGAAGGTAAACACGGCAAAGCGAAAGCGTTGCAGTGGATACTGACTCACTCGCGTTCAGCAAAACTTCTTGCTGTTAAGCGGGTATCACAAAATAAAGGCAGTAAAACGCCTGGAATTGACGGCGTTATCTGGAATACAGATACGCGCCGCATGAAAGCAGTCAATCTATTGAGCAGAAAAGCTTATCAAGCCAAACCGCTCAAGCGTATCTACATCCCCAAGAAAAACGGCAAGCTCAGACCATTGGGCATCCCCTGCATGATCGACAGAGCGCAACAAGCGCTCCACCTTCTTGCACTAGAGCCAATATCTGAAACTATCGCCGATCCCAATAGCTACGGCTTCCGACCGAACCGAAGTACTGCTGATGCAATTGCACAGTGTTTTATCTGTTTAAGTCAAAAGAAATCCGCACAATGGGTGCTTGAGGGAGATATTAAAGCCTGTTTCGATAAAATTGGACATCAATGGCTTATCGAAAATATACCAGCAGACAAACGGATGCTGGAACAATGGCTGAAAGCTGGCTTTATAGATAAAGGGTTGTTCTACCATACCGACGAGGGTACACCGCAGGGTGGGATTATATCCCCCACTCTGATGTTGATGACACTTGCAGGCCTAGAACAGCGCATAAAATCTACCGCCCTCAAAAAGGGGGCGAGAGCCAACTTTATTGGATACGCCGATGATTTCGTCGTCACCTGTGCTTCAAAGGAAGTGCTGGAGAACGATATCAAACCGTTGATTGCTGATTTCTTAGCAGAAAGAGGCTTAACACTCTCCGAAGAGAAAACGCACATTACCCACATCAGCCGTGGTTTTGACTTCCTAGGTTTTAATCATAGGAAGTACAAAGGGAAGTTGCTCATTAAACCGAACAAATCCAACACACTGCTGTTCTTGAGTAACTTGCGCGAACTCATCAAAAAGCACGCAACTATCCCCGTCAACGATTTAATCAAGTTGATAAATCCGAAACTCAGGGGCTGGTCGAATTACTATCGACACTGCGTAGCTAAACAGGTATTCGGATATGTAGGTCACAAGCTATTCCATACGTTATGGCACTGGGCTAAAAGGCGTCATCCAACAAAATCGAGAACTTGGATCGCTCTTAAATACTTCATCAACCGTCAAGGTCAATGGCATTTTCACGGTTGGCAGAAGATCATGAATATGGATTGTCAGTTCAATCTGTTTCAAATAGCCAAGGTACCAATAGAGAGACATGTGAAAATCAGGAGTGCCGCTACGCCTTTTGATCCTCAATACCAAGAATACTTGGCAAAGAGAAAATCAAAGAAGCAATGCCGTAACTCTTGGCATGAGCCTGTTCTCACTGCTTTATAAGTTGCTGGGTGCCAATCGGTGCCTTCGTGAAGGCTTGAGCCTAGTGCGGTGAAAGTTGCACGCTGGGTTCTTAGAGGGACGACACTTGGTAACAGGTGTCGTCTACTCGACAATTCTGTTTTAGCAAACTGCCCTGTCAGCTCGAATCTGGAAAAAATGAGTCAGCACCCCTAATAAATCACCAAAATATCTATTAACTCAAGTATGGAAAACTCCGATTGGCAAAAGGCAAGACCTAACCCTAGAATTTTAGTAGCTAAATTTCTACGGGTGATTGAAATATTAGGCTAAATACCATTCAAATATCTTTTTTTAATATCAAGATAGTGTGATAGAGGAGAGCCTTGATGACATGATTTAAGCTATGGACTTCTCGAAATAAAAGAAGCATCTTTCTTAGAAATGTCATGAAACTTATTTCAACAGTTTTATCTCTCGTCAACCCTTCTTTAGCTGAGCTATAAGTTATTATCTGAGTTGCTTCATTATAGTCGTGCTTATAGTGTGCAATACCGTTTCTTAAACGGTTATCAATGGCATTTTCATCAAATTTAAAGAATGAGTCATCGATAGCAGTTAATTTTTTACCAAGGTCAACATTGGCGTAGTCATCGAGTGAAGAGAAAGCTTTGATCACATCTCCTTTTTTTTTGCTGAGTCGAACGTCATCTGAAAACAAGTTGAAGTCACCGCGATGTATCATGTTGTTGAGGCCAGCAACAAGTACTAGTTGTCTAGAGTAAACTTCAGCCAGATCTTTATAGGTATCGTTGCACGTGTCAAAGCTTTGAGTTGATACTCTGGCAGGAACATCACCGAGTTCTTCTTCTGCATAGTCATAATACAAAGCAGGGCGCAAAGGCAATTCTAATTTGATTAGCCTAGGGTACAAGCTGATAGTGTCATGATGGACTGTTTTCAGAAAACCAGTATTGAGAAGGCTGTCGAAGAATTCATTTAGATTATCGTAATGCTCGTTATATAGCTTGAAAAGCAACTTGGGCATCTCTTCGCTAAGTTCTTTATTGTGTTCATAAATGGTTAGTGGTGAAGAAATGACAGATGTAGCACTGTAAAGAGCCGCAACAACATCTTCATTCTTGTGGGACTTCAGTTTTATAAAATCTAGGTCATCTAGTCCTTTGATTACTTTCTCAAATCCTTTGATGTTGCCCCGTTTATACTGTGATATCAGTCTTTTTAAACTTCGGTGATGCTCTCCAAGCCTGTTAAGAAGGTCTAGTCGTGATGACAAATGATAGAACGAATCCTGCCCTATCGAGCTAACGACACGCATAAATGCTGTTTCACCTTGTTTGTACGAGTCGAATGACACCGGAAAATCTAGATGTAGGTCTACGAAAGGGTTTTCGCCAGTAAATGGACCTTCGAACTCTTTGATTTCGGTTGCACCTTCAAGATTGTCAAGCCCTAAAGTAAATGTGATTTGCTCACCACACTCGGGACAAGCGAACTGAAATGGCTGAACGTCACGGTTAGAGAACCCTATACGACAATCTATCAAAGTGTCGCATGTATCACATTTATAGCGAGTACAAATATTCATATTAACTTAGTTTATAATAAGAACTTATCTCAATAATTCTTGCTATATGTATTACTGTCAAGGAGTCTTGAAAACGAAGGTTGAATTAATTCTGTTATTGTGACTTTAGTTGCCTAATCAAATTGTTGCTTAAACGTTTAGCATTTCAAACTGAGCCTCTTCTGGTGAGAATAATTTGGTCTATTCTAAAGTATCAAAAGGACTTCGTTCGACTGTTCTGAGAAGGATTGGGGCAATTTCAATTTAGCACACCCCGTTCTAGCGTGTGATCACCAAGCGATTCTGTCGTACCCTGTTCTAGCGCCCATAAAAACCAAAACCACAAGCTTTCACCTGTGGTTGATTAATTGGCTTATTTACCGCTAGCCCAGCGGAAAAAGGTTGCTTACTTCCAGCCCTATTCTTAGCCGCCTATTCGGCGGAACACTGCAGGTTTGCCTCCCAAGATGTCCCATCCTTTTTCTTAGCCGCCTATTCGGCGGAACACTATCAATAATAGACGATAACTTACTGAAACACATAACTATCTATCACTTTGACACAAAATACCCTTTCTTTTACGGCCTTCCTGTAACTAATTGATTTAACGAAACTAACCTCCTTCCATTAAAAATGAGGTTAAAAAGTAACAAGAGGGACTGTTCCTTGCCAGCGTTGGTTTGAAGCAAAACCATAACCATTAAAGCTCTGTCCTATTTCTGGATATACAGGGAATTGACGCTGTATATGTAAAACAAACGCATGACCTGATGACTGGCTACTGATGGGAATTTCATGGAATAACTCAAATTCCCGTTCTTCGGTTGATATCGGTGTATAAATACGGCCTTGCGTCTCGGCACGCAGCATCGAACGTTTGATTCTTCTCTTCTTCGAACCATTAAAGATTTTCTGAATCGTTTTATTAAACACAAACCGAACTTCGTCAACGTCATCAGGAACAATCTTGATATCCGAAATATCAAAAAGCCCTTCATTAACCATCGTTGAAAAGTAGGGTTGATATGATAACCCCGTCAAAATGCTTTCGTGGGGTGATACGAACGCTATCTCATTCCCCACAGTCTTATCTGACCAATGAGGGAAACATACGCCTACGCTGTTTTTAAATACTCTATTGCGTTCATGGGACAAAAAACCATGCATATTTGCAATACAGCGACCGGCCAAAAGTTCATTGTCAGCATGTTCCGGTATAAAGCGAATGGAGAAATAGTATCGTGGTTCCATTACTCTTCCTTCTTATTTTTCTTACTCGCACCGCTAAACACACCACCTTTGGCTAGCACCGCCATGATGAAGTGAATGTCATTTGAAATGTCATTAGCTTTACGCATAGACTCAATATGGTCTTCCGCCTGAGAAATCAACGAGTAAAAGTCTCGTTTTAATGAACTATGCCGCCTCGCTATCACGTATTCTTTATCTGCGCCATACTCATTCACGCGTAAGGGTTTGTCGGCTTCTTCATCCCACCAATCATCAATAAGCTGGATGGCCGCCCCCACTTTTTGTGAATGATATGCCGCAGATTCCTCTTCTCCATTTAAAACGACTTTTGCGAGTTTTTTGGTGGGTTTACCGGATTCTTTAACATCCAAAAACTCTTGGCTAGGGTATACCTCATCACCCCAACCAACAGTTAGTTTGGCCTTGATATCCATATTGAAATATCCAGAGCGATCGGATAGTGCTTTAGTCAAATAGTCAGTTAACCCGTCTAAAGCAGATTGTGACTTTTTATCCCACGTTCCGTACCATTCCAAGTGCCGAGCATCCGCGATCTTCCAGTTTTTCTTTTCCGTTTTTACTTCTATTTCAATATTTCGGCACTCACGGTTACGCCATACCCAAGTCGCCATTAAAATATTCTTTGCATATCGCTTGGCAAGTTCCTTATATCCACCTAACTCTTTGTATGTTTCGGCAAGACCAGTAAGAGTTTCACGAGTGGCAGCATCGGCACAAACTTCAGGAAAGAGTGTATTAGCTCGAATACGCAGTGAAAATGCACAATAGATGTCATCAACACCAGGAGAGACGTAACACTCTTCAATATACTGGGGATTAGAGAATGCTAGATCTTGAGGAGCTACGTTCTTTGCTTTGAAGTTACCGGTGTAAGCTTCCGCATATCCACTTTTCGGCGCTCGTAAATGTGTTCGATCTATCTGGAGCGGGCACATTCTCTGATTATCATCCAGATAATAAAAATAGGCTTTACCTGGTGATAATGAACGAACGTAATTCAACTGACTACAAAGTTCCATAAGCCACTAATTCCTTGAGTTTTTTATAAGAATAGTTTGCTCTGTTACGTCTAGCGACCAAAACGCTTGTTCAAAAAAGTGATCTCTTCCACCAAATCGAACTTCAATTGGATTGACCCGCTTTGCCAACGCGATATTGTTTTCTGCATAAGCATGCCGATTGGTTAATCCGTTCTTTCTATTGATTGGTTTTTCCAGCAGATGAAAACCGTTCACTATCGGAATCAATGACGTATCCTTAGCTAAGGTATTTTCTAGCTCCGTCAAACTCTGTGGCTGATAGGAATATGGGGATAACCATGTACCATACCCTGGCAACCCTTTTACCACTTGAAATAATTCCGATTTAGTTGTGTAGGTTCTCAACCATGGAATATTTAAATCTATTTCTGGCTGCAACAACGTTCCACCGGCAAAGTTGGTTGGCAACGCTGCCTTTAATTGATCATGATAATCAGAAATTCGCTGATTGCTCTCGACCCTAATGACCAAGTCAAACACCAAATCAGCATAATCTTCACGAATAATCGTAGGTCGCTTAACCGGCGAAACTTCCCTTACTTTGGCAAGGACACTCGGTTCGGTTAGCTTTGCACTGGTTTGTACCGATTCATGACGAATGAAAAATGCGAACTCGTTGAAAGAGATTCGGCCGTGTTCATGAGGCATCAGTGCTTCGAGTTCTTTCTGATAACGATGAATAAATCCCCATATCGCAGTCATTGATGGAGCACCTGATAAATAAGGGCAACTCAGCGCAGCAACGTCAAAGGCTCTCATCGAGGACAAATAGATATACTGAACACTGTAATTTGAAACATTTGGTAAGCTAGGTTCAGGACGACTCAATTGGGTTAACACCCAAATCAGTTCTGTTTTTAAAACTCGCATCAATTTGGGATGGTATGCAAAACGGGAAGCGAAGCGATTGTTTTGCAACGCCAAGTTCAAGCGTTGATTTAAACTGGTTGTCAAATCTAAAAAGTCGTCTTCTTTAATGGTAAGAAACTGCTTGGCTAGCTGATCATCAAATTCGTGATTAATACCTAAAGGTTCCGTAACCAAATTATCGCGAAGCTCAATCAATGGCAGTAGCCAGCGGGCAATTTGTTTGCGAATAATTTTAAGCTGATATTGGCGAACATGTTTTTGTGCTTTACGTGATTTCAATTGCTCGAATCCAGCTAAATGAGCCAGCACATCACAGGTTCTTTTTGAAGTCAGTTGGTAGTCATCAAAATAACGGCTGGTTCGTTCTCGGCTTGCAGCCAACGTCTGATACGAATCTGGGACTACATCAACTGGGTAATTGAGCACATTTATATGCCCACCGAGAGAACCACATAGATTACCGATACTGGCAGAATTGGGATAACCCATGCTTTTAAAGCGAAGTGAGCATTCACGATGGCGAGATAATACTGCAATCTCTTGCTGCATCGCATGACTCACCACTGGCGTTACCGATAGGTAATCATTCCGCCAAGGAAATCGCACTTGCTTGCTATAGCGAGAAACTTCTTCTGGGAAATGTGTGTCAGGCAATTGGCGTTCGACTAATGTTTTTAACTGAAATTGCGCTGTGGGCGTGAATCCGAATTCGGCTAAAAGTGCTTGCCAAAATTCATCACCAAGACGAATAAGGCTGAATACATTCTCCGTCTTTCCTCGCCACAGAAACGTGTTCAATAACCAGATCGTGTGTTTGTAGGCGGCTGAATTATGCGCCCAACCGTAAGCTTGTTCTAATGACTGACTGGTTAACGTTGGCGTTTCACTTGGAAGTGGTGTCGCTAAAATACGCTGATCAGCAACACGGCAATCCGGAAATTTCAGGTTATGGGTATGAAACCACTGAATTTCCTGCTCTGCTTTTGCCAGGCTTTCAGGATCAGCAAAATACCGCTCGGCCCGTGAAATATCTAACCAATCTTTCGCCACAGGTTTACCAAGAGAAAGGTTCAATAAGATGGTTAATGCCTGCTTTTCATTGCCATCAATTTCAATTGGACGGGTATAGGGCATAAATGCCTTTTTGAGTTCGCTAAAACGAAGCTTATCATCATCAATTTCAATCAATTGTTGCAGTGTCGTCATCGCTTACCACTCCGGTAGATAATGCATTAAACCATCGGTTTCGCTGCACATTCTGGATAATTTGAGCTCAATAATGCTGCGTAGGGTAAAAACAGACTGATGATTTTCGATTTTTCCATGCAATTTGGGCGTGAGATGCGCTTTAAGCTGACCAAATTGATATAGCCGAAGAATCTCATCCGTAGAACATGAAAGCAGTGCAGAAGCCTCTAGCGGGCTTAATAGCATTTCCGCAATATTGGCAGCTTTTGCTCTGGGGTATTTAGCAACCAGTTCAATAAAGTACTGAACGACCGACTGTAAAACAGGGTTTTTACCGACTTCACGGCTTGGGAGATGTCGGCACTCTTTCAATAACCCAGCAAATACTTCGCTAAAGTAGGTTTTGTGCCAAGGCTGAATCCGCAACATATCGGCCTTTGCAACAATCGCATCGAGATCTTCATTTAATCTCTGCGGCCAAGCCTCACAACATCGCACAAAATCCTCGAAGCTAATGTTATCGACATCACCATATCGATTCACATACCAAAGCAAAAAACCAAACTGGCTGGATTGAGTCAACGGCTGATTGAATATGCCGGATTTATCCAACTCTTCACCGGCTAACCACTGCGCCACGGTAAGCGATGCATCATTGGCTGTTTCCGCCAGACAACGAGCCAGACGAAAACCGCAGTCACAATGTTCGATAAATTCCGAATGCTGATATTCAAGTCGATTACCGCATTCTGGGCACTGGTGAACAAGCTTGCAGTGGTGCTTATGACATGCCTGATAGGGAATGAATTGCCACAGTTGGCGAATGTATGGGGATTCTTCCAAGCATTGAGGGCAAACCGGCGTAAAGCGTTTGCGTAAAAAGGCTTGCGGGTAATCTACGCCGAAACGATGGACTGCTTTGTATTCCGGTGAAAACGAGGCTTTGGAGTGAGCTAACGCTAATCTCAGTACACCGAAATTGGTTAATCCGAGCAGCTTTTCTAAATCAATCAGCACGCGAACGCGCATCTGGCTGGTTGTCTGTGCTTTGTAGATATTGACTCGGCTTAGTTCAAACGGAAAAGCGCCAGGAATGGCTTCATGTTGCAGTAGGGTATTTTGCCAAATGTCCTCAGCAAAATGAGCAAATCGTTCGTAGCCTTGGTACTTGCTTAACCGCAGTAAGAAGCTTTCTAGTGATTCATCGGGGTAGAGTTCGATTTCCGTATCCATTGTCAGCCCAAAACTTAGAATATCTAAGTTTTAGTATTAACGAGAAATCTGTATTGTCAAATTTAAGAAGAGCTTAGTCGTATGTTTTACCACAACAATCACAGAGTTACTTTCTTGAATTAAACCATTTTTTTGCCGTTGTTAAATAGTCTTCTTTATCCATCACTTTTTTAATAAATTCTTCTACTAGGGCGTGTGAATAGTAGTGATATTCTGGATTGGCATTTTTATAGTGATACTTATTGTCAGCATTTTTCCATTTATTTTTAGCAAGTACGGATTCAAAACAGTTACTGTTAATAACAGGCTTACCAGTTTTCTTACATCGACTAGTTAAATGCACCTTCAATTTTTCAACTTCATAACGTTCTAGTAATTTGTCATTTATCTCTTTGATTGCGTCTTTTCGCAACAGTGGGTGAGATTTTGATCGATCAACCGGCTTTTCAATGACAAGAGCTCGCTTTAAGCCTTCCATGCCTTCATCTGCTTTTGCAATTGTTACCGTGGTACCATCATCAGCATCTGTGGCAAAAACTAACTTAACGTTCAACGGAATCGCAAATTCAATATTATCGCTTTCTTCCACATCATGTCTTACAGTTGACGCCAAATCTAATATATCGTCAGCTATACTGCCGTAGGTAGATTTCATAACAGCCACCGGGGGTAATTTAAACTCGCCAACAAGCGAAATCATTCCTGCATGACTACTATTTAAAAATGAAACTTCAGTAAACTCTTCAAACTTTGAGGTAAAGTTCAGCACACCAGATTGAAACACCCTTGACATAATCCCTTGGACTTCAGGCATAAGTAGATGTACAGCTTGATCACGTAAATAAACGACCTGTTCAATATTTTTCCTGACGTTTGATTGAGCTGGATATGCTTTTTCTAAACACTCTCTCAAAGAAATTGTTTCCTTTAAGCCTTTCTTACCTGCTTTTCTAAAAACTGAGGCTTCTCCATCACGTTCAATCAAGTATGCCTTTAAAAACTGTTCCCAAGCAGTACAGAAACACATAACAAACGCATCCATGCGATTCTCGAGTGACGGTCTGTTATATAATTCCAAAGCAAGCAACATATTATCTTTAGACTTACTGAGTAATGCTTTTGCCAACTTAGACTTGCAATTATGTCCAAGCCCTCTTCGGTGCTTGCTTTGAGATAATAACTTCGAAAATTCAACTTCCGATTTATCATTACAGTTTGATGCTTCATATACATTAGGGCTTGCTTCACTGATAAAATCAGCAAGTTGCCCTTTATTCCAGTAAGTTCTAAATGTTGCCTCTTTCCAGTTGGTCGCTAACAAAATATCTTCTTTAGTAAAAGTATCGCCACTGGTTTCTTTTTTACTCAAAAAGGCATGTAACGATGCTAACGAACGACTGATTTTCATATATTTCCTACGCTTTTAGTCTATTGTTAATTCACTTTTTCAACAATCAAACCACTCTTCCCAACAAACTCAATAAGACGAGTGGTATTTTCTAATCCCCATTGGTTCGATATCGCTATAATTTCTCCACTTGAAAGAGTAATCAGGGAGTCTTCATCACTATGAAATCGGCGAATTCGTCCTTGAGGAATATCTTCTGCGAGAATAGCAATCCGACGACGAACCGTATCATTAAAGGATACTAAAACTCGCTCTAAAGAGGTTGGCTGATTCTTCTCAATCCAGTCAGTAACAAGTGCTAAAGCTAAATGACGCTTATTGTAGGTTTGCCCTTTATAACTGTACTCAGAATAATCCTTTTCGCTTTTCTGACTACTCGAACGCTGCTCTGCTCGTTTTTCTCTGAATTTAACCTGATATTCTTCTGCTTCTGGCACCGGAATAATCTGACTAGCATCAATCAGCACATCGCCTTTGTACTTGTACGGGGTTAAACGCACGCAACTGATATCGATGCCTTTATCACGCAACCACAAGACAGAGGTGGTGAGTTCTTTACCGAAGTCTGCTGAGGCTAAAACAATCCGCACATCATTCCCAAAATCATCGAGGCTGCTTTCGTCGAGATCGACGAAATCAAGGATGGTTTCTCGTGCATTCAGTTCAGAGCCTTCTTTTTGCAGGTATTGAGCAAAATACTCACACGCTTTATCAAAGGTCATTGTCGAAATCATTGCTGCATAACGAAGTGCTTGAAGCTCCATATGCGCACCAACTTCATCACGTTTTAGTTCGATTACCACTAAATTGGCATTCTTATCGATTGCCAATAAATCAATACGGCGGCGGCTATCTTCCCAGTCAGAGAACTCTTCTGATATCACCAAACAATCAGGTGCAATCGCATCAATACAACGCTTCAAAGCCTCTTGAAGATCCTGACGCTCTTGCAGCCCTTCGGCTGAAAAGCTGGTTGGCGACAGTGCGGTGAGATGTTTATTTGAAATGTTGTATAGGCTCATAACTTATATCACCTGTTCGACAATAGCATCAGTAAAAACAAGCTGGGTAGCTTGAGACTTGCTAAATGAAAACTTCAGCAAATCACATACCCTTAATAGTTCATCTATTTTTGAAGCAATTCTAAAACGTTCTTGTTTTGGCGGTAATGGCAAAAACATATCCCCAACATCACTCAATCGGAAACTATTCTTTATTCCACGCTGTGGTGCATCAAATTGAAATTTAGCCCAAGGCGATCTCATGAATTCAGGAAAGTACCTGTCCTTACATTCCGGCATAAATCTCAGCAAACATGTGTGTTGATTTATATAAGCTTCACCAAAGTTTTCTGGTATCAGCCCTAGATTGCCAACATCACCGGTAATTGAAATTAGTAAATCATTAGCTTCAAGCTTGGTGCGTGAACCTTCACCTCCCTCAGGTGGATGAACATACCGTAAATTATCCAAACGCAAATCATAGCTTCCACGAGATAGATTACCCATAGTTACAAACAAAGCACCAGTCTCAGAATAATACCTGGCCCAGTCTCGTGAACCGGATGTAGTGAACATTGCCACATCTTGAACACGACACCACTCCCACCCATTCGGCAGTTCAAACGGCTTTTCATCATCGGCAATCGGCGGCAACGCTTTTTGTTTTTTGATTTTCTTATCTTTCACCAACTGAGCTTTTTCTTTGGCGATACGCTTAAGTAGCTCTGATGCAGGTTCATCCGCAGGATTTTGCGCTACCAGTTTACCCATAACCGCTAGTTGCAGAATGGTTTGTTTAAGCTGGTCGATGCTATCTTCGGTGGTGAATAGGGTATCGAAATGGGCGCTGATGCGCTGCCAGTTTTCCATTAACTCTTCAGCATTTTTGCTGTTGGTTAAGGTTGCCAACAGGGTTTCTACCAACACCTGATGCGCTGCAATACTGGCTTCGGTTTGCTGTTCCAGTTGGTCGCAGAGCTTCATTAATTCATCGACTTTGGCGACGATGCGGTGTTGTTCTTTTTCTGGAGGTAACGCAGTGACTGTATTTATAATCTTTTCACGAGAAATATTTGGCTGAGCACCACCCGCCCCCATACCAACCAATCTCGACTTGTATGCTTTAAGCAAAAGTAACAAGTAAGTATTGACGAGACCGGTGAATGGCGTACATGCACAAACTGCTTGATTAGTCGTAGCTCTTACAGACAAAATTGATGTCTTACCAATTGTTGCTCCATACATAGCAACTAAAACATCACCAATATTGTTATATCTTACCGATGTTTCTTTTAACGCTAGTTCAGTAATATATTCTTCTGATTCAGATATATAATCTTGATTAAGCTCACCAGACTTAAACCAAGGGATTTCACCGCCATAATATTCAGA
Organism: Vibrio albus; assembly: GCF_003144035.1. Classification (GTDB taxonomy): domain Bacteria; phylum Pseudomonadota; class Gammaproteobacteria; order Enterobacterales; family Vibrionaceae; genus Vibrio; species Vibrio albus. The sequence continues at coordinate 16,747 of NZ_QFWT01000002.1, forward strand.
AATACTTCTCTTCGGAGTTGAACCAGAACCCCATTCTCCTAAATCATTTAAACGAACCCACTTCCACCCTAGGGGGAGTTCAAAAAACATTTCATTTTCAGAAATATATTCTAATTTTTTGGGCTTCTTGATTTTCTTTTCTTTTACTAATTGAGTTTTTTCTTTCTCAATTCGCTCAAGCAACACCGAAGCAGGCTCATCATTTGGATCTTGCGGCACTAACTTACCGCGCACTGCCAATTCTAAAATCAACTCGCGCAGTTTTTTAATGCCATATAAATCGAGCTTGCTGCTGGTACCACGACCTGCCGTTGATTTGGTTTGTACCGCAGATGTCCAGATATCAATATGTTGAGTAATCAGGTTTTCTACAGACATGCTTATGCCTCACCATTCACAGTTGATTGCAGCGCATTACCAAGAATGTCTTTTAACTGGTTACGTAGCGCGGTGATCTCTTGCTGTTGCTGCTGATAACTGGCTAACAACTCTTCCGGATCGTGATTGACCACTTCTCCTTGGTACGGGTTTTTAATATCCAGGTTGAAGTTACGTTCGATAATGTCATCGATAGAGACTTTCCACGCCTGCTTGGTTTCAACTCTGCTGGCAAAACCATCTTCTTCTGTGCCCCACCAATCAATTTCAGTTTGGAACTCTTCAAACTTCATCGGTTTGGTTTTGTTGTAGTTCTTCACGCCATCAGGATACGGGTGCTCGTAGAACCACACCTCTTTGGTTGGTTTGCCTTTAGTAAAGAACAGAATATTGGTTTTAATCCCTGTATATGGGTTAAACACACCATTTGGCAAGCGCACGATGGTATGCAGGTTACACTCTTCGGTCAGCAGTTTCTTAATTTTGGTTTTTACACCTTCACCAAACAACGTACCATCGGGTAAAACCACACCTGCACGACCACCTTCTTTATTCGCTGAAGGCTCTGCCAACACTTCAATAATTAACTGTAAAAACAGATCGGCGGTTTCGCGGGTTTGCATCTCGGCAGGAAAGTTCTTTTCAATCCCATCTTCTTCCGTGCCACCAAATGGAGGGTTGGTTGCAATCACATCGATATTGCTGTCCCAACTGGAAAGTGGCTTATTCAGGGTATTACCGTGCTTAATTTGTACCGGTACTTCGATACCATGCAGCATCATATTGGTAACACAGAGCAGGTGCGGTAGCTGCTTCTTCTCCACCCCATGAATCTGCTGTTGCAGGGTTTGGTGATCGGTCGCGTTTTTCACATAGTTGTTTTTCACATGGTCAAAACTGCACGCCAAAAAGCCACCCGTGCCACAGGCCGGATCCATAATGCTTTCGCCCAGTTTCGGGTCAAGACGATTGACGATAAATTGAGTCACCGCACGCGGGGTGTAGAACTCGCCCGCATTTCCGGCACTTTGCAGATCTTTTAAAATCTGTTCGTAGATATCGCCAAACATATGGCGTTCACTGGAGCTGGTAAAATCAATCTCGTTAAGTTTATTGATCACCTGACGCAATAAGGTGCCGTTTTTCATATAGTTAAACGCATCACTAAACGCTTCGCGCACCACATGACCACGCGGGTTTAAATCTATCGGCGCAGTGAGGTTTTTCAGGCTGTAGAATAGTTCATCGTTTACAAAATCCAGTAGCTGTTCGCCTGTAATTCCTTCCGGATCTTGCGCCCAGTTACGCCACAAAAATTTCTCTGGGATTGGTGTTTTGTAGTCATCCAGTTCTAGCTCTAACTCTTCTTCCTGCGCATCAAACACTTTAAGAAATAGCAGCCAAGACATTTGCCCTAAACGCTGCGCATCGCCGTCTACACCGGCATCTTTACGCATAATGTCTTGAATCGATTTAATAACTGAACTGATTGACATGATTTTCTCTTAATAATTCTTGGGTAAAAGTAAACTTAAAAAGCTCACGCTGACTTTGGTTCAAGCTGATAAATTTCGGCTTCCAGTTCTTGAATGGCCTGTTCATATTGCGGCTTGCCACCAAAGCCTTTCTTAATGATTTCTGCCATGCTGCCAATCTCGCTAAACGGCGCGACTTTCAACACAGTAATGTTTTCGACTTCTAACACGCCATCATCGGCATATTTGTCGAGCAGGTTACTCAGCACCTGCTGCGCCACCTCACCATATTTAGTGAAGTAGTTACGCTTTTTGACGTTCTCAGCCCGCTCTTTACGGGTCAGCGGCGGCATATCATATACGACATGACAGATCATATCGAATGGGTCGAGCTCTTTGCCGATTTCTTGCTCAAGTACTTCCCAAATGACGCCTTCTTCGGCAAGTTCATCAATAATCGCTTTCTTACGATCTGCCTGATTCCACTTTTTAGAAAAGTCATCCATCGAAGTAAACTGCTTACTGATAGTTTTACGGGTGTAATCCTTAAATGATTCAGTCACCAGCTTGCCATCACTGTCGTAATACTGCACACGTTCAGCCAAGGCGCTCACCGTGACACCATTAACATAGAACTTACGCACTTCTTGAGGCTCATCGATGATTTCTCCGCCGCCTTGTCCGGTAGAACCCGATGGTGAGCTACTAGAAGTCAGATCATCCGTTGCTGGCGGTTCCTGAATGGTTTCTGGATCAATATCTTCGTCGTCGAATGGGTCGCTGGTATTCCCATCATCAATACCATCAATGATATCGGTGATCTCATCATCATCGGTAAAGTCTTCCGGCTTCACCACTTTGACCCGTTCTGGCTCGCCATCGAATCGTTCATCAGCAAATAACTCAGTCGCTTTTTTGAAATCGAGAATGGTGAACCACAGCTTGCCGTAGCGGTCATCAATACGCGTACCACGACCAATGATCTGCTTAAACTTGGTCATTGACTGAATTCCTTGGTCAAGCACCACCAATTTACAAGTTTTGGCATCCACACCTGTGGTCATCAGCTCTGACGTAGTCGCTATTACCGGATATTTCTTTTTCGGATCGATGAAATAATCTAGCTGCGCTTTACCCAGTTCATCATCACCGGTAATTTTCATTACGTATTTTTCGTTCTTGGCAACCTGCTCAGGGTTGAGGTTCACCAAAGCACGGCGCATCCGCTCGGCGTGATCGATGTCGTTACAGAAAACGATGGTTTTTGCCATGGGGTCGGTTTTTTGCAGGTATTGAGTAATGGTTTTTGCTACCAGTTCAGTACGCTCATCAATCACTAAGGTGCGGTCAAAATCTTTCTGGTTATAGATTCGGTCTTGAATCACTTCGCCATTTTTATCGAGCTGACCTTTGGTTGGTCGCCAGCCTTGCACATCGACATCAATATCTACCCGAATCACTTTATAAGGAGCAAGAAAGCCATCTTCAATACCCTGCTTGAGTGAATAGGTATATACCGGATCACCGAAGTATTCGATATTGGAAACTTGGTCTGTCTCTTTCGGCGTGGCGGTTAATCCGACATGCGTAGCACTGGAGAAGTAATCGAGAATTTCACGCCATGCGCTGTCTTCCGCAGCACTGCCACGGTGACATTCGTCAATTACAATTAAATCGAAGAAATCAGGATCAACCTGCTTATAGGCTTTTTGATGCTCTTCCGGCCCTGTCAGTGCTTGATATAACGCTAAATGCACTTCGTAGGCGGGATCAACGGTACGCCCCGTTATTTTGGTCATCGCCTGACCAAAAGGCTGAAAATCATTGGTCTTAGTCTGATCGACAAGGATATTGCGGTCGGCTAAAAACAGAATACGTTTGGCTTTACGTGCTTTCCATAAGCGCCAGATAATCTGAAACGCGGTATAAGTTTTGCCCGTACCGGTTGCCATAACCAGTAAGACGCGATCTTGCCCTGCGGCCACCGCTTCAACGGTTTTATTAATCGCCTGTAGCTGATAATAACGCGGCGACTTACCACTGCCATCATCATAGTAATCTTGAGTAATGATCGGTAAGTGTTCCGCTTTATAGCCTTTCCAGATGCAGTATTTATCCCAAAGTTGTTGTGGGGTTGGAAAGTCTTCTAAGCGGATTTCGGTTTCGAGTTGCGTGGGATTGGTTTTGTCATGAAAAATAAAGCCATCGCCATTGGAGGCAAAGATAAACGGCACTTCAAGCAGGTTGGCGTAATCCAGCCCTTGCTGCATCCCTTTCCCGATCTCATGCTTATTCGCTTTCGCTTCTATCACCGCCAAAGGCATACTCGGTTTATGATAAAGCACGATATCAGCCGATTTAACCTTACGCCGCGCCGCTGCATTACCACGGACGATCACTTTACCGTCACGCAATTTCACTTCTTGGCGGATTTGGGAAAAATCATCCCATCCGGCAGATTTAACCGCTGGCAAAATGAATTTAGTGATGATGTCGGTTTCCGACAACTTTGCTTTATTTATATTTGCTTCCATGCCACTGACTCGATATGAAACCGTTTAAGTAGCAATATACCGAAAGATTGAAGGAAATCCGAGAGTTAATCGCGTGAATCATGATTTGCGTCAGTGGGTTGGATTTAAGCTACAAGAACGCTGCGATTACCCTCTGTCTAAATTGCCCAAGGCTCAGTAAATCCCGTTCGGACAATCTACCAGCATCTGTATCAACACTTGGTAACGTTGAGTTCCAAACCAAAGCACTGGATGGAATAGCCGATTTGCTGCTATTCGATTCAACCAACCGATTTGATTTCAATTCGATAGCGGGAATGTCCGCTTTACTTTCCTTATCCGTAAAGCGAACAAACTGGCAAGTTTCGGGAATATCTTGTTCAATCCGTTCAGCGAAACCAACCAAATTTTCTTCGGCAAAGGTGTAAAGCCAGGCTTCCTGATTGAGTGAATCGTTTACTCGCAATATTCTGCCCAAAACCTGTCTGAAATAAAGTTCTGTTTTCACCGCACTTAAATGACAGCACACCTGAAGCCTTGGTATATCAGTTCCTTCACTGATCATTCCAACACTAACAATCCACTGGCTTGAATCATTACGGAACTGGTCAATAATTTTAAGGGGGGAATCATGCTGGTAAGTAACCAAAGCGGCGGTTTGCCCAAACTCTTCAACAAGCAGTTTTTGGATATATTCAGCATGCTTTACTGACGCTGCAACAATCAGCCCCCCAGCATTTGGGTTGATTGTGCGTATTGCTGATAATTTGTCACAAGCCAAAGAAAGGATATACCTGATTGCCTGCGGATTATGAATGACCTGTTGATAGGACGCACTCGATTGCTTGAGCAATTCAAAAATTGAAGAAAATGACTTTGTCTCACCACGTTCTTTCACTGTGAGGTGATCGTTATCAACCAATACTAGCTTAGGCGAACGGCACACTTTATCCCTAACCGCTTGACTTAAGCTGTATTGATAATCGCAAATAATGTGACCTTCGGGATCAGTATACTTCGCCATTGCAATCGGTACTGAATCCGAACGCCATGGTGTTCCGGTCAAGGCCAAAGTATATTTTGCTCTGGATTGAATGTTACTGATGATCTGCTCTCCCCAAACATTCATCCTGCCATCATCATCAGCGGAACAATGGTGAATTTCATCAAATACAACCAGTATTCGATACTTACTCACCGCCTTCCAATAACCTTGCCCCAAAAACTTTAAGCTCTGGTAAGTGTATGAACCACCAATAGCGCCTAGCGTTCCATCAAAAACACAATTTAACTTCCATGCAAATGTCTCTTTCATATTCTCAGCAACACTAAGAGATGGAGAAAAACAGAGCACTAAGTCGATCTCATCAAGCTCGAATAACTGGGAGGCGAGTTCTGCCGCCATCACCGTTTTTCCTGCACCAGGGGTCGCCTGGGACAAGAAGTGTTCTTGCCCAGATAAATATTTTTCTAGCGCCAGTTCCACGCACTCTTTTTGCCAAGCTCTCAACATGATGTATCGACCTCTGATTTGAGTGCATTCAATAGATAGTTTCTCGTATTAAGTTGTGCCAACAGTCTCACTGAACGTTCTTTTTCTTCATGAAAAACAGAAGATAACAGTTCTCTTGTTTCAGGGAAACGCAGCATCAACTGACGATATTCTTCAACTTCAGCCAGAGAAACGGAAAGGTTCGCTTGGATTTCAGTACATTCTTTTTCAAGCACATCAGTCTTATTTGAAACTTTAGACACCTCTACGTCCGGAACTGTACGAGACGTGGACTTATGAACAATATGTTTCTTCACCAATTTGACAGCAAACCTAGTCTGATCAAAAAGTTCAGTTTTACGATACTTTTTGTCACGCTCTTCACCCTCAGTTTGAAGTAACCCATTTGCTACCAAACGATGCAACTGGCGATAAATGTAGAGCCGAGCCTCATTATCATCGGAAAAACGATACTCCGATTTCTGTAGCTCATCACGCGCTTGAATAACGGAAAAATCATTGAGCTCATTATTTATCAATAAGTTATAAATTGGCAGGCTGAGTTTCTTTATTTGTTTCATTGTGACCACTTAACACGTAAAAACTTAGGATTGCTAAGTATACAAAAATAAGTAAAACTTAGACAATCTAAGTTATCAATAGGAACAAAAAAGAATGTCGAAGTGGAAAACCCAATCCCAGCGAGGCTCAAAGCAGCGCGTAAAAAAGCTAAAATCACCCAAAAAGATCTTGGGGTTAAAATAGGAATGGAAGAAAGTTCGGCAAGTGGCCGTATGAACCATTATGAAAAAGGTCGCCATGTTCCGGATATCGGAACGTTAACTCGTATGGCTGAAGAATTGGGTGTACCGTTAAATTATTTCTTTTGTAAGGATGATGTGACAGCTGAATTGGTTTGTTTGATTGATAAGTTGAGTGATGAAGAGAAAACTGAGCTATTGAAGAAACTGAACTCTGAAAAGAGTGCCTAACGAAGCAAATCTGTTAAAGACTTTTCTTGGAAAATCTGTTGGGTAAATTTGATGTCACCGCTATCGGGATCAATGACATAGCCTTCGTACTCAATTATTTGTGGAATAAGCAGTTTTTTAAGTTCCGTTTCAAAAGGATTTAGGGCATCAGGGCCATAGATGGTTTTAAATGCATGAATAAAATCTGCATTCGTAATCTTGGTCTTTCCAGAACTTAAAGCCAGTTCAAGTGCATAACCAACCAATTCTTTGATTAAACCTAGCATTCCTTTGCTAGCAGCGAGCAGACGCATAGCGATTTCCATATCTGATAACTCTGGTGATACAGGAATCGGTAATTGCTGCTCAATCCCATCTAATAAATCAATATATACATCAAGAGACGCTTCATCAATTATTCGAATGTATGGCAAGTCTCGTTTCACCATGATCCGTCTATCCCACTGTGAGTCTTCGAGAATCAGCTTCGCAGTTGGGATGCCTATAAACACAATCGGTAAGTGGCACTCGTCGCTGATCATTTTTAAGCGGTCTCGAATCTTCTGCCTTTCTTTTGCAGACGCGCATTCGAAAAGCTCTTGTGCTTCTTCAATGACGAGAAGTTTGAGTTTGGACTTTTTAACAGCGGCAATAAAGTAATCTTGTAGCCCTATTTCTGAGCGTTTAGAGCGGCTGTTATACGGAATATTAAGTTTGTCAATTGCCCATACAAGGGTTTCTACAAAACTTGGCCTGACTCGCGTAATCAAAACTTCCGAAGCGGAAAAATGTTCATTTAAATAACGTTCAACTAACGACGACTTTCCAGCCCCCGTTCCACCAGTAATCAGCATCGACGGCGAAAATTTTCCAAATTCGCTTCGGCGAATAATCCAGTCTAAGCCCTCAAATATTTTTTTCACATCAGGATAAACAATAAAAGACTGATGGAAATTGGCTAATATACCATCAATATCATTACTTAATGACTGATCCACTTTCATTTATCCCCCCGTCTCAATGCCTTACGTTTATTCCAAAGTGATTGGAGATCATCAACCGGAGTAGCTTCTTTTTTATCTTCAATGACGTCTGTTGGATAATCAGCAGTCATGGATTTTGGATTATCACTATCTACACCAGCCAGAGCTGCCATTTTCTTAGCATTTTTCGCCTTTTTGCTGCGTTGAGGTAATGACATCTGACGTAAGTTTTCGTGCTCTTGCTTGATTCTGTCATGCAGAGCCTGCCGAGCTTTCGCTAGAGATAATGCATTGACTTGCCCTTTTATAAAATCATGATGGACTTTAATTATTCTGGTATGCTCACAAAGGCTAAGCTTTTTAGTGTATCCAAGCGGGTCATATTTACATGGCACCTCTATATAGCCTTCTATTTCTTCCAAAAAAACAAATATCCTAGATAAGTCATCAGGATCAATCTTGATCATTTTAATTTTGCTTTCTTTGGACTGAGGGTACTGTTTACGATAATGCTCTAAAGGGACATTATCATACATTAAGTGTTTAAATTTTATGCCTTTACTGGTTAATGCCCCTTTGTGAATCACTCCCATAATTACACGAAATTTTTTCTCATCATCTTCACTTAATGCAGGAGGCGGTAATACCTCTTCACTCTTTTGCCAATGATAATTTGGTATCCTTGTATTCCGGCTATCCGCTGAGGCATTGTGAACATCGATAATCCAGCGATGCAGCTCTTCAACAAAAACACTAAACCGCATCACGGCATCTTTTTGCGGATCATAATCTTCTTTTTCAAGTATGTTGGAAAACGTCTTACCTGGAACCCAACCAACCATACCCTGTATTAGTTCGCCAAACTTTCTCTCAACAAATGGCTTTAGCCAAGGCTTACGTACTTTGTTATAGATAATATTGATACCTGCCTCAGTGCACGCTTGATCCAAACTGTCAGACCAAAATTCTGCTCCATTATCCACAACCAAATTCTCGATTTTTCCGTGACAAACCCATTGATTAAAGAGCTCTATTGGCAATTCATCTGTATAGTTTTTCGACTTCACTGAATGAATGATTGCCTTAGAAACAGCAACATAACTTGGAGCTTTAAAACCAAGATGGAAGCCAATAATACAACCACTAAACACATCAACTAATAATGTTAAATATGCTCTTCCCAATGGCACAAGCAATTCGTCATCAAGTAAAATTAAATCAAGCGGAGTGTGGTCAATCTCAACCCGTTCAAGTATCCGTGTCGGCTTTTTTACCGACTCATAGTAATTAAACAGCTTATCGGCGTAATATTTACCATGGCGTTTGAGAGCAACGGTATAAGGTGGGAGCTTCTTAATTCTATTTTTAAATGCTTCGTAGCTCACTTGCGCTATTTTGCCTGAAACAATTGTGCTGTTTTCAATTTCAATAAGATCTTTATAGACCGTATAAGCAGCAGCGTAAGAAGGGCGAACAGCATCCAGAAATCGTTCAACCGCCTTAATGAAATATGGCTCATCATTATCCACCCTAGACTGGCGATTCCCTTTTAAATGGTGGCTATCAATAAGGCTTTTTATATCACCATTACTTTCACAAAAAGCTTTATACCAACGCTTTACTGTTCTATCACTGGGTTTTGGTATCGAAAGAGTATCGATATGCTTATCGATTAGAGGATTAAGGTTTTTAGGTGTCCAACCACCATTTATTTCCTTAGCAATCAAAGAGATTAATTTATAACGCTCCAGCGCTTTTAGTTTCTGTTCTTCGGGAAAGGAAGACAGATCTCGCTCAATAACTTTCGTAGTTTCAAGGGATGAATACTTAAGGCGGGCTAACTTAGCTTCGGGACTAGCCTCATACTGTTGTTGAACTTCATTGGTAATTGAACCCAACTCATCCTCAAATGGCCCCACTCCCATGCTAAGCCACCGAAATTAATGTGCTTTCATCAATTTTCATATCCAACTTAGTTTTTGCTCGCCCCAAACTAACAAGTCGGAAAACTGTAGCCAACACATCTCCTACAGAAATATTTAGGGCTTGTGATAATTGTTTAACACAAACAGATACGTATTGATTGAGCATAAACCATACTTTTTCTACTAAACAGGTATTTTCAATACAACCGCTATAACGATTCACTAACTTCAGGTTCTCAAGATATATCCCATTACGTATCTGTCGGTCTGTAACCAAAATAAGTTGTGTATTGAGATTGTGTGCCTCTGCCTGCATACATCTAAAGATTTCTTTAAAACCAGGTTCAAAGGTCATTTTCAATGGTTTTACTTCAATAAATCCTGTCGAGCCATCACGATAAACGACATAAAAATCAGGTGTATATGAATGAGATACACCATTAAAAGTGTATTTATATCCTTTCGGTTGCGAACAATAACTAACAACATCATCGGAATATTCTAGATGGTAGCAACAATCATATTCGAGTGAACTTTCACACATGATGGTGCAGCCATTTTTGGCACTAACAAACTTATAAACGTTTTTGTTTGCAGATGGTTTTCTAAGATTGCGAACGTACATAACCTGTCCTCATTTCGTTGTAATAAAACAACCAAATTAAGTTTAGGACACTTTATGGGTTTTAAAAGGACATCTTATGGTTTTTTTGGGACAGCATATGCTTTCAGCGACAAAGATGGGTGGAAGCCCCAGCCACATCCCGGCACACAAGTCACCCGCCTTGGCTGCTTCCTTCCGGACCTGACCAGGTAAACGGGGTATTGTTGCGGGAGGACCAGGGCCTCCATAGATTTTGCGTCTCGGTGTGATTAACCAGAGAGTGCGGGGATTATGAGTCATCCCCGGAGCCAATGCAAGAGGCAGGCAACTCAATTCTTTTAATTTATCGTTAAGTGCCTAATAATTGTTCTTTTAGTGCCACCTTAGTCATCCATTTCATCTTCCTGAGAGTTAAGAATGTAATCAGCAGCCCAGGAACAGCCGAGGATAAACAACCAGGCAACCAGTACCTGATTCGGTATCTCAACCTCAGGAAACATCAGTAATGCCGCAAACCCAACGGTAGGCAAAGTCCAGATCAGCAGTTTTTTCCATTGCCCGGAGTCGATGCTTTGCAGCGTTTGTGATGCCGCCAGGATGCCGGTCACCGACAAGGCCACTAAGGCGGCGTCTTTCCAGCCGGCCAGCCACAGAATCGGGATAAATATCAGCATCCACCAGCTGTGGCGTGAGGAGCTTTTCCAGTGTATTGAGGCGAACCATGCCAACGATACACACAATAGCTGGCTTAATGTGGCCAGCGCACTCCCCTCTAACCGCCCATTCAGTTGGGTAATCATGATCCCCGCTTCCATAGACAGAACACACAAGCCAAGAGTGACACGGACAAAACTGCTGCTACGCTCTGAGAAAGCCACCACCAGAGCAGGAAATAGAACCCAGGTACTCAGGGAAAGTGCTATAGGCTGTACCGGGAGAGCTAAGCCATATACCCCCATAGCGACAAGAAGGAGGATACCAGCCACGCCATTTTTAGGTAAAATCCACAAAGCAGGCACCACGATAGCAAGTAACGGTATATCACCTTCACTCATACTAATGGCCCGTGCGCACACTACCACCAGCAATGTCGTCATTACAAACTGAGTGATGTGAAGCACCATAGAAACTCCTTCTACTGTTGTCATTACATCTACAGATAACCAACGGAACCCCTTCAGTATGGAACAATTTTTATTACAAATCTTCAGCGTAATTCACCAAATTCCAATTGGAAAAGTAACAACTTACGGTGACGTTGCAAAAATGAGTGGATTTCCTGGCTATGCCCGGCAGGTCGGAAAGGCTCTCAGCCAGTTACCAGATGGCTCCCGACTTCCCTGGTATCGGGTGATAAACAGCAAAGGCAAACTGTCTCTTCAGGGAGAAAATATGCTCAGGCAAAAAGAAAAACTTGAAAAAGAAGGTGTTGAAGTCTCAGAGAATGGAAAAATAAACTTGAAAAAATACAGGTGGCACCCATGACACCACCTGTGTTTTTTGTCATTAAACTCCTACAAGGGATAAATTAACTTTCTTAGTTCCATTCTCATCAGTAATAACTGAATATACTTTGTCCGTAGTTAATTTTAATTTACCGTCAAATTCAACTTTAGCTCGAATACTATATTTGTGATTGGGTTCTATTTTATTCTCATCAAAATTCAATTCAAAATCGAAAGGTATTTGTACACCGTCGACGACAAAAGTCTGCTCAGAAACCACTTCAGCCGGAACATCTGAAGAAGAGATATCTTCCAGAGTGACGGTGACTACAGCGTCTTGAGGTAATGTCACTGGCTCGGTGGTGGTAATATTGCCTTCAATGATCCCCGGAGCCGCGATATCTGCCAGTGGTTCACTATTTTCATCCTCTGAAGGAACGCTCTCTGATTCAATAATGACAGTCTCAGTATCAGTCATGCTGTCATCTGTATTTTTCTGGGCCATTGAAGCCAGCTCTTCTGTATTCTGATCTCCGGATTCAGGACTAACCTGAACATCAGCCATTTCATCTTTCACATTTACAGATACATCACTTTCTTTCTGACAACCTACAAGGAATATTGCAAATATAGAACTGACTAAAATTAATACCTTTTTCATAATCGTCTCCTGCGATATCTAGAGTATATTTAAGGACTGTATTCCGACCTTAATATTTAATTCAGGAAGAGTATAAGTTTATCTTGAAGTTAAATCTCTAGAGAGGTAATTTATTTACAGAAGTTTGACGGCAAATTTACGGAGAATATAAATGAGTCAGCCATTAGAGTCACTTTTATCGTTATTGCAGTTAGAGCAGCTAGAACAAGGGTTATTTCGCGGTCAAAGTGAACACTTAGGCTTACCTCAGGTTTATGGTGGACAAGTTGTCGGTCAAGCCCTCTCTGCGGCCCGTTACACGGTAAACAACGACAGAATGGTTCACTCATTTCATAGCTACTTCCTTTATCCTGGCGATCCTCAGAAACCGATCGTTTACGATGTAGAAAACCTACGTGACGGGAGAAGCCTGAGTACGCGGCGAGTGAAAGCGATTCAGAATGGCCGCCCGATTTTTTTCTTAACCGCTTCCTATCATGGTGAAGAACAGGGTTTTGAACACCAGAACACCATGCCAGATATTCCGGGACCGGAAAACTTTGTTTCTGAATCTAACCTGGCAAAAATGGTGGCGGATCATCTACCGGACAATATTAAGCAGATGCTTTTAGGTGAAAAGCCTATAGAAGTGCGACCGGTAAAAGTTGTCAACCCGCTGAAACCAACGAAAGAAGAACCAAAGCAATACCTTTGGATCAAAACCAACGGTGAAATGCCGAATGACCAGCTTATTCACCAATACCTGCTGGCCTACGCTTCCGACTGGGGATTTCTGCCGACTGCCCTCCATCCACATGGGGTCACCTTAATGACGCCGAAACTCCAGGTTGCCACCATCGATCACTCCATGTGGTTCCACCGTCCGTTCAAGATGGATGACTGGCTGCTTTATGTTATCGAAAGTCCCACGGCTTCCAATACCCGGGGGCTGGTCCGTGGCGAAATCTTTGATCGTCAGGGCAATCTGGTCGCTTCAGCCGTTCAGGAAGGGGTAATGCGGTTTACTGAATAGAAAATAATTCTCCTTTTTATCCTTTTTAAAGCAAACAAAGCAAAAATTTTTCCCACGATAAGACATATATTTATCTTATTCGCCGTTAGGAAAGGATAAACAGATGAAAACGCCTATGTGGGATAGCTTAATTAAAGTGATGAAACAGGAAGTCGTACCGGCTCTGGGCTGTACCGAGCCGGTATCCGTTGCCCTGGCTTCTGCCATTGCTGCAGCAAAACTGTCCGGTCAACTGACACAGATTGTTGCCCAGGTATCTCCAAACCTGATGAAAAACGGCATGGGAGTTGGTGTACCTGGTACCGGTATGGTCGGGCTACCTATTGCCGCAGCGGTGGGTGCCATTGCGGGTAACCCAAACGCAGGATTAGAAGTACTGAAAGATATCACTGACACCGATGTTACACAGGCAAAAACGCTTCTTAAAAACGGTGCAGTTTCTGTACAGGTTGCAGACGTCACTCATATTTTTTATGCAAAAGTCATGGTCAGTAACGGAACTGACTATGTGGCCGTAACTATCGCAGACAGCCATACCCATGTGCTTTCGATCGAAGAAAACGGCATCACAACGCTTATTCCACAACATTCTGCCAGTCAATCTCCGCAGACGCCCTCTGATAACCACCTGCTTGCAAAACTGACCGCTAAAGACGTTTATCAGTTTGCCCTGCATGTTCCGGTTGAGCATATCCGTTTTATTGAACAGGCCGCTGAATTAAATGACGCTCTGTCTCAAGAGGGGTTGGTTGGTGATTATGGTCTGCAAATCGGCGTCACATTCCGGCGTAATGTTGAACGCGGCCTGCTGAGTGGTGACCTGCTGACTGAGGTGCTTACCCGTACTTCTTCTGCTTCAGATGCCCGAATGGACGGAGCGATGAAGCCCGCCATGAGTAATTCCGGCTCAGGGAATCAGGGCATTACCGCGACCATGCCAGTCGTTGTGACCGCAAACTACCTGAAAGCGGATAAAGAAAAAACGCTCCGCGCTCTGGTTTTGTCTCACATGATGGCTATCTATATTAAAAAGCAGCAAAACAAGCTGTCAGCCCTTTGCGGAGCAACCACAGCCGGCATGGGGGCAGCAGCCGGAATAACCTATCTTCTGGGCGGAAACTATCAGCAAATCAGTCATGCCATCAGCAGTATGATAGGTGATATTGCCGGGATTATCTGTGACGGAGCCAAAGCCAGCTGTGCCATGAAAGTCTCTTCGTCTGCCGGAGCGGCCGTTAAAGCGGCACTGATGGCGATTGACGGGGTTTATGTCACCGGCAATGAAGGAATCGTTGCTGACGACGTAGACACATCCATCCGCAATTTATCAACCCTGGCCAATGGCTCGATGACCCAGACGGATGCACAGATCCTGGATATTATGGTGAATAAGGCGGTTTAGATTGGCAATGCCGTCGTGTATTTCAATGACTCCATAGCAAAAGTGGAGGTCACATTGGAGATGCCATCAATACTGTTGACGAGTTTTTTATAGAACTCGTCAAACCGCTTCATATCTTCCACCTGCACTTTCATCATGTAGTCGTACTCACCCGCCATCCGGTAAAACTCCATCACTTCAGGAAAGTCCGACACAGTATCGGCAAACCGGCTGTACCATTCATGGGAGTGGTCGCTGGTTTTGACCAGCACAAATGCCGTAAACAGCAGCCCTAACTTCTCCGGATTCAGCAATGCCACCCGCTTGCTGATCACCCCCTCATCCTCCAGACGCTTTAAGCGTTTCCAGCAGGGAGTCGTCGTCAGGTTCACTTTGTCTGCCAGTTCATTCAGCGAAATAGTACTGTCTTTTTGTAACAGAGAAAGCAGCGTTCTGTCCGTTTTATCGAGTTTCATAACGAGCCTGAAAGAGAAAATTTTTCTTCATCATGGAATTTAAAGAGAAAGATAGACCATTTCATCCCAGAAAGGAAGATTGCAGCCGTCTCTACACCAAAAATGCCTCTCTTCGCCATTGCAGTGTCAGGATCACCCCAAGACTCAGGCCACGCATAGCCATAAAGCTCAGCATCGCCGCCCATAACGCATGGTTCTGTAGCGGATAGAACAGGTAAAAAACGACAAAAAAGGTACAGGCCGCCACAAACATGGTGTTGCGCATCTCCCGCCCTTTCGTGGCACCGATAAAGATACCGTCCAGCAGAAAGCACCACATTGACGTTAACGGCATGGCTACCAGCCAGGGCAAGTAGCGTTCAGCCGTGCTCTGAACCTGAGGAATATCCGTGATCAAACGGATTAGAGCCTCTCCGTAATAGCCAAATACCAGGGTAAGGCCAAGACAGATCATCAGGCTCCAGAAAAAGCTGCCGGTTATCGCGGCTTTTAACTGTGATTCACTATTCGCACCAATCGCTTTACCGACCATGGCTTCCATCGCGTAAGCGAAGCCATCCATTCCATAGGAAATTACCATCAGAAAACTCATTAAAACGGCGTTTGCAGCGACGGTCTGATCACCAAAAGCCGCCCCCTGAAAGGTCATAAAGCTGAAAGCGGCCTGCAGGCAAAGTGAACGCAAAAATATATCCCTGTTCAGCTTAACAAATCGTCCTAACCCATCCGTACTTACGCTCAACTGAGAACGGAGCGAAGGCAGGTTATGCCGCTTCCAATACCGCCACACGCATAACAACCCAAACCCCATACCGGAATAATCAGCGATCACTGACGCCAGCGCCGCTCCTTCGACTTTCCAGCCTAAGCCAATCACAAACAGAACATCCAGAGCAATATTGGCACTGTTGGTAATAATCACCATCCACATTGGCGCTCTGGCATTCTGGGTACCGAGCAGCCAGCCCAGAATGACATAGTTCATCAGCGCAGCCGGTGCGCTCCATGCCCGGATAACAAAGTATTGCTGCCCGTACAGTTTCACCTGTTCGCTGGCATCACTGAGCGTAAAGATATGATGGGCCATAACACGATGAACCAGCAGAAAGAGGGCTGCAAAGCCCAGCGCCATCAACGTTCCCTGTAGAAATACCCGTGCCAACTGTAAAGGCTGTTTTGCCCCAAGCGCTTGTGCGGTCAGGCCTGTCGTCGACATACGCAAAAAGCCAAGTAACCAGAAAGCTACACTGATCATCGTACTGCCCAAAGCAACGCCACCCAAATACCAGGAATGGTCCAGATGACCGATAACCGCCGCATCCACCAGTCCAAGCAGCGGAATGGTAATGTTGGACAGAACCATCGGAATCGCAAGCCATAACACCTGACGGTGCATGGTGCGATTTGAAAGTGTCTGAATAATGAATTGCACAGCTTTGCCCTTTAAATATGAAGGGCAAAGTGTATCTGAGTTAGTGACGTACAGCCAGCTATGGGTGAGTGATCCTGACTTTCACATCGCCCGCTAACTCGCTGTTCAGCAGATCTTCAACATGCCCCGGAGCTGACGTTCCTGCCGACAGCAAACGGTACATGGCCGGAATAACAAACAGGGTAACCAGAGTGGCAAAAGCCATACCGAAGAAAATGACCGTACCAACCGCAATCCGGCTTTCATACCCGGCACCTGTTGATGTGATAAGAGGGATCGAACCGGCTAATGTGGTAAACGCCGTCATCAGAATAGGACGCAGACGCCGCGCTGAAGCATCAATAATCGCTTTTTCAAACACCACGCCTTTGTTCCGGAGCTGGTTGGCAAACTCGACAATCAGGATGCCGTTTTTCGTCACCATACCAATCAGCATGATCATGCCTATCTGACTGTAAACATTCAGCCCCTGCTGCATTAGGTACAGCCCCATAAAGCCACCAAATACCCCCATAGGAACGGTAAACATGACCACCAACGGGTTAATAAAGCTTTCAAACTGGGCGGCCAGTACCAGATACGCCACCAACAAAGCCAGTCCGAAGACCACCGCAACACTGGACTGATTCTCTTTAAAGTCTTTCGATTCGCCCGAATAACTGACCGAAATGTCCGGCGGTAATTTCTCTATCGCTATCTGGTCCAGAAAATCCAGCGCTTCACCCAGCGTATGGCCACTACTCAGATTCGCAGAAACCGTTATCGATTTCTGTTTATTGTTATGGGCAAGACGGTGAGCCGTAGCCACCTCTTCAATACTGGTAACAGAATCCAGAGTGACCAGTTCCCCGGATCGGGTACGCATATAAATCTGACTGAGATCCGCGGCACTATTAAAGCTGTTTTCATCGCCACGCAGATACACATCATATTCTTCGCCCCGTTCCACAAACGTGGTCACACTTTTCCCGCCCAGCATCACTTCCAGTGTATCGGAAATGTCCGCGACGCTTATCCCCAGTTGAGCGGCTCTTGCTTTATCAATTGCGACCATAAGTTCCGGTGTCTTTTCAGAGTAGTTGGTATCAGCCCCTTCCATCACCGGGCTGTTTTCCGCCTCCTGTTTAACCAGTTCGGCCCACTGCTGTAGTTCGGTATAATCAGAGCCGCCCAGCACGAACTGAACCGGCTCACTGGATCCGCCACGGAATCCCGGCATTCTTGGAAAAATACGCACGTCAGGAATACCCGATAACGCATTTCTGACAACGCCCAGCGCCTGTTGAGCTGTCACGGTACGCTCGCTCCAGTCTTCGAGGATCATAATCACAAAGCCAGTCTGATCACCGGCCATTCCTCCAAATGCCGGAGACTGAATGCTGAACGATTTCAACATCCCTTTCCCCAGCAAAGGCATCAGCCGCGCTTCTACCTGATCCATGTTCGCCGCCATCCGGTTATAACTGGTGCCATCCGCACCACGCACAAAGGCGAATAACACGCCACGGTCTTCTTTCGGCGTCAACTGACTGGGAACCAGTTGCATCATGCCATAGCTACCACCAATACACGCCAGGATAACGAAAGGCGCAACAACACGAGCTCCAATAGCCTTACTCAGAGCAAAGCGATAACGGTTTTCCAGTTTTACGAACATGCGCTCCAGAAAGCGGTTAAACCGACTCTGCCGGGCTTTTTCTTTTAGAAGCTTACTTCCTAAAACCGGGGTCAGCGTCAGAGCGATAAGAGACGAAAAGATCACGGCCATGGCAAGCAACACCGAAAACTCGGTAAACAAAAGCCCGACCATGCCCTCCATAAACGAAATAGGCAGAAACACCATCACCAGAACCAGTGTTGTCGCAATCACCGCAAACCCTACTTCCCGGGTACCTTTATAAGCCGCCAACAGCGGTTTCTCTCCCTGTTCAATATGATGAAAAATATTTTCCACCACCACAATGGCGTCATCCACCACCAGACCGATAGAAAGGATCAGAGCCATCAGAGTGATCAGGTTAATAGAAAATCCAAAGAAATAGGCGGCAATAAACGCAGAAATCAGAGACACGGGAACCGTCACCGCCGGGATTAACGTCGCCCGGGCCTGACCGATAAACACATACAACACCAGTATCACTAATCCGCCGGTAATAAACAGCGTGTTATAAACCTCGCCAATTGAGCGGTCGATAAACGTCGTGGCATCATAATCGATCGCCAGGCGGGTCCCTTCCGGCAAAAATTTCTGCACTCTGGCAACTTCTTCACGAACCCGCAGGGCAACATCAAGAGGGTTGGCATCCGACTGAGCAACAACCCCCATACTGACATTGACTACACCGTCACTTTTAAAGGTCGAGGCTTCATTTTCAGCACCGAGAAAAACATCCGCCACATCTTTCAGGTAAACCAGCGAACCATCACCCGCTTTCTTTACGACCAAATACTGAAAATCCTGATCCGACTGATATGATCTTGCCGTTCGAACTGACATCACTGTTGTATCATTCCGAACTTCGCCCCCCGGACTTTCCAGGTTTTCGGCTCTCAGTGCCGCAGAAATGTCTGAACTCGTAATGCCTCGCCCCGCCATCAGTACAGGTTTCAGGCGTACATACATCACCTTATACAAGCCACCGGAAACGTCTACCGAACTGACACCCGTTAGCAGGCTAAACCTGTCTACCAGTACCCGCTCTATATAATCCGTTAGTTGGGTACGGTCCATCACCGCAGAGCTCAGGTTAATATATAAGGACGCTTCACCACTGCCGTTGTTTTTGTATACCGTTGGCTCATCTGCCTCATCCGGCAGACTGCGTCTGGCTCGCGCGACCGCATCCCTCACATCACTGACACCGGAATCCAGATCATAACCAAGATAAAAAGTGACCCTGATCCGCGAGCGACCATTGCGGGAGGTCGAGGTAATGTCATCAATTCCGCTGATACCGGAAAGCTGATCTTCAATCACTGATGTGATTTGACTTTCAATGATACTGGCTGAGGCTCCCTCATAGCGGGTGGAAATAGAGACGACCGGGCTTTCAATATCCGGCATTTCCCTGACCGCCAGTTTGCTGAACGACACGATGCCGAAGACGCAAAGCAGCATACTCAACACAATGGCCGCGACTGGCCGCTTTACCGATACATCAGATAACCACATCACTCTGCTCCCTGAGTCGTGTCGGAGCGTTGATGTTGTGCAGCAGGTTCACTCTCAGTTACCCGGACACCATCACGCATATTCACCGTTCCCTGCACAACGATGCGGTCACCGATATTCACCCCTTTTTCAATCACAACGTTATTACCGATCCTCGAGCCAAGATATACCTGAGTTCGTTTCGCTTTGTCGTGTTCATCCACCACATACACAAACCGTTTAGTACCGGAATATTCAAGAGCCTGAGCCGGGATAATAGGCGCACTCAGCGGTGGAAAACCCACCGTCGCCTGAAGCATCATGCCCGGTTTTAACCGCACATCAGGATTGGGAAATTCAACCCGTACCCGCAGATTCAGCGTTTCACTGTTCACCCGGGAGTCAATACTCACCAAAGCGCCTTGAAAGGTCATGTCCTGCCACGCACTACTGGTGGCTGATACCTGCATGCCTTTGGCTAACATAGAGAGGTAACGTTCAGGCACATTCAGATCCAGTTGCATGATGGACAGATTATCCAGCGTCATCAGGCTTTCTCCGGAACTGACCATTTTTCCCAGACTGAAATCAATCAGACCGATGGTGCCCGAAAAAGGTGCCCGGATATTTAAATCCTTCAGATTAGCTTGCTGAGCCTGAAGCCGGGCCCTCGCAATATCCACACTGGTCTGCTGTGCATCCACTTCCGTACTGGTAATCGCCCCGCGCTTGGCCAGACGGCTATATTCTTTCAGTTTTCTCTGTTCATCGTTAAGGTAAGCCTGCGCCTCAGCCAGTGCCGCCGTCACTTTATCACTTTCCAGCTGCAGCAGAAGTTCACCCGCTTTCACTTTCTGATTTTCAGACACCAGAATCGATTCGACTTTACCGGACACTTCAGAAGAGATGATAACGGACTCTCTCGATGCCAGCTTCCCGATCAGAGAAAGAGACTGAGAAATGGTATGCTGATCGACAGTTTGAGTGACCACAGTAATGCCCGGACTGGCTGACTTTTGTTTGCCCATTCCCGAACCGTTACCAGCAGCCAAAACTGAGGCTGAGACAGCCGCTATTACTATGGATAAAAGAATCGTTATGTTTATAATTTTCATAGATGATACTGATTAGAAGTTATTGTTTTAGTTTATATCGCACTCTGGAGCGTGTAACGTTAAGAAAACTGAATACAGATAAAAATAGCAGCCAGAGATGACACTTATTCACGCTGTCATTTCTACATAATCGAACAGTTTCTGCCATCTTTGCCCAAAAAGACAGCATTTGATTCAAAATCATAAGAAATCTCTTTACAGCAAAACGCAGTTTGCTATTATGCGCTCCGCACTTAGCGACAGTGTTGGGAAATCTGTTGTTCAGTATACTACTTGGTAGTATGAAATACCCTGGAGGGGTTCCCGAGTGGCCAAAGGGAGCAGACTGTAAATCTGCCGGCTCCGCCTTCGATGGTTCGAATCCGTCCCCCTCCACCATTTTCGCTTCACTTTTCCTTGTGAAAAACGAAGCACACTTGATTGCTTGTGTTGGGAAAACGGCAGTTAAGGATACTCTTTATAGTATCAACACCCCTGGAGGGGTTCCCGAGTGGCCAAAGGGAGCAGACTGTAAATCTGCCGGCTCCGCCTTCGATGGTTCGAATCCGTCCCCCTCCACCATATTTGCTTTCGTCTTTTCCTTGGGAAAATACAAAGCACACTTGATTGCTTGTGTTGGGAAAACAGCAATTAAGGATACGCTTTATAGTATCAACACCCCTGGAGGGGTTCCCGAGTGGCCAAAGGGAGCAGACTGTAAATCTGCCGGCTCCGCCTTCGATGGTTCGAATCCGTCCCCCTCCACCATTTTCGCTTCACTTTTCCTTGTGAAAAACGAAGCACACTTGATTGCCTGTGTTGGGAAAACAGCAGTTAAGGATACGCTTTATAGTATCAACACCCCTGGAGGGGTTCCCGAGTGGCCAAAGGGAGCAGACTGTAAATCTGCCGGCTCCGCCTTCGATGGTTCGAATCCGTCCCCCTCCACCATTTTCTCTCTCTTCTTATCAAAACAATCTCCATTAATTCCGCCGCATTTACACTTTGCTATATCGCTTTTGTCCTGCAATATAAGTCGCGACCACATTGCGATCGTCACCCAGCATCATTAATGCAAATAGCTTTTCTTTAATAGTCTGCAACGGTTGCTGTCGCCTGGCTTGCAATGCCGATGCATTCCAGTCCAGAACCACAAAGTCTGCGTATTTTCCCGCTGAGAAATTGCCAGTCTCACTATCCAGATCCAGCGCACTGGCACCGCCCAGTGTGGCCATATAAAAACTGTCTAACGGTGAGAATGAGTAACCTGACAGCCGGGACACCTTGTAAGCATCACTCATATTTTTCAAAGCGGAAAAGCTGGTCCCGGCCCCGATATCACTTCCCAGAGCAACAGGCACCCCATTTTCTCTGGCTTTATTCAGCTCAAATAACCCACTTCCCAGAAATAAGTTTGCTGAAGGGCAGAAAACCGCAGCGGAATTGGTCTCCTGCATAATAGTCCATTCGGCGTCATTCAGGTGGATACTATGTGCGAAAAGACTATGGTGCCCTGTCAGACCGAACTCGTGGTAAACCCCCATATAACTCGAATGATCAGGAAAAAGCCTTCTCACCCATTCAACCTCCGCCTCATTCTCTGAAAGGTGAGTCTGGATATAGATATCCGGATATTCCTCCTTCAATTTCAAAGCCATTTCCAACTGGTGAGGGCTTGAAGTCGGGGCAAATCTGGGTGTCACGGCATAACGAAGACGTCCTGTGTGATGCCATTTTTCTATTAACTCCCGGCTGTCTTTATAACCACTGTCCGCTGAGTCTAATAAGCCTTCCGGGGCATTACGGTCCATCAAGACCTTACCGCTGATGATACTCATGTTATTGACTAACGCCTGTTCAAACAGGACTTCTGCTGAGATTTTATGTACGGTAGGAAAAACCGCCGCACAAGTTGTCCCGTTTCTCAGTAGTTCCCCCAGGAAAAACTGCGCAGCTTGAACTGCGTATGCCCGGTCTGAAAATTTGAGTTCAGCCGGGTAGGTGTATTTCTGCAGCCAGATCAGCAGCTGTTCACCGTATGAAGCGATAATCTCGGTCTGAGGATAATGCAGGTGGGCATCCACAAAGCCGGGCAAAAGCAGTTTTCCGCTGTAATCCTGAATGACTTTGTACTTGTTCTTATCTTCTTTCTGAAAGGGTCTTACTTCGCGTACCTTTCCCTGTTCAGTAATCAGCAGACCGTCATTGATAAACTGGTAACTGTCCTCCTCCCTTTTCACCAGAGCCGGATTGGAAAGAAAGTGAAATATCGTTCCGCGAAATACCTGCATAAAGAGACCTCTTTTCCTCTAAGTATAGGAAAAAAGATAAAAAAACGCGGCTTCACCGTTAACCGGAAAAGCCGCGCTCTATATAAATATCAGCAATTAACAGCCGTTAATCAACCAGCAGACAAGAGACTGAGTGTTTATCACCGCCTTTAATCTGAGGTTTATGCTGGGCACAAATCTCTTTTGCCATCGGGCAACGGGTGCGGAACACACAGCCTGATGGTGGGTTGATCGGTGACGGCAGATCCCCTTCCAGCATCTGAATCGTTTTATTGCGCTCAATTTCCGGATCCGGAATGGGCACAGCAGACATCAGCGCCCGGGTATAAGGGTGCTTAGGATTCGCAAACAGTTCATCGGATTCACCCAGCTCCACGGCATTACCCAGATACATCACCAGTACGCGGTCTGAGATATGTTTCACCACTGACAGGTCATGAGCGATAAATACCAAACTCAATCCCAGTTCTTTCTGAAGCTCTTTCAACAGGTTAACCACCTGAGCCTGAATGGATACGTCCAGAGCCGAAACCGGTTCGTCACAGATGATCATCTTCGGTTTCAGGATCAGAGCGCGGGCAATACCAATACGCTGACACTGACCACCCGAGAATTCATGCGGATAACGGTTGATCACGTTTGGCAGCAGACCAACCCGCATCATCATCTCTTTCACCCGGTCTTTTACTTCGGCTTTAGACAGCTTCGGATAAAAAGTTTCCAGAGGCTCTGCGATAATATCCCCGATGGTCATACGCGGGTTCAGTGACGCCAGCGGATCCTGGAAAATCATCTGGATTTCTTTACGGGTCTCACGGCGTTGTACGTCTTTCATTTTGGTCAGATCCTGGCCCATCCAGACTACATCACCATCGGTGGCTTCTACCAGACCGATAATGGCGCGCGCAAAGGTGGATTTACCACAACCAGACTCACCGACCACACCCAGTGTTTCCCCTTCGTACAGGTGTACATTTACCCCGTCAACCGCTTTCAGTGTCGCAGGTTTTGACCAAGGCCAGGCGGATTTGGATGCAATGCTGAAGTGAACTTTCAGGTCTTTAACATCCAGAATTAGCTTCTTATCGGCACTCATTTGTTCCAGCTCTCCCAGTCAGAAAAACATGCACGCTGACGGTTGCCAGCAAACGGCTTCAGTGTCGGTGCTTCACGCATACAGCGATCTGAAACCCGGTGACATCGCTCCTGATAAGGACAACCCGGAGGCAGACGCAGCAGATTTGGCGGATTACCCGGAATTGTCGGCAGGACATCCCCTTCCGTATCCAGACGAGGGATCGCTTTCAGCAGACCTTCTGAATAGGGATGACTCGGGTTATAGAAAATATCGTTTACGTTACCGTACTCCATGGTGCGGCCGGCGTACATTACCAGTACCTTGTCACAGGAACCAGCAACCACCCCCAGGTCGTGGGTGATCATAATGATCGCCGTGTTGAACTCTTTCTTCAGTTCATTCAGCAGATCCATGATCTGCGCCTGAACCGTTACGTCCAGAGCCGTGGTCGGTTCATCGGCAATCAGCAGTTTAGGACGACACAGCAGCGCCATCGCTATCATCACCCGCTGACGCATACCACCGGAGAACTCATGCGGATACATGGTAATACGTTTACGCGCTTCCGGGATTTTCACTGCCTCCAGCATGCGTACCGATTCTTCAAACGCTTCAGCCTTGCTCATACCTTTATGTAGCATCAGAACTTCCATCAGCTGATCGCTGACTTTCAGGTACGGGTTCAGAGAGGTCATCGGATCCTGGAAAATCATGGCAATCTGCTCAGCACGAACTTTGTTCAGTTCTTTTTCCGGCAGGTTCAGGATCTCACGGCCTTCAAATTTAGCACTACCCTTGATAATGCCGTTCTTAGCCAGCAGGCCCATAATGGAGAATACCGTCTGGGATTTACCCGATCCGGATTCGCCCACAATCCCCAGAGTCTCGCCCTGGTTCAGAGAAAAATTCAAATCATTAACTGCGGTGACGATACCGTCCTGAGTAGTAAACTCGACACGCAGATCTTTGACATCTAATAAACTCATCATTCTTTCCAATGTAATAGTCTTGGTTACACAGTATGTAATTAATGAATTACTGCGTTATCGGTCCTTCGGATCCAGCGCATCACGCAGACCGTCACCCACATAGTTAAAGCAGAACAGGGTCACCACCATAAACAGTGCCGGGAAGGCTAATTGCCAGATAGCGAGCTCCATTGTCTGAGCTCCTTCCTGAAGCAGTGCGCCCCAACTGGTCATTGGCTCCTGAACCCCCAGGCCCAGGAAAGATAAGAATGATTCCGTCAGAATCATGCTAGGAATAAGCAGGGTCGAATACACGGCCACAATACCCAGTACGTTCGGCACGATATGGCGGGTAATGATTTTCCAGCGACTGACACCACATACATGGGCTGCTTCAATAAATTCTTTGCTGCGCAGACTGAGAGTCTGACCACGCACAATACGCGCCATGTCCAGCCAGGCAATCGCCCCGATGGCCACAAAGATAAGGATAATGTTCCGGCCAAAAAACGTCACCAATACAATAACCAGAAACATAAAGGGTACTGCATACAGGATTTCCAGCAGACGCATCATAACACGGTCGGTTCTGCCACCAATAAAGCCGGATGTTGCACCATACAAGGTGCCAATAATCACCGCCACCAGCGCGCCAAGAACCCCCACCATAAGAGAAATGCGTCCGCCAATCAGAGTACGTACATACAGATCACGGCCTAATGCATCGGTACCAAACAGATGCTCCGCTGATGGTGCGGCGTGCAGAGCGTACCAGTCAGTATCGTCATAATGGTACTGAGCCAGCATTGGCAGGAAGATCACGGCTAACACCATGACAAACAGGATTGCCAGGCTCACCATCGCCGCTTTGTTACGCATAAAGCGGATACGGGCATCCTGCCAGAGGCTGCGGCCGGCTATTTCCAGGTTCTCTGAGAACTTTTCAACCGCTTCAAGATTGTTTTTTTTCGTTAACATAACCACCGTTCCCAATTAATAACGAATTTTTGGATCGATATAAGCCAGTAAAATATCAACGATGGCGTTGAACAGAATGAAGAGGAAACCAATCAGAATGGTCACTCCCATTACCAGCGAATAGTCACGGTTAAAGGCGGCGTTAACAAACAGCTTGCCGATACCCGGCAGGCCGAAAATCGTTTCAACAACCACAGAACCGGTGATGATACCGACGAATGCCGGTCCCATGTAGGACACAACGGGCAGCATAGCCGGCTTGAGTGCATGTTTGAAAATGATGTAGCCGAAGCTTAGCCCTTTCGCCCGCGCAGTGCGGATGAAGTTGCTGTTAAGAGTTTCAATCATGCTGCCCCGGGTAATCCGGGCAAAAGTGGCGACATACAGCAGAGACATGGCGATAACCGGCAGGAACATATATTTGAATGAACCATCCATCCACCCCCCGGCTTCAAACCAGCCAAGATTAATAGCAAACAGATAGATCAAAACTGGTGCCAACACGAACGAGGGCAAGACTACCCCGAGCATCGAGGTGGACATGATGGCATAGTCTACCCAGGTATTCTGTTTCAGGGCTGCGATGGTACCTATGCCCACCCCAAGAATAACGGTAAAGATAAAGGCTGCGATCCCGACTTTTGCAGACACAGGCAGAGCCCCGGCAATCAGCTCGTTGACACTGAAATCTTTATATTTAAACGAAGGGCCAAAGTCGCCGTGGACAACATTGGTCAAATAAGTGGTGTACTGTTCAAACACCGGCTTATCCAAACCATATTTTGCGTTAATGTTTGCCATCACTTCCGGCGGCAACGGGCGTTCGCTGGAAAACGGGTTACCCGGGGCGAAACGCATCAGAAAGAAAGAGATTGTGATCAGTACCAACATGGTTGGTATGGCCTCAAATACCCTTTTTGCAATGAATTTAAGCATAACAACTTCTTATTCAGTCTGTGACATAGTTGCTCATCATAGCGCTACGATATTGAGTTCATTTGTGAGTGTTTTCAACTGTGAATCACACAAAATATTCACAAATAGACTTATTACTGCACCAGCTATTCAGAGGGTCTATACAAAAAATAGACGCTAAAAGACACTGCATGTGTTTCCACATGCAGTGTCAAACTCATTATTATTTATGAATTATTATTCCGCTTTGATATAAAGATCTTTAGAAAAGACTTTTTCTTCGGCGTTATTTGACGGGAAGCCACCAACGCGAGGATTCAGCAGACGAGACTTAACATACTGGTAAATCGGTGCAATCGGCATATCACGAGCCAGCAGTTTTTCTGCTTCCGCATACAGCTTAGTGCGTTCCTCTTCACTGGTTGATTCCAGTGCTTTTTGCATAACGGCATCGTACTCATCACTGTAGTATTTAGGATCGTTAGAGCTGTTGTTAGACTGCATCAGTGACAGGAAGCTGGAGGCTTCATTGTAGTCACCACACCAGCCAGCTCGGGTTACGTCAAAGTTACCCTGACGGCGGGTGTCCAGATAGGTTTTCCATTCCTGGTTTTCCAGTACCGCTTCTGCGCCCAGAGTTTTCTTCCACATAGAGGCAATCGCAACAGCCAGTTTTTTGTGGTTTTCATTCGTATTGTACAGAAGAGTAAATTTCAGCGGATTAGTGTCATTAAAGCCCGCTTCTTCCAGCAGACGTTTCGCTTCTGAATTACGCTCTTCCTGTGTCATCTTACCGTATGCCGGCATTTCCGGCTCAAAATTAGCGGTAATTTCCGGTGTCAGGAAGTAGGCTGGCTTCTGACCCTGGCCCAGCAGCGCTTTAGTAATCACATCACGGTCAATAGCGTAAGACAGAGCCTTACGTACGCGGACATCATCAAATGGTGCTCGCTTGTTGTTGAAACCGTAGTAGTAAGAACACAGGTTACCTACGATTGACAACGATTCAGGGTGCTCTTTCTGTAAACGTTTGAAGTGTTCATTTGGCAACTCAAAAGTAAAATCAATCTCACCTGACAGGAAGCGGTTCATTTCAGAAACCTGATTTTCAATAGGCAGGTAGGTCACTTTGGTCAGTTTAGTATTGGCTTTATCCCAGTAATAAGGGTTTTGCTTCAGCTCAATACGCTCATTCACCACCCAGTTATCTAAAACAAATGCACCATTGCCAACAAAATGCTCAGGTTTAGTCCACGTATCACCGTATTTTTCAACCACGGTTTTATTCACTGGCTTCATTGTTGTGTGACCGGCCATCTTCACAAAGTAAGGAACCGCTGATTCCAGCTTCACTTCCAGTGTATAGTCATCCAGCGCTTTTACACCCAGTGTTTCTTTGTCTTTTTTACCGGCAATGATATCCGCTGCATTTTCCATGGTCGTCATTTCAAAATACCAGGAATAAGGGGAAGCCGTGTTTGGATCAACCGCTCGCTTAAAGCTGTATTCGAAATCATGGGCGGTTACCGGGTCGCCATTAGACCACTTAGCGTCTTTGCGCAGATGGAAGGTGAAAGTGCGGTTGTCTTCGGTTTCCCAGCTTTCCGCTACACCCGGGATGGTATTGCCATCGGCATCCTGATTGACCAGGCCTTCCAGAAGATCACGAATGACGTGTGATTCAGGTACACCTTCTGTTTTATGTGGGTCAACGGACGCGATCTCTGACCCGTTACCCCGAACCAGTTCCTGAACGGCTGCGTACTTGATTTCACCACTCTCAGCGGTTGCCTGAGTTTCCTCTTTCTTTGGTGCCGGCGTTGTTTTTGCCTGTTTTGGCTCATCACCACACCCTGAAAGAGCAAGAGAAAGCCCGGCGCTCAGAAGAAGCGCCCGGGTAATATTATTCTTGTACATATTGATTAAACTCCAGATTTTGTAATGTGCATCCATGACTGCATAACTGTTTTTATCTTTAATTCAGGGCAATCGAACCTGAATATGACAGACCGTCCGAACGGCTCGGACTGAAGGTCATCACGACAATTTAGTGCGCAAAAAGACTAAATCACCTTTTCCTCATATAGAGGATCGCGAACAAGTTACCAACCATTAGCATGATTTACCATAAAAACATCGTAACAAAGATATTATTTTTTGGTCCATATCAAAAATGCGATATTAAACACCACAAAACCCGCAATATTATTGATATTGCACAAAGAAGAAAAGCATTAAATGATGAGACATAAATCACATATAGGCATGTAATGTAATGCAAGCACAAGAAAAAACATTAACCCGATCAAGGTATTAAAATAAAAACAGTATAAAAATCAGCCAAGAAAAACAAAAAAACCAACCGTAATGGCTGGTTCAGAAATAGGCTTTCAACGTCATATTGAGCCGGATTTTTTTGTTAACTTCTGTTAACGGGATAACCACCTGTCAGTTGCCTGATGATCCGACTGTTTAGATTCAACCCAACGGGTGCTCTCTGTCGTTATCTCTTTTTTCCAGAACGGTGCGTTAGTTTTAAGAAAATCCATAATGAATTCACAGGCAGAAAATGAATCACTGCGGTGAGCACTGGTCACACCGACAAATACAATCTGTTCCCCTGCCTGTATCTCACCAATCCGGTGAATCACTCTGACATCACACAAAGACCAACGTTCTGCGGCCTGCTTACAAATGTCCCCCAGGACTTTCTCTGTCATACCGGGGTAGTGCTCTAATGATAAACTGACAATATCATCGCCGAGATTCATATCCCGCACTTTACCAACAAAAGTGACTACGGCACCCGCTTCACTGCCGGTCGCCAGTTGCTCATACTCCTTCCCGACAGAAAAATCCTCGCGGGAAACCTGAACACGGTAGCCCATACTTAACCTCCGGTTACCGGTGGGAAAAAGGCCACCTCATCACCATCAGATAATGCATGCTGAGGCGCAACAAGGGTCTGATTAACCGCTGCCAGTAACTTCCCATCTTCCATTGCAAGAGACCACTTGTCGCCCCTTTCACTCAGGTTTGCCCTCAATGCTTCGACATCCGCATAGTTGGCTTCCAGCTCAAGACTATCCGTTCCGACCAGCTCTCTGGTCTGAGCAAAAAACAGAACTTTAATCATATCATTACCTTCTTAAACATCCGCTCTTCAGGACACACCCTGGTCAGACTGAGCCTTAAAATGCCCGGATTTACCTCCGGTCTTTTCCAGTAGCCGAACCTGCTCAACGACGATATCTTTCTGTACGGCTTTACACATATCGTAAATGGTCAGGGCAGCGACAGAGGCGGCGGTTAATGCCTCCATCTCAACACCGGTTTTTCCGGCCAGCTTACACACCGACTCAATACGAACCCGGTTCTCGTGTTCAAGAGCTTCCAGCTTTACCTCGACTTTAGAGAGCATGAGGGGATGGCATAAAGGGATCAGTTCCCAGGTTCGTTTCGCGGCCTGAATGCCCGCAATTCGGGCAGTCGCAAATACATCGCCCTTATGATGGTGGCCAGATAAAATCAGCTGCAGGGTTTGGGCGTTCATGGCCACGTACGCTTCCGCCCGCGCTTCTCTGACCGTCTCGGCTTTTGCCGAAACGTCCACCATGTTCGCTTCTCCCGACGCGTTAATATGGGTTAACTCACTCATGGTATTTCTTATTTGGTAAGGTGTGGCATAAAATTACATGGCCCATGGCTGGCATCCAACTGTTGGCGGAGGATTTTAGTCCAGGCGGTTTTACAGGCCCCAGTTGATCCCGGAACCGCAAAAATAGCCGTGTGATTTGCCATTCCGGCAACCGCCCGGGACTGAATGGTAGAAGTGCCGATTTCCTCGTACGAAATCGCCCGGAACAATTCACCAAACCCTTCAATTTGTTTATCAAACAGAGGAATTAATGCCTCTGGCGTACTGTCACGGGTGGTAAACCCGGTTCCACCAGTAATGAGTACCACTTGTATGCTCTCATCTGCGATCCATTGAGAAACGATAGCCCTAAGCAGATAAACGTCATCAATTACTATTTTTTTATCTGCCAGTTTATGCCCCGCTTCCTGAAGCTGTTCGACAAAATACTGTCCAGACGTGTCATTCTCTTCCGTGCGCGTATCGGATACCGTTAATACCGCAATATTGGCAGGAATAAATCCACCGGTAGCGTGCCCCATACTTTCCCCTTTTTAATCCGTTCATGATTTTAAGATGACCAACAGCCTCTGCCCGTCATCCATTTTTCTATTGTCTGCCTAATTGTTCTGTTATCTGCCGAATAGTGGACTAACCGCCAATTGAAGCCAGGTGTGGCGTTATCCCCGTATTGCCGTCATGCAGAAAGTGCGTTTCGGCTTTATTGTCTAAAGCACGGCTAATACGTTCAATCAGTTGATCTTGCTGATCATCCTGCTGCATCAAATCCCGCAGTTCTACCCCCTGCTCTCCGAACAGGCAAAGATGCAGTTTCCCCAAAGCGGATACCCGGAGTCGATTACAGTCCTGACAAAACCCTTTTTCATAAGGCATGATCAGGCCAACTGAACCACAATAATCCGGATGCACAAAAACCTGAGCCGGACCGTCTGTCCGTTCTCTCACTTTAGGTACCCAGCCATTCCGGAGCAACTGAGCCCGAATATCGGTTCCGGCAATATGGTGCTGACTGAATAGTTCGTCCATCTCGCCGGTTTGCATCAGCTCGATAAAACGCAGCTGGACCGGCCGATCCTTCACCCAGTGCAGAAACTGTGGTAGCTCCTGGCCATTTAAGCCCTTCATCAGTACCGCGTTTACTTTAACCTGACAACCGCCAATCTCCAGAGCCCGCTCTATCCCTGCCATAACGTCATTAAACCGGTTTTGTCCTGTAATTTGATGAAACATGCGTGGATCAAGGCTATCCACACTGACATTGATATGAGTTAATCCGGCTTGCAGCCATCTTTCAACATGATTTGCCATACGATAACCATTCGTGGTCACCGCAACCTTTTCCACTCCGGGGGTGGAAGCAACGGTATGAATAATATCTGTGAAGTCTTTTCTCAGGCTGGGCTCTCCACCGGTAATACGAACCTTACTGGTACCGCACTCAACAAATGCGCGCACCACGCGCTCTATCTCCGGCAGAGATAAAAAAGACGAGTTTTTACGCCCAGATGGCTGATATCCATCAGGCAGACAATAAGTGCATTTGAAGTTACAGACATCTGTAACCGATAGCCGCAGATAATAAAACCTGCGTCTGAATCTGTCTTCTAACTGTTTTGCCACGTCACACCTTTCCAAACACGGGAGGCATACTCATTTCTCAGTAAACCCTTTGGGTTATTATCCATAACAGAGTAATAACCCCACGGCCTGGCAGGCATATTCAACAGAACTTAGCGCTAACAGGCTCGGAGCTATGGCAACTGCCGCTGTTCAATGGCAGTTACTTACCTTATATTTTCAATATGGCCCTTTCGTTACGTTACCAGCTTCTTTTTTCCCTATTAACGGAGAATAAAAAGTAACGTCTTCAATAAAGGCCTAGTTAAAAAGTAATGAATCACGGGTCAGAATACCAGCGTTTCCTCTCTCAAAATGTTGTTATCAACCCAAAACACTACTTAAGGGGTAGGTAAGCCTGCGTTTTTGTTTTATTTTGTCGGGACATACCGTTTACAGTAAATTTATCCACCCAACGCTGGTGACAGCGTTACGACATATGAGTGCAAACCAGAATGAGTCAGCCAGAAGATTTTTATACAAGTAAAAAAGTGGTCGCTATCGGTGGAGGACACGGACTGGGCCGGATGCTTGCCGCTCTGAAAGAGTTTGGCAGCAACGCCACCGGCATTGTCACTACCACGGATAATGGCGGCTCAACAGGCAGAATACGAGACTGCCAGGGAGGCATTGCCTGGGGAGATACCCGCAACTGTATCAATCAGTTGATTACCGAACCTTCTATCAGCTCAATGATGTTTGAATACCGCTTTAAAGGTACTGGTGAACTTCAAGGTCATAACCTTGGCAATCTGATGCTCACCGCACTGGATAACCTGTCGGTCCGCCCACTGGATGCCATTAATCTTATCCGCGATATGTTGAAGATCGATGTTAATATTCTTCCGATGTCAGAACACCCTTCAGACCTGCGTGCATTGTCGGTAGACGGAAAGTGGGTGCATGGTGAAACCAGTGTGGATGAGATGGCGGAAGATTTACAACGTCTGGATCTGGATCCGGAAGTACCGGCGACCGATGAAGCAGTCAGCGCAATAGCACAGGCCGACTGTATTATTCTTGGTCCCGGTAGCTTTCTGACCAGCATAATGCCACCACTGCTTCTGCCCGAATTAGGGTATGCGATTGACCAGAACCGCCGTGCAAAAGTCATTTTTGTAGAAAACCTGTCCCCGGAATATGGGCCAGCAGAACGGATGTCTTTACAGAAAAAGCTGGAATGGTGTGAGCGCGCCTGTCGGGGACGAAAAATCGACCTGATCCTGACACCGAATGAACATCCGGATCTTACGGGGAAATGGGATTATGTAACAGATGACCTGGCTTCTCCTAACCGGGACTGGCGTCATGACAGGAAAAAACTTCACCAGGCCATTATAAAGTTATTATCCGCTAGAACGAGCCCTAGCTAAAGTTATCCGTTGAGAGGTCTCGATAAGCCAGGATGGTCTTATTGAGACACCGTAAAATAGAGTCGCGATTTTGGCTGGTATTGATTTTCTGTCCTGCTTTGACCAGAGAATCAAAATATACCGCCATTTCGCATAAATTGTCTGCACCAAAACTTGCGGCACTACTCTTTAGTGCATGGCTTATTTCACTCAAAGGATATTCCAGCTCATCCGGTTCTCCGGACAACACGTCTTTGTACCCATCAAGCTCATTGAGAAATATACTCACAAGAGTCGGTAAGTTCTCCTTACCCACTTCGTAGCATAGGTCTGCTACTTTGCTTGAGTTTAAATAAGCAGTCACTGCAAATCCTTACTTACTGGTTCTCATTCCACGCCTGAATTTTACGATAAATCGTTGATGGACTTACCCCAAGCGCATGTGCCGCTTTAGGAATATTTCCCTCATAGGCATCTATCGCCTGCTCGATTGTCCGTTTTTCAACCATCCACAGCGGCTGAATATTTTCAGGCAACAACTCCTCTTCTGCAGAAGCAGAATCTAAACCAACACCTGCAATTTTTGTACCCGCTATGTTTTTTTCCATTTTTTTAATGGCGCTTGTCTGATTCAGAGGCGGTGGCAGCATATCCAGGGTAATTTCTTTACCGTGGTTAAGTACCACTGCGTTACGCAGTACGTTTTGTAATTGTCTGACGTTCCCTGGCCACTCATAGTGGATAAACCGGTCTTCGACTTCCGGAGAGAAACGGGCAAACTGTTTGCCTTCTTCCAATGACATAAAGCCCAGTAGTGAATAGGCTATTTCTACCACATCTTCGCCTCTGTCCCGCAGTGGAGGCAGGTGCAGTGGAATAACATAGAGACGGTAATACAAGTCTTCACGAAAACGACCTTCCTGAACCTCTTTCCATGGGTCTCGGTTTGTCGCACAAACAAAACGTACATCCACACTTTTCATTTTGGATGAGCCGACTTTCTGGAACGTACCGGTCTGAATAAAGCGCAACAGTTTGGTCTGCAGATCCAGGTCCATTTCACACAATTCATCCAGAAACAGTGTGCCTCCATCCGCCAACTCCGCCGCACCCTGTCTTTCCGTTGCCGCCCCGGTAAAGGCCCCTTTCACATGACCAAACAGTTCACTCTCAATCAGATCTTTCGGGATGGCGGCACAGTTGATAGCAATAAAAGGTTTGTCACCTCTTTTACTGGCGGCATGAATCGCTTCCGCACATACCTCTTTACCCGTACCACTTTCTCCGGTAATGAAAATGCTGGCTTTACTGGCTGCCGCAGAGTCAATGGTTTTATACACTGATTGCATGGTTTGGCTGCTGCCTATAAACCCTTGATATTGATTATGTTCAGAGGTATCACCTCTGCGCGTTTCCTCTTTCCGTTTCGTGGCCTTTCGCAGCGCATTATTGACCGTTACCCTGAGCCGATCCGCCTTGCAGGGTTTGATGAGAAAATCCTGGGCCCCATGCCTCATGGCCTCAACGGCTGTATCAATCGAACCGTGAGCGGTCATAAAAATTACCGGTACATCAGGGTTGGATTTCCTGACAGAATGAAGCACATCCATTCCTGTCATATCAGGCAAACGTAGATCAAGGAGAATCAGATCAGGCACTTTCTCGGTAACACTCTCAATAGCCGCTTTACCGGTACCGACAATACAAACCTCTAACCCCAACGGCATCAGAAATGATCGATACAGGGCCGCAACAGAAGCAGTATCTTCTACCATTAATAGGTGTCTGACTTTGGGACTTTCAACTGACAAATTGCTCATTTTTAGGCCATTCTATTTTTGCATTTTTATAAATTTTCGCATTATGCTTTGCATTTTGCAATTCAGAAAAAATAAAGTGGAAAATCGACTACTTCAAAAGTAGCAGAAAGCGATCATACTCACGCATGAATTCGCTAATATACTGATGTATTTTATTTCCTGATTAGCTCATACTTTCATTTGTCGGGTGTTTTTTTATTCTTTTTATTAACATTTCTATTATTTACCATCTGACAAAGAAAAACTGGCACGAAGTCTGCTTATATATACCTGACCCTAACGGGTCACCTAGCCAACTGACGTTGTTAGTGGAAAATATCCACAAATTGAAGCCAACAGAACTTATTTCCTGTTGGCTCTTTTTTTATCTGCAATTTGTGCTACGGCCGGGTATTCAAGGTAGCAAGCAACGAATAGCTATCAACTATTGCTGATAAACTGCTTTCTCAGTGTATCAATCTGATCCCGTTTTTCTGCCGCTAGCTCAAACTCCAGATTCTGAGCATGCTGATACATTTCCCCTTCCAGCTTCATAATCTCTTTTTCGAGCTCCTGAGGCGTTAAAGATACGTAGCTTTGGGATGGTTCTGCCACCTTCGACAGCGGCACTTGTTTTGATTTTTTCTGTTTACGGGTCTTAGCAATATCACCGATTTCAAGAATATCCTGAACATTCTTCTTCAGGGCCCGAGGCTGAACTCCGAGCTTTTCGTTATATGCCTGCTGTTTCTCCCTGCGACGGTTCGTTTCATCCATCGCCTTTTTCATCGAACGTGTAATGGAATCAGCATACAGAATCGCTTTCCCTTTCAGGTTACGCGCGGCCCGTCCGATGGTCTGGATCAATGAACGTTCAGAACGCAGGAAGCCTTCTTTATCCGCATCCAATATTGCGACCAGAGAGACTTCTGGCATATCCAGGCCTTCTCGAAGTAAGTTAATACCCACTAACACATCGAATTCACCCAGTCGCAGGTCACGTATAATCTCAACCCGTTCCACCGTATCGATATCTGAGTGAAGGTAACGAACCCGGACATCATGCTCATGCAGGTACTCAGTCAAATCTTCAGCCATACGTTTGGTTAGCGTGGTCACCAGCACTCTTTCATCACTGGCCGCCCGAATCCGCACTTCGGACAGAAGGTCATCGACCTGAGTCGCGACCGGTCTCACTTCCAGCTCAGGATCAAGTAACCCTGTCGGTCTGACCACCTGATCGGCAACCTCACCCCCGGATTTTTCCAGTTCGTAATTTCCGGGTGTGGCAGAAACAAAAATGGTTTGTGGTGCCAGTGCTTCAAATTCGTCAAATTTCAGTGGCCGGTTATCCAGTGCAGAAGGCAGACGGAACCCATACTCTACTAATGTCTCTTTTCGGGAACGGTCACCTTTATACATTGCCCCTATCTGTGGCACGGTCACGTGCGACTCATCAATAATAAGCAGGCCATCATGCGGCAGATAGTCAAACAGCGTCGGTGGTGGCTCACCTTCACTACGACCACTGAGAAAGCGTGAGTAGTTTTCGATGCCAGAGCAGAAACCCAGCTCATTCAGCATTTCAATATCAAACTGAGTTCGCTGAGTAATACGCTGCTCCTCCAGCAGTTTATTGTGCTCTTTCAGGTATGCCTGGCGAACCTTCAATTCTGCTTTTATCTGTTCAATCGCTTCAAGCACCCTGTCTCTTGGCGTCACATAGTGCGTTTTGGGATAAATGGTATAGCGGGGAAGATCCCGCTGTTTTACCACACCGGTCAGGGGATCAAACACACTGATACAATCGACTTCATCGTCAAACATTTCGATACGGACTGCATCCTGCTCTGATTCTGCAGGAAAAATATCGATCACCTCACCCCGGACCCGAAACTGCCCCCGCTCGAAAGTGACATCATTCCGGGAGTACTGCAGCTCGGCCAGTCGGCGCAGAATATCGCGCTGGTCAATCACGTCCCCCCGACACACATGCAGCATCATTTTCAGATACGAATCCGGATCACCCAGGCCATAAATAGCAGAAACAGACGCCACAATAATGGCATCTTTACGCTCGAGCAGTGCTTTTGTTGCTGACAGACGCATCTGCTCAATATGCGCGTTCACTGATGCATCTTTTTCAATAAAGGTGTCAGTGGTTGGCACATAAGCTTCGGGCTGATAATAGTCGTAATAAGAAACAAAATACTCTACGGCATTGTTGGGAAAAAACGCTTTCATTTCACCATAAAGCTGAGCCGCCAGCGTTTTATTAGGGGCCAGCAAAATGGCCGGCCGTCTGGCGCTGGCGATGACATTAGCAAGGGTAAACGTTTTACCGGAGCCGGTAACCCCCAGTAGCGTCTGATGGGCCAGCCCGGAATCAAGTCCGTCGAGAAGTTGGGCAATAGCAGTGGGTTGATCACCTGAAGGCTGGTAATCCGACACCAGTTCAAATTCTTTACTCATTTTGTTTTAATATTTCCGTCTGAAGGGTCGCTACTATCTATTGTCAGCGGATGACTCTTGGAGGGTCAATAAAAATATCCCAGATTTTGTCCGAAAAGTTAACCTGAACGTAGATTACCTATAAAAAATCTGGTATTGTTTCCGCCCTTTCGATAAGAACCACGAAATCACCTACAATTTAATCCACGGCTTTTCCCCAAAATAGTGCATTTTTAGCTTATTTTCGTCATTACCTGCATTTCTAAGATTGTTATCAACAGCTTTAACATTAAGAAAAATCCATTATAAAATAACTAGTTATATAAATACCTTTACTGAGTAATAACTCTAAGATTTTTCTTTTCAATGTTGTTAAGCATTCATCAACACAGTTATCCACAAATTTGGTGGATAACTGTGTTTAGCCTTTTACCGGTGCGGTGTTCAGAAAAATCAACCTTTTTTTACGTCAAATTCGCTTTTCAATACAGCTTGCACCTTGCACAAGAAAAACTGCACCCAATATGTGCACTTTTCAGACGATCATGATCTAAAATGCAAGTTATCTCATTGTAAAATAAAGATAAAATATCCTGGCATTCACTTTGCTTATCTATTAAGTACAATACTTGCAGATCGGCTATTAAGCCCACTATTTGCAGAATAATACCTACGATACAGGCAACGCTGCCTCTTTCCTTAAGGGAAAGAGGCTTTTTTTTGTCCGTAATTAGGGCGTGTTGATTATTCTGAGTGAAGTCGTCAAACTGCGAGAACAATGACATAACACAGTTAACAGCCTGAACCGGAGCTATGCTTATTAACATAGTATTACCCGGAAAAATAAAGCAAACGAGGAAGTATGAGTACAATTCTGGAGTGTATCCGCACCGTCGGACGCGGTGAAAGAGGCAGAAAGCCATTAAGCTTTGAACAGGCCTATCAGGTCATGGATGAATATCTTGACGGTCAGTTTGACGATGATCAGATGGCCATGTTACTGATGTTAATCCGGGTTCAGAACGAAACCAGACAGGAAATCGCCGGTTTCGTCAAAGCATTTCAGTCACGAATGCCGGATTTAGGAGCCGATATTGACTGGCCTTGCTATGCAGGGAAGCGCACCAGTGCAGGCAAACCATGGCACCTGCTGTCAGCAAAGATTCTGGCAGATAACGGCTATAAGGTGCTACTGCACGGCTATCATGATACCTCCGGCAACAGAGAACATGCAGAAGATTACCTGGCTGCGCTCAATATCTCTGTCGCAGACTCTGCCGAGCATGCCCGGCAGTTGCTGGAAGAAAATGGTATTACCTATTTACCACTGCATCATTTCGCCCCTCAGGCGGAAACCATGATCGGCTGGAAACGGCGCTACGGCCTGCGCACCCCTATTAATACCGTCGTAAGGGCGCTCAACCCCGGAGGAGCACAATATGGATTACGCGGCAGCTTTCATCCCGGTTTTCAGCAATTACATGCTGAAGTGGAATCGGAAATCGGCAATACTCAGGCCGTAATTTCATTTAAAGGGCAGTCCGGAGAATCTGAATACAACCCTAAAGTCAGTCAGACGGTATGGCTGGGAACACCGGATACCGTTCAGTCATTTTACTGGGCAGAACAGATGCTGACCGAAATCCCTCTTCCTTCTGACTGTCCGTTTAATACACCTGAAGACGACCGGGTTATGATGGCGAATACCGTGGTCGCCTCTCTCGCAGCCGTACTGTTTGCGGAGTGTCGGGATAAAGAAAACGCATTCCGAAAAGCCTACGAGTTATGGAAAAAATATATACAGAGCAATAAGTTATAAACAACTGAATGGCATAGCCCGGCTGTATGACGGCTTATAAAATGTGTCTGGCACGCTCCTTGTTATATCCCTCTTAGTGAAAGAGATAACAACAAGGTAAATCTATGTCGAAGTTCAGCTCTGAAAAACCCATTATTATTTGCTGCGATGACCTGCAGGAGCAGGAAAGAATCCGCACGCTTCTGGCACATAAATACCGCCATATCATTGGTTGCCGGTTAGCTCAGCTAGACACCACCCTAACCGGTAACCCTGAAGCATTAGTCATCGCAGGATGGCAGCAACCCAGCGCCGAATTACGGCTGATCATTGAGTTATGTCGCCACCAGAGCCACCCCCTACTTATCATTCTTAGACAATTTTCTTCGTTAGATATTAACCGCTTACCGGAAAAGACGGATTATGTATTGATGCCAAGAGACTCCGGCTTTTGCCTTCAGCCGTGGCTGGAACAGGCACGTCTTCTACGTCAGTCTTTTAATCACATGGAGCAAAAAATTGTCAGCCTGACCAACAAAATGAATGAAAGAAAAGTGGTTGAAAAAGCCAAAGGCCTGCTGATGAAATGCCATCAGGTCGATGAGGATACTGCTTATAAAGCCATGAGGAATTCTGCCATGCAGTCAGGCCAGAGTTTATCTCAGATCGCCAAAAATCTGATTAATACCTTACAAACTTTCGAGTAAACACCTACCCCTTTAGTATTATGACCTAACCCTTTGGTATTAGATAATTTTTTCCGAAATGGTGCGAACTGCACCATGATTTAACAGCCAGACAGGTACCAGCGAGAGAATATACCATAATAGGCTGATAAATAAGAAAAAATACACATTGGCACGCTAATTGGATTACTTATACTGAAAACAGGACATCTGGAACAGTAACCCTGACACAGATAGTCAATGGCTACATTCGGTTATCAACGGCGGTAATCAGAAAAATAGCAACAAAGAACAGCAATGGCGCTGCGACTCTTACGAGTCGTGGCGCTTTTTTTTACCAGGAGTAAGTCAATGAAATGGACATCAAAGCTTAAAGCATCAACATTGTCGGCCACTCTGTGTTTAAGCCTGTATGGGGCAAACGCAGCAGCTGAAATCGGCGAACCGGAAATAGAAGATCTTAAATTCGGTTTTATCAAACTCACGGATATGGCCCCGCTGGCCGTCGCGTATGAGAAACACTTTTTCGAAGATGAAGGCCTGTATGTGACACTCGAATCTCAGGCAAACTGGAAGGTATTACTGGATAGGGTAATTGATGGCGAACTGGACGGCGCGCATATGCTGGCCGGACAACCACTGGGTGCCACCATCGGTATCGGTACACAAGCTGAGGTTATCACCGCTTTCAGTATGGATCTCAACGGAAATGCCATTACTGTCTCCAACGACACCTGGGAGAAAATGAAACCTTATGTAGAAAAACAGGCTGACGGAAAACCGGTCCACCCAATAAAAGCGGATGCATTGAAACCTGTTATTAAGGGCTATCAGGATGAAGGTAAGCCATTCAACATGGGCATGGTTTTCCCGGTTTCGACCCACAACTACGAACTTCGTTACTGGCTGGCCGCCGGTGGTATTCATCCGGGTTATTACGCACCTGAGTCAGGTGATAACAGCGGGCAGGTTAATGCCGATGTACTATTGAGTGTCACCCCACCGCCTCAGATGCCATCTACCATGGAAGCTGGGACCATTCAGGGCTACTGCGTGGGCGAACCCTGGAACCAGCAGGCCGTGTTTAAAGGGCTGGGCGCACCAGTGGTCACCGACTATGAAATCTGGAAAAACAATCCGGAAAAGGTATTTGGTGTTTCAAAAGAATGGGCGGAAAAATACCCGAACACACATATCCGGGTCGTTAAGGCTTTGATACGAGCCGCTCACTGGCTGGATGAGAACAACAACGCCAACCGTCAGGAAGCCGTGAAGTTACTGTCAAAAAGTCAGTACGTCGGTGCCGACGCCGAGGTCATCGCGAACTCGATGACCGGTACCTTCGAATATGAAAAAGGCGATAAGCGTGACGTTCCGGACTTCAATGTATTTTTCCGTCATAACGCCACCTACCCCTACTACAGTGACGCTATCTGGTACCTGACTCAAATGCGCCGCTGGGGACAGGTTGCTGAAGCCAAACCGGATGACTGGTATATGGATATAGCTAAAAAAGTCTATCGCCCGGACATTTATCAACAGGCAGCAGAAGCTCTGATTGACGACGGTATTCTGACCGACAAAGACTTCCCGAATTTCGGTCAGGAAGACGGATTCAGAGCTCCCCAGACTCACTTCATCGATAACGTCGTCTATGACGGTCACAAGCCTAACGACTATCTGAAGAAGTTCAGTATTGGCCTGAAAGATAACGAAAAAGTGTAGGAGTCTGTATGTCTGGTAACGTTATTTCACTACTGCCGAGCCGTACTGTGATCACCAACAAAAGTAAACTTATTTTACTGCCGCTCATTGGTATTCTGGTATTTTTACTGCTCTGGAACATCGCTGCACGTCAGGTAGATACCTCTCTGGGCTCCCTTCCGGGGCCCGTGCAGACTTTTCAGCAATTCAACAACTTAGTCAGTGAACATTGGGAGGAGCGGGATAAAGAAAAAGCCTTTATCCAGAGACAAGAAAAACGCAATGCGGCCAAACTGGCTAAAAACCCGGATGCGAAGGTCAGAATCCGTCCGTATACCGGCAAGCCAACCTTTTTTGACCAGATTGGTACCAGCTTAATCACGGTCGCCAGCGGATTTATTCTGGCTTCTCTGCTGGCTATCCCTCTGGGTATTGTTCTGGGGCTGAATCAGGATGCCTACCGGGCATTTAATCCGGTCATTCAGTTGCTAAAACCCGTCTCACCACTCGCCTGGCTGCCTATCGTCACTATGGTGGTGAGTGCAACCTATGTCAGCAGTGATCCTCTGTTTGCGAAATCATTCGTTAATTCACTGCTTACCGTCGCACTTTGCAGCCTGTGGCCAACGTTGATCAACACTGCTGTCGGCGTCACCAGTGTAGACAAGGACCTGCTTAATGTCAGTAAGGTGCTGCAACTCTCTTGGTACCAGCATATCCGCACCATCGTTCTGCCATCGGCTATTCCGATGATCT
Organism: Vibrio albus; assembly: GCF_003144035.1. GTDB lineage: Bacteria > Pseudomonadota > Gammaproteobacteria > Enterobacterales > Vibrionaceae > Vibrio > Vibrio albus. The sequence goes on from NZ_QFWT01000002.1 coordinate 59,791, forward strand.
TTACCGGTTTGCGCCTCTCGCTGGGTATTGCCTGGATGGTACTGATTGCCGCGGAAATGCTGGCTCAAAATCCGGGACTGGGTAAGTTTGTCTGGGATGAATTCCAGAATGGCAGCTCAGACTCGCTTGGCCGTATTATGGTCGCCGTAATTACCATCGGTTTTATCGGACTGCTACTCGACCGTGGCATGTTACAGCTACAGAAGTGGCTATCGTGGGACAAACAACAGGAACTGAGATAAAAGGAGCGCATTATGTCTAACGCATTACTTGATTTAACCCAACTGGGTATGCGCTTTCCCACCCCTGACGGTGAGTTTATTGCGCTGAAAAACGTTAATCTTCGGATCAATAAAGGAGAATTTGTGTCTCTGATCGGCCATTCCGGCTGCGGAAAATCAACCGTACTGAATTTGGTCGCCGGACTGCACCAGGCGACAGATGGCGGAGTCATTGTCGACGGCAGAGAGATCAGCGGCCCCGGACCAGAACGAGCGGTTGTATTTCAGAATCATTCTCTGCTGCCCTGGCTGACTGTGTATCAGAACGTTGAACTGGCCGTCAAACAGATTGCGGGCAATCAGGGCAAAACCTGGATTCGGGAACAGGTAGAGCATTACCTTGAACTGATCCAGATGCAGCATGCCGCTGATAAAAAACCAGGAGAGATTTCCGGCGGGATGAAACAACGGGTGGGCATTGCCAGGGCTCTGGCCCTGCAGCCCAAAGTATTACTTATGGACGAGCCTTTTGGTGCACTGGATGCTCTGACAAGAGCGCACCTGCAGGACTCATTGATGCGTATCCAGGCTGAACTGAATAATACCGTCATAATGATCACCCACGATGTTGATGAAGCGGTACTGCTCTCTGACAAAATCGTTATGATGACCAACGGTCCTGCAGCCACGATCGGTGAAGTGCTGGATATCGACCTTCCCCGGCCAAGAGATCGCGTCGCACTCGCGGATAACAGCCAGTACCAGAAATACCGCCAGTCAGTCCTGCGTTTTCTGTATGAGAAGCAGTCAAAACACAGTACTGTCAGTACCGACAAGAACCGCTCTGCAGCCAGCGCACCAGAAGCGAAACGAGCCTGAGGAAAAAGACGCCCGGATATTTTTTCACCGGTCAGGAAAAAATATTTTATTTCGGGTAGATTTTGGAAAAACACGGTGTTAGTATGCTCGCCACTTAATGCAATTCCCCCTTAGTTCAGTTGGTAGAACGGCGGACTGTTAATCCGTATGTCGCAGGTTCGAGTCCCGCAGGGGGAGCCATATTCTGAAGCCACGTTTCACGACGTGGCTTTTTTGATCCTACACTTTAGTTAGACTCTATAACTGAAAACCCTATAGATGATAAGTTGTTATTCGTGCTTTAAACCACGATAATGGTTCAGATAATTTTTATATAAGCTAACTGGCAATGACTGAGTATCTTCTTCTGTTAATCGGCACGGTACTGGTTAACAACTTCGTTCTGGTAAAATTCTTGGGCTTATGTCCCTTTATGGGTGTTTCCAAAAAACTGGAAACGGCCGTCGGGATGGGCCTGGCAACCACATTTGTACTGACCCTTGCGTCGGTATCCGCCTATCTGGTTGAAACTTATCTGCTTGCACCACTAGGTATTCAATACCTGCGAACCATGAGTTTTATTCTGGTTATCGCAGTTGTGGTTCAGTTTACGGAAATGGTGGTGCATAAAACCAGCCCTACCCTTTACCGCCTGCTGGGTATTTTCCTGCCCCTGATTACCACCAACTGTGCGGTACTGGGTGTCGCCCTGCTGAACGTAAACGAAAACCACAATTTTATTGAATCCATCGTGTATGGCTTTGGCGCAGCAGTCGGCTTTTCTCTGGTTCTGATACTGTTTGCCGCTATCCGGGAACGCATTGCCGCTGCAGATATACCGGGGCCATTTCAGGGAGCCTCGATTGCAATGATTACGGCCGGCCTGATGTCGCTTGCCTTTATGGGTTTTACGGGACTGGTGAAACTATAATGCTGACGATACTTATCGCAATCGCTGTCATCGTCTGCCTGGCGGCCGTATTCGGTGCTATTCTGGGTTTCGCTTCTATCCGCTTTAAAGTCGAATCTGACCCTATCGTTGAACAAATTGACGCCATCCTGCCTCAGACGCAGTGCGGCCAGTGCGGTTATCCGGGCTGTAAGCCTTACGCCGAGGCAGTCGCTAATGGTGACGCCATCAATAAGTGCGCCCCGGGTGGCCAGGCTACTGTCGATAAAATAGCGGAATTGATGGGCGTGGAACCGGAAGCACCGGCACACGAAGAAGAGCAGGACAAACTGGTGGCTTTTATCCATGAAGACATGTGTATCGGTTGCACCAAATGCATTCAGGCCTGCCCTGTCGACGCCATTGCCGGTGGCACCAAATCTCTGCATACGGTCATCAAAGACGAGTGTACCGGGTGTAAGCTCTGTGTTGACCCGTGTCCGACAGATTGTATAGAGATGATCCCGGTGCCTACCACGACAGATAACTGGAAGTGGCAGTTGAATAGTATTCCCATTCTCGATGTCACCAACACCCCCAACCAGAACACCATGAGTAAAGGATAAGTATGCTGTCACTGATCGAAAAAATCCGCCATGGCTACATCTGGGACTTTCATGGTGGTACCCATCCTGCGGAAAATAAACAGCAATCGGTGCAGCTTCCTGTCACCGAAGCCACCATGCCGGATGAACTGGTGCTTCCGCTTAAACAACATATCGGTAAACCGGGTGAACTGACCGTACAGGTTGGTGACCGGGTACTGAAAGGGCAAGCCCTGACCTCATATATTAATACCTTTATGCTACCGGTCCATGCCCCGACCTCAGGTGTCATCACGTCGATCGAGCCCAAAATGATGGCCCACCCGTCAGGTCTTAGCGAGATGAGCATTATTCTCCGGCCGGACGGTGAAGATAAGTGGATCGATAAAACCACCTACCCTGAATTCCGCAGCGAGTCCCCGGAAGAACTCATTGAGGTAATCCGCAATGCTGGTATCTCCGGAATGGGCGGTGCCGGTTTTCCAACAGCGAAAAAAATCCACTCCGGGCTGGGAAAAACTGACATTCTGATCATTAATGCGGCAGAGTGTGAACCGTATATTACTGCCGATGATATGCTGATGCGGGAGAAAGCACCCGAAATCATTCAGGGTATTGAAATACTTCAGCACATTCTCAGGCCCAAACTGGTCATCATCGGCATTGAGGATAATAAGCCTGAAGCTATTACGGCTCTGGAGCAGGCAGCCATCAACCATGACTTGGTCATCCGGGTGGTGCCGACGAAATACCCGTCCGGTGGTGAAAAGCAGCTGATCAAAATCCTGACTAATCAAGAGGTTCCCAAAGGTGGGATCCCGGCTGATATCAATACACTGGTACAGAATGTCACCTCAGTGTATGCCATTAAACGCGCCATTATTGACGGTGAGCCTCTTACTGAACGTATCGTAACGTTAACCGGTAATGCCTTCCGGTACCCGAGAAATGTCCTTGTCAAACTGGGTACCCCGGTTCAGGCACTTTTAGATGAGTTTGGTTATCAGGCTGAGAAGAAACATCCCCGCCTGATCATGGGGGGGCCAATGATGGGCTTTACCCTGCCGAGTGCTCAGGTACCGATAACCAAAACAGCCAACTGTATCCTGGCCCCGGGTGCCAAAGAGATACCACCACCATCACCGGAATTAGCGTGTATTCGATGCAGTCAATGTGCGGATGCCTGCCCGGTTACTCTCTTGCCTCAGCAACTTCAGTGGTACGCAAAAGATCAGGATTACGATAAGTGTGAAGAGCTGAACCTGTTTGATTGCATGGAGTGCGGTGTCTGCGCTTACGTATGCCCGAGTGAAATACCTCTGGTACATTACTACCGTAAAGCCAAAGCCGAGATCAGAGAAAAAAGAGAAGAAGCGCGTGCGGCTGAACGGGCAAAACAACGCTTTGAAGAAAAGCAAGCCCGTATGGAAAGAGATAAAGCCGAACGGGAACAACGCAGCAAACGGGCAGCAGAAGAGCGGCGTAAAGAAATGCAACAATCGCAGGACGGAGACGCGATTGCGGCTGCGATTGCCCGGGTAAAAGCGAAACAGGCCTCTCCGGCGGCTGAAGCCGGGCCGAAACCAGCCGTTGCTGCCGCCATTGCCAGAGCAAAAGCCAAACAGGCCGAAGCAGCCAAAGCGAATAGCGATATTCCAGACAATTCTGAAATGGCAAAACTACGTGAAGAGCGTAAACGTCAGGCCCAGCAGCGGAAGGCTGAAAAAGAAGCCGCAAAAACATCGTCCGATTCCTCTGCTTCGGTGGCCGAAGGCAAAGAAGATAAAAAAGCGGCGGTTGCGGCCGCCATTGCCCGAGCCAAGGCGAAAAAGGCCCAACAAGCTGAAGCAGAAACCAGCGAGCCTCAGCCGGCACCGGATACTGAAAAAGTAGACACTGATGCACCGGTTGATCCGAAGAAAGCCGTTGTCGCCGCCGCCATTGCACGAGCCAAAGCGAAAAAGGCTAAACAAGCCGAAGCAGAAACCAGCGAGCCTCAGCCGGCACCGGATACTGAAAAAGTAGACACTGATGCACCGGTTGATCCGAAGAAAGCCGCTGTCGCCGCCGCCATTGCACGAGCCAAAGCGAAAAAGGCCAAACAAGCCGAAGCAGAAACCAGCGAGCCTCAGCCGGCACCGGATACTGAAAAAGTAGACACTGATACACCGGTTGATCCGAAGAAAGCCGCTGTCGCCGCTGCCATCGCCCGAGCCAAAGCGAAGAAAGCAGCACAAAACAAACAACCCGATACGAAGGAGAAAGAGTAGTGGCCTTTTTTATTGCCAGCTCACCCCATACTCATATCAGGAAAAACACCCCTGAACTGATGAAGTGGGTGGCACTTGCCGCCCTGCCCGGCTTACTTACTCAGACCTATTTTTTCGGCTGGGGTACATTGATCCAGCTTGTATTAGCATTCGTCATTGCCGGGAGCTACGAATCACTCGTAATGCTGCTGCGTAAACGCTCCCCACACGCGGCTCTGCGAGACTATAGTGTTTTCGTGACAGCATGGTTACTTGCCGTAGCCATTCCCCCGCTGTCTCCCTGGTGGATGCTGGTTATCGGCCTGTTCTTTGCTGTCGTCGTTGCCAAACAGCTCTACGGCGGACTGGGCCAGAACCCTTTTAACCCAGCTATGATCGGCTACATTGTGTTGCTGATTTCTTTTCCGCTACAGATGACAAGCTGGCTTGCACCTCAGGTACTCAATCCGAACCATATTAGCTTGTACGATGCCTGGAGCTTAATCTTTACCGGATTTGACAGTGATGGCTACTCGCTGCAACAAGTGCGTACCGGTATCGACGGCATCACCATGGCCACACCACTCGATGCGTTTAAAACCGCAATCAAAACCGGCGTAACCTCTGCGGAGGCACTTGAACTGCCACCGTTTTCCAGCTTCGCCGGTATTGGCTGGGAATGGGTAAATCTGGCGTATCTGGCGGGCGGACTGATACTGATAAAAGTACGAGTCATTCAATGGCATATTCCGGCTGGCATACTAGGTGGTTTGCTAGTGGCAAGCGGACTGGGTTATATCCTGGCACCGGATACTCTGGCGAACCCTGTGCTACACCTTTTATCCGGAGCGACTATGCTTGGCGCATTTTTTATCGCCACCGATCCAGTTACTGCTTCTACTACGGTGAAAGGCCGACTGATTTTCGGTGCTATGATCGGTCTCATGGTGTTTATGATTCGTTCCTGGGGTGGCTTTCCGGACGGTGTCGCATTCTCAGTCTTACTGGCCAATATGACGGTTCCGTTGATTGACCATTATACAAAACCAAGAACGTACGGGCACTAAGGAACGACTATGCTTACCGCTATCAGAAAAAACGGGGCGATACTAGCTATCTTTGCCTGTGCGTCAGCCGGGTTGGTAGCTGTCACCAACTATCTGACCCAAGATCAAATCCTGCGTCAGCAACAGGAACGTTTAAAAACCACCTTGAATCAGGTTGTTCCCCATTCGTTACATGACAACGAACTCTTCTCTGCATGCACACTAGTGCAGAGTGAACTACTGGGAACCCAAGAACTTCTGCATGCGTATCTCGCCAGAAGAACCGATGGCTCCCCCAGTGGCGCAGCCATTGAAGCCATTGCCCCTGACGGTTATAACGGGGCGATTAAGCTTATTATCGGCGTGGACTATAAGGGTACCATCACCGGAACGCGGGTACTTGAACATCAGGAAACGCCAGGACTTGGCGACAGGATTGATATTCGTATTACTGACTGGATTCTCAGTTTTACCGGTAAAAAGGTCACCAAAGACAATCTGGATAAATGGCAGGTACGCAAAGACGGCGGAGAGTTCGACCAGTTTACCGGCGCAACAATTACGCCCAGAGCCGTCGTCCGGGCTGTCAAAAACAGCGTGATTTTCTATAATCAGAATCGTGAGCAGCTGTTTGCTCAGCCACTTAACTGTGGAGGAGAGAAATAATGGATCATAAAAATCTGATCAAAGAAGGCATGTGGAAAAATAACCCGGCGCTGGTTCAGCTGCTGGGGCTGTGCCCTTTGCTGGCGGTATCGTCCAGTATTACCAATGCCCTGGGTCTGGGGATTGCAACAACATTAGTACTCATTGGTTCCAATCTGACGGTTTCTCTGGTCAGAGAGTATGTACCTAAAGAAGTACGAATCCCTATCTTTGTTATGATCATCGCCTCTCTGGTGACCTGTGTACAGCTACTGATGAATGCCTACGCCTACGGACTGTATCTGTCACTGGGTATCTTTATTCCTCTGATTGTAACCAACTGCATTATTATCGGCCGGGCAGAATCTTACGCTTCGAAAAATGCGCCGTTACCCTCAGCTCTGGATGGCTTCTGGATGGGCATGGGTATGAGTTCAGTACTGGTAACACTGGGTGCTATGCGTGAAATCCTGGGTAATGGAACCCTGTTTGACGGTGCCGATTTATTACTGGGAAGCTGGGCCGCCTCTCTGAGAATCGAAGTATTCGAAGTCAGTAATAATTTTCTGCTGGCTCTGCTTCCACCCGGTGCCTTTATTGGAGTGGGATTTATGATCGCATTAAAGAATGTGATTGATTCCAAATTACAACAGTCAGCCTCAAAGCAGAGGCAAAGTGATGTTGAGCATGTTAAAGTGACTCATTAAATAAAAAAGAGTCTGATCTCATACCATTCAGACTCTTATAAAAGTCAGACACGCTCAATTACACTATGAACAATACAAAACGAGTCGAAATACTCAAGCGGCTCAGAGAACATAATCCAAACCCGCAGACAGAGCTCAACTGGAACAGCCCATTTGAGCTGCTGATTGCGGTCTTATTATCGGCTCAGGCAACAGACGTCAGCGTAAACAAAGCAACCGATAAACTCTATCCGGTTGCGAATACGCCACAAACCCTATTAGAACTGGGTGTCGATGGCGTTAAGGAATACATCAAAACCATCGGCCTGTTCAACTCTAAAGCAGAAAATGTCATCAAAACCTGCCGCATGTTACTGGAAAAGTATAACGGCGAAGTTCCTGAAGATCGCACCGCTCTGGAAGCATTACCGGGGGTCGGCAGAAAAACAGCAAACGTCGTACTGAATACCGCTTTTGGCTGGCCAACGATTGCTGTTGATACCCATATTTACCGCGTTTCCAATCGTACCAAGTTCGCGATGGGAAAAACGGTTGATGACGTTGAACAAAAGCTGTTAAAAGTCGTACCAAAAGAATTCAAACTGGATGTACACCACTGGCTGATACTGCATGGACGTTATACCTGCGTCGCGAGAAAACCTCGCTGTGGCAGCTGTATTATCGAAGATCTGTGTGAGTATAAAGACAAAGTTTATCCGGACGAATAATTTCAATTCAAAGGGGAAAACCATGGCAAACGGAAGAGTATTACACACCATGCTACGCGTGGGTGATCTGGACAAATCTATCGAGTTTTATACTGACGTTATGGGTATGAAGCTGCTGCGAAAAAACGAAAATGCCGCTTACGAGTATACACTGGCTTTTGTCGGTTTTGGTGATGAATCAGAAGGTGCCGTTATTGAACTGACCTACAACTGGGGCACCAGTGAGTATGATATGGGTAATGCTTTTGGTCATATCGCGATTGGCGTCGACGATATCTACTCTACCTGTGATGCTATCAAGGCGGCAGGTGGTAATGTCACCCGTGAACCTGGTCCGGTAAAAGGTGGCACCACTGAGATCGCCTTTGTGAAAGACCCTGACGGTTATATGATCGAACTGATCCAGAATAAACAAGCGACAGCAGGTCTGGAAGGGTAGGCTTCACGCTTGCTAACACCCAGATTATTCTCGTTCCGACACTCCTGCGTAGGAACGAGAATCTGGAATTGTCTGGGATCAGGCCGCTTGTTCTGACTGTATAACCTCTTCCAGACTGTGAGGATGCAGTTTGATACATACGCCGTCTTTCTTAAATGCCACGGTTGGATTTGCCAGCCGTTCAGCCTCTCCTTTTGGACTCGATAACTTCGCCTTTATGCCCATTTCAGACAAAGATGCCCATTTACGCTCTAATTCTGGAAAGCGTTGTTTTAGATCAGCAAGATACTCGTCCGCCGTCTGCGCTTTTGAGTGAATAACAAATTCGACATGCTCCCATCCCTGGGCCGGGTATATCTTCCCTTCCGCAGGATAAGGCAACTCGAGACAATCCACTGACCAGTCAGCAAAATGAATACCGTTCGTCAGCTTAAACACGATAATGGGCCTACCGTTTATATGTGCTGAAGATATTTCTTTTCCCAGAGTCTTCCATACGTTATGCGCTTTCTCAGCAAGCATCGGGCTATTAATGCGTAATGCAATATGGTCAGCCTGACAGGAGCGAAGATCTAGTCCTAGTTGCGATAATAACTCTCTCACTCTTTCTCCAAACGCCTCTAAACAATCAAGCATCTGTTCTGGTGTGAGTCCGTATTCCTGTAACTGTTCGCTCATGACTTTGGCCTTATTGTTAACGAAACGGCTTATATTACCTTCCCAGCCCCAAAATTCCTTTTCTGACACGAAAAAAAGTAGGAAAAATCGTTTTTCGCCGACTGTTAGCGTGCGCTGTAAATTGATATGATTAGCACCATTTTTATGATCAGATAAAGTATGCCCACCAGTTTATACCTTCCGGTATCTATCAATTTGCATACTAAGACAATTCGAAGAATTGAAGGAAACGCGTGTGAATATCCAAGCACTAATTAATGACAAAGTATCTCAGGCTTTAGAAGCCGCTGGAGCACCAGCCGGAAGCCCTGCTGCTGTACGCCAATCAGCAAAACCACAGTTTGGCGACTATCAGGCAAATGGTGTAATGGGTGTCGCTAAAAAACTAGGGACGAACCCTCGAGAATTTGCACAGAAAGTACTGGATGTTCTGGATCTTGATGGTATCGCAAGCAAGACAGAAATCGCGGGACCAGGTTTTATCAATATTTTCCTTAGCGAAGCGTTTTTGGCTCAGCAGGCAGAAGCAGCACTTAGTGACGAGCGCCTTGGTGTCGCAAAAGACGAAGAAAAAACTATCGTTGTTGACTACTCAGCACCAAACGTTGCAAAAGAGATGCACGTCGGCCACCTGCGTTCAACGATCATTGGTGATGCGGTGGTTCGTACCCTTGAGTTTTTGGGCAACAAAGTTATCCGGGCTAACCATATCGGTGACTGGGGTACCCAGTTTGGCATGCTTATCGCGAACCTCGAGCGAGTGCATCAGGAATCTGGTGACGTATCAATGGAAATCTCCGATCTGGAGGCTTTCTATCGCGAATCGAAAAAAATGTATGATGAAGATGAGGTCTTCGCAGAAAAAGCACGTAATTACGTAGTAAAACTGCAGGGTGGCGATCAGTACTGTAATGAGATGTGGAAAAAGCTGGTTGATATCACCATGACAACCAATCAGCGTAACTACGACCGCCTGAATGTGTCTCTGACCAATGACGATTTGGCGGGCGAAAGTATGTACAACGACATGCTTCCAGGCATCGTTGCTGATCTGAAAGAAAAAGGGATCGCGACAGAAGATGATGGTGCTCAGGTTGTTTTCCTTGATGAGTACAAAAACAAGGAAGGCGATCCGATGGGGGTTATTATCCAGAAGCGTGACGGTGGCTTCCTGTATACGACAACGGATATTGCGTGTGCTAAATACCGCTACGAAAAACTGGGCGCAGACCGTGTTCTGTACTTTATCGACTCACGTCAGCACCAGCACCTGATGCAGGCGTGGACTATCGTACGCAAAGCTGGTTATGTGCCTGAAGAAGTGACACTAGAACACCATGCATTTGGCATGATGCTGGGTAAAGATGGTCGTCCATTTAAGACTCGTGCAGGCGGAACCGTTCGTTTGGTTGACCTGCTGGATGAAGCAGAAGACCGCGCTTATAAGCTGATTGACAGCAAAAACCCAGAGCTTTCCGAAGAAGAGAAAAAAGACATTGCTGCAACGGTTGCAATGGCATCAGTAAAATATTCAGACCTGTCTAAGCACCGTACCACCGATTATATTTTTGACTGGGACAACATGCTGGCGTTTGAAGGTAATACTGCCCCATATATGCAGTATGCTTATACTCGTGTAGCGTCTATTTTTGCCAAAGCAGGCATTCCTATGGATCAGCTTTCAGGCGACATCAGCATTACTGATGAAAAAGAAAAAGCCCTGATCGCCAAACTGCTTCAATTTGAAGAAGCCGTTCAGTCAGTCGCAAGCGAAGGCCAGCCTCATATCATGTGTGGATACCTGTTTGAGCTTGCTGGTCAGTTCTCAAGCTTCTACGAAGCATGCCCGATTCTGGTAGCGGAAGATGAATCAGTTAAGCAGAGCCGAATGAAACTGGCCGCTCTGACAGCAAAAACCATCAAACAAGGTCTGTCGCTTCTGGGTATCAATACACTGGATCGTATGTAATACAGGCTCTGGTAACAGGTATAAAGAATCTTTACTTATTAAGGAATAAACCTATGGCATTTACACTGCATCCCAGGCTTGAAAGCGATACTGACCTGATTGGGGAGTTTCCACTTTGTCTTGCTTTACTCAGTAAAGATGCAAGCGTGCCATGGGTTATTCTTGTACCAAAAGTTGATGGTGTACGTGAGATTCACCATATGCCCTTGCAGGATCAGCAGCAGTTTTTGCTGGAAAGCCAGCGAATTAACTGTGCGTTGGAAAAGCTTTTTATGCCAGATAAGCTTAATTTTGGCGCATTGGGTAACCTGGTGCCTCAACTTCATGTTCACCACATTGTTCGCTATATCTCTGATGAAGCCTGGCCCGGCCCGATATGGGGTAATACGACCGGGAAACAACGAACAGAAGCAGAGCAGACGCTTATGATCCGCCAGATAAGAGATGAATTAGCCAAAGATCATAATTTTCAGTACTGATACTATGTATTTCATTTAATACTAAAAGCGCTGAGTCCATCGACTCAGCGTTTTTTTGCCTGCTGAAACCATCCTTATCTCAACCCGGCTCTAACCTCTCTCTGACTGACCGATTTAACGTTAAAAACGTCAAAAACCAGCATGTTAAAACCGTCAAATTAGATGCTATGGAAAGGGATCTTCTTAATACTTCCAATAATAAAAACTGAAGAGAAACAAAAATAACCAGCAAAAACAACAACTTAAATAAACCATAAACAAAGTGTCGTTTTTGTTATATCCACTTGTCGTTATTTATATAAATAAAACCATTCAACACATTTATAGTTTCTCCATCGAAAAGAAACACATTACTGAATTCCAGAAGTGGTATGGCATCCGCCATGCCACTCCGGCAGCAAGCGAAGGTGTCTTTGACACCCGTGGTATGGTCCCCCCGGCTATACCACGATTTTTTTTTGCCTTTTTTACCCCCACCGGCCTTCTATCCTTACTGTTTTCTCTTTCTACCCGTTTATCTACAAACCAAAATCAGCCTTTGTTTATCTACAAATAAAAAAACCAGTAGTTCAGAACTACTGGCTTATTAATTCAGACCAATTTAAATTTAGAACCAGCGCTCCAATACAGTCCGGTCAAGCTGGCGAAAGGCCCGATTCAGGATTAAGGCTAACTCTTTATATCTGGGTTGCGGTTTAACCGGCTCTAAAGCGACACCTGACTCAGTGATTTTCTGATGCAATTCTCGATACCAGCCAGCAAGCCCCGGAGGAAGCTGTGTATTAGAACGAGTTCCCAGCCACCAAATCCCCTGCAATGGCAGACTAATGGCAAATAATGCCACCACAATCGCCTGTGGAAGCGCCTGCTGGTTCTGAAAAACCATCTGAGTTAACACGCTGATGGCTGCCACAGCCGGCATTATTTTAATACCGAACCTGGTCGCCTTTATAATGCGGTTCTCCGGGAAAATCGGTGACAACTCTTTTCTCATTGGCCAGGTGCTCATGTACTTCTGACCATCTCTTAAACTGTGAACCAGTCCGGGGTTACTCCTCATACCGACCTCTCACTAAAAAAAAGTTGAATAATTCAACAAAAACCATAAAAACTTTGACAAAAGTTAATATTTACTCAAAATTTTTTTGTTATCTTGGGCTATTATCGTTATCCTTTGCAAGCCCTTAATGTCATTGTTGACCTTATTCTTAGATTAGGCAAATTAATGACGTTCTTTGCAAGGATTATAAGCTTTATCACACCAAAAGTGTGATAGCAAAGCAATAGGGATTGTTGAAACATATCTCAGGATCTTAGTGGGACATTTAGTCTATTTTCACTAGGCTTATGAGGGTTCTTCACTCAACTCGATAATTATTCAGACGATACAGGTAACCAACACATGTCTAAGCTGGTTTTAGTTTTAAACTGCGGAAGCTCCTCCCTTAAATTTGCCATTGTAGATGCAGTAAATGGCGATGAATATTTAACAGGTCTTGCCGAATGTCTTCACCTTCCTGAAGCTCGCATTAAGTGGAAGCTGGATGGAAAGCATGAAGCACAACTTGGCGAAGGTGCTGCGCACGATGAAGCTCTACAGTTCATCGTAGAAACTATCCTTGCTTCTAAGCCAGAACTTGCTGAGCAACTGAAAGCGATCGGCCACCGCGTGGTACACGGAGGCGAGAAATTTACTCAATCAGTACTGATTGATGACGACGTACTTAAAGGTATTGAAGACTGTTCAACACTAGCACCTCTTCATAACCCAGCTCACATTATCGGTATCAAAGCAGCACAAAAAGCATTCCCTGAACTGAAGAATGCCGCTGTATTTGACACAGCATTCCACCAGACTATGCCTGAAGAAGCTTACCTGTATGCGCTTCCGTATAACCTTTATAAGGAAAACGGTATCCGTCGTTACGGCATGCACGGCACTTCACACCTGTTTATTGCACGTGAAGCAGCAGAGCGCCTTGGCAAACCAGCTGATGAAGTTAACATCATTAACTGTCACCTGGGTAACGGTGCATCTGTTTGTGCCATCAAAAACGGTAAATCTGTAGACACTTCTATGGGGCTGACTCCACTTGAAGGTCTGGTAATGGGTACTCGTTGTGGTGACATCGACCCTGCTATCATTTTCCACCTGCACGACGCACTGAACTACTCTGTAGAAGAAATCAACACGATGCTGACTAAAGAGTCTGGTCTTCTTGGCCTGACCGGCGTAACTTCTGACTGCCGCTTTGTTGAAGACAACTACGGCGAGAAAGAAGAAGCGACTCGTGCGATGGATGTTTTCTGTCACCGTCTGGCTAAATATGTGGCTGGCTACACGTCGACTCTTGACGGTCGTCTGGACGCTATCGTATTTACTGGCGGTATCGGTGAAAACTCTGCACCAATCCGTGAAATGGTACTAAACCGCCTGGGCGTATTTGGTATTGAACTGGATGGCGAAGCAAACCTGAAAGCTCGCTTCGGTGGTGAAGGCGTTATCACTTCTGCTGACAGCCGTATCCCAGCAATGGTTATTTCTACTAACGAAGAACTGGTCATTGCAGAAGATACAGCTCGATTAGCAAATATCTAATTAAAGAATCACTGGCTAACGAAAGTTAGCCAGTTTTGTATTGGGGCCCAATAAAATTCATAAGAACCATTGGGCTTTCTTTTCCCCGGATAATTTAGAAGGTAATCTAAGAATGTCCCGAACTATCATGCTTATACCCATTAGCGCTGGTGTTGGTCTTACCAGTGTTAGTATGGGTGTAATTCGCGCGATGGAGCGTAAAGGCGTCAGTGTTTCGTTCTTTAAGCCTATCGCCCAACCACGTCACGGTGGCGATCAACCTGACCTAACTTCCACCATTATCGAAGCCAACAGCAATATCAAAACCGCTGAACCGGTTCAGATGTCCAAAGCAGAAGAGCTTTTGGGTAATGAACAGATGGACGTTCTGCTGGAAACGATCGTTGAGCGTTACAATCAGCTCAATGATTCAGCTGTGACTCTGATTGAAGGTCTGGTCCCAACCCGTAAGCACCCGTTTGCTAACCAGGTAAACTACGAGATCGCCAGTACTCTTGGTGCTGAGATTGTTTTCGTGGCGACTCCAGGCACTTACAACCCTGTTCAGCTAAAAGAGCGTATTGAAATTGCGGTATCTAACTTTGGCGGAACCAAGAACAAGAGCATTTCAGGCGTTATCGTCAACAAACTGAATGCACCTGTCGATGAAGAAGGCCGTACACGCCCTGACCTGTCAGAAGTCTTCGATGATGCTGACAGTGCAATACAGGCTAACATCGATGCGATGGAAATCATCAACTCCAGCCCTATCCGGGTTCTGGGTTGTGTGCCATGGAATATCGAGCTGATTGCCACTCGTGCCATCGATATGGCGAAACACCTGAAAGCTGAAGTGATTAACGAAGGTGAACTAACCACTCGTCGTATCAAGAGCATCACTTTCTGTGCCCGTTCTCTGCCACATATGGTTGAACACTTTAAGCCGGGTTCACTGCTGGTAACTTCAGCAGACCGTCCGGATGTTATCGTTGCAGCGGCTCTGGCTGCTATGAACGGCGTAGAAATCGGTGCCCTGCTGCTGACTGGTGGCTATGAAATGTCAGACAAAGTGGCTGACCTTTGTAAGCGTGCATTCGATACTGGTCTTCCTGTGTTCTCTGCAGAAGGCAATACCTGGCAGACTTCTCTGAACCTTCAGAGCTTCAGCCTTGAAGTACCTGCTGACGATAAACAACGTATTGAGTTTGTTAATGATCACGTTGCTCGCCATATTGACGGTCCATGGATCGACTCTCTGGCAGAAAGCACTCAGGCTATCCGTCGCCTGAGCCCACCAGCATTCCGATTCCAGCTTACAGAGCTGGCGCGTAAAGCCGGTAAGCGTATCGTACTACCGGAAGGTGATGAACCTCGTACCGTAAAAGCTGCGGCTATCTGTGCAGAACGTGGTATCGCTAACTGTGTACTTCTTGGTAACCCTGACGAAATCCGCCGTGTTGCGGAGCAGCAAGGTGTAGAGCTGGGTGCAGGCGTTGATATCATCGACTCTGCCAAAGTACGTGAAAACTATGTGCCTCGTCTGGTTGAACTGCGTGCTAAGAAAGGCATGACAGAAATTGTTGCCCGTGAAAAACTGGAAGACTCTGTATTCCTTGGCACCATGATGCTGGAAAATGGTGAAGTTGACGGCCTGGTTTCCGGTGCTGTTCACACTACCGCAAACACTATCGTTCCTCCGTTCCAGATCATCAAGACAGCTCCGGATACGTCTATCGTATCATCTATCTTCTTTATGCTGCTGCCTGATCAGGTTCTGGTATACGGTGACTGTGCGATCAACCCAGATCCAACAGCAGAGCAACTGGCTGAAATCGCTATCCAGTCTGCTGAATCTGCAAAAGCATTCGGTATCGACCCTCGCGTTGCTATGATCTCCTACTCTACTGGTACATCTGGTAAGGGTGCGGATGTCGATAAAGTACGTGAAGCAACTGAGCTGGCACAAGCTAAACGTCCTGATCTGGTTATCGATGGCCCACTTCAGTACGATGCCGCTATCATGGAAAACGTCGCTGCTTCTAAAGCACCTAACTCTCCTGTAGCCGGTAAAGCGACGGTATTCGTATTCCCTGATCTGAACACTGGTAACACCACTTATAAAGCGGTACAGCGTTCAGCGGACCTGGTTTCCATCGGTCCAATGCTGCAAGGTATGCGCAAGCCTGTAAACGACCTGTCTCGTGGTGCTCTGGTTGACGACATCGTCTACACCGTTGCTCTGACAGCGATTCAGGCTGCACAAGCTGAATAAACTAGAAAAATAAAAGCCTATTAACAATTACAAAGTTAATAGGCTTTTTTGTATCTGTCTGTTTGTATAGTCTCTAGAAGCGTAGCGATCTAGCCTCTAGTTTCGTTACGAACCCTGAATACCTACAATCAACCATGGAGCATTCGGAATAGTCAGATCACGCTCCAGATGCCAGGTATCATCGATATCCTCTTCAACACCTTCAACGGCATCTCTGTAGCGACCTTTAAACTGCAGGCTTAGCTGCGCATGTGAAGCATCATAGTCTGCACGCACAATCTCAGCGTCGATATACATCACATCCGTGTGCTGCTCGCCTTGTAACTGGGCCCGCTCTTCTTTTAACTGTTCAAACAGCTCAGTCGATACGTATTCCTGAATGGTGTGCAGTTCGTTATAGTTCCAGGCACCCTGAATAATACGGTAGTGTTCCCGCGCACCGTCAATGAAAGCGGTGTGATCAAAGCCCGGCGGAGTGTTATGCGGCACATCACTATGCCCGGTAGCGCCAAAGCCCGCAGACTGAGGCTGATCGACATTCTGGAAATTCGGCTGGCTTGTTTCGAACTGTTCAGAGCCCGTGTAGGCATACCCCTGCCGCTGGTTCATGCTACCCGCTTTAGCACCCAGCATACCGCGCATAAACTTAAAGATGAAATAAGCGATAAGACCAATAATTAAAATATCCATAAACTGGATACCGTTAAAAGCACCGCCAAAGAAAGCAGCCAGCAGACCACCTGCAAGCAAACCTCCAAGAAGTCCTCCCATCAGACCCCGTCTGTTCGTCTGAGACGCTGTTGGCTGTTTGTTAATTGAACTGGTGTTAGTCGCTTTTTGTTTAGGGGCTGGAGCCGTCTTAAACAGCTTACCGAAAGATTTCCCCCCTCCGAACCTTTTGGCTTCTGCGACTGGTGTAACCGCCACTGACAACATTAACAGTGCAACGATTGCAAAAATACGTTTCATCTTCTTCCTTTTTACACAGTATTGACACAATCATCTTACCGTTATCTGCTGACTTATCACACCCCACATATAGCATAATTAATAATTATTTATACTGTTAAACCTATCACTAATAGAGCATTGACTCTTCTGCTATCTTGACGCTGTTCGCATCCCCCAATACAATTTGAACATTGTTCATTTAATGCAACTAACCATTTAAAATAACTCATCATGGCACGCAGAAACGATCATACCCGGGAAGAACTTATAGCGCTGACACTGAGCACCGTAAAAGAGTTTCTTACCGACCACCCTCATCACGAGCTTAGCCTGCGGAAAATTGCAGGGATGATTGGTTATGTACCCAGTACGCTGGTGAACATATTCGGCAGCTACAACCTACTATTGTTACGTGTCGTTGCTCAGACCGTTGATGAGCTACAGGCAGAATCTGTCACCGCGTTAGAACCGGTACAGACACCGAAACAGGCTTTGTATGAACTAGCCTGGTGTTATCATGACTTTGCCAAGCAGAACCTTTACCGATGGCAGTTAATTTTTCAACACAGTATGAACGGGGAGTCTCTGCCTGAGTGGCAAACTGAACGCATTAGCCAAATGACCAGCATGCTGGAAAACATATTAGAACAACTGGCACCATTACGCTCAGAGCAGGAGCGCCTGGAAGCCAGCCGGGTACTGTGGGCTGGTGTACATGGGATAACCCTGTTGAGTGTTGATGATATGTTTTATGCCTCCACGCCTGTCGATGGCCGGCAGTTGATCGCTAACCTCTTGGACAACTACCTGGAAACCTGGCAATAATAATGCGGGCTCTCATCTCATTCGGGTACAGTCATTATGTCTACTGAAGCTTCTCTACTCACCCAGCGACGTTTTCTGCCCTATTTTATCACCCAGTTCTTCGGGGCATTTAACGACAATATCTTTAAAAATATCCTACTGCTGTTTGTTGCGTTCGCGGCCACCGATACGCTTCCTGTGTCTTCTAATCTGTTTATCAACCTGGCTGCCGGGTTGTTTATTCTGCCGTTTTTCCTGTTTTCAGCGACTGCCGGAGCTCTGGCCGATAAATATGATAAAGACTGGTTTATCCGCCGGGTCAAACAGGCAGAAATCGGTATCATGATACTTGGGGCTATCGGGTTTCTCACCCATAGCTACCTGACCCTGTTGTTGCTACTGTTTCTGATGGGCACCCAGTCAGCCTTCTTTGGCCCGGTCAAATACGCTTTGCTGCCACAGCACCTCAACCAACGTGAGCTGGTGTCCGGTAATGCACTGGTCGAAACCGGGACTTTCCTGGCGATTTTACTTGGTACCATCGGGGCCGGAATTATCGCCTCGCACGAACATTCGGTCACCATAGCAGCCGCAGCCGTCGTACTGTTTGCCCTTACCGGCTACCTGGCCAGCCGCTATATTCCTCTGACACCGGCTGCTGATCCCAAAGCCAGCGTTCGCTGGAGGCCAATACGGCATACCAGACATACGCTGTCCATCGCCAGAAGTGACAGGATCATTCAGCAGGCAATTATGGCCATCAGCTGGTTCTGGTTTCTGGGAGCCTGTTATCTTACGCAGTTCCCTAACTTTACTCACCTTCACCTGAACGGAAGCGAGAGTGCCGTCTCTTTCTTATTGGCGCTATTTTCTATCGGTATCGCCCTTGGCTCCCTGTTGTGCGCCAAACTATCCAACCACAGAATCGAATATGGCCTGGTACCCATCGGCAGTTTTTTTATCACCATTTTCGGTGCACTGATGCCATTATCCATACCGGAACAACTGCCAGAGTTCACCACGTTTACCCAGTTCATTGTCTTTCCTTCTCTTTGGCCGGTATTCGCCAGCCTGCTCTTACTCGGGGCTTCAGGAGGCGTATTTATTGTCCCTCTCTACACGCTCCTTCAGCAAAGAGCGAAGGCGACGGAACGCTCACAGGTAATCGCAGCCAATAATATTTACAATGCGTTATTTATGGTCGGCAGTGCGCTGCTTGGTATCGTCACTCTTTCTGTTCTAAAGATGTCGATTCCCGAGCTGTTTGTACTACTTGCTGTGCTGAATCTGATCATGGCTGTCTATCTGTTTTTTCAGGCCCCCATATTTGTCACCCGTTTTCTGGTCTGGTTTCTCACTCATACTATGTACCGGGTGACGCACAAAAACCTGCATCACCTCCCTGAAGAAGGAGGAGCGCTTATCGTGTGTAACCATGTCAGCTATATGGATGCGCTTCTTCTGAGCGCGGTGTGCCCTAGACTGATCCGTTTTGTGATGGAAGAAGAGTATGCAAACCTGCCGCCTCTGCGCCGTTTCCTGAAACGAGCCGGGGTAATACCAATTGCGCAGGACAACAACCGTTCGATACGGCGAGCCTTTACAGAAGTGGAACAGGCCCTGCATGACGGACACCTTGTCTGCATTTTCCCGGAAGGACGCTTAACCTCTGATGGTGAGATGAACGAATTTATGCGTGGTATGGATATTATCCTGCGGCGCTCCCCTGTACCTGTCATTCCTATGGCCCTGAAAGGATTATGGGGCAGCTATTTCAGCCGTTATAAGGGACGCGCCTGCAAAGGACTCCCCGAACGTTTCTGGTCTAAATTAGAGATTGAAGCGGGTGCTCCAGTTGACCCGAAACAGGCTACCGCAGACATTATGCAGAAAAAAGTCGCCCGGCTCAGGGGCGACTTTCGTTAAGCGTTCAGGCCTTAACCCGGCTGAAATAGCGATGGTTATCAAAAAACCACTGGTTAACCGCCTGCCGGGGGGCCTTAATCCCCTCACTTGCCATCAGTTCATCTGGCATCAGGTAATAAGCAATCGGCCATTTATATTTTTCCAGCTTACCGGCCAGATGATTTTCCAGATACAGCTTCTCTGGCATTCTTTCACAGGCCAGTACCGCTACCGGACGAGCACCAAACTCACTGTCAGCGACAGGGATCACGACGGAATAACGAATGTCAGATAACTCGTTAAGTACCCTTTCTATCGACTCACAGTGGATATTCTCTCCACCGGACACAAAAAGGTTATCTTCCCGCCCCAGAATTTTGAGCTCACCATCCTGCCAGTCTCCCAAATCCCGGGTATTAAACCAGCCGTTCTGGGTCAGTGGTGTCAGCTTACCCTGCTTATAATAGCCCGATGCCAGTGTCTTGCCGCCAATATAGATATACTTACCATCAACTTTCAAATCACGGTTGGGCAGAATATCCCCAACACCTTCTTTGCCATCTACCTGTTTAGCCGTCACTGTTGAGGCTGACTCTGTCATGCCATAACCCAGCCAGGTTTCAATACCCTGCTGGCGGGCTTCCTGAGCGAGGCTGACGGGAATACGCGCTCCGCCCAGCAGGACATGAGTCAGAGGCAGTTTCACCCCTTTTTCAAGCAACCGCTGCAACTGAGTCGGAACGAGAGAGGCATGTGTGGCTCCCTGCAGATCCGCCTGCAAATCTTTCCCTTCACCAATGATCAGCTTTGCTCCAGTGAACAGCCAGCGCCAGACAATCGCCAGTCCTGATACATGGTACATGGGTAAACTTAACAGCCAGCTATCCGTTTGGGTAAAGCGCAGTTTCTGTAACAACCCGTCCGCAGAAGCAATATGCTGGGCCGCGCTGTGAGCAACAGCCTTAGGTTCTGCAGTTGATCCAGAGGTAAACACGATGCTGGCCAGATCCAGAGGATGGTCCTGATACTCCTCTCCCCAGTCAATATGACGGAAAAAAGAGGTAGAAAGATCAACCGAACACAAACTGGAGAACACCGATTTCTGCTGCGAGGTCATATTCTCCAGTACCTTCCCATGTCCCTTACCCAGCCATACTTTGTCTGTACCTAAGACCTTCAGCTTAGCCTCCAGGCGGGTAAAAGGCTGAGGTGCCAGCAAAGCACATAATGCCCCGATATTCAGACAGGCAAGATACAAGAGTAAGAGTTCTACGGAATTTTTCGATACTGCGGCAATCACATCGCCGCGGCTTATGTCCTGTTCACGCAGGCACTGACTCATATTATGCACAGCATCGTCCAGTTGCGCCCATGAGATGCTGGAACCAACACTGCTGAGTGCAATGTCCTCAGGCCTGTCCGAAGCCCATTTTTTCACTAGACGATACAAAGAATAATCCATCACACCTGCCTGCCCGTTAATCTAATGACTACTCCAGACCAGCTCCTGATCTGCCAATGACTGCACCGGAAGTTCACACCCTGGCCACGTAACTTCCAGCTGAGCCTGATAAAAACGCATGGTATCCAGCCCCGGAACCTGATCCGGTGTCTGCCATTTGGCCAGCCGCGCCAGTTGATTGAGTGCCAGACTGGATTCAATAGAAGAACTGATCACGACGCCCATACCCTGCCGGTTCGCCTGCTCAATCAGGGAGATACAACGCGGTACCGAACCAATCAATGTGGGCTTGATAACAATCACTTTTGCCCCGGTTAACTCTGTCAGGTCAAAACCTGGTTCCCTGACAGCCTGCTGTAAGGTTTCATCCCAGGCGATGGCAATACCAGTCTCAATAGCAAATGAAAAGCTCTTGCCCGGTTCTTTACACGGCTCTTCCAGGTATTCTATCCGGTGACGGAATGACGGGTTAATATAACTGGCAAATTTACTCGCCTGCTCAGCAGTCCAGCTTCGGTTGGAATCCAGTCGTAACATGAGTTCCGGCATACTTTCCAGAAACAGGTTGACGATCATGCCATCTCGGATAGGCTCGTACATCCCTACCTTAACTTTAGCAACTTTACGCTCACTCGGGATCATATTCAGTAATGGCATCATACCATCCGGATCACCGGTACAGAGCGGCGCGGCAAAGTAATTCCCTTCTTGAGGTAACTCACCTTTGAGCTCACAAACCGCCATAGACAGAGCAAAGGCAACCGAAGGGTATTGTTCATCGTAGGTAAATTCCGTTCCTTTCACCCACAACTCCAGTTGGAGCTGAGCCTGTAGCCCTGCCTCCTCGGCGGTTTCAACGCTAAAACCAGGTAACGGCGCGATTTCACCATAGCCGGTCTGGCCATCCTGAGTTAGCTCAACAATCCATCCTTCACGTTCAGTAAGTTTATTGTCACGTAAGACAAAGCCGCTATCCATGGGGAGTCGGTAACGGTATAGTTTTGCTTGACGCATGGTAATATTTCTCTTGATTTTTATTTTGTAGGGTATGTTCTGAAGTAACACCGAATACAGAGCGCTTCGCTTTGAGAATACAAAAAAGCAAAACCAGTTGAACTTCTGTAATCTTAAGGACGCTAGCGGCCGCTCTGTATTCTTATTCTTTATGGATTCCTCGGAAACTTAGAAAAGTCCGGACGACGTTTTTCGTTGAATGAGTTACGGCCTTCCTGACCTTCTTCCGTCATATAGAACAACATGGTGGCGTTACCCGCCAGTTCCTGCAGACCGGCCTGACCGTCACAGTCAGCATTTAACGCAGCTTTCAGACAGCGCAGAGCCATCGGGCTATGCTGCAGCACTTCACGACTCCAGCGAATGGTCTCTTTTTCCAGATCTTTAACCGGTACAACCGTATTCACCAGCCCCATATCCAGCGCTTCCTGAGCATCGTAGAAGCGGCATAAGAACCAGATTTCACGGGCTTTCTTCTGACCAACGATACGAGCCATATAAGATGCGCCCCAGCCACCATCAAACGAGCCTACTTTGGGCCCGGTCTGACCGAACTGCGCATTCTCAGCCGCAATGGTCAGGTCACACATCATATGCAGTACATGACCGCCACCCACCGCATAACCGGCAACAGAAGCAATCACGGGTTTTGGACAGGTACGGATCTGACGCTGGAAGTCCAGAACATTCAGATGGTGGGTGCCTTCATCATCCCGATAGCCACCGTAGTCGCCACGGATCTTTTGATCACCACCGGAACAGAAGGCATCTTCACCCAGCCCGGTCAGAATAATCACACCGACTTTCTCGTCATAACGAGCATCGGCCAGTGCTTTCAGCATCTCATTAACGGTCTGGGGGCGGAACGCATTGCGCACCTGGGGGCGGGCGATGGTGATCTTCGCGATTCCATCTTCAGATTTGTGGTAATGAATATCTTCGTAACCGGAGCTACAGTCACTCCAGTTTACCGGTGCATACAATTCTTCTTCAGTAATTCCAACGGTTCTTGCCATGGTTTATTCCAGTTGTTTTGTTTGTATCTGAGTTACTATGGTTCGAATCAGCGTCGCATAGTGGCGTGGCTGATCGCTATGAGCGTTATGTCCGGCGTTCTCGACGCACGTAAAAGATAATCCACTTTGCTTCGCTAATTCGGAAAATTTCTTGTCCTGAGTACCACAAAGGTAATGTACAGGTATGTCGCACTGCCTGAGCTGATTCAACAGGTATGGCTGTTTGGCCAGTGACGTCGCCAGCAACATATCAGCCACCGCTTTCCCCTGATTATGACTGCGTTTTTGCACCATATGTTGTTTTTGCTCAGGGTTTAGTGAGGAAAATACCGGCTGACCGTACCAGGCGAACAAAACTTGCTCAATGGACTCTTGCTGAAAACGCCGGGCCCATGCCTGATCATTGATAAACCGGGTCTGCTTTTCCTGCTCCGAATCAAGGCCAAAGTTGCCGCCTTCTATAACGCCCCCACCGATATTCAGTTGACTAAATCCATTGTGGGTAAGGCCATACATCATGATTCTGGCACCGAGCGAATAACCAATAAGGAAAAGCGGCTGTTGCGGTTTTTCCTCTGGTAACCCTTTTTTTTCTGGTAACCCGTGTCGAATCGCATCCTGAATAAGGGCGCAGCAATGCTCAAATCCGTCACAGGATACCGCCCGGCTTCCACCATGCCCCGGTAAATCAATGGTAAGAATATTGTAATCTGTCAGCTCAGAAACAACGTCATTCCAGTCACTGCCATCACCCAGCAGGCCATGCAGAAAAATCAGAGTCTCTGCTTTCCCGTTTTCGACAGAGGTGGCCGACGTATAATTAGCGCAGAGCATGGATCTGTTGTACCCGCTGTTTTATCTCTTCAGCCGCCTGAGAAGGCGGGGTCATAACTTCAACCACCAACGCACCGGTACCACCAGCCAGATGCTCTGTCACCTGCGACTGAAGCGCCGCTAATGAATCAGGAAGCACATACTCCAGGCCAAATTGTCTGGCGGCAAACTCAAAGGTAAAGCCATGCGGCATCTGATACAGCCTTTGCTTTTGTTCCTCCGGAACCGGCAGCAGGTCGAATATCGCACCACCATCGTTATTTGTCACCAGCACCACAACCGGCTCACTGACCTTGCTCAGCAAAGCGAGAGAGTTAATGTCATACAAGAGTGACGTATCACCGACCAGTACCAGCAGCGGTGACCGTGTGATACGCTGAGCACCGGCGGCGGTGGCGATCAGGCCATCAATTCCCGATGCCCCTCGGTTAGTAAATACCCTATTTCCTCGTAACGAGGAAACCATATCCACCAGCCGCACAATCAGGCTATTACCGATAAACAGATCATGCTCCCCGACAATCCCAGCAAGGCAGCCTGCCAGATTCAGCTCGGTTAGCGCCGCTTCCTGCTGTTGCAAATACTGAACCTGTTTGGAAACCGTTTTGAGTGTATCCGCCCATCCGGAATAGTTGCCACGCTTTCCCTGATGATTCTGCTGCCGGAGCCATGAGGTCACTTCCGATACCATATGAATCTGTGGCAGATGGTCCGGGTTCAGCCGTCGGTTTTCTAGTGAAATCAGCCAGTAACCACACTCTCCATTTTCACATTGCTGACGAATAAATGCGTTCAGTCGCTTAGATACTATCCTGGCACCAAACTGGATAATGAGATCACCTTCTGCCAGTGCGTCCCGAAATTGATCGGCCTGAAGCCAGAGGTCATAGTGTGCCCAGTCGCTGCTGATCCCCGCTTGAGGGTCACACAGCAAAGGGAAGCCCATGGCATGTGCAAACGCCTTTACGGCCTGCGCCTCATGCAGCTCAAGCTTCCCGGCGATCACAATGGTTTTTTTATCAATAAACTCATCAGGCAGAGCGACCTTATCCATCACCGGACTGATAAGTTGGTGAGTATATGGCGACTGCTCTTCCAGCCACTTATGAACAGGCGTCAGGTAACGGGCCAGCTCCTCTTTATTCTGGTTGGTGTATAGGGGCTCAGGAAACGGGCAATTGATATGAACCGCACTCCCGGACTGTTTTTGCGCGTACAACACCTGATCCAACGAGGTCAGCAGCCAGCCCGGCGATACCGACAATTCCGGACAAGGCAGATTGAGTGACGACGTCACATGAGAAGAAAAGATACCCGGCTGCTCAATCGCCTGATTTGCCCCGCAGTTAATTAATTCCGGAGGACGGTCGGCCGTCAGCACAACCAGCTTCTCTCCGGTCAGCTTCGCTTCAGCAATGGCCGGAAGCAGGTTAGCGACGGCCGTTCCCGATGTTACTACGATCGCAACGGGTGCTTTCCCTGCCTTCGCCATCCCCAGAGCCAAAAAGCCTAATCCCCGTTCATCAAAATGGGTATGAATCGTCAGGGCAGAATGCATCTCCGCTTCAAGGGTCAGAGGCGTGGAACGGGACCCCGGAGCAATACAAACCTGCGTAACACCAAAACGCACCAACTCTTCGAGAATCAGTTGGCTCCACAGGCGATTAAGCAGAGCCTGTTCCTGAGCACGTTTACTCATGATCAGTGACCTCTTCCGGTTCTGGTAACTCAGGTGTATTAAACAAACTCAGTAGTGTCGACATTTTCCGGTCCAGTTCCTGCCATTCAAACTCAGCATCGGATCCGGGAAGGATACCCGCCCCGGCATACAGATTAATCTGATTACCCATCATTGAAGCACTACGAATGGCGACACAAAACTCCGCTTTCTGGTGACTGATATACCCCATAGAGCCGGCATACCAGCCACGACAAAAAGGCTCATTTGACAGAATATACTGAAGCGCCTCCTCACGAGGTAAGCCGGCGACTGCCGCGGTGGGTTGCAAAGCTCCCAGCAGATGGACTCCGTTGACCCCCGGCGAAAGGCTCGCGTAAATCTTGCGTTTCAGATGCTGAACCTGACGTAAGCAGATTAAATGCGCCTGAGGCTGCACCTGAATGGATTCTGAATGGGGAGAAAGGCATTCGACGATATCATCGACCACATACTGATTTTCAGCCAGATTTTTGGCGTCGTGGACCAGCCAGTCAGCCAACTGTTGATCCTGCAGCTCATTGTCTCCTCGCCCTATGGTACCTGCCAGCGCTTCCGTTTCTAAATTAAGACCGTCCCTCAGATACAAACGCTCTGGTGTTGAGCCAAGAAAACAATCATTACTGTCACGAGCCAGTAAAAAGTGGAAGCTGTTACTGTTCTTTTTCAGGCTGGATTTTATCAGTTGAAAAGCAGAAACCGGATGGTCAGTCGCCACCGTACTTTGTCGCGCCAGAACGACCTTTTTGAATTCGTTACTTTCAATTCGTTGTAACGAGTCATGAATCAGGGTCTGCCATCCAGAAAAATCCGGAGAATGCGTAACAGACTCAACACAACTGGTAACCGGTGCCAGTGGCGGATAAACAGAAAGAAGTGACTGTAGTGTCTTGATGGTTCTCTCTCTGTCTGAATCAAGATTCACCGCAAGACTCCAGTCCTGTTCACGGCGGGACAATTCCAACTGCGGCAGAAAGAACAACGAGGACGGGCTATTCGGATTTTTTTCTGTGCCACCGTCAAAGGTACGTCCTCCCCAGACCCGCTGATCTTCTTTTAACAGTGGGTAAGCCTGGGCCGGATCGGAGAAAGTGCAGAGTTGGCCTAACGCTGCGACCTCTTCCTCGCCATTTCTGGCCTGCCAGTAAAATTTGGGGAACAGAGGTTGCGCGTTCAGCCAGTCAATCAGCCCGGGGTTAAGCTCTGTGGGAACAGGCTGTGTAACACGTACATCAGAATCTCCGGCAGCCTTTATCTGCGTAATGAGCTCTGTAACAACTTGACGTAAGTGAAACAAATCAACCTCTTCAACCTATTTTAACCATTCGGCTACTCTATGGCGTGGTAGAATGCAAATCAAGTTCAGCTCTCTCATTTAATGCTATTCCGGCATTAAACGTCTAAAGACCAACCAATTAAAGTCAGATTTTTATACTTTCAGGCTCTGATTTGGTGTACTTTAATATAAGAAATGAGGAAAATCAGGAAGCAAAACAATGCAAAACATCGAGATGTCAAAAAAACTCGATAATGTCTGCTACGACATTCGGGGGCCAGTGCTCAAACATGCTAAACGCATGGAAGAAGAGGGGCACAAAATACTAAAGCTCAATATCGGAAATCCCGCCCCGTTTGGTTTTGATGCCCCGGATGAAATCCTGGTTGATGTAATCCGTAACCTGCCGACTTCTCAGGGATATGCGGATTCAAAAGGACTGTATTCAGCCCGCAAAGCTGTCGTTCAGCATTATCAGAAAAGAGGCCTGCGCTCTCTGGATGTAGAAGATGTCTATATCGGCAACGGCGCTTCTGAACTGATCGTCATGGCCATGCAAGCCCTGCTGAATAACGGTGATGAAATGCTGGTTCCGGCACCTGACTATCCGCTATGGACCGCAGCCGTCTCTCTGTCTGGCGGTAAAGCCGTGCACTACCTTTGTGACGAAGAGTCTGACTGGTTACCGGCACTGGATGATATCAAAAGCAAAATCACGTCAAAGACCCGGGGTATTGTACTGATCAACCCGAACAACCCAACCGGGGCGGTTTATAGCCGTGATTTTCTTCTGGAAGTACTGGAAATTGCCCGCAAGCATAAGCTGATCATCTTCGCTGACGAAATCTACGATAAAATCCTGTACGACGGGGCCACTCATACGTCTATCGCGACACTAGCTGATGATGTACTGATTGTCACGTTCAATGGCTTGTCAAAAGCCTACCGTGTCTGCGGCTTTCGTGCCGGGTGGATGTTCCTGACCGGACCGAAACAGCATGCTCAGGCATACATCTCCGGGCTGGATATGCTGGCCTCTATGCGTCTGTGTGCCAATGTGCCCATGCAGCACGCCATTCAGACAGCTCTGGGGGGCTATCAGAGCATTAATGAACTGATCCTGCCGGGTGGTCGTTTGCTTGAGCAGCGGGATAAAGCCTGGGAATTGATTAACCAGATCCCGGGGGTCAGTTGCATTAAGCCAAAAGGCGCGATGTATCTGTTCCCGAAAATCGACACTAAAATGTATAACATTACAGATGACCAGAAGTTGATCCTCGATTTTCTGATTCAGGAAAAAGTCCTGCTGGTACAGGGAACCGGCTTTAACTGGCCGAAACCGGATCACTTCCGTATTGTTACCCTGCCTCATGTCGAGGATCTGGAAATCGCTATCGGACGGTTTGAACGTTTCCTTTCAACATACCGTCAATAAAACAACATGATAACGGCTCCTCTCTGAGGGGCCGTTTTTCTATTCAGCTATAATCAATGAGTGACTATAGCCAACGATTCACTCCTGTGATTAGGGCGTGTTGACGAAGTATGATTAAAAGGATAATCATGTGAGAAAGAAACAAAGCACATTTATGGCATGGGTAACGCGTATGCCTCTTATTAAGCGCTGGGCCTTGATGCATTGTTTTCAGGAAGAAAACGTCTCAGAACATTCCCACCAGGTGTCTGTCATTGCTCACCTGCTTACCGTAATTAAAAACAAACGCTATGGAGGAAATCTGAGTCCTGAAAGGGCTGCCGTCGTGGCCATTTATCATGAAATTTCAGAAACTAAGCTTCAGGATATCAATTCAAAAACAAAGTACCACAGTCCGGAATTTACAGCTGCATTTAAAAAACTTGAAGATATTGCTGAACAGGAGTGCCTGGAAACCTTACCAGAAGATTTGCGGGATGAGTTCGCAGGCCTACTGGTTCAAAAAAATGTCGATGCTGAATATAAGGCCATAGTTAAAGCAGCAGATATCCTATCTGCCTACATTAAGGCATTGAATGAATTAAGATTCAGTAATGATGAATTCATACACGTTGCCGAAGGCCTCTCCCCCAGAATAGAGAAACTTATGGAAACTATGCCGGAGGTAAAAGATTTTATGGATGTTTTTTGTGATAGCTGTACAACAACATTTGATAAAATTTCTGGCTAACTCCCTATAAAGAAAAGCAAGCCAGCACGCATTCATGCGTGCCATACCTTCTGACTCTAGGGTGAGCCCTAGGAATTAACCACAAACAGCAAATTGGGACACGTTGTTAGCTTCATTTTTGGTAATACTACTCTCATTTCTAAAAATGAAGCTAATTCTTTCCCGCGCGAATACGATTGATCCTATTGTGACAGCCTTTCTTAAGTTGACGGGTGCTCTATGTTCTGACTGATTGTCTAATGGTTTTTTTATTTTCGTGGTAATGAAAAAGCGAATAACATCAGTAGGTCACCATGTCCTTTGCTTATAAAAAAATACCACTCATTCTTCTTGCAGGCCTACTTACCGCTTGCTCTGGCTCTTTTGATGAACTCCTTTTTAGTCTGACGCCTCACCCCCAGGAGCCTAAAGAGCGGCCATACATAACAAAACCTGTAGAGTTCACTAACCCGAGAGACGGAACCCAACTTTCTGGTGAGCTAACCTATCCCCGCTCGGGAAGTCATTTTCCAGCATTTGTGTTGATATCTGGTCATGAAGATGGTGCTCCTCCGGCAGACAAAAATTATCACATCACGGGTCATAAGTACTTCTTAGTCATTTCTGATTTATTAACCAAGCACGGATATGCAGTGTTACGCTATGATAACCGTGGAGTGGGTGAAAGCTCTGGTGATTACACCACTGCTTCAGATCGTGATTTTGCCTCTGATGCTGCAGCGGCTCTGCAGTGGTTAAGAAAAGACTCAGGAATCAAACTTTCCTCAAGTGGTTTTTTAGGACATTCGCAAGGCGGGGTCAAGGCTCTGATGGCCGAGGCTCATGAACGACCAGATTATATCGTGAGCTTAGCGGGATTAGATGTTGAAACATCAAAAGAATTTTTGGTCAGGCAGAATCAGAAAATCCTCTCAGCACAAAGTGTTGATCCGTCTACAATAGAAAGAATCACACAGGAGTTAGCGGCTACTATGGATATACTTAAAGCTGCTGAAAATATAAATGATGCGAAGTTAAGGTTACGAGAATATGCCGTTAATTCAGGCGTTACCGAAGATGATAAAATACAGAAATTTATCGACCACTTTGCGACCAACTGGTGGTTCGAAGAGGTTCGCCTTGATGACACAGTTCTGTTGAAAAGTTATAACGGCCCTGTATTGAGTTTATATGGCTCAAAAGACTTGCTGGTTTCTGCATCGATCAATGAAGAACCCGTACGAAAATTGCTGACTCACCAGGACTCCGAAGTTCATACCATGCATGGCCTGAATCATTTATTTCAGACAGCAGACAAAGGTGGCCCGAACGAATATTGGGAAATCGAGACAACTATTGAAGAAAAAGCCATAGAAAAAATTGACTTATGGACGAGACGAATTAATCAGCGTAACGTAAAGAAAGATAGGGAAAATAGCGAGTTGGAGCAGAAATGGATACACACCAGCAAGAACTCTGGCAACAGCGAATTAATAACGAGCATAAATTAAGACGTCAGGATCATCGTGACCCTTACCAGCGGGATCGGGCCCGGATACTCCACTCTGCTGCTTTTCGCCGCCTGCAGGCCAAAACCCAGATACACGGTACCGGTGTGAATGATTTTCACCGTACCCGGCTCACTCACTCTCTGGAGGCGGCCCAGATCGGTTCCGGGATTCTTGAGCAACTGAAAAGAAAGCAACCAGAATTCACGCCTTTATTGCCCAGTATGAGCCTGATAGAAGCCCTCTGTCTGGCTCATGATATCGGTCATCCGCCCTATGGGCATGGCGGAGAAACCGCGCTCAATTATGTCATGCGTGACTACGGTGGTTTTGAGGGAAATGCCCAAACCTTCCGTATCGTTACCCGACTGGAGCCTTACACCAAAACCAACGGAATGAACCTGTCACGGCGAACGTTGCTGGGGCTGCTTAAATACCCAGCACTGCTCAGTCAGACCCAGCGCAAACAACAGCCGCCATCAGTGGTTCATCAGCGGCAAATGAAAGCCAAAGAGTGGGTTCCTGCTAAAGGCATCTACGATTGCGACAGTGAAGAGCTGGCCTGGGTATTCTCTCCGCTTACCAAAACAGACCGGACCAAATTATCCACGATGCGTGACGATAATATCGCGCCAGGTGAACATAAAAAAACCCGCTATAAGTCTTTAGACTGTTCCATTATGGAGCTGGCTGATGATATTGCTTATGGTGTACACGATCTTGAAGATGCCATCGTTCTCGGGCTTATTAACCGACACCAATGGCAAGAGTCTGCTGCCAAAAATCTGGCAGACTGCGGTGATCCCTGGTTCGAAGAAAACATTGCAAAAATCAGTCAGATGCTATTTTCCGGTGAACACTATCTGCGAAAAGACGCCATCGGTGGCATTGTAAATACTCTGCTGACGAACGTCACAATCAATAAAGTACAAGATGCGGTATTTCACAATGACTTGCTTGCGTATAACGCCGTTTTAGATACCCACCTTAGTGATGCATTGGAAATATTTAAACGCTTTGTCAATGATTACGTTATCCAGATACCCAAAGTTCAGCGGTTTGAATATAAAGGCCAGCAGATAATCATGGATCTGTTTGAGGCACTGAGCGCCGACCCTGAGCGGCTATTACCGGAAACCACACGGAAAAAATGGCAAACGGTAAGCTCTCACGAAGAAAGTGGTATGCGGGTTATCTGTGATTATATCGCAGCCATGACAGACGGTTATGCACAACGGCTGCATCAGGAACTGTTTGCCGCACGTTAATCCAGATAATTACTCTGATACACCCCTTCAGGTAGCTGAGCTATCTGAAAATCAATCATCCGTTCAAACGCATCAATAAGTGGTGTGAAATCTCCGCTTTTATCCAACGCAGAAAGGAGATAATAACCCGCTTCAGCAGTAGAAAGATGATTTTCGCCCGGAGCCTTACGAATACGATAGTTCCCCTGTAATGACTCTGGTAAGGTAACCGCTGGAATAGCGTGCAGATTGACTGACAGCTGATACATTTTAAAGGCTTTCTTCCAGGTTCCATCCAGCAGAATGACCCGCCATGGTCGATGATCTGCCTCAAAAGCCTGTTCCTTTAATATCCGCTCCAGAGGCTGAGCCCCTTCTTTCGGATAGAGGAGCAGGTAACGGTAATTCTTATCCTTCAGTAACTGGTTCAGCTCCACATGTTGTGTAAAATTTTCCCCCACCAGACAGCGGCTGTTTTTTAGCGACAGAGTCAGAATTTTCTCTGTTCCCTTCGAGCGGTTAACTTCTGTCGGGTGCTGAAGAATGATAAGCTCTACATCCGTATCAACTGGCTGTATCCACTGACAAATACACGCTTTTTTTGCTTTGCCGCAGTGCTGGCAATACCGGGATGTAGAATGACTCTGAGACATACAATGCGCCTGTACTCTGTTCTGTTACTGATCAGCTTAATCATTACCATGCTGCAAATCCCGGCACTCCAGACAGTAGCCGAATGGAATGCTGCATTAATTCGACAAGGGCAATGGTGGCGCATTTTAACAGGGAACTTCACCCACACCAACTTACCGCATATGGGTATGAACCTGTTAGCATTGTGGGTCATGGGCTATTTGTTTCAACCCACAGTGAAAAGTTTCCTGACCACTCTCTTCTTCACCTCTTTGTTCGTTGGAGCCGCTATTCTTCTTTCATCCATGCAGGTATATGTCGGCTTATCTGGTGCCCTGCATGGAATATTTACTTATTACGCTTTGAGTGAAGCCCTAAGCGGAAGAAAATCCAGTTGGTTGTTAGTCGTGGGAGTCGTAGCGAAAATAGCCTGGGAACAGCTGTACGGAGCCTCCCCAGAAACCGCCAGCCTTATTGGAGCAAGAGTCGCGATTGAAGCGCATTTAGCGGGAGGCATCGCTGGTGGCTGCCTGGCGGGAATATACAACTTACGCAAGAATATACAACTTACGCAATAAAATAGAACCACGATGAGCTGCCGGAATGCACCGAAAATGATATAAACCGGCAGTACATGCTCTCTTGAGCACGAGCAGAGCTATAAGAGAATTCTGTCTTTGTTTTTCTCTACCGTTGCTGCCCCGATACCTTTTACTTTTTGTAAATCTTCCGCAGCTTTAAACTCTCCATGCTCACTGCGATACTCCACGATACTTTCTGCCTTTTTTATCCCGATACCGACCAACAATGTTGATAGTTCTTCTGCTGAAGCCGTGTTGATGTTAACGGTGATTTCAATACCTGCATGGGTATCAGGTTTTTCTTTTGCAGTGTCTTCCGCTGACAGAGCAGACAGAGAAAAACAACCGGCCAGTAATGTAATAACAAATAGTTTCAGATACTTCATGTAATAGTTCCCTTTTGAGTAGAAAGAGTCACTATAGCGGTTACTGACATAATGTCGTTTTACGGCAGTTCAAAATACAACGGGCCGCATAAGCGGCCCGTTGTATTTTATTTCTATTGCAAAAACTTACGGCTGAGTACTGATAGCATAGTACTCAATTTCAGCCTGAGCCCGCAGTCCGCTTAGCAGAGCACTAAGACCCTGCTGAGCCCCGGAGTTCGCCATCTGAGTGCTTATCTGATCAGTGTACTGAGGGTTGACCTCTGCGTTCACACCAGACAATGCAACAATCACAATGTTACCCTCTCTGTCTTTGGTTTGAGCATAGTCAACCTGCCCTTCTTCCGGCTTAGGCATCGCAAAGACCGTTGCAGAGAATTCAGAACCACGGTTAACGGATTCCGTTTCACCGAACGCCAGGTTATGCTCAGCCAGAACATCCTGATGACCGGATTTCAGTTCATCAACCACGGTTGTTGCCAGTTCCTGAGCCTGCTGTTCACCCTTTTGTTCAGACAGTTGAGCGATTACCTGCTGCTTTACATCTTCGAACGGAAGAACAGTCTCATCACGCACGTCATTGACACGAACCACGATAACATGCTCCGGAGCCACTTCGATGACTTCAGAGTTCAAGCCGTCTTCTTTCACTTCAGCGGACTGTAATGCCTGCATTACCGCTGCTGAACTTAGAATATCCGGCGCTTCCGATGGAGAGATAAAGTCCGTAGATTGTACCGGCTGGTCTATGGCTTTAGCGGCATCATCCAGTGAGTTAGGATATTCAAAGGCCACTGTTTCCAGTTTTGTTTGCAGCTCATAAAAACGCTCAACAGCCTTCTGCTCTGCTATCTCTGATTTTACTTCATCGGCAATCTGGTCAAACGGCTTTGCTTCTGCCGCTTTCAAAGCGTCCAGGCGAATAATATGATAGCCAAAAGAAGATTTAACCAACCCCGTGGTATCACCCTTATTTTCCAAAGCGAAGGCCGCTTCTTCAAACGCAGGATCCATAACGCCTTTTTCTACCCAACCCAAAGAACCACCGAGTTCGGCACTGCCAATGTCTTCTGACTTTTCTTTTGCCAGTTCAGCGAAATCTGCGCCAGCATTCAACTCATCAAGAATCGTCTGCGCTTTCGCTTCATCATCACCTTCAACCATAATATGGCTAAGTTGACGCTGTTCCTGAGTTGAGTAACTGTCCAGGTGCTCGTTGTAATACTTCTTTGCATCCTCGTCAGACACACTAATTTGTTCTTTCAGGGCATCCGCTGACAGTTCAAGGTAGGCCACTTTTATCTGCTCCGGACGAGTATAATTATCCGGGTTAGCTTTGTAGTAAGCCTGAAGCTCTTCATCCGTCAGCTCCGCATTTTTCGCGAAATCATCCAGCATCAGTGTAATGGTCTGAATATCACGAGTCTGAGTAATCAGGCTGCTTTGCGCCTGAACTTCGCTATCAAGAGCAAACTCACTGCCTTGTATTGCAGTCAGCACCTGACGACGAGTCATATCCCGGCGCAGATATTCAGCAAAGCTGTCTACGGAGTAACCGGCTCTGCGCAGTGCGGACTGATAAATCTCCTGATCAAATTCACCATTATTCTGAAATGGTGCCATACTGAGGATTTCAGCCCGAATCTGTTCATCGCTGATTCTCATCCCTAATGAGTCGGCATACTGTTCCAGAAGCACTTCATCAATCATACGGTCCAGAACTGACTTACGGAAAGACTGAACATAAGCGGGATCAGCCAGAAGATTGGCAAAATAGTCGCCCATCTGCGCCTGCATGCGATTACGTTCACTCTGGTATGCCTGCTCAAACGCACCACGACCAATTTCAGTGTTGCCTACTTTCGCGGCCGCATTTCCGCTGCCACCAATGATGTAATTACCCACACCGGCAAATACAAAAGAGAGGATAATGAGTCCAAGAATTATTTTAACCGCGAGGCTGTTTACGCCTTCGCGCAGCCGATCCATCATAATCTAACGTTTCTCCGGAAATAGAAGCTAATACCGCTCAAGGAAATTGAATGTGCAGAATAATATCAGAAAAAGAAATGCGCATCATACTGATGCGCATAATTAAGAGTCTGCACCCGCCATATTATGAGGGATGCAACGACAATAAGTTCAAATTAGTTACAAGCGTCTTTTAGAGCTTTACCCGCTTTGAAAGCCGGTACTTTAGCTTCTGCAATTTGAATTTCTTCGCCTGTTTTTGGATTACGGCCGGTGCGAGCCGCACGTGTACGTACGCTGAATGTACCGAAACCTACCAGCGCAACCTGGTCGTCAGCCTGAAGAGTTTCACTCACTGCATCGATAAATGCATCCAGTGCGCGGCCTGCTGACGCTTTTGAAAGATCTGCGTTTTCTGCAATTTTTTCCACTAATTGTGTTTTGTTCACTGTAATTCCCCTTAACGTTACCCGTTATTTTTTTAGTCGGTAACTTACGTTCCATTTGATGTAAAATTAAGCGCAAGCCTTGAAATACCTAGCTTCCGCCATAGTTGGTTAACTTAGCTTCCTAAAAAAACGCTGACAAGTGTTTTTCAACCTATCAGCGTGATTCTTTTAGTTATTTATGCTCTACATCACTATTTTTCTGACTCAAAAGTAAATCCAGAGGGATCATTCTCCAGCGCAACACTGAGCACTTCGTCAATCCACTGTACTGGCTTCACGACCAGGTCAGCAATGACGTTATCCGGAATCTCTTCCAGATCACGCTCATTTTCCTTCGGAATCAGTACCGTTTTGATGCCTCCGCGATGAGCAGCAAGCAGTTTCTCTTTCAGTCCGCCAATCGGCAGCACTTCACCACGCAAGGTGATCTCACCCGTCATCGCTACATCAGCTCGAACCGGGTTTCCTGTCAGGCTTGAAACCAGAGCAGTACACATTGCGATACCGGCACTCGGACCGTCTTTTGGTGTCGCCCCTTCCGGTACATGCACATGAATATCACGCTTTTCATAGAAATCTTCGTTGATTCCCAGATTCGCTGCGCGAGTACGCACCACAGTCATTGCTGCCTGTACGGACTCCTGCATCACATCACCCAGAGAGCCGGTCTGAGTCAGCTTACCTTTACCCGGCATAGCTTCAGTTTCAATGGTAAGCAAATCGCCACCCACTTCAGTCCATGCCAGACCGGTTACCTGACCGATACGGTTATGCTCATCAGCCTTACCGTAATCAAAGCGGCGAACACCCAGGTAATCTTTAAGGTTATCGATGTTAACGACCACCTGTTTCAGATTTGAGTCAAGCAGGATATTTTTCACTGCCTTACGACAGATTTTGGAAATCTCACGCTCCATACTCCGCACACCCGCTTCACGAGTGTAGTAACGGATAATACCAATGATGGCTGAATCTTCGATCTCAACTTCATGCGGTTTCAGACCATTACGCTGCAGTTGTTTGCCAACCAGGTGGCGCTTAGCGATGTTCAGCTTTTCGTCTTCGGTATAACCGGACAGGCGAATCACTTCCATACGATCCAGCAGCGGGCCCGGAATATTCATCGAGTTTGAGGTTGCCACAAACATAACGTCGGACAAATCATAATCCACTTCCAGATAATGATCGTTGAACGAGTTATTCTGCTCCGGATCCAATACTTCCAGCAGCGCTGATGACGGGTCACCACGCATATCCGATGACATTTTGTCGATCTCATCCAGCAGGAACAGTGGGTTTCTCACTCCGACTTTGGACATTTTCTGGATCAGCTTGCCCGGTAAAGAACCGATATAAGTACGGCGGTGACCGCGAATTTCCGCTTCATCACGCACCCCACCCAAAGCCATACGGGTATACTTACGTCCGGTTGCCGCCGCAATAGAGCGCCCCAGAGACGTTTTACCTACACCCGGAGGACCGACCAAACACAAGATAGGGCCTTTCAGCTTGTTGACCCGATTCTGCACGGCAAGGTATTCCAGAATACGCTCTTTCACCCGTTCCAGACCATAATGGTCTTCATTTAGAATTTCTTCCGCTTTTGACAGGTTTTTCTTGACCTTAGAGCGCTTAGCCCAAGGAACACTAACCATCCAGTCGATATAACTGCGCACCACTGTCGCTTCCGCAGACATCGGTGACATCATCTTCAGCTTGTTCAGTTCCTGCTCAGTTTTATCTTTGGCTTCCTTCGGCATTTTTGACTCTTCGATTTTATTCTTCAGAGTCTCAAATTCATCCGGAGCATCATCCATTTCTCCCAGTTCTTTCTGAATGGCTTTCATCTGCTCATTCAGATAATACTCACGCTGGGATTTTTCCATCTGCTTCTTGACGCGTCCACGGATGCGTTTTTCCACCTGCAGCAGGTCGATTTCCGACTCCATCTGCCCCATCAGGAACTCAAGACGCTCATTGACGTCAATAATTTCAAGTACCTGTTGTTTTTCCGGCAATTTAAGTGGCATGTGTGCCGCAATGGTGTCCGCCAGACGAGCGGCTTCTTCAATACCATTCAGAGAAGTCAGTACTTCTGGTGGAATTTTCTTGTTCAGTTTGATAAAGCCTTCAAACTGATTGATCGCACTACGTACAATCACCTCTTCTTCTTTTTCGTCCATCAGAGGTGTTGTCAGAAACTCCGCATCAGCAACAAAGAAATCGTCTTCTTTAAAGCTATGGATTTTCGCTCTCTGTTGTCCTTCTACCAGTACTTTCACTGTGCCATCAGGCAGCTTCAGAAGTTGCAGAATCGTCGCAACAGTACCAATAGAGAAAAGATCATCTATTTTCGGCTCATCAGTGTCAGCTTCTTTTTGGGCGACTAACAAGATTTGTTTGTTGCTTTCCATCGCTGACTCAAGGCAACGAATGGACTTTTCTCGACCAACAAACAAAGGAATTACCATGTGTGGATATACAACCACATCTCGCAACGGCAATACGGGAATCTCGATACGCTCGGAACGCTCCAAGTTCATATATGTCTCTCTATCCGCTTGTTCTTATCAAAATTATATGGGGGCAATTTCAGGGGATTCAACAAAATAAAGACAAAAAAAGGGAGTAATTTCTTACCCCCTTTTCGATTAATTTATAAGAATGACTTACTCAGCCCCGGCGGCCTGATTATCAGCGCCATCATATATCAGCAGAGGTTCAGACTCTCCATTGATAACCGATTCATCGATAACCACTTTGCTCACATCGTTTGAAGATGGCAGCTCGTACATCGTTTCAAGCAGCACACCTTCCAGAATAGAGCGAAGGCCTCGAGCACCAGTTTTACGTTCCATGGCTTTTTTAGCGATGGCACGCAGCGCGTCTTCCCGGAACTCCAGCTCAGTGTTTTCCAAATCAAACAATGCCGAATACTGCTTAGTCAATGCGTTCTTAGGTTCACAAAGAATCTGAATAAGAGCGTCCTGATCCAACTCAGTAAGCGTTGCAGTTACCGGCAGACGACCGATAAATTCAGGAATCAGACCATATTTAACCAGATCTTCAGGTTCAACCTGAGTGAACAATTCGCCAACCGTCTTGGTTTCGTCTTTTGAACGCACTTCCGCACCAAAGCCGATTCCCGTTCCGGTTGCAACTCGTTGCTCGATGACTTTATCCAGTCCGGCAAATGCACCACCACAGATAAACAGGATCTTGGAGGTATCTACCTGAAGAAATTCCTGTTGAGGATGCTTACGTCCACCCTGAGGCGGAACAGAAGCAATGGTACCTTCAACCAATTTCAGCAATGCCTGCTGAACACCTTCACCAGATACATCACGCGTTATGGATGGGTTTTCAGCCTTACGGGAAATCTTGTCAATTTCATCAATGTAGACAATACCGCGCTCAGCTTTTGCTACGTCATAGTCACATTTCTGCAGTAGTTTCTGGATGATGTTTTCTACGTCTTCACCCACATAACCGGCTTCAGTAAGCGTCGTTGCATCAGCCATGGTAAATGGTACGTCAAGAAAACGCGCCAGAGTTTCAGCCAGCAACGTTTTACCACTACCTGTCGGGCCAATAAGCAGAATATTACTTTTGCCTAACTCCACGCCATCAGCGGTAACATCACCATTACGAAGACGTTTGTAGTGATTATAAACGGCAACCGCAAGAACCTTTTTGGCGTGTTCCTGACCGATAACATAATCATCCAGATGATTGCGAATTTCTCGCGGAGTCGGCAATGCTTCCGACTCTTTCGTTGGCATAGCCTCTTTGATCTCTTCACGAATAATATCGTTACAGAGATCAACACATTCATCACAGATGTATACTGAAGGGCCTGCAATCAGCTTACGCACTTCGTGCTGGCTTTTACCGCAGAAAGAGCAATACAGCAGCTTACCGCTACTACTCTCTTTGCCTTTATCTGTCATTCGCTAACCTCTTTAGCCTTTACTTATATGATTCAGTGTATATCAATTCTAACCAAATTGCCTCGGGGAATTTATTCCCCGCGACGAGTCAGCACTGAATCAACCAGCCCGTATTCAACTGCCTGTTCACCTGACATGAAGTTATCACGGTCGGTATCACGCTCAATCACTTCCAGTGGCTGACCGGTATGATCTGCCAGCAGTTGATTCAATTTCTGTTTGATACTCAGAATTTCCTGTGCATGGATCTGAATATCGGATGCCTGGCCCTGGAAACCACCCAATGGCTGGTGAATCATCACTCTTGAGTTTGGCAGCACATGACGTTTGCCCTGAGCACCACCGGCAAGCAGGAATGCACCCATAGAACATGCCTGTCCCATACACACGGTACTGACGTCCGGCTTAATAAACTGCATCGTATCGTAGATAGACATACCGGCTGTCACACTCCCGCCCGGAGAGTTGATGTACAGGAAAATATCCTTGTCCGGATTCTCAGACTCAAGAAATAACAATTGAGCGGCAACAATGTTTGCCATCTGATCTTCAACCTGACCGGTCAGGAAGATAATGCGTTCTTTCAGCAGTCGTGAATAGATATCGTATGAGCGCTCTCCACGGGAAGTTTGTTCTACCACCATTGGTACCAGCGCATTCATAATTGGTGACATCGCGTCGTTGTTTTGGTAGCTCATGTTCTTATATCCCTAAAATAAATGGCCCGAATGAATACCTCACACGGACCATTGTTAACAGAAAAGTAAAAACAATGTCAAACTTTCTGTATAGTTTTATTAAGATTAAGCTGCTGGCTGCTGCTGATTCATCAGCTCATTGAAGCCGATTTCTTTATCTGAAACCTGAGCTTTTGCCAGAATCGCATCAATCGCCTGCTCTTCCAGAGCAACATTACGCATGTTTTGCATCATTTGCTCATTTTGCTCGTAGTAAGCAACAACTTCAGTAGGATCTTCGTAAGCAGTCGCCATTTCAGTGATCAGCTCTTTAACTTTTTCATCGTCAGCTTTCAGCTCTTCAGAAGAGATTACTTCGCCCAGCAGAAGACCAACCATTACGCGACGCTTAGCTTGTTCTTCGAACAGTTCACGTGGCAGTTGTTCTGCCGCTTCAGGGTTGCCACCGAAACGTTGTGCAGCTTGCTGACGAAGCGCACCGATTTCCTGATCGATAAGTGCTGCAGGAACATCGATTTCGTTTTCTTTAACCAGACCGTCAAGCGCTTGTTCTTTGATACGGCTCTTAACAGCTTGTTTCAGTTCACGTTCCATGTTCTTACGAACTTCTGCTTTAAGTGCGTCAACGCCGCCTTCAGCAACACCAAACTTAGCAACGAACTCGTCTGTCAGTTCAGGAAGCTCACGAGCTTCAACTTTGATCAATTTGATCAGGAACTTAGCTGCTTTACCTTTCAGGTTTTCTGCGTGGTAATCTTCTGGGAAAGTCACATCGATTTCGAATTCCATGCCCGCAGTTTTACCAGCGATGCCATCTTCAAAACCAGGGATCATGCGGCCTGCACCCATTTCCAGAGGGAAGCTTTCTGCTTTACCGCCTTCAAACTCTTCACCGTCGATAGAGCCAGTGAAGTCGATAGTTGCACGCTTGCCTTCTTCAGCCGCTTCGTCAACTTCAACCCACTCAGCCTGCTGCTTACGCAGAGTGTCGATCATCTCATCAACATCAGAGTCGTTTACTTCAGTTGCTGGTTTTTCAACAACGATGTTTTCCAGACCTTTCAGTTCGATTTCAGGGTAAACTTCGAAACTTGCGTTAAATACAAGGTCTTTACCTGCTTCATTTTCTACTGGTTCGAAAGTAGGAGCGCCAGCCGGA
This sequence comes from Vibrio albus, assembly GCF_003144035.1. Lineage (GTDB taxonomy): Bacteria > Pseudomonadota > Gammaproteobacteria > Enterobacterales > Vibrionaceae > Vibrio > Vibrio albus. Next base: position 101,838 of record NZ_QFWT01000002.1, read on the forward strand.
TTGATTTTTTCTTTTACAATGGCTTCGATAAAGTGACGCTGCATTACTTCACCCATCACATCTTGACGTACTGATTTACCGTACATCTGCGCAACCATTTTCAAAGGCACTTTACCTTTACGGAAACCGTCAAAACGACGATTTTTCGCGATGTTGCGAAGTTCAGCTGTTACTGCATCTTCAATGTTTGCAGCAGGAACAGTAATGGTCAGACGGCGCGCTAGGCCCTCTAGAGTTTCAACAGTAGCTTGCATTATTTATAAACCTCAAAACTGTCTCAGTGTTACTGAGCGTATGAGCCGCACAGCATTACGTGCGACTGCATCCTTGTGTTGCGCCCTCGGGCACCGTTTCAAATCGGGTATCGGCACGAAAATCATTTCCCGCACCGGGCTAATCAGCGATATCCTGACCCGTAACTAAGAAGGGAAAAGGTATCTCTCATTAGCCTCAGGACAAAAATAGACGCGCCATTTTAGCGATATGCTATTTGGCTGTCGAGTCGTAGCCTGAATTCTCTCAAAAAGTTAACCAAAAACAGCGAAAAATCCGTCTGCGTCACCAACTTTGATGAAGAAATGGGGACAATACAGTGAATTTCAAGGAAACCGAGTATTTTTTTTAATTAAAATATGAAAAAGAGATCTTTATCTTGGTTTTTGCCGGTATCCGCTGCCGGTCACCAGAGCGTGCCGATATGTCATCATGCCTATTGATGAACTTCTCTTTCCAGCTCATCCGCAAGCAGCTCCTCCAGATATTTATCCTTCGAGGCGATCGCTTTCAGATTGGGCAGATCCAGCCAAATCAGTTCTGTTGGTGTCACGGCTTTCGCACTGGTTCGGTAGCTGTCGGTCAGAAAGGCACTGCAACCTACAATAGTCCCATATTCCGCTGTTTGTTCATCATGCGTGCTGATAACACCGACTTTGCCATGCAGCACTATCGCTATCGCGTGGGCGTGCTGGTGCTGACGGAAAATAAGTTCCCCTTCCTGAAATATCTGCCTGTGGGCAATTTTACCCAGAGCCATCACCGTTTTATCTTTTAACTTTTCAGCCCATTGCATATCCCTTATCTGCCGGGTGATCTCTCTGGCACTGACTCGGTGGGGCTGCTGCTTCAGGTGGGATAATTTATATTCGACAGCCTGAATCATTTTCTGTGCTTCACTGTCATCCACGACTCCCTCATCAATCAGCTTCTGTGTGTGGGCTCGCTCAAGGTTGAGCATCAGACGATGTGCTGAGTGAGTCTCCAGACTGTACGACAGATCGGGAAAATACTCCCGCAAGGCGTCAATATGAGCGCGAGTCTGACTTTTGTTTATTTCAATATCCTGAAGCGCCCCTTCGCTGTCTTTCACACAAGGAGCCAAAGCAGCGACATGACGGGCCACCTCTTCCTGTGCCTGTATAAAACCACGCGCCGTATCATAGCTGAGCGCCAGCCGCTCAAACGAGAGATTAACCACCATTTTATTGATAACGGGAGTATTGCTGAAAAACTTAATATAAGCCGGCGTTTTCCAGAACTCGAATAAGCTCTGACGCGGAGCAAGTTCAGGTTCGCCGTCCAGCGCATGCTCTACTGCATTGACCAGTTGTGATGTCGCAGCTCCGGTTAAGGCTCCCTGTTTAAATTGTGACCAGTAAAACTGCCGCTCCGTTTCCAGCAAGCGACGATAAAAAGCAACTCTTAGCTCCTCGGCACTCGCTTTCTCTGGTTTTACTGGCAGTTCTGGAGCTAAAACATCATCTAACGGCTTACTCAACGCGCTCCAGTTTGCCCGATGCAGAAATTCATTCTTCTTCAGCTGAGGCAACTCTTCCAGCATATGTTGTTTAATACTGTATTTGGCTTTATTCAAACTGGCCTGTTTGGCCGGAGGAAGCTTATCCAGACCGAGCTTTTCCAGCACCCAGGTCATTGAGGTAGAATTAATAATGATGGTCAGAGCAACCACCCCAGCGGTGAGAAACAGAATCTGGTCAGCCAGCTCCTTCTCTAGGACATGATGCTGAGTCACGATCAGAGCCAACGCCAGAGATACGGCACCCCGAAGTCCTCCCCATACCAGTACGATCGCTTTTTCCCTGGTAATCCCTACCCCGATCCGTCTTAACAGCGGCATAAACACCATAACGGTGAGAGCCCGAATTACCTGAATGCCTAAATATAAGATCAGCAGAGACTGCCACCAGTCAAGGACATCCAGCCGGATACGGGTAGCGATAATAATACCGACCAGAACAAAGATAATGGTATTGGCAATATGCGCCATCATATGCCAGAAATGGTGTAAAAAGTCGGAAACTTCGGGGGAGATGCGCGTCCGGCCAAACCCGGCCAACATCAAACCAAGAGTCACCACAGCCACCACCCCGGAAACGTGAAACAGGTTCTCTGCCACATAGTAAGTAATGTAAGCGGCAATGATCGTTAAGGTAATCTCCACCAGTGGCCGGTTAAACAGGCGGCTACACCAGAATAGAACGATCGCCCCAACCAAGGCTCCGATACCCATTCCCAGCAAGACGACCAGCAAGAACTGACCGCTAATGCTTATAATGCCGGTCTCCGCATGGCCAGACAGCGTTAACATACCGTAAAACAGCGTAAACAGAACAATGGCCGTACCATCATTCAGCAGTGATTCTCCCTCTATCAGCGTTTCCAGGCGCTTTCTCGAACTGACTTCTTTCAGTAACGCAACAACAGCGACCGGATCCGTTGCACTTATCAGGGCCCCAAACAGGAAACAGACCGTCCAGGACCACCCCCAGGGGAAGGCATAATGGGCGAGTGCGGCTGTCAGCGCGGAAGCTAGCAACAAACCTGGTACGGCCAGTATGGCAATCTGACTAAACATTCGCCGGAACAGGTGAGTTTCCATACCGAAAGCAGATTCAAAAATCAGAGTCGGCAGAAACACCAGCAGGATCAGATGAGGATCGATATCAGTCAGCACGAGCATCGCCTGCCGAAACTCCGGATAGCTCTGCTGCACATAACTGGTTCGGCTGACAGAGGCGATGACCAGGCCAATCACCAGCAGGATCACACTATAGGGTGATTTAAACACTCTGGGCAGGGACTTGACTAATGCTCCAAGCAGCAACGCCAGAACAACAAAAATCAGGATAATTACTCCGGTATTTGTCTCCATCGTGCACTCCTCAGAGTCAATCAGAATTGTATCTTCCTACTGCCATTTTTATTACTGCAATAGTGTTAGTGTAGTTCAATATATTGGGAGAACCTCCCCGCTCTCCCAGGCTTTTTTCTGTTAGACTATCTACATTAGCATTTACTTAACTTTACAGTATTAGGACTTTTACCATTCTCTTTCAGAGCTATGCTTATAGAGAAGCCAAAAGGAGCACGCTCTATGAACATCAAACACATCACGACCGTCGCATTAATGACCCTGAGCATCATATCCATGCCTTCTATTGCAGGAAAAGGACCGGGAAATAATGGCTCCGGAAATGGGGCTAATTCAGCAAATGCCAGCGAAATGAATAGCTACGGTAAAGGCGGAGGTCAAGGCCGCCAGGCAAACCAAAATGCCCAGGCACCACAGTTCGGAAAAATTGACAGCAATGGTGATGACATGATCTCCCCGTCAGAATTTGCGGCGTTTCGGCAGGAGAGAATAACGGAACGGCAAAATGAACAACGTATGCTGAGAAACAGTATTCAGGCAAGAAATTTTGCCGATCTGGATACGGATGGCGACGGTTTTATCAGCCGGGCTGAGTTTCAGGAACATCAAACAAACAGCCGCCGGATAAACCAACAGTGAGCCTCTGTTGGAGGTAACGTTCAATAGCCGTTCATCATAAGCCCATACCGTATGGGCTTATTTCGTCAATAAGGACATAACAACATGACGACATTCAGTTGGAAACAGAGAGCCATGATCATTCCGCCACTCCTGTTAGGCGGTATCCTTCTCGCCCTCGCCCCGGGCATGAAAGCCGAGCCCCCCAAAGCCGAACCTAAAGTAAATAAAAAGGTGGTCAGAGTGCTGAAGATGGCCCCCCGGCTTATTCAGCCAACAGCCAAAGGGTATGGTCATACGATGCCGGAACATGAATGGGACGCTCAGTCAGAGCTCGCCGGTCGCGTTATCTGGGTATCCGAACAATTTAAAAATGGCGCTATTGTCCATCAGGATGAGCCGCTGCTAAAGCTGGATCCTTCAGCCTACCAGCTCACTATTGCTCAGTTAGAAGCGGAGCTTCAGGTTGCCCGTCTGAAAGATGACACCATAAATGCTTCTATCCGTATCGCGGAACAAGACTTCCGGTTGCAGGAAGCAGAGGTACAACGAGTCACCCGTTTAAGTAAAACCGGACATATTTCCAGTACCGAAAAAGAGAAAAGTCAGAGAAGCCTGCTAACCAGTAAGCAGCAGTTACAGACACTGAAGAATAATCTCGCCATTAACCAGGCTGAACAGCAGGTACTGAAAACCCGGCTCGATCTGGCTAACCGGGATCTCAAACTCACGACTATCCGTGCGCCATTTGACTGCCGGATCACCGAAACCCGCACCGGACTGGCCGATTACGTCAACAAAGGCACCTCGCTGCTACAGGCGGACAGTATTAATGCTGTCGAAATTAACGCCCAGTTTCCGATAGGGAAAATGCGTCCTCTGCATCAGGCCGTCAGCAGCAACAGTGCAGCCGATAACTCTGCCCATACCAGCCTTGAGGCCATCGTCGAGCTCAAAGCCGGAGAAAACATTATCCGCTGGCAGGGAAAAGTCAGCCGCTCCGGCGGACGTCTTGATGCCCAGACCCAAAGCCAGAATATTATTATCACCGTGGATAAACCTTATGCTCAGGCTATTCCGGGTAAACGACCTCCTCTTATCCGTGACACCTTTGTCCAGGTAACTCTGAAGGCCCCGGCACTGAAAAACCAAATGCTGGTTCCGGTCAGCGCCTTACATGATGATCAGGTTTATCTGGCCACTCCCGAAGGAAGACTGGAAAAACGTACCGTCGCAGTTGATTTTATTCAGGATCAGGTTGCCGTCATTCGGGGCGGACTTAACCCGGGTGATATTGTCGTACTCAGCAAGCTGACATCGGCTGTCGAGGGGATGAGCCTCAAACCCCAGCCAGATAAAAAGATGGTGGCGTGGCTGAATAAAGTAACCGGATATCCGCCAGCGGGCAAACAAGGAGAGGCTCAATGATCAGTTACTTTATCCGGCACAAAACCGTAGCTAACGTCCTGATGATCGCCATTCTTCTGTTGGGTCTGTTTGCTGTGCCTAAACTACAGAAAGACACCTTTCCGGTGACTCCGACGAAAGACATCGAAATAAAAGTGTCATACCCCGGAGCCACTCCCGGTGAGGTCGCCAGCGAAGTCTGTCCACTGCTCGAAGATGCCGTTGACCAACTCAGCGGAATCAAAGAATTTACCTGCGATGCCCGTGAAAACAGTGCGATTGGCAATGCTGAAATTGCACCCGGTGAAGATATTGATCTGCTGACGACAGATATTCAGCAGCAGGTCAATGCCATTAATGATTTCCCGGACAAAGTAGAACAGACCAGTGTTACCAAACTGGATCGGATCGCCAGTGTCGCCAGTGTGGCGATTACCGGCAATATGTCCCCGGCAGATCTGTATCAGTACGCCAAACAGGTTAAACAGCGGTTTAAGAGCAACCCTCTTATCGCTCAGGTTACGATTGACGGATTCTCCGATCAGGAGCTGGAAGTTCGCATCTCCGACCGGACACTGAAGCAATATGGCCTGAGTATCTCCGACCTTACCCGGCTGATAGAACAGCAGAGCATCAGCCAGGCGGCGGGGGTATTAACCGGTGAGCAGGAAGCAATCAGTGTCCGCTTCGATACTCTGGGTGACAACGTACGAGAGTTGAAGAACATTGTCGTCAAAACCAGCGACCAGGGATCTCAGCTGAAGTTGGGGGACATTGCCCGGGTCACGCAGCAATTTACTCTGGATGAAGACGCCATTCTGTTTAACGGGCAGCGTGCTGCGCTGTTGCAGGTATCCAAAACGTATTTTCAGGATTCGCTGAAAGTCAAAGACGCCATCCTGAAACAACTGGAGAAAGAACAGCAAATCGCGCCAGAAGGCGTGTCACTGCATATTTCTCAGGATGTCAGCATCAATATTAAAGAGCGGCTGCGTATCCTAACCAGTAATGGACTCCAGGGGCTACTGCTGGCATTTCTGGTGATGTGGGTGTTCTTTAATATTCGCTTTAGTTTCTGGGTGACCATGGGCCTGCCGGTATCCTTTCTCGGCTCGGTGTTTGCGATGTATATGTTGGGATACACCATCAATATGATGACCATGGTGGGGATGATTGTCGCCATCGGCCTGTTAATGGATGACTCCCTGATCATTGCGGAAAATATCGCCGCAAAACGTCAGTCCGGTCTGTCCGCCATTGACTCGGCTATTCAGGGCACAAAACAGGTGCTCCCCGGTGTCATCGCCTCTTTTGCCACCACTATGATGGTCATCGGCCCGCTGATGTTCCTGAGCGGAAAGATGGGAGAAGTATTGCGTTATATCCCGATTATCCTGTTGATCACCCTGCTGGTCAGCCTGTTTGAAGCTTTTTTGATCCTGCCTGCCCACCTCAGCCACAGCCACAGCCACAGCCACAGCCACCAGAATACGGCACCAAACCCATTAAGAAGCCGGTTTATCCGCGGATTTGAAGCGGTGCGGAACCGGGTTATCGTGCCGGTTGCCTCTAAAACGGTAAAAACGCCTTATCTGTCTATAGGCATATTGCTGATGCTGGTGCTGGCTGTGACAGCATCCATACCAGCCGGGTTACTTAAATTCAAAGCGATGCCCGCTCTTGAGAGCGACACGCTTCAGGCCCGGGTACTGCTTCCTCAGGGCACCCTATTGTCCCGAACAGAAGAAGTCGTGGCGAAAATCACTGCCGCTCTGGATGAGATCAACACAGAATATGCCGCCGATTACCCGGATTCTCCCCCTTTAATTAACAGCCAGACCATTATGTACAACACCAATGTGGATGCCAAAGAATCCGGCCCACACCTTGCCACGGTCAGCGCTGATCTGTTACCGGCTCAGTTCCGTCAGGTCAGTATCAAAAAGCTGGTGCAGGAATGGAAGAAGAAAACCGGCCCGGTCGCCGATGTGATTGCGCTGAAGTTTACCGATAAGGAAAGAGGTATCGCCGGTAATGGCATTGATATCCGGATTCAGGGCGCGGATCTTAAGACACTGAAAACCGTGAGCCGCTCGCTGCAGAAATGGCTGAAAAATTTCGATGGCGTATTTAACCTCTCGGATGATCTGCGGTACGGACGCTCTGAAATTCACGTCAGGCTCCGGGATGAGGCCGGTGTGATGGGGGTGAGTGCAGCTCAGGTCGCTCAGACATTACGAAGTGCCATCCGGGGCAGCACTGACCTGACGGTATTTCAGAACGGTGACGTTGTCGACATCTCGGTGAGACTGGATGAATTTACCCACCAGGGAAGTATTCAAGGGCTGAATGATCTCGCCGTTACCGCATCGAATGGCCGCCTGGTGCCGCTATCCAGCGTGGCAGATTTTGAGCAGAGGCTGGCTTTCTCTCGTATCAACCGGGTTAACGGACTGAATACCGTCACCGTGCAGGGGAACATCAATACCACCGTCGCTAACGCACGGGATATTATGCAGACGTTCTATCAGGATTTTGTACCCAACAGTAAACAACGCTTTCCGGACGTCAGCTTTGTATCTCAGGGGCAGGATAAAGAAAGTGCAGACACCGGCACTTCCCTGCTGACCTTTTTTGCTCTGGGCATCATCGGTATTTATTTAATCCTTACGTTCTTGTTTCAGAGCTACAGCCAGCCGTTTGCGGTATTACTGGCAATACCGATGGCATGGATTGGGGTGGTACTGGGGCACCTTGGGCTGGGTCTGGATTTGACTATTCCTAGTCTGGTTGGTTTTGCCACCCTTGCAGGTATTGTGGTAAACGATAATATTCTGCTGGTTCATTTTATCAAAGAGCACGTAGCACAGGGCAGTAGCCTGCTCAAAGCATGCACCGATGCCGTTCATGACCGGTTCAGGGCTATTTTTATCACCTCGCTGACTACGTTTGCCGGCTTGCTGCCACTGTTGACGGAAACCAGTACTCAGGCGCAGTTTCTGATCCCGCTCGTTGCCAGTATTGCCTTTGGGCTGATATCCGCGACACTGCTGGCATCCATTGTGGTACCGTGCATGTTTATGATTCTGGACGATCTTGGCATTAACCGGTTACCACAACAGGAAAAGCATCTGAAATCTGAAACCTCATAGCCGGCAGGAACCTTTAGCAGATAAAAAAGAGGGTGGCGCAAGTCCATCCTCTTTATTCTTGGGTGTGTGCTCAACGTAACCTTGTAATCAAAGTTTACTGGTTATCAATGTCACTCAGCTACCTACACCATGTCTTCAACTGACGGCATTTCGTGATTATTAGCCGAAGCGCCCGGCCCCGGTCCGGTACCGTTACAGCATCCGGCTAAAACCAGCGTACACACTAAAAGTAACACATATTTCATTCCGGCCTCCTCAAGGTTTGTGACCTCCTACAGACTATCCTGTTGCGCTACTCCCTGTAACTGTAACCAAATGAAAATAAAAGGTTATTTTTCAATTCCTAGGTCAAAATCACTTAACAGGTCCTGCAGATGAATCGCATTATCATTGATAGTGACCGCTCTTTTCTGCAAACGGTTTGCATCCTGCTCCGTCAGGTTAGCCTGTTCACTGATGCTCTCTATATTACGGCTCATATCCACAGCGACCTGACTCTGTTCTTCAGCAGCAGTGGCTATCTGAATGCTCATGTCATTAATCATCGTCATATCACCCGCTATCTCGGCAAAAATCTCTTTTGATGAAGCGACTTTCTTCAGCGTCTGCTGCGCCTCATCATTGTTGGTTTCAATGGTCGAAGCTGATTGCTGAATACCTGATGATAATGCATCCAGCATGGTACGGATCTCCTGAGTTGCTCCCTGCGTGCGCTGAGCCAGGTTTCTCACCTCATCGGCTACAACAGCAAAGCCCCGGCCCTGTTCTCCGGCGCGGGCCGCTTCAATCGCCGCGTTCAAAGCCAGCAGATTCGTCTGATCCGCAATGTCACTAATCACATCCGTTATTTGACTGATCTGCTCACTTTCAGTCGATAGGGTATTCATTTGCAGTGTTGTTTTTTTCAGCTCCTGAGAAAAGGCTTCCATCGCGTACAAAGCGTTTGTTACGACATTGTCGCCTTCCAAAACAGTATTATGTGCGTCGGTGGTTTTATCTGAAGAATTCTGAGCGTTTCCGGACACTTCTTTCACCGTTGCACTCATTTCATTCATTGCTGTCGCAACTTGCTCTGTGTGACTTGACTGAACCTGCATATTGGTCAGCATAGACTGGCTGGTAGAAGACAGCTCTTCCGCAGAATCTATCAGGTCCTGGCTGGATTTGATCACTTGTCCCAGAATGGTTTTATTGCGGGCCTGAACCAACTTGACACCAGCCAGACAACGGCCGATTTCATCCATCCGGTTCAGTTCAATGGGCTGGTTGTAATTGCCACTGGACAGATCCCGTAACCTCTCCCGGATGTACACCAGAGGCTTCAGAATACCCGTCGTCGTTCGCCACCAGAGAAAGACTGTCATCAACGCTGGGATGATCAGCAATGAACTTAGAATCGGAGAAGACGGCAGGCTTAATGCCATTACCGCCGCGAGCGTGATCAGATTGATCAGCGATGCTATCGTCATCACCTGCTTATGAGTGATACGCCTGACTAAAGGCAGTTTGGGTAATCGCATAGAAGGGTTTGCACGCATTTTGGCGTACAGGGCTTCAGCTTCCGCAACCCGGCTCCGGGAAGGTTCTGAACGCACCGACTGATAACCGATCACAGTACCAGATCGTATTATCGGGGTGACAAAGGCATCCACCCAATAATAGTCACCATTCTTACAGCGGTTTTTGACCATGCCCCGCCAGGGCTCACCGGTACGCACGGTTTTCCATAAGTCAGCAAAGGCTGCCGGCGGCATATCCGGATGCCTGACGATATGGTGATCCTGACCGATCAATTCCTTTTTAGTGAACCCGCTGATCGACAGAAATGCATCATTAATGTACTTAATTTTCCCATCTAAATCGGTCACTGAGACCAAATCTTCTGAACTGAGAAAACGCTGTTCCTTCTGTGTGACTGGCTGATTATTTTTCATTATATACTTACCCCCTCTCCAGGTAGAGCGGTAAATATACAATCAATCCGCTGGAACAAACATCTCATTTTTTGCAAAACCATGAGGTCGCAATATGTGATCAGTTTATCTCAGGAGGTTATCTCATAGGGATAATGGAACACATAGTCTGTAACTAATTCACGCATAAGCGCTTTTTTCTCATCGGGAATAAAGCTGGCTTCAATCGCGTTATAGGTAAATTGCGCCGCTTCTTCATCCGTGATGGGGTGGGCCTCAGCAACCGCGAGGAAGTTATCATTCATATAACCGCCAAAATAGGCCGGATCATCGGAATTGATGGTGACGCACAACCCTTTCCGGAGTAGATCCACGATATTGTGCTGTGACATGTCTTCAAACACCTTAAGTTTGATATTAGACAGAGGGCAGACCGTCAGCGGCATACGGGTTTTCACCAGCTCCTGCACCAATTTCCGGTCTTCCGTACAGCGCACACCATGATCTATCCGGCTGACTCCCAGCATCTCTTCGGCATCAATAATGTTCTGGGCCGGGCCTTCTTCACCCGCGTGAGCGACCGTCTTAAATCCTTCCGCCAGGGCTTTTTTAAATACACCCGCAAATTTTTCCGGCGGATTACCCTGCTCGGAAGAGTCCAGCCCGACACCGATTATCTTGTCTTTGTATGGCAGCGCCTGTTCCAGAGTTTTAAAGGCATCATCTTCGTCCAGGTGACGCAGGAAGCACATAATGATCTGACTGGATATACCCAGTTCAGATTCGCCTTGTTTCAGAGCGCCATAGATACCATTAATCACCGTTTCAAAAGCGATGCCTCGTTGAGTATGCGTCTGAGGATCAAAAAAGATTTCGGTATGGATGACATTATCCGCTTTGCAGCGCTGTAGGTAGGCCCAGGTCAGATCGTAAAAATCCTGCTCAGTGACCAGAACATTCGCTCCCTGATAATAGATATCCAGAAAGGACTGTAAGTTTTCAAACTGATACGCTTCGCGTACCTGTTCTGGCGAATCAAAAGGGATCTCGATTTGATTGCGTTTTGCCAGCTCAAACATCAATTCTGGCTCTAAAGAGCCTTCAATATGCAGATGGAGTTCTACTTTTGGCAGAGTTTGAATAAATGCTTTCATAAATCACATGTCCTTTTGAACCACTTTTCTTCAGTATAGAGAACAACTCTCTGTAAAAACAAGAAAATTACTCCGGATACCACAGGCTAGCGAGGTAACAGCGTAATAAACAGCCATACCGTTATAGCGCTTAAGCATAAAGGTTAACGGCCTGTTTCATTTGCGCACTCTTTTATTCTGAAATTGATACATATCAGTTAATCCAGAGACGAATTTAGGCACACTGCCCGCTAATCAACTTATCATGGATATGTTTATGAAAAAGTGTTGTGGTAACTGCCGCCAATTTGAACGACAGCCAGGAAAGGCAACAGACCTCTGCGGAGCCTGGGGTCACCCAACGAAAGCCGACCGGGAAGCCTGCGATTTCTGGATGATGATGGTGAAACAAGGTAAAACGGTAAAAGCCAGAGAGGATAACTAAACCTGTATCTGTGGTAACCTACGACGATCATGGCTATATATAAAGTAGCTGTTTCGTTTGCCTGTAGATGATTGCCTGACATGTATCCTTATTCTTACCGACGTTACTTCTATCTCATACTGTTCGCTCTGCTTTCCGGGCTTACTTTTATCTCTCATGCAGACAGCACAGATGTTCCGTTATCTGGATCCGATAAGGTCATCAGCCACCCTATAACGGAGGTTATTTATCCTCCGGCACAGTCCGCTTTCGATACAAGAGATAACGACTTTATTGAGATACTCCGTCTGGCTCTGGAGAAAACAGAAGTCACTGACGGTCCGTTCACACTTCGTCCTACCGATCTTAGGATGAATCCGGACCGTTTCCGCTACGAGATAGTACAAGGGAGAGGCCCCAATGTTATCTGGGCCTCCACAACCAAAAAACGAGAAGACGCCTTACGTTCCATTCCTATCCCATTAAGAAAAGGCATTCTGGGATACCGGCTTCTGCTGATTGATAAGGCGAACCAGAACGTATTTTCTTCCATCTCCAGTAAAGAAGAGTTACAACAGTTCACCGCCGGGCAAGGCGCAACCTGGGTAGACGCGGACATATTGCGTCAGAATAATTTTAAAGTCATCAAAGGCTCAACCTACGAGGGCATGTTTAAGATGCTGATGTCGGGGCGGTTTGACTTTTTTCCCCGAGGTATTAATGAAATCTATGATGAACTGGAAAAAAGGTCTTACCAATACCCGGATATGGTGATACAAAATTCTATTCTTTTATACTACCCGCTACCGAAGTTTTTCTTTGTAAACAAAGACAATAAGGCTCTGGCAGACCGAATAGAAAGAGGCCTGAATATAATGATAAAAGACGGAACATTTGATCGTGTCTTTTTCAAATATAACCATAAGGATATCGAGTTACTCCACTCCCACCCATGGAAAGTGTTTCAGCTAGAGAACCCTTTTCTCCCAGACAATATCCCATTTGATCGCGAGGATCTCTGGTATAACCTGCTTGAACCGAACGACTGATTTCCCCATGAAATACCATTATCTGATCTAAAGCTCGCTTTTCAGAAATTTTATTTGCTCTTCCGCACATAACCCACACAGACACCTTAAGTCTTTGCTTATAAATGGCAATACTCTTTCCATATAAAATTAATCGCATTACCGGGAATGACAGCAAATACCCAATAAAAATAACCCGGTTCAGACAAAGCAACGAATGCGGAAAAGAATTCTAATTACTTTCTGGAGGTTGGCTTATGAGTACTATCGCACTCTCTATTAGCCTTTTATCGCTGGTAGCAGTGCTGGGATTATGGATAGGAAACTGGCGGATACGCGGTGTCGGTTTAGGTATCGGAGGAGTGTTGTTCGGCGGCCTTATCGTCGGACATTATGCACAAATCCTGCAGCTTGAGCTGGATATGCATACCTTACATTTTATTCAGGAATTCGGCCTTATTCTTTTCGTGTATACGATAGGGATTCAGGTCGGTCCCGGCTTTTTCTCTTCACTGCGTAGCTCAGGCCTGAAACTGAATGCCTTCGCAGCTCTCATTGTGTTGCTAGGCGGTGTCGTCACCGTGGCCATTTATCACCTGTTTGACGTTCCGCTACCGGTTATTCTGGGCATATTCTCCGGAGCCGTTACCAACACTCCATCCTTGGGAGCCGGGCAGCAAATTTTAGGAGAGCTTGGGCTCGGAGGAGACATGCTTGGGCTCACCGGTATGGGCTATGCCGTCGCCTACCCTTTTGGTATCTGCGGCATTCTGCTCACTATGTGGTTACTCAGGCTGTTCTTTAAAGTCAATGTCGACAAAGAGGCGGATCAATTTGAAATCAGCAGCGGCCAGAAAAAAGAAGGGCTGCTGACCAAAAATGTCGTGCTGAAAAACCCGAACCTGATAGGTCTTACGCTCTCAGATATTCCTGACCTGACCGAAGGTAATATTATTTGCTCTCGCCTCAAGCGTGGTGATGAGCTCATTGTTCCCAAAGCCGATACCAGAGTCGACTTAAATGACTACCTGCATTTAGTTGGTGATCAGAAGGCCCTGAAAAAAGCGCAGCTGGTTATCGGGGAAGAAGTCAATGCCAGCTTATCCACCAAGGGAACGGACATGAAGTCGCAGCGCCTGGTGGTGACAAACGAAGCCGTGCTTGGTAAAAAACTCGGCGATCTGGGACTAAAAGAAAAATACGATGTGGTGGTTTCCCGCCTTAACCGCTCAGGTGTTGAGCTGGTTCCCAGTAGCGAAACCAGCCTGCAGTTCGGTGATATTCTGAACCTGGTCGGACGGATTGAGGCCATAGAAGCCGTCAGCGGCTCAGTTGGCAATGCAAAACAAAAGCTGAATCAGGTTCAGATGCTGCCAGTCTTCCTCGGCATCGGACTCGGCGTTCTGCTTGGTTCCGTCCCGTTCTACCTGCCCGGACTGCCTGCTGCGATCAAGCTGGGATTAGCTGGTGGCCCTCTGATTGTCGCGCTGATTTTATCCAGAATTGGCAGTATTGGTCGTTTGTACTGGTTTATGCCTCCCAGCGCCAACCTAGCGTTAAGGGAGATAGGGATAGTGCTGTTCCTGGCGGTAGTAGGCCTGAAATCAGGTGGTGGTTTCGTCGACACTCTGGTTAATGGCGATGGGCTTAGCTGGATGGGATACGGTGTCTTTATTACATTAATTCCACTGCTTACCGTGGGTATCATTGCCCGGGTTGTTGGTGGCCTGAATTACCTCACTCTGTGCGGAATGCTCGCCGGCTCGATGACTGATCCACCAGCTCTGGCATTTGCCAATGGATTACACAGCACATGCGGGGCCTCTGCGCTATCCTATGCGACCGTCTATCCACTGGTTATGTGTCTGCGAATTCTGCTTCCTCAGTTACTGGCTATTTTACTTTGGGCTGGAGGATAACGGATATCTATGCCGGGACCGACATGGATCGGTTCCGGTACTTTTAAGACAGAAAAATAACAATCCCGAAGAAAATAAAATTTTTTTCACTTTTCTTATTCACGAGACATAATATATCTGACCATCATTGCTGACAGATATAGAAACCCTCTCAAAAAATTGTCCTTAATAATATCCGATATAATAATAGGTTACTGTTTTTGTTGTTATTCAACGACACCAGAAATAAGAATAAAACACCAGAAATACTCACATTAATAGTATTATAATCTTATTTGACGGGTTCAGGATCCACTTCTATGGTTAATCATTATTCAACCACCACAGAGGTATGCCACATGAGAAGAAACAGTAAGACTTATCGTTTGCAGTTAATTAAGGAAAGTGTAAAAACATGCGAACGCCGAACATGTAGCGACCCGATGGTACGGTTTATTCAACAATTAATGGAAAAGAAAACCAATAAAAATAAAGACAACGATAAAGACATGAATCTCAAACACCGCTTTGCCGGTCACCATTATGATCCACATGCCGGGGGCTGGGTAAGTGATAAATGGTAATCTCCTACCTGTGAGGCGGGTACCGTATGTATTGTCCTGCCTCTACTGATATACCTAAACCACCTGACAATGTCTGTTTTTACCACATATGGAAAACCATGGGATGGACATAAACGGTATTATACACCGTTAAAAAACATATAATTTATAAGGAATTACGACATAATTCCCATATACAAAATAAACCGCCAATCCCGCCTTCGTTTGCTATACACGCCATGTCACAATAATTTCTTACATATTAGTCCGGTCATTGCGGTTAAACCCTACTTAATAAAAGCCCTTTCTCTGCCGTCTGATGACTGTATAACGTTGTTAAAAAGGATAGCAGCATGCTTATCAATAGCCTTACCCTGAAAAACCGTCTAGTTATTACTGTTGCCATTCCATGTATTGCTTTGATTTTTGTGGGGCTTTCCAGTCTTAATGCCATGTCTCGTATCGCCTTACAAACTGAAGAGCTGTACCTGAATACAGCCGCTCCGATGCGGGCGATGGCCGAAGCAGCCTCTCGCATTCCACGTATGCGGGTAGGTATTGATATGATGCTCTTACAGGAAACGGCTCTGCGTGATGAAAAAGGCATTAAAACCCGCGTAATGGAAACACGAACCGAAGACATCCCAGAGATGCGGGAAGCCATGACCTTTGCCGTTGACTCACAAGTAAACCCGGAACTGAAAACCAGAGTACAGAAACTGTTTGATAAGTTTGAATCCGTTGTCAGTAACGAGCTGACGCCAATGCTGGAGGCTCTCAACAGCCACGATCTTGCCACCGCTCAACAGATCTATCGTGATAAATACGCTAAAAGCTATGGTGTCATGCGTAAAGAAGCCAACGCTATACTCGAAATATTACTGGAACAAGCTGAACGACAAAATCAAACCAGCGCGGATAGCTATACGGATGGCAGAAACACACAGATGGTGATAATCGGCATTGGGCTGATCATTTCCTTCGTGATCTCTTCTCTTATTGTGTTCAACCTGCGTCGCCGGGTAAGTTTTTTGCGCGATACCATAACCCGTGCAGCCGGAGAGCTATCTCTCAGTACCCGTATCAACCTTGGAGGGAAGGATGAGCTAACGGAAATCGGAGATAGCTTTAATCTCTTTATGGAGAAAATTCATCGCGCCATTAATCAAGTTGCAGAAAACTCGCGAGAACTTGCCCTCATGGCTCATAATGTGTCAGACCGGGCTCACCACACCCAAAGCAACTGTACGACACAGCGTGACCGAACGGTTCAGGTTGCCACCGCAATCCATGAACTTGGCGCAACGGTAACTCAGATAGCATCCAATGCTTCACAAGCAGCAGAAGTCGCCAATGAAGCAACGCACCGTTCCAGTGACGGTAAACAAGTGGTTGGACAAGCACGTGACCAGATAGATGAACTGTCTGTTGAGCTTGAAGAAGCAACGGACGTCATCGTATCTCTGGCAAAACAGGTGGATGATATTAGCGCGACTCTGGATACGATTCGCAATATTTCTGATCAAACGAACTTATTAGCATTAAATGCAGCTATTGAGGCGGCCCGTGCTGGTGAACAGGGGCGTGGTTTTGCCGTTGTTGCAGATGAAGTACGGACACTGGCCAGCCGCTCTGCTGATTCGACAGAAGAAATTCAGCAGATTATCGATAAGCTCCAGACCGAATCCAAACGAGCGGTAGATGCGATGGAAAAAGGCCGGACTCAGAGTAACCTGGTCGTAGAGTATGCCGAAAACGCCAGTCACTCACTGGAACAGATTAACAGCCATATCGGTCAAATTAGTGATCAGAATATTCAGGTTGCAACCGCGACTGAAGAGCAATCCAGTGTGGTAGAAGATATCAACCGCAATGTAGAAGAAATAAACCAGATCACTACCGAGACCACAGACATTGCCGAGCAACTAAACCAGTCCAGTGCCAGCCTCAGACACTTGTCATCGGAACTGGATAAACTGGTGGGCAACTTTAAGTTATAAGCCGGTTTTCATCTCCTGATAGCATCGCAATCAGAGAAACAGCCCTATTGCCGGGCTGTTTTTCTATCAGCTTTTGATATTTCTGTTGAGGTAGGTATCCAGTTCCCGGGCAATCCCCTCTGCCGCCAGCATTCCCCGGTTAAGAGACCAGAGCTTATGCGAAACAGTCACAGCCTGATCAGGCTGGCTGATTTTCAGCAAGTTAAATAACGGGCTGTTCTGCCAACTTTCCAGCACGGTTACCGGCTTTGTTCTGCCGTAGAATAACCAGTCCGGATTGGTTTTCAGCAGCACCTCAAGATTCACTTCCATCAGGTGGCTGGACTTCAGCTCAGGAACAGCGGAATGTAAACCCAAAAATTCCAGCAGACTGCCGGTATAAGACCGCGGGCCGTGAAACCACATGCCTCTGTCATTTACATTCGCAAACTGAACCGTGATATCTTTTCCGTCAAACTTGTGGCGATACCCTTGCATGAATGCCTTGTGCCGGGCAATACGTGCATTCATTTCCTTCTCTTTGTTCAGCGCGCGGCCGATAACTGATGCTGACTGGAGACTTTCCTGATAACTCTCTCCCCTACTTTTTAACAACAGAGTCGGGGCAATTTTTGACAGTTCCCGATAGCTCACTTTATGGCGGTATGCGTCAGCGATAATCAGATCCGGCTTGAGCCGGGCAATCACCTCCAGATTTGGCTGAGAGCGCATTCCCACCGATGTCCATGGCTTTATTAAAGAACGCACCTGAGGGAGAAGCCGCTCAGGATCCTGATCATCGGCCACCCCAAACGGAGAGACACCGATGGCAGCCAGCGCATCGACAAAAGAGTACTCCAGCACTACGATCCGGCTTGGTGTGCCAGTCAGTGTCAGCGTACCCAGTTCATGCTTTATGACGCGCTCAGCTTGCGCCGGGACACTTCCCAGCGCAAATAACAGGGCGAAGCAGCAGATATACTTCAGAAACCGCTTCATCAGAATTTACCGGAGAAGCTCAGAGTGACGTTACGCGGATCGCCGGTATACAAACGGCTGCTACCCGAACCACCCACGTAGTACCATTCATCCAACAGGTTCTCTACATTCAGCGATACCCGGTAATCTTTAACGTCATAGTGCACACCGATATCGACCGTCACGTATTCTGGTAATTCCACACGAGAGGTTTTATCGTCATCGGTATAGCGGGCACTCTCATAGTTTGCCCCCAGAGTAGTCCCTACTACGCCACCCGCAATCTGATACGGAAAGTTATATTTGGTCCAGAAGTAAGCATCATGATAAGCCGTCAGCGGTGTACGATTACCTTCAATATTTTCATCCGGATTATCGGTAATTCGGGAATCGACATACGCATAGCCAAACTTAATCTGCCAGTTATCCACCGGCATGGCTAACAGTTCAGCTTCAACCCCGTTACTTTGCACTTCCCCCAGCAGTTCGTAATCGCCGTCGCTGTTTTTCTGCACAATATTCGATTTATTGATATCGAAATAAGCAAGGGTCAGACTGGTTTTGTCGTTAAAGATAGTCGTCTTGGTCCCCACTTCGTACTGACGCCCTTCTTCTGGATCAAACGGGTCATCATTCGCATCTTTCTTTTCAACACTGTTAGGATTAAAGCTCTCACCATAGCTGGCGTAAAGAGAGGTGCCATCGGTGATCTTGTACACCACCCCCACCTGGGAAACCCATGCATCACTGGACTGAGTATCTGTCGTATTTTTACTAACAAAGTCGAAATCCACATCCTGACGGGTATAACGAAGCCCGCCCATCACCGTCCAGTTGCTGGTCAGATAAATGGTATCCTGTGCATACAGCCCATAGTTGGTGTATTCGGTAATGCGATGGTTCTTTTTATAAGCACTTTCATCACGTGTCGTCAGAGCCTCTGGGCTATAAAAATCAACGCCGTCAGTGGCATAAGTCTCGCGTAAGAAATCCCGTTTCTCCAGGCCCACGTTGGCACCAAGCAACACCTGATGTTCAATATCATTTGTCCAGACGCTGCCTGTAGTTCGCACATCAATAAAGTGGTACTCACGTTTGTTGAGCTGGTCACGATCGCGGACGTTAACTTCCTGAGCGGTACTGTTCACACTACGTGACTCATGCAGTTCACGCTCATCTTCGTGCCAGACACTGCGCCAGTCCACCGTAAAATCGAAGTTACTGTTCAGCGCAGTATTAAAGGTAACAAAAGCCACCGTGCCTTCATCTTCATCTGTATCATCAGCAGACTGATAGTGGGTATCCATGGGAGCAACCTGATCAATGTCGTTATTCAGTGCCGCCAGCCCGTTATCCGCCACCCGTTTTTCAGACTGAAGCTCAAGGCCAAACGTCAGTTCGGTTAATTCAGAAGGACGATAGGTCAGAGTCGGGAAGAGATAGTGGTTCTGACTGTCCCCATCATCCCGGTATGAATCCGTGTCTTCACTGCTGACAATCACACGGTACAGCCAGGTTTTACTCGCATTAAGCGGGCCTGTCGCATCAATCGTTCCGGTAACGCCATTATCTTCGCCAAATTCACTGACATCCGTCGCAAAAGACTGAGCTGAAATATCGTAGCTGACCGAGGCTTCCTCTTGCGGCTTTTTGGTGACGATATTGATCAAACCGCCGGGCTGGATCTGACCATACATGATAGAAGCGGGTCCCTTTAGGATCTCAACGCGCTCTACGTTGGCCGTTGTCGGAGAGCCAAAACGGGAAGCAAGCCCCGGCAGGCCATTAACCTGAATGCTGTTTAGATCAGCGGGCATTCCCCGTAAGGTAAAACTGTCGGCATTCACACCAGAACGAGACAGTCCCGTCGTGTAGCCATAGGCATCATCCAGAGTCTCGGCTCGAATGTCCTGTAAAAATTGCTGGTTAACCGTATTGACGGTCAGTGGAACATCCTGCGGATCAATATCCGTTTTTGTTGCTGTGCTAACCGCCGGATTTAAGTATGAGTTTTGTTGACCAACAATAACCAGAGTCTCGTCTTCAACGGAAGCAGCATCCTGGTTATTGTCCTGAGCAAGCGCATAAGAATTCAGACCCAGAAATACAATAAGACTCTGAGTGATGGGGTTTGCAGCAAATTTCATAAATTAACTCGTATGTGGTAATTATAAGTCCATTATTTGCAGTAATAACTGCATATTATTTTCTTGTTGCGGGTGGACATGATAATTATTCGCGTTATCATTACAAGAAATAATTTTACTTTAGAATCTACTGTTAAATATCCAGCAGTAATATTAACGACTTCATATGCATACTCGCTTCAACACCAGACTAATCTGTTTTGCTCTTCCTTTGCTGCTGCTTACCGGCTATTACTACTCCATGACTGCCTGGTCAGGATTTCCCCTAAGCGCTGAACACCTGTCCGGGTACCTGTTTGCATTTAACGAAAACA
Organism: Vibrio albus; assembly: GCF_003144035.1. Taxonomy (GTDB): domain Bacteria; phylum Pseudomonadota; class Gammaproteobacteria; order Enterobacterales; family Vibrionaceae; genus Vibrio; species Vibrio albus. Next base: position 122,561 of record NZ_QFWT01000002.1, read on the forward strand.
GCATCGAACAACAGATACTTTCCACAATACGAGCTCCACGAGTTCTGGCCGGAATGCTCATCGGGGCCAATATCGCCGTTTCCGGGGTGTTAATGCAGGGGATAACTCGTAACGCCCTGGCCTCGCCGTCTGTTCTGGGCATCAACTCAGGTGCAGCCTGCCTGATGGCTCTATCCGGTATCGGCGTGTCAGTACTCGACGATTTACCGGGCATTGTGACGGCAGCTGCAGGCGGTGTTCTTAGCGGTGGTATCGTTATGCTGCTGGGTGGATTTTTCTCTCCCCGGCCAAATCCTCTGAAACTGGTACTGGCCGGCATCGCAGTCAATGCGTTACTGGCCGGGGTCACCCGAGCTGCTGTGATTCTTGCCGACGACAAAGCTTATAGCGTGATGAACTGGCTGGCGGGTTCTCTGTCCAGTATTGACTGGCAGCAGTGGCATCATCTCTGGCCGACTAGTCTGACAGGCCTGTTATTGGCACTATATGTCGCCCGAAATCTTAACTTGCTGGCTCTGGGTAATGATGTTGCTGTGAGCTTAGGGGTTAATATCTGGCAAACCCGGCTTGTCACTTGCCTGGCAATAGTTTTACTGACCGCCTCAAGTGTGGCTGTCGCCGGGCCGATCGGCTTTGTGGGTCTGCTTGTGCCTCACATAGCCAGAAGAATCGTTAGCAGCAATTATTATATTCTGCTGCCGGTCAGTGCCCTTTTGGGGGCCAGCCTTATTTGCTGGGCGGACGCTCTGTCCCGGGCAATAGCCTTTCCCGCAGAGACCCCTGTCGGCATCATTACTGCCTTAATTGGAACGCCTTGTTTTATATTTCTCGCAATTCGGAGTCAGTCAGCATGAACCATCTGAAACTCCTGTTCCTGAGCTTTGCTGTTGTTGCGATAAGTGGCTCTGGCTTATTTATCGGTGCATCATCCCTGCCTGTCCATGAGATCATTACCACTCTGCTGCATGGCGGGGAATCAGAATTCATTGTTAACCAATACCGGCTTCCGAGAATAGTGCTGGCTGTCGGCGTGGGTGCCGGGCTTGGCCTGTCAGGGGCTTTAGTTCAGGGGGTGATTCGAAACCCGCTGGCTTCTCCGGATTTGATGGGCATCAGCGCAGGAGCAGGGCTGGCTGCAACCGCATTACTGGTTCTGTATCCTGAAGCCCCACTATATATGCTGCCATTATGTGCCTTAGCCGGGGGGTTGGGTGCAGCCGCTGTGATTCTGCTTATTGCTTATAATACCCGCCCCACACCGGCAAAGCTCGCCCTTATCGGCATATCTATCAGTGCGTTTCTCTCTAGCGGGATAGATTTTCTTATGATCGTCAGCCCGATAGAGATTAATACCGCTATGGTGTGGTTAACAGGCAGCTTATGGGGGCGCAACTGGGAACAAGTCCCCTACATCTGGGTAACGCTTGCCATCATGCTGCCGTTCGCCTTCCGACTTGCCTGGCGGCTGGATATTATGGGTATTGACGAGGACAGTGCGACTTCTCTTGGTATTACCCCTTCCAGGGTTCAGCTTCTGGCACTGATTAGCTCTGTCATTCTCGCCAGTATCAGCGTTTCTGTATGCGGCACCATCAGCTTTGTTGGGCTTCTGGCCCCTCACTTAGCCAGGATGTTGTTCGGACATCATCATAAACTACTGGTGCCGGGTGCCGCGCTTCTGGGCGGCCTGATGGTGCTCATTTCTGACACCCTTGCCAGAAGCATTCACCCTCCTCTTGAATTGCCGGCCGGGGTACTGACGTCTCTGATTGGCGCACCTTATTTTATTTTTTTACTGCAACGCTATAAGGGCTGGTAATGATTTCTGCAAAAAATATCTCTGTGTCATACGGTGATAATACTATCATCGACGATCTGACTCTGACCCTGCCGAAAGGTAAGATCACAGCCCTTATCGGTCCTAATGGCTGTGGCAAATCAACGCTGCTCAAAGCCTTAGCACGCATAAACAAAGTCACCTCAGGAGAAGTGCTGCTGGATAACAAGCCTTTAGGTAGGTTCAGAGATAAAGAACTGGCCAAAGAACTGTCACTACTGCCCCAGGTACTCGTTGCCCCTGAAGGTGTTTCAGTGCGACGTCTGGTTGAGTACGGGCGTTCTCCCTACCTCTCACACTGGGGAAAACTCAGTCAGGAAGACAGCCAGATAGTCATGCAGGCGATGCAGGAAACAGGCGTCAATGACCTGGCAAATCAGTCTGTTGACTCCCTTTCTGGCGGACAGAGACAGCGAGCCTGGATAGCTATGGTGCTGGCACAGGACACGAGTATCGTTATGCTGGACGAGCCTACCACCTATCTGGACCTCTCCCACCAGATTGAGTTGATGAAACTGATGCGGGAGATGAATAACAAAGGCAAAACGGTTATCGTCGTCCTGCACGACCTGAATCAGGCTTGCCGTTACTGTGATCATCTTGTGGTACTGAAAGAAGGTAAGCTGGTTGCTCAGGGGGAACCTAAAGCCGTATTCAATGAAGAGTTACTCCGTCATGTTTTTTCTCTGAATGCAACGGTTATTCAGGATCCAATCGCCGATACGCCTATGTGCATCGCTTACTGACATAAATGACGCACATTGAGCGAAAAAGTTGTTTGTCTGATTTGTTATAAAACTGACACTTCGACTTTATCCCACATTATAAATCAATGGGTTACATCAGGCTTATATTTTGCTGTTCTATGCGTTTATCCTATTTTCCTTGTCGCTTTGTCATTTTGTGCATGATGCAGGGAACAGACAGCCGTAATAGGTAATCGTTATGAAGTGCTCAAATCATGGTACAAAACCAGATAACCATATAGACAGCCTTGTGGATGGGTTTCGCTCCCGACGTTTAAAAAGCGGTGAAATGCTGAGTTACCCTCAGGACGACAATAACCGGGTATTCTATCTGACAAGCGGGCGGCTAAAGGTGTTTCTTTCTTATGGGGAGAAAATCTTTACCTTAGCGCTGCTAAATCCCGGGGATATCTACTGTACTCATACCCGCGCTTTTGTCGAAGCGATGGAAGAGTCTGATATTAAAAGTTGTGATTTACAGACATTTTCACAGCGTTTGCATCAACACCCTCAAATGATGGGTGCCATGACCCGGGTATTATCTACCACCTTATCCGGCTGTATCGATACGATAGAAAACCTGGCTTTTCGTGATGTAAAAGCAAGATTTGCCGGCTTTTTACTGGGGCAGATACCGGAAGATCAGAAAAATAAGCACAATATCTTGGTGACGTTACCGTTGACGACAGAACAGTTGGCTCAGGTTATCGGAACCTCTCGCCAGACACTATCCAGCCTGATATCTGACTTACAAAAAGAAGACATTATAAAAAGAGAAGGACGGGGCAAGCTGCTGATTTACTCACCCCGCAACCTTGAGCAGATAGCCAACCTATAATATTCACCAACTGTCAGGTACCTGACAGACATCGTCCCCGGCAGCCCATACACTGTTTCTATTCATCAACAATAGCAAGGACAGCGTTATGGGCAGTGTAGATTACCGGACGTCCAGTTTATTTGAAAAAAACGAGTATCAGGACCGCGATAAAGAACAGAATGAGGAGATGTTAGACAGAATTATCTCTCATATTGATAAAGGTGGTGCTAATGCTTTCTGGGAACAGTTCAAGCAAAAAGCAGAACAGATGAGGGCAAACCAGGGCCATATCCCAGATGCGCAGTATCTCCTGCACAGCAATGTCTACTATATCCGGGATTTTCTCGAAGCCCATAATGATCAACAGGGGCTGGATTTATTAGATAAGCTTGAAAGTGACTGTTTTTGATTTGTCACAGTACAATCATCGGCCTATAAACACTATATGCATAATAAAAAAGGAGAGCTTCGACATAAAGCTCTCCTTTTGAGTATATTAATCCATATTTCCAGTGTGATTTCTATTCAACAGCACCTTGTCCATTACTCACGGCAACAGGAGCAAGCTCACTTGTCACTGACAACACGGTTGGTTGTACTGCCACACATGCCTCTGCAAGAGGATCTGGAGAACATGGATCTAATGGGGCAACATCATCACCATCTGACACGCCATCTCCGTCAGTATCCGCATTGAGAGGATCGGTACCGATAGCTAACTCTTCTGAATCTGACAAGCCATCTCCATCAGTATCCGACAGACACGGATCGGTCTGAACGATACCACAGGCTTCTTCGATATCTGACAGGCCATCGCCATCTTCATCACCACTACCGTCACGGACAATACCCTCACCATTCAGATCTTTCACCGCAACAAGACAAAGCTGGTTAGATTCCATAATTGGAGGCAATTTCTCTCCAAACTCATCGGTCATCGGCATACCGGTTGCAGGATCTAACTCGAACGCCGCTGCGCCGTCATTAAGCATCAGAGCACCACAGGACGTTGGGGCATATTTCCTGTTATTCCGGCTTTTATGCTGGCGGGTCAGAGCAGTAATGGTTACGGAAGACTCATCCTGAGTTTCATCAGGCATCCAGTCGAGAAGCGTTGCACTCTTGCCATTTTGCTTTTTATTGGCCGATGCCAGAACCGCTCTGCCATCATCATCTAGAACGACATCTCCATCAGTAGAGAATGACGCATCCCATTCAGCCGGAACCGCATCTTCAATTAACACGGCCGGGCCACCAGGATTTGAGTAGCTGATGGTAAATTCATACTCTTTGGAAAAGAGCTGACCGACCTCTACCGCCAGGTCGATATTCTCATCGGCATCCAAATCCGGACCACTGATGATATCTTTCATGAGCCATTCACTGCCCTCCGGAGGCGGAGCGCTGCCCGGTTCAAGATCCAACACAAAAGTGACTAAAGCAAGACAGTCTGAGGAGGGGTATAAACCATCAATATCCAAAGTTACCGTATCACTAATGGCTCCAAACGCACCCGTGATATTCAAATTATGGATATCCCAAAGCCCTCCGCCTCCTGAGCGGCTGTGTCCCATTGATGGTAATGAGTTACCGTCATATAAGGCTGCGGTATCATTTACCGTTAAAGCACCATTGTCCGTAACAAAGTCGAGAGAGCCATCTGAAGCAGACTGGCCATCTCCTAGATGCATCTCAGCAAATGCATCTCCACCACCGTACTGGATTGGCGATAATGACGCGTGCCACCCCAAGTCTTCCCCTGGGTATCCCTGCGGTTGATTAGAGTCATTCCCTTCAAAAATAACGACATCACGATTGTTCGCGCTGTTGCCATCATCAAAAATAACAATAATGGATGCCCCATTAGCGTCATACCCGACTTCGGAAGCCAGCCCTTCGATAACATAAAGGCCATCCCCAGTAACGAAATCCGTTACATCGGCCCTATAGGCTGAACTGGACCCAGCGCCCCAACAGTTAGTTGACGAGTCCCCGATATTGACCCCGGTAACCGGGTTGCCATTAATCGTCACGTCCGGATTATTGTAGCCAGTAGAAGAAATACCCTGCCAGTATAAGTAAGCCTTCTCTACAGTCCCGCTAACTCCGGAAACCGTAATGTCGCCGACACCAACGGTACCTACCCCTGCAACCCCGGCAGATGTCCAGTCAACATCTGAGTGGGTAATGGTATGTGTTATTGGTAGGGCATACGCGGTTGAATTTATCAGCAACCCGAGAGAGATAGCCAATAGAGAGGGTTTGTATATACTGCGTCTTCTGCTATCTCGGTGATTAGTTGACTTTTCCATCATTAAATTCCTTGATGCATATGGTTTGTTAAGTCTGACTTGCTTCCTATCGACAACCGTCGAGTACAACGGTTAAGTCATTTATAGGTCAACAAGAAAAGACAAATCGTCTTGATAGTGAGACTGGTCAACATTAGCAACTACAGGTTAACTTTCCGTTTAGAATCAAAAGATAATGCATGCCTCTTATTCATTACACTGATTGCTACGAAAGTTTATTTAAGGAAATAATCAGAGTATTCACCACGTATTTTTGTCTACATACAACAAAAAGGAATCACCCTATATGGTTCATAAATTTGTGGTACACTTCGCGCCTAGCAAATAAGTGAGAGTCATTATCCATGAGTAACAAAACCCAGTCCCAACAACTCAACAACCGATTAGACAAATGTAAACACAAACTGGCAGTAGCAAAATCTCGTGGCGATAATGAGATGATCAGCAAGTTTACGGATGAAGTTGAGAGTCTGACCAAACAGGTTAACTCTCTTAAAGGGAAACAAGAATACGAGCTGAATAAAGAACGTAAGAAGTTGTCAGACATGCCGTTCAATCGTGAAATAACCAAAGCTGAACAGGCAGATTTAGGAAAACTGAAAAAATCAGTTAGAGGATTGGTCGTGGTTCACCCGATGACTAAACTGGGTAAAGCCCTTCGCCTTGAGGTTATGACCGGATTTGCTCCGCGTCAATTTTAAGAGTTTCAGGTTAGGGTGAGATCAACTACCCTTAACCTGCCAGCCTGCTTATCTATAAATAAACTAACTATCAATAAACTGACTATAAATAAAACGAAAAAGGCCTTAGCATCATCGATGCTAAGGCCTTAAAAATAATGGCACGCCCTACAGGATTCGAACCTGTGACCACCTGCTTAGAAGGCAGGTGCTCTATCCAGCTGAGCTAAGGGCGCGCTGATGGGTTTGAATTATACGAGTTAAGCCTGGCAGGTCAACGACTTTCTCTAACATCGCCATTTGAATGAACAAAAAGAAAGCACAGCTAAAATAAATGCCTATTTCAGAATCAATGCAAACGTTTGCCAATAGATATTCCCCCTGATTTTTGCGACAATGCCCGCACTCTTCGCTACTCAGGCATTCAGGGATACTATGACTGCACAAAACATTGATGGAAAATTAATCTCACAGACTGTTCGTTCGGAAGTTGCTGCACGGGTAAAATCCCGTACGGATGCGGGGCTGAGAGCTCCGGGGTTAGCCGTTATTCTGGTGGGTGAAGACCCAGCATCTCAAGTCTATGTCGGTAGTAAACGTAAAGCCTGTGACGAAGTCGGTTTTGTATCTAAATCTTATGACCTTCCTGCAACAGCAACTGAACAGGATCTGCTCGACCTGGTTGATCAATTGAATGATGACAAGGGAATCGATGGCATTCTCGTTCAGCTTCCTCTGCCAGCCGGTATTGACAGCACAAAAGTGCTGGAGAGAATTCACCCGGAAAAAGACGTCGATGGTTTCCACCCCTATAATGTTGGCCGTCTTTGCCAGCGCATACCAAAGCTTCGCTCATGTACACCGAAAGGCATCATGACCTTAATGGAGCGTTATAATATAGAGTTGCGTGGTAAACATGCGGTTGTTGTCGGAGCCTCTAATATTGTGGGCCGTCCTATGACGATGGAACTGCTACTGGCCGGCTGTACGACAACAACCTGTCACCGATTTACTCATGACCTTGAAGCTTTTGTCCGTCAGGCTGATGTACTGATTGTCGCCGTTGGTAAACCTAACTTTATTCCGGGTAACTGGGTTAAAGAAGATGCAGTCGTGATCGATGTCGGCATCAACCGTCTGGAAACCGGTAAACTGGTTGGGGACGTAGAGTTTGATGTAGCAAAAGAGAAAGCCAGCTTTATCACTCCAGTTCCTGGAGGCGTGGGTCCTATGACGGTAGCCACATTAATTGAGAACACCATGATTGCCTGCGAGCAATATGACAAAATGAGTTAATCCCTGCTCTAAAAGCAGATAACTTATAAAGCAAATCAACAAAAGCCACTGGTGATAAGTTTACCGGTGGCTTTTTCTTTTCTTAGTCTTCTTTGATCCGATCAGCCAACCTGCTGACAGCCAGACCAAAGTAATAAGAACGATTCCACTTCATCAGCACCTGATAATTGTTATAGATGAGATAAGCTCGTCCATTTCTGTCGTCGGGCATAATCAGCCACGCATCAATATCTTTGTCCAGCTTTGGCAACGGACGACCATTCGTTTTACGCACACCAAGGCGATTCCACTCCTGAAGCTTCTTCGCTTTGTCTTGCTGTCGACCAACCATCGCATCCGAAATAGAATCCGGAACCTGAACTTCCCTGCCCCAGGTATAATTATCATCCCAACCCGACTGCTTCAGGTAATTAGCTGCCGATGCAAAAACATCTGACTCTGTATCCCAGATATCTTTTCGGCCATCACCATTCCCATCCTGGGCAAAGCTCAAGAACGAACTAGGCATAAACTGACACTGTCCCATGGCTCCGGCCCAGGATCCTTTCATCTCTTCGACCTGAATATGCCCCTGTTCCAGAATAGTCAGCGCCGCCATGGTTTCCTGGCGGAAAAACGCTTCCCGACGTCCATCATAGGCCAAGGTGGATAGTGCATCGATAATGTTATATCCCCCGGTAAGCTTACCAAAGCTGCTCTCAATCCCCCATAAAGCCACAATAAATCTCGGCTGAACACCATACAATTTACCAACACGCTGTAGCTCGCGGTAATGCTTGGTGTAAAGGTTTTTAGCCTGTTTCACTCTCCACTCTGGCAAGGCTTTCACCAGATATTCGTCCAGAGTTAGCTTTTTCTCTGGCTGATTTCGGTCTGCTTTCACAGCCCTCGGCTTGTAACTCACGTTGGCAAATGCTTTCTCCAACGTCTGCTCAGAGATGCCTAACTGACGAGCTTCCTGTTTTAAGGTGGTGATATAATCCGTGAACTCGGGCTTCGCAGCCAGTGCATTCACAGAGATCCCCGCCCCCAACAGCAACGTAATTAATGCTTTCAATACTTTCTCCTTAAGACATCCGGCCTACTTAATTATAGTTGTTTGTTTACCGGATCATATTTGGGGTTTTAATCATCCCTTGCCGCCTGCATATCTTTAAACTGCTCCAGAACATTTTCTGGCGGCGGCGGTAGCTGTAGAAAAAAACCTTGTTCCTGAATGGATGCCTGTACATTATTGACATCAACTTGAGCCAGTTTACGCCCGTCGAGTTTAATCATCATGACAAAAACCGGCTTCCCAAACATTTTCAACAGTTCCTCCGGAACCTCAGTGAAGTTATCCCGATTCGGAACATACAGGTACGCCCCATCTTTAACGGTACTTTTATAAATAGAACACAACATATTAGACCTTGCCAGCTATAGCCTTCGGTTATTTTTTAAACAAAAAAGTTTCAGTTTTAGACACTTTAGTGACATTTATACCTAAAAGCCTATTTTTTGCAATAAGATGACTTGCTGTGTCAGATCCTGAGAGATAACATGATCGCCAGCGTTTTTTATAGCGATTCATTTTACAGAGTAACGGATTCCATTTGCTCTGTTTGGACTATCGGGATACGGCCACCATGAGTCAATCACCAGATCTAAAAGGTAGCAGTTTTACCTTATCTGTGCTGCACCTGTTTAATAACGATATATCAGAAACCTTAGCCTACCTTGATGAGAAAGTGGCCAAGGCTCCTTCTTTTTTTACGTCAGCACCTGTCGTACTGAATATTACAAAAGTTGAGGGAGACATTGATTTCACAAAGCTGAAACAAGGTATCCTTAATATCGGGATGATTCCGGTAGGCGTCACAGGCAGTAAAGATAAACGCACACAAAACCTTGCAAAAGAAGCCGGGCTTGCCATTATGTCAGCGGCCAAATCACCCTCTCAGGCTCCCGCAGACATGGAGCCGGTTAAAGTGATTCATACTCCCGTTCGCTCCGGGCAACAAATTTACGCCAAGAATGGCGATCTGGTGATACTTAACCACATCAGTGCCGGAGCCGAGGTGATTGCCGATGGCAGCATTCATATCCATGGTACCCTGAGAGGCCGGGCAATAGCGGGAGCGAGCGGACAAAAAGCGGCAAAAATTATTTGCAATGATTTACAGGCTGAGCTGGTGTCTATTGCGGGAAATTACTGGCTCAGTGATCAAATTAAAGATGAATTCTGGCAGAAGAAAGTAATGCTCTCTTTGGCGTCTGATGAAGAGCAAAACGATGTCCTTTCTTTCCAGGCTTTAAACATATAAGAAGGATAAAAAAGATGGCACGCATTATTGTGGTCACGTCAGGAAAAGGCGGTGTTGGTAAGACAACATCCAGTGCCGCTATTGCTTCAGGACTTGCACTAAAAGGTAAAAAAACCGCAGTTATCGACTTTGATATCGGACTGCGTAACCTCGATCTTATCATGGGCTGTGAACGCCGCGTTGTATATGACTTTGTCAATGTCATCAATGGTGAGGCGACACTGAATCAGGCCTTAATTAAGGATAAACGTACTGATAACTTGTTTATCCTTCCAGCTTCTCAAACCCGGGATAAGGACGCACTGACCAAAGACGGTGTACAGCGCGTACTGGAAGAGCTTGACGAAATGGGATTTGAGTTCGTTATCTGTGACTCTCCGGCGGGTATTGAGCTGGGCGCACTGATGGCTCTGTACTTCGCGGACGAAGCGATTGTAACCACTAACCCGGAAGTGTCCTCTGTAAGGGATTCGGATCGCATACTGGGCATTCTGGACTCAAAATCACGCCGGGCAGAACTGGGCCTGGAACCGGTAAAACAGCACCTTCTGCTGACAAGGTATAACCCTGGCCGGGTAAACCTGGGTGAGATGCTAAGTGTGGAAGACGTTGAAGAAATTCTGCATATCAAACTACTGGGCGTCATTCCTGAAAGTCAGGCGGTACTGAATGCTTCAAACAAAGGTGTCCCGGTGATTTTTGATGATAACTCTGACGCCGGACAAGCCTATGACGATACCGTAGAGCGTCTTTTAGGAGAAGAAGCTGATTTTCGCTTCCTGACAGAAGAGAAAAAAGGCCTGTTTAAACGACTATTCGGAGGATAATGTGTCATTACTTGAATTTTTCCGTCCTCAGAAAAAAGCATCGGCCTCAATGGCAAAAGAGCGCCTGCAGATCATTGTTGCAGAAAGACGAAGCCAGTCTTCCAGCTCGCCTTCGTATCTTCCTCAACTGAAAGAAGACATTCTTCAGGTTCTGGCCAAATATGTAGAAGTTGATCCGTCAATGGTGAATGTTGCTCTGGAGCAAACCGATGACGACCTGTCCGTGCTGGAGCTAAATGTAAAGCTGCCAGACGAAGAGAAGTAAACGGATTCATACCATATAACTGGTATACAAATAAAAACCCCACTCAATTGAGTGGGGTTTTTCTATTCTGCTACTATCAGAAATTACCGGGTAAAGCGTTCTGTACTCATACCCTTAATCAGGCTGACACACATCAGCAGCAGGATCACGGTGAACGGCAGAGCCGTTGAAATCGCCCCGGCCTGCAAGGCCTGAATGGCTTCAGTACCACCAATCCAGAGCAGAGCTGCTGCGATAGAGCCTTCCATTACTGCCCAGAATACTCGCTGAGGTACCGGTGCATCAATTTTACCACCCGCGGTGATACTATCGATAACCAGAGAACCGGAGTCCGATGATGTAATAAAGAACACCAGAACCAGAATAACAGCAACAATGGATAGCACGGTTCCAAACGGTAAGACATCAAATGCCTGGAACATCGCCAGCGGCACATCAGTCAGGCCGTTCAGGCCAAGCTCACCAACACCATTAATGACCTGATCCAGAGCAACACCACCGAACACAGACATCCAGATGATAGTTACCGCTGTTGGTACCAGTAGTACCGCCGTAATGAATTCACGTACAGTACGGCCTTTAGAGACACGAGCGATGAACATACCTACAAATGGTGACCATGAAATCCACCACGCCCAGTAGAATACCGTCCAGCCCTGGAACCAGGCTTCGTCAGTACGGCCATGCGGGTTACTCAGAGGAATGATATTTTCAATATACGCCATTAGCGTTGTAGGAATAGACCCCAGAGCAACGGCATAACAGATCAGAGCAACCAGAATAAGCAGCAAGAAAGCCACAATCATGTTGATGTTACTCAGCAGTTTTACACCACCTTCGATACCACGTACTACCGATAACGTTGCCAGAGCCGTCACACCAATAATAACGATAATCTGTAAACCGATACCCGCATCAATACCAAATACATGATGGATACCACTGGCCGCCTGTTGAGCACCAAGACCAAGTGATGTGGCCAGGCCGAACAGAGTAGCAACTACCGCCAAAATATCAACAACATGCCCCGCCCATCCCCAGGCACGGTCACCAAGTAAAGGATAAAAAATGGAACGGATAGATAGTGGTAATCCTTTATTGTAAGCGAAGAAGGCCAGAGACAGAGCTACAACGCCATAAATAGCCCATGGATGAAGCCCCCAATGGAACATGGTCGCCCCCAGAGCCAGCTTAGCAGCTTCGGGCGTATTCGCTTCCACACCAAGAGGCGTTTCATACCAGCCAGTATAATAGGCAACGGGCTCTGCCACGCTCCAGAACATTAATCCGATTCCCATACCAGCGGCAAATAGCATTGCCAGCCAAGATACATAGGAATGATCAGCAACTGCACTTTCCCCCCCCAGGCGAATCTTACCAAATGGCGAGACCACTAATATCAGGCAGAAAAGAACAAAAATATTACCTGACCAGATAAACAGCCAGTCAAATGAACCTATAATCTGCCACTTAATTCCGTCCAGAACAGACTTTGCTGAATCAGCATCACTCACCAGAGTAGCAACAAGGAAAAGCAGAATTAACCCTGCACTGATCCCAAACACCGGGTTGTGAACATCAAAGCCCCACTTCTGAATATTATCTTGTCCGACAGTATAGTCCGTACTGTCTATACTGTATTTATCGACACCTTTAGTCATTTTTCCTCTCATGGTTCTTTACCACAAATACAATTCACTTTATTTAATTGCACAAGTCATTTGTACTCGTGGCATTTTTATAAAGTGCTCGTTTTTTTATACTACCAGCCGCAATCAAAAGCTCAACCCGAAGCTCAAACTTCACTCAAAAACACAGTAAAAACATTTGCAAGCGAATATATTCTAGTCAACAAAGAAGCAAACAACAAATCACAGCTACTTTGTCATCAAATAATTTCAACCCAATATATCTCGCGAAACCAACCAGTTCGAACGCATAACTCCACCTCTGCAGATAAATTATCTAAATTTTGTGGATTTCCCTCTTTTAAATGAAAGAAAAGTCAGTTACCGTCACGTCAATTTGTATTCAATCCCCTCAACCAATAAACGGAGTCATTAATTGGAAAAACATGAAGAAGTCTTAATATCACTCAGACAGATAATAAGGGCTATTGATTTACACTCTAAAAAACTAAGTAAAGAGTCAGGGTTGACGGGACCGCAACTGCTTTTGATGCGCTCAATTCGAGAGCTTGGACAAGTGACAATTAAAGAGCTTTCTAAGCACACCAATATGAGTCCTGCCACTGCAACCACTATTCTGGACAGACTGGAGCGCAACGGACACGTTGAAAGGGTCAGAAGCCAAACAGACAAGCGTAAAGTCCATGCTCATCTAACAGAGCAGGGAGCAGACTTGCTTCGTACAGCGCCTTTACCGCTACAAGAAAACTTCATTAACAAATTCCAGAACCTGGAAGAGTGGGAGCAAAGCCTGTTACTGTCTTCTGTGCAAAGAATCGCCAGCATGATGAATGCGGAATCGTATGATGTAGCGCCTGTTCTTGAACTGGGGAATATCGCAGATCCCGGAAAACACTAGTTTACTCACTTTATCTTGCTAGTTAACTTTCAGCTCCCTTTCCTTTTCAAGGGAAGGGATATTTTATGCCTGACTAAAATAGTTCATCTTCGTCGATATTTCCTCCTGGAAAGTTCAATGTCAGCCCAACAAGCCAATTCATTAGACCTAAAAACAAAATTTTCTTACTGACTACCCAGTGTTTCAACCAACGATTCACCTTTTGATACAATCCAATAGAGCCAATTCATATCTCCAGATCATGGAATTACATAAAAACATATAATATTCAATAGATTAATAATGAAATTATCATTGATAATCATATTAATACCCCTATCTCAGCCCCCCGTTCTTATCTTCTTTTTAATCACAGGAAATATTACTAACAGTTCTAATTATTTGTACTCTAAAAAATAATTAGTTAATCTATTGTGCGTGATAACACAAAAAGAACCTAAAGGAAGGACCTTTATGAAACTTAAATTAGCTTCACTTTTGATGGTTGCGGGCTTTGGTGCTCAGGCCAGTGAATGTGGAACTGTCACTATCGCCGATATGAACTGGAACTCTGCCAGCCTTATCGCCAATATTGACCGTTTCATTCTTGAAGCAGGGTATGGTTGTGATGCTGAGCTTGTTCCGGGCGACACCATGGCAACGGCCACATCGATGATCGAAAAAGGTCAACCGGATATTGCGCCAGAGCTTTGGACAAACGCTGTCCAGGAAGCAGTGAAAAAAGGCGTCGATGAAGGACGTATTGACTATGTCGGTCATTCTCTGGTTGATGGGGGTGAAGAAGGCTTCTGGCTTCCGGCTTATCTGGTTGATAAATACCCTGAGCTAAAAACCATCGAGGGTGTGAAACAACATCCGGAACTGTTTGAACACCCAGAAGATCCTGAAGCAGGTGGATTCTATAACTGTCCTGCCGGCTGGGGCTGTCAAATTTCTGCCGGTAACCTATTCAATGCTCTGAAACTGGATGAGGCAGGTTTTAAGCTTGTTGATCCTGGTTCAGCAGCAGGACTTTCCGGTTCTCTGGCAAAAGCCTATGAACGAGGTGAAGGCTGGTTCGGGTACTACTGGGCCCCAACGGCGATTCTTGGCAAGTACAACATGGTTAAAGTAGATTTCGGTGTTAAAGCAGACAAAGAAGAATACTTACGCTGTACCAGCGTTGACGGCTGCCCTGACCCAAAAGTAAACGCCTATCCACCATCCCCAGTATATACCGTGGTAACCAAAGAGTTTGCCAACAAAGGCTCAGATATGCTGGGCTATCTGAATAAGCGTGGTTTCACCAATGCCGATATGAACCAGCTTCTGGCGTGGATGGAAGACGAACAGGCGAACTCCGAAGATGCGATGTTCTACTTCCTGGAAACCTATCCTGAAGTATGGAAAGCATGGGTACCGGCATCGGTAGCAGAAAAAGTAGAAGCAGAGCTGTAAGGCCTCGTTTCTCCCCCTTCTCTCATCAATATCTTTAAAAAGAGTAGCCCGCTACGGGTTACTCTTTCTTACCCGAGGAATTAAAAATGGCTGATAGTTGGTTAAGCAGCTTTCCCGAAATGGATCGTTCTGGTTTACGAATGATTCGCAAAACTCTGGACGGTGCCTATAAAAGCTTTTCCCGAGAATATGGCAACGTGATTGAATCGTTTTTCGATCCTCTCCAGTCCTTTCTTATCTGGTTTGAAAAGCTGTTACTGGATACCCCTTGGTGGATCATTCTCATTATCCTGACCGGCCTTGTTTATGTCGCCAGCCGCTCTGTAAAAATGGCCGCTGCGTGCGTGGTTTCTCTACTGGTGATCGGCTACTTTGGCATGTGGGAAGATACCATGCGGACTCTCAGTATCATCACAGTCTGTACCTTTATCGCGATCGTTGTCGGAATACCGATAGGCATAGCCATGGCTCGCTCGAACAGAACTCAGGCAATCATTACCCCACTGCTGGATATCATGCAAACCATGCCCGCTTTTGTTTACCTGATACCCGTCGTTATGCTGCTGGGCATCGGTAAAATACCCGGTCTGATTGCTGTAGTGATCTATGCTATCCCTCCCGTCATCCGCCTGACCAACCTTGGGATCCGTCTGGTGGACAAAGAGGTGATGGAAGCGGCTACGGCATTTGGTGCCAGCAAGTGGCAACGCCTGGTCGGAGTTCAGCTGCCTTTAGCCACCCCAACCATTATGGCCGGTATCAACCAAACCATTATGATGGCGCTGTCTATGGTGGTTATCGCCTCGATGATCGGTGTTAAAGGGCTTGGTCAACCTGTTCTGAAGGCGATCAGCAATCAGTATTTCACTCTGGGTCTGCTTAATGGCCTGGCTATTGTTGCGCTGGCTATTATTATCGACCGTGCCTCACAGGCCTACGGAAAACGGATCCAGGCACACTTAGGAGACCAGAAACATGACTAAGCCACTTATTGAAGTTTCAGGGCTGTATAAAGTCTTTGGCAATACTCCGGAAAAAGTGATGCCTAAAGTTAAAGAAGGTTTGAGCAAAAATGAAATCCTGGATCAAACCGGGCATACCGTCGGCCTGAAAGACATCAATCTGCACATTAACAGAGGTGAGATTTTCGTCATTATGGGCCTGTCCGGCTCAGGCAAATCTACGTTGATCCGCCACTTCAACCGCCTTATCGACCCGACAGAGGGACAGATACTGGTTGAGGGCACTGACGTTATGAAGCTAAGCCCGAAAGAGCTGCAGGAATTCCGCCGCCATAAAATGTCGATGGTCTTTCAGCGCTTTGGGTTACTGCCACACCGAAAGGTTATTGATAATGTCGCTTACGGGCTGGAAATTCAGAATGTCGACAAAAACACGCGCCTGGAAAAAGCAACTGAATGGCTGGACACTGTTGGGCTGAAAGGTTACGAAGATCAGTACCCTTCCCAACTTTCCGGTGGTCAGCAGCAGCGTGTGGGGCTGGCTCGCGCACTCTGTACTGACGCCGAAATCCTGCTGATGGATGAAGCATTTTCGGCACTTGATCCGCTTATCCGCAGTGAAATGCAGGATCAACTGGCAGAACTGCAAGAGAAACTGCACAAGACGATCATCTTTATCACCCACGATCTGGACGAAGCACTGCGTCTGGGTGACCGGATTGCCATTCTGAAAGACGGTGTTCTGGTTCAGCAGGGCACACCTGATGATATTCTGCTTAACCCGGCAGATGACTACGTGGAAGCCTTTGTTAAAGACGTAAACCGGGCACGGGCTCTGAACGTTGAAACGGTAATGCAGCCACCGGCGATGCGTATTACGGCGGAAACCATCAATGATGCTCTGGCACAAATGAAAAAATCAGCACATGACTACGGTTACCATATTACGGATGAAGGGTATCAGGGTGTCATTACTCAGGATAGCCTCGAAGAAGCGGTCAATGGAAACAGCTCACAAGAGATTGGTGACCATCTGTATGAAGACGTGCCAGTTATTTCTCCGGACTCCGCGATTGAAGAAGTACTGACAGAAAGTATCGCGTCAGACTACTCTCTTCCGGTTGTCGATGAAGACGGTAACCTGAAAGGTTCTCTGGAGCGAGAAGCGGTCGCTGATATCTTCTCTGATAAAGAAGAGGAGACAGAAGAAGAAAAGTCTGATGACGACTCAGACAAAGAGTCAGACTCTGACAAAAAATAAGAAAAGAAAGACAGCTATAAGTCCTTCTAGTTAACTAAAAAAGGTCGCTAGTGATTATCACCCAGCGACCTTTTTATTCGTCTCAGCTAAACAGAACGGTTACAGATTTTGTTGTAAATCCTTCCAGAGATCAGATACCACCTGCTGATCGGCCGGAGAAAGCTCATTCCGGGTTTCATCCAGGCTCTGATCAATACGCTTTTTCAGCTCGTTTATATCATCAATGCCTTCTGCTTCACACGCGGCAGCAGACAACGAGATATGTCCGCGAAGGTATCCACCGGCGAAAAGTTCATCATCCGATGCCTTCTCTACCCTGCTATCAATTTTTTCCAGAAGCTGTTCTTCAAACTCTACAATCATACTGTTCTCTGATTAAACTATTTTTATTAAGCGGTTTTGTTCACTAAATAACCGGGGTTTCTGTATGAACACCCTGATTCTGACCACGGTGACGCAGCAGATGGTCCATCAACACAATCGCCAGCATTGCTTCTGCAATCGGTACTGCGCGGATACCCACACATGGGTCATGACGCCCTTTTGTGATCAGCTGTGTTGGCTCGCCGGTCTTAGTAATCGTTTCTCCCGGAACCGTGATACTGGACGTTGGCTTAAGAGCAATATTCGCCACAATATCCTGTCCGGAAGAGATACCGCCCAAGATGCCACCGGCATGGTTACTGGTAAACCCTTGCGGGGTCAGCGGATCACGATGCCGGCTGCCTTTCTGGCTTACGACATCAAAACCGTCACCGATTTCCACACCTTTTACTGCGTTAATTCCCATCAGTGCATGTGCAATATCGGCATCCAGACGGTCAAACACAGGTTCGCCAAGGCCAACCGGCACATTGGTCGCAACCACTTGCAACTTCGCACCGATAGAATCGCCTTCTTTTTTCAGATCGCGGATAAGCTGATCAAATGCCTCTACCTTATCCACGTCCGGACAGAAAAAGGCATTATTTTCAATCTCAGCCCAGTCCACCTTACCGATAGAGATATCCCCCATCTGAGACAGATAGGCACGAATTTCGACACCAAATTCTTGTTTCAGGTATTGCTTAGCGATACCACCAGCGGCAACACGCATAGCCGTTTCACGTGCCGATGAACGTCCACCTCCGCGATAATCGCGGTTACCATACTTCTGATGGTAAGTGTAATCCGCGTGACCCGGACGGAACTTATCTTTAATCTCCGAGTAATCTTTGGAGCGCTGATCCGTGTTCTCAATCAACAGACCAATAGACGTACCCGTCGTCTTACCTTCAAATACACCAGAAAGAATTTTGACTTCATCCGGTTCCCGGCGCGCCGTGGTATAACGGGACGTTCCCGGGCGACGACGATCCAAATCCTTTTGCAAATCAGCTTCAGTAATTTCAAGACCCGGAGGACAACCGTCTACGATGCAGCCCAGTGCGAGACCGTGACTTTCACCAAACGTTGTCACCCGAAAGTGTTGACCTATACTATTTCCTGCCATTTTGTCCTCAGTGTCACTCTATTCTAAGAGTCATTTTTCTGTAATTTTTCGTGCGCTCATAGTCTCTTTATAACGAACACTTGTAAAGCCCTAAGAAGGGGGAATTTCCCGGGACTTAATCCTTATACAAGGAGAATTCATCCGCGTGTTCCAACAGCTGCTCTTTCGTCAGCATAAACACGCCGTGGCCACCGTTTTCAAATTCGATCCATGTGAATGGTATCTGTGGATACTGATCCATCATATGCACCATCGAATTACCCACTTCACAAATAAGAATACCGTTGTCAGTCAGGTAATCCGGGGCATTTGCCAGAATCCGGCGCACCAGTTTCAGGCCATCGGAACCGGCAGCCAAACCAAGCTCTGGCTCATGAGTAAATTCATCCGGCAAGCTACCCATGTCTTCTTCATCCACATAAGGAGGGTTTGAGACAATCAGGTCATACTGATCTTTGGGAAGATCCATAAACAGGTTGGAACGGATAGGGAATACCTGCTGTTCCATACCGTGATCCTGGATATTCTGTTCTGCGACTTCCAGTGCCTCTTCCGAGATATCCACCGCATCCACTTCCGCTTCCGGGAAAGCATGAGCACAGGCTATCGCGATACAGCCACTGCCGGTACACAAGTCCATGATGCGCTGAGGTTCCTGAGTCAGCCAGGGCTGGAACTGAGCTTCGATTAGCTCACCAATTGGAGAACGTGGCACCAACACCCTTTCATCAACGTAAAATTCCAGCCCGCAGAACCAGGCTTTATTGGTCAGATAGGCCGTCGGGATACGATCATTAATACGTTTTACGACCCGCTCAGCGATACGCTGACGCTCGCTGGCTATCAGCCGGGAATTCAGCACATGGGGCGGTACATCAATAGGCAAATAAAGGCTTGGCAGGATTAACTGTATCGCTTCATCCCACGCGTTATCTGTTCCATGACCATAAAACAGACCGGCAGCATTAAAACGACTGACTGTCCAGCGAACCATATCCTGAAGGGTTCTCAGCTCTGCTACCACTTCATCTACAAAAATCTTATCCAAATTTGCCTCCAAAAAGCGCTACAATACACCGATTAACCGAAATCCACTTTTTATTAATATCAATGAACGATAAAGACAATCATACTGATGACGACTTTTCTCTGTTTCGGGATGCGGTAAAGGGCGTAAAAAAGTTGCCACAGGATACCATAATCCAGAAGCCAAACAGAGAGAGCAGACAAAAAGATATCAGACGCACATTCCGTGAAGCCAAGGACAATGAATTTTTCTTTTCGGATGAGTTTGTTCCTCACCTGGAAGAAGACGGGCCGGTGCGTTATGCCAGAAGCGATGTCTCTAAATATGAAGTAAAACGGCTACGCCGCGGCGTTTATGTGCCGGATGTGTTTCTGGATATGCATGGGATGACTCAACAGGAAGCCAAAGCCGAGCTCGGTGCCATGATAGCTTACTGTATCAAAGAAGGGGTTCACTGTGCCTGCGTTATGCACGGTATCGGCAAGCATATCCTGAAACAAAAGGTTCCGATTTGGCTGGCACAGCATCCTGCGGTAATGGCATACCATCAGGCTCCACTGGAGTTCGGCGGAAATGGAGCCATATTGGTATTGCTGTCGGTACCTGAAAAATAAAGATCAGCGGGTAAAGGTTAATGGGTAAACGTGAGAAAAGAATACCCGTCATCCCTGCCCCTCTTTACGCACCCTATGGGTGCATGTGCCAGATCAGTTCACCCTGACGAGTTTCCGGTTCGAACTCTACGCAGGCCAGTCCGGACGTCGGAAACATCGGTGGCATCATATCGGCAACAAACTGAGAGGTAAGATACCCCACCAGAGGAAGGTGAGATACCAGAAGAACCGATTCAAGCTGTCGGGAATCAATGAGCGCAATGACATACTCAAATACATCTTCTGCTGTTCCGTACGGAGTAATATCATCACACGTTTCCAGGCCACCATCTATGACACTAAACTCTTCTGAAATCGCTTCCCAGGTTTGCTGCGCCCTCACATAAGGGCTGACCAATACGGCATCAAACTCGCTGAATCCCTGTTCGACACAAGCATGAGCCACGGCCATAGACTCTGAACGTCCTCGTGGTGTCAGTTCTCGCTCCGCATCGCTTGAAGCAAAGTGTCCGGCTTCACCGTGGCGCATAATGAATACTTTCATTCTGAATCCTTCGTTACTTATCTCTTTGTTGTACAACCTGAAACTCTAAAGTAAGTAAACGCTACTATACTTATACCAAACAGGCTAAATCTATGTCGCTAATTCTCATATAATTAAGTACATCAATTAGCTTTTTTGTTACCATGGGCAGTCGCAGTTATAAGCAATCTGCCTGTTTTTAAAGGCTCTTCTGATAGATTGGTCATCTCTATCATTCAAATGCCTAAGTCTGTTTTACGCAAGATTTACACCAAATGATGTTAGCAGCATCATACTTTTTATACGCTCTGACCTGGAGAATCTCTGTGCACCTAAGTCCAAATGACACAAACCTATATCGCTATGTCAAATTAAACAATGGGTTACGTGTGCTCTTAATTCAGGATCCTTCTGCGCAAAAATCCGCAGCCGCTCTGGCCGTCAATGTCGGACACTTTGACGATCCGGAAAACCGCGAAGGTCTGGCGCACTATCTTGAGCACATGCTTTTTCTTGGCACGGAAAAATACCCTAAAATTGGCGAATTTCAAAGTTTTGTCAGTCAACATGGTGGCCACAATAACGCCTGGACCGGTACAGAGCACACCTGTTTCTTCTTTGACATCTCCCCAAAACACTTTGAAGATGGGCTGGATCGCTTCAGCCAGTTCTTTGTTGCCCCCCTGTTTAACGAAGAGGCATTGGACAAAGAACGCCAGGCTGTCGATTCGGAATACCGTCTAAAATTACAGGATGATATGCGACGCCTGTATCAGGTGCACAAAGAAGTCATCAATCAGGAGCATCCGTTTTCTAAATTTTCCGTCGGTAACCTGAAGACATTAGAAGACAGAAACGATCAGTCTATTCGTGATGAGGTTCTGGAGTTTTACCGACAGAATTATTCCTCGGATTTAATGACGCTTACTCTGCTTGATGCTCAGGATTTGGATACTCAGGAAGCTCTGGTCAAAGAGAAGTTTGGTCAGATCGTCAACCAGAACCTGAAGGGGAAATCGATTACGGTGCCGCTGTGTACTTTAGACGAATCCGGCATCCTCATTCAGGTAGAACCGGTCAAAGACTCCCGCAAACTGATCCTGGCATTCGATTTACCCGATATGGAACAGTTCTATAGCATCAAGCCCCTGTCTTATTTTGCTCATTTGCTGGGCTATGAAGGCGAAGGCAGCCTGATGCTCTACCTGAAGCAGAGAGGCTGGATTACTTCGCTTGCCGCTGGTGGAGGAATTAACGGCAGCAATTTCCGGGAATTTACCGTTAGCGTCGGCCTTACCGAGGATGGTTTGGAGGTGAGCGATAAAATCATTCGTACGGTATTTCAGTATATTGCGCTTATCCGCCAGCACGGAATGAACGAATGGCGCTATAAGGAAAAGAAAGCGGTTCTGGAATCTGCATTTCGTTTTCAGGAAAAAGGCCGCGCACTGGATCTGGTCAGCCACATGGTGATCAATCTGCAGCATTATTCTGAAGAAGATGTGATCTACGGCGATTATAAAATGTCTGGCTACGATGAGCCTTTGCTTCGTTCCATTATTGACCGCTTTATACCAGAAAACAGCCGCATCACTCTGGTTGCAAAAGGTCTAACCTATGACCGTAAAGCCAAGTGGTACCACACACCATATTCAGTCACCCCTATTACACCGCAGCAGCACCTCTTGTGGACCGAACTTGATCACGAGCCTGAACTGGCACTTCCGGAAAAAAACCCGTTTATCTGCTACGACCTGGATCCGCAGCCTCTGGAAGGAAAATCAGATAAACCAGAGCTCCTTGAAGAGCTGCCCGGATTCCGTCTATGGCATCTGCAGGAGAAAGAGTTTCATATTCCAAAAGGCGTGGTTTATGTCGCTATTGACAGCCCTCATGCCGTCTCCACCCCGAGAAATATCGTAAAAATGCGCCTTTGCGTGGAAATGTTTTTAGATTCACTGGCAAAACGCACCTACCCGGCAGAAATCGCCGGTATGGGGTACAACATCTATGCCCATCAGGGGGGCATAACCTTAAGTATTTCAGGGTTCAGCCAGAAGCAGGCCGAGCTGCTTAAAATGATTCTGAAGCGTTTTGCCGCTAGAGAATTCGGCGAACAGCGGTTTGATATCATCAAACAGCAGATGTTGAGAAATTGGCGAAATTCGGCAAAAGACCGTCCTATTTCGCAACTGTTTAATACCATGACCGGGATTTTACAGCCTAACAACCCCCCTTACCCGACATTGCTGGAAGCACTGGAAACCATTGAACTGGATGAGTTGTCCCTTTTCGTGGAGTCTTTGCTGGCTGAATTACATGTTGAGATGTTTGTCTATGGGGACTGGACACGCGAGCAAGCCCATGAAGTAGGACAAACGCTGAAAGATGCTGTGAGGGTAAAAAACCAGCAGTATGAGGAATCACTGCGCCCGTTGATCATGTTGGGAGAAAGCGGCACCTTCCAGCATGAAATATTCTGCAGTCAGGATGACTCTGCTATTGTACTTTATTATCAGTCTCAGAATATTTCGCCTCGTGATACCGCTCTGTACACGCTGGCAAACCATCTGATGTCTGCCACTTTCTTCCATGAAATCCGGACCAAACAACAGTTGGGTTATATGGTCGGTACCGGCAATATGCCGCTAAACCGGCACCCCGGGCTGGTACTGTATGTTCAGTCGCCCAAAGCGGGCCCGGCCGATCTTCTGTCGGCCATTGATGAATTTCTGAATGCCTTTTATATGGTGCTGCTGGAACTGAATGAATACCAGTGGCACAGCAGTAAAAAAGGGCTGTGGCACCAACTCTCAGCCCCTGATACTAACCTTCGCAGCCGGGCACAGCGGCTTTGGGTCGCTATCGGTAATAAAGATTACGAATTCAGCATGCGCGAAGAAGTCCTGCAAGAACTTAAAGCCTTGTCCAGAGCCGATATGATTCGTTTTGTGGTTAGCATATTGAAGCCAAGAACCGCTAACCGTCTGATCTTACACTCTAAAGGCAATGCCCATGAAGATGACACGCCATTAAGAGTTGGCCATGAAATTGGCTCGGTAGACGAGTTCCAGCTCTGGCCGAAAGATGTGGATTTAGGCTAATAAGACCGGCGAGCATGCATTCTCACTGTGTCAGTGGGAATGCATACCGTAGCGAAGCTTACTACCTCTTTAAGTCTGTCTATATGCCTGAATTCATCACTCCGCTTTTGCATCAGCGCCATGCTCTGAAAGCTGAGCACCGAACCACCTATGTATTGCGGTAACCATACTTAACTCTTTCGTTTCAAAGATGATCTGTGCTCCTTCAGGAAGTTCTGAGTATGACACTTTAACTTTTGAAGGGTCAGCACTAAGTTCCGCAATTCCAGGCATGTTAACGCCATGTAATTTTGTTGGGTCTGAATAATTTCCGTGTTTAAACATTTCCGCTTCATGACCTAAGTGTTGCCGAATGAGTAAGATCTGGTCGGTTTCTTTTGGGTTCCTCGCCAAAACCTTCTGAACGCCGCCTGAATCTGTCATCTTGAACACGTGAATAGTTTTAGACATACCGAAAGGCATTACCTGATGAGACAAATGATGAACCTGTTCTTGCTTGGTTTGTGCGAATGCCACTGAATGGACAAAGAACAGTATGACCACAGGGATCATAGTTAGTATGGTCACTTTATGCTTTGTGGAAGTCATTTACTTTCCTCTAATGATGATGAACTGACATATCTCTACCTGTTTCGACACCACTTTTATTTATGGAGCCACGAAGTGATCCCACACAAAGTTTTGTCGGTTTTTACCTTTTATGCAACTTCTGTCCATTCTGACAACTTAACTATAGCTGTGCTAAGTCCGAACCAGGGACTACCCAAAGTCAGCCGGGGTTACCTCCTTAGTTACAGAAGGCTAATTACGTTATCGCGTGTCTGTGATGTACAGAGACTCAATCAAAGAACTTGCCTGCTATCTTTTGTAGATAAAGCAGTGTTAGACGACACTCCGAAGACCGAAAACTCATTAGAATGACTAAACAACAAACGAAACGAGGTCGGGAATGACAGAGGCAAACGGAATTTTCGATAACCTACCGCATAGTGTGAATGAGTTCCTGAATGACTGTGAGGCGCTGGAGTTAGAAATCAATGATGCACTGGTACTATCGCTCGATAACAACCAACCGGCACTCACAGAGCAGATACAAGCACGTATCAACCAGGTAGCATCCCGAATCCCAGTAATAGCGGATGATATGAATGTCATTACGGAACAGCTCTGCTGGGAAACGCTGACAGAACTAGGCACCGTGGCAAAGCTGGAAGCTCAAGATAAACATGGAACGGAGTTACAGTATTCTTTCAACCTGCTCTATCTACCCGTTTCCTATCAAGGGACATATTCAAATTTAGATCTCACCTCCTTATTGACAGACTTAGCGACATTGCCGCATAAGCTAGGTGTTCTTAATAACATCCAAAGCCTGATGATCTCACCCTTTGCTCTCCCATTAGCCACCGCTACCGACACTGAGTTAAGAATACGATTGTTTGAAACCTTGATTAAACAGCACTTGGGGCGTAACCCAGACATGAGTGTACTGCTCTCCGGCCAGGACTTTGCAGAGCATCCTGATCTTGAGATGACGCTTCGAACGGCCTACTTCCCGGCGCTACTAATACAACCGACTCCGTTAAGTGATTCTCAGGATGTTGATTCAATAGCAGAAATGGAAACTAACTCAGAGTTATACGACGGGTTAAAAGCAGTGCTTTCAAAAGCAGATAACATCAACCTGATCACATCTCCAACCATCATCCCGGTAGCTGTGGAATCGGCACTGGCGTTCCAGGGGCAAGAGTTAGGGCGGCTCTACAAGGAACTAGCAGGCAAACAAAAAGAAACAAGCAATATGGATGTCGTTTACAACTCAGACGGCATTACATTAACGTTAACGCAGAATGGCAACTATATCGAAGCGAGCAATATTGAAGTGCCTACCATTGCCATTGCAGAGACTGTTATGGGGGCGATCAGAAACGCAGCGGAAGGAGCGTAACGAATACGAAACACCGGTAAGGAACAGCCCAAGATCAGCGGGGGTTACCGCCCTACCTTCCTGCTGGCTTATAACGGGGACACCCCGCAATCAAAATCGAACATTAACTCAATTGGGGTAAGGGAACCTGTAGTATCAGGATTAGTTCCAATACTTTTCTGAACAGCGTATATACTTTTGGTAAGTGGACGCAATTTAGGAGGCAGATGATGGAAATGTGTCAACACAGAATGGCGGAACTATTTGAACAGCTTGGTCTGGGAAATTCGCCGGAAGAAATTAAAGACTTCGTGAAAAACCATCGAAATAAACGAGATTCTGCTCCGATACATGAAGCGAGCTTTTGGACCGCTTCACAATCAGATTTTTTGAAACAGGCTATCGAGCAAGATGCCGATTGGGCAGAGTTGGTGGATCAGCTTGACGTTATGTTGCGGGACTGACCTGAATGAGTAACACGCCCTAACCACCGCTGAAATATTTCAGGGCAACACTGCGCCACTAGAGAACATTGCGCCACTAGAAATAGTTATGGCGCATTACTGAGCAACGTTGAACCAGATACGCCCCCTAATAAAACCCGCGTTCCTCTTGTGCGCGGGAAACCAGCCCGTCACAAGGAGCAAAACGGTCACCATACAGATTGGCAAATTCATTCATTTTTTCCACCAGCCTAACCAAACCATATTGCTCCATATACCGGAATGGCCCGCCGGTAAAAGGCGGAAAACCAATACCGAAAATCGCACCGATATCTCCATCCCGGGCATTACGGATAACGCCCTCATCCAGACAGCGTACAGCCTCATTCAGCATAGGGAACAGACACCTCAGAGAGATATCCTGCTCCTTCATGCTCGCTTCCGGAGTCACATTAAGAAGACGATAGACTGACTTATCCGGTGTTTTCTTCTTCCCTTTATAGGAATAAAATCCACGTCCGTTTTTCCGGCCTTTACGATCATTCTTCAGCATAGTATTGACAATATCCGGACCTTTAAAACGCTCACCGTGCTCAGCCACCAGTACCGGCATAATCTTCGCCCCGACATCCATCCCGACCTCATCCAGAAGAGATACCGGCCCTACGGGAAATCCGGCATTCATCAGTGCGTTATCAATCACCTCCATCGGCTCACCATCCAGCAAGATTCTTATTGCTTCATAGATATATGGCACCAGAATACGGTTCACGTAAAACCCCGCACTGTCTCGGACAACAATGGGGGTTTTCCCCTGTTTACGGGAGAAATCAACCACGGTGGCAATGGTTTGATCGGATGTTCCCGCGTGAGGAATAATCTCGGCCAGTGGCATTTTCTCTACCGGACTGAAATAATGCAGCCCGACAATATTCTCCGGTCTTGCTGCTTTTTCGGCAATCTGGTGGATAGGCAGTGAAGAGGTATTGGTAGCAAAAATCGTCTTTTCATTCGCGTGCATTTCAATGTCCGCGACCATTTGCTGTTTGAGCGCCAGATCTTCAAACACGGCCTCCACCACCACGTCGGCATGATGAAAACCGGTAAAATCGGTTCCCCCGGACAGTTGCATCATTTTTTTCTGCCTTTGAGCCGGGGTAAGAATACGGCGTTTACACTGCTTTTCCAGTAACTGATGGCTATATCGCAATGCATGCAGAATACCATCATTAGAGACATCTTTTATCCGGACTGCCGCACCGGCTTTAATACCACTGACGTAGGCTATGCCAGCCCCCATCAAACCGCCACCGAGCACACCAACCCCATTCACGGGAATTGGCAGCGCATCCGAACCGGTCTCTTTCTTCATTTCGGTTGTTGCGAAGAAAATAGAACGCAGTGCCTGTGATTCCGGTGTGACCGCCAGCTCGGCAAAATGGTGGATTTCATAATCCAGCCCTCTTTTCAGCCCGTTCGCCAGCCCGTAATTAATGACATCCAGAATGTGACCAATGGCCGGATAGTTATGCCTGGCCTTCTGTTGGGCCTTTTTCTCGGCCTGAGAGATAATCAGTCTGCGCATCACGCTCGTACGGGACAGCGCAAACTCTTTTATGGTTAACCGGCGCTTAGGTTTGCTTTTTTGGGCATAGAGCTTCGCAGTGTCCATTAAGATGCTAAGCGGAACGGCGTCATCTACCAGCCCCAATTTTTTTGCCTTACGGGCCCTGACCTGTTTTCCGGTCAAAATAATATCCAAAGCCGGAATCAAACCAATCAGCCTGGGCAAACGCTGCGTCCCTCCTGCTCCGGGAAGAATGCCCAGTTGAACTTCGGGCAGCCCCAACCGGGTTGTGTCTGCATCGGTACAGATCCGATAGTCACACGCCAGAGACAGTTCCAGCCCGCCGCCCAGACAAACACCGTGAATAGCCACCGCTGTAGTGACCGGTAACCAGCTCAGCCGGTTAAATACCTCATGCCCGGCATCCACCAGGGCTTTAGCCTCCGATTTTGTCCGGCAGCGATCTATCATGCGGACATCGGCACCGGCAATAAAACTGTCCGGTTTTCCGGAATGAATAATCAGGCCTTTTATCTCATCCTGCCGGTTCTCCAGTTCGGTCAGAATCTCCCCCAACTGATGAATACTTTCCATCTTGAGTACATTCATGCTCTCGTCGGGAACATCAATAGTGAGCCAGGCAATATGATCGTTATCAATACTCAGTGTCAGTGGCTTCTGCTGTGTCAGTGATTTATCCGTCATGACTCACCCTCCAGTACCATGGCTACCCCAATACCACCGGCCGCACAGGCCGTTGTCAGCGCCAGCCCGCCTCCCCGACGTTTAAGCTCTCTTAACGTCTGAGTGATCATTCTTGCCCCCGTCGCGGCAAACGGATGCCCATAAGCCAGGGAGCCCCCCTGCACATTAAACTTATCCATATCTATCTCACCCAGAGCCCGGCTCCGCCCCAGCTGTTCACGGGCGAAACTATCGCTGTCAAACTGGCGGATATTAACCAGAACCTGAGAAGCGAAAGCCTCGTGCATATCAATCAAATCAAGATCAGACAGTGTAAGACCCGCTCTGTCCAGCACAACCGGTGTTGCATACGAAGGACCCAGCAGCATATCCTCCTGCACCTGATTGGATGTAAACGCATAACCACGTATATAACCAAGCACATCAAGGCCTAACTCTTTGGCCCGGCCTTCGCGCATCAGCAGAATAGCGGCGGCACCATCGGTTAAAGGGGTACTGTTGCCAGCCGTTACACTGCCAAATTTCCGATCAAAAACAGGTCTCAAACGAGCGTAGTTTTCCAATTCTGAATCATGACGAATATTGTTGTCCTGCTCAATCCATTGGGTGTAGGGTTCAGGAAATGCCGTCATCACCTCATCCTGAATGCTGCCATCATGCCATGCCTTTGCCGCCAGTGTATGAGAACGGTGAGCAAACATATCCTGATCTTCTCTGGATATAGCATACGATTTAGCCATCTGTTCCCCGGTCTGCCCCATGGACAGCCCAGTTGAGTACTCAGCAATAGGTGGAGGTACAGGCGCTAAATCTTTCAGGGAAAGAGAATGAAGAAGACGAAAGCGCTGGCTGGCCGTTTTCGCCTTATTAAACGCTAAAAGAACTGAGGCCAGCTTGCGGGACACCCCAATAGGAAGGACCGATGTTGAATCGGCACCACCGGCAATACCGACATCGATATTCCCGGCCATAATACTTTCAGTAATACAGGCCACAGCCTGAAAGCTGGTGGCACAGGCCCGGGTAACACTGTAGGCATCGGTGGTCACCGGCATACCGGTTCCCAGAACAATTTCCCGGGCAATATTGGGAGCAGACGGCATCTGAATAACCTGACCAAACACGACCTGCTCTACCAGACTTGGATTCAGCTCTTGCTTGATTAACAGCTCATTGACCACCACCTTTCCCAGGTCAACAGCCGGAACCTGTTTAAATTCGGTTCCCTGCCTTGCAAATGGCGTCCTTAACCCACTGACGATGGCGATACGTTCCCCATGACGGGTCTTTACTTCCTGCCTTGTTGTCATATCCACTTCCGAATTTGAAAGTACATACAGACAACTATAGGCAAAAAAAAACCACACAAGTAACTGTGTGGTTGGAAATTTAATAAAACAATTAACTTACGCCAATTGAAAATAATCAGTTTCCTGATTAGGAGAAAGTAAAGTCAGCCTTCAAAAGGAAGTGTCATCTTGCTCAACAAAATTAGCCACAAGGGCTAACTAGATGACAATGTGTACTATAACTATATAACAGTATAATATTTTGAAGTAGATCAATTTATCTTTAGTTTGCTCTCATATGAAGCGTACAAAATCACCCATCGGAGGTTAGAGTGCCTTTAATTCGCCTTTTTTCACCAAAAAAAGGAAAGAAACTGTCCAATAGTCCGGTCAGCTTGGATATGGACAGACAAAGAAAATATGAAGCCCTGGTACGCGCTTATCATAAAGACCTTTATCGTTATGCATACTGGTTATGCAAAGATAAAAGTGTTGCAGAAGATCTGGTACAGGAAACGTGTCTAAGGGCATGGAAAGCACTGGATAGTCTGCATGATGATAAAGCGGTCAAATCCTGGCTGATAACCATCCTGAGAAGGGAAAATGCCCGGCGCTTTGAGCGAAAGCAGCTGGAGCTGGTAGATATAGACGATCATGCTGCTGATGCACATAGTTCAGACGACACTTATCATGAACGGGAATGGCTGCAACAGCAAATAATGAAACTGGATACTGAGTACAGGGAACCTCTGGTTCTTCAGGTCATCGGCGGATTCAGTGGCGATGAAATCAGTGATATTCTGGATCTGAATAAGAACACAGTCATGACACGTTTATTCAGGGCCAGAAACCAACTTAAAGAAGTAATGGAAAACAGTGAGAAGAGAGGTCTGCAAAATGGATGATTTAAAATTCCGTCGTCGCATTTTGTCTGAGCCTAAACTGCGCGACCAAGAGATAAACAAAGCGCTGAATAGTAGCGTTGCCAATCATAAATATGCCGAAGAAATACTTCAGCTCGATGCTGAAATTGAGAAGGCATTAAATATTGATGTACCGGATGGGCTAGCGGAACGCATTCTATTCAATCAAACAGTCCGGCCAGAGAAAAAACGCTTTAGCCGGTCTTTACTGGCAATGGCCGCTTCTGTTGCATTTGCCGCTGGTATACTGGTGGGACAGATAAACTGGTCTCCGCTACTGGTGTCCCCCGCTTATGCAAACCTGGCAGATACCGCCGTTAAGCATGTTGTCGATGAAATGCCTTTTATCAACCCACTGGATGAACAGGTTAACTCGCAGCAGATAAATGCTAAGTTACAGCCATTTACCTACACCTTTACTGAGAACTTTCCTTACCATGTGTATTACCTGAATCACTGTGGTTTTGGTGAATCCAATGCGCTGCATATGGTCTTCCAGGGAAATAAGGGGAAAGTTACTCTGTTTATCACAAATATCTATTCAGAGGAGCAGATAAACTTTAATCAAAGTGGCTTGTCGGGTATTGTAGTGCCGATTAAAGACAGTAGTCTTATTCTGGTGGGAGAAGCGGGCGAAGATCTGGAAACGTTATCCAGCCAGCTTTCCGCAATACTGCGACCAGCCAGCTAAACCGTAACAGCAGCTCTTAGCCGGGCTGGTTAAGGGCTGTTGCTCAGATACATAAACTCCGGCTAAAACCACATTAGAGCAAAAACTCTAATTTTATCATTTTAAACACCATTTCCCGTACTATCTCCACACTTTTGAAGATTTTCCCTCAAAACACCAAGCTGGTCGGATTTCCATCACAAGTGATAAGAACTACCATTCTCGTCCAATTGAGTAATAGCTCAAATATCATGTATATCCTAAATAAAGAGACAACAGGTTCTCAAAGAGGAACAAATCAATGAAGAAATCGTGTCTGTTCAAGAAGTCAGCACTGGCAGCAATGGTGGCACTGGCTTCCCAGCAAGCACTGGCTGCGGGCTTTCAGCTAAACTCTCAGTCAGCAACCGGCCTTGGCCGCGCGTTTGCTGGTGATGCCGTTATCGCCGATAACGCATCCGTGATGGCAAAAAACGCCGCAGCCATGGCTCTGTTTGATGAAATGGCCCTGTCTCTGGGTGTTGTCTCTATTAAGACCATGATTGAAGTGAAGGATGCCGAGTATACCAGCGCAGCAGGCTCAACACATTCTGCCAACTACGATAATGCAGGCAGTACCTCTTATGCGCCAAACCTACACTTAATAGTCCCTGTGAATGATAAATTCGCGGTAGGTGTGAATGCTTATACGAATTTTGGTACCAAAACAGAATTTAGCGATAGCTATGTTGCCAGCGAATTCGGCAGTAGTACTGATATAAAAAGCATGAACCTTGGGCTAGCTGGCTCTTACCGTATTGGTGATCAATGGAGCATTGGAGCCGGCCTGGATATTATCTATGGTCAGGGTAAGATGAAGAGAGCGACGGCTAGCGGTACTAAATTACTGGATATCGATGCAGATGGCTGGGCTGTGGGCTTTAATCTGGGTAGTGTCTATGAGATGGACGAAAATAACCGCTTTGGCCTGGCGTACCACAATAGCCCGGAATTAGAGGCTGATGGTGACGTGTATAAAGGTGGCGTTACCTATACAGATGACACTCTGATGCTGCCATTACCTGATATCTGGGAATTGTCTGGTTATCATCGGATCGAAAACAGCAAGTTTGCATTGCACTACAGCGTAGAGTGGATTGGCTGGAATACTTTTGACACGCTTACAGCCAAAGATGCCGGAGATATAAAAAAGTATAACTGGCAAAATGGTATGCACTACTCTATTGGTGGTACCTACTATCTGAACAATGACTGGACACTACGTGCCGGGTATATGTATGACACCAGTGCACAGGACGAAATAACTTCGATTTCTGTACCTGACTCAAACCGTAACTGGTTCTCGGCTGGCTTTACTTATAACCTGACTGCGAAATCCAATATCGATTTTGGCTTTACTTACCTACTGGGTAAAGACGTTGAGGTTTCTGAAACTCAGTACTTTACGCCTGACGGTTCTGTAAAAAGTACATTGAATGCTACCACCCATGCCAATGCTATTCTGATGGGCCTGCAATACAGCCAGACTTTCTAAGTCAGTTAATAGACTGTTGATCGGAAAAGAGCCGCGATTGCGGCTCTTTTTGTATCTGATGCTGCAAGAATCTAAGTTTATATATCCACTTAGCTCCCGTCTGGTACAACCGGCTTATTTCATTAACGCATTCAGCTTGTCACCCAGCAACTCTTTGCGCCAGCCCTGCATCACATCCGGTAGCCTTTCAGCATCACGATCTTTCTTCCACACCCAGCTTAAAAACTGGTTAAGCTGCTTTTTCGATGCGAGAAACTCGGTGGCTAAACCGCTTGCCTGTGAAGCCTTTTTCACCTGGTCTTTGAGCGCCTTAAACTGCTGCTTATAGCCCGGGTAGTCCATCAGGCGATCGATTTTCGCCGGCCATTCGTCTTTCGGCTGCTTTTGTGCCTTTTTCACAATAGCGATAATGCGCTCTCCATGACGTCGGATGGCTCTGATATCAAAGCCTTCTTTTTCCATCTGCTTCTGGCTGGTCATTCCGTAGCGGGCAACCGCCCAGAGGTCCTGCTCTTTAAATACAAAGTTTAGTGCCAGATCCCGACGCAATGCTTCTTTCATTCTCCAGGTCGCGAGAGGCTTAAGGATAGCAAGCTGTTCCGGCTGGAGCTGCCATGCACCTTTAATGTCCAGGTAGGCATTGTCCGGATCCGTTTTCACTCCTCGTTTATCAACGAGAAGCTCCGACTCCTGTAAGGCGGCATCCCACCATCCGGCCTCAGACACCTTCTGCTCCAGAAGCTCAAACAGAGGAGCCAGATAAAATACATCTGCCGCCGCATAATCCAGCTGCTTATCAGACAAAGGACGGGCCAGCCAATCCGCGCGCGATTCACTCTTGTCCAGCTCAATATCCAGATATTCCTGCACCAGAGCGGCAAACCCTGTGGACAGTCCATGGCCTAAAAACGCGGCCATCAGTTGCGTGTCAACCATCGGAAAAGGAGCACAGCCAAAGGCGTTTCGGAAGACTTCTAAATCTTCACCGCAGGCATGCAGCACTTTAAGTACCGCACCATCATTCAGCAGCGATTCGAAGGCGCTCATATCATCAATAACGGTGGGATCAATTAAAGACAAGCGCTCCCCGTCAAAGAGCTGGATAAGTCCCAACTGTGGATAGTAGGTTCGTATGCGTACAAACTCAGTATCAAGCATGACCGCCTCTGCCTCACGGGCAAAACGACAAACCTCTTCTAAATCGGAAACGTTATCAATTATCTGGTACTTCACTGTATTCTCAACTAACGGTGGGTGAAAACAAAATGCCGACAGTATTGTCTGGCTACCCTGAACTGAAGCTTGAGTATATCAGGATTTTCTTCCTCTTTTCGCTTCCGATTCCTCACGAAGCGCACGGCGGATGATTTTTCCGACATTACTCTTGGGTAGCTCATCCCTGAATTCAATGATTTTCGGAATCTTATACCCTGTCAGGTACTCGCGACAGTGAGTAATTATCTCATGGCGAGTCAGGCTGGGATCCCGGGCCACGACAAATAACTTGACCACTTCTCCCGTTACCTCGTGTGGCTCGCCAATTGCTGCCGCCTCCAGCACTTTTTCATGAAGAGTGACCACATCTTCAATCTCATTCGGATACACATTAAACCCTGAGACAAGAATCATGTCTTTTTTACGATCCACCAGATAGATAAATCCTTGCTGATCAAAGCGGACAATATCACCAGTAGACAGCCATCCTTCCGAATCCAGCACCTCCCGAGTCGCAGCCTCCCGCAGCCAGTAGCCCTGCATCACCTGCGGTCCTCGTACCTGAAGCTCTCCGGTCTGATCATAAGGCAGCACCTGTCCGGATTCATCGACTATGCGCACCTCAGTTGAACACACGGGTAACCCCACTGAGCCGTTATATTCAGGCAGGTTATGCGGGTTGACGGCAACCAACGGTGAGCACTCGGTCAGGCCATAGCCTTCTAAAATCGGAATTCCGGTCACTTTTTTCCAGCGTTCCGCAACGCCTTGATGCACGGCCATACCGCCACCAATCGTCAGGTTAAAACCCGTAAAATCCAACTCGTGAAAATCTTTATTGTTCAACAGCGCATTAAACAGCGTATTGACCCCGATAAATACCGAGAACGGATACTGACGCAGCTCTCTGACAAATCCTGGTATATCTCTCGGGTTGGTAATCAGCAGGTTCTTACCACCCATTTCAATGAAAAGCAGACAATTTACCGTCAAAGCAAAGATATGATACATCGGCAAAGCGGTGACAATCAGTTCACGTCCGGCTTTAAGTACCGGTCCGTATACCCCTTTAGACTGCATCACGTTGGCAAGCATATTACGATGAGTCAGCACAGCGCCTTTCGCGACACCAGTGGTTCCCCCGGTATACTGAAGAAAGGCAATATCCTTGCCCGAAATAAATGGCTTTACATATTGCAAGCGGCGACCTTTACGCAAAGCTTTACGGAACGAAATGGCCCCTGGCAGGTGATACTTAGGTACCAGACGTTTAATGTACTTTACCGCGAAGTCGACAATAGTGCCTTTGGGATGCGGTAACATCTGCCCCAGACTGGTCAGCACTACATGCTTAACCGGGGTATTCGCAACAATTTTCTCCAGAGTACTGGCAAAATTAGAGACGATAACGATGGCACTGACATCAGCATCAATCAGTTGATGCTCCAGCTCTCTCGGGGTATACAGCGGGTTAACATTCACCACGACCATCCCTGCCCTCAGGACCCCGAACAGCGCAATCGGATATTGCAGCAAATTTGGCATCATCAAGGCTACCCGATCACCTTTTTTCAGCTTAAGGTCATTTTGCAGATAAGCGGCGAAAGCCCGGCTGCGTTCCTCCAGCTTGCGGAAGGTCATCACTGCTCCCATGTTCACAAATGCCGGTTGATCGGCATAGTTGCGAACAGATTCTTCAAACATCTCGACCAGAGACGGATAAGCATCGGGTTCAATAGTTTCGGGAACATCACCTGGATAAGAAGCAAGCCATGGTTTATCCACTCTACAACTCCTGAAATTGACTCTTTGATTATAAGGACTTACTAGGGCGGGCAACTATATCAATTTGCAATGGGTTCACAAAGGAAAAGTGGGTAAAAACACAGGAAAATGGGGTGATATGCAGCGAGTGGCCGGAAAAAACAGCCAGGTATCAAATAAATAAGTCTACCCCAATTAATTGTGACAATTCGTCTCTCCTGGCCTGATTAAAGATGGTCATATATTCCTCCATTGCCTTACGGGAATGCCCCTCCGGCAAATCATACTGAACTCTTGCCCGTTCAATGTCGGCTTCATCAGCATGACGAATGGAGTGAGCAACAGCATGAGCAAGCTGAGTCGGCTGGGCAACCTCCTCTTTACTCTTATCCTGCTGTACCCCGCGCTTTTTGTTCGGCTTTTTGGTTTGCTGAACGGTTGCCGGGGTAATGCCGTTAATCACTACCATAATTATTTATCACTACTGTTGTCTTTCACTTTGCAGCTTTATCCTGCTTTATTCTCGCCCGGGCAGCTTCTTCCATGCGACTTTGTCTCGCAAATAAACCGGACCAGCCTCTTCTGGAGCCACTGCTTTTCCTTCCGCATAAGCCTGCTCAGCCAGCACGACGATATCCTGAGCCTCAGGAAATAACACGTCCGACTTCTCCCGCTTCAGTGCCAGACCTGCCAGCTCTTCCTGATAAGCATCCCAGCCAGTACCAGCCTGACTCCAGGTATGTTCATCATCCTGCACGGTTTCACACAGTGCCTGTGGCGGGATAACACATTCATCATCCACAGCCAGCCAGACGCCATTTTCCTGACGCTGGTAACGAGCCCAGTACACTTCACTCATACGGGCATCAATCGCACATACTGCATTGGATACGCCGTGTATTCTGTACATGGCCTGCGCCATGGCTTCCAGTGTCGAAATACCTATCATCGGAATATCGGCACCGAATGCTAAACCTTGTGCAATACCAGTGCCAATCCGAACACCGGTAAAACTGCCCGGCCCCTGTCCAAACGCCAGTGCGTCCAGCTCCGCCAGCGTTAGTCCTGCTTCTTTCAGGACCTCATCCACCATAGGCAAAACTTTACTGGCATGGCCCCGTGGAGAAATTTCACTACGGGTCGTGATGGTTCCGTCATAAAGTAATGCGACAGAACAGTTTTCGGTTGCTGTATCCAGAGCAAGTATCTTTGCGCTCATTAACGCCTCAATTGATTATTTAACAAAATTAATGGATTGTTTCACGAAATTAATGGGTTTATACCACAGCCTCACCAGCTATCTGATGTAAAAAGGCCGACACCTTGGTCAAGTCCCGTGTTCGGGGGATCGGAGGCAGACTCTGCAAAAATATACCGCCATATTCCCGAGTCACCAGTCGGTTATCACAGATAATCAGAACGCCTTTATCTTCTTCATCCCGGATAAGTCGCCCAACGCCCTGTTTCAGAGTAATGACCGCTTCAGGCAGCTGTACCTGAGAAAACGGGTCGCCGCCATTCAAGCGACAATCTTCAATCCTCGCTTTGAGTAAGGGATCGTCCGGGGCGGTAAAGGGTAATTTGTCGATGATAACACAGCTTAAAGCATCACCTCTAACATCAATCCCCTCCCAGAAAGCACCGGTTGCCACCAGCAGGGCATCCCCCAGCGCCATAAACTCCGCCAGCAGTTTCTGCTTGCTCGTTTCCCCCTGCATCAGAACCGGCAAATCCAGACTGTCACGAAAACGCTCCGTCAACTCTTTCATCATTGAATGTGACGTACAGAGGAAAAAGCAACGCCCCTGATTCTGTACGATCACAGGCGACAATATTTTGACTAGTTTTTCAGCCATTCCGGGGCTATTGGGCTCCGGCAGGTAGCGCGGAACACAGAGACGAGCCTGACTGGCATAATCAAACGGGCTTGGCAGGGAAAACTGCGCCTTAGGCTCCAGTCCCAGCCGGTGAGTGAAGTGACTGAAGTTGCCGGAGACCGCCAGTGTGGCCGAAGTGAATACCCATGCTCCCTGTTTAAGCTGAACCTGCTCCCGGAATTTCTCTGCGACAGACAGGGGGGTGATATGCAGACTGAAGTGACGCGGTGTAGTATCAAACCAGTAGGAATAGCCGGTTATCGATACATCACATACCCGCTCTATCCGCGACTTGATGGTATTCGCCCGCTCAAAGGCGGCATCCAGCAATTCACTGCGGCCCAGCGCTAATTTAAGTACATCAATAGCCAGCTCCAGTCCATCCTGAACCCTGACCACGGCACGGGTAATCGACTCTGATTTCAGAGCTTCCCGCCAGTTGCCCCGAAAGCCCGAATCTCCCAGCTCGATACGCAGATCCATCGCGGACTGAACCAGCCTGTCCGCCACTTTTTGCAACTGACGCATATCCCTGGCTTCGGTGCGATAACCGATCTCGATGTCTTTCGCCAGTTCCTGAACCTGTCTGCTGGACACAGACTGGCCGAAGTACTGACTGGCAATATCCGGCAACTGATGCGCTTCATCAAAAATGAACACATCAGCCTCAGGGATCAGCTCACCAAACCCAGTTTCTTTGATCGCCAAATCCGCCAGAAACAGGTGGTGGTTCACCACCACGACATCGGCATCCATGGCCTTTCTACGGGCCTTAAGTACAAAACAGTCCTGATAACTCGGGCAGTCTTTACCCAGGCAGTTATCATTGGTTGAGGTAATGGTTGGGATCACCGGACTGTCTTCGGCGATTTCATCACACTCACCGAGATCACCGGTTTTGGTTTCCGACGACCAGCTTCTGACCTTAATAAGCTGAGACAACAGAGTGGGATCGGCTTCATTAGTATGGCTCTCCACCATCTGTCGGCTTAAACGATCAAGACACAGATAGTTTGAACGCCCTTTCAGCAGAGCGACTTGCCCATAAAAGCCCAATGCCCCCACCATCAAGGGAAGATCACGGTGAAACAGCTGTTCCTGGAGGTTTTTTGAACCGGTACTGATAATGATCTTTTTACCACTAAGCAGTGCCGGAACCAGATAAGCGAAAGTTTTACCCGTTCCGGTACCAGCTTCGACCACCAGTTGTGACTGTTCACGAATGGCTTTTTCCACTGCAACGGCCATGTCCAGCTGTGCCTGACGGGGCTGAAAGCCCGGAATGGCCTGACCTAAGGCACCATCTGCAGAAAAAGTTTTAGAGATCATAGAGTGAGGTAAAGCTTAAACGAAAAACGATGAGGGGGATTATACCTTAACTGCCGGTGTCCAAGTAACACAAAACGGCGCGGGCTTATCAAAGATAAGCCCGCGCCGGGAACTCCTTAAGTTTGTTAACAGAAAATGATACCGTTATTTCCTGTTCAGATATCTGGATAACCATGCAGGGCCTTCAAACCCCTTATCATCATCCTCTAAAATTGTTTTCGCAGCCTCTGCAGGTGTCGCCTTGCTTTCCCATAATTCGGTCAGTGTTGCCTCATCAACGTCCTGACCAACCAATTCACTTACCCTTTCCACGTATAATTTGCGTGCTAATAAATCTCGGTCCATACACTTTTCCTCACAACTTTTGTGTATCTATTCAACTCGAGCCTCATCGGTGTAATAATCTGGTTGAAGCTTATCTGTTGAACTCAACTCGATAATAGATTAATTATAGGGGTCATATTGAGGCTTAGCTCACCCTTTCACTATTAACTGAGCCGCAGAAAATATTTTTATAAGATAAAATAATTACTCACGGAAGTAGACCGAATGGAAAAGAAAACCTTGCTGACCCACTGTAGTGATGCCCCGGGTCTCATAGCAAAAATAACCAACATCTGTTACAAGCACCAACTGAATATTATCCATAATAACGAGTTTGTGGATAACACCAGCGGACACTTCTTCATGCGTACTGAATTAGAAGGAATTTTTAATGATGAAACCTTCCTTCAGGACCTGGATCAAGCGCTTCCTGAGAAAGCAAAACGCAGACTAGTGAGCTCTTCACGAAAGAAAGTTGTAATACTGGTGACCAAAGAAGCCCACTGCCTGGGTGACATTCTTATCAAAGCGTATGATGGCAGCCTGGACATAGAAATTGCTGCTGTGGTCGGTAACTACGACAAACTACAGGGACTGACTGAAAAATTCGGTATTCCTTACCACTACGTTTCTCATGAAGGTCTGACCCGGGAAGAACACGAAGAAAAGATGCGGGAAAAAATCGACCAATACGAAGCCGACTACCTGGTGCTGGCGAAATATATGCGTGTACTGACTCCGGCATTTGTTGAGAGCTACCACCATCGCATTCTGAACATTCACCACAGCTTCCTGCCGGCATTTATCGGTGCCAAACCATACCAACAGGCTTATGATCGCGGGGTTAAAATCATTGGTGCAACGGCGCACTTCGTGACCAACGACCTGGATGAAGGGCCAATCATTAAGCAGGATGTGATCCCGGTGGATCATAATTTCAACGCCTCAGATATGGCTCAGGCAGGCCGTGACGTAGAGAAAAATGTCCTGAGTAAGGCACTGAATAAAGTCGTGAACGACCATGTTTTTGTGCACGGCAACAAAACCGTTATTCTATAATTTTCCGTGCCCTGAAACACAAAAAGCAGCCTTCAAACGGCTGCTTTTTGTGTTTCAGGTACAATAAAATTACA
Organism: Vibrio albus; assembly: GCF_003144035.1. Classification (GTDB taxonomy): domain Bacteria; phylum Pseudomonadota; class Gammaproteobacteria; order Enterobacterales; family Vibrionaceae; genus Vibrio; species Vibrio albus. The sequence goes on from NZ_QFWT01000002.1 coordinate 163,317, forward strand.
CCTGAGTCCGACCCAGAGAAATCACTACCCTGCGGTTTTTGTCTTTACCAATAGGCGAGCTGTTATCGGCAACCGGCCGACGCTCTCCATAGCCCTGTATCTGGATCCGGCTGCTGTCTAACCCCAGAGACTGAAAATAATCGCGCAGAACAACCGCCCGGCGCTCTGAAAGGTTCTGGTTTACCCCTTTGGCTCCGCTGCGATCGGTATAGGTGTTGATCAAAACCAGATCGATATCTTTATTGTACCGGATGTATTCCGCAATCTGAGCCAGACGCTTTTGCGAGGCTTTATTTAGTTGCTCACTATTACGGTCATAATGCAAAATAGTGAAAGAAATATCTTCAAAACTGTACGGCAACAACTGATTGATACACCGACTGAATGCGTTATAGTTCTGTTGAAACATCACTGATGAAAGCGACACTTCAATACTCTGATCCCGGCTCTGCCAGTCCGCGTAGCTAAAGGTAGGGAAGCGGCCTTTTTCCAGTTCAGACAAAATCCCCCATGCAGTCTGCCCGCCGATATAGCCATTAAACTGCTGGAAAAACTTCATTCTGGATATCCGTTCAGCACTTTCTCCCGGACGCCATTGCGGTGGCATCGAAACAAGGGTGACATCCCGGGTAGCCCCCATTGGCCTGAGCATTTTCAGCTCAAAGTCCAGGTTAACCTTTTTACTGGCGTGAGAAGAGAATTCAGCCTGACCATAGTTTGGGATCGGATGCACTAAGCGGCATTCCAGTGGGGTATCTACCCTCATCTCCCATGAAGACTGCTCTGGCGTTGCCGCATAACGTAAATCAACCGCCTGCGATACAGGTGATATCAGGGCGGCTGATAAAAAGACACTGGTGGCAATCTGCTTCTTCATAACTACTCGGCACTCATTCTTCAATAGGATAACGGCGAATCCTTGCCGCTTTTTTGCCCATAAATGGACTTATTCCGTCATCATTCTGCTCATTTGGTAATGATATAGCAAAAAGTCCGCCAATATCTCCGGCAAATGATCAGTGAACCGAAAAACGTACGAAATAACTCTGATTGCCCATTTAGCTCCGGAGAAATATCTGCAATAATGCGGCGCTCATTCTCTTTGATGAACTAAATATGACTGTAGATAAAGAACTATTAGCGCTAAAAAGCCGGTTCCGTGGTTATTTCCCGGTAGTAGTTGACGTTGAAACAGCAGGTTTTAATGCAAAAACCGATGCACTTCTGGAAATTTGTGCCATTACACTGAAGATGGATGAACAGGGAAATCTGCATCCGGCAACCACCATGCATTTCCATGTGGAACCATTTGAAGGTGCCAATATCGAAAAAGAAGCGCTGGAATTTAACGGTATACGGGATCCTTACAGCCCATTACGTGGTGCGGTAGCCGAGCAGGAAGCGTTAAAAGAAATCTACAAGCAGATCCGAAAAGAGCAAAAAACAGCCGGTTGCAGCCGAGCCATTATGGTTGCTCACAATGCAACTTTTGATCTTAGCTTTGTCATGGCGGCCAATGAACGTAGCCGCCTGAAAAGAGTCCCTTTCCATCCTTTTGCAACGTTTGACACCGCAGCACTTAGCGGTCTGGCCTATGGTCAGACGGTTCTGGCCAAAGCATGTCGAACGGCAGGGATGGATTTCGACAACAAAGAAGCCCATTCTGCGCTGTATGACACACAAAAAACCGCTGAGCTGTTCTGCGGTATCGTCAATAAGTGGAAAGAACTGGGCGGCTGGCCTGTCTGCTCCTCTGAACAGGCTGAAGAAAAATAAACGAAACACAACTTATCTTTTGGGAAAATTATGAATCCTGTCGTCATTTCTGTATGCATTATGCTGATACTGGCGCTGATGCGGGTCAACGTTGTCGTTGCCCTGACCTTCAGTGCCATCATTGGTGGTCTGGTCTCTGGTATGGGCCTCAACGATGCGGTAGCCGCTTTTGAAAGTGGCTTGGGTGGTGGTGCCACCATCGCTTTAAGCTATGCCATGTTAGGTACCTTTGCCGTGGCTATTTCAAAATCAGGCCTTACTGATCTAATGGCTCAGGCTGTGATTAAGCGTATCCACGGCCAAGGCCATGAGGGTGCGAAAACCGGTCTGAAATTCGCGATCATTGGTGCCCTTATTCTGGTCACCATGTCGTCACAGAACGTTATTCCTGTCCATATCGCCTTCATTCCAATTTTGATTCCACCTCTGTTAGGCGTTTTTGCAAAACTGAAAATAGACCGTCGCCTGGTTGCATGCGTACTGACCTTCGGTCTGATCACACCATATATGGTTCTGCCTATCGGTTTTGGTGGTATCTTCCTGAATAACATCCTGTTGAAAAACCTGCATGATAACGGTCTGACTGATGTTGTTGCCAGCCAGGTACCAACTGCGATGATGCTTCCGGGGCTGGGTATGGTCGCCGGCCTCCTGCTGGCCGTACTGTTTACCTACCGTAAGCCGCGTGAATACCCTGAAACAGAAATGACTCACATTCATACTAACGTTGAAGTTGATAAGAAAAACGTGGTTATCTCTATTGCGGGTATTGTGGTTGCTCTGGGCGCTCAGCTACTGACCGGTTCGATGATCATCGGCGGGCTGGCCGGCTTTATGGTGTTTACCGTAAGCGGCATGATCAAATGGAAAGAGACCCACGATGTGTTCACTAAGGGTGTGCACATGATGGCCATGATCGGATTTATTATGATTGCCGCGGCAGGTTTTGCGGCGGTAATGAAGCAGACCGGTGGCGTTGAAACACTGGTAGAGTCCGTATCCAGCAGTATCGGTGACAACAAAGGACTGGCAGCAATGCTGATGCTGGTTGTTGGCCTGCTGGTCACTATGGGTATTGGCTCTTCTTTCTCGACTATCCCGATTATCGCCACCATCTACGTTCCGTTGTGTGCGGCTTTCGGTTTCTCACCTCTCGCAACGGTTGCGCTGGTTGGTACCGCTGCGGCTTTGGGTGACGCGGGTTCCCCGGCTTCAGATTCCACCCTTGGCCCCACTTCCGGCCTGAATGCGGATGGTCAGCATGAGCATATCTGGGAAACTGTAGTTCCGACCTTCCTTCACTACAATATCCCGTTGATTATCTTTGGCTGGATTGCAGCCATGACACTGTAGTCAGGACAGCTAAACGAAAAAGAGGTCGCCAATCCAATGGCGACCTCTTTTCTTTCAGGCAAGTATGATTACTCAGCCGACTTTTCAGCGGCCTGCTTAATCAGAGGCTGAAGCTCACCTTTCTGGAACATTTCCAGAATGATATCGCATCCGCCGACCAGCTCACCGTCCACCCACAACTGAGGGAACGTCGGCCAGTGTGCATATTTTGGCAGCTCTGCACGAATATCCGGATTCTGCAGGATATCGACATAGGCAAATTTCTCACCACAGGCCATCAGAGCCTGAGCAGCCTGAGAGGAAAAGCCACAGCTAGGCAGCTTCGGTGAACCTTTCATATACAGCAGAACAGAGTTTTCCTCAATCTGCTTTTTAATCTTATCAATCGTTTCCATAGATGGTCTCATCTTATCGTTACTGACTCTACCCGTCACATTCTACTGGTTTATGCACGAATAAAAAGCCTATTCTGTATGTGGGATTGAACCAACCCGACTACACTCTTACTTACCTCATCGTCTTAAACTTGTGATATCAGACAGATACTGATAAATCAAACAACAATGACAACACTCTGTCATTGACCTCCATAGGTGACAAATTCAATATTTTTTTGTTACTGGGGTTTTAATAAAGTAAAAACTTGCTAAAATAAAACTAAGTCAGTCGTAACGACTTAATTAATACAAATACAATCGGAAGCAAAGGGGTTATCCCCTTATAATCAACGGAGAATTACGCAATGGCATTCGAACTACCGGCACTACCTTATGCAAAAGATGCACTGGAACCACATATCTCAGCTGAAACACTGGAATACCACTACGGTAAACACCACAACACATACGTTGTAAAACTGAATGGCCTTGTTCCAGGTACTGAGTTTGAAGGCAAAACACTGGAAGAGATCATCAAAACCTCTACCGGCGGCATCTTCAACAACGCTGCTCAGGTATGGAACCATACTTTCTACTGGAACTGCCTGTCTCCAAACGGTGGCGGCGAACCAACAGGTGCAGTTGCTGACGCTATCAATGCTTCTTTCGGCTCTTTTGATGCCTTCAAAGAAAAATTCAACGACATGGCTGTGAACAACTTTGGTTCTTCATGGACATGGCTGGTGAAAAAAGCAGACGGCTCTCTGGATATCGTTAACACCTCAAATGCAGGCACTCCTTTGACAGACGAAGGTGTGACTCCTCTGCTAACAGCTGACCTGTGGGAACACGCTTACTACATCGATTACCGTAACGTTCGTCCTGACTACCTGAACGGTTTCTGGGCGCTGGTTAACTGGGCATTTGTTGAAGAAAACCTGTCTGCATAAGATAAGCGTTTTCTTACCGAGATGAAAAAGCTGGCGATTGCCAGCTTTTTTGTTGTCATACGACTTTCAGCGCACAACTGGATTCTTTATTTACAAAAGGTGTCAATATACAGAGCCTCAACCTTATCTCTTGCCCATTGAGTACGACGCAAAAACTTCAATGACGACTTGATTGACGGATTGTTGTAGAAACAGTTGATTTGAATTTCTGCATCTAATCCTTCCCATCCATAGTGCTCTTGCAAACGGACGAGGATTTTTTCTAAAGTTAAACCGTGTAATGGGTTATTTGGTTGTTCCTGACTCATTAACCTATGTTCCTGCAGTGGCGGCCTTTTAAAGGCGCAGTGTACCAGATAGTACAAGCTCATTTTTATATTTTAGCCGGTAGGATAGTGTTGTCATTCCCCCCTGCGATTACCCGCTTTTTTATCTCTACTTACCTACAAGCTATCCAGATAATCCAGCCATTCCCTGGCGGCCTTATTCTGCGCTACCCGATACGCCCTGTTGGCGGCTTTCTTCGCCAGCTCTAACCGATTAAGGCGGTAATAAGCCTGAACTTTAGTCAGTAATACCTGTTCAGAAGGGTTATCGATCAGATTCAGTTGGGTTATCGCCTGCTGATACTGATTTTGCTGCAGTAACAGACGGGCATAGGGCCAGCGGTATTGCGAATCCACTTCTGTTGCTTTTTTCCAGATCAGTAAGGACTTATCCCATTCTCGGGCCTGCTGCCAGTACCTTGCCTGCGTTGCCAGCATCTCGGCATCCGTTTCCAGCCCTTTCAAACGGGTATAGTATTCTGCTGCCTGAGCGGGTAGTTTCTGATCCGCGTACAGACCGGCCAGAGTTTTTATTTCCGTCTGAGTTAACACAAACCCGGCTCGTTCCATCTGCTGTACTACCGCCAAAGCCTCTCTGTTGTGATCGGTACGCAGCAACAGACTGTACAGCTGTCTCCACCACTCTTTCTGCTCCGGCTCACGGCGGCGTAACTGCTGTGTGGTTTTAACGGCTCTTTCCCACTGCTCAAGGCTAAGTTCGGCAGCCAGTTGCAGCTTCAGTGCACTGATCGCCGGAGTCCGAACGTTTTGCTTATAAGCGGAAACGGACGCCAGTACATCGTGCCAGTGTTCCAGAAAATAATAAGCCTGAGCGACCCTCAGCCAGTATCCGGCCAGCTTCGTCGGTTCCTTTGTCTGCTCTATCACTGCGTGATAGTTGTCGATAGCTGCAATAAAGTTCTGTTGATATAGCTGAATATCTGCCAGCATACGCTGAGTGTCGAGATGCTGCTCCTTATCCAGAGCATTAAGGGTAACCGCCCGGCTTAGGGCCTTTTCAGCCTGACTTCCCTGCTCAAGCTGCCAGTAGAAAACGCCCAGCAGTTTCTGTAGATAAGCCTGATCGTAGGCACGCTCAGGCTCTATACCTTCCAGTATACCTATTGCTTCAGCCGTACTCTCTTCCTGCTGAACCTGAAACGCTTTATGGACTTTCAGCGCCACATAGCGCGACAGTTCCGCAGCGTTAAGCGGCAAACTCAGAGCCGTCATAAGTAACAGTAGATAGCGCATTATTGTTGAATCCTGAACTCTAATCTGACCTTCTGCCCGGCTCTCTTAACCGGGGATCCGTTGACCATCTGTGGCTGGTATTTCCACCGTTTCAAAGCCCGGCGGGCTTCCCGGTCGAATATTCGCCGGGGTTCACTCTCTACGATTTCAATGTCCGTCGGTACACCGGTTTTATCAATGGAGAAAGACAACACCACATATCCTTCAATTTTCCGGCTGAGTGCCCTTCGCGGATATCTGGGCTCCATACGGTGTAGCGGCATCACCTGCTGATTCTGTCCAATATCAGTCACCTGTTCAGCCATGGGGTTAACTTCAGCAGGAGCATCCGGAGCAGACACTGCCAGCCCTTCCACGGCAAAGTCCATCTTTAGCTCAGGCAAATCAGGCAGAGCGGATTCCAGAGGTTGAGAAGAGGGAGAAACCGCTGTCGGTTTTTCTTCCGGAGCGACCTTTGGTTTCTCCGGAGGATCGGGCAGCCTTCTGGTTCGCTGCTTAGCCTCAGATTCACTTTCTGCCATCAGCAGATCAAAACGGGCGACGGATTCCTGCTCAGGGGAACGCCCGGCATCAATGCCTACCATCCAGACCATCAGGCTAAACAGAACAGCCGTCGTGGTCACCGCCAGGGGAAAACTCAACAACAAACGTTTCATTGTTAACCCCTACTTCGCAGCGGTAGCCAGGGCTATTTTCTGAATACCAGCCCCTTTTGCCCCATCCATAACCTCTACCACGGTACCGTTAAACGCGTATTTATCGGCCTGTATGACCAGAGAGGCATTTGGCTGCTCCAGCAGCATGTGCTCAAGTGTGGCCTGTACTCTTTCCACATCCACCAGGCGTTTGTCGATATACACCTCATTGTCTGCAGTTACTGCGATAAAAATACCCGCATCTTTCTGGCTGGCAGAATGTGCAGCCTGCGGACGGTTTACCTCAACACCTGATTCTCTGACAAAAGAGCTGGTAACAATAAAGAAGATCAGCATGATAAAGACGATATCAAGCATTGAGGTCATATCAACCTGAGCTTCGTCCTGACTCTTTCTGCGTTGTCCTAATCTCATCGGTTCTTCCTATTTCGCTCTCATTAACCGTTCAAGGTGTAACTCTCTGGATTCACTCATTTTACTTAGCCTTGAATACGTGAACATGCCGGCCAGCGCCGCCACCATTCCGGCCATTGTGGGTAATGTGGCCATAGAGATCCCCCCTGCCATCAGTCTTGGCTGCGATGTGCCCTGAGCTTCCAGCACGTCAAATACGGAGATCATCCCGGTGACTGTTCCTAACAAACCAATCATGGGAAATAGCGTGACCAGCACTTTCAGCAGATTCAGGTGCTGAGTAAGCTCAATATGAGCCTGTGAAAGCCACGCCGCGCGTTGCTGTCTGGCAAACCAGGAGTGTCGATCTGCTCTTTTCTGCCACATGCAGATCCAAGTCTGCCGACGTCTGGGAAAGCTGACATAAAGGTAAAGCAGTCGCTCAAATGCGATAAGCCAGAACAGCGCCACCGCCAGAGCCAGCCACCAGAGCACCGGACCTCCCCGGCTCATAAACTCACTAAAGGCATGGAAACCAACACCCAAAATAGTATGGGTATCCAGTGCCTGAGTGATTGGACGAAGCCACTCCATCAGGCCGCTGCCTTAGCCTGTTGTTCTGCTCGCTCTGCAACAAGGCCAATACCCTGTTTCTCTATCACAACACTGATATTGCTGGCCTGAGAGCTCAGGATATTGTGCAGCAACAATAGCGGCATTGCAGCAATCAGACCAAGAACCGTCGTGACCAGAGCCATGGATATACCACCCGCCATCACGCGTGGGTCTGCGTTACCAAACTGAGTGATAGTCTGGAATGTCTCAATCATCCCCGTAACGGTACCCAAAAGACCCAGCATTGGGGCCAGTGCTGCAAATAATTTAATCAGGGACAGGCCTTTTTCCAGCAATTGCTGCTCATCCACGACCGATTCCAGCAGCCTCAGTTCCAGCGCTTCCACATTCAGTGCTTTATCTTCCTGGTAGACCTTAAGCACACGGCCCAGCGGGTTATTGCCCGGCTGCTGTGGCTTTTTCAGTTGAACGCGTATCAGAGCCTGAGTCCGCAACAGTGATACTCCCCGCACCGCACCAATCAGAAGGCCAAGCAGTAACAATCCGGCGATCACCTTACCCACAGCGCCCCCCTGAGCAAAACGTTCAGACAGTCCCGGCTTATTCCCCAACTGTTCCAGTAGCGTTCCACGGGATGCATCAATAGCAAATGGCTGTAGGTTTTCTGTCAGCACAGACGAACGGGTCGGAGCCTGTTCCGGCTGACGCCGATAATCGGAAGCTGTCTGTGTGACACCATCCCACTTCAGATACCCGTTGTCTCCCAGCAGCCCTAGACTACCAAGACGCTTTGCGGTAACGTCAGTATGAACGCCATCGCCCCCGACATAATTCACCGTCACGGTTTCTGCATGCCCACTGTCTTTAATTTGCTCAGACAATACTGTCCATAATCCGTGTAGCTGCAACGCTGACGGCAAGGTTTTTGCCGCCACGATATCGTCAATCAACGCTATCTGCTGTTCCTGCCCGATAGATGCCACCGACTGTTTCATTTCAACCTGCAGCTCTTTAGCTACCTGACGTACCACACCAAACAATTCACCAAGACTACCAGTGGCAAGATACAGAGCTTTTTCCTTTTCAGCCAGACGTTCCTCATTCTGACTAAAGGTGTCACTTAGCCGATCCGATTCAGCCTGCAGAGCGGCAATTTGTTTCTGTAGTGCTTTTTTCTGTGCTTGCAATTTTACTTCTGTCTGATGAAAGTCGGCTTCACGCAGCCTGTCTTTCTGTCGTTGTTCTTTATAAGCTGCTTTGGTGCTATCCAGTAGCTTATCGGCTGCGGATACTGATGAAGCGCACATCACTGCCACCAGCGTTAAACAAAGGAGAGAGGTTAGCTTGTTCATTACTCTCCCTCCTTCAAAGAAACCGGTAAGGTGAGGATATCCGGCGAAGCTTGTCTGCCTGCGATAGCAAAGGCTTGGTTCACTTCAGAGCCTAATTCTGGAGACAATTCTATCCAATGATGTTGCACCGTATCCCAGGACCAGAACTGTTGCTGATCCAGGCTGCGTGCGACCAGAACGACTCGCCCTATGTACAGCTGTTCCGCTTCACGGGCGACGCCATCGGCCACAATACGGCCGGTGAAGTTACCGAGTTTTGTCCCGTACTCCAGCTCAATCTGATAAGCTTCCAGAATGCGGCGGTATTTTTCTGCATCACTGATATTGGCCTGAGTCATCATCACCTGCAGGCTCTCCAGACGCTGTTGACGAGCCTTAAGGCGAATTGGTTTGTCTTCTGTGATGATAGCTTTCAGCCCATCCATCATACGGTACATCAGAGGGACAACACTGCGCTTAGTGGTATCAATCTGGGCTAACTGTTCATCCAGACTTTTCATTTCCTGTTCCTGACTGAGTACCAGGCTCTCCAGATGATCCCGATAAATGGTCAGACTCTCAACTTCGGCCCGCAGTGACTCGATATCGGCCTTTAACGCAAAAGCGTGATCACTGCTTTTGTTGATCCGCTGTTGGCTATCCGCCGTTTCATTTATATTCTTTTTTTCCAGTTTATGGGCCTGGCTGATCTCATCAGCCGAAGACGGAAGGGAGGCTGATAAAAAAAGAATACAGGCAACCATCATCTGGGTTTTCCCGATCAACAGCCTGCTTATAACACCACCTGAAGACATATAAAACTCTTCACTATTCCAGTTAGTTAAACAACATTACCGCTAAACACACATCACCCGGTAAAATTCAAATAAAGAATAATACCCATTCTCATTTGTAATGCAAACATAATCAAGTTTACAACATAAAAGCCCGGGCTATTATTGCCCGGGCTTATCTTTTTATCATCGCGATGATGAGGAATTACCAGCCGGTAATTTCCCTCAGACCTTTACCGATATCAGCCAGACTTTTCACCGTTTTAACACCAGCGGCTTCCAGTGCGGCAAACTTATCTTCGGCTGTACCTTTACCGCCAGAGATAATGGCCCCCGCATGCCCCATACGTTTGCCTTTTGGTGCGGTCACACCTGCAATATAAGACACGACGGGTTTGGTGACATTCGCTTTAATAAACGCGGCCGCTTCTTCTTCTGCGGTTCCGCCGATTTCACCAATCATCACAATCGCTTCGGTTTCCGGGTCTTCCTGGAACAGTTTCAGCATATCAATAAAGTTTGAACCCGGGATCGGGTCGCCACCGATACCTACGCAGGTGGACTGGCCAAAGCCTTCATCTGTGGTCTGTTTTACCGCTTCATACGTCAAAGTACCGGATCGGGAAACAATACCGACTTTACCTTTTTTATGGATATGGCCCGGCATGATGCCGATTTTACATTCGTCCGGAGTGATAATGCCCGGACAGTTTGGCCCAATCATAGTCACACCAGCTTCTTCAAGGCGCAGTTTCACCTGAAGCAGATCAAGCGTCGGAATACCTTCGGTAATGGTCACAATCAGTTTGATACCAGCATCAATGGCTTCCAGAATGGCGTCTTTACAGAATGGTGCCGGAACATACAGAACCGATGCTGTTGCACCCGTCGTTTCGACCGCTTCACGTACAGTATTGAAAACCGGCAGTCCCAAATGAGTCTGACCGCCTTTACCCGGAGATACACCACCAACAAGCTGAGTACCATACTCCAGCGCCTGCTCTGAATGGAAGGTACCCTGGCCGCCGGTAAAGCCTTGACAGATAACCTTGGTGTTTTTATCAATAAGAATCGACATTATTTGCCCTCCGCTGCTGCTACAGCTTTTTCTGCTGCTTCAGTCAGAGAAGTTGCAGCAATAATATTCAGACCACTGTCTGCCAGCTTCTTCGAACCGATATCCGCTTTGTTACCTTCAAGGCGAACGATAACAGGAACCTCGACACCCACTTCCTGCACCGCACCGATAACGCCATCGGCAATCAGATCACAACGAACAATGCCACCAAAGATGTTCACAAATACCGCTTTTACTTTGCTGTCGGAAAGAATGATCTTAAAGGCCTCACTAACACGCTCTTTGGTTGTACCACCGCCAACATCCAGGAAGTTAGCAGGCTGACCACCATAAGTGCTGATAATGTCCATGGTGCCCATTGCCAGACCGGCACCGTTCACCATGCAACCGATGTTGCCGTCCAGCGCGACATAGTTCAGTTCCCATTGTGCGGCATGTGCTTCACGCTCGTCTTTTTGAGTCGGATCGCGCATTTCTCTGAGTTTTGGCTGACGATAAAGGGCATTAGAATCGATATTGATTTTGCCATCCAGGCAGAGAAGGTTTCCTTCGTCAGTGATCACCAGCGGGTTGATTTCCAGCAGCGACAAATCGTGCTGAGTGAACATTTTACCCAATCCCATAAAGATTTTAGTGAACTGCTTTATCTGATCGCCTTGCAGGCCCAGCTTAAACGCAAGTTCCCTGCCCTGATATGGCTGAGGACCAGTCAGAGGATCAATCGTTGCTTTATGAATCAGCTCCGGTGTTTCTGCCGCCACTTTTTCGATCTCAACCCCACCTTCTGTTGAGGCCATAAACACCACCCGACGTGAAGAGCGATCAACAACGGCGCCAAGGTACATCTCACTGGCGATACCCGATGCAGCTTCTACAAGAATTTTGGATACTGGCTGACCATTGGCGTTCGTCTGATAAGTCACCAGGTTCTGACCCAGCCACTTCTGTGCAAACTCACGGATAGCTTCTTTATCGGTATGCAGTTCCACACCACCGGCCTTTCCCCGGCCACCGGCATGTACCTGACATTTTACAACCCATTTTTCACCACCGATTTTTCCAGCCGCTTCAGCCGCTTCCTGTGGTGTATCACAGGCGTAGCCTTCCGGTACTGGCAAACCGAACTCAGCAAATAGCTGTTTGGCTTGGTATTCATGCAAATTCATTCTGTCATTCCGTTAGTTTTCCCATCACGGGATTTATTATTTCCATAAGACTCTTTGCCACGAAACGGCTCAGGCAAAAGAGCTTAACGTATGCAGGGTACGTTCTCATATTTTTATACAGAGTCAGACGTTGAGCTTATCTGACTCTGTGTACACTGCAGAGCTCAGATAGCTTAAACATCAAGTAGTAAGCGAGCCGGATCTTCCAGTAACTCTTTTATGGTTACCAGGAAGCCCACAGATTCTCTGCCATCAATAAGCCGGTGGTCATAGGAAAGTGCCAGATACATCATCGGAAGTATTTCCACTTTTCCGTCCACCGCCATAGGGCGATCCTGGATTTTGTGCATTCCAAGGATAGCAGCCTGTGGAGGATTAATAATTGGTGTCGACATGAGCGAACCAAAGACTCCACCATTAGTAATGGTAAAGTTACCACCTGTCAGTTCTTCAACCGTTAATTTGCCATCTCTACCTTTAATTGCAAGATCTTTAATGCCTTTTTCTACATCTGAGAAGCTTAAAGTGTCACAATCTCTTAAAACCGGGGTCACTAGGCCTCTCGGAGTAGATACAGCAATGCTGATATCGAAGAAATTATGATAAACAATATCGTCGCCATCAATAGATGCATTCACTTCCGGATACCGTTTTAGAGCCTCTGTAACCGCTTTTACGTAAAAAGACATAAAACCAAGACGAACGTCATGTCGTTTTTCAAATGAGTCTTTGTACTGCTCTCTCAAATCCATGATAGGTTTCATATTCACTTCATTGAAGGTCGTCAGCATCGCCGTCGCATTTTTCGCTTCTAACAAACGTTCCGCAACTCGCTTACGCAGGCGGGTCATTGGCACACGTTTCTGACTACGCGTGGTATGGTGTGACTCTGCCAGTGCTTCGTTGTCTTCGTCTTCGGCTTTCTTCTCCTGAGCAACTTCCTGCTCTTCCGCTCTTTGCTTCAGTACCGCATCGATATCTTCACGGGTAATACGCCCGCCAACGCCTGTTCCTTTAACATCAGCGGCATCCAGACCATGTTCAGCCAGAAGACGGCGGGTAGCAGGAGTCAGCCAGTCATTGGTTTCTTCCGTTAGCGAAGCCCGGTAACGTTTATCCGGCGAGGATTCGGATGCCTGTGCTGAATCTTTGGTTGGCTCACCCGCCACCGCTTCCGTCTGAATACGGGCAAGCAGTTGTTTGGCTAATACCGTCGAGCCTTCCGGCTCAGTAATGCTTTCCAATACTCCGTCATCCGGAGCCGGAACTTCCAACACAACCTTGTCCGTTTCAATGTCTACGATAACTTCATCACGGGATACGCTATCGCCTTCTTTTTTGTGCCAGGTTGCTACCGTAGCATCCGCAACGGACTCAGGTAAATCGGGAACCAGAATGTCAATTGTCATATTCGTCTCTTCCTTATTCTTCTAGTTCTGAATCTAGGGTCAGTGCCTCATCAACCAAGGCTTTTTGTTGTTTCAGGTGAACGGACATGTAGCCCACCGCAGGAGATGCCGAAGCCGGTCGCCCGGCGTATTTCACTTCCGCACCATGAACAGCGTTACGGAAATTATGCTGGCTACAGTACCAGGCTCCCTGATTCTGAGGCTCTTCCTGACACCAAACGTAATCTTCTACATTGGTATATTGCTCAATCAGTTCTCTGACCTCAAACAGAGGGAACGGGTAAAGCTGCTCGATTCGGATAATGGCAACATCTTCCTGTTCATTTTTACGCCGTTGCTCAAGCAAATCGTAATAGACCTTACCTGCACAGAAAACTACTCGCCGGACTTTGGCCGGATCCAGAGCATCAACCTCAGGAATAGCGGCCTGGAATGTACCCTCTGCCAATTCTTCCAGGCTGGATACACATTGCGGGTGACGCAGCAATGATTTAGGCGACATGACAATCAGCGGACGACGCATAGGCCGAACCACCTGCCTTCTCAGCATGTGATACACCTGAGCCGGAGTCGACGGTACGACGACCTGAATATTAGACTCCGCACACAATTGCAAATAACGTTCAAGGCGGGCTGATGAATGTTCCGGACCCTGACCTTCGTAACCGTGTGGAAGCAACATGGTCAGGCCAGACAGCCTTCCCCACTTCTGCTCGCCGGAAGAAATAAACTGGTCAATCACAACCTGTGCACCATTGGCGAAGTCACCAAACTGAGCTTCCCATATGGTCAGTCCGCCCGGCTCTGCGGTGGCGTAGCCGTATTCAAAGGCCAGCACCGCTTCTTCCGATAAGACGGAATCAAATACCTGAAACTTTCCCTGATTCTCACGAATATGAGCTAAAGGGGTATACACACTACCATCGTTCTGATTATGCAGCACGGAATGACGATGGAAGAAGGTACCACGCCCTGAATCCTGACCAGAGATACGGATACGCTTACCATCATCCACCAGCGTGGCATAAGCCAGCGTTTCAGCCATCCCCCAGTCCAGCTGTTTTTCACCGGCTAACATGGCCTGCCGGTCTGAATAGATTTTATCTACCCGGCTTTGCAGAACGTGGCTTTCCGGATGCTGACAGGTTCTGCTTCCCAACTCTTGCAGACGATGTAAATCGAAACGGCTTCCCCACTCCATATTCCAGTCATGCCCCAGATAGGGAGACCAGTCTACCGAGTGTTTTTCCATCGGCCGCCATTCTTTCACGACAACTTCACCGTGATCCAGAGCATCCCGATATTCGTTCACCATCTGGGTCGCGCCTTCGATGTCCACTTCTCCACGCTCCATGAGCATGTCCGCGTACAACTTGCGTGGTGTCGGGTGTTTTTTAATTTTCTGATACATCAGTGGCTGAGTCGCATTCGGCTCATCCGCCTCGTTATGACCATGGCGTCGGTAACACACCAGATCAATCACCACATCCCGTTTAAACGTGTTTCTGTAATCCAGCGCTATCTGGGTAACAAATGCGACTGCTTCAGGATCATCGGCATTCACATGGAAAATCGGTGCCTGAACCATTTTCGCGATATCGGTACAGTACATGGTCGAGCGGGTATCCCGCTGATTAGACGTGGTAAAGCCTATCAGGTTATTCACCACAATCCGGATGGTACCGCCAACCTGAAAGCCCCGGGTCCGGGACATATTAAAGGTTTCCTGCACGACCCCCTGACCGGCAATGGCGGAGTCACCGTGAATGGTGATAGGCAAAACCATACTGCCGGTTTTATCCCCCAATCTGTCCTGACGGGCACGGACCGACCCCATCACAACCGGATTGACTATTTCAAGGTGAGAAGGATTAAAGGCCAGAGCAAGGTGTATATCACCGCCGGGAGTAGAAAAATCGGCAGAGAATCCCTGATGATACTTCACATCACCGGTTCCCCAGGTTTCATCATGCTTACCGGCAAACTCATCAAACAGGTCCTGAGGTCTTTTCCCCAGTACATTCACCAGCATATTCAACCTGCCCCGGTGAGCCATTCCGATGACAACTTCGCGGATACCATTACGGCCGGCATGCCTTACCAGCTCTTTCGTCATCGGAATTAACGCATCACCGCCTTCCAGAGAAAACCGTTTAGCGCCCGGGAACTTAGCGCCCAGATACCGCTCCAGCCCTTCTGCTGCGGTTAATTCCTGAAGAAAAGTACGTTTCTCACCAAGTGAAAAAGAAGGCTGCCCTAACACAGACTCTAAACGCTGCTGTATCCAGCGCTTCTGTTCTGTATTCGTCATGTGCATGTATTCTGCACCAATGGAGCCACAATAGGTTTTTTTCAGCGCCTGGTACAGGTCACCAAGACGCATGGTTTTGTCCGAAACAGCAAAAGACCCCACATGGAAGGTCTCTTCAAAATCATCTTCAGTAAGGTTATGAAATTCAGGTTTAAGATCCGGCCCCGGTTCTCTCTTCCAGATACCAAGAGGATCCAGGTTTGCCGCCTGATGCCCCCGAAACCGGTACGCGTTAATTAACTGAAGTACTTTGACCTGTTTGGCATCAACTTCAGGATCACTTACTTGGACACTGTAATGCTTTGTCTCTTTCGCGAGTCGCCGGAAGTAATCACGAACCCGTGAGTGCGGCTGTTCAGCCGCTTGTGATGGCTGCTGCGGCAGCTCGTCAAACACACGTTTCCATTCATCACTTACCTGCTCCGGATCACTCAGATACAGTTCGTAGAGTTCCTCTACATATGTCGCATTAGCACCGGCCAAGTGTGAAGACTCAAGCCATGCCTTCATCACACCGTTGTGCATACTTTCCCTTAACCAGTTTGTTATCATCACCACCCTTTTCTCGGGTGCTCTATGCCGCTTATGCGGCAATCTTTATTCTTCCTTTCAACGCATACAGAGAGCGTGACCACGTTAAGCCTATATTACCAATTGCTTCAGGTGGATTTAATCCCTTTTGACAAGTAGTTACATCAATACTTTCTGACATAGCTCTAACTGTGGCATAAATTTTATAAAAATGCTGCATATCGCTTAGCAAATCCTGAATCGCCAGCACTTTTTTCTGACCGTTTCGCCAGGTGCTGGTTATCTGTGTTACCCCACATTTTTAACATTTTAACAACCACCGCCTGAATTTATTTTAAACGTTAGTGTAGTATATAGAGGTGAATCCTGATATTCAGTCAGCCTTAAAATTGAGGTAACCCCTCAGATTATAAAGAAAAACCAAAAAATAAACTTGTTTATCAAAACAACGACCGGTATAGCTGGATGCGGTAAATAATTGTGGCTAAACGGAACAAATGGTTAATTTTTTCATCCAATTTATAGTGTGTCAGTTGCACACAATGCACCAGAAAAATTGACTTTAGCTGCAATCCTAAGTAAAAAAGCGGCACACAAAGAATCCTGGATGGATGAAAATAACAAAGGAGAATGTTATGGCAGATAAGATTGCGACCCTTCATATTGAAGGTAAAGCGCCTATCGAACTACCGATTTTACAGGGAACAATGGGGCCTGAAGTGATCGATGTTCGTCAACTGGGAGCAAATGGGTATTTCACCCTTGACCCAGGTTTTCTTGCCACTGCTTCTTGTGAGTCTCAGCTCACTTATATCGATGGTAATAAAGGGATTCTTCTGCATCGTGGTTATCCAATCGATCAGTTGGCAAACAATGCCGACTATCTGGAAGTGTGTTATATCCTTCTTTACGGAGAAGCACCTAACCGTAAAGAATACGAAGACTTTAAAACCATCGTCACCCGTCATACCATGGTGCATGAGCAAATTGCCAGCTTCTTCCATGGCTTCCGTCGTGACGCACACCCAATGGCCATTATGTGTGGGGTAGTCGGCGCATTAGCTGCGTTCTATCACGATTCACTGGATATCAATAATGACAGCCACCGGGAAATTGCGGCATTCCGTCTTATGTCCAAAATGCCAACACTTGCCGCGATGTGTTACAAGTACTCGGTTGGACAGCCATTTATCTACCCAAGGAATGATCTGAGCTACGCAGAAAACTTCCTGCACATGATGTTTGCTACGCCGTGTGAGGAATACGAAGTTAATCCTGTTCTTGCCCGGGCAATGGACAAGGTGTTCACACTGCATGCTGACCATGAACAAAACGCTTCTACTTCGACTGTGCGACTTGCAGGTTCATCGGGTGCGAACCCATTTGCCTGTATTGCAGCGGGTATTGCCTCTTTGTGGGGCCCAGCTCACGGTGGTGCAAACGAAGCCTGTCTGCGTATGCTGGAAGAAATCGGCAGCGTAGAGAGAATTCCTGAGTTTATCGCCCGTGCGAAAGATAAAGATGACCCGTTCCGCCTGATGGGCTTTGGTCACCGGGTATACAAAAACTATGACCCGCGTGCCACCGTTATGCGTCAGGCATGTCATGATGTACTGAAAGAGCTGGATATTGAAGATCCGCTACTGGATGTGGCAATGGAGCTGGAACGCATCGCCTTGTCTGATGATTACTTTGTTGAGAAGAAACTGTACCCGAACGTGGATTTCTATTCAGGTATCATTCTTAAAGCTGTCGGTATTCCGGTCACCATGTTTACGGTAATCTTTGCTCTGTCCCGTACTATCGGCTGGATCGCACACTGGAACGAGATGCACAGCAGTCCGGATAGCCGTATTGGTCGCCCTCG
Organism: Vibrio albus; assembly: GCF_003144035.1. Lineage (GTDB taxonomy): Bacteria > Pseudomonadota > Gammaproteobacteria > Enterobacterales > Vibrionaceae > Vibrio > Vibrio albus. The sequence goes on from NZ_QFWT01000002.1 coordinate 181,465, forward strand.
TCAGCTGTATCAAGGTTATGCTCAGCGTGACTTTAAACCTCTGCACGAAAGAGAAGAAGAGAGTAAATAACTTTTTGTCTACGAAAAAGCCCGCTGATCATTCAGCGGGCTTTTTTATTTCAATGTTTCCATTCCCGTCATTTCCATATTCCTTAGTAGAAACAAATACATGTAACTCTTAGACAGAATATGCGTTCCCACGCAGGAGCATGGGAACGAAAGGATTGAGCAGAAAACTTATGCGTAAACTGGAAGACGCTTACAGATGTCCAGTACCTTGGCTTTGGTCGCTTCGATTACTGACTCATCATTAATGTTGTCCAGAACGTCACACATCCAGCCAGCCAGAGCTTTCGCATCTTCTACTGTGAAGCCACGACGAGTGATCGCCGGAGTACCCACACGGATACCTGAAGTCACAAATGGGCTGCGAGGGTCGTTTGGTACTGAGTTTTTGTTTACAGTGATGTTCGCTGCACCCAGTGCTGCATCCGCCTCTTTACCTGTGATGTCTTTGTCAATCAGGTCAACTAGGAACAGGTGGTTTTCTGTAGAGCCAGAAACGATTTTGTAACCACGAGCAATAAATTCTGCAACCATTGCTTTAGCGTTAACCACAACTTGCTGCTGATAGGCTTTGAACTCAGGTTCCATCGCTTCTTTAAATGCTACGGCTTTACCTGCAATAACGTGCATCAGAGGACCACCCTGACCACCTGGGAATACCGCTGAGTTCAGCTTCTTATACATGTCTTCGCCAGCGTTAGACAGGATCAGACCACCGCGAGGACCAGCCAGTGTTTTGTGCGTTGTTGTAGTAACAACGTGTGCGTGTGGCAGTGGAGTCGGGTAAACACCAGCAGCGATCAGACCAGCAACGTGTGCCATGTCAACAAACAGGTAAGCATCAACTTTATCCGCAATCTCACGCATGCGAGCCCAGTCAACAACCTGAGAATACGCAGAGAAACCACCGATGATCATCTTAGGCTTATGCTCAAGAGCCAGTGCTTCCATTTCTTCGTAGTTGATTTGGCCGTTATCGTCGATACCGTAAGGGATAACGTTATAGTGCTTACCAGAGAAGTTTACTGGTGAACCGTGAGTAAGGTGACCACCGTGTGCCAGGCTCATTCCCAGTACTGTGTCGCCTGGATTTAGCAGAGCCATATAAACTGCGCTGTTGGCCTGAGAGCCAGAGTGAGGCTGTACATTTGCGTATTCACACTCAAATAGTTTGCATGCACGGTCAATCGCCAGAGATTCTGCTTTATCTACATATTCACAGCCGCCATAGTAACGCTTGCCTGGGTAGCCTTCTGCATACTTGTTAGTTAGCTGAGAACCCTGAGCTTCCATAACTCGTGGGCTGGTGTAGTTTTCTGAAGCGATTAGCTCAATATGCTCTTCCTGACGAAGAGTTTCTTCTTGGATTGCAGCATATAGCTCTGCATCGTAATCAGCGATGTTCATGTCGCGCTTTAGCATCTGTATCTCCTGACTCAGATATTCACAAAGTTCCGAAAAAGTACATAAAGTCCGAAAGCAAACGTTTCCGTCACCTTTATAGGTGGCGCTAGTGTACAAAAATCACCGTAATCAAGAAAGATAAAGTTTCAATTTCTTTATGCACAATTTTCATGTTCGGGTTGAAAAAGACTCATGTCCTGCATGGGTATAAATCTAGCTTACAGGTGAATAATGTCCAATCAATTCCCCTGTAAACTCTACGGCTTTACACAGCGTAAAAAGCCGATTACATACCGTTGCCTTAAATTTTCATCCCAACCTACCGAAATTAAACGTTTTTATCTAGTATTCTCGCCATTCTCTACAAGAAAATTTTTAAATAGATGGAAAAACACTCAGTTAAAGAAGATTGGATCGCCATTCTTACCGGAACTTTTATTACGGCTCAGGGTTTATTCTTCCTACAGTCGGCGCAACTGCTGACCGGAGGAACCGCCGGGCTGGCATTACTCTTAGCGCAACTTATGCCGCTTTCTTTCGGTGTATTGTATTTTCTGGTCAATTGTCCGTTTTATATTCTGGGGTGGCTGCGGTTCGGTAAAATGTTTGCTATCAGAAGTATCGTATCCGGTGCAATGGTGTCGGTATTTACCGATCATCTTGATCTGGTGATCCACCTTGATGTGGTCAACGACCTATACTGTGCTGTCGTCGGTGGAACGCTCATGGGGCTGGGTATGCTGATCCTGTTCCGTCATCGTTCCAGCTTAGGCGGATTCAATGTTATGTGTCTGGTGATTCAGGATAAATGGGGCATCTCTGTCGGCAAAACCCAGGTGCTTATCGACTGCGTCATCGTGATTGCCTCATTCTTTTTTGTGACGCCCTGGGTGGTTGCTCTGTCGGTCACGGGGGCCGCCATCATCAATTTGGTGCTGGGGATGAACCATAAACCCAGCCGGTATATTGTGAGTTACGGCTAAACGCCGGTCAGTTGAATCCATGTAAAATAGGGAGGCTTAGCCTCCCTTGTATAAGGTATTACCAACTTTCCTCAAGCTGGAAGGTAATACAACTGCCATCAACTGAACTCCAGCCATAATCATTCCAGACACAGAAGGTCACTTGTTGATAAGCACGTTCACCAAAGCGGTGCTGATATATCTCGCCTGAGAACATTTTATTATAAGGCCCACCAACAGCCGTATAAAAAGCAGAGCTATTGTAAGGATTGCTGTCCCTGAACACTGACTCTGATGCATCAAAGGTAATAAGATCACCTGGGCGTAAATCTATAATCTGAACCAGTGAAGACTCTTCCCCACGATATACCACACCATTAACCGAAACCACCGCTAAAGGCGCATCATTGCGATCTCCCCTAACATATATAGTTTGCTCTTCAGGCAAACTCGTCATGCCGTTTCCCCAGTACGTATCATTGTATCCGGCATTTTTTGCACGAGCTTTGATTTCCCAGTCGCTGGTTACTTCAGGCAGGTCAATATCAATCTCATCACTCAAGGTCTGTAGATGGCCAACAAGGATGTTAGCGTAGCTTTTATCACGAATTTCCCACAGATAAACAGGATCCCGTCGCACACTATCACTTGTTAGCTTAGCTTGCAGTGTCATAGTCTCTCCAACCGTCTTTCTCGGTGAAAAGCCCCAGATTTCTAAATTCGGTGCTTCGAGCGCATTACTTTTTAGTACTGATGTTTTCACCCACCAGGTGTCATCTTCACATTTATTGAGAGCGTAACACCACTGAAAACGGAGATCCCCGTATTGAGGGTACTTAAATCGCAATACCGGTTTGCTGCCATCAATTCCGGCATAAGCCAGAAAACTATACAACGGACTTTTTAACAATGACCAGTAGCCCGACTGACTATAATTAGTCGCATCAAGTTCAATACACTGATTAGGCCCCACTTCAATAGGCTTCTGATTACTGCCGCTCGCTGGCGTAATTTTCATACTGTTTTCCGCAGTACACTTAGGCAGGGTAGCTGTCCCCTGCACCGTCAGCCTGAGCATCTTCTTAACCACATTACCGTTATCTGCCAGCGTGACAGCAACTTCCTCTACAGCAGTATCACCAGTCATCAGGTAATCGTAGCCACCCAGTGGCTCATACGTTAACTGCTGACGGGTTTTATCCACGATTAAACGCCCTCGCTTAGGCTGCCGGATATCAATAAATTTCAGCGGTAAACCGGTAAAATCGGCAACGGAAAAAGTAACTTTCGTCTCTTTGTCCGTGGAAGCTTCTACCCAAACCTTATCAATCACATTCACGATGATATTGATGCAGTAACCATGACCTTCCGGGCTGGCAGGGTTATATTTTGCCTTATCCTTGCAACCAACCAGGGTATATTCCCCTGCGCTCTGCCCTTTAAAGTCATACTCTGCTCCCTTACTGCTAGAAATAATAGCCTGAGCGGAATCTTTTACCGAAGAGTCAATTAACTCCCAGGTATGCTCTTCGGGCGCAATATCATTGAACCCATAGGCAGTAAAATTCGTGGTTTCATCGGTAAATACATACAGTTCCTGAGCACTTCCATTCGGGACAGGATGATAAACCGACCGCCCCGCAGAGATAGAATAAGAATTTGTTTCAACCGCTACTGATTGAGTAGCGTTAATTTCCGTCCCACCACTATTCGCGTTTTTCTTCTCATCACTACCTGAGCCACCACACGCAGTCACGAATAAAGCCAAACATAAAACAAAGAGCCTACACATTATTTTTCCTTTATTGAGACATAAAGTTAATTTTGGGACGGGAAATGTAAGCGGTGAACACTAGATACGCAACAAGCTCAATAAGACAGGTTATGGTTTGGATACGAAATGGATTAATTATGCGAGTCATTCGCAACTATGCTGTAATTTACTTTACAATCGGTTACATAACGCAAAACACCGATACACACAAAAATGCGGGCTTACAATCTAAACCCGCTTATCAGTGCCTTAACGACCATAAGTTCACTCAAAGTGAAGAAGATCAGCACTCCTCTATCAGATAAATCCGAGTCTCATAAGGTCTCAGACTTAATGTATTGCCAGATTCAGCAACGTCATAGTTAGACAGCAGACACTGAGCTTTTTCCATCGAAAATGTCGGCGGGACAGAATACTCAACCTCTTCGCTATAATAGTTATTCAGGCACAGCAGAGTCTGCTTTTCGTCTCTTCGGGCATAACAGAACAGCTGCTTATGCTCCGGCAGCAAATCAATATACTCGCCACTCGTAATCACCGGGATCGCTTTACGCAGCTGAATCAGCTTCTGGTAGAAATAAAACACGGAATCCGGGTCATCCACGGCATGTGCTGCATTAATTTCCGGATAATTACGTGCCACTTCCAGCCATGGCTGTCCCTGAGTGAAACCGGCATGTTCTTCGGTATTCCACTGCATCGGTGTGCGGGAGTTGTCTCTGGATTTCTGAGCCAGAATCGCCAACATGTCTTCTTTACTTACACCATCATGGTTAACCATAATGTCGTACATATTGGTGCTTTCTACATCCCGGTACTGACTGATATCCGTGTAGTGAGGGTTGGTCATGCCAATCTCTTCACCCTGATAGATATAAGGTGTGCCCTGCATCATATGTACAGAAGCTGCCAGCATCTTCGCGGATTCTACCCGGTACTGTTGATCATCCCCCAAACGACTGACCACCCGAGGCTGATCATGGTTACACCAGAACAGAGCCCCCCAGCCTTTGCCATTCAGACCGGTTTGCCATTTATTAAAAATCTGCTTAAGCTGGATAAAGTCAAACGGTGCTTTGGTCCATTTTTCACCGTTAGAATAATCCACTTTCAGGTGATGAAAGTTAAACACCATCGACAGCTCTTTGCCATCATTGGCCGAATACTGCTGACAATGCTCCAGCGTGGTTGACGACATCTCACCGACGGTCACTGAGCCGTATTTCTGGAATACCGCTTCACTGATCTCCTGCAGATACTCATGCACTCTTGGTCCATCGGTATAAAAACGGCGGCCATCGCCACTCTCGTCATCAGTAAAATCCTGCTGTTTAGAAATCAGATTAATCACATCCAGACGGAAACCATCCACGCCCTTTTCTGCCCAGAAATCAATGATGTGCTTAACTTCTTCCCTAACCTGCGGGTTTTCCCAGTTCAGATCCGCCTGCTCTTTGGCAAACAGATGCAGGTAATACTGATTGGTGGCCTCATCCAGTTCCCAGGCATTACCGCCAAACTTGGATGCCCAGTTATTCGGCTCGCGACCATCCACAGGATCTTTCCAGATATAGTAGTCACGGTACGGGCTGTTTTTGTCACCCAGTGCTGACTGAAACCATTTGTGTGCCGTTGACGTATGGTTGACCACGATATCCATGATAATGCGGATACCATTCTGGTGTGCTTTCTCCAACAACTCATCGAAATCGGCCATGGTACCGAAATCCGGATTAATCGCATAGTAATCGGAAATATCGTAGCCATTATCTACCATTGGTGATTCATACACCGGCGTTAGCCAGATAGCATCAGTCCCCAGTAACTTAAGATAACCCAGTTTAGAAATAATACCCTGGATATCACCGGTACCTTTACTGCCACTATCACAAAAACTTTTCGGGTAAATTTGGTATATGGTCGCGGTGCGCCACCACTCGGTTTGTACTGACATCTTTTTACTCACTTACAAAATAATAAAAGGAAAATAGAGAGTGGCTGTCAGGCAGCCACTCTGGGGGGAGTTACGCACTCGCGACTTCAAGGTCGCCTTTCGACTTTGCGCGTTTATAGAAGAAAAGAGTCAGTGCGGCAGGAAGCAATATCGCAACCAGCATCGCAATGGAGTACACCACCCAGTACTGAGGCTGAATAGACAGAATACCCGGCAGACCACCCACACCGATACCGTTGGCCATCACACCAGCACTACCACAGATACCGGCTGCAACAGCAGAACCAATCATGGCGCATAGCATAGGGAATTTGTATTTCAGGTTAATACCGTACATCGCCGGTTCAGTCACACCAAGGTAAGCAGAAATAGCTGCCGGAACAGAGATTTCACGTTCATCATCTTTACGGCTGATAAGGATAATACCGACAACGGCAGATGCCTGGGCGATATTTGACAGAGCAATCAGAGGCCAGATAGGTGTTCCGCCCATTTCCTGCATCAATTGCAAATCCACGGCGTTGGTTGTGTGGTGAACCCCGGTAATAACCAGTGGCGCATAGAAGAAACCAAAGATCATGGAACCAAGTATCGCAAAATCACCGGTCATCGCCGCTTTTGCAGCAAAAGCGACACCATCACCAATCATACGGCCAAACGGGCCAATCAGGGCATGTGCCAGAATCACAGACAAGATAATAGAAACAAACGGCACAATCACCAGATACAAATAAGCCGGTACGATTCGCTTCAGATTTGTCTCAATAAAGGCCAGCGCGATACCTGCCAGCATGGCTGGGATCACCTGTGCCTGATAACCCACTTTCTCGATGACAAACAGACCGAAGTCCCACGCTTCCGGTACCTGTTTACCGATAAGATAAGCATTCATCAGTTGTGGAGATACCAGCGTCACACCCAGAGTAATACCCAGAATTGGCGTACCACCGAGCTTTTTCACCGTAGACCAGCACACACCTACCGGCAGGAAGAAGAAAATAGCTTCACCAATCAGCCACAGGAATGAGTGTACGGTTGCCCAGAACTGACTGATTTGCGTCAGGCTCTGACCGTCAAACATTTTGATATCACCGATCACATTGCGGAAGCCAAGGATAAGACCACCCGTAATAATCGCCGGAAGCAGCGGGACAAAGATTTCAGCTAAATGGGAAATCCCACGTTCCAGCAGGTTCATGTTCTGACGCGCGGCCAGTTTCGCTTCATCCTTAGAGGAGGCTTTCTTACCAGCCATGTCGATCAGCATTTTGTAGACCTGATCGACTTCAGTACCAATCACTACCTGAAACTGACCGGCATTGGTAAAACACCCCTTAACCAGGCTCATCGCTTCCAGACCTTTAACATCCGCGTTGTCCGTATCATTCAGTACAAAGCGCAGCCGTGTTAAACAGTGACTTACACTGGCGATGTTCTCGCTGCCGCCCACCAATTCGATCAGACGCTGGACGTCTTTTGGTGCAATTTTGCTCATAATTCTCTACCCGTTATTGATAATATAAGTCTATCACAGACAAAAATGGGAACAGTCCCAAAAACTGATTATATAGTGCACCGAAAGAGGAAAAGACAAAATGGGAACAGTCCCATTAATTGAGTCGGATCACAGAAAAGTTTGGGAACACGCTTTAAATCAATAAGTTAGAAACTAGAAACTAGAAACTAGAAACTAGAAACTAGAAACTAGAAACTAGAAACTAGAAACTAGAAGAAAGTATAGAAACCATTTTGAGTGGATAGGAAAAAGGTAAAAGGATTAAGGCGTTAACCCGTTCAGTTTCCAACAGAACCTAAACTTCGATAGCCCCTTCAGCCTTAAAACGCAGTGACCTTAATCCTTATGGGATGTATAGTATCTAGAAGCGCAGCGATCTAGTTTCTGGATTCAGGATCTAAAGTCAGATGCACTCTTTCTGTTTCACCGGAAAGCTGTTTGATAAGCTGTTTAGCTGCGGTCTTCCCCGCCGTTTTATAACCGGGGTCGACACTGTAGGTATTCGGGAAAAGAAACGACAGTAGATCGTTACCGCCGACACCGGTCACGGAAACGTCTGAACGTCCCAGCTCCTGCAGACGCTTAATCACGCCCAGAGCAATGGTGTCACTGGCACAGACAATCGCCTGGGTTTCTGGCTTTAGTACTTTATCCACCAGCATATAGGCACTTTCATGATGCAGCTGACCGGTCTGATAAACCGGCTGAATCGCTTTATCATTACACCATTGCAGGTAAGCATTCAAACGTAGTTCACCAGTGGTTTTATCTTCAGGATCGACTCCAATGTAAGCGATTTCGCGTTTGTTATCGGCAAAAACATGCTCAAGAGCTCTTACGATTACGCCACGGTTATCATAGTTTATAGAGGATACCGCTTCCGCTTCCATAGCAATGACGATAATTCTTTCTTTCCAGCGTTCCACTGAACAACTTTCCAGGCCGGTAAAACCAAACAGGATGACACCATCCACACTGCGCCGCTTCAGAACATCTAAATGCCCACTGGTTTTTTCAACATCAAACTGGCTTTCCATAATAACGACATCATAACCAGCAGCATAAAGCGTTGGTAGTATTGCTCTGACAGCGCGGTTCTCTGAAGGGGAATCCAGACGGGAAATGATGACGCCAATGACTTTCTGTCGCCCACCCCGCATAGACTGAGCCGATTTTGAGGGAATATAACCAGACTCGGCAATAACCTGCTCCACTCTGGCGCGGGTTTCCGGTTTAACCTTCGGATCGTCCGTGAGAACACGAGATACGGTCGATTTACCCACTCCGGCCAATTTCGCAATATCAAGAATGGTGAGCTTTTTACCCATTTAGACAACCGACCCCTTACTTAGCTAAAAATGCCGGAACGTCTTTAATGCTGTCGAGCACAACCGTCGCCAGAGACTCACCTTTATCAGTAACCGGCTTACCGGATCTAACCAGTATTTTAGTACCCACACCAGCCGCTTCAGCCGCCATTAGATCTTCGGCTTTATCACCGACCATAACCGACTTTTCCATATCAATCTTCAGATAATCTCTGGCCGAAAGAAACATTCCCGGTTTTGGCTTACGACAATCACAGTCCTGTTTGTATTCACCGATACCATGCTCAGGATGGTGCAGACAGTAATAGATACCATCCAATTCCACACCGTTATCAATAAAGTTCCAGTCCATCCACTCAGTCAGAGAAAGAAAACGTTCTTCGCTAAACATACCGCGGGCAACACCAGACTGGTTGGTCACCAGTACCAGCAGATATCCCATATCCTTAAGTTTTCTGGTTGCTTCAAAAACACCATCAATAAACTCGAAATCGTGTTCGTCATGTACATAACCATGGTCTACGTTTATTACACCATCACGATCCAAAAAAACGGCAGGTTTAGCCAAAATCCTATCCTCACAAGCGGGTTAAGTGCCGATTATCGCACGCTTTATAACGGTCAGGAATAGTAAATTACAATTTCAAAGGGTCAAAATGGGGTTTTAGACGTCTAGACGTAAAAATTTCTATTGACTTAAAATCTCGCAGGCAATAGCATCATCTACCAAGTGAGATGTTGATCAACATTTTATTCTATTATTAGTGGTTAATATCGTTTTCTGTTTCGTAAATCAAATTAGAAAGCGTGATATTTCCTTGGTCTGCAGACCCAAAAATAGGTTTTTTACATGATTGAAATTACTCAGGTTAATAAGATCTTCTATCAGGGCAAAAGGGAAATTCCCGCTCTGAAAGATATCAATCTGCACATTCCACAAGGCACTATTTTCGGTGTTATTGGTTCATCGGGCGCGGGTAAAAGTACCCTGATCCGTTGTGTCAATATGCTGGAAGCGCCAACGTCAGGCGCTGTCGTTGTGGATGGTACAGACCTGACCAAACTGTCACATGCTGAGCTGTGTCAGGCCCGCCGTAATATAGGCATGATTTTCCAGCATTTTAACCTGCTTTCGTCCCGGACAGTGTTTGAGAATATTGCATTGCCGCTGGAGCTAGCCGGTGCTGAGAAAACGCATATTGAGAAAAAAGTGTCAGAACTGTTGAATCTGGTCGGTCTGGCTGAAAAACGGGATACTTATCCGTCAAACCTGAGCGGCGGTCAGAAGCAGCGTGTGGCCATTGCCCGGGCACTGGCGTCTGACCCTAAGGTACTGCTGTGTGATGAAGCCACCAGCGCACTCGATCCGGCAACGACTCAGTCGATCCTGGAATTGCTAAAGAAAATCAACAAACAGCTTAATATCACGATGCTGCTGATCACCCATGAAATGGACGTGGTAAAAAGCATCTGTCATGAAGTCGCTATTATTGGTGATGGTGAACTGGTAGAAAAAGGAACGGTTGGTGAGATCTTCGCTCGTCCGAAGACAGAGCTGGCGCATGAATTTATCCGCTCAACGCTGGATCTCTCTATCCCTGAAGATTATGCGGTGAGGCTTAAAGATACTCGCTCTCAGGGAAGTTACCCTCTGGTACGCCTGGAGTTCACCGGTGCCACCGTAGATGCTCCGCTGATGAGCCAGATTTCACGCAAATTTAACCTGGACGTGAGCATTCTTAGTTCCGATCTGGATTATGCTGGTGGGGTGAAGTTCGGGATGATGGTTGCTGAATTGTTTGGTAATGAAAAAGACGATGAAGCCGCGATTCAATATCTGAAAGATCATAACGTAAAAGTAGAGGTACTGGGTTATGTCCATTAATACAATGACTGACTGGCTGAGCCATAACAGCAATCTGCTTTTAGGAGCAGCCTGGGAAACCATCTATATGGTGACTGTCGCCGGTATTATCGGCTTCGCTATCGGTATTCCGCTTGGCGTTATCCTGCATATCAGCAAGAAAGGCGGGCTACTCGAAAACCCCCGGCTGAACACGATACTTGGTGCCATTGTGAATATCGGCCGTTCGGTACCGTTTCTGGTATTGATGGTGGCCATTATCCCGGTCACCAAGATCCTGGTCGGTACTTTTATCGGTACCACTGCGGCTATTGTTCCACTGACTATCGGCGCTATTCCTTTCGTCGCCCGCCTTATTGAAGGTGCGCTGCTGGAAGTTCCGGCAGGATTGGTTGAAGCCGCGCAATCAATGGGGGCGACGCCAACCCAGATTATTACTAAGGTACTGCTGCCTGAAGCACTGCCGACAATATTAAACTCTGTCACTATTACTATGGTCACACTGGTCAGCTACTCAGCAATGGCGGGAACCGTTGGTGGTGGTGGTCTGGGCGATGTGGCCATCCGTTACGGATTCCATCGTTACGACATCGCGGTTATGGCCGTTACCGTCGTGATGCTGATTGTATTGGTACAGATTATTCAGTCAATCGGTGACGCTTTGGTTCGCCGTTTTGACCACAGATAGCAAACAACCATCGCTTATTAAATTAACGAGAATAAAGGTTACTCAAGGAGATAAACATGACATTTAGCCTTAAGAAATTACTCACTATCGCGGCAGCAGCGTCAGCTCTTATTCTGTCTGGTTGCGGCGATAAAGCAGCTGAGACCAGCAAAATCAAAGTCGCAGTTATTGCAGGAGCGGAAGCTCAGGTCGCAGAAGTAGCCGCTAAAATTGCCAAAGAAAAATATGATCTTGACGTTGAACTGGTCACTTTTACAGATTACGTGACCCCTAATGCTGCAACCGATGACGGCTCTGTGGATATCAACGCATTCCAGCACAAACCATACCTTGATCAGCAGATCGCTGACCGTGGTTACAAACTGGCTATTGCCGGTAACACTTTCGTATACCCTATCGCTGGTTACTCTAAGCAAGTGACTTCTGTTGATCAAATTGAAGATGGTGCCCGCATCGCAGTACCAAACGATCCGACTAACCTTGGCCGTTCACTGCTGCTTCTGCAAGCACAAGGCCTGATCAAACTGGCTGACGACGCAGGTCTGACAGCAACAGTACGTGATATTGTTGAAAACCCGAAAAACATCGAGATTGTAGAGCTGGAAGCACCACAACTGCCTCGCTCTCTGGATGATGTGGCACTGGCTATTATCAACACCACTTACGCAAGCTCTATCAACCTGACTCCGGAAAAAGACGGTGTCTTTGTGGAAGATAAAGAGTCTCCTTACGTAAACCTGATTGTGGCTCGTGAAGATAATATAGATGCAGAAAACGTGAAAAACTTTGTAAAAGCTTATCAGACTGAAGAAGTTTACAAAGCCGCTTCAGAAATCTTTAATGGTGGTGTCGTAAAAGGCTGGTAATCAGCACCTGACACGATAAACCTGAAAGAGTCAGACAGAACCTTTTATTCTGTCTGACTCATAAATACCTGACGAAAAACCTCATACCTCAATTCATCATCCGCCTCGATTTTAGGCTCGAATCTGACCCCAACATAAGTCATGTCATGATATTTGCGCACATTTACCACAGTACATTTCGGATACGGTTCAGGGACATGATCCAGAGGGGATTCAATATCAATTTCATCGCCAACCTCAAGATCCACCAGCCCTTCAAAACACAGCCCACAGCCGGACAGTGACACATCGGTCACTTTAGAGGTGACCCGTTTACCGCCAACACCAACGCGGGTATCAAGGCGCAGCTTATAACGCCGGTCTTCTCTTAATTTTCGTGATTCAACCTGACGGGGAAACTTAAGAAACATCAACCAGGTGACAAGCTGCTTCACACACAGGATCTGGCTTTTAAAAGCAATCACATGCCCGTCCAGCGTATCAGCAAACCCGCGGATCACCACGTCGACATTTTTCAGCCTTCGGGTAATCAAATCCCCCATCGCTTTACCGCCGATTTCAAAGATCAGAAACTGACCTTCCTTCATTCCAATAAAACTACAATGGATGGGGTACTCGTCATCAGGCCCGAATTCAATCACACCAGAGACCTTCATGCCGATATGAAGATAATTATGCACATCACTGCTTTCTAATCTCATCGCTGCCCACCTGATACCCTTTTCCTTTCTGATAAGTTTAGGTGATGGACACAAAATTGCTTTACACCCGGGCTACTTTTTCTTCTTACCCTGAACAGCCTTAAAGCGAGGGTTGGACTTGCAGATCACATAAACCCGCCCTCTTCTTTTTACCACCTGACAGTCCGGGCTACGGGTTTTAGCACTTTTTAATGAACTCAGAACTTTCATATTAACCTTCCCAAATGAGTTATATTATAACATTACAATAATGATAATATTTCTCAAAAACATCGACAAGTGTTTTTTGTGGTATTGTGTTGCTACGCCAAATCACTCAGGAAAGAAATGAGCTACCACATCGACCCTATCGGGATAATAGAAACGCCGTTTAAAGAGAAATTTGCTGTACCCCGTCAGCCGGGACTGGCCCCAAGTGCTACTGCCCGCCTTAAACTGACAGGTGAGGCCAATTCACCTGAGGCTGTTCGCGGTATCGAGCAGTTCAGCCACCTATGGCTGCTGTTTCTGTTTGATCAGAATCTGGAAGCAGGCTGGACACCCATGGTCCGCCCTCCCCGTTTGGGTGGTAATAAAAAAGTCGGTGTGTTTGCCTCTCGCTCTCCGTTTCGTCCCAACGGGATAGGTATGTCTGCTGTCGAACTCAAAGGCGTACAGCAAAAAGGTAATCAGATGTGGCTTGAACTTGGCAGCATAGATCTGGTTGACGGAACGCCTATTGTTGATATCAAACCCTATATTCCGTACTCCGATGTCATTGGTGACGCTCACGGTGGTTTTGCCCGCTCAGAGCCCGCCATTATGGAGGTCACTTTTTCTGAGCTGGCCTTTGAACAGCTTCGCTTCCACCCCAACAAACAACAGGTTTACGCTGTAATCAAAGAAGTTCTGGGGCAGGATCCCCGCCCGGCTTATAAAAAAGGGAAACCAGATGCTAAGGAATATGCAGTAAAATTATTCGATTTGAATGTAAAATTCCGTTATCACGGTGAATTAATTACCGTGACGGCAATAGAACGCTTTTGACAAGCCGGTTAGGCTGCTATTATTAGCGCCCTGATTTTTGATTACTGCAACCGCAGTAGTTTTCTTTAAACCTAATGAACGGATACCATAAATGCGTACCAGTAAATATCTTCTTTCTACTCTGAAGGAGACTCCAAACGACGCTGAAATCGTGAGTCACCAGCTCATGCTACGTGCAGGTATGATCCGTAAGCTGGCTTCTGGTCTTTACACCTGGCTGCCTACTGGTCTGCGCGTACTGCGTAAAGTCGAAAACATCGTTCGTCAAGAAATCAACAATGGCGGTGCTGTTGAAACCTTGATGCCCGTTGTGCAACCGTTTGAACTGTGGGAAGAGACAGGTCGCTCTGAAAAAATGGGTCCAGAACTGCTTCGCTTTACTGACCGCCATATGCGTCCGTTTGTACTTAGCCCGACAGCTGAAGAAGTGATCACCAGCCTTGTGCGTAATGAGGTCAACTCATACAAACAGCTTCCGATAAACCTGTACCAAATCCAGACTAAATTCCGTGACGAAAGACGCCCTCGCTTTGGTGTGATGCGTGCACGTGAATTCTCAATGATGGATGCCTACAGCTTCGATATCGACAAAGACGGACTACAAAAAACGTATGACGCGATGCACGATGCATACTGTAAAGCATTCGACCGAATGGGACTGGATTATCGCCCGGTATTGGCTGACAGCGGTGCTATCGGTGGCAGCGGCTCTCAGGAGTTCCATGTACTGGCAGAAAGCGGGGAAGATCTCATCGCCTTCTCTACTGAATCAGACTACGCCGCGAACATCGAAAAAGCAGAAGCTATTGCCCCAGCAGCTGAAGCGGCAGCACCCACTCAGGAAATGGAACTGGTTGATACTCCTAACGCCAAAACCATTGCTGAGCTTGTGGAACAACACGGCCTTCCAATCGAAAAGACAATAAAAACCCTGTTTGTAAAAGCATCAGACGAAGTCGATGCCGATATCATTGCATTGATTGTCCGTGGCGATCACGAACTGAATGAAGTGAAAGCAGAAAACCTGAAAGAAGTGGCTGCGCCACTGGAGATGGCAACGGAAGAAGAAATCCGCGCGCTAATCGGTGCCGGCCCGGGTTCTCTGGGGCCTGTAGGTCTGGAATTGCCATTTATTGTTGACCGTAGTGTCGCGGTGATGAGCGATTTTGGCGCAGGTGCAAACATTGATGATAAACACTACTTTGGTATCAACTGGGGCCGTGATGTTGAACTTGGTCAGGTTGAAGATCTGCGCAACGTAGTGGAAGGTGACCCAAGCCCATGTGGTAAAGGCACTATCATGCTGAAACGTGGTATCGAAGTGGGCCATATCTTCCAGTTAGGAACGAACTACTCAGAGAAAATGAACTGTAACGTTCTTGGGCCTGACGGTAAAAGCGTAACTCTGGAGATGGGTTGTTACGGTATTGGTGTATCACGTGTTGTGGCGGCCGCTATTGAACAGAACAACGACAAATACGGCATCATCTGGCCAGATGCAATTGCACCGTTCCAGGTGGCTATTGTGCCAATGAACATGCACAAGTCTGAGCGCGTAAAAGAAGCAGCTGAAAAGCTATACGCTGAACTGACGGCTGCCGGTATCGAAGTGCTGTTCGATGACCGTAAAGAGCGCCCGGGTGTGATGTTCTCAGACATTGAGCTTATCGGTGTTCCACATACGATTGTGATCGGTGACCGTAGCATGGACGAAGGTAACTTCGAATACAAAAACCGTCGCAGCGGTGAAAAAACTCCGGTTTCAATGACTGATATCGTTGAGCATATTAAGACTCAACTGGCTTAAGTCAGCATGCGGTTCAACATATAAGATAAGGGTTGCCAAGGGCAGCCCTTTCTTTTGCCTGTAATTCCTGCCTGATGAACAGAAATGTTGTCTGAATGGTATAGATCTCCACCACACAAGCGATTCTTTTGCGTCAGGTCAGTCGAATATTTTGTCTTTAAACACGACCCTGTGTATATTGCGATAAGTTCTCATTTGTTATGGAAAAGATTATGAAAATTTATGATTGCTGTGATCTGGTTCGTGAGCTTTATGCTCAGATTGGCGGAGGTGACCAGGGCTATGTGCCTCAGGCCATTACCTGTGCACTGAAAGCACTGAATGATATTGCTAAAGATACTTCACTGCCTCAGGAAGTCAGAGAAAAGGCGGCTTTTGCCGCGGCTAATCTGCTAATCTCTGATTTTGAAGATTAAGCCGGTAAGGAAAATACCATGGATTTAGCTAACTTTGAAAAGATGGATCCCATCATGCTGATGAGTATCGTTAATCTTAAACTAAGAGACGATTTTGATGGTGACCTGAATGAACTGGTGAAATTCTTTGATATCGACCGTGCCGCGCTGGAAGCCAAACTGGCAACAGCAGGCTTTGAGTTTCTGGCTGATATCGGGCAGTTCCGTTAATTCGAGCGTACAGAACGGGCGCTAAAGCGCCCCTCTAGAAACTAGATCGCTTCTAGATACTGAGATAATACAACCTAGAAGCTTTGAGCTTAATTGCCTCTCTGTATTCTGAAAGCGAAGCGTTCTGTACTCTTTTTTTATTACCCAAACGACGCCCAGATAACGGTAGCAACCAGTACCGGACAGACAAACTTCACATACAGCGGCCACACTTTCCCAAACCAGCTTTGCTGAAACTCAGGAAAGCCCAGCTCAAGCTCTTTCACTTTCGAATGGCGGTGCCATACCCAGCCACCAAACAAGCAGAACATTAATGCCGCTGTCGGCTGAAGATACTGCGTCGCAACCGTTACGACCAGTCCGAACATCGCACCAAAGTTATAAACAATTACCACACTAAACGCCGCGATTAATGCCCCAAGAACCCAGGACGTTGGCGTACGCTTCGTCTTGAAACGTTCACTCACCAGGGCCACCGGGCACTCCAGCATAGAAATAGACGATGTCAAAGCCGCTATCACCAGAAGTAAAAAGAACACAATAGCAAACAGCTGGCCAAACAGGCCAAGGCTGTCAAACATCAGCGGTAATACAGTAAAGACCAGCGTATCAGAACTCAGCAGTGAACCATCTTCCGCATAAATCTGCACCCCTTTTTGCATTGCCACGAACATTGCTGGCATCACCACCAGACCCGCGATAAAAGCAACGGCAGTATCCACCAGTGTAACGTTCATCGCCATCTTGGGCAGGTTCTCTTTCTTACTCAGATAAGACCCGTAAATCAGCATAGAACAGCCACCGATAGTCAGGGAGAAGAAGCCCTGCCCCATTGCAGCCAGAATCAGTTTTCTGTCCATTACCTTAGAAAAATCCGGGATCAGATAATGTTTAAGCCCCTCAACAGCGCCGTCCTGCAACATAATATAGATAAACAGGACACCAAACAGGACAAACAGAGCCGGCATCAGGCGAGTGGACCATTTTTCAATCCCTTGCTTTACACCACCCTGCACGATAAGAACCGTCAGCACATAGAATAAAATGGTACCGAACAGATTGCGCTCCACACTAAAGCCTTTAAGCCAGGCCGTTGCCGTATCCATGCCCAGAATATCGGTGACCGCGCCAAACAGAAAGCAGATCAACCAGCCGCCGACGATACTGTAAAAGGCCAGCACAGCACTCGGTACGCTCAGCCCAACCCAGCCAACCAAACCGCCGATATGTTTACCAACAGGATGGCTGGTCAGGGATTTCATGCTGTCGACAGGGTTCGCCTGACCATGACGTCCAATGGCCATCTCCACCACTAACATGGGAAACGCGACGACCAGAATCATAACCAGATAAACCAGCAGAAAAGCGCCACCACCATTACTGGCAGCCTGAGTGGGGAATCCCCAGATATTACCAAGACCCACCGCCGCACCGGCAGCAGCAAGAATAAAACCTAAACGGGAACCAAAACTTTCCCGCGACTGATCAGATTGATTCATAATACTCTACAACCACAACAACAAACTAGCAGGCTAGTACAGTAATGAAAAACACTGCTATAAACAATAAGCATCCGTATGTTCGCTATGCAAAAGGAGAATATTTTAGAATTTTACTCTGTAAAGATTATCTTACAGTTCAGTCAGAAAATAATGGTTGAGGTATAGGTACCTCAACCAGAGGAAGGGTAGTGTGTTAACCGCTTGCAGACAGGCGACTAAATAAGAAAGACCGGGTAATCTTTCAGCTCGGGTATTTTTTCCTGAAGCGTTTGTTCTTCTTCGGCCATATCATCCAGAGAGTCACAATAGTTGTCTACTTTATCCTGGATATCGTCCTGACCGAACCTCTTCTCAATTTTACCTTGCAGTTCCACCAGCTGGTCTTGCAACTGGGTAAAGTTAATACCGCCATCCTGCTTCATATTTTCAGCCACCACATCAAAGGCACTGGACAGAAACTCATCGGTAAAGAGCTCTTTCATCTCGGTAAACTGCTCACTCCAGCTTTCAGCCCCTTCAGAAAAACTGGCTTCCTGCAGAATATACTCGTCTCCCTGCTGATGTTTTTCTTCCTGCTTGCGGTAGAACTCTTCCAGCGCTTTGCGTACATTATCGAACGCTTCACTGTTACCGATAGTCTCAGCCACATCGTCAAGAATATCATTGGCCATTTCAAGCCCGTCTTTCGCCAGCTCTTTCGCTTTCGGCAGATATTCATTCATTTTTTCACGGTACTGCTTTACTGCTTCCCGCTGCATCGCATCTAGGTCCAGCTTTTCGCCGTTGATAAAGACATTATTGTCCTCATCAATCATTACCTTAGGCGAACCCGTCTGATAGATCTCAACCTGCTCTCCGTCCAAGCGGACTTCATTCTGAATATCAACCCGGCACTGTTGTGCCTGAACACCAAAACTCAACGCCAGAGTCATAACCAATGCTGCAATTTTCATATTTACCTCAGGACAACAAACTGCATCGTTTAATGCGTCTGACAATATCAGATTTCCTGCAAACTTTTGACAGATTTCGGTCAATTCTCACTCTACCACTGCAGGTTGAGCTGCTTATTTTGATCTTCCGGCTTTAACATGACACTCAGACCAAGCAAGCGAATCTCCCGCCCTTTCTGCCGTTCAAGCACATCCTTTAATAGCTGTCTAAAATAAGCCAGTTCCAACTGGTGATGCACATGTTCAATCGTGGTTTGCTGGAAATCCGAGAATTTCACCTTAATACCCTGCTTGATGATCGCTTTGTCCGGGCTGGCTTTTTCCAGACGCAGTTCCAGCTCTGGAAACAGGCGGCTTTCAATCACTTCCCAGCACTCTTCATAACTGAAGATATTACGGCTGAACGTTCTTTCGACCCCGACCGATTTCCTCTCCCGGTAAGTTTCGACTTCACGGTCATCAATACCATGACTTTTTTTCCACAAAGACGCCCCTAAGCGGCCAAATTTCAGCAGTAACTCACGATAATCACTGCCTTTAATATCTTCACAGATATAAAACCCCGCCTGATGAAGTTTTTCTAAACTCACCTTCCCTACCCCGGGAATCTTTTCCAGTGGCAGCTTGTCCACCACCTTCTGTACATCCTGAGGGGGAATAGCAAACAACCCATCGGGTTTATTCATATCTGAAGCCACTTTAGCCAGGAACTTAACCGGAGCCACACCGGCCGATGCAGTCAGATTCAGCTCATTACGGATATCGTTCCGGATAGCTTCGGCGATTAAGGTCGCAGAACCATGAAGGTGGGTACTGTTGGTCACATCCAGATAAGCCTCATCCAGCGAAAGGGGCTCAATCAGAGAGGTATAACGTTCGAAAATAGCCCGGATCTGTCTGGACACGCTTTTGTACACCTCCATCCGGCCTCGGATCACTAAAAGGCCAGGACAAAGCTTCAAAGCCTGTCCGGTAGGCATTGCAGAGCGCACGCCATATTGCCGGGCTTCGTAGTTACAGGTACTGATCACGCCACGCTGCTTTTCACTTCCACCAACCGCCAAAGGGCGGTTACGGTATTCCGGGTTATCCCGCATTTCTACAGCCGCAAAAAAGCAGTCCATATCAACGTGGATGATCTTACGTACCTGAGATGGGGTGTCAGTCTTTTGCACAAGGGGTCTAAATAACAGCGTTTACTCGTGTGAATCATATATCAATACTGTATATTTATCCATATCAATATCGATAATCTATGTCGGCCAGTGCTCAGGCACAACCATCCAGAAATGACCGGACTCAGACTGACAGTGAACCGAATAATCAGGAAAGGCATTCAACATATTTTCAGGTTCATCAGTACCGGTCAGCCAGTCTGGTTTTGCCAGTTTGTACAAGGCTTCCCCGATACGATGAGCCTGATGCTGATAGCACCAGTATCCGTTAACACTATCCGGATTTAGCGTATAACCGCAGCACTGCTCCGGTACCCGTTCCTCTTCAAATGGATTCAGATATAACCGCCCCTGCATAAGCAGTTTAGGGATCACTTTCTGTACGTCAGGAAACCGCTCGGCAAACGCTTCTGTCTCTGACATTTTAAGTTGATGAGTGAGCATCCGGTGCAGCTTTTTATCCAGCCGGTCCCGGCTGTCCGGGCCATACCATTGGCCACCTTTCAGAAGATAAAACTTAAGGGCGACTTCCCAGTGCTCAATGGCATCTTCATGCCTTAGCAAAAAATCTATGGCACCGATGGTGGTTTTGCCTGACTGCAACTGCACTTCTTCCGCCACAATCTCATACCCCGGATGCTGTATAAAAAGCTGGCGACAGAGATCCTGATAGATAAACCCCAACCGGACACTTCGTTCAAAGGGTTCAATTTCCGGGCTCTCCAGAGAAGCAAAAGGGTTGCTGGTTATAGGGGATGACCCGGGCAGCAATATAGGCTGGGTTTCAGTCATCCACTGTGCAATTCTGTTTTGTGCCTGTAACAGACTTAACTGATCTTCTGCCATGATGGTCTCTTCCCCGTGATATTGCTTTCTCTATCTTAACGTATACACTTCTGGGTCTGAAACTGAAATACCCGAGGATAGAAAATGAATAACCTGCAACTGGAAAGTC
Source organism: Vibrio albus (assembly GCF_003144035.1). Lineage (GTDB taxonomy): Bacteria > Pseudomonadota > Gammaproteobacteria > Enterobacterales > Vibrionaceae > Vibrio > Vibrio albus. Next base: position 202,632 of record NZ_QFWT01000002.1, read on the forward strand.
TGCTGAATGATAAACTGTCACCCGAACAGATCAAAGATTACTGCCCGAACGGATTGCAGGTTGAAGGCCGACGGGAAGTCAGAAAAATAATAACGGGTGTCACAGCCTCTAAGGCTTTGATAGAAAAAGCCATAGAACTGAATGCCGATGCAATTTTAGTTCATCACGGCTATTTCTGGAAAGGTGAACCGCAACCTATCCGTGGTATGAAAGGAGCCCGCATCAAGGCCCTGATCCAAAACGATATCAACCTTTACGGTTACCATCTGCCACTGGATATCCATCCGGAGCTGGGTAACAACGCCAGACTGGCTGAACTACTGGGTATACGCGTGGAAGGCGGATTAGAGCCCACCCCACAGTCTGTTGCTATTTATGGCTCATTCCCAACACCGATAACGGCTACAGAGCTCACAGAGCGTATTGAAAAAGCCCTAAACCGTACACCTTTGCATATCGCTCCGGAAACAGACAAACCCATTCAGACTATCGGCTGGTGCACCGGTGGCGGTCAGGACTACATCGAACTGGCAGCACAAAAAGGGCTGGATGCATTTATCTCTGGAGAGATATCTGAACGCACCACCTACAGCGCCCGGGAACAGGAAATACACTTTTTCAGCGCAGGACACCACGCAACAGAACGTTATGGTGTGAAGGCTCTGGGTGAGTGGCTGGCCACCAAGCATGGCTTTGATGTGGCGTTCGTGGATATCGATAACCCGGTTTAACTGACTTCTAAACGGATGAGACCGAACCTGCTCTCTCAGGATGGCTGGTTTCCGTTTCCCCTTCATGCGGCAAGCTATCCGCAACCAGAGTCGAATCCAGATCAGTGGAATCATCTTCCAGATAATCGCTGGTCGTTCCGAGTAAATCCTGAAGCTCGTCTTCGCCGGAAAGCTTGCGCTCCATCATCTCCAGTTGCTCTATCAGCTTCACTACGGTTTCCATTGAGTGAGAACTGGATCTGGCATGCAGATAGTGAATGCCTTTTTTCAGTAATTCTTTCGCAATCACCATCTGTTTGCGTTCTATGGCATAGTTGACTCGTTTGATCAGGTTACCAATGATGATACGTGTCTGATAATTATCCAGCCTGGCGTTCTCATGCACAAACATATTGGTATTAATCTGTCTTTTGGAATGGCCGTTCCGGACAACCACCCGCAGTTTTTTCAGGGACTTTAGTAGTTCAATGGCTTCCAGTTCATTTCCCGGGACTTCGAAAGAAGATTTACTGACAGGTGAAGAGCCTCCCTCTATCAGACTGATTTTATTTTGTACATACTCTATTTTACTGATTAATTTTGTATTATCAGGTTCGAATTCAACCAAATCCGTCAATATAGTGAGTAGTCTGCGATACAGACAAATAAATAGCGGCTTACTAAACGGTAATTTCTGAGCGGCTGATAGTAACTCTTTAATAACCCTTAAGTTATGTAGTAACTTCGCCTTTTCTTTTCTTCGGGTGGCATCCACGCGCGCGCGGTACTGAGCCCTTACCTGAAGGAACAAAAACAAAGCACCAACGCCGGACAGAAAGGTGACTACATAGCCGGTAAAATCTAAATTCATTGTATGCCTTTATATACCTTAGATAAGCAAGTTCAGAACGGGGAAACTTCAGAAGACATTAGAGTACACCCTACGGTAAATATCCGTTATATATATAGCATTTTCCGCTTAGAGTGAACAAACTAAAGCCAGCGTTTTTTCCTGAACAAAACCAATAAACTGACGCCGATAACAAGCATCACGACCCAAACAATAAAATACCCTGATGAATATTTGAGCTCGGGCATATTTTCAAAGTTCATCCCATAGATACCCGCAATAAACGTCAGCGGCACGAAAATAGCGGTAATCACGGTCAGTACCTGCATGGTTTTGTTCAACTGATGCGAGCTCAGAGAGATATAACCTTCAATCAGGTCACCGCACAGATCGTAATACATACTGCACAAACTCTCTATGCGCTCAAACTTATCGTGTACATCCCTGAAACTATGCTTGACTTCATTATCTTCGACATTGATAAACCGGCTACCGCCACTCAGTAACTGGTCGGTTAATTTAGTATGATATCGGGAGGTTCTCAGTAATTTTCGTAAGTGAGACTTTAAAGAAATGAGCTTATGCATGACCTGATCATCCGGATTCTCCAGCATGGTATCTTCCAGCTCAGTGATATCATTTTCCGCTTCCAGAATCACATCAACATACCTCTGAGCGGATGCATTCATGATTTTACTCAACAGCAATGATGGCGTAACAATCAGCTGAGTAAGCTTGCCATGCTCCCACAAAGTATCGACACCAATGGATGGCATGGACCGCTTAGTGATCAGCAGAACGTCATTGACGAAGAACGCCAGTGGCAAGGTCGTTATGTTAAGCAGCCCTTCGCAGGAACTGAACCCGCGGTACAACACAAAACAGTTCTCTTCAAACTCCTCCATTTTGGGAGGATGACGAAGCCGTTGTGAATCCTGAATAGCCAGACGGTGACAACCGAGTTGTCTCAGAATACCTTCATCTTCAGAAGATAATTCATCGTCGATATCGATCCAGAGATACCCCTCATTTTGTAAAAATGTGTCCACATATTCTCTGCCACCGTAGCTCAGTGTCTGGCCGGAAAAGTAAGCTGTTCTAATCATAAACCCATCTCCGAAAAATATACGTTCTGTACCCACACTCCCGTCCAGAGTCTGTCTGCCCCTATGGCTTCAGCCAACCTTTTGCTACGGCTTCGTCTATCACCTGCATCGCTTTGTCCCACAGAATCACAGAGCCTTGCTCAATTCTCTGGTTAACCTTTACCACCTGCTGCTTTGCCACGCCGTGCTCAAGCCAGCTCTGACCATTATTATTGTAGTTCATAAGCATAGGAATAATCCGGTCCAAGGCTTTGGCAAATTTTGCTTCCGCTGTTTCTGCCTGCTCAAACTCTAGCCAGACAGCCTTAAGTGCTTCCCCCTGATCCGCAGGTAACATACCGAACAGCCTGTCTGCGGCTGCCAGCTCTTTCTCTTCCTGCGCCTGCAAAGCAACCGTATCATAGACAAATGTGTCTCCGGCATCGATCTCAACAATATCGTGCAGAAGCAGCATCTTAACCACTTTACTGATATCAACGGGCTCATTAGCGTGCTCCTCAAGAAGCAATGCCATCAGGGCCACATGCCAACTGTGCTCTGCGCTGTTTTCCAAGCGCATTTCATCACTGAGCACCCGGGTTCTTCGCAGTACGGATTTTAGCTGATCAAGCTCCATGATCAGCGCTAACTGTTGTTCTAATCTGATATTCATTCTGTTCTCCCGGTTTTCCTGTGTTACTTTTCACCGTCAGCTTTTTCATCTTTAGCTTTTTCATTTTTAAATACGGAAGAAAACCTTGCCTGTTGGGTCAATGGCATTTTTTCCCGTACAGCCGCCGTGATCTTATGGTCAAGTATCGCCGTTAACATCCCGGTCCCTTCAGCCAACTCTGCAACCACCTCTCCCCACGGGTTGATCACCATTGAGTGGCCCCAGGTTTCCCTTCCGTCCTGATGTACGCCTCCCTGATTGGCGGCAATAATCCAGCACTGAGTTTCAATAGCTCGGGCTTTCAACAGAGTCTCCCAATGCGCTCTTCCCGTCGTGGCGGTAAATGCCGCTGGTACCAGAATCACTTCCGCCCCTGCCCGCCTAAGCTCTGCGTAGAGGTGAGGGAAACGCAGGTCATAACAGATCGACAGCCCCGTTTTGCCCAGAGGGGTTTCAGTCAGGACGACGTGGTTACCCGGCATAAAGGTTTCTGATTCTCGGTATCTTGCATGCGCATCGGCCACATCGACATCAAACATATGCAGTTTATCGTAATGAGCCGTCAGCCTGCCCTCAGGGCTATAAACCAAGGTGGTGGTGGTCACTCCGTTCTCTCTCCTGATGGGCATACTGCCAACCACCAGCCATGTCTGATACGTTTGTGCTAATACCGATAGCTTTGCCTGAACCACCCCGTCACCAAGTGGCTCGGCATGTTGATGGTAATCCTCTTTCTTACCGCACACCAACGCATTCTCAGGGAGAAGTACCAGGTCAATTCCAGCATCCCGGCTTTTATCTAACTGTTGAGTAATAAAGGAAAGGTTATGCTCAGGTTCTGGCCCTGATGTCATCTGTATCACACCGACTTTTGTCATCATTAGGTATCCATTAAGAGTGGCGACATATCCTACTGGATATCATCTTACCTTTCCCCGACTTCGGGCACAAAAAAACCGGTGCTAAATGCACCGGTTTTCTATTAAATCAATCAGTTAATTTACAGGCCAGCGTCAGAGAATACCTGATTAACGATTTCCTGAGCTTCCTGTTCAATCTGCTTAAGGTGCTCTTCACCTTTAAAGCTTTCACAGTAAATCTTATAGATATCTTCGGTACCGGAAGGACGAGCCGCGAACCAACCATTATCGGTTGTCACCTTCAGGCCACCAATCGCCGCACCATTACCCGGAGCGTGAGTCAGACGGGCAGTAATTGGATCACCAGCCAGAGTCTCAGCCGAGACCATTTCCGGAGACAATTTTTTCAGAATATTCTTCTGCTCACCGTTAGCTACCGCCTGGATACGGTTATATTTCGACTCACCGTGCTTCGCTGCCAGCTCTTCGTAGTACTGCTGCGGGTTTTTGCCAGTTACAGCCGTGATTTCCGCCGCCAGAAGACACAGAAGAATACCGTCTTTATCCGTTGACCATGGTGTACCGTCTTTACGAAGGAAAGAAGCTCCAGCACTTTCCTCACCGCCGAAACCAAATTTACCGCTGTACAGGCCGTCGACGAACCACTTAAAGCCCACAGGTACTTCACACAGCTCACGACCCAGATCCGCAACAACACGGTCAATCAGAGCACTGGAAACCAACGTTTTACCAACAGCGACGTCTTTACCCCAGTTATCGCGATGACGATACAGATAATCAATACATACCGCTAGGAAGTGGTTCGGGTTCATCAAGCCTTTTGGCGTAACAATGCCATGACGGTCATAATCAGGGTCATTACCAAAAGCCAGATCGTATTCATCTTTCAGAGCCAGAAGGCCAGCCATGGCATACGGAGACGAACAGTCCATACGAACTACGCCGTCTTTATCCAGAGACATAAACTGGAAGGATGGATCAACGGCTTCACTAACCAGAGTCAGATTAAGGTTGTAGTACTGACCAATCTGACGCCAGTAATCAATGCCTGAACCACCCAATGGATCCACACCAATGTTAAGATTCGCTTTCTGGATCGCTTCCATATCGATAACATTGACCAAGTCTTCGATATAAGGCTTAACCAGATCTTTCTCTATCAGAAAATCACTGGCTTTCGCATCGGCAAGAGGGACTCTCTTCACTCCCTGCATACCCGCTGCGATAATTTCATTAGCCCGATCTTCGATAGCCTGAGTTAACTCAGCTTCCGCCGGACCACCGTGAGTCGGATTATATTTGATACCACCATCTTGCGGAGGGTTATGCGACGGTGTAATCACGATACCGTCCGCTTTATCTTCGTGTTTGATGTTGTAGGTCAGAATGGCATGAGAAATACCCGGAGTCGGTGTATAGCCGCTATTTTCCTGTGTAATAACCTGAACTCCATTAGCAATTAGTACTTCCAGTACAGAAGAGAATGCCGGCTCAGAAAGTGCGTGGGTATCTTTCCCCAGGAAAAGCGGGCCCTTGGTTCCCTGTTCTGCCCTCACTTCAGCAACTGCCTGAGCAATCGCCAGAATATGGTTCTCATTAAAAGTCGACTTATCTGCGGTACCCCGGTGTCCGGAAGTTCCGAACTGAACACGGTGAGCCGGATTGTCTGATGCCGGTTGTAGCAGAAAATAGTTAGCCACTAACGCTGGAATATTATGTAAATCTTCCTGCAAAGCCTTCTGTCCTGCGCGAGGGTGCATAGCCATTATTATTATTCCTTTTATCTCAAGTACAAAAAAAACCTTATAACATAGTGGTAACATATTATAAGGTTTTGTATCTTTTGTTAAATTGAACTACAAACTTTTTCGATTAAATCAGCCTGAAATCCCATTCTTGTCATAAGCTGATCAACCATTTGACGTTTTCGGTTGGTATTATTATTCGTGATAACCCAGAATGGCGTGTTCGGGATTAACCTTGGTTTGGTTGTTTTTCCGCTTGCCAGTAGCACGTCTTCGTTCTCAGCAAAATAAACTCTTGTCCTGCCTTTAACCTGAGCCGCCTCAGCAAAACTAACGTTGTCAATGTGATACAGTGAAGAAAGCACCAGCATAAATCGGTCAATGGCTTTATTGCTCGCTGCAAATTCATCAGAAATCAGTAACGACCGCATCGTCTTAACACCATCTACTGTTGTTTTCTGACCTGCCTCTTTTCCAACCACAATTCCATTCTGTGGTTCGGCTTTTTCCATGTTCACAGAGGATTCTTTTGTATCCGGTATGATTAATGACGCCTCCGTTGCAGCAGGTTCTGACACAATAGATCCTACATTCAACAAACGTCTCAAAATATCCGATGCGCTCTCGCCAATATGCTGGGTTTGGCTGGCAATATAGCGGTATAGATCCTCATCAACCTCAATTGTTTTCATTCGCTTTTCACAATCTCATTGTTTTAAAATCTTGATGATTATAACCAGATCTAACATGATACTCTACGCCAATCCCACTACGAATAAGAGAAAAATGTCAGCCTTACTTAATTACAGACAAAAAGGAACCGGTCAGACTATCCTGCTGATTCATGGCTTGTTTGGTAACATGGACAATCTTGGATTACTGGAAAGAGATCTGGTATCTGACTATCAGGTAGTCAGTCTGGATCTGCGCAACCACGGAAAATCCTTCCATTCAGAAGAACACAATTATCAGGTAATGGCTGACGATGTTATCGCTCTAATCCGACACCTGGAACTTGAAAATGTCACCCTGATAGGCCACTCAATGGGCGGAAAGGTTGCGATGAAGGTGACGACTCAACTTCCCCGGACTGTTAGTCGGCAAATCATTATGGATATTGCCCCTTTTGCTTATCAGGAAAGAAAGCATGATGCGGTATTTGCAGGCTTAAAAGCCGTATTAGAGAAATCACCGTCCAGCCGTTCCGAAGCAATGCACATTCTCGCGGAGCATATCCATACGGAAGGGGTCAGACAATTTCTGGGAAAATCACTATATCGACAAAAAGAGGGGTTTACCTGGCGTTTTAATGTACCTTCTCTGGAAAAAAACTACCTTTCCATTCTAGACTGGAAAGAAGAAGACGTTTGTGATGTACCAACGCTATTCCTGAAAGGAGAAAACTCCGATTATCTGACCAGCGAACACCAACAAGCCGTCAACGCACAATTTTCACAGGTAAAAGCCCATGTCATCAGCAATACCGGACACTGGCTACATGCCGAAAAACCCTTACAGGTCACAAGGGCAATCAAGCGTTTTCTAATAAAATAAACAACTTGGTAAGCCCTTGTTTCAATAACGCTTCGCATTAACTTTACCAAACAAAAATGGTATAGTTACGCCACAAATTTGGTCATTAGACATGATAACCAGCCCAAAAGGCCGACGTTAACAGATAAATCAAACAGGTAAACATATTATGGCAAGTGTAGGTCTCTTCTTTGGCAGTGATACTGGTAATACAGAAGCTGTAGCAAAAATGATTCAAACAAAGTTAAGTGAAAAGCTGGTTCACGTTCAGGATATAGCCAAAAGCAGTAAAGAAGACGTCGACAATTTTGATCTACTGATTCTGGGTATCCCAACCTGGTACTATGGTGAAGCTCAATGTGACTGGGATGACTTCTTCCCTGAGTTGGAAGCCATTGACTTTTCAACCAAACTCGTCGCGATTTTTGGCTGTGGCGATCAGGAAGATTATGCAGAGTATTTCTGTGACGCAATGGGCACTATTCGCGATATTGTCGAAACGAAAGGTGGTACAATCCTTGGACACTGGTCTACTGAAGGATATGAATTCGAGGCATCAAAAGCATTAGTCGATGATGAAACATTTGTCGGATTATGTATTGATGAAGACCGTCAGCCAGAGCTCACTGAAGAGCGAGTGACAAAATGGGTCAATCAGATTTACGATGAAATGTGTCTGGCTGAGCTCGAAGATTAAATTATTTGAGCTCTTACTATAAAAACGCCAGTAAACAGACCTATTATTATCTTAGGTCTGTGCTTTGTCTGCGCAGAACAGAGAGCACAATTTGAATACGGAATATATTTATGTCAGATAATAACAAAGCACTGAAAGATGCCGGCTTAAAAGTAACACTACCTCGCCTTAAAATTTTAGAGGTGTTACAACAGCCGGAATGCCAACACATCAGTGCCGAAGAACTTTATAAGTTGCTGATTGATCAGGGAGAGGAAATTGGTCTGGCAACAGTATACCGAGTTTTGAACCAATTCGACGATGCAGGTATCGTTACCCGTCATCATTTTGAAGGTGGTAAATCAGTATTCGAACTGGCTACTCAGAAACACCATGATCACCTTGTGTGCCTTGATTGTGGTGCCGTTATTGAGTTTTCGGACGATGTCATCGAACAGCGTCAGAAAGAGATTGCTGATAAATATAACATCGACTTAACCAACCACAGTCTTTATTTGTACGGCAAATGTAAAGATGGGCTGTGTAAAGGTGATCACCACAACGCCGATAAGGTACATAAACCTAAATAATTACCGCAAAGAATAGTTATTTATGAAGAATAGTTATTTAAGAGATATAGTTATTTAAGGCGAAAAAAACCAGCATTGAATGCTGGTTTTTTGTTACTGTCCTGAACGTCTAGCTGGCAGAAATTTTTGCCCAGGTATCACGCAGGCCAACAGTACGGTTAAATACCAGTTTACTCTCAGTTGACTCTTTATTATCAACACAGAAATAACCCGTACGCTCAAACTGATAACCGGCCTCAGGCTTCGCTTCAGCCAGACTTGGCTCCACCACACCTTGCTTAATCACTAACGATTCAGGGTTAATCACAGCCGTAAAGTCGTCTGCTGCCGCTGGGTTAGGCACCGTAAACAGACGATCATAAAGACGTATTTCTGCCGATAATCCTTTCTCTGCAGACACCCAGTGAATAACACCCTTAACCTTACGGCCATCCTCAGGGTTCTTGCCCAGAGTATCCGCGTCATAGCTACAGAAAATAGTGGTAATGTTGCCTTCAGCGTCCTTCTCTACTCGCTCAGCTTTTATGACATACGAGCCACGCAGGCGCACTTCCTTACCCAGCACCAAACGCTTATATTTCTTATTCGCTTCTTCACGGAAATCTTCACGCTCAATCCAGACTTCACGGGTAAACGGTACCTCGCGAGTTCCCATTTCCGGCTTATTCGGATGATTCGCTACTGACAAGTTCTCCACTTTGCCTGCGTCAAAGTTTTCAATCACAATTTTAACCGGGTCTAATACCGCCATTGCCCGTGGAGCATTATCATTCAGATCATCACGGATACAAGACTCCAGAGAACCAAACTCGATCATATTCTCCTGTTTGGTCACACCAATACGCTTACAGAACTCGCGAATAGAGGCTGCAGTAAACCCTCGACGACGGAGACCAGAGATTGTTGGCATACGAGGATCATCCCAACCACTGACTAATTTATCTGTCACCAACTGATTCAGCTTCCGCTTGGACATTACCGTATATTCCAGGTTCAGTCGGCTGAATTCATACTGGCGGGGGCGGCAATCAATTGTGATATTCTCCAAAACCCAGTCATACAGGCGGCGGTTATCCTGGAATTCAAGAGTACAGATAGAATGAGTAATACCTTCCAGGGCATCCGAGATACAGTGCGTAAAATCATACATCGGATAGATGCACCACTTATCTCCCGTCTGATGGTGGTCGGCAAAGCGTACACGGTATAGTACAGGATCGCGCATAACCATAAATGGTGACGCCATATCAATCTTCGCCCGCAGACACGCTTTACCTTCTTCAAAGCCACCAGAACGCATCTTTTCAAACAGCTCAAGGTTTTCTTCAACACTGCGCTCACGATAAGGGCTATGTTTACCTGGCTCTTTCAATGTGCCACGATATTCGCGGATCTGCTCTGGACTCAACTCTTCAACGTACGCCAAGCCCTTATTAATCAACTCAATAGCAAAGCCATAAAGCTTGTCAAAGTAGTTAGATGAGTAGCAAATCTCACCTGCCCACTCAAAGCCTAACCAGTGCACATCATTTTTAATCGACTCGACGTATTCAATGTCTTCTTTTTCAGGGTTAGTGTCATCAAAACGTAAATTACACTGTCCCTGATAGTCCTGAGCAATACCAAAGTTCAAACAAATAGATTTCGCGTGACCGATATGCAGGTAGCCATTCGGCTCCGGCGGAAAACGAGTATGCACGCTAGTATGTGTACCATCCGCTAAGTCTTTATCAATAATCTGGCGGATAAAATTCGATGGTCGAGCCTCAGCTTCACTCATCTAAGCACCTCTAGTTTTAGTATTGTCAGAATTAAGCGCTAATGATCCACATTTCTGCTTAATTACACAACCAGAACCTTTCATTTCATGAAAAAAATGCCCCCCTTTCGGGAGGCATTTGTTCAATAAGTGATGAAACCTGAGTTTAAGGAAGTTTCACATCAGCAAGGCTGTCTGAAGCCGGAACATTTTTCATTTCACCGGCAACGATTTCAGCCAGAGGGCCAAGGATAACTTGCAGGTTATTTTCACCTAACTTCACAACACCTTTAGCACCCAGCTTTTTCAGTACTTCTTCATTTGCAATTGAACGGTCTTTCAATGTCAGACGCAGACGAGTGATACACGCATCAATCGCTGTCAGGTTATCGTGACCACCCAGTGCTTTCAGGTATTGACGAGCCAGGTCACCTTTCTCAGTAACAACCTGAGGTTCACCAGCATCACCTGTCTCGGTCTCCGTGTCTTCGCGACCAGGAGATTTCAGGTCGAAAGCGCGAATAGCGAAAGTAAATACGAAGAAGTAAAGAGCTGCGAAGCATAGACCAATAACAAATAGCGTTACTGGTTTAGTTGCCAGACCCATATTCAGCAGGAAGTCGATAAGACCCGCAGAGAAGCCAAAGCCATGCAGCGCACCAAACATATTAGCCACAACCAGAGCCAGACCAGTAAACACAGCGTGCAGAGCGTACAGAGCCGGTGCCAGGAATACGAACATAAACTCTAGAGGCTCAGTAATACCTGTCAGGAACGAACAGAATGCTACAGAGAACAGCGCACCACCGATCTGATGACGTTTCTCAGCTGGTGCTGCAAAGTACATTGCAAGCGCCGCGCCTGGCAGACCAAACATCATGATAGGGAAGAAACCAGCCATAAAGATACCAGCGCCTTTATCACCACCAAAGAAGCGGTGTAGGTCACCAGTTTTCACTGTATCTGTGACTTCCTGAACAACAGTCGTAATTTCAGGCGTTACAGAGTTTGCAAACGTAAAGGTGTGCTCTTGACCAGCAACCAGAGTCTTAGCAAGGGCAGGGTCAACACACAGCTGAGTTGCACCGTTAAGAGCAGGCATTGCTGATACGATAATTTCCTGACAGCTACCCATACCGAACCACATATATGAGTTCAGGACATGGTGCAGACCAACAGGGATAAGCGCACGGTTCAGAACACCATACACAAACTGGCCAATAGAACCAGATGTCGATACTGCATGAGCCAGAGCATCAAGACCACTCTGAATTCCAGGCCACACGATACCTGCAACACCACCAGCGATCAGTGCAAACAGGCCTGCCATGATAGGTACCAGACGTTTACCTGAGAAGAATGCCAACCACTCCGGCAGACGTGTTGTGTGGAAGGCATTGTATGAGTGACCGGCAATAATACCAGCGATGATACCGCCAAAGAACGACATATTGATGTCAGCGTTAATAGTTCCAGCAGTTGCAGTCAGAACGAAATAAGCAACAGCACCTGCGATACCAGCAGCTCCGGCACCGTCCTTAGAAAGGCCAACGGCAATACCCAGCCCGAACAGAAGTGGCAAATTACTGAAAATTGCACCACCAGCCTGGGCCATAAAAGGAATGTCTAAAAGGTCGCCCTGACCTAAACGTAAAAGAAGTGCCGCAACCGGTAAGGTCGCGATAGGAAGCATGAGCGCTTTACCCAGCTTCTGTGCATATCCAAGAATATTCACCTTAAGTTCCCCCTATAGGAATTGTATTAGATGCAGAAGACTTATTTCAGCCTTCCAATTTAGTCACCCTAAGTGTAAGACTTTAATTTCGCTCCGCAAATTAAAGCCTTCCAAATCGTGATCGAAATCACCAGATAAACGCAATACTGACAGATTTTGCTAGCAAGATCATAAAAGTTATTTTATGATTCGAAAAAACATAGTTCACAGTCTAAACTTTAACCAATTACAGAACGAGATTTGAGGTATCACAATGAGATTAATCCCGCTAAACAACCCGCAAAACGTAGGCTTATGGTCAGCTCGCCACATTGTCAACACTATTAAGAAGTTCAGCCCAACAGCTGAACGCCCGTTTGTTCTTGGCCTGCCCACTGGCGGGACTCCTCTTAATACATACAAACACCTGATTGAACTTTATAAAGCAGGTGAAGTAAGTTTCGAGCACGTTGTTACTTTTAACATGGATGAATATGTCGGTCTTGATCCTGAGCATCCGGAATCTTATCGTTCTTTCATGTACAACAACTTCTTCAACCACGTTGATATTCAGGAAAAAAACATCAACCTGCTTAATGGTAATACTGACGATCATGAAGCAGAGTGCCAACGTTACGAAGACAAAATCAAGTCTTACGGAAAAATCAACCTATTCATGGGTGGTGTGGGTAACGATGGCCATATCGCATTTAATGAGCCGGCATCTTCTTTGTCTTCCCGTACGCGTATTAAAACACTTACGGAAGATACACGCATTGCAAACTCAAGATTTTTCGACGGAGATATCAGCCAGGTTCCTAAATATGCGCTGACTATCGGCGTCGGTACCCTTCTGGATGCCGAAGAAGTGATGATTCTCATCACTGGTCACAATAAGGCTCAGGCTCTGGAAGCGGCAGTTGAAGGTTCCGTAAACCATTTATGGACCGTCACTGCGCTGCAACTGCATCCAAAATCCGTTATTGTATGTGATGAGCCCGCAACTCAGGAACTAAAAGTTAAAACCGTAAAATACTTCCAGGAACTGGAAGCTGAGAACATCAAAGATCTGAAATAATAAGGATGCATCTCCATGTATGCTCTAACGAACTGTACAATTTATACCGGCAGTGATGTGCTCTACAATCACGCAGCTATCATTGAAGATGGAATAATCCACTCAGTATGTCCTGAGTCTGATCTGCCCCAAAATATCACCACCCATAACTTGGGTGGTGCAAACCTGAGCCCTGGCTTTATCGATCTGCAGCTTAACGGCTGCGGTGGTGTGATGTTCAACGACGATATCACAGCCAGCGCACTGCAAACGATGCATGAGGCTAATCTCAAGTCTGGCTGTACCAGTTTCTTGCCGACACTGATAACCTCTTCAGATGAAAATATGCGTCAGGCTATTCAGGCTGCCCGTGAATATCATAATGACTATCAAAATCAGTCTCTGGGGTTGCACCTTGAAGGCCCATACCTGAACGAAGCGAAAAAAGGCATTCACCAGCCTAAATATATTCGCCAGACTGATGACGATATGATCGACTTTATTTGCGAAAATAAAGATATCATCGCTAAGGTTACACTAGCCCCGGAACAGAATAACCACCAGCACATTAATAAACTGCGTGATGCCGGTATTGTCGTATCTATCGGGCACACCAATGCCACCTACGCCGAAGCAAGAAAAGGGTTTGAATCGGGTATCTCATTTGCTACTCACTTGTTTAATGCAATGACACCGATGACCGGTCGTGAACCTGGTGTTGTCGGTGCAATTTATGACACCCCTGATGTTTATGCCGGTATCATCGTTGACGGATTCCACGTTGATTACGCAAACATACGCGTGGCCCATAAAATTAAAGGCGATAAGCTTATATTGGTGACGGATGCCACAGCTCCGGCTGGCGCTGATATGGATCACTTTATTTTTGTTGGTAAGAAAGTATATTACCGTGATGGCAAGTGTGTTGATGAAAACGGTACACTTGGTGGCTCGGCATTAACCATGATTGAAGCAATTCAGAATAGTGTCGAGCATGTAGGTATCGCACTGGATGAAGCTTTACGAATGGCTACCTTGTACCCAGCCCGAGCAATTGGAGTGGATAACAAGTTAGGCCGCATCAGAACAGGTATGGTCGCAAACCTTACTGTATTTGACCGTGACTTCAATGTCCTTGCGACTGTAGTAAACGGACAGTACGAGCAAAAATAAATATGAATGGCGGACAAATTGGTAATGTTGATTTAGTTAAGCAGCTGAATAGTGCAGCTGTCTACCGCTTAATTGATCAACAGGGCCCTATTTCCCGGATACAAATAGCGGATGTAAGTCAACTGGCTCCCGCCAGCGTTACCAAAATAACCCGCCAACTGCTTGAACGCGGCCTCATAAAAGAGGTCGCTCAACAAGCATCTACCGGCGGAAGACGAGCAATATCCTTAACGACAGAAACAGAACCTTTTCACTCTATCGCCGTCCGTATCGGACGAGATTATATTCAGCTCAGTTTATTTACCCTTGGTGGTCAAGAGCTGGCAAGAACACAACACACTTTTAACTATTCTAATCAGACCGATCTTCTCGAAGGACTTATCAGACAAGTCCATGCCTTCATCAACGGCCATATCGATTCAATCAAGCAACTGGTTGCCATCGGCATCGTTTTACCAGGCTTGGTAAACCCTGAAACGGGTGTCGTAGAATATATGCCTAATACCGATATCGATAACCTGGCCTTGGGCGATGTTGTCCGGGATGCCTTTGATATTGAATGCTACGTTGGTAATGACACACGAGGGATGGCGCTGGCAGAATACTTCTTCGGTGCCAGCCGGGATTGCCAGGATTCCATTCTGGTGAGTGTTCACAGGGGAACCGGCTCAGGCATCATCGTGAACGGCCAGGTATTTCTCGGATTCAACCGTAATGTCGGTGAAATAGGCCATATCCAGATTGATCCTCTTGGAGAACAGTGCCAATGCGGTAATTTCGGTTGTCTGGAAACCGTAGCAGCCAACCCGGCTATTTTGAAGCGTATCCGAACCCTACTGGACAAAGGCTATGAATCATCCTTGTCCGGTATAAAAAAGATTACCATGCAGGATGTGTGCGAACACGCATTAGAAGGTGACTCTCTGGCAAAAGAAAGTCTGGTCCGGGTAGGGAATGAACTCGGAAAAGTACTTGCTATCACCATCAACCTGTTTAACCCACAGAAGATTATCATTGCCGGGGATATCAACCAGGCCAAAGAAATCGTCTACCCGGCTATCCGTCGGAATGTGGAGACTCAGTCACTGAAGACCTTCCATAGTAACTTACCTATCGTACCATCAGAACTGGAAGAGCAACCGACCATGGGGGCGTTTGCTATGGTTAAGCGCTCTATGCTAAATGGAGCCCTGCTACAAAAATTACTGGGAGACCAAGCTTAACAGGCTTCTTGTTTCCACCTTAATAAACCGGGTCTATTGCACCAACAAAGATTAAAGGGGATACCAGTGGTGTCCCTTTAATTTATGGAAAAATGGTTAACAAATAACTAAACATAGATAAAATTTAATAAATAACAGAAATATTAAATAATATTCACCACCTAGCCATTTTTATCATTTTTCCTGTAATAAAGTGGTTGCTTTTTTTAGTGAAAGTGGCAAATTTAACCCCATTAGCAGTTTACAGAATAGGATTTGTATTTCATGTGTTCAATATTTGGCATCTTAGACATCAAGAGTGATGCAACTGCACTTCGTCCAGTCGCCCTGGAAATGTCTAAAAAACTTCGCCACCGTGGTCCGGACTGGTCTGGTATCTACTCTTCTGACAAAGCGATTCTGGCTCACGAACGCCTGGCTATCGTTGGTCTGAATAGTGGTGCTCAGCCTCTTTACAGTAAAGATAAAAAACACGTTCTTGCTGTAAACGGTGAGATTTATAACCACAAAGAAATCCGTGCCAAATACGCTGACAAATATGAATTTCAGACAGATTCTGACTGTGAAGTTATTCTTGCTCTTTATCGTGAGCTGGGTGAAAACCTGCTGGAAGAGCTAAACGGTATCTTTGCATTCGTCCTGTATGATGAAGAAAAAGACGAATACCTGGTAGGTCGTGACCATATCGGTATCATTCCGCTGTATCAAGGTGTGGATGAACACGGTAACTTCTATGTTGCTTCAGAAATGAAAGCACTGGTACCGGTATGTAAAACAGTGAGTGAATTCCCTCCAGGCTCTTTCTACAGTTCAAAAACTGAAGAACCACAACGGTACTATCTACGTGACTGGATGGAATATGAGGCGGTTTCAGAGAACCCGACCAGCAAAGAAGATCTGACTCAGGCTCTGGAAGACGCTGTAAAACGCCAACTGATGACTGATGTGCCATACGGTGTGTTACTTTCTGGTGGCTTAGATTCATCTATCACTTCAGCGGTAGCAAAACGTTTTGCTGCTATGCGTATCGAAGATGACGAAAAATCAACAGCCTGGTGGCCTCAACTGCACTCATTTGCTGTTGGCCTGGAAGGTGCTCCGGATCTTAAAGCCGCTCGTGAAGTTGCGGACAAGCTGGGTACAGTACACCATGAAATGACTTATACCGTTCAGGAAGGTCTGGATGCGATTCGTGATGTTATCTACCATATTGAAACTTATGATGTAACAACTATTCGTGCCTCTACCCCAATGTTCCTGATGGGACGTAAGATCAAAGCAATGGGTATCAAGATGGTACTGTCTGGTGAAGGTGCTGACGAAATCTTCGGTGGTTACCTGTACTTCCACAAAGCACCAAACGCTCGTGAATTCCACGAAGAGACCGTGCGTAAGTTACGGGCCCTGAACATGTTTGACTGTGCCCGTGCCAACAAGTCTCTTGCAGCATGGGGTGTTGAAGGTCGCGTTCCGTTCCTGGATAAAGAGTTTATTGATGTCGCAATGCGTCTGAACCCGAAAGATAAAATGTGCGGCAACGGTAAGATGGAAAAACACATTCTGCGTGAATGTTTCGAACATTACCTGCCAGACTCTATCGCATGGCGTCAGAAAGAACAGTTCTCTGATGGTGTAGGCTATAGCTGGATCGATTCTTTAAAAGAAGTCGCTGAAGCGAAAGTGACCGATCAACAGATGGAAACTGCTCAGTACCGCTTCCCATACAATACCCCAACAACCAAAGAAGGGTATGTATACCGTGAGATCTTTGAAGAGCTATTCCCGCTGGAATCTGCTGCTAAATGTGTTCCTGGCGGACCATCAGTAGCATGTTCAACGGCAAAAGCCGTTGAGTGGGATGAAGCATTTAAGAACATGATCGACCCATCTGGTCGTGCGGTTCAGTCTGTGCACAATGAAGCGTACTAGAGACTACTAGAGACTACTATAGAGACTAAAAAGCCTACCACTGATACTGTCAGATGGTAGGCTTTTTGTTTAAGGAGGTTCAGCCGATAGAAACGGAGCAGACTTTCTTATTTCAGTTCAATATTTTTATTATCTACACTGACCGGAACAGTCTGGTTTATCAGCTTAATCAAGAGAATAGAACGCTTTTCTCCATCGGCTTCATGATACAGGGCCTCGATACCAGAGAACTGCCCCTCTTTGATTTCAACACTCTGACCTTTCTCTGGCAGGAAGCCCATCACCGGTGTCTCTCCGGCTTCTTCATGCAACTTCAGTTCTTGAACTAATTCACCACGCACTTCCTGCGGATACCGTCCCAGGCGAATAAAGTCCACGACACCCCGTGTAGAGCGAATGGTCGTAAATGACGGTCCTTCTTCATAATCAAAGTATACAAAGACATAGGACGGGAACAGTGGTTCACAAACCGTTTGTCGCTTACCCCTGACGATTTTTTCCACTTCAATTTCAGGGTAATAACATTCAACTCCCTGATTTTCCAGATGACTTTTAGCCCGGCTCTGGTCTCCCCGTTTACAATAAAGTAAATACCAACGTTTCATTATGACTTCTTTGTTATAGATAAATCTCAGAGATATGTTACAGGGGATAATCAGTAATTGGAAAATTTCTCTTAATCTTTTGTGATAAGATTGGCCATCATCTCAATATGCGCATCATCATCGTTCAGGCACGGCACGTAATGAAAAATTTTCCCACCAGCATGGGTAAATACAGACTTACACTCCTCGGCCACTTCCTCCAGTGTTTCCAGGCAATCAACTGAAAATGCAGGAGTGACCACATTCAAATGCTTGATACCCTCTTCCGGCATGGATTCCAGCCGCTTATCGGTATAAGGCTTTATCCACTCTTCTCTGCCAAAACGGGACTGATAACTCATACCTATCTGCTTCTCCGTCAAATCCAGTTCAACAGACAGTAAATGCGTTGTCTCGACACAATGTTGAGGGTAAATATCGCCGTTATCAGCATAACGCTGGGGAATACCGTGATAAGAACAGAGAAGAAAGTCTCCCTGGCCTTCTCTCTCCCACTGTTGCCTGACGGTCTTTGCCAGCGCTTTAATATACAAAGGGTGATCATGATAGCTGTTAATGAACGTCCACTCAGGCTTGGTTTCCAGTTTACCCAGAGCCTTTTCTAAAGCATCTTCTACCGCACCAGTAGTCGTGCCTGAATACTGAGGAAAAAGAGGCAGTACCGTAATATCGGTCACACCTCTTTGCATCAGAGCCTGAATACCGGACAGTATGGATGGGTTACCATAAGTCATCCCCAGCTCTACAGGCAGAGTCAGCTTTTTTTCCAGCTTTTCTTTCTGGCGACGAGAGTAAACCAGTAGAGGCGATCCCTCATCCATCCAGATCTGCTGGTATTTTTCAGCCACTTTTGGTGACCGGCGAGGCAAAATAATTCCATGCAGCACGGGGCACCAGATCCAACGGGTTAAGTCCACGACCCGGTGATCATGCAGAAACTGACTTAAGAACCGTTTGACTGCCGGAGCGGTTGGCTCATCCGGCGTCCCAAGATTAACTAATAGGATACCTTTGTTTTTATTCATTCTAATTCAGCCCCTATACTCGTATAAAAATGCTCCGATATAAAAAAAGCGCCCCTTTCGGGTCGCTTTAACTATAACAAACTTAACCAGTTTTTCCTGACAAATTACGCCAGTGCTTTCTCGATATCAGCGCTCACGTCAGCAACTTGCTTAGTACCATCAAATTTCAGGTACTGACAGTTACCCGCTTCCGCTTCTTTACCATAGTATTCGATAAGAGGTGCAGTCTGCTCATGGTATACACCCAGGCGAGCACGTACTGTCTCTTCTTTGTCGTCATCACGGACAACCAGATCTTCACCAGTAACGTCATCTTTGCCTTCCACTTTAGGCGGGTTGTACACCACGTGGTAAGTACGACCAGAAGCAAGGTGTGCACGACGACCAGCCATGCGCTCTACGATAACGTCATCAGCAACATCAAACTCGATCACATAATCGATATCTACGCCCATTTCTTTCAGGCCGTCAGCCTGAGGAATAGTGCGAGGGAAACCGTCCAGCAGGAAGCCTTTTTCACAATCATCCTGAGCGATACGCTCTTTGATAAGACCAAGAATAATGTCATCAGAAACCAGCTGACCAGCATCGATAACGGCTTTGGCTTGCTTGCCCAGTTCAGTACCAGCTTTAATTGCCGCACGTAGCATGTCACCAGTAGAAATTTGTGGAATACCGTATTTTTCCATGATGAACTGAGCCTGAGTGCCTTTACCTGCACCCGGAGCACCTAGAAGAATGATGCGCATTTTATATCCTCTTAACTTTTTCCATGTTATACCGAAGCTTACAGCCTCTGCATGCAGTGCCTGCGATAAGTTTCGGTATAAAGTTACGTGTGAGAGTCTCAACAAACTCTCAAATCAAGAAATTCAAGCCCGCGATTCTATCACAGAATGCGGGCTTTGCTTATACCACTTTACTTACATCCGTAGGTAATTTACTTACATCCGTAGATAAATAGATAAAACCGTCATTACTTGTTCAACAGTTGGTTGATTGCACCAACAAATTGAGTCGGATCTTCCAGAGAGCCTCGTTCTGCCAACATCGCCTGACCCAGAAGAACCTCGACCCAACGGCCAAAGGCTTCTTCGTCAGCTTCATCGGCCATACGCTTCACCAGAGCATGATCCGGGTTAATCTCAAAGATGTATTTAACCTGAGGTGCTTCCTGACCTGCGGCTTCCAACAGCTTGGCCATCTGCGTGCCCATTTCAAAATCATCGGTCACAACCACAGCCGGTGTACTCGCCAGCTTAAAGGTGGTGCGAACCTCTTTCACCCGGTCACCCAAGTAGGTTTTGGTGCGCTCAACAACAGACTTAAACTCTTCCTCAGTCTCTTTGTGCTTTTCTTTTTCAGCTTCGTCTTCGAACTGGCTCAGATCCAGGCCCGCTTTAGTAATAGACTGGAATTGTTTACCATCGAATTCGGTCAGGTAGTTCATCAGCCATTCATCAATGCGATCGTACATCAGAATAACTTCAATACCTTTGGCTCGGAACTGTTCCAGGTGCGGACTGTTTTTCGCCGCGGCATAGCTGTCCGCTGTCAGGTAATAGATCTTATCCTGACCGTCTTTCATACGTTCGATATAAGACGCCAGAGAAACCGACTGCTCGGGTGAATCCGTTTCGGTTGAGGCAAAACGCAGCAGGCCGGCCACTTTCTCTTTATTAGAAAAGTCTTCGGCAGGGCCTTCTTTCATCACCAGACCGAACTCTTTCCAGAATGACTGATATTTTTCTTCGTCATTCTTGGCCATACGCTCAAGCGTCGTCAGTACGCGCTTAGTACAAGCACTACGCAGAGACTGAGTCACCTTATTGTCCTGCAGAATTTCACGTGACACGTTCAGAGGCAGGTCGTTGGAATCTATCAGGCCACGCACGAAGCGCAGGTAGCTTGGCATAAACTGTTCTGCATCATCCATAATGAATACACGCTGCACATACAGCTTCAGACCACTCTTATGGTCACGATTCATCATATCCCACGGTGCTTTTGAAGGAATGTAAAGCAGGCTGGTATAGTCATTTTTACCTTCAACACGGTTATGACTCCACACCAGAGGCTCAGCAAAATCATGAGAAACGTGCTTATAGAATTCTTTATATTCTTCTTCGTCGATCTCTGATTTATTACGGGTCCAAAGTGCCTGAGCTTTATTAATCTGCTCCCACTTACCCTCTTCTTTTTCATTTCCCTCTTCATCTTTCTCTTTGGTCCAGATAGAAACAGGGATACCAATATGGTCAGAGTATTTGCTGACAACATCGCGCAGACGCCAGTCCGACAGGAAGTCCAGGGCATCTTCCCGCATATGCAGGATAATCTCCGTACCACGGGAATCTTTACTGATGTCTTCGACGGTATATTCACCTTCACCGCTCGAGTGCCACTGCACCGCCTGATCAGCTGTCAAACCGGCGGCACGAGTACGCACGGTAACGGCATCGGCAACAATAAATGCAGAGTAAAAACCGACCCCGAACTGACCAATAAGCTGAGAGTCTTTACTCTGATCTTCTGACAACTTAGCAAAGAAATCGGCAGTACCCGACTTCGCGATAGTGCCCAGATGTTCAATCACATCTTCGCGGGTCATACCAATACCATTATCAGATACAGTCAGTGTCTTAGCATCCGAATCAAAGGAGAGCTTAACACCCAGATCAGCCTGACCTTCATACAGTTCAGGGTTTGATAGAGCCTGAAAACGTAACTTATCTGCTGCATCAGATGAGTTAGAAATAAGCTCGCGAAGAAAAATTTCTTTGTTTGAGTACAGAGAGTGGATCATCAGGTGAAGAAGTTGTTTTACTTCTGACTGGAATCCTCGGGTCTCTTTATTGAAAGTTGCTGTTTCGCTCATTTTTACTCCATGAGTTTTCTCATATCAAAGCCATCATTTTATATGGGGACGTCCTTTGGAAAAAAAAAGGACTCAGCAATGATTCGATGAAAACTATTAAGCTGTACATTCGGGAGCCAGTTGGTGTACTCTATCGTTACTATACAGTTGGAAAGCAAATATTCTAAAATGTAAATAAACATAAATATCTACAACTCAAATCACATTTTAGGTATTCTTCAAAAGCTTTCTCAAATGGTATTCATCAAGTCTCACACAGCCCTACATCTAGTTATGAGACAGATAGTTGGAAATAAAAATCAATGAGTAACGTAGGCACTAAATTCGTTTTTTCAGAAAAATTTATATTCGATCCTAACAACAACTCCTTAACCGATCAGTCAAATGAGAATGAGGTCATTCGCCTTGGCAGTAATGAAAGCCGCATTCTTATGATGTTTTCTGAACGCCCGAGTGAGGTTATTTCCCGCGATCAATTGCATGAATTTGTCTGGAGAGACCAAGGATTTCAGGTAGATGATTCCAGCCTGACACAAGCGATTTCAACGTTGAGAAAAAACCTTAACGACTCAACAAAAGCGCCCCTGTTTATAAAGACCGTCCCTAAAAAGGGGTATCAGTTTATTGCTTCTGTAGAAAGAACCACCATGCTAACAAACAGCAGTAAACTCGATCAGGAACCAGAACACTATGACCCGACGCCGTTAACCTCAGATGCCATTGCTGCCCCCGGGTTAACAGGAGAAGCACCTGTTGAGAACAACTCACAGCAGCCCACCGCTCCAGAAAAAAAGGCGTCCGCTCGGAAATTTGATATTCAGCCTAAATTTATTCTGTTTCTGGCATTCCTGTTGCCATTTGTCACACTGGCAATGATAAACCCGGCACCGTCTAAATTTAGATTGATCGATACGATTGATGGTATTCCACTAAAAACCACTCAGGGTCATCCACCAATGGACAGCTGGAAACCGTTTATCCGGGCTTGTTACCTCTCTTACGCCTCCCGATTTCCAGATAAAGAAAAGCCAGTTGAAATCATTGCAACAGCGGGGGCGCAGAGAAACCTGATTTTGAACTATATCCATCCGGCTGAATATTCTTTTAAAAATATCACCGTCCACCTTTTTGCTAACCAAACCGATCTGAGTGAGCTATGTAAACTGGGAGCAACTAATGAGAATAAATAATAAAAGATTTGCTTATTTATTACTTAGCATCTCAGTAATCTTTAGTAGCTGGTTGTACTGGGGAACGGATGTAAAAACGAAGCAAGTACTTACCTCCAGAGAGTGGTATACCAACACGGTTTTTATCACTTCAGAGCAGGCGGCTAAAACGATACCTGAGTTGGATCTTATCAATAAAATACACGGACGAGATACGATAAAGTACCTGCCTAATGGTACCTATATCAAAGCGTCTGTTATGAATTTTTATGATGAGGAGAATGTTATGCTTATGGAACTGGAACTGTCCGAATCAGGCAACTGGGAACTGAGTGATAACTACCTGCTGATCCAACCGACAGAAGTCGTTGACACCAACCCCAAAAGAGCAAACCGGGTATTTACCGACAAGCAATTAAGTATGATCAAAGAGCTGTATATGCTGGATGCCCAAGAAAGTAAGCGTATTGATATTATCAATAAACATTCCATCCTTCTGACCAGCCTGGACCACGGCTCTATTATTCTTTCCTCTAATTAACCGTCATCAGAACATACCGCACCGAGCCATTTAGGCAGGGTGCGGTAGGAATCAGCTGAATTTATAACTGAACCTTAGCCAGCTCCAGGCCTTCAAAGGTCATCACTGTTAACCATCCATCGACCAGCAGCCCATAACTGGCAGGAAAACCACCTTTGGGGAATGTCACAGAGCCAGGGTTATAAATAATCTGCTCCCCCTGAAACTCAGCAACCGGAATATGGGTATGACCATGAGCGATGACATCCCCTTTTTTCAAGACTGGCCGATTATCTGAGTTGTAGGTATGACCATGAGTCAGAAACAGCCTTTGGGTTTTATTCAGCAGTACCCATGCATAATCCATCATCATAGGAAACGTCAGTAACATCTGATCGACTTCGCTGTCACAGTTTCCCCTGACCGCAATAATACTGTCGGCATACTGGTTTAACCGTTCGGCCACTGCTGATGGGTTATACCCTTCCGGAATAGGGTTGCGTGGTCCGTGGTTTAAGATATCACCCAGTAAAATAAGAAAATCAGCACCGGACGACTTAAAACACTGGATGGTTTTTTCCGTAGCAGGCAGAGAACCGTGCAGATCGGAGGCAAAGAAAAGCTTCATAATAGTCGTTATCCAATCAATATTATGAAGCTATTTTACACACAGGTATCAGTAATAATAAAGTCAGGTATCCAGAGCCATCCCGTTGACCACGATATTGTTATAGCTCACCATACCGATAACCTTACCGTTTTCAATGACCGGAGCCCGGCTAATACCAAACCGCTCGAACAGACGAGCACAATATTTCACATTCATATCCGGACTGACTGATAAGGCAGGCTTCGTCATCACCTCATAAATATTCGTTCTGTCGCAAGAACGATTCTTTGCCAGTACCTTTTTGGCGATATCATTCATCAGGACAATGCCGTATTCATCATCTTCATGGCGTTTATCTACGATCAGGGCTTTCACTACGTGCTGCCGAGCCAGCTTGATGCCTTCTTTTACCGTGGTTAACCCATCAACAACCACATAGGTATTCGCCATCACGTCGCGAACACGAATTATCTCTTGCTTAATCATAGCTCATCCTCAACTATAGACGTTAATGTCTGAACCTGGTGAGCAACCCCCACCGCATCTTCAATATCTATTTGAATCGCGATACCCTGCCCTGACTCCTGATCAAACTCTCCGACATCACGGATTTTCTCCAGAATGTGCCGGGACAAATGTTCCTCAACCATAAAGAGCAAGACATCTTTCTGTACATCTAACGTCAGACCAAAAAAGGTTTTTTTCTGTTTCAGCCCCTCTCCTCTTGCATTATTGATAACCGTTGCACCTGTAGCGCCAGCGGAGCGCGCCGCATCCAGTACAGCATCGGTTTTGGTATCTTCAACAAAAGCGATAATTAGTTTAAAGCGCATTCTCACTCTCCTCTGCGGCTGAATTACGGTTCAGCCATTGTGTTATCTGGGCGTACCCCATCACAGAAATAATGGGAAACAGACTGGCAAAAGCAATCAGCCCAAAACCGTCAATCACCGGGTTTCGGCCCGGTACCGTAGAAGCCAACCCTAAGCCTAACGCCGTCACCAGAGGCACCGTTACCGTCGAAGTTGTCACCCCTCCGGAATCATAGGCCAGAGGAATAATTAGCTTAGGGGCAAAATGAGTTTGTATGACCACCACGACATACCCGGTAATAATGTAATAATGAATCGGATCACCAACGACTATCCGATAACTTCCCAGGGATATACCAATAGCGACGCCCAAAGCAACCGCAATCCTTAATCCATTGACTTTAATACTTCCGGCCGAAACCTGATTGGCTTTAATCGCCACAGCAATTAATGATGGCTCCGCAATAGTCGTGCTAAACCCGATGGCAAAGGCGAACAGATATACCCAATAATAATCAGACCATGTAAGCGATTCTGTTTCGCTGATCTTAAATTGATGAAGAAAGTCCGGAGCCGTCAGTTGCTGAGCCATCATTTCCCCCAGAGGAAAGAGAGCCAGTTCCAGACCGAGAAGGAACAGAGATAACCCCAGAATGACATAAAAGAACCCTAAAATAACTTTAGGAAGGTTCGCGACAGGCCGTCTCAGTACGGCAAGCTGAAAACCAAAAATAATCGTCGCGATAGGAACAACATCCATGACGGTCTGCAAGAACGTATCGGCAAATTTACTAAATTCAATCATGCCAGCACCATTCCATAAATCATCACAAACATCATGGGCAAAAGAGAGGCAAAGGCGATCAGGCCAAAGCCATCCAACATGGGGTTACGACCTTTAATGGCTGACGCTAACCCCACCCCCAAAGCCGTAACCAAAGGGACAGTGATGGTTGACGTTGTCACTCCGCCAGAATCATAGGCGATGCCGATAATGGAACTCGGGGCAAACCAGGTCAGAACAACCACGCCCACATACCCACAAATAATCATGATATGGATCGGCCACCCCCGAATAATCCGGATAACGCCAAGCACAATAGCAACGCCAACAGACAATGCCACGGTAATTCTGAGTCCCAGGGCATAGGCATCCATCTCTTGAGCTGAGTCAGGGATAATTCCCCCTTCCGCAGCAACAGCTGCGGCTTCTGCCGCTACTGCCGTCAGTGCCGGTTCAGCAATCGTGGTCCCAAACCCAAGACAAAAGGCAAATAAAGTCAGCCAGAGAACACTCCCTTTTCGGGCAAACGCCTGAGCCATAGACTCCCCGATAGGAAATAACCCCATATTCAGCCCTATGACAAAAAAAGTCAGTCCGAATACCACAAGTATCAGCCCAAACAATATGGAAAGAATATCCGGCAGGGGTTCCTGTAAAACCACCAGCTGAAAAAATGCGATAACGCACACAATAGGGAGTAAATCTCGCAGACTGTCAAACATAGCTTTAAACAAAGCCAACAGTGCTCCCATGCTCCCTCCTGTGTGACTGACTTTTCATGAAGATACTACTAAGATGCGTTGTTCAACGCTTATTCAAAACCACTAAATACTACTTTTCGCACCTTGATTAAATCATTTTCAGCTGATGACAAATTAAGTAATGAAAGATAAACACGCCCTTGTAAGATTAAGCGACATTCGCGGATCTTTCAATGAGTTACAAGGGTATATATGAACCCTTTAACCAACGATTCTAGCCGGGTAATGAGAATACTGGCTATAATAACGACTATGGACAGACGGTCAGAGATATAACATGCGAATTTTGCTTACAGGTGGAACCGGGTTTATCGGCTCTGAGCTGGTGAAACAACTCATGACACATGACATTGTGCTGTTAACCAGAAATGTAACGAAAGCCAGACAGATATTGAATCATGCCAGTCAGGCTCACCTCACTTATATCGACTCGCTAGACCGTCTTTCTGACCTCAATCACATTGACGCTGTGATTAATCTCGCAGGAGAGCCCATTGCAGGAAAACGCTGGAGTAAGCGCCAGAAGCAGAAAATCTGTGATAGCCGATGGAATATAACCCGAAAAATAACCGAACTGATTTATGCCAGTACCGAGCCGCCTTCCGTATTCATCAGTGGCTCTGCGGTTGGCTATTACGGTGATCAGCAGGAACACCCGTTTGATGAATCCTTACATGTTTGCCATGAAGAATTTACTCATCACGTTTGCGCCAGATGGGAAGAACTGGCGATGAGAGCTCAAAGTGAGGATACCCGGGTTTGTATCCTCAGAACCGGAGTGGTCCTTGGCCTGAATGGGGGCGCACTGAAAATGATGCTTCCTGCTTATAAATTTGGTGCCGGGGCAGTATTAGGCAGTGGCCGGCAGTATATGCCCTGGATCCACATACAGGATATGGTTCGGGGGATCAGCTATCTTCTGAACACCGAGCATGCCAGTGGATACTTTAACCTCACCGCCCCCCATCCGGTACAAAACCGGGAATTCAGCCGGATACTGGCCAAAAACCTGAAACGTCCTTATCTGCCTTTTACTCCTAGGTGGGCACTTGCTCTGCTTATGGGAGAAGCGAGTTCATTACTGTTTGACAGTATCAGAGCAAAACCTAAGCACCTGACAGATTTAGGGTTTCATTTCAACTATTCGAGGCTGGAACCGGCGATAAAAAACCTTTTACATCACTATAAGTGAGCACTAAGCTGGATCGACACAAAATATAACGTCAGTGAATTAGGTTTGTTATGTCTGTAAAATCCATTCTCATTACCGGCTGTTCTACCGGAATTGGCTATACCTGTGCCCATGCTTTAAAAAGCAGGGGCTATAATGTCATCGCGTCATGTCGGCAGGAAGAAGATGTCTTACGGCTGCAGTCCGAAGGCCTGACCTGTATCCAGTTGGATCTCAGCAGCCCGGAGAGTATCACTTCTGCAGTCAGGCAAACGCTAAAACTCAGCAATGGAAATCTTTATGCTTTATTTAATAATGGTGGCTATGGCCAGCCAGGCGCATTAGAAGATCTTCCGACAGAAGCACTCCGGGAACAGTTTGAAACCAACTTCTTTGGCTGGCATCAGTTAGTTAAAGAGGTTCTGCCTGTCATGCGCGAACAAGGCAACGGAAGAATTATTCAAAATAGCTCTGTATTAGGCTTTGCGGCCATCCCTTATCGCGGTGCGTACAATGCCGTGAAGTTTGCTATAGAAGGCTGGACTGATACTTTAAGACTGGAACTCTACAACACTGGCATCAATATCTGCCTAATCGAACCCGGCCCGATAGAAACCCGCTTCCGGGCAAATGCATTACAAAAATTCCGGCAGTGGATTGATATTGAGTCCAGTTACCATAAAACAGACTATCAGTCGCAACTGGCTCGCTTAAATAAGACAACATCGGGAAACCGCTTTGTACTACCCGCCGAAGCCATCGTTGCCCCTTTGATACATGCTCTGGAATCCCCGGATCCAAAACCTCGCTATCGGGTCACCACTCAGACTAAGATTGCTGCTGTGCTGAAGAGGCTATTACCGACCTCCGTTCTGGATAATATTCTTCGAAAATCAGCTTAGCCACGCAATCTTTAAATATCCCCGACTATTCCATGGTGGTTCTGAACTATCAGTGACCGTTTCCCCCCGCTAAATGACCATTTGATGACAATGTATATACACTGTCATCAAATGGTCACAATGTAACCTTATCCTTTATTACATAGCATTGTGCTATGTCTGCCCCAAGTAAAGAGATGCATTCGGTAAATTATATGACCCTACACATGCTTAACTGGATAAGTATCAGTATTACTCTTATATTGTTTATGCTGCTTTGAGAAAATAAAAACAGATCATATTGCTCAAATAGAACAGAATATAACACCTTCGCTTGTTACACCCACATCGCCCCTGTTATCAGGGGCGTTGTCTTATCAGCCGCTTCCCCTTGATAACTGGCTCACTCACCCATATCTCTCTGATATAACCCAATTTAGGAACCATCGCTATGCAATCTGAATATGTTGTTGAGTTAAATGAACAGAACTTCCGTCAGGTTTTGGAAAGCTCCGTACAAACCCCGGTATTAATTCATTTCTGGGCTTCCATGAGTCAGGAAAGTTCTGAAATCATCCCTCAGTTACAAACTCTGGCTCAACAATACAATGGGGCATTTACCTTAGCCCTGCTGAACTGTGAACAAGAGCAGAATATTGCAATGCAGTTTGGCGTTCAGGCCCTTCCGACTATTGCTCTGTTTGTGAATGGACAGCCGGTCGACGGTCTGGGTGGGCCTCACCCAATTGAGGCTATTAGCGAAATGCTGAGTAAACACCTTCCTAGTCAGGATGAGCTGACCCTGAAAAGTGCGTTAGAGAAAGTACAGGATAAACAGTACAGCGAAGCGCTGCCAATGTTGACAGGATTGCCGGAAGAGATGCAGCAACAAGGCGATGTGAAGCTGGCTATGGCTGACTGTTATCTTGAAACCCAGCAGTTTGAACAGGCAAGAGTACTTCTGTCTGCTATTCCGATGGAGTATCAGGACAACTATTATAAGGGCCTGATTGCTAAGCTGGAGTTACATGATCAGGCTGCTGATAGCCCGGAAATTCAAGCGTTGGAAAACCAGATGCAACAGGAACCACACAATGTAAAAACGGCCTGTGAACTGGCACTGCAGTACCATCAGGTGAGTCGCAGTGAGGAAGCGCTTGAGCTTATCTGGTCCTTTTTATCCAAAGACCTGAATGCACTGGATGGCGAACTAAAAAAAGCATTTATGGACATTCTTTCTGCGCTGGGGCAGGGTAACGCGGCTGCAGCAAAATACCGCCGACAGCTGTATTCGTTGCTGTACTGATCTACAGATTACAGAAAGTATTCGTGCAAAATCAATCATACAGAAAGGGCGCAAATGCGCCCTTTCTGTATTCCGGTGCTTTAATAAAGCACGCTAAACCTTGCTGATTACTTAACCGGTTCAATAAATAATACGATACCATCCACATCCACAACTTTAACCAGAGTACCAGCCGGGATATCCTGATCACACTTTGCCGACCAGGTGGTATCACCAAGGCGAATCCGACAACTGCCTCGCTGAATATTTTCAGCTACCCTTGTTGTCTGACCTATCATCTGCCGCTCACGTTGGTTCAAAACACTTTTCGCATTGGCAGAGCGATCCTGCTGATGCTGATAACGCCACCAAAGCCAGGTTGTCACTAGAGAAAACGCAGCAAAACTTACCCACTGTAACTGCCAGCTCAATGGTATTAAGGTAAGAATCAGACCAACCAAGACAGCTGAAATACCTAACCAGAGAAAATACCCCGCGGTACCGAGTAACTCACCGGATAATAAAACCAGCCCTAAGGCAATCCAGTGCCAGTGGTTGACCTGCTGTAACAGTTCTATCAAACTCATTTTTCCTATTCAGATTTCTGCTGTTTAAACATTTCCGCAATACCAGCTACAGATCCCATTAACCCGGAAGCTTCCAATGGCAACATGATAATCTTACCATTTTCAGCCTGACCAATAGACTTCAGCGCCTCAGTATACCCCTGGGCAATAAAGTAATTAACGGCTTGCATGTCCCCTTTTGCAATGGCATTCGACACCATTTCGGTCGCGCGAGCTTCCGCTTCTGCCGCCCGTTCCCGAGCCTCAGCTTGTAAGATAGCGGCCTGCTTATCCCCTTCAGCTTTCAGGATCTCTGCCTGCTTCTGACCTTCGGCGCGTAAAATTTCTGCCTGACGAATCCCCTGAGCCTCAAGTACCTCGGCCCGCTTATTCCGCTCCGCTTTCATCTGAGCATTCATGGCAGCAGTAAGATCTTCCGGCGGCTGAACGTCTTTTATTTCGATACGAGTAACTTTTACCCCCCACGGGTTGGTCGCTTCATCGACAATGGCCAACAGCTTAACATTGATCATATCCCGCTGGCTCAACATTTCATCCAATTCCATAGAACCAAGTACAGTACGAATATTGGTGAGTGTCAGGTTGCGAATGGCATGCTCCAGATCATTTACTTCATATGCTGCCTGAGCAGCATCAACCACCTGAACAAAACAGACCGCATCAATGGTAACGTTAGCATTATCTTTCGATATCACCTCCTGAGCGGGAATATCCAGTACACGTTCCATCATACTGATTTTTGAGCCAATACTATCAATAAACGGAATGATTAAGTTCAAACCTGGCTTCAGGGTATGCGTATACCGCCCAAAACGCTCAACCGTCCAGTTACTCCCCTGAGGAACCGTTTTTACTCCAGCTGCTATAAACACAATAACAACAAATAGCAGAACCCCTATCGTTACCATGACATCAATGGCCATATTTTTCCCTTCTAAGATATTGAAATTAAAAATAATAAACTGTGCTTTATTTTGGATCGCTTTTTATCAGTTAGTAAACAATCAATAGCGTATATCTGGGAGATGGCAAGCATTAATCATAAAAAACGTCAGTAACCAAGAGCACAAACATCTTTCGCTATCATTTATGTGATAAGTGCTCTACTCTTGCTGAAGCAGCCAACCCAAAATGCCTGAGCGCTCTTTTTCTGCGGCTTCTGTATACCAATACCCCAACATCTTAGCCGGTTGATTTTCCCACATCAGAGGTTCAGATATGGTTTTTCTGTTCTGGAAAGCCCAATTGATAAACGTCTCTCTGTCTTTATCTGATGCCTTAGCATACCAGTATTGAATCATTTCCAATGCTTGACTGCTGTTTTGTTGCTTCGTCACCTTGAGAGCCTGAGCCTTCCTTTCTGCACCAGCGCCCATAAGACCATGAGTCTGATTAAATTCTTCCAGTTCATTCCGGTAGTTACGTACCAGCCCACTCCCCGGCATAAGCACTCCCTGCTGAACAACAAGTGGCTTGCCGGCATTATCCACAACATTCATTACAGGGCTGTCTTTAAAGCGCTTAGCCTGCTCCTGCGTTTTTACCTCTTCTGCTGCGGATACATAGAGCGTTGTGTCATGTGCCTCAAAGGTCAGCACAACCGGGTTAGAGTAGTATTTCTCAAACTGGCTTTGTTTAGGGATAAGTTTAGATACCCGCACCACCAACTGATTCTGACCATTTTCCAGTTCAATCACACGTTGCGTGCTGATTCGAATTCCAACCTCTTTCCCATCAATCATCACAGGCTCCAGCTCTCTGTCTAGCTCAACCATTACCGCAGAAAAAGCCAAAGGTGAAAGTAACAACATGCAACCGGTCAGCATACATCTGATAAATCTCATACCTGATCTCCTCAATCAGAAAAGGCGGACACCACCAGATGTCCGCCAGATAATATTATATTTTTAAGACAGTACGTTAGAAGTAGTATTCTGTACCCAGCATAATGCGAGTACCGTCGTTCAGGTCATCGTGATATTTGTCATCACCACCATCTGATTTCTTAAAGTAAGCTTTATTCATATCATAGTTACGTACATCAACATAGATAACTGCGCTTGGCAACATACGCATTACACGAGCAGTAATTGCTGTTGATTCATCATCAGAGCCTTTATCTGACTCAAACGTTTGAGCATAACCAACTTTATAAAGCCAAGCACCATCGTGGTTATATGCAGCGGTTACAGACATAGCATTCTGGTCATTGCTCATATATGGCCCTGTAGCCTGATCCGAAGCATCCTTAGCTTGGTAATTACCATTTTCCATCATTTTATAGCCGGCAGTGAAAGTCATTGGCCCCGTAGAGAAACTACCTCCCAGAATGGTATAAGATATATCACCTTTGTTGTCACCGTATTCATCCTGAGTATAGTGGCCCGCATGGACACTTAAACCATCGACTGTATAGGAACCAGCAACACTGGCTACCATTGCATCAGTAGTTTTATCCATCCCACTGATGGTTGCCTGGAAATTAAAGCCACCAAAAGTTTCAGAGTCAAAACGCAGATTATTATTGACACGATCGGTATAGCCAGCGCCAATAGCATTGTGCCAGTCAAACACATTACCTAAACCTGGATTTGTGTGTGGCCAGTCAACATAGTTGTAGGCTGCCACCAACTGACGACCATATTTGATCGAACCTAAACCGTCAAAAGCAAACCCGATAAAGGTATCACGTCCACCTAGTGCGCCCTGCCCTTTGTCATTACCGCCACCGTTCGCAGCATTGCCAGACTCCATTTGCCAGACCAAATCCGGGCCAAAGTCTTCAAATTCTACGGTTCCTCTCAGACCAAAGCGAGATTCAACCTCCGCTACAACCGTATTTTCTTTATCAGCATGGTCAGCACTCCAGTACTGATAAGAAATGGCCGCCTGACCATAAAGCTGAACTGCGTCGCCAGCCAGTTGAATGGCTGCATTAGCAGACCCAGAGATAGCAGCTGCTGCCACTGCCGCACCGATAAGGGTACGTTTGAACATTTTTCCATGGAAAACTCCCAAGAATAGATATAGCTGTTGTTTTTTACTTCCTGCCTTAAGTTGGCCGCCGAAGGCAGAAAGTCGTTTTCATCATAAAATTTTGGCTATAAACCGGTAAATTAATCGCTAGACAACCAAATCTTATGTCTGTCTTAACACATATGTGTACTGACACAGCCAGACTAACTTTGAAACAAAAAATATCAAACACAACTTAATTTTCTTTAAAAAAAATATGAGGGGGTACAAAGTTTCGCCTAATAAGTGATCAACTTCATAAAGGCATAATGATAAAAATGAAATAGATAAAAAAATATAAATTTCAACACGTTAAGCACAACAAACAATCTAATAATATGAAGTGCATCGATAATTTCAGCGATGAACACTTAGACAGGTAAGAATGAGAGGAGGATCTATTGATCATCTAACTGAATTTCATGTATGGAAGAACCAATAGAAAACTTAATAATTTGACGTTTTTAACGAAAAAAAAGACAAGGAATGGAAAAAAGAAACAAAAAAAAGCGCCTAACAGAAAGGTAGGCGCTTAATACAAGCCTGGTTATTTTTACTTACTAATTAAATCCACAAGCTCCTGCTCGCCACGAATATCAATCCCCAGCTCTTGTGCTTTTACTAACTTTGAACCCGCCGCTTCTCCGGCAAACAGAATATCGGTTTTTTTAGATACACTACCGGTCACTTTCGCCCCCAGCGCCTGCAGTGCAGCTTTTGCATCACTACGACTAAGCTGTGAAAGAGAACCGGTCAGCACCACGGTTTTTCCTTCCAGGGGCTGCGGCGTATCGTCAGCCACCTGCTCAACTTCCGGCCAGTGCACTCCTTGTTTCCGCAGATCATCAATAACCATCTGATTCTGTTCCTGCTGGAAAAAATGAATAATATGGCTGGCGACCACACCACCGACATCAGGCACTTCCAGCAGTTTTTCATGGGTCGCCGATTGAATGGCTTCCAAAGTAAAGAAGTGCCGGGCAAGGTTCGCTGCCGTTGCCTCTCCCACTTCCCTAATCCCCAGTGAATACAAAAACCTTGGCAAGGTCGTTGACTTAGACTTCTCCAGAGCATTCACGACGTTCTGAGCCGATTTTGGACCCATTCGTTCCAGTACAGTTAGCACCCCGGCAGACAACTTAAATAAGTCAGCGGGCGTACTGACCATTTCCTTATCCACCAGTTGCTCGATCACTTTCTCGCCAAGTCCATCAACATCCAATGCTTTGCGGGAAACAAAATGTTTCAGAGCTTCTTTTCGCTGAGCCTGACACACCAAGCCCCCGGTGCAGCGAGCTACCGCCTCACCTTCAACCCGTTCTATCTCAGAACTACACACGGGGCAGTGAGAAGGAAACACAATCGGCTGAGACTCCTCCGGCCTGCGATCCAAAACAACCCCTGTGATCTGTGGGATAACATCCCCAGCCCGGCGAACAATGACGGTATCGCCGACTCTCACTCCCAGCCGTTCGATCTCATCAGCATTATGCAGAGTCGCGTTACTGACTGTAACGCCCCCAACAAATACCGGCTCCAGCTTAGCGACCGGTGTAATTGCCCCTGTACGCCCTACCTGGAACTCCACACTGTTTAAGACGGTTATTTCTTCCTGAGCCGGGAACTTATACGCTATTGCCCAGCGTGGTGCTCGGGCAACGAATCCTAACTGCTCCTGCAAGGCGATATCATCAACTTTGATCACCACACCATCAATTTCATAATTCAGCTCATCGCGGTGCTCCAGAATATTCTGATAATACGCTTTTACTTCGTCGAGATCGGCAACCTGACGGGTTTCAGGACACATCGGCAGGCCCCACTTTTTAAGCTGAATAAAACGCTGATAATGGCTGCTCCGAAGTTCCAGGCCTTCAACAACACCAACACTATAGGCGTAAAAAGCCAAAGGTCGCTGGGCCGTCACCTTAGAATCCAGCTGTCTCAGGCTTCCGGCTGCGGCATTGCGCGGGTTAGCAAAAGGCTTCTGACCTTTTTTCAGCGCCTCTTCATTAAAACGCTCAAAACCGGCTTTGAGCATAAAGACTTCCCCTCGAACTTCCAGACGCTCCGGCCAGTCATCCCCCTGCAGTTGCAGCGGAACTGACTTAATCGTACGGACGTTCTCGGTTATATTTTCCCCGGTGGTGCCATCACCACGGGTCGCCGCCTGCACCAATATTCCGTTTTCATACATCAAGCTTACCGCCAGACCATCTAATTTTGGTTCACAGCAGAACAGTCCCACTGATGATGCCGTCAACCGGTCTCGCATTCGCTTCTGAAAAGCATCCAGCTCCTCGTCACTAAACGCATTATCAAGAGACAGCATGGGTATTTCATGGGTAACCTGAGTAAAGCCATCCAAAGGAACACCGCCAACCCTTTGGCTCGGAGAGTCAACTGTCACCAGCTCAGGGTGTTCCGCTTCAATAGCCTGCAACTCACGCATCAGGCGATCATATTCGACGTCTGGTATTTCAGGACTGTCCTCAACATAGTATTTCACACCATGGTAATGGATAGTCTGTTTCAGTTGATTCAGTTGTTCTTCTATTGATTGGGACATAGTGGTTTACTTCTAAAAACGGATTACATAAAAATAAGGAAGGGCCCCCGACGAAGGAGCCCCTTTTTTATCACTATCAGATACGCTGTGACCGGGTCTGAGGCCTAATCAGCCGTTCTGTTTAGCCTTAAACTCTCGGATCTGCTTACGATAGCTTTCCAGCTTATCCGGTGTCATTAAATTACGCTGCTCATCGAGAACATTACCACTCATATCGTCGGCTATCTGCTGAGCAGTTTTCAGCATCAACTTAAAATTCTGGTCTGCATCACCATAACAAGGCAGAGTCATAAAGAAAGAAATACCTTTCGTCGTGAAGGTGTCCGGATCGTCATGCTGCAAAGTCCCCGGCTGCATCATATTAGCCACACTGAACAGCACCTTCCCATTTCCGGAAAGATCGGCATGCCGATGATAAATGTCCATTTCACCATAGATAAGTCCATTTTGCTGCAGGCTGTCAAACAATCGGGTTCCGACAAAAGGCTCATCGCCGGAGCAATGTACATTCATGACAATCACCTGTAACTCATCTTCCTGTCGGGTATCAGAGGCTGAAACTCCGGTGTCGGGCTCTGGCTCATCGGTTTCTGCAACAGTACGAGGCTCTGATACCGTTTCTATCTCTTCAGTACGCTCTTTTTCCTCAGTCAATATAACGAGTTCATCATCTCCACGCTGCAGCTCATCGTCTTCCAGACGGATATGGGGAATTTGATCAGATAAATCCTGCTCCTCAGCAACATCTGATGCATAATGTTCATCCAGCGGATCCCCACTGAAAGCACGTTCAGCGCTAAAAGCCGGTGCCCCGGATTCTTTCTTAATGATCTCGAAATCATCTTCAGGAATATAGGTATGCTCGGGCGACAAATCTTCTGTATCGTCATCCACGCCAAGAGGCTTATCCCCAAACCTGGCTCTTCCTTCTTTTTTACTGGTCCACAGACCATGAAATAATAGTGCGGCGATCGCCAGCGCGCCGACGACTATGAGTACTAATCGCAATTCCTGCATTTTTAATTCTCGGCTTAACCTGATAGCAGCTTATCTTATATAGTCAGGCGTTATAACACATGAATAAGTTACTTTACCAAAACTCTGTGAAGTTTTTGAAGTAATTAATCTTCTATAGTAAAAGCAGCCTGTGACCGCCACCACGCTTTTTTTCTTTTTTAAGCTAAGTACAATGGGTTCCAACGTTTTAAAGACTAACAACCGGATAATTAATTATGAGCAGAAGCGGCTTTGGCTATTTCTTTTATGGATTGGAACTAGCTTTCAGACCCGGCATCCGACGATTCGTTCTCCTTCCCTTGCTTGCAAACATACTTCTGATAGGTGGAGCTCTGATTTACCTGTTTTCTAATCTTAATAGCTGGATTGAGGAATGGATGGGATACCTGCCGGACTTTCTCACCTGGCTGTCTTACATCATCTGGCCACTTCTGGTACTGACGATACTCGGCACGTTCTCCTATTTTTTCAGCTCTCTGGCTAACTTTATCGCAGCCCCTTTCAACGGACTGCTGGCTGAACATGTCGAAGCCATCCTCTCTGGCAAACCTGATTATGATTCCAGTATCCGGGCTCTTATCAGAGATGTTCCCCGCGTGATGCTCAGAGAATGGCAAAAACTGGCTTATTTTCTGCCAAAAGCCATCGGGCTCTTTCTCCTGTTACTTATCCCTGCGTTGGGACAAACCGTTGCACCACTGCTGTGGTTTATTTTTTCTGCCTGGATTTTAGCTATTCAGTATTGTGATTACCCGTTTGATAACCATAAAGTCCCTTTTCACACCATGAAAAGGCAGCTTAAACAAAAACAAACTAAAGCCTACGGGTTTGGTTTTTTGGTTGCGCTATTCACTATGGTACCTATTCTTAATCTGATAGTGATGCCGGTTGCCGTATGTGGTGCAACTGCAATGTGGGTTGAAGAGTTTAAGCAGCAGAACTAACGACATTTTGAACAACGTAAACAGACCTGAAAGAACCAAGTCTCTAATAAGATATAACTTTTTAGTCTTTTTATTGATATATGTTCCAGCATATTCTCATACGCATCACTTAAGTTTAGATAAACATATACCTTGCTGATACGGTCAGCAGGCTTAGCAAAGGAATCAGCACCATGAGCAAAATTTACGAAGATAACTCGTTAACAATCGGTAACAGCCCTCTTGTTCGTCTGAACAAAGTCAGTAACGGTAATGTTCTCGCCAAAGTCGAATCACGCAACCCAAGCTTCAGCGTTAAAGACCGTATTGGCGCTAATATGATCTGGGACGCAGAAAAATCAGGCAAATTGAAACCAGGCATTGAACTGGTTGAACCAACAAGTGGTAATACTGGTATTGCTCTGGCATTCGTTGCCGCTGCCCGTGGCTATAAACTGACACTGACCATGCCTGAATCAATGAGCCTTGAGCGCAGAAAGCTACTGAAAGCACTAGGAGCAAACCTGGTTCTGACTGAAGCAGCAAAAGGAATGGGTGGCGCTATCGCCAAAGCTGAAGAAATTGTTGCCAGCGATCCGGAAAACTATCTGCTGCTTCAACAGTTCAGCAACCCTGCAAACCCTGAGATTCACGAAAAAACCACAGGACCAGAAATCTGGGATGCAACTGAAGGTGGTGTTGATGTCTTTGTTTCCGGTGTGGGCACAGGCGGTACACTGACGGGTACAACTCGTTATATTAAAGGTGAGAAAGGTAAAGCCATTACCACTGTTGCGGTTGAACCGGCAGAATCACCGGTAATCACTCAGGCACTGGCTGGAGAAGAAATCAAACCAGCACCACACAAAATTCAGGGTATCGGTGCCGGCTTTATTCCTAAAAACCTGGATCTTGATCTGATTGACCGCGTTGAGAAAGTCACGTCTGAAGAAGCCATTGAAATGGCCCGACGCCTGATGGAAGAAGAAGGTATTCTGGCTGGTATTTCTTCTGGTGCAGCAGTTGTCGCAGCAAATCGTCTGTCCGAACTACCAGAATTTGCAGGTAAACAAATTGTAACAATTTTGCCAAGCTCAGGTGAGCGCTACCTAAGCACTGCCTTGTTTGCAGGACTATTTACAGAAAAAGAAAATCAGCAATAATCTGGTAACATTCATGTGATGAAATCAAAATTTTGCGTAAAAAAGCCCCATTCAGGGGCTTTTTTGTTGATCCTTGCCGCACCTTTGGTAATATCGGGGCAGTTTTATTTTTAGCATCAAAATAAAAGTAAACCTGTCAAAAGAAGTTTAATTTTTACAAAAATTTTTGATAGCAAATAGCTTCTTTTGCTCTGGTGGTCGTTTTTATCGCTAAAGCTCTGCTTTGTGTTGGCAGATCAGGCTACTAGTGATTAAGCTTCCACACAGCAACAAACAAAAAAATATTTTATTGGGGTATATCACATGTATCAGAAGCAAGTAGAAATCACTGCAGAAAATGGTCTTCACACTCGTCCAGCAGCGCAGTTTGTGAAAGAAGCAAAAGCATTCGACGCAGACATCACTGTGACTTCTAACGGCAAAAGCGCTAGCGCAAAAAGCCTGTTTAAACTACAAACTCTTGGCCTGGTAAAAGGTACTGTAGTCACTATCTCTGCAGAAGGTCCACAAGCTCAGGCATCTGTTGATCATCTGGTCGCTCTGATGGATAAACTGGACTAATACGTTAGTATCAGTTAAGTAAAGCCATTTTGTTGTACAGCAAAGTGGCTTTATTAAACATAGAGCACAGTAACAAGAAGTCAGATATAATTCTGGCGGCGGAAACCATTCAAACCATTCACTGTTGAACAACCACTAAGGTAAGGCTATGATTTCAGGCATTCTAGCATCTCCTGGTATTGCTTTTGGTAAAGCACTACTTCTTCAAGAAGATGAAATTGTCCTAAACACAAATTCAATCTCTGACGACCAAGTTGAAGCTCAGGTTCAGAACTTCTTCGACGCACGTAACAAATCTAAACAGCAATTAGAAGCTATCAAGCAAAAAGCACTGGAAACTTTTGGCGAAGAAAAAGAAGCCATCTTTGAAGGTCACATCATGTTGCTTGAAGATGAAGAGCTGGAAGAAGAAATCTTAACCCTCATCAAAGATGAGAAAATGCATGCAGATAACGCTATCCACACCGTTATCGAAGAACAAGCTTCTGCGCTTGAATCTCTGGATGATGAGTACCTGAAAGAACGTGCAACAGATATTCGTGATATCGGCTCCCGTTTTGTTAAGAATGCTCTGGGCATCAACATTGTTTCTCTAAGTGATATCAACGAAGAAGTGATTCTGGTTGCTTACGACCTGACTCCATCCGAAACTGCACAGATCAACCTGGACTACGTTCTTGGTTTTGCTTGTGATATCGGTGGCCGTACCTCTCACACTTCTATCATGGCTCGTTCACTTGAACTGCCAGCTATCGTTGGTACTAACGATATCACTGCGCAGGTTAAGAACGGCGATACTCTTGTTCTTGATGCAATCAATAACAAAATTATCGTGAACCCATCAGAAGAAGAACTGGCTACTGCTAAGAAAATTCGTGACGAATTCCTGGCTGAAAAAGAAGAACTGGCAAAACTGAAAGATCTTCCAGCAGTCACTCTTGATGACCATCACGTAGAAGTTTGCGGTAACATCGGTACCGTTAAAGACTGTGACGGTATTCTGCGTAACGGTGGTGAAGGTGTTGGCCTGTACCGTACAGAGTTCCTGTTTATGGACCGTACTGCGCTTCCAACAGAAGAAGAGCAATACGAAGCATACAAAGAAGTTGCTGAATCAATGGAAGGCAACTCTGTCATTATCCGTACAATGGATATTGGTGGTGACAAAGACCTTCCATACATGGACCTGCCACAAGAAATGAACCCATTCCTTGGCTGGCGTGCGGTTCGTATCAGTCTTGACCGTCGCGAAATCCTTCGTGATCAGCTACGTGGTATCCTGCGAGCGTCTGCACACGGTAAGCTACGCATCATGTTCCCGATGATCATTTCTGTAGAAGAAATCCGTGAACTGAAAAAAGCTATTGAAGAATACAAAGCTGAACTGCGTGCTGAAGGCCTGGCATTCGACGAAAATATCGAGATCGGTGTTATGGTTGAAACACCAGCAGCTGCTGCAATTGCACACCACCTGGCGAAAGAAGTTTCCTTCTTTAGTATTGGTACAAACGATTTAACCCAGTATACTCTTGCTGTTGACCGTGGTAACGAGCTAATCTCTCACTTGTACAATCCACTATCACCTGCTGTACTTACTGTAATCAAGCAAGTAATTGATGCTTCACATAAAGAAGGTAAGTGGACTGGTATGTGCGGTGAACTTGCTGGTGACGAGCGTGCAACTCTGCTTCTTCTAGGGATGGGGCTAGATGAGTTCAGCATGAGCGGTATTTCAATTCCTCGCGTTAAAAAACTTGTTCGTAATGCGAATTTTGCAGAAGTTAAAGCAATGGCTGATGAAGCCCTGCAAATGGCAACTGCTGCAGAAATTGAAGCACATGTTGAAAAATTTATCGCAGAAAAAACA
The DNA here is from genome assembly GCF_003144035.1 of Vibrio albus. Lineage (GTDB taxonomy): Bacteria > Pseudomonadota > Gammaproteobacteria > Enterobacterales > Vibrionaceae > Vibrio > Vibrio albus. The sequence continues at coordinate 244,433 of NZ_QFWT01000002.1, forward strand.
AACTGCTAATATAATTCAACAGAATAAAACAAAATTGTTAGGAGCATGACATGGGTCTGTTTGACAAACTTAAGAAGCTAGTGTCTGATGATAGTGCTGATGCGGGGGCTATCGACATCATCGCACCACTATCTGGTGAAATCGTAAACATCGAAGATGTGCCAGATGTGGTTTTTGCTGAGAAAATCGTTGGTGACGGTATTGCTGTTAAGCCGAACGGCGACAAAATGGTAGCACCTGTAAACGGTACTATCGGTAAGATCTTTGAAACCAACCACGCTTTCTCTATCGAATCTGACGATGGCGTTGAGCTATTCGTTCACTTCGGTATCGACACTGTTGAACTGAAAGGTGAAGGCTTCACTCGTATCGCTGAAGAAGGTCAGTCTGTTAAAGCTGGCGACACTATCATCGAATTCGATCTTCCTTTCCTGGAAGAGAAAGCAAAATCAACTCTGACTCCTGTTGTTATTTCTAACATGGACGAAATCAAAGAGCTGAACAAACTTTCTGGTGCAGTTACTGTTGGTGAAACTCCAGTTCTTCGCGTAACTAAGTAATTTAGTTCGTTAAGTGAATATTCAAAACGCCACCTTCGGGTGGCGTTTTTTGTTTACAGGAAGAGAAGAATCCAGATTACAGAGAGCTTCGCTTTGAGATTACAGAGACTAGATCGCTGCGCTGCTAGAGACTATAAAACCATACAGGTTGGAGGTCGCTACGCTTCAAGGACTAAGACGTTAATCCGTTCTGTTTGCCCGGAGCAGCAGCACTGCCGCGCTGTATTTACCAACGGAGGCATACGGTATAAGCCCTTAATCCCTCCCCCATACTCCCAGCTTGGCTTTTGGGGGACCTGCTGTTCTGTAATCTCAAAGCGAAGCATTCTAGTCTCTAGCTTCTGTATTCTCCACAAAAAAGAACCCGACCAAGTGGCCGGGCTCTGCTATAACTTGCTGTATTGGACTTTATTAACCCAGCAGACTCAGTGCTGAGTTTGGTGCCTGTTTCGCCTGAGCAAGAATTGAAGTAGAAGCCTGCTGCAGGATCTGAGACTTGGTCATAGATGTTGTTTCTTTGGCAAAGTCTGTGTCTTTGATCCGGCTCTTCGAAGCATTCACGTTCTCGTTGATGTTGTCCAGGTTGTTCATCGCATGTTCGAAACGGTTCTGGAATGCACCCAGCTCAGCACGGTGGCTGTCCACGTATTTCAGTGCCGCATCGACGATAGCAACGGATTCCTGAGCGCCACCCACTGAAGTCACATCAATATCATCAACCGTGACAGCCTGAGCACCACTCATACCCAGTTCACCAGCCAGGCCACCGGAGAAAGAAACATCCCCCTGAACATTGTTATTGCCGGCAAATACCTGTAGCTGACCATCTTCATTGATCGATGCTTTTACCAAATCCTGCTGACCGTTGATGTATGTCGCCACCTCTTCAATATCATCACCGGCTTTAGCGTTAACAGTGATTTCCTGCTGTTCACCAAATGAGTCGGTCAGAGTCATGGTCAGATCTGATGCATCAGACTGTACTGTCCAGTTTTCATCTTTTCCGCTTTCGGCTACGTAGCTGGCACCACCCATCATCTCGTTATCAGAACGCATATCTTTCAGCGTCAGCATAACCGCCTCACCGTTATCTGCGCCAATCTGGAAAGATTTTGTGCCGTGAGTACCATTCAACAGCTTGTTACCACCAAAAGACGTAGTTTCTGCAATACGGTTCAGCTCGTCATTCAGTGCCACAACCTCTTCCTGGATAGCCACGCGGTCTGCCTTAGTGTTAGAACCGTTAGCTGATTGCAGGGACAGGTCACGCATACGCTGCAGGATGTTAGTGGTTTCTTTCATCGCACCTTCAGCGGTTTGGGCGATGGATACACCGTCGTTCGCGTTACGTACGGCAACGTCCAGTCCGCGACTCTGTACGTTCAAGCGGTTCGAGATTTGCAGACCTGCGGCATCGTCTTTTGCGCTGTTGATTTTGAAGCCTGAAGACAAACGCTCCATAGATTTGTTCAGGTCGCTTGCTGCACTGTTCAGGTGACGTTGTGCTGTCATTGCTGATACGTTGGTATTTACATTAACTGCCATGGTGATTTCTCCAATTGATTTTCCGGTATTTCGTTTTCCGACGTCTCGGAAAACCAAGTAGTTCTCTCAAAGTTACTTTCATTAACGGCTCAGCGGACAGATCCTTTAGCGAGTTTTGAGTTTTTTTTGAAAAAAGAATTTTTTTGTGGGAAAAGGCTGTAAATAGAGAAAAAAGGCTAAAGTTGGTAAGTAACTGGCCGATACAGTTTGCTTACTATAAACAAAGGCATACCACAAAGGGTATGCCTTATTTATTCTCAATGCCGGATTTGGCTTTATAGTTTGCCAGAGAGCAGTGACTCAACCCAATAGAGTTAACGCCAGGTTAGGGGCCTGCTTAGCCTGAGCAAGGATGCTGGTACTGACCTGTTGCAGGATCTGTTGTTTGATCAGTGCAGTGGTTTCCCGGGCGAAGTCCGTATCTTTTATCCGGCTGTTTGACGCCGCCAGATTCTCGTGGATATTGTCCAGATTATTAATGGCGTGGTCGAAACGGTTCTGGTAAGCCCCCAGCTCTGCCCGGTGGCTGTCGACAAATTTCAGTGCCCCGTCAATCACGCCAACCGCCCGTTGAGCCCCCCCCACAGTAGTGATATCCAGACTATCGACGGTTTCCACGACCGGTCCGGACATAGACAGCTCATTCGCAAGAGAGCCGCTAAACTGAATCGCACCAACGTGCTGACTACCGGCGGTGAAAATCTGCAGTTGCCCGTACTCATTTACGGAGGCAGATACGGTATCCGTCTGACCATTGATATAGGTGGCCAGTTCTTCGATATCATCACCGGCTTTCGCCTGAATATGAATACTCTTGTCCTCGCCCTGTCCGCCTGTGAAGTGCAGCATCAAATCATTCTGCCCTTCTGTCACCGTCCAGCTTTTATCTGCCATCGCATTCGCGGTATAGCTGATCCCCCCCATATCCAGCGTATCAGACCGCATATTTTTCAGGCCGATCTGTACCGCTTCACCGGAGCCAGCTCCTATCTGGAAAGAGGCTTTCCCGAAGTTACCGTTAAGAAGCTTTTTGCCGCCAAATGACGTAGTTTCAGCGATACGGTTCAGTTCATCATTCAGAGAGGACATTTCTTCCTGAATGGCAATACGGTCTGCCTTACTGTTAGACCCATTGGCTGACTGTAAGGAGAGATCCCGCATTCGCTGCAGAATATTGGTGGTTTCATGCATCGCCCCTTCAGCGGTCTGCATGATAGAAATACCATCATTGGCATTCCGTACCGCCACATCCAGGCCACGCATCTGAGATTCGATACGATTGGAGATCTGCAGGCCCGCAGCATCGTCTTTGGCACTGTTAATCCGGCTACCGGAAGACAAACGCTCCAGGGACTGGTTCAGCATATCTGTTGCCAGTCCAAGGTGACGCTGCGCGGTAAGCGCTGAAACGTTTGTATTTACCGTAATTGCCATTATTCCTGTAAGCCCCCAAAAGAGTCTGTCAGCCCTGAGAAAAGTCGCTTTCAGACCCATATCGGCAGAAATACAAAGAACTTTAGCCTTTAGGCCATTTTCATTGCCTGCAGCATCCCGGCAGATGGTGCAAAGAAGTACGCTCCGGTCACTGCCTGAGTAAAACGCAACAATTGATCTGTGGTTCCGTCTTTCTCACCATACATGCTGGATAAAAGCGTCTGGAAATTATGCATGGTATTACAGTAGGCGGTAAACAACAGGCCATGATCACCGGTAACCGTACCGTATGGCAGGCTATGGCGCACAATCTTCAGGCCTTTGCCTTCTTCTTTGATATCTACACGGCCAACATGAGAGTTTGCCGGTACATCATCCAGCTCAATAGAATCCGGTTTGGTACGGCCAATAACCTTTTCCTGCTGCTCAACAGACATTCTGTTCCAGGCATCCAGCTTATGTACAAAGCGCTGGGCCATCACATAACTGCCTCCGGCAAACTCGCCTTCGGGAATAATAGCGACTTCAGCGCGCTCCCCTCCTTCCGGATTTTCAGTGCCGTCGATAAAATCAGTCATATCACGGGCATCCAGATAACGGTAGCTGTAAGTTTCGTCCACCACCTCAACATCATCAGCTATCGCCGACATCAGCTTACGTACCAGATAAAAGTGCAGGTCATGACGGTTAGAATGACAATGGATCAGAACATCCACATCAGTGGCCGGTGCTGTGGTGTCCCCTTTACCAAGCGGCTTGAAGGCAACCAGTTCCGGCGGCACCGGCATATTGGTATGCCGCCAGAATGACTGACTGAATGCGACAGAGGCTGTCAGGTCCGCCCCCGGCTGAAGTTGATTCAGCTCTTCAACCAGTGCGGGAATGTGTTGCAGTTCGGCCAGTACTTTTTCCTGACTGGACTGAATTTTCAATTGCACAAACAGCGCAAAAGGCCCCGGTTCCGGCAAAATGGCGGATTGAGATTGTGACATAACGTTACTTCCTATTCTTATTTAAATATCCATATGTAATAACATAACCATAATACCTTCCGCTTTGATTTCCAGCACTATTTTAAGGAGAGCCCTTTAAAACAGTGCGTGACTCTGCGGCTTCTGAGTACAAACAATAAAAACCAGCACAAAACCACCAGCGTTACCGCCTCAGGCCAGTGAAACCTTCCAGAGGTGAGATAAATACGGTACATCACTACATTTAGCTGAATAATAATAATAGACGCGGAAACCGCTTTTCCCATGCGGAGGATTTTACTAATAAGTGACCTTTCCGGCCGACGCAGACCAATCAGCCAAATAAGGAAGATAGCGGGAAGCCCCAATGCCAGATCCACATAAAGAGCCAAATGGTCAGGATAGACTATTCCCAGCATTTTTTCCCCGGACTGACGACTCACTCCGGCAATCACAAAAACCACCCACGCCCGGGCTAAAAACAACCAGCCCAGCCATAACCATACCGGTGCCCTGAGATAACCATATTTATCATAGTCTTCAATTGGATAACGCACACAAACCCTAACAAGCATCTACATTGATAAGGTCAATATGGTACACTTATCACCCCTGTTTTTGTGTAAAAAGGCTTACAATGTCGAAGAAAAAAAGTACCGTTTCAGCAGAAACACAAACGGAAGCCATGAAAATCGCCAAAGCAACCCAGAAACCCGGACAGACGAAAGAGCAGACCAAGTTGGTTGCTCAGGGAATCGAAAAAGGGATTGCTCAGTATAAAAAGCAGCAGAAAGAAAAGAGCCGCCAGGCTGATAAAGCGAAGAAAAAAGCACAAAAAGAAAAAGCCATACCGCATAGCTCGATGTCAGTAGCCCAGGATACCCACACGCCCCCGGAGGACAATGCAGCTCAGGGGAATAAATTGCCCTGGATATTACTGACTCTTAGCTGGATAGGGTTCATCGGATTTATGTTCCTGCGCTGAATGCTTTAATATTCGCACATCCGGCAGGAAAGCCGCTCCCCGTTGTGCGGGGAGCCAGACTGAGTTTAATCATATACCCCCAGAGTAGAAGCAATATCCCTCTGGCGTTCCTGTACCCACTTGCTGTCAAACGGACCCCAATCTGAAAGCTGATAGTAGCCGTCGTTATGACGCCGCCCATCCTGGATAAACATCAGCTCAATACCGATTCCCGGCAGAGCTTTAATAACGTCCTGAATGGTTCTGCGAGGCCACCCCGTTTTTTCTATTAACCTTGGTACGTTTGGTCTTTCCATACTCTCGACCAATAAGGCTAAATACAAACGCCTTGCAAAAACAGGATTCAACTCCATTGATACCTCCAAATACGATGTAAAACCATTATTTCTTTTTTGCTTCAAATTATTTTGAGGTCGATCAAATATACCCGAGTTACCTCGATTAATCCGTCAGAGCCTCCTTTAGGAACGGCACATCATGAGGAATTACGTAAATCTTATTTTGCACGGCTACCTCTTCCTGTTACGATTCAGCCACTCAACAAAGAAAAAAGGATATGGTATGACAATAACCATGTATGGCATCCCAAACTGCGATAGCATAAAAAAAGCAAAAAAATGGCTTGAACAGGCTGGTATTGATTATGAATTTCACGACTATCGTAAACAGGGTGTCGACACAGAAATGGTGACAACATTCTGCCAGCAGTTTGGCTGGGAAAAAGTTGTCAATAAGCGGGGTACCACGTACCGTCAATTGACCCAGGAGCAGAAAGACACGCTGGACGAAGCCACAGCAATCACTTTGCTGGTTGAGCACCCGGCAATGATCAAACGCCCTGTTCTGCTGGTTGATGAACACTATTATCTTGGCTTTAAGGCCGACGAATATTCCGCTATTTTTAATAAGTAAGCTTTAACACGTAAGGAACTCCAAGGATGACAGACAGCCCTGTACTGGCTCTGGCAAAAGATCTTATCAGCCGCCAATCGATTACCCCTGAAGACGCAGGCTGCCAGGAAGTAATGATCAAACGACTTGAAGCATTGGGCTTTCAAGTTGAAGTGATGGTGTTTGAAGATACCACTAACTTCTGGGCCCGCCGCGGTACAGAAGCTCCGCTATTTGCCTTTGCCGGCCATACTGATGTGGTTCCTGCCGGCCCAATCGAGCAATGGCATACGCAGCCATTTGAACCGACTGTCATTGATGGTCACCTGCATGGCCGTGGTGCTGCTGATATGAAGAGCTCATTGGCCTGCATGGTTGTGGCTGTCGAGCGTTTTGTTGAAGAAAACCCAGATCACAAAGGTTCTATCGGCTTTCTTATCACCTCCGATGAAGAAGGACCATTTATCAATGGTACTGTTCGCGTAGTGGACACACTGATGCAGCGCGGTGAGCACATTGATATGTGCATTGTGGGTGAGCCATCCAGTACGCATTTTACCGGTGACGTCATCAAAAATGGCCGCAGAGGCTCTATTACTGGTGATCTTATCGTTCTGGGGACACAGGGGCACGTGGCCTATCCACACCTTGCCACTAACCCGGTACATGAAGCATTTCCAGCTCTGGCAGAACTGGCTAACACCAAATGGGATGAAGGTAATGAGTTCTTCCCGCCAACCAGCTTCCAGATCCCAAATATTCATGCGGGTACCGGTGCTTCTAACGTGATTCCGGGGGAAATGGACGTTCAGTTTAACCTGCGTTACAGCACTGAACTGAGCAGTGACGATATTATGCGTCGCATCCATTCGACATTAGACTCCTACGGCCTTAACTACGAACTGAACTGGACTCTGAATGGTGACCCGTTCCTGACCGACAAAGGCGCACTGCTTGATGCCGTTGTCGCTGCAGTAGAAGATGTAAACCATAAAACACCAGAACTACTGACTACCGGTGGTACCTCAGACGGACGCTTTATCGCCCGTATGGGAGGAGAAGTGATTGAGCTGGGCCCGGTAAACGCGACAATCCATAAAGTGAATGAGTGTGTGAACATTGCGGAACTGGAAAAGCTGACTGATATGTACCAGAAAACACTGGAAAAATTGTTAACAAAGTAGCCTATTAATATGCGTCCTGAAGAGTTAACCGGACAAAGCAGCAACCATCTTGCAGAACTTACGACCCTGCATCAGAGCCTGCTGGCTGAGCAAAAGGTTCACGATGATCTTATTGCTCTGGTTAACTCTGCCAGCGCTTCAGGCTTTCAGCTAACTGTCGCCAGCGGCTTCCGGGATTTTTCCCGTCAGTTAATAATCTGGAATAACAAGTTCACCGGTAAGCGCCCGCTCCTGGATTCTCAGGGCAGACCTCTTGATATCCGGAAGCTGACTGAGACTGAAAAGCTGTTCGCTATTTTGCGCTGGTCGGCTCTGCCGGGCGCAAGCCGCCATCACTGGGGAACCGATTTTGACGTTTATGCTCAAAACCTGTTGCCCGCAGATACCCGGCTTCAACTTGAGCCCTGGGAATACCACTCCGGTCATCAAGCAGAGCTCTATTACTGGTTACGAGAGAACCTGACTGATTATGGGTTCTTCTTCCCTTATGCTGAAGACCAAGGGGGCGTTGCCCCTGAACCCTGGCACATCAGCCATATTCAGCGCAGTCAGGCATATATGGAAGAGACAACACCGCACATCATCCAATCAGTAGTGGGAGCAGCCTCTCTTTCAGGCAAGCATACCGTTCTCGAACAGTTTGAAACCATATACACTCAGTATATAACCAATATCTGCCAGCCGGATTAAGCTTATGGAGATCCCTTTAACCCCCGTGGTTATCTTTATCATTCTTGTTGTTGTGATTATCGGCAATGTAGCCGCGCTTAAGCACGCCTCTCATCTGAGACTGGAATGGATGGAAAAAAAGCAGGGACAAAAAAGCGATCTTGAAAAATTAACTGAGCTGGATAAAAAGCACCACCCGGAAGAGCATCAGTAATTCAAAGCCCCAAAATTAAAAAGGGAAGGCCGTTCAGCCTTCCCTTGCGCATCTCTAAAAAGTGACCAATTAATCCAGCTTCATTACCGCAGCTAACGCTTCCGACACTTCAGCCAGAGCCTGTTCATCGACCGCTTTGTCTTCATAATTGGTAATAGCAATCGAAGTTCGGTTACCCAGATCCCCTAACTGGAACGTATACTCTGTTCCGGTAAGGCTCAACGGTGCCATATCAAGACGCTGCCAGAACTCTTCATCTGCTTCATTGTATTCTGTCTCAATAACCCCTTGAGACTGATTACGGTCTTTCAGTTTAAAGCCTAGCTTCGGCAAAATATCGGCGGCCCGCTTCCAGAAGATATTGTACTGAGCACGAGCAATAATAACCGGAAGCCCGTTTCTGTCTTTCCCGACACTGACCGGGATCTGTTGAACCAGTTGCTGCGCTCTCCGCTCTGCTTCATCTTGCTGTTTTTTGTCATACAGCATGGTCACTAAATTTGCCATCTGTATGTTGTAGCGCTCCCGGTTAAGCCCGCTCACAGACTGAACCTGCTCTCCTTGTCGCCATTCAAGCATGCTTACCCTGAATCCAAACCGACGGTTCGCTTCAAAACGCTCCATGACAAACCTGGCACTCACTTCAGAGTCTTCATCTTCACGATTCCAGCTCACCCAGCCAGTTTCGATCCGATTATTGCTGTTTTCCCGCAATGCAATATTCCGAGCCTGCAACATTTCCCTGGCAGTAGACCATACCTTATCCATTTCTTCCTGTTTCACCAGCCACATAATAACGCTGCCATTATCCAGCTCTGTACGGGCTCCGGGTACTAACTCCAACAACTGCTGAGGAGGACGGATATCCACCGCTGATCCAACCGGACCTTTAAATTCACCAGCCGGAATATCATAGTTCGGGTAAAACAGTGACTCAGCACCTTCAGGCAAGGTCCATGCTTCAAATGCCTTAGTCTCAAGATAAGAAAAATCATCCCCGGCCTGACGGCGTTCCGCAGGACTGCTCGAACATGCACTTAAGACAATAACAGCCAGTGAACTCACCACTAGCTGACGAGAAAACTTCATCGCTACTCCTGATAAACATCCGAGGTCATTTGAAGCTTTGCTTCAAATGACCTCGAAGAAAACAATTACTAAAATGATGCTCTATAACAAACCGGCTTCAGCCATTGACTTCTCAACAATCGGCTGATTTTCTTCTGTCAGTTCGGTCATAGGTAGTCTCAAATGGCCATTCTGGATCAGCCCCATACGGTGGGCTGCCCACTTCACAGGGATAGGACTAGACTCAATAAACAGATTCTTATGCAGAGACATCAACTTCTGGTTAAGGGCCTCCGCCTCCTCCCACTGACCTTCAGCCGCAAGCCTGAACATGGTTGCCATATCAACAGCTGCAACATTGTTGGTCACAGAGATCACACCGTCACCACCCAGGCGAACAAATTCAAGCCCGGTTGCATCATCACCACTGAGTAAGACGAAATCTTTGCCACAAAGTTCACGGTGCAATGCAACTCTTTCTAAATCACCCGTTGCGTCCTTGAGTGCCACAATATTGTCAATCTTAGCCAGACGAGCCACTGTCTCAGGTTTCATATCCACTGCAGTACGTCCCGGCACGTTATAAAGAATAACGGGAACTTCACTGACTTCCGCTATTGCCTTGTAGTGTTGATACAAGCCTTCCTGAGTTGGCTTATTATAGTAAGGCGTCACACTCAGGACACCGGCAATACCGGAATCATTCAGAAGGCGACTGAATGTTACCGCCTCATGAGTTGCGTTTGCTCCTGTTCCCGCAATCACTGGAATACGGCCATCAGCAAACTCAACCGTCTTGTTTACTACCTTGACATGTTCTTCAATCGTTAATGTTGCCGATTCACCAGTTGTCCCTACGATCACGATACCATCCGTACCTGACTCTACATGGAACTCTACAAGCTTATTAAGGCTATCAAAATCAACTTCACCGTTACTGTCAAATGGTGTTATTAGCGCAACAATGCTTCCTGAAAACATGTCTATCTCCCTTATTTTGTACTCCGAGCATAGTAATGCATGAATCTCAGTGAACACAAGGGATTAAAGCCGGTTTACCGATACTAAATCACGATTAATTCATAGCAGACCAATTCCATGGTCAATAACGCCCTGATATTTACCCACTCCGCCAATGTGCTAGTATGTCAGAGATAACAACTCATAAAGAAGTGCAGCCATGTCTCAACACCTAGTGATCACCGCAATAGGCTCAGACCGCCCCGGCGTATGTAACCAAGTTGTCCATTTAGTCGCCGAGGCCGGGTGTAATATTGTTGATAGCCGTATCGCCCTGTTTGGTAATGAATTTACCCTGATTATGCTGATTTCCGGTAACATTAATGGCATCACCAGAGTAGAAACGACCCTTCCTCTGCTCGGGCAGGAACTCGACCTTATCACCATCATGAAACGGACCTCCCCCCACACTGAACCGGAGCACTGCTATACCGTAGAAGTGTTTGTCGAATCAGAAGACAGGCCGGGATTAACAGAACAGTTTACCCATTTCTTTGCCGACAGAAACATCGACATGGAGTCTCTCAGTGCTAAGGCCATCGATAAGCGCAAACTGCACTTAGACACCGACCAGTTCCAGATTTCCATCACTGCCAGAGTGGATTCCGACTGTAACCTGATGCAATTACAAGAAGATTTTAATGCCCTGTGCGCTTCACTATCAGTACAGGGCTCCCTCAACTTTATCAAAAACAGCCTGTAATCCAGGCTCGTTCAACGATACAACGACCACCGGAGTCGCCTCTATGCTCCGGGGATGGTGTGTTGCTTTCCTTTCAGACTCGCTCTCCGGTATGAATATTCTTTAAACCATTTCTTGACCTATGTGTTACACATAGGTTCTAAGATAATGATAGATAGGTTATACAACGAAACAGGAGAGACCAAATGAGCTGCTGCAATAAAGCACCTAACGGGGGCAGTAATAATCCGGCGTTAATGTTCAAAGTACTTATAGTGATGCTGTTCGCTATCCTATTACTTGTTGTTTTATTTGGCTAATAAGTTTATCTGATTACGGATAGTGACAAGTACATACGTCTACACTTTCCGTTCATTGAAAGGATACGATCATGAAGACATCAGAACTGGCAAAACAGGTTGGTGTAACAGCAGAAACTGTACGCTTTTACACACGCAAAGGACTGCTAACCGCGACCAGAGATCCAGAAAATGATTACAAACTCTATGATAAAGCAGCATTAGAGCGGTTGAAATTTATCACTCAGGCCAGAGCCATCGGGTTCAGCCTGAAAGATATAGAGGACATTATTCAGTTTTCGGAGCAAGGTACCTCACCTTGCCCAAAAGTACGTCAGATGCTTGGTCAGAAGATTCAGGAGACCGAGAAAAAAATTGAGGAATTACAACAGCACCTGATCATGATGCAAGAAACGCTTTCTGACTGGGCTACAGAACCAGACATGGTCCCTGATGGCAAAGCCATTTGCTGTCTTATCGAGGACTGGTCTGATAATCATAGTAAGTCACCAAAGGAGACTAACAATGAGCACTAATACCTATTCACTGTCTCTGAGCGGTGTTAATTGCATGAAATGTGTCGGTAAAATCACCACATCACTGCGTGAGCACGACCCGGATATATCACTGGTGATTAATGACAGTAAAGATCAGGCGGATCTCATCACAGAGCTAGCGCCACAAGAGGCTATTGAGATTATTACCGAAACTGGTTATCAGGCCGCTACCATAGAAGCTGAACCCAGTGTAAACGACGATACTATCATTGTGCCGGTGGCTAAAGTGTCATGTCAGGGCTGCGTAAAGAAAATTACCAAAGCGATTAAGGAACTGGACCCGGATGCGGATGTTGCCGTGGATATCGAGGCCCAGCAACTCACGGTAACTGGTAATGTCAGCGTCGGTCAGGCAGAAAACGTACTGAATGAACTCGGCTACGCTGCCGGGAAGCAATCAGAAGACATTGAAACAGAACCAAAAGAGGTTCCCGCCTCCACTGTCGTCTCCGATGAACCAAACACTCACCAAGCTCAAGACATCCAGTTAACGGATCTTACGGCAGATTCAGGAAAGAATCCTGTTCAACTCGCCCTGTCTGGGGTTACCTGTGCCAGTTGCGTCAATACGATTGAGACGGCACTCAATAAACTACCGGATGTTGAAACGGTAAATATCAACTTTGGTACCAGAACCGCTACCATCGTATCGGCTTACCCGGCAGAAACCCTAATCGAAACCGTAGAGTCCGCCGGTTACGGTGCCAAACAGATTGTCGATGAAGACGCAGCAGAAGAAGAACGCGTCAGTCAGGAGAAACAAGAATACCGGGCGAAAATGACCCAAAGTGCCATTGGTCTTGGTGTCGGCCTGCCATTGATGATCTATGGTCTGCTGGGCGGCCCGATGAATGTCGATACCGGCTCTGAACGTCTGCTTTGGTTAGGAGTAGGCCTGATCACTTTCATTATTTTGTGGAAGGCAGGCAAACATTTCTTCTCCGGTGCTTTCAAAGCATTTCTTAACCGAAACGCGAATATGGATACCCTGATAGCACTGGGTACCGGTACCGCCTGGTTATACTCAATGGTCGTGGTTCTGGCTGCCGGATACTTACCAGAGAGTGCCCGTCACCTGTATTTCGAAGCAACCGCCATGATTATTGGTCTGATTAACCTGGGGCAGGCTCTGGAATTAAAAGCTCGGGGAAGAACCTCGCAAGCGATACGCCGCCTGCTTGACCTCAGAGTGAAAACCGCTCTGGTGATCAGAGATGGTCAGGAACTGACCCTGCCGGTGGAAGAAGTCATGGCCGGAGACCAGATCAGAGTCAGAGCCGGAGAGAAAATCCCGGTGGATGGCATTGTTCTCGAGGGACAATCCGTGATTGATGAATCCATGCTGACCGGAGAACCCATTCCCGTTGAAAAAGTGGCTGGCGACAGTGTTTCAGCCGGTACGGTAAATGGACAGGGTAGTATTCTGTTTGAAGCACAAAAGGTCGGCAGCGATACTGTCCTTGCCCAGATCATCAGTATGGTGTCCAACGCTCAGAACTCGAAGCCGCCTATCAGCCACCTGGCAGATAAAGTGTCAGCCGTGTTTGTTCCGACTGTGATGATTCTTTCTGTTCTGACCGCACTGGCCTGGTATAACTTTGGTCCGCAGCCGACTCTGGTTTATATGGTTGTCGCAGCCACTTCAGTACTGATCATCGCCTGTCCTTGTGCCCTTGGACTGGCCACCCCGATATCCACCATGATTGGGGTGGGTAAAGCCGCAGAATTTGGCGGACTGATCCGTAACGGTGAAGCGCTGCAACGGGCCAGTGAGCTGGATACCATTGTTCTGGATAAAACCGGCACCATCACTCAGGGTAAACCTGTCGTCACGAATTACCGCAGCTTCAGCGATAGTGACGATCTGTTAAGCCTGACCGAAGCGCTGGAAAAAGGCTCTAACCACCCACTGGCAATGGCATTAACCAGCTATGCCAGTGAACATAAACTGGCAAGTGAACACAAACCGGAACAAAGCATCACTGTAGAGGTAACCGACTTTGAATCCGTCACAGGCATGGGGGTAAAAGCGACTGCTGGTGAGACTCAGTTACTGCTTGGCAATGAAAAACTAATGCGCCAGCACGGCATTAATGTTGATTCGGTCAAAACACTGGCATCAGAATGGGAACAAGAGGCCAATACAGTAACCTACTTTGCCAGAGACAACCGTATTGAAGCTCTGTTCGGCATCAGCGACCCTATCCGGGAAGATTCTAAAGCCGCCATTGCTCGCTTCCACCAGCAGGATCTGCGTGTGGTCATGCTGACCGGGGATAACCCGAATACTGCCGCCGCAATTGCGCGTGAAGCAAACGTTGATGAGTTTTACGCTGAATTAATGCCCGAAGACAAGCTCAACTGGGTTAAGACTCTTCAAAGCAAAGGCAAGGTCGTCGGGATGGTCGGTGACGGTATCAATGATGCCCCTGCACTGGCTCAGGCGGATGTCGGCTTTGCTATCGGCAGCGGTACCGATGTTGCCATCGAAAGTGCCGATATCACCCTGATGCGCGGCTCACTGCATGGGATTTCCGACGTTATCGCCATCAGCAGTGCAGCAATGAAAAATATCAAACAGAACCTGCTGGGTGCCTTTATCTACAACTCTCTGGGCATTCCGGTTGCGGCAGGCGTGCTGTTCCCACTGACAGGCTGGCTGCTCAGCCCGATCATTGCCGGTGCCGCCATGTCGTTATCCTCCATTACCGTGGTCAGCAACGCGAACCGTCTTCGCCTGTTTAGCCCTCAGGGAACAAACAAATAGGAGCAAATTATGTTGATTAATTTAATAGGATTAGCTGTGATTGGCCTGATCATCTGGTGGTTCTGGATGAAATAGCCTGAAGGATAATACGGTTGACTAACGGGGCTGGCCGATCATATAACAAGAATACAACGATAAACTGATACCAAGGCCAGCCATTCAACTATCCTTATGACTGGAATAGGTATAAACACTAAAAAGGAAGTCAACGCCATGTTAGACATTGGTAAGCCAGCCCCAACCTTTACACTAGAAGACCAGACCGGCTCTGAAGTTTCACTTGCCGACTTCGGCGGCAAAAAAGTATTGGTGTACTTTTACCCGAGAGCCTCAACACCAGGATGTACCACTCAGGCATGCGGGTTACGAGATTCGATGGCAGAACTGAAAGACCTCAACGTTGAAGTATTGGGTATCAGCCCTGATACGCCAAAGAGACTCGCCAACTTTACCGAAAAGCAGAGCCTGAATTTCACCCTGCTGGCCGATCCTGAACATGAAGTGTGTGAAGCCTACGGAGTCTGGCAGCTGAAAAAATTTATGGGCAGAGAAAATATGGGTGTGGTCCGTACCAGCTTCTTAATTGACGAAAACGGCAACCTTGAACATATCTTTAATAAGTTCAAAACCAAAGATCACCATGAAGTGGTGTTGAACTATCTGAACGACGCTTAAAACAGATAAATAGCGCATTTTGTATTTAAAAAGCCATTGCTACATGAATAACAATGGCTTTTTCTCACCCTATACCCAACGGGAAAAGTCTTTAATCTGAAGAGGATTCGCTTTCTGAGGACTCCTCTACAGCGTCCCCCTCATCCTGACTCTTAATCGCATTCCAGACCGCTTTCACCAACGTTGCCAGGGGGATGGCAAAAAAGACGCCCCAAAAACCCCATAGACCGCCAAAAAACAGGACAGAAATAATAATGGCGACAGGGTGAAGGTTAACCGCTTCAGAGAACAGTACTGGTACCAGCAAGTTACCATCCAGAGCCTGGATGACACCATAAGACGCTAATAACCAGTAAAAATCAGGTGTAAGCCCCCACTGAAACAGGCCGACAATCGCCACCGGGACGGTCACTGCGGCAGCACCAATGTACGGAATTAATACCGACAACCCAACCGCAACACTGAGCAAAACAGAATAGCGCAGGTCCAGTACGGCAAAAGTCACATAACTCACGGCACCGACAACCAGGATCTCCATCACCTTACCGCGGATATAGTTGGAGATCTGCTGGTTCATCTCTCTCCACACCCGAGTCGCAAGGCGTCGGTTTTTCGGCATAAAACTGCTTAGCATATCCAACATGGTCTCTTTGTCTTTTAGTAGGAAAAAGACCAGCAGCGGCACCAGTATCAGATACACAACCAGAGTAGCAATACTCACCAGCGAGGACAAAGACCCCTTAACCATAGTTTCGCCCAACGCAACAATCTGATCTTTAGCATTAGACATGACAGGCTCAACGATCTGCATATTGGCCAGTTCCGGGTAATTCTCCGGAATAGTGTTAACAAAATTCTGCAGTCCGGCAAACATACTCGGTATATCGTTAAGCAGGTTACTCACCTGACTCCATATCGTCGGTATAAGCCCAAACAGAGCAAGGAGCATCAAACTGACAAATAAAATGAGAACCAGAATCACCGCAATCGTTCGGGGTATACCGACACGAACCATTTTCATCACCGGCCATTCCAGAAGGTAGGCGATAACGATAGCGAGCAGAAAAGGAGCCAGAAGGTGCCCAAAAAAATAAATGGTAATAAACCCGAACAGCAGTATCGCTACCAGGCTCACGGCATGCGGATCAGAAAATCGTCGCTGATACCAGCGCACTATCATATCAAACATCGGTAAAGGCTCTCTTTCAATGGTCGGATTCTATCCGAAATCAATCATATAGGTTTTACTCTAATAGTTATAGGGAGTATTTTCCGATCCCCGAAACAAAGTGTAAACTTGGTGGTCATACATTCAAAGTAAGTTATAAAAATTCCGGAGCCGTTGTCCGTCATGTTAAAGTGCCGCCGATCCTTTATGTCACTCTGTATTGCTGTTGCCATCACTCTTTCTCCTGCATCTTCTGCGAACACCCCGGAGATGGATCTGCCGGATATCGGTACTGCAGCTGCAGGCACCCTGACGATTGATCAGGAACTGAACTACGGGGATGCCTATATGCGTATGCTGAGGGCAAGCAAACCTATCATTAACGATCCGGTACTGAATGAATATATTCAGAGCCTCGGACACAAACTGGTGGCCAATGCCAATGATGTAAAAACGCCTTTCAGCTTCTTTATGATCCGGGACAGGGATATTAACGCCTTTGCATTCTTTGGCGGTCATGTTGCTCTGCATTCCGGACTCTTTCTGCACGCCAACAGCGAAAGCGAGCTGGCTTCGGTTATCGCGCACGAAATTGCCCACGTAACCCAGAGGCATCTGGCTCGCAGTATGGAAGATGAAGCCCGTCGCTCACCGGCGACGATTGCCGCCCTTGCCGGGTCACTTTTGTTAGCCATTGCGGCTCCTCAGGCTGGAGTAGCGGCGATGACGGCCACAACAGCAGGAGCGATGCAAAGTAGCATAAATTACACCCGCAGCAATGAAGAAGAAGCCGATCGGTTTGGTATGGCCACCCTCGCGAAAGCTGGCTTTGAGGTTCAGGCTATGCCCCGCTTCTTTTCCCGGCTGGCAGAACAATACCGTTATGCCAGTACACCACCAGCCATGCTATTAACACACCCCCTGCCGGAGGCGAGGATCACTGACTCACGATTGCGGGCACAGCATTACTCTCCGGTAAAACCGGGCCTTTCAATTGAATACCATCTGGCGAAAGCCCGAATTGTCGCCCGCTATGCCGGTATCGATTCTGAGGCAGCGCTTGACTGGTATGCCCGAAAACTGAAAAAAGCGCCGGAGGTACTTGTTTCAACTCTGGAATACGGACAAGCTTTGGTTTACCTGGATACCAATCAACTGGATAAGGCGGAACCCATTCTTCTGAAGCTGCTTAAACAGGATGCAAACAATAACTTCTATCTGGATGCGTTATCGGACCTGTTTCTGGCTCAGCAGAAACCAAAGAAAGCTATTCAGATGTTGGAAAAAGCGCTGGGTAAGAAACCGGATAACCCGGTACTCACAGTCAATTATGCGAATGCATTAATCGAAAACCGCCAATATGAGGAAGCGATTCCTCTGCTTCAGCACTACACCCACGACTACCCGGACGATATGAACGGCTGGCAATTACTAGCAAAAGCAAGCGCCGAACAAGGCATCAGCGATCAGGAACTGGCCGCCAGAGGAGAACTGTTTGCTCTGCAGGCCAACTGGGGCAAAGCCATTCAGTATTACACTAAGGCAAGCCAGTTGGTCGAGCTGGGAAGCCTGAAGCAGGCAAGGTATGATGCCAGAATCGATGAACTGTTAGTCCTTCGGGACAAATTCCAGTCACTTCAGTAGACACCTTCCTCCTTCGCATAACAATAAGGCCCGGATATCCGGGCCTTATCAGTTCAACTTATTCACGCGCTAACGAACCCACTCAAACACGAAAGACGGCTCATCTTCCTGCGTTTCTGGTACTACTGTACTTTCCCCTACGGAAACAGGTACCACCTCACCAGTACTCTCTACCGCCACCGTTGGATCATCTGATAACGGGCTTTGCATCTGAAACTCTGGCACTGACTCTGACAGCTGCTCCCCGAACGGCTCAATATCGAATTTTCGGATATGCAGGGAACCGGTTAGTTCGCCTTCGAAATTCTCTTCCGATGTTAACAGGTGTATCCGCAGTGTGACTTCGTTCCCGGAGATGTTCATCAGATCCACACCCGCAACCGAGTTAAGCGCTTTAATCTGTTTTTCCAGAGCAAAAAAGTCATCCGAAGAATTGATCTCGATAAACTGAGCGGTCACCGCTCCCGATGCTTCTCCGCTGTACTGGACTGAATTTTTTGCTGAAAAATAATCACTTACCTGATCCACAGCCTGTTCCAGGGCTGAACTGAATGAACCACGACTCTGTCCGGAAACAGGCGTTTCACTGGAAGAGGCCAGCAACGCCGGCTTATCGTCATAGAGGGTATAACGTATCTGACTATTATCAGCATCACCGGAAATACGCAAAACAAGAACAGCGTCAGCCGGATAACGTTCACTGGCCTTACCGATGGACTGAACAAAACCACCCCACAGTTCTGGTGGACTGATTCCGGTCACATCTTCGATATCCCCGACAGGAACAGTCACTGGTAAACCTCTCAGCCCGGCATAATATTTCAGCGTCGACACGGCGTCGTCTTCTGACTGCTCCCAGACAATATCACGGCCATATCTCGTTTCTTCCACCAGCCAGACCAACACACTGGCCCGCTCTTCAGACCAGAATGGCAACTGAGCCTGAGTCAGTAACGAACGGATCTGAGGGGCATTAAATACCATTCGTAACGTCTGCTGTTCAGACAAGGTCCCATAGCCAATTTGAGAAAGGTATTCTCCGCTATTACGTAATGCTTTGATAACAACAGGGTTATCAGCCGCCTGCTTATCGCCAGTGGCCCGGACAATGACCTGCGCCATCCCCTGCCGCCGGGCCGTATTTTCAGCATCGGACGCGGCTCCGTCGAGCAGCACTTCAGCACTATAAACATCCACGTTTGTTAATGCGTAAGAGGGTGAAGCCAATAATCCCAGTAAAAGAAAAGCTATATAACGCATACTGCTCCCAACAGACCACAAATGAAGCAACGATGATAAGCAACTCCGGGCAAGGGAGCAAGACAATACGTCTTTCGCTGCCGCCATATCACCTATGTTATCATTGTTCTCTCTGCTCACTCAGTTACTCAGCCCCCATTAAACCCTTAAAAATTTTAACTTCATCACAGTTTTTTTTGATCTTATGCCTGAAGCAACCGATTGCGAAATGATAAAATCCCGCGAATTTTATTTTTATTAGCCAGATGGATTACTACTTATGACTACCATTATCCAAGGTGCCCAGATGCTGTTCGTCGCATTCGGTGCTCTTGTCCTGGTCCCCTTACTGACCGGACTTGACCCGAATGTCGCGCTCTTCGGAGCCGGTTTCGGGACCCTTTTATTCCAAATTATCACCCGTCGTTCTGTTCCTGTTTTTCTTGCTTCTTCCTTTGCTTTTATCGCTCCTATTATGTACGGCACCCAAACCTGGGGTATTGCCGGAACCATGGGTGGCCTGATTGCAGCCGGACTTGTCTATGTCTTTATGGGTGCGTTAATCAAAGCGAAAGGCGTTGCGGTTATTCACAAACTGCTTCCTCCGGTCGTTGTCGGCCCGGTGATTATGGTTATCGGTCTTGGACTTGCTCCGACCGCTGTCAATATGGCTCTGGGTAAAACCGGTGATGGCAGCGCCCAATTAGTGAATGGCGATATTGCTCTGTGGGTGTCATGTGCCTCTCTTATCACCACCATTACCATCAGTGTTTTTGCTAAAGGCATGCTGAAGCTTCTGCCTATCTTTGGCGGTATTGTGGTTGGCTACGTACTAAGCCTGATATTCGGCATTGTTGACTTTACCCCTGTTGCTCAGGCGGCATGGCTTGCTCTGCCAAACTTCACTTTCCCTGAGTTTAACCTGAACGCCATTCTGTTTATGATCCCGGTGGCTATAGCTCCGGCCGTTGAACACGTTGGCGATATGATTGCTATCTCTCAGGTAACCGGTAAAGATTATCTGAAAAAGCCAGGCCTGCACCGCACGATTACCGGTGACGGGGTCGCGACGATGGCAGCCGCTATGCTGGGCGCGCCACCAAATACAACCTATAGTGAGGTTACCGGTGCCGTTGTCCTGACCCGCGCTTTTAACCCGGCCATCATGACCTGGGCTGCGGTTACTGCGATTATCCTGGCACTGGTTGGTAAACTGGGTGCAATACTGCAAACCATTCCGGTTCCTGTTATGGGGGGTATTATGATCCTGCTGTTTGGTTCCATTGCAACTGTTGGCCTGAATACCCTGATCAAGAACCACGTTGACCTGCATAAATCCCGCAATCTGGCTATTGTTGCAGTCACACTGGTCTTTGGTATCGGCGGTATGGCTTTCGGTATTGGTGGGTTCAGTCTGCAAGGGATCAGCCTATGCGGTATCGTGGCAATTGTCCTTAACCTGATTCTTCCTGATGAGCTGGGTGAATCCCACGTTGTCGATAACGCTCAAATAGAAGAAGAAGCGTAAACGGCTTCCCTGATATCAATTCCAAATAGAAAAAGGGCTGGTATGCAACCAGCCCTTTGTGCTTTATGTCTCTTTATAAAGCTTTATGCATCTGTATAAAATAGGTAGATAGGTCTACAAGACCAATTATTTAGTACCGAAGATCTTGTCACCTGCATCGCCCAGACCAGGGACGATATAACCTCTGTCATTCAGTTTTTCATCAATCGCTGCGGTATAAAGCTCAACATCCGGATGTGCTTTTTCCAGAGCTTCCAGACCTTCAGGAGCCGCAACCAGAACCAGAACCTTAATCGCTTTACAGCCTTTTTCTTTTAGCAGGTCAATAGTCGCAATCATCGAACCACCGGTCGCCAGCATCGGATCGACAACCAGCGCCATACGCTCATCAATCGCAGAAGCCAGTTTATTGAAATACGGAACCGGTTCTAAAGTCTCTTCATCCCGATAAATACCGACAACACTGATACGTGCACTCGGGATATGTTCCAGAACACCATCCATCATACCCAGACCAGCACGCAGAATAGGAACAACAGTTACCTTTTTCCCTTTGATCTGTTCTACTTCTACCGGACCATTCCAGCCTTCAATGGTTACCGTTTCTGTTTCAAAGTCAGACGTGGCTTCGTACGTTAGCAGGCTACCTACCTCTGTAGCTAATTCACGAAAACGTTTTGTGCTGATGTCACCTTCTCGCATTAAACCTATTTTATGTTTAACTAACGGATGCTTCACTTCAACAACTTTCATCTTTTTCTCCGGCTTTTTATAAAATATAAAACCTTGCAATTATACATGAACTTTGTACTTTTTTTGACAAAAAAGCAGAGATAAATTTTCTGCGCAAACGTTTTCCTTTTTGTCTTCACGCCTGATAGAATAGCGCCGATTTTTCACATCCAAACTAAAACGAGGACATCCCCGTGAGCGGTAACAACTCTTCTCTTAGCTATAAAGACGCTGGTGTAGATATTGATGCAGGTAATGCTCTGGTAGACAGAATCAAAGGTGTAGTGAAACGCACTCGCCGCCCTGAAGTAATGGGCGGTATCGGTGGTTTTGGTGCACTTTGCGAATTGCCGACTAACTACAAGGAACCTCTGCTGGTTTCAGGCACTGATGGCGTAGGTACTAAACTTCGCCTGGCTTTGGATATGAAAAAACATGACACCATTGGTATCGACCTGGTCGCGATGTGTGTTAACGACCTGATTGTTCAGGGTGCCGAACCTCTGTTCTTCCTGGACTACTACGCGACAGGTAAGCTGGACGTAGACACTGCGGCTGATGTCGTTTCAGGTATCGGTGAAGGTTGTATCCAGGCAGGATGTGCTCTGATTGGCGGTGAAACTGCCGAAATGCCAGGCATGTACGAAGGCGAAGATTACGATGTTGCCGGTTTCTGTGTGGGTGTGGTTGAGAAATCAGAAGTGATTGACGGCTCTAAAGTCGCAGCGGGTGATGCACTAATCGCGGTAGGTTCCAGCGGTCCTCACTCTAACGGTTACTCTCTGATCCGTAAGATTCTGGAAGTATCCAATGCCGATCTGAACGAAGTTCTTGGCGAGCGCACTGTGGGTGAACAGCTACTTGAACCCACTAAAATCTACATCAAATCCGCTCTTAAGATGATTGCTGAGCATGATATCCATGCGATTTCGCACATCACTGGTGGTGGCTTCTGGGAAAACATTCCACGCGTTCTGCCTGAAGGCACAAAAGCGGTTATTGATGGCAACAGCTGGGAATGGCCGGCTATTTTCTCCTGGCTGCAGGAAAAAGGGAATGTTGAAACATTTGAAATGTACCGTACCTTTAACTGTGGTGTTGGCCTGATCGTTGCGCTACCGCAAGCACAAGCTGAAGCAGCGGTTGAACTGCTGAAAGCAGAAGGTGAAACGGCATGGGTTATCGGTGCTGTTGCTGAAGCTCTGGCTGGTGAAGAGCAGGTAGAAATCAACTAAGGTAGTCCGTCACATGAAGAAGATCGTAGTACTGATCTCTGGCAATGGCAGTAATCTGCAAGCTATTCTGGATGCCTGTGAATCTGGCAGTGTTTCCGGTACAGAGGGTATTTCTGGAGCAGTGACTGCGGTCTTTTCTGATAAAGCTGCTGCTTACGGGCTGGAAAGAGCCCGTAGTTCTGATATACCCGCCATTTTTGTTGATCCCGGTGAATTTGCCTCCAGAGCTGATTTCGATGCTGCTCTGATGGAAAAAATTGACAGCTACCAGCCAGATCTTCTGGTGCTGGCGGGGTATATGCGTATTCTGAGTGATGAATTTGTCCGTCACTATCTGGGCAAAATGATCAATATCCACCCTTCTCTGCTACCTAAATACCCTGGCCTGCATACTCACCATAAGGCCATTGAGGCCGGAGATGAAGAGCACGGTACCAGTGTGCATTTTGTCACTGAAGAGTTAGACGGTGGCCCGGTTATTCTGCAGGCTAAAGTGCCGGTATTCACTGATGATACGCCAGAGCAGCTTCAGGAAAGAGTGCAGACTCAGGAGCATAAGATTTATCCGCTGACGATTCAATGGTTCCTGCAAGATCGCCTTAAGATGGCTGACGGCAGTGCCGTTCTGGACGGGAAGGTTCTGGGCTCGCACGGTTATGCCGACGAGTAATAGCATCTGGATGACAATGCATGTATACCAGCTTTAAGCTAGGTATGCATTCCCACTCAGGAGCGTTGGAACGAGAGATGCGAAACATGAGAACGAGAAAAAGGCCTTCAATTTGAAGGCCTTTTTTATTACAAATCCACTTTTTCTCCGAGATAAAACAGCACACTCTCCCCCGGCTGCATCTTCTGCCACTGTTCATTATCTGTCAGCGGCTGAGTGGCAATGACCGTCACCACATCATTAGGTGTCGTCTCTTCCTGAAAGTTTACCGTCACATCTTCATCGATCAGCGATGCCTGCCCGAACGGTGCCCGGCGAGTGATCCAGTGCAGGTTATTCGTACAAAACGTCATCAGGTATTCACTATCGCTAAGCAGCATATTGTAAACCCCAAGCCCTTTCAGGGTTTCACAGCATTCAGCAATAAACCTAAACAGGGCTGCCATATCCGTTGGTGGTTCAGGAAAACGCTGCCCCATCTGTTTCAACAGCCAGCAAAAAGCGAGCTCACTGTCTGTCTCCCCTACCGGCCGAAAACGTCCGGTATCCAGCTTCTGATAATCAGTCAGTTGGCCATTATGGGCAAAGGTCCAGAACCGGCCCCATAATTCTCTGGTAAACGGATGGGTATTTTCCAGTTTTACGCCGCCCCGGTTAGCCTGACGAATATGGCTTATCACCGAACAGCTTTTAATCGGGTACTTCTGCACCAGCTCCGCGATTTTAGAGTTATAGCTGGGGTTAGGATCCTTAAAAGTACGAAAGCCTTTCCCTTCGTAAAACGTAATTCCCCACCCGTCCCGGTGTGGCCCTGTCCGGCCTCCCCGCTGCATTAGCCCGGAAAAACTGAAACAGATATCCGTTGGTACATTGGCACTCATACCAAGCAGTTCACACATGCATTATTTCCTTTATTTTTCTGCTAACGGTTCTTATGCCGACTTAGCCATTTCTTTTTCAATTAACTGAATCACGATATGAATGATCTTAATATGGATTTCCTGAATACGGTCTGCATAACCAAAATGCGGAACGCGAATTTCAATGTCCGCAATACCGGCCATTTTACCACCGTCTTTTCCGGTCAGAGCGATCGTTTTCATGCCTTTCGCTTTCGCCGCGTCGATGGCTTTCAGGATATTACCGGAATTACCGGATGTAGATAGCCCCCACAGCACATCCCCTGTGTTACCGACCGCTTCGACATAACGGGAAAACACATACTCATAGCCATAATCGTTACTGACGCAGGACAGATGGCTGGGATCCGAAATCGCAATACCAGGGTATCCCGGACGTTCATCGCGATAACGTCCTGTCAGTTCTTCGGCAAAATGCATCGCATCGCAATGAGACCCCCCATTACCACAAGACAGCACTTTCCCTCCCTGCTTAAAAGAGTCTGCAATCATTTGAGCTGCTGCTTCAATCTTACGGATATTGTCATCGTCATTGAGAAATTTATTCAGTACTTCAGCGGCTTCATTCAGTTCTGAACGGATCAAATCTTGGTACATACTCGTCTCTCTTATATTTGAGGCTGATTTAAATAAGATCATATTTATACTTGAGTTTACTCAGAAATTCATTTTTCTGTCGATTTTTACATTAGTTTTTCGGCGGTGCATCAAGCTGCATTTCCGGTTTTTCGACTTTACGTATCCGTAGCTTGGAAATAACGAACCAGATCACCAGCCCCAGCAAAATAACAACCACATTACCAATAATAATGGTCAGCATGCCCGACTGAATAGCCTCATCTCTTTCTCTCTTGATTCTGGCCAGCTCAAGAGCCCGTTTCTGCTCTTCCTGAATACGGTGGTACTCGGCTGTTGATTTTTCGACATCCAGTTTTCGCATAACACTAAAGCTGCTCTCCGGAATAGTCAGTATCAGAGGACGTTTGGTACCGGCTTCAGTCGCAAAAACCGTACCTTTCCACGTATGCTTACCCGGAGCCTCGTCCGCCGGCAACATAAAGTCAGCCGTCAATGAATCTTTATCCGAGGAGGACTGAGTCACTCTCTGCTCTTCTTGTGGATTAGTCTGCGTGACTGTGACCGCAATACTCCCCGGCATAAGCATTCCCTGCTCCCCGGTGACCATCAGTCTATGCTGTTTTTCTTCATCCCGGGCCCGGACAAAAGTAACGGTCATTGGAGACGGGTAGACCAACGAAGTCTGCTCTACCGCACGTAAAAACACGCCATTTCCCGAGACAATGCGAGTTCTGTACTTCCCGGGGTCAACGTCAACTGGGACTTCAGCAGTGAAAATACCGTCCCCCGGGTATTCATCCAGCCCTTCCCCATCATCCATAAACGATCCAAGCATAATAGGCTCTGGCTGCAACGCCTCGGCCAGCACTTCCTCATTTTCGACATAGGGCAAAAAGGCGACCTGTAATCGAACCCGCTCAAGAAAATCCTGTAAAACGAGAGGCTTACCATCCTGAAGCAGCCTTGCGGTAAACTTAAGTCTTTCCCCCTCAAACAAACGGGAAGGAAATTCGTCCACTCTTAACTCCAGGTTAGAGAGCAGAATAATATTATTTTTCGGTGTGATCTTACCAATAGCCTGCCACGGACCAGGCATAGGCTTATCGATTGAAATAATATCCAGGCCATTTTCCTCGTACCAGGAAACATTATCCGGATAATCCCAGGCATAGTACTTTTTGCCGTCCGGACGAACCAGTACGACGGCTTTTGACGGTTTTTTCCGGTAAATAACAAATGAAATCTGCTCAATCGTCGGATCCACCCGAAAGCGATTATCCAGCAAGGAAACGGATGATTCTGTTTCAGACCGGCTCAACGGGCTGACCAGCATACATAAGAGTAATAACAGAATCCTTAGCATAGTTCCCTCAATCAGGTTGGTTGGGTTTTAGTACACACCACATTGATGTCAAAGGCAGACTGACGTCAGTACCGCTATTGACGCCAAAGGCAACTACCACCTTTCTCAACAATATCCAGACGAGACTGATGTGCATCTAATTCATCGGCAGAAGCATGCAAAACCTTTAGTGCTTTTCGCCCACCAGCCACACGTTTTATCGCTTCGCCACCGGTATCGTCTCCTTCCTGAGACCCGGCATTAAACTGCAGTGATGTCTGACCGCCGGTCATCAGAAGATAAACGTCAGCCAGAATCTCGGCATCGAGCAATGCCCCGTGGAGCGTCCGGTGAGAGTTATCTATACCATAACGTTCACATAAGATATCCAGGTTGTTTCTCTTTCCCGGAAAAATCTTCTTCGCCATCGCCAGGGTATCGGTAACCTTACAATACTGCTCAGTTTTACCAATAGCCGGGTCCAGCTTTTCAAATTCGTAATCCATAAAGCCGGTATCGAAGGGTGCGTTGTGAGCCACCAGCTCAGCCCCATCGATAAATTCCAGAAACTCTTTATGAACTTCCCGATACTCTGGTTTATCGACCAGAAATTCATCGGTGATACCATGAACTTCAATTGCGTCCGGCTGAATCTCCCGATCCGGCTTGATATAAACGTGAAAGTGTCGCCCGGTCAGTTTCCGGTCAATGATCTCAACGGCACCGATTTCGATAATACGGTGCCCCATGTAATGAGGTCCGCCTTCGCGGTTCATACCTGTGGTTTCGGTATCAAGTACCACGATACGGTGCTGGGCCGAACTATTTACGCGGCTTGAATTGTTACTGGTATTCATAATGATATCTGTGTCAGACTATGTCGATTCTGCGATTTTCAGGTAATAATATCAGACATGACAAAACAAGTTGAGATTTTCACTGACGGTTCCTGTTTAGGTAATCCCGGCCCCGGTGGCTACGGTATCGTCCTGCGTTATAAACAGACAGAGAAGCAACTGGCGAAGGGATACAAGCTCACGACCAACAACCGGATGGAAATGATGGCTGCCGTTGTCGCTCTGCGGACACTAAAAGAGCCCTGCCACGTTATTCTGACGACCGACAGCCAGTATGTCCGCCAGGGAATCACCCAGTGGATTCATAACTGGAAAAAGCGGGGCTGGAAAACGGCAGACAAAAAGCCGGTTAAAAATGCAGACCTCTGGCAGGCTCTGGATCAGGAAACCGCCCGCCATCAGGTAGACTGGCACTGGGTGAAAGGTCATGCAGGCCACAGAGAAAACGAAATCTGCGATGAAATCGCCCGTGCCGCCGCCGAATCACCGACGGAAGAAGACACGGGGTATCAGGCATCCTGACTGGTCAGGAGTCTTCTCCATACACCTTATAATTGACCCCCAACGGATAAAATCGCCGTTTCAGGTGCCAGTGAGGCTTGATCGGTTTGAGCGGATACGTGCGTTTTCTGGCCACGATAAAATACAGGCTGCCAAACAACTGTAACCGCTCACCGATACTGTTTTCCAGCCAGGTTCCTAATAAAGGTATCCTGTGCGGGAAAACGGCATAACAATCGGTATGTATCACCTGATAATTCAGTAGCCCCAACCAGTCTCTAATACGGTTTGGCGTAAACATTCTGCCACTCCATGGCAGATGGTGCTTATTCCATGGCAGCAGGCTCGATACCCCGGTTAAGCTGATCGGGTTGTACCCGGTCACAATCAGATAGCCATCATCAATCATCACCCGGTCAACTTCACGCAATAAGCGGTGAGGATCATTACAGTAATCAAGCAGGTGTGTCATCAGGACAACATCAAAGCTTTTTTCCAGAAAAGGCAACTCATAAGGATCGGCGGTTACGGTACGCAATACATTTTCTGTGTCCAGATGAACCTGATGTTGAATATTGCACATACAACTGGCAAGCTCACAACTCAAGCCCCCCAGTTTTAGCATATGGTAGCCGAATAACCTAGGGCACCATTCATCAAGGCGGGCCTGGATCGACTGAGCAACCCACTGGCCTTTCTGTAACTGATGCCAGGAATGAGGCTTCTCAAGCCTTCGTGATGTACGTGCGGGTTTCAATTGCCACCTCGCTCATAATAATTAAGGAACGAAATATGTTAGTCATCAAAAGCATACCTGCATTCAGAGATAATTACATCTGGCTGATTCAAAATAATGACAATCGTTGTGCTGTTGTCGATCCGGGCGAAGCCAAACCAGTACTGGACTATATCCAGCAACACGGGCTACAGCTTGAAACCATTTTAATCACTCATCATCACACCGATCATACCGGCGGTGTTACCGAGTTACAGCGCCACTATCCAAAACTGAATATTGTAGGACCAGAAAACGACCCGGTCGCGGCTCTGACGCACTCAGTGTCTGAAGGGAAGCAGTTTGAGCTATTCAGTGAAACATTTCATGTCATTGATCTTCCCGGTCATACGCTCGGCCATGTGGGCTATGTTGGTGGTGGCAAACTGTTTTGTGGTGATGTTCTGTTTTCTGCCGGCTGTGGCCGAATTTTCGAGGGGTCACCAGAACAGATGTATGAATCAATACAGAAAATTGCTGCACTGCCGGATGAGACAGAGATTTACCCTGCCCATGAATACACCAGCAGTAACATTACCTTTGCACTGGCAGCAGAGCCTGACAACGAAGCGCTCCTTATCTACCGGGACAAGGTGAACCGTCTGAGAACAGAGGATAAACCAACATTGCCTACGACACTAAAACAGGAAAAAGAAGTGAACCCTTTTCTCAGAACCCATGAGCCAAGTATTGCCCGATCCGTTGCAAACCGGACTACCGACACCTCGTCAATTGAGATCTTCACAGCATTACGCCGTTGGAAAGACGACTTTTAACGGCTTCTGACTTGTCACCTATATAGTATGACAAGTATGATCAGCAGCCGTTTTTTTGAAAAGGCTGTATTAATGAAAAAACTATTCGGTTGGGCAGTTGTTCTGTTACTGGCAGGATGCCAGATGACCCAACAAGAAAAACCGACGAAACAGGAGGCAGAAACCAATCCTGCCCCTGAACAGGCAATGACTCCCCTCTCTTCAGGCGTTCTTCCCGAAACAGAGTCCGCAGAGAAGGATGCTCAGGTCATACTTATTCAGGCTGAACCTGAAGACGAACCTGACGTTGTCATCGGCCCGGCCGAACAGGAAGATGTCTGGAAAAGAATCGGAATGCAACTGAGTATTCCCGTTCCTGAACATAAAAAAATTGATTACTACCGTAACTGGTACCTGAAGCACCCTCACCATCTGGAAAGTGTCTCTAAGCGAGCCACCCCCTTCCTGTACCTGATTGTGAAAAAAATCGAAGAAAGGGATCTGCCTCTGGAGCTGGCTTTACTGCCTATCGTTGAGAGTTCGTTTGACCCTTTTGCTTATTCGCATGGCAGTGCAGCCGGTCTATGGCAGTTTGTCCCGGGCACAGGGAAAATGTACGGTCTGAAACAAAACTTCTGGTACGACGGGCGACGGGATGTGTCAGCCGCGACCGATGCTGCTCTGGACTACCTTACCTATCTGAGTAATCGCTTTGATGGTAACTGGAACCATGCCATCGCCGCTTATAACAGTGGCGGCGGCAGAGTATCCCGGGCGATAACCAAAAATACCCGACTGCATAAACCGACGGATTTCTTTTCTCTGGATTTACCCAAAGAGACCAGTGGCTATGTACCCAAATTACTGGCACTGGCCGATATTGTGGCTCACCAGGACACATACGGGATAGCGATTCCCCCTATCCCCAACCATCCGGTTCTGCTGCAGGTTGACCCGGGTGAACAGCTGGATCTGGCTATCGCAGCGAAATATGCTGGCATGACAGTGAAAGAGCTACAAAGCTACAACCCGGCCTTTAACCGCTGGTCCACAGCCCCTGAAGGCCCTCATAGCCTACTGCTACCGGTAGAAAAAGCCGCTCAGTTTGAATTAGCGGCTTCGAAGAATAAAGGTAAAGGATTAAAACTGATCCGTTATCAGGTCAAATCCGGAGACGCTATCAGCCTTCTGGCGAAGAAATACAAAACCACCAGCGCAATTATTCGGGAAGCAAATGGCTTACCTAATAATAGCATCCGGGCCGGGCAATACCTGATGATCCCAACATCAACCAAAGACGGCAGCATCTACGCTTTAAGTGCAAAAAATCGTCTGGCGAAGACTCAGGCCATCAGCCGCGGGCAATACAAGCTGACTTATACCGTTTCCAGTGGCGACAGCTTATGGACTATCGCGAGTAAACATAAAGTTTCACACCTTTCTCTGGCTAAGTGGAATGGCATGGGCCCACGGGATACCCTGCGCATAGGGCAAAAGTTGGTTATCTGGAAGAAAGGGAGTAAAGGCTCCATCATCCGTACCGTTCACTACCAGGTTCGTCATGGTGATACCATCAGTGCAATAGCCAGCCGCTTTAAGGTTAAAAGCTCAGATATCATCAAATGGAATAATCTGAATAATCAGAAATACATTCAACCAGGCCAGCAACTGAAACTGTATGTTGATGTGACCAAAGTGAGTGTTTAAGGTAACGGTTCTGCGAGACGGAAACTGACCACAAGAGGATTATGATCAGAAGCGCTCGTCATGGGCGCTTCTGCTTTTATCAGCTCCATACCACGAAAGAACAGATGATCCAGCTTATAGCCGGTTAGCACTTCAGTACGGTGATCTGGCTCAAAGTGCACTTCTTTAAGCCCCAGACGGCCCATATCTTCCCTTAACTGCTCCGTGCGGCTACTGCTCCATGAGTTAAAGTCACCTGCCACCAGTACGGGTCCCGTATGTTCTAGTGCCAGCTCTCTTAATGTCTGTAGCTGCTCACTATACTCATCGATACCAAGGGTAAAGTTTACCGCATGCACATTGATAACAGCCAGAGACCGTCCATCAGATAAAGGGTACAGGCTGAACAGCGCTGATTTAGGCAAGCGAAGCCATGGCTCCATCTGCGTATAAGCACACACCGCCTGCGGTAAAGTGCGGGACAGATTGATCACCCCGGCACTCACATTAAGAGCATCAAACGCACTCACATGAGTACTTACCCAATTTTTCTTATCCAGCCACCCAGTAAATTCATCTTTAAGGCTGCTTTCCTGAAGCAGCACCAGACTGGCACTGTCACTCAAGTGGTTGAGTTCCTGTTGCCATCCGGGGCGGTTTTCCTTGTAGATATTCCAGACCAGAGCCTGCAGAGTACCTTGATTATCAATACCCTTTACTGGCGAAGACTGGTAGCACTGTCCGGTTTTCTGCCAGACACCATGCGGTTGGCGGATCATAAGTAATGGTGATTCAGGCACATCAAAAACCACCTGAAAGGCAATGTACGAACCGGAAAGTAAAAACAGAAAAGCGACGATGAGCTTTTTCATAGAGGTATCCGGAAGGGGAAAGGTTTAGGTTAGAAAAACCAGAGACTAGAGACTAGAGACTAGAGACTAGAAAGAATACAGAGCGCTTCGCTTATAGAATACAGAACACCAAGGATGAAGGAATAAGGGAGAAGGTGTTAAGTGGTTAATTCTTCGATAAACGACTTAACCCTTTCCCTTTGAAGCGTAGCGACCTTGCCTCTTTGTTAAATCGCGTCTTCGTCTTCTTCGCCGGTACGGATTCGAACCACACGCTCAACATCGCAGACAAAGATCTTACCATCACCAATCTTACCGGTCTGAGCGGTTTCAATAATGGTATCCAGGCACTGCTCGACAACATCAGCATTCACGACAATTTCAAGCTTCACTTTTGGCAGAAAATCTACCATGTATTCTGCACCACGGTACAACTCTGTATGCCCTTTCTGACGTCCGAAGCCTTTTACTTCAGAAACTGTCATACCGGTAATACCTACTTCTGCCAGCGCTTCACGAACATCATCTAACTTAAATGGTTTAATAATGGCTTCAATTTTTTTCATTGTAATCCCTTAACTACCTATTTCTATTGTCTGGCTATTATTACCGATATCATTCAAATAGCAATCTACGTAACTTAATTTTTACTTCAGCGACGAAAAATATGCTGCCATATTCTTAATCTCTTCCTCGGATAATCCCAACGCCTGTGAACGCATCATCCCGGCAAGGTTACCCTCCTTTTCCCCGTTTCTGTAGGCATAAATGGCTGCAATAAATTTTTGCTCATCCATCCCTTTTAAACTGGGATAAGTGCGGATCCTGGATTCACCGTTCACACCGTGGCACATAATACAGCGCTTTGCGGCCTCCCGACCTTTTTCCATATCTCCGGCCACCACAGTACTGGTCAGACACAGAACACCCAGAATCACACCACTTATCTTTTTCAGCATTTCCTACCCCTGCGTTTGCCTGTCCCATACCACTTCAACAGCATTACCGGAAAAATCCCGGTCTACGAAAAGCCCCGCAACACCAGCAAGACAGTCGTTATACATAATTAATGGTAAGCGGCGACGTAACCAAGGCGGAACACCATATTCCTGAAATAACTTTTTCAGCTTGCGGCTATGGGCTCTTTCTTCCGGGTGCGCCACTATCCCTTCCGGGTTAAAGCTTACCCATACCCTTTCTTCCGGTCTGGCCGCCCTAAGCTTAAAACCGTTTTCACTGACTCTATCAGTGAGCATAATAGAACCAAGCCGATCAGGTAAATCGACTGGGGTATTTAATGTGAACTCAGTACGCCAGTCTGTAATATCCTGCTGTTTATCCACCCAATATAGCCGATTCTGATAGCGGCGTATTTCACCCTGAGACAACGTCAGTCGAGGATTCGCATCTGGCTGGGCACAAACCACTTCATTCCAGATCAGGGAGAGCTGTTTACGGCCAGGCATAAGAACAGAATATGTGTCCAGCCACATCCGGATCAGCTGGTTACGTGCCAATGCCGACTCAGAATGCAAAGACACCACACTAATACCACCATCGGCACCAATCATCTTTGCCAGTCGCTCCGCAAGTAACTCATTCAGCAGAGCTTCCTGGTCGGCACATAACTGAGCACTACGGGACACCGAACGTTCGATATCCGGCCAGCGTTCAGTCAGTTGGGGGACGATATACTGACGCAAAAAGTTACGGTCATAACGGGTATCCGTATTGCTTTCGTCCTCCACCCAGCTCAAAGAATGCTGCTCTGCGTAATCGACAACCTTCTCTCGGCTCACTGAAAGCAGGGGCCGTAATAGCATGCCTTTACCAAAAGAAGCAGCCTCTGGCATAGAGGAAAGCCCTTTGGGGCCACTTCCCCGCTTTAAAGCCAGAAGAAAGGTTTCTGTCTGATCACTTAAGTGCTGACCCGTCAATAACAAGTCCCCTTCCTGAATGTGCTTTTTCAGTGCCAGATAACGCTGCTGCCTTGCTTCCTGCTCAATACTGATACGGCTGCCGAGATTCAGACATACTCTTTCAACCACCGAGGAAAGTCCAGAATCAGAGCACCATTGATGACACTGCTCCGCCCAGAAGTCAGCATTAGAACTCAGTCCATGATGAACATGAACGGCCAGACATTCTGTCTGTGGGTTATCCTGCTTAAACAGCGAGAGAAGGTGCAGAAGCACCCGAGAATCCACTCCGCCACTGAGGGCCAGTACAATTTTACAACCTGATGAATGGTACCGTTTGAGAATAGAGGAGAAATGGGGATAGAGCACGTGGACCTCTTGGGGGGAGAGACTAGAGACTAGAGACTAGAAAGAATACAGAGCGCTTCGCTTTGAGAATACAGAAAGACAACCGTCATCCCTGCGCAGGCAGGGATCTACTAAACAGATATCAGCTGACTTATTAGATTCCTGCCTGCGCAGGAATGACGATATTTTTTAACTATAATTTCTCGTACTGTTTTAGCTATAGAGGCACAATACTTATACCTTTATAGCCTCTAGAAGCGAAGCGATCTAGTCTCTAATCAGCAATACCCGTAATTCATCAGACGCTGATAACGACGCTCACGCAGAGTATCTTCATCCAGAACTTCAAGCGACTCAAGCTGTTCCAGAAGTACGGCTTTCAGGTTCACAGCCATCTGGATCGGATCACGGTGCGCGCCACCCAGTGGTTCTTCGATCACGGTATCGATCAGATCCAGTTCTTTCAGACGAGGTGCAACCAGCCCCATCGCTTCAGCAGCCTGAGGTGCCTTATCCGCATCACGCCACAGGATAGATGCACAGCCTTCAGGTGAAATGACAGAATAGGTAGAGTATTGCAGCATATTAACGTAGTCACCCACACCAATAGCCAGTGCACCACCAGAACCACCTTCACCAATCACATTACAGATGACCGGCACTTTAAGCCCAGACATGACTTTCAGGTTACGGGCAATCGCTTCTGATTGTCCGCGCTCTTCCGCTCCAACGCCAGGGTAAGCACCAGCAGTATCGATAAAGGTAATAATCGGCATTTTAAAACGTTCCGCCATTTCCATCAGGCGGAGAGCCTTACGGTAACCTTCAGGTTTCGGCATGCCAAAGTTACGCTTTACCTTTTCCTTGGTTTCTCTGCCCTTCTGATGACCGATAACCATAACCGGACGATTATTTAAACGGGCGATACCACCCACAATCGCTTTATCATCAGCATAAGCACGATCGCCTGCCAGTTCTTCAAATTCCGTAAAGGCATTCTCAATATAATCCAGCGTATACGGACGTTGAGGATGGCGAGCCAGCTGAGCAACCTGCCATGCGCCCAGATCATTAAAGATTTTTTTCTTTAATTCCTGACTTTTTTCTTCTAACTGGTGAATTTCTTTGTCTAAATCGACAGAAGCATCGCCACCATGACGAGATACATCGCGAAGCGCTTCGATCTTTGCTTCTAGTTCAGCGATAGGCTTTTCAAATTCAAGAAAATTCATGCTCATCTATGAATCCTTATTTATTCAGTTACGTGTTCGATGCAACTGGATTTTAGTTAAATTCGAGTTCTACCTGGTCTTTACCAAGCAGCTGTTTTAATTCATCTAATAACGAATCATTCGGAGTGACGCGCCACTCCGTACCTAATTCGATTTTTGCTCTGGCATCTGCCCGCTGGTAATAAATATGAACAGGAACCGTTCCTGCTTTGTGCGGCTCCAGAGTGCGGGCAAAACGCTCAAAAAACTGCTCATCTATCTGTGACTGAATAATAGACACTGACAACCCACGGGCGTATTTTTCCCGTGCTTCGCCAAGATCTAAAATTTCGCGGGCCGACATTTTAAGGCCACCGTTGAAGTCATCAAAGCTGACCTGTCCGGATACGATCAGAATTCTATCTTTTTCCAGCACTTCTGCATACTTATCAAGTGCATCAGAAAACAACATCACTTCCATCCGGCCGGAACGATCATCCAGTGTCATGATGCCAATCCGCGTTCCGCGCTTGGTGGTCATGACCTTAGCCGCCACCACCAGACCCGCTACCGTCAGAGACTGATCACGCCGGGTTGGTGTCGCATCTTTTAATCGACAACTGGTAAAGCGCCCAAGTTCCTTAAGATACTCATTTATTGGGTGTCCGGTTAAATAAAGCCCTAAGGTTTCACGTTCAAAATCCAGACGCACCTTCTCGGGCCACTCTGGTGCCTGAGCATAAGCCTGTTCCACTTCCTCAGGAGCTTCTGTCAGAACACCAAACATATCTGCCTGACCAAAAGCTTCGGCCTGATGATACTGGCCTGCGGCTTTCACCGCGTCATCGACAGACGCTAACATCGCAGCACGGTGTGGGCCAAGACGATCCAGCGCACCAGCCTGAATCAATTTTTCAATCACCCGCTTATTTACTTTCTTCAGATCAATACGGGCACAGAAATCAAACAGGTCTTTAAAATAGCCACCCTTATTACGGGCTTCTATAATATTCTCTATCGGGCCTTCACCCACGCCTTTAATTGCCCCGATACCATAAACAATCGCGCCATTTTCATCCACATTAAAGCGATACAGGCCCGAGTTAACGTCAGGTGGCATCACCGTCAGCTTCATCCGGAAGCACTCGTCCACCAAGCCAACGACTTTCTCGGTATTGTCCATATCTGCCGTCATAACCGCAGCCATAAACTCAGCTGGGTAATGGGTTTTCAGCCACAACGTCTGATAAGAGACCAAAGCGTAAGCGGCCGAGTGCGATTTGTTGAAACCGTAACCAGCAAACTTCTCTACCAGATCGAAGATTTTCATTGCCAGTTCGCCATCAACACCGTTCTTTTCAGCACCTTCCTGGAAAACAGCACGCTGCTTCGCCATCTCTTCCGGCTTTTTCTTACCCATCGCACGGCGCAGCATATCCGCTCCACCCAGCGTATAACCAGCCAGAATCTGAGCAATCTGCATCACCTGTTCCTGATACAGGATGATTCCGTAGGTTGGTTCCAGGGTCTCTTTCAGCGATTCGTGCTGCCAGGTTTCATCCGGATAAGAAATGGCCTCACGGCCATGCTTCCGGTCGATAAAGTTATCTACCATGCCCGACTGTAGCGGGCCGGGACGGAACAGGGCAACCAGTGCGATGATATCTTCAAAACAGTCGGGTTGAAGGCGTTTGATCAGATCCTTCATGCCCCGGGATTCCAGCTGGAATACCGCCGTAGTTTCTGAATTTTTCAGTACCGTAAATGAAGCGGCGTCATTCAGAGGAATCGACTCGATACGTACCTGATCTTTCCCTTCCCGTTCCATACGCGGATTGATCAGACCCAGCGCCCAGTCGATGATGGTCAGTGTCCGCAGGCCAAGGAAGTCAAACTTCACCAGACCGGCTGTCTCTACATCATTTTTATCAAACTGGGTAACGGGGTGATGCCCTTCCGCATCACAATAAATCGGCGCAAAATCCGTAATGGTGGTCGGTGAAATAACCACCCCACCCGCGTGCTTACCGGCGTTACGTGTCACCCCTTCCAGTATGTGACACATATCGATCAGCTCTTTTACCTCTTCATCAGCTTCATATATTTCAGGAAGCTGAGGCTCGGCTTTAAACGCCTTATCCAGTGTCATCCCCGGATCGGGCGGGATCAGCTTAGAGATACGGTCAACAAAACCGTATGGGTGGCCCAGAACCCGGCCTACGTCACGGATAACCGCTTTTGCTGCCATGGTACCAAAGGTGATGATCTGCGATACCGCATCACGGCCATACATTTCGGCGACGTGATCGATTACCTGATCACGTTTATCCATACAGAAATCGACGTCGAAGTCGGGCATGGATACCCGTTCCGGGTTAAGGAAGCGTTCAAACAGCAGGTCATATTCCAACGGATCCAGGTCGGTAATTTTAAGCGCATAGGCCACCAGAGAACCGGCACCGGACCCCCGGCCCGGACCAACCGGCACATCGTTATCTTTGGACCACTGGATAAACTCCATCACGATGAGGAAGTAGCCAGGGAACCCCATCTGGTTGATCACATCCAGCTCAATCTGCAAGCGATCATCATACTCAGGTCGGCGGCGCTGACGCTCTTCCGGATCCGGAAACAGGAACTCCAGCCTGTCTTCCAGACCTTCCTGTGATTTCTTAACCAGGAAATCTTCTATCGCCATCCCTTCTGTCGGGAAGTTCGGCAGGAAGTACTCACCCAGCCGGACAGTCACATTACACCGCTTGGCAATCTCGACACTGTTTGCCAGAGCTTCAGGAATATCGGCAAACAGTTCGCACATTTCCTCTTCGCTACGCAGATATTGCTGAGCGCTGTAGTTTTTCGGCCGGCGGGGATCCTCAAGGGTGTAACCATCATGGATCGCCACGCGGATTTCATGAGCGTCAAACTGATCTTCGGTCAGAAATACCACTTCATTGGTCGCAACGACCGGCAGATCGCTTTTCTCTGCCTGTTCCAAAGCAAAATGCAGATAGCTTTCTTCGTCCGCTCGACCAGTGCGGGTCAGTTCAAGATAGAAACGATCCGGAAAATACTGCTGATAGAAGTCGATACATCGGTCAACGAGAGGCTGGTTACCTTTTAGCAGAGCCTTACCCACCTCACCGTTTTTGCCACCGGAAAGCAGGATCAGCCCCTCACAGTGCTTGACCAGCCACTCCCGGTCAATAACCGGCTGGTGCTGAACATGCCCACGCAAATAAGCTTCGGATATTAATAAGGTGAGGTTGTTATACCCTTTATTGTCTGACGCCAGAACTGTCAACCGGGTGAGCTCATCGCCGAACTCTTGTGACTGCATCGCAAAATCAGCCCCGATGATAGGCTTAATGCCACAACCGTGTGCTGTGTTATAGAACTTGACCAGCCCACACAGGTTAGTGAAATCAGTAAGCGCCATTGCCGGCATCTGCATCTCGGCAACTTTTTTGACCAGAGGCGGAACCTTCGCCAGGCCATCCACCATGGAGAAGTCGCTGTGTACGCGTAAATGTATAAACTTAGGATCAGCCATTTTCCAGAATTCTTCTCACCGGCTTAAAACTTTTTCTGTGCTGCTCGATTACTCCGTGCTCTTCTATGGCAGCAAAATGCGCCTTGGTCGGATAACCTTTATGTTTGGCAAACCCGAATTGCGGGTACTGCTTATCCAGCTCTTCCATTTCCTGATCCCGGATCACCTTCGCCAGTATGGAAGCCGCGCTAATTTCAGCCACTCTGAGATCGCCTTTCACTACTGCCTCTCCGGGCATAGAAAGCTCTGGTACACGGTTACCATCAATAAGGACATAATCCGGCTGAATACTCAAGCCAGCGACAGCGCGCTGCATCGCCAGCATGGTCGCGTGCAGGATATTCAGCTCGTCAATTTCAGCAGGAGAACAACGACCGACTGACCAGGCCAGCGCCTTTTCCTTGATTTCAGGAAACAATGCCAGTCGCTTCTTTTCTGATAATTTTTTTGAATCCGTCAGCCCTTCGATCGGATTATTGGGATCCAGAATCACGGCGGTGGTCACAACATCGCCGACTAACGGACCCCGCCCGACTTCATCAACACCAGCGATGAGCTGATAACCAGACGGATAGTCAAACGGAGGGAATTCTTTAGTCATTTTTTTGCTCAATCAATCTTAATACAGCTTTAGCGGCCTGTTTGTCAGCATCTTTACGAATTAACTGGTGCAGCCCGGCAAAGGTCTCCAGCATATCAGTCGTGTCCCCGGTCAGCAGGCGCTCCGCTTCTTCAGCCAGGTTTGCTGCCGTACAGTCTTCCAGTAAAAATTCTTTCACCACTTCTCTGCCGGCCAGAATATTTGGCAGGGACACGAATTCGGTTTTCACCAGACGTTTTGCAATAAACGCTGTAATCGCATTGACCCGGTACCCCACCACCATAGGGCGGTTAACCAGCATGCATTCCAGTGCCACCGTACCGGAAGCAAGCAGAACCGCGTCAGACGCCTGGATAACATTACGTGCCGTATCGTCCACCAACACAAAACTGAGTTCCGGGGCCAGCTCTTTCCATACCAGCTCAAACTGTTCACGTCGCTTCGGGTTTACCAGAGCAACGACAAAGCCCAGCTCGGGATACTTACTTTGTAGCTTCTGACAGGCTTCAATAAACGGCTGAGCCAGCATCTTCATTTCCGAACCGCGACTGCCCGGAAGTACCGCCAGCCAGCGCTTATCCTGCTCCAGCCCCAGCAACGTTCTCGCTGCTGACTTGTCGTTTTCTAACGGGATACTGTCCGCCAGAGTGTGTCCGATAAACTCGCACGGCACAGAATATTTATCACAGAATGTTTTTTCGAACGGCAGAAAAGCCAGAACCAGATTGGTGGCTTCTTTAATCTTAAAGATGCGTTTCTGACGCCATGCCCATACTGACGGGCAGACATAATGAACCGTTTTTATCCCGGCGAATTTGAGATCTTTTTCCAGGCGCAGATTAAAGTCAGGCGCATCGATACCAATAAACACATCCGGCGGGTTATCGGTAAAATAACGAACCAGTTCTGCTTTTACTTTCAGCAGGCGAGGCAAACGGCCAAGCACTTCCACCAGCCCCATCACGGCCAGCTCTTCCATATCAAACAGGGATTCACACCCCTGCTCGATCATTTTAGGGCCACCAATACCGACAAATTCAGCGTCAGGGTAACGGTTGCGGATCGCTTTTATCAGTCCTTCACCTAAGGTATCACCTGACAGCTCACCAACAACTATGCCGATTTTCAGAGGAGGTCGCATACTTTTTCCATAATAGAGACTAGAGACTAGAGACTAGAGACTAGAGACTAGAGACTAGAGACTAGAGACTAGAGACTAGAGACTAGAGAGAGTACAGAACGCTTCGCTTTGAGAATACAGAAAAGCATCTTATTTAAAGATCATCATCATCCCTGCGAAGGCAGGGATGATGATATATTTACCCTATTTGGCATTCCAGCAAGTAAATATCCAGCCTCACTTCTTCGGCCTCTAGCGGATAATCCCGCGTTCAGAGTTATCCAGAAAATCCATAAACACTTGTACGGACTTATATTCTGTCGCTTCTTTAGCTATTTCAGTTTTTGCTTCAGCCAGCGTCATACCACTACGGTAAAGCGCCTTGTAAGCACGGCGGATAGCCAGGATTTCTTGCTTCTCAAAGCCCCGACGCTTCAGACCTTCCACGTTAATACCAAACGGCTCACAGTGGTTACCCTGCCCCATCACATAAGGCGGCACATCCTGAACAACAATAGAACCACCCCCCAGCATACAGTGCTCACCAACATGGCAGAACTGGTGTACCGCAGACATGCCACCGATAATGGCATGATCACCCACAATAACATGTCCGGCTAAGGTTGCATTATTGGCAAAAATACAACGGTCCCCAATCACACAGTCATGAGCGACATGGGCATTAATCATAAACAGGTTGTCGCTACCGACTTTGGTGATCCCTGAATCCTGAATCGTACCACGGTGCATAGTTACGCTTTCACGAATGGTATTACGGTCACCAATATCAAGACGGGTATCTTCACCAGCGTATTTCAGGTCCTGGCAAGCCTCACCAATAGAGGCAAACTGGAAGATTTTATTCTCTTCACCAATCGTTGTCGGCCCTTTCACCACCACATGGGAAAGTAGCTCGGTACCCCGACCAATTTTTACCTTACTATCGACAAAACAGAATGGGCCAATTTTTACATCGGCTCCAATGACAGCACCTTCTTCAACAATAGCAGTAGGGTGAATTTGTGCAGTTTCATGAATCATAATTATCAGAACTCTCGACGGGCACATTTCAGTTCGGCGGAGCAAACGACTTCGCCATCAACTTTGGCTACACCGTTAAACAGAGCAATACCTCTGCGCTCCTTAATAAACTCAACTTCAATAATCAGCTGGTCGCCCGGAACAACCGGCTTACGGAACTTCGCATTATCAATACTTGCAAAATAGTATAGTTCGTTTTCCGTAGGAGCTCCGAACGTTTTAAACGCCAGCAGGCCTGTTGCCTGAGCCATTGCTTCAAGAATCAATACACCCGGGAAGATAGGTAACTGAGGAAAATGACCGGTAAACTGAGGTTCATTCACTGAGACATTTTTAAGGCCGATAAGGTATTTACCTTCTTCGTAATCCGTCACGCGATCAATCAGCAGGAACGGATAACGATGTGGCAGCAGTTCGCGAATTTCAGTCACATTCATCGTTTTCTTTTCAGTAGTCAAAATCATCTTCCTATATAACAAATCAATAAACTGGCAGGGATTATAAACGAAAAAGACCTGCAAACGGCAGGTCTCTGTAAAGAAATATCTGGATTAAGATTCCAATTTCTTCTCGATAGCTTTGAGACGCTTATTCATGTCGTCTATCCGATGTACCCGGGCTGCCGTCTTGCGCCATTCTTTATTCGGTTGCAATGGGATACCGGAGGAGTACATCCCCTTCTCATCAATACCTCGCATCACCATTCCCATTCCGGTAATGGTGACACCATCAGCGATCTCAATATGCCCATTGATAACAGTACCACCGCCGATAATACAATATTTACCAATCTTAGTACTGCCGGCAACAATAGTGCCTCCGGCCATTGCTGTGCCATAGCCGATGTGTACATTGTGGGCAATTTGCATCTGATTATCGATAATCACGTTATCTTCGATCACCGTATCATCCAGAGCACCACGATCAATGGTGGTACCGGCACCAATCTCAACCCGGTTACCGATACGTACCGTCCCCACCTGTGGGATCTTCACCCACTCGCCTTTATCGTTGGCATAACCAAAACCATCAGAGCCAATGACGGTGTTTGCCTGAATCAGACAGGATTCACCCAGTTGTACCTCATGGTAAATCGATACATTAGCCCATAAGCGGGTATCAGCCCCGATGGTCGCGTTTTTTCCAATAAAGCAGCCAGCCCCAATAGAGACATTATCACCCAGCGTTACTCCTGACTCTATCACTGCATTGGCTCCAATGGATACATTCTCTCCGAGAATCACATTATCTGCGATGACCGCCGACGAATGCACCCGCTCTGCGGGTTTTGGTGTCGTATCCAGAGCCTGAGCCACACGCGCGTAAGCCAGATAAGGGTCATTCACCACCAAGACATTGGTTGTGCACAGCTCACGTTCGGTGTCTTTGACCATGACCGCAGAGGCAGCACATTCTGACAAATGCTTCCGATACTTAGAGTTAGACAGGAAGGTGATATCACCTTCCCCTGCTTTATCCATCGCGGCAACAGCAGTAATCACTGTTTCACCATCACCGTAAAGCTCTCCACCGGTAATGGCTGCCAGTTCTGCAAGAGTAATTTTTGGCATAATTTTCAGTTAATTATTTTAATTCAGCT
This sequence comes from Vibrio albus, assembly GCF_003144035.1. Taxonomy (GTDB): domain Bacteria; phylum Pseudomonadota; class Gammaproteobacteria; order Enterobacterales; family Vibrionaceae; genus Vibrio; species Vibrio albus. Next base: position 287,829 of record NZ_QFWT01000002.1, read on the forward strand.
AACACTTTTTCTGTCAGATTCAGATCCGGCTTGGCGTATTGCAGTGCCTGACTGTCAACCACAATATCATAACCTTCAGCCTCAGCGATTTTGCTCACTGCATCCTGAATCAGTTTACCCATATCACGCTGAGCGTTATATTCACGCTCCTGGCGCTCTTTCTTAAACTTGTTTGCCTTTAGCTGTCCTTCTTTCTGCAGCGAAGCTATCTCAATCTGCAGCTTCTGCAGGCCTTCCTCTCCGAGCAGCTCACGGTCACGCTTAGCCTGTTCAATCTTGGTATTGATCTTCGCTTCCAGCTTTTGCAGCTCAGCTTGGTCGTCACGGTTTTCCTGCTGCAGCTGTTTAACAATCGCTTCGCGCTGAGGCAGTTTACTCATCAGGTAACCAGTGCTGACATAGCCAATTTTTTGCACCGCTTCTGCTGAATGCGCCATAAATGAAGAGCTCAGAATTACAAGGCTAATACCTGCTGCTTTTACAATCTTTTTCAAAATAATATCCTTTTAGAAGGTTCGACCGATAGTGAATGTGAAGAACTCTTCGTCATCACCATCGTATTTCTTAATAGGTTTCGCTACGGCAAACACCAGAGGCCCCATCGGAGACATCCACTGTAGTGCCGCACCGTATGAAGAACGGTAATTCGTCGGATCAGAATAATCATAGTAATAACGCTGACCATACAAAACGTCACTTGAATTATCATCAAATTCAGTATCCCAGACACTGGCCATATCATAGAAAATACTGGTTCGGATCTGACTCTGCATCTCATCCGAAGCAAACGGTGTCGGTACAATTAACTCGGCACTGGCCAGAGCGGTGGCGTTACCACCAACAGAATCATCTGTCGCAATATACCCGGAGTTGTTACCACTGCTTCCACTGGCTGACAATGAACCTTCATCATAAATCGCCTTCGGACCGGCTGAGTTAGAACCAAAGCCCCGCAGCGTGGTAAAGCCCCCGGCGTAGAAGTTTTCATAAAACGGGTACAGGTTGTCCGCCCCGTCTGTCTGACCATACCCGTTACCGTATCCCAGACGTCCACGTAGTAACAGAGTAAACTCATGCTTTTTGGTCAACGGGAAGTACTGGCGCGTATCGTAGCGCATCTTGAAGTACTGCACATCCGAACCGGGTACCGTCATGGTATACGTAAAGCGTTGATGACTACCCGCTGTCGGGAAATACCCTCGGTTCAGGTTATTTCGGGTCCAGGTCAGCGTTAAATCAAAGTCATCAGCCTGCAGGTTAGTTGCATCACAATCCCCCAGGTTACACAGGAACTGCTGCACCTGAACATAAGGGTCCAGATTTTCAATCTTGGTATGAGTATAACCAACGCCCATTTCCAGGAAATTCAGCTCATCATACGGGAAACCCCAGGTCAGACTGCTGCCGTAGCTTTCGTTGGTGTAATCCACGATACCGGCATCAGACGCCTCAAACTTGTTATAGAACACCTTGCCACCCAGGCTGACACCATCCAGGTTCCAGTATGGGTCCCGGTACTCCAGGCTCACATTCTGCTGATAGTCATTGGTTGTGGCACTGATCCCCACCCGGTTACCGGTACCGGCAAAGTTATCTTGCTGCAAACCTACCTGAAAGCTCACCCCTGACTCTGTACCATAACCGATACCAAAGTTAACGCTGCCTGAGTTAGCCTCTTTGACTTTGTACACCAGATCGACCTGATCATCCGTACCCGGCACGCGCACGGTCTGGACGTCTACTGACTCAAAAAAGCCAGTACGGTTCAGACGGGTCTTACCCGTTTCTATCGATTTAGAGTTCAGCCAACTGCCTTCCATCTGACGCATTTCACGGCGCAGGACCTCATCTTTGGTCAGCATATTGCCGGTAAAGCGGATATCCCGTACATAGATACGCTTACCCGTTTCAATATGCAGATTCAGTACGACTTCCTGCTTTTCATCATCGAATTCAGGGACAGTCCGTACCTGAGGATAGGCATAACCAGCTTCCCCCAGAACCTTTTTCACATTCTCTTCCAGAGACGTTACCTGAGAGCCGTTGTAAATATCGCCATTTTCAAACGGGACGAGTTGCTGAAACTCCGCTTCTTTACCGATCAGCTCTCCGCTGAATTTCACACCTTCGACGGTATAAGGTTTGCCTTCATCCAGCACCAGCGTGATGTATACCCCTTTCTTATCAGGAGATATGGCGACCTGTGTTGAGTCAATCTTAAATTTCAGATAACCCCGGTTGAGGTAGTAAGAACGCAGAGACTCGATATCTCCGGCCAGTACCTGTTTCTGATATTTATCATCAGATAAGAAGTTCCACCAGGAAACATCGGCGTTCAGATCAAAGCGGGACTCCAGTTCTTCATCGTCGAAGACTTCATTGCCGATAAAGTTAATCTGCTGAATCTTGGCAGAAACCCCTTCAGCAAACACAAACTTAAGATCGGCCCTGTTCCGTGGTAATGGTGTCACCACCGCTTTTACCGATGCGTTGTATTTCCCCACGCTGTAATAAAAATCTTCCAGTCCTTTCTCTATCTGACTGAGCGTAGTTCGATCAAGAGACTCGCCAACGCGGATATCGGAAGCATCCAGATTCTGCTGCAACTGTTCTTCTTTTATTGCCTGGTTTCCTGAGAACGCGATACTGGCAATCGTCGGCCTTTCCTTTACTTTAACCAGTAAAGCATCGCCGTCTCTGTATACCTGAATATCTTCGAAGTTTCCTGAAGAATACAGAGCCTTGATAATGTCAGACACATCTTGAGAATCGACTGTATCTCCGACACGGACCGGCATTTTCAACAAGGCTGCGCCCAGCGCAACACGCTGCAGGCCTTCTACATTAATATCCTGAACTACAAATTGATCCGCCCCACTCGCTGCAGTACTCGCTACAAGCAGTGAAGTCAGCAGTATTCGCTTAATCGCCATACCTGTTCTGATTATTCCTTGTTACTTCTTTTTTGCTTCTGACTAACAGAAAAAGCAAAAGCTGTTATTGGCCTACGGTACTACTGAATCAGTTCACAGGCGCATAAAATCATTAAAGATCGCAATAGCCATCAGAGAAAAAATAATGGCTCCGCCGATACGATATCCCAGCTCCTGTGCCTTTTCCGGCACTGGCCTGCGAATAATCGCTTCTATCGCATAAAACAACAGATGCCCGCCATCCAGAATCGGTAACGGCACCAGGTTAATAATCCCCAGGTTAACACTGATCAAAGCCAGGAACCCAAGGAAATGAACTAATCCGTAGTCTGCCGTTGCGCCTGCACCTTTAGCAATAGAAATCGGTCCGCTCAGGTTCTCTAGCCCGACATCTCCGGTGATCAGTTTTTTAAGCATAGTGAACGTCAGGTCGATAAGCTGACCTGTTTTTTCAATCGCTTTACCAACAGATTGAAATACACCATATTTAATTTCAATGCGATATTCTTGTGGCCATTCTGCTACATCAGGCGCGATCCCGGCAAATCCGATAACGCGGTCTCCAGACAGCCGTCGGCTTTCCGGTGTTAGTAAGAGCTCTGTTATTCCACCATTACGCGCCACTTCGACCCTTAATGTTCGTTCGGCGGATGCCTGTATTCTGTTAACGACCTGCAGCCATTCGGTAACGGGTTCTCCATCAATAGCCACTATTTTGTCACCAATGATAAACCCGGCTTCGTCTGCGGCCCCACCTTCTGACACATGTGCCACCGAGGTATAAATTTCCGGACTATATGGCTTGAACCCGAGCGTAGTCATTGCCGACTCGGTTTCCGGATCAAACTGCCACTGGCTAAGATCCAGAGTAACCGTCTGTGTTGAACCTATCTCATGTTCCGGTGTTACTGACAAACTCATCTGGTTATCACCAATATGAGATATAAGCTGCATATTGACCGATTCCCAGTCTGCGGTTTGGATTCCCGAAACCGCCTTAAGCTCCATACCTGGCTTAATTCCGGCTTCTGCCACAATAGAATGAGGAACAACCTCACCAACAACCGGCTTAACAGCAGGAACGCCTATCAGGAAAACCAGCCAGTAAGCAAATATGGCAAACAGAAAGTTAAAGACAGGCCCGGCAGCCACAATCGCACTACGCTGCCACAACGGTTTATAATCGAACGCCAAATGCTTTTGTGAATCGGGTACTTCTTCTACCCGCCCATCCAGCATTTTCACATAGCCCCCCAGAGGAATAGCAGAAATACTGTATTCTGTACCGTCTTTACCCGTTTTTTTCCATAAAGATTTACCGAAACCAATGGAGAATTTTTCCACCTTCACTCCACAGCGGCGTGCGACCCAGAAGTGTCCAAACTCATGAACAGCAACCAGCACTCCAAGTGCAATAATAAAGCTGGCAAAATTCCACAGTATATCTGTCATAGTGACCGTTCTCTGACTATTTCCGTTGCTAAGACTCTGGACATTCTATCCAGCTCGAGCAAGCTTTCCAAGCTGCGTTCATCAGTATGATGAGTTCGTGCGCAAACCTTTGAAAGTACTTGTTCATTGACAGCGGCAATATCAGTAAAGTTCAGTCTGTTATGTAAAAAAGCATCCACGGCAATTTCATTTGCTGCATTTATCGCCGTTGTAGCATGCTGCCCCTCATAGCAAGCGTCCATTGCCAGCTTAAGGCAAGGGTAACGAGCAAAGTCGGGCTGGAGAAACGTTAATTCGCTGACCTTTGTAAAATCCAGAGGAGCAACGCCCGAAGCAATACGCTTCGGATAAGACATGGTTAACGCAATCGGCGTACACATATCCGGCTCTCCCATCTGAGCCAGTACCGAACCATCTTTGTACTGCACCATGGAGTGGATTACTGACTGAGGGTGGATAAGGACTTTGAGCTGTTCCCGGGTACAGTTGAACAACCACCTGGCTTCGATATACTCCAGCCCCTTGTTCATCATTGTGGCAGAGTCAACGGAGATCTTCGGCCCCATAGACCAATTGGGATGAGCAATGGCCTGCTCAGGGGTTACATGAGACAGTGCAGAAACATCGGTATAGCGGAAAGGACCGCCAGAACCGGTAAGAAGAATATGTGAAATACCATTCTGTTCTAACTGGCAGCGGCCTATCTGCTGCTGAACCTGTTCAGGAAGACACTGAAAAATCGCGTTATGTTCGCTGTCAACCGGGAGCAATTCCGCGCCTGACTTTTCCACTTCTTCAATAAACAGCTTACCGGACATGACCAGCGCTTCTTTGTTGGCCAGAAGTACTCGCTTGCCGGCTTTAACGGCAGCCATGGTCGGCACCAAACCAGCAGCCCCGACTATTGCCGCCATGACGGTGTCAACGTCATCTAACGCAGCAACCTGACTCACTCCGTCTTGTCCGGCAAGAACCTCTGTCACCATTCCGGCCTGACTCAGGCGCTGTTGCAAACAGCCAGCTGCCGCCGGGTCTGACATGGCAGCATATTTGGGTTTCCATTGCACACAAAGCTCAAACATTTTCTCCACATTTGAGCCGGAAGCCAGGGCGGTCACTGAAAAGTGTTGCGGATTTTCCGCAATGACTTTAAGGGTGCTGGAACCGATAGAGCCGGTTGCACCTAAGATAGTAATATGTCGCATTCCTACACACTGCATCTGAAAAAATTATAGATGAGCTAAGGGGAGGAAGCCCCCTCTAGTATCATCAGAACAGGAAATAAAGTAAGGTAAATACCGGAAAAGCTGCGGTCAAACTGTCAATTCGATCCAAAATGCCACCGTGTCCGGGAATGATGTTGCTGCTGTCTTTAATGCCGGACACTCGTTTAAACATGCTTTCAGCCAAATCACCGAGCACCGATATCACAACCGTGCACAAGGTAATCAAAATCATAGAGAACGTGCTGGTAAAGCCCACATCAAACCAGTCAGCGGCAAACCAGCCAACCACCAGGGCCGCCACAACGCCCCCCATCAGACCTTCCAGTGTCTTATTCGGGCTCACTTTAGGTGCCATTTTATGTTTACCAAAACTTTTTCCGGCGAAATAAGCGCCACTGTCAGCAGCCCATACCAGAAGACACACAAACATGACGAGCTTGGCTCCATGATAAGGGTCTGCGTCAATACCATTTGCCCTAAGTAACAAGATACTCCAGAAGAAAGGGATCAGTGTCAGCATTCCGAACAGGTGACGTAAAGGATTGTTTGATTGCCAGGCGGTTGTTGATTTGGGATAAGTGACCGCCAGAATACTGGCAATGACCCACCAGACTGATGCCGCAGCGAGAATCACATAATGACTGCTTAGCACCTGATTCAGACTGTCCACTGTGGAAGGCAGCAAAAAGTAGCTGAGAAACAGAGCGACCGTTGTAGGCAGCATCGCTGACATACGAGAACGGCCATCAACAAATTGAGCCCACTCCCAGACACCTATCATAGTGATAGCCAGCAGTGCCAGCTCAAATAAAGGTAAAGAAAGAGTAAATATACCCAACACCACAAGAGGTGCCAGAATTAACGCGGTAATAATTCGTTGTTTCAAGTGCGTTATCCTATTTATTATTCATCAGAGCTTTAATCTGCTCTCCAGTACAACCAAATCGTCTCTCACGGTTAACAAACCACGACACAGCCTCAGCCAGGCTCTCTTCGTCAAAGTCTGGCCAACATTCCGGGGTAAAATACATTTCGGCATAGGCCAGTTGCCATAACAAAAAGTTACTTATCCGACATTCACCGCTGGTACGGATCAACAGGTCAACCTCTGGAAGATCAGCCATCGTCAGGTGCTGCTGTACCAGAGACTCGGTAATATCCTCGACCTGTAATTCGCCTTTACGGACGTCTGAAGCAATCATCTTCACAGCATTCGTGATATCCCACTTGCCACCATAATTTGCAGCAATGTTCACGACCATACCACTATTACCCGCGGTAAGCTCTTCTGCACTGGCAATTTTATTCTGTAGTCGTTTGCTAAACTGAGTCTTATCGCCAATCACTCGAAGGCGAAGATTATTTTTATGCATCCGTTTCACTTCTTTAGATAAAGCCGTAATAAACAGCTCCATCAACAAGTTCACTTCTTCCGCTGGACGACGCCAGTTTTCACTACTGAATGCAAAAAGTGTGACCGCTTTGACACCAAGATTAACAGCGCCAGAAATGGTTTTCCTGACCGCCGTAACACCCGCTTTATGCCCAAACACTCGGGGTTTACCCTGAGCTTTAGCCCACCGGCCGTTGCCATCCATAATAATGGCAATATGTTTAGGAACAGATTCTAAAGAAACAGGAGTATTCGACATAAAGAAACTACGACACAGATTGGTTAAAAAAATTTGCATAAAAAAACGCCGGGTAGCTGGCTGCCAACCACAGCGTTTTTTCTTTACACATTTATGTGCACAAAAGCCAGTTTATGGATAATTAAACTTCCATCAACTCTTTTTCTTTCGCAGCAAGAGCTTCATCTACTTTCTGAACGGCTGCATCTGTGATTTTCTGGATTTCTTCCTGAGCTTTGCGATCTTCATCTTCAGAAATCTCTTTCTCTTTCAGCAGAGCTTTCAGATCACCATTCGCATCACGGCGGATATTTCGGATCGCAACACGGCCATTTTCAGCTTCACCACGTACAATCTTAACCAGGTCCTTACGACGTTCCTCTGTTAGCGGAGGAAGTGGTACACGGATAACCGTACCAGCAGACATAGGGTTTAGACCCAGATCTGACATCATAATCGCTTTCTCTACTTTTGGAGCCAGCTCTTTATCAAATACAGTGATGGCTAACGTACGTGCATCTTCTGCAATCACGTTTGCAACCTGGTTAAGAGGTGTTGCTGCACCATAGTATTCAACTGAAATACCAGAAAGCAGGCTTGGGTGAGCACGACCAGTACGAACTTTGCTCAGGTTATTTTTCAGTGCATCTACACTTTTTTCCATGCGCTCTTGTGCGCTAGTTTTAATTTCGTTAATCACGTTTTCACCTTAATGTTCTTTCTATAGATTCAGAAGAAAAGCCTAGCTCTCTAATCTCTTCTGATCTAAAACCTGTTGTTAGTTATAACTATGTCTGATGCTTAAGCTTAGCTGATCAGAGTACCTTCAGCTTCACCCATCACAATTCGGCGAAGCGCACCTGGTTTGTTCATATTAAATACCCGAATTGGCATTTTATGATCCCGGGCCAGCGTAAAGGCAGCTAAGTCCATTACTTTAAGCTCTTTTTCCAGAACGTCATTGTAAGCAAGGTTATCATACAGCTCTGCATCTGGGTTGGCTACAGGGTCAGCACTAAATACGCCATCAACCTTAGTGGCTTTCAGAACCACATCGGCTTCGATTTCGATACCACGCAGACACGCCGCAGAATCCGTAGTAAAGAATGGGTTACCGGTACCCGCAGAAAAAATAACCACACGGCCCTGACGTAGCTGGCTGATGGCATTCGCCCAATTATAATCGTCACAGACACCATTCAGAGGAATAGCAGACATAACACGAGCGTTAACGTAAGCACGATGTAGCGCATCACGCATCGCAAGACCATTCATAACCGTCGCCAGCATGCCCATGTGGTCACCCACAACACGGTTCATACCCGCTTCAGCCAGACCGGCACCACGGAACAGGTTGCCACCACCGATCACCAGCCCCACCTGAACTCCAAGTTCAACCAGTTCTTTTACTTCCTGAGCCATACGGTCAAGAACCGCAGGATCAATACCAAACCCCTCTTCTCCCTGAAGAGCTTCACCACTAAGTTTTAACAGAATACGCTGATATGCAGGTTTAGGATTAGTAGCCATGGAGTTTCCTTCCAAACAGTGTTGTTGTTAACAGTTACCATTTAATATTTGCTTATACCGAACTTAAGAATATTCGCCAGCATACAAAAACCAAATGGTAACGGTTATCTGCAAAAAGACCGTAGTCTTAACTACGGCCTTTTCTATAAGCATTAAACGCGAAGGATTAACCTTTCTGCGCTGCAGCTACTTCTTCAGCAAAGCTCATTTCTTCGCCTTTCTCGATACCTTCACCCACTTCCAGGCGAACGAAAGTAGCAACAGAAGCACCACGCTCTTTAAGGATGTCACCTACAGATTTCTTAGGTTCCATAACGAACGCCTGACCAGTCAGAGAGATTTCGCCAGTGAATTTCTTCATACGGCCGATAACCATTTTCTCTGCGATTTCAGCAGGCTTGCCTTCGTTCATTGCGATTTCAACCTGAACCGCTTTCTCTTTTTCTACTACGTCAGCTGGTACGTCTTCTGGGTTTACGTACTCAGGCTTAGACGCTGCTACGTGCATTGCAACGTGCTTAAGCGTTTCTGCATCGCCTTCACCAGCAACAACAACACCGATTTTCTCACCGTGACGGTAAGAAGCCAGAGCAGTACCTTCAACATACTGAACGCGACGGATAGTTACGTTTTCACCGATTTTAGCCACTAGAGCAACACGAGTTTCTTCGAATTGTGCTTGTAGTTCTTCAACAGAAGCTTTAGAAGCAAGAGCTGCTTCAGCAACTTCGTTTGCAAACGCAGTGAAGTTAGCATCTTTAGCAACGAAGTCAGTTTGGCAGTTAACTTCAAGCAGAACAGCAACACCATCAGCTTCTTTGATGATGATCGCGCCTTCAGCCGCTACGTTGCCAGCTTTTTTAGCAGCTTTAGCAGCACCAGACTTACGCATGTTTTCAATTGCCAGTTCAACATCACCATCAGTTTCAACAAGCGCTTTTTTACATTCCATCATGCCTGCGCCAGTACGTTCGCGCAGTTCTTTAACTAGAGCAGCAGTAACAGCCATTCTCTATTCCTCAATTGATTCTGGATAAGATAAAAATCAGGGGCCTGACAATCGGCCCCTGATACTAACTATAGCTTAGTTTATGTTTAAGTAGTGTGTCACAAAAACAGAGCCGGCATAAACAAACTACCGGCATCACTAAGTGTATGACGTCAGAGTCCGCTATTATTCAGCAGCTTCTTCTACGAAACCATCTTGCTCAGCAGCTACAGCAGCTACGTCTTGGTTACGACCTTCTTTTACAGCGTCAGCTGCAGCGTTCAGGTATAGCTGAACCGCACGGATTGCGTCGTCGTTACCAGGGATGATGAAGTCAACACCGTCAGGGTCTGAGTTAGTATCCACAACAGCGTATACTGGGATGCCCAGGTTGTTAGCTTCTTTAACTGCGATGTGTTCGTGATCAGCGTCGATTACAAACAGAGCGTCAGGCAGACCGCCCATGTCTTTGATACCACCAAGAGATTTCTCTAGCTTCTCCATTTCACGGGTACGCATCAGAGCTTCTTTCTTAGTTAGTTTGTCAAAAGTGCCGTCTTGAGACTGAGCTTCAAGATCTTTCAGACGCTTGATAGACTGACGAACAGTTTTGTAGTTAGTCAGCATACCGCCAAGCCAGCGGTTGTTAACGTAGAACTGGTTGCTTGCAATAGCAGCTTCTTTAACAGCTTCAGATGCAGCACGCTTAGTACCAACGAAAAGAACTTTACCTTTTTTCTCGCCAACTTTAACCAGCTCAGCAAGAGCGTCGTTGAACATAGGTACAGTTTTTTCCAGGTTGATGATATGAACACGGTTACGAGCACCAAAGATGAATGGCTTCATTTTTGGGTTCCAGTAACGAGTCTGGTGACCGAAGTGAACACCAGCTTTTAGCATATCGCGCATTGATACAGTTGCCATTTTAAAATCCTCTATGGGGTTAGGCCTCCACATACCCCATGCATCCGACTTACCACCAGCCATAAATATGGCTAACAAACAGTGTAAGCACCCCGGAACATGTGTCGGTACGTGTGTGATTTAAAGATAAATTGTTTATAGGTCAAAAACCGGCTTCGCCATGATTTGTCACCAAAGTTCACTTTAGTTTGCAACCAGAGAGATAACAGACCTTTGACTTGGCGCGCTTTATACCATATTTTGCCCCTCTATTGCCAGTAATATGCTTAAATTACTTTAAGATTCAGGATTACTAATAGAATCCATTGCGGTTATGTTGACCACTGGTAGAATACGCCTATTGCAGTAGAGCTGAGAAACGAAATGACAATCAAAATCAAAACCGAAGAAGAAATAGAGAAACTACGCGTAGCCGGTAAACTGGCGGCTGACGTGCTGGAGATGATTGAACCGTATGTTAAGCCAGGAGTCACAACAGAAGAACTGGACCAGTTGTGTCACAAGTTTATCGTCGACAATGGCGCGTATCCCGCTCCTCTTGATTATCACGGTTTTCCTAAAGCGACCTGTACTTCTATCAACCACATCGTCTGTCACGGCATCCCTGCGACAAAAGATGAAATGGGCAGCACAGGTAAACTGAAGCCTGCTGTATTGAAAGACGGTGATATTATCAATATTGATATCACGGTGATCATTCCTGACGATAAAGACGCCTCACTGGAAACCCGACCTCAGGGCTACCACGGGGACACATCCCGTATGTTTCTGGTAGGCGATGTTTCACCGGCCAATAAACGTTTGTGCATGGTTACCCAGGAAGCACTGTACGTAGGTATGCGTAAAGTAAAACCAGGGGCAACGGTCGGAGATATCGGCACCGCCATTGATAAGTACATCAAAGAAAATAACAAAAAAAATCCGCGAAATAAGTTCTCTATTGTCAAAGACTTCTGTGGTCACGGCATCGGTGATGAATTCCATGAAGAGCCACAGGTAGTTCACTACCGTAATAATGATCGCAGAGTTCTGAAGCAAGGCATGGTCTTCACCATTGAACCAATGATTAATGCCGGGAAGTTCGGCTGTTCAGTCGACAGTGAAGACGACTGGACCGTCTACACGGGTGATGGTAAAAATTCCGCGCAGTGGGAACACACTCTTGTGGTGACAGAGACAGGCTGCGAAGTCCTGACATTACGCTCTGATGAGACGATTCCCCGTACCATGGTAAATAACTAATCTCCGGACCATTTGGCCTACTACAGGTATTCCCTTCATAGGGAATACCTTGTCCGGATCCCTTTCCCCGCGACCATCATTATTTTCATCGCCATAAAGCGGCAGATTCACATTTTTACAATCTCACGTACGGCTGGTACATTGTGCCTAATTAGTTTTATTTTGCATGGAACGCGTTGTATGCCGTATTTGTCACCACTAAAACTTGCTGACGAGCAATTAACCCCAACCAGTCTGAAAGAGCAACTGGATGCCCTGTTTGAATACCAGAGACAAGAATTCCAGAATAACCACCCCATTACCGATCTGGTTTATGCCCGCAGTGAATATATGGATCAGTTGCTGCAGAGACTCTGGCAATATTATGGCTTTTCTGAAATAGACAATCTCTGCCTGGTTGCTGTCGGCGGCTACGGACGCGCTGAACTGCACCCTCTGTCAGACATTGATATTTTACTCTTGTCTCTTACCCCGCCACCGGAATCGGTCAAAGCCAAACTCAGTGAGTTCATCACGTTGTTATGGGATCTCAGGTTAGAAGTCGGTCATGCTGTGCGTACGGTTCAGGAATGTGCGGACATCGGACGAGAAGATCTGACGGTTGCGACCAACTTGCAGGAAGCTCGCCTGTTAAGTGGCTGTGAAGATACATTTTACCGGCTCAAAACCATCATCCTGGCCGATTCATTCTGGCCCAGCGACGTGTTCTTCGAAGCAAAAGTCAAAGAACAGAAAGAACGACATGCCCGTTATCATGACACCACCTACAACCTGGAACCTGACATTAAGTCTAGCCCGGGCGGGCTAAGGGATATTCATACACTTGGCTGGGTCGCCCGACGCCACTTCGGTGCAACGTCACTGCTGGAAATGAGCCATTTTGGTTTCCTGACCGACAGTGAATACCGGGAACTGAAGGAATGCCAGGATTTTCTCTGGCGTATCCGTTTTGCTCTGCATCTGGAACTGAAGCGATACGATAACCGCCTGACCTTTGCTCATCAGGCTGGTGTTGCTGAACTGTTAGGCTTCACCGGAAAGGGAAATACGGCGGTAGAAACTATGATGAAAGAGTTCTACCGAACCCTTCGCCGGGTAGCCGAACTCAACCAGATGCTGCTACGCCTGTTCGATCAGGCCATTATCAGCGAGGGTGAACAACCGGAAGCTGAAATCCTGGATGATGATTTCCAGCGCCGTGGCTCACTCATCGAAGCCAGAAAACCCGCACTGTTTCAGTCCCGGCCGGAAACCATTCTGGATATGTTTATCCACATTGCCAATGACTCCACCATTGAAGATGTGGGGCCCGCAACGATGCGTCAGTTGCGGACAGCAAGAAGACGACTGAATAAGTTCCTGCATACCATCCCGGAGGCCAGGGAAAAGTTCATGACGCTGGTCCGTCACCCGAACTCGCTGTATAAAGCTTTCAGCCTGATGCACAAACTGGGGGTACTGGCGACTTATCTACCTCAGTGGAGTCATATTGTCGGGCAGATGCAGTTTGACCTGTTCCATGTCTATACGGTGGATGAGCACAGTATCCGGGTACTGAAACATATTCACACCTTCAGCCAGCCTGAAAATGCGGCTGTCCACCCTATCTGTTGCGAAGTTTATCCTCGCCTTCAGAAGAAGGAACTCTTATTGCTGGCCGCCATGTTCCACGATATAGGTAAAGGGCGGGGCGGCGATCATTCAGAAATCGGTTCTGTTGAAGCCTATGACTTCTGTCTTGAACATGGCCTGTCTAAACCAGAAGCTAAGCTGGTGTCCTGGCTGGTAAAAAGCCACCTGCTCATGTCGGTGACCGCTCAGCGACGTGACATCTACGACCCCGAAGTTATTGCCGAGTTTGCCAAACAAGTGCGGGACGAAGAATATCTGGACAATCTGGTCTGTCTGACTGTCGCCGATATCTGCGCCACCAACTCAGAACTATGGAACAGCTGGAAGAGAACGCTTCTGGCGGAACTTTATCATTCGACCCAGCGAGCTCTGCGCCGTGGCCTGGAAAACCCTGTCGATGTTCGTGACCGTATCCGTCACAATCAACAAATGGCTTCAGCTCAACTGCGCAAAGAGGGCTTTACCAGCCGGGAAATCGAACTGTTATGGCACCGCTTTAAGGCCGATTATTTCTTGCGTCATACCTACCAACAAATCGCCTGGCACAGTGAACATCTATTACGAATGGAGGATGCCGATGGAACCCAAATCCTTTTCGGCGAAAAGGCCTCCCGTGGTGGTACGGAAATGTTCATTTACACCAAAGACCAACCATCCCTGTTTGCTAAAGTTGTGGCAGAACTGGACAGAAGAAACCTGAGCGTGCTGGATGCGCAAATCATGGAGAGTAAAGATGACTATACTCTGGATACCTTTATCATCCTGGATCAGAATGGTGAGCCCATTGATGAAAGCCAGCATGTGGGATTAATCCGTAGCCTGAAGCAGGTGATCAAGGAAGGTAAACTCACGGCCATTAAACTACGCCGGACCCCTCGGAACCTTAAGCACTTTAATGTGAAAACCCGGGTCGACTTTATTCCGACCAAGAGAAGGAAGCAGACTCTGATGGAGTTTGTGGCTCTGGATACCCCCGGACTATTGGCAAAAATCGGCGCAACCTTCGCAGAGCTGAACATCAACCTGCATGGTGCGAAAATTACGACCATTGGTGAACGGGCAGAAGACTTGTTTATCCTGACCTCTTCAACCGATTCATTGCTGACCTACGAAGAACAGGAGCAACTCAAAGAGCTGCTGATCCAGAATGTGTCGGAGCTGATGCCGAGCTAGAGACTAGAGGCTAGAGGCTAGAGGCTAGAGGAAATCGTCATCCCTGCGAAGGCAGGGATCTACTAAGCCATCACAGACTCATTGATAAGATTCCTGCCTTCGCAGGAATGACAACAGGTGTTGCTTGTATAGTATCTAGAAGCAAAGCGATCTCGTCTCTAGACCGTCCAGTCAAACTCACCAAACAGCCTTAACCACACCTCATCAAAACCCGCTTTGATGGTTATCTCTTCTCCACTAAACGGGTGAACAAAGCTCAGTTCAGAGGCGTGCAGCAAAAGCCGCTTGGCATCATAATGCTCGCGGAACAGACGGTTATGCCGACCGTCACCATGGGTGGTGTCTCCGATAATGGGGTGACTCAGGTGATGCATATGACGGCGTAGCTGGTGCTTTCTACCGGTTTTTGGCTTCATTTCCACCAGGCAGTAGCGGCTGGTCGGAAAGCGGCCGGTCGAGAATGGCACTTCCACCTTCGCCAAGGGGCGGTATTCAGTCACCGCCTCTTTAGCTTCCGGCTCTTTGCTGGCGAACTTGTCTGCAATTTTGTCCTGATCTTCTTTTAACGGATAATCCAGTACTGCCGCTTCTTCTATCCAGCCCCGCACCACAGCATGATAGGTTTTCTGCATTTCATGATGAGCAAACATCGGCATCACCTGCGAGGCAACCTCACTGGAGAGCGCAAAGAACAGCACTCCGGACGTCGGCCTGTCCAGACGATGCAAAGGAAAAACATGCTGTCCAATCTGATCCCGCAGTGTCTGCATCACAAACTGGGTTTCATATTTATCCAGCCATGAACGGTGCACCAGCATACCTGCCGGTTTGTTCACCGCAATCAGGTAGTCATCCTGATACACTATTTCCAGCATTACTGACATGCTTTATCTATATCCTCTATTAATGTTAACAGCGCCTGTTTACCGGCATCCAGTTTCCACACTTCCTCAAAATAGGGGGAGATAGCGAAGCCTGACGGAACAGGCTGTTCCCGGCTCATCAAATCCAGCATTCTGGGAATGAAGATCCACTGTAACCATTCTTCGGGAGTCAATGTATCCACTGAAAACGGCTGCTGGCTACTGAGAGCCACTGCAGACGGGGAAGACTGACTCCACAAGCCACTTTCGCGCATACCCTGCTCCAGCTCACTCAGATGCTGCTTAAACCGGATAATTTTTGTCATTTCTGCTCCAATGTTCACCGTTTTTATGCAGGCTTACCCTGAATTATACGGGACTGCCTTGAATTTTGGCCCAAGAGTACCATTTATTAAGGAAATACCCATAATTCCAATCGGGGATCCATTCATGGACAGTATTTATACCCTGACCCAGCTACTGACTAACAGTGGCTGTGAGTATCAAATTTATGACCTTGGCCGACGTATCCAGCCAATTGATAATGCGCTTTTTTCCGCTGTTGAACAGGGACAGAACCCCTATCCTTATCCGATTCAGCGCCACGCCCAACTAGCAGTCGCCTACTGGAATGAAGAAAAGCAGCCCTGGATCTGGTTCCTGAAGTTTCCACTGGATGAGCGCGGCCTGTTAAAACAATCTGATGTCGGCAACTTTATCAAATATGTATTGGAAGCCATGGGCTCCCGACTGAATAAACAACTTGATGAAGAACAGCAACAGAAGCTGGCCAACAATCCATACACCTTTAAACCGGCAGAAGACAAAATGGCGGTGTTTCACAGCCAGTTACGTGCTTCTCTGGATATAGCCACCAGCCAGTATTATGAGCACGCTCAGCACTATTTTTCCGGTGGATTAGGCTGGGAAAACTGGCAGACGGTTGGCCTGCAGGGTATCACCGACATTTGCGCGCGACTGAATAAAGAACAGAATGGTGTATTAATCCGCAAAGCGATCTCTCACCTGCCCTCTGAGCCGCTATATGCCCTTCTGGGGGGACTGGAGCATATCCAGTTGCCAGACAAACTAGCGGAAAAAATCCAGGGCATGGCACTGACCGAATGCAAAAGCAAAGAACCGGATCTTTTCCTGTTATCCGCATTAGTCAGAGCCCTGTCCGGCGCTGATAAGACTATTTTACAGGACGTCATCACGACCATTCTGGACAGCCCCGGACTTAGCCATCAGGAAGTCCTTATCGGACTTGCCGGACGGGCCTGGGAAGCGCTGGAAAACCCAGAAGCAGCAGAACAGTTCCTGCTTCGTATCGCTCAGACAGGCAATCAGCCACTGTTCAATCAGCTGTTTGCTGATTTGGTGATGCTTCCCGCATTACGTATCGTATTTCTGCCTTTACTGCATAATGCCCCCTCACAGGAGCTTGCAGACGCGCTGATTAGGCTTCAGCAGTCGGTCAAATAGTATTTTTCTTTCCAAAAAAGAAAAACCCCGATACTCGCGTATCGGGGTTATGATCTTACTCGCAGCATTCCGGCTACTACAACGGTGCTCCCTGCATCATCCTTAATAGTACCGAATCCCTCGGTTTAATCCTGCATCGCCATCCTGGCGGTGTCCTGGTCGTCCTGACCTGCTAATAATCCTGATTAGCGCACGTCACTTGTTCCCTGAGCGGTTTCCCTGACATCATCCTGATGTGGTTCCTGCCTTCGTCCTGAAGGTGTCCTGTGCTCCGTGCTGATTGCGTTCCTGACAATCAAAACTTCTTCCTGAAGATAACCTGTTCCCTGGTTATACTTAAATCCATGTCTGCATCCTGCCGACGCCATTAAGATTACCCTTATCCTGATTCTGAACAAGCCCGTTTTTCTGTATTTTTATTCAACCAAACGTTTATTAATCGTACAAAACAAGGAAAAACAACAGGATAAAACAACGAGACTGGCTCATATTCAGCATAAGTTTCGATTTTTCCTACAAAGAATGTAAGAGATCTCTCACAAATCACTTCAGCTATATCTTCTCTAAATGACACTCTATTCACTTAATGTGGTAAATATTCACATGCAGGATATTTAATGAATAAATTGTCACCTATGAATGACAATAGAAAAAACACTTACTAATTGTCAGACAAGAAAGTATCCTCTAGCGGTGAAATCCCCCAGATGATGTCTCAAGGATAGCCGTATGCTAACTAAAGATGTAACAGAAGAACTGACACAGATCATGAATGCCCTGCACCAGCAAGGCAAAGAGCCGACTCTGGCACTGGTAAAAGCCAGACTCTCCTCTCCGGTCCCCATGCCTGCCTTAATTACTGCGATTAAAAGCTGGAAAAACAGTAAGAAAGTACCTAAGGTCGAAGTTGCCCGTCAGGAGGATTCGGATCAAGAGCGTATTCGCCAGTTAGAACAACAGGTTCAGGAACTGACCTCAAGAATTCAGGCACTGGAAGAGAAATTAGCATGAAAATATGGGTCGATGCCGATGCGTGCCCTAAGGTAGTACGCGAAACCTTGTTCCGTGCAGCAGAAAGAACCGGCGTGGAATGTACTTTCGTCGCCAACCACTATATCCCGGTACCGACCCGGACAAATATTCGCAGCATTCAGGTGCAGGCCGGGTTTGATATTGCCGACAATGAAATTGTACAGCGCTGTGAACCGGGTGACCTGATTATTACCGCCGATATTCCACTGGCAGATGAAGTGATCACTAAAGGTGCGCTCGCCTTAAGCCCCCGGGGGGAGTTATATACCAAAGAAACGATAAAATCCCGGCTTAATATCCGGGATTTTATGGACACCATGAGAGCCAGTGGTGTTCAGACCGGAGGCCCGGCAGCACTTTCCCAGACAGAACGCCGGGAGTTTGCCAACCATCTGGATCGGATACTGGCTAAATCGCGCTAACAAGGCTCAATTATTTTAGAAAATCCCAGGATAAGTTGGACACGATACGGCACTTATCGCATTTAAAGTGGAAGATATCATGGATGGGCTGATCCAGAGCCCATTCCCCACCACAACCGGGACATTTACGCTGTTTCTCTTCGGCCAGACTCTTACCCCCGACCCGGTACTGATAGTAATAGGTCGGGATCTTAGTAATGTACTCGATCCTGCCTCTGATATCCCAGCCTCTTCGGAACAGATCACTGTTCACATCCGTCATTTCCCGTAATGCGGCATGCTCAGCTTTGCAGGCACCGGCCATCTGCAGTTCATCGCAGGCCTGCCATTCCGTCTGCCATTTGATAACGGTTTTATGGTCACCGTTCAGCGTTGGTGGGTTACGGTAAAGAGGGATCGGCAATAGCGTGTCACCACTTCTTAACGGAGAACAGGTATGCACATATGTGGTATACAGCACCTGCCATGAAGGCGCTTGCTCTTCCGCTGCCTGCTCGGAGTTCAGATCACGGCCAACCAGACGCACCTTGGGAGCGAGCAGACAGGCATCAGACAGTTTCTTCAGACAAAATTTCACATAATCGGAATGATTATCCGGATGCAACGCATCCTGCTCAGGACACACTGCCCGCACGGTAAAAATTCCGTCGCCCATCACGACCGGAAATTCGCGCCCCAGTACCTGACCATTATATCGCAGGGCTTCCATCAGCCCGTTAATGCCCTTTTCTACGGCACTAACCGTTGTATCATCGAAACATTCAAATTGCAGTTCAACTACATACATTGCATTACACCTCTGGTTCCAGTCCAGCCAGAAAGTCGCTGATTGATTCAGCCAGTACATCTCGCTGTGAGGTTCCCAGGCGCTCAAAAATAACCTGTCCGGTCAGGTTGCAGACAGAAATAACATCCAGGTCAGACTCTGTGGCTCCGATAAATACGGTAGGTTTTAACTTCAGACGGCGCTGCGTCACCAGGTGTCCCAGAATATTTTCCTGAAGACGGATAAAATCCTCATCACTCCATACCTGTAGCAGAATCAGAGAATTACCCTGCCAGCGAGCCTCCATATCCGCCGCATACTGAGTACCGTAAAAGGCTTTAATATCCTCATGCAGGGTTAGCTCTATCCCCTGCTCCAAATTAGAAAAATCGGCAGGAGCGGTTCGTTTCACAGGCTGCCAGTAGACTTTACCGTCTTTTTTCTCTTCAACGCAGGGAGAGGCCAGTTCCCAAAACTCTTCGTTAGCGGGAAGTGAGTGACAAGTGTCTTTCCATGCCTGCTGAAAACGCAGGGAAAATGCGTATAAAGCCTGTGCGGCAGATTGAGTCATAAATGGCTCCTGACAAAAGGGTTAATGACAGCCAACGGGCTATTCAGTAAAATTCCCGTCATTCTAATCGATCTTTCTCTGAAAACACCATGAGCAAATATTCCAACGCGAAAGAATTATCCGGTCTGACACTGGGACAGAAAACTGAATACTGTAACCAATACGATGCCAGTCTGCTCCAGCCTGTCCCCCGTAGCCTGAACCGGGATGACCTTAATCTGGGTGACGAACTCCCTTTCCAGGGGTGCGATATCTGGACTCTGTATGAGCTGTCCTGGCTAAATGAAAAAGGTCTGCCTCAGGTTGCCGTCGGCGAAGTATCGATTCCGGCCAGCAGCCACAGCCTGATTGAGTCTAAATCTTTTAAACTGTATCTTAACAGCTTAAACCAAACCCGCTTTGCCAGTTGGGATCAGGTAACGGATACACTGAAAAAAGATTTATCTGAATGTGCCGGTGCTGCGGTTACCGTCCACATTTACCCTGTCACCCATTATACGGGCTCGACCATAGCCAATATGCAGGGCGAATGCATTGACGATCAGGATATCGACATTACCGACTTCGATTTTCGTCCGGATCACCTGCTGAATGCCACCAGCAATGAGTGTGTGTCCGAAACCTTGCATAGCCACTTGTTAAAATCCAACTGCCTTATCACCAGCCAGCCTGACTGGGGCAGTGTCGAAATTGAGTATACGGGTAAGAAAATTGACCGCGAAGCCCTGCTGCGCTATATCGTCTCGTTCCGCGAACATAATGAGTTTCACGAACAGTGCGTTGAGCGTATCTTTACGGATATACAAAAATACTGCCAGCCGGATACACTGACCGTCTATGCCCGATATACCCGCCGCGGAGGTCTGGATATTAATCCATATCGCTCTTCAGTGAGTGCAGCACCTGCGTTGAACAACCGTCTGGCACGTCAGTAACAGCCCTCTTACGAATAAAAGGAATAGTTGTCGATGAGTATTTTTTCTCCCCTAAA
Organism: Vibrio albus; assembly: GCF_003144035.1. GTDB lineage: Bacteria > Pseudomonadota > Gammaproteobacteria > Enterobacterales > Vibrionaceae > Vibrio > Vibrio albus. The sequence goes on from NZ_QFWT01000002.1 coordinate 308,690, forward strand.
GGGAAACCTTAAGAAAAGGACAATATGGCTGATGCTGGTTTTTATGCCGGTAGCCATATTCACTCCTTTTTACTCATGGGCGGAAATTCCTACTTCCCCGATACTGGATGAAGCAGAAAAACTCGTCGATATTGCGCCGGCCCGGGCAAAACAGATCACACAAAACTATCTGTCCGCCAGAAAGCTGGTCTCAGATTCCCAGGAGATCAGTGCCTCAAGAGAAAATGCTGAGAAGACGATTCGGACACCCAATACAACGGTGATCGCCCTTCAGGTTCTGGCCCGTTCCCGATTAGCACTAAAAGATGCCCGGGGTGCTCTAAATGCGATAGATGAAGCCGTTTCCGTCGCACAGCACCACACTCTGAGTTATGCCCGTCTACAAAGCCAGATGATAAAAACAGGCATGCTGTGGAAACTTTATAAAGACAAAAGTAAAGTCTCAGCCGAGCTGGATACCACTCAGCAGGATATAAAAAGTGGCAATTTGTCCTCCACATCCCGCGATGCCCTCAACTACCAGCTAACCATGCTGAGAGGAACAATAGCGTCAGAATCACTGCAGCTTAAGCAGGCCGACTCTTTCTTCCAGAAAGCAGAAAAGTATGCCTCCGGCTCAGGACGGCCAGAGCTGTTTATTAACTATCAGCTTACTCTAGGTGAGCACAACCTGAATCATCACCGGCTGAACCGAGCACTATACGACCTTCTGGCCGCTTACTGGTCTGCGATTGAGTCGAATAACCTGGTTCTTCTGGCCCGAAGTAACCACCTTCTGGCTATGGTTTTTTATCAGAGACAGGCTCTGGATAGATCTATTGAGCATCTTCTTCAGGCTGCCGATTTTTATGACAAGTATAAAAACTCAGCTATTTTACCTGTCATTCTAAAGCAAATGGGCGACATTTATTATCTGCAGAGCAAATTCAACCTGGCTCTGGTTCACTATTTTAATGTGCTGGATGCTGAAAATACCGACACAGATATTGAACACGTTATTAACTTACGTCTGGATCTTGCCAAAACCTATATCCAGCTATTTAACTATCCTCTTGCTGAGCAGTACCTGAACAGAGCACATAATTTATTGTCCTTTTCGAGCTTACCTCAGCTTCAGGCTAAAGCGATACTGCTGGAAGCCGATTTGGCCTTTCACCTTGGCCGCTACAAAGTGGCAATAGCCAAGGCAACACTCGCACAGAAAGAAGCCCGTAAATATGATAACCCTGATATTCGGATACAGGCGCACCATCTTCTGGCTTCGAGTTATGCCAAGACTAATCAGTACCAAAATGCTTATGAGCAAAGTCAGCTATACAGCCAACTGCAGATAAGTAAAAAAGATGAACTGTTACGTATCTCGATAGACAACTTCATTCAGCAGAAAAAATTTATAGAGAGCTCTCTTCACTATCAGGATCAGCAGGATAAGCTGTCCGGGGTGGAAGCGGAATTACACCATTACCAGAATATCTTAATGGCCCTGTTTGCCATTTCTTCTTTACTGCTATTTTTTGTCTTACGGAAAGCAACCGTCAGCCGAAGACTGAAAAAGGAACTTACCGAGCTGTATGAAGATCATTACACCCATCCCCGTTCAGGGCTGAGAAACCTTCGACTGCTTAACCTCAAGCTCCCCAGCTCACTGGAACAAAGTAATGCTAACTTTGAACAATGGGAGACCGGTGAACTGATTAACGAGCCTCTGCATGACCGGCTGCGCTTTATCATGATCGATCTGCCTTTTCTGCGGAATATGTATCCTAACGGGGGATATAAAGCAGGTCTGGAACTGGAAAGTGAATTTGGTGCTTTTATCAAATCAAAAATAGTAAAACCAGCCAGACTTTACCATTTTTCTGATGCCCTGTTCTTATATGTAGAGCCCAACCCTAACCCGGATAAAGATCCCGAACAGATCTTTTACAAAGTAACAGACTGGATTGATCAATTTAAAACCGATAAAAAAATAGACAAATGTATCAGAGCTGGTATTGCGGATTATCCGTTTTTACAACGAGCTTATACTGCTATTGATGATAAAGATCTCATTGATATACTCCTCATGGCATCCAATATGGCACGAGACATCAGCCTCGAAAATAGTGGTAGTCAATGGGTCTATCTGAAAGCCATCAAAAATGCACCGGCTGCGAGTTTCGCTGGTGACAACATCCGTATCGCTTGCCGTGACGCAATAGATAAAGGATTAATCAAGGTGATTTCCTCTCGTAAAAATGGGGGTGAAATCAAAAAAACAGTACTTACTGACTAATATGTAATCACTAATTTTAAAATAGCAGTGACGTTGTTACATTTTTTGTTATTATCGTTTTATTGTGTTTTTTATTAGTGTTTTTTGTCCAGGTGGGCTGGTGCTCTATGTCCTGTTTTATCTATGAGTGATACTAGTGTAGCTCTTCCAGAAAATTTGATTTCTGAACTAGAGCGGTTAAAACTACAATTAGAACAAACGAAAACAGTTCACCGTAACGCTTCGTTAAAATTTACCAGAGAATCACGCGTTCTTAAGAGAGTTGTTGCTAAACTAAGTGAAACCTGCTTAGGATATCATGACGATCTGGATAAAGGCGTAGTTGCATTAAAAACAGCGCTAGAACAACAACATGATGTCAGTAGGTTAGTTCCGCACTTAGCTGTGCTGGAGCGTACGCTCAAAAAAAACACTTATAAAATGGAAAAACAAAAGAATCATTTAGATGAACGAGTCAAACAGAGTGGAGAAACTCTGCAAAGAATTCCCGGATTACCGGCCCAGTTAAAGCGTGACCTCAGAAACCTACTGAGTTTTCCATCAATAAAAAACAACAAGCAGTTAGACAATGCCATCCGCCTGTTATCAATCTATGAACGGGCGATTAAAATCATTATGTCAAATTCAGCGCATACCCAAAGCAGAGAGGGCTATGCCGGAATTAGCAAAGAAACCCAAAATAAGCTGTCCGAAGAGCTGCAACACCTTATCAATGAACTTGATTTCAACGGTGAGTCAGGTGATCTACTGGCAGATATGCGTATCAAGCTGCTGGCCGGAGTAACGTTTGAAGATTTAATTGAGATGACGTTGCAGATCCTCCGACTGGTCATTCAGGGCACACACTTTGAGAGAAAAACCTCCGAACAGTTTCTTAGCCAGGTTAACCACTCTCTTTCCCGGGCCATCAAAACGAATGATCAGTGTATAGAACAAACCGAATCTTATTCTGAACACCGGAAAGGCATGCATCAGGAGCTCTCTCTGTTGGCAGAGAACAGCCAGAGTGCATTAAACCGAGCAACCAATATTGAAGATGCCAGGGCGGCGGTAACACCGCTTCTGGAGCAGATCCACATACTGACAGAACGCCTCCAGCATAATGAAAAACGCGAAGAAGCGGTTCACGATAGAATGATCCAGAATAAGCGACAACTGAATGCGCTGTTCGAAATCACCCAGGATTACCGCCGCAGGTTAGAAGATCAGGCTAAACAGCTGAAACTCGATCCACTGACAAAAACACTTAACCGAACTGCGTTTCTCGAATACCTGGAAACCGAGTACCATCGTTGGATTCGCTCCCAACACTCTCTCCATATTGTTCTGCTTGATCTGGATGACTTTAAATCCATCAATGATAGCTTTGGCTACTCAGCGGGAGATAAAGCATTAAAGATCATAGCCCGAAGTATTGCGCAGGAAATGCGGGAAAAAGATATTGTTGCACGATTCTCCGGAGAAGAGTTTGTTGTCCTGCTACCAGACTTTGATCAGTCCTCGTGCCACACTCTGCTGCACAACCTGCAACAGAAAATCAATAAGTTACCTTTCAAATTCAGAGAACAGAGTATAACGATTACTGTCTCTGTCGCAGCCAGTGCCTTTAGCGACCCAGATACGCCAGAAGAAATTATGGAGCGTTTAAACATGGCGCTGTCTGAAGCAAAACAAAAAGGCTCTAACCAGATCGTATGGAAATAGGCCTACTTTCACGTTCACTGCACAGTCTCTCTATCTCTTCTTTGCTAACCAACTGAAATCTGTATAAAGTCATTCTTATACCCTAGCCTTTTTCTAAGGCCTGGGTATACACAATAATAAAAAATACCCCTGAGGGTTACGCCGAGATAAGGCCATAGCCCCGGTGTAAGGAGGTTAGTATGATCACCCATATCAGCCCTGCGGGCAGCATGGATTTACTCTCTCAACTCGAAGTACAGAGGCTGAAAAAAGAAGCCTCCAGCGAGCTATACCAGCTTTATCGCAACTGTACTCTGGCCGTTCTAAACTCGGGCAGTGATACCGACAATTCTCAGGAATTGCTGGCAAAACACAGCGACTTTGACGTGAATGTGCTCACCCGGGAGCGAGGCCTGAAACTAGAGCTAAGTAACCCGCCACAAGAAGCCTTTGTGGACGGACAAATCATCAAAGGGATTCAGGAACACCTGTTCTCAGTAATGCGCGACATTATTTATGTCAATATGCGCATCTCCGAATTACATAACGGCAACAGAGACGATTCCGCCCATATCACGAATCTGGTTTTTGCCATCCTACGTAACGCAGGCGCACTGCATGTCGGGATTGAGCCTAACCTGGTGGTATGCTGGGGCGGGCATTCAATTAACCCGGTAGAGTATCAATATACCCGTGAAGTGGGCCATGAACTGGGACTGAGGGAACTCAACATCTGCACCGGGTGCGGACCGGGAGCCATGGAAGGTCCAATGAAAGGGGCTGCTATCGGCCATGCCAAACAGCGTTTCTATGAGCAGCGCTATATCGGGCTAACTGAACCCTCCATTATTGCCGCAGAGCCGCCTAATCCGATAGTAAACGAACTGATCATCATGCCGGACATTGAAAAACGGTTAGAAGCCTTTATCCGTATGGCCCATGGTATCGTTATCTTCCCCGGAGGTCCCGGAACCGCTGAAGAGCTGCTCTACGTTCTGGGTATTATGATGCATCCGGACAATGCAGACCAACCCATGCCAATCGTTTTGACCGGCCCAAAAGAAAGTGAAAAATACTTCCGCTCAATCGATCAATTTATTACGGATACATTAGGAGAAGATGCCCGCAAACTTTATCAAATCGTGATTGATGATCCAGCCAAAGCAGCAAGAATCATTAAAAACGGGCTACCAGAAGTGCGAGAACACCGCAAAGCGACTCAGGATGCCTACAGCTACAACTGGTCACTGACCGTCGATCCCGTCTTCCAGAAACCGTTCCGGCCAACCCATGAAAGTGTGGCGAAGCTTAACCTCAATATGGATCAGCCACCGGAAGCACTGGCTGCAAACCTGCGTCAGGCTTTTTCAGCCATTGTCGCCGGTAATGTAAAAGAGGAAGGTATCCGGGAAATTGAGCAACATGGCCCTTTCAGGATTGATGGTGACCCGACTCTCATGCAGAAAATGGATAAGCTACTGAATGATTTTGTCACCCAGCAGCGAATGAAACTGCCCGGCTCAGAATATACTCCCTGCTATACCATCGCGAAATAAACCTAATTTTCGTTAATGGCATATTTTCGTTAAAATAAGGGCTTACCTATAAGCCCTTATTATTTGGATATCTATGTCTGCTATACACCTGGTTATTATTGATGCCTTAAACCTGATTCGCCGGGTTCACTCTGCTCAGCCGGATCCGGCCGATATCCCGCGGACAATAGAAACCACTCAGAGAACTCTGAACCGTATCCTGATGGAATCACAGCCTACCCATATCATTGCCGTGTTTGATCATCACCTTCAGGACAGGGGCTGGCGTGCGGAACTGCTCCCGGAATATAAGCAAAACCGAAAACCGATGCCGGAACCACTGCTACAAGGGCTAGACAGCATTCAGGAAGCCTGGTGGCAAATGGGCATTGACTCTTTACTTTCCGATGGTGATGAAGCCGATGATCTGGTGGCAACGCTGGCAGTCAAAGTCGCCAGCCACGGAGAAAAAGTCACTATCGTGTCCACCGATAAAGGCTATTGCCAGTTACTGTCACCCACACTACAAATTAGAGATTACTTTCAGCACCGCTGGCTGGATGGGCCCTTTATTGAAAAAGAATTTGGCGTAAAACCATCACAATTAGCCGATTACTGGGGACTGACCGGTATCAGCTCCAGTCAGGTACCGGGCATCGCCGGTATCGGGCCAAAAGCAGCAAAAGAGATCCTGAATCAGTTTGAGGATATTGAACAAGCGAATGCCTCGAAAGAACTGGTTACTAAGTACCGGAAAAAGTTTGACGAGCATATTGAGATGGCCAGAATCTGCAAACAGGTTGCCAGTCTGAAAACGGATATCGAGCTTGGGTTTAACCTGCAGGATATCCGGTATGTTCCGCCAGAGACTAGCGCGGAGAAATATTCGACAGACACTGCACGTGTACGGTGATCTCTTCCCGATCATGATAAAGGTGCTTCGCCTGCAAGCGATACTTCACGTCGTTCTCTGTCAGGAAGAGTTTTAAGTTTTCTATATCTTCCAGCACCTCATCGTAGCGGCCTTTCATCGGCAACTTAAGATTAAAGATCGCCTCTTTTGCCCAACCACTGATGATCCACTCCCCCATCAGTTGTGCTACCCGGGACGGCTTTTCTATCATATCACACACCAGCCAGGTCACATTCTTTCGTGCCGGTTCAAACTTAAAGCCGTCTTCCATATGATGTTTTACCTGACCGGTATCCATCAGACTGTCAGCCATCGATCCATTGTCCACCGCATGAACAAACATCGAGCGCTTCACCAGTTGATAAGTCCATCCACCCGGACACGCACCCAAATCAACAGCCCACATACCAGAAGCCAGACGGGTGTCCCATTCCGACTTCGGAATAAAGACATGAAATGCTTCTTCCAGCTTCAGAGTTGAGCGGCTTGGGGCGTCAGCAGGAAACTTGAGACGAGGAATCCCCATAAAAAACTGCGAGTTATTATCGGTATATGAATAACCAATGTAGCAGTGGCCAGGCTCCACAAAACAGACATGCAGTACCGGTTTCTTGGGGTTATCTTTATTGAATAAAATGCCTTTACCGCGCAAAGCCTGACGCAATGGTACCGTAAATTTACGGCAGAACTTCAGCAACTCTTTCGCTTCGTTGGTATCCGGCGTTTCAATCCTCAAATCGCCACAGCGAGGAAATTCCTCAATGTCTCCAAGGGTATCCAGAATGGGAGAAATACGGTCTTCTTTCGGTAACTCAGTGAACTCAGCTGCAACGGCAAACATCTGTCTGGCAAAGATCAACGACTGAAAATCAATTTTTTTGATCAGAGTATTGGCGTCACCGTCCTGATAACACTCAAACAGCACATAACCGGAATGTTTTTTTACACGGGGAAAGCCGTACACTTCCAGTTGCGTCGCCTTATCCTGAATTTCACCGGCGCACTCCTTCTCGAATCCGGAGCGACAGTAGAGCATTACGTGTTTCATTGAGTCACCTTATCTGTTTGGGAGGCTGATAATAATCACAATGGTATGAATTGCAACCTTAGAAGTTATCACTGAGCGGATGACATAGGTTCTCCGGCTGCTTTCGCCAGCATCCAGTCACGAAAAGTCGCTATTCGCCCGGTTTCAGCCTGTTTATCATGACATACAACATAGAAGGCATTCTTGGTCATCAGAACTTCTTCGAACGGAGCAATCAAACGTCCGGCATCTATTTCCGGCTGAGCCAGCACATTGTTCCCCAACGCAATACCCTGTCCGTGCACCGCAGCCTGCAATACCATAGTAGAGTGACTGAAGATCGGTCCATGATTGACATTCACACCGTCAATCTCATTTTGTTTTACGAACTGCTTCCACTCTTTTCGGGAAGAGTCGTGTAGTAAATTATGCTGTCTTAGATCCCCTAATGATTCTAATGGTTTCTCCCCTATCAATAATTGAGGGGAGCAGAGCGGTACCAAAAATTCCTGATACAGTTTATCGGCCTTTAATCCGGGCCAGTTACCCCGGCCATAATAGATTGCCACATCAACGTCATCCGTCAGAGATCCTTCATCCATATCCACCGCTTTGATACGCACATCAATATCAGGTTCCTGCTGATGGAAATCCGCCAGCCTTGGTACCAGCCACTGAATGGCAAAGCTTGGCGGCAAACTGATAGTTAATGCGCCTTTTTCACTTCTCTCCAGAACTTTATCCGTCGCTTCCGCAATTGAAGTGAATATATCTTTGATATCCAGAAAGTAACCCTGCCCCTCTTCCGTCAGTAATAAGGAGCGGTTTCTTCGCCTGAACAATTTCAGGCCAAGAAATTCTTCCAGGCTTTTTATCTGATGGCTAACTGCAGCCTGGGTAACAAACAACTCTTCGGCTGCCCGGGTAAAGCTCAGGTGCCGTGCTGCGGCTTCAAATGCTTTTAATGAGTTCAGTGGAGGTAATCGTCTGGACATCAGTATTCTCGAAACTATTGGATTAGATTTTTTTATCCGAAACATTATAAATTGTCGATTGTCGGACGACCAGATAAATTCTATATTGCACCCCGCAACGCAGACCTGAACGGCTTGGTTCTCCTGAATCAATTGGCTCTGATGTTGCGATGTTGTGTTTGCAAAACTCTTTTTTAGAGTTCGGTAGTTTCTACCACCATGTTTTGCATCAGCCTATGATGCATGACATATACTTCCTGTATTATTTTGACCTGTCTGTCAAAAGAATTCTTGCACTGCCAGTTTGGCGGTGCTTTTTTTTATCTGGAATTTGGGAAAAGACTAGAGACTAGAGGCTAGAGGCTAGAGGCTAGAGGCTAGAGGCTAGAAAGAGTACAGAGCGCTACGCTTTAAGAATACAGAAACCCAGCCAATGAATTTCTGTATTCTTCAGGACGCTAGCGTCCGCTCTGTAGTCTGACGAAGTTAAGGACGATACACCTTCACGTTCTCAAACCCCTGCTCTTTCAGATACAGGGCCTGAAGGCGGCTCATCACACCACGATCACAATACAGCAGGTAGGTTTTAGACTGATCCAGATCGCCGAATTTCGTTCCCAGCTTATAGAAAGGTAGGTGCGTGACTTCCACACCGTCGATTTCCAGCGGGTTTTCATCTTCTTCATCCGGGCTGCGGATATCCAGCACGATAGCATGCTCGTGCACTGCATCCACCAGTTCAACTTCCGGCGCTTCCTGCTCGCTCTCTTTACCGATATCACGAATGTCCATCACGCGAGCGTTGTACACCACTTGCTCCAGGATAGAGAAATCAAACTTCTCTTCTTCCGCTTCAAGCTTCGCTTTTATCGCTTTAACCGTTGGCTTTCTGGAGATCACACCGCAATATTCAGGCATCGTTTTAGCGAAATCTTCCGTACCGATTTCACGGGACAGATCGATAATATCTTCTTTATCCCAGTTGATCAGCGGACGCAAGATCAGGGTATCGGTCACGCCATCAATATGACGCAGGTTGGTCAGCGTCTGGCTGGATACCTGACCCAGCGCTTCACCGGTCACCAAAGCCTGAATACCGAATTTCTCGGCCAGCATCCCACCGGCACGCATAAACATCCGCTTAAGAACCACACCCATCTGGCCGTCATCCACTTTTTCCAGGATCTCAGCAACAACCGGCTCAAAATCCACCGCAATAAACTTCACTTTGGCAGACGAACCGTACTTACTCCATAGGAAATGGGAAACCTGCTTTACACCAATCTCGTGCGCAGGGCCACCAAGGTTAAAGAAGCAGTAATGAGTTTTCGAGCCACGCTTAATGTGCAGATAGCTGGACACACCAGAGTCAAAGCCTCCGGAAATCAGGCTCAGTACATCTTCCTGTGTTCCCAGCGGGAAACCGCCCAAGCCTTTATGGCGGGCAAGGATCTGATTCAGCTTATCACCGGAAACTTCCAGGTTCACCGTCACGTCTGGATTACGCAGTTTTACCTTGGCACTTTCTACAGCCTGATTAAGGCCACCGCCTACATACTGTTCAAGCTCGATAGAGGTAAAATCATGTTTACCACGGCGTTTAACCCTGACAACAAAAGTCTTGTTCTCGATCTTACTACCGCTCAGCGCCAGAACTTGTTCATAGATATCGTGCTTATCTTTAAACTCAGACTGCTGCACTTCCAGCACATGATGAATACCCGGAGTCTGGGTCATGACAGCCAGAACATCCTCATAATATTCATCGCTCTCAGAAGTAACTTCAATATGATCACGACGATTGAATACCGCCACCGACTCGGTTTTATTTTTGATGATATTGCGAATATTACATTCCAGAATTCGGATAAAACGCTTACGTACCGAATCACTTTTAACAAAAATTTCCGGATGTGGCTTAACGATAAATTTCATGATGACTTCGCTGATCTGAGTAAAAATTAAGGCGCGAAATTATACATGAGTTTGGGGTAAAGAGGAATAAATAGACGGAGAGAAAAAGGGAGAGGCAATTACTGCCCCTCACCTACACTGACTTCATCACTAAACTGAGGCTTACCTTGTAGGATACTTATCTCAACTCTCCGGTTACGAGCCCGTTTTTCCATGGTTTGATTATCATTCAGAGGCTCAGTATCAGCCATACCCCGAACACGCAGCCTGAGGTGATCAAACCCTTTCACTTTCTCCATTTCGTGTGCCACGGAGACGGCTCGCTGGGAAGAGAGATCCCAGTTTGAGCGATAAAGCTCAGAGTCCAGAGGCTGGTTATCGGTGTGGCCAGACACCCGAACGATACCCGGAACGTCTTTGACCAAATCAGCTATCTGCCTGACCAGAGGACGGAATTTAGGTTGCAAGAATGCCGAGCCGGCCGGGAAAGCACCTTTCTCCCGGATACGGATCACAATTTCCTGCCCCAGGTTTTCTACTTCAATCGCCCCTTTATCGATTTCCCGTTCCAGTGCTTTTTTCAGGCTTTCTTCCAGCGTTTCCATTTCTTCAGACATCGCTTCGGACTGCTGATTTTCTTCTACCTGTTGCTGTGTCTGCTCAGACTGAGCCTGCTGGCTCTCTTTCATCGTGGTGGATGTTTCCGGAGAACGACCACCGACCTGCTTACCTTCTTCTCGCTGTTTGCCCCCCGCACTGGACGATTCACCTTCACGAAAATCCAGAGTCTGCTGTGTAATATCAATGGTCTGCTGCATGATGACATCAATCGGCGTAGGCTCAGGACGTCCGGGACGGAATTCCTGAGCAATCACACTGGTACCTTTGGGAATATCTTTCACTTCCAGCTGACTCTGCACCCCGAAGGCAAATTTCATCGAGCCGGCAATCTGCTTAAACTTCAGTACATCCATCTCGGAGAACGACAACAGAAGTACGAAGAAACACATCAGCAGTGCCATCAAATCAGAAAAGGTACCCATCCAGGCCGGGAGACCAGGTGGCGGGCATTTGCAATCTTGTTCTTCATCCATCTCTCAGCCCAGCTCCCGATTACTCTTTGTCGACATCAAGAGCACGTTTCTTCTCATTCAGATAGTTCTTCAGATAACCGTCGATCACCCGAGGGTTTTGGCCATCCTGAATAGCAAGCACCCCATCCATGATCAGACGACGGTTCAGTTTTTCCTGATCCTTACGCAATGACAGCTTATCGGCTATCGGGAAAAACAGCATATTTGCCAGTACCGCACCATACAGCGTCGTCAACAATGCAACGGCCATTGCCGGTCCGATAGATTTCGGGTCATCCATGTTAGACAACATCGCAACCAGCCCCACCAGTGTACCGATCATCCCCATCGCCGGAGCAACATCACCAAATGCGCGGAACGCCTCACTCCCCTGCGTATGCCGTTCATCCGTTAATGCGATATCTTTTTGCAGAGCAGCACGTACGACTTCCGCATCATGGCCGTCCACCAGCAAATCGATACCTTTCTGCATAAAGCTGCTGGAAATTTCCATCTCTTCAAGAGCCAGAAAACCACCTTTACGTGCCGCATCAGCCATTTCAACAATGCGTGCAATGAGTTCTTCCGGCTCATCGGTTTTATACATAAATGCCTTGCCGGCAACTTTAAACGCCGTAAAGAACTGCCCCAGCGTAAATTTCATCATTACAACACAGGCAGAACCACCGACGACGATAAGGACGGAAACGGTATCCATGAACATTCCCAGACTGCCGCCGAGAATCATCGCCATGATAACGAAGCCGAAACCACCAATTAAACCTATTAACGTGCCTAAATCCACTTTTCACCTCTTGCGCTGATCTATTGTAATCAGTGGGAATACTCTATTTATCGGCAACAATCTTAATTTTTTTAGCTAACTTACCTTTTTTTTAGCCCGTTATTTGCGACCTTCATTCACATTTATATCTGTTGCACGGATTCCTCACACAGAATAAGCCTTGCTGAAACGATTGCCAAGCCACACGACCAAAGTATCCTAAAGAAGTATTTAATCATTATTTTTTATACATCCAATTTGACCATTCCCCCTCCCTAAGGTAAGTTTCCAACACTTTTCCAAAATGCCTATCGCGAGCAGAAACATCATGGCCAGTAAAAAACCCGAAAACATGACCTTTGAAGCCACTCTCGAAGAGCTGGACACACTGGTAAACCAACTGGAAACCGGTGAACTGGCTCTGGAAGATGCATTAAAAAAATTCGAGCGGGGCATTTCACTGGCGCGGGCAGGTCAGTCTAAGCTGACAGAAGCGGAACAACGGGTATCCATCCTTCTTTCAGAGGATGACAGTGCAGAACTTGTTGATTTTGATAATCACCTGACAAATGAAGAGTAGCCGTCAATGGTAGCCACCCTTTCCTTTTATCAGGAACGCAATAACGACCAACTAAGCCACTGGCTGGATACCCCGGAGTTTCAGGATCAATCTCTCATCCAGGCGATGCGTTACGGACTGCTTCTGGGCGGAAAGCGGGTGCGCCCCTATCTTGTCTATATTACCGGTGAAATGCTGGGGTGCTCTCTGGAAGCATTAGATACTCCCGCCTCGGCCATTGAATGTATTCATGCTTATTCCCTGATCCATGATGATCTTCCGGCTATGGACGATGATAACCTCCGGCGTGGGCAACCTACCTGTCATATCAAATTTGATGAAGCGACCGCAATACTAACCGGTGATGCCTTACAGACACTGGCTTTTAGTATACTTGCGGAAGGAAAACTCTCGGTTGATGCAGAAAGTAACCGGGTGAAAATGATCCAGGCACTCGCTCATGCTTCAGGCGCTCGCGGGATGTGTCTGGGGCAGGCCCTGGATCTGGAAGCTGAAAACCGTACCGTCTCCTTCGAAGAGCTTAGGCAAATCCACAATAATAAAACCGGTGCATTAATTAAATGTGCGGTCATATTAGGTGCATTGGCTGCGGGTGAAAAAGGCCGGGCGATTCTGCCCCAGTTAGAGGCATATGCCGATGCAGTCGGCCTCGCCTTTCAAATTCAGGATGATATCCTGGATATTATCAGTGACACCGAAACTCTGGGGAAGCCTCAGGGATCCGACGAAGCACAGAACAAATCAACCTACCCCTCACTGCTGGGTTTAGAAGGCGCAAGACAAAAAGCTCAGAATCTTTTGACCGAGGCACTTCATGCTTTGGACTCAATCCCTTACAATACGCAATTACTTGAAGAGTTCGCCCGATATGTCGTCGAGCGCAAAAACTAACACAATAAGAAAGCGCAACCTATGACTCTTGATATTTCAAAATATCCGACACTGGCTCTTGCCGATACACCAGATGAATTACGCGCCCTTCCCAAAGAGGCGCTTCCAGGGCTATGCAGTGAGCTGAGAACCTATCTTCTGAATTCGGTCAGCCAGTCCAGCGGGCACCTGGCCTCGGGTCTGGGTGTCGTCGAACTTACCGTTGCGCTTCATTACGTCTATGACACCCCTTTTGATAAGCTGGTCTGGGACGTGGGTCACCAGGCTTACCCACATAAGATCCTGACCGGACGCCGGGAACAACTCACGACCATCCGCCAGAAAGACGGGCTGCACCCTTTCCCATGGCGCGAAGAGAGTGAATACGATGTTCTGTCTGTTGGCCACTCTTCAACTTCTATCAGTGCCGCTCTGGGCATGGCTATTTCAGCCGAGAAAGAAGGCAAAGACCGCAAAGTGGTCAGTGTCATAGGTGATGGTGCCATTACGGCCGGTATGGCATTCGAAGCGATGAACCATGCCGGTGATATTCACCCGGATATGCTGGTCATTCTGAATGACAACGAAATGTCTATTTCAGAGAACGTTGGTGCTCTGAATAATCACCTGGCACAAATCCTGTCCGGCAGTCTGTATACCTCGATTCGTGAAGGCGGGAAAAAAGTCCTGTCCGGTGTTCCACCCATCAAAGAGTTGGTACGCCGCACCGAAGAACACCTGAAAGGCATGGTGGTACCCGGCACCATGTTTGAAGAGTTTGGTTTTAATTACATTGGTCCGGTAGACGGACACGATGTTAACGAGCTGGTGAAAACCCTTAAGAACATGCGTAACCTGAAAGGTCCGCAGTTCCTGCACATTATGACCAAAAAGGGTAAAGGCTATGAGCCGGCAGAGAAAGATCCTATCGGCTATCACGGCGTTCCTAAGTTTGATCCAAAACACGACAGCCTGCCTAAAAGTAATGGTACCAAACCGACTTTTTCTCAGGTGTTCGGCGATTTTCTCTGCGATATAGCGGAAGAAGACCCTAAACTCATGGCGATTACTCCTGCCATGCGGGAAGGCTCAGGCATGGTCCGTTTTTCCCGCGAATACCCAGATCAATATTTTGATGTTGCCATCGCCGAACAACACGCAGTGACACTGGCTACCGGTATGGCTATCGGTGGGAACCATCCGATTGTGGCTATCTACTCCACCTTCCTGCAACGTGGCTACGATCAGCTGATTCATGATGTCGCGATTATGGATCTGCCGGTGATGTTTGCCATCGACCGGGCCGGTATCGTTGGTGCCGATGGCCAGACCCACCAGGGAGCGTTTGATCTCAGCTTTATGCGCTGTATCCCGAATATGGTGATCATGGCACCAAGTGATGAAAACGAATGCCGTCAGATGCTATACACTGGTCATAAACACACCGGGCCTAGCGCCGTTCGCTATCCTCGTGGCAGTGCCACCGGTTCTGCTATCCAGAAAACCATGACGGCACTGGAAATCGGCAAAGGCCGGATTGTTCGTCAGTCCACCGGCGCTTCTCAGGCAGAAAACAAGTCTGTCGCCATCCTCAGCTTCGGTACCCTGCTGTCGAATGCAATGAACGCCGCTGAAAAACTTGATGCCACCGTTGCGGATATGCGCTTTGTTAAGCCTCTGGATGAAGCTCTTATCCGGGAACTGGCTGCAAACCATGATGTTCTGGTCACTCTGGAAGAAAACGTGACAGCAGGCGGTGCTGGTAGTGGTGTCGTTGAGTTTATGATGCAGGAAAAGCTGATTAAGCCGGTACTGAATCTGGGCCTGCCGGATAAGTTTGTCCCGCAAGGCACACAGCAAGAAATTCTGGCTGAGCTTGGGCTGGATGCAGAGGGTATTGAGCAAGCGGTTCGGGAATATCTGGGCTAGAGACTAGAGACTAGAGACTAGAGACTAGAGAGGTTACAGAGCGCTTCGCTTTGAGAATACAGAAACCCAATAATAATCTTTATGAATAAATTTATTGGGTTTTATAGTTTCTAGCAGCGAAGCGGTCTAGTCTCTAGAAAAATTTAACGATGCCCCACAGCACCACCGCGCCCATCATCCCGGCCAGAATATCGTCGGCCATAATACCTAAACCGCCGTGAACTCTTCTATCCACCCAGCCAATTGGCCAGGGTTTGATAATGTCGAACAGACGGAACAGCAAAAAGCCACCGATGATCCATTTCCACTCATAAGGGTCCAGGTTCAGGGCCGGAATCACGCTCATGGTGATCCATAAACCGGCAAACTCATCCCACACTATCGAGCCATGATCATGCACACCCATGGCATCGGTCGCTTCCTGACAGATCTTAATCCCTACCACACAGGATACGATCACAACAGCCATGTAGGCAGGTAACGGTAGCTGAACCAACAGCAGGTAAAACGGAATCGCCGCTAAGGTGCCGAAGGTACCCGGAGCCACCGGTGACAGACCACTGCCAAATCCGGTCGCCAGAAGGTGCCAGATATTACTCAGAGAGAGCTTTTCTACCGGATTATTCATGACAGTCCTTTAACCCTTAAAATGTTCATATCCCTCAGCCAGCCATCGCAGCTGCTGATCGTCACTTATTTTCTCACCATCTTCCAGAAGCTCCAGCGTATTACCACTGCGGATCTGACCAATGCAGGTAATCTGAGTACCGGTATGAGCCAGCGCCCCTTCCAGCATGTTTTTATAAGCTTCCGGCACGGTAAAGCATAACTCATACTCTTCGCCGCTGGTGAGAGCATATTTCAGGGCCTGTTCATGGCTACCGCAGAACGCCGTCAGCGCTTCAGAAACCGGTAAGGCGTCAATATTGAGTACAGCACCGACATCTGAACGATGAAGAATATGTGAAAGATCGGCCAGCAAACCATCCGAAATATCCACGCAAGCAGAAGCCAGATTCAGCAGAGACTGACCCGCGAGGATCCTCGGTGTCGACATATAGTGACGCTGTTCCAGCTTATCGGCAAACGGCTTGTCCCGGTTACTCTGGTCGAGAATAACATCCAGCCCGGCTTTGCTTTCTCCAAGGTTTCCGGTCACATAAATCCAGTCGCCGACCTTTGCCCCATCGCGGCATAACGCTCTGTCACGGGGAACAAACCCCTGCACAGTCAAAGTAATACTCAAAGGGCCTTTGGTGGTGTCACCACCAATCAATTGCACACTGTAGTAATCAGCCAGTGCAAAAAATGAATCGCAGAACGGCTCCAGCCAGGACTCATCCGGCTCAGGCATCGTCAATGCCATGGATACCCATGCAGGTGTTGCCCCCATGGCCGCTAAGTCACTTAAATTCGAAGCCAGTGCTTTGTGGGCAACCCATTCAGGTTTCGCATCCGGAAGAAAATGCGTTCCGGCGACCAGGGTATCTGTACTGATTGCAATTCTGGCATTTTCTGGCGGCTGCACTAACGCGCAGTCATCCCCCAGAGCCAGATCGACATCTTTGCGCTGGTTCTGGCGGTTAGCAAGGTATTTTTCAATAAGGTTGAATTCACCGGGCATATTAATTTTATAAACTTAGGAATAATTAAATTTGGGAATAGATAGAACAAAAAAGGCCAGCAATTGCCGACCTTTTCTAATCATTATTCAGTTACTTTTTACGCACATGAGGCGCGGCTTTATCCAGTACACCATTCACGAATTTGTGACTGTCTTCAGCAGCAAACACCTTAGCCAGCTCAATGGCTTCATTGATGACCACTTTGTAAGGGACATCATCACGGCGAGTCATTTCGTACATAGCCATGCGCAGCAGAGCCAGTTCCATCATATCCAGATCCTGCATTGGACGGGACAGGTACGGGCGTAACTTACTATCCAGTTCAGTGTGGCTAAGTACAACGCCGGTCAGCAGGTCACGAAAATAATCGACATCAGTTTCTGGTGTTGCCAGAGAAGGTTCTAAGGCATGATGCTCTTCTTCATCATACTTACCACCTGACAAAAACTGCTGTTCGATAGTGGCAACATTCTCTTTAGTAATTTGCCATGAATAAATTGCTTGCAGAGCAAACTGACGTGCATTACGACGTGCGGCTGGTTTCACACTGGCCCCCATTAGGAATCTAATTCAGAAAGAACATTAATCATCTCAAGTGCGCTCAGTGCAGCCTCTGCACCTTTATTACCAGCCTTGGTTCCTGCGCGTTCAATAGCTTGATCGATTGTATCAACAGTCAGCACACCAAAGGCCACCGGAATACTGAATTCCAGAGACACTTGTGCCAGACCTTTATTCATTTCACTGCAAACATAGTCAAAGTGTGGCGTACCACCACGGATAACGCTTCCCAGAGAAACGATAGCGTCAAACTTTTCAGTTTTCGCAACACGCTGAGCAACCAAAGGTAACTCAACTGCACCCGGACAGCGGACCACTGTGATGTTGTCTTCAGCAATCTGACCGTGACGTTTCAGGGTATCAATAGCACCAGACAGCAGGCTTTCGTTAATAAAGCTGTTAAAACGAGAAATAACGATCGCTACTTTTGCATTAGGTGCAGGGTATCCGCCTTCTATCACTTTCATAAGATTTCCTTATAACTATGTTCATCAAGTGAGAATCGCCGGATTCTAGCACAATACTGTGAGGTATATCTAGAAAAAGTACGAGCTAAAAACCGGCGCTGATAATGAGATTCGATATGTAGAGGTGTAGCCCTACTCGCTGATGTATTCCACGACATCCAGTCCGAAACCGGACAGAGCATGATAACGTTTAGAGGCAGAGGACAGTAGCTTCATTCGTTTGACGCCAAGATCCGCCAGAATCTGAGAGCCGACACCAACACGACGAGACGTTCCCTGTTTCTTCGCCATTGCCGGAGCTTCACCTTTATCCTGCTGCTCAAAGGCTTTAACACGATGGATAAGCAGTTCCGTAGACTCTTCGTTACCCAGAATGATCATTACACCGCCTTCGCTGCCGATACGTTTCATTGCCGTATCCAATGTCCAGCTGCGCTCAGTATTTCGGTTAGAACGCAACACATCGGTAAAGACATCATGCAGGTGAACCCGAACCAGACAAGGCTCATCGGTTATTTCACCTTTACGCAGGGCATAATGGATCTGGTTATCAATCGTATCGCGGTAGGTCACCAAATCAAACTCACCAAACTCAGTCGGCAATTTACATTCAGCAACCCGTTCGATGGTGGTTTCGGTATTGTTTCGATACTCAATCAGATCCGCAATCGTGCCCAGTTTAATGCCGTGCTCTTCGGCAAAGGTTTCCAGATCAGGGCGACGAGCCATGGTACCATCGTCATTCAGTACTTCGACAATCACTGAAGCGGGTTCCAGACCAGCAAGGCGGGCCAGATCACATCCGGCTTCCGTATGCCCGGCACGGGTCAGAACGCCACCATCCTGTGCTGATAGCGGGAAAATATGCCCGGGCTGAACCAAATCAGAAGCTTTCGCATCCTTAGCCACCGCAGCCAGAACCGTGGTTGCCCGATCGGCAGCAGATATCCCAGTGGTGACGCCTTCAGCGGCCTCAATAGAAACCGTAAACGCGGTGGTAAACTGAGCATTATTATCTTCCACCATTGGTGGCAGGCCCAGATTTTCACAACGCTCTTTGGTCATGGTCAGGCAAATAAGCCCTCGGCCGTACTTCGCCATAAAGTTGATCGCGTCCGGCGTGACTTTTTCGGCAGCCATAATAATATCGCCTTCATTTTCACGATCTTCATCGTCCATCAGAACGACCATTTTACCTAAGCGAATATCTTCGATAATTTCCTGCGGAGTACTAATTGCCATGACATCTCTTTCCTGTTGTTCGGGAGCCACTGTTAACCTGACTACTGCCTCCCGGTATTGATTCATTGATTCAGAACGATTAAGCAAAGCCGTTCTGCTGTAGAAATTCCATCGTCAGTCCGGATTCTGACCCTGACGCTTCCTGATTCCCTTGTAGAAGGCGCTCCAGATAGCGGGCCAGTACGTCGACTTCCAGATTCACTTTACGCCCAACCTGGAATTGGTCCATTGTCGTTTCCTCTGAAGTATGCGGTACGATAGTGAGCTTAAAGGCATCTTTGCGTAATCCGTTCACCGTCAGGCTGATGCCATCCACGGTAATGGAGCCTTTTTGTGCCACATAACGAACAAGATCTTCAGGCATTTTCACCCAGAATTCAACCGCACGACCGACCTGATTACGCTCAATAATCTCGCCGACACCATCCACATGACCAGACACAATGTGTCCGCCAAAGCGAGTACTTGGCAACATGGCTTTTTCCAGATTGACTCTGTCTCCTGCTTTATATTGGGCAAACCCGGTCATTTTCAAGGTTTCCAGAGACAGGTCAGCGGTGTAACTATTCGCTCCGAATGCAACAACCGTCAGACACACACCATTCGTGGCGATACTGTCTCCGAGCTTTACATCGCTCATATCCAGTTTGCCGGTCTCAACGGTAATAGAGATATCTTCGCCTTTCGGCGTAATTGCGGTAAGCGTGCCTACCGCTTCAATAATTCCTGTAAACATCGCTTACTCTTTCTTTATCTGTGCGTTTTTCTTTATGTCAGCAACCAGGCGAATATCAGGACCAACCATACGGACATCTCTGATGTTCAGATTGATCGCCTGGTCCATACTCTCCAGACCAAGCAGGTTGACGACTCCTTGCCCGTCGGCTCCCATCAGTTTAGGGGCCATATAAACAATCAGTTCATCCACCAGCGCCTGTTCGATAAAACTTGCAGCGAGTGTGGCTCCGGCCTCAACCCAGACATGGTTAATATTGTGCTCGGTTGCCAGCTTATGCAGAACCTGATACAGGTCCAAATGACCACTTTCAGTCAATGGAACCTGAATATCCGCTCCACCACAGTCCGTAGATTGGTTTTCACCAAAGATCCGGATAACCTTTCCTCCGGACTGATACAAGCGCAGATCAGAGGTGAGCTGCTGCTGACGATCCAGAATCACTCTTGCAGGCTGCCGAAGCTCCTGTTCAGGATAGTTCTGCTTTAATGCACCTGGCAGTTCATCCCAGCGTACAGCAAGCGAGGCGTTGTCATCCAGAACGGTTTTCGATGAGGAGAGAATAGCACCGGCCTGTGCACGATAAACCTGTACATCCTGCCTGGCCTGAGGTGACGTAATCCACTGTGAGACACCGTTTTTCAGAGCCGTTCGACCATCCAGACTGGCTGCCATTTTCAGCTGCACAAACGGCATGCCTGTTTGCATGCGTTTGATAAAGGCCGGGTTTAATGCTTTGGCATCCTGTTCTAACAGGCCAACCTGAACCTCAATACCCGCCTCTTGTAGCATTCGGATCCCTCTTCCTGCTACCTGAGGGTTAGGATCCTGCATGGCGCACACTACCCTTGTCACCTGAGATTTTATCAGGGCTTCGGCACAAGGGGGGGTTCTTCCGTAGTGAGAACAGGGCTCAAGAGTCACATACGCCGTTGCTCCGGCAGTATTACCTGCTGCCGCCCGAAGCGCATGCACTTCAGCATGTGGTTCCCCCGCCCGGAAATGAAAGCCTTCGCCGATTATTTCGCCGTCTTTAGCGATCACACAACCCACATTAGGATTGGGAGCCGTGGTATAGATGCCTTGCCGGGCGAGCTTAATCGCCCGGGACATCATCTGATAATCAAAAGAAGTAAACGGGTGCTCTCTGTCTTCCATCGTCACGCCTTTAATCTTCCAGCCTGGCGATCTCTTCACCAAACTCTCGAATATCTTCAAAGGAACGATAAACAGAAGCAAACCGGATATACGCCACTTTATCCAGTTCCTTCAACTGATCCATCACGAGGTTACCAATCAGATCGCTCGGCACCTCTCTTTCGCCCGTCGCACGCAGCTGAGATTTGATATTACTGATGGCCAGTTCGACCGCATCGGCGCTAACCGGACGCCTTTCCAGCGCCCGCTGCATACCACCTACCATTTTGTCTTCATTAAACGGTTCCCGGCTGCCATTAGACTTGATCACTTTCGGCATGACCAGTTCCGCCGTTTCGAATGTAGTAAACCGTTCGTTACAAGCCAGACACTGACGGCGGCGGCGAACCTGATGCCCGTCTGCGACCAGTCTGGAATCGATGACCTTTGTGTCTTTTTCAGAACAAAATGGACAATGCATGTCACCTCCGGATGATTATGCTCTTGGTAAATAGTTTGCCTTGCCAACCCACTTATAACTGGTGAGCTCTTCCAACCCCATCGGGCCTCGTGCATGCAGTTTCTGAGTAGAAACGGCCACTTCGGCCCCCAGACCAAACTGAGCACCATCGGTAAAGCGAGTCGATGCATTCACATACACAGCCGCTGAGCCAACCGAATTAATAAAACGCTCTGAATTCTGCAGACTGTTCGTCATGATGGCATCTGAGTGGCTGGCATTATGCACATGCATGTGCTCAATGGCTTCTTCCACATCAGCAACAACTTTTACGCCTAACGTATAAGCTAGCCATTCTGTATCGAAGTCACCTTCTTTTGCATCACGCAATTCTTTGGCATTCCCCAGCAGAGCCTTTGCTTTAGGCTCAGCGACAAAAGCAACCCGCTCGTTCAGGCGCTCTGCCAGCATAGGCAAAAATTCCGCAGCAACCGCTTCATGCACCAGCAGGGTATCCAGAGAGTTACAGGCAGACGGACGCTGTACCTTGGAGTTCTCTACAACATCGACTGATTTTTCCAGGTCAGCACTCTCATCAACAAAGATATGACTGATACCGAAACCACCGATGATCACAGGAATGGTGCTGTTCTCTTTACACATTTTGTGCAGCCCGGCACCACCGCGCGGAATAATCATGTCCACATAGTCATCCAGCTTAAGCAACTGAGATACCAGTTCGCGATCCGGCTTCTCGATATACTGTACGGAAGCGGCTGGAAGCTCGGCTTTTTCCAGCGCAGACTGAATCACTTTAACCAGCTCCATATTGGAGAAGAACGTTTCTTTACCACCACGCAAAATACTCGCATTACCCGTTTTCAGGCATAGCGCTGCAATATCAATAGTTACGTTCGGACGGGCTTCATAAATAACGCCTACCACACCCAGCGGCACACGGCGGCGGGAAAGTGACATACCATTTTCCAGCACTTTGCTGTCCAGTTCACTGCCTACCGGGTCATTCAGGTTGATGACGTTGCGTACGTCATTTGCTATGCCTTTCAGTCTCTCTTCATTCAGCAGCAGGCGATCAAGCAAAGCTTCGCCAAGCCCCGCTTCTCTGCCCTTTTCTATATCTTGCGCATTAGCTGCCAGAATAACGTCTGCATTGGCTTCCAGTTCATCAGCAATGATAGCTAAAGCTTTATTTTTTTGTGCTGTCGACGCGGTTGCCAGGTGGAAAGCGGCCTCTTTAGCCGCCTTTCCCATTTGAATCAATTCCATTTCTCATTCCCTATTCTTGAATTACAACTAAATCATCCCGGTGCATCACTTCAGCGCCGTATTCATACCCCAGAATGGTACCGATATCTTTGCTGTGTTTGCCGGTAATTTTTGCTAAGTCAACGCTGGAATAGCTGACAATACCTTTGGCTATCAGCTTGCCTTCCTGGTTCCGGACTCTTGCCACTTCTCCACGACCGAAATGTCCGGACACCTCTGTCACCCCTTTTGCTAACAGACTACTGCCTCGTTCAACAACCGCTCTTACCGCCCCATCGTCAATGATGATATCACCGGAAGCCATTGGTCCGGCTAAGATCCAGCGTTTACGATTCTCCAACGCTTCCTCTAATGGTAAGAAACGGGTGCCAGGTGGCTGCTCACCAACCGAGTCTGCAATGACATTCCTGGCGCTGCCCGCCGCAATAATCACTTCAATACCGGCCCGTCGGGCAATATCTGCCGCTTGTAGCTTGGTCGCCATGCCTCCGGTTCCAAGCGTTGTTCCGCTTCCGCCAGCAATTTTACGTAAGGTGGCATCAATCGTTCTTACTTCACGAATCAATTCCGCATCTGGGTTATTACGAGGATCGGCCGTAAACAAACCTGGCTGATCAGTCAGCAGCAGCAACTTATCTGCACCACAAAGGATCCCAACTAAGGCTGACAGATTATCGTTATCGCCCACTTTAATTTCGGAGGTCGCGACAGCATCGTTTTCATTCACGACCGGAATAATATCGTTTTCGACTAAGGCATTGATGGTATCCCGGGCATTCAGAAAACGCTCCCGGTCTTCCAGATCCGCCCGGGTAAGAAGCATTTGACCGATTTTCATACCATAAATGGAAAACAGCGATTCCCATGCCTGAATAAGCTGACTCTGGCCAACCGCCGCCAACAGCTGTCGGCTTGCCATCGATTTGGGAAGTTCGGGGTAATCTAAGTGCTCTCTTCCTGCGGCCATCGCACCGGAAGAGACAATAACCACTGAATGGCCCTGTTTTTTCAGCTCTGCACACTGGCGAACCAGCTCAACCATATGAGCCCGATCCAAATGTATAGTGCCGCCTGTCAGTACACTTGTACCCAGTTTCACTACAATGGTCTTCGTAGTGGAAACATTCCCGTTGTGGTTTGTAGTCATGCTAATCAGAATAAAATTAAAAAAGTAGATGGATAAAAGGAGATATGATGTTTTAGCAATCATCAGAAGATTGCACAAGAGGAAAAGGCGCTTAAAGCGCCTTTTTTGCATTTAGCGAAGAAGATTACACAAATTCTGCCGATTCTTCATGCAGGCAGAACTCTAAACTAAAGCGCTCTTCCAGGACCTTAGAGAGTTTTTGCATAAACTCACTCTGAGTTCGTGCAACTTCTTTTTGTGCCGCTTCCGGAATAGTTTTCGCTTCCCAACATCCAGAATAATTGTATAACCCTTTCTTAAAGTTCGCGGTAAAGCTCTGGGTTATTTCATCCTCAATACAGGATTCGAGTTCCATCCACCACCCCCAAAACTCGCGCTCTTCCGGTGATTTTTTGTCATCCACACAGACTGACAAACAATCGAATAGATACTGACCATCCTCTGAATCTTTTTCTCTCAGATAAGGTCCGATAGCTCTTAGCGCAGACAGCAATCTAAAATGCGTGGGACAAGCCGTCACTTCCGTCATAATTGTCTCCGTTTCTTTTTAGAATATGAAATCTAAGTTTCTAATTTGTAACTCAGATGTTCTATCTTTAACCAAAAAGAAACAAAAGTCATCAACTTAATTCCTCCTGAAGCCATTTTACAGCTAAATCCAGAGCCTGCTCATACCCAACTGAAATAGAGCGGGCCGAAATTTGCTTCGCTTTACCACCATGACTAAACATCGCGACCAACTGATTATCCGAATAAGGGGAGATAGGATCCCCTTCTAACGAGACCGCTAAAATAGGTACCTTCGTTTTCCGACCAGAGAAGAAGCCTTGAGACTTTAAGGACCAGGCATTCAGCTGTCCGGCAAAACTGTTTAAATCCACGGTTCTTTTGCCCAGCCGGGAGGCCAGCACATCCAGATACATTTTAGAAGCGCGTTTTATTCTTTCCGCTGTAGAAAAGTAATCATGGATAGGCGCACCAATCGCAACACACGCTTTGACTTTACTCTGCTCCATAAAGGATAGACGCACCATGGCATTTCCACCGAACCGGTAACCAAGCAGCCCAACCCTGTGATGATCAACCCAGGGCAAGTCAGGTAACTGTTCTAAAACCGCACGGTGCAGTGAGCAGCTGTTTTCGGTCAAAGTCCAGTGTGCACTGTGACCAATAGAAGGCATATCAAGAATCAGCATGGCAATATTATTGGGGGCCAGATAGTCACGAAACAGTTTCCATAAATCACTGTGCAAACTGTCCAGGCCGGCACCAACCACCACAACAGGAAGCGGTTCTTCGGTGTGCGGGAGGTGGAGATAGGTATGAATTTTCTTACCCTGAAAAGGAAAGTCGATCTGCTTAATTACATAACTGCTATGCTTGATTACCTCGTCATAGGCGTTACTGGCTAACACCTGAGCCTGACTGGCTAAATTGTCATTTTTCAGGTGCGGATACCCGGCCAGCCCAAAGCACAAACTGGCATACGCGTATTCATTGGCCGCTTCATCCCCCTTCAGCCCAGCCGCCTGTTTCTGATGCTCCATACCAAGAGCGGTCCACTCATAGGCCCAATTGCCGGATCGATAACCTATAACGGTATCCAGCCACTGATCTTCAGAGCGAGAGTTAGGGGAAGAGGCTATTTTTGCCAGAACTCTTTCCAGCTCTATCGGATCCATCCCCTGCCAGATCCAGTGATACCGGCGCAGGTTCCGGTACCAGGAGTAGTCTTCCCGTTCTCTTTTTTCCTCCAGTAACGTTACACTACTGGGCAGGTACTTGGTTAGCTGAGAGGTTTCTTTGGCCTGCTTGTGAGTCTTAAACAAGGTTTCCGAGAGATTTTTGCTTTTTGTATCAGACATAACCAACCATTTTTTTGAGAATACTCTCCCTATCATATAAAAAAAATGACCCATCGTCGGGTCATTTTTTTATTTTGTGGCGGTTGTGTCATTTGTGACAAAAAGCTTATTGCTTATTAACAGGGTCAACAAATGTTAACGCCATATCCCAAGGTTGTTCAATCCAGGTATCCTGAGGAATATCAACAATATATTCGTCAACAAGATCAGCACCAGCAGGCTTAGCACATACGGTCACGAACTTCGCTTTCGGATACATTTCCCGAATTTTTCGGGCCGTTTCACCGCTGTCGACCAAGTCATCCACAATCAGGAAGCCTTCACCATCACCTTCTGCCGCTTTAAGCACGGTCATTTCGCGTTGATGGTCGTGGTCATAACTCGAGATACAAACGGTATCGACATAACGAATACCCAACTCACGAGCCAGAATTGCTGCCGGAACCAGTCCTCCACGACTTACGCCAATAATTCCTTTCCACTGCTCTGCTGGCATTTGGCGTTCCGCTAATTGACGACAATATCTTTGCATATTGTCCCAAGTGATGATGAATTTATTACTCATAATATAAAACCTGTTCGACCTAATACATTCGCAATTAAGCGAATGCAAATTTCAGTGCAAAAATAGCAGCAAGAACCCAAACACCAACCGGTACCTGACGGCCTTTACCACTCAGAGCCTTAATCGCGGCATAAGAGATAAAGCCTAGTGCAATACCATCTGCAATTGAGTAAGTCAGAGGCATTAACAGACACACGACGGCAACCGGCGCAGCTTCTGTCAGATCACGCCAGTCGATAGCCACCAGACCAGACATCATCAGAATCGCGACATAGAACAGCGCACCAGATGTTGCATAGGCTGGGATCATACCTGCAAGTGGCGAGAAGAATAATGCAAGTAGGAACAAAATGCCAACAACGACTGCGGTTAAACCAGTACGGCCACCACAGGCGACACCAGCAGTACTTTCAACGTAAGAGGTTGTATTTGACGTACCCAGAAGAGCACCAACCGCTGTTGCAGTTGAGTCAGCCAGCAACGCACGATTCAGGCGAGGGATCTTGCCATCTTCTTTGATAAGATTTGCTTTGGTTGCCACACCAACCAGAGTACCGGCAGTGTCAAACAGATCAACAAACAGGAATGCAAACACAACGGAGATCATACCCACTTCAAAAACAGCGGAGAAATCCAGCTGCATGAAAGTAGGCGCAATGCTTGGCGGAGTAGACAGAATACCGTGGTATTGAACATCACCAAAAATGATACCCAAAGCAGTGATCGCCAGAATAGCAATCATTACTGCCGCTTTGAAACCATGAGTAACCAGAGCAACCGTCAGGAAGAAGCCAACAGCAGCAAGAACGGCATGCAGGTTAGTCATGTCGCCCAGAGAAACCAGTGTTGCTGGGTTGTCACCGACGATACCAGCACCTTGCAGAGCGATAAATGCCAGAAACAGACCAATACCCGCAGAGATCCCTGTACGCAGAGCCATAGGAATAGAATTGATGATCCATTCACGAATCCGGAAAAGGCTTAGCAGGATAAACAGTACACCAGAACAGAATACTGCCGCCAGTGCGACCTGCCAGGTATGACCCATACCAAGCACGACAGAATAGGTGAAGAAGGCGTTTAGCCCCATACCCGGAGCCTGTGCGATAGGGTAATTAGCGACAAAGCCCATAATAAAACAGCCAATCGCCGCCGCAAGGCAGGTTGCAACAAAAATAGCCCCTTTATCCATGCCTGTAGCAGACAGAATAGCGGGGTTAACGAAGATGATGTAAGCCATTGTAAGGAATGTGGTTACACCGGCAATAACCTCAGTGCGAACGTCCGTACCGTTCTCACTCAGTTTGAATAGTTTTTCCAGCATCGTGATGTCCTAACATTTAGTTCAAAAAGAAAACAACAAGTAAACGATTGCGCGAATTATAAAGTTATCAAAAGGCAAATTCCACCATCAAAAAGCCTCACCAGACAATTAGAATGGTAAAAAACATAAACATTCACTTAACATTACTGAAACCACAAAAATAAAGACATGATTTACAAAGGAAAATACAAGACATAAAAATGATTAAGTTTTAATCACATAATAATAAAACCACTGCTTTCACCCTAATTTAATACAGGTAAACATAAAAAAATGCCACTCAAACCAATAATTCAGTTTAAAAGCAGAGAACACAACACAAATGCAATGGATTACATCAACCAGAAATAAAAAACCGCTACTCAATTTGAGCAGCGGGAGAATAAAAACAGCCTTAAGCTGTAATAAATTTCCAATAACATTAGGGTGAACACAAAGTTCAAATCACACATTCAGCAATCAATCACTTACAACCTAGATTAACAACCAAAACATGTAGGGTGGTAAAAATCCCAGATGTAAACAGACGTTACAACCCAGATTTTCAGAAACACTTCAGCAACCGTTATCCAAAATTACGCTGGATTAGGTGTTGCGCTGACTTGGTTATAAATATACCACCTTGAAATTTTATTACAACAGCTAAAGTGATCTAAATCACACTTTTTCTTTTCAACCTTAAAAAACCACATTTAAAGTAATTAAATTACAAAAACAATAATTACTGACTTCACACCCTAAATTTTAGCCACTTCTGCTAGATTTAATCTGGTGTTATGATAAACAACACTATGACCAAACAGATAACACAGTTATTTAAACCAGAAAAATAAATCAATACAGAGTTAACATCTGAGTAAAAATAACAAAAAAGGAGTTTTTCCTGTGACCAAACATCACTCACAAATCAGTTCCCTTTCCCCTCAGGTCCTATGGCAATTTTTTGACCTCATTTGTTCAATTCCCCACCCTTCTTATGAAGAAGAAGCCTTAGCATCCTTCATTGTTAACTGGGCTACCGAACAGGGCTTAGATGTAAAACGGGATCAAACGGGAAATATCTTCATAAAAAAACCGGCTACTGAAGGCATGGAAAACCGTAAGGGTGTTGTACTCCAGGCACACATGGATATGGTTCCGCAGAAAAATGAAGACACAGACCATAATTTCAGCACCGATCCTATCCAGGCATACATTGATGGTGAATGGGTAACAGCAAAAGGGACGACTCTGGGGGCTGACAATGGTATAGGTATGGCTTCATGCCTGGCGGTTCTGGCCTCTGACGATATCAAGCACGGCCCCCTTGAAGTACTTCTGACTATCAATGAAGAAGCAGGCATGACAGGTGCTTTTGGCCTGGAAAAGGGCTGGCTGGATGGTGATATTCTGCTGAATACCGACTCCGAACAGGAAGGTGAAGTGTATATGGGCTGTGCTGGTGGTATTGATACTACCATGACCTTTACCATGCAGCGTGAAGTGCTTCCAGCCGGATACTCCACCCGCCAGTTGACTCTGAAAGGACTGAAAGGCGGACATTCCGGCTGTGATATTCACACAGGACGAGGTAATGCCAACAAACTGCTGGCGCGCTTTCTCGCCAGTCATGCACAGGAGCTGGGCCTGCGTCTGATCGATTTCCGTGGTGGTACTCTGCGTAATGCCATACCACGAGAAGCCTTTGCTACTGTCGCGGTACCAACAGAAAACGAAGGTCAGCTACACGAGCAGTTCGATCAATACGCAGAGATGATCAAGTCTGAGCTTAGCCGTATCGAAACCGATATTATTGCCTTCTACGAAGTGAGTGAAAGCACCCAGGCTCCATTTGCTCAGGCAGAACAAGCCCGGTTTATTGCCGCTCTGAATGCCTGCCCGAATGGCGTGATCCGAATGAGTGATGACATTGAAGGCGTGGTTGAAACCTCTTTGAATGTGGGTGTTATCCAGACTGAAGAAAACCAGATCTCAGTACGCTGCCTAATCCGTTCTCTCATCGACTCAGGCCGTATTCAGGTTCAGGAGATGCTGGGTTCTGTTGCTGAGCTGGCCGGAGCCTCTATTGAGTCGAAAGGTGCTTACCCGGGCTGGAAGCCGGATTCGGATTCAGAGATCATGCACATTTTCCGTGATACCTATGAAAAACTGTACGGCAATAAGCCTAATATCATGGTGATCCACGCCGGCCTGGAGTGCGGCCTGTTCAAGAATCCATATCCTGACATGGATATGGTGTCATTCGGCCCGACGATCAAGTTCCCACACTCACCGGATGAAAAAGTGAAGATCGACACCGTTGCTCTGTACTGGGAACAGATGCAGGCAATTCTGGAGAATATTCCGGAGAAGAAATAAGAGATTAGATCGCTACGCTTCTAGAAGCTAGAAGCTAGAAACTAGAAACTAGAAACTAGAAACTAGAAACTATAAAAGAGAAAGCCTGCTAACTGGTGAAGTTAGCAGGCTTTTTTATATCAAGAATACAGAGCGCTTTGCTTTCAGAATTCAGAAAAAGCCCCCTCATCCCAATCACAAGCACTTCATTCATTCGTCATCCCTGCGAAGGCAGGGATCTACTTAACCATTATCCCCAAGTTGACAAGATTCCTGCCTTCGCAGGAATGACGATCAATTAAGGAATAACGATGGTTTAAGAATAACAATAAACTTTCAAGGGCACGTTACCGTGCCCTATTACTAGTCTCTAATTATCCCACATTAACCCTAGCGTTGCGGAACATACGCATCCACGCTGAATCTTCACCCCATGCATCCGGAGCCCAAGAGTTAGCTACTGTACGGAATACACGTTCCGGGTGAGGCATCATAATGGTTACACGGCCATCTTTGGTTGTCAGACCGGTAATCGCATTTGGTGAACCGTTCGGGTTATTCGGATACTGCTGAGTCGGGTTACCCATATTATCCACATAACGTACCGCAACCGTACCGGATGCTTCGATAGCAGCCAGATGAGCATCATCACGCACTTCCACACGACCTTCACCGTGAGAAACTGCAATCGGCATACGAGAGCCTTCCATGCCATTAAAGAAGACAGAATCAGACTTCTGAACTTCAACCAGGCTGAAACGCGCTTCAAAACGCTCAGATTCGTTACGTACGAAACGTGGCCACAGATCCGCGCCCGGAATAAGCTCATGCAGATTAGACAGCATCTGACAACCGTTACAAACACCAAGAGAGAAAGTATCTTCACGCTTGAAGAAGGCTTCAAACTGGTCACGTGCCTGTGCATTGAACAGGATGGATTTCGCCCAACCCTCACCAGCGCCCAGTACGTCACCGTATGAGAAGCCGCCACAAGCTACCAGACCGTTGTACTCATCAAGAACAGCCTGACCAGTCAGGATATCACTCATATGGATATCGGTTGCTTCAAAGCCTGCACGGTCAAATGCCGCCGCCATTTCAACGTGAGAGTTCACGCCCTGCTCACGAAGGATTGCCATCTTAGGCTTAGCCCCTTTCGCGATATACGGAGCGGCTACATCTTCATGCACATCGAAGCTTAGTTTTACGTTCAGGCCAGGATCCGCATCGTTTTTCTTCGCTTCGAATTCCTGATCCGCACACGCAGGGTTGTCACGCAGCGCCTGCATCTTATGCGTGGTTTCTGCCCAGATGGTACGTAGCTCAGTACGGGAACGGTCAACAATAACCTGCTCTCCGGATTTAACCACTAGCTTATCAGACTGCTCTACCGCACCAATTACGTGGCTGCACTCAGCAAGACCATATTGAGCCAGTGTCGCCTGTACCGCTTCGACATCGCTATTCAGAACCTGAACCACAGCACCCAGCTCTTCGTTAAACAGAGCCGCCAGAGTGTCATCACCCAGAGCTGCAATATCAGCCTGAACACCACAGTGACCGGCAAATGCCATTTCTGCCAGCGCTGCCAGCAGACCGCCATCGCCTTTATCGTGGTAAGCCACCAGCTTATCATCTTTAACCAGCGCCTGAACTGCGTCATAGAAACCTTTCAGCTGTTCTGCACTGTCCACATCCGCAGGTTTGTCACCCAGTTGCTTATAAACCTGAGCCAGAGCCGTTGCTCCCAGACGATTCTTACCGTTACCCAGGTCAATCAGGATCAGGCTGGAATCACCTTTGTCAGTACGAAGCTGAGGCGTTACTGTCTTACGCACATCTTCCACACGGGCAAACGCCGTGATGATCAGTGATAGCGGAGAAGTCACTTCCTTCTGCTCGCCTTCGTCTTCCCACTTGGTCTTCATCGACATGGAGTCTTTACCAACCGGGATAGTCAGGCCAAGTGCAGGACACAGCTCTTCACCGACCGCTTTAACCGCTTCATACAGACCCGCATCTTCACCCGGGTGACCCGCTGGAGACATCCAGTTTGCAGACAGTTTAATGTGTTTGATATCACCAATTTCTGTCGCTGCGATGTTTGTCAGAGATTCACCAACCGCCAGGCGGGCAGATGCACCGAAGTCAAGCAGTGCAACAGGTGTACGCTCACCCATCGACATCGCTTCACCGTGATAAGTATCATAACTTGCCGCTGTCACCGCGCAGTTTGCCACCGGCACCTGCCATGGACCGACCATCTGATCACGAGCAACCAGACCGGTCACGCTACGGTCACCGATGGTGATAAGGAAAGTCTTCTCTGCAACAGCAGGCAGACGCAGTACGCGATCCACGGCTTCATTCATTTCAATGCCAGAGCGGTCAATGGCTGGGTTCTGCGCTTTCAGCGTCACCGCATCACGAGACATCTTCGGCGGCTTGCCAAGCAGAATGTCCATAGACATATCAATCGGCGTATTATCGAAATGAGAATCTTCCAGAGTCAGGTGACGTTCTTCTGTTGCCACACCCACAACCGCATAAGGAGCACGTTCACGCTTACAGATAGCGTCAAACTCGTCCATGTTCTCCGGTGCTACCGCCAGAACGTAACGTTCCTGAGATTCGTTACACCAGATTTCCAGAGGGCTCATGCCCGGCTCATCATTCGGCACATCACGCAGCTGGAATTTACCGCCACGTTCGCCGTCATCGACCAGCTCAGGCAGTGCGTTAGAAATACCGCCCGCGCCCACATCGTGGATAAAGGCAATCGGGTTCTCTTCACCCATCTGCCAGCAGCGGTCGATAACTTCCTGACAACGACGTTCCATTTCAGGGTTTTCACGCTGTACAGAAGCAAAATCCAGATCTTCCGCAGACTGACCAGACGCCATAGAAGAAGCCGCACCGCCACCAAGGCCGATGTTCATCGCCGGACCGCCCAGCACGATGATGCTCGCGCCTACCGGGATCTCGCGTTTCTGTACGTGTTCGTCACGGATATTCCCCATACCACCAGCGATCATAATCGGCTTGTGGTAACCACGGATCTCTTCGCCGTTATGCGAGTTCACTTTCTCTTCATAAGTACGGAAGTAACCCAGCAGGTTAGGGCGACCAAATTCGTTATTAAATGCCGCACCACCCAGAGGGCCTTCCAGCATAATATCCAATGCGTTTACGATACGACCCGGCTTACCGAAATCGGTTTCCCAAGGCTGCTCAAAGTTCGGAATACGCAGGTTAGACACGGTAAAGCCAACCAAGCCAGCTTTCGGCTTACCGCCGATACCTGTTGCACCTTCGTCACGGATTTCACCGCCAGACCCCGTTGAAGCACCCGGCCACGGAGAAATCGCTGTCGGGTGGTTATGCGTTTCCACTTTCATCAGGATATGCGCATCTTCATTGTGGTAGTTATACTGACGGGATTCAGGATCCGGGAAGAAACGGCCCACTTTTGAACCAGTCATTACCGCTGCATTATCTTTATAAGCAGACAACACATAATCTGGTGTCGTTTCAAAGGTGTTCTTAATCATCTTAAACAGGGATTTTTCCTGTTTAGCACCATCAATGGTCCAGTCTGCGTTGAAAATTTTATGACGGCAGTGCTCTGAGTTCGCCTGAGCAAACATCATCAGCTCGATATCATTCGGGTTACGCCCCATCTTAGTGAAACTTTCCACCAGATAGTCAATTTCATCGTCCGCAAGAGCCAGACCAAGAGAAAGGTTAGCTTCTTCCAACGCTTGACGTCCGCCAGACAGAATATCGACATGAGCCACAGGAGCAGGCTCAGCAACAGCAAACAGAGCTTGAGCTTCATTCATATCGGTAAAGACGCTTTCCATCATACGGTCATGGATAATCGCCTTTAGCTCAGACAACTGGACATCTGATAAATCAGCGGATGTTTCCACGTAATAAGCGGCACCACGCTCAAGACGTTTCACTTTATCCAGACCACAGTTGATGGCGATATCAGTAGACTTAGAAGACCAAGGGGAGATAGTACCCGGGCGAGGAGTCACCAGCAGCAGAAGACCTTGCGGCTCGTGCTCTTCGATGGTTGGGCCGTAAGTCAGCAGCTTCGCGAGCTTTTCCTTCTCAGACGCATCAAGGTCTGCAGTCAAGTCTGCAAAGTGCATAAATTCGGCGTAAATATCGGTTACAGGCAGGCTTCGTTCACGACAAAGTTCCAACAGTTTGTTAACTCGAAACTCAGATAGAGCTGGGGAGCCACGCAGTATTTCCATGTGCTTAGGTCTCTTATGCAATTGATTAAGGTGATATTGGAATAAATTCAACGGGGTATACCTAGGTATAAACTCCAGTTGTAAACTTATACCAATTTCACCTCTTTTGTTGCGGGCGTATTATAGAGGAAAACTTTTTGTGACGTAACACCCAAAGCAACCGTTTGCGTCATTTTTTACAATTTGTCGGAAACTGGAAATTAATCACTGTTTTTTTGCACAGTTCTTTGCCCTTTCCTCTCCCTCTGATATAAATGGGACTGTCGATTAGCTTTATGATGTAAACTCAGATGCATAAGATTTTTTCCCGGTGGATATATCAGGTAGTCATTCTGACCCTGTTTGGTGTTGTATTGGCCGGATGCCAAATTGAGTCAGACCCGAAAAGTGAACTGGATAAAGTTCGTGAACGCGGTGTCCTTCGGATCGGGACACTCAATAACCAGCTCGCTTATTATATCGGTCCTGATGGCCCTACCGGGCTGGACTATGACTTAGCCAAACGCTTTGCTGATGAGCTTGGCGTCAAACTGGAAATGAAACCCGCTTATCATCTGACGGGGCTTTTCCCTGCGCTGGAAAAAGGTGAAATCGACATCATCGCTGCCGGACTCTCCCAGTCACCTGAACGGTTGAAAAAATACCGCGCAACCCCTGCTTATTACTATGTGAGCCAGCAAATGGTATACAAAACCGGTAGCTGGCGTCCTAATAGTATGGAAAAACTGGTTAAACGCCTTCAGGAAACGGATGACAAACTGACCGTTGTAAAAGGCTCGCACTTTATCCATACACTGGAAGAGCAGAAGCAAGAATTTCCTGACTTAGAATTTCAGACCGATCCCAATGCTGACGTAAAAGATCTTCTGGAGCGGGTTTCAACCGGAGAGCTGGCCTTTACTGTTGCCGACTCGGTAGAAGTGGCACTGAGTCAACGACTCTACCCTGATTTGGACAGAGGCTTTGAGCTTACAGAAGACCAGCCTATCTCCTGGTTTATCCGCCGGGCAGATGATGAATCTCTGTATGCCTTGCTCATTGAGTTTTTCGGCAATATCAAACAATCAGGTGAGCTGGCCCAACTAGAGGAAAAATACTTTGGCCACGTAGAAAGCTTTGACTACGTAGATACCCGGGCATTTATCCGTGCTCTGGATGATAAACTCCCTAAATGGGAACCTCTGTTTAAGCAATATTCTCAGGAATTTGACTGGCGTCTGATTGCCGCTGTCTCTTATCAGGAATCGCACTGGAACCCAAGGGCAAAATCGCCTACAGGGGTTCGGGGTATGATGATGCTGACCCTGCCAACAGCGAAAATTGTCGGGGTTAAAAACCGTCTGGATCCAGAGCAGTCGATCCACGGTGGCGTAAAATACCTGAGCAGTATTGTTGAGCGGGTCCCCGATTCTATTTCTGAACATGAAAAAATGTGGTTTGCTCTTGCATCCTATAATGTCGGCTACGGGCATATGATGGATGCGCGTCGCCTGACTAAAATGCAGGGTGGCGATCCGGACTCATGGACGGACGTAAAAGAACGGCTGCCTCTGCTGAAACGTCGTCAGTTTTACAGCAAGACCCGCTATGGTTACGCCCGGGGAGACGAAGCGAAAAAATACGTCGAAAATATCCGGGGTTACTACCAGTCTATTATTGGCCATGTAGAAAAGCAGGCCGTCGCAGAAGCCGAAGTGAATGTCGATGATCTGCAGGTCATTGATATGCCTCTCTCAGAAACTACTGAGACTATTCAAAACTCTTCCTCGGAGGAATCACAGGAAGAAGGCTCAGAACCCGTTCAGAACTCCCATAATACTGATAATGGCGTAGTCCGGGCGAATCTGACAGAGATAGTCAAAGAACCCACTGCGGCCATCAGTGAAGTAAAGAACACACCGCCCATAGAGAGTAAAGCCGAGTAATCACTTCTTAATCGTTGCCTTCTATAAGCTAATCTGATATATCGATAATAAGGACGTGAACGGTGAGTTCATGTCCTTAATTACAATAATGAAGTTGGGGGATGAGCTTATGGCCTCAAAAAGAAACTGGCTAAGCGCCTGGCACAGAAAACGGTTTCGACCAACCGCCGCAAGCGCATGTTAGCCAACAATAAAAAGAAAATCATCTGGCGTAATCGGGCTTTTATGCTCGCCAAATAATGAACGACCTACAGGCAAACATCGCCGATGTTTGCCTCTGAACTTATCTTATTCTGAATACCTCTAATCTCAACAGACGGTGCTTTCTGACAGTGTTAACCCGGACTCTGCCCAAGTTTCTTCTGTTGCTTCTCTGCTTTTTTCTCTTTACGTCTGCGCTTAAAAAAGGCCTGTAACTGCTCTCTGCACTCAGTTTCCAGAAGACCCGCTTCAACGACGGCATAGTGGTAAGCAGCCTGACTGTCAAACAGGTCCAGCACCGTTCCGGCAGCTCCGGCTTTTAAGTCCGGTGCGCCATAGACAATACGCTTAACCCGGCTGTGCAGTAATGCACCCGCACACATAGGACAAGGTTCCAATGTGACATACAACGTCGTATCCAGCAGCCGGTAGTTTTCCAGCTCCTGACCCGCTTTCCTCAACACCTGGATTTCAGCATGAGCCGTTGCATCATTGTCACCAATCGAGCGATTCCACCCTTCCGCAATGATCTTCCCTTCTTTCACCAATACCGCGCCAACTGGTACCTCGCCTTCCTGCTCCGCAAAAGAAGCCAGCTCGATAGCCCGGCGCATAAACTGTTTATCCTGTTCGGAAAAGGTCTTCATCACAGCAAGGTTCCGCAAGTTATAACAAAAGGGAGGCTATTGTAGCGGGGAGAGACAGAAAAGAATACAGCGCCTGTAGAGTCGTCGTATGTCGTCAGTCCAGGCCCTTCTAATCAAACTCACTAAACTTAGAAAGCATGGTCTTAAGCTGCACGCTTTCTGTTTCTGCCTCACGATTCTTCCAACTGGCAGAAATTTCAATCACCTTTAGGGCACTGTTCAGTTCAGGGGTCAGACCGGGCTCCGAGACTGTCCAGTTTAACGTATACACGCCAGTCGTTTCGCTACCACTGCCGATAGTATCAAACTGAATGGTGCCATCAGCGCCATCCTGAGAACGGCTGAGAAAATACTCCAGCTTTGCCTCTGCCAGGTACAGTGCCTCCGTGCTTTTAATGGCAAATTCAGCTTTCTTGTCCATATAGGCCTGTAGTTTTATTAAGCCAACCACACCCACTGAAATCAGCACTACCGACAGCAGAACTTCTATCAGGCCAACGCCCCGCTGTCTGGAAGTCATATGCTTAGAAATCATGCCAGCTCCCCGCGATCCATGTTGGTTTACGGTGTGCTTGCCGGGCCTTTTTTACCACATCACCGTCAAAACTGAAATTAGTCGATGTATTAAAAATCGAAGACTGGCCCGGAGTATCAAAATACTGAGCACCAGAAAAAGAGAACGAACCATGCTGGTAGTAAGCCGCAATTTCGGTATAGCTGGAATCCGTAATAGCAGGGTTATTATGGTACAGCTCCCCCTTGGCATCTAATCCATTCCAGTCAGATTTAGTCGGTGTGTAGTTATGATTAAAATGGAACAGCACGCCTTTAAACCGATCCGACTTCGTCGCGTCGGCAGATTTACCCATTAATGATAGAATGCCGTCATGCACCACAATAGTCACCCCATCGGCCTCCTGAGTTGCCTGTACCAACGCTTTATATTCGCTGGTTTTTATTTCACAGCCGCCTTCCACCCAAATATGTTTTTCACCACTCTTAATCAGGTTTGTTAATTGTTCCCCACAATTTTCCAGCCTTCTTGGTTTTCCGGGTACCACTCCCCCATTTACTGTATGGAATTTCCCATTTTTTCTGACCTCCTCATGTTTCTCTGCACTCACACCAAAAAAATCTTCAAACGGGCTGACATCCGGATCCCTGGTAAAATCTTCTTTATCTTGACTAACCATATTTTGGCTGAAGTGCTCAGATGCACAATCCTTATTGTGACTATTAAAGTTCTCCGACGGCGACAAACCATGTATAACTCCTTGATTATTTACTGTCTCACCGGGGCGAAAGCGTGATTTATAACGGACAGCCACACACTCCCAGCCATCATTTGTATACTTCCCGGGATCTGGAGTAGAAACCGTCACGCCACCATGAAAATAAAGATCAGAACTGGCCTGAATAGCCCCCGTCCCCAAATTCCCACCATACTGAAGGTGTTTAGTGATACGGGCGTGAGAATACTTGGAATCTACCCGGTATTTTCCCGCCCCATCATTTGTGACAGTAATGTTCAGTCCCGATTCCAGATTGCAATTACCAGGGACAGACGGAATCCCCGTTGTCTGCGCCTGAGCATACAGGCACTCAAGCCCACCTTCCGCTATCCAGTGCTCCTGACGGGATTTCACCTCATTTTGTGCCCGCTTAATCTGGAAAAAAATACTGCGGTAGCTGGCGACAGATAGTGCCAGAGAGACAACCATCAGTAAGCTGGTGACCACTAAACTTATCGCCCCTTTCTGCCTGATCATTGCCAGTTCCTCTGTTTGATGGTGGCAGACATGGTTTTGGTCACTGAGCTATCCCCGCGCAGTTGACCGGATATCGTCATCGTTACCAGAGCAGAACTGACGCCATTGCCTAACGGGGTAGTCTGCACCTCAAACTTCATGAGTTTAATCTGATGTTGATCCAACATAGAGGTATATCCGGAGCAACTATCGATAACCAGTACCGGAGAGGTCGAATCTTCACACAGAGAAACCACCTTTTTTCCGCCGGAATCTCTCTGTTTGAAGGAAACCACCTGTAACTGTCCACCCTGATTTTCATACACATAACTCAACCCGGTTG
Organism: Vibrio albus; assembly: GCF_003144035.1. Taxonomy (GTDB): domain Bacteria; phylum Pseudomonadota; class Gammaproteobacteria; order Enterobacterales; family Vibrionaceae; genus Vibrio; species Vibrio albus. The sequence goes on from NZ_QFWT01000002.1 coordinate 348,132, forward strand.
GCCATGTATGTATAACATTGCTCGCCCCGGACAATATGGCACTGCCTCCGCCACTCTTCTGATACCCGGCACGCTTAATATCTTCTTTTACATACTTCAGGGTATCCGACAGGTTTTGCATCAGCAGTAGCTGCTTACTTCTCTCTGCTGCCAGTTTCTGACCGGAAATAAACACCGAACCGACTGCCGCCAAGGCTATCAGGCTCAACATACTTGCCGTCATAAACTCAATCAGAGACGCGCCTCGTTGCCGGGTGTAAAGGTTCAATGCTTTCTTTTTGTTATTTCTAACAGGCATCATACCCATAATGGCCTCCGCATATTCTTAGTCTCCCGGTTACATTATGAAAGATCATTTTCAGCTGCTTTTCCGGAGCCCCTTGTACAGCAAAAGTAATATTTCCGGCACCAGCCGGTTTTCCATTGACTCTGTCGAGTTCAATCTTATTCCACCCGACACTGAGAAGTTCTCCCTCTCCCCGGCTAACCATAATGGCGTTATGTGCCGCGTTCGCGTAAGTCACAGCACTTTCCGACCCCCTTAAAGCCAGAACCCAGCCATTGAGGCTATCCCCTTGCTCGGCATAATGGATCCAAAGGTTCTGATTACGCATCACCGTTTCTGAACGAGCCTGTACAAAAAAACCCTGAAATTCAGATGCCAGCCGTTTAGCCTGATGAGACTGATACAGACGTTCAAAAGCAGGAGCGGCTGTTGCCAGCAGCACACTCATCACTAACAGAGAGATCAATACTTCAATAAATGTAAACCCGCGAGGCATTTCCCAAATCCTGATGCAAATCAATGCAGCCTAAAAATGACACTTGATGCAATGCTATCAGTTACTGACAATAGCGAAAAAAGAGAACGGGAAGTGCTGGAAATGATTCGAATAAATTTATGCAAGCCATACAAAACAATCAGTAAAGGAATGACATTACTCGAGATCCTGATTGTTGTTGCCATTATCACGATCCTGTCTAGCATTGCCTACCCAAGCTATACCAAACATGTACTCAAGGCTCACCGGGCACAAGCGATTACGGATATGGTGAAGATTCAGCTAAAGCTGGAAGAAAGCTATACCTCAGCAGGAAGTTATAATTTAAGCCTGCTGGGAGCCAACTGCCCGACAACGTTATGTGAGTCAGACAGTAACAGATATACATTTAAGCTAACCAGCACTAATACCTATACCATCACAGCCACTCCTGTTGGGGTACAGACCACCGATGACTGCGGCACCATGACTCTGAATGCCAAAGGAACGGGATCCCCGGCTCACTGCTGGTAGAGGGCTGACTGCTCATAATAAAAAAGCCGGTTGGGATAAACCCCGGCCAGCTTTGTTGTCTCTTATTGACTGCTATTATCTTAAACCAGACGCGGCTGGCTCATGGCGACTCTTAGCCTGTCAGATCATCGAAGAACTTCTTCACACCATTGAAAAAGCCTTCTGACTTAGGGTTATGTTTATTGTGCTTAGATCCCTTTTCACCACCACAGCTCTCTTCAAACTCTTTCAGCAGCTCTTTCTGGCGGGAACTTAGCTTAACTGGCGTCTCTATCACCAGCTTCACGATCAGATCGCCAACACCACCACCACGTACACCTTTAACGCCTTTACCGCGCATACGGAACATACGTCCGGTCTGCGTTTCTTCAGGTACTTTCAGGTTGACACGACCATCAAGAGTCGGTACTTCAACTTCACCACCCAGAGCAGCCTGAGCAAAACTTACCGGCACTTCACAGTATAAGTTATTGCCATCTCGTTCGAAGATCTGGTGCTCACGTACATGAACCTGAACATACAGATCACCCGCAGGTGCTCCCTGCTCCCCGGCTTCACCTTCACCGGAAAGACGAATACGATCACCAGTATCCACACCGGCAGGGATCTTCACATTAAGAGTCTTGGTTTTCTGCTTACGGCCCTGACCATGACAAGCCGTACATGGGTCTTTAATGATCTGGCCTTTACCATTACAGGTTGGACACGTTTGCTGAACCGCAAAGAATCCCTGACGCATCTGTACCTGACCATGACCATGACAGGTTGGACACGTTTCCGCCTGTGAACCTGACTTAGCACCTGATCCGTGGCAGACATCACATTCAACCAGCGTTGGTACCTGGATCTCTTTCTCACAACCACGAACCGCTTCCTCAAGAGTAAGATCCATGTTGTAACGTAAATCGGCCCCTCTCTGGGCACGGGCATGACCACCACCACGACGGCCGCCGCCAAAGATATCGCCAAAAACATCGCCGAAGATATCGCCGAAATCAGCACCGCCGCCACCAAAGCCACCGCCGCCGAAGCCGCCGCCACCTTGTTCAAAAGCGGCATGACCATACTGGTCGTAAGCCGCTTTTTTCTGTGGATCGGTTAAGATTTCATACGCTTCTTTTACTTCTTTAAACTTATCCGCAGCCGTCTCATCTCCCGGATTTCTGTCCGGGTGGAATTTCATCGCAAGACGCTTATACGCCTTTTTAATATCTCGTTCGGATGCATCACGGCTTACGCCTAATATTTCGTAAAAATCACGTTTTGACATGTTTTCAACTACCAATTTCTTCCAAAAAGAAGCCGCTGCTTCTCCATTTTTTATATCGATCTAGATAATATCACTGCTCAGAAATCAGTTGGTTACCTGAACCCAGATAGTATTATCTAGACGGACTCTGTACTACAAACATGCGGGCGAGAGAGAAACTCTGACGCCCGCAGGTAAACAGAAAGAATGTTCTTTAAGCCAGAAAACATGAGGTTAAAGTTTAACTCATGCCTTCCAGCGACAAGAAATTACTTCTTGTCGTCGTCTTTCACTTCTTCAAACTCAGCATCAACCACGTCATCGTCCTGAGACTGCTGTTGACCGGCATCTGCACCACCTGCAGCTTGTTCTGCCTGAGCTTTCTGCTGAGCGATTTCCATCAGTTTCTGAGAAGCAGAAATCAGAGCCTGTACTTTTGCGTCGATAGCTTCTTTGTCATCGCCGTTCTTCGCTTCTTCCAGCTCTTTAATCGCCGCTTCGATCTTCTCTTTCTCGTCAGCCGGCAGAGCGTCACCCGCTTCTTCCATTTGCTTACGTGTACCGTGAATCATCTGATCAGCCTGGTTACGGGCAGTGACCATTTCTTCGAACTTCTTGTCCGCTTCTTTATTGGCTTCTGCTTCTTGTACCATTTTTTCGATTTCATCATCGTTCAGACCACCAGAGGCCTGAATAGTGATTTTCTGCTCTTTGCCAGTCTGCTTGTCTTTTGCAGATACGTGCAGAATACCATCCGCATCCAGGTCGAATGTTACTTCGATCTGAGGCATACCGCGTGGAGCCGGGTTAATACCTTCAAGGTTGAACTGACCAAGAGATTTGTTGTACATCGCTTGCTTACGTTCACCCTGCAGTACGTGGATAGTTACTGCACTTTGGTTGTCTTCTGCAGTAGAGAACACCTGGTTCGCTTTGGTTGGGATAGTTGTGTTCTTCTCAACCAGTTTAGTCATCACGCCGCCCATAGTCTCGATACCCAGAGACAGTGGCGTCACGTCAAGCAGCAGTACGTCTTTCACGTCACCAGCCAGTACACCACCTTGTACCGCAGCACCAACAGCAACTGCTTCATCAGGGTTTACATCGTGGCGAGCTTCTTTACCGAAGAACTCTGCAACTTTAGCCTGAACCATAGGCATACGAGTCTGACCACCAACCAAGATGACGTCAGTGATATCACCTACAGACAGGTCTGCATCTGCAAGAGCGACTTTTAGCGGGTCAAGAGAACGCTGTACCAGATCTTCTACCAGTGATTCCAGCTTCGCACGAGTCACTTTAATGTTCATGTGCTTAGGACCGGTTGCATCCGCAGTCACGTATGGCAGGTTCACGTCTGTCTGTTGTGCGGAAGACAGTTCGATTTTTGCTTTTTCAGCCGCTTCTTTCACACGCTGCATCGCCAGAGGATCGTTCTTCAGATCGATACCCTGGTCTGATTTGAATTCAGCTACCAGATAGTTGATCAGACGGTTATCGAAGTCTTCACCACCAAGGTGGGTATCACCGTTGGTTGCCAGTACTTCAAATGTTTTTTCGCCTTCAACTTCGTCAATCTCGATAATAGAGATATCGAAAGTACCACCACCAAGGTCGTAAACCGCGATAGTACGGTCGCCGCCTTCTTTGTCCAGACCATAAGCCAGAGCAGCTGCAGTCGGCTCGTTGATGATACGCTTAACTTCAAGACCAGCGATACGACCAGCATCTTTTGTTGCCTGACGCTGAGCATCATTAAAGTAAGCAGGAACAGTAATGACTGCACCAGTTACTTCTTCACCCAAGAAGTTTTCAGCTGTTTTCTTCATTTTTTTCAGAACTTCAGCTGAAACCTGAGGAGCCGCCATTTTCTGGCCGCGAGCTTCAACCCAAGCATCACCGTTATCAGCCTTAACAATTTTGAATGGCATGATTTCGATGTCACGCTGAACTTCCTCGTCTTCAAAACGACGACCTATAAGACGCTTGATCGCGAACAGCGTATTTTCAGGGTTAGTTACCGCCTGACGTTTTGCAGGTTGACCAACCAGTGTCTCGCCATCGGTATAAGCGATAACCGATGCCGTGGTGCGTTCACCTTCAGCATTTTCGATTACGCGTGGTTTGTCACCGTCCAGCACGGCAACACAAGAGTTAGTAGTACCTAAGTCAATACCAATGATTTTACCCATCAGATTATCTCCGAAATTCAGTCTATTCTTTTTTGCTATATCCCCTATGTGGGGATGTGGAACAGAGATTCAACCCTGCCCCTTAAAATAAAACGCAAGAGTTTGCTTCATGTATGCCCTTTAGATAAGGCCTGTCCAGGCGTTTTCAAGGGGCAACCGTTATAAAAATTTCGCTTTCGTATCTATAAGATATTAAAAAAGGCCGAACCTGAAAGATACGACCCTTTAACCAATTAAAAATTAAGAACTATTTTGCAACCATTACCATTGCAGGGCGAATAACCCGACCATTCAGTTCATAGCCTTTTTGCATCACAAAAATCACTGTATTCGGCTCGTGCTCCGGGCTTTCCTGAATCGACATTGCCTGATGATACTCAGGATTAAACGCTTCACCTTCAGGGTTAATTTCTTTCAGGCCAAATTTAGCAACCACATCAACAAATGTTTTATGTGTCAGCTCCACCCCTTCCAGAATAGGTTTCACAGCTTCGTTCTCAGCATCTGCCGCCTGAATAGCACGCTCCAGGTTATCAATCACTGGCAACAGCTCTTCAGAAAACTTATTCAGCGCATATTTGCGAGCTTTGTCTATTTCCTGCTCGGTACGGCGACGCATGTTTTCCACTTCCGCTTTCGCTCGGATCACCGAATCCTGCTGTTCTTTCACTTTGGCTTCACTTAGCAAAAGGGCCGCTTCTAACTGGGCGATTTGGGCCTCTTCGATTTCCTGCTCGCTCTCTTCATTCCAGTCGATATCAGCATCAGAACCAACGGCTTCCGCTTCGACTTCTTCTGCTTCCTGTTCAGCTGGCGCTTCTTGCTTTTTCAGCTCTTCTTCATTTACCTTGATTTCTTCGTTGCTCATGATATCTCCAGACCTCAGATTCATTCTGTTATATCGGTTTACAGGCCAGTACGGTTGCATAACGCACAATTAACCTAAACTTGATATAAAAAACTCGCACATTCAAACTTGTTGCCTTTATTATGGGGACGAAGATTTGTGATTCAAGCATAAAGTTTCAAACTGGACTAACCGAATGAACAAGCCGTTTAATATCATCGCCGTTATAGGAAAGCCGCGCAGCCAAAAAGCGGTACAAACTCATAAAGATCTCTTTCACTGGCTGAACGCGAAAGGCTACCCGGTATTAGTCGACGAAAGGCTGAAAGACATTCTAGATGAGGTTCCAGCCGAACATTTTACCAGCCTGCTGGATATCGGCGAAAAAGCCGATCTGGCTATTGTCGTGGGTGGTGACGGCAATATGCTCGGTGCCGCACGGGTACTTTCCCGCTTCGATATTTCAGTGATAGGTGTTAACCGGGGTAACCTCGGCTTTTTGACCGACCTGAATCCGGAAGATTTCTGCTCTTCGCTGGAAAACGTACTGCAAGGTCATTACATAGAGGAAGAGCGCTTTCTTCTTGAAGCCGAAGTGTATCGCCACGGGCAGATCCGCAGCCAGAACTCCGCACTGAACGAAGTCGTACTCCATCCGGGAAAAATTGCCCATATGATTGAGTTTGAAGTCTATATTGATGATACCTTTGCCTTTTCTCAGCGCTCCGATGGCCTGATTATCTCGACCCCAACCGGTTCTACCGCTTATTCTCTGTCAGGTGGAGGTCCTATCCTATCACCAAGCCTTAACGCCATTTCAATCGTGCCAATGTTTCCGCACACTCTGTCTTCACGACCTTTAGTTGTCGACAGCAAACGGCAGATAAAATTGCTGGTTTCTCCGGATAACCGAGGCACTCAGGAAATCAGCTGTGACGGACAAGTCTCTCTTCCTGTCTCTCCCGGCGACGAAGTGCTTATTTACCCAAGTCCGAATGTACTCAGACTGATCCATCCTGAAGACTACAGTTACTACCACGTACTCAGGAATAAACTGGGGTGGTCAAGCAAGCTCTTTTGATACTCAAAACCGGCTCACAATCATTCCTGTGGCCGGACTCACAGAAATAAATTGTTCATAAAAAAAACACCAGTATAACTTTACTGTATAAAGAAACAGTATATACTGTTTTCTTATACAGTATTGTTTAATTATACAGGTGCTCATCATGCTGGCTCATTTAAGTGTGAATAATTTTGCGATCGTTAAATCTCTGCAACTGGAACTGTCACAAGGAATGACAACCATTACCGGTGAAACTGGTGCTGGTAAGTCTATTGCTATTGATGCCCTTGGCCTTTGCCTTGGCGACAGAGCAGAAGCCGGTATGGTGCGTCCGGGAGAAGAAAAGACCGACGTTAGTGCCGCATTCCTTTTGGATAACAATATTAACGCAACCCGATGGCTGGAAGATAACGACCTTCTGGACGGTAATGAATGCATTCTGCGCCGTTTGATCACCAAAGAAGGCCGATCCAGAGCTTTTATCAACGGCAGTCCGGTTCCCCTTTCCCAGTTAAAAGCTCTAGGGCAGAAGCTGATCAACATTCATGGCCAGCACGCCCATCATCAGCTAATGAAAAATGACTACCAGTTGTCCATGCTGGATCAGTATGCTGGTCATTCAAACCTTATAGAAAAGACTCAGAAGAGCTACCAGCAATGGCGCTCAACCGCCAATAAACTCAAAGAACTGCGAAAGAACAGTCAGGAAAACCAAGCCCAGAAACAACTTCTGGAGTATCAGATCAAAGAGCTGGATGAACTGGCTATTGGTGAAACTGAATTTTCTGAGCTAGAGCAAGAGCATAAGCGCCTGAATAACAGTGGCGATCTTGCAGAGAACTGCCAACAAGCCATCACACTGCTGTATGAAGGTGAAGAAGTTAATGCACTTAGCTTGTTGCAGGCGGCCAGCCAATCTCTAATACAATTGGCAGAGATCGATCCTAAACTCTCTGCACTGCCGACCATGCTGGATGAAGCCATTATCCAGATAGAAGAAACCAACAGCGAATTGCGTAATTATCTGGATAGCATTGACGTGGATCCGGAAAGGATGGCTTATGTGGAAGAGCGCTTCTCTAAAGTCATGTCGATTTCACGTAAACATTATATTCAGCCGGAAGAGCTATATACTCACCACCAGCAACTGCTTAAGCAGATAGAAGAGCTGGACTGCTCTGATGAAAAGCTGGATGCTCTGGCTGAAGAGGTAGAGGGAAACTATCAGATTTACTTATCTGCTGCCGAAAAACTGGGGAAATCACGAACCCGCTACGCAAAAGAACTGAATAAACTGATCAGCAAAAGCATGCATGAACTGAGCATGGAAAAAGCTCAGTTTGATATCCAGGTTGAAGCAGATACCAAGTACGCCTCTCCGCTTGGCATTAACCATATCGAATTTACTGTATCAACTAACCCGGGCCAACCCCTGTTACCAATAGGCAAAGTAGCCTCTGGTGGTGAACTTTCCCGCATATCTCTTGCGATCCAGGTGATTACCGCACAGAAAGTAGATACCCCAAGCCTGATTTTCGATGAAGTCGATGTCGGTATCAGCGGACCAACGGCGGCTGTAGTGGGCAAAATGCTGCGTACGTTAGGCGAATCTACTCAAGTGCTCTGCGTGACCCACCTGCCTCAAGTGGCTGGCTGCGGTCATCAACAACTGTTTGTGGCCAAACAGGCTAAAGCGGGTAAAACCGAAACGCGGATGCATACCCTGAATGAAGAACAACGCGTATCAGAGTTAGCCCGACTGCTTGGTGGCAGTGAAATTACAGAAACAACACTGGCGAATGCAAAAGAGCTTCTGGCAGCCTAAAAAGAGATCTTCCCATGAAAACCAGATGATCATTGCAACTAATCTAAAAAATAGTGGTCACATATAGTACTTTTACCCAGTACCTTTTTACTTCGCGGCTGAGCTTGTTTATTATCAGCCTGGTTTTAGATTAGAGATGTAAGAAATATCAGCTATGCAGTTTAAGAAGTGGTTAGTTGCAATCCCGCTGGCAGTCACCATGCTGACCGGCTGTTCCGTGGCAGAAAAGCTCGTTTATCGAATCGACATTAATCAGGGAAACTATATAGAACAGGAAGCTGTTGACCAGTTGAAATTTGGCATGACAAAAGAACAGGTTCGCTATGTCCTTGGTTCTCCAATGCTGGTAGAAAATGGTTACCCAAATACCTGGTACTATATTTACCACCATACTCCGGGCCATAGTGATCCTATACAGAAGAACCTGCTGGTTCATTTCGATGCTCACAATACATTAATAAATATTGCGGGTGACTTTAATACCGGAGATGCATTTTTTCAGCAACTGAACTAATCGGCAACCTGATTTACCTAAGACAAAGGCTCGCCAATGCGAGCCTTTGTGCTGTTTAAATGACTAGTTTTTCCGAAGAGCATTGGGCTTTCCACCTGTCACAGGATCGGCCGTACCCGCTTCTTTAGCCTGTTCAGCTCTTTTTCTGCGAATCTCTTTAGGATCAGCCAGCAACGGTCTATAGATTTCTATTCTGTCTTTATCCCGAACCGTTGCATTCAACTTTACGTTACGGCTGTATACACCGACCGTATTTTTTTTCAGGTCAATTTCCGGATAAGCCTCCAGGACACCGGATTGCTTGATAATTTCTTCTACCGTCGAATTTTTATCGACGACCTCGGTAAACACTTTCTGCTCATGAGGCAGTGCATAAACCACTTCAACCTGAATCGTATCCATCAGTACACCTGCTTTGCCCGCCGGGTAAAAGCGGTCACCATATTATTAGTTAGTTCGCTAAACACTCTTCCAAAAGCCGCTTCAATGAGTTTACTGGAAAATTCGAACTCCAGCTTCAACTCCACCTGACAGGCGAAATCATCCAGTTCAGTAAAATACCAGCCCCCCTGAAGATGCTTAAATGGTCCGTCTACCAGCTCCATTAAAATAGAGGAGCCATTTACCAATGTATTTGAAGTAGTAAAGGTTTTACTGATCCCCGCTTTTGAGACATTCACCGATGCCAGCATCCGCTCACCAGAATGCTCTAACACCTCTGCACCAGCGCACCCTGGCAGAAACTCAGGATAACGAACTACGTCATTAACTAAATCATACATCTGTCTGGCACTGTACGACACCAGTGCCGAACGCCTGATCTGTGGCATTCAAACTCCTCACATTCCTCTGTATACAGAAGATAAAACATAATTCCGGAGATTTCTCTCAGAAAAGACGACATTCCCAAACAAATAAGGATTCTCAACACGCAAGTAATGCGTATAATGCACCATTATGGCAAAGAAAAAATCAAAAACCAAAGCGGGCAGCAATACCATTGCTTTAAATAAAAAAGCCCGTCACGAATACTTTATTGAAGACGAGATAGAAGCGGGCCTTGAACTGCAGGGGTGGGAAGTCAAATCCCTTCGCCAGGGCAAAGCTAACATCGCCGAAAGCTACGTATTTATGCGTAACGGTGAAGCTTTTATCAGTGGTATGACTATTACTCCGCTTCAGCAGGCATCAACCCACGTGGTTGCTGACCCGACTCGCGTGCGTAAACTGCTGCTTTCTCGTCGGGAACTGGATAACCTGTTCGGTCGCATTAACCGGGAAGGTATGACCCTGACGGCACTATCTCTGTACTGGTCCCGTTCATGGGTGAAGCTTAAAATTGGTGTCGCCAAAGGTAAAAAATTGCACGATAAGCGTACCGATTTAAAAGAAAAAGATTGGGCTCGCGATAAAGCTCGTATTATGAAGGGCAAATTGCGCTAAACTTAATCATATAGAGGGAGATAAACTGGACAGAGATAATTTTTCTGATACCATGCTTCCTCTTACCTGGGGCTGATTTAGGATTCGACGGGAATTTTGCAGTCTAAGGTGCATGCCGAGGTGCGGTAGGCCTCGTTAATAAACCGCAAAACAATAGTCGCAAACGACGAAAACTACGCACTAGCAGCTTAATAACCTGCTCAGAGCTCTCTCGCCCTAGCTTCCGCACGTAAGACGGGGAATCACGAGAGATCAAACCCAAACGCGCTAGCCCGGATTCTCCCACCTGAGAGATGAACGGCGAATTATAATTCAGGTTAGTCATTCATTCGCGTGTCGGTTCGCAGGTGGGTGGTGAAATTAAAGATCGACTAAGCATGTAGTACCAAAGATGAATGGTTTTCGGACGCGGGTTCAACTCCCGCCAGCTCCACCAAACCAAAGAAAAAGACGTCTTAGGACGTCTTTTTTCTTATCTGCAATAACGTAAAATCAACAAGTTACAGTGTATTGGCGTCTATAGGTGTCTACCCACAGCTTTGACTTTTAGTAACCAATGTAGGAACCTAGATATTGTGTTCCTAACTTTTAGTTACTAACTATACCTAGAACGACGCTACCTCTATCCGCTAAGGAAATTGAAAACGCTAAGCCAGGATGCATCCAACTCGTCCGGCGGTTGAAAGCATCTATTCTGCCAGATTCTCATTTCTTTCCTTTGAATAACCAAAACAATAGGAAAGCCTTTATTGTCTTTTTCTTAAAAGGATAGATAAAAAAGAATGGACACCGGTTATAGTCCTTTTAAATAGGAGGCTAATGTAAGGTTTAAACTCAGTTAACCCCCTCATTAACCTGTTCTTCATCAAAGACTGTCACTCGATTTCGCCCGTTTCTTTTCGAGTGATACATGGCTTTATCTGAACGGGTGAGGATATATTTGCACTCATCGTCATCAGGTTCAAACTGTGAAACGCCGATGCTGACTGTCGTGACAAACTCTAGACCATCGATGCGATAAGGCGAGCTCTCGATTCTCTGTCTCAACCGGTTAGCAATATCACTGGCTTGCTGGATAGTGGTATTGGCGAGGATAATAGCAAACTCTTCGCCGCCTATACGCCCTATTACATCAACATCCCTGAGCTCAAGTTTACTCAAATCCGTGACATGCTGGATAATTTCATCGCCACCTAAATGACCAAACCGGTCATTAATGGCTTTAAAGTGATCGATATCCAGCATAAGAAAGGCGGTGTTAGTTTGATATCTCCGATAAGATTTCAATGCGAGAGAAAGCTTCGACATAAAAGCACGACGGTTTAAGATTCCGGTCAGCACATCAATTTCGGACAGTTCCCGAAGCCGTACCTCCATATAGTGTCTGTCATTCACATTTCTTGCCGTCCAGATAACCACTCTGGTGCCGCAATCCATAGTGAAGGGTTGCAGAATGCCTTCCACCCATAATTCATCGTGTACTTCTAACTCATAAGGTAGTGTCTGCATGTGTTCATTACTGAAATGATATTTCATGTACTGAACCTGATTCGTATCCAGTGTTTTCCTGATAGAGTCCTGGAACATCATGGCCATATCGTCGGGCATGGCATCATGCAGTTTGCATCCGATATACTCTTTGCAATCGGAACCAATCTTATTCTCACCCCCACCAAATACATGCAGATATTCGCCTTGTTCTGAAAAAATAAAAACATGGTCAGGCAGTGCGTCCAGTATTTTAAAATATTGCTCTGATGATAAGCCTTTCTGCATATTGATATTTCTCAAAACAATAAGTCACAATTCACCTAAAGAAATACCATCATAGATAGAGCATGAATTTTAATCAATTCAGAATGAATAGAATAAGGCATGAAACATGCCCTAAACTGATCCTACGGCAAATCAAACACCAGAGCGGTCACCGTTTCAGTGCTCTTATTCACCAGAGAAATCCTGCTTTGCTCAGTCACTTTTGCCGCATCTCCGGGCGTGATTTCTACGTTATCCACCAGTAAGTTACCCGTTATCTGATGAATATAGGTACTTCGCTCACGGCTGGTTTCATAGTCCAGATCCATTTCGGGCTTAAGCATCAAATGATGTAACACCGCATCCTGTTTTATTTTTAGTGTGCCGTTGTCACCACTTTCCGTCGCGATGGTTGTCAGACCGTGCTGCTTATCAAACGCTTTCTGCTGATACCCCGGAACGCCACCCGGTGTATGCGGCTGGATCCAGATCTGAAGCAGGTGCAGGTCATCCTTAGAGGACGGATTATATTCACTGTGTAAAATACCGTCTCCGGCTGACATTAACTGAAACTCACCAGCGGGGAGGATCTCGGTATTCCCGGCACTATCTTTATGTTCAATCGCTCCATCCAACACATAGGTGATGATTTCCATATCCCTATGCCCATGGGTAGGAAAACCAGCTCCAGGTTGGATCACATCTTCATTAATCACCCGTAAGGCGGAAAAATTCATATGCTGTGGATCATAATATTCACCAAAAGAGAAGCTGTGTCGGGTATCTAACCAGCCAAAATTAAACCGGCCGCGATCTTGTGAATGTCTGATAGTAATCATTTGGAGCCCCTCGTCTATCACTTCTGTTAAAGAAGAGTCTAGGGGGCTTCAAATCAAGAAAAAACCGGAATATTTTGACGTGTCACTTCAATTTTTTTGAAGGCTATGACAGTGGAATGAAGCCTTCGGAAGTGAGGGATAGCGTATACTTGAAGTCAAAAAGGAAAATGGTAATGCTTAAGCTGACTTTGGTTCGACATGCAAAATCCAGCTGGGATAATCCTGAGCTTCCCTGAATTTGCTGAGCGTCTCCGCCAGAGGCCTAAACTCCAGTCGCATTACCCCACAAATAAACATGCAGTTGCGGCAACACCGTCACGTTATACCAGCCCCGCTCCATCACACTATCCACCAGCTTGCGCATATTGGCGGCTAACTGATTCTGGTCCGGTTCGTCGTCAATGAAAGGGTTGCAGGGCTGCAGGTACATAGGCAGCTCTGGGTGACGCTCTTTCATCTGCTCAGCCCAGAGCATATCGTCATCAGACGCTACCACGATCTTCAGGCTCACAGGAATATCACCGGCAGCGCGCAGGCAGGCTTCAAACCGCTCGGGACGAAAACGCATCCCGCTTGAAGGCGGTTTCGGACTGAAGGTGATCATATCCAAATCGGCAAACCATGGTGCAGAAACACTGCCCTGAGTTTCCATAGAGAAGCGGTAACCTTTGGCTTTACCAAGAAAAATCAGATCCGACAGATCCTGAGTAGCCGGGTTTCCCCCCGATAACGTGATCAGCAACGGCTGTCCTTTACTCAGGTGCTCGACTTTGTCCATGATCTGCTGAGGTGTCATTTCCAGCCACTCTGAACGATATGACCGGTCCACCGCGTGCAGCGTGTCGCACCAGTGACAACGAAAGTCACAACCGGCCGTGCGGACAAAAACAGTAGGTACCCCAATCGCGGCCCCTTCACCCTGAATCGTGGGACCAAATATTTCGGATATCAGGATCATGGTCGGTACTCAGCCCAGGTTTTCGGTGTTTCAGAGACGGCTACCGCGCAGGTTTCAGGCCAGCGAGCCAGACACCATTCATAGAAATGCTTCGCTAAGCGTTCTGCCGTGGTATTGTCGTTACCCAGCACCTCATTCAGATGACGGTGATCGATACAGTCGTCAATATAGGTTTTAAAAGCAGAAAGATCGCGATAGTCCCGCACAAAGCCGGTCTCATTCAGCGTGTCAGACGCCAGCTCCACGATCACTTCGTAGTTATGACCATGCAGGCGAGTACAAGGGTGATCATCAGGCAGCCCCTGCAACTGGTGAGAAGCAGAAAACTGAAAAGATTTACGGATACGATACATAGCGCATTGTCCTTGAGTCAGAATTAACAATGCAGCACTAAAAACCTCTGCCCGGAAAAGACAGAAGAGTGTGTTTTTAACCTGGTGCTACGACAGGGCTTAATCCCATGTGTGAACAAGGCGATTTAAGCGAAGCGGAGTGTAGCACAGCAGAAGAATAGCACCAAGACTTCTTCCGGATCGACCGGGAAAATCCCCCCATCCTTGACTATTATTAAGAGTGACTCCATGGCTTTGATCTAACGATAAGCCCAGACTCACAATAGTTCAGATTTACGCCAATAGAGCCACTACCCAATGCGAAAGCAGAGAATGGAGCTGGGCTGGTGTTATATCGACATTCGAACGAGTAATGTGAGCAAGGAGGATATATGCCTGTCCCCAGCACCCCGACCGTAAACGATAATGTAAAAGCAAATACCCGAATCATTGACGGCAGTGAAGCCGTCGCGTCTGTTGCCTATCGCTGTAACGATATTATCGGCATTTACCCCATTACCCCGGCTTCAGTCATGGCTGAACTGTGTGATGAATGGAGTGCCGCCGGTCAGCCAAACTTCAGGGGCAGCGTCCCGACGATTTTCGAAATGCAGTCAGAAGGCGGTGCAGCCGGTTTACTCCATGGGGCTTTAACGGCAGGCGCGCTGGCAACCTCGTTTACTTCTTCGCAAGGGTTGCTTCTTATGCTGCCCAATATGTATAAAATTGCCGGTGAGCTAACCCCATTTGTCCTGCATGTCGCTACACGAACCGTGGCCACCCATGCTCTTTCGATCTTCTGTGAGCATTCTGATGTGATGGCAGCCCGCCAGACCGGGTTCGCTCTGCTGGCTGCCGGTTCGGTGCAGCAGGCCCATGACTTTGCCCTGATCGCACAGGCCGCGACTCTGAAAAGCCGGGTGCCGTTCGTCCACTTCTTTGATGGTTTCCGTACCTCACACGAGATCAACCATGTGAAATGCCTGGACGATGAGACTTTACGAAGTATGCTCAATCCTCACCTGATCAATGAAAATTATAGGCGCAGGCTGACCCCGGACTCGCCCAGCCTGCGCGGCTCCTCTCAGAATCCGGATACCTATTTCCAGGCACGGGAAGCCGTTAACCGGTTCTATGATATCTGCCCGGATACCGTAGAAGAAGTGATGGAACAATTTGCCGATCTGACAGGCCGGGAGTACAAACCCTTTGAATACTATGGTGATGAAGATGCCACAGACCTGATGGTACTGATGGGATCTGCCACCAGCACAGTAAAAACGGCCATAGATGCGCTAAACCGGCACGGACAAAAAGTCGGCCTGCTCAGTGTTAACCTGTACCGTCCTTTCTCTGTCAGGCACTGCCTGAGGGAAATCCCGGCAAGTATCATCAGAATTGCGGTTCTGGATCGCTGTAAAGAAGCCGGAGCCACCGGGGAGCCCTTGTATCTGGATATGGTCTCTGCAATCAATCAGGGCTGGAAAAATACCCACGGCACCGGACTGCCTCAAGTGTTCGGTGGTCGGTATGGCTTATCCGCCAAAGAGTTTACCCCCAAACATGCCGAAGCTGTGTTTGCTCAGATGCAGAGCCAACACCTGGAGCATAACTTCACTGTGGGTATTATTGATGACGTCACTCACCTTTCTGTGCCAATGCCGGCAACCTCTGTTATCTGCGACCCAATAAAACTGAGCGCGATGTTCTTTGGCTTAGGCTCTGATGGTACGGTTGGTGCCAATAAAAACACCATAAAGATCATTGGTGAAAATAGCGATCTGTATGGGCAGGGCTATTTCCTGTATGACTCCAAGAAATCCGGTGCAATGACCACCTCTCATCTGCGCTTTGACACTAAATCCATTGATGAGCCGTATCTGATCGAACAAGCTGACTTTATTGGCTGTCATCAGTTTTCACTCCTTCACCATAACGATGTGCTGCAATACGCCAAACAAGGAGCCACCCTGCTGTTTAACAGTCCATATAATAAAGATGAAGTCTGGCAGCACCTGAGTTATCAGGATCAACAGCAAATTATTGATAAAGAAATGACCGTCTACACCATAGATGCCACCAAGGTTGCCAATGAATGTGGAATCCGTGGCCGGATCAACAATATTATGCAGCGGGCTTTCTTCCTGTTAACCGGCATTATTGATAACAGCCTTGCCCTGAAAGAACAGAAACAAGCGGTATTCACTACCTATAACCGCAAAGGACAGGCCGTTGTCGACGCCAACTATGCGGCAATCGAAGCCACGCCGAATGCCCTGCAACAGGTGGAAATCACACCGGATAACCGGGTACCAGACACCGTACTGCCGATTGTCTCCGCTAAAGCGCCTGAGTTTGTGAAAAATGTCACCGCTCAGTTGATGCAGCATAAAGGGGATTACCTTCCTGTCAGTGCCTTCCCGGTAGACGGGGCCTGGCCGACCGGGACCAGCAAATGGGAAAAACGGGATATCGCCACCTCCATTCCGGTCTGGATTGAGGAGAACTGTACCCAGTGCAATATCTGCAGTGTCGTCTGTCCTCATTCCGCAATCCGGACCAAAGTGATCCATCATGAGCACAGTTTCGACGATGCTCCAGCCTCGTTTAAAGCTGTGCCCTATAAAGCCCGTGATTTTAAAGGCGAACAATATACGCTGCAGGTTTCTCCGCAGGACTGTACCGGTTGTCAGCTCTGTGTGGAAATGTGTCCACCGAACAAGAAAGATGATACCAGCCGCCATGCACTGGCTATGGTTGACCGAACCGACATCAGCGCAGAACAAACCGATAACTTTAACTATTTTGTTGATCTTCCTGAGCTGAAACCTATTCAGATCCAACATATGGATGCCCGTACCAGTCAGCTTCTCGAGCCCTTATTTGAGTTCTCTGGTGCCTGTTCCGGCTGTGGTGAAACCCCGTATATCAAGCTGCTGACTCAGTTGTACGGTGACCATATGCTGATTGCGAATGCCACCGGCTGCTCCTCCATTTATGGAGGAAACCTGCCAACCACGCCATACAGCCAGAACCCCGAAGGGCAAGGCCCTGCCTGGTCTAACTCTTTGTTTGAGGATAATGCTGAATTCGGTCTGGGTATGCGTATGGCCGTTGATTCTGACCGGGAGCTAGCACTTCAGCTACTGGAACACTATAAAGAGACGCTTCCTCTGGAACTGTACAATGCCATTGTTCACTTCTCTGGTGATTCATCCGTCGAAGGGATCTCGGCCCAAAGAAAACTGATTGCACAATTAAAAGAGTTGTATGCCGAACATCACCCACTGCATTTGCATGCTAATGCTCTGATTGCGAAAAGCGTCTGGATAATCGGCGGGGATGGCTGGGCTTATGATATCGGCTATGGCGGTCTTGATCACGTCCTGTCCTGCGGTAAAAACGTCAATATTATCGTTTTGGATAATCAGGTTTATGCCAATACCGGTGGTCAGCAATCCAAAGCCACGCCAACCGGTGCCGTTGCCAAGTTCGCCAGTCAGGGAAAGAAAATGGTCGGAAAAGATCTTGGTATCACCTCAATGGTTAATGGCAATGCTTATGTTGCTACGGTCGCGCTGGGAGCGAATATGAACCAGACTATGAAAGCGATTCAGGAAGCCGAATCGTATCAGGGTCCGTCCATTATTATCGCTTACGCCTCCTGTATTGCTCACGGCATTGATATGGCCGAAGGGATAGAGCAACAGCGGCTGCTGATTGAATGCGGACTATGGCCTCTGTACCGGTTTGACCCAAGATTAAAAGAAGAAGGTCAACCAGCACTGCAGCTGGACTCGAAACCACCGAAACACGATGTCGAAGAGTTCTCCGAACTGCAGAACCGGTTCTTCCAGCTTTCCACCCGGGATCATGCCAGCTATGAAAACGTACTCAGCTCTCTGCGTGAGCAAGTCGATTACAAACAGTCCTTACTCACCCATCTGGCTGAATGGAAATAAAGAACATTCCTTTCCATAAGTCATGTCTTCTAAGGGCTGCCCCATTAGCGTTGGGTAGTCCTTTCCATTTAGGTTGTGATATTTAATTGGCATATGCCAATTAAAGTAATATACTGAATCCGACATTCAATTCGGGAGATGACATGGCCAGACCCAAAAAATGCCGTCGCATTTGTGGGCGACCAGCGCACAGCTGCTTCAAACCCAATGGCATACCACTGAGCAAGTTAACCAAAACCGACATGTTGCCGGAAGAGTTCGAGGCCATTCGTCTCGCTGACTATAACAATCTGACTCAGCAGGAAGCAGCGGATCAAATGGGCGTTTCAAGGCAGACTTTCGGCAATATTATTAGCAGTGCACGCTACAAGGTGGCCGCCAGTTTAGTGGAAGGCAATGCCATTATGCTGGAACGCCATACAGAAGACGATAAGGGGTCTGAATCATGATTTATGTAATACCACATAGCCGCGACAACGTAGCAAATCACTTTATGAAGGCAAGAAAATTCACCTTCTTAAACGATGATAATACGGTAATTAAAACGGTAGACAGTCCTGCGGCAGGTAATTCAAGCTGTAGCGATAAATCTAAAGCAATCAAACTCATCCAGGAAATGAAGGTAGATGCCGTTATTCTTCACAATATTGGCGAACGTTCACTGGGAAAACTATTGAATGCCGGGATCCGTGTGTTTCAGCTTCAGGAGAATGCTTCCGTCAGCAACGCACTGAATAGCCCGGTAACAGAACTGACTGACGTAAAACAGGCCCGCCCTTCCCATAACCACGAAAAGAAAGGCGGTTCGTGCTGCGGTTCACACAATAAAGATACGGCTCCCCGTATTGGTCAGCAGACTATGACAAGCGCGCTGAATAAGATATCATCTATTCGTCCAGTAAACTAACAGGCAATAGATATGACTATAGTTCTCATTACGTTCGGTGTTTTTCTCATCGTTATACTGTTAATGGCTATTGGTGTGATCCTGAATAAAAAGACCATTAAGGGTAGCTGTGGCGGACTGAATAACGTAGGTGTTGAGCGAGTGTGTAACTGTGAAGATACCTGTGAAGAACATCAGCAGACGCTGTATCAAATTTCTGAGCCAGGTGAATCTGACAAAGAAAAATAGACTTTTCTTTTAACACCCGCTTAGAACATTAAAAAGGCCTTGGTAAACCACCAAGGCCTTTTTATTTATCCATTTTCGGCTTCAATCAGCAACAATTATTATGCTGTTGCAGTTGCTGCTTCAGGTTGCTTAACGCGAGCAATACGCGGCTTACCGACAGGAAGAACTTCGCGGCCAAACTCGTTATTCAAAACCTGAGCCATCGCAAAGTACACAGCGCTCGCACCACAGAAGATACCTTCAAAACCAGCGATCATGCCGATAAATTCGTTGTGGGTGAAATCACGAATAGCCAGCAGGGCAAACAGGATTGTCAGAGAACCGAATACGATCTGTTTTGCTGTTGGATAACACAGAGAACCGATAAACATAAAGCCGGTAAAGATACCCCAAAGCGTCAGGTACCACCCCATGAACGGAGCCGGGCTTGCTGGCAGACCCATTTTCGGCATAACGATAAGACCAACCAGTGTCAGCCAGAACAGACCATAAGAAGTGAAAGCCGTAGTACCAAACGTATCACCACGCTTAAAGCACATAATACCAACGATAACCTGACTCAGACCGCCGTAAAAAATACCCATCGCCAGGATCATAGAATCAATCGGAAAGAATCCCGCATTGTGGATATTCAGAAGGATGGTAGTCATACCAAAGCCCATCAGACCTAAAGGTGCTGGGTTCGCTAGTTTTGTCGACATCTCGGCATAGCCCTATTCAAATTAGTGTATATTCAACTTATTGTAAAAAGTTGCAGTAAAAGTTTAAGCGGGCGAATATTAGTCGATTATGTGACCAGATTCAACTTTTATTAGAGCTAAAGAAATAAATATTTTTTAGAGTATTAAGACCATAAAATAAACAAAAAAACCTCCTGCATTCGCAAGAGGCTTTTCATTTATATTTAGCTCGGAATCAGAGCTGGGATTCAGTCTATTATTCCCACTCAATCGTCGCTGGTGGCTTACCGGAGATATCGTAAACCACACGGGAAATACCATCGACTTCGTTGATGATACGGTTAGACACCTTACCCAGGAAGTCATATGGCAGATGCGCCCAGTGAGCGGTCATAAAGTCGATAGTCTCAACCGCACGCAGAGAAACCACCCAGTCGTATTTACGGCCGTCACCCATTACGCCAACCGAACGTACTGGTAGGAATACCGTAAATGCCTGAGACACTTTATTGTAAAGATCTGCAGCATGCAGCTCCTCAATAAAGATAGCATCGGCACGACGCAGCAAGTCACAGTACTCTTTCTTGATCTCGCCCAGTACTCGCACACCAAGACCCGGACCTGGGAACGGATGGCGATACAGCATGTTGTAAGGCAGACCAAGCTCAAGACCGATCTTACGTACTTCGTCTTTAAACAGTTCACGCAGTGGCTCAACCAGACCCATTTCCATATCGTCAGGCAGACCGCCTACGTTATGGTGAGATTTGATCACATGCGCTTTACCGGTTTTAGATGCCGCTGACTCGATAACATCAGGGTAGATAGTGCCCTGTGCCAGCCATTTTGCACTAGACAGTTTCTTCGACTCTTCATCAAAGATATTGATAAACTCATGGCCGATAATCTTACGCTTCTTCTCAGGATCGGCTTCGCCCTTAAGCGCATTCATAAAGCGATCTTCTGCGTCTACTTTGATGATATTCAGACCAAAGTGATCACCAAACATTTCCATCACCTGATCGGCTTCGTTCAAACGCAGCAGACCGTTATCGACAAATACACAAGTCAGTTTATCACCGATAGCTCGCTGTACCAGCATAGCTACCACAGATGAGTCCACACCACCGGAAAGAGCCAGAATAACTTCGTCATCCCCAACTTTTTCTTTGATACGGGCCACTGCGTCATCAATGATAGACTGAGACGTCCACAGCTTTTCACAGCCACAGATGTTCAGCACAAAGTTTTCCAGCATACGCATGCCCTGACGGGTGTGCGTCACTTCAGGGTGGAACTGTACGCCGTAGAAACGCTTCTCTTCATTGGCCATAGCAGCAAACGGACAGCTGTCAGTTTCCGCCACTTTCTGGAAATCAGCAGGGATAGCAACCACTTTATCGCCGTGGCTCATCCATACATCCAGCAGAGCATTACCGTCTTCAGCAACCGCATCTTCAATGTTCTTGAACAGTTCACACTCAGCAATCACTTCTACCTGAGCATAACCGAATTCACGTTTGTCTGTCGCAGCTTCTACTTTACCGCCCAGTTGCTCAGACATAGTCTGCATGCCGTAACATACGCCGAATACCGGCACACCGGCATTAAATACATACTCAGGAGCGCGTGGAGAGTTGTCTTCCGTTACACTTTCCGGGCCACCGGAAAGGATAATACCGTTCGGGTTAAATTCACGGATATCCGCTTCATCAACGTCCCAGCTCCACAGCTCACAGTAAACACCGATTTCACGGATACGGCGTGCGATAAGCTGCGTGTACTGAGAACCAAAATCCAGGATCAAAATACGTTGGTCATGAATATTTTTTGTCATTTTCTCTTCTCAAAACTTTATTGAGTTACTCCGTCACCTGCTTACTCAAATAACATCGTATATTCGTCATTCCTGCACAGGCAGGAATCTCATTCAGAACAAAGGTTATTTTAAGCAGATCCCTGCCTAAGCTGGGATGACGATAAATCTTTAGAGGCTATTAAATATAGCCTCTATAAATATTAGCTTACTGACCTAAACGGTAGTTTGGCGCTTCTTTCGTGATCTGTACATCGTGCACGTGAGACTCTTTCATACCGGCACCTGAGATACGGACGAACTCAGCTTTAGTACGCATAGTCTCAATAGTCGCAGAGCCAGTCAGACCCATTGATGAACGCAAACCACCCATTTGCTGGTGAACAATCTCTTTCAGGCGGCCTTTGTAGGCGATACGGCCTTCGATACCTTCAGGAACCAGCTTGTCTGCCGCGTTATCAGACTGGAAGTAACGGTCAGAAGAGCCTTGAGACATCGCGCCCAGAGAGCCCATACCGCGGTAAGATTTGTATGAACGGCCCTGATAAAGGATAACTTCACCCGGTGCTTCTTCAGTACCTGCGAACATAGAGCCAACCATCACACAAGATGCGCCCGCTACGATAGCTTTACAGATATCACCAGAGAAACGGATACCACCGTCGGCAATAACTGGAATATCATAGGTATCAGCGACTTCAGCCGCATCAGAAATAGCGGTAATCTGAGGAACACCAACACCGGTTACGATACGGGTAGTACAGATAGAACCAGGGCCGATACCCACTTTCACTGCGCTGACACCGGCTTCGATAAGTGCCTGAGCACCAGAAGCCGTTGCTACGTTACCACCAATGATATCCAGTTCAGGATAGGCTTCACGAGTCTCACGGATACGTTGCAGAACGCCTTCAGAGTGACCGTGTGAAGAGTCAATCAGCAGCACATCAACACCCGCTTCAACCAGAGCGGCAACACGCTCTTCGTTACCCGCACCAGCACCAACAGCAGCACCGACACGCAGACGGCCTTGCTCGTCTTTACATGCGTTTGGTTTTTTCTCTGCTTTGTGGAAATCTTTCGCCGTGATCATGCCTTTAAGCTGGAAATCATCGTTAACAACCAATACTTTTTCAACACGGGCTTCGTGCATTTTCTCCTGAACTTCTTCACGAGGTGCACCTTCTTTCACGGTTGCCAAACGCTCTTTTGGCGTCATTACTTTTTCAACAGTTTTGCTCAGATCAGTCACAAAACGAACATCACGGCCAGTAATAATACCCACCAACTCATTGTTGTCAGTAACAACAGGGTAACCGGCAAAACCATTCTTTTCAGTCAGCTCAAGAACGTCAGCAATAGTATTCTCTGGTGTAACCGTAACAGGGTGAGCGACCACTCCTGCTTCATAAATTTTCACCAGACGAACCTGCTTAGCCTGCTCTTCGATGGACATATTCTTATGGATAAAGCCGATGCCACCTTCCTGAGCCAGAGCAATTGCAAGGCGTGCTTCCGTTACTGTATCCATAGATGCAGAGATCATCGGAATATTCAGTGTGATATTTTTCGTCAGGCGGGTGCGAAGATCCGCTGTGTTAGGAAGAACAGTAGAATGTGCTGGGACTAGAAGAACGTCATCAAACGTTAGGGCTTCTTTTGCGATTCGTAGCATTGCAATATCTCTCAACAAAGGATTATAAAGAAAAAAATCCACCCCCATCGTTTCGCATAATAAGGATGAATCTGAATTGATATTGCAGTCGGATTATACGCATAAGGTAATCGGTTAGCTACACATTTTTTTCAATTTTATTTGCATTCCACCCCTTGATATGTATTATATTGCGGCTAATTTCCATACCTATGTCCGGTAACACTCTGTGCCAGCATCGAATAATCCCGCTATTTTTACCGTTTCCCGTCTGAATGCCGAAGTCCGTCTGTTGCTCGAAAGTGAGATGGGAATTGTCTGGTTAGTCGGCGAAATGTCTAATTTTTCCGCGCCGGTTTCAGGCCATTGGTACTTTTCATTAAAGGATTCCCGTGCACAGGTAAAATGCGCCATGTTCAAAGGGAACAATCGCCGGGTAACCTTTAAGCCCGCCAACGGAAATCAGGTACTGGTTAAGGCACGCCTGTCTTTGTACGAGCCTCGTGGTGATTATCAGCTTATTGTCGAATCCATGCAGCCGGAAGGTGACGGAAGACTGCAGCAGGAATTTGAAAAGCTAAAAATGCAGCTGGCTGGCGAAGGTCTGTTTGCCCAGTCGAAGAAACAGCCCCTGCCGGAGAATCCGACCCGCGTCGGCCTGATTACATCCAAAACCGGAGCCGCACTGCACGATATTCTGAACGTACTTAAGCGCAGAGATCCCACCCTTCCGGTCGTGATCTATCCGACCATGGTACAAGGTGAAGAAGCTGCCATTAAAATTGCACAAGCTATTGGCCGGGCAAACAGCCGTAATGAGTGTGATGTACTGATTGTCGGCCGGGGTGGCGGCTCTTTAGAAGACCTATGGTGTTTTAACAACGAAATTGTGGCGCGAACGATAGCGGCAAGTGAGATCCCAATCATCAGTGCAGTCGGCCATGAAATAGATGTCACGATTGCTGACTTTGTGGCAGATGTCCGGGCTCCTACTCCCTCTGCCGCGGCGGAATTAGTCAGCCGGGATCAGACTCATAAGCTTCAGGCCATTACCGTAAGGCATGAAAAATTGCATAGCGTGATGCAAGGTTATCTGTCGAAGAGGAATATTGCCCTGCAAACCCTGCTGCACAAGCTGGAAAAGCAACATCCGAGCTACCGATTAGAAAGACAGAGCCAGCGGCTGGACGATCTGGAATCCCGCCAGCAAACGGCAATGCAGCGTCATCTGACAGTTAAGCAACGCAAGCTGGATCGCTTATCTTATCAGGTTGAACTGCATTCTCCGGTTCGGGTCATTACCCAGCAAAAGTTCACTCTGAGCCGCAGTAAACAAAGACTGCTGGACGCCATGGACAGACAATTGCTCAATAGCAGGCACCAGATTGCGCTGGCCGCAGAAAAACTGGATGCCGTCAGTCCGCTGGCGACATTGAAACGAGGCTACTCTATCACCAGGGACGATAAAAATCAGGTGATCCGTCATCCCTCAGACGTACAGCCGGGCAGCCGGCTCATTACGACTCTGGCGGATGGTGAAATCCGCTCCATCGTTGAAAATAAACAGACTGAAGAAAACCACTCACAACACTCATTGTTAACAGACTCATTGTTAACAGATAGTTCAGCCCGATAAGTTATATAAATATGTCACTACTTTACTTTATTGATATGTTTGGTACCGCCATCTTCGCTATCTCTGGCGTATTACTGGCCGGACGCTTAAAAATGGATCCTTTTGGCGTCATTGTGCTCGGAAGTGTCACCGCAATTGGTGGCGGAACCATGAGGGACATGGCTTTAGGCGCAACCCCGGTTTTCTGGATCACCGATACTTCCTATCTCTGGATTATTATCGTAACCTGCCTGCTGACCATCTGGCTGGTGCGCCGGCCGCGCCGCCTGCCGTGGTATGTGCTTCCGGTGTGCGATGCCATCGGTCTGGCGACATTTGTCGGTATCGGCGTGGAAAAATCCCTGATGTATCAGAATTCGTATCTGGTCGCCATTATTATGGGTGTACTGACCGGCTGCGGAGGCGGGATTATTCGTGACATACTGGGCAAGCAGATCCCGATGGTACTTCGTAGTGAAGTGTATGCCACCGCCTGTATTATCGGCGGCACTTTTCATATCACAGCACTCGCTTTGGGCTACGACAATAACACGGCCCTGCTGTCGGGCATTATCTCTACACTGATGATCCGCCTGGGTGCGATAAAGTGGCACCTTTCACTGCCAACCTTTGCGATTGATCGCTGACTTACGCAGCACACAGTACACTCGCATTCAAATTCTTTGGCATGTTTTGAGTAAAGTATGCATTCCCACGCGGGAGCGTGGGAACGAGGGAGCGTGGGATCCGACACCAACACGACTTCGGTCTGCTTATCGATACCCATCCGAAGAATCACAACCTAATCCTTCAGCAGTTTATTCACACCCTGCAAAGCCGTTACACACGCCTGCGCCCGAACTGCTTCCCGATCACCAGAAAAGAGATGTACCCGCTGCACTTTCTGCTCGCCCTTCTGCCAGGCAAACCAAACCGTACCGACCGGCTTGTCTTCACTGCCGCCCCCCGGACCTGCAATCCCGCTGATCGCGACAGAAATCGTACCGTTAGAATGAGCCAGCGCCCCTTGTGCCATCTGCTCGACAACCTGCTGGCTCACTGCGCCGAACTGCTCCAGCGTATCCGGGCGGACGCCCAGCATCTCCATCTTAGCGTCATTGCTGTAGGTGACGAATGCCCGATCAAACCATTCAGAGCTGCCGGCGATATCGGTTACGGCACAGGCGACACCACCACCGGTACAGGACTCGGCTGTTACTAATATCTGTTTTTCTGCCAACAAAAGCTCACCGGTGGCCTGACTCAACCGTTTTAACTGTTCCATTCTTATTCGCCTTTTCAGCCAACTTTTGGCCTTTGCACGTTAGTCTTATTCACGTATCCTAAGCCGCTATTAAACAGAGATAAAGTCATAAAAGGTTACCGCCGTGAAAAGCACTCCCAAGCATACGCCGATGATGCAACAATATTTAAAACTGAAAGCAGAAAACCCGGACATTCTGCTGTTTTATCGTATGGGGGATTTTTATGAGCTGTTTTATGATGACGCCAAGCGTGCCTCGCAACTGCTGGACATTTCCCTGACTAAACGCGGCGCGTCAGCCGGTGAACCCATCCCGATGGCGGGTGTGCCTTTTCATGCTGTTGAAGGCTATCTCGCAAAACTGGTACAGCTGGGCGAATCTGTCGCTATCTGCGAACAGATCGGCGACCCGGCCACCAGCAAAGGCCCGGTGGAACGCAAAGTCGTGCGCATTGTTACGCCGGGTACCGTCACCGACGAGGCCCTGTTATCCGAGCGCACCGATAACCTGATCGCGGCGATTTATCAGTCTGAAAAAGGCAAGTTCGGCTATGCCACACTAGACATCACTTCCGGTCGCTTCCAGTTATGCGAACCTGAGACCGAAGAAGCCATGCAGGCAGAGCTGCAACGCACCTCACCACGAGAACTGCTGTTCCCGGAAGATTTCGAAGCCGTGAATCTGATGGCCAGCCGTAATGGTAACCGTCGTCGCCCTGTGTGGGAATTTGAGCTGGATACGGCCCGTCAGCAGCTGAACCAGCAGTTTGGTACCCGGGATCTGGTTGGCTTCGGTGTGGAAAGCGCCACCCTAGGCCTCTGTGCAGCAGGTTGTCTGATCCAGTATGTAAAAGATACCCAGCGAACCGCCCTGCCGCATATCCGTTCTCTGACCTTTGATCGTCAGGACCACTCCGTCATTCTGGATGCGGCTACACGCCGTAATCTGGAGCTGACCCAGAACCTGTCCGGGGGCACAGATAACACACTGGCAGAAGTACTGGATCACTGTGCAACCCCAATGGGCAGCCGGATGCTGAAACGCTGGGTTCACCAGCCGATGCGCTGCCGTGACACCCTGAATCATCGTCTGGATGCGATTACTGAACTAAAAGAACAGAGCATATTTACCGATCTACAGCCGGTACTGAAACAGATCGGAGATATCGAACGTATCCTTGCCCGTCTGGCAATCCGTTCAGCCAGACCTAGAGATATGGCGCGTCTGCGTCACGCTATGCAGCAACTACCGGAACTGGCTGAAGGTTTGCAACCACTTACTAACGATTATCTGCAAAAGCTGGCTCAGTATGCCGCGCCGATGGATGAGGTATGCGAACTACTGGAAAACGCAATTAAGGAAAACCCGCCGGTCGTGATCCGGGATGGCGGCGTCATTGCCGAAGGCTACAATGCTGAACTGGATGAATGGCGTAATCTGGCTGAAGGCGCAACAGAATATCTGGAACAACTGGAAGCAGAAGAACGCGACCGTCACGGTATCGATACCCTGAAAGTCGGCTATAACAATGTTCACGGGTTTTATATTCAGGTCAGTCGCGGACAAAGCCACCTCGTTCCGCCGCATTACGTACGTCGTCAGACCCTGAAAAATGCCGAGCGCTATATCATTCCCGAACTGAAAGAACACGAAGATAAGGTGCTAAACTCAAAATCCAAGGCTCTGGCTCTGGAAAAACAACTGTGGGAAGCCCTGTTTGATCTGCTATTGCCGCATCTGGAACAGATGCAGAATCTGGCCTCTTCCGTATCGCAGCTGGACGTACTGCAGAACCTGGCTGAGCGTGCTGATACGCTGGACTACTGTCGCCCGGATCTGACAGAAGAAGTGGGCATTCACATTCAAAATGGCCGCCACCCGGTAGTGGAACAGGTAATGGATGACCCGTTTATCGCTAACCCGATAGAACTGCACCCGAAACGAAAAATGCTGATCATTACCGGTCCGAATATGGGCGGTAAATCCACCTACATGCGTCAGACAGCACTAATCGTCCTGCTGGCTCATATCGGCTCGTATGTTCCGGCTGAAGCAGCCACGATTGGCTCGATAGACCGTATCTTTACCCGAATCGGCGCTTCGGATGATCTGGCGTCCGGCCGCTCAACCTTTATGGTCGAAATGACCGAAACCGCCAATATCCTGCACAATGCCACCCCACACTCTCTGGTACTGATGGATGAAATCGGCCGAGGCACCAGTACTTATGATGGCCTGTCTCTGGCGTGGGCCAGTGCCGAATGGCTGGCGAACCAGATTGGTGCCATGACGCTGTTTGCCACTCACTATTTTGAACTGACCGAACTACCGAATCAGCTATCTCATCTGGCGAACGTTCACTTAGATGCCGTTGAGCATGGCGACAGCATTGCCTTTATGCATGCGGTACAGGAAGGGGCTGCAAGCAAATCTTACGGCCTGGCAGTCGCTGGACTGGCCGGAGTGCCGAAAACCGTGATCAAAAATGCCCGGGCCAAGCTAAGACAGCTGGAACAAATCGGTCAGGCAGAAGGCCAAATCGCTACAACAGTCAAACCGGATGTGGATGTTGCTAACCAGCTCAGCCTAATCCCGGAGCCAAGCGAAGTGGAAGAAGCACTAAGCAATATCGACCCGGATGATCTGACACCAAGGCAGGCGTTGGAAGAATTGTATCGGTTAAAACAGTTGCTGTAAGACAAAAACAGCTATTGTTAAAACTAAGTTCAAAGCAAAAACATCAGGCTCCCATTGGGAGCCTGATTCATTATTAGTAACCATACATCAGAGCGCTATGCCGGTTCCTGCATAATCACCTGATCCGCTTTCTCAGTGTACTCTTCCATTTTATGGAAGTTCAGGTAGCGGTAAGTATCGGCAGCCGTCGCATCGATCTGCTTCGCGTATTCCTGATATTCCTCATTGGTCGGAATATGACCCAGAATCGCACCCACAGCAGCCAGTTCAGCTGAAGCCAGGTAGACATTCGCACCAGTACCCAGACGGTTCGGGAAGTTACGGGTTGATGTGGAGATCACAGTCGCACCATCAGCTACGCGAGCCTGGTTCCCCATGCACAGAGAACACCCCGGAGTTTCGATACGAACCCCGGCACGGCCATAAATACCGTAGTAGCCTTCTTCGGTCAGCTGGTCACGGTCCATCTTAGTCGGTGGAGCGACCCACATACGGGTGTTCAGCTGCGCACTCTGCTTATCCAGCAGTTTACCTGCCGCACGGAAGTGACCAATATTGGTCATACAAGAACCGATAAAGACTTCATCGATGTCTGTACCCTGTACATCAGACAGCAGACGAGCATCATCCGGATCGTTCGGCGCACACAGGATTGGCTCTTTGATATCCGCCAGATCGATTTCAATCACATGCGCGTAATCTGCATCAGCATCGGCCGTCATCAGAGCGGGGTTATCCAGCCATTCCTGCATCGCTTTAACGCGGCGCTCGATAGTACGACGATCGCCATAGCCTTCAGAAATCATCCACTTCAGCATAGTGATGTTAGAGCTTAAGTACTCTTTGATAGACTCTTCAGACAACTTCACAGTACAGCCCGCAGCACTACGCTCGGCAGAAGCATCCGACAGTTCGAACGCCTGCTCAACAGTCAGATGCTCAACACCTTCAATTTCCAGAATACGGCCGGAGAATTCGTTGATCTTGCCTGCTTTTTCCACAGTCAGCAGACCCTGCTGGATCGCGAAGTAAGGGATCGCATGCACCAGATCACGCAGTGTGATGCCTTGCTGCATTTCGCCTTTGAAGCGAACAAGAATCGACTCAGGCATATCCAGAGGCATAACGCCCGTCGCAGCGGCAAAGGCCACCAGACCAGAACCAGCCGGGAATGAAACGCCCAGAGGGAAACGGGTATGCGAGTCACCACCAGTACCAACGGTATCAGGCAGCAGCATACGGTTCAGCCACGAGTGGATAACGCCGTCGCCCGGACGCAGTGACACACCGCCACGGTTCATAATGAAATCAGGCAGAGTATGGTGTGTATTCACATCCACAGGCTTAGGATAAGCAGAAGTGTGGCAGAAAGACTGCATGACCAAATCCGCAGAGAAGCCAAGACAAGCCAGGTCTTTCAGTTCATCACGAGTCATAGGGCCCGTGGTATCCTGAGAGCCGACCGTTGTCATCTTCGGCTCGCAGTAGGTGCCCGGACGTACGCCAGCAACACCACATGCTTTACCCACCATCTTCTGAGCCAGCGTATAGCCTTTGCCTGTATCTTCAGCCGCAACCGGACGACGGAACACGTCCGATGCTTCCAGTCCCAGAGATTCACGCGCACGCTCTGTCAGACCACGGCCAACAATCAGAGGAATACGGCCACCGGCACGCACTTCATCAATCAGCACGTCAGTTTTCAGCGAGAACTCAGCCAGTACTTCTCCAGTTTCATGATTGGTCACTTTGCCTTCGTATGGATAAACATCAATCACGTCACCCATATTCAGTTTAGTCACATCAACTTCGATTGGCAGCGCACCCGCATCTTCCATGGTATTAAAGAAGATAGGCGCAATCTTACCGCCCAGAACATAACCACCAGCACGTTTGTTTGGTACATGAGGAATATCATCACCCATAAACCAAAGCACTGAGTTCGTAGCGGACTTACGGGATGAACCCGTACCAACCACATCACCCACATACACCAGTTGATGACCTTTTTCTTTTAGTGCATCAATAGTTTTAACCGGACCAATCACACCCGGCTGTTCCGGAACAATACCGTCACGCTCGTTTTTCAGCATCGCCAGCGCGTGCAGCGGGATATCCGGGCGAGACCATGCATCCTGAGCCGGAGACAGGTCATCGGTATTGGTTTCACCCGTAACCTTGAATACGGTCAGAGTCACTTTTTCCTGCAACTGAGGCTTAGACAGGAACCATTCCGCATCTGCCCATGACTGCAGTACTTTTTGTGCATGCTCATTACCTGCTTTGGCTTTCTCTTCAACATCGTAGAAAGCATCGAACATCAACAGAGTATGTGACAAAGCCTTAACGGCAATAGGTGCCAGTTCAGCGTCGTCGAGAAGAGCAATTAAAGGCTCAATGTTATAACCACCCTGCATGGTACCCAGCAGTTCAGCCGCTTTTTCTCGACTGATCAGCGGAGAAACAGCTTCACCTTTTGTGATGGCCGTCAAAAAACCAGCTTTAACATAGGCCGCTTCATCCACGCCCGGTGGAATACGGTTTTCCAGCAGGTCGAGAATAAATTCTTCTTCACCTTGTGGCGGATTCTTAAGTAATTCGACAAGAGACGCAGTTTGATCTGCATCCAGCGGTTTAGGAACTACACCCTCATTAGCACGCTCTTCGACATGTTTACGGTAGGCTTCAAGCACGACATATTCCTCATCATTACGGTCGGATTTCGGGAATGAAAACCGACTTCCCTGGAAAATATAATTTCATCATCACGGTTATCTTCCTGATAAATGTAGCCGTGAATCTGACTTTATTGTGCTTGGAGAATAGCAAATTTATCCAAAAATGAAAATCTGCACCCAATTTCTGGTGATAACGTCGTTAATAAAGTGAGGAGAGGGAGGAACTTACACCACCAGCAGGCGCTCATTTTTCAGCTGAAAGTTATCTTTAAAAGCCTGTGGTAAATAATTCCAGTCAA
This sequence comes from Vibrio albus, assembly GCF_003144035.1. Lineage (GTDB taxonomy): Bacteria > Pseudomonadota > Gammaproteobacteria > Enterobacterales > Vibrionaceae > Vibrio > Vibrio albus. The sequence goes on from NZ_QFWT01000002.1 coordinate 380,248, forward strand.
ATATCTGGACGAAAATAGGAATGTTGGAATGTTGCAGTGCAGACAGGAACTCGGGCAGGTCATTGACTTCACCCTCAGGGGTAAACATCACCAGATCCAGATCAGACGTATCCAGAGCAGTGCCTTTGACCCGGCTGCCGTAGGCCCAGAGTTCTGTCCCTTTGACCAGGTGCTTTTGCGCTAACTCAGTGATCGCAAGCAAGTCTTTTTCCCTTAACTCAATCATATTCATGCTCTCGCAACATACACTCTAATAAGCGGGCATCTTTAATAAACGCAGGAAGCAGCGACAGGGTTTTATCAGCAAACTCAACGCCATAATCATGAGCCAGATTGTTGCGGTTATCACGATATACCAGCCAGCGTTCCGCTTCTTCCAGAGTGATCAGTTCATACTGAGCAGCCTGACGAAAAACATCTTTAAAAAAGAGTTTATTCACCGCTCTGGTACTGTGCATATAAGGAGTTAGTGCTTTTTTTAACAGCTTTCCTGATTGCTCAAGAATGATCTCGAACTCTTTGACACATGCAGAACGATACATTTCATATTGAATAGACTCAGGTTCAACCGTCTGCAATAACGTCTGAGCCTCATTTAATGTCTGGATACAACGGTTAAGAAAAGCCGTATCTATTTTCATCTGTTCCTCTGAACTGTTTTTCAGGTGCTTACTCATAGTTTATCCTACCTTGCTCCGTTTCAACAATTGATCCAATTAAGTAATTGATCCGTTTAAACACTCGATCCGTTTCAGTAATGCTCGCTGAGCTTTGGGTTCCCCATGGACCAAATGGATCTGTTTAGGCGCTTCCGGAATTCCCCGGACGAAGCGCAGCAGATCATCTTGATCCGCATGCGCGGAATAACCGGACATCGTATGAATGTGAGCGTTTACTTCGATTCGGTTACCATCAATATCAACAGAAAAAGGCTGCTCCTGAATCTTCCGCCCTAATGTGCCATAGGCCTGATATCCGGCAAAAATCACATCGGTGCGTTTGTCCGGCAGTAATGCTTTAAGATAGTCCACTACTCTGCCACCGTTGCACATACCGGAAGCCGCTATCACAATAGCGGGTTCCCCAGTTGACGCCAACCGGTTAACCAGCGCTTTGTGCTGCCGATAGTCATCAATACGGATACACTGCTCAAACGCCAGCGGACGGCGCAAACTGCCCACCCGCAGCTTTGCTTCTTTCGCCCACAATTTACGGTAACGGCGGTATAGCTTAGTAACCTTATGTGCCAGCGGAGAATCAATAATAATGGGCAGTTCACCATCCAGCTGCTCCGTATGCATCAACTGCTCGATATCAAACAGCAGCTCCTGCGTTCGCCCGACACTAAAAGCCGGAATAATAATCGTGCCGCCGTCGCGTAATGATCGTTGGATAATGCGCTTGAGCCTTTCTCCCCGCTCAGCAACGCCTTCATGTTGCCTGTCGCCATAAGTCGATTCCAGATATAGATAATCGGCGCGTGCTGGTGAAGCCGGATCCGGCAACAGAGGCGTATGGCAGGCCCCCAAATCTCCAGAAAATACCACCACCTGTCCATCCGGCAGCTTTATCTCTATGTAAACCGAACCCAAAATATGCCCGGCAGGCTGAAAACGGATATAGACAAAAGCATCCGTCAGAGAAATACGAAGCCAACGCCGATAAGAAACAGGCCTGATGCGTTTTCGGATCACTTGCAGGATCTGCTGGCACTGCCCGTAGCTGAAACCCTGAATCTTCAACCCGTCTTCCAGCATCAGTGGGATCAGTTCTGCGGTTGCCTCACTGCAATAGATTGGCCCTTTAAACCCTGCCGCCAGTAGCCAGGGAATCCGGCCAATATGGTCGATATGGGCATGAGTCACCAGCAAAGCTTCAATATGCGCAACTGGAAAATCCACCTTTTGTGAATACCGGCCTGTCGCAGCCCGCTCTTGCCCCTGAAACTGACCACAATCAATCAGAACTCCGCTTTTCCCCAACCGGAGTTCATGACACGATCCGGTCACCGTCTGCTTTCCGCCATGATGAATAACCTGCATCACTATTCCTCCCTGCACATTTATGAGGTCAGTTAATCACAGTTAGATACGGGGAAATAAAGTAGAAACGATATTGTCGAGGGAATTCAAGACTCCATCATCCGTGAGCCCTATTCAAAGTCGATAGACAGGTTACTCACTGGATAAAAAATCCGGTGTTGCTGGAACATATCGAAAAATATGGTCAACAATGGCTATAACATCGCATTTTTTAACTTAGGCAACACTGACACCTTACTCATTTAGTCTCATAAATGAGCAGCGAAAAATAATCTAAAAATGAGTCACTTGGCTATGCGGTATAAGTGCAGTACCATAACCGCCATCATCCCTGATAGTCAGTTGCTATTTTTTATGTCATCCAATCAGGGCATAATCACGGAATATACAGACAGAAGAAGAGTCTCATAATGAAAATTGCAATTGCCGGAACCGGCTATGTTGGCCTGTCCAACGCTGTTCTGCTGGCACAGCACCATGAAGTGTTTGCGGTAGATATTATCGAAGAAAAAGTAAACCTGATTAATAACAAGCAGTCACCGATTGTCGATACTGAGATTGAAGATTTTCTGGCTAATAAAGAGCTGAATCTGACTGCAACTTTAGATAAGCAGCAGGCGTATCAGGATGCAGAATTCGTGGTGATTGCCACTCCAACTGATTACGATGTTGAAACCAACTACTTTAATACCAACTCAGTAGAGGCGGTAATTAAGGATGTGATGGCAATTAACCCGGATGCGGTAATGGTGATTAAATCTACCATTCCTGTGGGCTACACCAAGAGCGTTAAAGAGAAGTTTAACAGCGATAATATTATCTTTTCGCCAGAATTTCTGCGTGAAGGTAAGGCGTTGTATGACAACCTGTACCCTTCCCGCATTATCGTGGGCGAAACCAGCGACAGAGCGAAGAGATTCGCTGACCTGCTGGTTGAAGGCGCACAAAAAGAAAATATTGACGTACTGTTTACCAACTCTACCGAAGCGGAAGCAGTTAAGCTGTTCTCCAATACCTATCTTGCTCTGCGTGTGGCCTACTTTAACGAGCTGGACTCCTACGCAGAAACCCACGGTCTGAATGCCCGCCAGATTATTGAAGGTGTCGGCCTGGATCCGCGCATCGGCTCTCACTATAACAACCCGTCCTTCGGTTACGGCGGTTACTGTCTGCCAAAAGATACCAAGCAGCTGCGTGCCAACTATGAAAATGTGCCGAACAACATTATCGGAGCCATTGTGGATGCCAACACCACCCGTAAAGACTTTGTTGCCGATTCTATTCTCAGCCGTCAGCCTAAGCGCGTCGGTATCTACCGCCTGATCATGAAATCCGGTTCAGATAACTTCCGCGCCTCTTCGATTCAGGGCATTATGAAACGCATCAAAGCGAAAGGTGTCGAAGTGGTGGTATACGAACCAGTACTGAAAGAAGACGACTTCTTTAACTCAAAAGTCTACCGTGACCTGGAAGAGTTCAAAGCGTCCTGTGATGTGATTGTCTCCAACCGTATGGCGGAAGAGCTGAAAGACGTTGCGGATAAGGTGTATACCCGCGATCTGTTTGGCAGTGATTAATTGCTAAAACAGGATAAAGGGCGCTTCGCTTTAAGGGATGAGGGGTTAAACGGTTTAGGCTTTTATTTGCATCCCACTCCCCCCTCGTTCCCATGCTCCTGCGTGGGAATGCGTACCTTGTTTAAGACTGCTATGCATAAGAACGAAAAAACAAGATTAAACTGTGAGAGATAACATGAAATACCTGGTGACCGGTGCGGCCGGATTTATTGGCAGTGCTGTCGTAGAAAAGCTGACAGCGAAAGGCGATACCGTTGTGGGTATCGACAATATGAACGACTACTATGATGTTGCTCTGAAAGAAGCGCGCCTGAAGCGCATCGAGCATCCGGATTTCCGTTTTATCAGACTGGATATCGCTGACCGCGCTTCGGTTGCAGAACTGTTTGCCACCGAGCAGTTTGATAGGGTTATTCACCTGGCCGCTCAGGCTGGCGTTCGTTACTCTCTGGAAAATCCACACGCCTATGCCGATTCCAATCTGGTGGGTCACCTTAATATTCTGGAAGGCTGCCGACAGGAAAAGGTCAAACACCTAGTCTACGCCTCTTCCAGTTCTGTGTATGGCCTGAATGCCAAAGTCCCGTTCTCCACGGCCGACTCGGTCGATCACCCTGTTTCTCTTTACGCAGCAACGAAAAAATCCAACGAGCTGATGGCTCACAGCTATTCACACCTGTACAACATTCCTACCAGCGGCCTGCGTTTCTTTACGGTATACGGCTCATGGGGACGCCCGGATATGGCTCCGTTTATCTTCACTAAGAAGATCCTGGACGGTGACACCATTGACATCAACAACAACGGCGATATGTGGCGCGATTTCACCCACGTAGATGATATTGTCGAAGGTGTGGTCCGTGTGGCGGATGTGATTCCTGAGCGTGACAATACCTGGACGGTCGAAGACGGCACCCCTGCCGGAAGCTCCGCTCCTTACGCTGTATATAATATCGGCCACGGCTCGCCAATCAACCTGATGGATTTTGTTAAAGCCATCGAAGATGAACTGGGCATCGAAGCGAAGAAAAACTTCCGTGAAATGCAGCCGGGTGATGTGTACCAGACCTATGCCGATACTGAAGACCTGTTTAAAGCGACAGGCTATCAGCCGAAGGTGAGCGTGAAAGAAGGGGTAGCGGAGTTTGTAAGCTGGTACAGGGAATTTTATTCGAAGTAACTGAGACTAGAGACTAGAGACTAGAGACTAGAGACTAGAATTTTTCTATTTAGTTAACAAATTCCGTCAAGAGCTCTCTTTTATAGCGTCTAGAAGCGAAGCGGTCTAGTCTCTAGTTTTACTTCGTTGTTAAAACCGGAATTCATTCCCGCAGGGAGCAAACATTATTCTCGTCATCCCTGCGAAGGCAGGGACCTACCAAACCATTACTGACATATTTGCCCGATTTTGGCTTACTCAGGAATAACAATGGTTAAATGTGACTTTATAGTTTCTAGAAGCGCAGCGATCTAGCTTCTAGTCTCTCTTCTGTAGTCTCAAGGACGCTTGCGTCCGCTCTGTAATCTAAAATCGATAAAACCTCTCCAGTTGACACTTATTTTGGTTGGTTTATAGTTAAGTTATCAAAATTATTTATTATCGATAATTTAACTAATTCCGGTATAACTCTGATGGACCCTATTTTAAACCCATACGCACCAGGAGCAGGTACTCCACCACCTGAACTTTCAGGCCGTAATGAATTACGGGATAAGCTAAAGATCACTATTGCCCGTATTCTTAAAGACCGCCCGGCAAAAAGCATGTTATTGGTTGGCCTGCGTGGTGTAGGGAAAACGGTATTATTAGAGCAAATGCTACGCGATACAGAAGAGCAACGTATCCATACGATTTTTATTGAGGCTCCGGAAAACCGATCTCTCCCAGCGATTATTTGCCCTCAGTTAAGACTAGCAATGTTAAAACTCAGCCGAATAGAAAAATCGAAAGAAGCTGCTATTCGCTCATTACGGGCATTAGCCGGTTTTGTAAAAGGCCTGAAAGTCACTTACGGAGATATTGAAGTTGGGCTTGATTATGAGGAAGAACTGGGACTGGCTGATAACGGTGATCTTGAAGCTGATTTAACCACTCTGTTTGTTGAGGTTGGAAAAACAGCAAAAGCCGGACAAACCGCAATCGCACTTTTTATTGATGAGCTTCAATATATAAAATCGGAGCAATTTGCAGCATTAATCACAGCACTTCATCGCTGTGCTCAACTGAAATTACCCGTCGTGCTCGTAGGTGCAGGGTTGCCTCAGCTGCGAGGCAAGGCTGGCAATGCCAAATCTTACGCTGAACGGCTATTTGACTACCCTGAAGTAGGGGCATTGGATAAACAAGCGGCTACAGATGCACTGGTCAAACCGGCTTTGGATGAAGATGTTGAGTTTGACGCAGATGCTATCAATATCATCTATGAAAAAACCCGCGGATACCCTTACTTTCTTCAGGAATGGGGGAAACATTCATGGGATGTGGCACAACAGAGCCCTATCACCAGTAAAGATGTTCTGGAGGCATCTGAACTCGCCATTGCCGCTATGGATGAAAGTTTTTTCAGAGTCCGCTTTGACCGGCTGACACCAAAAGAAAAAAATTACCTGTATGCCATGGCCACTCTGGGCGAAGGTCCACACCGCTCTGGAGACATTGCAGCGGTACTGAATAAAAAAGTATCCGATGTTGCTCCGGTACGAAACAACCTGATTAACAAAGGTATGCTCTGGATGCCAAACCATGGAGATACAAGCTTTACAGTTCCGCTATTTGATCAGTTTATGCTTAGGATAATGCCGGGTCTATAAAAAGTGAGGCTTTTAGATGCTTGTCCTTTTAATAACCTAAAACAGCCCCTTCCATAAAAGGTAGGGTTCGTCAGCAATCTGAGAGCTGCCACTAGGACAGCTCTCTTCTCAATATATCGTGATCTAAGTAAAGAACTACACTTCTAAACACCCCCACTCTGGGAAATGTTTTCTCACATAGGCATTCAGGGCAAGATTACGAAGCCCCTTGCCCTGCAAGGACTTGAGAAAGATAGGCGTTACTTCTGTTCGCCTTCTTCTGCTTCCGCTTTATCCCCGCTTTAAATGTTTTTTCTTCTGTAAGCAAGTTTAAAGCAATATGCCGGAATACCGCCAGATTTTCACCCGCTTGTTCTCGCTGGATCCGACAGCTATCTTCGTTCATACCTACATCAAGTCGCCAGTGCATTTGAACCTCTATGCTCCAGTGCGCTCTGGACTTCTCTAGTAGTTCCTGAGCACTTAACTCCGCAGAACTGATGTAATGTCTGATTGTCATCGTTTCTGCTGGCTTATTACCTTCTTGTCTCACTGAAACAACGACACCCAGTGTTTTTAATTCCGGCCAGTCAAACTCAATATCACCCAATTCAGAAGGGTTATGACTGACTAAAGCAAGTCGAGTCTCTGTTCGACCATGACCTTTTTCCTGAATACTGTATTTATCACCCTCATAGCTATTCAGCATACTTGAGTTAAATACCTTTCCCATCGCCTCTTCGAGCTTTTTCTGATTACCTTTTACCGCTAAAAGATAGTCCGCGCTTTTATCGACGATTTGCTGAGCAATATCCTTCTGACAGCCCATCGCATCAATGCTGACAAGGCATCCACGCAGCTCTAATAATTTCAAAAGCTCTGGTATCGCGGTGATCTCATTCGACTTTTCTGCTGTTTTGACCTGTCCAAGAACCACCTGATTTTCAGCACTAAAAGCGCTGACCATATGGATAGCACCGCTACGTTTGTTCTTGTCGTAAGTCCCTCGAATCGTCTTTCCGTCAATGGCAACGACGTCGCCACCTGTCGCCTCATGACAATCTTTCATCCAAGCTGCAAAACTCTTTTGAAGCTGTTTTGCTGAAATCAGATTCATCACCCTGGCAATGGTGTCATGAACCGGAACACCATTGTCAAAATCACCATACTTCTGAAGCCACTCAAGGTTATCTTCACCAAAATCCTGAATATCTTCCCAGCCTTCGGCACCAGCAATAACGGCCGCAATCGTCAGGAAAATTATGTCCGACAAGGTATGCTCGACTTTCCAGGCTTGTCGTGGATCTTGAATAACTGAAATATGGTCCAAAAGGCTTAATCCGTTCATGGTTGCTGGTTCATTACTGCAAAAATCAGCATATGATCACAGCCGGTTTAGATCGTCAAATCGATCCTTGTTTGATTTGCATTTTTGAGTGATTGACGGTACTTTTTATCAAAATCTCATTAAGCCTGAGCCCTTATTCGATAAGGGGTTTTCATAATCTTGCCCTGCATAGGCATTCAGTTCTTTTTCTGCCGGCGAGTAAGTGCGTTCTTCCAATTGGCTTTCACCGTTAATCAGTTCCACCATACCAGCTCCAACGGTCACATTTGAATGGCGATCGATAATGATAAAAGAGCCGGTCTTAGGCAATTGCTGATATTTATCGACAGCCACCTTATCGGTCAGCGTCACTGATGCTGAAGCAATCTCATTCAGTTCCAACGTCTCTGCATTCTGAGCGTGCTTCTCAAGCGTGTTAACATCCACTTTATAATCAATGTTAGCAATCTTACCAAAGCAGGATTTCGTCGCGAACTTAAAGATATACTCTTTATGCGAACGCATCGGATCTTCACCCATCCAAACCACATTAGCCGCTACCTTATTGGTGACTTGAGGCTCAAATCCGGTATGCACCAGCATATCCCCCCGGGAGAGATCAATCTCATCATCAAGAGTAATGGTGATGGCCTGTCCCGGCTGTGCAGTGCTGAGTTCAGCGTCGTAGGTGTAAATAGATTTAATCCGGGATACTTTTCCTGAAGGCAGGGCTGTCACTTCATCTCCCACCTGAACAACCCCGGAAGCTAACGTACCACAGAAGCCACGGAAGTCCAGGTTAGGACGGTTCACATACTGCACAGGGAAGCGCATATGCTCCAGATCTTTATCCTGATTTACTTTCACCGTTTCCAGCAGTTTCATCAGTGTCGCGCCGGGGTACCAGTCCATATTCTCACTTGGCTGAACCACATTATCGCCTTTCAATGCTGAAATCGGCACAAAACGCAGATCTTTGAAGTTAAAGTGCTCAGCCATCTTGCGGTAATCCGCTTTGATCTGCTGATACACTTCCTGACTGTAACCCATCAGATCCATTTTGTTGATAGCGACAATAATGTGCTTAATACCTAATAGGCTACAAATATAGCTGTGACGACGGGTCTGGGTCTGAATACCGTGACGGGCATCCACCATAACAATAGCCAGTTCACAGGTAGAAGCACCGGTAACCATATTACGGGTATACTGCTCGTGCCCCGGAGTGTCGGCGATAATAAACTTACGCTTATCCGTAGAGAAATAACGGTAAGCCACATCAATGGTAATGCCTTGTTCACGCTCAGACTGCAGGCCGTCCACCAGCAGCGCCAAATCAAACGCTTCATCCGTAGTATTAAACTTCTGGGAATCACGTTCAATCGCAGCCATCTGATCTTCATAAATCAGCTTACTATCGTACAGAAGACGACCAATCAGGGTCGATTTACCATCATCCACGTTACCACAGGTAAGAAAGCGTAATAGGTCTTTGTTTTCATGCACTTTCAGATACGCTTCGATATCCTGTGCAATAAGTTCTGACGAATGTTACATAGTCTATATATCCTGTCCAAAGAGAGGCTTTGTCTTATCACCTCTCCTTTTCTAATTAGTTATAAAATCGATCCAAGGTATCAGTAAACGACTGCTTATCATCGACGGGCAGAGCATTAATGCCTGCCGCAGCTTTTCGGCCACCGCCGGTCGGAAACTGAGAACATACCTCATCAGCTCCGGTGCGGTTTTCCAGAGGCGCACGAACACTGACCGTATAATCGTCGCCGCTCTGATTCAGAGTCAGCACGGCGTGTGCCTTGGCTGGTGCATCGTTTGCCAGTTGATTACCAAACACCCCGCTAATCCGGCGAGCCCACGCTTCACAAGGCAACTCAAATACCTGGCTGCTGTCGGTATCGGCAACAGGCTTCAAAGCAGCAATATGAGCCGAATCGGCTTCATAGCCTTTTTTCAGCAGAAAGTAAGGTGAGTCCGGATTATCACGCAGCATAAACGGGTCAGGGTAAGCTAGCAGCTGTTCATACAAATCCTGAGGCGCAATATGCAGATCCTCAATGGTTGCACCATAACCGTTATAGTTAATCAGCGTTCCCAGCTCTTTTAGGTACTCAATATCCGCGTCGGCAACCCCCTGTTCATGAGCCAGCTTGGTTGCCGTGGCAATCAGGTTATCACCGAACGCCGCCGCTATCGCCCAGTTCACATATTGACCTTTCAGGTGCTGATTAATAAGCAGGCTGGTACAGGCCTCAGCATCCAAATCAATCAAAGCGGTCAGATGTTCGGATTCAGGAATATCTCCAGCCCGGTGGTGGTCGCAGTAGAACACCTCAACACCGGACGCCAGTAATGATTGCAGGGCCGCACTGTTTTTTTCCATGGAGATATCCAGCACGGTCGCTGTAGTCGCATCACCAGCCACCACCACTTTATCAACCAGCTTTATATCGCGCTTAACACCAGTGACTAAGGTTGCCGGCTTCGGCTCAGCCAGGCGCAATTGCAGCAAGGCAATAATGCCATCGGCATCGCCGTTAAAGACATCATAATGCATGACTGTTGTCCTCCTGAAACTTTCGCTCCTCCGCAGTCAGGTAGCCCATGGCTTCAAGTCTGGCTACCACAAATTCCGCACACTCATCAACTGACAGGTTGTCAGTATGCACATGAATTTCAGGTTGTTCCGGTGCCTCATAGGCAGAATCAATCCCCGTAAAGTGTTTAATTTCACCGGCACGAGCTTTTTTATACAGCCCTTTCGGATCCCGCTGCTCACAGATAGCTAATGGCGTGTCGATAAACACTTCCAGAAATTCGCCTTTTTCCACCAGAGCCCGGGCTTGTTGCCGATCAGAAATAAACGGAGAGATAAATGCCGTCAGCACAATAGCACCAGAATCGACAAACAGTTTCGCGACTTCACCAATGCGCCGGATATTTTCCACCCGATCTTCATCGCTGAAACCAAGATCTTTATTCAGACCATGACGAACATTGTCACCATCTAGCAGATAACTGTGTTTGCCAAGGCTCAGCAGTTTGCTTTCTACCGCATTGGCAATAGTCGATTTACCTGAGCCACTCAGACCGGTAAACCAGAGCACAACCGGTTTTTGCTGTTTAAGCTGAACCCGATCGGCGTGCGTCACCGTACTGTGGTGCCAGACCACATCATCACTGACCGATTCGTTGTGTTTCTTCTCGTAAGGGCTCATAGTATTAGAAATATCCCTCACGTTTCTTCTTCTCCATCGAGCCGGAACTGTCGTGGTCAATGGCGCGCCCCTGACGCTCTGATGTGGTGGTCAGCAGCATTTCCTGAATGATCTCAGGTAACGTCGTTGCTTCTGACTCTACCGCACCAGTCAGCGGGTAACAGCCAAGCGTACGGAAGCGAACCATCTTCTCTTCTACTACTTCACCTTCTTTGATATCCATACGATCGTCATCGACCATAATAAGAATACCGTCGCGCTCTACCACCGGGCGTTTCTTCGCCAGATACAGGCTCGGAATTTCAATGCTTTCCAGATAGATGTATTGCCAGATGTCCAGCTCAGTCCAGTTTGAAAGCGGGAACACCCGGATGCTTTCGCCCTTGTTTACCCGGCCGTTGTACACGTTCCACAGCTCCGGACGCTGGTTTTTCGGATCCCAGCGATGATGCTCATCACGGAAAGAATACACACGCTCTTTGGCCCGGGATTTTTCTTCATCCCGGCGTGCACCACCAAAGGCGGCATCAAAGCCGTATTTATCCAGAGCCTGCTTCAGGCCCTGAGTTTTCATAATATCAGTATGCTTGGAGCTACCATGTACGAACAGGTTAATGTTCATTGCCAGCCCTTCAGGATTCTGGTGAACAATCAGTTTCATGCCCAGTTTTTCAGCCATGTGGTCGCGAAATTCAATCATCTCTTTGAACTTCCATGTAGTATCCACATGCATCAGTGGGAAAGGAGGCACTCCCGGCGCAAAGGCTTTTTTCGCCAGATGCAGCATCACCGAGGAGTCTTTACCAACTGAGTACAGCATCACCGGGTTATCAAACTCGGCGGCGACTTCGCGCATAATATGGATAGACTCAGCTTCCAGCTGTTTAAGGTGAGTCATACGTTCAGGAGTAATCTTCATGTTATTTCCTAGTTTTTATATCTCCGATCCTACAGACCGATAAACAATACAATCACTGATATGACTGTCAACCCATAACAGATGCTGATGGGAAGACCGACTTTTATAAAATCCATTATCCGGTACTGACCGGTATTAAACACCATCAGGTTAGTCTGATAACCGTATGGGCTGATAAAACTGGCACTAGCACCAAAGGCGACGGCAAAAATATATGCAGTCGGGTTTACCGATAAACTTTCCGCCAGATTAAAGGCGATGGGAAAGATTAAGGCCGCCGCCGCGTTATTCGTGACTAATTCGGTCAGCAGCCAGGTCATGATATAGATACTGATTAATCCAACTAAAGGAGTAAGGCCAGTACTATGGCTAACTAATACACCTAATACCTCCGCTAAGCCGTGCTCACTCAGCGCCTTAGAAAGTAGCAATGCCGAGGCAATGATCAGCCAGATCTCTTTAGGTAAGCGCCGGACAAGTTCCGATACAGACAAACACCGGGTAATCAAAAACAGGCTCAGCAGGATAAACATACTCTTAAACAGAGAGACTACGCCACAGGCCGCCAAACCGATAGCGGCGAAAAAGCCCAACAGCACCAACCATTCCCGGTGACCAGATAGCATATTATCCGGCTCTACCCCGCTGATGACAATAAAGTTTTTGGCTACATTTTTTCGGGTTTTAAAGTTTTCCCCTACCGTCAGAACCAGATAGTCACTAGGCTTAATCACGACTTCTCCCAGCTTGCCGGACACCTGCTCCCCCTGCCGTTTTACCGCAACCACAGCAGCATCAAATAATGCCCGGAACCCTGAGGATTTCAGAGTATTACCGACCAGACTGCTGTTGGTCCGGACAACGACTTCCGTTAAGTTGTCCAGCGGTAGCCCATTCTTATGGGCAAACATCACCAGCCCGTCAAACTGGTTAAGCTGCATCACCTTTTTTATGTCACCACTAAAAATTAGCCTGTCGTCTGGCTGCAACACTTCTTTGGGAGAGACAGGGCTGAGTAATTGTTCGCCTCGGAGCACTTCGGTCAGAAACAGAGACTCAAGGTGACGTAAGCCATTCTGCTCGATGGTTTTCCCTATCATTTTTGAGCCAGAGTCAACTTTGGCGTCAATGAAATACCGCTCAGCGCTGACAGTATCGTTTTTATACTCTGGTAATAGCCGACTGGAGAAAAAGAGTGCAACACCGCACACCACTGTCACACTTGCACCAATAGGGAAGAAGTCAAAAAAGCCAAGAGTGGGGTACCCGGCATCGACCACCAGACTGTTCACTATCAGGTTGGTTGAGGTACCAACCAGGGTTAATGTACCACCTAAAATGGCAGCATATGAAAGAGGAATCAGTAAACGGCTTGCCGGGTGGTGAGGGTTATTACGGATAGGTGCCAGCATCGTAGAGACTATCGCCGTATTATTCAAAAACGCCGATGATATAGCCGTAAGCCCATACAACCGCAGCCAGGAACTTCGGTATGATGAGGTAATGACCTTGCTGGCTATCACCCGTAAAAAGCGGGTTTTCTCCAGTGCCAGAGAGCAGAGCATCAGTAAAATCAGGGTCAACAGCCCCTGATTAGCGCCACTGTCTAATAGCTGCTAAGTATCAACAATATTACCGGTATACAGCACCAGTAATGCAACCGCGAAAACAACTGCAGGCTTGCTCTGAAACCAAAGCAAGCCTGCAGTTGTAAGAACAAAAACAGCCAGGGTGACGTACAGATCAACACTCACTGTCAATTGTTCAACCTGCATATATAAATTCTTCTACAGCAAAGAAGTATCCAATGTCTGGACTTTACTCAACACCGTTTGCACTAACTGCTTTGCCTTCTCCACAGAATCAGATTCCGCATAACAGCGCAATTCAGGGGCATTGCCTGAAGGCCTTAGATGAATAATATCGCTATTAGCTAATGTCATCCGCAGACCATCTGTAGTATCTACTTCTGTAACTTCAGTCTCATATCCTAACAGTTTAAGAAGCTTACTTTCCTGCCCTTCAGCTTTAGCCAAAATTTCACGGCTTTTTTCAGTCGCAAAATTCTGGACCCGGTCACTGTCGGTAAAGCGAGTCGATACCTGATTAACCAGTGGAGCAATCCCATCTTCCAGACCTGCAACCAATACCATCAATGCTGGTAATACCGCATCTCGAGTCGGTAATGCTTTCAGTGTATTACCGTTAACGCTGATGTCACTACCCAGTAAGAACCCACCATTCGCTTCAAAACCAACAAATGCCGGATACTCTTTGGCCAGAGTATCAAACTCAGCAATCACATAAGGAGAGCCAATCTTAGTCAGTGATACACGAGAAAACTCACCAGAAGTACTAATAACCGTATTACAACTCACAGGTATCGCTAACGCATCAACCCCCATCGCTTTCGCGCATAGCAGGCCAAGAATATCGCCCCGTAACCAGTCACCATTTTCATCGGCTACCAGGGGTCTGTCGCCATCGCCATCTGTCGAGAAAATAAAATCGAGTTCGTACTCTTTCAACCAGGCTTTAGCCTTAGCTTTATCTTCATCTGAAACCGCTTCTGTATCAATAGGAACGAACTCATCACTACGAGCAATTGAGATCACTTCCGCCCCTAATTGAGTGAATATTTCAGGATAAAGATCGCGTCCCGCACTGGAGTGCTCATAAATTCCAATACGCTTACCTGATAACAAGCCAGTCTCAAACAGACTAGTATAACGCTCTACATACTGCTGAGCTGCCTTAGGGTTTACTTCAAGTTCAGGCAAAGCAGTAACCGGAGTAAATTCAACATTAGCATTTAATATTGCTTGCTCATCTGCTTTGGTTATTTCCCCATCAGGACGATAGAACTTAAGACCATTACGATCGAAAGGAATATGGCTCCCTGTCACCATAATACAAGGGATATTATCCTGCATAGCAGAATAGGCCAGAGCTGGTGTTGGTATAACACCATAATAAACCGCTTCCAAGCCGGAATCGTGAATAGCCTGAATACAGGCCTGGGCCATTGCCGGACTACTTGGTCTATTATCTATAGCAATAGCCACTCTTTTAAATTCAAATTTGTCTGTAATGCTACTGATAAAAGCATGAGTAAATGCAGCACAAGCATTTGAACTAAACTGGGTGACCAATCCACGAGCACCACTGGTGCCAAATTGAACACCTGAAGTTTGTATTTCTTTAGTAGTGATTAACATCTTAAATAAACCTATTTATTAAAAACCTTAGTATCCTTCGCCGGTGGAATCTATACGCACTATATCGTCTTCCCCCAAGTAGCCACCGGTCCGGACTTCAATGACTTCTAATGGTATTTTCCCCGGGTTTTCGAAACAGTGTTTAACACCTACAGGGATATAAATAGATTCATTTTCGCCAACAATATGGGCTTCATTACCTTTATATATTCTTGCGGTGCCCGATACCACAATCCAGTGCTCAGAACGATGGTAGTGCACCTGCATTGCAGTTTTCTCACCAGGCTTAACCGATACTTTTTTAACGTGATAACGAGAGCCTTCAGCAATATGATCATGCTTACCCCACGGGCGGTAAACTTCGCGGTGATTTAGGAATTCAGGTCTATCCTGCTGCTTAAGATTATTAACAATGTTCTTAACGTCTTGCACTTTGTCACGATGAGCCACCAATAGTGCATCTTTAGTATCTACGATGACCAGATCGTCCACACCAACTGTTGCCACCAGGCGCTCTGGTGCGGCTACATAGCAATTATGAGTATCATCAGCAATCACATCACCACGGATGACATTACCTTGTTCATCTTTATCACTCACTTCCCACAAGGAAGACCAAGCACCGACATCACTCCATCCGGCATCCATCGGTACGACTACTGCATCGCCAGTTTTTTCCATTACAGCATAATCAATAGAATCGTCCGGACAACGGAAGAAAGCTTGCTCATCAATACGAATAAACTCAAGATCTTCTTTCGCATCCTCAATAGCCGCTTTACAGGCCGACAAAATCTCCGGTTGATATTTTTCTAGTTCTTCTAAGTACCGGGATGCCTTAAATAAGAACATACCACTATTCCAGTAATATTTTTGTGATGCCAAATATTCCTGAGCTGTCGTTAGATCCGGCTTTTCGACGAAAGAATCCACTACAAAAGCATCGGCGATATTTTCATCCATGGCATCGCCACGTCGAATATAGCCATAACCTGTTTCAGGTGCAGTAGGAACAATACCAAAAGTCACTAACTTCCCACTTTCAGCGTATAATTGAGCCGACTCCACTGAACGAGTAAACGCCTCAATATTTTTAATCAAATGATCTGCAGCTAAAACCAGTAGCAGTGGATCGTTACCATCCATCCGGGATTTTAGAGCGGCCAAAGCAATTGCAGGTGCAGTATTGCGCCCAACTGGCTCTAGGATAATACCGCTATGAGAAAATTCCGCCTGTCTCAACTGTTCCGCAACTAAAAACCTATGCTCTTCGTTACAAATGAGAGAAGGAGGTAAATGCTCTATATTGCTTAGGCGAGTAATGGTTTCCTGCAGCATCGTACGGTCTCCGGAAAGAGAAAGAAACTGCTTAGGAAAATGAGTTCTGGACATAGGCCAAAGGCGGCTACCAGAGCCGCCAGCCATAATAACAGGGAGAATTGTAGTCATTATAAATATCTAATCGTTAAAATTTGTTTTATTCTGTATCTTTTTCATTCAATACAAACCTAGCTAATCATACTTTTAGATGCATAAACCAGGTATTAATAAGCCCCATCTTTTTTTAATACGACACTCACTGTTTTGAACAAAATAACAATGTCGTACCACAGAGACCAGTTTTTTACATACCAGCTATCCAGATACACTCGAGTTGCATAATCAGTATCACTACGTCCACTCACCTGCCATAAACCGGACATACCTGGCTTTGCCATAAGATAATAGTCAACATCATCCGCATAGCGTTCAAGCTCTTCATCGATCACGGGACGAGGACCAACTAAACTCATCTCACCTTTTAATACGTTCCATAACTGAGGTAACTCATCCAAACTCGTCTTACGTAAGAAACTGCCGATTGGAGTAACACGCGGATCATCCTTCAGCTTGAACTCACGTTCCCATTCTTCTTTAGCCGCAGGATCAGTCGCTAATAAATCCTCAAGAACCTCCTTCGAATTTGTAACCATTGAGCGGAATTTCAGGCATTTGAACTTTTTACCATTTAACCCAATACGTTCATGCCCATAAGTAGCCGACCCACCATCGCTCTTAACTTTACGAGCAATAAATGCGAAAAAAGGAGACAATAAAATAAGGAGAACTGAAGATGCGAAGATATCAAAACCACGCTTAATGAACCGTGAAGAATTACGTGAAAGGTTATTTTTTACCCGTAACATCATGATTTCATGGCTGAAAAAGTGCGAGATATCGGTTCCATAAAGCGGTATACCTCGTAATGCCGGCACTATAGAAATATCGCGAATACCATTTCTTGTTAACTCACGTAACCACACCTCTCGCAATTCACTTTGGTGCTTTTCTAAGGCAATAAATACTTTTGAAAATTCTTTTCTCCTCGAGAAATATTCCGCCTTCCCAATATAGGGAATACCTGAAATACTGCCGGACTGAATCACTCCCGATGGATCGACAAAAGCGGTAACTTCAAAACCCGTTGACGGCTCACTTAAAATAGCCTGATACGCTTCAGATGCATTAGCCGCATTACCAATGATAATACTTGGCATGGCCCAGCACCCAAATGCATTCAATATCTTTTTTGCAAAAAAACGATATAAAGGAAGCAAAACCAGTGCCGATCCCCAGGAAACAAGCCAAACCTCAACTGAATAACCTTGCTCCAAAACGGCCAGAACCGCTACGTTTATCAATGCTGTTATTGATACTACGTACCACGTATCTTGTAGCTCATCCCAAAAAGGCTTTCGATATGTATAGTGCCGCTTACTTCCCCATAACCACAAAATTACGATACCAGTCATGAGAAAATGCATAATGACCTGAATCGTAGAAGAACCGTCTAAAGTTGCCATGAATCCCGTATTACCAAACATGCTGTTTAGCAGCCAGGCGCAAACAAGGGCAAGGGCATCCATAAGTACCAGCACGGTTGAATTAATCTTCGAAGAAAAGTGGCTCCTTGGCTTCTTAGTGTCCACCTGAAGCTCTTTAGTTTGAGTCATATTTATCATATTTAATAATCATATAGTTAATATCGTGCCATCCAACTGCGTGACTAGGCAAAAGCTGACGACCAGAATCACCGACCAACAACAGACTATAAAAATCAGCAAGTTAGCCAAAAGCTCTCGTGTTCTTTATATAAAGTTTTTAATTGCAGATTGAATATTCTGCTTAAAAATTTCCTTTGAGAAAGACTCAGCATGGTTTCGAATTTCTCGTGAGGTGAATTCTACTTCATCCTCAAGCTTTTCGATAGCTTCGTTTAGGGCCTTTTCCGTCTGCTCATGAAAATATAACCCGGTTTTGCCATCAACAACGGTTTCTAAAGCCCCCCCTTTCGCATAAGCAATGACAGGCTTGCCGCATGCCATGGCTTCTACGGGTACAATACCAAAGTCTTCGACACCAGGAAAAATCAGAGCCTTACAGTTAGACAAATAACGTTTAATCTCTGAAAATGGCTGTCGCCCCAATAGCTGGATATTGGAATTAGCCTGTTTTCTTAGCTCATCCAGTTGCTCACCTTCTCCCACAATAATGAGTTTTTTACCCGATTCATTAAATGCTCTCACCGCAAGATCAGCCTTTTTATAAGCAACCAACTGCCCAAGCATTAGATAATATTCATCTGTATTTTCAGAAACCTCAAAATCATCTACAGAAACAGGAGGGTGAATAACTTCGGCTTGTTTCCCATAATAGGATGATATTCTTTTTGCGACAAAGCTACTATTAGCAATATAGTGTGTCACTTGTTGAGCACTGAGCTGATCCCAACGACGAATATAATGCATTAGAGGAGTCATCAGTTTTCTTTTCAGCCACCCCGCGTTCTGCTTATAGTCATGATACATATCCCACGCATAACGCATTGGTGAATGACAGTAGCAAATATGAGGCACACCAGGAGGAACAATAACACCTTTTGCTGGGCCTGATTCACTGGAAATAACCAGATCATACCCAGATAGATCGAGTTCTTCTAAAGCCATAGGCATCAATGGCAAATAAGACTGATATTTGGTTTTAGCTTTTGGCAACCCGGAAATAAAAGAGGTTTGAACATTATGCTGGCTGATAATCGAATTTTTAAAGTTATCAGGGTTGTAAACATGGGTAAAAATATCAGCTTGGGGGAAGAGTTCACATAAAGATTCTATGACCTTTTCACCACCTCTAACATTAACTAACCAATAATGAATTATTGCTACACGCATAAGTAATACCTTATCCTTAACCTGATAATTTTTCTATTTGCCCCTGGATTCGATCAACTACGGCTTCCCAGGTAAATTTTGATGCTTGTCTTAGGCCTTTTTCAATTGCTTGCTCTCTGAAGCTTGAATCATTAACTACGACTTCCAAACCATCTTTGATTTCATCTATAGAATAAGGATCAACTAGATATGCAGCATCACCGGCAACCTCAGGTAGTGAAGTTACGTTTGAAGTTAGAACAGGAGTACCACATGCCATAGCTTCAACTACAGGTAGACCAAATCCCTCATATAGTGAAGGAAAAGCAAGAGCTACCGCACCTTTATATACTGACGGCAATTCATCTTCTTGCACATAACCTAAGAATGTTACCTTTTCCTGAACTCCCAGTTCATCGATCAAATGTTGAAGCTCTGAATTTGGATTGCCACTAAAGGCTAATTTTACATCTTCATCAAAACTAGCCTTTGAAAAAGCTTCTATTAAACGAGTTTCATTTTTATGTGCTTTTCTGTTACTAACACAAAGAATATATTTATACCCGGGATTATAGGCATCAACATCTGGAGAAAATTTCTCATCAACACCATTTCCGATATTTATAACCATATCTTCTTTTAGTTTTGCCCACTCGATAATGCGGTTTTTTGAAAATTCAGACACTGTAAAAACTCGATAAGCTCGTTTACATCCGCTCTTAATAACCGTATTGTAAAATATCGTTTTTAATAAAGTAGCATTACTTTCTATATCTAGATGATTTAAATCATGAAGTGTAACAATATATTTGTTATTACAACTTAAAGGTGGTATATATCCTGTAAAAAATAAAATCTCATTTGATTTAGTATTCAAATAAGATGAAAACATATTATGCAATGTTGCTATAGGAGATGCAGGGGTCCTAGAAAAAAGCAATTCTCGAGACAATATTAATCTTTTAGAAATCTCTTCTGTGAACCTACCAATCCCCCCAAATTCCTTCCATGAGGAATCTATCACTACATTAGTTTTTTTTAAGTTTGTCAAAATTTAGGCTCCTGCGTACTTGGACTATGTGACATGAAGTAATAAAGGCATATGCAGAATAAAGTGGATACAGATAGAACGAGACTAAGCTATATGATGCCAGTGAAAAAATCACCGTACTTAATAAAAAAAAACCTTTATCATACTTTATAAACATTAATCCACTAAACATCATAGATAGTAGATATAGAGCAAAAACTATAAATCCAACCAGACCAAACCCAATAATAAAAAATGAATATTGGTTTTCCACATAAATATTAGAACCGATACCCAACAATAACTGGTCATCATAACCACTAACTATATCATATAGTTTCTCGAACTGCTTTTGCCTTATCTCTGTTGATACACCCTGACCAAAATTCATTAGATCATCAATTTTTTCATTCAACAAATACAATATTTTTTTTAATTCATCACCAAACTTGGATACTACAAACGTAACTGTAAGAAACAATATAAAAAACAATGGTGAAAAGCTTAATAACTTATTTTTCTTATCTATAAAAACAAAGAAAACAATTAAAAAGGCCAGGGTCGCGAAACCGGTACCAGTAACCTGCATCAAAACACCTAAAACTAAGGTTCCAACCAACACATTCTTTTTTAAATATGAAAAATCCAAAAGATATAATGTAATTACTATCCCAAAACAAAAGACCTGAGCATCCATTGTTGGATAACCTATACCAATTCGTCCCCATTGAAGAAAATTATCTTTAAAAAAGAAAGGAGGATGAAGGTAAACCAACGGTGTAATAATTGAAGCAAAAAACAAAAGGTAAACCATCAATTTTGCATAATGTTCAATAGATTTCCCCGTAAGCTTTTCAATATGCATAAACGAAAATAACAACATAAAAAATTGAAAGTGCTTATACAATACTGTGACTGAGTTCGATACTGACGGCAAATTGGGATAAATCGGGGAAACTGAGTACACTGACCCATAAACAAAAATAAAGAACAAACAGACAATTGATATAGAAAAATAGTTTACACGAAATGAAAAATTAATAGTAAAAAGAGAAGAAAAAAACACCAAAGCAATAGTTGCTTCTCTTAAAAGCGACAAGTAGGGTGAAAATACTAAAGAATCTCGAATTCCATCAAATACTATAAACCATATAAGTAAAAAAAATAGTCCTCTATAAAATGGATACAAAAGATGTGTTTTCAAAAAATCATTTTGAGCTATTTTCATCATACACTCTCTCATAGAGGTGGCAATTAGACCTAGTGCTAAACACCGGATCAGGGCAATATGAACTAGCCTTTAACTCACCTACTATAAACTTTTCTAAAAGAGCGGTATCATAGACAGTATCAATTAATTCCAAAAGCTCACTAATTCCACCAACAGGTTGAACAAATACAGGGACGTAAGAAGAGCATTCAACTACCACCCTTCCAAAGGGTTCTCGCCACTTAGTCGGTAATAAAACTGCATCGACTTGTGATAGAAAAGTTTCCAATGGTGTAAAACCAAGCAGATTGACCCCTACTTTTTCAGCTCTGTTTTTCAACTTACTGCCCGTATCCGAGCCTGAAAACTCACCTGCAGCTACAAATCGAACATCGGTACGTTCTTTATATTTCTCCGCAATATCACAGAAAACATCAAACCCTTTCTCTACTGATAGTCTTCCAATAAATCCAATCACTTTTTCTTTCTTAATATGTATATTCTTTTCAATATGAACGGGTTTTACCGGATTATAAATTGTATGAAAGGTTGCCGTCGGTGCATAGCCATTTTTCTGGTGTAGATCAGCTATAAATTTGCTAATACCAACAAATGCATCTATCTTTCTAGAAAGTCTTTTCTTAAAAAAAGACCAACCTTTTACAGAAAAGCTCGATACTTCCATATTATGGTCACCTTTAAACAAGGTGCAATTAGGATGAAACAAATAATAATCACGACCTGTATGAACCAAACGAATCCCACGTTTTTTCACCTCATTCCATACAGAAACAGTAAATCCGGCAAGATTATTTGTGTGTACAACATCAGGTTGAAATTCATCAAGATGCTTCGCTACTGCTCTGGACATTAATGGATTATACTGATCAATTAAATGCCAAAGCAACCTTTTCCACGTAGATTGATATGTTGCACTATATGGCCAATAGATGTTTTTTAAGGGTAAATAACACACATCAACACCATTAATAGATGATAAGCTTTCTTCTTTATTCTCTGATAAAGACAATACCTTTACAGTATGACCTTGTGAGACTAGGCTTTCAGCCAAAAGTTGGACTGAAACTTCGGCACCACCGAATTTATGGGGAGAATACAGTGTATTAATTATTAGAATTTTCATATTAATTTATGTAAAGATTGCGAATGGTTTTCCGGTGCTTATCCTTAGAAAAAGTCGTCAATATTTTATTAGCATAACCCTTCATTTTTTCATTATCCCGTTTTAAATTTAAACAGTTTAGGGTAGCTTCATACAGCTCAGACTTTATATCAACTATCTGAATATACGGTGGTTCACTTATATTTAGTACAGTTTCAGGCAAACCTCCTGTATTTGAAACAATTACCGGCAGATGCACAGATAATGCTTCAAGAACAGCTATCCCAAAACTTTCTTCCTGCTCTGTGTCAGGATCTTTTATTGATGACTGAATATAGATATGGCTTGATTCAAGTTCCTCAAATACCTCTTTATGAGGTAAGGCATCATAAAAGTGTATAAAAGATTCGATATTCAAACTTCTGGCTAAATTTTGTAATTCATCTTTTAATGGACCATAGCCAATAATTTTCAGATAGACATTAGTAAAACCATTATCATGCAACTTACGTAACAAATGAATAAGATATGCTTGCCCCTTCCATGTAACAAGCCTACCTATATTAATCAAATAGACAGGGTTATCATTATCAATATCAGAACAACTATTATGGATAATATTTTGTGTATAACAGTTTGGAACAACTATTATTTTTTCTTTATCTATCTCAAAATTGTTAATTAACTCATTTTTTAAAAACTGGGAAGGTACAGTAAAAATAACACTTTCAAAACCTGAGCAAATATTTACTTTTTCTTTATATGAAGCGTTAGAATGTAACTTTTTATCAAGCACATCTGTCCCATGCGCAGAAATAATAACTTTCTTTTTATATCCAGAATTAACAAGATTGATAATGTCTTCAAAAAAATAATTAAAATGCGAATGAACAACATCAACATCTAATTCGTTAACTAAATCAATCAACTTTTCTTTTTTAAATCTGTTAAATTTTTTAAACACTCTTCTATTGATATTTCTGACAACTTTACTATAAAAGTCACTATATCCGGTTTTTGCGTCATAAACTTTAGGAAATGGCCTTTCTTTCTCATTCACTCTACATGTTGTATAGATATAATTATCTATTCCCATTGATTCCAAATCAAAAACTAAATCATAAATGAAAGTTTCTGATATGACAGAAAAATCAGGAACTAAATGGAGTACTTTCATTTATCAATCTCGTCATATGCATCTAATTCTTCTTGAGAGCCATGTTGAAAATAAAACCTTTTACTATCAAAATTTATTGGTCTTTGCCGACCATACCCATAAGGTAAATCAGTATAACCTTTAAATAAGATAAATAAGTATTTTCTAAATTTATTAATAACTTTATGATAAAAACTAGAACCATCATTTTGATAAAAAATGAATTCGGGCAAAAATGACAAAACACGAGACGATGCTATGGCAAATTTAGTTTCAGGGCTGATAATTGCGTCTCTTGACTTAATGTTAGTTAAACGTCTCAAAAAATCAGGAATTGCTGCAGTTTTTATTATCATTAAGGATTGTTGCATTGGCTGACCTGTTCCATCACCATTGCCAAAAATGAAATCCTTGCTTGAATTAGATGAGATAGCATATTCAATTATATCATTACCATATACAAGTGCGTCTTGTTCTACATAGACCCAATAATCGGCTTCACATGAAATTGCATATACCATTCCCGCAATATGAGCCCGAGTAACACCAGCATACTTACCTTTATGGCTAGTGGAATGACCGCTATTTTCATCTACACTTAAAAGTTCAATTCTTTTATCTTCGGGTAAATTAGGTAGAGTTGGAGAAGCAGAATCTACTACAAGTATTTTTATAGGATTTGTATATTTATCTATAGCAGCGAACCATTTATCAAAAAAACTTACGCTTCTAATTTCTGATGCCCCATACTCAACACGTAATTTGTTTAATTCTGTTTTTTCACCACACCACCATCCCGTGGTAATAACGTATTTATGAGACATTATTTAAAAACCTCTTTAAACTTCCAAAATAGTGCATGTTTAATATCTTTTAAATAACTAAAAATATTAAATTTCTTACCAATTTTCACTTCTTTTAAAAACATATCCCAGTCAGCAGAAATATTATCTTGAGATAATTTTCTTGTATTTACTATACCTTTTTCCCCTAGCCTAACTTTTTCATTTTCAGATAACCTTGAAAATTGTTTAATCACATCTACTGCTTCATTTGTATTTGAAACCAAATATCCACTATCATTCGTTATAAAAGAAATCTGCCCACCTCTGTCCAGGCTAAGAACGGGTACACCAGCAGCCTGAGCCTCAGCTAAAGACACACAAAATGTTTCTGATGCTGTTAATCCTGAAATAACGATGTCATTTGTCACAAGCTGATCATAAAGAGTCGCTCTACCTAACGTACCTTTTATACTAATAAAACCTCTGTCAACTAGAGATCTGACTATATCATGTGCAAACAAATCATTAGGGCTATCACCATATAATTTTGAATCACCATAGACATTCAAAACCACATCATGCTTTTCTGCTACTAGTTTATGTATAACTTGACATACTTCTAAAAAACCCTTGTGTTTTGATGGATAGCCAATAAAAGCAATATTTAGTGGTATATTGCTTTTATAATCCATTTTTCGTTTTATTAAATTTAGATTTAAAGGATTTAATATGGTATGAGACTTCTTATATAGTGATAAGGGGAATCTAAATGATAGTAAGCTTGTAATTCTGTGATAGTCACTAACAAAAACAAATTCATCTATATATTTATTAACAAATGCTTTTTTATATTTATTGACATCTAACCAATTATGAGCCCAATAAACTATTTTTCTTTCTGTTAGTCTTTCATCAAATAGAACATCTCCGGAATGACCAACCACAACTAAAACATCCGGATTTATTGCTTCTATTGTTGCTTTCACTCCCTCATCCCCAAGAGAATAATACGTTATTCCATCTTCTTTTAATTCTGCTGTATTCTTGTAAAGAATGGATATTGAATACCCGCGCTTTGTTAGACCTCTAGCAGTATAGAGCATTGAGGATATCGTTCCTGATCCACCAGATTCGTTTAATTCTTTCAAAGTCTTCGGTGTATCTTTTATATTTAGAAATAATATATGTGTCATATCATTTCCTTTTTCAGTATTAATACTTTACAGGTTACAACAATAGCTATTTGAACAAAAAGCGAAAAGATAACTCCAGATAACTGAGTAACCGAAATTAATATATTCAATAAAAGCAAATAAACAAAACTTGCAACAATCATTATAGCCACATCTTTTTTAATATATCCCATAGACATAAATAACACATGTATGAAAATAAATGAATTTGACAATAACATTAAACAAAAATACATTAAAAGAATATCTGTATCCACTACAACTCCCTTAATGCAAAACGAATTATAGCTATCAGTGTAATTTAAAACCAAAGACAGCAATATTAAGGTGACTACCGGTAATATGACTTTTTTAGGAATTTTTAGACTTTCAGAATATGCATCTTTTTTTCTTCCTTCACTAATCAATTTAGAGAAGTACGGGAAAGATACTTGAGATACTGACTGAGCTACCATTGCAAATATTTGCCCTCCTTTTTTCAATAAATCATATACAGCTGTTGATTCAGTACCTAAATGCATGCTTATTAATAATTTATCTATATGATTTATTGGCAAATCCAATATTGCTTTAAAGTTCACCCACGCGCTATATTTTAAAAGCTCGCAATCAATACTTAATTTGAAAACATTGAATTTATATTTAAACTCATGAGAAATAGCTATGGCATAGATCCAAAATAGCATATTTTGTATTACATACGGTATTATTAGAAGCTGTGCGCCGATATAAAAATCAACGTCATAAGCTGTAATGTATATAGCAATTAGTACTCTTGATATAGAATAAGATATTTGACACAAAGCTTGCTTTTTAAAGTTTTCAGTAATTCTTAATATTACTGTAGAAAACCCAACTTGCCCCATAAATATTATAACAGAATACGACTTGATAATATTAACACAGGAATCATCCAGATTCATAAATCCAGCCAATACAGGAGCAAGTATGAAAAGTAATACTGAACCTGAAATCGCTGTAATCAAATCTAAATGGATAGTAAAAGATAATAATTTATTCTTTTCACTTTCTGACTCATTATACCACTTGACAATCACACCTTGCCAAGGCTGAAAATTAAATAGTGTCATAAACACCATTGTGAGTGCTAAAATCGTTACTTGTGAACCATAATCAGCCATTCCCCAAGCGCTTATTAGTAAGGGGACCGTAATAAGGTTTGCTAAGGCTGTACTTCCTGTACCTAATAATAAGGAAGTTGATTTTTTTAATAATTTTTCAATCATGGGGATATACTATACAATTAACATAACCCTTTTAAATAAGGCCAATTTATGAACAGGTTACTAAAATACAAGCTCCTTTTGATAGGGAAGCTAATTAGATTTTGACCATCTTCTTCTAATTACGAAACGCAAAACGGATCATTACTACTACAACCCCTAACATACCTCCAAACAGAGTAACCACAAAACATATTAACGCACGCCTAGGCATTGCTTTCTCTTCCGGGATTACTGCAGGATCAACCGTCTGGAATACAAACTCTTCCTCTACTTCAGCAAGCATCAAGTTTTTAGTTTGCTCTTCAATAAGCTGGTAAAATACTGAACGCATATCCGCAATCTTTGTTTTCTCTAGTTGCTGCTCCAAATAGCCTATATTACGCTTGGTTTTAGCAAGAGAATTATCCTTCATCCAAGCGTTCAGGTCTCCTACCAACCAAGTCACCCACTGTTGGGCAATTTCAGGTGAATAATGATTGACAGAGAATATAACTAAACCAGAATCTTTTGCTTCTTCAATCGACAGGATTTCTTCCTTAAAGACCCTATATGCTTCCCAATCTGTTGGCGTTGGTGATTGGCCTGGCTCAACTTCCCTGACCCACTCCTGTGTGCTGGAATTGTATACTTCAGAGTCGATAACCAATTTATTCGACTCAGCATTCCACTGCTTTGCAGCCATTAATGGCACCAATAAATCATGCTTATTGATAAAGGCATTAATAAATTTTCGAGACTGTAGGATAGCCAATGCCATTGCCGTATTGTCTGTCCCACTACCGCCAATATTAATCCCTGCCAGAGAAGCCAAACCACCAAATTGCGCTGCCATACTGGCAAGACCAGATTTACCACTTTCTTGGGCTGGAGCTAGTACCGCTTCCGCTTTGTAGATGTTTGGAAGGGATCGCGCGTAGAACACGCCGCCAGCGGCAAAGATGATGGTGGTTAAAAGGATGATCCACTTTCCTTTCCAAAAAGCGAGGAAGAGTTCTTTTACGTCGATTTCATCGTCAGACGCGGCCATAGGCTGTGGAGGATATGGGTACTGATAATGTTGTTCTGGGATTTGCTTGCTCATGGGTGTTTTCTAGGGTTAAGGTTGAAGGATTAAGGGGATAAATAAATAATTAATTATATTTGGCCCTTTACCTTCTAAACTAATGTATGGTTTAAGAGCAGTTCAATATTTTGCTTCTTCTTCAGATATTCTCATTTTTTTTGCCCTTATCAGGCCTTTCAACATTCCGAATATCTGTTTAGCTTCTTTGACCAGCTCTTGTGATTTTTTGGCATCCAGATAGTTAATCTCTATACCGATATATAACTGCGTAATAACTTCAGCAATAGAAGCTGTCGCATAATTAAAAAAACGGATTTTCTCTTTTGTACTTTCCCGTTCCTCACCTTCAGCGA
Organism: Vibrio albus; assembly: GCF_003144035.1. Classification (GTDB taxonomy): domain Bacteria; phylum Pseudomonadota; class Gammaproteobacteria; order Enterobacterales; family Vibrionaceae; genus Vibrio; species Vibrio albus. The sequence goes on from NZ_QFWT01000002.1 coordinate 408,707, forward strand.
TATTGGAAGGCACTGACAGACCAGCTCTCGTGATCTGGTCCTTAAATCCATAGTCTTTAAGGTTCTTAGTCAGGATATAAATATCGCAACTTAGTCTACTAGCTCTTTTCCAGACATCTAAGTGTTCAAACCTCATTACTCTACTCCCAGGGCAAGATTACGAAGCCCCTTGCCCTGCAAGGACTTGAGAAAGATAGGCGTTACTTCTGTTCGCCTTCTTCTGCTTCCGCTTTATCCCCGCTTTAAATGTTTTTTCTTCTGTAAGCAAGTTTAAAGCAATATGCCGGAATACCGCCAGATTTTCACCCGCTTGTTCTCGCTGGATCCGACAGCTATCTTCGTTCATACCTACATCAAGTCGCCAGTGCATTTGAACCTCTATGCTCCAGTGCGCTCTGGACTTCTCTAGTAGTTCCTGAGCACTTAACTCCGCAGAACTGATGTAATGTCTGATTGTCATCGTTTCTGCTGGCTTATTACCTTCTTGTCTCACTGAAACAACGACACCCAGTGTTTTTAATTCCGGCCAGTCAAACTCAATATCACCCAATTCAGAAGGGTTATGACTGACTAAAGCAAGTCGAGTCTCTGTTCGACCATGACCTTTTTCCTGAATACTGTATTTATCACCCTCATAGCTATTCAGCATACTTGAGTTAAATACCTTTCCCATCGCCTCTTCGAGCTTTTTCTGATTACCTTTTACCGCTAAAAGATAGTCCGCGCTTTTATCGACGATTTGCTGAGCAATATCCTTCTGACAGCCCATCGCATCAATGCTGACAAGGCATCCACGCAGCTCTAATAATTTCAAAAGCTCTGGTATCGCGGTGATCTCATTCGACTTTTCTGCTGTTTTGACCTGTCCAAGAACCACCTGATTTTCAGCACTAAAAGCGCTGACCATATGGATAGCACCGCTACGTTTGTTCTTGTCGTAAGTCCCTCGAATCGTCTTTCCGTCAATGGCAACGACGTCGCCACCTGTCGCCTCATGACAATCTTTCATCCAAGCTGCAAAACTCTTTTGAAGCTGTTTTGCTGAAATCAGATTCATCACCCTGGCAATGGTGTCATGAACCGGAACACCATTGTCAAAATCACCATACTTCTGAAGCCACTCAAGGTTATCTTCACCAAAATCCTGAATATCTTCCCAGCCTTCGGCACCAGCAATAACGGCCGCAATCGTCAGGAAAATTATGTCCGACAAGGTATGCTCGACTTTCCAGGCTTGTCGTGGATCTTGAATAACTGAAATATGGTCCAAAAGGCTTAATCCGTTCATGGTTGCTGGTTCATTACTGCAAAAATCAGCATATGATCACAGCCGGTTTAGATCGTCAAATCGATCCTTGTTTGATTTGCATTTTTGAGTGATTGACGGTACTTTTTATCAAAATCTCATTAAGCCTGAGCCCTTATTCGATAAGGGGTTTTCATAATCTTGCCCTGACTCTACTCCGTACATAACCTTATCGATAAAGGTCAAAGGACTAAAAGAGTTAATTATTTACCCCCTCAGTCCTCCTACCTTCATCCTCAAAGCAGTCAGAATATAAATAAAGGTTATCCGAACAAAATACTGAACCGTATTATGCGACCAACCAAAAAGACTTAGTCCTTAACCGCATTCCAGGCTACGCCGATTTGGTAGAGCATTTGGGTGGCGGTGCTCATGGTGCTTAGGCCATCCAGGTAATCGGTGTCGATTGGCACTATGATGGTATCGCCAGGTTGCAGTGGTTTCTGTTTACGGCTGAACCAGTATGAATTGTTTGGCAGCATGACGGAGCCGTCAGCTCTTACTACGTAGATTCGGTCTGTATCAGCTTGCTTTTTGGTGCCGCCCGCTGAAGCTAAGTAATCTTCTACCGTCATTTCCGGGCGGAATGTGTGGTTTGAAGCGAACTGCACTTCCCCCATAATGGAGACGGTTGGGTTGAGTGCCGGGATATACAGCTTATCACCCTTTTCCAACATCACATTCGAAATATTGTCGCCTTCCAATGCCTGAGGCAGGTCAATCACCAGACGGCCAATGGCTTCTGCTGTGGTTAGCTCTTTAGTGACTTCTAATGCCTCACTAGGCTGAGCGGTATAGGTTGCCGATGACGTCTGACGACGCAGAGCCAGGCTGGCAATTTCCTGTTTCAGCTGCATATTAAGCAGCTTCAGACGCTCCTGCTCCTGCCGTTTTAGCCGCTCACGACTCAGTACCGCACCTTGCGGGTAAGCGTACTCTGTCAGGCCACCCGCACGTTCAATAATATCCTGTAGTGTTTCGCCACGCTGGAAGGTATAACGACCCGGGAACACCACCTCTCCCTGTAGCTCAATAGACATATCCTGCTGCCAGTTTGGCTGAGTTTTAATTACGATATTATCCTGCGGGTGAATATCGACCTCAACGTTACCTTTCATTACTTTATTCAGTGAAAACGGGATCTGAGTGACATGGAAAGACTCTTCCGTACGCATGCGACGTGTGATTTCAGCCTGAGTCAGATAGGCGTTTTCACTTAATCCACCAGCCGCTTCGATGACCTTTTCGATATCTTTATCCCGAGCTAATGGATAAACCCCAGGGAATTTTACTGCACCGGAGATTTCAATCAGCTTGGCCGGATTATCCAGTGTGGCCTGCGCTTTCAAGCGTTCCACAATTGGCTTCAGCAGTTCTTGTCGGCTGGCAACTTTCACCAGCTCTTCATCGCTTTTGGTTTTCTGATTATTCTCAAGCACGGTTACCGCTCTGTTTTCAGAAATAACTGCGCCAGTTTCGCTATCAAGATGAGTTACCTCTTCCTGAACTGGTTTCTGAGCTGCTTTGGCTTGTACTGTACCTTTGGAATAACGATAGTTACCATACCAATAATCTGTATCCAGGCCATTATCGAATACAAAAATCTGATCCCTCTCCTGCAGAGTCAGGTTATCGGATGATCCGGGATGAGACAGTGCTGTTCCTAAGTTAAACTGCAGCACTTCAATATCATGTTGATCATTCACTTCACGAACCACCAGAGCGTACTGCAGATCCGCGCTTGGTTTCAGATCATTATCCACCGAAGTAATTACATCACTGACTTTCATGCCGGATATAAAACTAAGAGTACCTTGACGAACCACTTCACCACGCAGTGCCACTGCATCTTTCAGATTCTCTGATGCGCGGTCAATACTGATTTTATCGCCGGACTTTACTACAAACTGACGGTCCTGACGTTTGGTCAAATCCAAGGTTAACTGCCTTACTCCATCCAGAGTAGCACGCTGAACGCTCACCTTAGAAAGGTACGCCTGTGGTAACAAGCCCCCTGCAAGACCTAATAGTTCTGAAATCGTAGTCCGGCTATCCAGTTCATAGATCGCCGGGCGCAGTACTTCTCCATTAATGCTCACGCTGGAAGTCTTGGTCGGGATAAACAGGGTATCGCCCGCCAACAGACGGATATCACTAGAAGAATCGCCTTTGACCAGCAGATCATACATATCCAGTGTCGAAATGACTTTGCCGTTACGTTTCAACTGGATATTACGCAAGCTACCGGTTTGTTTAATACCACCACTGGCGATCAAAGCCTGAGTGACAGAGGTTAAACCGTTAACGTTATAAGCTCCCGGCTGCTGCGATTCACCCACAATATAGACCTGCATGGTGCGCATAGAGCCCATAGAGACAACCACGTCCACACCAATCACTTTCTGTTCAACCAGAGCAGTCAGTTGCTGACGCATCTCTGCAAACGTCTGCCCCGCTACGGCTACCGGGCCAAATTCCGGAAAGTTCACTTTGCCTTCCCGGTCAATCACCAGTGAGTATTCCTGGTTGGTCTTGCCGTAAAGCTGCACTTCAATTTCATCGCCCGGAGCCATGGTGTAGTCCAGCGGCACCGGCAAGTTATCTACCGGGGTAAACCCCATCGGCTTACCCGCAAGTACATCATAACCAAACGGTTTAAGCCCGCCACTGCCTCGCGTATTCGCGGTATACTGTATTTCTTTCTCAGTCGCGGCTGCTTTATGCGCTCTGACCGGCTGCTTCGGTGCTTCTTGTTTGGCCTCCGTTGCAGGTGAACCACCAGTTAATACGGAAATATCAACCCCATACTGAGCAGCCAGCGCTTCCTGTTGTGCTTTCGGTAGCTGCTTAAACTGTGCAATCTGCGCCGCCGTAGGGGTAAAAGCTAGTGCACCAGAGGTGAACAAGCCCGTTACGGCGAGGGTAAGTAGTCGTTTTTTTAAGATAGTTTGCATGGTTGAATTGGTTACTGTTTTCATGAAATTTATTTGAGACTAGGAAGAATACAGAGCGCTTCACTTTGAGAGTACAGAATACAGAAAACCAAATGAATTTCTGTATTCTGTAAAGGAGCTTGCGACCGTTCTGTATTCTTAAGCGAAGCGCTCTCAATTATTAAAACCGAAACTCATATCCTGTCCAGATATTTGTCTCATCCTTGTTGGTTTCGTTGTCTGTTCTTCCTGCTCCGAAGTGGAGCATACCGGCTAAGGCTGGCAGACGATAACTGACCTGCAGGGTCTTAACCGTTTTGTTGTTCTGTTCTGATTCCTGCGCGATCAGGCTCAGGCTGTGATCGTTTTGCAGTTGCAGATAAAGTGCAGCGGAAATGCTGTTATCCAGTTCGTAAGTAGTTTTAGCTGCGCCGTCGGAATAGGACGGGTATTGGTTGTTCTCCCAGCTTTGCGGATCTTTTTCGCTGGTTGAATCCTGTTTTTCCAGTACCAGACGGATAGTCTGTCCTGCGAAGTCAAACTGGCCGCTCCAGCCCAACAGCCATGCTACCGGTTCAAATGAATTAGCACTCGATGCCAGCTCACCGTATACCGAGTGATAAATCTTATCGAAAGCAGGCAACGTGAGTTTCGCATCCAATGAAGTCTGTTTATCTCCGTCAGAGAATTCAGAGCCATCAAACCAGCTTTGGTATGTCAGGCCGTACTCAAAAAATGAGACCGGCTTAGAAGCCAGACGAAAGGCACTGTGTTTGTTAGTTGAAGGTTTATCAGTTGAAGCATCATCAGGCAGGCCGATAATCGCTTCAGCACCCCAGTTACCTAATATGGTATTTGAGCCGATATAGCTAACACTCAGGTCTGGATTAGAACGCGCAAACGAGCCTAAAATCAAATTATGTTGCCAGCCCTGTCCCCACCAGCGGTCGATACTACCAACGGAAAACAGCCATTTTCCGGCATTCAGCGCCAGGTAGCTGTCGTTCCAGAGAAAATCTTCATCTTCGCCGTATTTGGCATAGCCCGTCGTGACCCGGAATGCAAAGCTATTCCGCATGCTTTCATAGCTGGCAGTCGCTCCCCATTCATTTTTGCTGTACTGGCCAAAACCGGATGCTACAGGCGTTTCAGAACCACACACGGCTTTTAAGGCCCGGTTGCCCCGGCCATATTCAGCAGAAGCAAGCGCATAATGCAGATGGCTCGCAGCTCGCTCCAGCTCGTTACTGACCTGGTTTTGATTATTTTGGTGTACGATATCCAGCTCATCGCCAATCATAGACCAGCGAAGTGGATAGTGGTTAACCGGAGAGTTCAGCAAACCTGCATCAGACAATGCGAGCAGATCAGAACGGAGGAAAGGATCATGGGTTTCAAGCCAGGGGGAAGCTTCTGTTGTAAAAGTCGTACTTAGCGTTGCTATCGCAATAGAAACTGATAATAAATGAGGAGATAAGCGGTTTGATCCGCTTACTGTTTTCTTTAGTTTGGATATATTCTGGAATGTTTTCATTTGTTAACAATTTCAGCAAGTACGGACCATCTAAATGAAACCATTCATAAGCCACTGTCGTTCAGGCACGCTACCGCCCGGAAGTTGTTACGCATTCCTTCGCAGCGTGATGTTATTTAACTACAGAATTTTCAGATATATCGGCCTAGTGCCCAGAGAATACAGAGCGGACGCAAGCGTCCTGAAGGATACAGAAATTCATAGGGATTTCTGCACTCTGCACTCTCAAAGCGAAGCGTTCTGTAATCTGAATTCTTTTTAATTTTTCTGGATGAGTAAGCTACCATGGTCTTAGATTTACGACAAGAGTGTTTCAACCGTTTCATCTCAATGTCATAAATAAATAAATCATTTGTTAAAAAAATATTCACTTAAGTGGTTTATCATTATTCAAATGTTTTGGTATATTGATCGGGCTAACGTTTGGTTGGCGTAAAACATCGATGTTTTAAAAAAGGAAAAATCATGAAAAAAACTTTAGCTACTCTAGTTCTGGCTATGTTTGCTAGCGCAGCTATCGCAGCTCCAAGTCCTACTGGTACGGAAGCGAGCGGTGGTGCTGCAGGTGGTTCTGCAAGTGGTACAGCCGGCACAACGGCTGGTAGTACTGCAGGTACAACAGCTGGCACCACTGCGGGTACAACAGCAGGTACTACTGCTGGCGCGACTGCGGGTACAACTGCTGCTGGTACTGCTGCTGGTACTGCTGCTGGTACTGCTGGTGCTGCTGCTGGTGCTGCTGCTGGTACTGCTGCTGCGACCGCTGCTACTGTGGCTGCAGCAACGGCTGCTGCTGTCGCTGCTGCTGCAGACTCTGGTGACGGTACAACAGGTACAACGACTGACGGCACTGCAGGCTAAGTCTGAGCTGACAGCAAAAGCCACCGGCGAAAGTCGGTGGTTTTTTTTCGGTTAACGTTTTTTGCCAGGAACATTTTTTACTTCTAGTTTGCCGGTAGCTTTTTTCTCAGTAATAAGGTTACACTCAACTCATTATTCTCTGATTTTTAACCACAATGAATAAATATAACTACCTGATTATTGCGCTATGTAGCACGATTTTACTGGGGTGTACCCAGAAATTTCAGGCTACCAATGCCACCTTTAAAGAAGCACTCTTTGGCTTTGACGACGTCAATAAAGCCTCAACCGATATCTCTGCCCTTCCATGGGCCAGTACTTATGTCACTATCGGTGAAGACGGCTCTCAGATTTTTATGGTGCTGGCCTTTCCTGAGCCCGCCCCACATGACAGCTATCAGACTCAGTTAAAGTGGGTATCTTCAGACAGGGCAATGATAGTGACCGAAAACGGTCGAATGGTAAAAACAGTTGGTCTGCTGGAGAACAACTTAGCCGGAGCCATTCCGGATAATAAATTTAGAGATCCCCTTAGCCTGTTAGGGAAAAAACCGGGTGATTACCGCTGGGAAGCCACCTTTGACTGGCAGCCTAACTATCGCTATGGCTACCACGCAAAACTTCACTGGCAGTTTATTGCCGATGAAGTGATCCAGTCCGATGCCTGGAAGAAAGACGTACTGCACTACCAGGAAACCGTCTCTTTTCCCGCACTCGACAGCCGCTATATCAATCACTTCTGGCTGGATAAACAGACGCATCAGGTCGTGAAATCCATTCAGCATCTGGGCCCGAATATGCCGGCCATTACCATGACTATTCTAAAGCCATTCGCAGGGTAACGTATGATTCGCCAGTTAATAACATTTATTCCTACTGTCTTTTTCTCTGCAACCGCTGTCCTGTTTAGCACTTTGACCTCTGCCCCGGTAAATGCCGGAGAGTCATTGAGCGTAACACTGCCGGATATGGAAATTAGCCTGAACTATGCCCAGCCAGTCCGGTTAGATCAAGTGCTCACTGATACACAAAACCTAAAGTTACAACAACCACAAGCGATGCCATTCTGGTTAGCAGCTCAGTTTATAGAGCCATCTAACAACGCTGATATTGACGAGAAAAAGAAAGCCGCCATTCATCAGCTACAAACTCTGGCCGCTAACGATAAAGACTCCAGTCATAAGGCACACCTTCTGATTAACGCCCTGCAAAAAGCGCAGTTTAATTTCCGGCACTTTATTCCGCTGGATAACGACCATGTCCGGTTAAAAAATGAAGATAACCCGTTGCTTTCCGGTCAGTACACGCTGCTGACGTCACCACGAGTCAATAAAGTCAGAATCTTTGGCACGCAAAACAGCTGGTACCCGGTTGATATGATCGAGCACGGCACCATTGATCAGTATCTGGAGCAGGCCGCTCTGCCGGAAAACTCAGACACACAGCTTGTATTTGTTATTCAGCCGGACGGTGCTCTAATCACAGCCGATAATGCCTACTGGAATACCAAACCTGTTTTTATTGCTCCGGGAGCGACAATTTATATCGGCTTCGATTCTCTGCCTGATGAATTTGAACATCTGAATCAGGATATCGCTGATTTGCTACGTTACCAGACACCACTGACAGACAAGGATGCTGAATAATGTCGTATCAACAGACTTCTGAATCTCCACTCTTTAAACGGTCAGTGATTGCTAATGCGGTGCTTATCAGCCTGATTGGTATTTCTTCAGCTCCGGTGACAGCAACCTCGGTTCAGGCGGATAATATCGACGAACGTGCCCCTTACGAGGATAACGCTCCGTTTCGCCCAGCAACGCTACACCCTTCCCAGACCGACTTTGGTGGTATCGGTCTGATGCAGATGCCGAGTGGCCGTATGGCTGCCGAAGGTGAATTTATGCTGGGAGGGACGTTTAATGATGAATATAATCATTACACTATATCTCTTCAACTAATGCCATGGCTTGAAACCACCCTTCGCTACACCCTTGTACAAGATATGATGTACAGCAGCAATTCTTCATATAGTGGTGATACTGAATATACTGATAAAGGTATCGATTTTAAGGTACGCTTTCTCGAGGAAAATAACTGGATGCCAGAAACTTCTATTGGTATCCGTGATATAGGTGGAACAGGGCTGTTTGATGGTGAGTTTATTGCCGCTACAAAACGCTTTGGTAATCTTGATTTAACATTAGGGCTTGGATGGGGATATATTGGCCAAAGTGGAAATATAACCAATCCTCTTTGTAGTAAAAATGAAAAATATTGTATTCGTGATACCGGCCCTATTGATAACGTTGGTACTGTCAAGCCGGATCGCTGGTTTAAAGGCAACAGCGCAATTTTTGGTGGTATTGAATATCAGACGCCATATCAGCCCCTGCGCCTGAAGCTGGAATACGATGGCAATGACTACAGCAGTGATTTTCCAGTCACGAATGGCGCAACGGACATGCCTCAGCACACCCCGTGGAACGTTGGCATTCTGTATAAAATGCAAAAATGGGCTGATCTACGGTTGAGCTATGAGCGGGGCGATACCCTGACTTTTGGCGTAACCATCAATACTAACTTTAACGATATCACTCAGGTATGGCGAGATGAGCCGGAAGCGGAATATGCACCAAAAGCAAACTCTGCAAATCCTGACTGGGAAACAGTCGCCACACAGCTTGGCAGTAACGCCGGCTATAATCAGGCTGAAATTCTGACCAATGGTGAAAATATCACAGTAAAAGGTGAACAAGTTAAATACCGGGACGATGACACTGCCCAGAAGCGTGCAGCACTATTGCTGTCGCAAAACCGTCCGGATAGTGTAAAAACCTACACCTTTGTGGAAACCAGCCATGATATGGAGATCACCTCAGCCAGCTATGACGCAGATAAGTTTGACCAGTTCGCCAACAATGGATATCTGGGTGCAAAACTGGATGATGCGAAGCTAAGCAGCGACCAGATAGACCGTAGTAGTGAGCAGACCATCGCCTCAAATCAGGAAGCTCTGGATTATGGTATTGAGCCTTATCTGTCCCAAAGCTTTGGTGGCCCGGAAAGTTTCTACTTCTATTCTGTCGGCTTAAATACCAAAGCCAGTTACCGCCTGGCTCAAAATCTCGAGCTTACTGGTTCTGTCACCTTTAACCTGGCAGATAACTACGACAAATTTAATTATGTCGAAGATTCCCCGCATATCAGCAACTTTGCCGTGCCAAGGGTAAGAACCCTGTTCCGTGCTTATGTGCATGATAATCCGGTACGTATGGGGCGTTTGCAACTGACCTGGATGGATCAGCTCAGTGATGATTTCTATATGCAGGCTTACGGCGGCTATCTGGAAAGTATGTTCGCCGGTGTCGGTGGTGAAGTGCTTTACCGCCCGGAAAACAGCAACTGGGCGTTGGGGATGGATGCCAACCTGATCGCCCAGCGCGATCCGGACAGCTGGTTCGGCGTATATACCGAAGAGTACAACGAATTCGATGGCGGCTGTGATGGAGCCTATACCGTTCACTGTGCCGCGCGGGTACTGGATAAAGGCCAGACCGGCTTTATTACCGCTTACTATATGCCGCAATGGTCTCTGCTGAGAAACACCCTGTTTAAAGTCGGTGTGGGCCAGTTCCTTGGTCAGGACAGAGGTGTCAGAGCTGATTTTTCCAAGCAGTTTAATTCCGGCATGATCGCCGGGGTATACGCCAGCAAATCAGACCTGTCTGCAGATGAATTCGGTGAAGGCAGCTTTACCAAAGGGTTCTATATCTCGATTCCGTTCGATATTCTGACCGTGAAACCAAGTACCAGCCGGGCCAAATTCGACTGGCAGCCATTGACTCGCGACGGTGGGCAAATGCTGAATCGTCAATATGAACTGTTTAGTGTGACAGATGGCAGAAGTCCGTGGTATACGCGGAAGGTGCAGTAAGAAGCTAGACCGCTACGCTTCTAGAAACTAGAGACTATAAAAGCCAACTCCATGCTCTTTTATAGTCTCTACTATCGTTCCCATGCTCCTGCGTGGGAATGCCTACTTGAGGCAAAAATGGATTTGATTTCATACTGTGAATTATGAATCATGAAGAGTCTGTGTATTATCGTATTGCCATTAAACCCGGTATGCATTCCCACGGAAGACCGTGAGGAACGAGGGGAAGCGCTTCACGTTCTGTTCTCCCTCGCAACCCTCTGAAATAATATGCAGAAAGGCTTAAGCTTGCTTTTCTGTGTTCTTAAGGGGCTTGCGTCCGCTCTGTATTCTGTTCTCTTTAACCTCTCTCGCAAAACTTCACCCTCGCTATGCAACACCTTTACTCTCATTCCCATGCTCCTGCTTGGGAATGCCTACTTGAGGCAAAGATGGATTTGATTTCATACTGTGAATCATGAAGAATCTGTGTATTACCGTATTGCCATTAAACCCAGTATGCATTCCCACGGAAGACCGTGAGGAACGAGGGGAAGCGCTTCACGTTCTGTTCCCCCTCGCACCCCTCTGAAACAATATGCAATAACTTTAAATTTCCCGCCGACTCAGTCGCGTCCCCTCCCACTGCTTATTCTCTGTTTTTATTTAATTTTTTACTCTCCGTTAGTCAGTTAACAACTGTCCATCTACCTAGGATTATGGAGATATTATGAAACGAAATAAAAAGCAGCAGGGCTTTTCCCTGATTGAATTGATGATTGTGGTGGCGATTATTGGTGTTTTATCCGCTATTGCTATTCCTGCTTATCAAAATTATGTAAAAAAATCGGAAGCATCTGTTGGATTAAGTACAGCCCGCTCACTATTAACCAATATTGATATGAAAATTCAGGAGACAGGGGCATTTCCCACAACCCTCGCTGCTGTCGGAGCTACAGCTGGTATGAATAAACTTGGTACTCTTAGCCTAACAGGAACAGATGCAACAGGTTCAGTCGAGTTTACCTTTGGCACCGCATCCTCTATAAATGGTAAAAAAGTAACGATAACTAAAAGTACTACTGGTTGGTCGTGTTCCCATGATACAGGTGAAGACCTAAAGGGTTGTTAATATCAGTAGATAACCACTATGCACACCAACCTAACCGCTATTCTGCGTCAGGCTGAGCTGATTAGCCCGGCGCAGGAACAGGATGTGATAGCTCTGGTGGAAAGCGAAAGGCAGCCGGTTCCGGCTGCCTTGATTTCCCTTGGGCTGTTTGAGCATACTGAGTTAGCGCAGCATATCAGCCGTATTTTCGGTATGCCCTTGACGGATATCGGCCAGTTTGATTACGCCTCCACCTGTCAGAAGCTGGGGCTGCGAGAGCTAATTAGTCAGTATGTCGCCCTGCCAATAGCCAATGCCAACAGCACACTGACCATTGCAATTTGTGACCCGACCGACGCTCAGGTAGAGGCGGATTTTCGCTTTGCTACCGGGTTGCAGGTTGAGCTGGTACTGGCAGAGTTTAAATCCATTTCTGCGGCTATTCGCAGGTTGTATGGCAAAAGCGTAGGTAACAGCGACACAAAATCCGGCAAAGATATAAGCGAAGATGAACTTGCCAGCCTCGTTCAGGTTTCCGATGATGAAATTGAAGAAACGGAAGATCTGAGTAAAGACGAAGCTCCGGTCAGCCGGTTTATTAATCAGGTACTGCTGGATGCTGTACGTAAAGGGGCATCCGATATTCATTTCGAGCCTTACGAAGATATCTACCGGATACGTCTGCGCTGTGACGGTATTCTGGTGGAAACCCAGCAACCGGCTAACCATTTAGGCCGCAGACTGGCCGCCCGGATCAAAATTCTCTCCAAGCTGGATATTGCTGAACGTCGTCTGCCACAGGACGGACGAATAAAATTGCGTCTGAATGTCGATACTGCTATCGATATGCGGGTATCGACTTTACCCACACTATGGGGAGAGAAAGTCGTATTGCGTTTGCTGGACAGCAGTGCTGCCAATCTGGATATCGATAAACTTGGATATAGTGAGAAACAGAAATCCCTCTATCTGAACGCACTGAAAAAGCCGCAGGGTATGATCCTGATGACCGGCCCGACCGGTAGCGGTAAAACCGTCTCCCTTTATACCGGCCTGCGGATTCTGAATACACCCGAACGCAATATCTCCACCGCCGAAGATCCGGTAGAGATCAACTTGTCCGGCATTAATCAGGTGCAGGTTCGCAGCAAAATAGGCTTTGGTTTTGCCGAAGCGCTGCGATCGTTTCTGCGTCAGGATCCGGATGTGGTGATGGTTGGGGAAATCCGCGATCTTGAAACCGCAGAAATCGCCGTCAAAGCAGCGCAAACCGGACACCTGGTGCTGTCGACTCTGCATACTAATTCCGCGGCAGAAACTGTAGTACGCCTCGGCAATATGGGCATTGCGCCTTTTAATCTGGCTTCATCGCTTAGCCTGATCATCGCGCAACGTCTGGCAAGGCGCTTATGTCCACACTGTAAACTGCCGGATCCACTGACGCCGATACTGCAGGAAAACCTGAAAATAAAACCGGATGATACCGTATTCAAAGCGAATAAAGCAGGCTGTACCGAGTGTACTGGCGGCTACTCTGGACGTACCGGTATCTACGAAGTCATGCAGTTCGATAACCGGCTGGCAAATGCCATCATCAAGGGGGCAACGATTACAGAAATTGAATATATCGCCAGAAAGCTGGGAATGAGGACACTGAAAGAGTCCGGCGTTCAAAAGCTTAAACAGGGCATAACCAGCTACGAAGAGTTACAGAGGGTTTTGTATTTTTAATAACTATAGGAAGTACGATGCAAGCAGCTATTTCTTTATCATCAAAAAATGCTCCCCAGCTAAAGAACTTCCGCTGGAAAGGAGTAAACAGTTCCGGTAAGCGTGTCTCCGGACAAACTCTGGCACTGACTGAAATTGAAGTCAGAAGCACCCTTTCCGATCAGCATATTCAGGTTAAGAAGATTACGAAAAGCAGTGTTTCCTTTCTGGATAAGATAAGTAATCGCGTTAAAGGTAAAGACATTACTTTGCTGACCCGTCAGATGGCCACCATGCTGCTAACTGGCGTTCCTCTCATACAGGCTTTAAAGCTGGTGAGTGATAACCATAAAAAAGCTGAAATGAAATCCATTCTGATGCAAATAGTCAGAGGGGTGGAAGCCGGGACTCCCCTGTCTAAAACTATGCGTACAGCCAGTCACCATTTTGATGGTTTGTATACGGATCTGGTCGCCACCGGTGAGCAGTCTGGTAATCTGCCTGAGGTATTTGACCGGCTGGCAACCTACCGGGAAAAAAGCGAAGAATTGAGATCCAAAGTAGTCAAAGCCCTTATCTATCCATCGATGGTGGTACTGGTTGCGCTTGGGGTCTCTTATATGATGCTGACCATGGTTATCCCGGAGTTTGAGACCATGTTCAAAGGCTTCGGTGCCGAACTCCCCTGGTTTACCCGACAAGTACTCAAGCTGTCGCACTGGATTCAGGCCTACACACTGCTATTGGCTATTACAGGAGCAGGTACTTACTTCGGTGTACGGTACATGCGTAAAGTCTCATTTGATTTCCGGCTAAAAACCAGCAAAATGGCTCTGAAAATTCCCGTGATTGGCGGTGTACTCTCTAAAGCCTCTATCGCAAAGTTCAGCCGGACTCTCTCCACCAGCTTCAGTGCCGGTATTCCCCTGCTTAGCAGCCTGAAAACGACGGCGAAAACCGCCGGTAACCTGCACTATGAAGTCGCGATTGATCAGGTCCATAAAGATACCGCCTCTGGCATGCCTATGTATATTGCCATGCGCCAAACTCAGGCTTTTCCGGAAATGGTACTGCAAATGGTCATGATAGGCGAAGAATCCGGAAATCTGGATGACATGCTAAACAAAGTCGCAGCCATCTATGAATTTGAGGTCGATAATACTGTCGATAATCTGGGCAAGATTCTGGAGCCACTGATCATCGTCTTTCTGGGTGTGGTTGTGGGCGGGCTGGTCGTCTCCATGTATCTGCCAATCTTTAACTTAATGAGTGTATTAGGGTAAAATGCCTGCCATTGCTTTAACCACCCTATTACTTTAACAGAGAATTGAATGGAATCCTTTAACCCGGAAGTGTTTACCCAGTTTCCCTGGCTGTTTCCTTGTCTGGCCAGCATCTTTGGCCTTGTCGTCGGTAGCTTTCTGAATGTCGTGATCTACCGGCTTCCGGTAATGATGGAGAAAGAATGGAAACACGACTGTGCAGAAACCTTTCCTGAACTGAACATCCAACTGGATTCCACTCCCTTTAACCTAAGCAGGCCGGGCTCTCGCTGCCCGAAATGCAATACGCCTATCCGGGTTATCGATAATATTCCGGTTCTCAGTTGGCTGATGCTCAGAGGCAAATGCCATAACTGTAAAACATCAATCAGTATACGTTATCCTCTGATTGAAGCGTTGACCGCAGCAATGTGTACCACGCTGGCTTTCAAGCTTGGGTTCAGTTATTTCTCTGTCGCTCTGCTGTTTTTTACCTTCTATCTGATTGCCGCCACTTTTATCGATCTGGATACCATGCTGCTTCCGGATCAACTCACCCTCCCACTTATGTGGGGAGGCATTGCCCTGGCTGTGTTCGGGATATCGCCCGTATCATTAGATAGTGCCGTGATCGGCGCTATGGCCGGTTACCTCTGTCTCTGGAGCTTATACTGGCTGTTTAAGCTGCTTACCGGCAAAGAAGGTATGGGTTACGGAGACTTTAAACTGCTGGCCGCGCTTGGAGCCTGGCTTGGCTGGCAATCGCTACCTATCATTATTCTTCTCTCTTCTCTGGTCGGTCTGATCTTTGGTATCATCCAGCTTCGGTTGCAAAAGAAAGGTATCGACAAGCAATTTCCTTTCGGGCCTTATCTGGCCATTGCAGGCTGGGTTACCCTGCTTTGGGGTAATGACATCATTAATTGGTACTTTTCTTCGGTATTAGGGATCTAATATGTCTTCAGGTAAGCAGCCCCTGATTATTGGGCTGACAGGTGGTATTGCCAGCGGCAAGACCACGGTGGCGAATTTATTTCACGACCATTTCGGAATTGATATTGTAGATGCCGATATTATTGCCCGGGAAGTCGTTGCACCCGGTAGTCAGGGGCTTAAGGCAATAACAGAGCATTTTGGCTATGACATTCTCACCTCACAAGGTCACTTAAACCGAGCCAAACTAAGAGAGAAAATTTTCACAAATGTGACAGAAAAGAGCTGGCTGAATGCTTTACTGCATCCAATGATCCGTGACAAAATGCAGAAAGATTTGGCTAAAGTCACCAGCCCTTATGCATTATTGGTTGTTCCCCTGTTGGTTGAAAACCAGCTACAATCTATGACGGACCGGATTTTAGTGATTGATGTCAGTGAAGAGACTCAAATCACCCGAACCATGCAGAGAGACAAAGTTTCCCGTGAGCAGGTGGAGTCCATTCTGGCGTCACAGGTCAGCAGAGATGAGCGGCTTAAATATGCAGATGACATCATCCATACGGATGTCTGCGATGAAGTTTTACCTCAGGTAATGCAGTTGCATCAGCAATACCTTACACTTTGCTGCTGATATATCTGCCGCCAATATAAACAGAATCAACCTGAAGGAGTGCGGAAAGGCCGCCGGAATGACTATCCATAAATTTGAGCACCCATTAAACGAAAAAGCCCGCACCTATCTCAGAGTAGAATCACTACTGAGGCAGATGCATCATTCCGCAGACTTCTCTGACAGCCTGAAGTATCAACAGTTTTTTCGCTCTATCTTTGATCTTCTGGAAATTTTTGAGCAGATCCAGTTGAAACCAGAGCTGGCTAAAGATCTGGAAAAGCAAAGGCTTACCTATAAGAACTGGCTGAATGTAGATGGTGTCGATCAGGAAAAACTACAGTCTATCCTGAATGAAATTGACACTACACACAAGAAGCTGATGGCTGATGAGCGTTTCGGTAAAACGTTAAAAGAAGACCGCTTTTTAAGCTCCATCCGCCAGCGCTTTAATCTGCCCGGCGGAACCTGTTGTTTTGATCTGCCCGCTCTCCACTACTGGAATCACCAGCCAGTTGAGCAGCGTATCCGCAATGCCAAAGCCTGGATGGATACCCTGAATTCGTTATCTGAGTCTCTGACGTTGTGGCTAAAGCTTTGCCGTGAAACCGGATACGCCAAACCACAAATTGCCCGCAAAGGTTTCTATCAGAGTGAAGCAGAGGGTGCCAGTATCCTGCGTTTATCCTTTCCTATGGAGCATGGGGTATTCCCGATGATCTCAGGGCATAAAAACCGTTTTGCGATTAAGTTTATGTCGTTCGAAACCGGGCAGGCATACAGTCAGGATGTAGAGTTTGATCTGGCGGTATGTTGTTGAGACTAGAGACTAGAGACTAGAGACTAGAGACTAGAGACTAGAGACTAGAGACTAGAGACTAGAGACTAGAGACTAGAGACTAGAGACTAGAGAAAGAATACAGAGCGCTTCGCTTTGAGAATACAGATTTGAGAAAAGATTTTTCTTTTATAGTTTCTAGAAGCGGAGCGTTCTAGTTTCCTGTACTCTCCCTCGTTCCCATGCTCCTGCGTGGGAATGCATCAGTAAGCCAAAACATAGTCTTATTCCGCATTACCTAACGATTACCTCCCGGTATGCATTCCCACGGGAGACCGTGGGGAACGAGTGTACGAGAAATGTTTTATAGTCTCTAGCAGCGCAGCGATCTAGACTCTGCTTTTCTGTAATCTATAAGGGAGCCTGCGACCGCTCTGTATTCTGATTAACAGTCTTCAGACCAGCCGTCTGAATCGGACATATCCGGCGCACCCGGAATAGACTTTTCTTCGTCCGCCCACTCACCGAAATCGATCATCTGACATTTTTTGCTGCAGAATGGGCGAAACGGGCTTTCCTGTCCCCATACGACTTCTTTCTGACAGGTTGGGCATTTTACGACTGTTTTTTTAGGTGATGGCATTGGTTTGATCCTGTTTGTTATTGCTCGAGACTAGAGACTAGAGACTAGAGACTAGAGACTAGAGACTAGAGACTAGATAAAGAATACAGAGCGCTTCGCTTTGAGAATACAGAAAACCTTCTGAATATTTCTATATTCGGGTTTTATAGCCTCTAGCAGCGTAGCGGTCTAGTTTCTAGTCTCTGATTTTCTGTACTCTCAAAGGGAGCCTGCGACCGCTCTGTATTCTAAAACCTTTCAGAAGATAAAAAAACGGGTTCCATTCGGAACCCGTTTTTCAATATGAGAATGCTTGGTTTAGCATTACTTCTTAGCAAGTTTCTCTTTGATACGAGCAGACTTACCAGAACGCTCACGTAGGTAGTACAGCTTGGCACGACGTACTGCACCGCGGCGTTTAACTTCGATGCTATCAACCATTGGAGAGTGAGTTTGGAACGTACGTTCAACACCTTCACCGTTAGAGATCTTACGAACAGTGAAAGCAGAATGCAGACCACGGTTACGTACAGCGATTACAACGCCTTCAAAAGCCTGTAGACGCTCACGGTCACCTTCTTTTACCTTAACCTGAACAACAACAGTGTCACCTGCGCTGAATTTAGGAAGGTCTTGTTTCATTTGCTCTTGCTCAAGAGCTTTGATGATGTTACTCATTTTTTCAATTCCTAGAATAAACTGATACTAAATTAAATAGGTTACTTGGTCTGATTTACCGAGACCTTAGTCTCTTTAATGAACTCAGCCAGTAATTGTTCCTGTTCGTCAGTCAGAGCTAGGTTTTCCAGGAGCTCTGGTCTTCTTAGCCAGGTTCGGCCCAGCGATTCTTTTAACCGCCAGCGACGAATGTCCTTATGATTTCCGGATTTCAGTACCGCCGGTACCTCTTTTCCGTCCAGCACTTCAGGACGCGTGTAATGCGGACAATCTAACAGACCATTAGCAAAAGAATCTTCTTCCGCCGAAGCAAAATCACCCAGTACACCCGGAATAAACCGGGACACCGAGTCTATCAGCGTCATGGCCGGCAGCTCGCCGCCTGTCATCACAAAGTCTCCGATTGACCATTCTTCGTCAACCTCAGACTGAATGATGCGCTCATCTACCCCTTCGTAGCGGCCACAAATAAGAAGCAGGTTCTCATTGGTTGCCAACTCCTCGACTCCAGCCTGGTCGAGTTTCCGACCCTGAGGAGAAAGGTAAATCACTTTCGTCTTTCCCGGTGAGGCTTGTCTGGCTGCATGAATGGCATCGCGCAAAGGCTGAACCATCATTAGCATTCCGGGGCCACCACCGTAAGGTCTGTCATCGACAGTTCGATGTTTGTCGTGCGTGAAATCACGAGGATTCCATGACTCAACCGACAAAAGACCTTTTTTTACCGCCTGACCGGTAACTCCAAAATCGGTAACCGAACGGAACATGTCAGGAAACAGGCTAATTACACCAATCCACATCTGTTCTGTATCCTTACCGGGAGTTAAAATCCAGGATCCCAGTCAACTTCGATCCGTTGAGCTTCGCGATCAACTTGTATGATCACTTGCTCTTCAAGGTACGGTATCAACCGTTCCTTCTTGCCAAAAGCATCTTTCAGATTCGCTTTCACTACTAAAACATCGTTGGAACCTGTTTCCAGCATGTCGACCACTTCACCAAGGTTATAACCTTTCGTTGTGACAACATTCATTCCGAACAATTCACGCCAGTAGAATTCATCTTCTGACAGCTCCGGTAGTGAGTCCGGGTTAATCGCAATGTCGAAATTGGTCAGAAGGTGGGCATCTTCACGAACATCCAGACCTTCCAGTTTCGCAACCATACTTTTGTTATGGCGCTTCCAGCTTTCTACCTTGTACTCAACCCATTCGCCTTTCTGGTTTATGTACCAGGGGCTGTAATCAAAAATGTTTTCAGCATTGTCGGTATAAGAAATAACTTTAAGCCAGCCACGAATACCGTAAGAAGCACCAAACTTGCCTACGACAACTTTTTCGTTTTGCTCACTCATTGTCTCTTTTCCTTCTACTGACATACGTATTTGCTTGCTACTAATAATTAAGCCGCTTTTTGAGCGTCTTTAACTAGCTTAGCAACACGATCAGACAGAGATGCACCTTCACCAACCCAGTGGTTAACGCGATCCAGGTCTAGACGCAGACCTTCTTCCTGACCTTTAGCTGTAGGGTTGAAGAAACCTACTTTCTCGATGTAGCGACCAGTAGCTGCGAAGCGGCTGTCTGCTACTACGATTTGATAAAATGGACGCTTTTTAGCGCCGTGACGTGCCAAACGAATGGTTACCATATCGTCCTCTTTGCTTTCTCAATAATAAAATTAACCCCAATAACCGCTTCATCAAAAAAACAGTCTGGGGTCTCGTGCCAATTTAAAGCCCCGGAATTTTACTCTTATGGGGGGATTTTGCAAGGGGTGCGGGGAAATTTTCATCGACTAGAGACAAGAGACAAGAGACAAGAGACAAGAGACAAGAGACAAGAGACAAGAGACAAGAGACAAGAGACAAGAAGAGAATACAAAGCGCTTCGCTTGGATAATACAGAAAAGCATCTTATTTTGCATACACCTCTTCCCCATGCCCCTGCGTGGGGAACGAGTATCGCTGGTTCCATGATTTATAGCCTCTGGCAGCGAAGCGGCCTGGTTTCTGGTTAACACACTCTTCAATGTAGGGAACTCGGTGCCTCTTATGAGTAACATTAGCAACTGGTTCCAATATCCCAGGAGCCAGATGAGCGGGTATGTGATAGGTGTATACTCAGCCACTCTTTTCGATACTGACTGGGTGAAACACCAACTTTCTCTTTAAACTTCTTATTAAATTGAGACACAGATGTAAACCCCGCTTCCAAAGCAATACGGGTAACCGCATAAGATGAATAAACAAGTAAATGGCATGCCTGCTCAACTTTCAACCCCGTCACAAACTCTATGTAACTCACACTAAAATGCTTTTTGAACACTCGGGTAAAAGTGGCAACAGACATATTCATTTGGGATGCCATGTCTGGAAGAGAAAGGGGAGATTGCGCATTCATCATGATACACCTGATGAACGACTCAGCCAGCTTGTTTGAGTCAGGATGATAGTTCTGTGTCAGGCTGCACACCGGAACTTGCCGATTAAGGTACAGCAAGAAGGTAAGCAACGACATTAAACGTGTTTCATGTTTATGGCTAAATATGTTGTTATATAGCTCTGCCCCTTCCGGATCCAGATGAAATACTGTACCTCGCTTAAACCAGTCACTCACCTTATCCATCAGGTAAAACTCCGGAAACTGCCTATGCAGTCTTTCCAGTAAGTTTTCCTGGAGATGAATATAGTTAGAAGTAAACCTCCGGCCATTACCCGAGCTATAAAATCCGTGCGGAAGGTTTGGTCCGGCAAGTAACAGTTCATTCTCAGACAGCACACTTTTTCTGTCTCCGACAATATAGTGGACCTCTCCCTGAGAGATAAACACAACTTCATACTCCGGATGAGAGTGGATCGGACAATAGAAGGCGTCACCTGAAAATACCTTGCAATTCAGACTACAACCTTCTGGAATCGTAAGTTGTTCAAATACAGGACTTTTCATCATGGTTCGACATTAGAGTTCAAGGTTCTAGATGGAGTGGTTCTAGATGGAGTGTGTCATAGTTTTTATTCTTCCTATGCGTATAGACTCACATTTTTATCTGGCTGAGCAAATAGCGGCACTATCAGAGCGGATATGACAAGTGAGCCGGAGCTATCAGTGTTTTCATGTATACACATAAACCAATAAAAGGAAGAGGTGCCCATGAAACATTCGATAATTGCTTTACTTACTATGGTATTTTGCAGTGCCGCTAATGCCTATCAAGCAGAAACCATAACTATTGATAGTAATGCCATACAAAAAGACCATAAAGCGATCGTAGTTTTGCCCGATGGCTATAGCCAAAAGAGACAGTATCCTGTTGTTTATGTTCTGCATGGATGGAGTGGAAATCAAACCGACTGGACAAAAAGAACATCAATAGCAGAACAGGCCGATATTCACAATGTGATACTGGTGATGCCTGATGGCGACTACGATAAGTGGTATATCGATAGTCCTGTGCTAGAAGGCTCTAATTACCAGAGCTATATCGCTAAAGATGTTGTCGGCTACATAGACCAACACTACTCAACCAAGGCAGACAGATCATATCGTGCTATTACCGGCTTAAGTATGGGAGGTTACGGTGCCCTAAATATCAGCCTGATGAACACAGAAACCTTTGGTAATGCCGGTAGTATCAGTGGTGGCGTCAATCCCGCTAACTTCTCATATAACTGGGGACTGGAAAAGGTATTCGGCGATCCAGTTCAGAATAAGTCGTTCTGGGAAAGAAAAGCGATTAAACACAGTGCACATAAATTTTTAAGCGGAATTAACCTCGCACTGGATTGTGGCACTGATGACTTTTTTATTGAGGACAATCGAGAACTACACAGTATTTTGAATGCATATAAAGTCGCCCATGACTATACAGAACGCCCGGGAGCACACACCTGGGATTACTGGAATAATGCTATCGCCTACCAAATGTTGTTCTTCTCCAGCAAATTTGAACAACAATAATTATGACACCTCAAGAATTGGAGGGGTAATTCCCCTCCCCCTCCGGCTATAAAAAACAAGCACACATAGAATATATAAGGAGCTTCTATGCTGAAAACCTTGAGTTTCATCAGTCAAAAACTCAATAAAGAGATGAATATTAATCTCTTTGTACCAGACGAATACAATGAAAAAGATCGCTACCCGGTACTGTATATTCTGCACGGCTACTCAAACAACTATCAGGGCTTTATGCCAAACCTAGGGTTAGATGTTTTGGCACAGGAACTGATATCTCAGGAAAAAATCTCTCCGCTGCTAATCGTTGCTCCTCAAATAGATAACAGCTTTGGAATAAATTCTTCGGTTCAACCTGAAGTAAAAGGGGATGATCCCAAAGAAGCTGTCTATAAAGGCATGTATTCAGACTACCTGTTAAAAGAAGTGATCCCCTTTATCGATACAAACTTCCGAACGATTCCCCAAAAAACAGGCCGGTTTATTGGCGGTGCCTCCATGGGGGGATTCGCAGCACTTAATACCGCATTTAACCATCCGCACCTGTTTTCTAAAGCTGGTGGTCATATGCCAGCCGTGCTTCTTGAATCATCCAATAAAGAATTTACTTCATGGGTTTATCCTGATGACAAAACACGAAAGCAAAGAGACCCTATCGCCCTTGCGAATAATAACAATCTATCCGGATTGGACATTTATTTAGACTGCGGCGATAACGACAGTTTTCGTTTTTATGAAGGCTCTGAATTGTTATATAAAACATTAAAGAGCCATGGATATCAGGTTAATTACCATTTTAACCGCGGTAACCATGACGATGAATATCTTCATCGGCACCTGGAAGAGTACCTTCTGTTTTACGCTGGGAAATAATAAAAAGCCACCGTTAGTTTAAACTAACGGTGGCTTAAAATTTAAAGCGGTTCTTTTAGGACGAGATTAACCCTGCGGGCGCATCGCCGGGAACAGGATAACGTCGCGGATGGTTTGCGCGTTAGCGAACAGCATTACCAGACGGTCGATACCGATACCCTGACCAGCTGTTGGCGGCAGGCCGTGCTCAAGTGCGCGGATGTAGTCTGCATCGTAGTACATCGCTTCATCATCGCCAGCGTCTTTTGCTTCAACCTGTGCTTTAAAGCGTGCATCCTGATCTTCTGCATCGTTCAGCTCTGAGAAGCCGTTACCCACTTCACGACCACCGATGAAGAACTCGAAACGGTCAGTGATAAACGGATTATCATCGTTACGACGAGCCAGCGGAGAAATCTCTGCCGGGTACTCAGTGATAAAGGTAGGCTGGATCAGCTTAGGCTCAGCAGTTTCACCGAAGATCTCTTCAAGCAGTTGGCCACGGGTCCAGAAACCTTCGATTTCCATGTTTACCGATTCAGCCAGCTTAACCAGATACTCACGATCTTGTGCCTTATCATAATCCAGAGCCTGAGCTAACTCATTACCAGGGTTGTATTGCTTGATCGCATCCAGCATGCTCATGCGAGGATAAGTGCCACCGAAATCAACCGTCTCATCACCGTAAGGCATTGCTGTTGAGCCCAGCACTTCCATTGAGACCGTACGCATCATCTCTTCTGTCAGGTCCATCAGATCGTTGTAATCTGCATACGACATATAGAATTCCATCATAGTGAATTCTGGGTTATGACGAGGAGACAGACCTTCGTTACGGAAGTTACGGTTGATTTCGAATACGCGCTCGAAGCCACCCACAGTCAGACGCTTCAGATACAGCTCCGGAGCCACACGCAGGTACATATCAATACCCAGCGCGTTGTGGTGAGTGATAAACGGACGCGCTGTCGCACCACCAGGGATCACGTGCATCATCGGCGTTTCAACTTCAAGGAACTGCTTCGCCGTCATAAAGTTACGGATAGCAGACACCAGCTTAGAGCGGATGATGAATGTGTTACGAGATTCTTCGTTCACAATCAGATCAACATAACGCTGACGGTAACGCATTTCCTGGTCAGTCAGACCGTGGAATTTTTCCGGAAGCGGACGCAGCGCTTTCGTCAGCAGAACGTATTCGTCCATGTTGACATACAGATCACCCTTACCAGATTTATGCAGCGCACCTTTTACACCGATGATGTCACCGATATCCAGACCGTGGTATTTCTCTTTAAGCTCTTTCTGTACCGCTTTTGCAGCGTATGCCTGAATTCGACCAGATACTTCCTGAATCACCAGGAATGGACCACGTTTTGCCATAATACGACCGGCAATAGCAACGATATGATTCAGCTCTTCCAGCTCTTCTTTGGTCTTTTCACCAAATTCAGCCTGAAGATCGCACGCCAGACTGTCGCGGCGGAAATCATTTGGGTGACCGTTGGCTTTACAGCCCTGACGGATGTGATCCAGTTTCGCACGGCGCTCGG
Organism: Vibrio albus; assembly: GCF_003144035.1. Lineage (GTDB taxonomy): Bacteria > Pseudomonadota > Gammaproteobacteria > Enterobacterales > Vibrionaceae > Vibrio > Vibrio albus. The sequence continues at coordinate 433,325 of NZ_QFWT01000002.1, forward strand.
CAATCAGTTTGTTTTCTTCCTGAGCGTTTACTTCTGGTTGTTGAACCTGTTCAGTCATTGTGTTTTTTACCTTTCTGTGCGCTTTACAGCCCTGATTTCAGGCTGGCTTCGATAAATTTGTCTAAGTCACCGTCCAGTACCGCCTGAGTATTGCGGTTTTCTACGCCGGTGCGTAAATCTTTGATGCGGGAATCGTCCAGTACGTATGAGCGGATCTGACTTCCCCAGCCGATATCCGACTTGGCATCTTCGTTCGCCTGCTTCTCTGCATTCTGCTTTTGCAGTTCAAACTCAAATAGCTTCGCACGAAGCTGTTTCATCGCCTGATCTTTGTTCTTGTGCTGCGAACGGTCATTCTGACACTGAACCACGATATTCGTTGGAAGGTGAGTAATACGTACCGCAGATTCCGTGGTGTTTACGTGCTGACCACCCGCACCCGATGCACGGTATACGTCGATACGTAAATCAGACGGATTAATATCGATAGCAATATTGTCATCAATCTCTGGATAAATAAACGCAGAAGCAAATGATGTATGGCGGCGACCGCCTGAGTCAAACGGTGATTTACGCACCAGACGGTGTACACCGGTTTCAGTACGCAGCCAGCCGTATGCGTATTCGCCCGCAATACGAACCGTGGCGGATTTCAGGCCGGCAACATCACCTTCGGATACTTCGATAACCTCAGTTTTGAAGCCTTTTGCTTCCGCCCAGCGCAGGTACATGCGCAGCATCATAGAGGTCCAGTCCTGAGCTTCGGTACCACCGGAGCCTGACTGTAGATCGATATAACAGTCGGACGCATCGTGATCACCTGAGAACATACGGCGAAATTCCAGCTTTTCAAGCTTGGCTTCCAGCTCAGCAAGTTCCGGATCAATTTCGTCAAAGGTTTCCTGATCTTCAGCTTCGATAGCAAGCTCCAGCAAACCTTCCACATCGTCCACGCCCTGATCCAGCTGATCGATGGTTTCTACGATCGCTTCCAGAGAGGCTCGCTCTTTACCCAGCGCTTGTGCACGCTCAGGCTCGTTCCATACATCCGGTTGTTCCAGTTCTGCGTTTACTTCTTCAAGACGCTCTTTTTTGGCGTCATAGTCAAAGGTACCCCCTCAGGACATTCGTGCGTTCTGACACGTCCTGCAGGCGGTTTTTGATAGGATTGATTTCAAACATGTTTGCTCAATATTAGGTTGATACATTTCTCTGCAATTATTGATGTCAATTACAGTTATGTGTATGAGTAAAATTTGACCGGGGGATTCTACTGAAAAATGTGACAGAAATCGAGTGTAAATGCGGTTAATTATACTCTCGTTCCCATGCTCCCGCGTGGGAACGAGGGAGTCTCTTCAAATTTCATTTCGCCTCAATATGCTCAACCATCAACTGCAGTGACTGATTCCCGCGGAATTCATTAATATCCAGCCGATAGGCGATATGGGCTGTTTTGACAGAAGCATCCGGCCAGCGGCGCAGGTCAATATTGAACTTGATCGCATCCAGCGTAATATTGGTCGGAAGACCTTTAAATAAGGGCTCGACCATCAGCTTCAGGTGTTTTTCTCCCACCAGTTTCTGATGCAGTATTTTGAACTCGCCATCGAACAACGGTTCCGGAAAGGCCTGTCCCCACGGGCCTGAATCACGCAGCAGTTGCGCGGTATGCATAGACAGCTCTTCCGGCTGCAGTTCGCCATCAGACAAAATCACGCCTTTCAGCGCACTTTCATTCAGTTGTTCACGTACTGACAGATCAAAAGCCTGAGAAAACCGCTCCCGATCTTTTTCTGCGATCGTCAGGCCGGCAGCCATAGCATGACCGCCAAATTTCAGGATCATTCCCGGGTGCTGTTTATCGACGATATCCAGAGTATCACGCATATGCAGTCCCGGAACCGATCGGCATGAACCTTTGATCAGGCCATCTCCGCCGTCTGCAAAAGCGATCACCGGACGGTGAAACTGATCTTTGATCCGCGAAGCCAGAATACCAATCACCCCCTGGTGCCAGTCACGCTGAAACAAAACCAGCCCATAGGGTAAAGCAGAGGTATCACCAAACTGCAGACGTTCACAGAATGCGATGGCCTCCTGCTTCATGCCCTCTTCGATCTCTTTACGGGTCTGATTCAGACCATCCAGCTCGCTCGCCATACGTCGGGCGGCATGAATGTTATTACACATCAGCAGTTCGACCCCAAACGACATATCATCCAGACGCCCAGCCGCATTTATGCGCGGCCCTAATGCAAAACCAAAATCGGCCGCCACCATCCGCTGAGCCGAACGTTTTGAGACTTCAATCAGAGCCTGAATGCCCGGTCTGCCCTTACCGGCACGAATGCGTTGTAATCCCTGATGCACCAGAATACGGTTATTTTCATCCAGTGCGACGACATCAGCTACCGTTCCCAGCGCGACCAGATCCAGCAGTTCTGCAAGATTAGGCTCCGATGTACCGTTTTGAGCAAAGAAGCCCTTGTCACGCATCGTCGCCCGCAGCGCCAGCATCAGATAAAAGGCAACACCGACTCCGGCCAGTGCTTTGGACGGAAAACCACATTCGTTCAGGTTTGGATTAACCATGGCATCCGCCTCTGGCAGCACGCTGCCCGGCAGGTGGTGATCCGTAACGATGACTTTCAGCCCTTTTTCTTTTGCCAGACGAACGCCTTCAATGGATGACACGCCATTATCCACGGTCATGATCACTTCCGCGCCCATGCCTATCGCCTGCTCAACGACTTCCGGACTTAACCCGTACCCGTCCTCAAAGCGGTTCGGCACCAGATAGTCCACATTACCGCTGCCAAGCGCGCGCAATGCCAGCACAGACAAGGCTGAACTGGTCGCCCCGTCAGCATCAAAATCCCCCACCACGATAATGCGTTGGTTCTGGCAGATCGCGTCAAACAGCAGCTCTACCGCTTTCTCGATCCCCCACAGTTTCTGGAAAGGCAGTAACCCTTTCGCCCCACGCTGTAGTTGGCTAATGTCGGAGATCCCCCGGCTGATATAGATACGTTTTAACAGTGGCGGAATGTTATCCGGGAGCAGGGAGAGGTCAACGTCGGAACGGCGGGTTATTTCGATCATGGTTTTCTTATATTTTATAGTGGGTTGTGAATAAGACTAGAGACTAGAGAGAATACAGAACGCTTCGCTTTCAGAGTACAGAAAAGCATCTTACTTTTTAAGTATTCTCACTCGTTCCCATGCTCATGCGTGGGAATGCATAGATGAGGTCAAACATGGCCTTATTCCGTGCATTACCCATTGTTAAGCCCTGTATGCATTCCCACGGGGAACGAGGGCTAAATTCATGTTTTATAGCCTCTAGCAGCGAAGCGATCTAGTTTCTAGTCTCTTCTATCTCAAAAAATTACATTTGTATCAAACGCTGATACAGTTTGTCCGGTGGCAGGTAGCCGCCGATAATTTTACCGGCCGGGGTAAAGATCGCCGGTGTTCCAGTAATGTCCAACTCACGACCTAGCTGATAATGCTCAGATACCATTTGGCGACACTGGGCAATGTTCTCACTATCCTTAATAAAGCTACGTTTCAGATCGGCATCATCCATCGCTTTTTGTTGATCATCCGCACACCAGATCTGAGCCAGATCTTCGGCTGGCTTGCTTTGTGGCCCCTGACGAGGATAGGCCGCATAGCGGATAGTGATCCCTAAATCATTATAGCCCTGCATCTGCTGGTGCAGCCGGACACAATAACCACAACTGGTATCCGTAAATACCGTCACTACAAACTTCTCATTGTCCGCTTTATAGACAATCAGCTCATCTTTAATGGCTTCGATTTTAGCGGCATTGATTGGAGCCTGACGTTCAGCCAGCACATCGACATAGTTGCCGTTTTCAGCCTGAGCGTACAGGGTACCGGCAATAAACTGCTTACCATCAGGACTGGCAAACAACACCCCTTGACTGGTTTTCACTTCCACCAGCCCTTCCAGCGTGGATGATTGAACATCCTCAACGGCCACCCCCAGAGAGGCAAAGTGCCTGGTCAGCTCTGCCTTATCAAAATCAGAGCTCTCAGCCTGTGCTCCTGCGGTCAGAAGACCAGCAAACAGAAGAGTAAACATCGTCCTTACCAGATTCATCATTTCACCTTAACTTTATGCAACTACGTCCAGAACCAATACATAAACGGGATTACGCTCTGGGGTGATGCTCCTTATGAATGTGTTTCAGTCGCTCAGTCGCAACATGAGTATAGATTTGAGTCGTGGATAAGTCACTGTGTCCTAGCAGCATCTGCACAACCCTTAGGTCCGCGCCATGATTAAGCAAATGCGTTGCAAAAGCGTGTCTTAGCACATGCGGTGACAATGCATCCGCATCAATACCAGCAATAGTCGCATAATGTTTAATGCGGTGCCAGAACGTTTGCCGGGTCATGGCCCTTGCACGGCGGCTGGGGAAGATAACATCGGAAGTCTGCTCCCCTAACAGATCAGACCGCCCTTCATGCAAAAAAGTTTCAATCCACTCAATGGCATTTTCGCCGATAGGCACCAGACGTTCTTTAGAACCTTTACCGATAACACGAACCACACCCTGACGCAGGCTCAGGTTTTCCATGGTCAGGCTCACCAGTTCCGTCACCCGCAGCCCGGTGGCATACAACAACTCCAGCATGGCTTTGTCCCGCAGTTCTATTGGGTTGTGACAGTCAGGCGCATCAAGCAGAGCGTCTACCTGCTCTTCCGTCAGATCTTTGGGTAATCGTTTCGGCAGCTTGGGGCTGATAAGTAAAGCACTGGGATCATCACTGCGGATCTTTTCCCGGGTCATATACTGAAATAGTGCCCGGATAGCCGATAGCATTCTGGCCCTGGAGGTCTGTTTGTACTCTTTTTCCACCAGCCAGGCCTGATAATTCTGCAAGTCTTCCATGCTAGCGGTTAAAAAGGTCAGAGATTGCTTTTCCAGCCACTCGACCAGTCGTTTCAGATCGTGATGGTAAGAATCTTTTGTATTCTGCGACAGCCCTTTTTCCAACCAGATTGTATTGATGAACTGCTCCAGCAGAATGTTATTCTCATTCATATTCTGTTCCTGCAAAAACTTAAAACGTCTGTCCGACAATAAAATATAACGAATTAAAGTGATGCTCCGTGGAGCCAGCAGCCAGTATTACCGGACCAATAGGTGAACGAATACCGACGAATATCGATCCGGCCGAATACAGTGGAGCCTCTGAAACCGACACACTATTATCCGACCAGACACCACCATATTCCATTGAAGCCCCGAGATATACCGGCGTGGTAAACAGCCCAAAATCATTGTCAAACCATTTGTAGGTATACACCAGACTGCCGAACAGCAGGTTCTGGCCTGTCAGGCTGTTTCTCGGGATCCCGGACAGGCGTAAAAAACCGCCCAGCTCTTTTGGCCGGATCGGCGGGTTGTCATCACTTTTACCTTCCACCACACCATATTCCGCGTGTCCCACTAATGTATGTCGGTCAAGACTGTAGGCTCCACGAGCGATAGCGGTAATTTCATGCACAAATTCATCGTCATACCCATTTTGATCCGTCAGCAAATCCGAGCTACTCTCTGCCCCTGAAACCGTATCATCAGAAACCAGGTATTCCAGATTCAGATAACCACCACGACTTGGAAAGCTATAATCATCCAATGTATCCAGACGATAGCTGATGAAAGCCCCTTGACGGGTATAATTCATATCGCCCATTGATGGGATGGTCGACAACTCTGCACTACCATCGGTATAACGCAAACCAAACCGGGCATCTGTCCACAACTCTGGCTGTACGCCTATGGTGGCTTCAGCTTCTACGTCTTTATAAGTAATGTCCAGATAGTTTTCGGTACTATCCAGAGGTGTTGCGGCATCAAATCCTTCAACCGATATCCGTTTATTATCGTTCTGGTAGCTTACCTCAAGTGTACTGAATAACTTACGGGTGAAAAAAGAAGGAGAGAACCACTCTACTGACGCCCGGCGATCCGTCCCTAACTCCAGGTTCACTTTCAGCTCGCCGCCAACACTATTCAGCCCCGTAAAGTTACTTGATATCCCAAGCGCATACTGACTTTCTGTATCAAAATCATCCTCCAGATAAAAACGAAGATTAACGTAGTTCGGCCCCCATTCTTTTTCGTAAACATCGATGACCAGCTCTGTCTGTTCAGCCTGTTTCTGATAGTGATAAAAGATCCTCTCAAATCGATCCAAAGCATATAAAGCCTGCACTGATGACTCCAGCTCTTCTGTGCTGTACCGGTTTCCGACTTCCAGGCCCAGTCTTTCCTGAATAAGCTCGTCGCTGTAGTGCGAGTGATTGTTGATGGTAATTAAATCAACCACCTGCTCATCCCCGTAACGTAATATGCGGCGACGGTCTTCTTTTTCATCCAGGTACTGCTGATATTGCTGAGCAGAAACGGAATAGCGCTGTAATGTGTCACGCATCGTCAGCGCAACATCGTAGCCTCGCCGGTATGCCTCCTCCAGCCGGTCAAATTCGGTAGTTTCCATATTACCGACCTCAGGGATCAACAATACATCGCTATCTGTCAACAGATCGGCCTGAGCATTGGTGGTACGTCGCACCATGTAATTAGAGATTTGCCCGGCAACGGTCACTAAATCGGTTACTTCATCTTTATCGAAGTAATCGGTACTGATATCCACCGCAATAACGGCATCCGCCCCCATCTCTTTGGCCAGTCCGACCGGCATATTGTTGGTGACGCCTCCATCCACCAGTAACCGGCCATCCAGTTCATACGGAGGCAGAGCACCCGGTACCGACATACTGGCCATCATGGCATCGGTCAGCAGCCCTTTATCCAGCACCACCTCTTCCAGCTTAACGATATCCGTTGCCACTGCACGATAAGGAATCGCAAGGTTATCAAAAGAGCTGAAGCGCGGCAGGTTCCCGGACGTTTCGCGCAGAATATGCATCATTCCCTGTCCCTGAACCATTCCTTTAGGTGAACGAATTTCTCCCATGCTGATCCCCAGATCGGTTATGATCTGATAGTAATCCTCATAGGCCTTATCCCGCACCCGACGATCACCTCGACCCACCCGGTCAACATACCCGCTGTTCCAGTCGACAGTATTGATCAACACCCCGATTTCATCGGCGCTCATCCCGGTGGCATACAGGCCCCCAATATACGCCCCCATACTGGTACCGGTAATAATATCGACGGGAATATACATCTCTTCCAGAGCCTTAAGCACTCCGGCATGCGCGGCCCCTTTTGCTCCGCCACCGGCCAGTACAACCGCAATTTCAGGACGGGACTGTGCCGCCATTTCCGGCTGTTTAACGGTTAGCTCTTTTGCACCAATAGTGCATGTAAAGAACAGCAGAAATAGTCCGGTCCAATACAGTATTATCTTCACCTAATCGTCTATCCCTTGTTGATGTCTCATATCTACAGCCCAAACAAATTCTTCAGCCACCGTCCCGGGCTACTTTCACACGCTTTCTGCATCGTCCCGTTTTTATCCCAGACCGGCAATCTGAACTCACTGTCGCAATCCAGTTTCAGGGCCCCGTTGCTCTGCTTTTCAAATCCAAGTGTTTTAATCCCCTGAGGCCATGGCAGGCTCAGACGCTGTGGCGTTCGGAACTCAAGATACTTCGCATACACTCTGAGTGCCCCGCTGGCCCCCGTCAGATGTATCGGCTGGTTGTTATCTTTACCCAGCCAGGTCGTCACCACCTCTCTTCCATCAACACCGACAAACCAGCTGTCACGGCTGTCACTGGTGGTACCTGTTTTTCCAGCCAGAGCCGCCCAGCCGAAACGGCTTTGCAGGTAACGTCCGCTTCCTTCCACCACCACTCGCTTCATGGCGTAGGTGGTCAGCCATGCGGCCTGCTCATCGACCGTCGGGGTCATTTTAGGCATGGACTGGTACAGCACATTGCCATCCATATCTTTGACCATTCTCAATGCTGAAAGCGGTGCCCGTTTTCCTGAGTTGGTTACGGTCTGAAACATCTGTGATACCTGATACGGCGTCAGGGAAAAAGTGCCAAGGAACATAGACGGCACCATGCGGATCTCATCACGCTTTATTCCCAGCGCTTCCAGTGTGTTGGTGACTTGTGGGATACCCAGTTTCATACCCAGTTTGACGGTCGGCACATTCAGCGATTTTGCTAAAGCCAGATACAACGGAACGTCTCCCCGGTATCGGCGATCATAATTCTTTGGTGACCAGACACTTCCTTTGCTGCCTTTCAGGGTGATCGGATTATCGGTCAGAGTCGTCGCCAGCGTATACTGATCCGGATGCGATAACGCCGTCATATACACTGCGGGCTTAACCAGAGAACCAATCGGCCGGCTGGCATTCAGCGCCCGGTTAAAGCCATCATAGCCAGTCCGCTTACCACCGACCATCGCCCGGATTTCTCCGGTGGTGCGATCAACTGCAACCGCTGCGGCTTCCAAGCCTTTACCACTGGTCTTTTCTAGCTCCGGAACTTTGGTCATGATGGCTTTTTCCAGCATCGCCTGTGATACCGGATCCAGCGTAGTAAAGAGCCTCAGTCCGGAATCAGCATGAAAACGGCTGCCTACTTTCTGCTGCAGTTCATTTTTCAGTTGCTGAAAATACGCAGGCTGACGGCTGGCAATCCGCGGATGATCCTGAATATCCAGATCCCGGCTAACGGCCTGCTGATACTGAGATGCGCTCAAAGTCTCCTGCTGCATCAACAAGCGCAGTACCAGATCCCGCCGTTCTTTGGCCCGTTCCGGATGGCGAACCGGATTATAGTAAGACGGCCCTTTCACCATCCCCACCAGCAGAGCCAACTGATCAATCCTCAGCTCCTGAAGCGGCTGACCAAAATAGAGGCGGGAAGCCAGGCCAAAACCATGCACAGACTGACCGCCACTATTGCCCAGATACACTTCGTTCAGATAGGCTTCCAGTATGCGATCTTTGCTGTAACGGTAATCAAGGATCAGAGCAATATAGGCTTCACGGATCTTCCGCCATAAGGTTCGCTCCCGGCTCAGAAACAGATTTTTCGCCAGTTGCTGGGTCAGTGTACTGCCGCCCTGCACCGTCCTGCCGGCCTTAATATTTGCTGCCAAAGCACGCAGAATCGCCAGAGGCGACACACCGTCATGTTGATAAAAGTCCCGGTCTTCGGTCACCAGCAAGGCATCTACCAGAAACTCCGGAAACTGCTCACGACGCAGGTAGAGCCGGGTTTCATCAACATCTTTTTCCAGCATGCCCAACATCTTAGGCTCAATGCGCAGAAAGCCCAGATTAGCCTCTTTTTCCAGGGAACGAATCCGTTGCAGACCGGAGCTATCAAAATAGAGCATCACATGCCGGTCAGGTTCGGGGCCATCTTCAAACTCAAACGGTCGGCGGATCAGCTCTATCTTGGTGGATGAAGACGAATATTCTCCCGGACGACGGGGGTTACGGACTTTCCGGTAGTTGAGTACATCCAGTTCCTTACGCATCTCCTCAACCGTGAGATCCATTCCGGGGGAAAGCGTCAGCACCCGGGCATACACCACCGTAGGCAGGTCAAAGATCTGGCCGTCAAATTTCGCTCTGACGCTGGTATCCAGATAAATTCCAATAAAGACCATGACAGCAAACACCGTCAGTGCCAGCTTCCAGCCAAAACTCCATAACCGGCGCAGCCAGCCGGGTTTTTGCGGCTTTTTGGCCGACGGTTTGGTTCTTTTTCTGGCACTGCTTGTACGCGCAGGCGCTTTTCTGCCAGACGATGTTTTTTTTCTGGCAGGAGCCTTTCGCTTTGTCGGCTGTTTTTTTTCTGCTGCTTTTTTACTGCTCATGGTTATGCTGCTCTGCCTTCCTATTTATTCAGCTGCCGCTTGGTTTTTGTGGTCGCCACATGCTCTGCCGGGTTGTCTGGCCATGGGTGCTTGGGATAACGGCCTTTCATCTCTTTCTGCACCTCTTTGTAAGCTCCGGCCCAGAAACCAGCCAGATCAGAGGTTACCTGTAATGGACGCTGCGCCGGAGAAAGCAGCTCCAGAACAATTTTCTTTCTGCCGTCAGCAATAACAGGCGACGTAGGTTCACCAAACATTTCCTGCATGCGCACCGATAGTACCGGTTCCTGTCCGGCCTGGTAACGGATCTTTTTCTCAGAACCGCTTGGTACTTTGTAGCGCACCGGTAACAGCTGATCAATTTCCTGATTCAGCGGCCATCCCAGATACGCACTCAGCGCCGCACAAAGATCAATACCAGTCAGCCCCTTCGCATTTCTGACTCCGGTCATATAGGGCTCCAGCCATAACTCCAGGTTATCCATCAGTGCCAGCTCCGTGACGTCCGGCCACGCCTTATCCGGTAACCATTCGGCCCCGCAGCGCACCCTTTCCAGTAAAGCCTTACTGCCTTCATTCCAGTTCAGAACCTGCAGCCCCTTACGCCGGATATAGGTCAGCAGAGCAGCAGCCATCTGCTCTTTCCCCGGTTCAGGCATGAGCTCTCTTTCGACAATGATGCTACCAATGCGAATCTGCTTTTCTGCGATCAGTCTCCCTTTATTTTCATCCCAATCGGCTACTTCCTGTGTCATAAACAAGTCAGGAGCGTGCTTTTGAAGCCGTTCAATATCCAGCCCGGCCGCCAGAAAGATCCGGCTGGCATCCTGCCCGGTACGCATCAGGTCAATAGCCACGATATAGTCACTGTCGGACAGTGGTTCATCGTCCGCTATCATGCCGCCATGACCGTTGGCAAGCACAAACCGGCCCTGTTGCTGACTGCGCCGCTGAGCAACTCTGTCCGGAAAGGCGAGAGCCAGACAGACCCCGGCAAGGGATTCACTCGCCTGCTGCAATTCAAATCCGCTACCCAGCTTGCGTGCCAATGTACTGGCTCGCTGGAGCAAACGAGCCTGCTTCTGAGCATTCCCCTGCTTCAGTCGATAAAGGGCATGGGTAATATCGGTAATGCCCCGCTCAGGCTCTTCCAGCAGTGGTACCAAGGCCAGAGCAGTACTAAGCCATGCCTCACCACCGGTATGTTCCGCTTCCAGCAACATGGCAGAAAGACGAGGCTCGATGCCCAACTGATGCGCCTGATGCCCCTTATCGGTTAGCTGACCCTTTGCTGTCACCAGTCCTAATGTTTCCAGTAGCGCGCCCCCTTGATTCAGGGCGGCTTCTGGCGGTGTATCCAGCCAGCAAAGATCATCGGCCGAAGCCCCCCACTGAGCCAACTCCAGAACCAGCGAAGAAAGATCAGAATGCAGAATTTCCGGTTCCGGAACCACGGGCTGCTGATTAAGCTGGCTTTCACTGTACAGGCGTACGCATATCCCTTCTTCCAGGCGTCCGGCCCGTCCGGCCCGTTGCTCGGCGGAAGAGCGGGCTACCCGCACCTGATCCAATTTGGTAATACCGGTACGCAGATCAAACTTAGCCACCTTTTCCAGTCCGCTGTCCACCACTATGCGGATCCCTTCAATCGTCAGTGAGGTTTCCGCGATATTCGTCGCCAGCACGATTTTTCTCCGGCCCTTGTCCGCCGGTGCTATCGCCTTTTCCTGCTGAGAAAAACTGAGTTGTCCGTACAGCGGACACACATCGATATCGTTATCCAGATCGTCCAATTGCTCTGCCAGCCGCCGGATATCCGCAGTGCCCGGTAAAAACGCCAGCAGCGAGCCGGTCTCGGTACGCATCAGGTGGCGGATCTGCTTTGCCATTGCCGGAACAAGCCTTTCATTCGCTGACATGGGTGTGTAACGGTGTTCAACCGGATACGCCCGCCCTTCCGACTCAATATACACCGCCTCTGGCAGTAATGACTGCAGGGCTTCGCTGTCCAGTGTGGCAGACATCACCACCAGCTTCAGGTCATCACGCAGGGCTTCCTGCACTTCAAGGCTCAGCGCCAGTGCCGTATCCGCATGGATGCTGCGTTCGTGAAATTCGTCGAAGATCAGCAGTTCTACACCATCCAGTTCGGGATCGCTCTGAATCATCCGGGTCATGATCCCTTCGGTCACAATTTCCAGCCGCGTCTGGCTACTCACTTTATTTTCGCCCCGCACCCGGAAGCCGACGCTCTGTCCGACTTTTTCCCCAAGCTGTTTCGCCAGATAGGTGGCGATATTACGTGCCGCCAGCCTGCGGGGCTCCAGCATGATGATCTTGCCGCCGATAATATTCTGTTTCAGCAACTGCAACGGGAAATACGTCGATTTACCCGCTCCCGGAGCCGCTTTCAGAATCAACTGGCCTGACTCAGCCACACCATGTAATAACTCAGAGAGGACATTCTGGATAGGAAGCTGGGAAACGGCTTGTGGTGAACCAGATAATGGCGAACTAGGCTGTGACAATGGAATAACCTTATGGTACGAATACAAATTAATAACTATTGTACATACCTATTTTCATAAAAAGAATTGTAAAGCTATGCACTTCAATCCACCTTTACAGCGTGCCACTCTGATTAAGCGCTATAAGCGCTTTCTGGCCGATATCGAACTGCCGGACGGCAGCGTAACCACCATACACTGCGCCAACACCGGTGCCATGACCGGCTGTGCCGATCCCGGCAATACGGTCTGGTATTCCACCTCCGACAACCCGAAGCGCAAATACCCGCACAGCTGGGAGTTGAGTCAGCCCCCATCAGGTGAACAGATCTGCGTGAATACCATCCGGGCCAACCAGTTAGCTGTCGAGGCAATTCAGTCCGGTGTGATACAAGAGCTATCCGGTTATGACACGCTCCGCACCGAAGTAAAATACGGTAAAGAAAACAGCCGGATTGATATCTGTTTGTCGTCCGCCGGCGCGCCTGACTGCTTTGTTGAGGTCAAAAGCGTTACGCTGGCGGGGGAAAACGGCATGGGCTATTTCCCGGATGCCGTCACGACCCGGGGACAAAAACACCTTAGGGAACTCACTGAGATGGTGAATTCCGGGAACAGAGCTATACTTTTATTTGTTGTTTTACATACAGGCATTGAAAAAGTCTCTACCGCATACCATATAGATGCTTTATATTCCCAATTACTAAAACAGGCAGAAGAAGCGGGAGTGGAGGTTTTCTGTTATAAGGCAGACATTTCAGACAGTGAATTACATTTGGTCTCCAAAATTGCATTTTTAGATGATTACTCTGAAAAACAGCAACAATAAGACAAAAATGGTGTCATGTTCACAATGAATGCAAGCCAATAAAATCAGTGATTGCCACCGACAATTCTTTCTGCTATAGATACTCGCCTTAAATTAGCTGCATAACAGTTAAAATCAGGTGTAAGTAGGAGATGCTGTATGCCAGAATCGAAGAAAAAAACGCTAGGCATTCTAGCCATTGCAGGTGTTGAGCCGTATCAGGAAAAACCTGGTGAGGAGTATATGTCTCCTGAGCAGCGAGCTCACTTTACTAAGATTTTAGAAGCGTGGCGCAGCCAGCTCATGGAAGAGGTGGATCGAACTGTACACCATATGCAGGACGAGGCAGCAAACTTCCCTGATCCGGTTGACCGTGCTTCACAGGAAGAAGAGTTTAGTCTGGAGCTGCGTAACCGGGATCGCGAACGCCGTCTGATCAAAAAGATTGAAAAGACACTGAACAAAATTAAAGAAGATGAGTTCGGGTTCTGTGAATCTTGTGGTGTTGAAATTGGTCTGCGTCGCCTTGAGGCCCGTCCAACAGCTGATCTTTGTATCGACTGTAAGACACTGGCGGAAATGAAAGAGAGACAAATGCAGGGTTAATACCCGTGTCATTACTCTGTTAAGATTACCAATAAGTCGAAAGGGAGCTTAGGCTCCCTTTTGTTTTTCATTCAGCTCAAAAACAGACGTTATGAAGTACATTGGCCGTTTCGCTCCATCCCCCTCCGGGCCACTCCATTTCGGCTCCCTCATTGCTGCACTAGGCAGCTATTTCCAGGCTAAATCCCGGCAAGGAATCTGGCGGGTGCGAATGGAAGATCTCGATCCGCCAAGGGAAATGCCCGGTGCCGCAGATACCATTTTGCGGCAGTTAGAAGCCTATGCGCTCTACTGGGATGGTGAGGTGATGTATCAGAGCCAGCGCCATAATGCCTATCAGGCACAAATTCAACAGTGGCTGGATGACAAGGTTGCCTACTACTGCCGTTGTACCCGTAAGCAAATCAAAGCCGCAGGTGGCTATTACCCGGGCACGTGCCGGGATGCATCCATTACCGAGGCAGATGGCTCTGCGGTCAGAATTAAGATGACCCATGCAACCTATCAGTTTAAGGATGAAAAACACGGCACCATTGTAATTCCGTCGGCTCTGGCTGAGGAAGACTTTATCATTAAACGCCGTGATGGTCTGTTCGCTTACAACCTGGCTGTGGTTCTGGATGATATTGAACAGGGTATTACTCAGGTCGTCCGTGGTGCCGATCTGATAGAACCGACAGGCCGGCAACTAAGCCTGTATCACCAGTTAAATGTCACGCCAGTCAGTTATCTGCACCTGCCTCTGGCGGTGGACAAACAAGGGTATAAACTCTCTAAGCAGAATCACGCAACGGCCATAGACCTGCAACATCCAACGCCTACGCTTATCAGGGCAATGGAGTTTCTCGGCTTTACTCTGCCGGATGATATCAGGGGTGGAAATACAGAAGAAATCATCGACTGGGGGTGCCGGAACTGGTCTCAGGATTTACTCCCATTCGCTACAGAAATAACATCACCATTCTCAAATGGTGCTCTGTGAGCTATTATTAGCCGCGATTTATAGTTACTGGCCATTAATCCAGCAAAATTAGTGGCACATACAAAACGTGAGGTGGGCTATTTTTAGTCAAGTTGTCAGCTTTTGCCGCCGGCTGGTTTCCACAGAAAAAAGTCAACATGCCAGCAAAGATACACAGACAGAGATTAAATTGAATATTATTGAGCGCCAAAAGCATCATATTTCCCGACAGGACATCAGTGATAATGCGCTGAAAGTTCTTTACCGGTTGCATAACGCAGGTTACGACGCCTTCCTTGTGGGCGGTGGCGTACGCGATCTGCTACTCGATAAACAGCCAAAAGACTTTGATATTGCGACCAATGCTACGCCAGAGCAGATAAAACACCTGTTCCGTAACTGCCGCCTTATCGGACGCCGGTTCCGCCTGGCGCATATCATGTTCGGCCGTGACATTATCGAGGTTGCCACCTTCCGCGGACATCATCAGGAGCCGGCAAAAAACGTGTCGGCTCAGTCGGACGAAGGTATGCTGCTAAGGGACAACGTCTATGGCAGCGTCGATGAAGACGCAGAGCGTCGCGATTTCACCATCAATGCGATGTATTACAATATCGCAGACTACAGTATCCACGATTATGCCGGTGGTATTGAAGACCTTAACAGTGGTGTCATCCGTCTGATTGGCGACCCGGAGACTCGTTACCGTGAAGATCCGGTAAGAATGCTACGTGCTGTACGCTTTGCCGCCAAACTGGATATGACGATAGCTGAAAACACTGCGGCTCCTATCCGGCCTCTGGCTCACCTGCTGGAAGACATTCCGGCCGCCCGTCTGTTTGAAGAATCGTTAAAGCTACTGCAATCCGGTCAGGGACTGAAGACTTACCATCTGCTGCGTGAATATGATCTGTTCAGTAAACTGTTTCCTCAGGTTGCAGAAGAATTTACTGAAGAAGGCCACTCTCAGACCGAAAAGGTCATCGAGCTGGCCCTGGCGTCGACCGACCGCAGAATCAATGACGGCAAACGGATCAACCCGGCCTTTATGTTTGCCGCCCTGCTTTGGTATCCGCTGGAGAAACAGGCCCGTCAATTGATGGAGCACCGCCATTTCAGCTATTACGATGCCATTATGGAAGCAAGTAATATTGTTCTGGACAAGCAGGTCAAAAGCATTGCTATTCCTCGTCGCCATACTGCGACCATCCGTGAAATCTGGCAATTGCAGCTGCGTCTGCCACGCCGCAACGGTAAACGCGCCTCCCGTCTGATGGAGCTGAATAAGTTCCGCGCCGGTTTTGACTTCCTGGAAATGCGTGGAGAAGTAGAACAGGGCGACGTTGCCGAGCTGGCGAAATGGTGGAGAACCTTCCAGAATGCCGGACGTAATATGCGTCAGGCGATGATTAACGATCTGGGGCAAAGTAACCCTGGTCAGCGCCGACGCAGAAATTACCGCAATAAGAAGAAATCGGCCCAATAACGTTAGGCCCGGTATGCATTCCCACGCAGGAGCGTGGGAACGAGCGGAATTAGGTTAGCAAATCAGATAAAAGGAAGAACTCCATGACCATCGCTTATATCGCTGTCGGCAGTAATATGTCTGATCCTGTCAGTCAGGCAAAACTGGCGATAGAATCGCTAAAAACACTGCCAAAATCAGAGTTTATGCAGACATCTTCCCTGTATAGCAGTACCCCTATGGGGCCACAGGACCAACCTGATTACATCAATGCCGTTGTCTGCATACAAACAGAATTAACGCCGCTGCAGCTGCTTGACTGCACACAAGCTATCGAACAGGAACAGGGGCGTGTCCGTAAAGAAGAGCGCTGGGGACCAAGAACCCTGGATCTGGATATTCTTCTTTTCGGCAATGAGGTGCTCGATTCAGAGCGATTAACCATTCCTCACTACGGAATGAAAGAGCGGGAATTTGTGCTCTATCCGCTTGCTGAAATCGCACCAAATTTATCACTCCCGGATGGGACTGAGCTACAGGATCTGCTGAAAAAAGTCGATCGTAATGGTCTCAGAATCTGGCAATCATAGCCAACTCCTGATAAGGAAAAAATGATGAAAAAAATAACAATTAACGACCTGATGCGCTGGAAACAGGAAGGTCGTAAGTTTGCTTCCGTCACCGCTTATGACGCAAGCTTTGCCCAGCTTTTCGAAGAACAAGATATGCCGGTTCTTCTGGTTGGCGACTCTTTGGGAATGGTTCTGCAGGGACGAACCGATACTTTGCCTGTCACAGTAGAAGATATTGCTTACCACACCGCTTGTGTTCGAGCTGGCAGCCCGAACAGCCTGCTGATGTCGGATATGCCGTTTATGAGCTGTACGACCCCTGAACAGGCTTGTGCCAACGCCGCTAAAATTATGCAGGCTGGTGCCAATATGGTCAAAGTCGAAGGTGGCGAATGGCTGGTGGATACCGTGAAAATGCTGACAGACCGTGCTGTGCCAGTTTGTGCCCACCTTGGCCTGACTCCGCAATCCGTGAATATTTTCGGCGGTTATCGCGTGCAGGGTCGTGAGCAGGAGCAGGGCGAACAAATGCTGAAAGATGCGCTGGCACTGCAAAATGCCGGTGCTCAGGTTGTGGTTCTGGAGTGTGTACCTGCGGCTCTGGCACAAACAATCACTGAAGCTTTAGATATTCCGGTTATCGGAATCGGTGCGGGTAACGCCACCGATGGCCAGATCCTGGTTATGCATGACATGTTTGGTATTTCCGCTAACTACATGCCGAAATTCTCCAAAAACTTCCTGGCTGAAACCGGCGACATCCGTAAAGCGGTTGCAAATTATATTGAACAGGTTGAAAGTGGTGCTTTCCCTGGTTCAGAGCATACTATTGCGTAAGGATACCCCATGCAGACTTTTGCAGAAATTTCGCTTCTCCGAGAACAGCTGAAACAGATACGACGTGAAGGACGGACTGTCGCATTTGTACCGACCATGGGAAACCTGCACGAAGGTCATTTAACCCTGGTACGAAAGGCCTTTGAGAATGCCGATGTAGTGGTGGTCAGTATTTTTGTCAACCCAATGCAGTTTGACCGGGCTGATGACCTGAACAACTACCCTCGTACCCTTGAGGATGATCTGGCTAAGCTGAACGGTGAAGGGGTAAACTTTGTCTTCACGCCTACACCGGAACTGATGTATCCGGAGGGCGCAGATAAACAGACGTTTGTCGAGGTTCCGGGTATCTCATATATGCTGGAGGGTGCTTCTCGTCCCGGTCACTTCCGTGGTGTATCCACCGTAGTCAGCAAACTGTTCAACATCGTTCAGCCGGACGTCGCCTGCTTCGGTGAAAAAGATTATCAGCAGTTGGCTCTTATCCGCCAGATGGTGACCGATCTGAATATGGATATTGAGATCATTGGGGTACCGACGGTTCGCGAAATGGATGGCCTGGCCATGAGTTCACGCAATGGTCGTCTGACCATGGATGAACGTCAACGTGCTCCGGTGCTTGCCCGGACGATGCGCTGGATCAGCAGTCAGATCCGCAGCGGCAAAAATGATTACAACTCATTGCTTGAAGATGCCAGTGATCAGTTGAGAGCGGCCGACATCGAACCGGATGAGATCTTTATTCGCGACGCCAGAACCCTGCTTCCGCTGTCTGAAATATCCACTCAGGCCGTGATCCTTGTGTCTGCGTTTCTTGGCAGTGTCAGGCTGATCGATAACCTGGTTGTTGATCTGCATGTGCATCAGGAAGTGGAAGCAGAGCAGGAAAGCTCTGAGACTAGAGACTAGAGACTAGAGACTAGAGACTAGAGACTAGAGACTAGAGACTAGAGACTAGAGACTAGAGACTAGAGACTAGAAGAGAATACAGAGCGCTACGCTTTAAGAGTACAAAAAACCCAATAACTTCCCTATCGGCTTAGTTATTGGGTTTTATCGTTTCTGGCTGCGAAGCGATCTGGTCGCTTTTCTGTGCTTGTTTAGGTTCTCAGCCCTATCCCTCTCGACACCATATAGTGCGCAACACCGTATAACCCAGCGATAAACACCAGCAATACACTGAACGACGTCGTAATGCTTACATCAGAGACACCCAGAAACCCATAACGGAACGCATTTACCATATACACAATAGGGTTGATTTTGGATACCCCCTGCCAAAATTCAGGCAGCAGATTCAGAGAGTAGAATACCCCCCCAAGATACGTCAGCGGCGTCAGCACGAACGTCGGTACAATAGAAATATCGTCGAATGTCTTGGCAAAGATCGAGTTGATCAACCCCCCCAGAGCAAAGACGACCGAAGTACAGAAGACCGTCCCCAGAATCACCAGCCAGTGATGGACATTCAAATCCACAAAAAACAGTGACACTACCGTGACCATAGTGCCAACCGCGAGCCCCCTGGCAACGCCACCCATGACATATCCCCAGATAATCACATAGTGCGGTACAGGGGCGACCATCAGTTCTTCAATACTTCTGTGCATTTTGGCACTAAAGAAAGAAGACGCCACATTAGAATACGAGTTGGTAATCACTGACATCATGATCAGACCCGGAACAATATATTCCATGTAGGAAAACCCTTCCATCTGACCGATGCGTGAGCCGATAAGGTTGCCGAAGATAATAAAGTACAGAGTCATGGTGATCGCAGGCGGAACCAATGTCTGCACCCAAATACGGGTAAACCGATTGATCTCTTTCAGAACCAGACTTTTAAATGCCGTCCAATATACGCTATACATCATAATTATTTTTCTCTCTGCTCCTGAACGATGCTGACAAACAATTCTTCCAGTCGGTTAGCCTTGTTCCGCATAGAAAGCACCCTGACTCCCTGCTGACTAAGCTGGGCAAACACTCCGTTGAGTCCCTGACTTTTTTCCAGCTCGATCTCCAGAGAACCGTTACTGGTCAGCACCCTGTTAACCCCTGCCAGATCTTGTATAGCCGGCAGATCGGGGATGGCGATCCCAGGTTCAAGATCCAGGATAAACGTTTCCACCTGAAGCTTATTCAGTAGCGATTTCATCGACGTATTCTCGATCAACTCACCACTATTGATGATGCCAATATTGCGACAAAGCATTTCCGCTTCTTCCAAATAGTGGGTGGTAAGAATAATGGTCACGCCCTGAAGATTGATCTCCCGAAGAAAATCCCACATAGAACGACGCAATTCGATATCCACTCCAGCGGTCGGCTCATCCAGGATCAGGATTTTCGGCTCATGCATCAGTGCCCGGGCGATCATCAGGCGACGTTTCATTCCTCCGGACAGCTCACGAGCCCGAGCGCTTCGCTTCTCCCACAGATCCAGCTTAGATAGGTATTTTTTGGCCCTTTCCTTTGCAAGATCTCTTGGTACGCCGTAAAAGCCAGCCTGTTGTAAAACGATCTGTTCTACCGTCTCAAACATGCTGAAATTAAACTCTTGTGGTACCAGGCCAAGCTCCAGCTTAGCTCTTTCAAGCTCAGTATCAATGTCGTGACCAAATACCCGCACCGTTCCGGAGCTTTTATTAACCAGCGAGGCGATAACACCGATAGTCGTCGATTTTCCAGCCCCGTTAGGCCCTAGAAGAGCGTAGAAATCCCCCTTTTCTACCGTCAGGCTAATGCCTTTAACAGCTTTGACTCCACCGGCATAAGTTTTCTTTAAATTGTCGATTTCCAGTGCGTACATAATTGATTCTTTATATTAAGACATACTGATTAACATGGGGGTGACAGACGAGAAATACAACACTTGGGCACTAAGATATGTTTGGTCACCAAATAACCACCCATGAATTAAGGGCATTAAAACCACACAAATCTGACCAGTCACTCTGCGGGTATTAAATGCTCAATAAAGAGGAGAACAATTCTCATAGCTCAGGTATAGTGGGCTGAAATCAGAGGGGAAAAACATGCCAGATATTGTAGAGCTATTAGAAAAAAATGCAGCTTGGTCTGACAGAATGATAGAGGAAAGTCCTGAGTATTTCTCAAGACTGGTCAATAGACAGAGTCCGGATTATCTCTGGATAGGCTGTTCTGACAGCCGGGTTCCGGCAGAACTTTTAACGGGTCTGAATTCCGGTGAGCTATTTGTTCACCGTAACGTAGCGAATCAGGTTATCCATACTGATTTGAACTGCCTTTCCGTTGTTCAGTATGCGGTTGATGTCCTTAAGGTAAAACACATCATCGTATGTGGTCACTATGGATGCGGCGGTGTAAATGCAGCGATTGATAACCCTCAGTTAGGGTTAATCAATAACTGGCTGCTGCACATCCGGGATCTGTTCCTGAAACACCGTAAATGGCTGAACACGCTACCCGAAGATCAGCGTGGCAATAAGCTGTGTGAAATCAATGTGGCTGAACAGGTTTATAATATAGGCAACTCGACGATTATGCAGAGTGCCTGGGAGCGAGGACAGAAAGTCGATATCCACGGTGTCATCTATGGTATTGATAACGGCAAGCTGGTCGATCTGGGCATGCGCTGTCACGATAATGCATCACTGGAAAAAGCATTCAGTAACGCTATCCATGAGATGACCAACGGCGAAGTGACGCCATAGAGACTAGAGACTAGAGACTAGAGACTAGAGACTAGAGACTAGAGACTAGAGACTAGAGACTAGAGACTAGAGACTAGAGACTAGAAGAGAATACAGAGCGCTACGCTTTGAGAATACAAAAAACCCAATAATTACCAGTTCGGATCAATTATTGGGTTTTATAGTTTCTAGAAGCGAAGCGATCTCGTCTCTAGCTTCACCTCGTTATCAAGCCTGGTATGCATTCCCACGGAGAACAAGAGCCAAATAACAAAAGAGTTGCCTGATATGCAACCCTTTCTTTTTATCTCAAAAATAAGACCTGAAGGCAATTATTCCTGAGGGACAACCTTGCCGATATAAGGCAAATGGCGGTATTTTTGTGCGTAATCGATACCCACGCCGACCACAAATTCATCCGGTATTTCGAAGCCAATCCACTTCACATCCACCTCAACTTCTCGACGAGATGGCTTATCCAGAAGCGTACAGATCTGGATAGAGTTTGGTTCACGAATTGACAGGATTTCACAGACCTTACTCAGGGTATTACCGGTATCGATAATGTCTTCAACCAACAGGACATCTTTGCCCTGAATATCATCATCCAGGTCTTTAAGAATGCGTACATCTCTGGTGCTTTCCATGCTATTGCCATAGCTGGAAGCTGTCATGAAATCAACGCAATGCGTTAACTCAATAGTGCGCACCAGGTCCGCCATAAAGACGAAAGAACCTCGTAACAGCCCAACCACCACCAGGTTATCAGAGCCCTGATAGTACTCGGTAATCTCTTTCCCTAACTGACGAACTCGATCCTGAACTTCCTGTTCAGAAATCATGACTTCAACGGTGTGTTTCATACTGCTCTCGTTTCTATTCTTACGGTTGGTTTAGTTACAAATCTCATTGTAACGTTTGTGGGTATTCTATCATTCCAACCACGCCCTGACCTTAACTTTTTCGGCTGTGTCAGAACGATATACTTATTACCTTTTGAGAATAACAACTGAGATAGTTATAAATAAGAAAGATTGACTTCATGATATGCACCCGTATACTCATAAATGCTATACGTTATAGCACCATAAAAATAATCAGGCTAAATGACCTGACATTCAAATATACGTCAATTTACAAATACAACCTGTTGGCAAGGAATTCATTATGGATATGATCACAAAACGCCCCAGAACCAGGCTTTCCCCACAAAAACGCAAGCTGCAGTTAATGGAAATCGCTCTCGAAGTATTTGCCCGTAAGGGTATCGGGCGTGGTGGACATGCGGATATTGCTGAAATTGCACAAGTTTCTGTGGCAACGGTATTTAACTACTTTCCCACCAGAGAAGATCTTGTGGACGAAGTACTGCACCACGTCACGCGGCAATTCTCAGGATTCCTGAGTGAAACGGTTAACCTTTCAATTTCAGTGAAAGACAACCTGAATACCATCTGTCATCAGATCATTGAGCTGGTGAAACAGGATACGCACTGGTTGAGAGTCTGGTTTGAATGGAGCGCATCGACACGCGATGAAGTATGGCCTCTCTATATTTCTCTGAACAAAAACAACTTACTGTTGCTTCAAAGCCTGTTCAAAAGCGGTACAGATACCGGAGAGATATGCCCGGACAGAGATCCGGAGGCTCTTTCACGGATGTTCCACGGCATCACTTATGCTATTTATATTCAGGCAAACCGTGAGGATGATCGAAAAACTCTGGAAGAATCAGCTGATAATATACTCAATATGCTATGTATTTATACAGAAAGATAACAACGTTATTGGCTGTAACTAAAGAAGCTATATAAAAGCAACAAAGGCGATGGTAACCACCATCGCCTTTTTACATGCGTTCGTTCTACTTTTTCTTCGCTTTAGGGTTTGGCAGGTCAGTAACTGTCCCTTCAAACACTTCGGCAGCAAGGCCTACAGATTCATGCAGTGTAGGGTGAGCGTGAATGGTCAGAGCCAAATCTTCTGCGTCACAACCCATTTCGATAGCCAGGCCGATTTCACCTAATAGCTCACCACCGTTGGTGCCGACAATCGCACCACCGATGACACGGTGAGTTTCCTTATCGAAGATAAGCTTGGTCATACCATCAGGGCAGTCAGAAGCAATTGCACGACCCGATGCCGCCCAAGGGAAAGTCGCCACTTCATAGTTGATACCATCCGCTTTTGCTTCTTTCTCTGTCTTACCAACCCATGCAACTTCAGGCTCGGTATAAGCAATTGATGGGATCACTTTAGGATCGAAGTAGTGTTTCTTACCGGCAATAACTTCTGCAGCAACGTGACCTTCATGCACACCTTTGTGTGCCAGCATTGGCTGACCAACGATATCACCGATAGCATAGATATGTGGGATGTTAGTACGCATCTGCTTATCAACATTGATAAAGCCGCGCTCATCCACTTCCAGACCGGCCTTCTCACCGTCAATCAGTTTACCATTAGGGGTACGACCGATAGCCACAAGCACAGCGTCATAACGTTCCGCTTCTGCCGGCGCTTTCTTGCCTTCCATTGACACGTAGATACCGTCTTCTTTCGCTTCAACAGCCGTTACTTTGGTCTCAAGCATAAGGTTAAACTTATTCTTGATACGCTTAGTAAACGCTTTCACGATATCTTTATCCGCAGCAGGGATCACCTGATCGAACATTTCAACAACGTCGATTTGCGAGCCCAGAGCGTGGTATACCGTACCCATTTCCAGACCGATAATACCACCACCCATGATAAGCAGCTTGCCCGGCACTTCTTTCAGTTCAAGCGCGTCGGTTGAATCCCAGATACGAGGGTCTTCATGCGGAATAAACGGCAGTTCAATCGGGCGAGAACCAGCAGCGACAATTGCGTTATCGAAGTTAACTACGGTTGGACCATCTTCGCCATTAACTTCAATAGAGTTAGGACCGGTAAATTTACCAAAGCCATTCACTACATTAACTTTACGCATCTTAGCCATACCGCCAAGACCACCAGTCAGTTGAGTGATTACTTTTTCTTTCCACAGACGAATTTTATCGATATCGGTACTTGGCTCACCAAATACAATACCGTGCTCTGCCAATGCCTTTGCTTCTTCAATCACTTTTGCTACGTGCAACAGTGCCTTAGAAGGAATACAGCCGACATTCAGACAAACACCACCAAGCGTGCTATAGCGCTCAATCAGAACAGTGTCTAAACCCAGGTCTGCGCATCGGAATGCAGCGGAATACCCCGCAGGTCCGGCACCAAGAACCACAACCTGTGCTTTAATTTCTTTGCTCATTGTGACCTCTTATAGTCATTATCCCTGACAGGCTATCAGAGCTTTTCCAATTTCATCAGATACAAACAGTCTTTTCAGTCTACAAACATGTTCATGGAATGAAAAGCAAACACTGACAGCCTGTGAGCTATACATCATTGGGAGCCCGGCTTATCTGATTACTTCAGCAATAACGGGCTCCTCGCATATTGGTTACATCACCAGCCGACGGATGTCTGACAGGCAAGCATTCAGATAGCTGATAAAGCGAGCCCCTTCAGCCCCGTCAATCACTCTGTGGTCATACGACAGAGACAACGGTAGCATCAGACGTGGAACGAATTCTGCGCCGTTCCAGACTGGTTTCATCTCAGACTTAGACACACCAAGGATACCCACTTCAGGTGCATTCACAATCGGAGTGAAGGCTGTACCACCGATACCGCCCAGGCTGGAGATAGTGAAACATCCGCCCTGCATATCCGCCGCCGTCAGTTTACCGCCACGAGCTTTCTTGGACACTTGAGCCAGCTCTTCTGACAGCTCATAGATGCCTTTCTTGTTCACGTCTTTAAAGACAGGAACAACCAGACCGTTTGGTGTGTCTACCGCGATACCGATATTCACGTATTTCTTCAGGATCAGGCTTTCATTATCTTCTGACAGTGAAGAGTTAAACGCAGGGAATGCTTCCAGCGCTTTCGCTGCCGCTTTCATGATAAATACCAGCGGAGAGATCTTGATACCAGAATCTTTCTTCGCTTCCAGAGCGTTCTGCTCTTTACGGAATGCTTCCAGTTCAGTGATGTCTGCGTTATCCCACTGGGTAACATGAGGGATCATCACCCAGTTACGGTGCAGGTTTGCACCAGAAATTTTCTTGATACGAGACAGTGGCTGAACTTCTGTATCACCAAACTTGCTGAAATCAACCTTCGGCCAAGGAAGCAGACCCAGTGCGCTGCCGTCGCCTTTACCAGATGCTGCGCCAGATTCCAGGCGTTTCAGTGCTTCTTTCACAAAGTTCTGAACGTCTTCTTTCAGGATACGGCTCTTACGGCCAGTACCACGTACTTTCGCAAGGTTAACGCCGAATTCACGGGCCAGACGGCGAACAACAGGAGAAGCATGAGCGTACTCGTTGTTTTCCTGGAAATCACCGGTAGCGGCTGGTGCCGCAGATTGAGCTGCCGGAGCGGCTGCCGCTTTAGGAGCTTCCGCTTTTGGTGCTGCCGCCGGAGCTGGTGCTGCACCCGCGACTTCAAATACCATAATCAGTGAACCGGTAGAAACCTTGTCACCTTCCGCAACTTTGATTTCTTTAACCACACCAGCAAATGGTGCCGGTACTTCCATAGAAGCCTTATCGCCTTCTACTGTGATCAGTGACTGCTCTTCTTCAACCGTATCACCAACCGCAACCATCACTTCAGTGACTTCAACTTCGTCACCACCGATATCCGGTACGTTAACGTCTTGAGCAGCCGCAGCTGCCGGTGCCGCTACAGGTGCTTCTGCTACAGGAGCTGGAGCCGCGCCAGCAGCGCCCGCTACTTCAAATACCATGATCAGCGAGCCGGTAGAGACTTTGTCGCCGGACGCGATTTTGATCTCTTTCACCGTACCAGCGAATGGTGCCGGTACTTCCATAGAAGCTTTGTCACCTTCAACAGTGATCAGTGATTGTTCTTCTTCAACGGTATCACCGACTGCCACCATGATTTCAGTGACTTCAACTTCATCACCGCCGATATCAGGAACGTGAACTTCTTTTGCTTCAGCCTGAGCTGCAGGTGCAGCAGCAGGAGCCGGAGCTTCAGCAGCCGGCGCAGCTTCTGCCACGCCACCTTCTGCTTCAAAGATCATGATCAGTGAACCAGTTGCAACTGTGTCACCTTCCGAAACTTTAATTTCTTTTACAATACCTGCCTGGGAAGCAGGCACTTCCATAGAAGCTTTATCGCCTTCTACCGTGATCAGAGACTGTTCTTCTTCAACCTTGTCGCCAACGCTTACAAGGATTTCAGTAACTTCAACCTCATCCGCACCGATATCAGGTACCTTAATTTCGATTGCCATTGTGTTTTCCTATCTCTGTCTGCGTCTTATGCGTATAGCGGGTTCATTTTTTCAGTATCAATATCGAATTTCTTAATCGCTTCAGTTACTACTGATTTTTCGATATCACCACGTTTCGCCAGTTCATTCAGTGTTGCTACCACAACATAACCAGCGTTCACTTCAAAGTGACGACGCAGATTGTCACGGCTGTCTGAACGACCAAAGCCATCAGTACCCAGAACTTTATAAGAATCAGCAGGAACAAAGGCACGTACCTGCTCTGCGTAGTTCTTCATGTAGTCAGTCGCAGCGATAGTCGGCTCATTACCCAGAACCTGAGCAATGTAAGGAACCTGCTCTTCTGCTTCCGGATGCAGCATGTTGTAACGCTCAGCCGCCTGACCGTCACGAGTCAGCTCGTTGAAAGAGGTGACAGAGAACACATCAGAAGTCACAGCGTACTCTTCAGCCAGGATCTGAGCTGCCTTGCGTACTTCATTCATGATAGTACCTGAGCTCAGCAGCTGAACTTTCTGGCCTTTCTCTTCTTGAGCTGCATACGTTTCCAGCTTGTAGATACCTTTACGGATACCTTCTTCAGCACCTTCCGGCATCGCTGGCATTGCATAGTTTTCGTTCATCAGTGTCAGGTAGTAGAAAACATTTTCCTGTTCACCGTACATACGACGAATACCATCTTGTGTAATAACAGCAACTTCGTAAGCAAACGTCGGGTCATAAGAGATACAGTTCGGAATCGTACCAGCCATGATGTGGCTGTGACCGTCTTCGTGTTGCAGACCTTCACCGTTCAGGGTGGTACGACCGGCTGTCGCACCCAGCAGGAAGCCACGGGCTTGCTGGTCACCAGCCATCCACGCCATATCAC
The DNA here is from genome assembly GCF_003144035.1 of Vibrio albus. Classification (GTDB taxonomy): domain Bacteria; phylum Pseudomonadota; class Gammaproteobacteria; order Enterobacterales; family Vibrionaceae; genus Vibrio; species Vibrio albus. The sequence goes on from NZ_QFWT01000002.1 coordinate 460,839, forward strand.
CCACACGTTGGAAACCAAACATAGAGTAATAGATGTAGAACGGAATCATCGGCACGTCGTTTGAACTGTATGACGTTGCTGCCGCCACCCAGGATGACATTGCACCCAGCTCGTTAATACCTTCCTGCAGAACCTGACCAGAGGTCGCTTCTTTGTAGTAAGAAACGATGTCTTTATCCTGAGGTGTGTAGTTCTGACCGTGCGGGTTATAGATACCAATCTGACGGAACAGACCTTCCATACCGAAGGTACGCGCTTCATCCGCAATGATCGGCACGATGTTTTTACCGATTTGCTTGTTCTTAAGCAGGATGTTCAGGGTACGGACAAACGCCATAGTTGAAGAGATATCACGCTTCTGTTCATCCAGCAGCGGTTTGAACTCTTCCAGCTCCGGAGTCACAAACTCCTGAGTGAAATTCGGCAGACGCTTCGGCATATAGCCTTTCAGCGCTTGACGGCGAGCGTGCAGATAATCGTATTCAGCAGAACCTTCTTCCAGTTTCAGGTAAGGCAGAGATTTCACGTCCTCATCAGAAACCAGGTCTTTCAGGTTCAGGCGGTCACGCAGATGCAGAACATGAGTCATGTCCATTTTCTTCACCTGGTGAGCAATGTTTTTACCTTCCGCCGCTTCACCCATGCCGTAACCTTTGATGGTTTTCGCTAGGATTACAGTTGGACGACCTTTGGTCTCCTGAGCATTCTTAAATGCTGCATACAGCTTAGACGTATCGTGACCACCACGCTTCAGCGCAAAGATCTCTTCGTCGGTCATGTCTGCAACCAGTGCCGCCGTTTCCGGATACTTGCCGAAGAAATGTTCACGAACGTAAGCACCATCTTTAGACTTGAATGTCTGATAGTCACCATCAACCGTTTCGTTCATCAGTTGGATAAGCTTACCTGACGTATCTTTCGCCAGCAGTTTGTCCCATCCGCTGCCCCAGACAACTTTAACGACGTTCCAGCCAGCACCGGTAAACAGACCTTCCAGTTCCTGAATAATGCTTGAGTTACCCATAACCGGGCCGTCAAGACGCTGCAGGTTACAGTTGATGACGTAACACAGGTTATCCAGCTTCTCACGTGCAGCGAAGGAAATCGCACCGCGTGATTCCGGCTCATCCATTTCACCATCACCCAGGAAGGCATAAACACGTTGCTCAGAGGTGTCTTTCAGACCACGGTTGTCCAGGTATTTCAGGAAACGAGCCTGGTAAATAGAAGACATTGGAGCCAGACCCATTGATACGGTCGGGAACTGCCAGAATTCAGGCATCAGTTTCGGGTGAGGGTAAGAAGGAATGCCCTTACCATCAACTTCCTGACGGAAGTTATCCAGCTGCTCTTCTGTCAGACGGCCTTCAACGAAAGCACGGGAATAAATACCCGGAGAGATATGCCCCTGATAGTAGACTAGATCGCCACCATCTTTTTCGTTAGGCGCACGGAAAAAGTGGTTGAAGCAGGTTTCATAGAATGCGGCAGAAGACTGGAAAGAAGCCATATGGCCACCCAGCTCCAGGTCTTTTTTAGATGCACGAAGTACAATCATTACCGCATTCCAGCGAATAATAGAGCGGATACGCTGCTCAAGCTTTTTATCGCCAGGGTATGGCGGCTCTTTATCGACTGGAATTGTATTGATGTAATTGGTTGTGGTGCCACTTGGCATATCCACACCATCAAGACGTGCTTTATCTAAAACTTGTTCAAGTAAGAATTGAGCACGCTCTATACCTTCTTCACGCACAACAGATTCAAGAGCTTCCAACCACTCCTGCGTTTCTAGTGCATCTACGTCATTACTCATGACTTCAGACATGGCGATCTATCCTTTTGTTAGTTGGATCCAGTGAAGGGACGGATGAGACAGTTAACAGTCATAACAACTGCTTCACTGCTCTCCGTCACTCTGCTGAATCCGACGCAAAGAACGCTTCCTACGGCTATCTTCACGGTTGAGATCCAGCATGGTTTCTTCAATGTAGGCCAGATGAACATGCGCTAACTCCCTTGCCTTTTCAGGCTCTCGGGAGATCACCGCATTCATAATATCGGCCCGGTGTTTACTTACTTTCTCCACCGCATCACTACGGCGGTATAATAGTTTTAAATTTTGTAATACGTTTTTCTCTAGCAGAGGAAGCATGCTGCGAACGATATGTAGCAGAACTAAGTTATGAGAGGCTTCAGTGATAGCAACCTGATATTCCATCACTGCCGCGACTTCGCAGATAATATTTTTTTCTTCCTGAGCTGATTCGATCCGTTGCTGACATTGACGGATCACTGAAAAATCTTCTTCGGTACCACGGAGAGCAGCAAAATAAGCCGCTATCCCTTCCAGAGCATGACGCGTTTCAAGAAGGTCAAACTGGGCTTCAGAATGAGAGGAAATTAATTCCAGAAGCGGATCCGATAACCCACTCCATAATTCATTACTGACAAAAGTACCACCACCCTGACGGCGGACAAGCAGATGCTTAGCTTCCAGCTTTTGAATGGCTTCACGCAGAGAAGGTCGGGAGACATCAAACTGTTTGGCCAGTTCCCGCTCCGGAGGGAGCTGTTGCCCCGAAGAATAAGCACCTTCTAATATAAGCCTTTCCAGCTCTGCTTCAATGACATCAGAGAGCTTAGGTTGTCGTATGCGCTGTGTCACCATTCTGATGTATGCCTATTGTCTCTCTGTTCAGGGTGTCAATTGGTATTACCAATTGATTCATTGCTATAAAAGTTAACATGTGCAAATTGTTTTTGTCCAGCGCAAATTGATTTAAATCATAAAAACACTATTTACCACGCCAAAAGAAACACTTTATTAACAATAAAAACCCATTATCAACATGTCTTTTATACATTTATTTTTAAGTAAAAAATAAATAACGGGAACAAAAAACAGATAGAAACACCCACAACAACTGAAACAATAAAGTATTGATCTAAAACAAATAAAACAAATCCCCCCAGAAAAACCTATAGAAAACAATAAATAAAAAACCCGCTACTTGATGAGCAAGTAGCGGGTTAATTTAACCGAACAATGTATGAAATTTGTTATTGAAATCGCATAGAAAGATCCATTGCGGTAAGGTGCTTCGTTAATGCGCCAACAGAGATATAATCGACCCCTGTCTCAGCATATTCACGAATGGTTTCCAGCGTAACGTTACCCGAGTTCTCCAATGCCGCTCGGCCAGCATTCATTTTCACCGCTTCTCGCATCATATCTGTACTGAAATTATCCAGCATAATGATGTCGGCACCGGCCTCAATGGCCTCTTTCAATTCATCCAGATTTTCCGTTTCAACTTCAATGGGTTTTCCCGGATTCAGCTCTTTCGCCGTTGCTACGGTCTGAGCAATGCCACCACAGGCAATAATGTGATTTTCTTTAATCAGGTAGGCATCAAACACTCCGATACGGTGATTATGCCCGCCACCACAGGCTACTGCATATTTTAATGCACTACGCAGACCCGGAATGGTTTTACGGGTATCAAGCAGCTTGCACTCCGTACCTTCCAGCTCTTTTACATACCGCGCTACCGCTGTCGCACAGCCAGACAAGGTCTGGATAAAGTTCATCGCATTTCTTTCGCCCGTCAGCATAATACGCGCCGGACCCTTCAAGGAACAAAGTACCTGATTAGGCTCTACCACATCACCATCTTCTACAAACCACTCAATGGAAACCTCGCCCCCGAGTTGTCTGAACACTTCCTCTGCCCATTCTTTACCGCAAAAAACACCGTGCTCTCGAGTGATCAGGTTGGCAACACTCTGAGTGTCTGCCGGGATCAAACTGGCAGAGATATCCAGAGAAGCGTCAATGGTGCCTCCCAGATCTTCTCTTAGCGTGTCGGCTACAGATCGGGTAATTTCCAGTGGGAGCTGTGTTTTCAGGTATTCAAGACGAGCCTGGCTATCGTGACTGTTTTTCATTTCGAATCGGTACCAAGTTTTTACAAATTGGAAGGATAATACCCTCGATAATAAAATAATTCAGCTATCAATCACAGATTTCGGTATTCTGATAAAAACAAGGATTAAGGAAGAAGGGAAAAGGGTGAAGAAATAAGAGGGCGAGCTATCCCTCAGCAGTTATCGTCTTCCCCCTTCATCCTCGAAGCAGCGCGACCTTAACACTCAAAATAACCTATGAAGTAAAGATGCACAATTACACGATAAATAACGGCTGGTTAGAAAAGGTTAAACACAGCCCGTCTCCTTTTTGCGATCAGCGCCCTGAAAATACTCAGATCTCTCTGCTGGTCATTCATAATATCAGCCTGCCCCCGGGTCAGTATGGCAGTAATGACATAGAGCTATTTTTTACCGGACAGCTTGATACAGATAAGCATCCGTTTTTTAAGGTGATCAAGGACATGCGGGTTTCCGCTCATTGCCTGATCCGCCGGGATGGAGAGGTCGTTCAGTTTGTTTCTTTTGTTGACCGGGCATGGCATGCCGGTAAATCCAGCTTTGCCGGCGTTGAGAAGTGTAATGACTATTCGATAGGTATCGAGCTGGAAGGGACAGATTACGATGCGTACACCGAAGCGCAATACAGAGCATTAGCTGGTATCACCAAAGCCCTGCAAACAAAATACCCGGCCATTACTCCACAGAGAATAACCGGGCATCAGTATATCGCCCCGCTCAGAAAAACCGATCCGGGGCTGGTGTTTGACTGGCGGAAGTTCCGCTCGTATCTGTAATTACATATCATCTACATCAAACAGAGATTCCATATTCAGTCCCTGTTTCATCAGGATCTCACGCAGACGTCGTAAGCCCTCAACCTGTATCTGGCGTACACGTTCTCGGGTCAGGTTGATTTCGCGTCCTACTTCTTCCAACGTAGACGGTTCATACCCCAACAGACCAAAACGTCTTGCCAGCACCTCTTTTTGTTTAGGGTTCAGCTCATCCAGCCAGTCGATAAGCGATATTTTCATATCATCGTCCTGAGTGGACACTTCTGGATCGGAGTTGTTGATATCCGGGATAATATCTAAAAGTGCTTTTTCTCCGTCACCACCAATAGGGGTATCAACAGAGCCGACACGTTCATTTAAACGCAGCATCTTACTGACATCACCAACCGGCTTATCCAGTTTTATTGCGATTTCTTCTGCGGTAGGTTCATGATCCAGTTTTTGTGACAACTCACGAGCTGTACGCAGATAAATATTCAGTTCTTTTACTACATGGATAGGCAAACGGATGGTTCGGGTCTGATTCATTAACGCACGTTCAATGGTCTGACGAATCCACCAGGTTGCGTAGGTTGAAAAACGGAAACCTCTTTCCGGATCAAATTTTTCAACGGCACGGATAAGCCCGAGGTTACCTTCTTCGATAAGGTCGAGCAGAGCAAGACCACGATTACTGTAACGGCGGGAAATTTTAACTACCAGACGAAGGTTACTTTCTATCATCCGTTTCCGAGCGGCCTCGTCACCTTTCAGTGCGCGGCGTGCATACAAAACTTCTTCTTCAGCAGTTAATAATGGAGAAAAACCGATCTCACCCAAGTAAAGCTGAGTGGCATCCAGACTCTTGTTGCTAACTTCAAATTCTTCCTGAACTTGCTTAGCGAATGCTTTTTCTTGTTCTAGTTCAACGTCTAGTGCATCAATATTATCTTGTTCAAGATCAAAACGGTTTGTTTTTGGTGCTGTATTGCTGATACTCATAGCGCTTCCCCTTGGCGAGTTAGCAAGACATTACTACCGAATATGTCCTAACCTGCTATAGTTAAAAGGTGGTATCAGGGCAAATAGCGTTGTGGGTTGACTGATTTCCCCTGATAACGAATTTCAAAGTGCAGTTTAACCCGGCTGGATCCTGAACTGCCCATCGTGGCAATTTTCTGTCCAGCATTAACACTTTGTCCTTCTCTGACTAGCAAACTGTCATTATGGGCATAGGCACTTAAATAATTATCGTTATGCTTGACGATAACCAGGTTACCGTATCCGCGAAGTGCGCTGCCTGAATAAACTACAACCCCTCTGGCTGTTGAAACAACCGACTGACCACGCCTTCCGGCGATATCAATCCCCTTGTTTCCCTGATCTCCAGAGGAGAACCTCCTTATGACCCTCCCTTTTGTTGGCCATAACCATCGATCAACTTTACTCTTACTGGCTGATACGCTACTTCCTTTGGATACCTTAGCCGTATTCGTTTTTGGATGGTTTACATTATTTTTAACATTTTGTTTACTAGCACGATACTCTTTCGAGCCTTTTTTATCAACCTTATTAACAACGGGGGTATTGTTCGAAGTTGATTTTTGAGATGTTGAACGCTTTGCTTTTTTACTTGTTGATTTTGCAGGGGAAACGGTAGGGACAGCTTTCGAGGCAATAGAAGCAACCACAGCAGAGCTTGCTGCTCCGGCACCTGTTCCACCATAAGCCGGGGCCTTATATACTGGTTGCCAAAGGCGTAATTTTTGTCCTGGCTGAATAATATAAGGTGGGGAAAGATGATTGTAACGAATCAACTCGTTTACATCTTTATCTGTGACATAGGCTATATAATATAAGGTATCACCTTTACGCACTTCATAATAACTTCCGCGGTAACTGCCTCTTTCAATCTGAGTATAATCTTTATTCAAACTGGAGACAGGTGCAGGCCCATGAGCTGAACAACCCACTAAGAGTATGCTCAGCCCGATATAAGCCAATACTGTCTTCAGTTGCATCTTCATGTTTTTTCTATGAATGAATGAATGACTCTTTATGCCAATTCTCCAGCCACAAGAGGAACGAAACGTACCGCCTCTATAACACTGGATGTGAATGAGTTACCGTCCCGAACCACTTTAAGCAGTTCCTGATGCGCTTCTCCCACTGGAATCACCAGACGACCTTTATCTGCCAGTTGATCCAGTAATGCGTGCGGGATCTCACTTGCCGCCGCCGTGACAATAATAGCGTCAAAAGGTGCGTTTGCCGGCCACCCTTCCCAGCCATCGCCATGTTTGGTCGCGACATTGTAAATATCGAGTTGCTTCAGACGTCTTTTGGCCTCCCATTGCAGAGATTTAATCCGCTCAATGGAATACACTTTATCGACCAGCTGAGCCAGGATAGCCGTCTGGTAACCGGATCCGGTCCCGATTTCCAGAACTCTACTGTCCTTCCTTAGCTCCAGCAGTTCTGTCATTTTCGCCACCATATAAGGCTGGGAGATTGTCTGCCCGTGCGCAATGGGCAGAGCATTATTATCATACGCCTGATGCATCATCGCCTCAGAGACAAAATACTCCCGGGGAACCCTCTCCATTGCACTCAGTACCTCTGAGCTTTGGATTCCATTCACCGATAAATATTCAACCAGCCTTTTGGCCTGGGGGTTGCTCATAGTTATTTCTCTTTCAGCCAGTGATTAACACTTTCTAATGATTCGTGTGCCGTCAGGTCTACTTGCATTGGGGTAACAGAGACCATCTTATGTTCAATAGCATGAAAATCGGTTCCCGGTCCCGAGTCCTGTTCTTTCCCCGGAGGGCCTAACCAGTATATATCATGCCCTCTCGGATCCTTCTGCTTCAGCATGCTTTCAGCATGGTGCCTTGCCCCAAGCCGGGTTACCTGCTGCCCCTTCAGCTCAGCATAGGTTACATCCGGGATATTGACGTTCAGCAGCCGGTTCGTTGGGATTGGCGTTTTCAGGTGCTGCTCGACGATAGAACGAACAACCCTGGCCGCTGTAGCAAAATGTTCCCGGCCAACCAGAGAGAAGGCGATAGACTGAACGCCAAGAAAATGACCTTCCATTGCCGCAGCAACGGTACCTGAGTAGAGTACATCATCCCCAAGGTTTGCTCCGTGATTAATACCGGACAAAACCAGATCCGGCATATCATCTTTCAATAGTTCGTTCAGAGCAAAGTGAACGCAGTCTGTCGGTGTTCCCTGAACCGCGTACCGATGATCGCTGATATTGCTGACCCGCAACGGCGTTTCCAGTGTCAGTGAGTTAGACGCTCCTGAACGATTCCGGTCTGGGGCCACAATGACAAGCTCAGCCAAATCCGATAAAGCAGCCGCCAGCACCTTCAGCCCTTCGGCATGTATCCCATCATCATTACTCAGTAGAATTTTCATTGCAGTTTCCTTTTGTTCCTCGACCCGTTCAGTCCTGAGGATAATGACGCTCTACCGGTATTTCCTCAATCAGCTCTCGGATAACTGATGTTGCAAAACAGCCTGATGGTAAAGAAAAATTCAGTGTTACCTCATCACCGTTACTATCATACTGCATCTGTTGTGGCTTCAGTAACATTTCACGCCGGTCATGACGCATTCTGTTCCCACGGATAAGCGCCATCAGATCTGGCTCTGCATCCAGAAGCGGTTGTTCCAGTTGCAATGCTGCTTCTGTGGTCGGCAACGCATTGTCTCCCGCCAACGCTGCGGTTATCTGAACCGAATCGGAAACCAGCTTCTGTTCCAGTTCCGCCTTGTTTTCCTGAGTCACAGACAGTAGCTCACCACCGGATAAGACCAAATCACCATTTAACAACACGTTAAACTGATCGTTTTTGATGCGCGAGGAAACAATCTGGTTAAAGATCCATGCGCGGGCGGTAGACAGATACATACTACGTTTGTTCTGGTTGCGTGTTCTGACATTTTCCCGTCCCCAGCGCCGGGCTTCAGTCAGGTTATTACCATCACGACCGAATCGCTGAGCACCAAAATAGTTAGGGACTCCATGCTCTGACACTACCGCCAGTTTTGACATCACTTCTTCAGTGTCAGTAACCTCGGACAAAGTCAGCTCAAAGCGGTTTCCAGCCAGCTCTCCCGGACGCAGTTTTTTATTGTGTCTGGTGGTTTCCAGAATCTGTATGCTCGGATATTGCTTTTCGAACGCCGTAAAATCCGGAGTCTCACCCTTTGGCAGGTGTACACTCAGCCACTGCTCGGTCACCGCATGACGGTCTTTCAGCCCGGCCCAACTCACGTCTTTGGATTTCACTCCACAGACTTTCGCTAATTCATTAGCTACAAATGTCGTGTTTTCACCCGTCTTCCGGATCCTGACCATCAGGTGTTCACCACTTCCGGAAAATTCGTACCCCAGCTCTTCTTTTACAATAAAATGCTCTGGTTTCACTTTCAATTTCGCTTTTGCCACAGGCTTTCCATGCAGGTAGGCCAGATCAGCAAGTATATCAGTCATGTCTGTTACTTCTTTGTTAGGAGAACAACGGCTTCACAGGCAATACCTTCTTTTCTGCCGGTAAAACCCAGTTTTTCAGTTGTGGTGGCTTTGACATTTACATTGTCGATAGATGTGATTAAATCAGCGGCTATGGCTTCGCGCATCGACGGAATATAAGGAAGCATTTTCGGAGCCTGAGCGATAATAGTGACATCCAGATTGCCTAATTGATAGCCTTTTTCCTGCACCAGTTCGTATACGGCTTTCAGCAATTCACGGCTATCAGCGCCTTTCCACTTCTCATCAGTATCGGGAAAGTGACGACCGATATCGCCTTCGGCAATTGCGCCGAGTAGCGCATCCGTCAGCGCATGCAGTGCCACGTCACCATCAGAGTGAGCCACCAGCCCCTGTTCATAAGGAATGGCAACTCCGCCGATAATAACCGGGCCTTCGCCACCAAATTTATGCACATCAAAACCATGACCAATACGAATCATCATTGTTCCTTATTATTTAATTCTCTGCTGAGGTAAAATTCAGCCAGTGCCAGGTCTTCCGGCTGGGTCACTTTCAGATTATCTGAGCGCCCGGCTACCAGCTTAGGCGTTAACCCTAACCACTCCACCGCCGACGCTTCATCGGTAATACTGGCTCCTGCGGCCAGAGCCTGTGAGAGCGCATTATAGAGCAGAGTCACCGGAAACATTTGTGGTGTTAAGGCATGCCATAGACACGCTCTGTCTACCGTTTCTGTTATATGATGGCTGGAATCACCACGTTTCATCGTGTCACGAACCGGAGCGGCCAGAATACCGCCTACCGGGTGCCCTTTCAGTTCCGCAATCAACTTATCAATGTCTGCCCCCATAACACAAGGACGGGCGGCATCATGCACCATAACCCAGCTATTTTCTTCCGCTTCAGAAGATAAAAAACTCAGTGCGGAAAGAACGGAGTCCGCCCGTTCTTTTCCTCCCTTGACCCGGATGACATCTGGATTCGATGACAGAGACAAAGTCGGGAAATAAGGATCATGTTCGCTAATGGCAACAATCACTCTGCTTACTGCCGGGTGAGCCAGTAATTTTTCTACCGTATGTTCAAGAATCGTTTTACCGTGCAACTGAAGATATTGCTTAGGCTTGTCCGCCTGCATACGGCTGCCGACACCTGCAGCAGGTATAATGGCATAAATAGGTTGAGTTTGGGGTTCTGTCATTGGCTTATTGATATCACTGAGAATCTTCACCAGTAATCCGGTAAAAAGTTTCCCCCTCTTTCACCATTCCGAGTTCGTGACGTGCGCGCTCTTCAATTGCATCCAGGCCTTGTTTCAGATCATCGATTTCAGCAAACATGTCACTGTTGCGCTTTCTCAGGTTCTGATTCACAGACTGCTGAATGTCAATATCACTTTGCACTTCGCTGTAATCCATCCAGCCATTTTTGCCCCAGACAAGGGTATAAAGCAGCAGGCTCAGTAAAACAAACAGGCCCAGAGTAAATAAACGCACGCGGATGGCTCTCGTGTTGAGGGGTAAAATTAAAGGGTAGTTATAACATATCTGGGAGAGAAGAAGAATATGGAGACTCTGGACCAGAAGAGAATACCCTCGTTCCCATGCTCCGCGTGGGAATGCAGACCTGACTCAGAGAGAGCATAAATCTCACGACTAACTGACATGCGTAAAATCAATTAACAGGAATGAGTTGATCCGATAGGCTCCGAATGCATTCCCACGGAGGACCGTGGGAACGAGCAACACATCCCATCCCTGAATACTCCCGTCATCCCTGCTAAGGCAGGGATCTACTAAATCATTACCGCCATCTTTATAGGATTCCTGCCTTCGCAGGAATGATGACTTTTAAGCAGTAGCGCAGCGATCTAGCCTCTGTATTCTAAAAACAAAAGCGCCTCCCAAGGGAGGCGCTTTCAGAGAACTTAAGAGTCCGTTAATTCAATAAAGAATTAAGCTTGACCTTTAACTTCTTTAAGACCGTTGAAAGGAGCTTTCTCGCCTAGTGCTTCTTCGATACGGATCAGTTGGTTGTACTTAGCAACACGGTCAGAACGGCTCATAGAACCAGTTTTGATTTGGCCAGCAGCAGTACCAACAGCAAGGTCAGCGATAGTTGCATCTTCAGTTTCACCAGAACGGTGAGAGATAACTGCAGTGTAACCAGCGTCTTTAGCCATCTTGATAGCAGCCAGAGTTTCAGTCAGAGAACCGATTTGGTTGAACTTGATAAGGATAGAGTTAGCAACGCCTTTCTCGATACCTTCAGCAAGAATCTTAGTGTTAGTTACGAACAGGTCGTCACCAACAAGTTGGATTTTGTCGCCCAGAAGTTCAGTTTGGAACTTGAAGCCATCCCAGTCAGACTCGTCAAGACCATCTTCGATAGATACGATTGGGTATTGAGCAACCAGACCTTCAAGGTACTTAGAGAACTCTTCAGAAGAGAAAGTCTTGCCTTCGCCTTTAAGGTCGTAGATGTTTTCTTCTTTGTTGTAGAACTCAGAAGCAGCACAGTCCATAGCAAGAGTAACGTCTTTACCCAGCTCGTAACCAGCAGCTTCAACAGCTTCTTTGATTGCAGCAAGAGCAGCAGCGTTAGATTCTAGGTTAGGAGCGAAACCACCTTCGTCACCAACAGCAGTGTTAAGACCTTTGCCTTTAAGAACTTTAGCCAGGTTGTGGAATACTTCAGCACCGATACGCAGAGCTTCTTTCAGAGTAGAAGCGCCAACTGGCTGAATCATGAATTCCTGGATGTCAACGTTGTTGTCTGCGTGCTCACCACCGTTGATGATGTTCATCATAGGAAGAGGCATAGAGTAAACGCCTGGAGTGCCGTTCAGTTCAGCAATGTGAGCGTACAGAGGCATGCCTTTTGCTGCAGCAGCTGCTTTTGCGTTTGCCAGAGATACAGCCAGGATTGCGTTTGCACCGAACTTAGATTTGTTCTCAGTGCCGTCCAGGTCGATCATGATTTGGTCGATGTCAGCTTGAGCTTTACCGTCTTTACCAAGTAGTGCTTCAGCGATTGGGCCGTTAACAGCTTCAACTGCTTTAAGAACACCTTTACCTAGGAAACGTGATTTGTCACCGTCACGTAGCTCAAGAGCTTCGCGAGAACCAGTAGATGCGCCAGATGGAGCTGCCGCCAGACCTACGAAACCGCCTTCTAGGTGTACTTCAGCTTCTACAGTTGGGTTACCACGTGAGTCGATGATTTCACGACCTAGAACTTTAACGATCTTAGACATTATGTTTCCTCTCGTTCAATATCAATGTCAAAATTAAAGACAGCAGCACCACTAAAGCTGCTGTCCGTATCCTTACTTAAACTTACTAAAACTTACTTAACTAATTCACCACGCTGATATTCACCAGCAGCTTTAACGAATCCTGCAAACAATGGATGACCATCGCGAGGAGTCGAGGTAAATTCAGGGTGGAATTGAGCCGCTACAAACCATGGGTGAGCCGGATTCTCAATTACCTCAACAAGCTTCTTATCCGCAGACAGACCCGATACTTTCAGACCGGCTTTCTCAATTTGCGGACGCAGATTGTTGTTTACTTCATAACGGTGACGGTGACGTTCATGAATCGTCGCGCTACCATACAGATCACGAGCTTTGGTACCTTTTTCCAGGTGACAAAGCTGAGAACCAAGACGCATAGTACCACCAAGGTCTGATTTTTCAGTACGTTCTTCAACGTTACCTTCTTTATCAACCCATTCAGTAATCAAGCCTACCACAGGGTACTTGGTTTCTTTATTAAATTCTGTTGAATGTGCACCTTCCATACCCGCAACATTACGCGCGTATTCAATCAGTGCAACCTGCATACCCAGACAAATACCCAAATACGGGATGTTATTTTCACGGGCATACTGTGCAGCGCGAATCTTACCTTCGACACCGCGGTCACCAAAGCCGCCTGGTACCAGAATAGCATCAAGGCCTTCCAGCACTTCTTCGCCTCTGGTTTCAACATCTTCAGAGTCAACGTAAGTAATATTAACACTTAAGCGGTTTTTTAACCCCGCGTGCTTAAGCGCTTCGTTCACCGACTTGTATGCATCCGGCAGCTGGATATATTTACCCACCATACCGATAGTGACTTCACCAACCGGGTTCGCATCTTCGTAGATAACCTGTTCCCATTCGGAAAGATCAGCTTCGGGTGCATTAATGCCGAAGCGAGCACATACCAGATCATCCAGTCCCTGAGATTTAATCAGCTGAGGGATTTTGTAGATAGAATCTACATCCTTCATGCTGATAACCGCTTTTTCCGGTACGTTACAGAACAGCGCTATCTTCTTACGCTCTGCAGCCGGAATCATACGGTCACTACGGCACACCAGAATATCCGGCTGAATACCGATAGACAACAGCTCTTTTACTGAGTGCTGAGTCGGCTTAGTTTTTACTTCACCTGCCGCTGCCAGATAAGGAACCAGTGTCAGGTGCATAAACATAGCACGCTCACGGCCCAGTTCAACTGCCAGCTGACGAATCGCTTCCATAAATGGTAGTGATTCAATATCACCAACGGTGCCACCGATTTCAACGATAGCAACGTCCTGACCTTGTGCACCATCAACAATCCGATCTTTGATCGAGTTAGTGATGTGTGGAATAACCTGAATGGTTGCACCAAGGTAATCGCCACGACGCTCTTTACGCAGAACGTCAGCATAAACACGACCTGCAGTAAAGTTATTGCGTTTGGTCATTTTGGTACGAATAAAACGTTCGTAGTGACCAAGGTCAAGATCGGTTTCCGCGCCATCTTCCGTGACGAACACTTCACCATGCTGGATTGGGCTCATTGTACCCGGATCAACGTTGATGTAAGGGTCAAGCTTCATAATGGTCACTTTAAGACCACGAGCTTCTAGAATCGCTGCCAGTGATGCAGCTGCAATACCTTTACCTAGTGAGGATACAACCCCGCCAGTAACAAAAATATAATTTGTCGTCATGTTTAACCTGAAATTGGTTGAATGTGGGAATGGTGTTTTCTGGACGGGATGAAAATATACCAGAACCCCCTTTCCGTCACAACGTGAAACTTATCACAGTCTGCTTTTTTCTTTTTTGCTTCAAATCAATTCAAAGATTGCGCAGAGGCATTGCTTATCGATACCAGGCAACCTAATCATTCAGAACGCTTTACCCGATCCCACTGTTCATCAAGCTCCTGCAGAGAACATTCTTTCATTTGTTTTCCCTGTTCCAGCACACCCTGCTCAATCTGACGGAATCGGCGTTCAAATTTATTATTCGCCTTACGCAATGCGACTTCCGGATCTTTCCCCAGATGTCGAACCAGATTCACGGAGGCGAACAACAGATCGCCCAGCTCCTCTTCCAGATGCTCCTCATCTGGTGTCACCTGAAGTGCTTCGTCCATAACTTCGTCAATCTCTTCTCTGACTTTATCAGCAACAGGGCCCAGCGTGTCCCAGTCAAACCCGTGCTTTGCACACTGCTTCTGGATTTTTTTCGCTCGGGATAATGCAGGTAGGGAAGCTGGTACTGAGTCTAGGATACTTTCAGCCACTTCGCCTGATTTATTCTGCTTTCCTGTTCGTTCCGCTTTCTCTGCCTTTTCTTTGGCTTTTTCCCGCTCCCAGTTGGCGTTGATTTCTTCTTCCGAACCAAATTCTGCATCTGAAAAGACATGTGGATGGCGGCGAATCAGTTTCTGATTCAGACCGGCCACCACTTGTTCAAAATTAAAATGTCCGGCTTCCCTGGCAATCTGACTGTAGAAAATGACCTGAAACAACAGATCACCCAGCTCTTCCTGCAGGTTTTCCCAATCACGGTTATGAATGGCATCCACAACCTCGAACATCTCTTCAATGCTGTGCGGCACCAGGCTTTCAAAGTCCTGCTTCAGATCCCATGGGCAGCCCTGCTCGGGGTCCCTGAGCGTTGCCATCAGCGACAGCAGTTTATCCGTTTCCTGTGACATGTTTTATCCTAACCGTTTGACTGTAATGACATCTTTTACCTGCTCGACTCTGGCTGTGATACGACCCAGATCTTCAATACTTTGTACTTCAATATCAAAGTCCATAATCGACATTTGCCGTTTATAGTCGGTCCGGCTCTTCATGCCGGTCACTTTCAGTTTTTCATTCGCCAGTAGTGTCGTGATGTCTTTCAGCAGACCACCTCTCTCTAAAGCTTCCACCCTTAATGTCAGAATATAGGAGCCGCCCATACCCCGTCCCCAGACGGTATCAATGATTCGCTCAGGAGCATGGATACGCAATTCAGCCAGTTGTTCACAATCCGCTCGGTGTACCGATATTCCTCTGCCCTGAGTGATATAGCCGCAGATAGGATCACCCGGGATAGGCTGACAGCAACGGGCCAGATGGGTCATCAGATTATCAACCCCTTCTACAACCACAGCGTCTTTATGCGGACGGCTCTGGTGCTGTGTTTTCGCTTCTGAACCCTGAAGCTTTTCCAGTGCCTGTTTATCTTCTTCCTCGGCTGTCGGTTTATTCACCAGCGCGTTGATATGGTTGATAACCTGATTAATCCGCAGATCACCACTGCCGATGCCGACATACAGCTCATCCGGTGACTTGACATTGAAACGCTTGAGAGCATATTCGCTGGCATCCTTTAATGTGGCACCAATCTTGTGTAACTCGTGTTCCAGTATTTCCCGACCGGCTTCCAGGTTTTTCTCCCGGCTCTGCTTACGGAACCAGGCATTGATCTTGGCCCGGGCGCGCCCGGAATGTACAAATCCCAGCGATGGATTCAGCCAGTCCCGGGAAGGGTTCGGCTCTTTAGCCGTAATGATCTCAACCTGATCCCCCATCGCCAGTTTATGGGTGAAAGGAACAATGCGTCCGCCAACCTTAGCCCCGATACAACGGTGGCCGACTTCAGAGTGAATATGATAGGCAAAGTCGAGTGGAGTGGCCCCCATCGGCAGGTCGACCACATCACCACGCGGGGTAAAGGCGTATACCCGATCATCAAACACCTGAGAGCGCAACTCATCCAGCATTTCGCCGGAGTCTGACATTTCTTCCTGCCAGTCGAGCAGTTTACGCAGCCAGGTTATCTTTTCGTCATAACCGCTGCGCCCGCCACTGCCGCCCTCTTTGTATTTCCAGTGCGCGGCAACACCAAGCTCCGACTCTTCGTGCATTTGCTTGGTACGGATCTGGATTTCGATTGTCTTACCTTCCGGCCCCAGGATCACGGTATGGATAGACTGATAACCGTTAGGTTTTGGGTTGGCAACGTAATCGTCAAATTCGCTTGGCAGATGCTTATATTTGGTATGAACAACACCCAGAGCGGCATAACAATCCTGTAGCTGATCAGCGATAATACGTACTGCCCGCACATCGAAGAGCTCATCAAAGGCAAGGCTCTTTTTCTGCATTTTGCGCCAGATACTGTAGATATGCTTGGGGCGGCCACTCACTTCAGCATTAATGCCAGAGGCCTTCATTTCGTTTTCCAGGTCTGTCACAAAGTCGGTAATATTGTGCTCACGGTCAATCCGACGTTCAGACAGCTGCTTGGCTATCTGTTTGTAGGTATTGGCGTGCTGATAACG
This sequence comes from Vibrio albus, assembly GCF_003144035.1. GTDB lineage: Bacteria > Pseudomonadota > Gammaproteobacteria > Enterobacterales > Vibrionaceae > Vibrio > Vibrio albus. Next base: position 477,665 of record NZ_QFWT01000002.1, read on the forward strand.
AAAAGCGTAATCTTCGATCTCCCATTTCAGCTGACCGATCCCCAAACGGTTCGCCAATGGTGCATAAATGTTGGAACATTCCCGGGCTGCCGCCTGACGCACTTCATCCGGTTCTTTTTTCACTTCACGAAGGTTACAGATACGTTCTGCCAGCTTAATGATCACACAACGGAAATCATCCACCATCGCCAGTAACATCCGGCGCACATTATCTACCTGACCAGAAGCCTCGGATCCTTCCAGAGTGACATTCAACTGACCGATGGCCGCCATCTCTTCCACACCATCAATCAGTTTAACGATTTCTTTTCCGTAAGTTTCCTGTAACGCTTCCCGCTCAAAGTATCCGGCAGAAACAACGGGGAATAATTGAGCAGCCACCAGTGTCGGTTTGTCCATCGACAAAGTGATGAGTATTTCGATCATCTCCCGTCCACGCCACAACAGCAGCGTGCTGTTATCCTTGTCCTTTACCAACTCTTCGCAGTGCCGGTAAACCTCCAGCAGTTTCTTAGAGGTGGCCTTTTCCTGCTTCAGACTGGTTACCCAGGCTTCCAGTTCGAACTGTTCGTTTTTCTTTAAATGTGCGCCACGTACTGCGACCATTGATCTTATCCTAGCTACTTATGAACACTGGCGCTTTCCTGTGTCATGCCAGTGTGGTTTCTTCTTCTCTTCAACGTATTGTACAGATTTATCTGACAAACTTATCTAACAAACAGGGCCATTGACTCCAGGTGGCTGGTATGCGGAAACATATCCAGCATGCCCAGTTTTTCCAGTGTATACCCTTGTTGCAGTAAACTCTGCGAATCTCTGGCAAGGGTAGCAGGGTTACATGAAACATACACCACTCTTTTCGCCCCCAAGGCAGACAGTTGCTCTATAACGCCCGCCGCTCCTGCTCTTGCCGGATCCAGCAGGACTTTATCAAACTGTGCACTGGCCCACTTTTTATCCGTCAGCGCCTGCTCCAGATTGGCCTGAACAAACTCGGTATTATCCAGTTTGTTCAGCTCAGCATTAGCCTTCGCCCGGATAACCATATCATCCACGCCCTCAACGCCGACAACACGCTCAGCCAGCTTCGCCAGAGGCAGGCTAAAGTTACCCAACCCACAGAACAGGTCCAGTACCCGTTCATCAGCTTCGACCTCCAGCCACTCCAGAGCCTGCACCACCATCTGCTGGTTAACGCTGCGGTTAACCTGAATGAAGTTTGTGGGCAAAAACGGGATTGTCATACCGATTTCGCTATAGTATGCCTCCTCGCCGCAGACTTGCAGCGGCGCTTTGTCTGCCACCTGAAGATAAAGGGTTACGTTGTTCTTGCGGGCAAACTCAAGTATGGCCTGTTCATCCGGCTCAGCAAGCGGCTTCAGAGCCCGCAGCAGAACGACACGGGTATTATCCCCCGCCACCAGCTCTACGTGCCCCAATTGGTCCTGTTGCCTGAAACCGCTCAACAGCTCCCGCAGCTCTGGCAACAACTCGTTCAACTCTGTCGCCAGTACCGGACAACGGTCAATATCGACGATTTGCTTACTCTGCTTTTTACGAAAGCCAAAGCTGAACTCGCCAGTCTTGCGGTTTTTCATCAGGCTAAAACGGGCTCTGCGTCGGTAAGCTTTTTCCGGCCCGGAGATAACCGGCTCCAGTTCAGCCTCTTCTCCGGCAAACTTCTTCACCAACTGGCGTAACGACTGCTGTTTGTACTCCTGCTGATTGTCATCATTCAGGTGCTGCATATTACAGCCGCCGCACTGATTATAGTGAGGGCAAAAGGGTTCGGTTCTTTGCGGGCTGGCCGACAGGATTTTGATCAGGTTGGCTCTGGCGTACTTACTCTTACTTTCCGTAAGCTGGATCAGTACCTCTTCTCCCGGCAGTCCCCCTTCGACAAACACAGGCTTCCGGTTTAAATAGCCGATACCAGCGCCATGATGATCCAACTTTTCGATCATTATCGGCTGATGTTTGGTGACTAACGGGTTTTTCTTCTTTGGTTGATAAAAACGTGCCATGCTATTGCTCTGATATCGCTATTTTTATAAAAAACAAGCTTCCTCCCACTATTTTTACCGGGAAGAATTGTCGAAATGGTTGGCTTTGATTTAAGCTACTGCATATTTTCCCATATCCAGACATCCTTGTAATCAGGTAAACATGACCAAATATGGTTTGCGCGCCCGCGTTATTACATTAACCCTTGCTCCTACCCTGGTTATCGGGTTGCTATTAAGTACGTTCTTCACCCTGAATCGTTATAATGATCTGGAAAACCAGCTCATCGACTCCGGAACCAGTATCCTCGAACCATTGGCGATTGCCAGCGAATACGGCATGCTGCAACAAAGCCATGATGCCGTCCGGCGTTTGATCGGCTACGCACACCGGAAAAACTCCGATATCATCCGCAGTATTGCGGTATTCGATGCAAAACATCAGCTGTTTGTCACCTCTAATTTCCATCCGAACTTCGAATCTCTCAAGCTGGCAAAAGATAAACCAATACCACTACTGACCAGCATTGAAGTCATTGATTCCCGCGTTATTTTGCACGCCCCTATTCTGGCTGAAGGCCAGTTTGATATCGAGAACGGGTTAAGAACCGATATGACCAAAGTGCTGGGTTATATTGCGATGGAACTGGACACCTCACCATTAAGACTGCAGCAGTATCAGGAAGTCTTCGCGGCCTTGATTGTTCTGGTGCTTGGGCTTTCGATGGCAGGCCTGTTTGCTTACAAACTGATGCAGGAAGTCACCCAGCCGATCACGAATATGAAGCGTACGGTCGACAAAATACGCCGCGGGCATCTGGATTCACGCATAGAAGGAAAGATGCACGGTGAACTAGATACGCTGAAAAATGGTATCAACGCCATGGCGATGTCTCTGTCAGAGTACCATATGGAGATGCAAAACAGCATCGATCAGGCTACCTCGGATCTACGGGAAACACTGGAACAGTTGGAAATTCAGAACGTTGAGTTAGATCTGGCTAAAAAACGGGCTCAGGAAGCCGCCCGGGTTAAATCCGAGTTCCTGGCCAACATGTCGCACGAGCTGAGAACCCCACTGAACGGCGTGATTGGGTTTGCCCGTCAGATGCTGAAAACCAACCTGACCTCCAGCCAGACCGACTACCTGCAAACCATCGAACGTTCAGCCAATAACCTGCTGAATATCATCAATGACATTCTGGACTTCTCCAAGCTGGAAGCAGGAAAACTCCTGCTGGAAAACATCCCGTTTGAATTTCAGGAGAATCTGGAAGAAGTGGTCAGCCTGCTGGCCCCTTCCGCTCATGAAAAAGGGCTGGAACTCACCCTTAAGGTCGATCCAAAGGTACCCAAAGGACTGGTCGGTGATCCTCTACGCATACAGCAAGTGCTGACTAACCTGGTCGGTAACTCCATCAAATTTACAGAACGGGGCAATATTGATATTACCGTTGAGCTCAAGGCAGAACATAAAGACTCTGCGGAGCTACAGTTTATGATCCGTGATACCGGTATTGGTATTTCGGAACGTCAACAGGCCCAGCTCTTTCAAGCCTTCAGTCAGGCTGATGCCAGTATATCCCGACGCTATGGCGGTACCGGACTCGGACTGGTTATCTCCCGTAAACTGGTTGGACAAATGGGGGGGGAGATCAGCCTGACCAGCCGCCTGCACCAGGGGTCAACGTTCTGGTTTACTCTGCACCTGGCAACGACCGATCTCCCTCTTGGGCAACCGATTGATAAACAGATTCTGAAAGATAAACAGATTCTGCTGATAGAGCCAAATATGCAGGCAGCCTCGGTAATCCAGACCATGCTGACACACGAAGGGCTGCAGGTCACTTACCAGGCCAGTGTGCCGGATCAGTGCCAGCCACAGGACTGCGTATTAATTAACCTGTCACCCAAATACCCCTGCGATGAGAATGATATTCAGGAATGGGTCGAAACTATCCAGCAGTACACAAGACAAATTATCATTGGCTTGCCCAGTACCGAGCTGGCTCTGGCTGAAAAACTGGTACAAACATTACCGGTGCAGTGCCTGACCAAACCGATTTCGCGACGTAAGTTACTGCTCACATTGACTCAACACCAGCCAGTAACACCGGTGGTGTCTCTTGCTGAACCGGTGACCGATGAGGAAAAACTGCCACTGAAGGTAATGGCGGTCGACGATAACCCGGCAAACCTGAAACTGATTTCTGCGCTATTAGCGGAAAGGGTGGAACATGTTGTCACCTGTACCGGCGGTCATCAGGCGGTTGAAGAAGCCAGGCAACAGAGGTTCGATATGATCCTGATGGACATTCAGATGCCTCATATGGACGGCGTACAGGCCTGTCAGCATATAAAAGCGACACCTCTGAATAAGCAAACGCCTGTCATCGCAGTCACAGCGCATGCCATGACCGGTGAACGAGACCGACTGCTGAAAGCCGGTATGGATGACTACCTGACTAAACCCATTGAAGAACACATACTGCAGCAGGTTCTAGTCCACTGGAACCCTGAGACCGATACCAGTCAGGTAGAAAAAGTGGTTCTGAGCGACACCCCGGCAGAAGCACAGCCACAACCGGCCAGGCGGGTTATCGATTGGAACATTGCGCTAAAGCAGTCTGCGAATAAGGCATCCCTGGCCCGTGAAATGCTGGATATGCTAGTCAGTTATATTGGGGAAGTTAATAGCGTTGTGGAACAGGCACTATCTGATGATACCTACCCGGTAAGCACCCTGCTGCATCATGTCCATAAACTGCATGGCAGTTGCTCGTATTGTGGTGTACCAAGATTAAAGGCCGTCTGTGCAACCATCGAGAAGAACCTGCGTTCAGGGATGACAATTGAGGATACCGAGCCAGAACTGTTTGAACTGCAGGATGAGATGGAGAAAGTCGTGACAGCAGCTAAAGAATACCTAGAAGGCTAGAGGCTAGAGGCTAGAGGCTAGAGGCTAGAGGCTAGAGGCTAGAGAGAATACAGAGCGCTTCGCTTGGAGAATACAGAAGAAAATCTAGATTGTATTTTCTTCTGTAATCTTAAGGGAGCCTGTGACCGCTCTGTTATCTTCGTTTATGACTCAAACACCACCGTGACCACCGCATAGTGCCGCTCATCTGAAATCGAAATATGGGTATGGTTCACGCCCATACCCTGTGCGATTTCTTTGGCTTTATTACTGAGCTCAAGCACGGGCTTACCATGCTCATCATTACGCACCACAAAATCGTGAAGCGTCACGCCATGGGCAATACCGGTTCCCAACGCTTTAGACGCCGCTTCTTTCGCCGCAAAACGTTTGGCCAGATAACGCCCTTTCTGTTTCAGCCCGGTAAAAACCGTCATTTCGGACTCAGCCAGAATACGTTCAGCAAACGCATCACCGGAACGTTCCAGCGCCTTTTCAATACGCCCGATTTCAGCGATATCTGTGCCTAAACCAATAATTGCCATAGCGAATTACCGGCGCGCCTCAAGCATCGTCGTCTTCATATCCGCAACAGCTTTATCCAGACCATCAAAGACAGCACGACCGATAATAGAGTGACCGATATTCAGTTCGTAGATCTCAGGCAAAGCGGCGATTGCAGCAACATTATGGTAAGTCAGGCCATGCCCTGCGTTAACCGTAATACCTAAATCATCCGCATAGCTGGCCGCAGCCGCGATCTTTTTCAGTTCACTTTGCTGATCCTGATCGGTTTCTGCATCAGCATAATGACCGGTATGCAACTCAATAAACGGGGCACCACATGCTTTTGCCGCATCAATCTGCTCTCTGCTGGCATCAATAAACAGCGATACTTTAATTCCGGCTTCCGTCAGTTTTGCTGTCGCGGACTTTATTTTGTCCAGTTGGCCTGCGACATCCAGTCCACCTTCTGTGGTCAGCTCTTCACGCTTTTCCGGTACCAGACACACATATTCAGGTTTCGTATTAACGGCAATATCCACCATCTCATCGGTCACCGCCATTTCCAGATTCATGCGAGTCTGAATGGTTTCACGTAGAATACGTACGTCCCGGTCTTTTATATGTCGACGGTCCTCACGCAAATGGATAGTGATACCATCAGCACCCGCCCGCTCTGCAATTTCTGCCGCATGAACCGGATCGGGGTACTTGGTACCTCGGGCATTACGCAGAGTGGCAATATGGTCGATGTTGACACCTAAAAGGATTGAACTCATTTTTCAGTACTCCGTACTATGGGAGCTGTCCTTAATGTAAATAGCTCCCTGCTTTTTAATGGTTTTCCGCCAAGATAAGGCTTAAGCGCTATACGTGTAAAGCGTTTTGCCGCTTTTAGCTGCTCTTTGGTTAAAAAGCGCCTTTCAGCAATAGCGATCAGCTCATCACCACGAAAAGTCAGGTTGTCTCGGCGGACACTGGCAATAAAGCCTTTCTGTTCACGATAACGGTAGGTCATCTCAGGATCGACTGGCTCATCGGTTCCGGCACAATGCAGGAAATCGACTCCATATCCCAAAGCGGACAATAGTGCTAATTCAAATCGTCGCAAAGGCGGCTCAGGATTATCGACCTGCGCCAGTTCAGATAAAACGTGCAGGTAATCATGAAACAACGCAGGGTAAGGGGTTTCCGGCTCCACCACCCGGGCCAGCAACTCATTCACATACATAGCCGAGTAGAGGTTAATGCCGTTAAGAGGCAGACCAAGGCTAATAGGTTCAGCCTGACGCAGGGTTTTCATTCCCCCTTTGCCAGACCACTTCATCAATAAAGGAGTAAAAGGCTGAAGTGCCCCTTTGAGGCTGGAACGCTTGCTGCGAGCGCCTTTAGACATCAGGGTTAACCGGCCATATTCCTCACTGAATACGTCCAGGATCAGGCTGGATTCGCTGTAAGGGCGACGATGGAGAACAAAGCAGCGCTGGAGGCTGGAACCTTCACTCATGTTAACCATGCCCCCTCGTTCCCATGCTCTGCGTGGGAACGCAGACCTGGCTTGATATTCTTACACATGATATTAGTTAGCTATGACCATATAATAATCACAGGCACAAGAATACCGACGATTGCTATAGTTCCATATGCATTCCCACGCGGGAGCATGGGAACGAGACAATATTAGTTCGCTATGACCATATAAGAATCACAAGCACAAGAATACCGACGATTGCTATAGTTCCGTATGCATTCCCACGCGGGAGCATGGGAACGAGATAGCAGCGCAGCGGTCTAGCCTCTGTAATCTATAAGGGAGCCTGCGACCGCTCTGTAATCTGTATTCTGAACAACCCTAATCCAGGTCGTCGATATAACCCAGTGATCGCAAAGCACGTTCGTCATCTGCCCAACCGGATTTCACTTTAACCCAGGTTTCCAGATACACTTTGCGCCCGAACAGCTCTTCCATATCCAGACGGGCTTCACGGCCGATGGTTTTGATCTTCTCGCCACCTTTTCCTATCACCATTTTCTTCTGACCGCTGCGTTCAACCAGAATCAGCGCATTGATATGAAAACCATCCGTTTCAGGATTATAGTCAAAACGTTCTATCTCAACCGTGACGGAGTAAGGTAACTCGTCGCCGGTAAAACGCATCAACTTCTCACGCAGAATTTCAGAGGCCATAAAGCGCTGAGAGCGATCCGTGACATACTCTTCCGGGAAGTGATGAACCGCTTTTGGCAGGTGTTCGCGCACATGTTTACGAATCGCATCGGTATTTTTGCCATGTTTGGCAGAAATCGGGATCACGTCAACAAAGTCCATCTTTTTAGACAGTTCGTGCATGTGCAGCATCACTTCATTGCGATCTTTCACGTTGTCCACTTTGTTCACACAAAGTACGACAGGGAAGTTCGCCTTCTTCAGCTTAGTCAGCACCATCTCATCATCGTCAGTCCAGTGCGTGCCTTCTACCAGGAACAGCACCAGATTAACGTCACTCAGGGAGCTATTAGCCGCACGGTTCATCAGACGGTTGATCGCCCGCTTCTCCTCGATGTGCAACCCGGGAGTATCCACATAGATAGCCTGATAGTCACCATCAGTGTCCACCCCCATAATACGGTGACGAGTCGTCTGCGGTTTACGGGAAGTAATAGATATTTTCTGCCCCAGAATATGGTTCAGCAGCGTTGATTTACCCACATTCGGACGCCCGACAATGGCAATAAAACCACAGTGCTGGTTGTCCGGACTCGTGCTTGCTTCTCCGTGCGAAGCAAAGTACGCATCCAGATCAAATTCGTTGTTCTCATCAGACATTAGTCAGTGTTCCCAAAGCTAATTCAGCAGCCGCCTGCTCTGCCTTGCGGCGACTGGTGCCTTTACCGATAACAGGTTTATCCACACCTGAAACTTCACACGAAACCGTAAATTCCTGATTATGCGCTTCGCCTTTAATATTCGTCACAGAATAAACAGGTAACGGTTTTTTGCGCCCCTGTAAAAACTCCTGCAAACGAGTCTTAGGGTCTTTCTGAGACACACCAGGCTGAATTTTATCCAGACGCTCCTGATACCAGGAAAGTACAACCTGGCGAACAGTCTCAATATCACTGTCCAAATAAATTGCACCGATAATCGCCTCGACAGCATCTGCCAGAATAGAATCCCGGCGGAAACCACCGCTTTTCAGCTCACCTGGACCTAATTTTAAGTAATCTCCCAGCACAAACTCACGTGCCAGTTCCGCCAGTGTATGGCCACGAACCAGTGTCGCACGCATACGGCTCATATCCCCTTCATTCACTTTAGGAAAGCGATGATAGAGATCGTCAGCGATGACAAAACTTAAAATTGAATCGCCCAGAAACTCAAGACGTTCATTATGTTGACTGTTGGCACTGCGATGTGTCAGCGCCAGATTAATCAGGCCACTATCATTAAACTGATAGCCGACCCTTCTCTCTAATCGATTAATAGGAGTAGTCATACTCTCTCTGTTATTTAATGCCACCGATGCGACTAAAACGTACACCGGTAGGGATCCATGAAGGCAGCACGCTGTCCGCACTACGCTCAAACTCAAAGCTAATCCAGATACCGATAGCTTTACCTACAAGGTTTGCTTCCGGGACAAAACCCCAGTAGCGGCTGTCAGCACTATTATCACGGTTATCACCCATCATAAAGTACTGACCTTCAGGTACCACCCATTCGTTGATACCAGATCTCGGCTGATAAGCCGCAATGTTATCCTGACGAATCGGATTCATCAGGATCTGATGCTGAACCTCACCCAATTTTTCATCCAGACGCATCAAAGGAATATTATTCTGTATAAACTGGCTTTCCACTACATTGGACAGTTTCACAGGCTCGCAAGTAGACTGTCCCTTAGGTTTAACACAAATCTGTTTGTTCGCGCTGTAACGAACCGTATCACCTGGCAGGCCTACCACTCGTTTAATGTAATCAATACTAGGCTGAGGAGGATATTTAAATACCGCAATATCACCACGTTCTGGTTTACCGGTTTCTACCAGCTTGGAACGAAATACCGGATCTTTAATACCGTAGGCGTATTTTTCGACCAGAATGAAGTCTCCGACCAGCAGAGTCGGCATCATGGAACCGGATGGAATCTGAAATGGCTCAAACACGAAAGAGCGCAGCACCAACACAAAGGCGATAACCGGAAAAATAGATACGCTGTTTTCTACCCACCATGGCTGGGGAGCCACTTTGGAGGCGACCTCTTCTTCCAGACCGTTCATGGTCTGCGCTTCTACTTCTTCCAGTTTCTGTGCCCGCTGTTTCGCCCATACCAGTTTTTCAAGCGCCCAGACGACCCCAGTGACCAGCGTCACAATAACCAGAATCAGCGAGAATGTATTAGCCATCAGTATTCCTTATAGTTTGCTCTTTCTCTTTAAGAGAGCCTCATACGAACAAAGTTATTATTCGCTATCTCATTTCCTCGTTCCCATGCTCTGCGTGGGAATGCGTACCGGGCTCAACGCTACCATACATAACCGGCTGATATCGATTCGCCTGAATCACCGCTGTAATCACGAGTACTGGAATATCGTCAATCAATATAACTCTTATGCATTCCCACGCGGGAGCGTGGGAACGAGAGTATGCCTTAAAAAATAAGATTCCCGCCTTCGCGGGAATGACCATAATGAATAATAACCAGCTAGCTTTTGACTACTTAATCTTTGCCGACATGCAGAATGGCCAGGAACGCCTCCTGAGGCAGTTCAACGTTACCGATCTGCTTCATGCGTTTCTTACCTTCTTTCTGCTTCTTCAGCAGTTTCTTCTTACGGCTGACGTCACCACCATAACACTTGGCGATGACGTTTTTACGCAGCTGCTTGACCGTAGAACGCGCGATAATATGGTTACCAATAGCAGCCTGAATCGCAATATCAAACATCTGACGTGGAATAAACTCTTTCATCTTCTCGACCAGCAGACGGCCACGGCTCTGAGCCTGATCTTTATGGGTAATAATCGCCAGAGCATCGACCCGGTCACCATTCAACAGAACGTCTACCCGCACCATATCGGACGCTTCAAAACGCTGGAAGTTGTAATCCAGAGAAGCATAACCGCGAGAGGTCGATTTCAGGCGGTCGAAGAAGTCCAGAACCACTTCGGCCATCGGGATGTCATAGGTGACCGCCACCTGATTACCGTGGTAAATCATATCGACCTGAACACCGCGTTTTTCGACACAGAGGGTAATTACGTTACCTAGGTAGTCAGACGGAACCAGAATATTACAGCGTGCAATCGGCTCTCGAATTTCCTCAATGTCATTAACCGCCGGCAGTTTAGCCGGGCTGTCCACGTACAGAGCGGTACCATCGGTTTTCTCAACTTCATACACTACTGTCGGTGCGGTAGTGATAAGGTCCAGATCGTATTCGCGCTCAAGACGTTCCTGAATGATCTCCATATGCAGCATGCCAAGGAAACCACAACGGAAACCAAAGCCCAGAGCCGCAGAGTTTTCTGGCTCATAGAAAAGAGAAGCATCATTCAGGCTCAGCTTACCCAGCGCATCACGGAAGTTTTCATAATCATCAGACGACACAGGGAACAAACCCGCATACACCTGAGGTTTGACCTTCTGAAATCCTGGCAGCGCTTTTTCACAGCCGTTTTTAGCCAGTGTCAGGGTATCACCCACCGGGGCACCAAGGATATCTTTGATACCACACACAACCCAGCCTACTTCGCCAGTATTCAGCTCTGTGGTATCAAGCTGCTTAGGGGTAAAGATCCCAAGGCGGTCAACGCCCCATACCTGACCGGTACTCATTACTTTAATCTTGTCGTTTTTCTTCAGTACGCCGTTTTTAATACGCACCAGTGAGACAACGCCAAGGTAGTTGTCAAACCAGGAATCAATAATCAGTGCCTGTAGCGGGGCATCCGGATCGCCTTCCGGTGCCGGGATGGCAGAAACAATATTTTCCAGCACATCATCAACACCCAGCCCCGTTTTAGCGGAGCAGCGAGTGGCTTCCATCGCATCGATACCAACGATCTCTTCGATTTCCTCAGCTACACGCTCAGGGTCCGCAGCAGGCAGGTCAATCTTGTTCAGGATTGGCACCACTTCCAGATCCATTTCAATCGCGGTATAGCAGTTTGCCAGCGTCTGAGCTTCAACCCCCTGACCAGCGTCCACCACCAGCAATGCGCCTTCACAGGCTGCCAGCGAACGGGATACTTCATAAGAAAAGTCTACGTGTCCCGGAGTATCGATAAAGTTAAGCTGATAGGTTTCCCCATCCTTAGCCGTATAGTTAAGAGTCACACTCTGCGCTTTAATGGTAATACCACGCTCACGCTCCAGATCCATAGAATCCAGAACTTGCTGATCCATTTCGCGGTCGCTCAACCCTCCACACTGGTGAATCAAACGGTCAGAAAGGGTCGACTTACCATGGTCGATATGGGCGATAATCGAAAAATTACGAATGTGCTTCATAGGTTGGTGTGACTAACTCTTAAAAATGGATGGAGAAAATACCAGCATTAGCTGGTACTACGACAAAGTTGCGAGATTCTACCCAATATCAACGGGATCTCCAAGCACTCTTATCAGAGTAATCGCCTGTTCAGATGCCTGCTGCATCTTTTCAGATAACTTGCGGGCCAGCCATATGCCGGCGGCCATGCACAGGAAGGCCGATAAGATCACCCAGCCTTCGCCATCACCGGAAGCGAACAGAGACTCCCCAAGAAACCCGCCCAGCATTAACATTACAATGGGAATAAGATAAACCACAGAGGCAAACTGAAGCAGTTTTTTCTCCGGCAAGCCAATCTCTATCATCTGTCCGGGCTTGACTTTTTTCTGGGTAATTAGGGCCCATTTATGGCTCTTATTACCTACAGCTTTAGACACTATTCCTGTTCCACAACTGCTTTTTGACGAACAGTGGCTACAACTGCTTTGTTGCTGGCAACTGAGTTCCACCACATTTCCCTGTTTGCTTTCTGTCACTGCTGTGACAGTTGCCAATGCTGTCATCATGGTTGAGTCCCTTCATCCGTTACTGGTTGCTCACCTTTTGAACTTAACGCTTTTTGCTTCACAGTACCAGAGTTAAATACCACTGACTGGGCGATATGCTTGGCCGTTTCCGGAGGAATATCTCCTACCACCGTGATCTCTTTATTGCCTTTTACATAGCTTTGTAATGTACGCCGTCCCTGCCGAACAAGATGCCCTTGTAAAGATGTACTGTCTCTCTCTGATACATAGACTGAGAAGTTAAACAGACCATCACTGTACATCTGACTTTCTACCAACTTCTCAATTTTCAGCATCTTATAACGGTGTAGATTATGAGGTTTGAACCCATCGGGAATCCAGCCAACCTGCCAGGAGGACACCGTAGTTTTACTCTCAGGTAACGTGATAACGCCGGGTAACTCCACATCATTGAGGCGGCTCATATACTCGGCGATTTTCTCATTAACAGAATAAGACACCGTCCGATACTGCTCCAGCACCTCACCGTCTCTGTCAACCAGATCCGCCCGAAGTGGCAGGCTCGACTTTTCATCGACCCACAACATGTAGGAATAGCGTGTGCCATCCTTAGGCACCACACGAACAACCTGAGAAGCTGAACCGGCTTCTCTGGAACGCCCCATAAGAACAAAGTCATAGTACTGACTCAGCGTTTTGATATCGCTGTTTAACAAAGGGATAAGTGGTGCAATCATCTGGCCGGACTGTATAGAAAAAGGCTCCATGCCGGGTTCGATATAACTGACGACCTCACCACGGCGTATCACTTCCCGAACCGGGCCACTCAGATAAACCAGATGAGCCAGTCGATGACCGCTGACAGAGGCATGACGAAAAACCAGCGGCTCAATGCTGTTTTTCTTTATCAGGATATAAGAAAGTTCATAGTTTAACTGCTGACTGGCTTGATTCATTTGAAGCAATAAAGCCTCCGCAGAGTGTTCCTCTGCCGAGGCTTGAGATTGGATCAAACTGAACAGTGTCAGCACACTGATCAGAATTATTTTCATTCAACTACCGGTTGTAAGTGTTCTGTTTTCTGAGCTTTAGTATCAGTTGTCAGACGTAACTGCAACTCATAATCTTGCAACAGCGCATTAATTCTTCGGCGCTGTTCCAGTACTTTAGCTTCATCGCGATGAGTCTGCTGATAAGCTTTAGGGCTTACTGTTTCACGAGTCAGGCTCACCGGCTCTACATTACCGGATAGAGGAATCGTCTGTAAAACAGGTAGCTGTTCAGACTGCGACTGACCGGAATCCCCGCCATATTGCTGTACACCGACAATCACAGCCAAAGACACACTCGCCGCCACGGCCACTTGCCCAAGTTGGGTTAGCCAGGCAGGAAGCTTACGTCGGGCCTGAGCAGGCGTCGGCTGCGATTCCACCAGAGGTGTTGTCACTTGTGTATAATTTGGCTCGTTTTCCAATGCGGCAGCGACACTGTCAGCGATATTCCAGCTGACGGTTTCCGGTGCCTCACCCCGCATAACATCACCAATAAGGTGATAGTTTTGCCAGGTCTTCTGGCTTTCAGGCTCCTGTTCCAGCTTTGATATCAAAGCCTTATCAACAGTTTCTCCATCCATCAGCGCTGAAAGCAATTCTTTATCAGCCATCTATTTCACCATACCTATTTGTGGTTCCGTGTCTATTTTGTTTGGACAATAAACCTTGTTTAGCGTTCCATAAGCGGTTGAATTTTTTTCTCCACCGCTTCACGGGCACGGAAAATACGTGAACGTACCGTGCCTACAGGACAATCCATCACAGAAGCAATTTCCTCATAGCTCAAACCATCCAGTTCTCGCAGAGTCATTGCTGTTTTCAAATCATCAGGCAGAGCCTCTATCGCGGCAAACACTGTTCGTTTCAGCTCACTGGATAACGTCAGGTTCTCCGGATTCGATATTTCTTTTAATGCACTGCCTGTTTCATAAAATTCAGCATCTTCAGCGTCAACATCACTTGCCGGAGGCCTGCGCCCTTGCGCAACGATGTGGTTCTTCGCTGTATTCACAGCGATTCGGTACAACCAGGTGTAAAATGCACTTTCTCCCCGGAAATTAGGGATGGCACGGTAAGCCTTGATAAAAGCTTCCTGCGCCACATCAGGAACATCACCGGGATTATTTATGTACCGGGAAATAAGATTGCATACTTTATTTTGATACTTAATCACCAAAAGATTGAATGCCTGTTTATCTCCTTTCTGAACCCGCTCAATCAATACCTGATCGGTCAATTGCTCGTTCATTCGAGCACGTACTCCTATTGTTTTCGCCCTTACCTTCTCAGATATGAGCACTAATTATGCAAAATGTAGTATTGACACCACCGCTTACATGAGCAGTATTGTGACTCATTGATAGCAGAAAAGTTCCACTGTTCCAGCGTATTTTAATTATTTTTCTCAAGGCGTGATGCCACAAGCTGTCAGCCTATTAAAAATGGCCGTGGAATAACACTATTAAAAGAGAAAATTAGGGGCGATTTAAGAAATAAGTGAATAAAGTAATTTGAAGGCATGAGTGTTTAGCCGCATAATGACTCGTATCTCTCATGACTTAACCTCTTTCTGAAGAGCAAATCTGTGATTGTTCTAATATAGTTCGGGAATATAAAAGTTTTATGAACACAAACCGAGAACATCAGTGTGATGTATTAGTAATAGGAAGCGGCGCTGCCGGTCTGTCTCTGGCTCTGCGTGTCGCAAATAAAGGGAAAGTCATCGTACTCAGTAAAGGTCCCTGGAGCGAAGGCTCGACTTTCTATGCCCAAGGCGGCATTGCAGCCGTATTTGATGAAACTGACAGTGTCGACTCTCATATCCAGGATACGTTGATTGCCGGAGCCGGTATCTGTGAAGAAGATACGGTTGAGTTTATTACCAAAAACGCTAAAAAATGCGTGCAGTGGCTTATCGATGGCGGCGTACCTTTTGATCGGGAAGACGATGATTCAGATGACAGCCCTCGCTACCACCTGACCCGTGAAGGCGGACACAGCCACCGCCGGATCCTTCACGCCGCAGATGCTACCGGGATGGCCATGCAGACATCGCTGCAGGACAATGTTAAGCACCACCCGAACATCACCATCCTTGAACGACATAACGCACTTGATTTAATTACTGAAGACAAAATTGGCGGCAATAGAAAAAAAGTCGTGGGTGCTTACGTCTGGAACCGCAATAATGAACATGTAGAAACTATCCGCAGTAAATTTGTGGTACTCGCTACTGGCGGCGCATCAAAGGTTTATCAGTATACTTCTAACCCGGATGTCTCTTCCGGTGACGGTATCGCCATGGCCTGGCGTGCAGGATGTCGTGTTGCAAACCTGGAGTTCAACCAGTTCCACCCAACCTGTCTTTACCACCCGGAAGCGCGTAATTTCCTTCTGACCGAAGCCTTAAGGGGCGAAGGCGCTTACCTGAAACGTCCGGATGGCTCCCGCTTTATGAAGGACTTTGATGAACGCGGAGAACTGGCCCCTCGTGATGTCGTCGCCCGTGCTATCGATTTTGAAATGAAGCGCCTTGGTGCAGACTGTATGTATCTGGATATCAGCCATAAGCCGGCGGACTTTATCGAAAAACATTTCCCGACCATCTACTCCCGTCTGATGGATCTGGGCATCGATATGACGCAAGAGCCGATCCCGATTGTACCTGCTGCCCACTATACTTGTGGTGGCGTGATGATTGATCAGCAAGGGCAAACGGATCTTAAACAGCTTTATGCCATCGGTGAAGTCACCTATACCGGGTTGCACGGTGCAAACCGTATGGCTTCAAACTCCCTGCTTGAGTGTGTCGTATACGGCTGGTCGGCTGCCAATGATATCCTGGAAAAGCTACCGGAGGCAGAAATGCCGGGCACACTCCCTCAGTGGGATGAAAGCCTGGTATCTAACTCTGACGAAGAAGTAATCATCCAGCATAACTGGCATGAGCTTCGCCTGTTTATGTGGGATTATATGGGTATCGTCCGCACCGATAAACGTCTTGAACGTGCGATGCGACGAATTCAGCTTCTGCAGCAGGAGACCCATGAGTACTACAGCAACTTCCGGGTATCCAATAATCTACTGGAAATGCGTAACCTGCTTCAGGTTGCGGAGTTAATGGTTCGCTGTGCCATGCAACGTAAAGAAAGCCGCGGGTTGCACTATACGCTGGATTACCCGGATCAACTGGAAAACAGTGGCCCGACGATTCTGGAGCCAGATGACTTCAGAGCATAACCTTCTGATACCCTGTTTTCAGCAGCCCGGATATTGGGCTGCTGTTATTTTTAGGGTTCCCGACCGTCCTGCATTAACCGCAGTCCTGAGACTTTAACACCACCAGTAAATGACGATAATCCTCTTCATTGCAGCTGTCTCTCCAGATACGGAACAAGCGTCTATCGCTGGTTTCTATACGAATCATTAACGGGCAGAACACCGTGATAACGCGTCGGATATCGAGTTCTTTTTTCTCATTCTGAGAGTCAGCGATCACCATCTTATTTCCCGGCCTTATACGCAGTAACCCCGTATATTCCTGGCCAATCAGATTATCCGAGGCAGAGGCAAAGCTCCCAAACAAATAGAGAGCACATACCAATGGAACAGGTGAAACCAGCACAGACCAAGTAATCAAACAGACCACCGTCAACTGCATGACCCGGGCCAGTTTGGACGCTTGAAGATAAAGGCTAACTGAGTTTACTGGCGTTATGAGCGACAATTTTATCTACCATGGCAGCCAGTTTGGGGTCATCACTGACCCCCTGATGCATCACCCAGCGAAATAAATCCGGATCATCACACTCCAGAAGCGCTACAAAATCTGTCTGCTCCTCTGCAGACAGAGAATCAAAACACTCTTCATAGAACGGCATAATCACCACATCCAGCTCCAGCATCCCCCGCCGGCATGACCACTTAATCCTCGCTCTTTCTTTCTCTGTATACATATTCCCAACCTGAGTCATTCATTCCAGTCTGTTCAAGTTACCCCAACAACCCGCATTCAGCGAGATTTTATTAGTTAACATGCAGATACCCCAATCACAAAGCATGAAAAAAGTGATGGCTGACAAATGATGACAAGAGGACTACCATAACCAGAACAAACAATAACAGGTAGCTCAACATGACTTGGAACTCGCTTTTTTCTCCGCTGGCAATCACTTCATCCGATCCGCTTCCTAAGCTGATCATCACCCATTTAACTTCCTGGTCCGCGATTACCGTGACAGGAACCGATACGAAAAGCTACCTTCAGGGACAACTGACCTGCGATGTTGTCAGCGTCGCAGACGATAAATCGACGCTGGGAGCTCACTGCGATCCTAAGGGCAAAATGTGGAGCATCTTCCGTCTGTTCCATCACGGTGAAGGGCTGGCGCTGTTTCAGCACGCGGATGCGCTGGATACCGCATTAGCTGAGCTGAAAAAATACGCCGTTTTTTCTCAGGTCAGCATCGCCAATACCACCGATGTCGCGCTCGGTGTGATTGGTGAACAGGCCGATGCTTTCATTAACTCTCTGTCTGAGCAACAGGGTGACGTGAGAGGTATCTCTGGGGGTACAGCAGTGAAAGTCAGTCACAACCGCTGGTTATTGCTGCTGAGTGAAGACAAGGCCGCAGAACTGGTCAGTAAGACAACAGAAGCCGACTTTGCCGATGAAACTATCTGGGACTGCTGTGATATCCAGGAAGCCGTACCCCGTATTACCATAGCTAACCAGAATGAACATATCCCTCAGGCGCTGAACCTGCACCTTCTGGACGGGGTTTGCTTTACCAAAGGGTGCTATACCGGTCAGGAAACGGTTGCCCGGGCCAAATATCGTGGGGCAAACAAACGTGGTATGTTTAAAGTCAGCGGACATTGTGATGCTCTGCTTAGCAAAGAGCCCCTGCTGGAAAGACGTGTTGGTGATAACTGGCGGTCGGCTGGCCCACTCATCACCCAGTACCAGTACAGTAATGGTGACGGTATCGGGCTCATTGTTCTGCCTCTGGATCTTGAACCGAACACAGAATTAAGACTGAAAGATACGCCAGACAACCACTGGAAGATAGATACTCAGCCATATCTGCATACTGATGATGAAGACACCAATAACTGAATACCTGAACAGGCAACAGGTTTCTTTCCGTCTGTTGCCTCACCAGACACCAGCGACCAGTATTGAGGATGCCGCCCGACAGCGCGGTATCTTACCGGAGCAGATGGTTAAATCCATTCTGCTGCGGGATATGGATAATAACTACGCTCTTGCCTGTGTGCCAGGCCACTATCAGGCCGACCCGAAAAAAGTCAGGGCCCAGCTCCGGTGCCGTCGTATGACCTGTGTATCCCAACAAGATGTCCCCTCTATTACCGGTTATGAACCAGGAACAGTGACCCCATTACTGCTCCCCGACAATATGCCGATCTTTTTTGATGTCACTTTTAAGGATATGCAGGAGGTAACCATCAGCAGCGGCAGTAACATGGCAGGTATCGCACTTCAGCTACATGACCTTGTGAAACTCTGCCAACCATCCTTTGCCGACATCATACGAAATTAGAAATAACGCCACACAAACTGCGAGCCACCTCTCTTCATTAACACCAAATGTGATCAATATCACAAAATAAAATGTAGAATCATGAATACTTATTGATCCGCTATAAATAAATATTCATATCTACTCAAATCATGTAATCTCCTTTTTGCCCACCCTATTGTGTCCCTCTGCTCTATTAGCAGATATATAGGTTAGGTGGGCCAAAAGTGAATCCACTGGCTATTGATGAGTCTGTAAGGAGACTCTGATAGTCATATCCACTTTTTGTGTAATGCATCTGTGACTATTTCGCCCGCAATTTTTGCGGGCTTTTTTTGTTATCAGAGCAATAGCCAGCAACATCAAAAAGGCTTAAGAGACAAAACTAAATTTATTCTGATAGGCAAGCATAATAAGAGTCAAAATAGATATTGTTCTTAATTTTTGCTACATCCAGCACAAATAACTAATACAACAAAGCCAACAATTAGTTTTATTCTAAATTGATCACACTTGTGTAACATTAAACAGCCTATAATCACCGGGCAAAATAAATAAAAAGGAAAAAATATGAGACTGTTTAAGCGCTATACGCCAGGTATGATAGCGAAACATGTTAGTCGGTTGTTTAAGGGCAGAATTTATATCTATGGTATTGGAAAGTTTGAGTTTGATAATGGCAAGTTGATATTGCCAGACAGTGCAGAAAAGCGGCACTACAAAACGGTAAAAGAAGTCAATCAGGAAATAATGAAGCTGCGCTGCGCGTATGCCTGATGATACAGATAGAATAATTATTCTAAAAGAGCTGGTTTACACCAGCTCTTTTTGGTTTTCGACAGATAGGGGGACTCAGTCGCTATAACTACACGTTTTCGCAAGATCAGGAAAGTCGCCTTTCAGCCCCAAAGCTCGCTTCATCATTTCGTTTTTAGCACCCGGCAGTTGATCCGCCAGCGTCATTCCAAACCCCCGCATCAGTTTTTTAACCGGGTTATCCCCCTCAAACAAATCCTTAAAGCCTTGCATTGCAGCAATCATTTTGGCGGCTTCTGCTTTTCGCCAGCGTTCATAAGGACGCAGGTTCACTCTGGAGCCTATATCTTCACCGTTTTGCCACAAACGCAAAACCTCCTGAGCCAGGCTGGCGGCATCCATCAAACCTAAATTAACGCCTTGTCCTGCCAGAGGGTGAATAGTATGAGCAGCATCACCTATCAGAGCCACCCGCTCCTGAACAAAATCACGGGCATAGCGCATTTTAAGCGGGTAACCGACTCGTCTTCCAATGACTTCACACAACCCCAGGTTCATATCAAACTCAGCACTGAGAACCTTATTAAACTCCAGCTCAGAGATCGACAACAGCTTATTCGCTCTATTGGTCTCTGTTGACCAAACGATAGAATTCATGGTCTGGTCTGTATGAGGTAAAAAAGCCAGAGGCCCATAGGGAGTAAACACCTGTCTGGCAATTCGGCGATGCGGTTCCTGAGTTTTTATATTGGCGACGATAGCTGTGTGGCCATAATCCCAGTGCGTCATAGGAATATCTAATTGCTGGCGTACCCATGAGTTCGCGCCATCCGCACCGACCACAAGTTTCGATGTCAGAGACTGGCCGCTATCCAGTGTGATCCAGGCTTCATTTTCTCCCACAATCAGACACTGACAGCTATCAGGCATAAACAAAGAAACATTGTCACAGCCAGACAGCGTATCCAACAGAGCCAGCTGCACAACTCTGTTTTCTACAATATAACCGAGGTCAGGCTGACCAATGTTATCCGCAGAGAACTCTATACTGGCAAAACTATCCTGCTCCCAGACACGGATACCGGTATAAGCAGACGCTCTCCGCTGCCGAATTCCGTTCCATGCACCAAGATTATCTAATACAGACTGACTAGCCCGGTTAAGCGCTGACACTCTGACGTCCGGCAGTGCATTTACGGTAGGTGCTGGCTCTGATTCTTCAATAACAGCAACCCTGAGATCGGAGTCTTTTAAAGCTGCAGCGAGGGTCAATCCAACCATCCCGCCGCCTATGATGATAACGTCGAAACTTTTTATCATAATGATCTTTCTACTAATCCCATCGTGCGCAATAGAAAAGGTGAGGCGAGAGATGTACTGGTGTCTACCGCCATTAACCCAAGATTTCTGGTTACCACAAAAGGACATTGGTTATTAGAAAATACTCTGACTAAAGTATAGGTTAAGTCCACTGTTGCAGAGCGATCATGCACCCTTGATTTTTGATATTGGTTAAGAAATGAGTAGTTACCTACATCTTTAGCATGAGAAACACCACAACCTGTTTCACTCTGTTTATCTTCAGTCAATAACTCTGCCAAAGCAGCTACATCCCGGATTCCAAGATTAAATCCTTGTCCGGCAACGGGATGCAGAGTCTGGGCGGCATTACCCACAACCGATACCCGATGTGAAATTATCTTATCCCGCATAGTCAGTTTTAGCGGGTAAGTGATCCTCTCTCCCACCTGGAGAATACGCCCCAGCCTCCAGCCAAATCCGTCCTGAAGCCGGGAAAGGAAAGCCTCTTCAGGTAACAGGCTGAGCTCTTCAGCCTGCTCGGGAGACATGCACCAAACCAATGACATCCTCTGCTCACTCATCGGCAACAATGCCAGAGGACCAAATTCCGTAAAACGTTCATATGCCTGGTTATTATGGCCTGATTCGGTCACGATATTCGCTATCACCGCCACCTGTCCGAAGTCATACTCTCGGGCTGTGAGCCCTAGTTTTTCACAGCAGCGAGACTGAGTACCGTCTGCCACCACAAACAACCGACATGAAATTTCTTCACCGGAAGCAAGCGTAATCAGGTTGGTATCCTGAGTACGCTCAATATTCACGACCGAGTCAGGACACTTGAAATCAACGCCAGAGGCAGCCAGTCTGGCGTGATAAAGCTGCCCGACATCGGCCAGCTCTACCACATATCCAAGCGCATCTACCCCCTGATGAGCAGCAGAGAACTCCGCCATCCCGACATGTCCCCGATCCGATACATGAATGTTTTTGATCGGCGTGACAAAAGGCTGCAGTTCTTGCCATAAAGAAAAAGAATCCAGAATCTGAACACTGCCGTAAGAAAGTGCAATTGCCCGGGCATCAAAACCTGGGTGACTTTTTTCTACCGGATACGGTTCTATCACCGCAACCGATAAATCATCCCCCCCCAGCTTGTCCAAAGCCAGAGCCAGGGTAGCCCCCACCATTGCGCCTCCGGCAATCACGACATCATAATGCTTCATCTTCGGCCTCAGGTGATAATTAAATACTTGTACCCTTGAGTCAGTACTCAGGTAAGTTAATGAATCGTTGGTTTTTGGGATTCTTTATCCGCTCTCATGCCATACTCAGCATGGATAGTGAGTACACACACTTTAATATGTTCAATCACCTGTTCAAGCAAATCAGCCTGTTCGGCCAGATCATCATCTTCGTCAATCCCTAACTTACCCATTTCTTCCAGATCGGCCAGCGCTTCTTTCACATCTTCAGAGGCTTTCTGAAGAGAAACATTCACCAGCCCTAACCCGGAAATAAAGTGATTAACCCACTCAGACACGGCGTCTGCACGCTCAAAGATATCACTATCTTCCGCTGGCAGCAGTAAGGATAAGGTCATTTCTGATCCAACCAGCTCCTGAGTCGTCACTGAGAGAACATTCTCCGCCACACTAATAGCCCGTACCGGCCATCCCATACCATCATTCGTGTAATCATAAATCAGTGGCTGCCAGCTCTTATCGGTAATAGACAAACCACCGCTTAGCATGCCGGCCAGCAGGCCCTGTAATTCCGCCGGGGTCACCGCCAAACCGGATGACTGCAATTCAGAAGCGGCTGATACATAGTCAGGAAGAGTTTTTTCGCTCATGGAAGATGCTCATGTAATTCGAATAGGCGTTAATCCTAACACTTCCGCTTCCGTGCGGAAATGCCAGAGTAAAACTTGCCCACTCTGATGAATAATCAGCTGATTGAACAATTCATCACGTGAAACGCTTGAATCTTCTTAACGCATTCCCTATAGTTTTCTCTCGGCGGTACAAGAAGCCCCCTGTTGCATGACAAGAGTTTACTGAACAATGAGTAATCAAGCAGTCGAGATTGAAATTTTAGGCAAGTTAATGCAGGTTAACTGCCCGCCCGGACAAGAAGACGCCCTGCGAGGCGCTGCAACAGAGCTGGATCGCCGTTTGAAAGAACTGTCTGAGCGGACTAAAGTCTCTAGCCCGGAAAAGCTGCTCACTTTTGCCGCTCTAAACGTGTGTTATGAGCTTCAAGAGTCTAAAATTGAAATAGAGAAGCAGAAAAATCAGTTGTCTGAGCGCATGGAATTATTAAGCGCCTCTTTGGAAGACGCGCTGAATAAGCTGGCTAAAGAGTAGAAAAAGCAGGCAGTCTGAAAAGCAAGGACAGCAAGAAAAAATTTACCCTGGAGTGTTTGTCAGCAGGATTACGTCCCTGAGCCGATAAGCAATACCTAAGGGTTAGTATTTGGTAGCTATTGAGCAAGCTCGGCCCGTACCGAGAAGCCTACGGTTATCATTGCTGATCCGCCTTGAACCAGCTGGTTCAAGGGTCAATATCCTCAACGGCACTCTGGGGTATCCCCTATGAAAGATTCACAATTTATTCCTACACACCAAGAGGCTCGCACTGAGCTGCGTAAACAGATCCGCAATCAGCGTCAGGCTCTGACGGCACTGGAACAAACCCTTGCCTGTGAAGATGCCCTGTTTAATATTCAGCAATTACCTGCCGTACACTCTGCGCACAATATAGCCCTCTACCTGTCAGCAGATGGTGAGCTGGATACCCACCCCATCATTGAGTACTTCTGGCAACAAGGTAAACATGTCTACCTTCCGGTCATCCACCCCTTTTCCAAAGGTCACCTGCTCTTTATCCGGTACACTCCTGAGACGGCCATGACAGAAAACCGTTTTAATATTCAGGAACCCAAGCTGGATGTCACCAACGTGATTCCCGTTTCGGAACTGGATATGGTTTTCACACCACTGGTTGCCTTTGACAGCGAAGGACACCGTCTTGGGATGGGTGGAGGTTATTACGACCGGACACTGGAAAACTGGTTTCAAACGGGAACCGGACCACTTCCTGTCGGTCTGGCTCACGACTGCCAGTTTGTTCAGCACCTACCGGTTGAGCACTGGGATGTGCCTCTGCCAATGGTCGTGACCCCGGGTAAAATCTGGCACTGGACATAGCTGCCGCCACTCCCAGCCAATCTACAATTTTACTTCCGTCGGCTTAAGTATATAATTCGCGTGCCTGAGCGTTTGAACTGATACCAACACCTCAGGAACGGCCACTATATACACGACTATTCGCTATTCAGGAGATGGGCATGACTCAAGATGAGATGAAAAAAGAAGCTGGTTGGGCAGCACTGAAATACGTAAAACCAGACAGCATTGTGGGCGTCGGTACCGGCTCAACGGTAAAACACTTCATCGACGCACTGGGCACCAAGAAGAATGACATCAAAGGTGCGGTTTCAAGCTCGGTTGATTCTACAGAAAAACTGAAAGCGCTGGGGATTGAAGTATTCGACTGTAACGATGTCGATAAACTGGATGTCTACGTCGACGGTGCTGATGAAATTAACCCAGCCCACGATATGATTAAAGGCGGCGGTGCGGCTCTGACTCGTGAGAAAATCGTTGCGGCCATTTCAGACAAGTTTGTTTGTATTGTCGATGGGTCAAAAAAAGTAGATATACTGGGTGAATTCCCTCTGCCGGTAGAAGTGATCCCTATGGCACGTTCTTATGTTGCACGTGAACTGGTTAAACTTGGCGGGTATCCTGAATACCGCGAAAATGTCGTCACTGATAACGGAAATATCATTTTGGATGTACGTGGCCTGTCCATCACGAATCCAAAAGATCTGGAAGATAAAATCAATGCCATCGCTGGTGTAGTAACAGTAGGTCTGTTTGCTCACCGCGGCGCTGACATTGTGATTACCGGTACTCCGGAAGGCGCAATCATCGAAGAATAATTCTCATTTCCAGGCTGTTACTTCCTGGTTTTAAAATGATATAAATAACTTATATACCTTATTCTGTTATTTCATTACAGACGGTGCTTAAATGCACCGTTTTTTTCGTTTATGGCTGTAATTTTCTTACCCAAACCTCTTTTTTTTTGATAGTTTATTGGGCAGGCTCCGCTCATTACTTTCTACTGATGAAAGTAAACGGCCTCCGGAAGACGCACAAGGAACCTGCTTTTCTTCACTTTTAGCTTTAGTTTCAGCAGGAAAGCATAAAAAACTTCTTTTAGGTTTTGCCAGGCTGTATGCATTTGTTGCATTAAATACAGATAACCACTGAAGTTCTCCTATACTCCATGTGCGCCAGTTTGCATCCCATTTTAAGGACGAGAATAAATGGCCAAAGTATCACTGGAAAAAGACAAAATTAAATTTTTACTGCTTGAAGGTCTTCACCCTTCTTCTGTTGAAGTACTGGAAGCTGCAGGTTACACCAACATTGAATACCACAAAGGTTCCCTTTCTGAAGAAGAGCTGCTGGAAGCAGTAAAAGACGTACACTTTATTGGTATTCGTTCCCGCAGTAACCTGACAGAAGAAGTCTTTGCAGCAGCGAATAAGCTGGTTGCTGTGGGTTGTTTCTGTATCGGAACCAACCAGGTTGATCTTAATGCAGCAGCTAAACGCGGTATTCCAGTGTTTAACGCTCCGTTCTCTAACACTCGTAGTGTGGCAGAGCTGGTTCTGGGCGAGATTCTTCTGCTACTACGTGGTGTTCCAGAAAAGAGTGCCGCCGCTCACCGTGGTATCTGGAAAAAATCGGCTGACGCCTCTTACGAAGCTCGTGGCAAGCGCCTGGGTATTATTGGTTATGGCCATATCGGTACTCAACTGAGCATTATCGCTGAAAACCTGGGCATGCGCGTCTACTACTACGATATTGAAAACAAGCTTTCCCTTGGTAATGCAACTCAAGTACATACTATGGAAGAGCTGTTAGGCAAATGTGATGTAATCACTCTGCATGTACCCGAAACGCCTGATACGAAGAATATGATGGGCAGCGAGCAGTTTGCTATGATGAAACCAGGTTCTATCTTCATTAACGCTGCACGCGGTACAGTGGTCGATATCCCGGCTCTGTGTGAAGCACTGGAAACCGGTCATATTCATGGTGCGGCTGTCGATGTATTCCCTGTCGAACCAAAAACCAATGCCGACCCGTTTGAATCACCACTGACTAAGTATGATAACGTGATCCTGACTCCACACGTTGGTGGTTCTACTCAGGAAGCACAGGAAAATATTGGTGTTGAAGTGGCCGGTAAACTGGCGAAATATTCAGATAATGGCTCAACTCTGTCTAGCGTGAACTTCCCGGAAGTTTCTCTGCCAGGACACAAAGGTGCCTCTCGTCTGTTGCATATTCACGAAAACCGCCCGGGTATTCTGAACAAAATCAACACCATTTTTGCTGAAGATGGCATTAACATTGCCGGTCAGTATCTGCAAACAACGGCAGAGTTTGGTTATGTGGTTATTGATGTGGAATCTGCTCGCTCTAACGAAGCACTAGAGAAGCTAAAAAGTATTGAAGGCACCATTCGTGCCCGCGTTCTGCACTCTTCAGAAGGCTAATACGCGGATATAAGCCATACTGAATACAAAGCCCCTGTCACCAAAATGGCAGGGGCTTTTATATCCTTAAGGCTTACTTGATACGATACACCACATTCACTTGGTCCCGAATGGTGATAGCGGCATCCTGATACCCGCCAGCCCCCTGTATTTTCGCTTCAGCGGCCATATTTCTCATCAGAACAGGCTGAGGGGAAACACTGTTATATCGAATGCTCCAGATACCATTCAGCGCCATGCCAAATCCCTTTGCCAGCGATCTGGCTTTCGCTCTGGCATCCTTAATCGCTGCCATACGAGCCTGTTCTGCGTAGCTCGCCTGATCCCGAATCTTTAGCCGTATATTATCGACCCGGTTGATACCATCACCCAGTGCGCTATCCAGAATACCATTCAGTTTATCAAGTTCATACACACTGACCGTAACCCTTCTGGAGGCACGAAAGCCAACCAGCTCTTGTTCACCGTCTTTCGGGTAGTTATAACGGGGAGAAAGGCTCAGGTTACCACTGACAATATCTTCCCTGCTCACCCCCTCAGCTGTGAGGTGCTCAATAAAAGCGGACACCACCTTATCGACGCTCTGTTTGGCCTGTTCTGATGTCTTCGTAAGCTTTTCAACCTGAACGCTAAATTCAGCCATATCCGGCTTCGCCGTGACTTCACCATAACCTGTCGTTTCTATATGAGCAAAATCCAGATCATTGGCATAAACAGAGCTAGCCAGCAAGGCCGGAAGGATAACCAAACAACGCAGTAGAGTTTTCATTATTATTTCCCGTGTCAGTGTGTTAATCCACTTTTATCATAATAACCCGGCTTATTTAGGAGTGACTGTCCTTTTCTGATATTTTAACCCAATTTTTACGCACGCAAATGCTCATGAGCATAATGAATGACGGAGGAAGACAGGTCTTTCAAAACGCCACTTTCTAATTGCCAGTGATGCCAGTACAGCTGCTGATCGACACATAACCCCGGAGTAATATCGATCAGTTGTCCATTATCCAGTTCCTCACGGATCTGAATTTCAGGTATCATGCAGTAACCAAACCCCGCCAGAGCGGCTTTGACACAGGCTTCCGAGCTCGCAACACCATGTTTTACTTCGCTGATCATTTCATGCCCGAAGTTCTTAAATACAAAGCGTTCATTGACAAAATCGTGGTGATCAAACGCGATCGCCGGGGCTTTCTCAAGAGAGTTAATGTCCACGCCACCAGAAAAATACGTCTGATAAAACTCTGGCGTTGACACACACAGGTAAGGCATGTCTCCCAGCAATACGGCATTACAGCCGGGCAAAGGCTTAGCTGACTGGCTGATAGCCCCGACCACTTCACCATTTTTCAGCTTATCAATGGTTCTGCGCTCATCGTCAACCACCAGGTGGATCTCCAGTTTTCTCTGTTTCATTAGAGGCGTGATAGCCGGAAATAACCAGGTAGCCAGGCTGTCAGCATTGGTAGCGATGGACACCGATACGGGCTTTTCCTCACCGTCGTTACTCAGTTCGGGCAGGAGATCCTGCTCCAGTACACATACCTGCCGGTATAGCCCCAGCAGCTTTTGCCCTGCGGGTGTCACTCTGGGCGGCTGCTCACGAACCAGTACCGGCTGTGCTAACCATTTTTCCAGTTGTTTAATCCTCTGTGACACAGCCGATTGAGAAACACACAATACTTCTGCCGCTTTTTCAAAGCTGCGTTGAGCAACAATTTCATCCAGAGCTTCAAGCCAGCGGTAGTCCAGTCCACGCATAATCTCACCATAAGAATAACTAATGACTGATTAATATTATTAGTTTTATTTATTTTTTTCTATGGCTTATTTTGTTCCTCAGATAATTATTTATTCACTTTTAAGGTATAACTATGAACATATGGATATTACTTCAGGGCTTTGGTTTTGGTGCCACAATGATCATTCCTATTGGTGCGCAGAATGCCTATGTACTGAATCAGGGGATTCAGCGTAACCACCACCTGACCACAGCAACCATCTGTAGTTTCCTGGATATCTTTTTTATCTCTCTGGGGGTGTTTGGAGGGGGAGCTGTATTAGCACAGAGCGATTGGCTTCTGACCAGCGTGACCCTGGGTGGGATCCTGTTTCTTTCCTTTTACGGTTTTTCGTCAATAAAAAGTGCCTTCCGCTCTGCGGACAATGAAACACAAGCCACAACACTTGCCCGGGGAAGACGAGCCGTCATTCTGGGTACGTTAGCCGTAACAGTGCTCAACCCGCACCTCTACCTGGATACAATTGTGATTTTGGGCTCTATTGGTGGTCAGTTTGAAGGCAGCGACAGAATCTCCTTTGTGATAGGCACCATTATGGCCTCATTTGTCTGGTTTTATTCGCTGTCTATTGGTGCGGCCAAACTGGCACCTGTGCTCTCACAGCCAAAAGTGAAAAAAGGTATTGATATCGTTGTCGGTCTGGTGATGTTTGTGATTGCAACGTCTCTGGCTAAGGGATTATTGGTCTGACACAGAAAATAAAAAGGCAGAGTCACCCTCGACTCTGCCCTATACTCAAAGCTATTGGTTAATCGACCTTGTTCAAATGAACATCCATTTGCGGAAATGGAATTTCGATACCTTCCCGGTCCAGAGCTTCTTTAATGCCCTGCATAATATCAAAGTAGACACCCCAGTAATCCGACGTTTTAACCCATGGACGAACCACGAAGTTAACCGAAGAGTCCGCCAGTGTATGCACACCGATCGTTGGCTTAGGCTCTTTAAGAATACGTTCATCAGCCATTAATACTGAAGAAAGCACCTCTTTGGTTTTTTGTAAGTCTGCGTTATAGGAGACCCCAATCACCAGATCAATACGACGTGTAGTATGACGTGAATAGTTGGTGATAGGCCCGCCAATTACCGCAGAGTTTGGTACCACAACCATCTTATTATCCGGAGTAGTCAGTACGGTCTGGAAAATCTGAATAGAATCGACCGAACCGGCAACACCACCGATTTCTACATAGTCGCCCGATTTAAATGGACGAAATGCAACAATCAATACCCCCGCTGCAAAGTTGGATAGCGAACCTTGCAGCGCCAAGCCAACTGCCAAGCCGGCGGCACCGATAACAGCGACTACAGAAGCGGTTTGTACACCAATTCTTCCCAGAGCCGCGATCAGGACAATGATAAACAACAGATAGCGAACCAGAGCAGAAATAAAGTCCACTACTGCTTTGTCCATCTCGCGCTTCTGCAACAGCCTGGAAACACTTCCGGCTATTGCTTTCACAACCATATTACCAATGAACAGGATCAGAACTGCTGAAATCAGATTGACGCCATACTGAATCAGTAAATCGGAATTATCAGTCAGCCACTGACTCACATTTGAAATACTTCCGCTCACATCCAGATTAACCGGAGTGGTTCCTTCATTAGCCATTTTACCCTCTCGAAATTGTTATTATTAAACGTATACAGATTAGCGATAGTCGTTCTGTAAATCCATAAAAAATCGCATTAAAAAAGCCGCCTCATTTCTGAGGCGGCTTTTCAGCAACTTAAATTATTAACTGTCTAGACAGTAATAATTACAGTACGTCAACTGCGTTAAGGTCAGCAAATGCTTTCTCAAGGCGAGCAACCATTGAAGCTTGACCAGCACGTAGCCATACGCGTGGATCGTAGTATTTCTTGTTAGGCGCTGCTTCACCAGTTGGGTTACCGATTTGACCTTGCAGGTAATCGTGGTTGTCAGCTTCGAACTGACGGATGCCGTCCCAAGTCGCCCACTGAGTATCAGTATCGATGTTCATTTTGATAACGCCGTAGCCGATAGACTCTTTGATTTCTTCTTCAGAAGAACCTGAACCACCGTGGAATACGAAGTTCAGAGAGTTAGCTGGGATACCGAATTTCTCAGAAACGTAAGCTTGAGAGTCACGCAGGATAGTTGGAGTAAGAACAACGTTACCAGCCTGGTAAACACCGTGTACGTTACCGAAAGAAGCCGCGATAGTGAAACGGTGGCTAACTGCGTTTAGTTTTTCGTAAGCGTATGCAACGTCTTCTGGAGAAGTGTACAGCTCAGACTGATCCATATCAGAGTTGTCAACGCCGTCTTCTTCACCACCAGTACAACCAAGTTCGATCTCGATTGTCATGTTCATTTTAGCCATGCGCTCTAGGTACTTAGCACATGTTTCAACGTTTTCTTCCAGAGACTCTTCAGAAAGGTCAAGCATGTGAGAAGAGAACAGAGGCTTACCAGTTTGTGCGAAGAATTCTTCACCAGCGTCCAGCAGGCCGTCGATCCATGGAAGAAGTTTCTTAGCTGCGTGGTCAGTGTGCAGGATTACTGGTACACCGTAAGTTTCAGCAACTGCGTGTACGTATTTTGCACCAGCAACTGCGCCAAGGATTTGTGCACCTTGACCTTCTAGTTTAACGCCTTTACCAGCAAAGAACGCTGCGCCGCCGTTAGAGAACTGAATGATAACAGGAGCTTTAACTTTAGCTGCTGCTTCTAGAACGCCGTTTACTGAGTCAGTGTTAACACAGTTAACTGCTGGAAGAGCAAAGTTATTTTCTTTAGCTACTTCAAATACTTTTTGTACGTCGTCGCCAGAGATTACGCCTGGTTTTACGAAATCGAAGATCTTAGACATGGAATGAGTCCTATTTTCTGTCGTATTAAATTAAAAAATCTGCAATCGTTTGCTAACAGCGGGCGGCATTGTAGCAACATTTATCGGCCCACAGCAAACGTAAAAAGGCGGGAAAATCATCCCGCCTTATAAATCATGTAATTACGCTTTAGCACGCTCTTCAAGCATTGCAACA
Source organism: Vibrio albus (assembly GCF_003144035.1). GTDB lineage: Bacteria > Pseudomonadota > Gammaproteobacteria > Enterobacterales > Vibrionaceae > Vibrio > Vibrio albus. The sequence goes on from NZ_QFWT01000002.1 coordinate 509,225, forward strand.
GCTGGAAGTACTTTACCTTCAACAAACTCAAGGAAAGCACCGCCGCCAGTTGAGATGTAAGAAACGTCTGCTTTGATACCGAACTTGTCGATAGCAGCCAGAGTGTCACCACCACCTGCAACAGAGAAACCTTCAGAAGCAGCAATAGCTTCAGAAATACCTTTAGTACCAGCTTCGAAGTTCTTGAATTCGAATACACCTACAGGGCCGTTCCAAAGGATAGTTTTCGCGTTTTTAAGAATCTCAGCCAGTGCTGCAGTTGAATCTGGACCAAGGTCGAAGATCATGTCGTCGTCTTGTACTTCAGAAACGTCTTTGATTTCAGCTTCTGCGTTTTCATCAAACGCTTTCGCACATGCAACATCAGTCGCTACTGGAATTGCACACTCATCCATTAGTTTCTTAGCAGTGTCAACCAGGTCTGCTTCGTACAGAGATTTACCAACGTTGTGGCCAGCAGCTGCGATGAATGTATTTGCGATACCACCACCAACAACCAGTTGGTCAGCGATTTTAGACAGAGACTCAAGAACAGTCAGTTTAGTCGATACTTTAGAACCACCAACGATAGCAACCATTGGACGAGCTGGCTTGTCCATTGCTTTGCCAAGAGCGTCAAGTTCGTTAGCCAGAAGAGGACCAGCACAAGCAACAGGAGCGTTCATGCCAACACCGTGAGTTGAAGCCTGAGCACGGTGAGCAGTACCGAATGCATCCATTACGAAGATGTCACACAGTGCAGCGTACTTCTTAGACAGTTCTTCTTCGTTTTTCTTCTCGCCTTTGTTGAAGCGAACGTTTTCAAGAACAACCAGTTCACCAGTGTTCAGCTCAAGACCCTCAAGGTAGTCTTTTGCCAGTTTAACTTCGCAATCCAGTGCGTCGTTCAGGTAGTTAACGACAGGCTGTAGAGAGAACTCTTCTGCATATTCGCCTTCAGTAGGACGACCCAGGTGAGAAGTAACCATTACTTTTGCACCAGCTTCCAGGCAGTGCTTGATAGTAGGTAGAGATGCAAGGATACGAGCATCAGAAGTTACTTTGCCATCTTTTACTGGCACGTTTAGGTCAGCACGGATAAATACGCGTTTACCTGCAAGATCCAGGTCAGTCATCTTGATTACAGACATGGTTTGTCCTCTCGATTAAATAATTAAAGTTTTAACGGTTCAGCTTCATGCCAAACCATGGAATTCTTTACTACTTAGGTACTACTGCACCGAAGATGGGGATTCTCTCCCCTTATTTCAAGGAATATAACCGCATTCCCTTCTATTTTCTTTTCACTATGCTGATGTACAAACAGACATAGCGATAGCGGTATCCAGCATCCGGTTGGCGAAACCCCATTCGTTGTCACACCAGACCAGCATTTTTACCAGACGACCGTTACTCACCCTGGTTTGTGTCCCGTCCACAATCGCACTATGCGGGTCATGATTAAAGTCACTGGAAACCAGAGGCGCTTCAGTATAGTCAACAATGCCACGTAATGTACACTGAGAAGCCTCTATGATGGTTTGATTTACGTCATTAACTTTCACATTTGAGTTAATTGTGACACTTAAATCCATAGCCGTGACGTTAACTGTCGGCACTCTCACAGAAATAGCCTCAAATCTGTCAGAAAATTTCGGAAAAATTCGTACTATCCCTTTATGCAATTTTGTATCGACCGGGATAATAGACTGGCTGGCTGAACGGGTCCGGCGTAAATCCGGGTGATAAGCATCAATCACCTGCTGATCATTCATAGAGGAATGGATACTGGTAATGGTGCCGGAATCGATACCAAACGCTTCATCCAGAATTTTAATAACAGGGACAATACAGTTTGTTGTGCAGGAACCATTGGAAACAACATGATGCGTTGGTTCAAGCGTTTCATGATTAACACCGTAGATAATAGTGTTATCCAGATCATTCGCTCCAGGATGAGAAAACAGCACCTTTTTCGCCCCAGCCTGAATGTGTTTCTGCCCATCGTCCTGCGACCCATACACTCCGGTACAGTCCAGCACGATGTCGACATTCAGATCTTTCCAGGGAAGTAATTCGATTTCCGGTAAATGCAAAACCCGGACAGGATCACACTCACCATTATCATGATGGATAAACAGATGTTCCTGATCGTGGGTGATTTTTTTCCCGAACCGGCCATGACTGGTGTCATATTGTAGAAGGTGAGCCATCGCTTCCGGCTGAGCCAGTTCGTTTAATGCAACAACCTGTATATGCTCATACTTGCCGCTTTCATACACGGCACGCAGTATATTCCGCCCGATACGACCAAATCCATTAATGGCGACTCTTAACATCCGTTTATTCTCGTTTATTACTGTATCTTCGGGGCCGAATAGTATCCTAATTACGTGACAATCTCACCTGAAGAATGACCTGACACCTTAACTTATCAATCCATCGACTATACTCAGGTTGTGCATATTCAGCATGCTTAGCTATCAGGAGTGTTTGTTATTCATGGCGTTAGGTATTTTTCAGATAGTCACCCGAGTCTCTTTGGCATCCTATAAGGAACCAGTTCGTATCACTGTTTTTCTATGGCTGCTGCTTTCGGTGGGGCTTATCTATAAATTTGCTCCCGAGGTTTACATGCTGAAGCTGGGAGATAATGACAACTTTATGCGCTACGTTCAGTTTACCGAGTGGCTGAAACAGGGCAACTGGTATCTCGAGCCCCTTCCCCGCTTCAATCCTCAGGATGGGGTTATAATACACTGGTCACGACTGCCGGATATCCTTCTGGCCCTTGTTACTGTTATCAGTAGTTGGGCTATGACAGATCAAATAGCAGAAACCGTAGCCATGTCTGTCGTCCCCTGCCTCTACTTTCTGCTATTGCTCCTGGCGACCGGAGCCTTTACCTACCGGACTCTTGGACGAAAATACACAATAATCAGTGTGGTGTTTATCGCTGCCTCTTCGGTCATTGCCAAATTCATGCCCGGCTCCATTGATCATCATAATATTCAGCTGGTTTTAGCCGCATGGTTTTTAACACTCACCCCTTTCAGGCACTACGAATGCAAGAAGCACACAGCCGCTGTTCTTCAGGGAGTGTTACTGGGCCTTTCTTTCTGGGTCGGTCTAGAAAATATTATCTTCTTTGCGGCCGTTATGGTGCTGATCACTCTGCTCGGCTACATACAGTCTGTCCGCTTTCTCTACTACGCCCGCCTTGTGTGTATCAGCGCCGTCATAACCTGTGTCATTTTGCTGCCGGTTAACCGGCCCCTGAGTGAGTTCTTTACTGGCAGGGTAGACGCCCTTTCTCTCCCTTATGTTTTCGCTCTCAGCTGTGGTTATCTGTTTTGTCAGTTGTCATTGTTTGCCCGTAAGACGCTACCAACAAACCGTTACCTGACTTACTTAGTGCTGGGCGTGCTTTCACTCATGCCTGTGGCTATATTAACCCCGGAGATTTTGCTCGGAGTGTATTATCACTACCCGCCGCTACTGGATAAATATTGGTTGTCTCAGGTTATTGAAGCCCGTTCCTCAATAAGTTATATCCTGTCTGATGGCTTCTTTGCGTCAAGAAACCTTATCCTCCCGCTACTGCCCGCTTTTTTCTCCGTCATCTATATTCGTACAGACAAGGTATCACGTTACCTATATGCACTCTTTATCCTGTTAGCTTTGCCTTTTATCTTCTGGCAAATCAGGACCGTGTATATCGCGTTTGTTGTTGGTATGCCCTTACAGGCGTTATTCGCCGTCAGACTGGCTGAGCAGATGAAAGTAACCTTACTTAAAGCGGCTACGATCATCTTTTGCATACCGGCTTGCCTGATGTTACTGGCAAGCTTACTCCATAGTGCGACTACGGCAGGCTCCGGAGACGAATTAGCTAAGGCATCCGGACTGGATAAAGCTGACATAATCTCAGTACTGCTCCGGCACCAGGTTACCGCCAGTAGAATACTCGCCCCTTTCGATTATGGAGCCGCGATTCTGGCAGAAACCGACAATCAGGTTATCTCCGCACCTTATCATCGAAACATCCAGGGAAACCAACTGACGGTTGAACTTTTTACTACCACCAACCTGGATCTGGTCCGGCAAAAATTAAAAACACGTCACATTGATTACGTAATGTTTGGCCCTCATTCAACCAGTAAGATATTTAGCGTCTATTCTGATAAGAGTTCCTTTATAAATCAGCTGTATGCCGGACAATACCCCAGTTGGTTGAGGCTCGTGGAAAAAAATGAACAGGGATTCCTTTTATTTAAGGTGAAGACGCAATGATGGTTAACTCCCCAAAAGTAGCCGTGCTGCTACCTTGCTACAATGAAGAAGGTGCAATAGCCAATACCATTCATGGGTTTATACAAGCGCTTCCCGAGTGCGATGTCTATGTCTATGACAACAACTCGACCGATAACACTGTGAATGAAGCCAAAGAGGCCGGAGCCATTGTCAGAAAAGAACAACGACAAGGAAAAGGGGAAGTGGTACGCAGAATGTTTGCGGATGTTGACGCCGATATCTATGTTATGGCGGATGGAGATGCCACTTATGATCCGACTGCCGCCCCAATGCTCATTCAGACATTAATAGATGAGCAGCTGGATATGGTCGTAGGTACTCGATCTATTGCTCAGGAGGCTTACCCGACCGGACATATTCTGGGGAATAAAGCCTTTTCAACGCTCATTAATCAATTTTTTAATGCATCGCTCACGGACGTTTTTTCCGGATACCGAATTATGAGCCGACGGTTTGTAAAAACCATTCCGGTACTGAGTGACGGGTTTCAGATTGAAACTGAGCTTACCGTCCACGCCCTGCACCATAAACTTCCGCTAGCAGAAATACCAACAGATTACCATGCAAGACCTGAAGGAACGGCAAGTAAACTGCACACCTTCTCTGACGGGTTTAAGATACTCAGTTTTATTTTTTTCCTGATCCGCGACATTAAACCTCTGTTATTTTTTTCCTCTGCGGCACTCAGCTTCGCGATTCTCTCTTTACTTCTGGGCATACCGGTGATTTTTGAGTTTATGGAAACCGGACTGGTAGAGCGTTTCCCCACCGCAATTCTGGCCAGCAGTATCGGAATTATTGCAATTATATGCCTGTTTACCGGATTAATACTGGATAATGTGAGTCGGGGGAGAATGGAGGTGAAGGTAATTAATTATAAATCTTATTCTTTATTAGAAACAGAAAGTAATGCTCTGAAAAGATCAAACTGATAGCGGCCCGTTTTTCAGTGAGGGTGACAAGCATTAAAATCAAGTTAACTCTTTAATAATATAGGATATCCAGGCTTTGGTAATGGTATGATTCACGTTTTTATTGGCACTCGTGCGCAACTCATAAAAATGATTCCCCTCATGCGAGAGATGCAAGACAGAGGCATCGATTACAACTTCATTTTCATGGCGCAGCACCGTATTACTATTTACGAAATGCTACAGGATTTCGACCTGAAAGCACCAGATTTTGTCCTGTGTGATGAGGGTAGCGATATTGTCAGCACAGGAAAGATGGTGCTCTGGTCTCTGAAAGTATTGTGGCGCGGTTTTTGGAGTAAAAAGAATATCTTCCGGGGGGATAAAAACGGTATCGTGTTGATCCATGGTGATGCGCCACCATTGTTCCTGGGTGCTGTACTAGCCAAACTACAGGGTCTCAAAGTGGGCTCTGTCGAAGCCGGGCTACGCTCATTTAACATGATGAACCCCTTCCCGGAAGAGCTGACGCGCGTATTCACTGCAAGGTTGGGATTGATCAATGTCTTCTACTGCCAGGACGATACCTCGTTGCGAAATGCTCAGGCTTACGGGAAAGGGCGCTGTATACATACACAAGGGAACACCATCATCGATGCCATCCGCCTTGCAAAACATTTGAATCAGCAAATGCCATCAAGGGAACTAAATGACGCAGAGCCTTTTGCTGTGGTGACATTGCACCGCTTCGAGACCATTTCCAATAGGGAAGGGCTGAACCGTATAGTGGAACTAGTGAACCGAATCACACGAGAGTTTCGGGTCAAGTTTATTCTGCACCCGCCCACGCGTGCGGCACTCCAGAAGTCCGGTCATTACCACCAGCTCGAACAGAATGAAAAATTGGACTTGCTGCCACGCATGCGGTTTATCGATTTTAATGCACTCATCTCGAAAGCTGCCTTTCTGGTAACTGATGGAGGGAGCAACCAGGAAGAAACCGCTTTTCTCGGTATTCCCTGTCTACTGTTTCGTGATGAAACCGAACGCCAGGACGGACTAGGCGAAAACGTAGTACTATCGCATTTTGATACCCGAACCATCGATGCGTTTATCGCTAATCCTGACAAATACCGCCGTCCCATGCATGAACAGGAGCGCCGCCCCATAGATGTCATCATCGATGACGTGATGTCGTTTGTATGAAGCAAGGTAACGGACAGGCCTTGATTCATCCCCGACATTGCTTCACGCGAATAACCTCGGGAGTGAAGCATCATGATCATGAAACCCGCTGAGTCAATTATGGTCAGGTTGCAGGCTATACGGGAGTACAAACTCTCCCCCAGATCAGAGAAAAAGATTCTTATCGTTTCCATGCTAGTGCTTGTCGTCGGGGTTTATTTGTCTCTGAACGATAACCCAAATATCCAGACCCAGATCGACTGGCGGGCCATCGCCGTTGTGATGCTTATCTGCGTTCCGGTGACCGCGCTCATCAATGCCCTGGAATTTATCGTCAGTGCACGCATGGTCGGAGTATACTTTCCGGTTTTTCGCGCGATGAAGGTCACTGTCATCGGTTCAGCGGCAAATATGCTGCCGCTGCCAGGGGCGACCATGGTGCGTATCCTCGCACTCAAGACTTCGGGAGTGAGCTTCCGAAAAGGCACGGGCATCACCCTGTTACTAGCTCTGATCTGGAGCGGTATGTCGTTCTTTTATGCTGGCGTGATGCTACAGCAATTCGATACCGGGATGATGGCCTGGGGATTAGGGGGAACCGGAGCCGGCGTGTTGCTAGCCAGTGCTTGGATGACCCGCTACAACGGCGCGCGGATCACTGATTACCTACGCCTTGTTGCGCTCAAATTAGCAATGGTACTAGTTGATGCGGTACGGATATATTTCTGTTTTCAGGCACTAGAGCTGGATGTGCGGTTTTTCCAAGCCTCGGCATTCGTGGTGTCCAGTGTCCTGGGCTCCGCTGTTTCCATCGTCCCGGCGGGTCTGGGGGTCAGGGAGTTAGTGTCTGCGGGATTGGCTCCCATAGTGGGGATTGCCGCGTCTGCGGGCTTTCTGTCAGCGACCCTGAACCGGGTTACCGGCCTTGCTGCCCTGCTACCAGTGGCTGGTTTGCTGGTCTGGCTGGACAAAGAAAAAAAAGGTGACCATTCATGAAAGCCGTCGTGTCAGCCTGGATAGGCTCCAACAACCTTGGTGACGAATTAATCTTCATGGCATTGTTGAGGCTGTTAGATGAGCTGGGTATCTCTAGGGATGATGTCACTGCTATTACACTCAATGTGAAGGGTACCCGCGAAACGTTCGGTACACGAGCTGTGGGACATTTCGATTTCCTGGGCCAGATGCAGGCCATTCGCCAGGCGGATGTGTTGATATTCGGTGGTGGAGGACTGCTGCAAGACGAGACCAGCATTTGGAACCTACCCTACCACCTGTCACGCGTATGGCTGGCCCGACTACTGCGCAAACCGGTTGTCGCTCTCGGTTTGGGGGCTGGTATTATTGGTTCGCGTCTAAGCGGCTGGCTAGTGCGCATGACCTTCGGGCCAAGTACGCCCATCGCAGTACGCGATGAGGAATCGCTCCAGGTCCTGCGCGGGATCGGTATACAGCATGCCAGCCAAACTGCAGATCTAGTACTGAGTCAGCCTATTGTGCAGCATGAACCCAAGGGTTACATAGCTGTCGCTTTGCGGCCCTTTTCTCAAAAACGTGGTTGGTTGCCAGTACATATGCGGCGGCAGTCTGATCCCAAGGACCCTATACAGATTGCGGCCCTGCTGGATCAGGCCGCTCGACGGACAGACCTGCCGGTTCGGTTCGTATCATTCGACCTAGATAAAGACTTAACTTACCATCAGTTGATCGCTGCGCACATGTCCTCCGACGTGAGCTTTGTGTCACCGACAGTGGATCATGTCACCGAGGTGATTGGCTCGGCCAATGTAGTCATTGGCATGCGTTACCACGCCGCAATCTTGGCTTTCCTTTGCGGAGTTCCCAGCATTCTGATTGGCTACTCACCCAAGGTACAGTCCCTGGCCAAGGAGGCGACACAGGGTTGCAAGGTCATAGCTAATGATCTTAAAGCCTTTAAAACATTGCCGACGCTCTTGGAAGAAGTGTTGAATCAAGGGCAGAACGTTGCTATTGCCAGAGAACGATTGCATGCGAAAGCGTTGGAAAACATCGTTTCGTTGCGTGATTTTCTGTCTAGGTAATGTCAAACAGAGTCAAAAAGATATCACGACAGATGCAAGAGTCTTCTTACTGATAATACGATAGTCGTAACTGTTCTGATATCCCCAAAATTGGAGCAACCAAAACCAACAGAGTCGTTAGAGTACGGAGTCGCTGGTCAAAGAATTCAATCGACTTTTATGTTTGTCCGTCGCTGCTTCAACTGTTCACCGCTATTTACCAAAGGCCTGTCTTGTCTGAGGTCATTCTCCACATGCTTATCCAAAACCTTGATTACTTCCATTGAATAGCGCTGATCATTTTGCATTATTTTATCCTCCAGCTTTTCTATTCTATACAACATTTTTTCCATAAGTTTACGATTAAAACTGACCAAATCTGCTACAAAACCAACAATTACAGTAAGAAAGCCAAGAATAAGTAAAGTACTCCCAAGTAACAACGACTGAATATGCCCCTCACCAGCGCCATTAAGAAAGAAATAGAGGAAACGTATAATAGGCCATATTCCTGTAATCATAACCAAAGACCCCAAAGTGAGGAAAACTTTCAGAGGTCGATACATAGTATAGATACGTAATAGTGTAGAAATCGACATTTTAAGGAAGTGAGGAATACTTCTGAATAGACGAGATTCCCTTGTTTTCTCATTGGTACGCACAGGAACAGACACTACACTTAATCGTTTTGCACTTGCCTGTATAAGCATTTCAATAGTATAGCTGAACTCAGACACTATATTTATCTGCTGAGCGGCACTCCTGGACATGGCTCTAAATCCACTCACAGCGTCTTTTACCTCAAGACCTGTGGCCTTCGCTATAGTAAAACTGCCGAAGACTTGGAGAGTCCGTTTAGAAAATGAAAAATGCTTATTATTATATCCTCCTCTATCACCGATAGTGATGTCTGCTCTACCCTTTATAATCGGCTCTACCAGTTTAGCGATATCCCGTCCATCATATTGGTTATCGCCATCCGTATTTACAATGATATCAGCCTGCTGTTTTAAGCACTCCTCTATACCTAAGTGGAAAGCATTAGCTAATCCTTTGTTAGTTGTATTGGTTACAATATATTTAACTCCAAGCTGTTTAGCTAATAATGCTGTTTCATCTGTTGAGCCATCATCAATCACAAGTATTTCTATTATATCTATGCCAGGAATAGCTTTTGGTATATCATCAATGACATCCTTTAAGTTATTCTCTTCGTTATAGCAAGGTATTTGGACAATAAGTTTCACAATTGCAACCTTATATTTTTAAATTGGAAATTTAAAACCCAGTAAACACTGGTTCTTCTCTGTTTATTTCTACAGGTCTGTACAAAGATTCTCCCCATCGCAATATAAATTCACCTGATTGATTTGAAAGCGCCATACTGTGCGTGCCTTTCGATAAGTTTATAGTTTCTAATGGATAGATAAGCTCACCATCAACAAAGACACCAGAGTCAGACTCCAAAGTATATTTTCCAGATATATTAATCTTAAAAACCATCTTAGGATCTTTTTCTGTCAAAATAATCTGCTTACCGGCAACATATAGTTCATTCCAATGCTGAATATAGTTATTTTTTAAAGCCTGAACATCTTCCCTTAACATCCAGTTAGCTTCACCGCCATCAGAACTCATAACATTTAAATAAGGTGAATTCAAAACCATAAATACAGGTTCTTTATTCTCTACAGCATGTTTAATCACAGCTTTATTTCTTTTTAAATAATTTTCCATTCCCCAGGTACTCATAAAGAAACCCTTCTGAGGATAAGATGAAATCATTGAGCAACGATCCAAATAGGAAACTGGCGATGGAAATACGGTATGAACAACCTCTATTAATCTATGTTGATAATCTAAACTCCGCTTAAATGGAGTAATTACCCCATTATAAGCAGCACTTAATAAGAAGAATAGCATAACTACGGTAGAAAATATTTTCCGTTCAATATTAGTTCCCTGAGAATGAAAAACATCCCATGACATAGCAAATAATACACTTACAGGAGCAAGCATAAATGAATAAAAGTAAGGGTATGAGTTTCTATAAAAAACCAGTGATAACAATAGAATTAGTAATGCTATAAACTTCAATGAATATTCTTTATTATTCGTTCTTTCTTTCATTAAAGATAAAACTAAATACTTTATTCCATATAGTAAGACAAGCCAATATCCGATATCCATAACAAAAGAAAACAATAAATAACTTTTCCTTGGAAATAGTAAATTATGATTGAATGTCTTATCTGCACCATTTACCATAGAACCTGTATCTTTAAAAAAATCCGTAGTTCCAATACTTGTAAAGTGGTATAGGTAAAATAACAAAAATGCTAGTGATGTAGACAAAAAATAGAAAAAGTAACGATATAAATCAATGCGTCGTTCTTGAGAATAAACCAAATTAATTGCCATTATTAAAATAAATGTTGGTAAATAAATGGCTGACTTTAATGTAAAAGCAAAAGAAAATGCTGTTATAATACCAGAAAGGATGGAGTGTATAATTGTCATCCTTACTGATAAAATATAATATAAAGTAATAACCAAACAACATGTAGCAATTGGATCAGCTCTAAAGCTTGCACCAGTCCTTATAACATAAGAAAATGAAAAGTAAGCCAACACCGCAAACACTGATGCAGAAATACTAAATTGATATCGACATATTTTAAAAATAAAATAACCTGTTACAACCTGGAGTAAGACCATAAGAATTCTAGCAAAAACAATTTGTTCTACTTCATTTTTAGACACTAATCTTAACCAAGAGAAAAAATGAACATGGAATGTTTGAAAGCTATTTATTGAATCACCAACTATAAATTTATATATAAAAGACAAATAATAAAACTCATCCCAATTTATTTCATACCTAACAGCAGTAAATATTTTACAAAAAATAGAAAACAATAATAAAAAACATAACCAATAGTGTCTTTTAAAAAAACAGACCATATAATTAATATTATTATTCTGCATTTCTACCATACACTAGTTCCTTTTATCGCTGTTGATCCTCACCGAATTGATATAGTTAACGGATTCATCAATATGCTTATATTCATCTAATATTCCTGTATCATCCCCATCTAACAGCACATCAAACTGCTGACCATCACACATAACTGAAACCTTTGATCTTTCATCTCCTCGCGCGTGATAGACACACTTTGTACCAACCATATTGTCTAAGGGCAAAATAGCGCCTCGGGAACCAGAGTGACATTGGTAACCTTTAACCGTATTCACAATACCAGGAAGTATATCGGTCTGCTGAAATACGCTGTCTACTATTCGTTGTTTGTTATTCCAGATCATAAACATAGGTACACGACTTACCGACATTCTTCCTGAAGTAGATTGTTCTTTCCTCGTCATGGATGTCATTGCTCGATGATCACTCATCACAACAATCATAGTATCTTCATCTATAAGTTTCTTTATCACTTCAGAAAGCTGTTTATCTGCATAGCGAAAAGCAAACTCTTCAGACTGTTTTATATCCTTACCATCCGGGTAATAATAAGGTTGGTGAGTATTTACATTTTCAACAACTACAAAGTTATTTTCTGAGTTAGAAACAATGTCATACACTTTTGAATATAATTTTTCATCAGAAACAGAGTAAAATAAAAATTTTCTATCTTTCGGTGAGAAAGCACCATTCCCTATGATATTATTAAATTTTAATGACTCTAACCATTTTCTCTTCTGTAAAAAACCAAGATCACCAGAAGTAATAAATGTAGTATAATAACCTAACTTGGATAATTCCTCTGGAAAAGAAGTGTCAAAATAAATTTTATTTAACCCTAATGCACCATCTGTACCATATTTTACCTTATATGGAATTACAGGCCTTCCAGTGAATAATGCGTACAGTCCAGCCTCCGTTGTAAACCCATTTGCATAAAACTGTTTAAATGCTACATTGTTCTTAGCTAATTTATCGAGCTCAGGAGTCCAATTACTATCATCACCAAACCAATAACTATGATAGTAAGACCAGGATTCAAACATGAATATAACGATATTTTTAGGTTTTATTGATTTTACCGTTACACATTGTTCATTATCTTCTGATTCAAAAGAGGAAATAAACTCCGGAGAGTACTCTTTCTTATATGTGGATTGAAAATTGACAAATATATAGTTTTTAAAAAAAGGGCTTCTTACAGAGGAATCCACATTGTAGCTACAAGCCAGTATCAACAAACTCATTATAGCTATTATTTTTATTTTTATGTTGGGTGAGGGTAAATTCGATTTGACAACAAAAATAAAGCTAGAAATGATAAATATAGAGAAAAGTAAGTATATTTTCCAGTCTAATATTTTAAGATCAACATCTCCTATAAATTTACCTATATCCTCAAGGTATAATCGTGAGTTGAACGTAAATATAATGATCAAATCCAATATATAAAGCATAAAAACAGCTACTATAAGGACTCTTACTATACGGGACCAAAATTTATTTAATGAACACGAGATAAAAAACAATAAAAAACTAAATAATAGAACAATACTATCACTAACGAAAATGTTCAAATAGCTATTACTGTCATCAATATATAACGATGCTCCTAATAAATAGACCTTAACAAGGTATACTAATAATAGAAGCACGAGTATCATACTTTCGACTCCGTTGATAAACTTAAATTTAAATATAGCTTAAGTTCATCAAAATGGTAAATAAAAACGGCCTTTCCAATCAAGGAAAGGCCGTTTTATCACAAGCAGAATGAGCGAGTATTAAACCAGTACTTCTTTTGCTTTTTCAAGCACGTTTTCAACCGTAAAGCCGAACAACTTAAACAGCTCGCCTGCAGGTGCAGACTCACCAAATGAGTTCATACCGATAATACGACCACCGAAGCCAACGTACTTGTACCAGTAATCTGCGATACCCGCTTCGATAGCAACGCGAGCTGTCACATCAGACGGCAGTACCGATTCACGGTAAGCCGCATCCTGAGCATCAAACAGATCCGTAGATGGCATAGATACCACACGTACTTGTTTGCCTTCTTCAGTCAGCTTAGCTGCTGCTTCTACTGCCAGTTCCACTTCGGAACCAGTGGCAATAAAGATAAGTTCTGGCTTGCCTGCGCAATCTTTCAGCACGTAAGCACCTTTAGCGATATTCGCTACCTGCTCAGCATCACGTTCCTGCTGCGCCAGATTCTGACGAGAGAAGATCAAAGAAGTTGGTCCATCTTTACGCTCGATAGCGTATTTCCATGCTACGGCAGATTCAACCTGGTCACACGGACGCCATGTGCTCATGTTTGGAGTCACACGCAGAGATGCCATTTGCTCAACCGGCTGGTGAGTCGGGCCATCTTCACCCAGACCGATAGAGTCGTGAGTGTAAACCTGAATGTTCTGCACCTTCATCAGAGCAGCCATACGCATCGCATTACGGGCGTATTCCATAAACATCAGGAAGGTCGCGCCGTAAGGGACAAAACCACCGTGCAGAGCGATACCGTTCATGATGGCCGTCATACCGAATTCACGAACACCGTAGTGGATGTAGTTACCGGAGAAATCTTCACGAGTCAGAGACTTAGATCCAGACCACATAGTCAGGTTAGAAGGTGCCAGGTCAGCAGAGCCACCCATAAATTCAGGCAACAGCTTACCGAACGCTTCCAGCGTATTTTGTGACGCTTTACGTGATGCAATGCTGGCTGGGTTAGCTTGTAGATCGGCAATAAATGCATTCGCTTTCTCTTCCCACTCAGCAGGCAGGTCACCGTTTACACGGCGCTTAAATTCAGCCGCCAGTTCTGGGTACTCTGCAGCATAAGCAGCAAATTTCTCGTCCCACGCTTTTTCTTTTGCAGAGCCCGCTTCTTTAGCATCCCACTCTGAATAGATATCAGCAGGGACTTCAAACGGACCGTGTTCCCAACCCAGGAATTCACGCGCAGCTGCGATTTCATCATGGCCCAGAGGGGCACCGTGACAATCGTGAGAACCTGCTTTATTCGGAGAGCCAAAACCGATAATCGTTTTTGTACAGATCAGCGTTGGTTTGCCTGTCTCGGCTTTTGCCGCTTCGATAGCCGCGTTGATCGCTTCAGGATCGTGGCCATCAACAGCCGGAATAACATGCCAGCCATACGCTTCAAAGCGCTTAGGCGTGTCATCCGCAAACCAACCTTCAACTTCACCATCGATAGAGATACCGTTATCGTCCCAGAATGCAACCAGTTTACCCAGGCCAAGAGTACCCGCCAGAGAACAAGCTTCGTGGGAGATACCTTCCATCAGACAGCCATCACCCATAAATACATAGGTAAAGTGGTCAACGATATCGTGGCCTTCTTTATTAAACTGAGCGGCCAGAGCACGTTCAGCCATTGCCATACCAACACCGTTAGTGATGCCCTGACCCAGTGGACCAGTTGTGGTTTCAATGCCAGGTGCATAACCGTATTCAGGGTGACCCGGTGTTTTTGAATGCAGTTGACGGAAGTTCTTCAGATCATCAATAGACAGTTCATAACCTGTCAGGTGCAACAAAGAATAAAGCAGCATAGAGCCGTGGCCATTAGACAGAATAAAGCGGTCGCGGTCGGCCCATTCAGGATTCTGCGGGTTGTGGTTCATGTGGCTGCGCCAAAGCACTTCAGCGATATCTGCCATTCCCATTGGTGCTCCTGGGTGGCCTGAATTGGCTTGTTGAACACCATCCATGCTAAGAGCACGAATTGCATTGGCTAATTGTTTGCGTTCCATATGTGGTTACCGGTTTTAAAGGTTAAGTTTACTGATGTATAGGGCACGCCCTAATCTACACTCTAAAAGAATCCGTATTCTCTCAGACGCCCATTTAGACTGCAAACGTTTACTAATAGATTTATAGGATTTTATCTGGTTACCCCGTGACCCAGGTAAACGTTTGCCTGGGTTAGAGACATAAAAAATACTTGTAATTCACAGGCCACAAACTAAAATAGCCGTCTAGATGTAGATACACCTACAAACTATACGAACCTTTATAAAGACGCCTTAAAACGACAGCCGTGCTCAATGGATATTCCGGCACAGGTGATTACAGTGAGTCCGGCGTTTTTGTTACTTTGAAATAGTGGAGCTGCTTACCATGGCTAAACACCTATTTACTTCTGAATCTGTATCAGAAGGACATCCGGATAAAATTGCTGACCAGATCTCTGATGCCGTTCTTGATGCGATTCTGGAGCAAGACACCAAAGCGCGCGTTGCCTGCGAAACCTATGTAAAAACCGGAATGGTTATGGTTGGTGGTGAAATTACCACCAGTGCATGGGTAGACATTGAAGAGCTTACCCGTGAAACAGTGCGTGAAATTGGTTATGTTCACTCAGACATGGGCTTTGATGCTGACTCTTGTGCTGTTCTGAACACCATTGGTAAACAATCACCTGACATCAACCAGGGCGTTGATAAAGCAGATCCTAAAGAACAGGGTGCCGGCGACCAGGGCATTATGTTCGGTTATGCTACCAATGAAACCGAAGTACTGATGCCTGCACCAATCACTTATGCGCACCGTCTGATGCAAAGACAATCTCAGGTACGTAAAAATGGCACTCTGCCGTGGCTTCGTCCCGACGCAAAGTCTCAGGTTACCTTCCAGTATGACCAGGGTAAAATCGTTGGCATTGACGCCGTCGTTCTGTCTACTCAGCACTGTGACTCCATCTCTACTCCGGCTCTGCGTGAAGCGGTAATGGAAGAGATCATCAAGCCTGTTCTGCCTGGCGAGTGGTTAACGAAAGAGACCAAATACTTCATTAACCCAACCGGCCGTTTTGTTATTGGTGGTCCAATGGGCGACTGTGGTCTGACCGGACGTAAAATCATCGTCGACACCTACGGTGGTGCAGCTCGTCACGGTGGTGGTGCATTCTCTGGTAAAGATCCATCTAAGGTTGACCGTTCTGCTGCTTATGCTGCTCGCTATGTGGCGAAAAATATCGTAGCTGCTAAGCTTGCTGATCGCTGTGAAATTCAGCTTTCTTATGCGATCGGTGTTGCAGAGCCAACCTCCATCATGGTGGAAACGTTCGGCACGGAAAAAGTACCTCACGACATTATTATTAAAGCAGTGCGTCAATTCTTTGACCTGCGCCCATACGGCCTGCAGGAAATGTTGGATCTGCTTCAGCCTATCTACAAGAAAACGGCGGCATACGGCCACTTTGGTCGTGAAGAGTTCCCTTGGGAAAAAACGGACAAAGCAGAGCTGCTGCGCGATTTCGCAGGACTGTAATAAACAAGCCGGTTTATTCCTGATAATATAAGAAACCCTCGCTCTGCGAGGGTTTTTGTTTGTGCTGAGTTTCCTGTTTGTTGCCCCCAATATTATTCACCGCCACATTATTCGCATTCATATCATTCATTATCCCTGCGAAGGCAGGGATCTACTTAACCAATTCCGTCTCATCTACAAGATTCCTGCCTGCGCAGGAATGACGATTGGTTTAGGGAATAACGATAGCCCAGGGAGTAGAGAGGATAAAATCAGAGTACTATGGACTTGTATGGCATGTCTTAGCTGAAGTATGCATTCCCACGCGGGAACTTGGGCATAAAAAACCGGATTCGAAGATCCGGCTCTCTAAATACTTATTGTTATCAGTCAGTTAGGCAAGAACGGTATTCGGCTCTGCAAAAGCAACCGGTGAACCAGCAGCTTCTTCAAAGGTCGCCCACTCCCACGCTTCCTGATCAGCAAGCACTGCACGCAATAACTGGTTATTCAATGCGTGCCCTGTTTTGTATGCCCGAAGTTCACCCACGATAGAGTGGCCACACATATACAGGTCGCCAATGGCATCCAGCACCTTGTGTGTTACAAATTCATTGTCAAAACGCAGACCTTCTTCGTTCAGAATGCGATATTCATCCAGAACGATAGCACAGTCAAAGCTACCACCCAGACACAGATTCTGTGACTGAAGATACTCAATATCACGCATAAAGCCGAACGTACGGGCACGGGAAATATTCTTCACGAAAGCGCTGGATGAGAAATCAAATAGCATATGCTGTTCGTCAGCATCAATCGCCGGATGATTGAACTCAATTTCAAAGTCCATACGGAATCCGTTATACGGAACCAGCTCAGCCCACTTATCGCCATCTTCCACTCGAATCGGTTTTTTAATACGAATGAAACGCTTAGGTGCATTCAATGTCTGAATGCCCGCAGACTGAAGAAGGTAAACGAACGGACTGGCACTGCCGTCCATAATCGGAATTTCCGGTGCATCGACTTCAACAATAACGTTATCAATACCCATTCCCGCCAACGCAGCATTTAAATGCTCAACCGTAGAGATACGGATACCTTCATCATTAACCAGTGCGGTACACAGCATGGTGTCACGAACGGAATTTGCATCTGCCGGGAAATCGACAGCAGGGTCTAGATCAGTGCGACGGTAAATAACACCAGTATTAGCGGCTGCCGGCCGCAGAGTCAGCGTAACCTTACGCCCGGAATGTAAACCAATCCCAGTCGTCTTTACGATTTCTTTCAGAGTACGTTGTCTGATCATCTGCTTGCCTCAAATTTGTGCTACCAATCACACCCGGCTGTACGGCCGGGCGCGAATATTATCATAACTTTGACTACTATCAAAGTTATCAGCAAATTTAGTCAGCCTGGCGACGTAAAAATGCCGGTATATCCAAGTAGCCGCTTTCCTTTTCAGCCTTCGTTGCCACATTCTGGCCCGCATTGCCTGATGCCTGAGCATTATTTGACGCTGCTGACGGTTGTGGCTGCTCTGGTTTTTTATGCAAAGTTTGCGCCGGTTTTTCTTCAACCTTTGACGCCACAGCAGGCTGAGCCGGTGCCTTAGGTTTTGCCGCTGCTCCTGAAACTAAGGTAATTTCTGGTTTTTTCTCAGTACCAATGCCAGTCGCGACCACAGTTACTCTGATTTCGTCAGACATATCAGGGTCCAGGGAGGTACCAATCACCACCGTAGCGTTATCTGATGCAAATGCCTTCACAGTGTTACCGACAGTTTCAAACTCATCCAGACGCATATCAAGACCAGCGGTAATGTTGACAAGAACACCACGAGCACCAGCCAGATCGATATCTTCCAGTAATGGGCTGGAAATTGCCGTTTCTGCCGCTTCTTCTGCCCGGTCTTCACCTTTGGCAACACCGCTGCCCATCATGGCATGGCCCATCTCTGACATCACGGTACGTACGTCAGCAAAGTCGACGTTGATCATACCCGGACGAGTGATTAGCTCGGCAATACCCTGAACCGCATTTTTCAGTACATCGTTTGCACTGGCAAATGCTTCCAGCAGTGTTACACCACGGCCAAGCACTTTAAGCAATTTTTCGTTAGGGATCGTAATCAGTGAATCCACATGATTAGACAACTGTTCGATACCTTGTTCTGCAAAGGCCAGACGTTTTTTACCTTCAAAACCAAACGGCTTTGTTACAACGGCAACGGTCAGAATATCCAGCTCTTTAGCCACTTCAGCAATTACAGGGGCTGCGCCTGTACCGGTACCACCGCCCATGCCAGCTGCGATAAATACCATATCGGCACCATCGAGCACTTCTTTAATCTTTTCTTTATCTTCGAGAGCGGCATCACGTCCAACTTGTGGGTTGGCACCCGCACCAAGGCCTTTAGTAATGTCACCGCCAATCTGAATAACGGTATTCACATTCGACTTACGTAAAGCCTGTGCATCTGTATTGACACTGATGAATTCCACACCTTCGATGGATTCTCGCACCATATGTTCTACAGCGTTACCGCCGCCGCCACCAACGCCAACGACTTTGATTACTGCATCGTCAAGCATATCTTCCACCATCGGTTCAAACATGTGTTATCTCCGCTTTTTCCTGCTTCTCAGGTTAAAACTCTTTTTGTATCCAGTTACGCATTTTACTTAAAATTCCAGTGAATGAAGAAGGCTTCTGCTCTTTGAATTCACTGTCGTCATCAATGTGACTGTCTTTTGCGTAATGAAGTAAGCCAACGGCCGTAGAATGATACGGCTCTTTTACATAATCAGTTAACCCACTAACTTCCAGTGGCTTACCAATTCTAACTCGGTTAACACCAAACACTCGTTCAGCGCATTCAACCAATCCTTCAATCTGAGCAGCACCTCCAGTAAGGACTACTCCTGCAGCAAGGTGATGATGTTTAATTCCATCTTCACGCAATTTTACTAAAACGGTATTTATGGACTGATTGATAAATCCCATCAGTTCAGCATAGCGAGCTTCAATCACTCCGGAAAGCTCCTGACGCTTCAGAGTTCTTGACGGACGGCCTCCGACACTAGGGACGTTCACTGTATCGTCTTTACTCACCAGCTCACTGAGAGCACAGCCATATTTTACTTTAATCTCTTCTGCATCCCCCACCGGGGTTCCGAACGCGAAAGCAATGTCACTGGTTACCGCATTACCGGCATATGAAAATACTTCGGTATGTCTTAAGGCACCACCGGTCCAGATAGACACATCCATTGTACCAGCACCAATGTCAACAACACAGACCCCGAGCTCTCTTTCGTCTTCGGTTATTACGGCATTACTCGCCGCTAAACCGGAAAAGACCAGTTGCTCAACTTTCAGCCCGCACCGTTCAACCGCTTTAATGATATTTCTTGCCATATCATTATGGCAGGAAATCAGGTGAACGCTGACTTCCATGCGAACTCCTGACAGACCAAGCGGATTTTTTATCCCTTCCTGATAGTCAATCGTAAACTCTTGGGGGATAACATGCAAAATTCGTTGCTCTTCGCCGATCTTGATAGATTTAGCGGTATGAATGGCACGATCCATATCATCCTGAGATACTTCCTCATCCGATATAGTTCCCATTCCTTTTTCAATACGACTGGCAATGTGTCGACCGGAGATCGAAAGATAAACGTTACTGATCTTACATTCAGCCATCAGTTCAGCTTGATCCACTGCACGCTGGACTGATTTTACGACTGACTCCAGATCGTTAACGCCTCCCTTATCCATTCCGCGAGACGGGCTTGTTCCTGCGCCAATGATATTGATCTGGCCATCAGGTAATACTTCCCCGACCAGTGCTGATACACTTGCAGTACCTATATCAAGACCAACAATTATGTTGTCATCTGCGGTCTTAGTCATCTGTATTCTCTTGTGCTAAATCCTGTTCAGGAAACCAGCCTACGGCGGCTCCCGTATCATACCGGAGGTCTATATAACTCACCTGTTCGGTTTTTGTTCCCAGTTGATGATAAAGTGTAATAAACCGGTTTACCCGTTCTTTTAATGACTCTTTACCCAATTCTAACCGAATCCCGTTATCCAGAATAATTTGCCACGCCTGACGCTCATTCAATACCAGCGATGTAATCGTTAAGCCCAGAGGACGGAAAAGAGGAGCGATCTCTTTCCAGGTATTCAGTACCTTGTGACTGCTGTCTTGTGGTCCATATAGCTTCACTTTTTCATCTTTCAGCGCAGCCAAATCCGGCTCAAAAATATCCCCGCTCTCATTTAGCAGCGCATACCCGTTCCACATCGCTGCCGCTTTGTGTTCAGTCAAATATATTTTTATCGTATCTGGCCACTGTTTCCGAATCGAAGCCTGAGCAACCCAGGGAAGAGCCGTGATAACGTTCTGCAGCTCGTCGATGTCCTGAGACATAAAGGTACCGATGTGTTCCATATGGCTTAAAGCCTGCTGCACATCCTGCGCCTGAACATACTCAAGTTTGCCCTGAAGTACGATCTTAGATAAGGGCATTCTCTGCTCATCAAACATCCAGCTTATTGTGGAATAAAGTGCACTACCAACCGTTAGAAACACCAGCAATAAAAAGCTGACACCTAGTATGTGCTTTCTTGCTATCTGTCCCATATCGTTCAGGTTTGCGGCACTGTTATCTATAACCAACTGCACTCTATATATCTAACTATTCGGTTACTTGTCCACCAATAAACAAGGAATCCGGTGATAAAAAATCGTCTTATATTCCGGCGATATTAAACAAGTAGAATTCAAGGTATAACCTGAGAATTATACTGAGCATCTGAAAACGATCCAGTTTTAGACAAATATAATTGATCTCTATGGGATCAAAAATAGATATTTAGCTTATTTTTCTATCTAAAACCGAAAACCGCTCAGTATCACTCAACTTTTAACCATTAACTGTCATTTTTATCAACACCGGATGCCATTATTTTTATATTAAGTGCCATGGATTCTAACTGTCTGGCGACCTTACCGACATCACCTGCACCTTGTGTCAGTACCAGGTCACCATCTTGCAGAATGTTCGCCAGCACCGAAGGAAGCGTCTCTTTATCCGGAACAAAAATCGGATCAATTTTACCCCGGCTGCGAATCGTACGGCACAATGAACGGCCATCCGCCCCAGAAATCGGCTTTTCTCCGGCGGAATAGACATCTAACATCACCAGAACATCCACTTTTTCCAGTACGTTTGCAAAATCATCGTATAAATCCCGGGTGCGACTGTAGCGATGCGGTTGGAATATCATGACTAATCGCTTGTCCTTCCAGCCAGAGCGTGCAGCCTGGATGGTGACATCCACCTCGCTCGGATGATGACCGTAATCGTCCACCAGCATAGCTGAGCCATTACCGGTATCAAAGGTTCCCAGATGTTCAAAACGACGTCCGGTTCCCTGAGTACCCAGCATTGCACTCAAAATCGCCTTATCATCAATATCATCTTCGGTAGCAACCGCAATCGCAGCAGAAGCATTCAAGGCATTATGTCTGCCAGGGATATTCAGTGTGATATTCAGGTTTTGACGCCCTTTCCGCACCACGGTAAATGTACCCTGCTGCCCTTCCTGACTATAATTTTCAATCCGGACATCGGCATCTTCTGAAAAGCCATAAGTAATCACCTGACGGCTAATCCGCGGAATTAATTCACGTACCACAGGATCATCAATACACACAATAGCCTGCCCATAAAATGGAAGATTATGCAGAAAATCGATAAATGTCTGCTTCAGCGTTTCAAAGTCACCACCATAAGTGTCCATATGATCCGCTTCGATATTGGTCACAATGCTGACCATTGGCTGAAGATGCAGGAAGGATGCATCACTTTCATCCGCTTCCGCAATCAAAATACGGCTGGACCCCAGACGGGCATTCGTTCCGGCACTTTTAACCAAGCCCCCATTAACAAACGTCGGATCCAGTCCCGCTTCCGAATAAATTTGCGTGACCAGAGCAGTGGTGGTCGTCTTACCGTGCGTTCCTGCAACCGCAATACCATGCCGAAAACGCATCAGTTCAGCTAACATTTCAGCACGGCGAACCACAGGGATACGTTTTTCTTTTGCCGCCGCCAGCTCCGGGTTATCCGCTTTAATTGCCGTCGAAACCACAATCACACTCGCGCGTTCCACATTGCTGGCCTGATGACCGAAGTAAATTTTTGCCCCTTTACTGCTCAAGCGCTCTGTCACCGGGTTAGAGGCGAGGTCGGAACCGGTAATCTCATAACCTTCATTCAGAAGGACTTCTGCAATACCACTCATTCCTGCGCCACCAATACCAACAAAGTGAATCGACTTTACGCGGCGCATTTCCGGTATCATGGCTCTGATTTGGGATAAATCCTGAGTGTGTTTTACTGTCATTAATTCTTTCTCGTTATTTGCTGGGTAAACAATGGGTTATAAAGCATATATCAACGTACAAGATCAGCGATAGCCTGAGCGACGACTTGGTCTGCATCTGGCATGGCCGCCTGACGGGCTTTCATTGCCATTGTTAATAATTCATTTCGATCCATAGAGGCTATTTTTTCAGCCAGTCGCTCCACGGTCAGATCCGGCTGTTCAATCATTTCCGCCGCACCGCATTCCACCAGATGATCAGCGTTCAGTGCCTGCTGACGATCCTTATGCATAAACGGAATAAAAACGGCACCAAGACCTGCGGACGAAACTTCAGATACGGTTAATGCCCCAGAGCGGCATACCAACAGATCGGCCCAGGCATAAGCCTCAGCAACATCATCAATAAACTCTGTTACGTCAAAAGAAGTGACTCCGGCTGAACGGTAATCCGCTTCCACACCGGCTTTATTGTTCTTTCCTGCCTGATGCCGAATAGTATAGCCTTCCCCTAACTTTGCCATGACCTGGGGTAAAGTCGTATTCAGAATCCGCGCTCCCTGACTGCCGCCCATCACCAGAATACGAATATCGCCCTGACGTTCAGCCAGGCGCTCTTCCGGTGCGGGTAACGCCACCACATCTTTGCGAACCGGATTCCCTACCACAGCAGCATCAGTAAAGGCACCCGGGAAGGCCTGAAATACCTTTTTGGCGATCTTAGACAGCCACTGATTGGTCAGGCCGGCTACGGCGTTCTGCTCATGAAGCACAACCGGAATACCACACAGCCATGCAGCGATACCTCCGGGACCACTGACATAACCGCCCATTCCCAGCACCACATCTGGCTGCCAGCGTTTAATATACTGACGAGCCTGACGGATTGCCTGAACAATCTGGAAGGGGGCTTTAATCAGCTTCGCCACGCCCTGTCCACGCAGCCCTTTGACTTTAATAAAATCGATGTCGATACCATGCTTTGGAACCAGTTCGGCTTCCATACGGTCAGCCGTTCCCAGCCAACGCACTTCCCAGCCCTGGGCCTGTAACTGCTTTGCTACCGCCAGCCCCGGAAACACATGCCCGCCGGTACCACCGGCCATTACTAACAGGCGCTTATTCTTCTTCATCATCATTCTGTTCTTTTACCTGAATGCCGTTACCTTTCAGACGGCATTCATGATCAATTCTTAACAGCACGGAAACCGCTGCTGTCATTACAATCAGACTCGAGCCACCATAACTGATGAGCGGAAGGGTTAAACCTTTCGTAGGTACAATACCGGCTGCCGCCCCCACATTGACCATGGACTGAAAAGCAAACCAGATACCGATACCAAACCCAAGATACCCGCCAAACTGCTCACCCGATTCAAATGCGCGTTTTCCAATGAAAATCGCTTTAACCACCAAAGCAAAAATCAGCATCAAAATCAAAGTGACGCCAACAAATCCAAGCTCTTCAGCAACAACGGCGAAAACAAAATCGGTATGAGCTTCCGGCAAATATTCCAGTTTCTGGATTGAATTGCCCAGCCCCTGGCCAAACCACTCACCCCGGCCAAATGCCATCAGAGACTGTGTTAACTGGTAACCGCTGCCGAATGGATCTTCCCATGGGTCCCAAAAAGACGTCATCCGCCGCATACGATACGGTTCTATAATGATCAGCAAAACGACACCAGCCACACCAACCATGACCAGAGCCAGAAACTGCCAGAGTTTGGCTCCCGCGACAAACAGCAGGCCAAACACGGTGACCAACATCACGATAACCGTACCTAAATCGGGCTGTCCCAATAGCAGAGTCGCAAGACAACCAAAAACGATAATAGGCTTCATAAAGCCGCCAAAAAAGGTCTGTCGGACTTCTTCCTGTTTTCTCACCAGATAACCGGCCATAAAGATAAACAGAGAAAACTTCGCTATTTCCGCCGGTTGCAGGTTGAATACGCCCAGCGGAATCCAGCGTGACGCCCCGTTTACCGACTTACCAGCCAGCAAAACAACCAACAGTAACACAATAGACAGTACCAACAGATGAGTACTGTAGTGCAACCATTTGTGCAGCGGTACCTGTACTACAAATGCGGAGACAAACAAGGCCAACCCTAACAATGCCGCATGTTTGAACATAAAATAAAATGGCTGCCCGGTAAGACGCAAACTAACGGGAAACGAAGCAGAGGCCACCATTACCAGCCCGGTCAGCATCAGCCCTAATGCAATCCAGACCAATTGGCGATCAAATAAAGCCCGGGGAGCTTCCTGTCCTTTCAGGCCTGCGAACCTGTTTGTGATTTGGCTAACTATCGACACCTAACCATTCCTGTTCATTTGCTGACGGTATGAAGCTCTGACGAATCAGGCGTACTGCTTCGCCAGCTCGGCAAAGGCATCACCACGAGCCATAAAATTCTGATACTGATCAAAACTGGCACAAGCCGGAGAAAGCATCACCATATCTCCACGTTGTAATTCCGGAGCGATAGATTCAAGAATCTCCGGCACACCTTCCCACAGAGTTGCGGATGGGTGTAAAGAGACAAACTGCTCACCGTCCCGGCCATAACAGTATAATTTCACGTTGAGTGATGCCAGAGCAGGAGCCAGTTCAGAGAAATCAGCACCTTTACCGACCCCACCCACCAAAAGATGCAGTGTTCCCGGACAGTCCAACCCGGACAGCGCAGCCAGAGTGCTGGCTACGTTGGTCGCTTTTGAGTCATTCACCCATTTAACGCCATGTTTTTCTGCCACTAACTGGCAGCGATGGCTCAGCCCGGTATAGCCTTTCAGCGTATCCAGGGCTGCATGGTAATCCACCCCGGCACATTTCAGCAGCGCCAGTACCGTCAGCACATTAGCAATATTGTGCTTCCCTACCAGAGCCAATTCATCTGCCGCGATGATAGGCTTACCATTATCCGCTAGCCAGCTGCGCCCCTGATGTTCTATTAACCCAAATTGCTGATCGTCAAAACCAAAACTCACGACATTTGCGCCGGACTGTTCAGGGTAAGTCGCCATATCGTCCCGGTTTACCACCACATGTTTGGCGTTGTGGAAAACCCGCAGCTTTGCATCACGGTAATCATCCATCCCCGTGTAGCGATCCATATGGTCTTCCGACAGATTCAGAAAAGCACCGGCAACAGGAGCCAGACTGGAGGTAGTTTCCAACTGAAAACTGGACAGCTCCAACACATAGAGATCAGCCAGATCGTTCAGTAGTTCCAGCGCCGGAACCCCGATATTACCGCCAATCGCCGTTTTCACTCCCGCCGCATTGGCCAGCACTCCGGTAAGATCCGTCACGGTACTTTTACCATTGGAGCCGGTAATGGCGATCACAGGTGTCTCGGTCGCCCAGGCAAATAGCTCAATATCACCGACAACCGGAATCCCTTTCTCTATCGCCTGCTGAATCTCAGGAGTCGACAACGCAATCCCCGGATTAGCAACGATCAAATCGGCTTCACTTAGCCACTGGGTATTCCAGCTTCCGGTATGCAGTTCAATGTCAGAACTTAGCTTATCTTTTCCCGGCGGATTGTCCCGGGTATCGATCGCCCGCAGAGTAAGAGGAAGGCCAGTTTTTTGCAGGTAATGAATGACAGAAAGCCCGGTAATACCGAGCCCTGCCACCACAACATTATGTATATTTTCCCAGTGCCGCATATTAACGCACCTTCAAGGTTGCCAGTCCAATCAGAACCAGAACAATAGAAATGATCCAGAAACGGACGATAACCCGTGGTTCCGGCCAGCCTTTCAGCTCATAGTGGTGATGAATAGGTGCCATGCGAAATACGCGCTGGCCACGCAGCTTGTAAGAGCCGACCTGCAGGATCACCGACACGGTTTCCATCACAAACACACCGCCCATGATCACCAGAATAAACTCCTGACGCACCAGTACAGCGATGATACCCAGCGCACCACCCAGTGCCAGAGAACCCACATCACCCATAAACACCTGTGCCGGATAGGTGTTAAACCAAAGGAAACCCAGTCCTGCACCGACCATGGCCGTACAGACAATCACCAATTCGCTGGTGAGCGGGATATAAGGAATACTCAGGTATTCTGCATAGTTCACGTTGCCGGTGGCCCAGGCAATAACCGCAAAGGCCGCCGATACCAATACTGTCGGCATAATCGCCAGGCCATCCAGGCCATCAGTCAGGTTAACCGCGTTACTGGTGCCCACAATCACAAAGTAAGTCAGAATGATATAAAACAGCCCCAGTTGTGGCATCACATCCTTGAAGAAAGGCACCACCAGCTGAGTCACCGCCGTATCCTTACCATAAGCATACAGGCCGAAAGCCACCAGAAGGGCGATAACCGACTGCCAGAAATATTTCCAGCGCGCTATCAAACCCGCCGGATCTTTCCGCACAACCTTACGGTAGTCATCCACAAAGCCAACCGCACCATACCCCCCCAGAACGGCCAGTACCGTCCAGACATACGGGTTACTCAGATCCGCCCAGAGCAGCGTGGTAATAAAGATTGCCCCAAGGATCATCACGCCCCCCATGGTCGGGGTACCGCGTTTACTGAAATGGGATTCAGGACCGTCATGACGGACAACCTGTCCGATTTGCAGCATTTGCAGACGCTCAATCAGACGAGGTCCCATCCATAAAGATAAACTCAACGCGGTCAGGATGCTGATGATTGCCCGAAAAGACAGGTATTCAAACAACCGGAAAAATGAGAAAGATGGCTGTAACAGCTCAGCGAGCCAAATAATCATTGATGTTTCTCCTTCAAAGCAGTGGCAATGTTGCTCATACGGGCACTGTTTGCCCCTTTTACCAACAAAGTGTGCTCTTGACCTGCCCGCTGCGCCAGTTGCTGCCCGATAAACGCGAGCAGCGCATTATGGTCAGTAAAATGGTGTCCGTGGCAGATATCACTTATCACTTTTGTGTCATCACCATAGGTGAGCACATAATCAAATTCGAATGGGGCAGCATATTCCCCGAGTTGCCGGTGAAGTTCAAGGCTTTCATCCCCTAACTCGGCCATATAACCCAAAATTAGCCATTTAACGCCTGAATAGGAAGCCAACAGATCAACTGCGGCTTTCATGGCGGGAACACTGGCATTGTAGCTGTCATCAATCAGACGTACCGAATCAGACAGAGAAATCACCTCTCCCCGCCCCTTAATGCCAGAGGTACTCTTCAGGCCTGACACTATTTCAGGTAACGAGGTGCCAATACTAGCGGCCAACGCAGCTGCTGCAACCGCGTTCGATACATTATGCTTACCGATAACGGTCAGTTGAATGCACTGACTTCCCTGCGGGGTATGCAGACAAAAATCAGCCTGTCCGGAAGCGTTCAATACAATATCGCTGGCAAAGTAATCAGCCTCCGGACTCTCCATAGAGAAGGTAACCACTTTTTTTCCATCCAAGACATCCTGCCACAATGCGTCTCCCTGACTATCCAGGTTCACAATGGCAACGCCCTCTTCAGGTAATCCCTGATAAATCTCACCTTTGGCCTGTTTCACCCCGTCAAGAGAGCCGAACCCTTCCAGATGAGCCGCCGCCACATTATTCACCAGAGCAACCGAAGGCTTGACCAAATTGGCAGTATAAGCAATTTCCCCTAAATGATTGGCTCCCAGCTCAATCACTGCATAGTCGTGCTCTGGCTGGCAACGCAATAATGTCAGCGGCACACCGATATCATTATTGAAGTTCCCCGCTGTATACAAAACCTTCCCTTTCTGGCTAAGAATGGTGGCCAGCATCTCTTTTACCGTGGTCTTACCGCAACTGCCGGTAATTGCCAACGTTTTGATATCACAGGACTGATGAACAAAAGACGCCAGTTGCCCGAGAGCAATTCTGCTGTCAGTCACCACCAGTTGGGGTAAATCCACATCTAATTCTTTTTCGACCAGTAACGCACCAGCCCCTTCTTCCTTTGCCTGCTGGCAAAAATTATGGGCATCAAAGCGTTCACCTTTTAGGGCAACAAACAAAGCCCCTGGCTCAATGACTCTGGTATCGGTTGAAACACTGTCAATCGGTTTATCCGCACCAATCAGCCTGGCATCAAGAAAAGCACTGATCTGACTCAGTGAAGTGTTTATCATTCTGTTATTCCTAAAACTATCATGGACGATTCACGATCGGAGTAGTGAACCGTTTTATCTCTGAGCACCTGATAATCCTCATGGCCCTTTCCGGCCAGCAAAATGATATCCCGTTCACCGGCACTCTCAACAGCCAGCCTAACGGCATTAAACCGGTCATGTTCAACAATAGCAGACTCCGGCTTTTGCATGCCCTTCAGCATATCTTTAACAATCAGCGTGGGATCTTCACTACGCGGGTTATCATCCGAGATAATCACCCGGTCAGCCAATTGCTCAGCAATCGCCGCCATCATCGGACGCTTACCTGTGTCTCTGTCGCCACCACAACCGCAAATTACCCACAGTTTTCCGTCACAGTGTACCCGCAATGCCGACAATGCTTTTTCCAGCGCATCCGGCGTATGGGCATAATCGACGACTAATTTCGCTTTTCCCGGTGTCTGAAATAATTCCATACGACCAATCACTGGCTGCAATTTATCCGCACAGAAAAGCAATGCCTCTTTGTCAAATCCAAGCGCCAGTAAGGTCGCCAGCGCCAGCATCACGTTAGAAGCGTTAAAGGCACCAATCAAGGGTACATTCAGCTCACCTTTGCCCCAGTAACCATCCAGAGAAACCGCAATCCCACTGTCCGAATACACCACTTGTTCCGCCCATAAGGCTTTATCATGAGTTTGTGGGGTTCTTAACGAAACGGCGACCGCTTCAGTGGTTCCCTGTAGCCATTGAGCACCGATCTCATCGTCGGCATTAATGATGGCATGTCGGCACTGGTGCTGTTCAAACAATGAGAGTTTTGCCTGAGCATATTCTTCCATGGTGCCATGATAGTCGAGGTGATCCCGACTCAGGTTAGTGAATACGCCAGCCGAAAAATCAAGCGCTTTGACCCGCCCCTGAACCAGCCCGTGAGAAGAAACTTCCAACGCGGTGTACTCTGCCCCCTGTTGAGATAACGTACTCAGTGTTTTCTGAATATCTACGGCACTGCCTGTGGTATTTGCCGCCGGCTGTAGATCGGATAAAAAACCGTTCCCCGTAGTACCCATAACCGCAGCAGATTGACCTAGCAGATTAATCCATTGAGCAATCAGCTGAGTGATCGTTGTTTTACCGTTAGTGCCGGTGACTGCGATGAACTGAGAGTTGCACTGATATAATCTACCGGCCAGTTCAGAAAGGCTCTGGTTGAGTTCCCGGATATAGATCACCGGAACCTCTTTGTGAAATTCAAATGAGGCGTGAGGATGTTGAGTGCATGCTTCTGCAATGACGGCATTAGCACCATTTTCTATCGCTTTCGCTATAAATGAACGCCCATCCACCGCATGGCCGATAACAGCCACAAACGTTGTCCCTTTTTTGACTTTCCGGCTATCCAGCTCCAACTCGCAGACCTGAACTGACTTCAGTCTTTCATCTTCCAGGGCAACCCAGGGAGACAACAGTGACATCAGGCTAATTGTGTTCACCATCTTGTTCCTCATTTTTATACTTATTTTGCATCCGGTGCCACGTTCAGCAACTGCAGTGTCGCCTTCATGACCTCGGAAAATACGGGACCGGCAACTTTACCACCATAATAGTCATCCCCCTGAGGCTCGTTTACCACAACGACCATCGCAACTTTAGGGTTGCTCACCGGAGCAACGCCGGCCACGAGCGCGACATATTCATCACTATAACCACCAGCCGTTGCTTTACGGGATGTACCGGTTTTGGCGGCAACACGATAACCTGGCACAGCTGCACGGGTCGCAGTTCCGCCTTTTTGCGTTACCGTCTCCATCATATCCAGCACTCGTTTCGTATTTTGCTGACCGACAACCTGTACCGGTGTCATTTTCTCATCATCTTTGATGATACGCAGAGGGCGGAATAGCCCATAACTTCCCAGCGTAGCATAAGCATGAGCAAGTTGAACTGGCGTCACTGAAATGCCATAGCCAAACGCCAGTGTGGCAATTTCAAAAGGAGACCAGCGTCGACGGTCGGGAAACAAGCCAATAGTCTCACCCAGTAGATTAATGCCGCTGGTTGATCCAAACCCAACCGAGCTATACATCCCCAGCAACGCCTGCAAAGGCATGCCTAAAGCCAGTTTCGCCACCCCGATATTACTCGATTTTTTGATAATGGTGGTCAGATCGGCTTTCCCTATCCGTGACGAGTCCCGTACTCGGCTACCGCCAATCTGCATAATGCCATTGCCGGTATCAATGATCGTATTTTCATCTGCCGTCCCGTTCTCCAACGCCGCCAGCACAACAAAAGGCTTCATCGTCGAGCCGGGCTCCATCGCATCAGTAATGGTTCGGTTACGCATCCGGAAGCTTTGCAGGTCAGAGCGGTTATTCGGGTTGTAAGACGGTGCATTCACCATCGCCAGAACTTCACCGGTATCAATATCAATCGTCACGATAGAGCCGGACGTTGCTCTGTAGTCAGCAACGGCCTGCTTAATGGCACGGTACGAAATCGCCTGTAAACGCTGGTCTATCGTCAGTTTAAGCGGTTTACCCTGCTCACGTTCTTCCAGAGAAATGTTTTCAACAACCCGGCCAAAGCGGTCTTTCCGAATGGTTCGTTTTCCGGCTTCTCCTGACAACCAGCCGTCATAGCGGTTTTCCACCCCTTCCAGCCCATGCCCGTCAATTCCGGTCACACCGATCACATGAGCACTGACTTCCCCGGATGGGTAATAGCGACGAGATTCGTTGTTCAGGCCTATACCAGCCAGATCCAGCGCCTTGATATAGTTAGCCATAGCCGGACTGACCTGACGCTGGAGATAAATAAACCGACGACTACGGTTAGTCTCAATGCGTTTAAGCAAATCCTGGCGGTCAAGGCCAAGAACATCCGCCAATGCGTACCAACGCTGCTTCTCTTCCAGTCCACCATGTTTGAAAATGGCCACAGGATCCGCCCATACCGCCTGGACCGGTACACTTACGGCCAGAGGCTCATCATGACGATC
Source organism: Vibrio albus (assembly GCF_003144035.1). GTDB lineage: Bacteria > Pseudomonadota > Gammaproteobacteria > Enterobacterales > Vibrionaceae > Vibrio > Vibrio albus. The sequence continues at coordinate 541,433 of NZ_QFWT01000002.1, forward strand.
AGAGATAATTCCCCGGGCAGAGGGAAGTGATTTAACCCGGACAGAACGCATATCGCCCTGGCGAATAAGTTGATCTGGCTGAATCACCTGAATATAGGCAACCCGTCCGACAAGAGTGGCAAAGGCAAGAAACACAAAGGAGAGAATGACGTAAAAACGCCAACGAATCAGTGTATTGCTTTCTTCTGCAACCACTCGTTGATTGGTGCTTTTTTGGGGTGCCGTTTTCTTTCCGGCTTTTTTATTACGCATCATTTCAGTGAAATCACAACTTCTTTATCCGGATCCGGCCGCTTCATCTCCAGCTCTGCAATGGCCATTTTCTGTACCCGGGTATGCTCTGACAACGCATTCTCCTCTAACAGCAAGTTCCGCCACTCTTCATCCAGACGCTCACGCTCCAACAGAGTCGTATCCTTAACCGTAATCACCTGCCGGGTATGGTGCGTCACAAACACGACCGCCATCGCGGTAAAAAAGATCAAAACCAGCATCAGCAACGGCAAGCGCCCTACCGATAACAAATCCAGCAGAATAATTTTAGCTAAATTGGGCTTTTGGGTTGCCATGATCTTTTTACTATCCGAACTCACCTGTTGAGCTTCATCGTACCTGATTATGGTTACAGCTTTTCTGCAATACGCAGAACCGAGCTTCTGGAACGGCTGTTAAGCTCGATTTCCTGCTTTGACGGCTTAATGGCTTTGCCTACCGTTTTCAGGGCCGCGCTACCCAGCTCTTTTATCTGATCTTCAGTTAAAGGAATACCATGAGGCACTTCAGGTCCTTTGCTCTCTTTACGCATAAAGCGTTTGACCATCCGGTCTTCCAGAGAGTGGAAGCTGATCACCGACAGACGGCCACCCCGAGCCAGTATTTTCAGAGCCCCTTTCAGTGCCGTATCTATCTCTTCCAGCTCACTGTTAATGTAAATACGAATGGCCTGGAAACTGCGTGTCGCCGGGTGCTTTTTCTTCTCCCGGAACGGAGAAACATCCGAGATTAGCTTAGCCAGCTGACTGGTCCGCGTCAGCGGTTCTTTCTCTTCATCCTCACGGTGCTCAACAATTGCACGGGCAATACGCCAGGCAAAACGCTCTTCCCCAAACTCTTTCAGCACCCAGCTAATGTCCTCTGCATCGGCCTCCTGCAGCCACTCAGCCGCAGACACGCCAGAGGTTGGGTCCATACGCATATCCAGAGGTCCGTCCTTCATAAAACTGAACCCTCGCTCCGCATCATCCAACTGAGGTGAAGAAACGCCAAGATCCAGCAGCACACCGTCGACTTTACCCGCGATACCATACTCTTCTGCGTATTCAGCAATCCCGGAAAAAGGACCATGAATAATCGTGAAACGCGGATCGTCGATTTTTCCTGCCTCATCAATTGCAGTCGGATCCCGGTCGATACTGTACAAGCGGCCACCTTCTCCCAGTTGAGAAAGGATCTGACGACTGTGACCACCTCTGCCGAATGTCCCGTCGATATAAATACCATCGGATTTGATTGCCAGCCCCTCTATTGATTCATGCAAAAGAACAGAGATATGTTGGAAAGATTCAGTCATGGTGTGCACTCATTTTCCCCAGAAGGGCCTAGTTAATCAGTTAGATTATTGTATTTGTCGGTAAGAGACCAGAATGCAGCTCACCCTGCGGGTAAATTCTCTGTCAATACTGGCAGTGTTCTCACACTCTTGCCGCTTAATAAACAAAAAACCACTGCTGCTATGTCACCGCAAACAACAGTGTTGTATTACAGTGAACAAAAGTATGGCAGTGGGCAAAATAATAACTCATAAGTATACCACAACAAGCTTCTGGTCGAGTACCAGCAATTCCTAAACCTCCTGTGGCTCAAAATGCTATCCCTCCTGATACGCTTCCTGTACTGCGACGTTATCAGAGTCAGCGGAGGCGGCCTCTTCAAAGGCTTTCAGGCGCTTGTAAATGGACAGAAGCTCAACAATCGTCGTCCAGGAGTTCACCAGATACTGAAAAGAGCTTTCAACCTGATTAAAGGCATTCAGAATGCGCTGCATCACTCCAAGCGTAAATGCCCCAGCCACAATAGACGGTGCCAGCGCTATCATAGGCACAAAAGCACCAAACTGAAGATAACCATACCGCACGACATTGAAATACACATAGTGAAGGTAAAGTTTGAAATAATTATGTCGGACATTGCTGAACAGTTCAGACAATGTCACCGGCTGAGCCCGATGCTCATTGTCCTCACCATAAACGAGCTCTTTACGGTAAGCCGCTTCGACTTTCTGATTCTTAAACTCAAGCCCCGGAAGCTTCACCCCGGCCATAGCCAGAAGTAATGTACCAAAAATAGACCACAAAATAGCGACAAACACCAGGGCCTGCGGCACTTCGCCGATAAGAGGCAATGATTTCACATGCCCGGACAATCCCCATAAAATAGGCAGAAACGCTATCAGTGTCATAATAGAGTTCAGAAAACTCACGCCAAGGCTTTCTATAATAGAGGCAAAGCGCATAGTATCTTCCTGAATACGCTGTGAAGCCCCTTCGATATGCCGGACCTGAGCCCATTTGGAGGTATAGTAGTCTGTCATTGCGGTACGCCAGCGAAATACGTAATGACTGACAAAAAAGGAGTTACAGACCGCGACCATAATGGCAACCATCAGGATCACCATCACGGTAGACAATTCGGAATAGAACTCATCCAGCGTGATACTGTTGGGGGAGGATAACGCTTTCTGGATCAGGTTATAAAAATCCCCGTACCACTCATTCAGCATGACACTCACTTCCACCTGAAACCAGGTAATAAAGACGATCAGAGCTGAACCAACCACCGACCATTTAGCCCACTTCTGCTTACCCAGTTTTATCCAACAGCCGATAAACAACACATAACAGATTGCCATATACTGGTACAGCCAGGCATTTACCGCTGTCTCTGTTGATAACTGAAACTGAACTCGGGCTGCCGTAGGGGCATCGGCGGCTAGTTGGGCGGGGTATTCTATTCCAACCCAGGAAGCCAGACTTAAATCTCCCCCCATCCCCTGAATAGCGGCATACCAGCCGATGACACATAACAATGACCAGAAAGCGAAACTGAAAAAGAATAACTTAGGCTTTGGAAAAAACGACTCAAACACGACTTATGCTCCTGAAAAACAGCCATAACAACACAACATACTGTATCAGCAATAGTGACAGCATATTTTCAGAAGGGTTCAATAACAAGGGATGGTCTGGCGAAAAATTCGACACAGCAGAAGTCAATATGGCGGAAGATATGGAATAAACAGAAACAGTAAGCTAAGCCCCAAAAGAAAAGGTGTTGATTCCTAAAGCCAAATGTACCGTTTTGTGTAGCAAAGTTGGTGTAACAACAAGCACAAAAATCATATTTAACTTAGCAATCAACACCTTATTGAGTAAGGGGAACTGACCTGTAAGCCGGGTTCTGTACCGCTAACGCGGTGGTAGCCATTCGTCTAGGCCAGCAATCGCTCACTGGCTCAAGCAACCTACCCGCCCCCTAACGCGAGCCACGCTGTGTGGGGGCCTATTTGGTCTTGCTCCGGGCTTTTAACTCCGGGTAATCACTGTGTCTTAAACATACCGAACCCGACCTGCGTGTAGCAAATCGTGTAGCAAACGGTGTAGCAAAAAGACGGCGCACTTCACAGACAAGAAGACGCCAGCCAGATGGCGCGAATGCTAATGATATCGGCTATAAATGAGCCATAGATTAAAGGCAGGGTAACAGCCACCTAGCATTAGATATCGCTAATATACAAGCAGAAGGTAGACCGAGAGCCAGCACGTAGCCAGCTTTCAGCCTTTCCTTGTATGTGAGAGCGTTTGCGTTTAGCTACAGCCCTCGTGCAGCTTCAGACGCCAGCTTATCAGCCAGCTCATTGCCAACATTGCCGCTGTGCCCCTTTACCCACTTCACACTTGCTGACGGTCGCTGTTCACGGAGTTCATCAATGCGCTTCCATAGGTCAACGTTCTTAACAGCTCCCTTGCTTTTCCGCCAGCCCCTAGCTTTCCAGCCATCAAGCCATCAAGCCACTGATTGTAGCCTTTAACCAGCATGTCGTTGTCAGTGTAGATGATGTCGTTGCCGCTACTGCGTTCGAGACCAGCGATAAGAGCCAGCATCTCACAACGGACATTAGTCGTGGTTCCTCCGAAGAGTCGTACCGTATCCTTACAAGTGCCAATTAGATGATGCTCTTTGTCGTAGATTGCGACGCCTACGCCACCTTGAATGCAGTTACCGTTGTTCGGTGCAGCTCCGTCGGTGTAGATGTGGTGTTCTGTCATGCCACCTCCTTCGATATGCTCGAAGCAGAAGCTTTAAGCGTCCGTTCTAGTGTGTAAACGTGGTGCGTGAGCTGTTCTGCCAGATAAGTAATGTCATTACATGCCTCTGTTGCTGCATCACCTCCTGCACCGAGTTCTCCCCTTAAGGCATTGTTAACGAGCCACTGAGCAACTTGCTCTAGTTTGGGAAAGAAGCGTTCAGGCATGAGACGTTTACCTTTCTGCCTGTAGATGGTGTATTGATATGGATCTGCTCCTAAGAACAGGCTTTTAGTTAGTTGTAGTTTAATAAGGTTTGTTTCCTTCTGATAAGTCTCTCAGCTACCCGAAGTCCACCCACAGCCACCCGTCACGCAACCTTAAAGCATTGCTGTGAGCGGAGTAACCGAGAGAACTATCGGAAAGAGACGGGTTAGTGATGTGTAGCTTCGGTACTACGGTTTAAGTGGGCATCGGTGTGATACGGTAGATGTTGGTAATGCGTGATATGCGATAGTTAATGTAGACGTAATGACAATGAGATTGACGAGCTATCTTACGTTTTATGTTTCGATACGGGCTGGACATCCATGCGTCACGCTCTTCATCAGAGAAGTCCTCCCACTGACGGAATGGTTTTCGCATGTTGTTCGCTTCGTCTAATGCCTTTAGCTCTACATCTGTCAGAACGACTGGCATCTCAAAGTCATTATCTATACGTGAAGCGTAAGCTCGTTCAAAGTCACTGAGTTCATCCATGCTAACCGCATAACGGCGCTTTTCATCGTCTCGTACCAGATACACTTTGCTGTCGTTCGGTTTCACAAAGTAAGTTCCAGCTTCCAGTATCGAGATGTCCTCGTCTTCACGTAGGAATCGTGGACGATTCTTGGTGTTGAACTCAAGTGATAAGGCTTTTAGTTCCCTCTTGCCGAACTTGTACTTACAGACCTTACTCTGAGCCTCAGGAAGATAGTACTTGGCATGAGGGCGTAACTTAGCTAGAGCGATCTGGTAGACATTGGCATACCCTGTATTACCTTTCTGGTACGTCAGCCAACCTTCATCCACCAGTCCTTTTACAAGACTCTTTAACGTCCGCTCTCCAATCATTGTCCACTTTGCCAGTTGCTCGTAAGACGCCACTGCTTCAAGGTCTTTGTTCGTCTTGGATAAGATGGTGGTTAGCAGTAGAACATGATTCGCTTTAAGCGCCCCATCTTGAGAGACAGCTTCATGCAATGCATCAAAGTAGTTTTGCTTGTTGATAATAGTGACCTCCTTCGGGCGTGGTTACTTTTTATTCAATTAAATGTCGCCATTTGCACACCTATATAAAGACGGCTCTGTGTAATACGACGAGTGAAACGATGTTGTTTGGCTGGCATGCTACTCAAGGAAACACTGTTCTGAGCTCTACCTTGAGTAATTTGTCGTTTTGCTTTAAGACGTGATTGCTTTTGAAGATGAATCAGCAGAAGAGAAAGAGCTGAAAGCTGCTTAAAGTACCTAGCACCAGCGTTCACAGTTGGATGCTTTAAGCTTGTTTCTTCTTAGTAGGTGTGGAATGACCATTTCATTAACAAACTTACGTTGTTCTTATAGGTCGTTCTATTAACAATGACCTAACAATGCTTCCGATCTGGTCGGTAGGTGTCTTGAGGTTTCGGGCTTACCTACTGAGATAAGCTTGCTGGTGGTTTAAAAGCCTTGAGAATGGCTTACAGATCGTTCTGGAGTAGCTACGGAATGAGATTGACCGGAAGAGTGTAACTAAGAAAGGGATACTGGAAGGAAAGGGAGACCGAAAGCCTCCCTGATGATGAGAGCGTAAGAGCTACTGATTTAGTATCCGATATAGCGTCGCCCTTCCTATACCCAGCTTCTTTGCGACCTGCGCCTTTGTCAGTTCTTCCTGCTTCCCTGCCTCAAGTGCGGCAACAACATCAGCCTTCGAGACCTTAGAGCCTTTCGGGCGTCCCATATGCTTTCCTTTTGCTTTTGCCACAGCTATGCCTTCAAGCTGACGCTCACGGATAAGACCACGTTCCATCTCTGCTACGCTGGCAAGGATAGACAGAACGCCCTTTTGAGCAGCATTCATTGCCCCGTAATGGTTTGAGAAGGTCATCCCCTCTTTATGGAAGACTATCGTGACACCTTTGGCATTCATCTCTTCGACCAATGACACGGCATCTCCCGCACCTGAACGACATACGCGGTCTAAGCTGTGGATATGCAGCGTATCGCCTTCACGACAGAAGTCTTTAGCAGCTTCGAGTTGAGGACGTTTGATTGTGCTAGCTGACACCTTCTCTTCATAACGCTTATCCAGTTCAACGCCTGCAAGTTGACGGTCTGTCTTCTGGTCTACAGTAGATACACGGATGTAGCCAATGTGCTGACCTGTATGCGCACATGGTGTCTCAAACGTCTCATTAAGTGGCTCTGACACAGTATTAACAGTCTCATATGTCTCAGAAAGTAAACTATCACCATCATTGTCATCCTCCACTCGATAACCTATTGCTGATTCAGCCTCATGGAAGAGCTTAGATAGATTAAGACAGTCTTCTTTAAAGTCTTCGCGACTTTTTTCTTGATAACTCTTCTTATTAACACCAATACCAACAACAACATTCCATGCTTCAAGAACATCATCACCGTACATGTAATGGTCAGGACTTTCCATTGGCGGCATAAGCTCTTTAACTAATCGCCTTCCTTCTTCTATAGAGCAATCTGATAAAGCGATAGCCTTAACTCGCCTTGCTAATGGAGCTAACTCGGTAGTTACATTGTCAGTATTGTCGTGCGTAGTCATCCTAATCATCACCGTCTCATTAAATCTTTAGAGGTTTCCATCCTTATATCTCAACAATCAAAAGTCAAACTTTATGAGACACCATTAAACGAAACTCGAGACATCTCACAAAGGTATACTTTACGAGACAACACGAAATCCAATGAGATAGCCAGAGAAGGCGCAAGAAAGAGAAGCGGTGAAAGCGATAACTTTCGGGCTTCCCCCTATAGGTCGTCTGATTGATTATGCGGATAGAGTGAATAGGTAACGCCTACAGGAAACCTCCTGAGTGATCTCCAGAGATCTCCTGAGATAAACCCCGATGGAATGGCTGCTGATGGTTTAGAAGCTCTGAGAATGGCTTACAGATCGTTCTGGAGTAGCTACGGAATGAGACTGACCGGAAGAGTGTAACTAAGAAAAGGAGACAGGAAGGAAAGGGAAACCGAAAGCCTCCCTAATAACAGTATAAAGGGCATATTACCCTGCTGGTGCTTGCTCTGGCAAAGTCATTAGTGCTTGCAGGCGCTGAACTGATTCAGGATTCATCCTCAGCTTTTCTGCTACCTCCTTATCTGTTAGCTGTTGCTCCCGTTTCAGTTCTATAATCTCGTATGCACATAGTCTTTTAGCCAAGGTAAGAAAGCGCTGATACACTGAGACAGGTATGCCAAGCTTGTGAGCTTGTTCTGCCCTTGATAATGGAAGCCTCCTCATTTCCCAAAGCTTCCTTGCTATTTGATTCTCAGCTTGCGCTTTTAGACGTTCCACTGAAGATATGGATATGTCCAGCGCCTTGGCAACGGAGACAATGGAATGCTTCTGTTTCCACAGCTCCCAGACCTTCTCCGGTGTCACTCTCTTTGGTCTGCCGATTGTCCGCCCCTTAGCTCTGACTCTAGCCTGCCCTTCAGCTGTCCATTCACGTATCCGGTTATGCTCGAACTCAGCAAAAGCACGGGACGTCTGAAGCATCAGCTTTCCTTCAGCCGTCGATAAGTCCTTGACTGGTAAATCGAGACAATGCACGTTGATACCCTTTTCGATAAGCATATCTATTGTCTTCTGAACGTCGATATTATCTCTGCCAAGTCGGTCAAGCTTCAACACCACCAGCGTATCACCAGAAGCTAGTTTGTGCTCAACCATGCAGTTGAACTCCTTTCGAGCCAAAGCCGGAACCAAGACAGATACATTGTCCTCAACTACAAACTGCTCGTTCACGTCATAACCTTTGTCTTTAAAGGCCTGAACTTGGTTAGCTGTCGTTTGTTCTGTAGTCGATACCCGGCAGTAAAAGTAGGTTCTGTGGCTCATGAGTCTGTCCTGAAGGTCGATAAGTACCCTCAGACTAATTGACCCAGCCGATAAGGCTCAACTCCTAGCTGTAGGTCGCGCGACGCATAGCTCACTTCATAAGCCGACAAACGGTGGTTTATGAGTTATGTAGCCTGAGCCTGCTGGTGAGGCGGTAGAACTGAGCTAAGGGATTGTATTAGAACGGAAGTAAGGCCGCTGCTACCCGTCTTCTGCACGGCTTAACGTCGGTGCTTTAAGTTGTTCCGTGTGTCAGGGCAGGAAGATGCTCCCACCCCTTGGGTACGGGCATGGGGGTAATATTGGAAATCCTTATAGATATATGGGCTTTTAGATTTTTTTCAGTAATTTGGGATAGCCACAATAAGCTACGAGCGTCGGAAGTCCACTCGAAGAACATTGTCAGAAACATCAACAACTCGATCGGCTGATTTTGTCTGTACTTTGGAATTTTGTAGCCACTTGGTACCTGTCCGCAAACATACTCCTGTTCCACACCTAGACATCATACTACCTGTCATTTGAAGACCGCCAAGTGTTGTCGACGTTGGTGTCAGATTAATGTTTGTACCTGCGACGCTAAAATTAACCTCTACCGCAGTAATTGGAAAACTTAGAGATTTAAAGATATCTGTTGAGTATCGTTTAATCGCTGATTCCAGACTATCCAATTCAATGAACCGAAGATGCAGACAATCACCATTCGAATACATAACTTCTAGTTCCTTTCCTTGAGGAGGAGATCTCAAGTCCAAAGGATTCCCTATCCTCTCCCAAGAATTACTTTCAATAATGATTCGCTCTTGAGGTAACAAACTCAGCATATTAACGCTAAGCCGAAGGTATCCATCCTCATCCCGATGAAGAGAGACGACTTCAATACCATCAACCTCTATGATTCTTGGTGTTTCATAATAAAAGTTACCTCCAACTACCGCCAGTAAATCGCGTCGGAGCCAGTCTAAGTTTCCTTTGACATGTGCTGCGTTAGCTTTATCCTTTTTCAGAGCATGTAACTGTTCTACCGTATAAGCTCCTCCATCTGCTTTTTTATGGTGCTGAGCACATAGCGCTATCATTCCTTCAGGGTCATTGTGTGGCCGAATGTTCACTGGTGGGTCAAAGTGATGATACTCCAGGTATGGATTTCCGCATCCCCTTACAGGACAGCCGAAACCAACCTCTTGTCTTAACAGTTGTTTTACCTTCGGGGGTATTGCCTTACGTCCAGTCATCTCCTGACCTCATATGAGATTAATTGAACACATTATAATCAATAACACAGGTAAACTACAGTGCCGCACCTCTCGAACTTTGCCCAATTCAATTCACCAACAGCTAATACTCGATACAATCTATAACAGGCAGCAAGTCCTCTAACCTCAGCTTGTGAATGTACCGGCTCGTTATCCCAGCCCGCTTACTGTGACCAACAACTTCCTGTACCTGTTCCATTTGACAGCCTTTCGAAACCGCCTTGGTAATGAATGTGTGCCGGAAGCTGTGATACAGCCGCTTGTTTCCTTCAATGTCTACGGTCGGTAAACCGAGAGCCTCTAAGGTTTTGGTCATCCAGTGACTAGTCGCCTTGTTCTTGACGATTATCCCGGAGATCTCGCCGACACCAAGCCGCTCAAGTTCCTTATGGACTGGTACTTTCCGGATGGCATTCACCGTCTTACCTTCTTTCAGTTCAAAGTAATGTCGTCCGGTTTCTTTATCAAACTTCACGCCATCTCTGAGGAACTTGGTCACCTCACCAGCTCTAGCCCCGGTATAGATACCCAGCAGCAGAGTCCACTTCTTCCAGCAATCCGTCTGCTTCAGTGCAAACTCTTTGATGACAGCCACTTCATCATCGGTATAGACACCGTAGCGGTTGCCTGATGCCTCAACGCGTATGCCGTCAGTAGGAGACTTATCGAAGACATCCAGCTCATTGGTCAGGAAGGAGCTGAAAAAGCTTTGTAACAGCTTGAGAAGGTGTTTAATCGTCGTCGGACTCACTTGTTCGCTATCAGGCAAATCAGCCTCAGAAGCCACATAGCGCTCACCAACAGTCATCTTGTTGTAAGGCTTTCTGTTACCTTTCGGCATGCGAGAGAAGCGAGATAGCGCCTCACGGAGATCCTTCTTCTTAATAGTGGAAACATCGACATTGCCCCAGTGAGCCAGCAGGAAGAGATAGTAGTTATGGTTGTTCTTGGCGTCCTTATCCGTCCAGTCCTTAAAGTTGACATATCGCCGCCATGCTTCAGTCAAAACTAGTGTCGGCTCTTGTGCTGGTTCTGGTTCCGTTTGCTGGCTTTCTGTCGGTTTGGCTGCGCTCAACAGGTTAGACAAGTTAATCCTGATACCGTTAGCCGAATCGGCATCCAGTCGCGTTGAGAGTAGTGCTTCTAGTGCGCTGTAAAGCTCTGTGTCGGCTTGTGAATTCTGGTTATCGTTCTGCACCTGAGAACGCATCCGGCGCGCTCTGAGAGTTCTACAGGCTCTTATGCCGGTGAAGTTAGTTATCTCATCAAAGAGGCTTTCAAGTTCGGCCTCGTCGGACACAGCCATATGACCTAGGCTGGTAATCAAAGACAGTTTGGGTGCCACCATTGAACAAGCGACAGAATAAGAGTTGGTTTTGAGAGAGCATGTGAGCTCTTTACGACATGTAAGGGAATGAAGATGTTGAGGGACTTTCAATCGAAAATGAAAGGTATTGTTCCTAAGCTGAATGTACTGCATCGTGTAGCAAACTCCGTCTAGGAGTAAGCAAGGAGCACATTCACCTTAGAAAACAACAACTTAGAATAAGGGGAACTGACCTGTAAGCCGGGTTCTGTACCGCTGACGCGGTGGTAGCCATTCGTCTAGGCCAGCAATCGCTCACTGGCTCAAGCAACCTACCCGCCCCCTAACGCGAGCCACGCTGTGTGGGGGCCTATTTGGTCTTGCTCCGGGTGGAGTTTACCCTGCTACGGACTGTTACCAGCCGCACGGTGCGCTCTTACCGCACCCTTTCAGCCTTACCTGTGCCCGTTCCGAAGAAATCGGGCCATCGGCGGTCTTCTCTCTGCTGCACTTGTCGTGAACTCTCGTTCCCCAGGCGTTACCTGGCACCCTGCTCTATGGAGCCCGGACTTTCCTCCCCTTCGACAGTCTCCCCCAATCATAAGAAAGAAGGGACATCAACGAAGCAGCGACTACCCGGTCAGTTCCGGTGGCGGATTGTATAGGAACATCAGCCTCGGGGCAACAAAGATTCCTTTATTCCAGGTTATCCAGTCCCCACTTATACAGCGCATTTTTTTTCAGGTTGTGCATTTCAGCCACAATAGCTGCCGCTTTTTTCAGTGGCAGTTCTTTCACTAATAACGTTAACAAACGAATGGCTTCCGGTGAAAACGCTTCACTTTCACTCTCACGATAACCATGGATCAACAGAACCATTTCTCCTTTCTTACGGTTATCATCTTCGTTAATCCAGTCAATCAGCTCGCCCAAAGGCATCCCCTGAATGGTTTCAAAGGTTTTGGTTAACTCCCGGGCCAGTACAACGTCTCTCTCTGGTCCCAATACCGCCAGCATATCCTGCAGAGAGTCCATGATCCGGTGAGGAGACTCATAAAAAATGCAGGTACGTTCCGCTTTTTCTATTTCAGTAAATTTATCTCGACGACCTTTGCTTTTCGCAGGCAGAAAGCCTTCAAAGCTAAAACGATCCGAAGGCAGACCAGATGCACTTAACGCAGTCACAAACGCACAAGCGCCCGGAAGTGGAACAACTTTAACACCCGCCTGACGACATTGACTGACCAGATGGTATCCTGGATCACTGATAAGAGGAGTGCCTGCGTCAGACACCAGAGCGATGGTTTGACCCTGCAGTAGGCGGTCGACTAACATCTGAGCTTTCTGTTGCTCATTATGGTCATGCAGCGCGAACGTTTTTGTCTGAATATTAAAGTGAGACAGCAGCTTTCCGGTATGACGGGTATCTTCTGCAGCAATCACATCAACAGAAGATAAAACATCCAAAGCACGTTGAGTGATATCCCCTAAATTACCGATTGGGGTAGGTACAATATAGAGAGTTGGGATCTCTGACGGGAAGGTTTTGTTATCTGTCATTTGTTTACCATCACTTCAACGATTAATATAGAGACAATTTTACACATAGTTGATTAAGAACTCATGGCTAGAATCAAGCATAAGCGAACACATCATCAGCAATTTGGTCAAATAAACCGAATTGCCAGCAAAGCAAGCAGTGTATCACGTCTGCTGACTCCTATCGCACTGGCAATCACTCTGGCAGCCTGTTCTTCCAAGCCACCAGAGCCGGAAACGGTTGATATCACTTCTGAGCCAACCCTATCCGCACAAGTTTACCTAATGAAAGCCGATACGACTCAGAGCAGCCTGCAGAATGACTGGCTGATCATGGCTCTTAAAGCGGATCTAAAGGAAGGCAATACTCGTCAGGCCGTTCTGCTGATAAAAAGACTGGCAAAACAGAATCTGACAGAGATACAACAAGCGGAATGGCAATTAGCCCGTGCGGAGCTGCTCTTTACCGAAGGACAAACGGAAGATGCGCTTGCACAGCTGACTTTCCAACCCTGGTGGAAACTACCTGATGATCAGTGGACAGACTACCATTATTTACGCATTCAGATGCTAACCAGGCTGGAACGCTATTTCAGTGTCAGCCGAGAGTGGCTGCAGTTGTCTTCTTACCTGCCAGAGTCAGAACAGAAGAATGTGGCTACTCAGGTGTGGACAAACCTCTCTCAGCTCTCACAGTATGAAATTGCGAACTTTTCTGCCACGCCGGACGAGACCGAACTGGCGGGTTGGTTAAGGCTTGCCATGTATATGCAGACAATGAGTGATAACGTTCTGCAGCTCAAAACCGCTCTGGAAAGCTGGATGCAGGAGAACCCTCAGCATCCTGCCGCTCTTTATATTCCGGCAGATATCCAGGACATTCTCGATCTTGAAATTGTTCAGCCGAAGAACACAGCCCTGCTTCTGCCTCTGACCGGTAAATATGCTAAACAAGCCGAGTTGGTACGGAATGGATTCCTGCTGGCCATGATGGATGATACGACACGGGAAGATGATGCCATACTGAACGTGATAGATACGAATGCTAACGCAATAGCAGACGTGAGAAAGGAGCTGGATGAAAAGAATATCGACTTTGTTATCGGTCCTCTGATCAAAGATAATATTGAGCAGCTACAGGCTATTCAGAATGAAAAAGAGTACCGTATCCCGATGTTGGCTCTGAACTTCCCTGATGATATCAATGTTGACTCAGAAACCTGCTATCTGACTTTGTCCCCGGAACAGGAAGTTGCTCAGGGGGCCCGGCATCTGTTTTCTCAAGGCTTCCGGTATCCATTAATTCTCACTCCAAAAGGAAGCTACGGTGAAAGAATTGCGATCGCTTTCCAGGATGAATGGAAAAAATATAGCCGTAATCAGGCCGCGGTCAGTTACTATGGAAACCGCCGTCAACTGCAGCAGAATATCAATAGTGTATTCGGCCTGAAAGAGAGTCAGTCCCGCATTGTTCAGATGGAAAACCTGCTGGGCTCCAATATCGAAAGCCAGCCTCGCAGCCGCAGAGATATTGATGCGGTCTATATTAATGCCAGCAGCGCTGATCTGACGTTGATCAAACCGTTCATCGAGGTAGCCGTTAACCCTGATGCCAGACCTCCTAAGCTGTTTGCAAATTCGCACAGTAACACCGGCGGTGATCGACAGTTTGAGGATCTTTCTGGTGTCACCTTTAGTGATATCCCACTACTCACGGAAAGCAATGCTCATTTTAACAACCAGCTAACCCACTTGTGGCCAAACCAAAGTAATGATGAAAAACGTCTTATGGCTCTGGGAATGGACGCTTATCGGCTGATCAATGAACTCCCTCAGATGAAAGTGGACCCTGATTATCGGGTCAAAGGGGAAACCGGTACTCTGAGCATTGATGATCAGTGTGTTGTTCAGCGGGAAATAAAATGGGCTGAGTTTAATGCTCTTCAGCCGTAGAGCGATAGGCAACCAATATGAGTCTCTGGCGAAACGTTATCTGAAGCGCCAGGGACTAACGTTTATTGGGAAAAATTTCACCGCCAAATGCGGTGAAATTGATCTTATAATGCAAGACAAACAATGCATCGTATTTGTTGAAGTCAAATATCGTAAGCAAACAAGTTTCGGACATGCCGCAGAATTTGTTACTTACAGAAAGTCACAGCGATTGATTAAAACCGCTTACCTGTGGCTAAGTCAAAAGGGACTCTCCCCCTATACAACCGACTTTCGGTTTGATGTCGTCGCTATCCATCAGCAAGGCGAAGATATTAACTGGATAAAAAATGCAATAACTCAGGAATAACCATGCAAGACAGCATTAAAGAAAATTTTAGTGAAAGTATTCAAACACTGATAGTCGCCGCCGATTCGTTGCCAGATGTTATCACCCATGCGGCCCAGGCAATGGTCAGTAGCTTGCTTAATGGCAATAAAATTCTCTGCTGCGGTAACGGTGGTTCTGCGGCCAATGCACAGCAGTTTGTCTCTTGTCTTCTGAATCACTTTGAAACAGAGCGTCCCAGCCTTCCGGCTATGGCGCTTACCGCGGATAATACCACGCTGACCGCTGTCGCTAACGACTACGATTATGATCAAATCTTTTCCAAGCAGGTAAGGGCATTGGGACAAACTGGCGATATACTGCTGGCCCTGTCCACAAGTGGTAACAGCAAAAATATCATCAAAGCCATGGAAGCAGCTGTAACCCGGGATATGACTATCATTGCGCTTACCGGCAAAGATGGTGGTGAGATGGCCGGGCTACTGGGCGAAAACGATGTTGAAATCCGGATCCCATCACAAAGAACGGCCCGGATCCATGAGATCCACATGGTCACCCTTCACTGTCTGTGCGATCTGATTGATCAGGTACTGTTCCCATCGCACGAGGAGTAGTTATTCATGAAACCGCTTATACGCGTTCTGCTTATCCCTGTTTTTTCTGTATACCTGACTGGCTGTGCCGGAGCATTTATTGCCGGGGCC
Source organism: Vibrio albus (assembly GCF_003144035.1). Taxonomy (GTDB): domain Bacteria; phylum Pseudomonadota; class Gammaproteobacteria; order Enterobacterales; family Vibrionaceae; genus Vibrio; species Vibrio albus. Next base: position 556,946 of record NZ_QFWT01000002.1, read on the forward strand.
GCCGCGACCGCGAATGTCGTTACAGACAGTCGTAGCAGTAAAGAGATTCTTGACGATAATATGATCGAGCTGGAGGTCACCGGGCTAGGTAACAAAGCCCCTTTCAATACTCAGGCAAGAGTCACTGCCAGTTCGTATGGCGGAGACGTCCTTCTGATCGGACAAGCAGTGAACCAGCCGATAAAAAGCACTTTAACCCAGCAGGTATTTAAAATAGACGGGGTCAAGTCAGTCAACAATCAACTTCAAGTTCGTGACCTGCCGACTATGAGCGATATCAGTCATGATGTGTGGATTACCACTAAAGTAAAATCCAACCTGTTAACCAAGAAGGAACTGCAAGGGGTTAAAATCAAGGTCTATACGGAACTCGGACAGGTCTATCTGCTGGGGCTAGTCACCCGGGAACAGGCTGATGTTGCCATTAACATCGCCCGGAATATTTCCGGGGTGAAACAGGTCATTAAAGGGTTCCGCTATACCACCACGACCACACAGGAAGACGCTGTTAGCGACACTCCGGTGAATGAGGAACCCGCGCCAATATCAGATCTCAAGGTTCAGAACCCGACTAAACCAACCGCCTCGGATTCAGCTCAGGAAACTGAGGTTATCCCTTATATTGAGCCGGTAGAGGTCGGTAGTTATCAGGAAAAGGATGAAAGCTAGTTATCTATTGCTACAGCTAAATAGGTAAAATGAAAAAAGCAGCGAATCATCGCTGCTTTTTTATTATTGAGACTGCATAGAATTAACTACTTTACGACTCGAAGCGTCGGCTTACCTTTCTTCGGTCTTGGTGCTTCATCTTCTGAAGAAACACTCTGTTGAAGGTGTTCATCCGGTTCATTCAGAAAATCACCAGATTCATCATCAAACTCTGAAATTTCAGCCTCGTCGTTATACTCGTCCATATAAGCATCTTCAGGCTCGAACATAGTACCAGCGCCATTTTCTCGCGCATAGATAGCCTGAACAGCGTACAGAGGCACAATAACCGAATGTGGTCTACCACCAAAACGGGCATTAAAGGTAACCGCTTCATTGCCCATTTCCAGATTACCGACCGCTCTGGGAGCCAGATTCAAAATGATCTGTCCATCCTGAACAAATTCCGTCGGGACACGAACACCTTGCATTGTGGCATCAACGACAAGATGAGGAGTCAATTCATTATCAACCAGCCACTCATAAAATGCCCGCAGCATATAAGGGCGGCGAGGAGTCATCTTCTCAATATCCATTAGCGAGCCAGACGCATCTCACGTTCAACTTCGGTCAGAGAAGCCAGGAATGAATCCCTTTCAAACACTCGATTCATATAAACTTTGATTTCTTTTGATCCAGGTCCTGTCAGCTCAATACCCATTTCAGGCAAACGCCAAAGAAGCGGGGCCAGGTAGCAATCAATCAGGCTGAATTCTTCACTCATGAAGTACTCATATTCTGCAAAGATTGGCGCAAGGGTCAGGAGGTCATTGCGTAGCTTCTGACGGGCAGACTCAGCTTCTTCTCCATTACCAGCCATGATCTTTCTGGCCAGTGAATACCAGTTGGTTTCGATGCGATACATCATCAAACGGCTGCTACCACGAGCAACAGGGTACACAGGCATCAGCGGCGGATGAGGGAAACGCTCATCAAGATACTCCATGATGATCTTAGAATCATACAGTGCAAGTTCACGGTCAATCAGAGTCGGTACTGATTTATATGGGTTAAGCTCGATCAGCTCGGTTGGCAAATTAGCTTCATCCACTAACTCGACTTCAACACTTACCCCTTTTTCGGCCAGAACAATACGAACCTGATGACTATACATATCGGATGCGCTTGAGAATAAAGTCATCACAGAACGTTTATTGGCAGCTACAGCCATTGAGTCCTCCAGTACACTTACCAATTAAAAAACCAGTGAAAATTATCACCATAGACAGATTAGCGTTGAATAATAGCATATTTCGTGTCTATCGCGCTAATAATCTTTACATCTGCGTGTTGCCAAAAACATCACAAAATAAGAACATTCAGTGCATTATGAAGATCTTTAGAAAGGAAAAAGCCCGGTGATTAATCACCGGGCTTTCGGAAAGTGGCTCCCCCTGCGGGACTCGAACCTGCGACATACGGATTAACAGTCCGCCGTTCTACCAACTGAACTAAGGGGGAATAGAATGTGTTTACTAAATAAATTTAGTAAATGGTGCCGACTACCGGAATCGAACTGGTGACCTACTGATTACAAGTCAGTTGCTCTACCTACTGAGCTAAGTCGGCTCCGTTTCCAATTAAATGCTAACAAACATTCGATGGGAAAGTGGCTCCCCCTGCGGGACTCGAACCTGCGACATACGGATTAACAGTCCGCCGTTCTACCAACTGAACTAAGGGGGAATAAACTCTTTAATGAAAAATGGTGCCGACTACCGGAATCGAACTGGTGACCTACTGATTACAAGTCAGTTGCTCTACCTACTGAGCTAAGTCGGCGCACTATATTTTCATTTAACTTATTAAACATTCGTATTTCAATAAGTTTAAATATGGTGCCCGGAGGCGGAATCGAACCACCGACACGAGGATTTTCAATCCTCTGCTCTACCGACTGAGCTATCCGGGCAACGAGGTGTATTAAACGTTTTTTCTGCTTTTGGGTCAATAGAAAATTGCAAAAAATCGTGCGTTTGTTGCTTTTCTATACTCAAATGGGCTTTTTATCCTATTAGCCCAAATAAACACAAGCTATAGCGTATATAAGCACCCCAACAATAAGGCCGTAAATCCCCTTATAATACGATCAATCAGCCTCTACGGCCTCTATAAACACGTTTTAAGCCACCAAAGCACAGCCCCCCCCCTAATAACCTGCCTAATGAACGATAGCACCAAGCAGGAAAAATCACGACTCCAGGTGATCCATACCAGGTGATTTAAATAATAGAGAGAACGAGTGTACTTAAAGAATGAATACGAACAGGGGACGTCTTGGGAGGCTTGTGGAAGCACATTTATTCAGAACAGAGAGCTTTTTTGTTTGATATCATTTAATACTATGAACGCTAAAAACGAAAAAGCCCCAGCATTTCTGCTGGGGCTTGATCTAAATTTAAAGCCTGGCGATGTCCTACTCTCACATGGGGAAACCCCACACTACCATCGGCGCTATTGCGTTTCACTTCTGAGTTCGGCATGGAATCAGGTGGGTCCACAACGCTATGGTCGCCAAGCAAATTCTTTATCTCTATTTCTAGAGAATAATCTGGAAAGCTGTTTTTAAGTCTCATTCACACATTCAATTCTGTTCTTGCTTTGAGTCCATCAAAACCCCTTGGGTGTTGTATGGTTAAGCCTCACGGGCAATTAGTACAGGTTAGCTCAACGCCTCACAACGCTTACACACCCTGCCTATCAACGTCGTAGTCTACGACAACCCTTTAG
>NZ_QFWT01000030.1 GCF_003144035.1 Vibrio albus
GGAATCTCGGTTGATTTCTCTTCCTCGGGGTACTTAGATGTTTCAGTTCCCCCGGTTTGCTTCTTACACCTATGTATTCAGTGCAAGATACTTACTTATGTAAGTGGGTTTCCCCATTCGGAAATCGTAGACTCAAGTGGCTTTTACTGCCTAATCTACGCTTATCGCAAGTTAATACGTCCTTCATCGCCTCTGACTGCCAAGGCATCCACCGTGTACGCTTAGTCACTTAACCATACAACCCCAAGAGGTCTTGTATGTTCAAACAACCAAGGTTTGTGTCTCTCATTATTTGAATGAGCGAGAGACATTTCGATTTTGCCGGACTCAAATATGAACAACATACAATGTTGTTCCCAAGAACACTTGAATGTGTTTGTTGGTACTTATCTTTCTCTTATAAAAGAGAGAAATAAGATTTGAGAACTTTTACAAGTAATCTTAAAGATTACTTTGTCAGCTTTCCAAATTGTTAAAGAGCAAAAGTATTTTCTATTTAAAGAAAGACACTTTCTAACGACTTTCGGCGACAAAAATCCTAACCAACTTGAATATTCTTATTGGTTTGGACTGAGTTTCCAAAAATCTTTAGAGAGTGGTGGGCGATACCGGGCTCGAACCAGTGACCCCCTGCTTGTAAGGCAGGTGCTCTCCCAACTGAGCTAATCGCCCACAGAGTGTTTTCGCATTTCCTTTGGGGAAGGAAATGGTGGAGCTATGCGGGATCGAACCGCAGACCTCCTGCGTGCAAGGCAGGCGCTCTCCCAGCTGAGCTATAGCCCCATTTTTTTTGTAAATGGTGGGTCGTACAGGATTCGAACCTGTGACAAATTGGTTAAAAGCCAACTGCTCTACCAACTGAGCTAACGACCCTTTTTACAGAAAGATGGTATCCCGTAGGGGAGTCGAACCCCTGTTACCGCCGTGAAAGGGCGGTGTCCTAGGCCTCTAGACGAACGGGACATCTTTATCTCTGTGTCTCTTTACTTTTTTAAACCGTATCAATCTGTGTGAACACTCATCAATGCACAATCATATCGTTAAGGAGGTGATCCAGCCCCAGGTTCCCCTAGGGCTACCTTGTTACGACTTCACCCCAGTCATGAACCACAAAGTGGTAAGCGTTCTCCCGAAGGTTAAACTACCTACTTCTTTTGCAGCCCA
>NZ_QFWT01000031.1 GCF_003144035.1 Vibrio albus
CCCAGACTTCCCCAAACTCATTCGTTCAGCATCCGATGCTAGGATGCGCACGAGACTTCTCGCTATCTCCCATTTTGTTGATGGAAAAAATCGCACTCAGATCGCTCACTATTTAAAAGTCAGTCGCACTAGTGTTAATAAATGGGTTACCGCTTATTTAACAGATGGAATTGATGGACTGACAGAAAAGCAGCATACCGGACGCCCTCCAAGGTTAACTGAAGAACAACTATCCCAGTTAAAGCGATATATCACAACTCATGCTATTAAGCCTGAAGGTGGAAGGCTCCAGGGGAGCGACATTATCGAGTATATCAATGAAGTATTTGGCCTTTCTTATAGCCTCTCTGGTGTCTATAAAATATTGAGAAAGCTTGATTTGGTTTGGATTACGACACGTTCAAAGCATCCCAAACAATCTCTAGAAGCCCAAGAGGCTTTTAAAAAAATTCCCAATAGAAACGATCCTTAAGATCCCCGGACATGTTGCTTTAAAAGATGTTCAAATCTGGTTTCAAGATGAAGCCAGATTTGGCCAGCGCAATACAACAACCCGAATATGGGCAGAAAAAGGGACTCGCCCCAGAGCGGTACAACAACAGCAATTTGAATATGCGTACCTATTTGGAGCGGTGTGCGTTAATACCGGAGAAACTGAAGCTATTGTTGTTCCGGTGAGCAACATGGAAGCAATGAAAGAGCAACTCAGGCTCATTTCTCAATCAACACCCATAGGCAAACATGCTGTCGTCATCATGGATCAAGCCAGTTGGCATCAAAGTTATCTTGCTGATTCATTTAAGAACCTGACGGTCATTCATATACCGCCCTATTCACCGGAACTCAACCCAATAGAGCAGGTATGGAGTTGGTTGCGTCAGAACGAAATAGCCAATAGGTGTTTTGAATGTTACGACAATATTGTCGACAAGCTGTGTAGTGCTTGGAATCGTTTTTGTGCAGACAAAAGCAGAGTCATTTCGCTCTGCTTTAGAGATTGGACTATATTGACCAGTTAATTAGTGTGATTGGTAT
>NZ_QFWT01000032.1 GCF_003144035.1 Vibrio albus
CTGATAATCCTCTAGCCAGCCTCCCCGGTTGGTGCTACACCAACCTAGCTAACCAGGCTAAAAGAGGAGGCTGTTATGACACTGTACTGTGGAATAGATCTGCACTCAAATAATCATGTGGTTGTCGTCATTAATGAGTGTGATGAAGTGCTTTACCAAAAGCGCCTTGGCAATGATATATCTTTTACTATCAGAGCATTGGAACCATTTAAAGAAGAGCTTGAAGCTGTCGCAGTTGAATCTACGTTCAATTGGTATTGGCTGGCTGATGGCCTAATGGCCAAGGGGTTCGATGTAAAACTGGTCAATACAACAGCGGTTCAGCAGTACGATGGACTTAAGTACAGCGGGGATGAACATGATGCCCGATATCTCACCCACCTGATGAGGTTGGGTATCTTACCAACCGGCTATATCTATCCAGAGTTAATGCGGCCAGTCAGGGACTTATTGCGAAGACGAAAACAGCTGGTGCAGACAGCTTCCCGGCAACTGACTTGTATACAGAATCAAATCTGGCGTCAAACCGGTATTCGTGTCAGTAGCAGTGAAATTAAGAAAAAGCACTTTACCATTCCTTATTTGGAAGGGTATACGCGGCAAGCAGCCGAGGCCAACTTGGCGGTATATCGGATAACAGCGCAGCAAATCAAACAGCTTGAGGCTTCGGCACTAAGTCAGGTTCAGCCAATGAAAAACTACGAGCTGCTCACCAATATGGCTGGAATAGGTAGCGTTTTAGGATTAACCATATTACTTGAAATTGGGGACATACATCGCTTTAAAAAAGTTGGCCACTTCGCCTCGTACTGTCGGTGTGTTGCCAGTACCAGAGAAAGTAACGGCAAGAAGAAAGGTGAAGGCAACAAAAAAGCTGGCAACAAATATTTGTCCTGGGCGTTTTCGGAAGCGGCACATTTTGCCGTTCGATATGACGCTCGAATCAAAGCTTTCTATGAGCGAAAACGGCAAAAGAGAAACGGGATAGTGGCAATCCGAGCC
>NZ_QFWT01000033.1 GCF_003144035.1 Vibrio albus
ATACATCGCTTTAAAAAAGTTGGCCACTTCGCCTCGTACTGTCGGTGTGTTGCCAGTACCAGAGAAAGTAACGGCAAGAAGAAAGGTGAAGGCAACAAAAAAGCTGGCAACAAATATTTGTCCTGGGTGTTTTCGGAAGCGGCACATTTTGCCGTTCGATATGACGCTCGAATCAAAGCTTTCTATGAGCGAAAACGGCAAAAGAGAAACGGGATAGTGGCAATCCGAGCCGTTGCTCATAAGCTCGCCAGAGCCGTATATTACATGCTTAAGGAGCAAATCCCCTTTGATGTAAATCGCGCTTTCGGGTGAAATTCGGCGGTACAGGGTAAGCCCGCACAGGGGTTGGTATGAACCACTAGACTCTGATTGGATGCCCTGTCCCGCCACCTAAACAATCATTCGCCCACGAACTGAGCCATTTCCGGGGTGGCAGGGAAACCGAGCCATAGACACTGTGACTTTTATTGGACAGTTTTGTGGAACCGAAGATTTTGTGGAATGCGTAAGCATTTGGGGCCATTAGGCCTAGAACCAGATGGGTGACTGGTGCGGATGATACTGCTGCATCGTACATAGAAAATCAGGGCGCGAATTATGTGTTTGGGTGGAAACCAAACATTGCCGAAAAATTTCGGTAGAGTTTTTTGCGCCCCTATTGACCCCGGCTGGCTAATGGGTGACCCCGTTATTCTTTGCTATTGATGGCACCATTTGGAGCAACCACGGTACTTGTGTTTGGTATTCCGGATAGTCCGTTGGCTCAGCCAAAGAATGTGATTCTAGGGCATTT
>NZ_QFWT01000034.1 GCF_003144035.1 Vibrio albus
AAGCGTTGTGAGGCGTTGAGCTAACCTGTACTAATTGCCCGTGAGGCTTAACCATACAACACCCAAGGGGTTTTGATGGACTCGAAGTAAGAACATTGAATGTGTGAATTGAGACTTTAAAAAACAGCTTTCCAGATTATTAAACTGGCCTGAATGGCGAGTTTAACAAGAATTTGCTTGGCGACCATAGCGTTGTGGACCCACCTGATTCCATGCCGAACTCAGAAGTGAAACGCAATAGCGCCGATGGTAGTGTGGGGTTTCCCCATGTGAGAGTAGGACATCGCCAGGCTTGCTTTATGTTTTCAGATTTTGAAAAATCTGAAGGCAAAACTAAATAAAGCATCTAGAGATTAAGACTTTATTTAGTAAAAGATACCACTGCGGAGTGGTAGTTCAGTTGGTTAGAATACCGGCCTGTCACGCCGGGGGTCGCGGGTTCGAGTCCCGTCCACTCCGCCACTTATATTAAAGCCCTGTCAGAAATGACAGGGCTTTTTTACGTTTTTAGCACAGTAATACCAATCGCACTAATACCAATCGCACTAATTTTATGATCTAATATCAGCTTCAAATAGGAGCTGATATGACAACCCCAGACTTCCCCAAACTCATTCGTTCAGCATCCGATGCTAGGATGCGCACGAGACTTCTCGCTATCTCCCATTTTGTTGATGGAAAAAATCGCA
>NZ_QFWT01000035.1 GCF_003144035.1 Vibrio albus
TGGGCTGCAAAAGAAGTAGGTAGTTTAACCTTCGGGAGAACGCTTACCACTTTGTGGTTCATGACTGGGGTGAAGTCGTAACAAGGTAGCCCTAGGGGAACCTGGGGCTGGATCACCTCCTTAACGAACGATTTTCACGATGAGTGTCCACACAGATTGATGGTTTAGGCGAAAGCCTAGAGCATAGCTCTTTAACAATTTGGAAAGCTGACAAAGTAATCTTTAAGATTACTTGTAAAAGTTCTCAAATCTTATTTCTCTCTTTTATAAGAGAAAGATAAGTACCAACAAACACATTCAAGTGTTCTTGGCTTTTTGTTTTCACTTTTTTAAAAAAAAGTAAAATAAAAAGAGCTCATGCATTTACTGTATGAGCATATTTGAGTCCGGCAAAATCGAAATGTCTCTCGCTCATTCAAATAATGAGAGACACAAACCTTGGTTGTTTGAACATACAAGACCTCTTGGGGTTGTATGGTTAAGTGACTAAGCGTACACGGTGGATGCCTTGGCAGTCAGAGGTGATGAAGGACGTATTAACTTGCGATAAGCGTAGATTAGGCAGTAAAAGCCACTTGAGTCTGCGATTTCCGAATGGGGAAACCCACTTACATAAGT
>NZ_QFWT01000036.1 GCF_003144035.1 Vibrio albus
GGCTGCAAAAGAAGTAGGTAGTTTAACCTTCGGGAGAACGCTTACCACTTTGTGGTTCATGACTGGGGTGAAGTCGTAACAAGGTAGCCCTAGGGGAACCTGGGGCTGGATCACCTCCTTAACGATAGATTCTCACGATGAGTGTCCACACAGATTGATTAGGTTTAATAGAAGAGTTTTCGGTATGGGTCTGTAGCTCAGGTGGTTAGAGCGTTCGCCTGATAAGCGAGAGGTCGGTGGTTCAAGTCCACTCAGACCCACCAATCCGAGATGGGGCTATAGCTCAGCTGGGAGAGCGCCTGCCTTGCACGCAGGAGGTCTGCGGTTCGATCCCGCATAGCTCCACCATCTTTAAGTGTTCTTATTTCTTTTAATTAGAAAGCAGAATCTTTAAAAATGGTTTGTTTTTCCGAAAACGAATACATGCTCTTTAACAATTTGGAAAGCTGACAAAGTAATCTTTAAGATTACTTGTAAAAGTTCTCAAATCTTATTTCTCTCTTTTATAAGAGAAAGATAAGTACCAACAAACACATTCAAGTGTTCTTGGG
>NZ_QFWT01000037.1 GCF_003144035.1 Vibrio albus
AACGCTTACCACTTTGTGGTTCATGACTGGGGTGAAGTCGTAACAAGGTAGCCCTAGGGGAACCTGGGGCTGGATCACCTCCTTAACGAACGATTCTCACAATGAGTGCCCACACAGATTGATACGGTTTATAAGTTTAGAGTAAGGAAAACTTTTCCAGATGGGGCTATAGCTCAGCTGGGAGAGCGCCTCGCTGGCAGCGAGGAGGTCTGCGGTTCGATCCCGCATAGCTCCACCATCTTTAAGTGTTCTTATTTCTTTAAACAGAAAGCAGAATCTTTAAAAATGGTTATTTTCTTTACATAGAAAAAACTTTTGCTCTTTAACAATTTGGAAAGCTGACAAAACAATCTTTTGAAGATTGTTTGTAAAAGTTCTCAAATCTTATTTCTCTCTTTTATTAGAGAAAGATAAGTACCAACAAACACATTCAAGTGTTCTTGGGAATAGCATGATTATGTTGTTCATATTTGAGTCCGGCAAAATCGAAATGTCTCTCGCTCATTCAAATAATGAGAGACACAAACCTTGGTTGTTTGAACATAC